>NZ_CP063397.1:200000-2600000 GCF_021729845.1 Rhizobium sp. SL42
GGTGTCGCCCTGTTTGCCGCCCTCGATGGCCGCCAGCAGCTGGCCATCCCCGCAGAGGCCTATGCCGTTACGCCGCCCGATGGCGATGCGGCCGATGAAGCGCAGGATGTCAGCCGCGGCGCCCGCCTGTTCGGACCGAAGATCGCCGCCCGGCCGGTCGACAAGGCCATTCTCGAAGTGCCGACCGTCATTCTCGACGGCGAGCGCGAGGTGGTGCGCAAGCAGCCCTTCGCCCATGTGAAGATGGCGCTTGCCGCCGACTACCAGGTGCAGGAGCGCTATCCGCCCTTCGATCCGCTGTCGATCTTCGCCACCGACCAGAAGAACCCGCCCGTCGCCAACCGCACCGGCACGCTTTACGGCTCCGATGTCGAATCCGAGGTCGTGCTGAAATCGACCCCCTTTCCCGCTATGCCCAATGTTCCGCTGGCCGGCGAGATGAGTTTCGATGAGGTCGAGGAAAACGTCCGCTCGAACGGCTCCGTGCTGACCGACGGTAACAGCCAGGTCGCAGCGCTGTCCTATATCGACCCGCGCCGCTTCGACAGCGATGACGACGAGCTCAATCTCGGCGTTGGCATCTCGGCCCGTGTCGTCGAAGAGAACATGAGCGTTGCCGAACCGGAAATCGTAACGCCGCTCACCCCGGAATTTGCCGATGACGTCTTGCCGGTCAGGCGCCAGCAGACCGTGGTCGCCCTGATGACGGCCTCCGGCTATCCGACCGCCAAGGCCGAGGATGTCGCGCGCGAACTCGCCCCCTTCACCGGCCCGCCGACACTGGTCGAGGGCGATGTGCTGCGCATCGGCCTGATCCAGCGTGGCGAAGAGGTCCGCCTGGTGCGGATCTCCCTCTATCGCAAGGCCGAACATGTCGTGACGCTTGCCGTCAACGATGCAGGCCGCATGGTCCGCGGCAACGAACCGCCGGAACTGGCCGCCGTCACCGGGGCCTTTGACGACAATGCTCCGGCAGCGCTTGCCAGTCGCGATCTGCCGCGGGTGTATGACGGCATCTACCGGGCCGCCCTGTCCTACGGCATGAGCCAGGAACTGACGGCCCTGATCGTCCGCCTGCTCGCCGCCAATGTCGACTTCCAGGCGCAGTTGAAGCCGAGCGACACGCTCGAGGCCTTCTTCTCGGTGACGGACGAGGAAGGCAGGGCAACCGCCGAATCCGAGCTGCTCTTCGTCCGCGCCCGGTTCGGCGATACGATCACCACCTTCTACCGCTTCCAGAATCCGGAAGATGGCTCGATCGACTACTTCGATGAAAACGGCAAGAGCATCCGCCAGTTCCTGCTGCGCAATCCCGTTCCCAATGGCCGCTTCACCTCCGGCTTCGGCATGCGACGCCATCCGATCCTCGGTTATTCGCGCATGCATACCGGTGTCGACTGGGCCGCGCCCCGCGGCACGCCGATCATCGCATCCGGCAATGGTGTGGTGGAAAAGGCAGGCTGGGCCTCGGGTTATGGCAACCAGACCCTTGTGCGCCACGCCAACGGTTATGTCTCCTCCTACAATCACCAGAGCGGCATCGCCAAGGGCGTCGTGCCCGGCGCCAAAGTCACCCAGGGACAGGTTATCGGCTTTGTCGGTTCGACCGGATCGTCGACCGGCTCGCACCTGCATTACGAACTGATCGTCAATGGCACCAAGGTCGACGCAATGAAGGTTCGCCTGCCGGGTGGCAAGGCGCTGGACGGCGAGCCTCTCGCCCGTTTCGAGGTCGAGCGTCAGCGCATCGACGCACTGCTGCTGACCGGCGGAAAACCGGCCCAGGTCGCCAGCAACTAGCCAGCAACAGGCCAAATTGCGCCCCCCCTTTGCCGGCCCCGTTGCCGACCAAGACATCTCCCGAAACGCAAATGGCGGCCCTCCGGCCGCCATTTTAATGTTCACCTGGGTTTAGGCCTGATCAGGCGGCTTCGCTGACCGGTTTTTCCGGCGAGATCAGCAACCGGTCTGACCCTGCCGCAATGCCCACCTTCGCCCCGTCAAGCACATGACCCGACAGGATCTGCTCGGCCAGCGGATCCTGCAGATATTTCTGGATCACCCGCTTCAGCGGCCTTGCGCCATAGACCGGATCATAGCCCTTGTCGGCAAGCCAAGTGCGCGCATCCGGTGCCAGGTCGATGTCGATCTTGCGTTCGGCCAGGAGCGATACCAGCCGCTTCATCTGGATATCGACGATCGCGCCCATTTCCGAACGCCGCAGCCTGTGGAACAGGATGATTTCGTCGACACGATTGAGGAATTCCGGCCGGAACGAGGCCTTCACCACATCCATCACCTGGTCACGCACGGCATCGACATCCTCGTTCTCGCCAAGCCCCGTCAGGTATTCCGCCCCGAGATTGGAGGTCATGATGATGATCGTGTGCTTGAAATCGACGGTGCGGCCCTGGCCATCCGTCAGACGTCCGTCATCCAGCACCTGCAACAGCACGTTGAACACATCCGGATGTGCCTTTTCGATCTCGTCGAACAGGACCACCTGATAGGGCTTGCGCCGGACAGCTTCCGTCAGCGCGCCGCCTTCATCATAGCCGACATAACCCGGAGGTGCACCGATCAGCCGCGAGACCGAGTGCTTTTCCATGTATTCCGACATGTCGAGCCGGACCATCGCCGTCTCGTCGTCGAACAGGAAGCGCGCCAGCGACTTGGTCAGTTCCGTCTTGCCGACACCGGTCGGCCCGAGGAAGATGAAAGAGCCGATCGGCCGGTTCGGGTCCTGCAGCCCCGCGCGGGCACGTCGCACCGCCCGCGAAACCGCTTGCACGGCATCGCCCTGCCCGACGACCGATTTCGCCAGCTCGTCTTCCATGCGCAGCAGCTTGTCGCGCTCGCCTTCCAGCATCTTGTCGACCGGAATGCCGGTCCAGCGCGATACCACATGGGCAATCGCATCCGGGTTGACGACTTCCTGCACCATGGCATTGCTCGAACCGTCTTGCGCTTCGGCGGCAGCCAGCGCCTTTTCGAGGTCCGGGATCACCCCATAGGTCAGCTCGCCGGCGCGCTGGAATTCACCCTTGCGCTGGGCGATCGCAAGCTCGTTGCGCGCCTCGTCCAGTTTGCCCTTGAGATCGGCGGCAAGGCCCAGCTTCTGCTTTTCCGACTGCCAGCGTGCCGTCAGCGCATCCGCCTGCTCCTCGATGGAGGTCAGTTCGGTCTCGAGCCGCTTCAGCCGGTCGACGGACGCCGTGTCGGTTTCCTTCTTCAAGGCTTCCCGCTCGATCTTCAGCTGCATGATGCGCCGGTCGAGTTCATCGAGCTCTTCGGGCTTCGAATCCACCTGCATGCGCAACCGCGATGCCGCCTCGTCCATCAGGTCGATGGCCTTGTCGGGCAGAAAACGGTCGGTGATATAGCGGTTCGACAGCGTCGCGGCGGCAACCAGGGCCGAATCCGAGATCCGGACCTTGTGATGCTGCTCGTATTTTTCCTTCAGGCCGCGCAAAATCGAGATCGTGTCCTCGACCGTCGGCTCGTCGACCATCACGGGCTGGAAGCGCCGGGCAAGGGCCGCATCCTTCTCGACATGCTTGCGATATTCGTCGAGCGTCGTCGCACCGACGCAGTGCAGCTCGCCGCGCGCCAGTGCAGGCTTCAGCAGGTTTGACGCATCCATCGCGCCATCGGCCTTGCCGGCGCCGACCAGCGTATGCATCTCGTCGATGAACAGGATGATCTCGCCGTCTTCGGACTGAACCTCGTTCAGCACCGCCTTCAGCCGCTCCTCGAACTCGCCGCGATATTTCGCACCGGCGATCAGGGAGCCCATGTCGAGCGCCATCAACTTCTTGTCTTTCAGGCTTTCCGGCACGTCGCCATTGACGATCCTCAGCGCCAGGCCCTCGGCGATGGCGGTCTTGCCGACGCCGGGCTCGCCGATCAGCACCGGATTGTTCTTGGTGCGGCGCGACAGGACCTGGATCGTGCGGCGGATTTCGTCGTCACGGCCGATCACCGGGTCGAGCCTGCCGTCGCGCGCTTCCGCGGTCAGGTCACGGGCATATTTCTTCAAGGCGTCGAAGCCCTGTTCGGCATTGGCGCTGTCGGCGGTGCGGCCCTTGCGGACTTCGTTGATCACCTGGTTCAGGCCATTCGCCGTCACGCCACCCTTCTTCAGGCTGGGCGAGGTCGAAGCCGAGGATTCGATCGCAAGCGCAAGCAACAGTCTTTCCACCGTGACGAAGCTGTCGCCGGCCTTTTTGGCCGCATCTTCGGCGGTCGAAAACACCTTGGCCAGCGGCGCTGCCAGATAGACCTGTCCATCGCCGCCGGATACTTTCGGCAGCTTGGCAAGCGCGGCATCATTGGCCAGACGTACCGCCTTCGGATCACCGCCGGCACGCGAAATCAGCGACGAAGCCATGCCCTGGTCGTCGTCGAGCAGGACCTTCAGCACATGCTCGGGGGTGAATTGCTGGTGGCCCTCCGACAGCGCATATGTCTGCGCCGACTGCAGGAAGCCACGAACCCGCTCGGAATATTTTTCGATGTTCATTTGCCACTCTCCGTTTTCCGCGCTGCCCGCTTGCGGCACAGCCCGGCTGTTGAGGATCAGGCTCCCTGTAAGGCGAGCCCTGGAGCAGAAACCCGCTCCGTTGACCGAGATATGGGGGGTTAATTTTGCCGTTTAAAGAGGCATTTAAACGAAAAACTCCGGGACGCGGCCCGGAGTTTTGCATTCGTCAATTTGGCATCGATCAGACGTCGCGAAAGCGAACGGTCTTATTCGGTCACCTCGGCCAGAGCGGGAGCGTCGCCGCCACCGCCACCTTCGCCGTTTTCACCACCCTCGTCCGAACCGGCCGCGCGGCGCGGCTGGCGACGGGGGCGATTGGTTGTGCTGCGGCGGCGCGGCTGGTTACGTTCGCCACCGGTGCTCGCCTCGGCAGCGCTTTCGGCAGCAGCCGCAGCGGCCTCGGCCGGCATCTCTTCGATCACCGGCTGCGGACCGCTTCCGGCAACTTCCTGCGGCTGGTGGACCTGATGGCTCTGGTGGCCCTGCGAGCCGCCTTCGTCCATGCCTTCGCCATCATCGCCGTCGCGATCATTGTAGTCGTTGCGGTCTTCGCGCTGGAACCGCTCCTGCATCTGCGCCTGGGCGGCGGCAATGATGCGGTTGTAGTGTTCAGCATGCTGAAGATAGTTTTCCGCCATAACGCGGTCGCCGGCACTCTGGGAGTCCCGTGCAAGGTTCTGGTACTTTTCGGCAATATGCTGAGCTGTGCCACGGATCTTCACGTCAGGACCGGAGCTGTCATAGGACCGGGTCAGCGGATTCTGGCCCTTGCGGTTGAAGTTGCCGCCACCGCCGCCACCACCACCGCCGCTACCACCGCCGCCGCTATTGTTACGCCCTCGACCACGCTTATTCTGCTGTCCTGGCCTCATAGAAGAATCACCTGAATGTCTTTGTTGTGCTGATAAATGGCTGCACCATCGGCTCTGGTCAAACCGGACCAAGTCTCCGCGCGCTGTCCGCAGACTGCGCCGTCGGCTTGCTCGCCGCTGGTGAGAGTCAAGTTAACTGATTCACGCATCGGTCTTTTTTCGCTTCGTGAAGTTCATTGTGCGAACCATTATCGAAGCCGGCCCAGACTGGAACGAATCTTTCGTTCTTTCTCCGCCGCCCGTTGCGTGCCCGCAAGCTATCTCTCTTCATTCGGAAAACCAAGCATTTTTCTTTGTTTATCGGAAATATCCTTAGCAAGCGCAGCAAAAAGGTCAAAAATGACGCGCAGCGAAGACCAGTACTCGGTCATTGCCACCCAGATCCTTGCGCCATTCAATAAGAGAAAAACCTTTTTTCTCAAATATTTGCGTGACAGCCTCTCGCTGGTCCCAGCCGATCTCCAGTCCGATCAGGCCATGCAGGTGCAAATGCGCCAATGCTTGCTCGGCAATGGCCCGATAGGCGTCGAGACCGTCTTTTCCGCCATCAAGTGCTGCCGCCGGATCAAAAATCTGAACTTCCGGGTCGAGCGTCAAGACCACATCGCTGCGGATATAAGGCGGATTGGAGACGATCAGATCGAACTTTTCCGGTAGCTGATCGAACCAGCTGCTCTGCCGTGCCTGAAAGCGTTGCGCCAGTCCGTTGCGCTCTGCGTTCCGTGCCGCGGTCGCCAGCGCATCTTGCGAAATGTCGACCCCGATCGCACGCGCCTCCGGACATTCGGCAAGTAGGGCCAGTGCAATCGCGCCTGTTCCAGTGCCGAGATCCACAATCTCTGCCGAACCTTTTACCGCAACGATATGACGAAGATGCGGCAGGACGGCGTCCACCAGCACTTCCGTGTCCGGACGCGGTTCCAATGTGCCGGTCGACAGGCCCATCTGCAATCCGTAGAAGTCGCGCCGGCCGAGGATGCGGTGAACCGGCTCGCGCGCCAGGCGCCGCACGATCGCCAGTTCGATGCCCGCCAACAGTGCGTCGTCGACAGGCTGGTCGCCACGCAGAACAAGGTCCGTCTGGCTCAGGCCAAGTATGCCTGACACCAGCATCTTGGCATCAGTCGCCGCATCAGGGATGCCCTCGGCCTCGAAACGGCGGCGGGCTTCCAGGATCAGGTCCCGGGAAGTCACCACCGCGCCGGTCACAGGCTTTCACCCAGCTGCGCCAGCTGGCCGGCCTGATAGTCGTTGATCAGCGCATCGACCACTTCGTCTATATCGCCTTCCATCATCCGGTCCAGCTTGTAGAGCGTCAGGTTGATGCGATGATCTGTGACCCGTCCCTGCGGAAAATTGTAGGTTCGGATGCGCTCGGAGCGGTCGCCGGAACCGACCTGGCTCTTGCGGTCGGCCGACCGTTCATTGTCGATTTTCTGCCGCTCCATGTCATAGAGCCGCGAGCGCAGCACCTGCATCGCCTTCGCGCGGTTCTGGTGCTGCGATTTTTCCGATGACGTCACCACCAGACCGGTCGGCAGGTGGGTAATGCGAACCGCCGAATCGGTTGTGTTGACGTGCTGACCGCCGGCGCCCGACGAGCGCATCGTGTCGATGCGGATATCCTCGGCGCGAACCTCGATGTCGATGTCTTCCGCTTCGGGCAGAACCGCGACGGTTGCCGCCGAGGTATGGATACGGCCTTGCGTCTCCGTATCGGGCACGCGCTGCACGCGGTGAACGCCGGACTCGAACTTCAGCTTGGAAAACACGCCCCGGCCCGTGACCGTCGCGATGATTTCCTTGAAGCCGCCGGCATCGCCTTCGCTGGAGGACAGCACTTCGACCTTCCAGCCCTTGGTGCTGGCAAAGCGCTCGTACATGCGAAACAGGTCACCGGCAAACAGGGCGGCTTCCGATCCGCCGGTCCCTGCCCGGATTTCCAGGATCGCGCTCTTTTCGTCGGCCGCATCCTTCGGCAGAAGCAGGATCTGCATCTCGGTGCCGAGCGTTTCGAGCCGCGCCTGCACCTCGGGCAACTCCATCTCGGCCAGGTCGCGCATCTCGCGATCGGTACCCTTGTCGTTCAGCATGGCGCGAAGATCAGCCTCTTCGGCGGTAGCCGCCTGGTACTCGCGGATCTTCTTCACCACCGGCTCGAGTTCGGAATATTCCGAAGCAAGCTTGACGTAGACGTCAGCTGCCGGTCCCGCCGACATTCGCGCTTCGATCTCGCCAAACCGGCGCTCGAGTTCGCGCATTTTCTCGACAGGAAGCTTCGCCACCCTTCACTCCAGTTTTTTTATTACTTTAGACGGGAATATTATTGTCTTCCGCAAAGCGGACCAACAGGTCGCGCAGTGGCACAAGCGAACGGTGGTCGTCAAGCGCCGCCTCAAGTTCCACAGACAGCTTCGACACATCAAGGCCGAGCAACATCGCCTTGACCGGCCCGATCGCTGTCGGAGACATCGAGATCGAACGGAAACCGATCCCAAGCAGCGCCATCGCCGAAAGCGGCTTGCCGGCCATCTCGCCGCACAGCGTCACCGGCGTATTGTTGCGATCAGCACCCCGGACGATATCCCTCAGGATCCGCAGGAACGGACGTCCGAGAACGTCGAAACGATCGGCCACCCGCGCATTGCCGCGATCCACCGCCATGGAAAACTGGAACAGGTCGTTCGACCCGACGGAGACGAAGTCGACTTCCTCCATCAGTTCATCGAGCTGCCATAGCAACGCCGGCACTTCGAGCATGGCACCGAATTGCAGCTTCTTCGGCAAGGGATGGCCGAACTTCGAAATGTACTGGACCTCCTTCTGCATCAATTCGCGCACCGCGCGGATTTCAGCCACTTCGGTCACCATCGGCAGCATCATCTTAAGCTCGGCACCGGCCGCCGCCTTCAACAGCGCCCTGAGCTGGATGCGCAACAGGCCAGGTCGATCCAGCGACAGCCGGATCGCGCGCCAGCCAAGCGCCGGATTTTCCTCTTCCTGGGAGCGGAAATAGGAGACCACCTTGTCGCCACCGATATCTAGGGTGCGGAACGTCACCGGCCGGCCATTCGCCTGCTTCAGCACACTCCGGTAAAAGCTTTCCTGCTCCTCGCCCTTCGGCATGGTCGAGGAAATCATGAACTGCAGCTCGGTCCGAAACAGGCCGATCCCGTCGGCACCGGATTCGGTCAGCTGTGGCAGATCGACAAGCAGGCCGGCATTCATCTGCAGCTTGATGCGCTGGCCATCCTTGGTCAGGGGCTCGACATCACGCAGCGCACGAAACTGCTCCTGGCGCCGGGCACGCAGCCGCACCTTTTCCTCATAGGCCTTCTGCAGGTCGGCAACCGGGCGGATATGCACCTTGGCATCGACACCGTCGATGATCACGGGATCGCCGTTTTCCGCCAGAGCCACCGCCCCGGCCGCCTGCCCCACGACGGCAATGCCCATCGCGCGGGCCACGATCACCACGTGGCTGGTTACCGCACCTTCTTCCAGAACCAGGCCGCGCAGATTGGCACGCGGATAGTCGAGCAGTTCGGCGGCCCCCATGGCACGGGCAAAAATCACCGCATCGGCCGGAAAACCTTCAGCGGCACTGCGCGGCGAAAAGCCGGTCAACTGGCGCAACAGGCGGTTCGCCAGGTCGTCGAAATCATGCATGCGTTCGCGCAGATAGGGATCCGTCAGCCGGATCATCCGTGCCTTGGTGTCGCTCTGCACCTTTTCGACGGCCGCTTCCGCCGTCAGGCCGTTGTTGATCGCCTCTTCCATACGCCGCACCCACCCCTGGTCATGGGCGAACATGCGATAGGTTTCGAGCACGTCACGATGCTCGCCTTCCTGGGAGATTTCCCGCCGCGACAGCATGTCATCGATCGAGATACGCAGGGAGCCGAGCGCATCGGCCAGCCGGCGGATTTCCGTCTCGGTATCTTCGTTGAGCAGGTTGGTGACGACGATGCGCGGCTCGTGCAGCACGACATAGCCAAGGCCGATGCCTTCCGAATAGCTGTCGCCATCGATCGTCACGGGTCGCGTCAGGTCGAGTTCGAGGCCAGGACGGGTAATCTTCTTCAGTTCACCGGTGGCGATCATTTCGGCAAGCACCATGGCCGTGGTTTCGAGCGCTTCGAGCTCGTCTTCACGATAGTTGCGCTGCGCCTTGTTCTGCACGACGAGAACACCGAGGCTTCGGCCGGCACGCAGGATCGGCACGCCGAGGAAGGAATGATAGATCTCCTCGCCGGTCTCGGGCAAGTAGCGAAAGGCGGGATGCGCCTGGGCATCGGAAAGGTTGAGCGACTGTGCGGAGGCCGCAATCGTGCCGACCAGGCCCTGACCCATTTTCAGCTGAGCCAGATGGACCGCATCCTTGTTCAGACCTTCTGTCGCATAAAGCTCGAGAACGCTGTCGGAGCGCAGTACGTAGACGGAACATACCTCTGCGACCATGTTGCTCGCGATCTGGCGAACGATCTGGTCAAGACGTTCCTGCGGTTCGAGCGGCTCTGCCATCAATTCGCGCAGCCGCTTGAGCAGGACGCGGGGACCCGCTGAAAGGTCTCTCATCGCGGATTGGCTCCACTTCCGGTTGGTCGGCGGCCTAGCCGCCCCGGGTATTTCAGACACCCGGGATCAACGACCGCTCTATGGAATCAATTCTTATCCAGACCGTAGCAGGAATGCAAAGTCCGAACCGCAAGCTCGGCATAGGGACCGTCGATCAGGATGGAAATCTTGATCTCGGACGTGGTGATCGCCTTGATGTTGATGCCCTTCTCGGCCAGCGCCCGGAAGGCCGTCGCCGCAACGCCGGCATGGCTGCGCATGCCGATGCCGATGACCGAAACCTTGACCAGGCCCTTTTCGCTCTGGACCACGTCATAGCCGATCTTGTCCTTGTTGTCGGACAGCACTCTGAGCGCCTTGTCGACATCGCCGGACGGCACGGTGAAGGTCATGTCGGTGCGCGTTCCGTCTTCCGAAATGTTCTGCACGATCATGTCGACATTGATATGCGCTTCGGCCAGCGGGCCGAAGATGGCTGCCGAAACGCCCGGACGGTCGGCAAGCCGGCGCAGCGAGATCTGCGCTTCATCCTTGGCATAGGCAATACCGGTTACGACTTCCTGTTCCACGATCTCATCCTCATCGCAAATCAACGTGCCGGGCGGGTTGAGCAGATCGCCCATGCCCGGCGCATCGGGATCTTCAAAACTGGAGCGCACGAAGGTGCGGACCTTGTGAACCATGGCAAGCTCCACCGAGCGGACCTGCAGAACCTTGGCCCCGAGCGATGCCATTTCCAGCATTTCCTCGAACGCCACCTTCTTCAGGCGGCGTGCCTTCGGCTCGATGCGCGGATCCGTCGTGTAGACGCCGTCCACATCGGTATAGATGTCGCAACGGTCAGCCTTCAGGCCGGCCGCGATCGCAACCGCAGATGTATCCGACCCGCCGCGCCCCAGCGTCGCGATCCGGTTGTCCGGGCCGATGCCCTGGAAGCCCGCGACCACCGCCACCTGGCCTTCGCCCATGCGGCGAACGATGTCGGAACCGTCGATTTCCTGGATACGGGCAGCACCATGCGTATTGTCCGTCTTGATCGCGATCTGCCAGCCCTGCCAGGAGCGGGCGTTTATGCCCATCGACTGGAGCGCGATGGCCAGGAGACCCGAGGTTACCTGCTCGCCGGAGGCCACGATCGCGTCATACTCGCGCGCATCGTAGAACGGCGAATCGGCACCTGCGACCTTCGGCATGTTCTGCACCCAGTCGACCAGCTCGTTGGTCTTGCCCGACATCGCCGAGACGACGACAGCCACTTCGTGGCCGGCATCCACCTCACGTTTCACATGGCGTGCGACATTGTGGATGCGTTCGAGATTGGCGACGGATGTACCGCCGAACTTCATGACAATGCGAGCCATAGACTTGAACCGTATGCCCTTGAGAAACGCCGGAAACCCGGCGGAGAAACACCGGTCTTTGTGGAAACCGGCAGGTTGCGGCGCTTTTAACGAATAAGCGCGGGACACGCAACGGCCACTTGGGCCCGTATCGGTACGCTTGCAGGCGCTTTTCTGTCGCGGATCGGGCAAAAGCTTTGCCATAATTTGGCACGAATTCGAGCGCCAACCATCACGTGCCTGGCTGGGAGCGGGTTGTAGCAAGCCTTGAAATGAAAACGGATCGCTTGTCATGAAGCCAACGCTCGACAATTCCATGCTCGACCAGGACGCAACGCATACTCCCGAAGACCTTGCCCTCCCCGTCCCTTCCGCATTCAGCCGCCATGCAAAGCCGATAGCCGCGATCCTGACCCTGGCCGTCTTCTCCATGGTCGGCTTTGCCATCTACCGGCTGACCGGGGAGGTGACCTATGCCGACGTCATCCGAGGCCTGCAGGCGACAGGCACGGGTTCGGTCTTCCTCGCCATCCTCTTCACCGCGTTGAGCTTTGCCACGCTCTGCTTCTATGACCTGAATGCCCTGTCCTATATCGATCGCAAGCGCCCGATCGCCGAAGTCGCCCTGACGGCCTTCAGCGCCTATGCCGTCGGCAACGTCGCCGGCTTCGGCGCACTGTCCGGTGGCGCCATCCGCTACCGGGCCTATTCCCGTGCAGGCCTCGCGCCGGACGAGATCGGCCGGATCGTCGGCTTCGTCACCCTGTCCTTCTCCCTTGGCCTCGCCATCATCACGTCACTCGCCCTGATCCCCATGTCGGGCGAGATCGCCCCGCTGATCGGGCTCGACCCCGCATGGCTGCTCGGCGGTGCGGTCGTCGTTGTGATCGGCATTGCCGGGCTCCTGGTCATTGCCAGCCGCGACGGCCTGAAGATCGGCAAGATGACGCTTCGGCTGGCCGACAGTCGCACCCTGTCGCGCCAGTTCCTGGTCACCGTGCTCGACATCGCCTTTTCTGCAACCGTGCTCTACGTGCTTCTGCCGCCCGAAGCCGCCATCAGCTGGCCGGCATTTTTCTGCGTCTATGCGGTGGCCATCGGCATCGGCATCGTCAGCCATGTCCCGGCCGGCATCGGCGTCTTCGAGACGGTGATGATCGCCACGCTGGGCAGCCATATCGGCACAGACGCCGTGCTGGCGGCCCTCGTCGCCTATCGCCTCATCTATTATGTCCTGCCGCTCGTGATCGCCATCCTTCTGGTGACCGTTACCGAACTGCGCCATCTCGCGGCTTCGCCCATCTCCGCCGGTGTCGCCCGCACCGCCGGCCGCCTGGCGCCGCCTCTCCTGGCAGCGCTTGCGCTGGTCCTGGGCGCCATGCTGATCCTGTCGAGCGTCACGCCCACCCCCGACACCAATCTGGACATCCTGGCCGGCTACCTGCCCTTGCCGCTTGTCGAAGGTGCGCATTTCCTCGCCAGCCTGACCGGATTGTTGCTGATCGTCGTCGCCCGCGGCATGTCCCAGCGTCTCGACGGCGCCTGGTGGGCGGCTGTGGCTCTGTCGCTGCTCGCCCTGTTGCTGTCCATCGCCAAGGCAATCGCCCTTCTCGAAGCGGCCATGCTGGCAATCCTTCTCTTCGGCCTGCTGTCCAGCCGCCGGGCTTTCACGCGTCCCGCCTCGCTTCGCCAGGCCTTGACCACATCCTGGCTTCTCGCCATCGCCGTGCTGGTCATCGGCGCCTTCGTCATCCTGCTTTTTGTCTACCGCGACGTCGAATACAGCCATGAACTCTGGTGGCAGTTCGAATTCTCCGCCGAAGCCCCGCGTTCGCTGCGCGCTGCCCTGGGGCTTGCCATCGCCTCCACCGCCATTGCCTTGTTCAGCCTGATGCGACCGGCAAGCCACGCCGTTCTTCCCTCCGGCGAACGGGACATCGCCTCTGCCGTCGAGTTGGTGAACAGCAACGGCATCGCCGATGCCAATCTTGTCCGCACCGGCGACAAGACGGTGATGTTTTCACCCGACGGCAAGGCTTTCCTGATGTATGGCAAGCAGGGCCGGTCCTTCATCGCCTTTCTCGATCCGATCGGACCAAAGGCGTCGCGCAACGAACTGGTCTGGCAATTCGTCGAGACTGCCCGCGCCGCGGGCTGCCGGGCGGTGTTCTACCAGGCCTCGCCCGTTCTGCTGCCGGCCATCGCCGATGCCGGCATGAAAGCCTTCAAGCTTGGCGAACTCGCCGTCGTCGACCTGACCAATTTTGATCTGAAAGGTGGCAAATGGGCTGGCCTGCGGCAGTCCGCCACCCGTGCCGAGCGCGACGGCCTGACGTTCGAAATCGTCGACGTGGAAAACGTCGCAGCCGTTTTGCCGGATCTCAGGGCGATCTCGGATGCCTGGCTTGCCCATCACAGCGCTAGGGAAAAGGGCTTCTCGCTCGGCGCCTTCACCGATGCCTACATGCTCTCGCAGCCGGTAGCGATCCTGCGCTTCGAGGGCAAGATCGTGGCATTTGCCAACATCCTGCTGACCGACACGAAGGAGGAAGCCTCCATCGACCTGATGCGGTTTTCACCCGATGCGCCCAAAGGCGCGATGGATTATCTGTTCATCAGCCTGCTCACCCGACTGCGCGACCAGGGGTTCCAGCATTTCAATCTCGGCATGGCGCCACTCTCCGGTCTGTCGCGCCGCCAGGTGGCGCCGGTCTGGGACCGCATTGCCAATACGTTCTACGAACACGGCGAACGGCTCTACAACTTCAAGGGCCTGCGCGCCTTCAAGGCAAAATTCCATCCCGACTGGCAGCCCCGTTATCTGGCTGTCTCCGGCGGCCTCAACCCCATCCTCGCCCTTGTCGATGCGACCCTTCTGATCGGCGGCGGCCTGAAAGGCGTGGTGAAGAAATGAACCTCCTCCTCAAGGCAGGCCTGCTTGCCCTGCCGCTCCTGTCGCCCCTGCCCGCCCTGGCGCAGGAGCCGCCACTCGACACCGGCATGATCCCGGCACCGGTCACGCTTTTGCCCGACGACGACGCCAAGGCACTCGTTGTCCTTCTGTCGGACGGCGCCGGCTGGCAGGCGGGCGATCAGGCGGAAGCCGAACGGTTGCAGGGCAATGGCGCGATCGTCATCGGCATCGACACGCCGAAATACCTGGCCTCGCTTTCCACCGACAAGGGTGACTGCATCTACATGGTTTCCGACATCGAGGAACTCAGCCACCAGCTACAGCGCAAGGCCGGCAACGCCGCCTTCCTGCCGCCGATCATCGCCGGACGCGGCGAAGGCGGCGCGCTGGCACTGGCCATCCTCGCCCAGACACCGAAGGCCACGATCGGCCAGACCCTGGCGCTCGATCCGCAGGCCGGCATTCCGCTGGCAAAGCAATTGTGCACGCCGGCCGCAAAGACAAAGGTCGGCGACCGCATGCAATATGCCCTGACCGACGGCGACCTGCCCGATCCGGCAACGGTCCTGGTCAGCGACACGGCACCGAGGGACGGCGTTGAGCACGTCCAGTCCCTGCTGGCGACGCACCCCGATATCGACCTCAGGGGCATCACCGGCCCCGCCGATACGACGTTCTCCGCCACACTCGACGAGCTGATCGCGGTCGAAAGCCGCACTGACAGCCCTCTGGGAATGCCGCTGACGATCCTCGAGGCGACCCCGTCCCGCGATACGATGGCGGTGATCTACTCCGGCGACGGCGGCTGGCGGGACCTCGACAGCGAGGTGGCCGGCCAGCTCCAGTCCTCCGGCATCCCGGTCGTCGGCATCGATTCACTGCGCTACTTCTGGTCGGCGCGTACGCCCGAGCAGACAAGCAGCGATCTGGCCGAGATTATCCACACTTACGGCAAGCGCTGGAACGTCCATCACGTGCTTCTGGTCGGCTACTCCTTCGGCGCCGACATTCTGCCTGCGGCGTTCAATGGCCTGCCGGACAAGCTGAAAGCGCGCGTGCCGCAGATCAGCCTGCTCGCCTTGTCCCATCAGGTGGATTATGAAGTCTCCGTGTCGGGCTGGCTCGGTCAGGCGGGAAGCACCGGCCACGACCCGCTCGACGATATCCGCAAGATCTCCCCCTCGTTGATCCAGTGTTTCTACGGATCGGACGAGGAAGACGACGCATGCCGCGATCTCGTCGGCTCGGATGTCGAAACCCAGGAGATCGCCGGAGGCCATCACTTTGACGGCAACTACGAAGCCCTGGCCAAACGCATTACCGACGGCCTCGCCAGACGCGTCCAGAATTGACGGCAACAGAAAAGGGCGCCAGTTGGCGCCCTTCCAGATCCTCTACAGGATGCGTCAATTGCCTTGTCGGGCACGGCAATTCGGGTCCTGCCCGCAGAAGAGCTGGAACGCATTCGGATTGCGGGTGTCGCGTGGGCCACCGGCGCGCCGCTGATCCTCGCGGCGGTCACGGTCACGCTGCAATTCCTGCGCCCGCTGGTCGCTGTCGCGTCGAATGTCGCGGGCACGCTCCTCGTTGCGCCGGTGTTCGCGGTCGAACCGCGGCCGGTCATCACCACGCGGGCGGTAGTCGCCATCGCGCCAGCGGTCGCGATCCCGGTAGAAGTCCCGGCCACGATAATTGTCATCCCAGTAGCGCCCGATGCTGAAGGTCACCGAAGGAATGCCCAGCGGGCGATAATATTCGGGGCCAACATAGACACGGCGCTGCGAGTAGCTTGCCTGCAGATACGAACCCGATACCCAGCCGCGATAACCCGAGAAGGAGACGTCACACCAGTTGGCCGATGACATGCAGCCGATGATGTTCACGCGGGTCCCGGCCGGCACGACCACGACAGCGGGATAGCGCGTGCTCGGGCCGGAGCGCATGTTGACATTGGCGGTCGAAAAAGCCGGCGCGGCTTCGGCGATGGCGGGAACCATTGTGGCCGACACTGCGGCGGCCGCCAAAACCCAGAACTTGTGCATCGTAGATCTCCTTGAACTCAAGACGGCAGCGCCGCCTGTGTAAGCGAAACGTCGAACCATCGCCCCAGGTTCCAGCCGAGGTTCCAGCCGAGGTTCCAGCCGGCTCTCTGCCTCAGCGCGAACCAAAGCCTGCGACCATGCCACCCTTGACTTTGCGGGCCGATAATCCGACTTGAAGCGCAACCACCTTAAGAGGGCAGCATCATGACCGCAGAGGCACGCACCACCATTGATCAGTCCGAAGTCGATCGCTTTTCCGCCATGGCGGCGGAATGGTGGGACCCGACCGGCAAGTTCCGCCCGCTGCACAAGATCAATCCCGTGCGCCTTGCCTATATCCGCGACATGGTCTGCGCCCATTACGGCCGCGACCCGAAGGGCCATCGCCCGCTGGAGGGCTTGCGCATCCTCGATATCGGCTGCGGCGGCGGCCTGTTGTCGGAACCGGTTGCCCGCATGGGTGCCGACGTTCTGGGCGCCGACGCCTCCGAAAAGAACATCAAGATCGCCATGACCCATGCGAGCCAGAGCGGCGTTCCGGTCGACTACCGTGCCGTCACCGCCGAAGCGCTCGCAGAAGCCGGCGAGACCTTCGACATCGTGCTCAACATGGAAGTCGTCGAGCATGTCGCCGATGTCGATTTCTTCCTGTCGACCTGCGCTTCGATGGTCCGCCCCGGCGGCATGATGCTGGTCTCGACGATCAACCGCACCTTCAAGGCCGCAGCGCTCGCCATCGTCGGCGCCGAATATGTTCTGCGCTGGCTGCCGCGCGGCACGCATCAATACGAAAAACTGGTGCGCCCGGAGGAAATCGAGGCCCCCCTGACGACCAGCGGCATGCAGGTCGTTGAAATGAAGGGCGTATTCTTCAATCCGCTGCAGAACCAGTGGAACCTGTCGTCCGATATCGACGTGAACTACATGGTCCTTGCCAAGCGGCCGGCCGCATGAGCGCAGTCCAGGAAGTCATCGCCTTCTGGCGCGATGCCGGACGCGAAAAATGGTTCGTCAAGGATGAGGCGCTGGACGCCGAGCTCAAGGCGCGTTTTACCGATCTGCATTTCGCCGCCGCCCGAAATGAATGCGGCGACTGGTGCGCAACGCCCGAAGGCACGCTTGCCCTGCTGATCCTGCTCGACCAGTTCCCGCGCAACATGTTCCGCGGCAGCGGCCATGCCTTCGCCACCGACCCGCTTGCCCTGTCCATCGCAAGGCAAGCCATCGGCAAAAGCTTCGACCGAGACGTCGATCCGCCGATGGCGATCTTCTTCTACCTGCCCTTCGAGCATTCCGAGGATCCCGCCGACCAGCAAACCAGCATGGATCTGTTCACGGCCCACCACGAACGGGTCGATGACGAGGAATGCCTGCGATACGCGATGGTCCATCAGGACATCATCACCCGCTTCGGTCGCTTTCCCCACCGCAATGCGGCTCTCGGGCGCGAATCTACGGTCGAGGAACGCGCCTACCTGGATGACGGCGGCTTCAAGGGCTGAACGGGATCAGGACGGCAGCGTCTTCACGACCTCCAGCAGGTCGTTCTGGTCGGCCACGTTCTCGGCAGCGATCCGCTTCACCCGATCCCGGTCTATACGGTACGGCGCGCCCTGCCGGTCGAAGGGCTGCTTGAAGGTGAAGGCATGCGCCGAGGCGCCCTTGTCGGCCAGCTCTTCGAGGCGTGCCACGCCTTCGGCCCAATCCGGCCTGCGTCCCGCCTCGACCCAGAACAAGACGAGCGGCGGCCACGTTTGCACAACGTTCCAGCGGCGCGCGTTCTTGAGCGCCTCGGCATGCACGCCCGAATAGGAAAATGCCATCAGGCTTTCGATGTCGCGCCAGAGCGACAGGGAGGACGGCCCGCTGTCGCGGCCGCTTCCGTTGAGAAACCTGGGAAACACCTGCCGTCCCCAGCTCTCGGGCCCCGGCTCTCCCTCGTAGCCGGAGCGACCGACATAGCCGTCAGCACGTCGGGCAGCCTCGAAATTGAACGGTTCACGCAAGACAAAGCCGGCAACCGCAGGATCGTCATGTTCGGCAACATGAAGACCGAAATTGTAGAGTGCGATATGGTGAGCCGCCGCGCTCAATTCGCATCGTCCGGCAGGACCGGCAAGGGCGCGATCTCGATGCCTTCGTCGAGCATCGACCGCACCTCGACCGGTGACGCCTGGCCGATGATGCCGCGCGCTTCAGCCTCTCCGTAATGGATCTTGCGCGCTTCCTCGGAAAACCGGTCCCCGACATCCTCGCTATTGGCGCGGATCTCCTGGATCGCTTCCTTCAGCTTGACCACGGCCTGCTTCTGCGCGCTGGAAATGGCGAGTGCCTGCATCGTTTCCCTGTGCCGGGCCGTCGAAACCGCCGGCGCCATCAACACCTTGGAGATCTCGGCGGAGCCGCAGACCGGGCAGGTCAGAAAGCCGGTCGCTTTCTGGCGCTCGAAATCGGCGCTTTCCGAAAACCAGCCTTCGAATTCGTGCGCGCCATCGCAGCACAACGAATAGCGGATCAAACCGTGACGCCTCCCTTCGCCAGGGCCGGCGCAAGATCAAG
Source organism: Rhizobium sp. SL42 (assembly GCF_021729845.1). Taxonomy (NCBI): domain Bacteria; kingdom Pseudomonadati; phylum Pseudomonadota; class Alphaproteobacteria; order Hyphomicrobiales; family Rhizobiaceae; genus Rhizobium; species Rhizobium sp. SL42. Next base: position 218,849 of record NZ_CP063397.1, read on the forward strand.
TTCGAAATCGCGGCCGTTCTTCAGGTTCGGAATTTTTGCCCGCGCCGCCTTGACGGCCGCTGTATCGATTTCGGCCATCACCACGGCCTCGCCGCTACCGCCCGCCGAAGCCAGCACCTTGCCCCAGGGATCGACGATCATCGAATGCCCGAAAGTCTCGCGGCCATCCTCATGCACGCCGGCCTGCGCCGCCGAGATCACATAGGCGCCGTTCTCGATCGCCCGTGCGCGCAACAGGATCTCCCAATGCGCCTCGCCGGTCTGTTTGGTGAAGGCGGCTGGCGTGGTCAGGATTTCCGCCCCGGCCATGGCTTCAGCACGGAACAGGTGCGGGAAGCGCACGTCATAACAGACTCCGAAGCCGACCTTGGCAAACGGCAGATCCGCGACGACGGCCCGGGTCCCCGGCCGGTAGACCGAGCTTTCCCGCCAGCTCTCGCCGTTGTCGAGATCCACGTCGAACATGTGGATCTTGTCATAGGAGGTGATCTTCTCGCCGTCGGGACCGAACAGGAAGGCACGGTTGGCAATCTTGCCATCGCCCAGCTTGATCGCGGTCGAACCGACATGCAGATGGATGCCAAGCTCCCGCGCAAGATCCGAGCCCGTCTTGACGATGAGATCGGTATCCTCGTCGCGCAAAACGGCCATCAGGCCCGGGCGGTCCTTCTGCACGGCACCGGTCATCTCGGGCGTCTGCACATAGACGGCGCCCGCGGCCGCGGCCTCGCGCACCAGCCGCGCCATCGAGGCGGCGTTTTTCTCCGAGTCGACGCCGGAGCACATCTGGACGGCAGCAGCCTTGAAAACCATTGGACTTGTCCCTTTTACTGAGCCAGCAGCGGATCGAGCCCACCGGCGCGATCGAGTGCATGAAGATCGTCACAGCCGCCGACATGCCGGTCGTTGATGAAGATCTGCGGAAAGGTCGATCCGCCATTCGACCTGGAAATCATCTCGTTCCGAAGAGCAGCATTGCCAGTCGCGTCATGTTCGACAAAATCGACCCCTTTCGAAGCCAGCAATGCCTTGGCCCGCGAACAGTAGCCGCAGCCCTGACGCGTATAGATCGTAACACCTGCCATTCAAAACTCCGTCACGAGGGTAGGACGTTGAAAAATGCTGCCCTCATATAGGCCCGGACACAGCCCTTGCAAAGGTCAAAACAGTGACATCCGCGGCCCCTGCCTTTTTCAGGGCAGTGGTGGCCGCACTCACCGTCGCGCCCGTGGTATAGACGTCGTCGATCAGGATCAGGCGGCGGCCGAACACCCTGTCCTGCATCTCCTTGGGCACGACAAACGCCCCGCGCACATTCAGCGCCCGGGCATTGGCCGTTAGGCCGACCTGCTGCTCTGTCCGCTTGCGCCGCACCAGCACCTGCGGCAGGAAGGCGACGTCTGTAAGGGCGGCAAGGTGGCGGCCGAGTTCGGCCGACTGGTTGAACATCCGGCGAAAGATCCGGGTTCGATGCAGGGGCACCGGCACGATGCCATCCGCCAGCGCCAGTTCGCCGGCCGCGGCCCGCGCCATCCAGCCCGCCATCATCGGCGCCAGATCGCCGCGATCGCGATATTTCAGGTCATGCACCAGATCGCGCGCAATCCCGTCATGAAGGGCCACCGAGCGCAAGCGGTCGAACACCGGCGGATGGGCGATCGCTTCCCCCGATACCATGCCATCGCCGGGATCATGGGCAAACGGCGTCCCGAACACCTCGCAGAACGGCCGTTCGATGAACGGCAACCGGCTCCAGCAGGGCGGACACAAGGCCGCATGGCGCGCGGTGCGGGCATGGCAATGCGCACAGGAGGGCGGATAAAACAGCGCAAATAGCCCAACCGCCAGCGCCCGGGGACTTTCCCGGCTGACGGCGAGCGTTTTCTGCACTATGTGAGCCAGCATGACCTGACTTTAGGCGTGATACGCGCCCTTGGCCAGACCGGAATCTTACAGGGAATTGCCGCATGAACCCGCTCTTCGACGAAGGCCTGATCACTGCCAATCGCGAAAAGGCGCGAACCCGCGCGTCGACCGGCAGCGACTTCCTCCTCGATCTCGCCGGCCGCGAACTGGCAGACCGGCTGGCTCTGGTCGAGCGCCATTTCGAAAGGGCCGTCGAACTGTTCGGCGCGACCGGCGTCGCGGCAAGGGCCGCATTGGCGACGGGCAAGATCGACAGCCTGGATCGGATCGAAACCAGTACGGTATTCGCCGAACCGGACCAGAGCCTGTCGACGGCGCGTTTCGAAAGCGTCCCGCTGGCCGCGGAATCGGCCAACCTGATCCTCTCGCCGCTGTCGCTGCATCTCACCAACGACACGCCCGGCATGCTCATCCAGATGCGCCGCGCCCTGAAGCCCGACGGCCTTCTGCTCGCCGCCATTCCCGGTGCCGGCACGCTGGCCGAACTGCGCGACGTTCTGCTCACCGCCGAGACCGAGCTCTATGGCGGCGCAAGTCCAAGGGTCATCCCCTTTCCCGATATCCGCGACGTCGGCTCGCTGCTGCAGCGCGCCGGATTTGCCCTGCCGGTCATCGACGAGGAAAGCTTCACCGTCCGCTACGACAACCTCTTTGCCTTGATGCGCGATCTGAGAGCGATGGGCATGGCCAATCCATTGATCGGGCGCAGCCGGAAACCCCTCTCGAGAGGCTTCTTCCTGCGGGCAGCGGAGCTCTATGCCGAACGCTACGCCGATCCGGACGGACGCATTCGGGCGACGTTTTCGATGATCTTCGTTTCGGGCTGGGCGCCGCATGAGAGCCAGCAGAAGCCGCTCAAGCCGGGCTCGGCAAAGATGCGCCTCGCCGAAGCCCTCGATCCGAATCGCAAGGCAGCCCACGAGACGGATGAATCCGGGAGCGGAGAACCCGGCTAAAGAACCCTGGCAATGCTGGGAAAAGCGGAAATGCGGCTAGTTGCCAGCGTTTGTGACGCTGTCTTCAACGACGCCGAACGTGTTCTGCAGCGAATTGGAGAACGCCCCATAGCCGCTGATCAGAGCGACGCTCATGATCGCGGCAATCAGCCCGTACTCGATGGCGGTGGCGCCGTGGCGATCCGAGATAAACCTGCTGAACAAACGCATCTTCGCTCCAGTAGAACGCGGACCTCGGCCACATAGGCGAGCCTGATTGAACCTATTTGCCTTAACAGCGCTGGCCGAAGCCATCGATGATGCAGACCGAACCCGGCGTTTCCTGCAGCACGCTGCGGCGGATCGTATAGCGCTTTCCGCCATCAGCCTTCGGAATGGAGCCGGTGCTCATCATGTCGTATTCGTCCGGCTGAAAGGCCAGCGTCTTCTTTTCGGTCTTGTCGGCAAGCATCGGCGTGACAACAAGCGAAAGCGCGATCGCAGCCGTGCCGAAAAGCAGGGCGATATTGAGAACTCCGGTTCTTCCGGTTTTCACCGAAGACCGTTCTCTGGACCGGGCCACCCGCCAGAAATCTTCGTTTGCCATATGACGCTCCACACACGCATGACGCATGAACAGCGATCAGTTTTGCCCGAGGGTTATAAACTTTGTATTAAGAACGCTGCGGAAAATATGCGGCGCTCACAGCAGATCCTGAAGGAATGGGATCAACGGCTCGTCGGCGGGCGGCATGGGATAGTCGCGCAGCGCATTGGCCCGCACCCACTTGATCGCCTGCCCCTCGCGTCCATGCGCGATGCCTTCATAGCGACGGCAGATGTAAAGCGGCATCAGCAGATGGAATGTTTCATACGTGTGGCTGGCAAAAGTTAGCGGCGCCAGACAGGCAATCTTGGTCTGGACGCCCAGCTCCTCGTCGAGCTCACGCACCAGGGTTTCCTCGGGCGTCTCGCCGGCCTCGACCTTGCCGCCCGGAAATTCCCACAGGCCGGCAAGCGACTTTCCCTCTGGGCGCTGGGCAAGCAGGATCCGGTTGTCGGCATCGACCAGCGCGCAGGCGGCGACAAGCAGGATCGGTCTCGGCGTCTCGCTCATGCCTCGACCTTCCGCCAGTAGTAATATCGATAGGCTTCCTCGAACCCCATCCTGGCATAGAGCGCCAGGGCCGGAGCGTTGTCGGCGACAACCTGCAGCCAGGCCGTACGAGCGCCGCCGATGCGGGCCCAGCGCAGCGCGGATGTCAGAACCTCGATGCCGAACCCCTTGCCCCGCCGGTCGGCGCGCACCGCAAGCGACATGATCCCGGCAAGGTCGTTGTCCTGCACGCAGAGCGTAGTCGCGATCGGCCCGTCCTGCGGATCTTCGATGACGAACAGGCCGGTCGGCGGCTTGATCGCACTGATGATCTCGGCCAGCGATGGCTTCAACGCCGGGTCTTCGCCATGCACGGCGATATCGGCATCGACATAGCGGCCGATATCATGGGTCGGAAGATGGTCGAGCGTATCAGGTAGATCGATCTGCGAAAGGTCGCAGGTCAGCGTCAGCACCTCCTCGAAACGCTCCCAGCCGTCGGCTACCAGGAAGTCGATCATCGGCTTCGGCGACAGGGGCGTCTGGCGGATCAGTAGCGGACGGCCATGCGCTTCGAAGCGACGACCGGCTTTTTCGATACGAAGTCCGATGTCGCGGCTGTCGGACGGGTCGAGCGCGACGATGCAGTTCAGCCGCTTGGACGGATGGCTGCCGGTCAGGCGGACCTGCCAGCTGCCGTCATAGACGACGCTCGTTGCCGGCCATGCGCGAAAACCGACCGCTTCGAGGCGGCGGACAAGGGGAAGATTCTGGTCGGGTACAGTTGCGAGCATGCCGGCGATCAGCTCCGGTAATCGCCGTTGATGGCCACGTATTCCTTGGTCAGGTCGCAGGTCCACACGGTCGCCGAGCCATTCCCGAGACCGAGGTCGACCCTCACCGGAATGTCCTGCCCCTTCATCACGTTCGACGCGGCTTCTTCCGAATAGCCGGCATCGCGCTCGCCGTTGACCGCAACGCGTACATCGCCGAACCAGATCGCCAGCCGGTCGCGGTCTGCCGCCTCGCCAGCCTTGCCGACAGCCATGACGATACGGCCCCAGTTGGCATCCTCGCCGGCAGCCGCCGTCTTGACCAGCGGCGAATTGGCGATCGACAGCGCGATCGTCTTGGCAGCCGCATCGCTTTCCGCGCCGGTCACGGTAATTTCCAGCATCTTGGTCGCACCTTCGCCGTCGCGCGCCACCTGAATCGCCAGATCCTTGAGCAGCGCGTTCAGCGCATCGCGAAAGCCTGAAAGTGCCGCATCGTCCGCAGTCTCGATCCGGCGCTGGCCGTCCTCGGCAGCCGCACCCGTGGCAAACAGCATCAGCGTGTCCGAGGTCGAGGTATCGCTGTCGACGGTCATCGAATTGAAGCTCGGCTCGACACCTGCCGACAGCAGGCTTTGCAGGACAGGGGCCGCGATATCGGCATCGGTAACCACGAAGGACAGCATCGTCGCCATGTCGGGCGCGATCATGCCGGCCCCCTTGGCGATGCCGTTGATCGTCACGGTGACGCCATCGATCTTGGCGCTATGCGTCGCAACCTTCGGATAGGTATCCGTCGTCATGATCGCCTTGGCCGCCTCGAGCCAGAAATCCCCGGTCCCGTCCTGCGCCATCTGGCCCAGCACGCCGGAAAACTTGGTCGCGTCGAGCGGCTCGCCGATGACACCCGTCGATGCCAGGAAAATCTCGCTCTCGTCGCAGCCAAGCGCGGCGGCTGCAGATTTTGCGGTCAGTTCGGTCGCCGCCCGGCCCTTGATGCCGGTAAAGGCGTTGGCATTGCCGGAATTGACCACGACGCCGCGCGCCACGCCCGCTGCCAGGTTCTTGCGGCAGAAATCCACCGGCGCCGAAGGGCATTTCGATCGCGTGAACACGCCGGCAACGCTGGCCGGCTTGTCGAACGCCATCAACAGCACGTCGGTACGATTTTTATACTTGATGCCGGCCGCCGCCGTGGCCATCCGCACACCGCGGATTACCGGCATGTCGGCATAGGATTTCGGAGCAAGGGGAGAAATGCTGGAAGACATGATCATGGCCTGTAGTGGAAGGCCCGCAATCTGCGGGCCTTTTTCTGGAGAACAAACGACGCCTTACGGCTGCGGCTGGGCCTGCGGCTTGTTTGCGTCTTCATAGCCCTTGCGCAGGGTCTCGTCGACGATCTCGATCTTCTGGTCGGCCTTGGCCTTCTCGATCACTTCGAGATACTTGTCGCGCATCACCAACTGGCGAACCTGCTGGGCAACTTCCTCGTATTTCGGCGGCGCGGCTTCGCGCTTGTCTTCCAGCTTGATCACGTGGAAGCCGAACTGCGTCTTCACCGGGGTCTTGGAATAGCTGCCCTTTTCCATGCCGAATGCGGCTTCTTCGAATTCCGGAACCATGCGGCCCTTGACGAAATAGCCGAGGTCGCCGCCTTCCGACTTGTTCGGGTCGGTCGACTTTTCCTTGGCCAGCTCGACGAAATCCTTGCCGGCATCGAGTTCGGCGATGATTGCCTTGGCCTCTTCCTCGGTCTTCACCAGGATGTGGCGGGCGCGGATCTCGTCCTGCTTGGGAAGCGCTGCGATTTCCTTCTCGTAGCGCGCCTTGACTTCATCTTCCGTCACGGCGTCGACGACGTTCTTCTTGAAATAGATATTGTGCAGCTCGCGATCGGCGATGAACTGCATGCGGCGGACATATTCCGGATCGTCCTTGAGACCGGCAGCGGCGGCATTGCTGGCCAGCAGCTTGACATCGATCGCACCGGAAAGAGCCGCAACCTTCTTCTGCTCGTCCGGCAGCTGGGACAGCTGCGGATCGAGGTTGGCGATGGCAAGATCCAGTTCGGACTGGGTGATCTCGAGCGTGCCGACCTTGGCAACCACGACATCCTCGGCAAACACCGGGCCGTGGAGGGCAACGAGGGAGACACAGGCGGCAAGCAGAAACTTATTAACGCGAAGCATGAAAGACCTTTCGGATGGTGAACCGTTTGAAGACCGCTCGAATCGGGCAAAAAATTGTCCGATGCCCGTAATTCGCAGGCCTTTGGCACGCGCCTGCGCCGTTGACATCATTCGACCCCCCTCTTATCTGTCACGCAACCTCGCGTCCAGAGTAGTTTCTGGAGGCACGGCGCCTAAATGCTTGGACGAAAGTGAAGCATTCGGGCGTGTTAACGATATGACGAAGGTCAGAAAGGACCATCGATATGGTCAGTCTTGGTGGACTTGCGCGCAAAATTTTCGGCTCGTCGAACGAGCGTCGTGTCCGTTCCTATCAGCCGCGCATCGCCCAGATTGCTGCGCTGGAAGAGAGCATGAAGGCACTTTCCGACAGTGAACTGGCCGGCAAGACCGATGAATTCCGCCAGCTTCTGGCCTCGGGCAAGACCCTGGACGACATTCTCGTCCCGGCCTTTGCCGTCGCCCGCGAAGGTTCGCGCCGCGCTCTTGGCATGCGACCATTCGACGTACAGCTCGTCGGCGCGATGATCCTCAACGACAATTCGATCGCCGAAATGAAGACCGGTGAAGGCAAGACGCTGGTGGCAACGCTTGCCGTCTACCTCAACGCGCTCGCCGGCAAGGGCGTGCATGTCGTTACCGTCAACGACTACCTCGCCAAGCGCGACAGCCAGACCATGGCCAAGCTTTACGGCTTCCTCGGCCTCTCGACCGGCGTCATCGTCCACGGCATCACCGACGACGAGCGCCGCGCGGCTTACGCCTGCGACATCACCTACGCCACCAACAACGAGCTCGGCTTCGACTATCTGCGCGACAACATGAAGTATGAGCGCGGCCAGATGGTCCAGCGCGGCCACAACTACGCGATCGTCGACGAAGTGGACTCGATCCTCGTCGATGAGGCCCGCACCCCGCTGATCATCTCCGGCCCGCTCGACGACCGCTCCGATCTCTACAACACGATCGACGCCTATATCCCGCTTCTCAATGCCGAAGACTACGAGATCGACGAAAAGCAGCGTTCGGCGAACTTCTCCGAGGAAGGCACCGAAAAGCTCGAAAACCTTCTGCGCGCGGCTGGTCTGCTCAAGGGTGAATCGCTGTACGACGTCGAGAACGTCGCGATCGTCCACCACATAAACAACGCGCTCAAGGCCCACAAGCTGTTCAGCCGCGACAAGGACTACATCGTCCGCAATGACGAAATCGTCATCATCGACGAGTTCACCGGCCGCATGATGCCGGGCCGTCGTTACTCGGAAGGCCAGCATCAGGCGCTGGAAGCCAAGGAAAAGGTCAAGATCCAGCCGGAAAACCAGACGCTGGCCTCGATCACCTTCCAGAATTATTTCCGCATGTACGCGAAGCTCGCCGGCATGACCGGCACGGCATCGACCGAAGCGGAGGAATTCGCCAACATCTACGGTCTCGAAGTCATCGAAGTCCCGACCAACCTGCCGATCAAGCGCATCGACGAGGATGACGAGGTCTATCGGACCTTCGACGAAAAGTTCAAGGCGATCATCACCGAGATCAAGGCTGCCAGCGAGCGCAACCAGCCGGTTCTGGTCGGCACGACCTCGATCGAGAAGTCCGAATTGCTCGCCGACATGCTGAGCAAGTCCGGCTTCAAGGACTTCAAGGTCCTGAACGCCCGCTACCACGAGCAGGAAGCCTATATCGTGTCCCAGGCCGGCGTGCCCGGCGCCGTCACCATCGCCACGAACATGGCCGGCCGCGGTACCGACATCCAGCTCGGCGGCAATATCGACATGCGCCTCGAGCATGAACTGGCCGATATGGAGCCGGGCGCCGAGCGCGATGCCAGGGAAGCGGCGATCCGCGCCGAAGTGCAGGCTTTGAAGGCCAAGGCGCTGGAAGCCGGCGGCCTCTACGTCATCGCCACCGAACGCCACGAAAGCCGCCGTATCGACAACCAGCTGCGCGGCCGCTCCGGCCGTCAGGGCGACCCGGGCCGCTCCAAGTTCTACCTGTCGCTGCAGGACGACCTGATGCGCATCTTCGGCTCGGACCGCATGGACTCGATGCTGACAAAGCTCGGCCTGAAAGACGGCGAAGCGATTGTCCATCCGTGGATCAACAAGGCGCTCGAGCGCGCCCAGAAGAAGGTCGAAGCCCGCAACTTCGACATCCGCAAGAACCTGCTCAAGTATGACGACGTGCTGAACGATCAGCGCAAGGTCATTTTCGAACAGCGCCTCGAGCTGATGGATGCCGCCGATGTTTCCTCGACGATCGCCGATATGCGTCACGAAGTCATCGAGACCATGGTTTCGATCCATATCCCCGAACACGCCTATGTCGAGCAATGGGATATCCAGGGGCTGAAACAGAAGGTCGCGATGACCCTCAACCTTGATCTGCCGATCGAGGTATGGGCGGCAGAGGAAGGCATCGCCGAAGACGACATCCTGAACCGCATCACCGAGGCGGCCGACAAGGCAGCAGCCGACAAGGCAGAGCGTTTCGGCGGCGAACTGATGGCCTATGTCGAACGTTCGGTCATCCTGCAGACCATCGACAACCTGTGGCGCGAGCACATCGTCAACCTCGACCACCTGCGTTCGGTCGTCGGCTTCCGTGGTTATGCCCAGCGCGACCCGCTGCAGGAATACAAGGCCGAAGCCTTCGAGCTTTTCCAGGCCCTGCTCGCCAATCTACGCGATGCCGCCACCATGCAGATGTCGCGCGTCGAACTGGTCCGCGATGCTCCGCCCGCCCCGACGACACCGGCGATGGAAGGTCATCACATCGATGCGACCACCGGCGAGGACGACTTCGGTGAAGGCGCGGAAGACAGCGGCATTGGCTTTGTCGCACCGGAAAACCGCGATCCCGACCAGCCTTCGACCTGGGGACGTATCGGCCGCAACGAAGCCTGCCCCTGCGGCTCCGGCAAGAAGTACAAGCATTGCCACGGTGCATTCGAAAGCGCCTGACGCGCTTGGGATAGCGACGTGTTTCATCAAGGGGGCGGCTTTCGGGCCGCCCCTTTTGTTTGGCATTGGGACGGGCCCTTGAACCGTTTCTTAACCGTGTTCTGCCACTCTGCGGACGTCGCGTCTGACGGCCTGCGGCCTGATCGTCCCGCCGTTTTTTATGTCAGACCAATCATTCAGGCTCTCCGCTGCGATCCTCGGCCGCATCGAAAGCCTTGCAAAGAGTTGTGCGTATCGGTGATGGCAGTTCTCCAGACAGCGGAAAAGTTGCTGCCTTCGGGCCTGCATCCGTTCGTCCGCAAACTCGATGGCCTCCTGACCCGCGCCGATGAAACCGGTCGCGCCCAGCGCATGGCCCTGATCGCCTTCGCCATCCGCGTCGCCAGCGCCGGCATCGCCTTCGTCTCGCAGATCATCCAGGCTCGTCTGATGGGCGAGTTCGAATACGGCATCTTCGTCTTCGTCTGGGTGCTGGTCGTCCTGTTCGGCAACCTGTCCTGCCTCGGCTTTCACACCGCCGTCATCCGCTTCCTGCCGCACTACCGCGCCGCCAACGCCCATGACGAGATCCGCGGCCTGACCATGACGGCCCGCGTCTTCGCCATGACCAGCGCCAGCCTGCTTGCGCTGGTCGGGCTTGCCGGACTGCATCTCTTCGGCGCGGTGATCGACCACTATTACATGGTGCCGCTCTTCCTCGCCTTCTTCGCCCTGCCGATGATTGCGCTCGGCGACGTGCTCGACGGCACGGCCCGCGCCAACAGCTGGCCGGTGACCGCGATGAGCCCGACCTATATCATCCGACCAACGCTGATCCTCGTCATGATGCTCGCTGCCGTCTCGTTCGGCGCGCCGGCGACAGCGACCACCGCCATGCAGGCGGCCCTGGCCGCGACCTATCTCACCACCATCGGTCAGTTCCTCACCATCGACCACCGGCTCGCCCGGCGCTTCGACAAGGGCGCCCGCAAGATCGATTTCCTCGCCTGGTTCAGGGTCGCCCTGCCGATCTTCCTGATCGAGGGCTTCGGCTTCCTGCTGACCAATTCCGACGTGGTCGTCGTCGGCCTCTACCTGCCGCCCGATCAGGTCGGCATCTATTTCGCCGCCGCCAAGACCATGGCACTGGTGCAATTCGTCTATTTTGCCGTCAAGGCCGGCGCCACGCCGCAGTTTTCGGCGATGATGGCGTCAGGCGACAAGGTGTCGCTGGCAAGCTTTGCCGGTACTGCAGCCCGCTGGAGCTTCTGGCCCTCGCTTGCCGTCGGCGGCCTGGTGCTCGTCCTCGGCAATTTCCTGCTATCGCTTTTTGGCGCGGCCTTCACCGCCGGCTATCATCTGATGGTGATCCTGTTTGTCGGCAACATGGCCAAGGCCCTTGTCGGCCCTGCCGAAATGCTGCTGACCATGGCCGGTCGGCAAAAGCTGTGCGTCCTGCTGTATGTCGCGGCACTCGCGACAAATATCGGACTGAACGTGACGCTGATCCCCCTGTACGGCCTGGCAGGTGCTGCCACCGCGACGGCGGCGGCCACCATGGTCGAAGCCATCCTTTTGCATATCACCGTGCGCCATGCGCTCGGCATCGTGGTGTTTGCCTTCGCCGACCCGCTGTCGCTGATGAACAAGACGAAAGGGGCTGCCTGACCATGCCGGAAAAGCCCATCTACAACGAGAGCATGAACAGCGACGCCAATCGCCTGATCGGCAGCCTCGCAAATCGCGGCGAAATGCGCGTCGGTGCGGACACCGAGATCGCCGTCGGCCGCCCGGGCCGCCACCTCAGCATCTATCCCGGTCAGATGGGTTACGACCTGCAGGACGAACTCGACCACCTGACCTACCGCGTCATGGAAGCCAACGTCTTCTTCGCGCCGCGCTTCCTTGCGCCGGCCATGCCGAGGCTCGAGGAACGCCAGGTGCGCCTCGCCGTGATCCGCGACGAAGACGAGCGCCGCTCGCGCCTGCGGATGCTGTTTCCCTTCTCCGTCGAGAAACCTGGCTTTTCGGTCGGTCCTTCGATCATCCGAGTCTGGGCCAATCCCTTCGGCCCGCTCGGCACGCCGCTGGTCGATGCGGAAGGCGCCGCGGAAACCATCGACAACCTGTTCGAGGCAATCTCCCGGCCCGAAGCCAAGCTGCCCGGCGTGCTGGTGCTGCCCGACCTTCGGCTGAACGGCCGCTTTGCCCATCTTGCAAAGGCCGTGGCGCTCGGACGCGAACTGCCGCTGACCATCACCAGCCCCTATGAGCGCCCGATGCTGCAAAGCGCGGAAGACGGCCAGATGTACCTGCAGAACAGCCTGGCAAAGAACCATCTGCGCGAGATGCGCCGCCAGTTCCGCCTGCTCAGCGAACTGGGGCCGGTCAGCTACAACGTCGCCCGCCAGCCGGAGGAAATCCGCCTGCGCATGGAGGAATTCCTCGCGCTCGAGGCCAGCGGCTGGAAGGGCCGCAAGCGCTCGGCGATGATCACCGATCGCCTGCGCGCCGCCTTCGCCCGTGAGGCCATCACCAATCTGGCCGAAGCAGACCAGGTCCGCATCCACACGCTCGACCTGAACGGCAGCGCGGTCGCCTCCATGGTCGTCTTCATCATGGCCGGTGAGGCCTACACCTGGAAGACCGCCTATGACGAGAACTATGCCCGCTTCTCTCCGGGCAAGCTTCTGATGGCGGACCTGACCGAATGGCATCTCGACGATGCCAATATCGAGCGCACCGACAGTTGCGCGGTCCCCGACCATCCGATCATGAGCCGCTTCTGGCAGGAGCGCGAGGCCATGGGCACCCTGGTGATCGGCCTCCGGTCGAATGCCGATCGCGACGTACGCCAGGTCGGCACCCAGCTGCATATGTATCGCAATACCCGCAACATCGCCCGCATCCTGCGCGACAAGATCCTCAGCCGTCGTTTCGGCAGCTGAGGAGCACCTTGCCCGGCGGTCACTCGGCCGAAAGAGCAATCTCCCGGTCGCGCAGCAACCGCCGGATGACCTTGCCGCTGGTGGTCAGCGGCAGTTCGGCCACGAAGGCGACCTCCCGCGGATATTCATGCATCGACAACCGATGCTTCACCCAGTCGCGGACCTCTAACGCCAACGCGTCGCTGCCGGAAAAGCCGGCCTGCAGCACGACGAAAGCCTTGACGATCTCGGTTCTCAGCGCGTCCGGCTTGCCGATCACCGCCGCCAGCCGGATTGCCGGATGGCTGTGCAGGCAATCCTCGATTTCCGCCGGTCCGATGCGATAGCCCGACGAGGTGATCACGTCGTCGTCGCGGCCGAAGAACTGGACATAACCCTCTTCGTCCTGCCGGCCGAGATCTCCGGTCTTCATCCAGTCACCGACGAACTTCGAAGAGGTCGCCTCCGGGTTCTGCCAGTAACCGAGGAACATCACCGGATCCGGCCGTGCGATCGCCACCTGCCCGGTCTCGCCCGGTGGCAGCTCTTGGCCAGCCTCGTCGATGATCGCCACCCGGTGCCCGGGCACGCTCTTGCCAATGAAACCGGCCTTCGACACGCCGTGGCGGGCAGCCGACGACAGCACGAAATTGCACTCGGTCTGGCCGTAGAACTCGTTGGGCACGATCCCGAGCGCCGTCTTGACCCATTCATAGGTCTCGCGCCCGAGCGATTCACCCGCCGAGCCGATGCTGCGCAGCACAAGGTTAAACTGCGCGCGCGGCTGCTGGACCGCCTGCAGCAGGCGCAGCGCCGTCGGCGGAATGAAGGCATTGCGCACCTTCATCTCAGCCATGATCCGGAAGGCCATATGCGCGTCGAATTTCTGCGCCGGCGACGAGACGACCGGAATACCGAGCAGCAGCGACGGCAACAACGCATTCAGCAGCCCGCCCGCCCAGGCCCAGTCCGACGGCGTCCACATCTTGTCGCCCGGCTGCGGCGGAAAATCATGCGCCAGCTGGAACCCCGGCATATGCCCTGCCAGCACCCGGTGACCATGCAGTGCACCCTTCGGCGCCCCGGTCGTGCCCGAGGTGTAGATCATCAGCGCCGGATCGTCCGGGCCGGAGGCGACGATCTCGAAACGGTCCGGATGTCGGCTGACAAGCGCCGAAAAACAATGCACCGGCGCTGTCGCCGGATCGATCGACACGACATGCCTGAGGTCGCCGAGGCGCGCTGCGATCGGTGCCAGCCGCGACAGGCCGAAATCATTGGTGACGACGACCTTGGCACCGGCATTGCTCAAACGGTATTCCAGCGCCTCTTCGCCGAACAACAGCGCCAGAGGCAGCGCGATCGCTCCCATCTTGTAGATCGCCAGATGGGCGATCACCGTCTCGAAACATTGCGGCAGGAGCAGCGCCACCCGATCGCCAGGCTCGACACCGAGTGAAACCAGCGCATGGGCAAAAGCCGACGATTGCGCCGCAAGTGCGCCGTAGGTCATGGAGAGATGCCGGTCGTCGGGACTGAAATGTTCGAGACAGATCCGCTTCGGGTCGCGCAGGGCCCAATCGTCGCAGACCGCCCGGCCGATGTTGAAATCAGCCGGAATCTCCCAGCGAAAATCGCGCTGCAACACCTCGTAGGAGGCGCTAGGCTGTAGCAACATGCCGTCTTTTCCAAGTCTTCATCGCGGAATTGCTAACATCCATCTCGCAGGCGCACAATCACAAACCGGTTGCAGCGCAGGTGCGAAGCGGAAGATATCCTTCGAAGACGGCCGTCAAATGGCAATCACGCAAGATCGCGATCCGCGATCAGCAAGCCGTGGACCTGGGCTTAAGCCTTGGTTGCCGGCAGCGCGGCGCTCAGATGCACGAGCAGGGCCCTGAGCTCACCGGCGCGGACGAGCTGGGCCGGCGTGCGGCCGCCGAAGGCTTCGAGATGCTGGCTGCGATAGAGTTTTTCGGCAGCGGCCGAAGTCCCGGCGATCTTCGCCAGATGAGCCAGCACCAGCGCCTTGGCTTCCACCGCAGGCACGCTGCCCGCATCGATCGCGGCGGTGACCTTGGCGACCTTGGCCTTCGCCGACTGCTGCTTCATCGACTTGCGCATGGCAAGAACCGCCGGCGTAACAGGCGAAACGACGCTGACGCGTGCCTTGCCTTCTGTAGCCTTGCCCCCTGTAGCCTTGCCCTCTGCAACCTTGGAAGTCGGCGCGCCGGCAACCTTCGGCAGCAGCCCGGCATCGACCGTCACCTGGCGGACCGCCTGGCCCATACGAATTTTCTTGCCGCCTGCCTTGATCTTGCCTGCTGCCTTGATCTCGTCTGCCATAGTCGTGCTCTCTCAAGAGAATGGCGGCGCCGCATGACGAACGCCTGAATTCAACAATTGCAGCGATGTCTGGAATTGACCAGCCATCGCGCAGCACAAGCGACTATCATGGTTCGGAGAAATGTGTCCAGCCATGCGACCAGCCCGGGTCGGGCGACGGGAATGAAGGCAGCCTTCAGCCCGGCATCGGTCAGGCGTCGCGACCGACCACTTCGAATGCGATGCTCACGGCGCGATTGACGGCTGGTCCGAGGACGGACATGTGGGTCTGTCCGGGGAAAATCTCGAACGCGGTGCGAATGCCGTCGCGAGGGCGGTTCAGCCTCTCCGCCATTTCCTGCGCCAGTGCAACCGTCCGCTCGAGCTTCTTCTTCTCGAGGCGAGTGCCGGCATCCGGGTTGCCGGACTGGAATGGCGCAAGCGCATCCCCCTCATGTTCGCCGGCCGACAGATGCAGGAATTTCCGGCGACCCGTCATGTCTGCACGACGCGCCTCGTTGTTGAGGATTTCACTGCCTTCCCAGTAGATCGTCGGGCTGGCGGCAATCCAGTTGGAAAACAGCCCTGGTCGGTCGAAGAGAGCGTAGAGGGTGAAAAGGCCGCCGAAGGAATGTCCGAACAGAGACCGGCGGCCGGCGTCGATCTTCACGATACCGTCGAGATGCGGAAGCAATTGTCTCTCGATGAAGTCGAGCAGTTCTCCGGTTCCACCGATGCGCACGGGAGGCCCGCCTTCGAAATACGGCGGATAGGTTTTGATCGGCGGCGGCCCGAGATCCCATGCCCGTCGCAGGGCATCGTAGGGTTCATCGCCGGGATATCCGATCGCCGCGACAACGCCCCACTCGACATTGGTTCCGGTCGGGTACGGCGCCTGCGTCATCAGGCTGGCGACGGCAAACGGAAAGGTTGCATTGCCGTCGGTCGTGACCAGCAGCGGCCAACCCTCGGCCGGCGGCTCTCCCTTCGGCGTGAACAGGAAGATCCGATAGGGCTCTCCGCCCGCAGCCGGCTGCATGTCGAAATAGACGGCCCCGGGAAAATGATAGGCATTTTCGGTCATGCTTGCTCCACAACACATTTCAGGCGGCGATTTCGCCCGTTTCCGCATCATCGGCCGCGCCGGAAACGCCTGTTCCGGCATCTCGCATGAGCGCCGGAACAGGAAAGGGACGGCAATTGTCCAGAAGCCGACGCGGGCTTCAGACGGTTACCACTTGTATTTCAGCGAGCCGAGAACCGTGCGGCTCTGGCCGGTATAGCAATACCCGTCGGTGCAGACCTCTTCGCGCCTGTCGGCTAGGTTCGTCGCGCTGATCGAGAGCGAGAGGCCTTTCAGGTCCGGCGACTTTGCGCCGAAGTCATAGGACAGCGCCGCATCGAAATAGGCGGCGCCGGCATTCTTGCCGGTGTTGGCGTCGCTGGTGAAGGAATCGCTCGTGGCACGGATGCCGGCACCGACGCTGAGGCCCGCCAGAACGGAGTCATCCGGAACAGCATAGTTCACCCACAGCGATGCGACATGACGCGGAGCCGTGGAAGGCGCATTGCCGATCAGCGTCGGATCGATATTGTCGGTGATTTCGGCATGCGCATAGGTATATGCCGCGACCAGGCTGATGCCATTGTCGAATTCGTTGCGCCCTTCGAGTTCAAAGCCCGTATAGGTGTTCTCGCCCGAATTCTCATAGTAGTAGAAGCTCGAATAGCCGGCATATTGCGGCTTGCCGGTTTCCACCAGCTGGTAGACGGCGGCGTTCAACGAGAAGCTCTCGCCGTCCGGCTGATACTTGACGCCTGCCTCGATCTGCCGGCCCTTCGTCGGGTCAAGCACCTCACCGGTAACGGACAGGTTCGTGGACGGCACGAAGGATGTGCCGTAGCTGACATAGGGCGCGATACCATTGTCGAAGAGGTAGAGCAGACCCAACTGGCCTGAAAGGACACCGTCATCCTTCACATCAGTGGTTCCGGCAACCTTGTCGGTCGATTCCTGATGTGCCCAGTCATAACGGAGACCGCCAACGGCGCGCCAGTTACCGAATTCCATCTGGTCCTGGGCGTAGATACCGGTCTGGCTGAGGTCGCTGCCGCTAAAGGTCGTGAGCGCAGGGATCGCCACGCTGGAGCCGGGCGTGCCCGCAGCAACGCTGCCGCTGCCCATGGCAAAATCGGAGGTGACATAGGTATAGTCGAGACCCGTCAACAGCGTGTGGGCAATGCTGCCGGTATCGAACTGGCCTTCGAGCTGATTGTCGATCTGGTAGGTGCGCATGTCGTCCGTCACCGAAGTCGTCGGCCAGGTGCCGTCGGTATTGACGAGAACGCGGTTGAGATAGTGGGCCGTGAGATCGACATCGCCAACGCGGGCGTTCTGGCGGAAGGTCAGACCGTTGTCGAACTCATGTTCGAGCTGATAGCCGAGTTGATATTGCTCGACCTTCTGGCTGTTGAAGTCGGGATCGGTATAGAGGAAGACATCATCACCCTCGAGATAGCTCCAGGCGCTCGCGCTGGTCTCGCCCTTTTGCGCCAGGCCGTAGACGGTGAACGTCGTGTCGTCGCTCGGCTTCCAGGTAAACGACGGCTGCAGGAGATAGCGATCGTCGGCGATGTCATAGCTTCCTTCGCCCTCTCGGGCGACGCCGACCATACGGTAGAACAATTCGTCATTGATCGGGCCGCCGAAGTCGAAGGCGGCCTGCTTGCGGCCGACGGTGCCATATTGCAGCTCGACCTCGTGATGGGCTTCTTCCAGCGGCAACTTGGAAATGCGGTTGACGATACCGGCAGCGCTCGCCGCGCCGTACATCACCGATACCGGACCCTTCAGCACCTCGATCCTGTCCAGCGTGTAGACTTCGGTCGCGAACGAACCATAGGTCATGATCGGCTGGCGCAGACCGTCACGGAAGTCGCCGGCGGTCGTCGTTTCGATGCCACGGATATAGATCTGGTCGAAACGCGGATCGTAGCCAAACGCACCGGTGGTCACGCCGGAGCTGTAGCGCGTTGCCTGGATCATGTCGGTGACCGCGCGCTGTTCCATCTCCTTGCGGGTGACGACGGAAACCGAGCGCGGCGTCTCGACGAGCGGCGTGTCGGTTTTCAGTGCGGACGAGGAGCGCTTGGGAACGACGGTATTGTTGTCCTCGCTGGCAGCGTCCGTACTCGCCCCATTGACGACGATCGGCGCAAGCTGCGTTGTGCCATCCGTCTGGTCCTGCGCAAGAGCCGCAACCGGCATGAATGCAATAGCCATGGCACCCGCCAGTATGGTGGAGCTCAGAAGATGACCATGCGGACGGAGCTGATTGAGAGAATATGTCATGGCGCGATCCTTTTCGGGAGGCGAGGAATTTCGGAAAGTGACCTGGGAGCGATCACGGATATGGGGAAGCAGCGAACGCGTATCGCTGGGCGGCCTGCCGCGCTAAGCGCCGGTATATAAACGGAGTTTCAGACGGGCAACAAAATATGACTAGATTAATCATCTTTAAGGGGAGTGTCGGCAAATTTGCAACAATCGGCACCCGGCCCGGAATTAGGCAGTTGATTTTTCGCCTTTTGCCCAAGCGACAGAAAATCACGGGCTAACGCAGCCGTCACAGCAAAACCGTGGCCGTGGTGCAGGCGGGTCGACGCGGCAGCACACCCGCACTCGTTCAGAGCGCGGGGAAATAATCACAACGATCAGAAAAACAAGATCGGGAAGGTGATGTGGTGCCCCATGCCGGAATCGAACCAGCACTCCTTTCGGAACTCGATTTTGAGTCGAGCGCGTCTACCAGTTCCGCCAATGGGGCACAAAGCGTCAAACGCCGGGTGGACAGCGCCGGACTATACGAAGGAGACCGAGCAGGTCAACCACCTTTTTGCCCGTTGAAGCGATCACATGAAAGTTCCACTGCAGGATGCCACAGCGGCCGTGACGGCCATTTACAGCCATCGACCGCTTGAATAAAAACGGTCCGCTGAATTCCGGACCGGAAATGCCGCGCCGTGCGGTTGTTCCGCTCTCTTGCCTTCTGCCCGGCGCAGCACACACATTGCTCCTGACCCTGCGGTGCCAATCGCCTCACCGGTCGAATTTGTCTTCTGAAGGATATCCGATGCGCGCTGTCGCTTCCCTCGCCAATTCCGACATGGCCCTCGCTGGCGTCCTCACTCTCGGCATGGCGCTCGTCGTCGGATCCGCTCTCGGATTTGAGCATATCGGCGGTTATGTGCCCTGCGCGCTCTGCCTGATGCAACGCAATCCCTATTATATCGGCCTGGGCGTCGGTGTTGCGGCACTTGCCTCGTCGGCGCTGCGCCTGCCGCCGGTCGTCACCCGCGGCCTTTTCCTTGTCATCGCCGTGCTGATGCTCGTCGGCATGGGCCTCGGCATCTACCATTCTGGCGTCGAGTGGAAATTCTGGGACGGCCCGGCCAGCTGCAGCATCGGCGCGACCGGTGGCGCAACTCCGACCAATGTCCTCGAAGCACTCAACACCACCAAGGCGCCGTCCTGCACCGAAGCGACGCTGCGCGTGCTCGGCCTGTCCTTTGCCGGCTGGAACGTCCTGACCAGTGCAGCACTTGCAGCCGTCGCCATCTGGGGCGTGCTGCGCAGCAAACGCTGAGGTTTCAAGGCTGAGTTTTCACGGCTGCAGTTCGGAATCCCAGTAGAGATAGTCGACCCAGCTGTCATGCAGGTAATTCGGCGGGAAGCGCCGGCCGTTGTTATGCAGGTCCTGCACCGTCGGCCGGTAGGGCCTCTGGAACGGGAACATGCTGGCCTGCTTCGGCAGCTTCGATCCCTTGCGCAGATTGCAGGGCGAGCAGGCCGCCACGACATTTTCCCAGGTCGTTTCGCCGCCATGCGCGCGCGGAATGACATGGTCGAAGGTCAGGTCGTCTTCCGAGCCGCAATACTGGCATTCGAACTTGTCGCGCAGGAACACGTTGAAGCGGGTGAAGGCCGGATTGCGCGTCGGCTGAACATAGGTTTTGAGGCTGACCACGCTTGGAAGCCGCATGGAGAAGCTCGGCGAACAGACCGATTGATCGTATTCGGCGATGATGTTCACACGGTCAAGAAAGACCGCCTTGATCGCGTCCTGCCAGGACCATAGCGACAAGGGATAGTAACTCAGTGGCCGGTAGTCGGCGTTCAGAACGAGCGCCGGCAGGGCCTGGGGCGAAACTGCAATCGTCAAGGCGTTCTCCTGATCGATTCGGCATCTGCTATTCTATATTAGGTCCGTTGTTACAGCATTGTGAAGCCCAATAATGATGGCGCATCAAAGCGGTGCTCAGCGCGGCACTGCCACCCGTCCGGTGATCCCTGCATAATGGGCCCAGAACAGCCGGGCCGCCACGGAACGCCACGGCGACCAGGCCTCGGCTACCGCCTTGACCTCGGCAATCTCCGGTCGTCTTCCGCCAAACAGAACATCGCCGACAGCGATCCTGAGCGCCACGTCGCCGGCGGGGAAAATATCGGCATGGCCGCCGCAAAACATCAGGTAGACCTCCGCGGTCCAGGGGCCGACGCCCTTCAGCGCGGTCAACCTGCGCACGGCCTCCGGCGCCGGCAGTGTCGCGATCTCGGCCAACACGAGCCCGCCTTCCGTCTCCGCATTCGCCACCGTCCGCAGCGTCTCGGCCTTGGCGCGCGAAAGCCCGAAAGCGGCGATGTCGGCGGCATCGAGGCCGAGGTAGCTGGCGGCGGTCGGTCGCGCGCCGAGCGCGATGGTCATCCGCCGCCAGATCGCATCGGCGCTCGCCCGCGACACAACCTGGGAGACGATGATTGACGCCAGCCCGGAAAAATCGGCATCCGACAGCCGCAGCGGCAATTCGCCGCAGCCATCGGCAATCGGCCGAAGGCCGGGATGGGCTGCAATCAGAGCCTCAAGTCCGAAGGCCAGATCCGCCCCGTTACGGATGATCACCGAAAATCTCCCATCCTCTTTCCCATGCTGCACCTCTTGCCGGCCTGCGGCCGGTTTCATCGACGGCGATCTTTTGCCCTTGCGACTTTTCTGCGCAAGCCGTTTCATGCCAAGTAGGACCATGATCCCGATTATCTGCCAAGAGCCGATCCTGCGTTTTGCCCCAAGCCCCAATGGCCGGCTGCATCTCGGCCACGCGCTGTCGGCCATGACCAATGCCGATATGGCCAAGGCGATGCACGGCCGGCTGCTGTTGCGCATGGAGGACATCGACGTCCTGCGCTGCACCCCGGACTTCGAACGGTCGATCCTGGAGGATCTGCACTGGCTCGCCATCGACTGGCAACAGCCGGTCCGGCGCCAGTCGGAGCATTTCGCCTTTTACCGCGCCGCCCTCGACGAGCTGATTGCGCGCGAACTCGTCTATCCCGCCTTTTTGACCCGCGGCGAGGTCAAGGCGAAGGTTGCAGCAGTCGAGGACCGTGGCGAGATCTGGCGCCGCGATCCCGACGGTGCGCCGCTCTATCCGACGGAGGAACGGCATCTCGACCCGTCGACCCGTCAGCAAAGGATTGCCGCCGCCGACCGCTATGCCTGGCGACTGAACATGGACAAGGCGCTGGCAGAAATCCGCAGCGCGCAGGCCGGCGCGCTTTGCTGGAGCGAGACAGGCGATGGCGAGAAAGGCCAGATTGTCGCCGATCCGGCCGCCTGGGGCGATGTCGTCCTGTGGCGCTCCGACGCGCCGTCGAGTTACCACCTTTCGGTCACCCTCGACGACGCTGCGCAAGGCATTACCCATGTGGTGCGCGGACTGGATCTTTATCACGCAACCTCCGTGCACCGACTGTTGCAGGCGCTGCTCGGGCTGCCGGCCCCCACTTACCATCATCACCGGCTCTTGCTCGGCCCGGACGGTCGGAAACTGTCGAAGAGCAATGGCGATACAGCACTTTCGACGCTTCGCGAGGGCGGCGCGATCTCAGCCGATATCCGCCGCCTCGTCGGCCTCTGAGCGCGGCGGCTTGCGGCGCCTGGACGGCACGACGCGGTACTTCAGCAGCGCCGCGTTGAATTCGGCGCCGATGATGAAGATCGCCCCGACCATGTAGAGAAAGACCAGCACGATCATCACCGAGGCCAGGCCCGCGTAGGTCGCCGCATAGTTGGCGAAGCTGGCGAGATACGAGGCAAAGACCAGCGCCCCGACCAGCCAGAGCACCAGCGTCAACAGCACCCCGGGCAGCACGTCGAAGAAGCGCCGGTGCCCGGCCGGCAGGCCGAGGTGAAACACCATCAGACCGATGACCAGCAGGCCGATCGTGCCATAGACGCGCCAGTTGGCAACGGTGAGCAGGAATTCCTTGAGCAGGGGAAACCAGGTCTCGGCAAAGGCGAGCGCGACGGGCACGGCGACCAGCAGCGCGCTGATCGCGGCAAGCACCACGACCGCGCCCAGCACGAAACCGAAGGAAACCAGGCGCGTGATGTACCAGGGCCGCGTCTCCGGAACACGGTAGGCGCGGTTCAGCGACACCCGCAGCGCCTCGACGCCGTTGGACGCGAAATAGGCGGCCGCCAGCACCGAGACCGTCAGCAGGCCGCCGCGCGGAATGGTCAGCACTTCCACCACCTGATCCGACAGCGGCTTGGCGATGGTTTCCGGCCAGGTGTCGAATATGATGTGTACCGCAGTCTCGGCGAACATGTTCGCGCCGAGAAAGCCGGCCAGTGCCGTGCCGAAGATCAGGAAGGGAAACACCGCAAGCAGCGCCGACAGCGCAACATGGCTCGCCATGGCCCAGCCGTCGTCCTCTGAAAAATGGTAGAGGGCATCGTAGCTGACCTTGTAGAGCATGCGGAAGAAAGCCGGCATCCCGTCTCCTTGGTTGCGGGGCGCGATTGTCACGCGCCGACGAATATGGGAAACCCGTTCCCGTTTGTACAGGAACAAGAGGTCTCGTTTGCCCAGCATCATCGTCACCGGCTGCTCGTCCGGCATCGGCGCCTACTGCGCAGAAGCCCTCAAACGCGACGGCTGGCGGGTTTTCGCCACGGTCCGCAAGCCGGACCAGATGCAAGCCCTCGAAGACAGAGGTATCGAGGCCTTTGTCATGGACTATACCGACACCGACAGCATCGCAAGGCTGGTCGACACCGTCACCGAGCGCACCGGGGGCAGGATCGACGCGCTGTTCAACAACGGCGCCTATGGCCAGCCGGGCGCCGTCGAGGACCTCTCCACGGACGTACTGCGCCGGCAGTTCGAGACCAATGTCTTCGGCTGGCACGAACTGACGCGCCGGGTCATCCCGCTGATGCGCCAGCATCGCCAGGGCCGCATCGTCCAGTGCTCGTCGATCCTTGGGCTGCTGCCCTATCGCTGGCGCGGCGCCTATACGGCGTCGAAATATGCGCTGGAAGGGCTCAGCCTGACGCTGCGCATGGAGCTCGAAGGCAGCGGCATCCAGGTCAGCCTGATCGAGCCCGGCCCGATCGAGAGTCGCTTCACCGCCAACGCGCTCGAAAAGATCCGCGAAAACATCGACCTCGAAAACTCGGTGCATGCCGCAGACTACAGGGCGCAACTGGCGCGGCTCGACGGCAGCGGTCCGGTCAACCGCCACAAGCTTGGACCGGACGCCGTCTACAAAGTCCTGCAACATGCCTTGACCGCGCCCCGCGCACGCCCACATTACGTCGTGACACGACCGGCGAAACAGGGCGCGCTGCTCAAGCGCCTGCTGCCGGCAGACCTCTTCTACAGATTGATGCGATCGCTGGACTGACCAGCACCAACAAGGGCACGAACACGCCATGTCAGCCTTCCTTACTACGCTTACCCTGATCGTCATGGGCCTCGTCGTGATCGTCCTGATGCGCGGCCTTTTCACCATGCTCAAGGGTGGCAGCGGCAATACCTCGAACAAGCTGATGCAGGCCCGCATCGTGTTGCAGGCGATCGCCATTGCGCTGATCATGCTGACGTTGTGGGTCACAGGCGGCGGACGCTGAGAAAACAGATGGTCAAGCTCAACAAGATCTACACCCGCACCGGCGATGACGGCACCACGGCCCTGGTGTCCGGTCCACGCCGCCTGAAACACGACCTGCGCGTCGAGGCCTATGGCACGATCGACGAGACCAATTCTGCCATCGGCATCGCCCGCCTGCACACGGTCGATCTGCCCGAACTCGACGCGATGCTCATGCGCATCCAGAACGACCTGTTCGATCTTGGCGCCGATCTTGCCGCTCCCGACACCGGCGAAGTGCTGAGTTACGAGCCGCTGCGGATGATCCAGCCCCAGGTCGATCGCATCGAGCAGGAAATCGACGCGGTCAATGCGCGCCTCGATCCGCTGAAATCATTCATCCTGCCCGGCGGCACGCCCGCTGCCGCCCACCTGCATCTTGCCCGCACCATCGCACGCCGCGCCGAGCGCATCATGGTCGATCTGTCGCGCATCGAGGGCGAAGAGGTCGGTGGCCCGGCATTGAAATACATCAACCGGCTGTCCGACTTCCTCTTCGTCGCCGCCCGCCATGCCAACAACGACGGCCAGGCTGATGTGCTGTGGGTGCCGGGGAAGAACCGGTAAATGCAGGTATTCCGGGGGGTATCGGTGCATCTGGGGTCTGTAACTTTGTTTCTCCCTGTGCCCTAGCAATACCCCCTCTGCCCTGCCGGGCATCTCCCCCACAAGGAGGGAGATCGGATTGGGGCTGGCCGCTCGCCAAACCGAAACGAGTGAAAGACCGATAACACCTTACTTTCGGTTGCTTTTGCTTTTGCGCTGAGCTCACCATTCTCTCCCTTGCACTGCGGTCTCGGTGATCTCGCCCCGTGTGGGGGAGATGTCGGCGGAGCCGACAGAGGGGGGCGAACTGGCGCTGGCTGCTGCGGGTAAGGGAAGGCGACCTACACGGTTCGATCCTCGATCATCCACCCTTCATCCTCATCCCAAAACTTCAAAAATCCCACGCCAATTGACCGGTCGGATTGTCCTCCTCCGGGGGGGATGGCAGTCTCGGACAGGGCGCCAGAAGCAACCTCTGTAAGTTTAGTATGTGGCTCCTTCCGGCGCCCCGTTCGGCGATTTTTGCCGGTTGCATGCGTCTCTCTGGCAAGGCGGCTCTGGCCGGCGAAACTTGACGTTTCACCGTCAACCGGGCTGGGGTCCCAAACGTCTCGTTGAGACGTCCTGGCCGGGTGCCCGGGAGGTTTCAGGTTCCCGGCGGATGTGCGCACATCCCGACCTGACCCTCGCCCGGGGAGCGGGTCATTTCCGACCGCAGCTCCCGCCGTCTTTGTCACCGGACCCGATCAATCAATCACTCGATCAATCAGCCAGATCCGGCGCCTTGTTTGTGTGCCGCTGAGGCACGTCCGATGGCTGTGGGGATCTCGACACGGCGGCAACCGATCCGGGGCCGTCGCCATCTTCCATCCCCTCCACCAGAGGGAGACCGTTGCATCCGGCCCGGAGGATCTGGCCAGCGACAGCCGCGCCCCCCGGCGCCGGTTCCGCTTCGCCGGGCTCGCAACACCCGGTGTATCCGAAAGCGGAACGGGGAGAGTATGGCACAGCTCAAAACAAGGGGGATGAAATGGGATGTGTTTTATTGAAAACGTTGGGGGATTTGCAAAAGTCATCCCCGCGCGAGGCGGGTTTTGCGGTGGTTTGACGAAAAATGCCCCGTTCCGCTGCAATCCCTGCGACTGGATCCTCGGGTCAAGCCCGAGGATGACCCGAGGTCGCGAATAGTCGAGGAGACGACAGAGATCACCAACGTGCCCCCCTACGCTGTCCGTCCTCCTCGGGCTTGACCCGAGGATCCAGGCGCAAATTCTGTCCTCATTCGCGTGGCATGATTTGGCGGTTCAGATTCTTGCAGGTCCGTCTCAATCCGAGGGCAGGATGCGGAACGCGACAATGCCTTGCAGACCCCTGTTGCGCACATCACACATCGGCTAGGCTGGTTGCCAACCGAAAAGCCAGGCGCGATGAGGCACGATGTTTATTCCATTGCATGACCGCAACGCGCTCAAGCACATCAAACGGCAATATGTGACGCTGGGGCTGATCGCGGCCAATGTGGCGATCCATGTTTTGACCCTTATGATGCCGGAAAAACTGCTGGAAATGTGCATTTACGGCCTGGGTTTCATTGCGGCCGTCGTCTTCGACTTCGCCGATCTCGATCCCTCGCTGGTGCTGGTACCGGAAGACAGCACCTATGTGACCTACGCCTTCCTGCACGCAAGCTGGCTGCATTTCGGCTCCAACATGCTGTTTCTCTGGGTGTTTGGCGACAATGTAGAGGATGCACTCGGGCATTGGCGGTTTCTGTTGTTCTATCTCGTTTGCGCCGCAGCCGGTGCGCTGGTGCACGGACTGCTTGCCCCGACCTCTCAGGCGCCGCTGATCGGCGCGTCCGGGGCCGTGTCCGGCGTGGTCGCGGCCTATCTGATGCTGCATCCGAAGGTGCGCGTCTGGGTGCTGGTGCTGATGCGGTTCCCGCTGCCATTGCCCGCCTTCATTCCGCTGGCGTTGTGGATCGGCCAGCAATTTTTCATGCTGCTGTTCAACGCCGACAGCAATGTCTCCTTTGGCGCCCATGTTGGCGGCATCATCGCCGGCGCCCTGCTGGTGCTCGTCTTGCGCCGCCCGGGCGTGCCATTGTTCGATCGTACCATCGTCACGCCACGCGCGGTCGAGCACCTGGAAATCCCTGCGGCCGCAACCGTTGACCCGACGGCGACACGGGCGCCCGCGTCGCCCTCGGCCAGGACCACCCCCAGAACCACCCACTGGGGACGATGAACGTCGCCGGCCGCCAGACTTATTGACGTGAACGTCAACGTCAATTAATGCTGGTTGCCAATGGCGCGGCAATCGGCGTCAGGCGTTGTGTTTGGACAAAAAATGCGTATCGATGTCGCCAATCGACAAACGGCGGACCGCTTTCAAGCGCATTTTCCGGCGGAAAGCAGTGAAGGAAGGAACCCATGAAAATCCTAGTGACCGTAAAGCGGGTTGTTGACTACAACGTGAAGATCCGGGTGAAGCCGGATGGCACCGGCGTCGAGCTGGCCAACGTCAAGATGTCGATGAACCCGTTCGACGAAATCTCCGTCGAGGAAGCACTGCGCCTGAAGGAAGCCGGCAAGGCCGAGGAAGTGGTCGTCGTGTCGATCGGCCCGGCCAAGGCGGAAGAAACGCTGCGCACGGCGCTGGCCATGGGCGCCGACCGCGCCATCCTGGTCGAGACCGATGATGCCGTCGAGCCGCTCGCCGTCGCCAAGATCCTCAAGGGCGTCGTCGAAGCCGAACAGCCGGGCCTGGTGATCACCGGCAAGCAGGCAATCGACGATGACAGCAACCAGACCGGCCAGATGCTGTCGGCCCTGCTCGGCTGGAGCCAGGCGACCTTCGCCTCGAAGCTCGACCTCGGCGCCGACAAGGCGACCGTGACCCGCGAAGTCGATGGCGGCCTGCAGACCATCGACGTCAAGCTGCCGGCGATCGTCACCACCGACCTTCGCCTCAACGAGCCGCGCTACGCGTCGCTGCCGAACATCATGAAGGCGAAGAAGAAGCCGCTCGACAAGAAGTCGCCGGCCGATTTCGGCGTCGACACGACGGCCCGCCTGAAGGTGCTGAAGACCGAGGAACCGTCGGGCCGCAAGGCCGGCGTCAAGGTCAAGAGCGTCGCCGAACTGGTCGACAAGCTCAAGAACGAAGCCGGCGTGCTGTAAGCGGAACGGATAGGAGATTACGAAAATGGCCATTCTTCTTCTGGCAGAACATGACAACGCAACGCTGTCCGACCAGACCGCCAAGGCACTGACCGCCGCCACCAAGATCGGCGGCGACGTGCACGTGCTGGTCGCGGGCGCCGGCTCCAAGGCAGCCGCCGATGCGGCCGCCAAGCTGTCGGGCGTCACCAAGGTCCTGCTCGCCGACGATGCAAGCCTTGCCAACAACCTCGCGGAACCACTGGCAGCCCTCATCGTCTCGCTTGCCGGCAGCTATGACACGATCATCGCGCCGGCCACGTCGGTCGGCAAGAACGTCCTGCCGCGCGTGGCGGCCCAGCTCGACGTGATGCAGGTCTCGGAAATTATCGAAGTGGTGTCCGCCGATACATACAAGCGTCCGATCTATGCCGGCAACGCCATCCAGACCGTGCAGTCGACCGACGCGAAACGCGTGATCACGGTGCGGACCGCCTCGTTTGCCGCCGCTGCCGAAGGCGGGTCCGCGGCCGTGGAGACGATCGCAGCCGTTGCCAACCCGGCCCTGTCGACACACGTCTCGGACGCGCTGTCTTCTTCGGACCGTCCGGAACTGACCTCGGCGAAGATCATCATCTCCGGTGGTCGCGCACTGGGTTCGTCGGAAAAATTCCAGCAGGTCATCCTGCCGGTGGCCGACAAGCTCGGCGCCGCCGTCGGCGCATCGCGCGCCGCGGTCGATGCCGGCTATGCCCCGAACGACTGGCAGGTCGGCCAGACCGGCAAGGTGGTCGCCCCGCAGCTCTACATCGCCTGCGGCATTTCGGGTGCCATCCAGCATCTTGCCGGCATGAAGGATTCGAAGGTCATCGTTGCGATCAACAAGGACGAGGAAGCGCCGATCTTCCAGGTGGCCGACTACGGCCTCGTCGCCGATCTCTTCGAAGCCCTGCCGGAGCTTGAAAAGGCGCTTTGAGCCGCTGCCCTTCGCAACCGCGAAAGGGCTGGAAAAACACCCGGCATGGGTCTATCAATTGCCGGGCTCGCGAAGGCGAGCCCGGCATTTTCATGATGAAGTGCATTTTTGCGCTGAAGTGCATTCATGCGATGGCGGCACTTTGACGATGAACAGTTAAGTCGATGGGTAGGAGAGCGGGATGACGACGACGATCACCAATGTAGGCGTGGTGGGTGCGGGCCAGATGGGCTGCGGCATCGCCCAGGTTTCGGCCATCGCCGGCTACAAGGTCCAGATCTACGATCTCGCCAAGGAGCGCATCGAGGCCGGCCTTGCCACGATCCACGGCAATCTCGCCCGCCAGGTCGCCAACGGCAAGCTGACCGAAGACGAACGCAAGGCAGCGCTTGCGCTGATCTCCGGCTCGAGCGACATCAACGACATGGCCGCCACCGACCTCGTGATCGAGGCCGCCACCGAAGACGAGACCGTCAAGCGCAAGATCTTTGCCCAGCTCTGCCCGGTCCTGAAGCCGGAAGCGCTGCTGGCCACCAATACCTCGTCGCTGTCGATTACGAGGCTCGCTTCTGCGACCGACCGGCCGGAACGCTTCATGGGCATCCACTTCATGAACCCGGTCCCGGTGATGAAGCTGGTCGAGCTGGTGCGCGGCATCGCCACGGGCGAGAACACCTTCGAGACGGCAAAGACCTTCGTCCGCTCGCTCGACAAGACGATCACGGTGGCAGAGGACTTCCCGGCCTTCATCGTCAACCGCATCCTGCTGCCGATGATCAACGAGGCGATCTATACGCTGTATGAAGGCGTCGGCTCGGTCGAGGCGATCGACACGGCGATGAAGCTCGGCGCCAACCATCCGATGGGCCCGCTGCAGCTGGCCGACTTCATCGGCCTCGACACCTGTTTGTCGATCATGCAGGTGCTGCATGACGGGCTGGCGGATTCGAAATATCGCCCCTGCCCGCTGCTGGTCAAATATGTCGAGGCAGGTTGGCTCGGCCGCAAGTCCGGCCGCGGCTTCTACGACTATCGCGGCGAAGTGCCGGTTCCGACGCGCTGACCTTGCGCGCCTTGCTGATCGAGGCATTGAGGATTATATTGGTGGAGTGAAGGGCGAGCTTTCGCCCGCCCTTCTGTTTGTTATCTGAAATTGACCCGCACGATTGCCTGCCAGCTCGTGCGGGTTTTTCGTATAATAAACGTGATGCTAAATGGTTTTGGCCACATAGCTCACCCTCCGATTGCCCGGCGAGGCCATCGCCCTGGTCGGAGTGGCCTATCCTCTCCGATGCGTCTGGCAGAACGCGTCTGCTTTCGCCGCACAACCAGGGAGAGAATAACGCAAAGCCTGCCATCGTCCAGAGGTAGGAATTTCGCGGTCAGGCGCCCGCCGCAGCCGCGATCAGCGCCTTGGCATCCGGACTGTCCCAGGCGGCCGGGCCGTTCATCGAACCGAGCAGGCAGCCCTTGCCGTCGATCAGAAGCGTCGCCGGCAGGCCGAAGGCGAGGCCTTGCTTCTTCAGGCTGTTGAAGACACCCATGCTGGCATCGCGGTAAAGCCCGAGCGCATCGACGCCGGTTTCATCGAGAAAGGTCTTCGGCTTTTCGGCGTCGCCATTGTCGATATTGATCGCCAGGACCTGGAACGTCTTGCCGCCGACCGCCTTCTGCAGGTTGTTCAGCGCCGGCATTTCCTCCCGGCATGGCACGCACCACGTCGCCCAGAGATTGAGCAGCACGGTCTTGCCGGCAAAATCGGCCGTCGTCATCGCCGTGTCGGCCGCATCGCTAAACGACAGGCCTTCGATCAGTTTCGGCGCATCGACCGGCACCATCGCCGCCACATCACCGGTCAGATACGGCTTGAGGGCAGCCGCGCGGGCGACGGAACCCTCGCATTGTCCGGCAACCGCGGTCTCCGCGCCATTGCCAGACACCGTCTGCTTCACGTATACCGCTGCCGCGCCGGCGATTACGCCGGCAATCGCCGCAATCGCAACCAGCTTGACGGGGAAGAGGCCGGACGGTCTTTTTTCAGTCATGTCATTCTCCAGGATAGGCATTTCATGGCCGAGGACATCAAGGACACCAAATCCTCCAACCAGATGTGGGGCGGTCGCTTCGCCTCCGGCCCGGCAGCCATCATGGAGGAGATAAATGCCTCGATCGGTTTCGACAAGAAGCTTTACGCCCAGGACATCCGCGGCTCGATAGCGCATGCGACCATGCTCGCGCATCAAGGCATCATCGGCACGGAAGACAAAGACAAGATCGTTCACGGGCTGAACACGATCCTGTCAGAGATCGAGGCCGGACAATTCGTCTTCTCGCGCAAGCTCGAAGACATCCACATGAACATCGAGGCGCGGCTTGCCGACCTGATCGGCCCGGCCGCCGGCCGTCTGCACACCGCCCGTTCGCGCAACGATCAGGTGGCGCTCGACTTCCGTCTCTGGGTGAAGGAAGAGCTGCAGAAGACGGAAAGCATGCTCACCGGCCTGATCGCCGCCTTCCTCGACCGCGCCGAAGAGCATGCCGACACGGTCATGCCCGGCTTCACCCATCTCCAGACAGCCCAGCCGGTGACCTTCGGCCACCACTGCATGGCCTATGTCGAGATGTTCGGCCGTGACCGCCAGCGCGTCCGCCACGCCATCGAGCATCTCGACGAAAGCCCGATCGGCGCTGCCGCCCTTGCCGGCACCGGCTACAATATCGACCGCCACATGACCGCCAAGGCGCTGGGTTTCCGCGAGCCGACGCGCAACTCGATCGATACAGTATCGGACCGCGACTTCGCACTCGAATTCCTCTCGATCGCCTCGATCGCCGCGACCCACCTGTCGCGCCTCGCCGAGGAAATCGTCATCTGGTCGACACCGCAATTCGGCTTCATCCGCCTGTCGGATGCGTTTTCCACCGGCTCGTCGATCATGCCGCAGAAGAAGAACCCGGACGCGGCCGAACTGGTGCGCGCCAAGACCGGCCGCATCAACGGCTCGCTGATTGCCCTCCTGACCATCATGAAGGGTCTACCGCTCGCCTATTCCAAGGACATGCAGGAAGATAAGGAACAGGTTTTCGACGCCGCCGAAAGCCTTGAACTGGCGATCGCCGCCATGACCGGCATGGTCCGCGACATGACCATCCGCACCGACCGCATGAAGGCGGCGGCCGGTTCCGGCTACTCGACCGCGACCGATCTCGCCGACTGGCTGGTGCGCGAGGCAGGCCTTCCCTTCCGCGACGCCCACCATGTCACCGGCCGCGCCGTGGCGCTGGCCGAAAGCAAGACCTGTGACCTGGCTGAGCTTTCGCTCGAAGACCTGCAGGGCATCCACGCCGCGATAACAGCCGACGTCTTCAACGTCCTGACGGTCGAGGCATCGGTTGCCAGCCGCCGGAGCTTTGGCGGGACGGCACCGTCCGAGGTCAGGAAACAGATCGCCTGGTGGCGCGCCAGAAACTAACGGTGCGACCGACAATCACCCGAACACCCAAGCTGATCAAGCGACCGATCACGCAGGCGTCAGGTATTCATCACGAGAATCAGGGTGCACAAGCGCCCTGTTTTTCGCTAGAGCGTTTGGAAGACATAATTCGATGGATTGGATCATGGTGAAAACGCTGACACGCCCGACGATCGCCGTATCTCTGCTGCTGGCTGCAACGCTTGCGCTTTCCGGCTGTGGCCGCAAGGGCGACCTCGATCCGCCGAGCACGCCGGTCGACCAGCAGAACAAGCGCGACTCGAAGCCGCAAGCGACATCCGACACGCCTTTCCTCCTCGATCCGCTCCTTTGACAGGTCTTTCCCGGTGAACCATTTCGACTATCGCGACGGCGTCCTCTATGCCGAGGACGTGGCCATTCCCGAGATCGCCCGCGCCGTCGGCACGCCGTTCTATTGCTACTCGACCGCAACGCTGGAGCGCCACTACAAGGTGTTTTCCAAAGCGTTCGACGGCGTAGATGCGCTGGTCTGCTACGCGATGAAGGCCAATTCCAACCAGGCCGTGCTGAAGACGCTCGGCCGGCTCGGCGCAGGCGTAGACGTGGTCTCGGAGGGCGAGTTGCGCCGTGCGCTGGCCGCCGGCATTCCGGCATCGCGGATCATGTTTTCCGGCGTCGGCAAGACGCCGAGCGAGATGGATCTCGGGCTTGAAGCCGGCATCTACTGCTTCAATGTCGAAAGCGAGCCGGAACTGGAGATCCTCAACCAGCGCGCCATCAAGGCCGGCAAGCGGGCCCATGTCTCCTTCCGCATCAATCCCGATGTCGACGCCAAGACCCATGCCAAGATCTCGACCGGCAAGAAGGAAAACAAGTTCGGCATTTCCTACGAGCGCGCCCGCGCCGTCTATGCCCGCGCCGCCACCCTCGAAGGCATCCAAGTCAGCGGCATCGACATGCATATCGGTAGCCAGATCACCGATCTTCAGCCTTTCGAGGATGCCTTCCGGCTGCTGCGCGAGCTGGTCGAGGCCCTGCGTGCCGACGGCCACGCCATCGACCATGTCGATGTCGGCGGCGGCCTTGGCATTCCCTACAAGGACGACAACAATCCGCCACCGGAACCGGACGCCTATGCCAAGATCGTCAAGGACCAGCTGGCCAGCCTGAACTGCAAGATCGTTACCGAGCCCGGCCGCCTGCTTGTCGGCAATGCCGGCATTCTGGTCACCGAAGTGATCTATGTGAAGGACGGCGGCAACAAGACGTTCGTCATCGTCGATGCGGCGATGAACGACCTGATCCGCCCCACGCTCTACGAGGCCTATCACGAGGTCCGCCCGGTGATCCTGTCGGCCGCCAGTGCGCCGCGCATTCGCGCCGACGTCGTCGGTCCGGTCTGCGAGACCGGCGACTATCTGGCGCTCGACCGGGAAATGAGCATGCCGAAGCCCGGCGACCTGTTTTCGGTCGGTTCGGCCGGTGCCTATGGTGCGGTCCAGGCCGGCACCTACAACACCCGCCGCCTGATCCCGGAAGTGCTGGTCAAGGGTAGCGAATTCCATGTGATTCGCCCACGCCCGAGCTATGAAGAGCTGATCGCGCTCGACTCGGTCCCCGGCTGGCTCGACTGATCCGGGCGATCCGTTTTCCGACGCACCCGATTGGCCTGCCGTTCACATTTCAGCGATATCGCGGGAAAATCCACCGGCTTTCCTGCCTCGCCCTCGTCTTCGCCACAAAGCCTGCTATCTTTCAGGCTTGGGGTCGTCATGCGATGGCCTGTGCACTCGGAGACCTGACGGATGCCGCAAACCCGCCCGGCCGGCCAACGGAAAGGCGCATTCAAGACAGATCCTGCTCTCGCGCGCCGGGTTGGTTTCAAGCGCCTGCTGGCACGGCTGGTGCTGTTTGCCGAACGTCTTCTGCCGCTGTTTCTCCCGGTCGCCGGCATTGCCGCCCTCTTCGTTTCGCTTGCCTGGTTCGGCGTCTATCGCGAACTCCCTGAATATCTGCGCCTGGCGCTGGTCTTTGTCCTGATCTTCGCCTTCGTCAGCTGCCTGCTGCCTTTCCTGCGACTGAGACTGCCGACATCCGGTGAAGCCGACCGGCTGCTGGAAGAGCGCAACGGCCTGCCTCACCAGCCGGTCGCGGTGCAGGACGACGAACCCGCCTTCGAGACGCCGTTTGCCCGTGCACTCTGGCAGGAACACCAGCGCCGCATGGCCGAGCGCATTGCCGCCCTCGACACCGGCCTGCCACAGCCGGATATCGCCCGCTTCGACCGTTATGCCCTGCGTGCGATCCCGGCACTGCTGTTCGTGACAGCGCTTGCCTATTCCGGCTCGAACGGCGCCGGCACGATCGCCGATGCCTTCCGCCAGCATGCGGCCGAGAGCCAGACGCCGGACATGCGCATCGATGCCTGGATCACGCCGCCGGCCTATACCGGCCAGGCACCCGTCTTCCTGTCGGGCCTCGGCACCCAGGACGACAACGGCGTCAGTGTGCCGCAACATTCGAAGATCACCGTTCGCATCAGCGGTGGGGCCGCCGACGAGAAGGTCTTCTACCGCAAGGCAGCCGACGGCACGGTCGTCGAGGTGGCGGCCAAGCAAGAGGCAGAGGCGGGCGCACCGTCCGCTGCGCAACCGTCGGGCGACCAACCACCTGCGCCTTCTGCGCCGCCGGCCGCCCGCACCCACGAACTGGAACTGGCCGAGGCAGGCCAGCTGCGTGTTGGCCAGCGCCAGTGGACCATTCAGGTGACACCGGACAAGGCACCCGAGATCGCCTTCGACGGCACGCCGCGCCGCGCCATCAACGGCGCTCTGGAAATCGCCTTCACCGCAAAAGACGACTACGGCCTGCAGAAGGCCCATGCGGAGATCGTACCGCTCGAGACCAAGCCCGGCGCCACGCCGCTTTATCCGCAGCCGGACTACAAGCTCGACCTGCCGCGACACAATGCGCGCGAGACCAAGGGTGTTTCCAGCCGCAACATCACCGAGCATCCCCTGGCCGGCGCCAGGGTGTCGATCACGCTCGTCGCCACCGATGGCGCAGGACAGGTCGGCCGCAGCCCGCCGGTGGAAATGATCCTGCCATCGCGAAACTTCTCGGAGAAGCTGGCAGCGGCCGTTGCCGAACAGCGGCAGGTCTTTTCGCTCGACACCCGCGCCATGCCTCGGGCCATTGCGCTGAACGAAGCGATCACCCTTCGCGCCGACGAGACCATTCCCAATCTCACCCATTTCCTGCTGATCGAATCGGCCCGTGCCCGCATGCAGCAGGCCAAGGGCACCGAGGCGCTGCAGGAGACGGCGGACTATCTGTGGGAGATCGCGCTCGGCATCGAGGACGGCGACCTGTCGCTGGCCGAAAAGCGGCTGCGTGACGCACAGAAGAACCTGGCAGACGCGCTGGATCGCGATGCCCCGGACGAGGAAATCAAGAAGCTGATGGACGAGCTTCGTGCCGCCATGCAGGACTTCATGACCGCCATGGCCGAGCGCATGCAGAACCAGAACGGCGAGCAGCAGAGCGCCCAGAACACCGTGCGCCAGCAGGATCTCGACAACCTGCTCGACCAGCTGGAAAACCTCGCCCGTTCGGGCAACAAGGACGAGGCGCGCCAGCTGCTCAACGAGTTGAGCCGGATGATGAACAACATGCAGGCCGGACGCCCGCAGCGCGGCGGCGAGCAGCAGAACAGCGAGGCGCGCAAGCAGATCGACAAGCTCGGCGAAATCATGCAGCAGCAGCAGCGGCTGATGGACGAGACCTTCAAGCTCGATCAGGCCCTGCGGGACCGCATGCAGCGCGGCGACCCGGGCGAAGGCGAAGAGGGTGAAAACGGCGAACCGCAGCAGGATCCGCAGGCCCAGGGCGAACAGGGCCAGCAGGGGCAGCAAGGCGGGCAGGATACCGACCAGATGACCGCCGAGCAGCTGCGCGAGGCGCTGAAGAACCTGCGCCAGCAGCAGGAGGGCCTTGGCAAGCAACTCGGCGAGTTGCAGGAAGGCCTCAAGGGCCTCGGCCTCGAACCGGGTGAGGGCTTCGGCCAGGCGCAAAGCGAAATGAAGGGTGCCGGCGAGGCTCTGGGCAAGAGCCAGGGCGACCGCGCCGTGGAGGGCCAGGGCCGCGCGCTCGAAGCGCTGCGCCAGGGTGCACGCGACATGATGGGGCAGATGATGCAGGCCATGCAGGGTCAGCAGGGCGAAGGCCAGCAGATGGGCCAGGGCAACCAGAACGGCCGTGATCCGCTCGGCCGCCCCCGCGCGACGTCGGGCCCGGACTTCGGCGAAAGAGTGAGGGTGCCGGACGAGATCGACGTGCAGCGCGCGCGCGAAATTCTCGAGGCCATCCGCGAAAAGCTCGGCCAGAACTCCAGCCCGGAACTGGAGCGACGGTATCTCGAGCGCTTGCTCGAAATCCAGTGAGATCAAATGAGGTCAAGTGAGATCCGGCAGGAGCCCGAACGTGCGGGTCTGCCGGCCAGAGTGCGTCAGCCGGCCAGGGCGCTGGCCACGGCGGCGCGGATATCGGTCAGCGCAAAGGGCTTCGGCACCACATCGATGATCTTCGATGCCAGATCGTCTGCCCGCTCGCGCTGTTCGGCATAGCCAGTCATCAGCAGGATCTTCAGGTCCGGAAAATTGGACGAGGCCCGGTGGGCAAGCTCGATGCCGTCCATGACCGGCATGCGGATATCCGACAGCAGCAGATCGAACGGTTCTTCGCAGAGCAGGGCGAGACCTTCTTCCCCATCGGCCGCTTCGCTGGTTTCGTGGCCGTCGAGCCGCAGGGCGCGGGCGACGAAGGTGCGCAGCGAATCTTCGTCTTCGGTGATCAAGATTCTCGCCATGATTGCATTCAACTCCCGCGATCCGTTTTCATGCCCGTCGGGGCAAATCAACAGAGTTTCCTTGTCGAGAGGTAAACGCGGGACACCCGGTCCCGCGCCATGGTTAACAAGCGGTCAGCGAACGACGGCCAGATGTCGCGAAACGAAACGCCTCAGGCGTCGCCGGTCACCACGCCGACATAGGGCAGTTCGCGGAAGGCATAGGCAACGTCCATGCCGTAGCCGACGACGAAGTAATCGGGGCATTCGAAGCCGACGAAATCAGCCTCAAACACTTCTTTCCGCTTCACTTTCTTGTCGAGAAGCACAGCAATCGTGACGTTTGCGGCACCGCGCTCGTACATCAGTTCCTTGGCGAACAACAGCGTGCGGCCGGACTCGAGAATGTCGTCGATGAGCAGCACATTGCGGCCCCTCACGTCACTGTCGATGTCCTTGATGATCTTCACGCCCTGCGACACCGTGCCTGTGCCATAACTGGACAGCGTGATGAATTCGACCTCCGGCGCGAGCCCGACGTCATGCAACGCACGAATGAGATCGGCAGCGAAGATGAACGAGCCCTTGAGCACCGAAATCACCAGAAGATCGTCGCAGGGACCCTTCATGATATCGGCTGCGAGCTCGTGATTGCGCTCGGCGATCTGTACGGCGGTGAACAGTGGTTCGATATTCTTGCCGCGGACGACGGGCATGGACTTCTCCTTCATGATCGGCCGGTTTCGGCCCTCAGCCCGGCAGCCTGAGACGGCCGGAAAGGCAAGCCCTTAGCACAGTCACGAAGGTGAGACACCCGGATCCTCGAAGGAAAGCCGCAGTTCCGGCATTTTTCCACCAGGATGCTGGAGCCTTGCGGCAACCCCGCGGCTGTGGCCGCCATCGAGATCGGTGACCGGCGCGTCGATATAGGTGCTGGCGATGACCTGTCCGCCGATCAGCAGATCGGCCCTCAGTTTCGGCAGGCTGACGGTATCGTCCGACCGGTTTTCGACGATGGCATTGAGCAACAGGACCTGCATGCCGTTGCTGAATTGCGGGGTCAGGCTGACATGGGTGATGTCGAGCGGGTTGGCCACGGCATCGGTCGAGCCCGAACCTGAATAGAGCTGTCCCGCGATGCCGAAGATGCTGGCAAAGCAGCCGGCGACCAGAAGGGCGAAGCTGACATCGGACAGCCGCTGCAGATGGTGCTCGGCGCTGCGCAGCACCGTCTTCAGGCCGGCGAGGAAGTCCTGGGCAACAGGAGCGCTCGTCGCCGAAGCCGCCTGGAATTTGGCTCTCTGCGGCGGATCGCGCACCACGACGAAATGGGCATCGACGACCTCATGGGTCGTCTGGAAATGCTGGCGCTCGATGCGGCGGCGCGCCCGGTCTGGCGGCAGCAGATCCTGGTCCGGGGCTGCTGCCTGCTTTTGGAAACGGAAGGCGTTCATCTCAGCCGTACCTTTCGCACAGCCAATTCCGGATACCCGAAACTCGGCAGTTGAAACGAATCCACTCCAGACGTAAATTCAAATGGTTAATGCTTCGAAAATATCGGCCATCCGGCTGCCGTTTTGCGGGCATGTTTACCGGCCGTTGACGATCTTCGTTTACGAGCCCCAGACCTCGGACACGTCAGACTGGGCCCAGCCGTTGATCCACTTTGAAAATGTCGGCCTTCGGTATGGAATGGGACCGGAGATCCTCCGCGACCTGACCTTCGACATTCCCAAGAGTTCCTTCCAGTTCCTGACCGGCCCGTCCGGTGCGGGCAAGACGACATTGCTGCGCCTGCTGTTCATGTCGCTGCAGCCGACGCGCGGCATCATCCAGAGCTTCGGCCGCGACATCACCCGCATTCCCCGCAGTGAACTGCCGATGCTGCGCCGCCGCGTCGGCATCGTCTTCCAGGATTTCCGCCTGCTCGACCATTTGACCACCTACGAAAACGTCGCGCTGCCGCTCCGCGTGCGCGGCAAGGAAGAGGGCAGCTACCGGCGCGACGTCATCGAACTGTTGAAATGGGTCGGCCTCGGCGAGCGCATCAACGTGCTGCCGGCCGTGCTGTCGGGCGGCGAGAAACAGCGCGTCGCCATCGCCCGTGCCCTGATCGACCGGCCGGAAATCCTGCTCGCCGACGAACCGACCGGCAATGTCGATCCGCCAATGGCCCGCCGGCTCCTGAGCCTGTTTCTCGAACTCAACCGGCTCGGCACGGCCGTCGTCATCGCCACCCACGATCTGGCCCTGATGGACCAGGTCGATGCGCGCCGCATGATCCTCACCGACGGGCGGCTCGACATCTATGAGTGAGACAGGAACCAACACCCCGCAGCAGCCGGACAAGACACAGAAGCGCCGGGTCGAAATGACCGTCAGGCCGACCGGGCCGATCCTGCCGCCCTCCAACATCCAGGGCAATGCGCTGATGGTGGTCATTGCCATCATGGCCTTTCTGGCCTGCCTGACGCTGGGTGCCGTGTCGATGGTGCGGGCAACGGCGGCTGGCTGGCAGAGCCAGATTTCCCGCGAGGTCACCATCCAGATCAAGCCGGAGGACGGGCTCGACATGGGGGCTGCCCTGGTCAAGGCGCGCGATCTTGCGCTGACCTTCGTCGGCACGCGCGACGGCCGGATCATGGATGATGATGCGACGGCCCGCCTGCTCGAGCCCTGGCTCGGCACCGGCCTCAATCTCGAAGACCTGCCGGTTCCGCGCCTGATCGTCATCACCATCGACGAAAGCAACCCGCCCGATTTCGCCTCGATGCGCGACCTGCTGAAGGTCGAAGTGCCGCAAGCCTTTCTCGACGATCACCGCACCTGGGTCGACCGCCTCGTGCAGATGGCACGCACCACCGTGCTGATCGGTTCCGGCGTGCTGATCCTGGTGTTTACCGCCATGGTGCTGACGGTGGTCTTTGCCACCCGCGGCGCACTATCGGGCAATCGCCACATTATCGAGGTGCTGCATTTCGTCGGCGCCGAGAGCACCTTCGTCGCCCAGGAGTTCCAGAAGCACTTCCTCAAGATCAGTCTGAAGGGTGCGGCCGCCGGCGGCCTGCTCGCGGCCGGCCTGTTCGCCGCAGCCAATTTCTGGCAGACCCGGTCGATGGCCACGCCGGAAAGCGATCAGGCAACGGCACTGTTCGGCACCTTCACCATCGGCTGGACCGGCTATCTCGGCATCTTTGCCACGATGATCGTGATTGCGCTGCTGACCACCATCACCGCCCGCCTGACCGTGATGCGCACCATCTACGAGATCGACCTCATTCGTTCCGATCCGGCGCGAACCGATGGACTTATGGACGATTAATCGTCAAGGAAGCTTGTTGACTTGCCTTAAAGCCGCCTGTTCCGTGTGGAGAATCCGCGCTATTCACGGACAATGAGCATGGACCGGATGACCCGAAACCAACCGTCTCAAGGGGATCGGCCCGACACGTCGGGCCGCGGCCTGTTTGCGCGTCGTGGTCTCCTGCGCCGGTTCCTCCGCTACAGCGGATTGCTCGTCCTGCTCTGTGCAGCCCTTCTCGTCGCAGGCTTCCTGCATTTTGCCGACAGCGTCACCACGCTGCGCCCGCCGGAAAACGTCAAGGCCGACGCGATCGTCGTGCTGACCGGCGGCTACCAGCGGATCGACCAGGCGATTGATCTCCTGAAACGTGGATATGGCGGACGGTTGCTGATTTCCGGCGTCAACCCCTCGACCACGGCCGGCCAGATCCGCCGTGCCACGCGCACGTCACCCGAACTGTTCGCCTGCTGCATCGATATCGGCTACGCCGCGATCGACACGATCGGCAATGCCAACGAGACGGCAAACTGGATCCGCGATCGCGGCTACAAGTCGGTTCTGGTGGTAACCAGTAACTATCACATGGCCCGCAGCCTGATGGAGCTGCGCCGTTCGGACAAGGTGACCGAGTTCATCGGCTATCCCGTGGTCAATGCCGACCTGAAGACGCGGGCCTGGTACCGCGAGCCGGATGCGCTGAGAACCATGCTGGCCGAATATGCAAAGAGCGTCATTGCCTATGCCCGGGGTATCATCGGCTGGAGTGTCGGCCCCGGCTTGCGCTCGTCGGGAGAAATCGCCGACCCGGCCGACGAGAGCTGAGTAATTCCCCGCCGACCGGCTTTTGCTCGGCCGTGTTTTACGATAGGGACGTTTCGCCTGTCCACGGAAACGACCTGATGATCACCCTGCGTTCCATCCTGTTCAATACGGCCTTCTACACCAACATGATCCTTCGCATGATCCTGTTGTCGCCCTTCTATTTTCTCGCGCCACGCAAGACTGCGTTCTGGGTGCCGAAGGGCTGGGCAAGTTCCTCGCATTGGCTGCTGAAGACGATCGTCGGCACGACCTTCACCGTCGAGGGGCTCGAGAACATTCCGAAGGGCGGCTATATCCTGGCCCCGAAGCACCAGTCTTTCTGGGATACATTCGCCCTGCTGCCCTGGCTCGACGATCCGGTCTACATCCTCAAGCGCGAACTGATGTGGATCCCGGTCTTCGGCTGGTATGTCGCCAAACAGCGGATGATCCCGGTCAACCGCGGCGCCAAGGGCAAGGTGATGGCCGAAGTGATCGAGCGCACCAAGAGCGAGATGCGCAACGGCCGCCAGCTGATCATCTACCCGGAGGGCACACGGCGGTCGCCCGGGGCGACGCCGGAATATAAATACGGCATTGCCCGCCTCTATCGCGATCTCGGCGTACCCGTCGTACCGGTCGCCATGCATCCCGGCCTGTTCTGGCCACGTCGCAAGTTCCAGCGTTATCCCGGTCATTTCAAGGTGCGCATCCTGCCGGCCATCGAGCCGGGTCTCGATCCGGACATGTTCTTCGACACACTGATGGAACGCCTCGAGGCCGCCAGCGACGAGCTGCTGATCGAAACCGCGCGTGACAACCCGCATGTGCCGCTGCCGCCGACGGCGGTGAAGCGCCTGGCGGAACTGCAGACAAGCTGAAACACCGAAAGACGAGAGCGCGGGCTGGACGTCAGCCCGGCTGACCGATCGCCTCGATCGCCGCGACCACACCTTCCAGCCAGTGGTCGCGAATGCCCATTTCGCGCAGATGGGCGGCGGTGTTCGCCACATAGGCCGGGTTCGGACCAGACTGGCCAACCGCGCTGGCAACGATCTGTGCCGCCTCTTCGACCGTGACGGCCCCGCCATATTGCGGATGCGCCCGGTCGACCACATAGGTCAGGCCGGTCACCTGGCGTCCGTCATCGAAGCGCAGCCGGACGGTGCGTTCGAGATAGACATTGGTGACAAGTTCCCGTTCGCGCAGATAGGCAAGCGTGTCCGGCCACGCCCGGGGATCGATGCGAAAGGCAATGCCGCGGCAGGAGCCGCCGCGATCGAGGCCCAGCACTAGGCCTGGGCGCGCCTCGGTCCCGCGATGTACCCAAGAACGCACGCAGAGGGACCGCCGATAGCCGGTCAGGCGAGCCTGAACCCGTTCTTCGAAAGCAAAGCCGGGGTTCCACATCAAGGATCCGTAGCCAAAGACCCAAAATTCGTCCATATCGCAGGCCAATCCACTTACTCAGGATTTGATCGTCACTCAGGAGCAACTTATGGCAACGCCGTCCACAGCGCCCGCAAGCGCCACAAGCCGCAAGGTGTTTCGTCTCGGCGTTTTTATCGTCCTGTTCATCGCTGTCTATAGCGTCGCCTGGTATTTTGCCGCCGAATACCTGCGCCGACAGATCGTTGCCTTCTTCGAAGGCGGCAATCCGGCCGCCATCACCGCCAATTGCGAGCAGCCGCGGATCGGTGGCTATCCCTTCCGCTTCCGGCTGAACTGCGACCGTCTGTCGCTCGACGACAACTACCAGGGCATCTCCGCCTCATTCGGCGCCGTGCGGGCCGCAGCCCAGATCTATGCGCCCGGCCATGTCGTCTGGGAACTGGACGGTCCTGCCGAAATCCGCTCGGCCCTGGGGTTCCATTCCACGATCGAATGGGAAGACCTGCGTTCGAGCTTCAACGCGACACTGTCCGGCCTGCAGCGCAGTTCCCTCGAAATCCGTGACCTGAAGGCGCAACTGATCTCGACGGTCAGCCCGCTGAAGCTCGAGCTGACGGCTCCGCATGCGGAAAGCCACATCAGGGGCAATGCTGGCGATCTTGACTACGCGGCCCTGGTCCGCGACGCGGTGCTGGCAATTGGCGGCAACCCGGTCGGCCTGCCGCCTGCATCCGCCAGCATCGACGTGACATTTGCCGAACGCGGCGGCCTGCTGCAGCCGGCCCTGGCGCATAGCCAGAGACTTTACGGCACCAAGGGCGAGATCCGACGCTTTGTCACGGATCTGGGCGAAGGCCGTGTGCTGACCCTGAGCGGCCCGTTTTCGGTCGGCGATGACGGGCTGATTTCCGGTCAGATCCGCGCCGAAATTGAAGGTATCAAAGCCTGGAACCAGGCGCTTGGTGTCGCCTATCCCGACATGAAGGATACATTCGACGACGTGGCCAGGGTGCTTGCCGTCGTCTCCTTCGGCCAGGACAGGGGCTCTGCCGAAATCACCATCCAAGACGGGGTCGCATCGCTCGGGTTCATCCCGCTCGGCACGATACCGCCCCTTTGAGACAGGAGCGGCAAGGGCAAGGCGGCAAGGCGAAAAACGCTACTTGTCGAGCGTATGACGGCCGAAGTCCGGCACGTCGACATCCTGGCCGGCCTCGATGATCGAGCGGCGCACGGCGCGCGTCCGGGTGAACAGCTCGATCAGCTTGTCGCCCTCGCCCCAGCGGATCGCCCGCTGCAGGTAGGCAAGATCCTCGGAAAACCGCGCCAGCATTTCCAGGATCGCATCCTTGTTGTGCAGGCAGACATCGCGCCACATGGTCGGATCGGACGCCGCGAGGCGGGTGAAGTCACGGAAACCGGAGGCCGAATACTTGATGACTTCGGACTCCGTTACGGCTTCCAGATCATCCGCGGTACCGACGATGTTATAGGCGATGATATGCGGCAGATGCGACACGATCGCCAGAACCTTGTCGTGATGCTGCGGGTCCATCTCGTCGATACGCGATCCGAGCGCCTGCCAGAAGCCCCCCAGACGCGCCAGCGCATCCGCATCGGTGCCGGGCAGCGGCGTGAAGATGCACCAGCGGCCCTTGAACAGGCCGGAAAAGCCGGCATCCGGACCCGATTTTTCAGTGCCGGCCAGCGGATGACCCGGAATGAAATGCACGCCTTCCGGCAAATGCGGCGCCATCTGCGCAATCACCGAAGCCTTAGTCGAACCGACATCGGTGACGATCGCGCCGGGTTTCAGGCTGGACGCGATCTGTTGTGCCACAGCT
Source organism: Rhizobium sp. SL42 (assembly GCF_021729845.1). Lineage (NCBI taxonomy): Bacteria > Pseudomonadati > Pseudomonadota > Alphaproteobacteria > Hyphomicrobiales > Rhizobiaceae > Rhizobium > Rhizobium sp. SL42. The sequence continues at coordinate 263,285 of NZ_CP063397.1, forward strand.
CCCGATGCACCGACAGGCACCGAGACGATAATCAGGTCGGCATCCCCGACCGCCTCGGCGGCCGACGTCGTATATGACGTTCCGAGCCCGAGTTCTTCGGCCCGTTTCAGTGTCTCGGCGCTGCGCGTCGAGATCACCACCTCCCGTGCCAGTCCCAGTTTCTGGATGTCGCGCGCGATCGACGAACCGATGAGGCCGATACCGATCAGGGCAATGCGATTGAACAGGATTTCAGACATCAGCCACGTCCCATGAATTCCGTGAGCGCCTTGACGACGCCGTTATTGGCTTCTTCGCTACCGATCGTCATGCGCAGCGCATTGGCAAAACCGTAGGCCCGCACGGCGCGCAGGATGAAGCCACGACTGGTAAGGAAATCATCCGCATCGGTGGCGCGCTTGCCATCGGCGTCCGGAAAATGAATGAGGATGAAATTGGCAACCGATGGCGTGACCGTCAGGCCAAGCGCGGTCAGTGCCTCCGACACCCGGGCAAGCCAGTCGAGGTTATGCGCGACCGACCGGGCGGTGAAGGCCTGGTCGCGGATCGCCGCCGCACCGGCCGCCATCGCCGGCGCATTGATGTTGAACGGCCCACGCACCCGGTCGAGCGCATCGATGATCTCGGCTGGCGCATAGGCCCAGCCGATGCGCAACGCCGCCAACCCGTAGACCTTGGAAAAGGTCCGCGTCATCACGACATTGCGGTTGCCGGAGACCAGTTCGATACCGGCCTCGTAGTCGTTGCGGCGGACATATTCGGCATAGGCGGCATCGAGAACCAGGATCACATGCGGCGGCAGGCCGGCATGCAGCCGGCGCACCTCGCTCAGCGGCACATAGGTACCGGTCGGATTGCCCGGATTTGCGAGGAAGACGATCTTGGTCTTGTCCGTGACGGCCGCAAGGATCGCGTCGACGTCGACGCGGCAGTCGGTCTCCTTCACCGCCACCGGTGTGGCACCCGCTGCCAGGATCTGGATCTTGTAGACCAGGAAGCCGTGCTCGGTGACGATGCCCTCGTCGCCAGGGCCGAGATAGACATGGCAGAGCAGGCCGAGCAATTCGTCCGAGCCATTGCCGCAAAGGATGTTGGCCGCGTTCAGCCCGTGCACCTCGGCTATCGCCTCGCGCAAGGCCCGGGCCTGGCCGTCGGGATATTTTTCCAGGCTGGTGGCCGCGGCGGCGAAGGCCTCGATTGCCTTGGGGCTCGGTCCGAACGGCGTCTCGTTCGACGACAGCTTGAAGACGCGCGCGACACCCGGCGCATGTTCCTTGCCGGGCACATAGGCGGCGATATCCAGGATCCCCGGCCGGGGCATCGGCTTCGTCATGGCGACACTCATGCGACTGCTTTCTGTCGTGAAAACGGTGCGGTAACGGCACCCTTGATAAGCGCATGCAATAAAATGGAAATCGTCGATTGTCGAGGCTCGCCGGCACTGTGCCGGATTGGGCCGGAAGGCAAGACACAAGCCCGCCGGCAATCCTCAGCCGTGGTCGGTGGCAGTCCGTGTGGTCGGAACGCCATGCGGCGCAAGCACTGGCGCAAAGACGCGCCGGGAGGCGCGGGCTGCGACCGGCAGGCCCTGGTAGAGCCGTTTCTGCGCCTCGACGACGATAACGCCGGAAAATGCCGGCCACAGCAGGCCACCCAGCTTTTCGAAACCGCTGCGCAGGCGCAGAACAGCGCGGATCTTAGATGGCGGAAAGAACAGCGCTTCGGCGCTGGCGCCGGGGGTGAAATTCGTCTCGCGCAGCAAGGCCGTCAGCTGCCCGCGCGAATAGGGCCGGCCAGAACCGAACGGCGTGTGCTCCATGCGCGCCCAGACGCCGCGACGATTGGGCACGACGATGACCAGCCGCCCGCCCGGCGCCAGCACCCGCCAGATTTCCTTCAGCGTCTCGCGTGGGTTTTCGGCAAATTCCAGCGAATGCACCATCAGCACTCGATCGACGGACGAATCCGACAGAGGCAGTTCCTCCTCGAAGACGAGCGCGGTCGCCGAGGGCTCGCCGACCGGCCAGTTCACCGCGCCCTGCCCGGCCGGCATGAAGGCGAGCGTCCGTTCGGTATCGGCGCGGAAACGATCGAGAAACGGGGTGCAATAGCCGAGCCCCACCAGTCGCTCCTGCGGCAGCCGTGCCCAGAGCGAAGAGAGCGCCAGGGCGATAGACTGTTCGGCCACGCGGCCAAGCATGGTGTAGTAGAACTGGCGAAGGTCAACGATATCGACATGCATGACGCCATTGTTAGCAGCCAGCGATTGGACTTCAAGAGTTTCCAAGCTACATTCGCGCCAACAATATGGGAACGGATGGCTGGACAATGAAATCCCTTGAAATCGATGTGTTTCTCTGCCGCAGCGACAACTTCGGCGTTCTTCTGCATTGCCCGGATTCAGGCCTCACGGCATGCATCGACGCACCCGAACTCGAACCGATCCTGGCCGCGGCCGAGCGCCGCGACTGGACGATCACCCATATTTTCACAACCCATCATCACGGCGACCATGTGGAAGCCAATCTTGCGCTGAAAGAGCGCTTCAACTGCGAGATCATCGGGCCGCGCAACGAGGCGGTGGCCATACCCGGCATTGATCGCACCGTCGGCGACGGCGACGAATTCGCCTTCGGCAAGCATCTGGTCAGGGTAATCGAAACCCCGGGCCATACGGCGGGCCATGTCTGCTACCACCTGCCGGAAGACAAGCTGCTGTTTTCGGCCGACACCCTGTTTGCGCTCGGATGCGGCCGCCTGTTCGAACGCTCGGCAATAGACATGTGGCATTCGCTGCAGAAGCTGGCCGAATTGCCGGACGAAACGATCGTCTATTTCGGCCACGAATACACACTGTCGAACGCCCGCTTTGCCCTCACCATCGATCCGGACAACAGCCGGCTGAAATCACGCGCCGAGGATATCGAGATCATGCGGGCGCGGGGCGATTTCACCGTGCCGACGACGATTGCGCTGGAGAAGGAAACCAACCCCTTCCTGCGGGCCAACGATCCGGACATCCGCCGGACGCTGGGCATGCCGACAGAAAGCGACGAGGATGTGTTTGCCGAGATCCGCAAGCGCAAGGACAATTTCTGATGACGGCCGCGGAGATCATCGAGACCCTCGGCATGGAGCGCCATCCCGAGGGCGGCTGGTATGTGCAGACCTTCAAGGACGACCATGGCGGCGCACGCGGCCATTCCACGGCGATCTACTATCTGCTCGAGGCCGGCGAGCGCTCCCATTGGCACAGGGTCAGGGTCCGGGACGCCGCAGAGGTCTGGCACTACTATGCCGGGGCACCCCTGGCGCTGAGCTGGTCCAGCGACGGGCGCACGGTCGACACGATCATTCTCGGCACAGACCTGCTTGAGGGCGAGCGCCCGCAGGCAATCATTGCCGCCAATGACTGGCAGGCGGCCGAAAGCCTTGGCGCCTATACGCTGGTTGGCTGCACCGTCGCGCCCGGCTTCGACTTTTCCGCCTTCGAGATGGCGCCGGCCGGCTGGACGCCGGATGACAGCCGTTAGATCGCCCGGTCCGATGAAAGCGTGACGGTCAGGATCAGCTGCGCGGCATAATAGGTCGCCCACACGGCGTAGCCGGCCGGATTGTCGAACCGGTGATCGGGGCCCCAGCGGAACCGCCGCAGCGCAAGCAGCGTGTCCGATAGGATGAATATCGCCGTGCCCAGGATCACCCAGGGACCGGGGATCCTCAGCGCCATCCAGGCAACCAGGAGAAAGACCGCCACATAGGCAAGGATCGCCGGCAGAAGGCGGCCCGCCTGCCGCCGGATCAGGCAGACAACGGCGAGCGTAGCCACAAGGATCAGTGCGCCCGCAACCGGACGCCATGCGTCGGCAAACATCAGTCCAGGCACGCCGAGCGGCGCCATCACGACAGCATAGGCGAGATGCGACAGGAGAAAGGCGACGAGCCCGCCGACAAAAGCGCGGGCGCCGTCAAAGGCCAGGAAGCCATCGCCGGCCGCGCCCAGAAGAAGGGAAAGGATCAGCAGCGCCGGCGCGCCGACCAGCAAGCCGTAAAGTGCAAGCAGCAGGATCGGCAAGGTTTTCCACGCGGCCCGCGGATAGGTCTTCTGTCGCGGCAGCACCCGGAAATAGCCAAGGCCCAGCGCGACCGAGAGCATCAGAACCCCGGTCGCCGGCGTGACCATGCTGCCTCCCTCTAGGACTGGACCTTGCGTCGTTTGAAGACCATATCGCGCGCAGCCAGCATAGCGCCACCGGTGATCAGCACACAGGCCAAGCCAATTCTGACACTAACCTCGCCAAACCCAAAAATGATCAGGATCAAGGTCGACAGCAGGGGGGCAGCGTAGCTTGAGGCGCCGAGAATCTGGATATCGCCATTCTTGACGCCGTAGTCCCAGACATAGAAGGCAGCACCCACCGGCAGTAGCCCAAGCCCGACCACAGCCGCCCATTGCGTCCAGTCGTCCGGCCAGACGGTCGTCTCAAGCATCAGATGGCAGACGAGCGACAGCACGGAAGTGGCCAGGCAAAAACCGGTGACGACATCGGTGGACACCGCCTCGAAGCGCCGGCTGAGCAGGGAATAGCCTGCCCAGGTAAACGCGCAGAGGAAAGCCGCGAAATAGCCCAGCGCATAGGCCGGATCGAAGGCAACGCCATTCTTGGCAACGATCAGCACCGTGCCGGCCAGGCCGGCAAGCGAGCCTGCGATATGGTGCCAGCCCAGCCGTTCGCCCGGCAGCAGCGCCGAACCAACGACGATCAGCAGCGGCCAGAGATAGGCGATCAGGCCCGCCTCGACCGCCGGTGCATTCCGGAGTGCGGTGAAATACAGGAAATGATAGCCGAACAGACCGCCGACGCCGACAAGCCAGACCTTGCCCGGCTGGCGCAACTCCTTCAGCCGCTCGGGCCGCAGGACAAAGATCGCCAGGCCCGGAAGGCTGCCGATGGCAAAGGTGATGGCCGACAACTGGAAGGGCGGCATCGTGCCTGAGGCGGCCGTCATCAGTGCCAGGAAGGACCACATCAAGATTGCGGTAAAGCCGATCAACGTCGCCTTGGTCTTCATTCATCCCCCATAAGGGGCCCCCGTGCGGGCCCCGTGCAGGCCCCAGGCGGGATGAAAACCCGTGCCTGCTAGCCGTCGAATTTCTGCGCCGAGACGTAGATCGTTCCGTAGCGTGTCGGCACGCGCGCATAGACCGGAGCATATAGCTTGAGGGTTGCGGTCTTGGCAAACCAGATCTCCATGCCCTCGACCGAGCGCATGTATTCGATATCCTTGCGCCCCTTGCGATAACCGGACCTGGGCACGTACTTGACCCCGCAGACCACCGCCTCGCCCTTGAGTTTGCCGGCGGAATAACCTTCGGTACGCTTCGGCGACAGGACGAGATCCATCCGGCTTTCGCCGTCATAGACCGGCAGCGTCTGCGAACAGACATCGGCGTCGCCGGGAATGAGGAAGGCACCGATCGGATCGAGCACCGCTTTCAGATCGCCGTCGGCCACGGGCACCCATGTATCCGGCCGCGGCTTCGGCTTCGGTTCAACCAATGTTTCCACAACGCTCCCGCCGCGATACTTCACATCATAGGTGCTGGTCTTTCGACCATCCTTGTATTCGAGCTGATACCGGTCTGGCTGGAAACGCTGGCCGTCGACCTGGCCGGAAACGCTGCTCCGGGCGGAGATCTCCTTGACGATGTCGACCAGCCCGGACGAACGGAAGTGCCCGCCGATCGTGTAGCGCCCGCCATCCACTTCCGTCTCGAAGGACAAACGGGCAATCGGCAGCACGCCCAGCGAAACGCTGTATTCCGTGTTGTAGCGCACCTCCGCTGCATCGGCAGAGCCGAGGGAGGACAGAACAAGACCGATGACCAGACTGGCAGTACGCAATGATCGACCCTCAGGCATGGGGGCCGAAAATCCGGCGACCCGATATCGGCATCTTACCGTGGACTATGGCAATAAAATAACGCAATGACGGTACCGGAGCCGGAAAATCCAAGGTTTGGCTTGACGCGCAGGTTCTGTCTGACTATAGAACCGCAACTTTCCAATCAAGCGCTGTTGGATTGCCTGCCCGGCATTTGGCCGGAAGCGATGCGATGGCCTAGAAAATAATAGGTGTACCATGTCCCGCAGTTGCGAATTGACCGGCAAGGGCGTCCAGTCGGGCAACAATGTTAGCCACGCGAACAACAAGACCAAGCGTCGGTTCCTGCCGAACCTGTGCGACGTCACGTTGATCTCGGATGCTCTCAACCAGCGTTACCGTCTGCGCGTTTCGGCTGCAGCACTGCGCACGGTCGAGCATCGCGGCGGTCTCGACGCGTTCCTGATCAAGGCCTCTGAAACCGAACTGAGCATGCGCGCTCGTCTGCTGCGTCGCCAGATCGTCAAGAAGACCGCTGAAGCCGCTTAATTTCAAGCGCTGACGCAAGCTTAAAAGGCTTGGCCGGACACCCGGGCAAGCCTTTTCCTTTGACGTGAATCCGGCGGCAGGTCCAATGTCTGCGCTCCAATTTCACGAACGACCCTGAACATCATTGTCCCTCTAACTGGTGGCATCACCCAGGATAAAAAAATGCTGAAGACACGCTATTTCGTTCTCTACAGCCTGCTCATGACGGCGATTGTCGTCGCTTCCAACTTCCTCGTGCAATTCCCTCTGGGCGGCACGCTGGCAGGCATCAATCTCGCCGATCTTCTGACCTTCGGCGCCTTCACCTATCCGATTTCCTTCCTGATCACCGACCTGACCAACCGTCAGTTTGGCCCGGGCACCGCACGCAAGGTCGTCTTTGTCGGCTTTGTCGTCGGCGTCGCGTTGTCGATCGCACTCGCCAGCCCGCGGATCGCGATTGCCTCCGGCTCCGCCTTCCTGATCGGCCAGCTTCTCGACATCTCGGTGTTCAACCGTCTGCGTCAGTTGTCCTGGTGGAAGGCGCCGCTGATGGGCTCGCTGTTCGGATCGGTTCTCGACACAGTGATCTTCTTCTCCCTGTCATTCGCGCCGATCTTCAGCTTCATCGGCCCGAATGACGATTTTGCCATTGCCTCGGCACCGATCTTCGGCGTGCTGGCTGCAGAAGCACCGCGCTGGATCTCATGGGCACTCGGCGACTTTGCCGTGAAGATGCTCGTCGGCATCGTGATGCTGCTGCCCTACGGCGCCCTGATGAGCGTTGTGCGGCCGATGCCGGTGCGCACGGCTTCCTGAGAGCAGGAATAGCATACAGCAACCGTCTGGACCCGGCTCACGGCTCCAGACGGAATTCCAGCATCACAGTGCGCTGCAGAATGGAATGATTGTCGTCCGAGACGGCGATCAGGTGAATTGAACCATCTTTCGCAACCACGGCATCGATCCCCTCCATGTTGTCGATCTCGGATGCATGGTCGGCTTCGAAGATGACCGGGCCGTCGACGATCGCTCCAGACCGGATCAGAGCACCATCGATGCGACGCAGCCGCATCGCGACGCCCGAGGCAATCGAGAATCGGCGTTCCAGCAGGACAAGGTCACCGGAAGGGAGGAAGACGCCATCGGTGATCTCGAAACCGTCATGCGGGCGGACACGAAATTCCCCGGCAAGCGGCCCGCCAAGGATACCGGCAAAATTGTTGCCGTCCTCATCGACGCTCTTTTCCGTGATAGCCACCACCGCTCCTTCGAGCGGTCCGTCGGCCGGAGCCACCACCAGCGCCTCTATGCCGCCATTGCCGCGCAGACGCGAGACCGGGAAGGGCAAAGCCAGAGGCGTCGACGGGCGCGCAGTAGCCAGCGACGCAAGCGGCTGATAGGCGACAACCCTGTGGCGCTGTTCAAAGCCGACCAGGGCCGCGCCATCGACAAGCGCAAGGCTTTCGGCATCCACCTGATATTTGCTGACGCTTTCGTGACCGTCGCGATCGAGCATGGCGGAAAGCGTGACATCGGTGACACCGGACAGAAGGCCATCCGGACCGCGCTCAATCCGGCCCTCGATCCAGTATCCGGTGTCGAACACACCGACAAAACGAGAATCGTCAACAATGCGAATGGAGGAAAAGGCGCCAAACAGCGGCTCCTCGGACGAAATCTCCAGGCCGCCGACGAAGCTGACCCCTTCGACACTGCGCGGTGCTCCGCCCAATGAGGCGATCGCACGCGATTGTATCCCGATCGGCAGCGCTTCGCCCGGCTTCAATTCCGATGGGGTGCACGAGGCCAGCAGCAACACCGAGGCCAGCGTCAAAAGGCTTGCGCCGGACAGACGACCCGGAACTGGCCTAGGCACGACGGCGGCGTCCACCACCCGAGCCCGAGCTATTGTCCTCGAACAGCGAAGCCAGCTGCTCGGTCATTGCACCGGCCAGTTCGTCGGCATCGACAATGGTGACCGCGCGGCGATAGTAGCGCGTCACGTCGTGGCCGATGCCGATGGCCAGCAGTTCGACCGGCGAGCGCGTCTCGATCTGCTCGATCACCGCACGCAGATGGCGTTCGAGGTAGTTGCCCGGATTGACCGACAGCGTCGAATCGTCGACCGGCGCGCCGTCGGAGATCATCATCATGATCTTGCGCTGCTCGCGCCGCGCCATCAGCCGGTTATGCGCCCACATCAGCGCCTCGCCATCGATGTTTTCCTTGAGCAGGCCTTCGCGCATCATCAGACCGAGATTGCGCCGTGCGCGGCGCCAGGGGGCATCGGCCGACTTGTAGATGATATGACGCAGGTCGTTGAGACGGCCGGGCGTCGGCGGCTTGCCGCCGGCAAGCCATTTCTCTCTGGACTGCCCGCCCTTCCACGCCTTGGTGGTAAAGCCGAGGATCTCGACCTTGACGCCGCAGCGCTCGAGCGTGCGGGCAAGGATATCGGCGCAGGTCGCGGCAACCGTGATCGGACGGCCGCGCATCGAGCCGGAATTGTCGATCACCAGCGTCACGACGGTATCGCGGAACTTGGTGTCCTTTTCCTTCTTGAAGGACAGCGGCTGCATCGGATCGATGACCAGACGAACCAGACGGGCCGGATCGAGGTAACCCTCCTCGAGATCGAACTCCCAGGAGCGGTTCTGCTGCGCCATCAGCCGGCGCTGCAGCCGGTTGGCCAGGCGGCCGACGGCACCCTGCAGATGGGCCAGCTGCTTGTCGAGGAATGCGCGCAGGCGATCAAGCTCGGCTTCGTCGCAAAGCTCTTCCGCGGTGATCTCCTCGTCGAATTCCTCGGTAAAGATCTTGTAGTCGACCTTCTCGTTGAAATCGTCGAACGGCGTCGACGGCCGGCGCATTTCGCCCGGCGTCTCACTGTCGTCCTCGCCCTCGTCGGCCATGTCGTCGTCGGAAATCTCCGCGCCGTCCATCTCGCCGTCGTCCATCTGCTCCTGCGAGGCTTCGCTCTCGTCGGCCGGCGCGGATTCGGAGCCTGCCTCTTCCTCGGCGCTTTCCTGGTCCTCGTCGCCGCTGCGCGGCTGGTCCTCGTCGGTGCTTTCGTCGTCCTCACCCTGCTCCTGGTCGTCGCCCACATCCTCTGCCATCTCCATGGCCGACAGCATGTGGCGGATCACCCGGGCGAAATTCTGCTGGTCGTCGATCGTGTTCGGCAGGTTGTCGAGATCGGCACCGGCCTTGTCCTCGATGAACGAGCGCCAGAGATCGAGCACCTTGCCGGCCGTCTCCGGCGGCTTCTGGCCGGTCAGCTTCTCGCGCACCAGCATGGCGACGGCCTCCTGGATCGGCGCATCTTCCTGGCGGCTGATGGTCGAGAAATTCGCCTTGGCGTATTTCTCTGTATTCATCGACTGGATGTTGGAGGCGACGCCCGGCATGCGCAGCGAGCCGATCGCCTCGACGCGCGCCTGCTCGACCGCGTCGAAGATCATCCGGGCATCGGCGCCTTGCGGGGCCATCGAGGCATGGATCTTCTGGTCATGGCAGGCAATGCGCAACGCCATCGAATCGCCGAGACCGCGGGTCACGGCGAGTTCGTGCGCGGTCGGGCGCTTCGATAGTTCCGGCAGGCGCACGCGCTCGCCGGCAAGGCCCGGACGTTCGTTGGCAAAGGCGACCTCGACCTGCGGGTCGCCCGCGATCGAGCGGACGCAGCCGGTAATCGCACGGCGCAACGGCTCCGTATCCACCGCGCCGTTCGCCTTGGCCCTGCTATTGTCGCCGCGCCCTGCCATGCTGATCGTTTCCCTTATGCGCCAAGCACGATGTTGGCGGCACTTTCCTTCAGCTCGACGCCGAAGGCGCGCTGATACTGTTCGGCGACCAGCGTCCGCTCCAGCTCGTCGCACTTGTTGAGGAAGGTCACGCGGAAGGCAAAGGCCACGTCGCCGAAGATCTCGGCATTCTCGGCCCAGGTGATCACGGTACGCGGGCTCATCACGGTCGAAAGATCGCCGTTGATGAAGGCGGCGCGGGTGAGATCGGCAAGGCGAACCATGCGCGAAACCGTGTCGCGACCCTCAGCGGTTGCGCCGAAGCTCTTGACCTTGGCCGCGACGATTTCGACTTCGTTGTCATGCGGCAGGTAGTTCAGCGTGGTAACGATCGACCAGCGGTCCATCTGCGCCTGGTTGATCTGCTGCGTGCCGTGGTAGAGGCCGGTCGTGTCGCCGAGGCCAACGGTATTGGCCGTCGCAAAGATGCGGAAAGCGGGATGCGGGCGGATGACACGGCTCTGGTCGAGCAGCGTCAGGCGGCCCGAGGATTCCAGGACGCGCTGGATGACAAACATTACGTCCGGGCGGCCAGCATCATATTCGTCGAGCACGAGCGCGACATTGTGCTGATAGGCCCAAGGCAGGATGCCGTCCTTGAATTCGGTGACCTGCTTGCCGTCCTTGAGCACGATGGCGTCCTTGCCGACGAGGTCGATACGGCTGACATGGCTGTCGAGGTTGACACGCACGCAGGGCCAGTTGAGGCGGGCTGCGACCTGCTCGATATGGGTGGACTTGCCGGTACCGTGGAAGCCGGACACCATGACGCGGCGGTTATGGGCAAAGCCGGCCAGGATCGCAAGCGTCGTGTCGCGGTCGAACAGATAGTCCGGGTCGAGATCCGGCACATAGGGGTCGCCCTTGCTATAGGCCGGGACGCGGATATCGCTGTCTATTCCAAAAACCTCGCGCACCGACACGGTTGTGTCGGGGAGATTGGAAATATCAAGATCAATTTTGCTCATCGTTTCTCCATGCCAGGCGCTGCCGACCGGCCGCATATCGTCGCTGCTGCTTCTCGGATTAACAGAAACCCGCCTGCTTTAACAATTGGTAGGCTTGAATAACAGCGCGAAAACGCTCTTCCGAACCCCTGTCTCCGCCATTTGCATCGGGATGGTGTTTTTTTACAAGCTCCTTGTAGCGGGTCTTGATCTCGGTCGCCGTCGAATTGCCCGAAAGACCGAGCGTATCCAGCGCCTTGGCCTCCATGGTCTTCAGCTTGCGCAGCTGCGGCTGGAAGCGTGCGCCGCCGGTCCTGCCCTGCTGCACGAAGCCGAACGGATCCTTCATGCGCGCCTGTGACGCAGCCGAACCGGAGCGGGCCGTCGAATGCAGCGGGCTTGTCTTGGCCGCCTTGTTGACGCCCACCGTCCAGGTCGGCCGGTGGCCGGTGATCGCTTCCTTCTGGTAGCGGGCGATCTCGGTATCCGACAGGCCGGAGAAATAATTGTAGCCCTTGTTGTAATCCTTCACATGCTCGAAGCAGAACATGAAAAACTGACCCTCGGCGTGGCGACCCACGGGAGCGCGATGGGCACCCGGCTTGTCGCAGCCGTCCCACTGACAGGTTGGATTGGATGGCTCGGGCTCCGCCGCGCGCTTGCGTTTGGTGCGGATCCGATCGAAGTATTTCGAGTCGAGTTTCATCGGGTAATTATGGTGCCTAGACCGTGGCGCGACAAGAATTGACAAATCGGAATGTTGCGCGCTTTGTGGGGCTTTTTCCGCAAGCCAGACCACCAGCCAGACCAGACCGGCAGACGACGAGGAACGAGACATGTCCGTGCGCAACCGCATCGAGGAAAAATTGCGCCAGAGCTTTGCCCCGGAACGACTGGACGTGATCGATGAAAGCGCCCACCACGCCGGACATCAGCCGGATATCACCGGCACGGGCGAGACCCATATGCGGGTGCGCATCGTCTCGGCACGTTTCAGCGGCCTTAGCCGTCTCGCCCGCCACCGTGCGGTGACCGACATCCTGAAGCCGGAACTCGATGCCGGGCTGCATGCGCTGGCCATCGAGCCGGCGGCACCGGGCGAACCGACGCGCTGGTAGGACAAAGGCCGGTCACGGCCTGCCTTGTCACACCCGTCTGGTCAAGCCTCTGTCTTTACCGCTTCGATCGGCCGGATGCGCAGCTTGGTGATGCGGTTCTTTTCCCGTTTCATCACGATGAACCGCTTGCCGTAGAAGGTGAAGGCCTGCCGTTCTTCGGGAATCGAGCGTGATTCGTGGATGACGAGACCGGCAATCGTCGTCGCCTCCTCGTCCGGCAGGTCCCAGTCGAGCGCGCGATTGAGATCGCGGATCGGTACGGCGCCATCGACCACCATCGAACCGTCGGATTCCTGCCGCACGCCCTGCAGTTCCAGGTCATGCTCATCGGCAATATCGCCGACAATTTCCTCCAGGATGTCCTCCAGCGTCACGACGCCCTGGACCTCGCCATACTCGTCGACGACGACGGCGAAATGCAGCTTGCGACGCAGGAAGGCGTTGAGCTGCTCCTTCAGCGTCGTGGTATCGGGAACGAACCACGGCTTCTGCGCGATCTTGATGATGTCGAGATTTTCCGGCTCGACATTGGGTTCCGCCAGCGACCGCAGGAGATCCTTCGCATGCACGACGCCGATGATGTTTTCCGTCGAGCCGCGCCAGAGCGGCATGCGCGTGTAGGGGCTTTCCAGCACGGCCCGCACCGCCACATCCGGCAGATCATCGGCATTGATCGCCCGCATCGCCGTGCGATGGATCATGACATCGGAAACCTCGAGCTCCTCGAGATCGAAGAGACCGCTGAGCCGGTCTTTCTGCTCCTTGTCGAACTGGCCATCGCGATTGATGAGATCGAGCGCCGCATGCAGCTGGTCATGGCTGGACAAGGCAAGGGTCTCGGCCGTCGGCTGCACGCGGAAGCCGCGCAGCAGGCCGCGCACCAGCGCGTTGACGAAGCGGGTCAGCAGGGACCCCGCGGCCGTCATTTCGCCCGCTTCTCTTCGAGGAAGGACACGACCTCGGACGATGGCACGTCATCGGCGACAAAGGCTTCGCCAAGGCCGCGCGTCAGGATGAAGGTCAGCTTGCCGCCCTTCACCTTCTTGTCCTGGGCGATCGCATCCATCAGCACGTCGGTCGGCGGCAATTCGCCGGGGATCTCGTCCATCCGGGTCGGCAACCCGACGGCGCACAGATGCGCCTCGACACGGCTTGCGAGATCGGGGCTGGCAAGGTTCATCCGGGCGGAGAACTGGTGCGCCAGCACCATGCCGATCGACACGCCTTCACCATGCACCAGCCGCTTGCTGTCATATTGCGTCGCGGCTTCGAGCGCATGACCAAAGGTATGGCCAAGATTGAGCAGCGCCCGGCGGCCGTTTTCCCGTTCGTCGGCCACCACTACATCAGCCTTGGCCTGACAGCTGACGGCAATCGCTTCGATCCGGGCCTGACCGCCGGCAAAAACGTCACGCCAGTTGGTTTCAAGCCATTCGAAGAAATCCGGCTTGTCGATCAGGCCGTATTTCGCCACTTCCGCATAGCCGGCGCGGAATTCGCGCTCCGACAACGTATCAAGCACGTCGGTATCGGCGAGAACGAGATCCGGCTGGTTGAAGATGCCGATCAGGTTCTTGCCCTGGCGGGCGTTGATGCCGGTCTTGCCGCCCACGGAACTGTCGACCTGCGAGAGAAGCGAGGTCGGGATCTGCACGAAACGCACGCCGCGACGCACGATGCCGGCGGCAAAGCCGGTGAGATCGCCGATCACCCCGCCGCCGAGCGCGATCACCGCGTCATTGCGCTCGATGCGCGCTTCAAGCAGCACGTCGCAGACCTGGGTCAGGCTGGCAAAGCTCTTGGTCTTCTCGCCGGCAGGCAGTGTCACCGACACCGCCTCGATACCGTCCGTCTGAAGGCTGTCCATCAGGCCGTCGAGATAGCGGGCCCCGACATTCTCGTCGGTGACGATGGCCGCACGTCTGCCCTTGATGCGGCTGGAAATCTCGCCGCCAGCGCGCGCAAGCAGACCGGGCCCGATCAGGATATCATAGGCGCGTTCGCCGAGCGGCACATGCACCAGACGTTCCGAATTCTCGACCTTGCTCATGCTGTATCACCCTTACCGCTCTTTTCGATGCCAGTCTTTTCGATGCCAGTCTTCTCGATGATCGCCATCAGGACCTCGTTGGCGATCACTTCCTTGCGCACATCGCGCGACTGGATTGTCAGATCCGCCAGTTCGTAGACCGGATAGCGCTTGTCCATCAGATCCTTGAGGGTCTGCTTGGGGTTCTCCGTCTTCAACAACGGCCGATGATCGCGCTTGTTGACCCGTTCCCAGAGAACCTCGAGATCGGCTTTAAGCCACAACGAGATACCGCCCCGCTCGATCTGCTTGCGTGTCTTGTCGTTGATGAAAGCGCCGCCGCCAGTGGACACGACGCGCGGCCCCGAGCGCAGCAAGCGCTTGATCACCCGCGTTTCCAAGGCCCGGAATTCTTCCTCGCCATAGGCCGCGAACAACTCGCTGATCGACATGCGCGACACGCGTTCGATCTCGACATCGGTATCGACGAATGGCAGGCCGAGCTGGTTGGCCACCATCCGGCCGACCGCTGACTTGCCGGCCCCCATCAGGCCGACGAAAACCAGGTTGCGTCTTCCGAGCGCTACCCTGGCGCGCGCGCCCAGACTGGAGGCAAGATTGAGGATCGTATCGGTCATCGGCCCGTTCGCAACTGTTTCATCACGGTATTGACAAATGCGGGGCAAGCGTCAAGCCGTTGACGCAAATCGACACAAGGATCACAGCACCCTTGCAAGTCACAACGCCTATTCCCTATGTTCAACGCGTCGAAGGCCAAGGACCGTTCATGCCGACATTGTTTCGCTTTCTTTTCATCTGCGCAACGATCGCCGGCATCATCTATGCCGTCATGTGGTCGCTCACGGTCTTCGTCGAGCCGAGGGAACGGGATGTCACGATCAAGATCCCCTCGGAACGCGTGAACCCGGTCGAACAGTAACGCTAGACAACAGCAAGGACACCCAATTCTGTGGCGGATCTGAGCCAGGCACGGGTCGAGGCCTTCCTCGAAATGATGAGCGCCGAACGCGGCGCCGCCGCCAATACGCTCGCGTCCTACGAGCGCGACCTGGACGACCTGCATTCGTTTCTGACGACCCGGAAGGCGACGCTGGGCAGCGCCGACCGCACCGACCTGTCGGCCTATCTGTCGGATCTGGCAAAGCGCGGCTTTCAGGCGACATCACAGGCCCGCAGACTTTCGGCGATGCGCCAGTTCTACAAGTTTCTCTATGCTGAAGGCCTGAGGGGCGATGATCCGACGGCCATCCTCGATGCACCGAAAAAGGCACGCTCGCTGCCAAAGACCCTGAGCGTCGAGGATGTCGGCAACATGCTGGCGCTTGCCGAACAGGAAGCCGCCCTGCCCGGCCCGGACCAGCCTGCCAGGCTCAGACTGCTGGTGCTGCTGGAACTGCTCTATGCGACGGGCATGCGCGTCAGCGAACTGGTTTCGCTGCCGGTCAAGGTGCTGGCCCAGGAGGGACGGTTTCTCGTCGTCAAGGGCAAGGGCAACAAGGAGCGGCTGGTACCCCTGTCGCGCACGGCCATCGAGGCGCTCGCCCGCTACGGCGAAACGCGGGCAGCGACACCCGGCCATGCCGACAGCCCGTTCCTCTTTCCATCCGCCAGCAAGGAAGGCCATCTGCCGCGCCAGGTCTTTGCGCGCGACCTGAAGGATCTGGCCATCCGCAGCGGCCTGCCGGCAGCAAGCGTATCGCCGCATGTCCTGCGCCACGCCTTTGCAAGCCACCTTCTCGGCAACGGCGCGGACCTTCGCGCCGTGCAGGAATTGCTCGGCCATAGCGACATTTCAACGACACAAATCTATACACATGTGCTGGACGAGAGACTGCAGCAATTGGTCCAAACGCATCACCCCCTTGCAAAACAGGCGAAAAACCACGATTAGGACCGGCAATACCGGTTCCCGGCAGCCGCAAGGCCAGGGACAAAACGATCGGAACTGACTCCATGCATAATTATCTCGACTTCGAAAAACCAATTTCAGACCTCGAAGCCAAGATCCGCGAACTGAAGAAGATCGCGGAAGAGGACGAGAGCATCGATACCTCAGAAGAGATCAGCCGGCTCGAAGGCCGCGTCGACGAGGCGATGGCCGAGATCTATTCCAAGCTCAATGCCTGGCAGAAGACGCAGGTTGCGCGCCATCCGCAGCGCCCGCATTTCGTCGACTATGCCAGCCATCTGTTCACCGACTTCACACCGCTGGCCGGCGACCGCAAGTTTGCCGAGGATGCCGCCATCCAAGCCGGCCTCGCCCGCTTCCGCGGCCAGCCGGTGGCCGTGATCGGCCAGGAAAAGGGCAACGACACCAAGTCGCGCCTGAAGCACAATTTCGGCAGCCCTCGCCCCGAAGGCTATCGCAAGGCGATCCGCGTCATGGAGATGGCCGATCGCTTCGGCCTGCCGCTGATCACCCTGATCGACACGGCCGGTGCCTATCCCGGCGTCGGCGCGGAAGAACGCGGCCAGGCGGAAGCCATCGCCCGCTCGACCGAAATGTGCCTCGGCCTGAAAGTGCCGATGGTTTCCGTCGTCATCGGCGAAGGCGGCTCCGGCGGTGCGATCGCGATTGCCACCGGCAACCGGGTCTACATGCTGGAGCATGCGATCTATTCTGTCATCTCGCCGGAAGGTGCGGCCTCCATCCTCTGGCGCGACTCGACGCGCGCCAAGGAAGCGGCGACCAACATGAAGATCACTGCCGAAGACCTGAAATCCTTCGGCATTATCGACGGCATCATCCAGGAACCGGTCGGCGGCGCCCACCGTGCCCCGGAAACCGTGATCAAGTCGACAGGCGACGTCATCGCGTCCGCGCTGGCGGACCTGACGCCGCTGTCGGGCGAAAAACTGCGCAACGACCGCCGTCAGAAATTCCTCGATATCGGCCGTAATCTCTAGGGCGGTGGCCGTACTCGGCCATCACTCTGCCGCTTTGCAACAGTATCGCAGCAAAATTGCCCCGGAATGAATTGCTCCGTGGTTTATAATTTGTGAAGAAAGCAGTCATAAACTAAAAGGGGCCTGACCTGCCAAGGCCGCTTGATCTGTTCTTGAAAAGAGCTTTTGCGAATGCGCTGGAAATCGACAGCCCTTGTATTGATCTTCGCCGCGGCGCTTGCCGGCTGCAATGACACGCTGGAAAGTGCAACCTACGATTCCCCCAAGGTCTCCAACAAGATCCAGCAGCCGCTTCCGGCGCGCCTGGTCGCGGAGATCCAGAAGAAGGGCATGGATCGCAACGCGCCGATCATGCTGCGCATCTTCAAGGAAGAAGGTGTGCTGGAAGTCTGGAAGGCCAAGACCAACAATCGCTTCGACAAGGTCGTCGAATACGACATCTGTGCCTGGTCTGGCCGTCTCGGCCCCAAGGTCAAGGAGGGCGACCGGCAGGCGCCGGAAGGCTTCTATCCGCTGACGCCTTACCACCTCAATCCGAACTCGAAATATTACCTCGCGATCAATACCGGGTTCCCCAATCGCTTCGACCAGGCTAACGGCCGCAGTGGCTCCAACCTGATGATCCACGGCGCCTGCTCGTCATCGGGCTGCTATTCGATGACCGACGCGCAGATCCTCGAGATCTATGCCTTTGCCCGCGACGCCTTCAAGGGCGGCCAGCAGAGCATTCAGCTGCAGGCATTCCCGTTCCGCATGACGGCCGAAAACATGGCCCGTCATCGCCACAGCCAGCACTATGATTTCTGGAAGACGCTGAAGGTCGGCTACGACAATTTCGAAGTCACCAAGCGCCCGCCGGACGTCAATGTCTGCGAAAAGAAATATGTCTTCAATCAGCAGACGACCGATGGCAAGGGCTTCAACGCCCAGGCCGCCTGCCCGCCGATGTCGACGCCGCCGGCGCTCGAGATGGCACTGGCAAGCTACAACAAGGAATACGATCGCAACTACGCCAAGGCGTTGAACAAGTTCGACGGCAAGATCTGGTATGATCCGAGCGAAGCCGAGCGCAAGGCGCTTGTCGCTGACCTGCGCAAGTCGCGGTCGCACGATCTCGCCTTTGCACCGACCGGTTCGGCGCTCGCAGCCGGCAAGCTGCTCGACATCGATGACGTCAATCCGACCGCGCTTGCAAGTGCGACTTCGGCTCCAGCGGCGATCAGCCAGTTGACCGCCAAGCCGCCGGCTGCCGGCACGACCGCAACCGCGGGCGCAACGGTGGCAGGCACGGCACAGACAACTGCACCGGTCGCAACCGCCCCGGCAGCGGCGACAGCAACCGCGACCGCATCAGCTGCTCCCGTCACGCCGACTGCCCCGACTGCAGCACCTGCACAGACGACGGTAACGACGCAGGCCGGACAGTCCGTCGTTCCGGTCCCGCAACCCAATCCGCAGACGGCGGAAACGACGGTCGCGGAAGCACCGGTGAAGAAGAAGCCGTTCTGGAAACTCTGGTAGTCGGCATGACCGAACCCGTGCTCTACGACCTCAAGGGGCTGAAATGCCCCTTGCCGGTCCTGAAAACACGGCGGCGCCTCGCCCACATGCCGCCGGGCGCACTGTTGGTCATCGAGACCACCGACCCGCTGGCCGTCATCGATATCGCCCATTTCTGCCGTGAAGACGGACACGCCCTGCTGGAAACGCAGCCGCTCGACAGCGGCCACCGGTTTCAGATCCGCAAGGGCGGCGAATAGAAGCGCCAGGAACGATGGCGACTAGAGCATTTCCAGCCGACGCGTGATCGCTTCGCGTCGGACAATGCGGAAAAACAAAGACTTAGAGCCGGTAGCCCGGGATCGCCAGCGGATTGTCGACCATCGCCGCACGATCCGGCCGGTCGATGCCGACCCGGCCGGTGAAGGCGCCGAACAGGTCCCGCACATAGTCCTCCGACAGATCCCGGGTGATCAGCACCAGCCGCGTCTTGCGGTCGGACCCCTCGGGCCAGGCCGGCAGACGCACCGGCATATGGAAGATCGACTGCACCCCGTGCAGGACCAGCGGCCTGTCAGGCCGGTCGGTCAGGGCGACAATCGCCTTCATCCGCAACAGCTTTTCACCATGCGTCGACCGCAGCAGGTCGATGAACATGTTGAGCGCCATCGGATCGATCGGCTGATCGTGGATGATCGAATAGGAGCGAATGGAATCACCGTGCCGGTTGACGTCATGATGCCCGTCATGGCCGTGATGGTGCACATCAGCATGCTCATGGTGGTGATGGTCATGATGGTCATGATGGTCATGGTCATGTTCATGGTCGTGGTCATGCCCGTGACCATCAGCATGAGCATGGTGCTCATGCGCCACCTCGTCCTTCAGCCAGCGATCGACATCGGCGATCTTGGTCGCCGGGTCATAGAGACCGTTGACCAGGATAGAAGCGCTGCCGGCCTCGTCGGTATCGCCATCGGTGATCGGCGCACGCGGATTGAGCACCCTCAGCCGCGCGACCAGCGCCTTCGTATCGCCGGCTTCCGGTAGGGTGGTCTTTGTCAGGATCAGCCGGTCGGCAACGGCAATCTGCTTGTAGGCCTCGGTGAAGCCATCGATGTTCGACAATCCGTTGACGGCGTCGACGACGGTAATCACGCCGTCCAGATCGAAATGCTGCGCGATCGCCGGATGGCCCATCACCGACTGCATCACCGGCGCCGGATCGGCGAGGCCGGTGGTCTCGATGACGATGCGCGACAGCGGCTTGATCTTGCCGGTCTGCATGCCGTCGACCAGTTCGGCCAGCGTATCGACCAGTTCGCCGCGCACGGTGCAGCACAGGCAGCCATCGGACAGTTCGACCACGGTGTCGCTGGAGGATTCGACCAGCAGGTGGTCGATGCCGACTTCGCCGAATTCATTGATGATGACGGCTGCGTCCTTCATCGCCGGATCCTTGAGGATCCTGTTCAGCAGCGTCGATTTCCCGGCGCCGAGGAATCCGGTCAGGATCGATACCGGGATACGTCCGATGCTCATGTCTTTCACTTTCACTCAGAAGATCCCGCCGATCGCGGCAGATCAGAAGGTCGGCCGCGGCCGCGGGATCGGCACATTGGCGATTTCGCTCATCTGCGCCCCGCCCTTGGTCTTGTCCTTGCCCTTCTCCGCCGGCTCTCCGCCGGAAATAAGGCCGGCATAGCTGAAGCTCGGTTCGTGATCCATTTCATGGATATAGGGCGACAGCAGCTTCATCCGCCCGACCTCGTCGCGTCCCTCGCTGCGAACCTGGCGGGCCTTCGGGTTGCAGATCTCGCTGCTGATATCCACCACCTGATCGAGACCTTCCCCATAGGGCTGAAGGCTCTCCAGGCGCCCGCCGGCCTTGGACGTCGTCAGCCCCTTCTGCAAAAGGTCCGCGGACTGGTCGGCACGCGCGCCGAGGCTGTCGGCGCCGAGCACGACCGAAATGACGGTACGCCCGTTGCGGGTCGCCGACGAGACCTGATTGAATCCGGAGGCGCAGATATAGCCGGTCTTCATGCCGTCAGCACCGTCGAACCGGCCGACCAGCAGATTGTAGGCGGCATAGTTCTTCTTGCCGGTCGTCACGCCTTCGAGCGCGAAATAGCTGGCATATTCGGGGAAATCGCGACGGATGGCGGCAGCCAGCAGGGCAAGGTCGCGCGCCGTGGTATACTGCCCCTTGCCCGGCAAGCCGTTCGGATTGACGAAGCGCGACGAGGTCATGCCGAGCGCCATGGCATCGGCATTCATCCGCGCGACGAAGCGCTCCTCGCTGCCGCTCACCGTCTCGGCGATCGCAACAGCGATGTCATTGGCCGACTTGACGATGAGGAGCTTGAACGCGCTGTCGAGCGTCAGTTTCGAGCCTGGCTTGAAATAGGTCTTGCTGGCCGGTTCGGCAGCCGCATGAGGGCTCATCGTCACGATGCTCTGCAGCGACAGTTCACCCGCCCGGATCGCCTTGAAGGCGGTATAGGCCGTCATCAGCTTGGTCAGCGAGGCGGGATACCACTTGCGGAAGGCTTCCTGATGTTCGATCACGCGGCCGCTCTTGACATCGACGACGATCATCGGATTGGCCACGGCGAAATTCGGCACGGCAATCGCCGACAGACAGGCAACGACCGCAACGCGGCGCAACGCTCCTGCTGAGGACAATATGCTTGGAAACTTCGTGGACACGACTTCAATCCTCTCACATTGGGGATATCTCGCATTCGGCATCTGTTTGCCGTAGCAACGCAAGCAATGGCAAAGCCTATTGAATACGTCAATCAGGAGGCGCACATTCCGCGCCGACAATCACGTGATCCGCAATGCACCGACCAGGACAGCCACATGCCAATTCTGAACCGCGCCGCCGAACTCCAATCGGAGGCCACCGAATGGCGCCGCCATCTGCACGCCCATCCCGAAATCCTCTATGACGTTGAAAATACGGCCAGCTTCGTCGAGCAGAAGCTCAAGGAATTTGGTGTCGACGAGGTGGTAACGGGAATTGGTCGTACCGGTGTCGTCGGCGTGATCAAGGGGCGCGGCCAGGGCGATCGCGCGATCGGGCTGCGCGCCGACATGGATGCCCTGCCGCTCACCGAGATCACCGGCAAGCCCTGGGCATCGACGACCGAAGGCCGGATGCATGCCTGCGGCCATGACGGCCACACCGCCATGCTTCTCGGCGCGGCGAAATACCTGGCCGAAACCCGCAATTTCCACGGCAACGTCGTGGTGATCTTCCAGCCTGCGGAAGAAGGCGGACGCGGAGCGCTGGCCATGGTCGAAGATGGCCTGATGGAGCGCTTCGGCATCGAGGAAGTCTATGGCATGCACAATATGCCCGGCATGGCGGCCGGCAGCTTTGCCATACGCAAGGGCGGTATCATGGCCGCACCCGACAAGTTCGCCATCAAGATCACCGGCCGCGGCGGCCATGCCGCCGAACCGCACAACACCGTCGATACCATCGTCGTCGGCGCACAGATCGTCGGCGCGCTGCAGACGATCGCCGCCCGCAACGCCAATCCGCTTCGCTCGGTGGTGGTCTCCGTTACCCAGTTCCACGCCGGCACGACCCACAACATCATCCCGGAAGAGGCCTTTCTGACCGGCACTGTGCGCTCTCTGGACGAAACCGTGCGCGACCTCGCCGAAAGACGCATCGCCGAACTGGCGCACGGGATCGCTGCGGCAAACAGCGCAAAGGCGGAATTCGAATATGAACGCGCCTGCCCGGTGACCGTCAATCACCCATCCGAGACCAACCATGCCGCACAGGCGGCCATCGACATCGTCGGCACGCAGAATGTCGATACCGATGTCGACGCCTCCATGGCGGGCGAGGATTTCGCCTTCATGCTACAGGCGCGGCCCGGCGCCTATATCATGATCGGCAACGGCAATTCGGCAGGGCTTCACAACCCGGCCTATGACTTCAACGACGAGGTGATCGGCCACGGCATTTCCTACTGGGTGCGCCTGGCCGAGCGACGCCTAACCGAATAGTTGCCTTTGGTCGATGCAAGCACGGCCGGACAAGCAAAATCACTTGGCTTGCCGGCTTTGCTTTTGTATGGAGAAGATAGTGGTCCCGTAGCTCAGCAGGATAGAGCATCAGATTCCTAATCTGAGGGTCACGCGTTCGAATCGCGTCGGGATCACCATTTGACCAATTTTCGTCTGTAGACATTGAAGGGTTGTATTCGGGCTGGAAACAGTCATGATGGCAACTTACGCAACGCCGACGTTTTGTGTTCCAAACGCGTCAGCCTTGAACGGGAGGAGGCCAATCATGGCATCTGTATCCCTCGGCTCTTCGGCTCATGAAAAAGCCGACATCGTCGAACGTGCGGTAAGACGGATCAGTCGCCAGGAAAATTTGATCCTCGATACAAAACAGGCCGACAATGCCACCGCCTTACTGATCTATCTGGTCGAAAGCGGCGTTCAGGATGAGGACGAACTGGTAGAATTCGCCTCGCTTGCCAAGGGAAAGCGGTACGACCCCGCTGACGGCAGCTTCACCTGAAAGGGCGTCGCACTCTTTGGAGTGCGCCGTTTTTGGGATGACCTATCGGGTCATCCAGCTCACGCTTCATCCCGACTATCGGTCATCCTTGCCATAGATTTCGCCGGTCAACGCATCCCGGCGATAGCGAGCGCTCGTGTAGAGACGCATCTGCATCATTCCATAGGCAATGACGGCACCGACGACGACAGGGCCAAGCAGAAGCACCAGAAACCAGAGAAAGTTGGACATCCGCTCTCCTCCCAAGCGAATATTTCAGCTTCTTCTTACTTACCAAATCCCAATGCAAGAGTCTCTAAAAACCGCCGGTCAGGCATCTTTTTCACGGGCAGACTTCTCTTCGATGGCCGACTGCAGCTCCAGAGCAAGCTCGATCAGGCGGTCCGGTATCGGTTCGCGCGTGTGCTCGCACATCAACAGATCGAGCTTTTCCCGAACAATGCCTCCGGTACGATTGCGGCGTCCTGCCCCGGACGCCCCCGTTGTCTTTACCATTCGGTCCTCCGATACTGATGTCTTCACGCGCTGCTCTCTCTTTACTATCTGCCAGTCAAGCCTTTTACGAAACAGGGGCGAGTGCGGTTCATCAAAGATAAGCGCCCTTCGGGCGATGAACATGCGATCGTCATGCGGCTTCGTCATGCCTCGCCAAGCTTCAGTTCCGGGAATTTTGCAACAAGCGATACATAGTCGCGAAAGGGCTGCGATGCGCCACTGAGAATGACGCTGACATTGTCGTCGGTTCCAACCGGCGTGTCATGTGAGACATCGGTCCGATCACCATTGGCAAGAATGAGGGTCGCGCGTGATTTGAACCCTTGCTTGAGCAACCAGTCACGCGGCACATGCAGACTGACGCTTGCCTGGTATCGCCCGTCGACCTCTTCCGCGGCCACCTGGTAGGCCACCGGTGAAAGCCGCTCCCCAATCAGGATCTGCCCCTGTCCGTCGGCGTTTTCGAGGTGTCTGGCCATCGCTCGCTCCTTCTCGTTGCCCGTGCCGGTATCCGTCATTGCACGATGAGGTCATGTGGAAAGAACACTTCCCGCTGGCAGTTGTTCCCGCCAACCGTTCCGCCAGGGCGGTCAACCCGCGGCGGAGGGTGAATGCCGCTGCGGCAAACCGGCAGTGTCAGCGCGCGAGGTGATAGACCCGGCAACCCGTCGATCGGAGTACGGAACGACGGTGAATGGTGGCCGCCTCGGGCTGTCCCGGCGCGGTGCGGGACAGCCCGAGGCAGCCCTTTACGATTGCGGCCGCAACCGGACGTGGGTGCGCTGTGGGCCACGTGGGGAACTATGCGTATGGCGATGCGTTTCCGATCCATTGCATCTGATAGTTACCGTGGAGGATGGCGAACTTGTCGATCCGTAGAGCCGAGCTTGCCGCACAGTCCGACGTTGTCGACCTCATTCCGGCATTGCGTGCCTTTGCCCGCACCTTTTGCCAGAAGCCCGAGGAAGCTGACGACCTGGTGCAGGAGACATTGATGAAGGCCCTGGCCAATCTCGACAAGTTCGAGCCCGGCACCAGGCTCAAGTCGTGGATCTTCACCATCATGCGAAACACCTTTTGCACCCGCATCAAGAAAAGCAGCCGCGAGAGCATCGGCCTGCCGGACGCGATTGCCGCAGGTCTGGTGACCGAGGCAAGCCAGGATTGGGTCGTGCAAGCCGATGAGGTCCGCCGGGCCCTCGAACGCCTTCCCGCGCACCACCGCGAGATCCTGGTGCTGATCGTCATGCTTGGCGAGCGCTACGAGGATGCTGCCGTCATTTGCGGCTGCGCCGTCGGCACGATCAAGAGCCGCCTCAACCGCGCCCGCGAACAACTGAGACGGGAACTCGGAGAGACCGACCAGGACAGGTGATCCGGATGCGGATCACATAGTCGCCTACCTGCCATTGCGAAAGCGCCGTGCCTTGTATGCGGGGGCGGTATGTCAGCGGCGGTTGTATGCGACCGCGATTGCTGACTGACACAACGCTGGCCAGGTAGGTGGAGCACGCAGGGAGCGTTCGCGAAGACGAGTGTAGGAACTAGACAGGACACAACAACAAGCCGGCAAGGTGACTTGCCGGCTTGTTGTGTCCTGGAGAGCAAAACCGGCGCCAAGGCCTGGCGATGCTGATCCATCTCTGGCGCGATCGAGCGTTACCGCGCTTCGACGAAACACGGGAACGCCCTGGCGACAAAGGTTACGCTGCCTTCTTCTGCGCCGCGGAATTGACGGCGGTCTCCGCCAGCTTGGTCAGCGCGTCGTCGGTCTTCGATTCTTCTGCAAGCGTTGCATCCAGAAGCTTCACCGCCTCGGCATAGCCGAGCTGCTTGGCCCAGGCGCGAAGCGTGCCGTAGCGGCTGATCTCGTAGTGCTCGACGGCCTGCGCTGCGGCAAGAAGGCCGGCATCGAGCGCCGGGGAGGCCTTGAACTCCTCCATGATTTCCTCGCCTTCCTCGATAATGCCATCGATGGCGGCACAGGTCTTGGCACGCGGACGCTTGCCGATGATTTCGAACACCTGCTGCAGGCGCTCAATCTGGCCTTCGGTTTCGTCCTTGTGCTGCTGGAAGGCTGCCTTGAGCTTCTCGCTCTGCGCACCCCGTGCCATCTTCGGCAGGGTTTTCAGGATCTTGCGTTCGGCGTAGTAGATGTCCTTGAGCGTTTCGTAGAACAGGTCTTCGAGGGTCTTGTCGGCCATTGGGGTTCTCCTCAGTGTTTGAAATGACACGACTCGAACGGCGCTCAACGCCGATTGTTCCTGGAACACCGCAGCTTTCGCGACAAAGCGTCCCGATGCGACGCCCCACGGCCCGCCCGCTATGCCCGCTTCTGGCGCCGGCGAAAAAAGAAGAAAACGCAACCGAAAAAATCAGCCGGCACGCCGCAGCGCGCGCAGTGCATTGAGGATCACCGCGACATCGATGACTTCCTGAAGCAGTGCTCCCCGCACGGGCGTGAGATAGCCGAAGGCCGCCGCGACCATCGCGCCACCGGACAGGACCAGCCCGGCAACGGCACTCTGCACCGCGATGAAGCGGGCACGTTTTGCAATCGCGACCGCCTGTGGCAGGCGTGACAGATCGTCTACCAGCAGCACAACATCGGCGGTCTCGGAAGAGGCCGCAGATCCGCGCGCGCCGATCGCGATCCCGACATCGGCAACCGCCAACGCCGGCGCGTCGTTGACGCCATCGCCAACCATCATCACCGGTCCATGCAGCCTTTCGGCTTCGATCACCGCGACCTTTCGTTCAGGCGTCAGATCGCCATGGGCCGCATCCAGGCCAAGACGGGCCGCGGCCTCGACGACGATATCGCTTCGGTCCCCCGATGCCATGACGAGCCGCATGATGCCGACCGCGCGGAATGCATCGACCGTCTGCCCGGCATCCTCCCGTACCTGATCGGACAGCAGGATATGGCCGGCGCCGCGTCCGTCGATGGCAACGGCGACCACTGCGGTTTCGACCGGCACCGTCTGGCGTGGCAGAAGCTCGCCCGGCGCCAGACGGGATGCGACGAATCCTCCGCCGCCGACCGTGACACGACGGCCGTCCACCAGACCTTCGATACCGGACCCCGCACTCTCGCGGATGTCTTCGGGCAGATCGAGATGCAGACCGCGCCCGACGGCGGCACGCACCAGTGCTTCGGCGGTGATATGACCCGATGCCTGGTCAAGCGACGCGGCAAGCCGCAGGATGTCATCGGGACCAAAGCCCGGGCAGCAGCGGATTTCGCCAACCTCCGGCCGGCCTGCAGTCAGGGTGCCGGTCTTGTCCAGCACGACGACCTTCACCGCGGCCAGGGCTTCCAGTCCACCGCCACCCTTGATCAGCACGCCATGAGCCGCCGCCCGCGACATGCCGGAAATCACCGCCACCGGAACCGCGAGGATCAAGGGACAGGGCGTCGCAACCACCAGCACGGCTAGCGCGCGGGTGGCATCCTGGCTGAACCCGTAGGCGAGGCCCGCGAGCACAAGGGTCAGGGCAAGGAATGCCAGCGCGTAGCGATCCGCCAGCCGCACCATCGGCGCACGGCTTTTCTGCGCATTCTCCACCAGCCGGACGATGTTCGCATAGGTGCTCGCCGCGGAATCGCGCAGCACCAGCAGATCGAAGGGCGCACCGACAACCGTCGCGCCGCTCGGCACTTCGGCGCCCTGCAGAAAACGGACCGGCAGCGGTTCTCCCGTCAGTGCCGAAAGATCGAGTTCGATGGCACCGGCAAGCACCCGGCCATCGACCGGGATGACCTCGCCACTGCGCATCAAGGCACGATCGCCGGGCTTGAGGGCCTCGATCGGCACAGAGGCCAGATCGGCGCCGCGATAGACCATGGCAGTCCGCGCCACACGACCCAGGAGGGCGGTCATGTCGCGCCGCGCCCGCCCCTCCGCGAAACTCTCCAGCTGCTGCCCACCGGCATACATCATCGCAACGATCGCTGCGGCCAGCGTTTCTCCCAACAGAAGGGCAACGCCGATCGACAGGGCGGCAATCGCATCGACGCCAACCTTGCCGGACAGGACGGAGCGGACAATTTCGGTCAACAGCGCAATCAGCACGACCAGCCCGCTGACCAGCCAGGCTGTCGATGCCAGGTCGGATCGGCCGAGCGCATAGGACAGGCCGCCGAGGGCCAATCCGAAGAGGGCGAAGCCGGCCAGCAGGGCGGGCATCAATTCACGCAAACGCAGCATCGTCACATCCTGTCTCGGCGTGGACCATCATTCACCCGATCGGTTGAACGGCCCGGCCCTTGCTGGTCCCTGCGTTCCCTTGTAGAGCCATCTCTGAATGAAGCAATTCGGACATAAGCAGCATGATCGATAGCGAGCGGCATCGCCGTATCACCGTTCTCGGCTCCACCGGGTCGATCGGTGTCAATACACTCGACGTGATCGAGCAATTGGGTGGCCGCGAACGCTATGACATCATGGCCGTGACCGGCAACGGCAATATCGAACTTCTGGCGGAACAGGCGCGGCGCACCGGCGCCAGGCTGGCCGTCACCGCCGACGAAAGCCAGTATTCCGCGCTGAAATCCGCATTGTCCGGTTCCGGCGTCGATGTCGCGGCTGGAACCTCCGGCCTTGACGAAGCCGCCGACATGGATGCCGGCTGGGTCATGGCAGCGATCGTCGGCACTGCAGGCCTTGCGCCGACACTGCGCGCAGCGGCCCGCGGCGCGGATATTGCCCTCGCCAACAAGGAATGCCTGGTCTCGGCCGGCGCGCTGTTTGTCGATGCCGTGCGCCAGGCCGGCGGCCGGCTGATCCCGGTCGACAGCGAACATTCGGCCATCTTCCAGTGCCTCGACAACGACCAGCGCCATGCGCTGGAGCGCATCGTGCTGACGGCGTCCGGAGGACCCTTCCGCACCCATACGCGGGAGCAGATGGCCAATGTCACGGTCCAGACGGCCCGCAGCCACCCGAACTGGTCGATGGGCCTGAAGATCTCCGTCGGCAGCGCCTCGATGTTCAACAAGGCCCTGGAAATGATTGAGGCGAAATACCTCTTCGATGTCCGGCCTGACCAGATCGAGGTGATCGTGCATCCGCAGTCGATCATCCATTCGATGGTCGGTTATGCCGATGGTTCGGTCATCGCCCAGCTCGGCGTTCCCGACATGCGCACCGCGATCGGCTATGCGCTGACCTATCCGAAACGCTGCACGCTCAACGTCGATCGGCTCGATTTCGCCAAGCTCGCCCGCCTCGACTTCGAAGCCCCGGACGAGACCCGCTTTCCGGCGATCCGGCTCGCCCGCACCGCGCTGGAACGCGGCGGTCTGCAGGGCGCGATCCTGAATGCCGCGGAGGAAACCGCCTTCGACGCCTTCGTCGAGGAACGCATCGGCTTCCTCGACATGGCAGACGTGGTGGAGCGGGTGATGGATGACATGACGGATTTTGGCGAGGCATCCGTCATCGCCGATATCTTCGCCGCCGACCACGAGGCACGCCGGCGGGCGGTTGGATTTATCGCAAACAGCTGACGCTCAGCCCCGCCCGTAAACCGCGGCTCTCAGAATTTCCGGATAGGCGCCGGTGCAGCCTTCGACCGCATTGTTGGTCAGGCTGACCACCGTGAGCTTTTCGGCCGGATCGATGAGCCAGGTATTGCCACAGACCCCACCCCACTGGATCGCTCCCCTGGGCAGCGCCGTCGCGGCGGCCTCCGGATCGACGATCAACGCCCCCATGAATCCGAAACGC
The DNA here is from genome assembly GCF_021729845.1 of Rhizobium sp. SL42. NCBI lineage: Bacteria > Pseudomonadati > Pseudomonadota > Alphaproteobacteria > Hyphomicrobiales > Rhizobiaceae > Rhizobium > Rhizobium sp. SL42. The sequence goes on from NZ_CP063397.1 coordinate 292,809, forward strand.
GCCCCGGGTTCGCCCTCCAGATCCCCAATCTGGTTCGCCAGGGCGGCCACGGCCGTCTCCGGCTTCAACAGCGGAGCACCGCCGGTCCGCAGCACTTCAAGAAGCTTCAGCAGATCATGGGCCGTTCCTGCCATCCCGGCTCCACCGGACTGGAATGCCTTCGTATTGACGATCCGTGACGGCGAAAAGACCGTGCGCCAAGCCGCGTCCTCGCCCGCCACCCACGGATCCGGCATGCGCTGTGGCAGTGTCTCGCCATCCACATATGGCACGGCAAGGCGGCTGGGATCCGTGACATGGAAACGCGCATCGCGCATGCCGAGTGGGCCAGTGACATAGTGCACGACCGCCTCCTCCAGCGTAGCGCCATGGACCGCGGCGATGACCGCACCTAAGATATCCGTGGCAAAGGAATAGCCCCAGCGCGTGCCCGGCTCGAAAGCCAGGGGAATGTCGTTGTGACGGGAGAAATTCTCCTCCAGGCTTAGATCCGTATTGCCAAGCCCGAGCGTCAGCGCCTTGTCCTTGGCCAGCACTTCCAGCGCCGGATCGTAGAGCAGGCCGGATGTGTGGGTCAGCAGATGCCGGATGGTGATTGGCGCCTGAGTGCCGTCAGCCGTCTTGGGTCGAAACCAGGGAAGATGATCAACCACCAGATCGTCGAGCCCGAGCCGTCCTGCATCGATCATGGCGAGCGCCGTGGTCGCAACGATCGGTTTGGTGACGGATGCATAGCGGAAGATCGTATCGACCCGGGTGGGAAGACCGGCTTCGCGGTCCGCCAGCCCGGCAGCGCGTTCAAGCAGCGGCTTTCCATCCTGATAAACTAGCACCACCGCGCCGGTGATGCGTTCGCTGCCGATGCTCTGATCGATGATACGGTTGACGCGCTCGGCAATGGTCATCGGCAATATCCCTCGGATGAAAAATGCGGACCATGTCACCATGGCCCGCATCGTTATGCGAAGGATTTATACTGCGATCAAGCGACTGCGCGGGCAAGCGCGCAGCGCGACCAGAGCTGGTGCAGCGAATGCACCAGATGCTCGAGATCGGCGTCCGAATGCAAAGGCGTCGGCGTGATGCGCAGGCGCTCGGTCTTCTTCGGCACGGTCGGATAGTTGATCGGCTGGACATAGATGCCACAGTTGTCGAGCAGCAGATCGGAGATCCACTTGCACTTGGCGGCATCGCCGACCATGACCGGCACGATATGGCTCGGATTGTTCATGTGCGGAATGCCGGCCGCATCCAGCATGTTGCGCAGGCGGCGCACGCGCTCCTGATGGGCAAAACGCTCGATCTGGCTGGTCTTCAGGTGGCGGATCGAGGCAACCGCGCCGGCGGCCAGTGCCGGCGGCAGCGCGGTGGTGAAGATGAAGCCCGAGGCAAACGAACGGACGAAGTCGCACAGTGCGTTCGAGGCCGCGATATAACCGCCCATCACGCCGAAGGCCTTGCCGAGCGTGCCTTCGATGACCGTCAGGCGATCCATCAGGCCTTCGCGTTCGGCAATGCCGCCACCATGGGCGCCGTACATGCCGACAGCATGCACTTCGTCGAGATAGGTCATCGCACCGTATTTGTCGGCGAGATCACAGATTTCCTTGATCGGCGCGATATCGCCATCCATCGAATAGACGGATTCGAATGCGATCATCTTCGGCGCCTTCGGATCCGCCGCAGCCAGCTTGGCTTCGAGATCCTTGACGTCGTTGTGCTTCCAGATGACGCGTTCCGCCTTGGAGTGGCGAATGCCTTCGATCATCGATGCGTGATTGAGCGCATCGGAGAAAATGATCAGGCCGGGGATCTTGGCGCCGAGCGTGCCGAGGGCGGCCCAGTTCGAGACATAGCCGGAGGTAAAGATCAGCGCCGATTCCTTGCCATGCAGGTCGGCAAGTTCGCGCTCGAGCAGAACATGGTAGTGATTGGTGCCAGAGATATTCCGGGTGCCTCCAGCACCCGCGCCACAGTGGTCGATCGCGCCTTTCATGGCCTCGATCACCTTCGGATTCTGGCCCATGCCGAGATAGTCGTTCGAACACCAGACGGTGACGTCCTGGGTGCCATTTTCGGTGTAGCGGGTGGCGCGCGGGAAATTGCCCTGCTGACGTTCCAGATCAGCAAAGACACGATAGCGCCCTTCCTCGTGAAGCCCTTCAAGCTCGTTCTTGAAAAACGCCTCGAAATCCATGCCTAAACTCCAGCTTTTTGACTCTCTTTTGCGAGCCTCCGGCGTTGCGGTCAACCCCGGTTTTGTAAATTCATTCTAAACTGCGACAAATGGCGCGAGTTTTAGAATCATCGCATATAAATACTAAAGGATCGTCCTCTGTGAAACTTGATCTGCGTCAAGCTGCAACAAAAAGGACGGCCGAAACCGCCCTTTTCAGGTTTTTCACGACAGGAGCGGCGGTTATGCCGCCTGAACAGCGCGTTTTGCCATGACCCGGATGAGATTGGCCCGGTATTCAGCCGTGCAATGCAGGTCCGACATCAGTTCGGACGAATCGATCTCGACACCGGATACGGCTTGCGGCGACCAATCGGTCGCAAACGCCCGTTCAAGTCCGCCATGGCGGAAAACCCCGGACGATCCGGCGCCGGTCACAGCGACCCGCACACCGCCCTCGCCCTTCGAGACGAAGACGCCGGTCATCGCAAATCGCGACGCAGGGTTGGCGAACTTGGCATAGCCCGCCTTTTCCGGCGCCTGGAAACGCACGGCCGTGATGATCTCGTCATCGGCAAGGGCCGTTTCGAACAGGCTGACGAAAAAGGCGTCGGCCGCGATCTCGCGCCGGCTTGTGACAACCGTGGCGCCGAGCCCGAGCACGGCCGCCGGATAGTCGGCCGCCGGATCGTCATTGGCAATCGAGCCGCCGATCGTGCCCATATGGCGCACATGCGGATCGCCGATCAGGGACGCCAGATGCGCCAGGGCAGGACAGACCGACCGGATGGACGCTGACGCAGCGACCTCCGCATGGGTCACGCCGGCACCGATCGTCACCTTGCGGCCCTCGACGGCAATGCCCTTCAACGCAGCGACATGGCGCAGGTCGACAAGATCCGACGGCTGCGCCAGCCTTTGCTTCAGGGTGGCGATCAGGGTCTGGCCACCGGCAATGAATTTGCCATCGTCGGCGCCGGACAGGAGCTTGCCGGCATCCTCGACCGAAGTAGCGCGGTGATAGTTGGTGGAATAGAGATGCATGATCATTCCTCCCTTATTCGGCCGCGTGCCGGACCTGGCGCGCCTGCAGCGCGGACCAGACGGCGAGCGGGGTTGCCGGCATGTTGAGCATGTTGTTGCCAATCGCATCGGTGATCGCATTGATCAGCGCCGGTGGCGAACCGATGGCGCCTGCCTCGCCACAACCCTTGATGCCGAGCGGATTGCCCGGACAAGGCGTATTCTGGTGCGAGACGCTGAATGATGGCAGATCATCGGCGCGCGGCATGGCGTAATCCATGTAGCTGGCGGTCAGAAGCTGGCCATTGGCCGGATCGTAGTGCACGCCCTCCAGCAGCGCCTGGCCGATGCCCTGCGCAATGCCGCCATGGACCTGACCCTCGACGATCATCGGGTTGATGATATTGCCGAAGTCGTCGGCCGCGACGAACTGGACGATCTCGGTCTTGCCGGTTTCCGGATCGACCTCCACCTCGGCGATGTAACAGCCTGCCGGGAAGGTGAAGTTGGACGGATCGTAGAACGCGCCCTCCTTGAGGCCCGGCTCCATGCCCGACGGCAGGTTGTGCCCCGTATAGGCCGCCAGCGTCACCTGGAACCACGGCACGCTCTTGTCGGTACCGGCGACTTTCAGCTCGCCATTGTCGATGACGATGTCGCTTTCGTCGGCCTCCATAAGATGGGCAGCGATCTTCTTTGCCTTGGCCTCGACCTTGTCCAGAGCCTTGACGATCGCCGACATGCCGACGGCGCCGGAGCGCGAGCCATAGGTGCCCATGCCCATCTGCACCTTGTCGGTGTCGCCATGCACGATGGATATATTGTCGAGCGGCACGCCGAGCCGCTCCGACACGAGCTGGGCGAAGGTCGTCTCGTGACCCTGTCCGTGGCTGTGCGAACCGGTCAGGACCTCGACGGTTCCGACAGCGTTGACCCGCACCTCGGCGGATTCCCACAAGCCTACGCCAGCGCCGAGCGAACCGACCGCCGCCGAGGGCGCGATGCCGCAGGCCTCGATATAGCAGCTCATGCCGATGCCGCGCAGCTTGCCGCGTTTGCCGGCCTCTGCCTTGCGAGCGGCAAAGCCGTTCCAGTCGGACGCCTGTAAAGCCACATCCAGCGATGCATCGTAATTGCCCGCGTCATAGTTCATGATCACCGGCGTCTGGTGCGGGAAGCTGCGGATGAAGTTCTTCCGGCGCAGTTCGACCGGCGAAATCCCGAGTTCGCGTGCCGCCGTCTCGACGGTCCGCTCCAGCAGATAGGTGGCCTCCGGCCGACCGGCGCCGCGATAGGCGTCAACCGGAACCGTATTGGTATAGACGGTTCGGACATTGCAGTGGATTGCCGGGATGTCATACTGGCCCGACAGCAGCGTCGCATAAAGATAGGTCGGCACCGCAGACGAAAACAGCGACATATAGGCGCCGAGATTGGCGACCGTATCGACCTTCAGGCCGATGATCCGGTGGTCCTTGTCGAAGGCCATCTTGACCTTGGAGACATGGTCGCGGCCATGCGCATCCGTGAGGAAGGCCTCAGTGCGATCCGATGTCCACTTGACCGGAACGCCGGTCTTCTTCGACGCCCACAGACAGACGATTTCTTCCGGGTAGATGTAGATCTTCGATCCGAATCCGCCCCCGACATCAGGTGCGATGACGCGCAGCTTGTTTTCCGGCGCGACATTGTAGAAGGCGCTCATCACCAGACGTGCAACATGCGGGTTCTGCGAGGTCGTGTAGCAGGTGTAGTGATCCTCCGCGCCGTCATAGATGCCGAGCGTCGCGCGCGGCTCCATCGGGTTTGGCGAAAGGCGGTTGTTGAAGATGTCGATCTCGGTGACATGCGCGGCCTGCGCAATCGCCGCATCGGCAGCGGCACCATCGCCGATCTCCCAGTCGAAGATGAGATTGCCCGGCGCTTCGGGATGCAGTTCGGGCGCACCCGGTTTCAGCGCATCGACGGCAACGGTCACCACCGGCAGTTCATCATAGGCAACCGATACCGCTTCGGCGGCATCGCGCGCCGCGCCGATGCTGTCGGCGACAACGATCGCCACGGCATCACCGACATAACGCACGGTTTCATGGGCCAAGGGCCGCCAGGCGCCCATCTTCATCGGCGACCCGTCTTTCGAATGGATCATCCAGCCGCAGATCAGATTGCCGATGCCATCCGCCAGCAGCTGCTTTCCGTCGAGCACATCGATCACGCCCGACATGGCCTTCGCCGCAGAGGCATCGATGCTTGCGATGCGGGCATGCGCATAAGGCGAACGGACGAAGTAGGCATATTTCATTCCGGGAACGACCATGTCGTCCGTATACCGGCCCTTGCCGGTGAGAAAGCGCTTGTCTTCCTTGCGCGCCACGCGCGCGCCAATCCCTTCAACACCCATTTTCATCTCCTCCAGAGATCAGGATAAAGGCACTCAGGCAGTGGCAGCAGGCAGGGGTGGTGTCACGGCAGCGATGGCCGACACCCTTCGATTGTCTGCTGCCCGTTGGTCACTCGGCGGCCTGGCGGCCGGCGTGCATCTCCGCATTGGCAGCAAGGACCGCCTTCACGATGTTGTGGTAACCCGTGCATCGACAGATATTGCCTTCCAGCTCGTGGCGCACGGTCGCCTCGTCGAGGGTCCCGTCGTGGCGACCGATGATATCGATCGAAGTCATCACCATGCCCGGCGTGCAGAAACCGCATTGCAGGCCGTGATGCTCCTTGAAGGCCGCCTGGACCGGATGCAATTCGCCGTTGACTGCCACGCCCTCTATGGTCGTGATCGTCGATCCGCTCGCCTGCACGGCGAGGATCGAACAGCTCTTGATCGACTTGCCGTCCATATGCACAACGCAGGTTCCGCATTGTGTCGTGTCGCAACCGACATGCGTGCCGGTCAATCCCAGTGTCTCGCGAATAAAATGCACAAGCAGCGTGCGGTCCTCGCATTCGCCGCTCACCGTCCGGCCATTCACCGTCAGCGTCACTTTTGCCATGTTGTTCCTCCTCGTGTCTCTCCCTGACACCAAGGCATCGTGTGTCTTTTCTCCGGTACGATCAACAGTTCAAACCAGCCGAATTGAAATAATTGTTTGCCGCAACGCAGCATTGAAGCCTTGTAATTCAGGCTTCCCGCTTATTTGGCTAATGGACTGAAATTTGGACCTATTGCAGAACGCGCAGCGCATGGACATTCGCGAATTGACCGCTATTCTGCGGCTTGCCACCGCCATATTAGAAAAACCTGAATGCGGATGGGTGTTCTCGATCAAGACCGGCTGGACCGGATGCGTAACAGTGGAGAAAACAAGATGAAAAAAGCTCTCGTGCTTCTATTGGTCGGCCTGTCGGTCGCTGGCTGCACCCAGACCGAAAAGGGCGCCGGTATCGGCGCTGTCGGCGGCGCAATCATCGGCGGTGCCATCACCGGCGACGTGCGTGGCGCAGCAGTCGGCGCAGCCATCGGCGGCGTTTCCGGTGCGATTATCGGCAATGTTTCGGACCAGCCGGGCCAATGCTACTACCGCGACCGTTACGGCCGCCGCTACATCGACAGCTGCCCGCGCGGCTACTGAGCAGACGACAGGGGCGCGCGATGAGCGCGTCCCTTTTTTATAGAATTTTAAGAAAAGGGTATGCCTTTTTTAGCATTTTCTCCTAAGTTGCCCCATGGCGGGGGTGCACCAGCCAGGTCGCGATGAGCGAAAATGCGTATGCCGAGTGGATTTGTATTGCCGAAAATGAGTGTCGCGTTCCGGCTCGGTATGGCTCTGTTGACCGTGAGCCCCTTGCTGCTCGGGCCTGCTCTTGCTTCAAAAGCAGCAGCCTTCGAGCTTTTTGGGATTCGGCTCTTCGGCAAGGACGATGAGCCCAATGATGTCATCGATCCCGTCTCCTATACCATTGCCCTGACGACCGGGAACGCCGACCGGGCCCTGACCAAGTCCCTGCGACGAACCTCGCTTCTGCTGGCCGACGAAGAGACGCCGGTCTCCGGCGATCTCGGGCTGGTTATCAAGGCCAAGGACGATCGCGACCGTCTTCTGGCCACCCTTTACGAGAATGCCCGCTATGGCGCGATCGTCACCGTCCTGGTCGATGGACGCAACATAGACAGCCTGCCGCCCAATCCGACCTTCGACAGGTCAAGACCGATCCCGGTCGCGATCACCGTCGAAACGGGGCCCGTTTTCGCGCTTGGCGACGTCACCCTCGAGGGCGATGCGGCACGGCTGGATCCGGCAGAGTTCGACCTGACGCCAGGCGGCGCCGCCGGCTCGCTGACAATTCTGAAAGCCGCAGCACAGATCGCCGACACATTGAAAGCGGAAGGCCGGCCGCTGGCTGAACTGACAAAGCGCGAGGTCGTCGCCGACCACGACACCAACACCGTTGACGTGACAATCGCCGTCGAGGCTGGCCCTGTTGCCCCGCTTGGCAACGTGACCGTCAAGGGTGCGCGGCAGGTCAATGCGGAATTCATCGAGCGCTATTCGCGACTACGACCGGGCCAGCCCTATTCACCTGAGCAGTTGCGCAAGGCTGGCGAGCGGCTGCGCACGCTCGGGGTGTTTTCCTCCGTGACCATCAACGAGCCGGAGGCGCTTGCACCCGATGGTTCCTGGCCGCTCGCCATCACTGTCTCAGAAGGCAAGCATCGCTATTTCGGCTTCGGCGCCAGCTATTCCTCGATCGACGGCGGCGGGATCGAAGGCTATTGGGGCCACCGCAACCTGTTCGGCAACGCAGAATCCCTCAAGCTCGAAGGCGCTGTGCGTGGCCTTGGCGAAATCAGCGATGTCAGCAACCTCTCGGATCTCGATTATTCCGCCGGCATCACCTTCATCAAACCCGGCGCCTTCTTTCCTTCGGCAACGCTAGAGGCGAGCATCAAGGCGAGCACGCTGGACAGCGAACATTATGATGCGGCCTCCATCACCGGAAAAGTCGCGCTCGCCTATGAGCTGAGCGATATCGACACGGTAAGCGGCGGCGTTTCGCTGACCTATGACAGCATCGAGGACGCCTTCGGCGACAACGAATATCTGACCTTCGGCGTCCCTCTCGGCTATACGCGCGACACCCGCAACAACAAGCTGAACCCGACCGAAGGCTATCTTGCATCGATCTCGACCACACCGAGCTACGAGATCAACGGCCGCACCGTCTTTGCCTCTATCGAGGGCTCGGCTTCCGGCTATCTTGGCCTGGGCGCAGAGGATCGCATCGTGCTCGCCGGCAAGCTCTCGGCCGGCAGCCTGTTCGGCGGCAGCGGTCTGGCATCGATCCCCGCCACCCGGCGTTTCTTTGCCGGCGGCGGCGGCTCGGTGCGCGGTTATGCCTATCAGGCGATCTCGCCCTATAATGACGCGGGCGACGCCACCGGCGGTCGGTCCTATGCAACCGCCTCGTTCGAGGTCCGCATGCAGGTCACGGAAACGATCGGCATCGTGCCGTTTCTCGATGTCGGCAGCGTATCGAGAAACAATGTCCCCGATTTTTCCGACCTGCGCATGGGCGCCGGCGTCGGACTGCGCTACATGACACCTTTCGGGCCGCTCAGGCTCGATGTTGCCGTTCCGTTGCAACGATATGACGACGGTAGCCGTTATGGCATTTATGCCGGCATAGGTCAGAGCTTCTGATCTGCGCAGATCCGGGCAGATCCGGCAGGACGAGGACCATAAAGACAATGATCTGGCTGAAACGCATCATCGGATGGACGCTCCGGATTTTTGCCGGGCTGGTCGCGACCCTCGTGACGCTGACCATCCTCGCCATCGTGATCGGCGGCCTGTCGGCAAGCGGCAGCCAGTTCCTGGCAAACCAGATTGCCGCCCTGATCTCGAAGGACAACCAGCAGGTCACCATCGTTGCGCCAAGTCCCTTGCTCAGCCGGACATTGACCGTCGAACGCATCACCGTCGCCGACACCAAGGGACCTTACGCAACGATCGAGGGACTGGCACTCGACTGGACGCCGTTGGATCTTCTGTCGCGCCGCTTCACCGCGGAAAAGCTGAGCGCCCGATCCATCCGCATCGAGCGTGCACCGGAGCCGAGTGCGACGCCTGAGGTCAAATCGGATGAGCCGTTCTCGCTGCCGGTCGGCATCGACATTGCCGCGATCGACCTGCCTTCGATCAAGGTGGGGGCCGCTCTTGCCCGCCGCGACGTGGAAATCGCAGCAAAAGGCGCCGCCCAGATCATCGGCAGCAATATCACCAGCCAGTTGGCAGCCACCCTGCTCGGAGAACCGTCCGCCAAATTGATTGCCGACGTGCTCTATGCGCCGAACGACGACCGGCTGCGCCTCAAGCTCGAGTATGCCGAGCCCAAGGGCGGGGTTGCCGGAAATCTCCTACAGCTTCCAAATCAGCCGGCTCTTGCGCTCAGCATCGATGGCGACGGCGCCATCAGCAACTGGGCCGGCAAGATCACCGCCGCCCTGGATGGCACGCAGACGATCTCTGTCGATGCAACGCACCGGCTGGCAGCAGAAGACCAGCGCGACATCACCCTTATTGGTGGCGGTAATTTTGCCAGCCTGATGCCGCCGCAATTGCGCGACCTGTTTGCCGGCGAAACGGCAATCGATCTGGCAGCCCGCATTGGCCCCGACGGCGCAATCGAGATCAGCAAGGGCGATCTTTCTACCGCCGCGGCCCGGATCTCGGCATCCGGTCACTATGATCCAAAGGGCATCAACGATCTCGCCCTTGTCGCCGAGGCCAATGCGACACCCGTCCGGTTGCAATGGCAGCAGGACAAGGCGATCTATGGCGTGGCGATGCGCAGCGCCAACCTGACGCTAAGCGGCAATGCGCAAACGGCAGCGCTGAAGGCAACCATCGATCTGGCAACCCTGTCGGCCCCGCAGGGCACCTTGTCGGACATCGACCTGACAGCCGAAAGTTCGGCTTTCGATATCGCCAATCGCCAGGGACCGGTCGATCTGCAGCTTGCCGTGCAGCGCGCCGAATTCTTCGACGCGCAATTGGCCAACTATATCCGTGCACCGCTGAAGATCGTGGCACCGCTCACCCTTGAAGAGGATCAGGTCGCGACCGACAAGCTCACACTCGAGAGCGCCGGTATCGGTGGGGAGTTGAACGGACGTTACGTGATCTCGGCACAGACCTTTGCCGGCGCGCTGAAGGCCTTTGTCCTGCCCGACCTGCTGCCGCCGGCACTGTCGCAAAAGCTGGCGAAGCCGGCCGCCATATCGGCACGGATCGATTTTGCCGCCCCCAAGGCCATCAGCCTGCGCGACATTCAACTCCAGACCGACCTCGGTTCGGCGGAAGGGGCGATCTCGCTCGCACCCGATGGTATTCTGGCCGCCGACCTCACCGGTCGATTGAATGACACCGCGAGCCTCCAGCCGCGCATCAGCGGTGCTGCCGCCTTCGACGTCTCGGCATCCGGTCCGCTGGACGCGATCGAAGGCAATGTGAACGTCGTCATCGAGCAGGGCAAGGCAGCCGGTTACGAACTGCGTGACCTGGCGCTGCAGATCGAGGGGCTTGCCGATCGGAAGGCGCCGCGAGGCCAGTTGCGGATGACCGGGCAGATCGATGCCCAACCTGTAGATATCTCCGCCGACATCGTGTCGGAAAACGGCGACACGAAAATCCCGGCCCTGACACTCAATGTCGGCCCCAACCGCCTCTCAGGCACCCTGGCGTTGGACGAGGCCTTCCAACCCACCGGCGACCTCGACTTCGACTTCCCGCAGCTTTCGCTTCTGGCAGCGCTTGGCGGGCAAAGCGCAAGCGGCGATCTGGCCGGCAAGATCGCGATCACGTCGGCCAACAGTCGTATTGCTGCCAGGATTGACGCGACGGGCAAGTCGCTCAGCCGAGACACCCTGAAGATCGAAAACCCGGTCATCAACCTCGCCGTCAGCGACATGGCCGCGCTGGCGGTCGAAGGCACTGTGCGGGCGGCAGTTTTGGTCAGCGGCGCCAACCGCCTCGAAGCCCCCGAGGTGACCTTCGCCCGGGCGGGAAATCGCACCGATTTCCAGGCAAGCGCACGATATGACGCAGCACCGCTCGAGGCAGCCGGCAGCATTGAGCAGCAAGCCCAGGGACTGGCTATCGCGCTGGACCGGTTTTCCGCCAAGCCGCGCGGTATCTCACTGGCGCTGGCATCACCCACGCGCCTCACTGTGACTGACGGCACCGTTCAGATCGGCAAGACGGTGATCAATGCCGGCTCCGGCAACGTCACCGTCACCGGCAGCGCCGGCCAGAACCTCGCCGTCAGGGCAGACATTGCAGCCCTACCCGCTTCGCTTGCCGCTGCGGTAGCTCCCGCGCTTGCACCTGCCGGCACGATTTCCGGTCTCGTCGAGGTCAAGGGCACGCCATCGGCACCCGACGTGACCTACCAACTCGATTGGCGCGATGCTGAGCTGACCCAGACGCGGACGGCCGGACTGGCGCCACTCGCCATCAGCGCCAATGGCCGCTTCCAGAGCAACATGCTTTCGCTCGATACCCGGCTGTCCGGTGGCGGTGGCATCACTCTCAATGGCGGCGGCCGGCTCAACCTGTCCGGCATGGGCCTGGACATGCGTTTCCAGGGCAGCCTGCCGCTGGCCGCCGCCAATACCATCCTCGGACGGCAGGGACTCGTGGCACAGGGCAATGCCAACGTGAACGTCACCATCCAGGGAACCGCGACGGCCCCGGCGATTGCCGGATCGATCACAACCAGCGGCGCGCGCGTGGTTGACGTGCGCCGAAATCTTGCGATCGAACAGATCACAGCGACGATCAATCTGCGTGACAACCGCGCCCAGATCGCCAGCCTGACCGGAAACTTTGCCTCGGGCGGTCGCCTTTCGGCGAGCGGGTCGATCGACATTCTCGGCCAGGGCATGCCCGCCGATCTGTCGATCAATCTCGACAAGGCCGTCTATGTCGACGGCAACACGGTGACCGCGACTGCCGATGCGCGGCTGACATTGCGCGGCCCTCTGATGGCCGGCCCGACGCTGGCCGGGACAGTGGATCTGTCGCGCACCTCGATCACCCTGTCGGAGCGCCGCCCCACCAGCCTTTCACAGCTCGACATCCAGCATCGGAACGCACCAAAGGCAGTCACCCAGCAGTTGCGTACCATCACCCCGGCCGCCGGCCGAAGCTCCAGTTCACCGATCCTGCTCGACCTTCGCATATCTTCGCCGTCGCAGACCTTCATTCGCGGCCGCGGCATCGATGCCGAGCTCGGCGGCACCCTGACATTGACCGGATCGGCGTCCGCACCCAATGTCTCCGGCGGCTTCGAGCTGCGCCGGGGGCGCATGCAGATCCTCACCAAACGTCTGGATATCACCCGGGCCGAGATTACCTTCGGCGGCGATCTCATTCCGATCATCGACCTTGAGGCGACCACCACATCCGGCACCTCGACCGTGACGATCAAGCTTTACGGCTTTGCCAGCGACCCGGAAGTGACCTTCAGTTCATCACCCACCCTACCACAGGACGAAATTCTGGCGCAGCTGATCTTCGGCCAGTCGATGTCGCGGCTCTCGGCGCTGCAGATCGCCCAGCTCGCCGATGCCGCCGCCCAGCTGGCGGGCGGCAATTCGACCTCGCTGTTCCAGACCTTGCGCTCGACACTCGGAATCGACGATCTCGACATCTCCACCGACTCCACCGGCCAGACCAGCATCAGCGCCGGAAAATACCTGAACGACCGAACCTATATCGAACTGCAGCAAAGCGGCAGCGGCGGCGGCAAGGCGGTGATCAATCTCGACATCGGCCGCGGCGTGAAGCTGAAAGGTGAAGCCGGCGGTTCGGGCGCCGGAGGCGGCATCTACTACGAGAAGGAATATTGACGGGTCAGGCGACCTTGCTGGTCTTCAACAGAATGCTCGATTCGGTGCTGTTGATCCCCTCGACCAGACGAATGCGACGCAGCGTTTCGTCGAAGCCAGCCAGATCACGGTCTTCGAGTTCAGCAATGAAGTCCCAGCGGCCATTGGTGCTGTGCAGCGACTTGACCTGCGGAATGCCGCGCAACTGCTGCGCGACCCGATCGGCAAACTTGCCGACGACTTCGATCATGATGATTGCCCGCACCCCGGTCGGCTGGATTTCCCGTCCGGTGAGGATTGTGAAAGCGGCAATGGTGCCATTGGCGACCAAGCGATCGATCCGGGCCGAGATTGTCGCCCGCGATGCGCCGGTCATTGCGGCAAGGGAAGCAACGGGTATCCGGGCGTTTTGCCGAAGAGCGCTCAGAATATCACGGTCCAGATCATCCATCGTTACACTTCGTCATCATATGGTTGCGATTTGTGCAAACTATAGTGCTTTATGGCGATGTTCCAGCTTTTTGCCAACGCAGACATGGCGCATCATCCGGTCTCAACCATTTCCAAGGATCACCCATGGCCAAGCAAACCAGAAACGTCACCCTGATCGGCGTGCCGCTCGAAGAAGGATCCGGACGCGGTGGTTGCGCCATGGGCCCGGCCGCACTGCGCATTGCCGGCATTGCCCCGGCGCTCGTCGATCTCGGCTACACCGTCGATGACGCGGGCGACCTGCGCCCGGCGCCGGCCGCTGATCTGCCGGTCATGGACAAGGCCAAGCATCTGGCCATCGTCGGGGCCTTTGCCCGCGCGCTCGAGGCTGCCACCTATGAGGCCGCAACCAAGGGCTCGGTGCCTGTCCTGCTTGGCGGCGACCACAGCCTTTCGATGGGCAGTGTCTCCGGCATGGCGCGATACGCACACGATGCCGGCCGCCCGCTCTTCGTCCTCTGGCTCGATGCCCATTCCGACTTCAATGCGCCGGCGACTTCTCCGTCCGGCAATATTCACGGCATGCCTGTCGCATTTTTCTGCGGCAAGGCCGAATTCGCACCGATCCTTGATCCGGCCCGTCCGCTGGTCAACCCGAGCCATGTCTACCAGGTCGGCATAAGGTCCGTCGATGACGAGGAACGCCGACTGATCTCCGAAAATGCGGTCAACGTCTACGACATGCGCGCGATCGATGAAGAAGGCATGGCAGGGATCCTGAAGCAGATCCTGAAGGACGTCCGCGAGGCGAATGCGCTTCTGCATGTCAGTCTCGACGTCGATTTCCTCGATCCGGGCATCGCACCCGGCGTCGGCACGACCGTGCCCGGCGGCGCAACCTTTCGTGAAGCCCATCTGATCATGGAGCTTCTGCACGACAGCGGCCTGGTGTCGTCGCTCGATCTCGTCGAACTGAACCCTTTCCTCGACGACCGCGGCCGCAGCGCCCATGTGATGGTTGATCTGGCCGCAAGCCTGTTCGGCAAGCGTATTCTCGACCGCCCGACACGAGCCGGATAAATCCTTAAAGCTTAATTTAGCACATCACTAATACGCTTCTTTTTACGTGACTTCGGTCGTCCTGATCGTCAAGCCGGTTGTAAAATTTGTATAAAATGACGGGCAAATGATCAACCGTTGCGCGAAAGCTCTGATATATTTGAGCCTCTCTTAAGACTTGATAGCCATAATTGACCCCTAGAAATTGGCGGCTTCCCTCAATGGAGGCCGCCAATCTGTATCGAACCGCGGTCGACCCGGAGGGCAATATGGCATTTCTATTGGCAAATGCAGGCGATTCAAAATCGATCCTGACGGCATTGGGTCGATCCCAGGCGATCATCGAATTCAACCTCGACGGGACGATCCTGACGGCAAACGAAAATTTCTGTCGCACGCTGGGCTACAGCCTGAGCGAGATCAAAGGCAAGCATCACCGTATGTTCTGCGAGCCGGCCTATGTGGCCAGCCCGGAATATCGCGAATTCTGGGCAAGCCTTGGGCGGGGCCAATTCGACAGCCGCGAATACAAGCGCATTGCCAAGGACGGCTCGGAGATCTGGATCCAGGCCTCCTACAATCCGGTCATGCGCGGCGGAAAGCCATACAAGATCGTCAAGTTCGCTACGGATATCACGGCGAGAAAGCAGAAGTCGGCGGAAGACAGCGGCAAGCTGGAAGCCATTTCCCGCGTCCAGGCGACCATCGAGTTCACCCCCACCGGCGAAATCCTCACCGCCAATGCAAACTTCCTCAAGACGCTCGGCTACAGCCTGACCGAAATCGTCGGTCAGAATCACGCGATCTTCTGTGAGGCGGATTACACACGCACGGAAGACTATCGCAAGTTCTGGCAGACGCTGGCGTCCGGGCAATATGTCGCCGAGGAATTCAAGCGCATCGGCAAGGGCGGCAAGGTCGTCTGGATCCAGGCCTCCTACAATCCGATTTTCGATGCAAGCGGCCGCGTCTTCAAGGTTGTCAAATATGCGACCGACGTGACCGAGCGTGTCCGCGCCGTCGATGAATTGGCTCATGGGCTGACCGCGCTTGCCAATGGCGACCTGACGGCCCGCATCGAGAAGCCCTTCATTCCGGCGCTTGAGAAGACCCGCACGGATTTCAATGCCTCGATCGAAAAGCTTCATCAGGCGATCCGCACGGTCAACGGCAATACCGAGGCCATCGCGGCCGGCTCCTCCGAGATCCGCACCGCCTCCGACAGCCTGTCGAAGCGCACCGAACAGCAGGCCGCCGCGATCGAGGAGACCGCGACAGCACTGGAGCAGATCACCCAGACCGTGTCCAACAGCTCCCAGCGCGCCATCGAGGCCGGGCAGATGGTGGGCCGGACCAAGTCTGCGGCGGAGCGATCCGGCGATGTCGTCAAGAGAGCGGTCGGTGCGATGGACCAGATTGAAAATTCGTCGCGCGAGATTTCCAACATCATCGGCGTGATCGACGATATTGCCTTCCAGACCAATCTGCTCGCCTTGAACGCAGGCGTGGAAGCAGCCCGTGCGGGCGAAGCCGGCAAGGGCTTTGCCGTCGTCGCACAGGAGGTCCGCGAACTGGCGCAACGATCGGCCAACGCGGCCAAGGAAATCAAGGCCCTCATCACCACATCGTCCGGCCAGGTTAAGAACGGCGTCGATCTCGTCGGTGAAACCGGCAAGGCGCTGGAACAGATCGTCTCGGAAGTCCAGGACATCAACCTGAATGTCATCGCCATCGTCGAGGCATCAAAGGAACAGTCGACCGCGCTTCTGGAAATCAACCGGGCGGTCAACGCACTGGACCAGAACACCCAGCAGAACGCCGCCATGGTCGAGGAATCCACCGCCGCCAGCCACAGCCTCGCGCGCGAAGCGGCCACCCTTCGCAGTCTTGTTGCGCAGTTTAGAATTGGGCAACACTCTTCGCATATTATACACCAAGCGCGTCCTGATGCCCCTCCTGTTGCATCGCCGGCACGCAAACTCATGGCTCAGGTCGCTCGCGCCGCAGGCGTAGGTGCATCGGCCAAGGCACAGGAAGGTTGGGAAGATTTCTAATGGCAACCACGATCAGTTCGACTAGCTTCAGCGGGGAAACCCTCGAGATCATCGCGTTCCGGCTTCATGATCAGGAATTTTGCGTCAAGACGACCACGATCCGCGAAATCCGCGGCTGGGCTCCGTCGACGCCGATCCCGCACGCACCGGCCGACGTCATCGGCGTGATGAACCTCCGCGGCTCGGTGATCCCGATCATCGACCTTGCCTACAAGCTGGGCATGAAGTCTACGGTTGCCAATGAACGCTCTGCCATCGTGGTTGCAGAAGTGCACAATATGGTCATCGGTATGCTGGTCGACCGTGTTTCGGACATCCTGACCATCCCGTCCAGCCAGGTTCAGCCGGTGCCGGAAATCTCCGCCTCCTTCGACAAGACCTTCTCCGAGGGCATCATTGCCAACGAAAACGGCATGATCTGCTTCCTCAACCTCGCGAAGATGTTCAAGGGCAGCGACCTGGAAGATCTGGCCGCGTAATTGTCGGCCTATTGCGGTCCAAGATGACAAAAAGCGGCCTGTGGCCGCTTTTTTTGCGTTCAGAATTACCCGGCGAGACCATGGAACGCTGCGTTGGCCGCCAGTCGCTCAGGACGGCGACATCTGAGACGGGCTGTGTGCTGCCACCGGATCGGGGCGCTCGATCTTTGCAGCCGCCTCGACAACCAGCGGCAGGAAACCGTCTTGATGTGCATCGATCATCTCGAAGAAGCGGCGGCGCATGCGCTTCTCCCAGAATTTGTTGATATGTAAGGCAACGCCATCCACCCGCACGTCCGCCGGCTGGGACAGGAAAAAGGTGGCGATCTGGTTGGCCATCCGCACGAGCTTTTCGTCAGTGCCGCTATGAGACATGGTGGAACACTCCCTGGATCACTTTTTCAGACCCGGTAAAAATTTCGAAATCATCGTCGCGGGCAATTCCGATCAGGGTCATGCCCGCCTTTTCCGCGGTGCGAATGGCCAGGGCCGTCGGCGCGGAAATCGCGATCAGCATCGGGGAACCGAGCGCCGCCGTCTTCTGCACCATCTCGACCGATAGCCGGCTGGTGACCACCACCGCCCCTTCGGTCGGCGACCATCCACCGATGAGGACGGCACCGGCAAGCTTGTCGAGCGCATTGTGGCGCCCGACATCTTCCCGGATCGCCACGACTCCACGGCCGGGCATGTAGAAACCGGCTCCATGCACCGCCCGCGTTTCGCGATTGAGCTTTTGCCCCTCGCCCAGCAGACGCACGGCCTCGGCGACCTGCGCTGGAGTAAGGGCGAAATCACTGCCGGCAACGACCGGCACCTCTCGCGTCGCCTGCTCGATCGATTCGATGCCGCAAAGACCACATCCGACCGGGCCGGCCATGCGCCTGCGCCGCGAGGTCAGGGCCTGCGCAGTCCCGTCCACCAGCACCACCTGCACATCGATCCCGTCACCCGCCTCAACCGCCTCGATATCGACGATTTCGCGCGCATGTCCGATAATGCCTTCGGCCAGGGAAAACCCAACGGCAAAATCCTCGAGATCGTCGGGCGTCGCCATCATCACGGCATGGGTGCTGCCGCCATAGGAAAAGGCGATCGGCACTTCCTCCGGCACCAGCCGACTTCCGTCCGTCATCAGTCCCCGACGACTGCGGATTTCCCGAACGGCAAGGGTCACGTTTCGGCGGGTCACGCTGTCGGTCCCTTCCTAGCGTTGCGCCCGCGCCGGCGGATGCGTTGCGCAGGTCGCGTCACGGCCAGTGTCAAAGAGCCAGACGACAGCGCCATGCCTCACTCCGCAGCCTCTAGCTTGCCGACGATGCGACGCGAGCGACGGGACAGTTCTTCATAGTCTTCCTGCCATTCGGTCGGGCCGTTCGACGGCGAGACCTGCACCGCGGTCACCTTGTATTCCGGGCAGTTTGTCGCCCAGTCGGAGAAGTCCGTGGTGATCACGTTGGCCTGCGTATCGGGATGATGGAAGGTGGTATAGACGACGCCCGGAGATACCCGGTCGGTCAGCAACGCGCGCAGCGTCGTGTCCCCCGCGCGGCTGGTCAACTTGATCCAGTCGCCATCCTTGATCCCCCGCTGCTCGGCATCGTGCGGATGCACCTCCAGCCGGTCCTCGCCGTGCCAAACCGTGTTTTCGGTGCGCCGGGTCTGTGCGCCGACATTGTACTGCGACAGAATGCGGCCGGTGGTCAGTAGCAGCGGGAAACGCGGCCCTGTGCGTTCGTCCGTCGCGACATATTCGGTGCGGATGAACTTACCCCTTCCGCGCACGAATCCGTCGGTATGCATGATTGGCGAGCCATCTGGATGTGCTTCGTTGCAAGGCCACTGAACCGATCCCATCGTCTCGAGATAGGCATAGGAAACCTTGGCAAAGCTCGGCGTGGTCGCGGCAATCTCGTCCATGATTTCGGACGGATGACTATAGGTCCAGTTCAGCCCCATCGCCTGGGCAAGCTTCTGTGTCACTTCCCAGTCGCCATAGCCGTTCTTCGGGCTCATCACCTTGCGCACGCGGTTGATCCGGCGTTCGGCATTGGTGAAGGTGCCATCCTTCTCCAGGAAAGTCGAACCCGGCAGGAAGACATGGGCATAGTTGGCCGTCTCGTTGAGGAAGAGGTCGTGCACCACGACGCATTCCATCGCGGCCAGACCGGCCGACACATGTTTGGTGTCCGGGTCGGACTGGAGAATGTCCTCGCCCTGGATATAGATGCCCTTGAACGTGCCGTCGACGGCCGCATCGAGCATGTTGGGGATGCGAAGGCCCGGCTCATCGCTAAGCGTCACGCCCCAGAGTTTTTCAAAGGTGTCGCGCGTGGCGTCGTCCGAAACATGACGGTAGCCTGGAAACTCGTGCGGGAAAGAGCCCATGTCGCAGGAACCCTGCACATTGTTCTGCCCACGCAATGGGTTCACGCCCACACCGGGACGACCGATATTTCCGGTCACCATGGAGAGGTTGGCGATTGCCATGACGGTCGTCGAACCCTGACTGTGTTCCGTCACGCCCAGACCGTAGTAGATCGCGCCATTGCCGCCGGTGGCATAGAGACGTGCAGCGCCGCGCAGGTCGGCAGCCGGGACGCCGGTGAATGCCTCGGTCGCCTCAGGGCTGTGCTGCGGCTCGGCGACAAACGCCGCCCAATCCTCGAATTCCGACCAGTCGCAGCGTTCGCGAATGAAAGCCTCGGCGAACAGACCTTCGGTCACGATGACATGCGCCATGGCAGTCATCACGGCGACATTGGTGCCAGGCTTCAGCGGCAGGTGGAAGGCTGCCTCGATATGCGGGCTGCGGACGATATCGGTCCGGCGCGGATCGATGACGATCAGTTTCGCGCCCTGGCGCAACCGCTTCTTCAGCCGCGACCCGAAGACCGGATGACCGTCCGTCGGGTTGGCACCGATGACCACGACCACATCGGAATGCTCGACGCTGTCGAAATCCTGCGTTCCCGCCGACGTACCGAAGGCCTGGCCCAGGCCATAGCCTGTCGGCGAATGGCAGACGCGGGCGCAGGTATCGACATTGTTGTTGCCGAAGCCGGCGCGGATCAGCTTCTGCACCAGATAGGTTTCTTCGTTCGTGCAACGCGACGAAGTGATGCCGCCAATCGCCTCGCGCCCGTACTGATACTGGATCCGCTTGAATTCAGCCGCGATATGGGCAAAGGCCTCGTCCCAGGTTACCTCACGCCAGGGATCGCTGATATTCTCGCGCACCATCGGATTGAGGATGCGGTCCTTATGGCTTGCGTAACCATAGGCGAACCGTCCCTTGACGCAGGAATGGCCGCGATTGGCCTTGCCGTCCTTCCACGGAACCATCCGCACCAGCTCTTCGCCTCGCATTTCCGCCTTGAACGAACAGCCGACGCCGCAATAGGCGCAGGTCGTAACGACAGAATGCTCCGGCTGGCCGATGGCAATCACCGACTTTTCGGTCAGCGTGGCGGTCGGACAGGCCTGCACGCAGGCGCCGCAGGAGACACATTCGGAGGAGAGGAAGTCTTCGTGCGCACCAGGTGACACACGGCTGCCGAAACCACGTCCCTCGATGGTCAGCGCGAACGTACCCTGCACTTCCTCGCAAGCCCTCACGCAACGCGAACAGACGATGCATTTGGCCGGGTCATAGGTGAAATACGGATTGCTTTCGTCCTTCGGCATGTAGCGGGCATTGCTTTCGCCAGCACCCGAGCGCGCCTTGACGTGATTGTCACCCTCGTAGCCGTAGCGCACGTCGCGCAGGCCGACAGCGCCCGCCATGTCCTGCAGCTCGCAGTCGCCATTGGCGGCGCATGTCAGACAGTCGAGCGGGTGGTCGGAAATGTAGAGCTCCATCACACCCTTGCGGATCTGCTTCAGTCGCTCCGTCTGGGTGTGCACGACAAGCCCGGCCGCAACCGGGGTCGTGCAGGATGCGGGCGTGCCATTGCGGCCCTCGACCTCCACCAGACAGAGCCGGCAGGAGCCGAAGGCATCGACCATGTCGGTGGCGCAGAGTTTCGGCACCTGGATGCCGGCCTCCATCGAAGCGCGCATGATCGAGGTGCCGGCGGCGACGGTGATCTCGCGACCGTCAATGGTCAGCGTGACGGTCTCGGTCGCCAGGGACGCAGGCGTGCCAAAGTCAATTTCCGGAACGAGACCCATCAGAAGGCTCCTTTGAAATCGAAGGAAGGATTGCGCATGTTTCAGATCCCTCCCGCTTGTTTCGTTTCGGCCAGCGTATGCGCCACAAGCGCGTTGGCATGACCATGCCCCAGGCCGTGTGTCTGCTTGAGCCAGTTGACGATCTGCATATGCGTCAACCCGGCCTGACCACGGATCAGCGCGACCCAGTGGTCTATCGGCTGGCCATAGGTCTTTTCGATCGACGGAAAGTAGGACGCGGGACCTTTGACCTTGTTCGCTTCGTTCATTCGGCCGCCTCCACCATCGGTGCCGGCGCGAAATCAGCCGGGAAATGCGTCATCGCACTCAGCACGGGATAGGGCGTGAAGCCGCCCAGCGCGCAAAGCGAACCGAATTTCATCGTGTTGCAGAGGTCTGCCAGCAGTTCGCGGTTCTTTTCCGGCTCGATGCCCTTGGCAATCCTGTCGGCCGTCTCGACGCCGCGGGTCGAACCGATGCGACAGGGGGTGCACTTGCCGCAGCTTTCTATGGCGCAGAATTCCATGGCGAACCGCGCCTGCTTCAGCATGTCGGCGGTATCGTCGAACACGACGATGCCAGCATGGCCGATCAGGCCGTCCCGCGCGGCGAAGGCTTCATAATCGAAGACGGTATCGAAAAGAGCGCGCGGAAAATAGGCGCCGAGCGGGCCACCGACCTGCACGGCCTTGACCGGACGGCCAGACAGCGTGCCTCCGCCAATCTCATCGATCAGCTGGCCGAGTGTCAGGCCGAATGCCGTCTCGTATAGACCGCCATGCTTGATATTGCCGGCGATCTGGATCGGGATCGTGCCATGCGACCGGCCCACGCCGAAATCGCGGTAGAACTGTGCGCCCTGGTCCATGATGACCGGAATGGAGGCAAGCGACATGACGTTGTTGACCACAGTCGGCTTGCCGAACAGGCCCTGCAGCGCCGGCAACGGCGGCTTGGCGCGAACGATGCCGCGCTTGCCCTCAAGACTGTTGAGCAGCGAGGTCTCCTCGCCACAGACATAGGCACCGGCGCCTTCGCGCACTTCCATGTCGAAAGCGTAAGTCGAACCCATAACGGACGGCCCGAGAATTCCGGCGCGGCGGGCGACCGCGATCGCCTCGTCCATCATCGCGATCGCGTAAGGATATTCCGACCGGGTGTAGACATAGCCCTTGGTGGCACCGGTGGCGATGCCGGCGATGACCATGCCTTCGATCAGCACGAAGGGATCCCCCTCCATGATCATCCGATCCGCAAACGTGCCGCTGTCGCCCTCGTCGGCGTTGCAGACGATATATTTCTGGTCCGCCTTCGCGTCAGCCACCGTCTTCCATTTGATCCCGGTCGGAAAGCCCGCCCCGCCACGACCGCGCAGACCGCTGTTTGTCACCTGGCTGACAATCTCTGCCGGTGGAAGCGCAATCGCCTTTTCCAGACCCTTCAGGCCCTGATAGCGCCGATAGTCATCCAGCGACAACGGATCCGTGACGCCACAACGCGAGAACGTAAGCCGTGTCTGACTCTTGAGGAACGGAATTTCTTTCGTTTCGCCATGACAGAGCGGATGCGCACCACCGGCGAGAAAATCGGCATCGAACAGCGCCGGCACGTCCGACGGCGTGACCGGACCGTAAGCGATACGGCCCGCTACTGTCCGAACCTCGACCAGAACTTCAAGCCATAGCAGGCCGCGCGAACCGTTGCGAACGATCGTCACATCGAGCCCGCGCGCCTTGGCTTCCCGCTCGATGACCGCAGCGACCCTGTTGGCACCCACGGCAAGCGCTGCTGAATCACGCGGTACGAATACGGTAACGCTCATCGGCGTGCCTCCGCAACGATGTCGCTGAGACAGTGTTCGGAAAGCCTGGCATGCAGTTCGCCGTCAAACATGGCAGCCGGCGCCTGGGCACAGAGCCCGAGACAGAACACCGGTTCGACCGTGATCGCCCCATCGGCCGTGGTACCGTGCCAGTCGATTCCAAGTCGGGACAGCAGTTTTTCAGCAAGAGGCTCGCCACCCATGGACTGGCAAGCCTCGGCGCGACAGAGCTTCAGCACATGTCGACCGGACGGATGGTCACGGAAATCGTGATAGAAGGTAATGACGCCATGCACCTCGGCACGCGACAGGTTCAACGCCGTGGCGATGATCTGCTTGGCGCTTTCCGGGACAAAGCCGAACACAGCCTGGATCTCGTGAAGGATCGGCAGCATCGGACCTTCCAGATGCTTCAAGTCTTCAATGATCGCAGAGATGCGGCTTGCCTCATCCTCGGCAATCGCCCGAATATTCATGTGCCAGTCCTCCCAAACCGACAAGCCGTCCAGATCGCCATGCGCGGGGCTTGCCGCCTCGAATTGTGCTTGAAGCCTCCCGCAGCGAAATCGCCAGCGATGCCTTTCTCAAGGATGATCGTGTTGGGAGGATCAGGTCAATGCAGCTGTTTCGTCGGTCGATAGAAAAAATCTATCGAAGGCCTGCGCGGCGACCAGCAATCGGGCTTCGTGCAGCAGTCCAGACACCAGCGGCGTATGCGGCTCGCGATGCGTCGCGACGAGCCCGACCAGATGTTGGGCATCCGGGTCGGTGATCGGGATCATCCGGATCGCCTCCGTGAAACCGAAGGATTCGGCCACGTTGCGTGGCATGATCGAAGCCAATTTTCCGGTGCGGATATGAGAGAAGAGCACGATCATCGAGTTGGATTCGAGCGTCGGCTTCGGGGTCACGCCCGCCTCGGCCATATGCTGGTTGATGATCCGCCGGTTCTGCATGTCCGCGGTCAGCAGACAAAGCCGAAGATCGGCCACTTCGCTCCAGGACACCGTGTCCCGATCGGCAAGCGGCGTTCCGGCAGCGGTAATCAGATGATAACGCTCGGAGTAAAGCGGCACGCTCGTAACCCGCCCTAGGGGCTCATTGTCGAGATAGGTAATGCCGGCATCGATCTCGAGATTTTCAAGCAGGCTGAGCACCTGCAGTGACGTGCGCGACAGCACGGAGAAGGTGACATTGGGATGCCGCTGCTGAAAGGGTTCCGTCAACCGCTGCACCATTGCCAGGGCTGTCGGAATGACCGCCAAGCGGATATGTCCGGCAAGGCCATGGCGCGTGGCACGCATTTCCTCGCGCAGGGTGCGCGCGTCGCCGACGATTCGTCGCGCCCATTCGAGCACCCGCTGCCCCTCCGGCGTCAGACCCTGATAACGTGAACCGCGCTGGACCAGCATCACGCCGAGTTGATCCTCAAGCTGGCGGATCGCAGCCGACAACGTCGGTTGCGTCACGCCGCATTCTTCGGCTGCCCGTCCGAAATGCTGCTCGCGGGCGAGTGCAATGAAGAATTCAAGCTTGTCGATCATCACGGCGAGCCCCCATCAGGTTTCCATGCCGGGCGCTCACGCGATGCCGGCTGCATCGGCGGCGATCACGGCTGGGCCGGGCTCACAATACATCTTGTAGAGAACGGAGATCAGGTCGTTAAGCTGCGGGTCTGCGATGCGATAGTAGATCTGGCGCCCGTCGCGGCGTGTCTCGAGAATATTGTCGGCGCGAAGCCGGGCGAGCTGTTGCGAGACGACGGCTTGCTGAAGCCCGAGCAGCTTTTCGATTTCGCTGACGGTCTTTTCCTCGCGGCTGACCATGCAAAGGATCAACAGGCGGGTCTCGTGTGACAAGGCCTTGAGCAAGCTGCTCGCTGCGCGCGCCTTCGACCTGAAGTCGGCCAGTTCACCGTTCCCGACTACCTCTGCATCCATCGTCATGCTCGTCCACACATTGAAAAATTACTATAGGGCAAATGCTGGCGGATCAAAACCGCAGGACAGCGCAAGGCAAATACCTGGCGGCAGAAGCCAGCCCACTATAGCCGAACGGAATCCGCCAGCGCCTTCAGGAGCGACGCGCTGCGGTTGAGCGCACCATGTTCCTGTTCGTCGAGATCCGGGAACAGATCGGTTATCACACCGGCGGCCCCGATGACCCGCGGAATGGACAGGGCCACGTCGCGTACGCCGGTGACTTCCGGGGTGACGATCGAGACTGACAGCACATCACGGTGGTCTTGGGCAATTGCCTTGACGATCCGGGCAAGGCCCGCACCGATGCCATAATAGGTGGAGCCCTTGCCGTTGATGATCTTGTAGGCGGCATTTCGCACGCCATCATCGATCGCTGCCCGAACGGTCTCGGTCAGCGGATGATCGACCTGCTCGGCAAACGAATGGAGCGAAATCGACCCCGCCATGGCGCTCGACCAGGCCAGCACTTCGCTGTCGCCGTGTTCGCCCAGCACATAGGCATGCACCGATTGCGGCGAAATGCCGAGATGCCGGCCGATCAGGCTGCGAAAGCGCGCCGTGTCGAGGATCGTGCCAGAGCCGATGATGCGCTGAGGCGCCAGCCCGGAAATGCGCGTGGTGATCTGCGTCATGATGTCGACGGGGTTGGACGCGATCAAAAGGATCGCCTCGGGAACCACCGGCAGCACCTCGCTCAAGACAGCGCGAAACACGGCAGCATTGCGCTCCAGCAGTTCCAGACGGGTCTCGCCCGGCTTCTGGCTGACACCGGCGGCGAGAATGACGACACCGGCCCCCTCCAGATCCTTGTAGCCGCCGGCATTGACAGTCGTCGATGACATGAACGGGACGGCATGCGAGATATCCTCCGCCTGGGCAAGCGCAAGCGCTGCATTCTGATCGATCAGCACGATCTCGCTGGCAATGCCCATCAGCGCCAGAGCATAACCTGCCGAACTGCCGACCATGCCGGCCCCGACGATTCCGACCTTCATGCCGTACCCTCCCATGTGTCGCCGGATGACGACCCGGGGACTATCTCACCGAGTGGCCGACACATTCAATCGCATTCCGTCCAACAGAGACGAAAAATGCCACCGCAGAAACAACGTGACGGGCGCGCTCCGTGTCTGCTTATATGGCATGCAAAAATCCGCCTCAGGCGCAGGAAGACAGGAAACATCATGCGAAAATTGCCGGCGCTTTCGGCCATGAAAGTGTTCGAGGTGGTCGGACAGACCCGCAGCTTTACCCGCGCGGCAGACCGCCTGAACCTGACCCAGAGCGCCGTCAGCCGCCAGGTTCGCAATCTTGAAGAGCAGCTTGGTGAAACGCTGGTGATCCGCAAGCATCATCATCTTGAACTGACACCGTCCGGCGTCGAACTTCTGGCGACGCTGCAGCAGGCCTTCCACAATGTCGAACTGGCCGTGCGCGGCATCATGGAAAAGAGCAACCAGCGTCGCTTGCGCATCAACGTGCCGCCGACCTTTGCCAAGCGTTGGCTTATGCCGAGATTGGCCAGCCTGCGCGCTTTCATGCCCGACATCGAGATCAGCATAACCACCGAGTTGCAGGACAGTCTCGCCGAGCGCAGCATTCTCGATTGCGCCATCCGCTTCGGCGACGGCGAATGGCCGATGCTGAAATCGCAACTGCTGATAACGGAACGCCACATCGCCGTCTGCGCGCCGCGCCTGTTGCGCGCAAATCCGACAGGCCAGTCGACCGATCTGTCCAACTTGACATTTCTGCATGTTCTGGCCTCGGCGGACCAGCGCTACCTGACCTGGCAGCGATGGCTGGATGCCGCCGACCTCAGTCACACCAACATCCGTGGCGGCCTGGAATTCGACCTGCTCGACATGGCCGTCGAAGCCGCATGCAATGGTCTTGGCGTCGCTGTCGCCGACCGTTTCATGGTGGAGCCGCTGATCCGATCCGGCCAGCTGACGCAGGTCCTGGATGTCGAGGTCGAAGGCCATGAGTCTTATTGGCTGGTCACGCGTGCCGAGCAACCCGAGAGCGCGAATGCATCGGCATTCCGCCAGTGGTTGACGAAAGAGCTCGGCACGGATTGAAACATTCCATTTTGGAATGATCGGCCCGAAAATAACTCGCTTGCGAAGCCGGCGTCCGCGGCCCCTACTTGTCGGGATTTTTCCGCAGGAGGTGGCCATGACAGAGTATCGCAATTTCATTGGTGGCCGTTTCATCGAATCCGAAACCCGCGCGACGATAGAGGTTCGCAATCCGGCCACTGGCGATGTTTTCGCCTCGGTTCCTGCCGCAACCGAAGCGGATGTCATCGCCGCAGTCAGTCACGCCGCCGAAGCACAGAAAAGCTGGGCCAAACTGCCCGCGATCGAGCGCGGCAATGCCATGCGCCGGCTCGCGGATGTAATCGAGCGCAACGCAGCGAAAATCGGCGAAGCGCTTGCCCGCGAGAGCGGCAAGAGCCTCGCCGATGCGACCGCCGAAGCAATCTATGGCGTCGAGCTGATGCGCTACCATGCCGAATGGGCGCGCCGCATCGAGGGTGAAGTGATCGAGAGCGACACGCCGGATGAGACGCTGATGCTGAAGCGTGCGCCGATCGGCGTAGTCGCCTGCCTGATCCCCTTCAATTTCCCGATCTACACGCTCGTGCGCAAGATTGCCCCGGCGCTGATCACCGGCAATGCCGTGGTCGTGCGCCCGAGCAACAACACGCCGACATCCGCCTTCGTTTTTGCCCAGGCATTGCTTGATGCCGAATTGCCGGCCGGGCTCGTCAACATCATGACCATGAGCCACGACGTTGCGGAGGTGATGTGCACACGGCCACAGATCGGCATGATCACGCTGACGGGCAGCGTCGTCGCCGGCCAGACCGTGTTGAAATACTGCAAGACGAATATCGCCAAGCCATCGCTGGAACTCGGCGGCAAGACGCCGGTGATCGTCGAGCCCGATGCCGACCTGGATGCGGTGACCCGCATGGTGCTGGCGGCCAAGACCGCCCATTGCGGCCAGGTCTGCACCTCCGTCGAACGTCTGTATGTGTATCAGTCAGTGCACGAGGATCTGCTTGTCAGATTGCGCATCGCATTCCATGAGCGCCGGTATGGCGATCGCGGTAAAAGCCCGGATGCGATGGGACCGCTTGCCAATGCGGCTGCCCGCCTGCGCGTCCATCACATGGTCGAGCGGGCAAGAGCGGACGGCGCGATCATCGAGACGGGCGGCTTCGTACCCGCCGGTGAGGGTTATTTCTATCCGCCGACCCTGCTCTCCCATTGTCGCCACGACATGGAAATCGTTCGGGAGGAGGTCTTCGGCCCGGTTCTCGCCGTCATTCCCTATGACGAATTCGATGACGCCCTTGCCATGGCCAGCGATCACCAGTTCGGCCTCGCCTCGGTGCTGTTTTCGGAAAACTATCGCAAGGTAATGAAGGCCGCGAACGAGATCGAGGCCGGCGAGCTCTACATCAACCGCTTCCCCGCCGATCCCTACCAGGGCTACCACGCAGGCTGGAAACGATCGGGCCTCGGCGGCGACGATGGCAAGCACGGCATGCTGGAATTCACCCAGACACGCCTCGTGATCCTGAAACACTAGGCGAGACCCACAAGCACAGCACCTCGACCACCGCCCACTGCCAACATCGAAGCCCCCGGGAACACCCATGAAAATTGCGTCGCTGAACACCTATGTCGTCGCCGTCCCCCCGCCGCATGTCGGCGGCATGTACTGGATCTTTGTCGAACTGGAAACGGCCTGCGGCATCAAGGGCATTGGTGAAATCTACGCGACCGCGTTCCATCCTTCCGCCCTGGTTCCTTTGATCGGCGACGTCTTCCAGCGGTATCTGGAAGGCCATGACCCACACCGGATCGAGCGCTTCTGGCGCGCCGCCTATTCGAGCGGCTTCACCCAGCGGCCCGATCCGACGATGATGGGGATCGTTTCCGGCCTCGAAATCGCCTGCTGGGACATCATCGGCAAGGCCGCCGGTCGCCCGGTTGCCGATCTGCTCGGCGGCACGGTGCACGAAAAGCTGCGCGCCTATACCTATATCTATCCGAAGAACGCGGCTGGCGATTACGACTACAACGATATTGACCTTGCCGCCGAAGAGGCGGTCCGCATGGTCGAAATGGGCTTTACCGCGCTGAAATTCGATCCGGCCGGCCCCTATACCGACTATTCCGGCCACCAGCTCTCGCTCGGCGTCATGGATCGCTGCGAACAGTTCTGCGCGCGGATCCGCGAGGCTGTCGGCAGCCGCGCCGACATTCTGTTCGGCACCCATGGCCAAATGGTACCGTCTTCGGCAATCCGATTGGCAAAGCGGCTCGAGAAATACGATCCGATGTGGTTCGAAGAACCTGTGCCCCCCGGACAGGAAGCCGCCATGGCGGAAGTGGCCCGCGCCACCTCGATCCCGGTCTCGACCGGGGAACGGCTGACGACCAAGTATGAATTCCAGCGTGTGCTGCAACTGGGTGCCGCCTCCATCCTGCAGATGAATGTCGCGCGCGTCGGCGGCCTGCTGGAAGCGAAGAAGATCGCCGGCATGGCCGAGTCCTTTTATGCCCAGATCGCGCCGCATCTCTACAACGGTCCCGTCGGGGCTGCCGCTTCGATCCAGCTGTCCGCAGCGAGCCCGAACTTTCTCATCCACGAGGCGATCATGGACTTCGGCGGCTTCCATGCCGAGGTGCTTAAGACGAAGCTGGCCTTTGACGACGGATACCTGATTCCATCGCGCGAGCCGGGCCTCGGCATCGAACTCGATCTGGACGTGGTGAAACGGCATTCACCCTATGACGGCAATCGCCTGCACCTGCAGATGGCGGCAGAACCAGCCGACGTCAAAGCCTTCGCTCCGGCCAAGGGCTGAGCAGCGGTCATGATCTACGATTTTGTCATTGTCGGCGCCGGCTCCGCCGGCTGCATCCTTGCCAGCCGGCTCAGCGAAAACGGACGCTACAGTGTGCTTCTCATCGAGGCCGGCGGCAAGGATGACAGCTTCTGGTTCAAGATCCCGGTGGGCTATGCCAAGAGCTACTACAATCCCAAGGTCAACTGGATGTATTCGACGGAGCCGGAGGCGGCACTGGCTGACCGGCGGATCTACGTACCGCGCGGCAAGGTCCAGGGCGGGTCCGGTTCCATCAACGCCATGGTCTATGTCCGCGGCGCAAATGCCGATTTCGACGACTGGGCGGCGGCAGGCAATCCCGGCTGGGCCGCGACTGACGTGCTCCCCTATTTCAAGGCGCTGGAAACGCATCGCCACGGCGCATCCGACTACCACGGCGACCGGGGCCCCATCCATGTCACGCCGATGCGCGGCGGTACCCATGCCGTCAGCGATGCGTTTCTGGAGGCCTGCGGCGAACTCGGCCTGCCCGCCAATGACGATTTCAACGGCCGCGACATCGAGGGCGCCGGCGTTTATGACATCAACACCCGCAATGGCCAGAGATCGCATTCCAGCGCAGAATATCTGCGACCGGCGCTGAAGCGGCCCAATCTGGCAATCGAGCGGCATGCGGTCGCCCAGCGGTTGATCCTGTCAGAGGACGGGCGTGCGCAAGCCGTCGAAGTTCGCCAGAACGGCGCCATCAAGCGGTTCAACGCACGGCGCGAAGTCATCCTCGCGGCTGGTGCGGTCGATACGCCAAAGCTGATGCAGCTTTCGGGCATTGGCGACGGGGCGCATCTCTTTTCGCAAGGCATCAAGACACGTCGACATCTGCCGGCTATCGGTTCGAACCTGCAGGACCATCTCTGCGCCAGTTTCTATTATCGCGCCAATTGTCCGACATTGAACGGCACATTTGCCAGCCTGTTCGGCCAGGCCGCACTCGGCCTGCAGTATCTCCTGACCCGAAGCGGGCCGTTTGCGATGAGCGTCAACCAGGCGGGCGGCTTCTTTCGCGGCGGACCGGACGAAACCCGGCCCAACATCCAGCTGTATTTCAACCCGCTGTCCTATCGCATTCCTGCCAATCCCGGAGCCGGACTGACGCCGGAGCCCTATCCCGGCTTCCTGATCGCCTTCAATTCCTGCCGGCCCACCAGCCGAGGCACAATCACCATCGGTTCGCCGGACGCTGATGCGCCGCCGCTGATCAGGCCCAACTATCTCTCCACCGAACGGGATGTTGCGGAAGTCATTCAGGGTAGCCGGCTGGTCAGGCGCATTGCGTCTGCGCCAGCGCTGGCTGCGCTGATCGAAGAGGAGATTTCGCCGTCGCAGTCAGCCGACACCGATGAAAGCCTGCTCGACTATTTTCGCCAGAACAGCGGCTCGATTTATCATCTCTGCGGCAGCTGCGCGATGGGGCCGGACGACCGGACGGCTGTCGTGGACTCAAGGCTGCGTGTCCACGGCATACCGGGCCTCAGGATCGTCGATGCCTCGATTTTTCCCAATGTCACCGCTGGCAATATCAACGCACCGACGATGATGGTTGCCGAAAAGGGCGCTGCGATGATCCTCGAGGATGCGCGGTAAGATCACGGATCTGACCAAAGAAAAAGCCGAGTGTCTCGCGACGCTCGGCTTTCATCATTCATTTCCTGGCAATTGGTCTGGAGGGCCGCGATTCGCCCTCGGCCTCAGCCTTTCAGGCGGCGACCAGAACACCGTTCAGGTTGGTCAGTTCGCCGAGGTAATGCTCGAGGCGGCTGCGATGTTCGTGATGGTCAACCGAATCCAGCTCCTTGCGGGCTTCATCGATACGCTTGCTCAGCGTGTCCGGAGTGACTTCGGCAAGCGGAACGGCAGATTCGGCCAGCAGCGTGCAGCCTGTCGGCAAAACGTCTGCAAAGCCGCCGAAGACCACATACTTGGTCACCTGACCCGAAGCGAGCTTCACGGTGACGACGCCCGGCTTGATCGTGGTCATCGTCGGGGCATGGTTCGCCATGACGGTCATTTCGCCTTCGGTAGCCGGGATCACGACTTCGCTGACCATCTCGGACAACAAAAGGCGCTCGGGCGAAACGAGTTCAAAACTGAAATTGTCGGCCATGGTCGTTCACTTCTCTGATGGAAAGAGGCACGGCACGCGGGATGACCCGCGCGCCGTTGATCCTAACTTAGGCAGCTTCGGCAGCCAGCTTCTTGGCCTTTTCGATGGCTTCTTCCATCGAGCCGACCATGTAGAAGGCAGCTTCCGGCAGGTGGTCATAGTCACCGTTGACCAGGCCCTTGAAGCCCTTGATCGTGTCTTCGAGAGCAACCAGCTTGCCCGGCGAGCCGGTGAAGACTTCGGCGACGAAGAACGGCTGCGACAGGAAGCGCTCGATCTTGCGGGCGCGGGCAACAGCCAGACGGTCTTCTTCCGACAGTTCGTCCATGCCGAGGATGGCGATGATGTCCTGGAGAGCCTTGTAGCGCTGCAGGGTCGACTGAACCTTACGGGCGACTTCGTAATGCTCTTCGCCGACAATCATCGGGTCGAGCATGCGCGAGGTGGAGTCGAGCGGGTCAACGGCCGGGTAGATACCCTTCTCGGCGATCGAGCGCGACAGAACGGTCGTTGCGTCCAGGTGGGCGAACGAGGTTGCAGGCGCCGGGTCGGTCAAGTCGTCGGCGGGAACATAGATGGCCTGAACCGAGGTGATCGAACCCTTGGTCGTGGTGGTGATGCGTTCCTGCATCTGACCCATGTCGGTCGCCAGCGTCGGCTGATAACCAACGGCCGACGGAATACGGCCGAGCAGAGCCGACACTTCGGAACCTGCCTGGGTGAAGCGGAAGATGTTGTCGACGAAGAACAGAACGTCCTGGCCCTTGTCGCGGAAGTCTTCAGCGATCGTCAGACCGGTGAGAGCGACGCGAGCGCGGGCGCCCGGCGGTTCGTTCATCTGACCGTAAACGAGGGCTGCCTTGGAGCCTTCGCCGCCGCCGAGCTTGTTCACGCCCGACTCGATCATTTCGTGATAGAGGTCGTTGCCTTCGCGGGTACGTTCACCCACGCCTGCAAACACCGAGTAACCACCATGCGCCTTGGCGACGTTGTTGATCAGTTCCATGATCAGAACGGTCTTGCCAACGCCGGCGCCGCCGAACAGGCCGATCTTGCCGCCCTTGGCGTAAGGTGCCAGAAGGTCAACGACCTTGATGCCGGTGACGAGGATCTGCGCGTCGGTCGACTGCTCGACGTAGGACGGCGCTTCCTGGTGGATGGCGCGCTTGCCCGAAGTGACCAGCGGACCGGCTTCGTCAACCGGCTCGCCGATAACGTTCATGATACGGCCGAGCGTTTCCGGACCGACCGGAACGGTGATCGGAGCACCGGTATCGGAAACCGGCTGACCGCGAACCAGACCTTCGGTCGAGTCCATGGCGATCGTGCGAACCTGGTTTTCACCGAGGTGCTGAGCCACTTCCAGAACCAGGCGGTTGCCGCCATTGGTGGTTTCCAGCGCATTCAGGATCGAGGGCAGTTCACCTTCGAACGATACGTCGACGACAGCGCCGATGACCTGCGTCACCTTGCCAGCTGCGGTAGATTTGGGGGTAGCTGCCTTAGCCATAATTCTTACCCTCTTTCCTTAACCTCAGAGCGCTTCCGCGCCCGCAATGATTTCGATGAGCTCGGTGGTGATCTGAGCCTGGCGCTGGCGGTTGTAGCTCAGCGTCAGCTTGTTGATCATTTCACCGGCGTTGCGTGTCGCATTGTCCATGGCGCTCATCTTGGCGCCCATTTCACCAGCGACATTTTCGAGCAGGGCCCGGAAGACCTGAACCGAGATGTTGCGCGGGATGAGATCCGTGAGGATCGCAGCCGCATCCGGCTCGTATTCATACAACGCCGAAGCACCGTCTTGTGCATCAACGTCAGGTGCGGCAGCCGGAATGAGCTGCATCGCAGTCGGGATCTGGCTGATGACCGACTTGAATTCGGAATAGAACAGCGTGCAGACGTCGAATTCGCCGCGCTCGAACATGCCGATGATCTTGCGACCGATGGCATCCGCATCGGCAAAGCCGATACGCTTGACTTCGCGCAGATCCGTACGTTCGACGATGATCGAACCGAATTCGCGGCGAAGGCTGTCGAAGCCCTTCTTGCCGACGCAGAAGATCTTGACCGTCTTACCGGCGGCCAGCAGCTTGCGCGCATGGTCACGGGCGAAACGGGCGATCTGCGAATTGAAACCGCCGCAAAGGCCACGCTCGGCAGTGCAGACGACGAGCAGATGCACATCGTCCTTGCCGGTGCCGGCCATCAGACGCGGCACACTATCGTCCGTGCCGACCGCCTGAGCGATATTGGCAAGAACGATACCCATGCGCTGCGAATACGGCCGGGCAGCCTCGGCCGCCTCCTGCGCACGACGCAGTTTCGCCGCGGCGACCATTTTCATCGCCTTGGTGATTTTCTGCGTCGCCTTGACGGAGGCGATCCGGTTTTTCAGATCCTTAAGTGAAGGCATCCGTTATCCGTCCTTGGCTTGAGCCCTGATCAGGCGAAGTTCTTGGCGAACGTGTCGAGAGCCGCCTTGAGCTTGCTCTTGGTGTCGTCGCTGATCGCCTTCTCGGTGCGGATGGCATCAAGGATAGCCTTGCCTTCCGAACGCAGGTAGGAGAGCAGGCCCTGTTCGAACTTGCCGACCTGGTTGACAGCAACCTTATCGAGATAGCCATTCACACCAGCGAAGATCACGGCGACCTGTTCTTCCGTCTTCAGCGGCGAGAACTGCGGCTGCTTCAGGAGTTCGGTCAGGCGTGCACCACGGTTCAGCAGGCGCTGCGTCGAGGCATCGAGGTCGGAGCCGAACTGGGCGAAGGCGGCCATTTCACGATACTGGGCGAGTTCGCCCTTGATCGAGCCGGCAACCTGCTTCATCGCCTTGACCTGAGCGGCCGAACCAACGCGCGAAACCGACAGACCGACGTTAACAGCCGGACGAATGCCCTGATAGAACAGGTCGGTTTCAAGGAAGATCTGGCCGTCGGTGATCGAGATCACGTTGGTCGGGATGAACGCCGAAACGTCGTTACCCTGGGTTTCGATGACCGGCAGAGCGGTCAGCGAGCCGGCACCGGCAGCGTCGCCCATCTTGGCGGCGCGTTCGAGCAGACGCGAATGCAGGTAGAAGACGTCGCCCGGATAAGCTTCGCGGCCCGGCGGACGGCGCAGCAGAAGCGACATCTGACGGTAAGCGACAGCCTGCTTGGACAGGTCGTCATAGGCGATCAGGGCATGCATGCCGTTATCGCGGAAATATTCGCCCATCGCGCAGCCGGCGAACGGTGCGAGATACTGCATCGGAGCCGGATCGGACGCGGTAGCGGCGATGATGATCGAATACTGCAGGGCGCCACGCTC
Organism: Rhizobium sp. SL42; assembly: GCF_021729845.1. NCBI lineage: Bacteria > Pseudomonadati > Pseudomonadota > Alphaproteobacteria > Hyphomicrobiales > Rhizobiaceae > Rhizobium > Rhizobium sp. SL42. The sequence continues at coordinate 328,187 of NZ_CP063397.1, forward strand.
TTCGAGAACCTTGACGAACTGCGCAACGGTCGAACGCTTCTGGCCGATGGCGACATAGACGCAATAGAGCTTTTCAGCTTCCGGGCCGTTGTCGTGGATAGCCTTCTGGTTCAGGATCGAGTCCAAAATGATGGCGGTCTTGCCGGTCTGGCGGTCGCCGATGACCAGTTCGCGCTGGCCGCGGCCAACCGGGATCAGGGCGTCGATGGCCTTGAGGCCTGTCGACATCGGCTCATGAACCGACTTGCGCGGGATGATGCCCGGAGCCTTGACGTCAACGCGCGAACGACGCGTCGCATTGATCGGGCCCTTGCCGTCGATCGGGTTGCCGAGCGCGTCAACGACGCGGCCGAGCAGTTCCGGACCAACCGGAACGTCGACGATGGCGCCGGTCCGCTTGACGGTGTCGCCTTCCTTGATCGAACGGTCGGAACCGAAGATAACCACACCGACATTGTCGGCTTCAAGGTTCAGCGCCATGCCACGGATGCCGCCCGGGAATTCGACCATTTCACCGGCCTGGACGTTGTCGAGGCCGTAGACGCGGGCAATACCGTCACCGACGGAAAGCACCTGGCCAACTTCGGAGACTTCCGCCTCTTTGCCGAAGTTTTTGATTTGATCTTTAAGAATTGCGGAAATTTCCGCGGCGCGGATATCCATCAGCCAACCTCTTTCAGTGCAAGCTTAAGGGTGGAAAGTTTGGTGCGAAGAGACGTATCGATCTGGCGGGATCCGACCTTGACGATCAGGCCGCCAAGAAGAGAAGCATCAACCGTTGCGTTGATCGACACTTCCTTGCCGGTAACGCTCTTCAGCGCCGCCTTCAGTTCTTTTTCCTGCTCTGCCGTCAGGGCATGAGCGGAGGTCACGTCCGCCGTGATCTCACCCTTGTGCTGGGCAGCGATCTGACGATAGGCAGCCACCATGCCGGAAACGGCAAACAGGCGGCGATTGCCGGCAACGACCTTCAGAAAATTCAGTACCAGCGCACCGAGCTTAGCCTTCTGGGCAATTGCGGTAATCGCATTTACCTGATCTTCGGCTGTAAACACGGGCGACAGCACCAGGCGCTTCAGATCGGCGCTTTCGTCGATCATGGCCTGGAAACGGTTGAGATCGGCAGCAACGGCATCCACAGCGCCAGCTTCGAGCGCAAGCTCGAAAAGCGACGATGCGTAACGCTCTGCTACGCCAGAAATCACTTGGGATGTGTCTGCCACGGGCAAAAAATTCCCTGATCTTGATCCAGGCTCCCTCGCATCCCCGAGATGGTTCAGCAAGATCCTGATATCGTTTTGTTTTCCCCCGAAAACACAAGCGCTCTGCACTTGCGTTTTCCGAATTTCGCGGTTCGTCTAGCATAGCAGGTCTAGACTCGCAACACGCGTATTAACGGTTTACTCCTTTAGAGCAAGGCCTCGCGCCGAAATTTGTCCGAATCTGCGTCGAATTGGCGGCGCCCGTGCCCGGAAAGGGTTTCCGCACGTTCAGATCAAACCGAAGACATAGGCGAGCGGAAGAGCAGCAAGCATGGCCTCCACAACCAGGAATAGCATATTGCGCCAGGTGCTGCCCCGATCGGACATGATCGACAGCACGCGGCCGAAGGCAGCCAGCGCCAGCGCCGAACCGAAGGCCAGATAGACTGCCTCTTGTGCAACCAGGATAGGTGTGGCCGAAAAGCCGATGATCAGCCCCCCGACGGAGCGCGCCGCTCCCAGCCCCTCAGGGCGTTCGTCACGGCGCACCAGACCGAGGATATGCAGCGTGATGCCCGGTGCAAACAGAATGAAACAGCCGATCAGCGTCGTTGCCGCCGCGGAGAGAAAGGCCAATTGCTCGCCGAACTCGGTCGGAAAATAGAATTCCATGGTAGCGTCCTGCCTGAGAGAATGTTCGCCGCGGCTTATGCCACAATCACTCTCGATGCGGTATCGCATTCAGCGACATTTCTTCGACAGCCGCGGCATTGCCTGTGGCTACAGGAAGCTCTGCGGATCGACATCCACCTGCACCTGGATCGATTTCCTTTCCTTAGGTCCGCGAGCCAGCGTGGTCTTGACGAAGGACTGCATGTCGCTGCTGCGCTTGCCATGGACAAGCAGGCGGAAGCGATGCCGGCCACGGATCAGCGCCAGCGGCGCCTCGGCCGGCCCCAGAATGGCTATACCCGGCTCGTTGGGCGCCGATTGTCGGAGCGCTCTTGCGTGCCCTTCGGCCTCGCCCCGACTGTCGGCCGACACGATGATCGACACCAAACGGCCATAAGGCGGCAGTTGCGCCCGTTCACGCTCGGTGATCTCGCGTTCATAAAATGCAGTCGCATCGCCGGACACCAGCGCCTGCATCACCGGATGCTGCGGCTGGAACGTCTGCAGCAGGCCAAGGCTCTTGCGACCCGTCCGTCCGGCACGGCCGGTGACCTGCGACAGCAGCTGGAAAGTGCGCTCGGCTGCACGCGGGTCGCCATTCGACAGGCCGATATCCGCATCGATGATGCCAACCAGCGTCATCAGCGGAAAATTGTGGCCCTTGGCCACCAGCTGCGTGCCGATGACGATATCGGCCTCGCCATTGGCGATCGCCTCCAGTTCCAGCCGCAGGCGCTTGACCCCGCCAAGGTCCGAAGACAGCACGAGCGTGCGCGCTTCGGGGAAGTGTTTCTCGACCTCTTCGGCAATTCGTTCCACACCTGGGCCGCAGGCAACCAGATGGTCGAGTGTGCCGCATTCCGGGCAGGCATTCGGCGTCGGCTCATGATAGCCGCATTGATGGCACTGGATCTGGCCACGAAACCTGTGCTCCACCAGCCAACTCGAACATTGCGGGCACTGGAAACGATGGCCGCAGACGCGGCAAAGCGTCAGCGGCGCATAACCACGCCGGTTGAGGAAGAGCAGCGCCTGTTCGCCGCGCTCCACGGCCTTGCCGACGGAACGCAGCAACAAAGGCGAGAGGAAGCCGCCGCGCTCCGGCGGATGACGCCGCATGTCGATCAGATGCAGATCCGGCATCGCCGCATCGGCGAATCGCGTCGGCAGGTGGATACGCTTGTAGCGGCCGGCAAGGCAGTTCACCTGGCTCTCGACCGAAGGCGTCGCCGAGACCAGCACGACGGGAAAGCCTGCGATCCTTGCCCGGACCACCGCCATGTCGCGGGCATTGTAGAAGACGCGGTCTTCCTGCTTGAAGGCCGGATCATGCTCTTCGTCGACAATGATCAGGCCGAGATTTTCGAACGGCAGGAAAAGGGCCGACCGGGCACCGGCCACGACGCGTATCTCACCGGTGGCGGCCTGTCGCCAGACTTTTTCCCGCGTCCGCGTCGCAAGGTCGGAATGCCACTCGCCGGGCTTCGCGCCGAACCGGTCATGGAAGCGGTCGAGAAAATTGGCCGTCAGCGCAATTTCCGGCAACAGGATCAGGACCTGCTTGCCCTGGCGCAGCGTCTCGGCAATCGCCTCGAAATAGACTTCCGTCTTGCCCGACCCGGTCACGCCGTCGATTAGGGCGACAGAAAAGCCACCAGACTTCAGAGCCTCAAGGATCTCCTCGGCCGCCTCTTTCTGCGGCCCCGCGAGCCGATGCTCCGCATAGTCGGGATCCGGAAGGGCGACGATCGGCGGAGGAGGCAGGAAGACCTGTTCGAAAACCCCTTGCGACAGGAGGCCGTCGATCACGCTGCTCGACACACCACAGGCATGCGCAAGGCCACTCTTTGTCCAGGAGAGACCATCTCCGGCAAGCTCCAGCACCTTGCGCCGCGCCGGCGTCATCCGCTCCGGCTGGTAGCCGTTGAACCGCAGTCCCTCGATCATCGGTTCCGGATCAAGGGCCGCCGGCGCTCTCAGCGCCATGCGCGCAACATAGCCCGGCGGAGAAAGGGTGTAATTGGCAACCCAGTCAAGAAAGGTCCGCATATCCGGGTCGAACGGCGGAGTGTCGAAAACCTTGGTGATCTCGCGCAGTTTTTTCGGATCGACGGAGGTCTGGTCCTCGCCGTCCCAGACGACGCCGATCACCTGGCGGGGGCCGAGCGGCACCTGCACGATCGACCCCGGCGTCACCGTGACGCCATCCGGCACGGCATAGCTATAGGCAGTGGGTGCCGGCATCGGCACAAGCACCGGCACGACGCGCCGGACGGGCGCATCGAAAAGCTTGCCGAAAAGATTGGACGAATCTTCGTTCATGGGCGCGGACCATGCCCCGAGACAGAACAAAAGTGAACCCGAAAGACTAGTCGTCCTCTTCGTTGGCCATGCCGGTCAGGCGCATACCGTCGATCCAGGTCGCCCCGTCCTGGCGAATGACCCGCTTTGGCCGAGCCCCGCAACGGGCAAACACGGCGGCCGCCAGATGTTCTGAATGGGTGACGATCCAAATCTGGCTGTACCGAGAGGCCTCGGCGATCATATCGGCTAACGGATCCAGCATATCGGGATGCAGGCTCGATTCAGGCTCATTCAGGGCGATCAGCGGCGGCAGACGATAGGACATCAGCGCTGTCGCCAGACCCAGAAAGCGGATCTGGCCATCCGACAATTCGCGCGGATGGAATACCCGTTGCGGGAAATCCGGAAACACGACACCGAATTCGGCATGTTCGCCGGGCTCCGGCACCTTCAGTCGCGCACCGCCGAAGGCCGATGAGATCGCGGCATCGAGCTCGACCGTGTCCTGCCGGGTATGGACCAATGTTGCCAGCACCGCTGCCAGATTGCCCCCGTCTTCATCCAGCATCGGCGCCGTCACGGCAAGGCACGGGCGACGCAGCGGCGAATCGCGATCGGTGCGAAAGCCATGGAAGAAACGCCAGCCATCGACCATGCGTCGAAAGGTACCGACTTCCGGATAGTGCCCAGCATCGCCGAGCAGCGCGATTGCCGTCTCAGAGGTCATCGCCTGCTCGGGATATGCCTCCATCCGCCCGCGTTCGTCGCGGACCATGATGCCCGGGCCGTCCCGCTTCATCATCGTCACCGGTCGCGAACCGGTCTCGATCGCGAAATGCTCGGCCTTCACCTGCGGCTCGAAGGCAAATCCGGCAGCGCCTTCCGGCGGACGAAGCCCTGCTTCCACACTATAGATGAAGGTGACGGCACGCTCCTGGTCCAGGATCTCAACTTCGAACTTTATACGGAAATTCTTTTCAAGCCGTCTCTGACCGGACCACAGCGCCGACGCCATGCCGCCCTCGGCCGCAATCTCATGGGTAAGCCTGCCACGGACCGCCGCCTGCACGAGTTGCAGTGAACGATAGAGATTGGATTTTCCGACGCCGTTCGCGCCGATGAACAGATTGACGCCGGCGAGATCCATGCGGATCTTGCGCAGGGATCGGTAGTTCTGGGCGGACATGGACCTTAGCTGCATCGCGGCACTTTAGCCAAAGACAGCAAGTGAGAACAAGCAGGTTAGAAATGGCGGGCAAAGCGCGCGTTTTCGTCCGCCGCCAGATCATTCACCGTATGGCGCTCCAGCGCTCTCGTGACGTCGGCGAGATCCCCCTCCAGTTCCTCCGGCTGGATGAGGTTGCCGATGGTGAAATCGAACAGGTCGCCCTTCTTGTTCAGCAATTCGTGGAACACGGTCATGTCGCGCAGTTCGGTCGACCATTTGGCGAGCCAGTAGAACAGGCCAGAATTGCGCGCCTTCATGTGCACCGGCAGGATCGGCAGGTCGTATTTGCGAGAAAGCCCGACAGCTGAAGTCTTCCATGGCCGCTCGTTCAGCCGGCCATTCGCCCAATACGCAATGCGGCCGGAGGGAAACAGGATGGTCGCCTTCTGCTGCTCGACGGCGTGGTTGGTGAGCTTCAGCGTCTCGCGGGCCTTGAGCTTGGACTTGTGCTCTTCACGCCATTCGACCGGAATGATCATCTCGACAAAGCGGGGATTGACACGCACAGCGTCGCGATTGGCATAAAACATCATGTCCGGTCGGCGATCCTTGAGGAGATCGAACACCGCCACCCCGTCGGCAATACCCGTCGGATGATTGCTGACGAGAATGAAGCCGCCCTTGGCCGGAATGCGCTCCGGCGCGTTGACCCTGATCGTCAGGTCGAGCACGGCGCTCAGGTATTCGAACGCTTGGAAACCCGGCATATTGGCAATGTCATTGGCGAACTCGATCGCTTTGTCGTAACGCAGAAGACTGTAGATGAACGGTCGCATCGCCGGCCACAGCGGATGCGTGACGATGTTTTTCCCACGCTCGGCGATCAGCGTATCGACGATATGGCCCGGGCGACCATGGGAAAACAGCGACACGGTATCTGCGATTTGACCGAAGGTCGCCACGGGATCACGACGCGACATTATCTACCTCGCCTGTTGGACAAAGCCTCTATCGCAGTCGAGTGTGATCCGAGCATGACAATCCCGCCTCGTTAGTCTTATCCTAACCCGCTGGCGGCATCGTCAGACAGCATCACCGATGCGCCAGCAATCGGTAAAAACGCTGAAAGGTCCGCTTTGATCCCTGCAGACGAAAAACTCCTTGGCGAACGCGCAGCCTGGCTGGAAAGCCTGGGCTCGGAAAGACGGTTGGCCGGCAACACGCTGGAAGCCTATGAGCGCGACACGCGGCAGTTTCTCATCTTCATGTCCGGTTACGTCGGCGGCACGGTCAGGATCCGCGACATCGAGAACCTTCGGCCCGCAGACCTGCGCGGATTTCTGGCGGCACGTCGCAAGGACGGCGACGGCGCCAGATCGCTTGGTCGCCATCTCGCCGGCCTTCGATCCTTCCTCCGCTATCTGGAGCGCAAGGATCTCGTCAACGCGGCCGGGGCCGGTGCGATCCGCTCGCCCAAGCAACCGAAATCCCTGCCGAAACCCTTGACCGGAAGCCAGGCGCTGAAAGTTGTCGATCGCGACACGCAGATGAACGAAGAACCCTGGATCGCGGCCCGCGATGCCGCCGTGCTGTCGCTGCTTTACGGCTGCGGCCTACGGATTTCCGAAGCGCTCGACCTGACGCCGGCCGCGTTCCGCGCAAACGTCACCAGCCTGCGCGTCACCGGCAAGGGCGGCAAGACGCGGCTTGTGCCGCTGTTGCCGGTCGTGGCCGAAGCGGTTGCGACCTATTCAAAACTCTGCCCCTATCATCTGCCGGACAACGAGCCGATTTTTCGCGGCGCCCGCGGCGCAAGGCTGCAGCCGGCAATCATCCAGCGCGAGATGCAGCGCCTGCGCTCGGCGCTGGGCCTGCCGGACTCCGCAACGCCCCATGCGTTGCGCCACTCCTTCGCGACCCATCTCCTGGGCGGCGGCGGCGATCTGCGCACCATCCAGGAATTGCTGGGCCATGCCAGCCTGTCGACCACGCAGATCTACACCGGAGTCGATTCGGCCCGCCTTCTCGACATCTACGATCGCGCCCATCCGCGCGCCTGAGCCCGCATTAACCACGATCCTTAACAGATCGTGAGGAGCAACCGGCCTAGTCTGCCGCGATCAAACGGGATCCGTCATGAACGCGCCATTGCTGCAAAATCTTCGCCCCTATCTGTCGCGCCTGTCGCTTGGAGAAGCGGCACTTTGGCTGGCGGGCGCCCTGCCGCTGGCCTTGCTGCTGTCGCTGGTGCTGGTTCTGTTCAGCCTCTCGCCGGCGAAAGCCGATACCATCAAATGCACCGGCCAGAACCTGCTTGTCGCCATGGAGCGCGACGATCCGGCCTTGCTGGACAAGGTCCGTGACGAGGCGGCCAAGACGCCCAACGGCAAGGGCATCTTCTGGAAGATCGAGAAAGACGGCTTGAAGCCCTCGTGGCTGCTCGGCACCATGCATGTCACCGATCCGCGCGTGCTGACCATGCCGGCAGGCGCCCGCGAGGCTGCGGCGAAGGCCGACATCATCGTCATCGAATCGGACGAGATCCTTGATGAGAAAAAGGCCGGTGCGGCCCTCCTCATGCATCCCGAACTGACCATGTTTACCGATGGCAAAACGGTCAAGGATCACCTCAACCCCGAGCAGGTGGAGGAGCTTGACCAGGGCTTGAAACAGCGCGGTTTGTCGCTGGCCACAGTGGCCAAGATGAAGCCCTGGATCCTGGCCAGTTTCGTGGCGCTGCCCGCCTGCGAGATTTCCCGCAAGGCGGCCGGCGCGTCTTTCCTCGACAAGCAGATCGCCGAGGATGCGATCAAGGCCGGCAAGCCGGTGGCAGGACTGGAGACCCTGGTCGAGCAATTGCAGGCCATGGCGGACCTGCCCGTCGACTTCCATTTCAAGGCACTGATCGAGACCATGGCGCTCGGCGGCAAGATGGAAGACGTGATCGAGACGATGACCGAGATCTACCTTTCGGGCGACATCGGCATGACCATGCCGATGCTCGAAGCGGTCACGCCGAGTGGATCCGACACGGATGACAGCGCCTATGCCGCCTTCGAGCGCCGCATTGTCCAGGACCGAAACGTTGTGATGGCTAAAGGCAGCCAGCCGCATCTCGCAAAGGGCAATGCCTTCATCGCCGTCGGTGCCCTGCATCTGCCGGGCGAGGAAGGTCTCGTCGAACTGCTGCGCAAGCAGGGCTATACAGTGACGGCGGTCGGAAGCTGATCAGGTCCGCGCAGCAAGGCGATTGAGCAGCGATTTGACGATCACCTTGTGGAACGGCGTGACGACCGCGATATAGGCCCGGCCGCCAAGGTTATGTCGCGCGACCACGGTCGTGACCGCAACGACGCTCCCCCGTCCGTCCTCCTGCCGCACATCCACCACGATGCGGAAATCGAGATGTTTGTCGTCAAAGCCGAGCACCACCTGCCGGTCGCTCTCGCTGACGATCGGAAAGGCGCCGACCGTCTCGGCTGCACCGATTTTCAGTTCGGCCAATTTCAGCCCGGCCACAGCAACCAGCCGGTTGCGCAGCGCAAGCAGCGACCGGATCCATGCCGGGGCCGAGCCTAGGACACGCCGGGCCGCGTCGATTGCTCGAAGGTCCGGTTCGGGGACGCTCACGACATAACAATCGGCCCAGTCCGCCGCGGAAGGGCCGGATGCGGCAATGTGACGATACCGGCTCTTGCCAATGCCATCTGAGGCCCCGCTTGTCTGTTGCCCGTCAGCCCTTGGTCATGCGCTGAGCCAGGGAGGTTTTCCAGTAGAACTGGTGTACCAGGACCGCCAGGATATGCACTGTGATCAATAGCCACATCAGCGACTTGAGCGGCCCGCCATGCAGGAAGCCGGCCGTGTCATTGCCGAAATAATATTTGCCGATGCCACTGAAGGGGATCGCGATGAACAGCCCGTAGAAGCTCCAATGCGCCACCTTGGCGGCCAGCTTGAAGATTGGCGGCTCACCGGCCGGCGCATCCGGTGCGCCCTGCACAATCCGCAGCACCAGCCGGACCACGGCGAGACAGAGCACGGCGATGCCGACATAGGCGTGCAGATTGGCACCGGCCAGATCATCGGCGGACGGCACGGTCCCGTCCTCGAACGCCTCCACCGTCTCTTCCATCGCTTCCGCGACCAGCAAGTTGAAGATGATCAAAGCCGCCATCAGCCAGTGAAGCACGCGTTGCGGAATGGAGTAAGCCAGGATTGCGGAGGTCATATTCTTGCCCTTTGTCAAGCATTTACGGAATATCGCCTCGGAATGATAAAAGCCGCGACTTGATGCACAAGCCGCGGCTTAGAACATTACGGAAATATAATAATTTCCGATTTCACTCCTCTTTCGAGAAGCCGCCGATTACATGTGGATCGGCTTGAAGAAGGTCGCGAGAGCCGCTTCCTTGACCGCCTCCGACATCGTCGGATGCGCATGGCAGGTCCGGCCGAGATCTTCCGACGAACCGCCGAACTCCATCAGCACGGCGATCTCGTGGATCATCTCGCCGGCACCGAAGCCGATGATATGGCCGCCGAGAACCCGATCTGTGTCCTTGTCGGCCAGGATCTTGACGAAGCCGTCCGTAGCGACCATCGCCCGTGCGCGGCCGTTCGCCGTGAACGGGAATTTGCCGACCTTGTAGGCGATGCCCGCAGCCTTCAGCTCTTCCTCGGTCTTGCCGACGGACGCGACTTCCGGCTGGGTATAGACGACGCCCGGAATGACATCGTAGTTCACATGGCCGTGCTGGCCTGCGAGGATTTCGGCAAGCGCCACACCCTCGTCCTCTGCCTTGTGCGCCAGCATCGGTCCCTTGACCACGTCGCCGATCGCGAAGATCCCGGCAATATTCGTGCGGAAATGGCCGTCGATCTCGACGCGACCACGGTTGTCGAGTGCAACGCCGGCTTCTTCGAGGCCAAGGCCAGCGGTGTAGGGCTTGCGGCCGGTGGCGATCAGCACGACATCGGCATCGACCGTCTGCGCTTCGCCGCCCTTGACCGGCTCATAGGTGACCCTGGCGCCCGAAGCGGTCTTCTCGACGCCGGTAACCTTGGCATCGGTGCGGATATCCATGCCCTGCTTGGCCATCATGCGCTGGAACTGCTTGGACACTTCACCGTCCATGCCGCCGAGCAGTTTGTCGAGATATTCGACGACCGTCACCTTGGCGCCGAGACGCATCCAGACGGAGCCGAGTTCAAGGCCGATGACGCCGCCGCCGACCACGATCATATGGGCCGGCACCTTGTCCAGCGCGATGCCGCCGGTCGAGGAGATGATCACCTTCTCGTCGATCTCGACCGGCACGCCCGGAATGCCCGCAACGTCGGAACCGGTGGCGATGACGATGTTCTTCGCTTCGATTTCCTGAACCTTGCCGTCGTCGCCCGTCACCGAGACCTTGCCGGCCGAAACGATCTTGCCTGTGCCGGTGAAGCCGTCGATCTTGTTCTTCTTGAACAGGAAGGAGACGCCATCGACATTCGATTTCACGGTCGCATCCTTGTGCGCCATCATCTTGCCGAGGTTGAGTGTCGGCGCGCCGACTTCGACACCGAGATCGGCCATGCCATAGCCGGCATGGTGGAAGACTTCCGAGGCGTGCAGCAGCGCCTTGGACGGAATGCAGCCGACATTCAGGCAGGTACCGCCATAGGTGGCGCGCTTTTCGACGACCGCGACCTTGAGACCGAGCTGGGCAGCCTTGACCGCGCAGACATAACCGCCGGGGCCGGAGCCGATAATGACAACATCGTAAGACATGGGATGCTTCCTTCGTTTTCGGCGACTACCGTCCGCCGCTGACATTCAAGATGGCGCCAGTCACATAGGATGCCTGGCTGGAGATGAGATAGAGAACGGCGTCGGCAACTTCCTCGGACGTGCCGGGCCGTTGCATCGGTATGCTCGGGGCCAAGGCCGCCGCACGATCCGGCAGGCCGCCGGAGGCATGGATATCGGTGTCGATCACGCCCGGCCGGATGGCATTCACGCGGATGCCCTCGTTGGCAACTTCGCGCGCAAGCCCGATCGTGAACGTATCAATGGCCCCTTTGGAGGCGGCATAGTCGACATACTGGCCAGGACTGCCAAGGACGGCAGCCATGGATGAAATGTTGACGATCGGCCCGCCGCGACCGCCATGGACCGTCGACATGCGCTTGACCGCCTCGGAAGCACAGCGGATCTTGCCGATCACATTGATGGCAAACATCCGGTCCAGCCGCTCGCGGCGATAGTCTTCCACCCGCGCCGTCTGATCGACGACACCGGCGTTGTTGACCAGGCCATCGAGCCTGCCGAATTGACGGTCGACGGCGGCAAAGATCGCGGCTATGCCCTCTTCCGTCCCGGTGTCACCCTGTACGATTTCGCCGCGCGCACCCAGCAAAACGACTTCGGCGGCCAGCGCTTGCGCCGCTGCGCGATTCGAGACGTAGTTGATCAGCACGTCCCAGCCGGCACGCGCCGCCTTCAACACGACTGCAGCACCAATGCCGCGGCTGCTGCCGGTGACAAGAAGAACGGGACGGTCGCTCATGATGCGCAACCCTTGAATTCGAAGATATCCCAGGGTGCCGTTTCCAGCCCCTTGCCGAGCGAGGACTGGGCGAAGGCGGGACCAAACCCCGGAAGCAACAGGCTGTCGGGTGCGCCGGTGCCTTCCGGTGGCAACAGGTCGATGTGGCCGGAGGCCTTGTCTGCGCTATAGATGATGCCCTTCCAGACGGTGCAGGCAGCAAGATCCGCGCCCGTAACGTCACCTTCCGGGCAATTGTTCATGATCATCGCGACGGGCCGCTCGATCTCCGGATCGTAGATCACATGGCCATCCAGAGACCTGGCTGCGCTCTTGGCGATCAGCGAAAAGCCATGGCTGACCGGAGTGTTTTCGCCGCTTGCCGCCTGAAAGCGCAGTTCGGCCCCGGCTTCAGCTTCGGCATAGATGGCCCGTTCGATCGGGCAGTCGGCCGCCATCAGCGGCTGAGCCAGAAGGGTCAGTATGGCTGAGCCGGAAAGCGCGCGAAAGCCCAACATCGCCTATCGTCCTAGAACATCAGGGCGAGGAACATCAGTCCCATGCCCGCCATTGAACCCAACCAGACCAGCGACCGCACATAGGGAATGCCGCAGAGATAGAGCGGGATGTAGACAAGCCGGCACGCCATCCAGATGCCGGCACCGGCAAGGCCGATCCCCGCAGCCTTGCCGGCAAGCAGCAGGCCGAAGGCAAGGGCCAGAAAGCCGGGATAGGTCTCGCGGAAATTGGCAGACGCCCGTTCTGCCCGGCCGGCGAATTTGCCCGCCGGCCTTTTCTGTTCGTCGCGTGGACCCGCGTTCCAGGCCGAGCCAAGTTCCGTAGTGGCAATCATGGACTGCATGAGAACATGCAGAACCAGAAGGATCACGCTCCCGCCGATCAAGGGCAGGAGCGGAGACGCCGACACGGCAAGCGGATCCATCGCGGCTGCTCCTTAGAGATCGAGAACCAGACGTTCCGGATCTTCCAGGCTTTCCTTGACGCGAACCAGGAAGGTCACGGCTTCCTTGCCGTCGACGATACGGTGGTCATAGGACAATGCCAGATACATCATCGGACGGATGACGACCTGGCCGCCGATGGCAACCGGACGGTCCTGGATCTTGTGCATGCCGAGGATACCCGACTGCGGCGCATTCAGGATCGGCGAGGACATCAGCGAGCCGTAGACGCCGCCATTGGTGATCGTGAAGGTGCCGCCCTGCATGTCGGCCATCGACAGCGAGCCGTCACGGGCAGCCTTGGCAAGGCGTCCGAGTTCCTTCTCGATTTCCGCAACCGTCATCTGGTCGGCATCGCGAATGACCGGCACGACGAGGCCCTTGTCGGTGCCGACGGCCATGCCGACATGGCAGTAGTTCTTGTAGATGATGTCGGTACCATCGATTTCGGCGTTGACGGCCGGCAGTTCCTTCAGCGCATGCGTGATTGCCTTGGTGAAGAAGCCCATGAAGCCGAGCTTCACGCCATGCTTCTTCTCGAAGATGTCCTTGTACTTGGTGCGCAGGCTCATCACGGCCGACATGTCCACCTCGTTATAGGTGGTCAGCATAGCCGCCGTGTTCTGGGCATCCTTGAGGCGCTTGGCGATCGTCTGGCGCAGGCGCGTCATCTTCACGCGTTCCTCACGCACGACGTCGTTGGCGCCCGATGCCGGACGCGGTGCAGCCGGTGCGGCAACAGCGGCCGGAGCAGAAGAACCCTTGGCGATAGCGGCGAGCACGTCGCCCTTCAGCACCTGGCCACGCTTGCCGGATCCATCGACATCGGCAGTAGAGATGTTGTTGTCGGCAGCGACCTTGGCGGCTGCTGGTGCAGCCGGCATAGCGGCGGCAGCCGGAGCCGGTGCTGCGGCAGCAGGTGCAGCGGCTGGAGCAGGTGCGGCGGCCGGAGCGGCCGAAACACCGCCAGCAGCGCCTTCGCTGATCTGGCCAAGCAGAGCGCCGAGACCGACGGTTTCGCCGTTCTGGGCAACGATTTCGGTCAGGACACCCGAAACCGGCGACGGCACTTCGACCGTGACCTTGTCGGTTTCCAGTTCGACGAGCGGCTCGTCAGCCTTGACGACATCGCCGACCTTCTTGAACCAGGTGCCGATGGTGGCTTCGCTGACGGATTCGCCGAGGGTGGGTACGCGGATTTCAGTGGCCATGATCTCAATTCCGTTAATCAGAGAACGTTTCGGTCGATGGAGATGGTGACTGGGCGGATCAACCGCCCAGTGCGTCCTCCAGGAAGGCTTCGAGCTGGGCGAGATGCTTGGACATCAGGCCCGTTGCCGGCGATGCCGCAGCCGGACGACCGGTGTAGCGAACACGCTGATACTTGGCGTCGATATGAGCAAGAACCCATTCGAGGTAAGGGTCGATGAACGACCATGCGCCCATGTTCTTCGGCTCTTCCTGGCACCAGACCATCTCGGCATTGCGGAAGCGCGACAGCTCGTTGATCAGGGCCTTGGCCGGGAACGGATAGAGCTGTTCGATACGCAGCAGGTAGATGTCGTCGATGCCGCGCTTTTCGCGTTCTTCGAGCAGATCGTAGTAGACCTTGCCCGAGCACATCACGACACGACGGATCTTGGCATCCTTCTGCAGCTTGATCGGACCGTCCTTGATCACTTCGGCATCATCCCACAGCAGGCGGTGGAAGGATGATTCACCCGCCATTTCGGCCAGGCTCGACGTGGCCCGCTTGTGGCGCAGCAGCGACTTCGGCGTCATCAGGATCAGCGGCTTGCGGAAGTCGCGCTTCATCTGACGGCGAAGGATATGGAAATAGTTGGCCGGCGTCGTGCAATAGGCAACCTGCATATTGTCTTCGGCGCACATCTGCAGCCAACGCTCGAGGCGGGCCGAGGAATGTTCCGGCCCCTGGCCTTCATAGCCATGCGGCAGCAGGCAGACGAGGCCGGACATGCGCAGCCACTTGCGTTCACCCGACGAGATGAACTGGTCGAATACGACCTGCGCACCGTTGGCGAAGTCGCCGAACTGGGCTTCCCAGAGCGTCAGCGCGTTCGGGCGGGCCAGCGAATAGCCGTATTCGAAGCCGAGAACGGCCTCTTCGGACAGCATCGAGTTGATGACTTCGTACTTGGCCTGGTTCGGCGCAAGATTGGCCAACGGGATGAAGCGATCTTCGGTTTCCTGATCGTAGAGAACCGAATGGCGCTGGCTGAACGTGCCACGTTCACAATCCTGGCCGGACAGGCGGATCTTGTGGCCGTCGAGGACCAGCGACCCGAAGGCAAGCGCCTCGGCCATCGCCCAGTCGATACCTTCACCGGTCTCGACCATCTGCGAACGGTTGTCCATGAAGCGCTGGATCGTGCGATGCGCCTTGAAGCCCTCCGGAATGGCCGACAGTTTGCGGCCGATTTCCTTGAGCGACTTCATCGGCACGGCAGTCTTGCCACGGCGCTGTTCGTCGGCGTTGTCAGCCGAGCGCAGGCCCGACCACTGGCCGTCCAGCCAGTCGGCCTTGTTCGGCTTGTAGCTCTGGCCGGCTTCGAACTCGGTCTCGAGATTGGCGCGCCAGTCGGCCTTCATCTTCTCGAATTCGCCATCGGTCATCAGGCCTTCGGAAATCAGGCGCTCAGCATAGATCTGCGCGACCGTCTTGTGGCCCCGAATGACCTTGTACATCTTCGGCTGCGTGAACGCAGGCTCGTCGCCTTCGTTATGGCCGAAGCGGCGATAGCAGAACATGTCGATGACGACAGGCTTGTGGAACTTCATCCGGTATTCGGTGGCGATCTTGGCGGCATAGGTCACCGCTTCCGGATCGTCGCCGTTGACGTGGAAGATCGGCGCTTCGATCATCTTCGCGACGTCCGACGGATAAGGCGACGAACGCGAGAAGGCCGGATTGGTGGTGAAGCCTATCTGGTTGTTGATGATGACATGCATCGTTCCGGCAACGCGGTGACCGCGCAGGCCAGACAGGCCGAGGATTTCGGCAACCACGCCCTGGCCGGCAAACGCCGCATCACCATGCAGCAGCAGCGGCAGGACCTTCGAGCGTTCCTTGAGCGGAATGACATCGCCGTCCCAGGTCTTGGCGAGCTGGTCCTGCTTGGCGCGGGCCTTGCCCATGACGACCGGGTTGACGATTTCCAGATGCGACGGGTTTGCCGTCAGCGACAGGTGAACCTTGTTGCCGTCGAATTCGCGGTCAGAGGAAGCACCCAGATGGTACTTCACGTCACCGGAGCCCTCGACTTCATCGGGCTTGAACGAACCGCCCTTGAACTCGTGGAACACCGCGCGATGCGGCTTTGCCATGACATTGGTCAGAACGTTCAGGCGGCCACGATGGGCCATGCCGAGAACGACCTCCTCAAGGCCTTCCTGGCCGCCACGCTTGATGATCTGCTCCAGCGCCGGGATAAGCGATTCACCGCCATCGAGACCGAAGCGCTTGGTGCCCTTGTACTTGACGTCGATGAACTGCTCGAAGCCTTCCGCCTCGATCAACTTCTGCAGGATCGCCTTCTTGCCGATCGGGGTGAATTCGACACCCTTGCCCGGGCCTTCGATGCGCTCCTGGATCCATGCCTTTTCTTCCGGATCGGAGATATGCATGAACTCGACGCCGAGCGTCGAACAATAGGTCCGTTTGAGGATGTCGAGCATCTGCGGAATGGTCGCGTATTCGAGACCCAGCACATTATCGATGAAGATCTTGCGGCTGTAGTCGGCTTCGGTGAAACCGTAGGCCGCCGGCGACAACTCGTTGTAGTCGTCAACCGGTGCGGCAAGGCCGAGCGGATCGAGATTGGCATGCAGGTGGCCGCGCATGCGATAGGCGCGGATCATCATGATGGCGCGCACACTGTCGCGGGTCGCCTGGAGAACCTCGGTTTCGGAGATCGGCTTGCCGACTGCTTCCGCCTTGGCCTTCACCTTGGTCTCGACGACCTTCTCGATCGTGCCCCAATTGCCATCGAGGGCCGAGACAAGCTCGCCATTAGCGGCGATCGGCCAGTTTTTCCGCTGCCATGACGCGCCGGATGCGGCTTTTTTCACATCGGCCGGGTTGTCCGCAAGCGCCTTGAAGAAAGACTGCCATTCGCCCGATAGCGACGACGGATCTTCCTGATAGCGCGCGTAAAGCTGTTCGATATAGGCTGCGTTCGATCCGTCGAGGAAGGACGTGATCAGGAACTGCTCGTTGGCTTCTTGCCTACTCATGGTGTTTCGCGAGCGCCCTGGCTCGCCTCCCGAATTGAGATGATGACCGGATCCGGTCTGCCGCTTTCCCGCGTCCGAGCGGGGCCTTCGATTTAAATGCCGAAACCAGGCAAAGAGATGATGAACCGATCCCCTTGCCTGGCACTTGCTTTATATGGGCTCAGCCCTTGAGGACTTCGACCAGCGTCTTGCCGAGGCGTGCCGGGGAAGGCGAAACCTTGATGCCAGCCGCTTCCATGGCTTCGATCTTCGATTCTGCGTCGCCCTTGCCGCCGGAAACGACAGCACCGGCATGACCCATCGTGCGGCCCTTCGGAGCAGTCCGACCGGCGATGAAGCCTGCCATCGGCTTCTTGCGGCCCTTCTTGGCTTCGTCGATGAGGAACTGCGCCGCATCTTCTTCAGCCGAACCGCCGATTTCGCCGATCATGATGATCGAGGTCGTGGCCGGGTCGGCCAGGAACATTTCGAGCACGTCGATGAACTCGGTGCCCTTGACCGGGTCGCCGCCGATGCCGACAGCCGTGGTCTGGCCTAGGCCTTCGTTCGAGGTCTGGAACACGGCTTCATAAGTCAGCGTGCCGGAGCGCGAGACGATACCGACCGAGCCCTTGCGGAAGATCGAGCCCGGCATGATGCCGATCTTGCATTCTTCCGGGGTCATGATGCCCGGGCAGTTCGGGCCGAGCAGGCGTGACTTGGAGCGGTCGAGGCGCGCCTTGACGCGAACCATGTCCATGACCGGAATGCCTTCGGTGATGCAGGTGATGAACGGGATCTCGGCTTCGATCGCCTCGATGATCGCATCGGCAGCCCCTGCTGGCGGAACGTAGATGACCGAAGCGTCGGCACCTGTGCGTTCCTTGGCTTCGGCGACCGAAGCGAAGATCGGCAGGCTTTCGCCCTTCGAGCCGGTCCAGGTTTCGCCGCCCTTCTTCGGGTGGATACCGCCGACCATCTGCGTGCCGTAATAGGCAAGAGCCTGTTCGGTGTGGAAGGTACCGGTCTTGCCGGTCAGGCCCTGAACGAGGACCTTGGTGTCTTTATTGACGAGAATAGACATTGTTTCCGGTCCTTAAATTAAGCGTTGATCGCAGCGACGATCTTCTTGGCAGCATCGTCCAAGTCGTCGGCAGCGGTGATCGCAAGACCAGATTCGTTGAGGATCTTCTTGCCGAGCTCGACATTGGTGCCTTCGAGACGGACAACGAGCGGAACCTTGAGGCCGACTTCCTGCACGGCGGCGACAACGCCTTCCGCGATGACGTCGCACTTCATGATGCCGCCGAAGATGTTGACGAGGATGCCCTCGACCTTCGGGTCAGCCGTGATGATCTTGAACGCAGCCGCGACCTTCTCCTTGCCGGCACCACCGCCGACGTCGCAGAAGTTGGCCGGCTCCTTGCCGTAGAGCTTGATGATGTCCATCGTCGCCATGGCGAGACCGGCACCGTTGACCATGCAGCCGATATTGCCGTCGAGCGCCACGTAAGCGAGGTCCCACTTGGAGGCTTCGATTTCCTTGGCGTCTTCCTCGGTCTCGTCGCGCAGCGCCTTGACGTCGTCGTGGCGGAACAGGGCGTTTCCGTCGAACGACATCTTGGCGTCGAGCACACGCAGATGGTCATTCTTCATGACGATCAGCGGGTTCACTTCGAGCAGCGCCATGTCCTTTTCGACAAAGGCCTTGTAGAGGATCGGGAACAGCGACTTGGCATCTTCGGCAGCTGCACCCGAAAGCTCAAGCGCCTTGGAGATGGCGGCAACATCGGCATCCGTCACGCCGGTTTCCGGATTGATCGCGATGGTATGGATCTTTTCCGGCGTGTCATGCGCGACAGCCTCGATGTCCATGCCGCCTTCGGTCGAAACCACGAAGGCCACCTGACCAACCGAACGGTCGACCAGCAGCGAGCAATAGAGTTCGCGGGCGATGTCGGCACCATCTTCGATATACAGGCGGTTGACCTGCTTGCCGGCGTCGCCGGTCTGGGCGGTCACCAGCGTATTGCCAAACATTTCCTTGGCGTGGCTCTTGGCTTCGTCGATCGAGAAAGCGAGGCGAACGCCGCCCTTGGCGTCCGGACCAAGTTCCTTGAACTTGCCCTTGCCGCGACCGCCAGCATGGATCTGGCTCTTGACCACGTAGAGCGGGCCCGGAAGCTGCTTTGCTGCGGCTTCGGCTTCTTCTGCAGAGAAGATCGCCACACCTTCGGCGACCGGTGCACCAAAGCTCTTCAGAAGAGCCTTGGCCTGGTATTCATGAATGTTCATTGTCGTGTCCCTGTCTTGGGCGGAATGGCAATTACTTGAGAGCCGGGGCGATGTTGATGCAGGCCTCGCAAAGACCGGCAACCGCGCCGACCGACTTCTGGAAGGCTTCTTCTTCAGCCTTGTTCAGGTCGATTTCGATGATGCGCTCGACGCCGCCGGCACCGATGACGACCGGAACGCCGACATACATGTCCTTGACGCCGTACTGGCCCGAGAGGAAGGCGGCGCAA
The DNA here is from genome assembly GCF_021729845.1 of Rhizobium sp. SL42. NCBI lineage: Bacteria > Pseudomonadati > Pseudomonadota > Alphaproteobacteria > Hyphomicrobiales > Rhizobiaceae > Rhizobium > Rhizobium sp. SL42. Next base: position 347,786 of record NZ_CP063397.1, read on the forward strand.
GGCAGCACGCGCTTCTTGTCCTTGAGGTAGGACTCGGCCATTTCGATAGCCGAAGCGGCAGGCGCATAGTAGGCAGAACCGGTCTTCAGCAGGCCGACGATTTCGGCGCCGCCATCGCGGGTGCGCTGGATGATTTCTTCAAGACGTTCCTTGGTGACCCAGCCCATCTTGACCAGATCGGTGAGCGGAATGCCGCCGACGGTCGAGTAACGGGCGAGCGGCACCATCGTGTCACCATGGCCGCCGAGAACGAAGGCCGTGACGTCCTGGACGGACACGTTGAATTCTTCCGACAGGAAGAGGCGGAAGCGCGACGAGTCGAGAACGCCAGCCATGCCGACGACCTTGTTGGCCGGCAGGCCGGAGAACTTCTGCAGCGCCCAGACCATCGCGTCGAGCGGGTTGGTGATGCAGATGACGAAGGCATTCGGAGCATACTTCTTGATGCCGGCGCCGACCTGTTCCATGACCTTGAGGTTGATGCCGAGCAGATCGTCTCGGCTCATGCCCGGCTTGCGGGCAACGCCGGCGGTGACGATGCAAACATCAGCGCCTTCGATGGCGGAATAGTCGCTCGCGCCAGTCATCTTCGCATTGAAGCCTTCGACCGGCGAGGACTGGGCAATGTCGAGACCCTTGCCCTGCGGGATGCCGTCAGCAATGTCGAACAGGACGATGTCGCCCAGTTCCTTCAGACCGGCGAGATGCGCCAGCGTTCCACCAATCATTCCAGAACCGATAAGAGCGATCTTATTGCGCGCCATTGAAGAGCTTCCTTTTAGATCCATAACCAAGGTCGAGACGAGTGTTAGTCCATCCTTGTGGACAGACCGAATAGCCCCAACCACATAGAATCGCAAACGATAATTTTCGGTGTATAAATTTCAATCGGTTAGATCATCAAATTCTTACGTAAACGTAATAATTTGCGACAATCAGATGTCAGCAACGTGACGATTTGCCTGATGAAGCTCAAGATAGTCCGCGCTGCGCATCTCAAATAGGCGCGAAATGGTACGATCGAACTCGAAGCCTTCCGTGCCTTTTTTCTCGGTAAGCAAAACCTCTGGCATGGCCGCTGCGGAGACAAACAGCCGGACGCTCGCGTCATAAAGCGCATCGATGAGTATGATGAACCGTTTCGTTTCGTTACGTTTTTCCGGCCCGAGATGCGGCACGTCTTCGACGAAGACCACGTCGAACCGCTGCGCAATGGCGAGGTAATCCGATGCGCCGAGCGGCCTGCTGCAAAGCTCGTCAAAGGTGAACCGGGCCACTCGCCCTACGGCGCGGGGGATATCGATCTGCCTGCCCTTCATCTCGATCGACATGGGAGCTTCCCGCGCCCCGTCCGTCACATGACGCCAGGCGAGGTCGATCTGACGGCGCGCTTCCGGTGACAGCGGCGCCACATAGACCGGCAGGCTCTCCATCTTCTCCATCCGGTAGTCCGTCGGAGAATCAAGCGTCGCCACTTCCACATAGCGCTTCAGCAGATCGACAAAGGGCAGAAAGAGACCGCGGTTGAGACCATCCCGGTAGAGATTGGTCGGCTCGACATTGGACGTCGCAACCAGTGTGCAACCGCGCGCGAACAGCTCGGTGAAGAGCCGTGCCAGGATCATCGCATCGGCGATATCGGTGACGGTGAATTCATCGAAGCACAGAAGTTCGGCTTCTTCGCGCAGCGCTGCGGCGACTGGCGGCACCGGGTCAGCCTGTTTCGTTTCGCCGGCCTTCAGCTTTTGCCGGTGGGCGTGGATGCGTGCGTGCACATCGGCCATGAATTCATGAAAATGCGCCCGCCGCTTCTTCTCAACCGGAGCCAGATTGAAAAACAGGTCCATCAGCATGGTCTTGCCGCGACCGACACTGCCGTGCACGTACAGCCCCCTGATCGGTTGCTCCGGCTTCCGCTTCTGCGCGAAGATCCAGCCCAGCGCACTTTTCTTGGCGGCCGGGCGGCGACTTTTCAGTTCCGTGAGAATCCGGTCAAGCCTGCCTGCAACACCCATTTGCGCCGCATCGGCCTTCAGCGTGCCAGCTTCGGTCATCGCCCGCAGCTGTTCTACGACGCTGAGCGCATAATCAGGAATAGGCTGCATGAACAAGCTCTGCCTGGGCGACAGCCTCATCCGGGCTGCCGCAGGGATGAGAGAGGATTAGCGGCTGAGGCTGACGGGCTGACCGGAATTGGTCGTGCCATCGAAACGCGCGTCGGCGGTCTTGTAGAGGCTGCCGATCGTGTTGCCATTGCGGTCCTTGAGCTGGACCTGGCGGCCGGAAACTTCCCAGGAACCCATCGCCGTTAGTTCGCCAGCGCAACCGCGGGTACCGCCACGCGAGCCGCTGCCGAGATTGGTCAGCGTCAGGAACATGTCGCAGGTGGAGCCGCCATTCTGGACGCGCCAGTTGCCAACCATCGATTCCTTCGTCACATCCAGCGCCGTGGCCGGGGGTGCGCCCGCACCGACACCCGGTGTCATCGCGGCGGTATTGGCCGGGGCGACCGGAAATTGCGACGGGTCGGTTGCACCCGGAGGCGGCAGCTGGCCGGATTGAACCGAAGGCACGGGTGAAGCCTGCAGCGGCGGCAGAGCGGTATTGGCAGCGCTCGCGCTGTTGTAGGACGTCCGCTGACAACCTGCGAGCGCCAACAAGATGGCCACTCCCGTAACCGCGTGGTTCAATTTCATCATCACACTCCCGCTCAAGCGACATCCGCCGCAATCTGCCGTATATCTGGGTTAGAAATATGTTACGCGCATATGGTTAATCAAGTTCCATATGGCAATTTGACGATAGGCCGTTGATATGCGGACAAAATAAGGCCGCCCAAGTCGAAACCGGGCGGCCGTGTTGATTTGCCTCACCGTCTATGCAACCGATCAGACGCGGCGCTCGACCATCATCTTCTTGATCTCGGCAATCGCCTTGGCCGGGTTCAGCCCCTTCGGGCAGGCCTGCGCGCAGTTCATGATCGTGTGGCAGCGATAGAGACGGAAGGGATCCTCGAGATTGTCGAGGCGTTCGCCGGTCGCCTCGTCGCGGCTGTCGATCAGCCAGCGATAGGCCTGCAGCAGAACGGCCGGACCGAGATAGCGGTCGCCATTCCACCAGTAGCTCGGACAGGATGTCGAGCAGCACGCGCACAGGATGCACTCATAGAGGCCATCGAGCTTCAGGCGATCCTCATGGCTCTGCTTCCATTCCTTGGCCGGCGGCGGCGAAACCGTCTTCAGCCAGGGTTCGATCGACCGATGCTGCGCGTAGAAGTTGGTCAGATCCGGGATCAGATCCTTGACCACCGGCATATGCGGCAGAGGATAGACCTTCACCGTGCCGTTGATCTCGTCCATACCCTTGGTGCAGGCCAGCGTGTTCGTGCCGTCGATATTCATCGCGCAGGATCCGCAGATACCTTCGCGACAGGAACGGCGCAGCGTCAACGTCGGATCGATATTGTTCTTGATGTAAAGAAGACCATCGAGAACCATCGGGCCGCAATCGTCGATATCGATATAGAACGTGTCGATACGCGGGTTCTGGCCGTCATCCGGGTTCCAGCGATAGACGCGGTATTCCCGCACATTCTTGGCAGCGGTCGGCTTTGGCCAGACCTTGCCTTCGGTCATCTGCGAGTTCTTCGGGAGAGCGAGTTCAACCATGTCCAGTTCCTCTGCAGATCAATAAACACGTGCCTTGGGCGCGATCTTGTAGGGATCGATGCCTTCGGCAATGAGTTCAGTGTGAACCGGGCGGTAGTCGAGTTTCACGTCGCCGGCCTCGTTGACCCAGGCCAGCGTATGCTTGCGCCAGTTGACGTCGTCACGACCGGCGAAAGGACCGTCGACATAGTCTTCGCGGGCGTGACTGCCGCGGCTTTCCTTGCGGGCCTCGGCGCCATAGACCGTGGTGATCGCATTGGCCATCAGGTTGTGCAGCTCGAGCGTTTCGACGAGGTCGGAGTTCCAGATCATCGAACGGTCGGTCACCTTGATGTCCGGCATTTCCTTCCAGATCGCCGAAATCCGGCGGCAACCGCTTTCGAGTGCTTCCTGGGTCCGGAACACGGCGGCATCTTCCTGCATGGCGCGCTGCATCTTGTCGCGCAGCACGGCCGTCGGGGTCGAGCCGTTGGCATTGCGGATGCTGTCGAAGCGATCCATGATCTTGTCACAGGCGGCAATATTGAGAGCCGGGATCGGCGTGGTGCGATCGATGACCTCCGCCGCGCGGATAGCAGCGGCACGGCCGAACACGACCAGGTCGATCAGCGAGTTCGAGCCGAGACGGTTTGCACCATGCACCGAAGCGCAGCCAGCTTCGCCGACCGCCATCAGACCGGGCAGCACACGTTCCGGATTGTTGCTGTCGGCATTCAGCACTTCACCCCAGTAATTGGTCGGAATGCCACCCATGTTGTAGTGCACGGTCGGCAGGACCGGGATCGGCTCGCGGGTCACATCGACGCCGGCAAAGATCTTCGCCGATTCCGAAATGCCCGGCAGCCGCTCATTCAGCACCGCCGGATCCAGATGGTCGAGATGCAGGAAGATGTGGTCCTTGTTCTTGCCGACGCCACGGCCCTCGCGGATTTCCATGGTCATGCAGCGCGAGACGACGTCACGCGAGGCCAGGTCCTTGGCCGACGGTGCGTAACGCTCCATGAAGCGCTCGCCTTCGGAATTGACGAGATAGCCGCCTTCGCCGCGCGCGCCTTCCGTGATCAGGCAACCCGCGCCGTAAATGCCGGTCGGATGGAACTGCACGAATTCCATATCCTGCAGCGGTAGGCCGGCGCGCGCCACCATGCCGCCACCGTCGCCGGTGCAGGTATGGGCGGACGTCGCCGAGAAATAGGCGCGGCCATAACCGCCGGTCGCCAGCACCACCATCTTCGCGGAGAAGCGATGGATCGTGCCGTCGTCCAGGTTCCAGGCGACAACGCCGGTACAGCGGCTACCGTCATCCGACATGATCAGGTCGAGGGCAAAATACTCGATGAAGAATTCGGCATTGTTGCGCAGCGACTGGCCGTACAGCGTGTGCAGGATGGCGTGGCCGGTACGGTCGGCCGCAGCACATGTGCGCTGCACCGGTGGGCCTTCGCCGTAGTTCTGCATGTGACCGCCGAACGGGCGCTGATAGATCTTGCCTTCCTCGTTACGCGAGAACGGCACGCCGTAATGCTCGAGTTCATAGACCGCTTTAGGTGCTTCCATGGCGAGATACTGCATGGCATCGACGTCGCCGAGCCAGTCGGAACCCTTGACGGTGTCATACAGATGCCACTGCCAGGAGTCCGGCGTCATGTTGTTGAGCGAGGCGGCGATACCGCCCTGTGCCGCAACCGTATGCGAACGGGTCGGAAAAACCTTGGTGATGCAGGCGGTCTTGAATCCCTGCTCGGCCATGCCGAGCGTCGCGCGCAGACCGGCGCCGCCGGCGCCGACGACAACAACGTCGTAGGAATGGTCTACGTAGGTATAGGCCTTGCCGTTCGGGGCGGTGTTATGAATGGATGCCATTTTGAATTATCCTACGAATGCGATCTTCAAGATGGCGAAAAGACAGAGCGCGCCCATCAAGATTGCGAAGAATGTGTTGAGCATCAGGAGCACGAGCTTCGGGATTTCCGCGTGCACGTAGTCTTCGACGATGACCTGCATGCCGAGCTTCATGTGAATGATGCCGGAGATCACCACCAGGCCCATAACCACCGCCACCAGCGGGTTGGACAGGGCAGCCGTCACGTCTTCATACGGCGCGCCGCCATACATGACGAGGAAGATCACGAAAATGATCAGCAGCGGAACGTTGGCAACGGCCGTAACGCGCTGGCGCCAGAAATGCTCGGTGCCATCCTTGGCAGATCCAAGACCGCGAACCTTGCCGAGAGGTGTACGCATATCCATGAATTTATCTCCTTAGCGCACGATGAAGGCGATGACCCAGATCAGCGCGGTCAGACAGAGCGACACGACGAAGGAGACCTTCACCAGCTTGGTGGTAAAATGCTTCTCGAAGCCATAGCCGAGATCCCACATAAAATGGCGAAGGCCACTCAGCATGTGATACATCAGCGCCCAAGTGTAGCCTATCAGGATCAGCTTGCCGATGATCGAACTCATCGCCCACTGGACCCAGTCGTAATAGACGCCACCCGACGCCGTGGCGATCAGCCACCAGGCGACAAGCACGGTACCAAAATACAGCGCAGCACCGGTAATGCGGTGCATGATCGACGCCATCATGGTCGGGATTGGCTTGTAAATTTGCAGATGCGGCGACAGAGGCCGGCTTTTCGTCACATTCGCCATCTAAACCTCGCGGCGTTTCGATGCGGTCCGAGTTATCGGAGATCCATTTACAGTGTTCGCAGCCCAGATCGGGTGCACTGCATCACGGCTTTAATCCTCGACACCCCGGACGACAAGCACATTCGCTTGACGTTTTCAATTTAATCGATTCGGGTGGATAGAACTTTAGCCTAGTCAGCGCCCCCAATATCCCCCTTACGAAAAAACCACGTCGGCGGATGACTTTAGCAACTGTATGCGGCATTGTGCGTTAACGTTACGTTAACCACGCTGCAGAGGAGTGCGCCCCCCATGACGGTCTATCGGTTCACGCTGGCGAGCCTTGCAGCCATCGCCACAATCGCAGTCTCCACGGCATCCATGGCCGGAGACCATCGCCACCACCGTCACCACCACCGGTCGCAGGATCACCGGTCGCAGGCCGTGATCGGCGGAAACGGCCTTCCCTCGGTGGTTCCGGGCGTCGGCACCTTCGCCGGCAATATCGCGGCTGTCCGCATCAAGGGCAATGGCATCTATTTCTATCGCGATGGCACAGCCAGCCCGACCGTCGTTTCCTACAAGGCACCGAAGGCGAGGATCATCGAGATTTCGGAGGATGCCCCCGACGCCGCCTGCTCGTTTGAAGCCGGCGTCTGCGTGATTCGCCCCTGAACCTGCCCGGAACCTGTCTGCCCCGATCAAATCATCTCAGACAAACCGCCAGACGGTTGTCTTCTTCACTTCGCTATCTTCCAGCACCCGCGTGACCGGCACCTGATAGGTGGCAAGCGCCTCCAGATGTTCGGTCGGCCGGTAGCTTCTGCCCGGATCCCCGACGAGCACCATCGTGCCGGAGGCGGCCAGCCGCCCGAACCAGCCCTTCAGCGCGGCGGCAAAATCCCCGTCGTAAAACACATCGCCGGCCAGAACGACATCCGCATCCACCGACATGCCGATGAGGTCGTCATTGGTGAAATCGAGCGTTACGCCATTGGCAGCGGCATTCAATCTTACGGCATTTTTCGCCCACGGATCGATATCTGCGGCCACCACGTCGGAAGCCCCGGCCATCGCCGCTGCAATGGCCACCAGGCCGGAACCGCTGGCGAAATCGAGAACCCGTTTACCGGCGACCACCTCCGGGTGGTCGAGAATGTAACGCGCAAGCCCCTGTCCGCCGGCCCAGGCGAAAGCCCAGAACGGCGGTGGAAGGCCGATCGCCTCGAGGTCTGCCTCGGTCTTCAGCCAGAGGTCATGAACCTCGCTTGCCAGATGGAGCCGGATTTCCGGCACATGCGGCGGCGCAAGCAGGCTGGTATTGTCGAGGATGAAACGCTCGGGATCGGTTTTCACAGGCGTTTCAGACCGGCGGGTTTGCCAGCCCGCCCATGCGGCAGACCTCGAAATATTCCTCATCCGTCACCGGCTGCACGGAAAGCCGCATGGAGGTGACCAGCGCCATCTTCTCCAGAGCCGAACTCGCCTTCACGTCTTTCAGCCTGACCGGTTTCGGCATGTCGCAGACGGCCCGGATATCGACGCAGTCCCAGCGAGCGTCGCCTTCCGCCGTGGAATCCGGATGCGACAGGGCACAGACCTCGACGATGCCGACGATTTCGAGGCCCTCGTTCGAATGATAGAAGAAGCCCTTGTCGCCGATCTTCATCGACCGCATGTTGTTGCGCGCCAGATAGTTGCGCACGCCGGTCCATTCGGTGCCCGTGGCGCCCGCATCCTTCTGCATCTGCCAGGACCACTTGAACGGTTCGGACTTGTAGAGCCAGAATGCCATGGCTCACGCCTCCGGGTTGTTGAAGACCCAGTTATAGGGCTTGATCTCGACGCTCTCGAACAGCCCGGCCTTGGCGTAGGGATCCTGCGCGGCAAGCGCCTTGGCATCCTCGAGGCTGTCAGCCGAAATCAGCAGCATCGACCCGCAGGGTTTGCCGTCGCTGTCGAGAAACGGGCCGGCGATCTTCAGCGTGCCGGCGGCATTCAGGCCGTTCAACCACTCCACATGCGGCGGGCGCGTTTCCATTCTGAGATTGAGATGGCCGGGCTTGTCGGCGCAGATGACGGCAAACAGCATGAAACGCTCCTTCGGGATGGGTTTATTCGGTGGTGATCGGACGTGACATCAACTGCGTGATCACGGTTGGAATATCAAGACGTCCGTCGATGATGGCCGCCACCGCCTGGGTGATCGGCATCGATACATTGAAGCCTTCGGCGAGGCGAGCGGCAACGGTCGCGGCAAAGGCGCCCTCGACCAGCGGACCGTTCCCGGCCGCCATGTCCTCGCCACGCCCGAGACCGATCCCGAAGCGCAGGTTGCGTGACTGATGACTGGTCGCCGTCAGCACTAGATCGCCAAGGCCCGACAGACCCCGCACGGTGTCGCCGCGCCCGCCCATCGCCTCGACCAGGCGCGACATCTCCGCCAGACCGCGTGCGATCAGCGCAGCCCGGGCCGAATCGCCCAATCCCATGCCTTCGACCACGCCACAGGCGATTGCCAAAACGTTCTTGAGCGCGCCGCCGAGCTGCACGCCGACGCGGTCATCGGAAGCATAGAGCCGGAACGTCTTGCCGGAGATCGCCTTTGCCAGCCGTTCGGCGGTGGCAAGATCACGGGCAGCGAGCGCCATCGCAGTTGGCAGACCCTTGGCGATATCGGCAGCGAAGCCTGGACCGGACAGAACCGCGATCGGATGATCGGGAAGAGCCTCTTCCAGCACATCGGTCAGAAGTCGGGCCGTCTGCTTCTCTATGCCCTTGGCACAGATGACGACCGGCACATGCTTGCCGAGATGGGGACCATAGACACGCGCGGCATCGACCTGTGCCTGGGAAGGCATGGCAAAAAGCACGATATCGGCTCCTGCCAAATCTGCGGGCTCGGCCGAATAGCGCAAGGCTGCCGGCAACTGGATGCCTGGCAATGCGGTGTCGTGACGTCCGGACTTGGCCAAATCGACCATCTGCGAGGCATCGCGCCCGACAAGCACCACATCCGCCCGACCCTCTTGAGCCATGACCGCCGCGAGCGCCGTACCGAAGGCGCCGGCACCAACGACGGCAATCCGATCGTGCCCGCTCATGCCTTGGCCCCGCGTTTGCCATAGGCGAGCAGCGCCTGGGCACCGGCATCCAGCGGCCAGCGCGAACGAGGCGCGACATTCAGGTCATCCGGCGCAACTCCGAGTGCCATGCGCTCAAGGCCGGCCCAGGCAATCATCACCGCATTGTCCGTGCACAGGTGATGCGGCGGAGCGACGAAGCGGAAGCGGTGCTGGACACACAATTCATCAAGGGTGCGGCGCACTTCCTGATTGGCGGCCACGCCACCGGCAACGATCAGTGCCGGCTCTGCGACATCGGGATAAGTCTCGCGGAAACGCTGCAGCCCACGACCGATACGATCCATCAGCGTGCGCGAAATTGCCCGCTGGAACGAGGCACAGATATCGGCGATATCCTGATCGGTGACCGGCGCAATGCCTTCGGCCGCCTGCCGCACGGCAGTCTTTAGTCCGGAAAACGAAAAATCGAGCCTGGCTTCGCCGACCAGTGGCCGGGGAAAGGCAAAACGTTTTGCATTGCCTGTGGCAGCCGCGCGCTCCACGGCCGGGCCACCCGGATACGGCAGGCCAAGCAGTTTGGCGGTCTTGTCGAAGGCCTCGCCCAGGGCATCGTCGATCGTCGTGCCCCAGCGCTCGTAGTCGCCGACGCCCTTGACCAGCACCAACTGCGTGTGACCGCCGGAGACCAGCAGCATCAAATAGGGAAAAGCGACCCCATCCGTCAGCCGCGCCGTCAGCGCATGACCTTCCAGATGGTTGATCGCATAGAGCGGCTTGCCGGAGGCCCGCGCCATCGCCTTGCCGGTCATCAGTCCGACAAGCAGCCCGCCGATCAGTCCGGGCCCGGAGGTCGCCGCGATCGCATCGATGTCGGCAAGCGTGATCCCGGCCCGGGTCAGCGCCTCCTCGATCAGCGTATCGAGCGCTTCGACATGCGCACGCGCCGCAATTTCCGGCACGACGCCACCATAGGCGCTGTGTTCGTCCAGCTGGCTGAGAACCACGTCGGCCTCCGTGACGGCGGTCCCGTCCGGAAGACGTGTGACCACTGCGGCAGCCGTTTCGTCACAGCTGGTTTCGAGACCGAGAATACGGAGTTGCGACGTCATGGACCCTGTTCATTGATTGCGGTCACCGGGAAACCGGTCTACGAGGACTGTCGGTAACAACGGATCTGATCGGATGCAAACAAAACCTTTTCGCATCGGCACACGCGGAAGTCCGCTGGCGCTTGCCCAGGCGCACGAGACACGCGATCGCCTGATGCTGGCCCACAATCTGCCGGCAGAGATGTTCGAAATCGTCGTGCTTTCGACAAAGGGGGACCGGATCACCGATCGTTCGCTCTCGGAGATCGGCGGCAAGGGGCTTTTCACCGAGGAACTGGAGCAGCAGTTGAGCTCGGGCGAACTGGATCTTGCCGTGCATTCCTCCAAGGACATGCCGACGAAGTTGCCGGAGGGCCTGTATCTTTCCGCCTTTCTGCCACGCGAGGATGTGCGTGATGCCGTTGTCGGTCGCACGGCCCCCACCCTCCAGGAACTCCCGCATGGCGCAACCGTCGGCTCTTCGTCGCTGCGCCGGCAGGCCTTGATCCGCCGCCTCCGGCCCGACATCAACGTCATCACGTTCCGCGGGCTCGTCGACACCCGTCTGCGCAAGCTGGCAGACGGCGAAGTCGATGCGACACTGCTCGCCTTCGCTGGCCTGAAGCGCCTCGGCAAGCCCGATGTGCCGACGCAATTGCTCGACCCGTCCGAATTCCCGCCGGCACCGGCCCAGGGCGCGATCTGCATCGAGAGCCGGATCGGCGATAACAACATCAATGCGCTTCTGGCGGACATCAACGATCGCCCGACATTCGACGCCGTCACCTGCGAGCGTGCCTTTCTCGGCGCACTCGATGGCTCCTGTCGCACGCCGATCGCCGGATTGGCCACGATCGAGGGCGATCACCTTCGTTTTGCCGGAACGATCTTGACGCCTGACGGAAGCCAATCCTTCGACATCGCGGCCGAAGGCCATGTTTCCGAGGCCGCAAAGCTTGGCAGGGAAGCCGGCGAAGCGATCCGCGCCAAGGCCGGCAGCGGCTTCTTCACCAGCTGGAGCTGAACCCATGCGCGTTCTGGTGACGCGACCCGAACCGTCGGCGGAGAAAACCGCTGACCAGCTTCGGCATCGTGGCCACCAGCCAGTGCTGCTGCCGCTGATGCAGGCGCAGCGCCAACTCGACACACTGCGCCCAGCCTTGGCCGAGGTGCCGGGTGCCCTTGTAATCACAAGCGGCGAAGCCGTCCGTGTTTTGACCAGTCTCGGGCAGGACCTTTCGCCCCTCCTGCCACTTCCCGTATTTGCCGTCGGCATAAGGACAGCCGAGGCGGCGAAAAACCTTGGTTTCACAAATGTCATTGTCGGTGGCGGAGACGGCGAGGCGCTGGCCGATCGCATCCTTGCCGAATGGGATACCGGCAGAGACAACGGTCTCCTGTATCTGGCAGGGACTCCCAGGACACCCGGATTGGAAACCCGATTGATGGGAGCCGGCCTGAAACTCGCCGTTGCGGAATGTTATCGCATGCTACCGGTCAACAATGACCTGACAAGACTGCAAGCAGCTTTCGATCCCTGGCCTGACGTGGCCCTGCTATATTCGGCTGAAACCGCAAGGCTTTTCGTATCGCTGCCGCCGTTGAACGATCACAAGGGGCGGATCAAGAACCTGCGCATCCTTTGCCTGAGCAAAAAGATTGCCAAAACCCTGCCGCCCGATCTTCGCGCAAGCACCGCCTGGCCATCCGAACCCAATGAGGACCTGCTTCTCGATCTCATCTGAAGGTCGCAGGCTCAAAATCGATCTTCTCCCTTTCCTTCGACGGACTGACTGACTACGTTTAGCTCGATGCTGGGAAATGAAGAGGTTGCCATGGTTTCCGGAAAGCCACCCCGCCGATCGAAGTCCTCGGACGATCCGGTCACGATTGACCTGTCCGCAGAGGAAACCGGCGCGCCAACCACCGATGCAGACACAGTCGTCGCCTCTGACATTGCTGCAGAGGGCGAGCCGACCTCTGTCGATATCCCCGTAACACCTGTCGATGATGCTGAACCGATTGGCATCCAGGCCGAGGCACCGGGCCCCGAGCCGGAAGCAGAGCCATTACCAAAGCCAGAGCCTGAACCGACGCCATATCCGACCTATGAGGAGACGGTTGCACAACCAGCCGCCTCATCCCGTGAACAGCTCCGGCAGTCACCGGCGACATCGACGCTGATTGCCTCCGGCATCTTTGGCGGTCTCGTTGCCCTGGCACTCGCCGGCAGCATGCAATATGCCGGCATTGTCCCGGGAATTGGCCCCGAACAGCCAAGCGCTGAAGCACCGGCCGACAACGCCGAACTCCAGGCCCTGAAGGCCGAAGTGGCGCGCCTCGCATCGGCACAGTCTGCCCCGGGCGTCGACAACACGCTGGCAAACAGCGAACTGGCCGACCGCGTTGCGGCATTGGAGACCTCCCTCCAGGCCGCCAGTTCGGCCATGCCGCCAATCGATGCGGCAGCGCTGAACGAACTCAATGCCCAGATCACCCTCTCCAGGGATGCCATCGCCGCCTTGCGCAGCGACGTCGCCCGCAATGCCGAGGCATTGAATCAGAGCCAGGCGCGTCTGACCGAGGCGGAGAAGAAGATCGAAGAACCGCGCAACGACGTGGAAATGGCGCGCGCCATTGCGCTGGCCGGCCTGAAGACTGCCATCGATCGCGGCGGCCCCTTCATGTCCGAACTGGATGCATTGAGAAGCGTCGCGCCGGAGGATCCGGCCGTACAGTCACTCTCACCCATGGCTGCAACCGGCATTCCCTCGCGCGCTGATCTCGCCAACGGTTTTGGCCAAACGGCCGATGCGATCCTTGCCGCCATCCATCAGCCTGATCCGGACCAGGGTATTGCCGACCGCCTGCTGTCGGGGGCGCTGTCTGTCATCAAGGTTCGCCCCGTCGGCAATATCGCGGGAGAAACGACGGAAGCGATCGTCGCACGCATCGAGAACAAGCTTCAGAACGGCGACCTGAAGGGCGCCTCCCTGGAATGGCAAACGCTGCCGGAAGCCGGCAAGGCCGCTTCTGCGAACTTTGCCGAAACGCTGGACAAACGGGTCGCGGTCGAGGCCACGATCGGTGAAGCGCTTGCCAGCACCGTTGGCGGGGCATCTGCCGCAACAACCGGCGGAACAGGGGGCTGAGGCGATGACGACTGTCTTGAAGATCCTGTTCTTTTTCATCACCATCCTCGTTCTCGGCTTTGGCTTCTCCTGGCTGGCCGATCGGCCCGGATCCCTGTCGATCATCTGGGAAGGCCAGTTGATCGAAATGAGCCTGATGGTGGCCGCCACGATCATTATCGGCATCGTGGCAGTCGTGATGGCCTTCTGGTGGCTGTTTCGCACGCTCTGGACATCACCCCATTCCGTCCGACGCTACTTCCGCGCCCGCACGCGCGATCGGGGCTATCAGGCTCTTTCGACCGGTCTGATTGCAGCCGGCGCCGGCAATGCCATCCTCGCCCGCAAGATGAGCGCCCGTGCCCGCGGCCTGCTTCGCGCCGACCAGGAACCGCTGATCCTCGTGCTCGACGCCCAGGCGTCGCTGATCGAAGGCCGTCACGACGAGGCACGGCAACTGTTCCAGCAGATGTCGGAGGATGCCGAGACCCGGGAGCTTGGCCTGCGCGGCCTCTATGTCGAGGCAAGCCGCCTGGGTGCCCATGAGGCTGCGCGCCAATATGCCGAAACCGCAGCCGAGAGTGCCCCCTACTTGCCATGGGCGGCCAAGGCGACACTTGAATATCGCTGCCGCGCCGGCCACTGGGACGACGCGATCCGCCTTCTCGACCAGCAGCGGGTTGCCCATGTGCTCGACCGGCACGAGGCCGATCGTCTCAAGGCTGTCCTGCTGACCGCAAAGGCGCAGGATCAGCTTGAAGGTGAGCCGTTGGCCGCTCGCGATCATGCCCTGAAGGCGCTGAAGCTTGCCAAGGATCTTGTGCCGGCTGCCATCGTCGCCGCAAAGGCCTATCAACGCGAAGACAATCTCCGCAAGGCAGCAGGCACGCTGGAACAGGTGTGGAGGCTTTCACCCCATCCGGAAATCGCTCAGGCCTATGTGCGCTCGCGAAGCGGTGACAGTGCCGTGGACCGGCTGAAAAAGGCCGAAAAGCTCGAAGCCCTCAAGCCGAACAATATCGAATCCCTGCTGGCCGTCGCCGAGGCTGCCCTGGAAGCCCAGGAATTCGGCAAGGCGCGCGCCAAGGCGGAAGCCGCAGCCCGGATCGAATCACGCGAGCGCGTCTATCTTCTCCTCGCCGATATCGAAGAGGCACAGACAGGCGACCAGGGCCGTATCCGTCACTGGATGGGACAGGCGGTCAAGGCAGCCCGTGATCCCGCCTGGGTCGCAGACGGCCATGTCTCCGAACGCTGGATGCCGATCTCGCCGGTGACCGGCCGCCTCGATGCGTTCGAATGGAAGGTTCCCTTCGACCAGATTGAGGGGCCGATCGAGGAAGGCAATCTTTCGGGTGCCGAAAAAGCCCTGGGCACATTGCCGCCGATCGCGCCGAAGGAGCCGGCGCCGTCGACACGGGCCGACGCAAAGATCCTGGATGCAGAGCCGCTTGTCGTCGTCGACGAAGCCGTAAAACCGGCAGTGAAAAACGAAATCAAGACGCCCATTCCGGTTTCGGAGGCGGCTGCCCTGACGCAGCAAGACACCATTTCCGAACCGTTCTTTGGTCGCCCGCCCGATGATCCGGGCGTCAAGGATCCCGGCCGCTCCGCTCCCGAGGCAAAGACCCGGCTCAAACTCTTCTGATAGGATCTCTATGCTCGAGCGTCTGCAATCCTTTTTTCAATCGATCACGCAAGACCGCCCACCGGCGGTTTTCGCGCCTGATGATCCACGTATCGCCGTCGCCGCGCTATGTTTTCAGGTCATGGAAGCCGATGGCGTGGTTCGTGATGCCGAGCGGACGAAACTGCGCTCGATCCTGCAGGAGCAATATGACCTTGACGAGGTCAAGCTAGAAGCCCTGATTGCCGCCGGCCAGGAAGCCGAGAGCGAAGCCGTCGATTACTACCGCTTCACCACCGACCTCAAGCGTCATCTTGATGAACCTGCGCGGGAACAGTTGATCGGCATCCTCTGGGACATCGTCTATGCCGATGGCAATCGCAGCGAAATGGAGGATCACGCCATCTGGCGGGTTGCCGATCTGCTGGGTGTATCGTCGCGCGGTCGCGTGATCCAGCGCCAGGAGGCCGAAGCCCGCGCGGGACTGGGAGCAAGCGGCGATGCTCCATGACCCGGCACGCGCAAAGCGCAAACAACCGGTTCTGATCGTCCTGCACCAGGAACGCTCCAGTGCCGGCCGCGTCGGACAGATGCTAGAAGAAAAAGGCTATCCTTTGGATATCCGGCGGCCGGTGCTCGGAGAAAAGCTGCCCGCCACCCTGCAAAGCTACGCCGGCGCCGTCGTCTTCGGCGGTCCGATGAGTGCCAATGATCCCGACGACTTCGTCAAGCGTGAGATCGACTGGCTCGAGATACCGCTGAAGGAAAACAAGCCCTATCTCGGCATATGCCTCGGCGCCCAGATGCTGGTCCGCCAGCTCGGCGGAAAAGTTGAGGCCGACCGGGAGCAACGCACCGAGATCGGCTGGTACCCGATCCGCCCGACGGAACATGGTCGCCTGCTGATGCATTGGCCGCAGATGGTCTACCACTTTCATCGTGAAGGCTTCAGCCTGCCGCATGGCGCCAAGCTGCTGGCGGAAGGCGACATCTATCCGAACCAGGCCTTCCGCTATGGCCAGAATGCCTGGGGCGTCCAGTTCCACGCCGAACTGACCCGGGCCATGATGCACCGTTGGGTCGTGCATGGAGCGCACCGTTTCGTCCTGCCGAACGCCCAGCAAGGTCGCGATCATCTGGACGGACGGATGATCTTCGATGCGCCGCTTCGCGCCTGGCTATCGAATTTTCTCGACCTGATTTTCGAAAGAGCTCATTTGCCCGCCTGAGTCTCTGGCGCCTCAAGGCTGTCGATCTTGCGCAACTGCGGGAAGCCGAAGGCCCAGAGCCCTGCGACAGCCAGCGTGCCGACACCACCGACGACCACGGCCGCGACCGGGCCGATGAAATGCGCCATCGTGCCGGCGCGAAACTCGCCAAGCTCGTTCGACGCCCCGACAAACACCATGTTGACGGCGTTGACACGGCCGCGCACTTCATCCGGCGTCCAGAGCGCAATCAGTGTCTCGCGGACATAGACAGAAGCCATGTCGGCTGCGCCCATCAGCATCAGAGCCAGGATCGATACCCAGGCGGTTTGCGACAGGCCGAACATGATCGTGCCGACACCGAACAGGGCAACGCCGATGAACATGAAGACACCGGCATTGTGGCGGACGGGATAACTTGCCAACGCGATGGCAACGAGAATGGCGCCGATGCCGGGCGCAGCACGCAGCAACCCGAGACCCCATGGCCCGAGCGTCAGGATGTCCCGCGCAAATACCGGCATGAGCGCCACGGCACCGCCAAGCAGAACTGCAAACAGATCGAGCGAAATCGCTCCGAGCACGATCTTCTCGCCGAAGATGAAACGGAAGCCGGCCAGCAATGTATCCTTGGTGACGGCCTTGTTCGACATGCGCTGGGCGGGTCGCTCTACCAGGAAGACCAGAACGGCAGCTGCCAGGAAAAATGCCAGCGACGTCGAATAGGCAAGAACGGGACTTGCGCCATAGAGCAGACCGCCGGCAACGGGGCCGATGATCGATGCCGTCTGCCACGACGACGAATTCCAGGCGACGGCGTTGGCAAGATCCGCAGTCGGCACGAGATTGGGGGCAAGGGACTGCACAGCCGGCGCCGCAAACGCCCGCTCGACACCGAAGACGACGAGAATGGCAAAGACGATCGTCGGCTCGAAGGCATCGGTCAGCGTCAGTCCCAGCATCGCCGCCGCACAAAGCGAGCTCAGCACCATGCAGGCCGCAACGATCGCACGACGATTGTAGCGGTCGGCGACAGAGCCGGTGACGAGGATCAGCAGCAGGGCGGGAAGAAATTGCACCAGGCCGATCAGGCCGAGATAGAAGGCGCTTCCCGTCTGGTCATACATCTGCCAGCCAACCGAGACACTGAGAATCTGGGTGGCAAAGGCACCAAGAAAACGGGCAAAGAAGAAGCGCGTGTAAGACTTGTGCCGGAACGCAGCAAAGCGGTCGCCGGCGGAAGAAGGGGTCATGTCACAAACTTTCAGAAACAGCGGGACAAACAAGCCCGTTAAACATGATTTCGAATGCGGGCGCCCCATCCACTTGTCCGTTAAGTCGCCAATGTCTACATCTCTGTCAACCAAGAAATGGAGACCTGAATGCTTGCGCTATTTCAAACCATCGATCTCGTCCTCAGCATCTTCACCTGGATTCTGATCGGCAGCGCGATCTTCTCGTGGCTCTATGCCTTCAACGTCATCAATTCGAGCAATCGCTTCGTCGCCTCTCTCGGCTCGTTCTTCTACAACGTCACCGAGCCCGTCCTGCGTCCGATCCGTCGCTTCATGCCCGATCTTGGCGGCATCGACATCTCGCCGATCGTCGTCCTCGTCCTGATCTTTTTCGTCCGCTCGCTGCTGTGGAACACGATCTACCCGCTGGTGGCGTGAGCAAACCCTACCGGCTTGGCGCCGACCATCTGCTGCTTGCCATACGGCTGACGCCGAATCGCGGGCGCGACGTGCTGGAGGGCGCCGATATCTCGGCTGACGGACAGGTATACCTGAAAGCCAGGGTCACAGCCGTTCCCGAAAAGGGAAAGGCGAACAAGGCCCTGATCGCGCTTGTCGCCAAGGCGCTGCGTTGCCCAAAATCCTCGATCGCGGTCATCTCAGGCGATACGTCCAGACAAAAAATCCTCCGGATCGATGGCAACCCGGAGGACTTGGCAGAAAAGGTGGACTCGGTCCTGGCGCGCTGACGCCTTACTTCTTTTCGTCGGCTGCGCGCTGGATCGATTCAACGATCAGCTGCTTGGCGACATCCACGTCGCGCCAGCCACCGATCTTGACCCACTTGCCCGGCTCGAGATCCTTGTAGTGCTCGAAGAAGTGCTGGATCTGCTTCAGCGTGATTTCCGGAAGATCGGTATAGTTGGTGATCTTGTCATAACGGCGGGTCAGCTTCGGAACCGGAACGGCAAGGATCTTTTCGTCCATGCCGCCATCGTCTTCCATCAGCATGACGCCGATCGGGCGGACATTGATGACGCAACCCGGCACCAGCGGGCGCGTGTTACAGATCAGCACGTCCAGCGGATCGCCGTCGAGGCAGAGCGTATGCGGCACGAAACCATAGTTACCCGGATAGGTCATCGGGGTGTAGAGGAAGCGGTCGACCACCAGCGTGCCGGCATCCTTGTCCATTTCATACTTGATCGGTTGACCGCCAACCGGAACCTCAACGATGACGTTGATGTCTTCTGGCGGATTCTTGCCAATGGCAATTGCATCGATGCGCATTTTTTGGACCCCGTGGGAGTGTTGAAATCCCGCGTTTCCTAAAGCGAAAAATGGCGCATTGCAACACGGCTTTGGGCGAAGCTTCGGAATGGTAAAGGGCAGCGACCGTCGAAACGCCGCTTTGTCAGCCGGCAGGAAAGGCTGAACGGCCAGATAAGAGCCAGACGACAACGCCCTGCCGGCGGGCCACCTGACACACCGTCAGGGCGACCGGTTCAGTCTCAGTTCCAGACGAAACCCAGCTTCTTCAGATGCACGTCGTCGAAATCTTCCATCCCTTCGACCGTGTCGATCCCGCCATTCGAGCGAAAGAAATCGGCGGCAATCTCGCTGTCTTCCAGGCACCAGACGACCATGCCATCGCAGCCGAGCGACTTCAGCAGCCGCCGCGCCTCGTTGAAAAGCGCATGGCCAAGTCCGATGCCCTGGTATTCAGGGCGCAGGTAGATCTCGTAGATTTCGCCTTCATGGGGCAGGGAGCGGGCCCGATTGAGGCCGAGCGAGGCATATCCGGCGACAACGCCGGCTACTTCGACAACCAGGATCGTGGCTGGACCGCGCGTCGCCTTGCGCCACCAGGCTTCCCCCCGCCGTTCGATCATCCGGGTCAGGGCACGATGAGGAATAATGCCGGAATAGGCATGCTGCCAGGAGCTGCGATGGGCTTCGGCAATCGCCGCACCATCCTGCGGACCGGCAAGGCGCATATCAATCGACAACGTCTTCATAACGTTACTCTCGTCCTCGCGGAAATCACGCAACGGCTCATCCGTCAGTCGATTTCCGGTCCCAACATCCGGAACACAGACCGAAATTTAACGCTTTTTTAACCCATCTCGCAAGCGTTGACACATCCCATGCACAAACAAAAACCCCGGCAATTTCTGCCGGGGTTCAAAACAGTCAGGACCGGAATTCGGCGATCAGGCGATCTTCGCCTTGCCGAAACGCTTGCGGTCGTTGGCATCGAGATAAGTCTTGCGAAGGCGAATGTTCTTCGGCGTGACTTCCATCAGTTCATCGTCCTGGATCCACGACAGGGCGCGGTCGAGCGTCATGCGGATCGGCGGAGTGAGGCGCACGGCTTCGTCCTTGCCGGCCGAACGGATGTTGGTGAGCTGCTTGCCCTTCAACACGTTGACCTCGAGGTCGTTATCGCGGCTGTGGATACCGATGATCATGCCCATATAGACCTTATCGCCTGGCTCGATGATCATCGGGCCACGGTCTTCCAGGTTGAACATGGCATAGGCCACGGCTTCACCGGACTGGTTCGACAGCAGAACGCCGTTGGTACGGCCACCGATTTCACCCTTGAACGGCTGATAATCATGGAACAGACGGTTCATGATCGCGGTGCCGCGGGTGTCGGTCAGCAATTCCGACTGATAACCGATCAGACCACGGGTCGGTGCAAAGAACTTGAGGCGAACGCGGCTGCCGCCCGACGGACGAAGCTCGGCCATTTCGGCTTTGCGCTCTGACATCTTCTGGACAACGATACCCGAATGCTCTTCATCGACGTCGATGACGACTTCTTCGATCGGCTCCAGAACGTTGCCGTCTTCGTCCTTGTGCATGACGACGCGCGGACGCGACACGGCCAGCTCGAAGCCTTCGCGACGCATGGTTTCGATCAGAACGGCCAGCTGCAATTCGCCGCGGCCCGATACAAAGAACGAATCCTTGCCGTCAGACTCTTCGATCTTCAGCGCAACATTGCCTTCGGCTTCCTTGAACAGACGGTCGCGAATGACGCGCGAGGTAACCTTGTCGCCTTCGGTGCCGGCAAGCGGACTGTCGTTGACGATGAAGGACATGGTAACGGTCGGCGGATCGATCGGCTGGGCCTGCATCGCTTCGGTGACGGACGGATCACAGAATGTGTCGGCAACCGTGCCCTTGGACAGACCTGCGATGGCAACGATGTCGCCGGCATGCGCTTCTTCGATCGGCTGACGCTCAATGCCGCGGAACGCGAGGATCTTCGAGATACGACCGGTTTCAACCGTCTTGCCGTCCTGGCTGAGAACCTTGACGGACTGGTTCGGCTTGATCGAGCCGGAAGCAATACGGCCGGTGATGATACGGCCGAGGAACGGGTTGGCTTCCAGCAGCGTGCCGATCATGCGGAACGGGCCTTCGCCGACATTCGGCTCGGGAACGTGTTCCAGAACCAGGTCGAGCAGCGGAGCCAGGCCCTGGTCTTTCGGACCTTCCGGGTTGACGTTCATCCAGCCATCGCGACCCGAACCGTAGAGGATCGGGAAGTCGAGCTGTTCGTCGGTGGCGTCGAGATTGGCAAACAGGTCGAAGACTTCGTTGATGACTTCTTCGTGGCGGCCATCCGGACGGTCGATCTTGTTGATCGCAACGATCGGGCGCAGGCCTACCTTGAGCGCCTTGGAAACGACGAACTTGGTCTGTGGCATCGGGCCTTCAGACGAGTCGACCAGAACGATCGCGCCGTCCACCATCGACAGGATACGCTCGACTTCGCCGCCGAAGTCGGCGTGGCCGGGGGTGTCGACGATGTTGATGCGTGTGCCCTTCCACTCGATCGAGGTCGCCTTGGCGAGAATGGTGATGCCGCGCTCTTTTTCGAGGTCGTTCGAGTCCATCATGCGCTCAACCGTGCGCTGGTTGTCGCGGAACGAACCGGACTGCTTCAGGAGCTCGTCGACGAGCGTTGTTTTGCCATGGTCGACGTGCGCGATAATCGCGATGTTGCGCATTTTCATGATAAGGATCTCTGATGGCTTTGGTGCAAATGCCGGTGAAGTGCCGGTGGCGCGCCTGTTACTTTGGGGCGCTCATAACCCTTTTTTTGCAATTGCGAAAGAGGGGAAACCGCCGGCACCGGGTCAATGGTTACCGACGGCGCAGAAAAATCGCCTTTTCTTGCAGGCTGACTAAGCCGCAAACCCCTTTTTCCTCAGCATCGCCTCCGGGCTCGGCATTCGTCCGCGAAACGCCTTGTAGGCATCTTCCGGATCGACCGAACCGCCGACGGAGTAGATGTTTTCCTTAAGCTTTCTGGCCGTCTCAGGATCGAAGGCATGGCCTGTTTCCTCGAAGGCGGCAAACGCATCCGCGTCCAGAACTTCCGACCACATGTAGGAATAGTAGCCGGCCGAATAGCCATCGCCGGAAAAAACGTGCTGGAAATGCGGTGTCGCGTGCCGCATCACGATGGAAGCAGGCATGCCGATTTTTGCCAAAACCGCATTCTGCACGGCAATTGGATCCTCGACGGGTCCTTGCGTATGGAACGCCATGTCGACCAGCGCCGAAGAGGTGAACTCGACGGTATTGAAGCCGGCATTGAAGGTTCGCGCCGCCAGCACCTTGTCGAGCAGGGCTTGCGGCATCGGCTCGCCAGTCTCGAAATGCACGGCATAGGTCTTCAGGATGTCCGGGACCGTCAGCCAATGTTCATAGAGCTGCGACGGCAATTCGACGAAATCGCGCGATACGCTTGTGCCGGACACCGACGGATAGGTCACGTTCGACAGCATGCCATGCGCCGCATGGCCAAACTCATGAAACAACGTGCGGGCATCGTCAAGCGACAGCAGTGCCGGACGACCCGGCTCCGGCTTGGCGAAATTGCAGACATTGTAGATGATCGGGATTTCGCCGACATGTCCGTTTTTCAGCATCAGCCGGTGCTGCGATTGGAATGAACTCATCCAAGCACCAGAACGCTTCGAGGGCCGGGCAAAGTAGTCGCCAAGGAACAGCGCGACGAGCTGGTCTGCATGGTCACGGATCTCGAAAACCCGCACGTCCGGATGATACCCGGCGACATTCGCCATCGGCACGGCCTTGATCCCGAAAATGCGGCCCGCGACATCAAAACAGGCTTCGATGATTTTCTCGAGCTGCAGGTAGGGCTTCAACTCGGCTTCGGAAAAACTGAACTTCCGGGCGCGCAGCTTTTCCGCATAGTGGCGCCAGTCCCAGGGAGCAACCTCGTGGTTGCGGCCTTCCTCGGCAATCAGCTCGGCCAGCTCGCGCTCCTCGCCCTCGGCCTGCGACACGGCCTTCTCCCAGACCTGCATCAGGAGTCCGTTTACTGCGTCGGGCGACTTTGCCATCGTATTGTCGAGCTTGAGGCAGGCAAAATTCTCATATCCCAGAAGTGCTGCCTTCTCGGCCCGCAACGCCAGCGTCTCCTTGACGATCTGGCGATTGTCGGTCGCCCCGCCACTGATGCCTCGGGCAGTCCAGGCCTTGAACGCGGCCTCGCGCAGGTCGCGGCGCTCGGAAAAAGTCAGAAACGGTTCGATGATCGAGCGTGAGAGCGTCACGACATGAGCATGCCCGCCATCATGGGCCGCTGCTGCGGAGGCCATGGCGTCGCGCAAGAAACCCGGAATGCCGGCAAGGTCATCTTCTCCCGCCAGCGGCAGGATCCACGAACTTTCATCCGCAAGAACGTTCTGGCCGAATTGGGCTCCGAGGCTTGCCAGTCGCTCGTTGATCGACGCAAGGCACTCCTGCTCAGCCTTGGGCAGCTTCGCACCCGATTTGACAAAGCCTTTCCAGTGCCGCTCCAAGACGCGGGCCTGCTCCAGCGTCAAACCAAGCTCGTCCCGTGCGTTCCACAGCGTGTCGATTCGCTGAAACAGCGCGGCATTCATGCCGATCTTCGAATAGTGGCGTGACATCTTCGGCGCGATCTCGCGCTCCAGTGCCTGAATGGCGGGATTGGTATGCGCACCCGCCCGGTTCCAGAACAGCGCCGATACGCGCGAAAGATTGTCTCCGGCCAATTCCAGCTCGACAATGGTGTTTTCAAAGCTCGGGGCGTCCGCATTGCCCGCGACCAGATCGATTTCGGTATCGTGCTCGGCCAAGGCCGCCTCGAAGGCTGGTGCGAAATCACCATCCGCAACCTCCTCGAACTTCGGCAGGCCATGCGGGCCCGTCCATTCGACAACGGCAGGATTATAGACGGGGGAACCGGACATCAGCATCTCCTTCGGTGGCGCTTCCGATCTGCGAAGCACGTTCCTCCGGTATGCTATCGCGACGAACAGATGACAAGCATGCAAAAAGCAGTGAACAAAAATGAATATGACCCACAACTTTGTTCCATCAACATTGACGAAAATTAGAACTGGGAGATAGATCGAACTATCCTATGAAAGGATGGTGTGTGCCATGGAAGTGTTTCCAATACGGCCGATTGGCGGCCCGTCTCTGAAGGTCAAGGAAAGCAACCTCCAGCAAGAGGTAAGTCTGAGCGAGCTCTCGCCGAAGCCTATGGTCTCGCGGGAACGCGAGACATTCGAGGAAGCACTTTCCGTCTTTGCCAGCATGACACCGCGCCGGCTGCGCGAAATCGCCGTCGAAAGTTTCGATCGGGCTGAAATCGACGAGGATACCTATCGGGAACTGTCGACCGAACTGCCGCTTCAGGCGGTCGACCGCCACGGCAACGTCGCGGATCTGTCCGACCTGACCGACAATACTGAATTCGACTATGCCGAATACTACCGCACCCAGCATGCGCTTGCCGAAATGATCGGTAATCTCGATACCGCCGACTCCTATGCCAAGGTTCTCGATTTCTTCGACCGCACCCGCTGATCGCATTCGCCATCCGCACCGTTTTCGCCGCGGCGTAAACATCGAAAAGATCTCGCCTTCACCGGCCTCCCGCACTATGTCTGCATCGCCGGGCTGCATCCGGTCGGTCGCGCTTGCGGCCCGAAACACCTGAATCCCACCAGCAGCCGAAAGCCGCTCACATGACACATGCTCGCATGAGCGAGAGGCGAACCTCGCTGATCGGCGCGCTTTTGACGGCGATCGGCCCGGTCTCCATGGCGATATACACGCCGGCCATGCCCCAGCTCGTCACCGCCTTCGACACCACGAGTTCGGCGATCAAGCTCAGCCTTTCGCTCTATTTCGCCGGCTTCGCCGTGGCACAGCTTGCCGCCGGGCCGGTTTCCGATGCCTTCGGCAGGCGCAAGGCGACGCTGGCCTTCCTGCTGATCTATCTCGCCGGCAGTCTCATCGCCGCGCTGGCGCCGACGGTAGACCTGCTGCTTGCCGGCCGACTGGTTCAGGGCATCGGCGCCTCGGTTGGCGTCACCGTCTCGCGTGCCATCGTTCGCGATCAATTCACCGGCAGTGAAGCCGCCCGCATACTGAACATGATCGGCATCATGCTTGCTGTCGGTCCAGCCGCCGGACCGACACTGGGCGGCATCGCCCTGTCCGTGGCGGGATGGCAGGCCGTGTTCTACCTGATGGTCGGCTTCGGCATACTCAGTGCGGCCGTCGTCGCGTTCGCAATGAGCGAGACGACGATCCCCGATCGCAGCAGGATCCGCCCGGACCGTATCCTGAGCGCCTATCGCACCCTGATCGCCGATCCGCGGGTCCTCTTCGCCGCGCTCGTGCTCGGCGGCTGCGTCGGCGCCCTCTATGCGCAGTCCACCATGCTGCCCTTCGTTCTGATCGACAGGGTCGGCCTGACGCCGGCGCAGTTCGGTGTCGGCATGCTGATGCAATCGGGCTTCTTCTTCTCGGGATCCGTTGCCCTGCGCCTGCTGGCACCCAGTCTCGGCGAAACACGTGCGCTGCGGCTCGGCCTGGCCATGGCAGCGGGCGGCGGCATCCTGATTGCACTTTCAGTCCGCCTGATTGAACCGAGCTTCCTGTCGATCATGGCGCCGGTGGCAATCTGCTCCTTCGGCATCGCCTTCGTCATTCCCTATATCACCACGGCGGGGCTCCAGCCCCATCCCCAGATCGCCGGCTCGGCAGCGGCCCTGATCGGCTTCGTCCAGATGGCTTCGGGCTTTCTCGGCGGCGTCGCCGCCTCTCTCCTCACCGATCCGCTGACCGCTTTCGGCACGATCATTCCGATCATGGAGGTCGGCGCCCTTATTGCCTATCTGGGCTTCCTGCGGGCGAGCCGGTTTCAGGCGTAAAAAACCCGCCGTCAGAAACGGCGGGCTCAGACGACAACAGGGATGAACCCGTGGATTATTTTCCGAGATTGCGCTTGGCGAGCGTGCGCAGGCGCAGGGCATTGAGCTTGATGAAGCCGGCCGCATCCTTCTGGTCGTAGGCGCCCTGGTCGTCTTCGAAGGTAACCAGCTGGTCCGAATAGAGCGACTTGGCCGATTCACGGCCGATCACCATGACATTGCCCTTGTAGAGCTTCAGCGTCACTTCGCCTTCGACATGTTCCTGGCTCTTGTCGATCAGCGCCTGCAGCATTTCGCGCTCCGGCGAGAACCAGAAGCCGTAGTAGATCAGTTCGGCGTAACGCGGCATGATCTCGTCCTTGAGATGCGCCGCACCGCGATCGAGCGTGATCGATTCGATCGCGCGGTGAGCCGACAGCAGGATCGTACCGCCGGGCGTTTCATAGACGCCGCGCGACTTCATGCCGACAAAGCGGTTCTCGACCAGATCGAGACGACCGATACCGTTGTCGCGGCCGTAGTTGTTCAGCTCGGCGAGCAGCGTCGCCGGGCTCATGCGAACGCCGTTGATCGAAACCGCATCGCCCTTTTCGAAGCCGACCTTGATGGTCGTTGCCTTGTCGGGCGCGGCCTCCGGCGAAATCGTGCGCATGTGCACGTATTCCGGTGCCTCGACGGAGGGATCTTCGAGAACCTTGCCCTCGGAAGACGAATGCAGCAGGTTGGCATCGACGGAGAACGGCGCTTCGCCCTTCTTGTCCTTGGCAACCGGGATCTGGTTCTGCTCGGCGAAGGCCAGCAGATCGGTACGGCTCTTGAAGGCCCAGTCGCGCCACGGCGCAATGATCTTGATGTCGGGGTTCAGCGCATAGGCCGACAGTTCGAAACGAACCTGATCATTGCCCTTGCCGGTTGCGCCATGCGCGATGGCATCGGCGCCGGTCTTCTTGGCGATCTCGATCAGGTGCTTGGAGATCAACGGACGGGCTATCGACGTGCCGAGCAGGTAGACGCCTTCATAGACGGCATTGGCGCGGAACATCGGGAAGACGAAATCACGGACGAACTCTTCGCGGACATCTTCGATGAAGATCTCCTTGATACCCATCATCTCGGCCTTCTTGCGCGCCGGCTCAAGCTCTTCGCCCTGGCCAAGGTCGGCAGTGAAGGTGACGACTTCAGCACCGAGTTCGGTTTGCAGCCACTTCAGGATGATAGAGGTATCGAGGCCGCCGGAATAAGCGAGAACGACCTTTTTGACGTCTTTCGGGAGTGCCATGATGATAAAGTCCGTTGATGAAGGCGAGCCCGACCAACCTGGGCCCCTGGTTTGGCGGCACTTTTAGCCGGATTCCCGCGCGGTGCAAGGGCAAGCGCGCCGCTGGCGGTCGCTTCCGCGACTTTCTTGGAAACGGACAAATGATCACGGGCGGAAGAATTCGCCCCCCAGCTGCGCGTCGGGCAAGGGCAATTTTCGTCCTGTCACCTGACTTATGCTATGAAGCGGTACGGTTTGACTTGCAGCAAAATCATACCATATGCCGTCCGTGCACAACGACAGACGAAAGGAACATGACATGGCAGACATCCTATCCGTGATGGCCAAGGGCAAGGTTGCGGTCGTGACCGGTGCTGCCTCCGGCATCGGCTTGGCCGCCGCCAAGATCTTCGCGTCCAAGGGCATGTGCGTCGTACTGGCCGACCTCGGCGGCGACAGGCTGGCCGAAGCATGCCAGCAGGTGGCAACTCTGTCGGAAAATCCTGAAAGCGATATCGTTGCGATCGAGACCGATGTCAGCAAGCGAGACGATCTGGAAGCGCTTGAACGCGCCGTCATCCAGCGCTTCGGTCGCGTTCATCTGCTGATGAACAATGCGGGCATCCAGCCGGGCAGCAGCCTGTTTGGCCCCCAGGCCAATTGGGACAATGTGCTTGCGGTCAATCTGATGGGCGTGGTGCTTGGAACGCGGGTTTTCGGACCGGGCATGATCAACCACAAAGATCCGGCCATCATCATCAATACCGGCTCCAAGCAGGGCATCACGACACCGCCGGGTGACCCGGCCTACAATGTCGCCAAGGCAGGGGTGAAGGCCTTCACCGAAGCGCTTCAGCACGAATTGCGCAACACTCCAGACTGCAATGTCACGGCCCATCTGCTGATCCCCGGCTTTGTCTATACCGGGCTCACCGCCAATGGCCGCGCGGAAAAGCCAGTCGCTGCCTGGACCTCTGAACAGACAGTCGATTTCATGCTGGAAAGTCTGGAGCGAGGCGACTTCTACATCCTTTGCCCGGACAATGACGTCGATCGTTCGACGGACGAAAAACGCATTGCCTGGGCAGCCGGCGACATCATCGAAAACAGGCCGCCGCTGTCGCGCTGGCATGCAGACTATGCCGAGGCCTTCAAGGCGCATCTGGCAAAGTAATCCACCCGATTGGCAAGCCGCACGAAGCCCGATAAGGAAGGATACTCCTGCCTTATCGGGCTTCTTGATTTGCGGTGTCACCCATGGATTTCGTGCCGAGCCTTCCGACATTCCTCGCCTTCAGCCTCGCCATCCTGCTTCTTGCACTGACGCCTGGTCCGGACATGACGCTCTGGATCAGCCGGTCCCTGCGCGATGGACGATCGATCGGCCTGATGGTACTTGCCGGCACCAGCTTCGGAATCTCCGTCCACACCATCCTGGTTGCCTTTGGCATCTCCGCGCTGATCGTCGCGTCGCCAACCGCCTTCATGATGCTGAAGACCGGAGGGGCTGCCTATCTGTTCTGGCTGGCGATCCAGGCCATTCGCCATGGCTCGAACTTCGTCGTCAAGGCCGACGGCGACAGCGAAGCCTCGCGGCTGAGTGCTTTCGTCAATGGATTGTGGGTCAATCTGCTCAATCCCAAGGTCATCATCTTCTTCATGACCTTCCTGCCGCAGTTCGTCACTGCAGACGATCCACATGTCACCGGCAAGCTGATCTTCCTCGGCCTGTGGTCGATCATCCTGTCGCTGCCGATCGGCATCGCGATCATCTTCGGCGCGGATTTCCTCTCCGGCTGGCTGCAGGCCAATCGCAAGATCCTGCGCGGCATCGACTACACCTTTGCCGGCGTCTTCTCGATCTTCGCCGCAAAGATCCTGATGACCCAGGCAAAGTGACGGGCTGACAAGGCTGAAAGCTGTAGGCTGAAACAAAAAAGCGGGCCGAGGCCCGCTTTTTCAATCCTCGTCGTCGGCGCCATGATTGGCGATCATCATCGCCTCGAAGGCAAGCCGCTCGGTCTTGCGCATGCGCTCTGATTCCGACTTCAACTGGCCACAGGCAGCCAGGATATCGCGACCGCGCGGGGTGCGGATCGGCGAGGCATAGCCCGCAGCATTGATGAAATCCGCAAATTTCTCGATCTGCTCCCAGTCCGAACACTGGTAGTTTGTGCCGGGCCAAGGATTGAACGGGATCAGGTTGATCTTGGCAGGGACGCCCTTCAACAGCTTGATCAGACCCTTGGCATCTTCCAGACTGTCGTTGACGTCCTTGAGCATGACATATTCGAAGGTGATGCGGCGGGCATTCGACAGACCCGGATAGTTGCGACAGGCCTCGATCAGGTCCTTCAGCGGATACTTCTTGTTGATCGGCACCAGCAGGTCGCGCAGGTCGTCTCGCACCGCATGCAGGGAAATCGCCAGCATGACGCCAATTTCATCGCCGGTCCGATAGATTTCCGGCACGACGCCCGAAGTCGACAAGGTGATGCGGCGCTTCGACAGCGACAGGCCATCGCCGTCGGAGGCAATCAGCAGCGCCTTCTTCACTTCCTCGAAATTGTAGAGCGGTTCGCCCATGCCCATCATCACGATGTTGGTCACCTTGCGGTCGCTCGACGGTACCATGCCGCCCTGCGGCACATCGCGGTCGGGGAAGTCGCCGAGCCGGTCGCGGGCCAGTAGCAACTGTGACAGGATTTCCTCTGCCGTCAGGTTGCGCACCAGCTTCTGCGTGCCGGTGTGACAGAAGGTACAGGTCAGCGTACAGCCCACCTGGCTGGATATGCAGAGCGTTCCACGACCCTCTTCCGGAATGTAGACCGCCTCGATCTCGACCGGTCGACCGGCACCGCGGGGCGGAAAACGCAACAGCCACTTGCGTGTGCCGTCGTTGGAAATCTGTTCCTCGACGATCTCCGGCCGCGCGATGGTGAAATGCGTCTTCAGCATTTCGCGCATATCTTTGGAGACATTCACCATCGCGTCGAAATCCGACACGCCGCGCACATAGACCCAGTTCCAGATCTGCGCGACGCGCATCTTGACCTGCTTTTCCGGAACGCCTTTTTCGCGCAGTGCCGCGCCAAGCGTGTCCCGGTCCATGCCGATCAGGCTCGGCTTCTCCGTCGAGACGGCTGGACGCAGGGCCGGCGCAAGGGTGCTGGGACGTTCAGAAATGGTGCCTGTGACGGACATGGTTCAAACCTCTTGCCAATATCAGGGCCGCCACCGGCGAGCGGCGATCAATGTTTGGCGATGCATGAATGCGGGACTTGGCAATGCGGAACATGGTCGCGCATTCGACTTTGAGGCGGGCCAATATCAGCTTTTTTAGCTGACGTCACCCCGCAGCATCACGATGGATGCGACAGCCTTAACGACCAATGGGGTCGGCAGTGCCGACCCCATGCGATCATACGGAACCCAAAAGGATTATTTGCAGCCTTCGATCTTCTTCAGCGCCGCCGAGATACCCGACAGCGAATAACTGTAGCTGGTGCCGGTACCGCGCGCCGACGTGGCCTTCACGGTCATCGACTTGCCCGTCTTCATGGCAGCCACCAGGGCCGGCTCTTCGGCTGCATTCTCGACCCAGGCCGAGGTATCCTTGACGAACAGGACGAAGTTCTTGTCATCGATCGTCACATTGACTTTCGAATCGCCCTTCATCGCATAACCCATCATCGCCTGCGGCTCATACGATATGTTCTGGCCCGGGCGCTGCGACACGACGAAGAAAATATCGCCATGATTGACGCTGGCCGGTTCCTTGGTTGTCGGGACCGACAACACGTAGCAGACCGTGCCACCGTTGGATTTATAGGAATAAGCACCCCAGGCCTTGAACTGCTCGATACGCGTCGGCGATTGCGCGACGGCGAGCCCGCTGCTTGCCAGGATGAGTGCCAGTGCGGCTACGCTACTTCTTACAAACATGTCTTCCTGCCGGTTGTTTCCATCCATCATCCGGTCGAAAACCGGACGCTCTTCGTCAAAACCTGTGTTCAGTTTGACTTAATTTACCTTACCAAAGGATGAACGACAGACGCCTTCTTGTCACAATCAGCGTCGCCTATCCGAATTTGGCATCCGAAATCCGGCAAAAAGCCGCCAGTTTCGGATCCTGGCTCCCTGCAGCGATGTAGAGAGAGGAAATCAGGCGAGAGTTAGGCTGATCTGACTTTTCGCCGGTAAAGCTGTTTTTACTCAGGACGCCTTGCCCTGGTTTTCAACCTGTTCAGCCAGGATCTCGTCCGCGGCATCGTAGTGCCGTTCCTTGATGTGCCGGTTGATCAGCGCAAAAGCGGCAGTCAGCACCGCCACGTCGTCGGTAAAGCCGATGAAGGCGAAGACGTCGGGAACGGCGTCGAGCGGCAGGACAAAATAGCCAAGCGCCGCGAGCAGGATGCCGCGCGCACGAAAAGGTGTTTCACGGTCCGTCGCGCAGTAGAATGCCGCAACGACATCGCGCGAGAACGGGATCTGGCGGGCGGCCTTCTTCAACGTCGGCCAGAAGCGACGGCGAACCTTTGCTTCCTGTCGCTCCTGCGTCTCTTCGTCGCCCGGCAGCAGAATTTCCCCGATCTTCACGTCATCCATCGTCCATCGATTCCTTCGTTTGGACCCTTCACGCATATGTGGATTGGCCGCGGCGAATTCAATCGTCCTGAGCCGCCGCCATATCCATCAGAACGGCCAGCTTGAAATCCAGTTCCGTCAGGCCGCCGGCAGAATGGGTGGTCAGGGTGACGTCGACCCGCTTGTAGACATTGAACCATTCGGGATGATGATCAAGCTTTTCAGCAGCAAGTGCAGACTCCGTCATGAAACCGAACGCCTGGCGAAAATCGCGAAACACATAGTGTTTCTCCATCGCCGCCCCGGCGCGCGTGATCGACCATCCCTTGAGTTCGCCAAGACGGCCGGCGATTGCCGCGTCATCGAGTTTCTCGTATTTCATCTCTCCACCTCCCGTTGGAATGCGCCGATGAACACACCTTCGATCCTCTTTGTCTGTCTTGGCAATATCTGCCGCTCGCCGCTTGCAGAGGGCATTTACCGCCACCTTGTCGCATCGGATGCGTATGCCGGCGAAATTGCCTCTGCGGGGATCGGCGACTGGCATGTCGGCAATCCGCCAGACAACCGCTCGATCCTCACCGCCCGTCAACACGGCATTGACATTTCAAGGCAGAGGGCAAGGCAGGTCAAGGCGCAGGATTTCGCCACCTTCGATTTGATCCTGGCCATGGACGCCAGCAATCTTGAACGCTTGCGTGCGCTGGCACCGGCTGAAAATCAGGATCGGCTGCATCTGTTCAGCCACTATGCGACATCGACCAGTGCCGATGTCCCCGATCCCTACTACGGTGGACAGGCCGATTTCGACGCTGTCTACACCATGCTCTTTTCAGGCTGCAAAGCCCTGGCCGCGAAATTCGCCACCGACCGGTTTTCATGAAGCGGAAACACTTCTTCCGTCAGATAAGGCCCGCCACCGACGGACTCCCGCGATGACAGCAAGACAAAGCGCGGCGTGATGAAGGGCACGGTCTGGAAGTCGCCGCGACCGCTGAGATAGTGCACCACATCCTCGAGACGAGACTGCTTGAGGCGCGCCAGGGTGACGTGCGGTGTAAACTTTCGTGGGTCGGGTGGAAGGCCGATCCGCTGACAAATCCGTTCAATCTCGCCCTGTAGCGCATACATCTCAGGGGCCGGCGTGACGCCTGCCCAGATCGAATGCGGCTTCTTCGATCCGAAGGAACCGATGCCATTCAGCGAGAGAGAGAATTCCGGTCGGTCAATCCGGTCGAGACGATCAACGATCTCGTCCGCTGTCCGGCCATCGACATCGCCGATGAAGCGCAGGGTGATGTGATAGTTCTCCACATCAATCCACCGGGCGCCGGGGAGACCACCGCGCAACAATGAGAGGCTCATCGCAGCATTGCGCGGAATTTCGAGGGCAGTGAATAATCTCGGCATCGCGAGCTCCCCGAATCTTTTGCAGATGCTCACAGCGAATCACGCAATGCCATCAGGCGCAAGCGCTTATTTAGACTTACCCTCAACGCTTTTCACCAGCTCTTCGGCCAGGGGCAGCATCCGCTCCGCCATCACGGCCAGCCCTTTGGTATTGGGATGCATGCCATCCTCCAGCAAAAGACTGCGGTCGGTGATCACCCCGTCGAGGATGAATGGATAAAGCGGCAGCTCGTATTTTTCGGCCAGGCGGGGATAGATGGCATTGAATTTGTTGCCATAGTCTGACCCCATATTCGGTGGTGCCAGCACCCCGACGAGAAGGATGGGAATGTGACGCGCTTTCAGGCGGCTGATGATCTGGTCCAGGTTCTTTTCTGATTGTTCCGGTGCAATTCCGCGCAACGCGTCATTGGCGCCCAGCTCGAGGATCACGCCGTCCGTACCGTCGGGCACCGACCAATCCACGCGCGACAGGCCACCGGACGTGGTATCGCCCGAAACACCGGCATTGGTGATGACCACCTCATGGCCTTTCGCCACGAGCGCGCGCTGCAGCTGGGCCGGGAGCGCATCCTCCTGTGGCAATTGATAGCCGGCCATCAAGCTGTCGCCGAAGCCGACCAGCTGGATGGTCTCTGCCACGGCAAGCGGGGCAGTGCCCAGCGCCGCCATCAGGATCACGGTGAAATGAAGGGCTACGGCTTTAAATCTC
This sequence comes from Rhizobium sp. SL42, assembly GCF_021729845.1. NCBI lineage: Bacteria > Pseudomonadati > Pseudomonadota > Alphaproteobacteria > Hyphomicrobiales > Rhizobiaceae > Rhizobium > Rhizobium sp. SL42. Next base: position 381,673 of record NZ_CP063397.1, read on the forward strand.
ATCATGGCTTTCCTAGATTGCCCTCAGGTCGCATCCCGCGGCAACAAAAATTGATTTCCAATAGATATAGGACGGTTGCGCGTGAGAAAAACCATTATCGAGCTCAAAAGCGCCGATCTCACGCTGGGCAATGCAGCCGCCTCCGTCCACGTCCTCAAGGATATCGATCTCATCATCGCCGAAGGGGAAGCCGTGGGCATCATCGGCCCCTCCGGCTCCGGAAAATCTACCCTGCTGATGGTTCTGGCAGGTCTCGAACGACTGGACAGCGGTGAGATCCATGTCCGTAACACCGCACTGCATACGCTTGGCGAAGACGCCCTTGCCGATTTTCGCGGCAAGAATATCGGCATCGTTTTCCAATCTTTCCATCTGATTGCCAATATGACGGCAATCGAGAATGTCGCAGTGCCGCTGGAACTGGCCAATGTGCGCAATGCCTTCGACATTGCCCGCAAGGAACTGGAGGCGGTCGGCCTTGGCGAGCGCCTGAATCACTATCCCGGTCAACTGTCGGGTGGCGAACAGCAGCGCGTGGCGATTGCCCGCGCCCTCGCCCCTTCCCCCGCCGTTCTGATCGCGGACGAACCGACCGGCAATCTCGACACGGAAACCGGACGCCAGATTGCCGACCTGCTGTTTTCAAAACAGTCCGAGCGCGCCATGACCCTGGTGCTGGTTACCCATGACAACGCCCTTGCCGCGCGTTGTTCGCGCCAGGTCCGCGTCGCCTCCGGCACCATTGCAGGCGACAGTGCCGCCGAGCTGAGCCGTCCGGCCGCGGTGCTCGCATGAGCGGTTTTGGATCACGAGTGCGGATCGCCTTCCGCATCGCACTTCGCGAATTGCGCGGCGGCCTCAAGGGCTTCTATATTTTCCTCGCCTGCATCGCGCTTGGCACCGGTGCCATCGCCGCCGTCAATTCGGTCTCGACCGCCATCACCGATGCAATTTCCTCGGAAGGTCGTACGCTGCTCGCTGGCGACATGCGCTTCGAACTCAACAACCGCGAAGCCAATGCAGAGGAACAACGCTTCCTCGAAAGCCTGGGCACGGTGTCGTTGACGACAGCCCTGCGTTCCATGGCGCGTTTGCCCGACGGTGCCGATCAGTCGCTGGTAGAGCTGAAAGCGGTGGACGAAGCCTATCCCCTCTATGGCAGCTTCACGGCCGAACCCAACCAACCCCTGTCCGAACTTCTTGCGCAACGCGACGGTGCCCATGGCGCAGTCGTAGCCCAGCTGCTGCTCGACCGGATGAACATATCCGTCGGTGACGAAATCCTTGTCGGCAATGCCCGATTTCGTATCAACGGCGTGATCGTCAATGAGCCGGATTCCATTTCGGATGGCTTTGGCTTTGCACCGCGCTTCCTGACCAGCCGCACCGCACTGCTGGCAAGCGGCCTGACCGAAACCGGCAGCCTCGTCGAGCAGGCCTACAAGGTCCGCTTCAGCGACCCGGCACCCGATCCCGCATCCATACGTCAGCGCGCCCAGAAAGAACTTCCCGATGCCGGCTGGTCGATCCGCAGCAGTGATCGCGCAGCACCGGCGCTGACCGAAAACATCGAACGCTTCTCCCAGTTCCTGACGCTCGTTGGGTTGACGGCCCTCGTGGTCGGCGGCGTAGGCGTCGCCAACGCCGTGCGCGCCTTTCTCGATTCCAAGCGGACCGTCATCGCAACGCTGAAATGCGTCGGCGCGCCGGCATCCGTGGTCGTCATGGTCTACCTGATTCAGATCACGCTGGTTGCTTCTGTCGGCATCCTGATCGGATTGGTCTTGGGTGCCATTGCACCACCGATCACCGCCAGCTATCTGGCCGGCATCCTGCCGATCTCGACAGAAGCGACGCTCTATCCGCGTGCCCTGCTTCTGGCTGCCGTTTTCGGCATCCTTGTAACGCTCGCCTTTGCCATCCTGCCGCTCGGCCATGCACGCAGGGTCCCGGCAACAGCCCTGTTCCGCGAGCAGGGCTTCGAGACCCGTGGCTTGCCGTCCTGGCCGTATCTTCTTGCGACCGCCCTTGCATTGGCCGCACTCGCAGCCCTTGCGATATTTTCGTCCGAAGAAAAGCGCATTGCGACGGTCTTCCTGGCTGCCATGGCAGCGGGATTTGTTCTCTTGCGCATCGTTGCCTATCTGATCGCTGTCGCGGCACGCCGCAGCCCCCGGATCCATTCGGCAGCGCTGCGTCTCGCCGTCGGCAATATCCATCGTCCTGGTGCCCTGACGCCGGCTGTAACGCTCTCGCTTGGCCTCGGCCTGAGCCTCCTGGTGGCACTGGCGCTGATCGATGGCAACCTGCGCCGCGAACTGACTGGCAATCTGCCGGACCGTGCTCCGAATTTCTTCTTTGTCGACATCCAGGGTAGCGAACTCGACAGCTTCCGAAACCTTGTCAGCCGCCAGGCCCCCGAAGGCAAGCTGGTCGAGGTTCCGATGCTGCGCGGGCGTATCCTGGCGCTCAACGGCACGGATGTCGCCAAGATCGACGTGCCGCCGGAAGGCCGGTGGGTGTTGCGCGGCGATCGCGGCCTGACCTATGCCCGCAATGTACCGGAAAACAGCAGCGTCACGGAAGGTACATGGTGGCAGGACGGCTATACCGGCGAGCCGCTCGTCTCTTTCTCCGAGCAGGAAGCCCGGGAGCTGGGCCTGAAGATCGGCGACACCGTGACCGTCAATGTGCTCGGTCGCAGCATTACCGCAAGGATCGCCAATTTCCGCAAGGTACAGTGGGAGAGCCTGTCGATGAACTTCGTCATGGTCTTTTCTCCCAATACATTCGCTGGCGCACCGCACGCATGGCTGGCAACCCTGATCGATGGCGAGGCGAGTGCGGCCGAGGAAGCCACGATCCTGCGCGCGGTCACGCAGACCTTCCCGACGATCACCACCGTCAGGGTCAAGGACGCGCTGGAGGTAGTCGACCGTCTCGTTGGACAATTGGCAACGGCGATCCGTGCGGCAGCCGCCCTGGCCCTGATTGCCTCGGTGCTGGTCCTGTCAGGCGCCCTTGCCGCCGGCAATCGCGCACGAACCCATGACGCGGTCATCCTGAAGACGCTTGGAGCCACCCGAGCCATGCTTGTTCGCGCCTTCACCTATGAGTATATGCTGCTTGGGGCGGCAACCGCACTGTTCGCCCTCATCGCCGGCGGCGGCATAGCCTGGTACGTGTTGAGCCAGATCATGAAGCTTCCGTCCAACTTCCTGCCCGATGTCGCCGTGATGACCATCCTGATTGCTCTTGTGGTCACCATCGGAATAGGTCTGGCTGGCACATGGCGCATTCTCGGACAGAAAGCAGCTCCCGTTTTGCGTGAACTTTAAGCCAGAAACAGAACTTCTGGCACTCGTCACCTGCAACTGGGCGGATTACCGCGATTTAAGCTTTCGGCTCTTGTCCAAGACCCGGGAACACCTCATATTGTTGTTACGCATGCTGAGCTCCGCAGCGGCGCCCGGGCGCTTCGTCCGCACCGTCATCCCTCGGAGCTTGAAAGAGGAAACCAATGTCTGAACTTCGCAACTATCAGAGCCGTGCGGGCCAGACCCAGTCGGCTACGATGATCGACGAAGGTCTGCGCGCCTACATGCTCAAGGTTTACAACCTCATGGCGCTGGGCCTTGCCATCACCGGTATTGCAGCCTTCGCCACCTTCCAGATGGCCGTATCGGACGGCCAGTTGACCGCTTTCGGCCAAGCCATCTTCCTGAGCCCACTGAAGTGGGTGGTCATTCTGGCACCGGTGGCCATGGTGTTCTTCCTGAGCTTCCGCATCCATAAGATGAGCGTCGCCTCTGCGCAGATGACATTCTGGATCTATGCCGCCCTGATGGGCCTGTCGCTGTCGTCGATCTTCCTGATCTACACAGGCGCAAGCATCGTCCAGACCTTCTTCGTGACGGCAGCCTCCTTCGGCGCTTTGTCGCTCTATGGCTACACCACCAAGCGCGACCTGTCGGCGATGGGCTCCTTCCTGATGATGGGTCTCTTCGGTCTGATCATTGCCTCGCTGGTCAACATCTTCATGGCTTCGTCCGCTCTGGACTTCGCCATCTCGGTGATCGGCGTGCTGATCTTCGCCGGCTTGACCGCTTATGATACCCAGGCGATCAAGGCGGCATATGCTGAATCGGATAACCACGAGACGGCTGGACGCAACGCCATCATGGGTGCCCTGCGCCTCTATCTCGACTTTATCAACCTCTTCCTGTTCATGCTGCGCTTCCTCGGAAACCGCAACTGAACCAGAACGCGTTTTGGTTTTTGTCCGATCTCCATGGAAAACCCCGCTTCGGCGGGGTTTTTTATTGCCTGCTCGGGCAGGAGCAATATGCGGAAGGCACAAAAAAGCCTCCGGTTTGCACCGGAGGCTTTTTATAGGTGACCCATGAGAGGATCGGCTTATGCCGCTTCTTCTTCCTGGGTATCTTCTTCTTCGATCGTCTTGCCACGCTTCGGGCCCTTGGCAAGATTGACCTCGACCAGACGCACGGCCTCTGTCTCAGACATCTTGTTCACGGCGGCGATTTCCCGCGCCATGCGGTCGAGGGCAGCTTCATAGAGCTGACGCTCGGAATAGGACTGCTCGGGCTGGTTCTCTGCGCGATAGAGGTCGCGAACGACTTCTGCAATCGAGATCAGATCGCCGGAATTGATCTTGGCATCATATTCCTGCGCACGGCGTGACCACATGGTGCGCTTGACGCGAGCCTTGCCCTGCACAACCTTGAGAGCGCGTTCGACAAAGTCGGTCTCGGACAGCTTGCGCATACCGATGCTCACGGCTTTGGCAACCGGAACCTTCAAACGCATCTTGTCCTTTTCGAAATCGATTACAAAAAGCTCAAGCTTCATGCCGGCCACTTCTTGCTCTTCGATAGCGGTGATGGTACCGACGCCATGTGCCGGGTAGACAATCGACTCGCCGGTCTTGAAACCGTGGCGTGCCGAGGATTTTTTCTGCTGGGTCGTCATTCGATTCAAAAACTCCCTGTTTTGCTCCCGGCATAATGCCGGCGCCGGGTCGGTCAGGCCCGGATGAGATGGAAGAAACCGCCAGGTTATTCCATCCTGATCCGATCCGTCACAAACAAGCATCTCCCTCGTCGCGACAGAGACACGACAAGCAAATGCCGTTTATGTCACGGAGACCGCGGTCGATGGTGAAGTTGCTTTCGTGATGGTTCTGGGCACAACTATGCCGCAAAGTGGAACAGTTTTGAGAGGCTATCACAAAAAGACGAGGAAATCAATATTTTACTGCCAAGCGTCACAATCGTGGCGAGCTTAGCGCCCGAAGCAGCGCCAAGGAGGCAAAAACGGTACGGCGGGCCTTCCGAGCAAACAAGAAAGCCTTGCCGTGAAAGCTCAGTCGCCAGAACCCGGCTTCTCCGAGAAGTATTTCTCGAATTTGCCCGTGACGCCGTCCATCTCCTTGGCTTCCGGCATCGAGTCTTTCTTCACCGTGATATTCGGCCAGATCTTCGCATAGTCGGTGTTGATCTTCAGCCACTTATCAAGACCCGGCTCCGTATCGGGCTTGATCGCCTCAGCCGGACATTCCGGTTCGCAAACACCGCAATCGATGCACTCATCAGGATGGATGACGAGGAAATTCTCACCCTCGTAGAAGCAGTCGACCGGGCAGACCTCGACACAATCGGTGTACTTGCAGCGAATGCAATTGTCTGTGACGATATAGGTCATGCGGCACTCCAGGATGGCGTTATGCACGGGTGGAGAACGTCTGGCATCTCAATGCATTCCGGGCTTTTCGCCCAGGACCGGATGCCTTGCGTCCCCATCGGGGTTTTCTGTCGGACAGCGTTGTGAGCTACTGTGTTCTGGGGTCCAAGGCAAGGATTATCAATCCTCCATTTGACCATAGACGCCACAAATTTTCTATTCGTCGCCCCAATCAGGCCCGGAACGCAGCTCGTCGATGATGCGCCGGTCCCGCTTGGTCGGACGACCGGCTCCAGGCGCCCGCACTGCCTGTTCCATCGGCGTGAAGGCGTCTTTCTTGATCGGCGGCGGGCTGAGATCCTCATAGAGGTGCCGGGCCTCCTCATAGGGACCGCGTCGCTCGCCCGGCAGACGCACGACCAGGATCAGGTCGCGCTCCGGCATGGCGATCTCCAGCCGGTCACCCGGCTTGATCTGATAGCTTGGCTGGCGGACCGGCTGACCGTTGACGCGCACACGCCCACCGGCCACGCGCTCCTGCGCTAGGCTGCGTGATTTTGTCACACGGGCAAAGAACAGCCACTTGTCGATGCGCTGGCGCGAACCGGTTGGTGGCTGTTTTTCGTCCATGCTACTTCTTCATCTGTTCCTTAAGGGCAGCGAGCTTGGCAAAAGGCGAATCCGGATCCACCGGCTTTTCCTTGCGCGGCGGCTTTGCCTCGAAACGGGCAGGCTGCGACTTGTTGTTTTCACGCTCGGGACGCGGACCGCGATCCTTGCGGTCCTGCCGCTCTCCACGCTCCTGTCGATCACCCTTGCCGGCGTTGTTACCACGCGTGTTGTTGTCACGCGGCTTGCCGCCCTGACCCTGTTCGCTGCGACCACCATCACGACGGCGATCATCGCGGCGGCCCTCGGTCTTGCCTTCGCCGGCCGGCGCACGCTGGCCCTGCGGACGACGGTCGCCCGCCGGACGGGCGCCACGCTGGTTGTCGCTGCGACCGCCGGGACGCCACAGGAGGACCGGCTTCGGCTCGGCAGGTACTGCGTCGGCTGCGGCACCCTCGGCGTCTGCGGTTGCAGCCTCGCCTTCGGCAGCCACGAGGGTCGCGACCGGCGCTTCGGCAACGACTGTTTCGCCAGCCGGCGTTTCCGCTACAGCATGATCGGCGTCGTCAACGCTGTCGTCTTCGTTCTTTTCGGCAGCAGCTTCCGGTGCAGTAGGAGCACCTGCTGTCTGGGCAGCAAGGAAACCGGCTGCATCTTCGGCCGAAACGCTGTCGGCACGATAGCCGAGCCCCTTCAGGATCTCCTCCATGTCATCCGGTGTCGCGCCCAGAATCGACAGCATGGCCGTTGTCGCGGTGAAACGGCGACCGTCATAGGCACCATCCGGACGCGCCGGTGAACCGGGCTTCCACTGCAGCAGCGGGCGGATCAGGTCGGCCAGGCGCTCGAGAATATCGATACGCACCGCGCGCTTACCGAGGAACCGGAAGCCAGCCAGTTTGTAGAACATCCGCTCGAAGGTCGGATCGGTGACGACGGATGTACGACCTGCCGCCAGAACCGGAATGAGATCACCGTAACCCGGCTTGTCGAGACCATCATGCTTCAGCGCCCAGAGCAGCGAGATCAGCTCGGCGGGGGCAGGCTTCAGCAGTGCCGGCATGAAGATATGGTAGGCACCGAAGCGCACACCGTAGCGCCGCATGGAGGCACGACCGTCCTGATCCAGCGACTTGACGTCATCGGAGACGTCACGGCGGAACAGCACGCCAAGGTTTTCAACCAGCTGGAAGGCAAGACCCTTGGCCAGCCCCTGCAGGTCCTCGGCACGCGACAGATCGTCAAGCGGCTTCAGGATGGTCGAGATGTGGTGATTGACGAAACGCTCGATACGCGCAGCGACATGATCGCGCGCATTGCCGGTCAACTGTTCATCGGCCAAAAGGATCACCCGCGGATGCAGGATGTGATCGGCGCCGGTCAGCCGCGCGACGGGATCGCCGACCCAGCGCACCAGTCCATCCGAGCCGATGGCCAGATCGTTGTTGCCAGAGGCGTGAAGCCGCGCGGCGCGCGCTTCGAATTCCAGCGCCATTGCCCGGTGGGCAGCCGCCTGGATTGCCTTGGCATCCGAACCTTCGGCCCCGGAAATCGGCGTGAACCGGAAACCGGAGAGTTGTCCCATGGCATGCCCTTCAACGAAGACATCACCGTTCACACTGATTTCAGCTTCCAACATTGCATTCTCTCTCAAGCGCTTCATGAGCACAGATGTCCTGCGATCAACAAAGCGTTTCGTCAACCGTTCATGTAGCGCATCGGACAATCGGTCTTCGATTTCCCGCGTCTTTTCTTGCCAGTGTGTCGGATCGGCAAGCCAACCGGGCCGGTTCGACACATATGTCCAAGTTCTGATCTGCGCGATTCGCGCAGAAAGTGTATCAATTTCCCCATCAGTCCGGTCGGCCCTGCGAACCTGCTCGGCGAGAAAATCTTCATTTACCGCACCCAGCCGAACCAGATCGAAAAACAGGCTTTGAATCAGGTCGGCATGCTGTGCGGGCGTAATACGCCGATAATCGGGCAGCGCGCACGCCTCCCACAACTTCTCGACCCGTTCGGGGCGATTGGCAAGGTCTATGACCTCGGGATATCGCGCCAGAAACTCGAGCGCCTGCTGGTCGATGGCCGGCAAGGCCCGCGTCAGCCCGCCAACCCTCGGTGCCGCATCCAGGCTGCGCTGCAAAGCCGCCACGGAAGAATAATCAAAATGCGATGTGCGCCATTGCAGGACCTTGACCGGATCGAACTGGTGCGCTTCCAGCCGCTCGACCAATTCGTCATCGAACGGATCGACGCGACCGGTAACGCCGAAGGTCCCGTCCTTCAAATGCCGTCCGGCGCGACCCGCGATCTGCCCGAGCTCTCCGGCATTCAGATTGCGGAACTGGAAACCGTCGAATTTGCGATCCTGGGCGAAAGCCACATGATCGACATCGAGATTGAGCCCCATGCCGATGGCATCGGTCGCGACCAGATATTCGACATCGCCTTCCTGATAGAGCCCAACCTGGGCATTGCGCGTACGCGGGCTGAGCGCGCCAAGCACAACGGCGGCACCACCCCGCTGGCGACGGATCAATTCCGCGATGGCATAGACTTCGTCGGCAGAGAAAGCCACGATCGCCGTCCGTTGCGGCAACCGGGTGATCTTTTTCTGTCCGGCATAAAACAGCTGTGACAGCCGCGGCCGCTCGACGATGGTGATGCCGGGCAACAATTGGATCAGGATCTGCTTCATCGTCGCCGAGCCGAGCAGAAGGGTCTCGTCACGTCCGCGCAGATGCAACAGCCGGTCGGTGAAGATATGCCCGCGCTCGAGATCACCGGCGAGCTGGATTTCGTCGATCGCCACGAAGGACGCTTTGGTTTCGCGCGGCATGGCCTCGACGGTACAAACCGAAAAACGGGCATTCGGCGGCGAAATCTTTTCCTCGCCGGTCACCAGCGCGACATTTTGCACACCGACACGCTCGACCACGCGGGTGTACACCTCACGGGCAAGCAGCCGCAACGGCAGTCCGATGATCCCCGAACCATGCGCAACCATGCGCTCGATGGCGAAATGGGTCTTGCCCGTATTCGTTGGCCCCAGCACGGCTGTCACGCTGCGGCCACTCAGGATCATGGGTTGGGTATTCAACGACCGCTCCGATTCACAGGGCCGCCGTACCGAAGGGGGGAGGCGACCCTGGGCAACAAATGGCGATGAAGTGCATCAAAGGCAAGCCGCTTGTCGCACGCGCCGGGAAAAACCGGGCAAACCCTTGATCAGAATCATCTTTTTGCATGCAAATTAACCGGTGGAACAGGGTGCGAACGAATCAGAGACGAATCACAGACTCGGACAGATTCAGGATTTGTTCACGGCTACATCTCGGCCCGACAGGCCCCTTTACCCACCATATGCTGAATCGACCGAATCGGCATTCAGGCAACTGACAGGTCGATATTAACGTGTTCCGGTCACGGAACCTCGGCTTTCCTCTCCGCGTTAAGAGAGCCGAGGTATCGCTGAAATGACACTGACGCTTCCACCCGCCGAATGGATTAGCCGCAAGCACGATGGCCAGAACTTCGTGCTTCTGCACGGCATGGTCATGGCGCCGGCGTTCTGGCATGCCTATGCGCCGGGGATCACCCGGCAGGGTCGGACCGCAGCCTATCCCCTTCCCGGCCACCATCCCTGGAGTCTCGACACCCTCGGCGATCCCATAGCGCGGCAGCCCATCACGCGGCAGAAGGTAACCGAAGCGCTTGCCGCCGCCATACGACGCGATTTCGGCGGACGGCCCGTAACTTTGATTGGCCACTCGACCGGTGGGTTTATCTCCCTGCTGCTCGCCCTCGATCATCCGGAACTTGTCCGGTCGGTGATCCTGATGGGCGCATTCGCTTGCGGTCGTTTCGAAGGGCAGGAACGACTGGCGGCACGCCTGCTGCGCATTCCGCACATGGGCCCCTATCTGTTTCGCCAGTTCTTTCGTCGCTGGATCTCGACCAGCGAGCAGTTTCGCTGGGGCTCTGTCGAATGTGTGTATGACAAGTCGTGCCCATGGGAGAACAATCGCGCCCGCTTCGCAATGGAGAAGGTTCGCGAAAATCTGTTGCGCGGCCGCTCGGAAGACATCGCCGCCTGTATCCGGTTCATGTCCGGAACGAGCCTCCTGTCGGACTTGCAATACCTGCGCATGCCGATCCTCAATCTTGTCGGCGCCAACGATGCAATTGTCCCGCCGGCGCACCAGTTGCGCGTGTCGAAGCTTCTGCCCCAGGCACAAACCGTCATCCTCAGTGCTTGCGGCCATCTGCCGATGGTCGAGCACCAGACGCAGACCGACAGGATCGTGGAAAGCTTCGTCCACGCCCGCCAGACGAGGTTCATTCTGCCATCGCTTCACAAAGCCAGTGGCAATCGCATGCCGAGCCATCTCGACAGATTGCTCGGCGCTCTCGCAAATCCGATGGAACAAATCAAAGCGGAAGGCGTTCAACCAGCACAGAACACGATGTTTCCCATAGGCTTAGGAGAGGCCCCTTATGAGTACCATTCTTGTCGTCATTCTAATTCTTCTGCTGATCGGCGCTCTGCCGAACTGGGGTCATAGTCGCAGCTGGGGTTACGGCCCGTCCGGCGGCTTGGGACTGGTACTTCTCATCCTCATCATCCTGATGCTGATGGGCCGAATCTAACGCGACGTTGTCGAAAGGACTGGAACAATGAAAAAGACCCTTCTTGCACTGGCATTGATTGCTCCGCTTGCATCTTGCACCGCAACCGAACGTGGCGCCTCGATCGGCGCGGCATCGGGCGCCGTGATCGGTGGCGTGGCCACCGGCAACGTTCGTGGCGCAGCGGTTGGCGCGGCCGTCGGTGGTGTTGCCGGTGCCCTGATCGGCAACTCGCAGGAACGCGCTGGTTACTGCGTCTATCGCGACCGTTATGGCCGGACCTACGAGGCGCGCTGCCGCTAAGTCGAGACCACGGAAAAAGCCGCCAAACCTTGTGTTTGGCGGCTTTTCTGTCTTCCGAATTAACCTATTGGTCAAAGCCAGAACGAAACGGAGACGAATCGCGGACGCAACGGCTTTCCTGGTTTGTTCACCACTATATAGTGTTGAATAACAATTACTTAACCATAGAAAACGGTGGATGTTAACGGTTCGGATCCAGATATGTGCTGCCAATCGTTAATCGACCGACAGCACATATTGAACATCACACGAAGAACTGCCCGCCATTCGCCGAGAGGGTCGAACCCGTGATGAAACCCGCATCGTCGGAAGCCAGAAACACCACGCAACGGGCAATTTCCTCCGGTTCGCCCAGGCGACCAACCGGGATCTGCGGAATGATCCGCTCGTTGAGAACCTTTTCAGGTATGGCCCGCACCATTTCGGTTCCGATGTAACCGGGGCAGATCGCGTTGACGGTGATGCCCTTGGCAGCCCCTTCCTGTGCGAGAGACTTGGTAAAGCCAAGATCACCGGCCTTTGCTGCCGAATAATTGGCCTGCCCCATCTGCCCCTTCTGACCGTTGATCGAAGAAATATTGATGACACGGCCGAAACTGCGGTCGCGCATGCCGTTCCACACCGGATGCGTCATGTTGAACAGTCCGGTGAGATTGGTGTTCATCACCTCGCTCCACTGGTCCGGCGTCATCTTGTGAAACATCGCATCGCGGGTAATGCCCGCATTGTTGACCAGGACCTCGACTGGACCAAGCGCGGCTTCGACGGCTGCGATGCCATCCACGCAGGACTGGTAGACGGAGACATCCCATTTGAACACCGGAATGCCCGTTTCGGCCTCGAAGGCTTTGGCCTTCTCGTCATTGCCGGCATAGTTTGCCGCCACCTTGTAGCCCGCAGCCTTGAGTGCGACGGATATGGCCGCGCCGATGCCGCGCGTGCCGCCCGTTACCAATGCAACTCTGCTCATTTCTTCCTCCCCATGTTGTTCTGGATTGTCTGGCAACACTTGGCAGCGTGGTTCCCTCACGCTGAGCGCAGATTGGGGCCCCCGGCCTGAACCGGGACAGCCTCATATTCGGATGAAGATACGTGAAGCCATTGCCGGCTTCTCCATGCCTACACTCGCCATTCCTTCACGCCCAAGGCGTCAGAAAGCTTCGAGGCACATGGCGACACCCATGCCGCCGCCGATGCAGAGGGTTGCAAGACCCTTCTTGGCGCCGCGGCGCTTCATCTCGAACAAAAGCGTGTTGAGGATGCGTGCACCCGACGCGCCAACCGGATGGCCGATCGCGATCGCACCGCCGTTGACGTTGACGATCGACGTGTCCCAGCCGAGATCCTTGTTAACCGCGCAGGCCTGCGCGGCAAAGGCCTCATTGGCTTCGATGAGATCGAGATCGGTGACTTTCCAGCCGGCACGCTCCAGCGCCTTGCGCGACGCAGGGATAGGGCCCGTGCCCATGATCCGCGGATCGACCCCGGCCGTGGCCCAGGACACGATCCTTGCGAGCGGTGCAATCCCGCGGCGCGATGCCTCCGCCTCCGTCATCAGCAAAGCGGCGGCTGCGCCATCATTGAGGCCGGAAGCGTTGCCGGCCGTCACGGTGCCTTCCTTGTCGAAGGCGGGTTTCAGCTTGGTCATGCTTTCCATCGTCGCGCCAATACGGATGTATTCGTCGGCGTCGACGGTCACGTCGCCCTTGCGCCCAGGTACGACCACAGGCACGATTTCATCCTTGAACCGGCCGGCGACCTGGGCCGCCTCGGCCTTGTTCTGAGAGCCAAGCGCAAATGCATCCTGCTCGTCGCGCGAAAGCTGCCACTGGCGGGCAACATTCTCGGCGGTGGTGCCCATGTGATAACCGTAGAACGCGTCGGTCAGGCCGTCCTTGATCATGGTATCGACCATCTTCAGGTCGCCCATCTTGGTACCGCCGCGCAGATGCGCGCAATGCGGTGCCATCGACATCGATTCCTGGCCACCGGCAATGATGATCTTGGCATCACCGGTTGCAATCTGCTGCATGCCTAGCGCCACGGCGCGGAGACCCGAACCGCAAAGCTGGTTCAGCCCCCAGGCCGTTGCTTCCTGGGGAATGCCCGCCTTCATGGCCGCCTGGCGGGCCGGATTCTGCCCCTGGCCGGCGGTCAGGATCTGGCCGAGAATGACTTCATCGACTTCCGCCGCCTCGACACCGGCACGCTCAAGCACGCCCTTGATGGCGACCGCGCCCAGATCATGGGCTGAAACGGTGGCAAAAGCACCGTTGAAGGAACCGACCGCAGTTCTGGCCGCGCTGGCGATCACGATGGATGGGCTGCTCATGGGACGTATCCTCCAGTTTGTCGATCTTTGGCAAGAACCTGACAAAGGTTTCATCCGGTGTCAAACGGGATTGGAGTGCCGCTTTCGTTCTTTGGTTGCAACTTGCTGACATTCGTCAAATGCGCTTCGTGCATTGCACAAAGAGATTGTCACCAGCCTTCTTTTGCGCTTACATTCTCGACGGGAAGAGCAAAAATTAACCAAAAACGACGGGTTAGGAGACAGACATGGCCAAAGCCGATGGCGATATCGTGATCAAGAAATACGCCAATCGACGCCTCTACAACACCGGCACGAGCACCTATGTGACACTTGAGGACCTGGCCAAGATGGTCAAGAAGGGCGAGGATTTCGTCGTGCAGGATGCCAAGTCCGGCGATGACATCACCCACTCTGTCCTGACCCAGATCATTTTCGAGCAGGAATCCAAGACCGGCAATACGCTTCTGCCAATCTCCTTCTTGCGCCAGCTGATCAGCTACTATGGCGATCAGATGCAGATGGTCGTCCCGAGCTTCCTCGAGCATTCGATGACCGCCTTCACAGAGCAGCAGACGCAGATGCGCGAACAGATGACACGCGCTTTCGGCGACCATCCGATGTCGAAGAACCTGCAGATGCCGATCCAGCTGATGGAAGAACAGGTCAAGCGCAACACCGAGATGTTCCAGCAGGCGATGCAGATGTTTTCGCCCTTTGTCGCCGGTCAGCAGCCAGCGAAGGAAACGCGCAAGGCTGAGGCCAAGGATATCGATGAGCTCAAGGAACAGCTCCGATCCCTTCAAAACAAGCTCGATAGTCTCTGACCGAATAGGCCGCGATCATCTCGCGGCCATTTTGTTTTCCGCGACAGGCAACGGGTGCAAGCGTCAGAGCCCGATCGAAACGTCCCGTCCGGCCGCACGGTTGGATATGGCAAAGCCCGCCACCACATCGATGAAGGCGATCGTCATCAGCATGAAGAAAATCGGGGTCGCAGCATTCCTCACCAGCAGGAATTCGACCAGGAAGACGATGAAAACAAGCATCGACAGCATGTGATTGAGCAATGACCCGCGACCGCTGCGCGTCGCCTTCAACACTTCGATGAACAGGACGACCAGAGCGACGAGAACAAGGACATCGCCAAGGCTGAGGGTCCACAGCGCACCCGACAGCATGGCAACGGACATGACGGTATCGGAAAATGCCGCAATTCCCCCGCCCCAGAAGCCAATCATGACCAGATTGTAAAGGGCGAGCGGAACGAGCATCAGAGGCACGGCGGCAAACATATGGCGGATCCTCGTGTTGGCGCAGGATCCTTGCCGGATGTCGAGCGGATCTGCCGCAGGCTATATCGGTGCGTTCGACAAAAAAGCAAAGGCCGGCGAAAGGCCGGCCTTTTAAAAATGCTCACGCAAATCCGAAGATTATGCGCTTTCCTTCGGCGTCAGGACCTGGCGGCCGCGATACATACCGGTCTTCAGATCGATATGATGTGGACGGCGCAGTTCGCCAGAGTTCTTGTCCTCGACATAGGTCGGGGCCTTCAAACCGTCTGCAGAGCGGCGCATACCGCGCTTGGACGGGCTTGTTTTTCTTTTAGGTACAGCCATTTCACTTACTCCACGTGACGGACAAAACAGGTTTAGCGGCCCAGATGAGGCCGAACAGCACCTGTCTCGATCTCGGAATTTGGCGGGCTTATACATGCCATCCGGGGCTTTGACCAGACCCCGAGATACTTTTTTCGAATCTAGCGATCAACCGTCTCAGGCTTCGTCTTCCGGAACGATCCAGCTTTCGGCCAATGCCGCCTGTTCCCAGGCAAGCCAGGCCGGATGCGAACGCATCGCCGCCATATAGTCGAGCGTATCGCCATCGCGGACAAGATCATAGGAAGCAAAGCGATTGACCACCGGCGCAAACATCGCGTCGGCCGCGCTGAACGCCCCGAACAGGAAGGGGCCGCCCGACAGGGCGCGCATTTCGCGCCAGATCTGCTCGATCCGCCGCACATCGACATCCACGCCTTCGGGCAGGGCGATGGCCCGCACCGGCCGGCGCATATTCATCGGGCAGGCGCTCCTCAGCGCCCGGAAGCCGGACAACATTTCCATCGAGATCGACCGCGCCATCGCCCGATGCCCGGCATCGGACGGCCAGAGCCCGGCCTGCGGGTAAAGCTCCGCCACATATTCGATGATCGCCAGCGATTCCCAGATCCTGAGCCCGCCATGATGCAGCACCGGCACCCGGCCCGTGGGCGAGATCTCGCGAAACTTCGGATTGGTGGCCCCCTCGCCGAACCGGACCAACTCTTCCCGGAACGGTACTCCGGCGGCGGTCATGGCGATCCACGGCCGGAACGACCAGGACGAATAATTCTTGTTGGCGATATAGAGGATCAACTCAGACATGGCGCGCACCCGGTTTGCATTGAACCCGAGTCTAGGAGCCATCGAGCCTCAGGACCAATGAAACTTATGAAACTCAGTCATAAAGGCAGGTGATATATGCGCCCGAGCGCTTGGCGCGACGATCGATCAGGGACGCGAGCCGCTTCATGCCATTGCCGGGCTTGCTCGCCACCCGGTCCATCGGATTGGGCAATGCCACGGCGAGCAGCGACGACTGGCGCGGGCTGAGCTTGGCGGCAGAGGTCTTGAAATGATACTGAGCCGCCGCCTCGATCCCGTAGATTCCGGGACCCCATTCGGCGATATTGAGATAGATCTCCATCATTCGCTGCTTGGGCCAGATGAAATCGGAAACCATCGCCAGCGGGATCTCCAGCACTTTCCGCACGAAGGACCGGCTGTTCCAGAGAAACAGGTTCTTTGATGTCTGCATCGGGATGGTGCTCGCGCCACGCGTCGCTTCACCGGCCAGTGCGTCGTCGACGACACCGCGCATCTGCTTCCAGTCCACCCCGCCATGGGCGCAGTACTGGCCATCTTCGGACATCATCACCGCCCGAACCAGGTTGGGCGAAATATCCTCGAAATCCACCCAGCGGCGGTCATAGCCCTGGAAGGTCACGAGATCGGCGAGCATCAATGTCGATACCGGCCGGATGAAATCGACACGGTAGACCAGGATCAGGACATATGGCGCCACCAGAAACACGAGCAGCGCGATCAGTACCCTGCGGATCAAACGCGGTATGCGCTGCCCCTCATCCTCGGTTGCTGCAAGGCTCTCGTCCTCCACGGTCTCGGCTTCCAATGTCAACGAAGGTCGGTCCAGTTGTTAGGGCTCTCGCCTGTCATACCCATCCTGTTGACGAATGACCAGTCCGGCGACGGACCCGAGCGGCGTTCATCCCGCAGATTCCCGTTGCCAGCCACATGCCTGCATGCCAAATAGCCCGCATGACCCGCCCGGACACTCCCTTCGAAACACGCCTCCTCGCCCTGGCCGAACAGGTCGAGGCGACGTTGTCGGAACTTCTCGACGCCAGAACGCGAGATGGCGAGATCGCTCGTCCCGGCCGTTTGATCGAGGCCATGCACTATGGCGTGCTGAACGGCGGCAAGCGGCTTCGACCCTTCCTGGTCATGGAAAGCGCCCGGCTGTTCGGCGGCGATGAAAAAACGGCGTTGCGCGTCGGCTGCGCGCTGGAATGTCTGCACAGCTACTCCCTCGTCCATGACGATCTTCCGGCCATGGACGACGACGATCTGCGCCGTGGCAAGCCCACCGTGCACATCGCCTATGATTACGCGACAGCGATCCTTGCCGGCGATGGCCTGCTGACCTATGCCTTCGACATCATCGCGGCACCGGAGACGGAATTGCCCGACAGCGCCAAGATCGCACTCGTGCTGGAGCTTGCCCGCGCGGCCGGCATTGGTGGTATGGCGGGCGGCCAGGCGTTGGATCTTGACGCCGAGAAGACCCCGCCGGACGAGGCTGGCATCATCCTGCTGCAGTCGATGAAGACCGGCGCCCTGCTACGCTTTGCCTGCGAGGCAGGCGCAATCATCGCCGGCAGGCCCAACGCCGACCGCACCCGCATTCGCCGCTTTGGCGAAGTCATCGGCCGCGCCTTCCAGCTGGCCGACGACCTCCTCGACCTGACCTCCGACGCAGCGACGCTCGGCAAGGCAGCCGGCAAGGACGCCGCCAAGGGCAAGGGCACGCTGGTTGCCCTGAAGGGCAAGGATTGGGCTGAGACAGAACTGGTGCGCCTGGTCGACGAGGCCCACGAAATTCTCGCCCCCTTCGGCAGCGCCGCCGACCCCCTGGCCGAGGCGGCCCGCTTCATTGCACAGAGAAAGAACTGAGATGAGCCGTTTCTGGTCCCGCGCCGTTCATGACCTCGAGCCCTATGTGGCTGGCGAACAGCCGAAAATCCCCGGCCTGATCAAGCTCAACACCAATGAGAACCCGTTCGGACCCTCGCCAAGCGTGATCGAGGCGATCAAGGCCGCGGCTGGCGACAATCTGCGGCTCTATCCCGATCCGAGTTCCGTGAAATTGCGCCAGTCGATTGCGGCCTATAATCGGGTTGAGATCGATCAGGTCTTCGTCGGCAACGGGTCCGACGAAGTGCTGGCCTTCACCTTCGCCGCCCTTCTCAAGCATGATCTGCCGCTGCTCTATCCCGATATCACCTACAGCTTCTACAAGACCTATGCCCGCCTCTTCGACATCACCGTCGAGGAAGTGCCTCTTGTCGAAGGCCTCGCTGTGCGGATCGAGGATTTCGATCGCCCCTGCGGTGCGGTCATCCTGGCCAATCCAAATGCGCCGACCGGCATTGCATTGCCACTGGCAGATATCGTGCGGCTCGTGGAAAGCCATCGCGACCAGGTCGTGGTGATCGATGAGGCCTATGTCGATTTCGGCGCCGAGAGTGCAGCTACGTTGGTCAGCAGATACGACAACCTTCTGGTCGTGCAGACCTTCTCCAAGTCTCGCTCTCTGGCCGGCCTGCGCGTCGGCTTCGCCATCGGTCAGCGCCCGCTGATCGAGGCACTGGAGCGCATGAAGGACAGCTTCAATTCCTACCCCCTCGATGCCATCGCCCAGGCAGCGGCAACGGCCGCTATCGAGGATGCGAACTGGTTTGAGGGAACGCGCGACAAGATCGTCATCAATCGCACACATCTCGCCGCCGAGTTGGAAACGCGCGGTTTCGAGGTATTGCCGTCAAAGACCAATTTCCTCTTTGCCCGCCATCCGGCACACCATGGCATCGATCTGGCCAGGGCTCTGCGCGAACGCGCGATCCTTGTACGCCATTTCAACAAGCCCCGGATTGCTGACTTCCTGCGCATCACCATCGGCACCGAGCAGGAATGCCATCAGTTTTTGACCGCGATCGATCAAATCATCTGACGTGTGGCGTGTTGCGGTTCCGGCTATCGTGATGGTACCCGCCACGATACCGGAACGCTTCGGATGAACGATATCCTGCAACACCTGCCGCAGATCCTCTCGGCCTATCTCGTCTACCTGGTTGCCGTCATCAGCCCCGGTCCTGCGACCATGGCGATCGCATCCGCATCCATCGGCCAGGGTCGCAGCCGCGGCATCGCCACGGCGGCCGGCATCTTTGCCGGTTCGGCAACCTGGGCGACGGCCGCGTCGCTCGGCCTTGCCGCCCTGCTCACGCACTACGCCCAGTCGCTGGTCATCCTCCGGATCGCAGGCGGGCTGTACATGCTCTATCTGGCATGGCGCGCCTTCCGTTCGGCAACAACCGCCGCGGAACCCGCCCAATGGACGGCTGGCAGCCGCCAGAGCCTGAAGCGCAATTTTCTCCTCGGCTATGCCGTTCACCTGACCAACCCGAAGGCGATCTTTGGCTGGCTCGCGATCATCTCGCTCGGTTTGCCACCACATGCCTCGGCATCTGCAGTCGCCCTGATCGTCGGCGGCTGCCTGGCAACGGGCTTCAGCGTCTTCATGGGCTATGCGCTGCTATTCTCCACGCCCAGGGCCCTGCAGATCTACAGGAGGGCCCGCCGCGCGATCGACGGCACGCTTGGCGTGCTCTTCGCGGCAGCCGGCACAAAGCTTCTCCTGGCCCGCTGATCAACGAAAAAAGGCGCCGCTTGCGGCGGCGCCCTTCGAATGGACCCGTACCCAGATTTACTGGGTGATCGGGGCGATCTGCACTTCGACGCGGCGGTTGAGCGCGCGACCCTCAGGCGTGGCGTTGGTTGCCACTGGCTGCGAGGGACCGAAGCCCATCGTCGACATGCGGCGCTGGTCGACGCCACGGCTGCCGAGATAATTGGCGACCGACGCGGCACGACGTTCCGACAGGGCCTGGTTGTGCTGCAGGCTGCCGGTGGAATCGGTGTGACCGTTGACGTCGATCAGGGTCTTGCCGAACTTGTTCAACACGATCGCGACTGAATCGAGCGTCGCATAGAACGGCGGAATCACCTGATCCTGATCGGTGGCAAACGTGATGTTCGACGGCATGTTGAGGATGATGCGGTCGCCGTTACGCGTGACCGAGACGCCGGTGCCCTGGAGCTGCGCGCGCAGCTCGGATTCCTGCGTATCCATGTAGTTGCCGATAGCACCACCGGCCAGAGCACCGACACCGGCACCGATCAGCGCGGCATTGCGGCGACCGACGGGCGAACCGCCAACGGCAAGGCCACCAAGTGCGCCGACAGCGGCACCGAGCGCAGCGCCCCCTGCGGTATTGGAAACCTTCTGCTGGCCCGTATAAGGGTCGGTCGTCGTGCAGGCACTCAGGAAAGTCGCAGACAGCGCGACGATGGCAATCTTCTTGATCATGCTGGATGTCCCTCCAAGAACAGGCTGATAATCCCTGAACAGTGAAATTGCGGCAAGATAAAGTTGCAGCCCCGCCGTTACTCCGCCGCCGTCTTTTGACCGTAGCGCTTCTCGATATAGTCCGCCACCAATGCTTCGAAGTCGCTGGCGATGTTCGGGCCGCGCAAGGTCATCGCCTTCTGCCCGTCGATGAAGATCGGCGCCGCCGGATTTTCCCCCGTACCGGGAAGCGAAATGCCGATATCGGCATGTTTGCTTTCCCCAGGTCCGTTGACGATGCAGCCCATCACCGCAACGTTGAGGCCCTCGACACCCGGATATTTGTCCCGCCACACCGGCATGTTCTTGCGCAGGTCGTCCTGGATCTTCTGGGCAAGCTCCTGGAACACGGTGGAGGTCGTGCGGCCGCAACCGGGACAGGCCGCAACCACGGGCACAAACTGGCGGAACCCCATGACCTGCAGCAGTTCCTGCGCCACCTGCACCTCGCGCGTGCGATCGCCGTTCGGCTCCGGCGTCAGGGAAACGCGGATCGTGTCGCCGATCCCGTGCTGTAGCACGTAGCCCATCGCCGCCGACGAGGCGACAATACCCTTGGTGCCCATGCCGGCTTCGGTCAGGCCAAGATGAAGGGCATGGTCGGACCTGTCGGCGATCATCGAATAGACGGCGATCAGATCCTGAACCTGGCTGACCTTGGCCGACAGGATGATGCGGTTGCGCGGCAGGCCGATATCCTCGGCAAGCTCTGCGGAAATCAGCGCCGACTGCACGATGGCTTCGCGCGTCACCTGACGCGCCGACAGCGGAAAACCTTCCGCCTGGTTCTTGTCCATCAGACTGGTCAGCAATTCCTGATCGAGCGAACCCCAGTTGACGCCGATGCGCACCGGCTTGTCGTAGCGGATCGCCATCTCGACGATATCGCCGAACTGCTTGTCCTTCTTGTCCTTGAAGCCGACATTGCCCGGGTTGATGCGGTATTTCGCCAGCGCCTCGGCGCAGGCCGGATGGTCGGCGAGCAGCCGATGGCCGATATAGTGGAAGTCGCCGATCAGCGGCACATCCATGCCGAGCCGAAGCAGGCGCTCCCGGATCTTCGGCACCGCCGCCGCACTCTCGTCGCGATCGACGGTGATGCGCACGACTTCCGAACCCGCCTTGTAGAGGGCTGCGACCTGGGCAACGGTCGAATCCACATCGGCCGTGTCGGTATTGGTCATCGACTGCACCACGACCGGTGCACCACCCCCGATAATCACGCCACCGACATCAACGGCGACGGAAGCGCGGCGCGGCTTGGGATCATATGCGTCTGCTGTGGACATGAGCGTCGTCTCTGAAAGTCTCTAGTGTGACATGGAGGTGGCCCAAAGCCCCGAAGTTGTCAACCGGATGCGCCAGTCGTCGGCAATCCATGCCAAGCCTAGCGGATCAAGGGACCAATCATCAGCGCGACCAGATGCCGGATTTTCTCTGCCACCAGATCCATGTCGGAATTACGGCTCTTCATGCCCTCGACCGCGTCCAGCATCAAGGAGGCAACCGTCGCAGGCGAAAGCGCTGACGTGAATGTGATGTGTCCCGCGCGCGCTTCCGCCTCCAGGCCCCTGGCGATTTCCTCTTCCATGGTCTGCATCCAGTCCAGAAACAGGTCGGCCGCGAACTCATGGCTGGTGTCGAAGATTTCGGCACCATGCGTGGTGGCGGAAATCTCGCGGTGCGGCCGGAGAATACCCTCGTCCAGGGCCTGCTCGATCTTGCGAACGATGTCCGCCTCTCCCGCAAAACTGGCCGCAACACGTGTGCGCATGTCGCCCATCATCGACAACATGCAGGCGCGGAAGATGTGCGCCTTGTTGCGATAGACCAGATAAAGCGCGGGCCGTGAGATACCAGCAGCCCGTGCGATATCGTCCATCGTCGTGCGTTTGAAGCCATAGTTCGTGAAGGCATTGAAAGCCTCCCGCAGAACGATTGCGCGTCGCTGGTCCGTCTTTGTATCATCCATTATTGACGTTTTGACATTTTTTGTCACTATGTCAAATATCCTTGTTGCAGCACCCTTATAGTCGAGCCGGAGGCATTCGTGAACATCATCGTCAATGGCACATCCCACGCGATCGAAGTCGAGCCCGACATGCCGCTGCTCTGGGCGCTCAGGGACATCCTCAACATCAAGGGTCCAAAATTCGGCTGCGGCGCCGGCCTTTGCGGCGCCTGCACGGTGATCATCGAGGGAGAAGCAGTGCGCTCCTGCCAGACCCTTGTCGGTGATGTCATTGCCCCCGTACGCACCATCGACGGTCTGACCGATGCCGCAGGCCTCCACCCTATCCAGAAGGCCTGGATGGATGAGCAGGTTGCTCAATGCGGCTACTGTCAGGCCGGCCAGATCATGAGTGCCGTGGCTTTGCTCGAAGCCAATCCCAGCCCCACCGATGACGACATTGATACCGCGATGACAGGCAATCTCTGTCGTTGTGGCACCTATCCCCGGATCCGCGCCGCCATCCATCGCGCAGCCGGCGAACTGGCGGGAGCGTGAGCATGTCAAGCATTGGCACCATCACCAGACGTGCGTTTCTCTTCGGTGCTGTCGCGGTCACCGGCGGCGTCGCCTTCGGCTACTATCGGTATTCGGCGCAGCCTGAAAATCCGCTGGAACAGGATCTCGCCGAGGGAGAGGCGACTTTCAATCCCTTTCTCAAGATCGCAACCGACAACCGCATCACGATCATCGCTCCGCGCGCCGAGATGGGCCAGGGCAGCTATACGACATTGGCCGCCCTGCTCGCGGAGGAACTGGATGTGACGCTGGACCAGGTCACCATCGAGCATGGTCCCGCATCCGTTGCCTATTTCAACGCCGCCGCGATGCGCGAAGGCGCACCCCTGCCACAGTTTGAAGACGGACTCGTTGCAGAAAGCCTTCGCGGTGCGCTCGGCGTCGTGGCGAAACTGGTCTCAATCCAGTTTACCGGCGGATCGAGTTCGATGATCGACCACTTCGACAAGCTGCGCCACGCGGGTGCTGCCGCGCGCGAAGCCTTGAAGGCCGCAGCCGCGCAGCGCTGGCGCGTCGAAACCGGCAGCTTGGGAACCGAAGCCGGCACGGTCCTCCATACGGCCAGCGGCCGCAGCGCCACCTACGGCGAACTCGCACGCGATGCAGCAAAATTCTCCGGCAAGGTCGAAGCCAAGCTCAAGCCCCGGAGCGACTGGACCATCCTCGGCAAGCCACAGCCACGCAAGGATATGCTCGCCAAGGTGACCGGTGCGCCCATCTTCGGCGTCGATGTCGACCTGCCGGGCATGCTCTATGCGACCGTGCGCATCAACCCCAGTCCAGGCGGCCGGGTCAGGAGCTTCAACGGTGATCCGGCCCGCACCATGCCGGGCGTCAAGCAGGTGATTGCCATCGACAGCCCTTATGGACAGGGCATTGCCGTCATCGCCGACAATACCTGGCGCGCCTTCAAGGCCGCCGAGGCGATCTCCGTCGAATGGGACAACGGCCCGATACCGTCCTCGACCGCCGAAATGGAGGCCCTTCACACAGCCGCCCTCGACGGCACGGAAAGCTTCTCGCTTCGCACCCTGGGTGATCCGGACCTGGTCTTCGCAGATGCGTCGCGCGAAAGCCTCGTCGAAGCCGAATATCACGTACCCTATCTGTCCCACGCGACCATGGAGCCGATGAACGCGACGGCGCTCGTCACGGACACAGGTGTCGAAATCTGGGCGCCCAATCAGGGACCGACGATCATCCAGTATGTCGCCTCGCGTATCACAGGCTTCGATCATGACAGGATCAAGGTGCACACCACCTTTCTCGGCGGTGGCTTCGGACGCCGCATCGAACCCGACTATGCCGACTACGCCATCCGCATCGCCCAGCGCATGAAAGGCCGCCCGATCAAGCTCGTCTGGACCCGCGAGGAGGACATGACCCATGGACCATATCGTCCGATGGCGAAATCGCGATACAAGGCCGTGCTCGACCAGGACGGCAAGCCGAAGGCCGTCATCGGTTCCGTCGCCTCGCCTTCGGTGATCGCCAGCGCGCTCGGCCGTTATTTTCCATCCTTACCCATCGGCGGGCCTGACAATTCCCTGCTCGACGGCGCCTACAACCAACCTTACGCCATCGAGAATTACCGTATCGACGGCCGCAAGGTAGACCTCGCCGTACCGGTCGGCTTCTGGCGATCCGTCGGCTATTCCTTCAACACCTTCATGCACGAAAGCTTCATCGACGAGATCGCCCATGCCGGCGGCCAGGACCCGCTCGCCCTTCGCCGTGAATTGCTTGGCGCCCATCCGGCAGCGCTCGGCGTGATCGACAAGGTTGCGGAAATGTCGGAATGGTCAACGCCGCTCCCGAAAGGTCAGGCGCGCGGCATGGCATTCGCGCTGTCCTTCGGCACCTGGGTCGCGGAGGTGGTGGAAGTGGCGGACAGGAACGGCGCGATCGCAGTGACCAAGGTCTTCTGCGCCGCGGATCCCGGTATCGTGCTCGATCCCTTGAACTTCAAGGCACAGATGATGTCAGGCATTCTCTACGGCCTTTCAGCCGCCATCGGCCAGGAAATCACCTTTGCCGACGGAGTGGTGCAGCAATCGAACTTCCACGACTACGATGCCCTGCGCATCAACCAGTGCCCGGCCATCTCCGTCGAATTGCTGGAAAATTCGAAGCGTATGGGCGGCGCCGGTGAACCGGGAACACCTCCCGTCATGCCGGCCCTTGCCAACGCCATCTTTGCACTCACCGGCAAGCGCCATCGGCGCCTGCCCTTGTCGCATGAGGTTCGCCTCGTTTAGTCGCCCTGGACACGATCCGCATGCCGGGCGAGGCCGGACAGGGCGAGCACCACCAGCAAGAGGGCGGAGATTGCGGTGTAGACGTTCGACAGCGACGTATGCTCGGCAATGAAGCCGATCAGCGAGGGGGCAAACAGGATGCCTGAATAACCCATCGTCGTGACCACGGACAGACCGATGCCCGGCGCCAATCCGGGCACATTGCCGCCCGCGGAAAATGCGATCGGCACCAGATTGGAAATACCGACCCCGGCGATCGCAAAGCCGATCAGCGCCACGGTGACATTGGGCGCCTGCCCGGCAAGGATCAGGCCGACAAAGGCAGCGACCGCGCAAAAACGCATTGTCCTCACCGCACCGAAGCGATCGCGGACAAAGTCACCGGCAAAGCGAAGGGTCGCCATGGTCAGTGAGAAGGCAGCAAACGCAAAGCCCGAAAAGGCGGTCGACGCGCCGAGTTCGTTGCGCAGGTAAAGCGCGCTCCAGTCGAGCACGGTTCCTTCCGGCACCATGGAGAAAAGCGCCATCAGACCGATCAGCCACGGAAGCGGCGTCAGCGGCAGCTTGCCGCCGGCAGCCTTTTCGCTCGCATGCGGCGCATCCGGCTGGATCATCGGCAGGGCCACCAGGAACAGGGCAAGGCAGACGGCTGCAAGCAGCAGGACATGGCCGGTCGCGCCGATAGCCGCGATCAGAATGCCGCCCGTTGCAGAACCAACCAGGCCACCGAGGCTCCAGAACGCATGGCAGGACGACATGATCGAACGGCGCATCTTGCGCTCGACCTCGACTGCGTTGGCATTCATCGCCACATCCATGGCGCCAGTCAGGCCGCCGAAGAGGAAGATGGCGATGGCCCCGGACCAGACGCTGCTGGAGAGCGTAACCAGAACGATGGTCGGAATGAACAGCAGCGTCGTCACCTTGACCACGGCGCTCGACCCGAAACGCGCGATCTGCATGCCGGCGATCGGCATGAGCACCAGCGAGCCGACGCCAAAGGCGAAGATCATCATGCCAAGCGCGGACTCCGACAGCGACAATGCACTGGCAAACAGCGGAATTTTTGGAACCCAGGCACCGATCACCATGCCGTTGAGGAAAAACAGCAGCGATACCGCCGCTCTTTCGCGGGTGATCAATGGCGCCGGAGCCTGGGCCAAGGCAGCGATATTGCCAATATTCATTGTGAAGCACTCCTCTGCAGTCGGCCGGCAATTTAATTTAATCGATTTAAACAGCAATCTCGAAAGCGGTTTAAAGTCTCACATTTTGTTTCCGTCGAACATGTTTGCACCAGTCGCAGGATTTCGCGGTTGACACCCGCGCGACAACCCATGAGATGGCATCCGCGTCACGCCTCACCCGCGTGGCGGCATCCATCCCTGAAAGGCTACCATTGTGAAGACCGCCATCGGCGCCGGCATCCTGTTGACCAGCTTCGCCTATTTCCTGTTTTCAGTGCATGACGGCATGATCAAGCTGTTGGTTGAGACGACGACCGTCTGGCAGATCCTGTTCTGCCGAAGTCTGACCATCCTGGTGGGGTGTTTCGCCATGGGCGGCAAGGAACACCTGCGCGAGACCGTCGCATCGCCGGTTATAAAACCCTTGCTGATCCGCAGCTTCATCCTCCTGGCCGCCTGGCTCTGTTATTTCAACGCCGCCAAGTTTCTCCCGCTTGCCGATATCACCACGCTTTATTTCGCCGCCCCGGTCGTCGCGATCCTGCTGTCGATCCCAATGCTCGGCGAACACGTCACTTTGCCGCGCTGGCTGGCGGTCGGCATCGGCTTTGTCGGCGTGGTCATCGCAACCGACCCCACGGGCATGACGATAGAGTGGCCCGTCTATCTGGCCCTCCTCGCGGCCTGCCTATGGGCCTTCGCCACCGTGCTCCTGCGCCGCACGGCGATGGGCGCCCGAACCATCGTCCAGATGACCGTCACCAACTTCTTTTTCCTGGTCCTGACCGCGCCCATGGCCCTGAGCGCGTGGGTATCGCCCGATAGTCCGGCCTTGTTGCTGCTGCTTGCGGTCGGCGTGATGGGCGGCATCGGTCAACTCGCCTTCTTCGAAGGCATGCGGCGCGCGCCGATCTCTGTCATCGCCCCGTTCGAATACACCGCGCTGATCTGGGCCTTCGTTCTCGGCTATGCCATCTGGGGCGACATTCCCGGCAACAACGTGATTGTCGGCGCCCTGCTGATCGCCAGCGCCGGCATCATCATCATTCTTGGCGAACGGCGATTGATGCGGGCCTGATGGGCCGATCAGCCGACCACATAAGTGCGTTTCTGCTTGTTCGCTTGTTATTCGGCTGTATAATTAGTACTGGCGCGAAAACGGTCGCGCTTCTCAGCAAACCGCCCGCTGCATGCGCGGCCAGACGTCCGGGAGGGCCGCATGACGAGACGCAGCTTTCATCGGGCCGGTGAGGCAGAGCGGCGCACGGATCTTATCGCCGCGACCCTCGACAGTATTTCCGAACATGGGCTCGAGGGGGCGACGGTGCGCGACATCGCGGCACGCGCCGGGGTCACGGGCGGGTTGATCCGCCACTATTTTGCCGGCAAGGACCAGATGCTGCAGGCAGCATATCGCGAAGTGCTCGCGAACATGACCGAGACGGCCGTGGCAGCACTCGGCGAGGTGGACACCGATCCGCACAACCGTTTGCGACGCTTCATCATCGCCAATGTCAGCCCGCCGATTGCCGACTCCAAGGCCCTGTCGCTCTGGGCTGCCTTCATCAGCCGCGTCCGTTCCGACGACGAATTCGCTCGTATCCATCGGGAAAACTACCTGACTTTCCTCGGCATCCTGGAAACCCTGATCTACGCCGTTCTCGACGCACAGGGCCGCCGCCCGGAACCGGATGAATGCCACAAGCTCGCCATCGCAATGAACGGATTGATCGACGGCCTGTGGCTGGAATCCTCCCTGGCCAGCGACCTGTTCGCTGACCAGAGCCTTGAGCAGATTGCAATCGACGCGGTCGAAGCCCTGCTCGGTGGCCCATTCTTGAAAAACACGCCGGCATCGGCCTGACAACGGACAAAGACCCAATGCGTTATGCCTCGATCACCGAACGACTGGCCGGCCTTGGCTCTGGCAAATGGGCCATTCACATCGAAGCTCGCCGGAAAGCGGCGGAAGGCATACCGGTGATCCAGCTGACCATCGGCGAACCGGATCTGCCGCCCGATCCGGCTTTGCTGGCCGAATGCACCCGCGCGCTCCATGCCGGGCGCACCCGCTACTCAAACGGACGCGGCGAAGCTTCCGTGGTCACCGCGCTTGTCGAGAAATATTCCAGGCGCCGGCAGGGCATAACCGAGCGGAACGTTCTTTGCTTTCCGGGCACCCAGTCCGCGTTGTTCGTCGTTCTCATGGGACTGCTGGACGCAGGTGATGAAGTCCTGGTCGGCGATCCCTATTATGCAACCTACGAAGGCCTGATAGCATCGAGCGGGGCGAAGATTTCCCCGGTCGAACTCAAGGTGGAGAACCGCTTCCACCTGAACGCCGCCGATCTTGAGGCGGCCATCACGCCGGGCAGCCGCGTTCTACTCCTCAACACGCCGCACAATCCCACCGGGGCGGTGCTGACATCGGAAGAAATCGCCACCATCGGCGAACTCTGTCGCCGCCATGACCTGTGGATCGTCTGCGACGAAGTCTATGAGGAGCTGACCTTCGGCCAGGCCTCCGGCTCGACTTTCGCCTCGCCCTTTGACAATCCCGATCTTGCCGAGCGCACCATCGTGGTATCCTCGATCTCGAAATCTCACGCCGCACCGGGCTTCCGCAGCGGCTGGGCCGTCGGCCCGTCCGAATTCTGCGATCGTCTTTTGCCGGTGTCCGAAACAATGCTGTTCGGCGTCCAGCCCTTCATTGCCGACATGACGGCCATGGCATTGACGCAGCCGATCGAAACCGCATCCATCATGCGGACAAACTACGAGCGGCGCGCCAGGCTGATGGCGAACCGCCTGAAGTCGATCAGCACCCTGAGACCGGTCATGCCGGAAGGCGGGATGTTCATTGTCGTTGATGTCAGCGCGACCGGCCTCACAGGCTATGAATTTGCCGCGCGTCTGTTGGAGGAACAACATGTCGCGGTCATGCCAGGCTCTTCCTTTGGCGAGGCGGCGCGACACCTGATCCGGATCTCCTTGACCGTATCGGACGAAACGCTCGCGGAAGCTGCGGACCGCATGGTCAAGCTCGCGCGCACTCTGGCCGCCGACGCCGCCTGAGCCGACCGGTCGGACGGTTTCCGCGATGGGGACGCACAAAAATCCATGCTCTGGCACAGATCAATGCCTGTGGCCGGCCCCCTTGGCTACTGCCTTGAAATAAGGCATAAAAAGCCAATTCTCCCAGCCAAGGCTCGAAAGCATATCCGCCCAGACCAGTTTACTTGCCGGCACCACGTCGCATTGCAGCCTTTTTCTGCTTCAATTGTTGAATAGACGCCAGAAATTGTGCAAAGCCAACGCCCCAGGAAGACCCGCGGTTAAGGCACGCCCTGACAGCATTCTTTAACAGACAACCCGAGATCCAATTCATCCCATGACGCTGCATGTCCCGTCGCGCGACCTCGAAACCAAACAGATCGATCACAACGACTCGATCAGAGCTGCCTATTTCACGATCGAGGAGTTGCACGAAAGTGCGGCAGCCCTCGCGCGCGACGGCGCCAACGAGTTGCCCAGTCTGACTGATTTCGACTTTTTTGCCCGCCACAAGGAAAACGAGCGGGAAATCCTGCGCGTCTACCGGGCGACGGCAGCCGATGTCGAGGCCGGCGCCACGATCACGCCGGCGGCGGAATGGCTGCTCGACAACCACTACGTCATCGAAGAGGCGATCCAGGAAGTCCGGCGCGACTTCCCGAAGAAATTCTATCGGCAACTGCCGACGATGAAGATCGGCAATCGCGAAATCCCACGCACCATGGCGATGGCATGGCTCTATGTCGCCCATACCCATTCGACCGTCTCGCAGGAAAGCATGACCGCACTGGTCGAGGGCTTCCAGTTACACCAGACGCTCGAGATCGGTGAACTCTGGGCGCTGCCATCGATCGTTCGCTTCGTTCTCGTCGAAAATCTGCGCCGCATTGCCACCCGCGTGGATCGCTCGCGCCGAATGCGCCGCAAGGCCAACGAAGTCGCGGACGAGATCGTTCGCCTGAACGACCCGGTCACCGCCGCGGAATATCTGCGCCAGATCGAACCGCTGGCCGACGACAATACCTTCGCCACCCAGTTCCTCTACCGCCTGCGCAACGGCTCGCAGAACACCAGCTTTGCCGTCACCTGGCTGGAAGACCGCTTGGAAGCCGCCGGCCGCACCGCCCAGGAAGCGATGGACGCCGAGCACAACCGCCTGTCGTCCGGCAATGTCACGATGGGCAACATCGTCCGCGGCCTGCGCGAGATCGACGACAAGGAATGGTCGGTCTGGGTCGAGGAAGTCTGCCATGTCGACAAGATTCTCGGCCAGCATACCGACTACCGCGAACTCGATTTCGGTTCGCGAAACGCCTATCGCAACACCATTGAAAAGCTCGCACGCCGTTCCGAGCGCACCGAGATCGAAATCGCCCAGACCGCGATCGATCTGGCGACGGAAAATGCGCGAGCGACCGGTGACGTGCTGGATGTCGGAAGCTATTTCGTCGGCACGCGTCGGCTGGAACTCGAAGAGGCGATCGGCTACAGCCGCCCGCTGTCGCGCATCATCGTCGATGCGATCAAGCGACTGAACTGGCTGTCGATCACCATTCCGGTCATCGGCCTGACGATCGCCGCACTTTGGGTCATCGGACACTTCCTGGTGCTCGCCGGCCTCTCGACACCGCTGATCCTGCTGCTCCTCGCCATGGTCTCGCTGCCCGTCTCCGAAGGCGCGACAGGCCTGTTCAACACGCTGGTCACGTTCTTCGTCAAGCCGACCCGCCTGACCGGCTACGAGTTCAAGGACGGAATTCCGGCGGACGCACGTACCCTTGTGGTCGTACCCTGCCTGATTTCCAAGCGCGACGATGTCGATGAACTGATCCGTAATCTGGAAGTCCACTATCTGACCAATCCGCATGGCGAGATCTATTTCTCGCTGCTCAGCGACTGGAAGGATAGCCAGATCGAAGAAACGATCGCTGATCTCGAGGTGCTGGACTATGCCAAGCGCGAGGTGGCGCAACTGAGCGCCCGCTACGCAACCGATGGCAAGACCCGTTTCTACCTGCTACATCGCCGCCGCCTCTACAATCCGGCCGAAGGCGCCTGGATGGGCTGGGAGCGCAAGCGCGGCAAACTGCACGAACTGAACCTGTTGCTGCGCGGCGACCGTGACACGTCGTATTTGCCGGGTGCAAACATGGTGCCCGAGAACGTCCAGTATGTGATGACGCTCGACGCAGACACCCGCCTGATGCGCGACGCCGTCACCAAGCTCGTCGGCAAGATGCACCACCCGATCAACCGTCCGGTCCACGATGAAAAGTCGGGCCGCGTGATCAGCGGTTACGGGGTGTTGCAGCCTCGCGTCACGCCGTCCCTGACCACCGGCAAGGATGCCTCGGTCTTCCAGCGAATCTTCTCGATGAACCGCGGCGTGGACCCCTATGTCTTCACCGTATCCGACGTCTACCAGGACATTACCGGTGAAGGTTCGTTCACCGGCAAGGGCCTCTATCACGTCGATGCCTTCGAGCGCTCGCTGAAGGGGCGCATCGATGAAAACACCGTGCTCAGTCACGACCTGCTTGAAGGCTCGATGGCCCGTTGCGCGCTCGTCACCGATGTCGAACTGGTCGAGGACTTCCCGACGCGTTACGAAGTCGAGATCTCCCGCCAGCATCGCTGGGCCCGTGGCGACTGGCAGCTCCTCTCCTATATCGGCGATCCGGCGCGTGGCATCACGGCACTGGCCCGCTGGAAGATGATCGACAACCTGCGCCGCTCGCTCACACCGATCGCCTGGTTCATGGCTTCGGTTCTCGGATGGGCGACGATGGATCCGGTCGGCGCCACCATCTGGCAGCTCGTCCTGATCTTCAGCCTGTTCGTCGCGCCGACACTCTCGCTCCTCTCCGGCATCGTGCCGCGCCAGACCGATATCGTTCCGGCCGCCCACTTCCAGACACTCTGGTCGGAAATTCGCTCGATCAATGCCCAGGTCGCGTTGCGCATCGTCTTCATTGCCGATCAGGCCTGCATGATGGCCGATGCCATCGCCCGTTCGATCTACCGCATGACGGTCAGCCGCAAGCTGCTTCTGGAATGGCGCACTGCCTCGAGCGTGCAGTCGGCTGCCCAGGGCTCCATCGGCTCCTACTATGGCTCGATGCGTCATGCCCCGATCCTCGCGGTCCTGTCGGTCGGCGTCGCCGCTCTTCCCGGCGGCTATGGCTACCTGATCGGCCTGCCCTTCGCGTTTCTCTGGGTGCTCTCGCCGCTGCTTGCCTGGTATGTCAGCCAGTCTGCCGAGACCGAAGACAGCCTGGAAGTTCCTGAACACGTTGCCATCGAGCTGCGCAAGATCGCCCGCCGCACCTGGCGCTACTACGAGACCTTCACTACCGCTGGCGACAACTACCTGCCGCCGGACAATTTCCAGGAAACGCCGGAACCGATCGTCGCGCACCGGACCTCGCCGACCAATATCGGCGTCTATCTCCTCTCCGTCGTCTCGGCCCGTCACTTCGGCTGGCTAAGCTTCGAGCAGACGATCGAACGGCTGGAGCAGACCATCGCCACCGTTGAGCGGATGGATAAATATCGCGGCCACCTCTACAACTGGTACCATACAGACACGCTGAAGACGCTCGGCCCGCGTTACATTTCCGCCGTCGACAGCGGCAATCTCGCCGGTCACCTGATCGCCATCTCATCCGCATGTCGGGAATGGGCAGAAGCGCCGTCTGCCCATCTTCAGGGCAATCTCGACGGCATCGGCGATGTCGGCGGCATCCTGCTCGAGATTCTTGCTGACCTCCCGGACGACCGCAAGACCGTTCGCCCGCTGCGCCGTCGCCTGGAAGAACGCATCATCGGCTTCAACACAGCCCTTGCTGCCGTCAAGCGCGAACATGAGTTCGCCTCGATCCGCATCATCAATCTGGCCGTGCTTGCCCGCGACATCCAGAAACTGGCAGCCAACCTGCATCACGAAGTCCGCTCCGACCAGAGCATAGAGGTGATCCGCTGGACGGAATCGCTCGTCGCCGTCTGCGAGGCCCATATTTCCGATACGGCCTTCGACCTGTCGAACATCGATCCGATCCGCCAGCGCCTGTCGCAACTCTGCGAAAGCGCCCGTGGCATCGCGTTTTCGATGGATTTCAGCTTCCTGTTCCGCCCCGAACGCCGCCTGTTGTCGATCGGCTACCGTGTCGATGGCCGTGAACTCGACGAAGCCTGCTACGACCTTCTGGCCTCCGAATGCCGCTTGACCAGCCTGTTTGCCATTGCCAAGGGTGACCTGCCGACCGAACACTGGTACCGCCTCGGCCGCCAGGTCGTGCCGATCGGCGCCCGCGCGGCGCTGATCTCCTGGTCCGGCTCGATGTTCGAATATCTGATGCCGCCGCTCGTCATGCAGGAGCGCCAGGGCGGCATCCTGAACCAGACGAACAATCTGGTCGTCCTGGAGCAGATGAATCATGGCCGGCGTCTGAACATTCCCTGGGGTATCTCGGAAGCGGCCTTCAATGCCCGCGACCACGAGATGAACTACCAGTATACCAACTTCGGCGTTCCGACGCTGGGCCTCAAGCGCGGTCTCGGCCAGAACGCCGTCATCGCGCCCTATGCCTCGATCCTCGCCAGCCAGTATTATCCGGAAGCATCGCTGGAAAATCTTCAGCGCCTGCGCAAGCTCGGTGCCCTCGGTGCCTATGGCTTCCATGACGCCGTGGACTTCACCCCGACCCGCCTGCCGGACGGCAAGAAATGCGCGGTGGTGTATAACTACTATGCCCACCACCATGGCATGTCGATCGCAGCCGTCGCCAACGTCGCCTTCAACGGCCGCCTGCGCGCACTCTTCCACGCCGACCCGGTCATCGAGGCGGCCGAACTGCTGCTGCAGGAAAAGGCACCGCGCGAAATCCCGGTGATGAGCGCCAAATACGAGCCGCAGACCCCCGGCAAGGGCCAGGCCGACCTGCTGCGCGCCGAAATCCGCACCATCAACGATCCGGCCTCCAAGGACCGCGAAGTGGCCTTCCTGTCCAACGGCCACTATTCGGTGATGCTGACGGCGACCGGTTCCGGTTTCTCGCGCTGGAACGGCCAGTCCGTTTCCCGCTGGAAGGCCGATCCGACAGAGGATCGCTGGGGCACCTTCATCTTCTTGCGCGACACGGCATCCAGCCAGTGGTGGTCGGCCACGGCAACGCCCCGTCGCGCCGAAGAGGAAAAATCCAAGGTCATCTTCGGCGACGACAAGGCCGAGTTCTTCAAGACGGTCGGCGAGATCTCGACCACGGTCGAATGCATCGTGGCAACCGAGCATGACGCCGAAGGCCGTCGCCTGACGATCCTCAACACCGGCACCGAAGACCGCTTCATCGAAGTCACGTCCTATCTCGAGCCGGTGCTCGGCTACGACGATGCCGACAATGCCCATCCGCTGTTCTCGCGCATGTTCGTCAAGACCGAGATCGGCAAGCGCGGCGACGTCATCCGCGCCGAGCGCAACAAGCGCAGCCCGGACGATCCCGATATCTGCGTCGCCCACCTGATCGTCGACAATGCCGGACCGGGCCGCCCGACCGAATTCGAAACCGATCGCCGCGCCTTCCTCGGTCGCGGTCGCAGCCTCGCCGAAGCCGCCGCCTTCGATCCGGGTGCCACGCTCTCGGGTACCGATGGCTACACGCTCGATCCGATCCTCAGCCTGCGCCGCGTCGTTCGTGTCCCCGCCGGCAAGAAGGTCTCGGTGATCTTCTGGACGATCGCTGCCCCAAACCGCGAGGAGATCGACAAGGCGATCGACCGCTACCGCCACCCGGATGCCTTCAGCCATGAACTGATCCACGCCTGGACCCGTGTACAGGTCGAGTTGCGCCATATTGGCATCACCTCGCAGCAGGCCGCAGCCTTCCAGCATCTCGGTCGCTATCTGGTCTATCCCGACACCCATCTGCGGGCCGACCCGGAGACCGTGCGCACCGGCCTGCGTTCCCAGTCCACACTCTGGCCCATGGCAATCTCCGGCGACTTCCCGATCTTTGCCCTGCGCATCAACGACGACATGGACATCGAGATCGCCCGCGAAGCATTGAGCGCGCTCGAATATCTGCGCCGCCGCGGCCTCGTGATCGACCTGGCAATCGTCAACGAACGCGCCACGTCCTATGCCCAGGATATGCAGCACGCCCTGGACCAATTGGCGGAGAACCTGCGCCACCGTCTGCCGGACGGCGCCGGTCGCCAGCATGTCTTCACGGTACGCAACGATCTCAACGACGAAACAGCAACCCAGGCCCTGCTTGGCGCGGCCCGCGTCGTGCTGCATGCCCGCAACGGCAAGATCGTAGACCAGGTCAATCGCGCCGTTTCGCTGTTTGCCACGCCCCGTGCACCGGAAGGTGCCGAACCCGAATGGATCGGCGTCACCCCTACCCTGCTGGCAGCGACCGAGACGACGGCAAAGACCCCCGATGGCAGCGATCTCGATTTCTGGAACGGCTTCGGTGGCTTCGCCAGGGACGGCAGTGAATATGTCGTCCGCCTGGCGGCCGGCGCTGCCACGCCGCAGCCGTGGATCAATGTCATCACCAACGAGCAGTTCGGCTTCCATGTGGCCGCGGAAGGCGCCGGCTTCACCTGGAGCCAGAACTCCCGCGACTACCAGTTGACCCCGTGGACCAATGATCCCGTCACCAACCGTCCGGGCGAGGCCTTCTATGTTGCAGATCTCGAAAGCGGTCGTACCTATGCGCCCGTCAGTGCGCTGAATCAGGACAACGACGCGCGCTTTGAGACACGGCATGGCCATGGATACTCGATCTTCGCTAGCCATCACGGCGATCTCGACATCGAACTCACCCAGACGGTCGATCGCGAGCGTCCGGTGAAGCTTTCGCGGCTTGTCCTGCGCAACACGGGCACGGAAACGCGGACGTTCCGCGTCTACGGCTATGCGGAATGGGTTCTCGGCAACAATGCCCAGAAGACCGCCCCCTTCGTACTCTCGACCTATGACGAGCACACGGGCGCGCTTCTGGCGAGCAATCCGTTCGACATCAACTATCCTGGTCGTTTTGCCTTCCTCGCCGGTCCCTCGGTACCGGTCGGCCACACGTCCAGCCGCCGCGAATTCATCGGCCGTCACGGCACGATCAAGCTGCCGCAGGCCTTGGCCCGGATGTCCAGGCTTTCCGGTTCCATCGATACCGAAAGCGATCCGTGCGCGGCACTCGCCTTCGACATCGAGATCGGCCCCGGCCAGCAGCGTGACCTGACCTTCCTGCTCGGAGAGACCGATACCGCCGAAAAGGCAACGGCATTGGTCAACACCATGCGTAGCGTCGATTTCGACAGCGTGCTGGAAGCCAATCGAACGTTCTGGAACGGCTTTACCGGCCAGTTGCAGGTCTCGACCGGCGACAAGGCCTTCGACCATCTCGTCAATCGCTGGCTGCCCTACCAGGCACTGGCCTGCCGCATCTTCGCCCGTGCCGGTTTCTACCAGGCAAGTGGCGCTTTCGGCTTCCGTGACCAGTTGCAGGACACGCTGGCCTTCCTGCTCCAGCAGCCGGCCTTGGCCCGCAAGCAGATCCTCAATGCCGCCGCCCGCCAGTTCATCGAAGGCGACGTCCAGCATTGGTGGTTGCCGCAAACCGAAGCTGGCGTGCGCACGCATATCTCCGACGATGTCGTGTGGCTGGCCTATGCCATCGACCAGTATGTCTCCACGACGGGTGACAAGGCAATTCTGGACGAAAAGATCGCCTTCATCGAAGGGCCGGAACTGCGCCTGTCGCAGCACGATTCCTTCTTCCAGCCGACCCGTTCGGAAGAACAGGCTGATCTCTACGAACATGCCGCCCGCGCCCTCGATCTGGCGATCGCCCGCACCGGCGAGCATAACCTGCCGCTGATCCTCGGCGGCGACTGGAACGACGGCATGAACCGCGTCGGCGCCAAGGGTCAGGGCGAAAGCGTCTGGCTCGGCTGGTTCCTCGCCGCCACGCTGAAGGCATTCCTGCCCTATGCCGAAACGCGCAATGATACCGCCCGCAGCGAACGCTGGGCAGCACATATCCAGACGCTAACGACAGCGCTCGAAACGGCCGGCTGGGATGGCGAATACTATCGCCGCGGCTATTTCGATGACGGCACCCCGCTCGGCTCGGACGCGTCCCTGGAATGCCGCATCGATTCGATCGCGCAGTCCTGGAGCGTTCTCTCGGGCATGGGGCATCCCGACCATATCGAAAAGGCGCTTGATGCGGCCGTCGCCAAGCTCATCGATGATGAAGGCGGCATTGTCCGCCTGTTCACTCCGCCTTTCGACAAGGCGCCGGTCGATCCAGGCTACATCAAGGCCTATCCGCCGGGCGTGCGCGAAAACGGTGGCCAGTATACCCATGCCGCGATCTGGCTGGGTCTGGCGCTGGCAAAGGCCGGCCGTAACAGCGACGCATGGCGCGTGTTCGGCCTGCTCAACCCGATCAACCATGCACTGGATCCAGAGGCCGCCGAACGCTACCGCGTCGAACCCTACGCCGTCGCTGCCGATATCTACGGTGGCGAGGCCTATGTCGGCCGTGGTGGCTGGACTTGGTACACGGGCTCGGCCGGCTGGCTCTATCGCTTCGCCGTCGAGGGCCTGCTCGGCATCAGCCGCAAGGGCAGCCAGCTCTTCGTCAATCCGGCTCTGCCTGACCACTGGAACGGGTTCGAAGCCAAGGTGGCAATCGATGGCCGCGACGTCGCCATCGCCGTCACGCGCGGCGACAAGGGCGCCTATGCAATCACCGTCGATGGCAAGAAGGTCACCAGCCCGGAAAAGGGCATCAAGCTCGGCAAGGCGAAGTAGCCTTCGCCTGAAGCCTTCCGACGCAACGAAGAAACCCCGCCGATCGCTCGGCGGGGTTTCTTTTATGCCTCAATCTCAAGTGTCGCGATCAGGCGCCGTAGACGATCAGCAGATCCTTGGCGTCGATCTGGTCGCCGGTGCGCACCAGCACCTCGGCGATCGTGCCGTCCTTCTCCGCATGCAGCGCCGTTTCCATCTTCATCGCCTCGATCGAGACCAGCACATCGCCGGACTTGACCGCCTGGCCGGCCGTGACGGCCACCGTCGAGATGACACCCGGCATAGGCGCGCCGAGATGTGCCGCATTGCCGGCTTCCGCCTTGCGGCGAATGGCGCTCGACGCGCCCCGGTTGCGATCCGGCACCTTGATCGGACGCGGCTGGCCGTTGATCTCGAAGAACACCTTGACCATGCCCTTCTCGTCGATCTCCGCCTGCGCCTGATTGAGCACCACCAGGGTCTTGCCCTTCTCGATATCGGCAAATAGCTCTTCCCCCGAACCGAGGCCGTAGAAATAGGCCGGCGTCGGCAACACGCTGACCGGGCCATAGGTATCGGCAGCCAGGGCGTAGTCGGTGAACACCTTCGGATACATCAGGTAGGAAGCGAACTCGAAATCACTGACCTCGCGTTCGAGCTTGGCCTCGATCGCCTTGCGCTCGGCATCAAGATCAGCGTCTTCCAGCAGCGAACCGGGACGAACCGTATACGGCTTTTCGCCCTTCAGTGCCTTCTTCTGCAGCCCTTCCGGCCAGCCGCCCGGAGGCTGGCCAAGATCACCCTTCAACATCGACACGACCGATTC
Source organism: Rhizobium sp. SL42 (assembly GCF_021729845.1). Lineage (NCBI taxonomy): Bacteria > Pseudomonadati > Pseudomonadota > Alphaproteobacteria > Hyphomicrobiales > Rhizobiaceae > Rhizobium > Rhizobium sp. SL42. The sequence continues at coordinate 420,693 of NZ_CP063397.1, forward strand.
CGGGAAGGAAACATCCTTGTCCGGATTGACCACGTCGGACACCATCAGGTCCTGGCTGACCATCATCAGCGCCATGTCTCCGACCACCTTGGAGGATGGTGTCACCTTGACGATGTCGCCGAACATCTGGTTGGCGTCGGCATAGGTCTGGGCCACCTCGTGCCAGCGCGTCTCAAGACCCAGCGAGCGCGCCTGCTCCTTGAGATTGGTGAACTGGCCGCCAGGCATTTCATGCAGATAGACCTCGGATGCCGGTCCCTTGAGATCGCTTTCGAAGGCCGCATACTGGTGGCGGACGGCTTCCCAGTAGAAGGAAATCCGGCGGATCCATTCCGGATCGAGATCCGGGTCGCGTTCCGTGCCGCGCAAGGCCTCGACGATCGAGCCGAGGCACGGCTGCGACGTGTTGCCGGAGAGCGCATCCATCGCCGCATCGACGACATCGACGCCGGATTCAACCGCCGCAAGCACGGTCGCCGCGGCGATGCCGGACGTATCATGCGTGTGGAAATGGATCGGCAGGTCCGTTGCCTCGCGCAGCGCCTTGAACAGCACGCGCGCCGCCGACGGCTTGAGCAGGCCGGCCATGTCCTTGACCGCAATGATATGCGCACCCGCCTTGTCCAGCTCGGCAGCAAGGGCTGTGTAGTATTTGAGGTCGTATTTCGGACGCGCCGAATTCAGGATGTCGCCGGTGTAGCAGATCGCCGCTTCGCAGATCTTGTTCTCTTCGGCCACCGCATCCATCGAGACGCGCATGTTTTCCACCCAGTTCAGGCAGTCGAATACGCGGAACAGATCGATGCCGCCGGCAGCCGCCTGGCGAACGAAATATTTCACCACATTGTCCGGGTAGTTCTTGTAGCCGACGCCGTTTGCGCCACGCAGCAGCATCTGCAGCAAGAGGTTCGGCGCATCTTCACGGACCTTCGCCAGCCGCTCCCATGGATCTTCCGTCAGGAAGCGCATCGAAACGTCGAAGGTCGCACCACCCCAGCATTCGAGCGAGAAGAGGTTCGGCAGCGCCCGGGCATAGGTGCCAGCAATGCGGGCGATGTCATAGGTGCGCATGCGGGTGGCCAGCAGTGACTGGTGGCCGTCACGCATCGTCGTGTCGGTGACCAGGATACGGTTCTGCGCCCGCACCCATTCACCGAACTTCTTCGGACCGAGTTCGTCCAGCTTCTGCTTCGTGCCCGGCTTGATGTCGCCGGGCGTGAACGGCACCACCGGCTCGGCGATTTCCTTCGACGGCTTCGGACGACCCTTGGCTTCCGGATGACCGTTGACGGTCACGTCGGCGAGATAGGTCAGCAGCTTGGTCGCACGGTCCTGACGCTTGACCTGCTGGAACAGTTCCGGCGTTGTGTCGATGAAGCGCGTGGTATAGGTATTGTCCTTGAACTTCTCGTGGGTGATGATCGCCTCGAGGAAGGTCAGGTTGGTCGCCACGCCACGGATACGGAATTCGCGCAACGCCCGGTGCATGCGGGCAATCGTCTCTTCCGGGCTCGGCGACCATGCGGTGACTTTTTCCAGAAGCGGATCATAGAACCGGGTAATGACCGCGCCGGAGTAAGCGGTGCCGCCGTCGAGGCGAATGCCGAAGCCGGTCGCGCCGCGATAGGCCGTGATGCGGCCGTAGTCGGGAATGAAGTTCTGCTCGGGATCTTCCGTCGTGATGCGGCACTGCAACGCATGACCGTTGAGCTTGATGTCTTCCTGTCTTGGCACGCCCGATTCCGGCGTGCCGATGGCGCAGCCGTCGAGAATGTGAATCTGCGCCTTGACGATGTCGATACCGGTCACGACCTCGGTGACGGTATGCTCGACCTGGATGCGCGGATTGACCTCGATGAAGTAGAATTTGCCGCTGTCCATATCCATCAGATACTCGACGGTTCCGGCACCGACATAATTCGTCGCCTTGGCAATCCGCGTCGAATAGCTGGCGAGTTCCTGGCGCTGTTCTTCGCTCAGGTAAGGCGCCGGCGCACGTTCCACGACTTTCTGGTTGCGGCGCTGGACGGAGCAGTCGCGCTCGAACAGGTGCACGACATTGCCATGCGTATCGCCGAGAACCTGGCTCTCGACGTGACGCGCCCGCTCGACCAGCTTTTCCAGGTAGACTTCGTCCTTGCCGAAGGCGGCCATCGCCTCGCGCTTGGCTTCGGTGACTTCCCGGGCCAGGTCCTTCGGATCGCGGATCGCGCGCATGCCGCGCCCGCCGCCGCCCCATGAGGCTTTCAACATCACCGGATAGCCGATTTCCTCGGCCATCCTGGCGACGGCTGCCATATCGTCGGGCAAGGGATCGGTCGCCGGGACCACCGGCACGCCAATTTCGATCGCCAGGTTGCGCGCCGCCACCTTGTTGCCGAGCCGGCGCATCGTATCGGCGCGGGGACCGATAAAAATGATACCTGCATCGTTACAGGCGTCTACAAATTCAGGACTTTCCGACAGCAGCCCATAACCCGGATGAATGGCATCGGCACCCGACAGCTTGGCGACACGGATCACTTCCTCGATGGAGAGGTAGCTTTCAATCGGTCCAAGATCACGCGCCAGATGCGGGCCGCGACCTACCTGGTAACTCTCGTCCGCTTTGAAGCGGTGGAGAGCCAGTTTGTCCTCCTCCGCCCATATCGCAACCGTTTTTATTCCCAGTTCGTTTGCTGCGCGAAACACGCGAATTGCAATTTCGGAACGGTTGGCGACAAGGATCTTGGATATTGGCAATTCGGTCTCCCCAAAACGATATGCCAGGGCATTGTGCACCTGCGAAGAAAATTCATAGCGCGTTGTTTTAGGAAGTTCAATTTACCTTGAGCGGCTATCTGAAATTTGCCGTCGCCCTCAGGTTACCAGCCCGAGCCGGAAGGCCAGCGCCACGACATGCTGCCGGTTCTTCGCATTGAGCTTGTCCTGGATGCCGTTCATGTACCAATCCACCGTGTGATTGGATATTTTCAGGATCTTGCTGATCTCGTTCGAGGTCAGGCCATCGGCCAGATAGCTCAGCACTTCCATCTCCCGTCGGGTCATCCGCGTATCGATCGCCTTCGCCGAATGCACGTCCCCTTCCCGGGTCAGCTCAAGCAACCGCCAGAAGGCCTTTTTGGCGACGGCGTCGAACAGGCTGATTTCAATCGGCGACAGATCGATCGGCTTTCCGCCCACCGTCATGTTGCCGAGCAGACCGGTCCGCCCATGCACCGGAAAGATGTAACCGTCGAGCAGACCGAAGCGCATGCCGTCCATCAGCATGCGCTCCATGCGCTTGCGATGCGGATCGGCACGAAAGGCATGCGCAGTATCACGCCAGCGAAAGCCCGACTGGGCTTGCGAGAGATAGCGAATGGTCGGATCGATCAGCACATATTTCTTGGCAATGTAGATCTGCGGCCAGCCCTCGGGCCAGCGACCACACAGCACCAGTTCCAGCGGATTTTCGTCAGGCTTTGGCTGCCGCACCAGCCCGTAATAGTCGAACCCATAGGCGGCGACGAGTTTTTCCAGCTCTGCCACGACCTCCGTCGCTGACCTGCATTCATCCGCAACGACCAAAAAATGCAACAGCTGGTTAATATTCACCCAGACCCCCTGAATAACTGTGTGCTTATAAAATCACGAAAAAGCCACGAGGCTCGTCATTCTGAATGAACCAACGCAATATGAACAAATATTATCATATTGCGTTAGGAGGGTATTAAAAATCGACCACAAAATTTCACAGCACTTGGGTGAACCCGATCATCCGTTTGCTGCCGTCGTGTCGGCGTCTGGCGGGATGAGCAGACTGCCGGGATCACCTGTGCCAGAAAGGCCCGGCAGGATTGCCGACGCTGCTACCGCCATCGCAGGAATCCGGCGCTTTGCTCTTGTCAGACGCGGCGAAAACCGTTTGAAGCAGAACACCACTGAGCAGCCATCTGGAGGTAAACGCGATTGTCCCTGATACAGGTATATTTCAAGGCCCTGAAATATCTTGCGACCTATCGGCTGCGTGTCTCCTTCGTTGTGCTCGCAAACGTCGTTCTCGCCGCCATAACCATCATCGAGCCCATTCTGTTCGGCCGCATTATCGATGCGATCTCCGAAAAGCGTGACGCGAGCTCGATATTGATCGCCTGGGGCTGCTTCGGCGTCTTCAACACCGTCGCCTATGTGCTCGTAGCGAGGCAGGCCGATCGCCTTGCCCATGGCCGCCGCGCCGACCTCCTGACCGAATCCTTCGGCAAGATCATCTCGATGCCGCTAAGCTGGCACCAGCAGCGCGGCACCTCGAACGCGCTGCATACGCTCCTGCGCGCCGGCGAGACGCTGTTCGGCCTCTGGCTCGAGTTCATGCGCACGCACCTTGCCACCGCTGTTGCACTGACGCTGCTTGTTCCGACAGCATTTTCGATGGATATCCGCCTGACCTCGGTGCTGATCGTGCTTGCCATCCTCTACATCATCATCGGCAAGACCGTGATGAACCGGACAAAGGAGGGGCAGGCCTCGGTCGAGAGCCACTATCACACCGTCTTTTCCCATGTGAGCGACTCGATCAGCAACGTTTCGGTGCTGCACAGCTACAACCGCATCGAAGCGGAAACCCGGGCGCTCAAGGAATACACGACGAAACTCCTCGCGGCCCAGTATCCCGTCCTGGACTGGTGGGCCATCGCCGGCGCACTGAACCGGATCGCCTCCACCCTGTCCATGCTGATCATTCTGGTGATCGGCACGATGTTCGTCCAGAGCGGCCAGCTCAAGGTGGGTGACGTCATCGCCTTTACCGGCTTTGCCGGCCTGCTGATCGCCCGCCTCGACCAGATGATCGCCTTCGCCAACCAGATTTTCGAGGCGCGCTCCAAGCTCGAGGACTTCTACCATCTGGAAGACGCCGTGCAGGACCGAGAGGAATCGGTCGGGGCGACGGAACTGAAAAATGTGAAGGGTGACGTCGAATTCCGCGACGTTTCATTTGATTTCGCCTCCACCACACAGGGCGTGCGCGACGTGTCCTTCCGCGTTCAGGCGGGCCAGACGGTCGCCATCGTCGGCCCGACCGGCGCCGGCAAGACGACGCTGATCAACCTGCTCCAGCGCGTCCACCAGCCACAATCCGGGCAGATCCTGATTGACGGTCACGACATCGCGAAAATCACCCGCAAGTCGCTGCGCCATGCCATCGCCACGGTTTTCCAGGATGCGGGCCTGCTCAACCGCTCCATCAAGGAAAATATCCGCCTCGGCCGCGAGGATGCCAGCGAGGAGGACATCATCAAGGCCGCCGAGGCCGCCGCTGCAACGGACTTCATCGAAAGCCGCATGATCGGTTACGACACGGTTGTCGGAGAACGCGGAAACCGGCTGTCGGGTGGCGAGCGCCAGCGCATCGCGATCGCGCGCGCCATTTTGAAGAACGCTCCGATCCTGGTGCTCGACGAGGCGACCAGCGCGCTAGACGTCGAAACGGAAGCGCGGGTCAAACAGGCGATCGACCGACTGCGCAAGCACCGCACCACATTCATCATCGCCCATCGCCTCTCGACAATCCGCGAAGCCGATCTGGTCGTCTTCCTGGACCATGGAAAGATCATCGAGATGGGCAATTATGATCAGTTGAGTGCCCTTGGCGGTCGCTTCACCTCGCTGTTGAGGACAAGCGGCCTTCTGGTTGAAGAAATCTCTCCGGCGATTTAGTTCTTCGAGAGCTGGCAGAAAGCTGCCGTTCAGTCCGCCATGGTCTGGCCTACCATTCGATCGCCTGGCCATCATAGGCATAGAAGCCACCGCTCTGGGCGGGCTCCAGCCTGTCGAGCACGGACAACATCAGCTTGGCGCTGTCGGCCGGCGGCAGGCGGTCATGTCCTTTGGCATAGGCAGAAGACAGCCCTGTCTCCACGGATCCGGGATGCAGGCTGACGATGACGGCTTTCTGCCTTGTCCGGGCAATCTCGATCGCCGAGGTCCGGACGATCTGGTTCAACGCCGCCTTGGCCGCCCGATAGGAGATCCAGCCGCCCAGCCTGTTGTCGCCGATCGAGCCGACACGGGCAGACAGAGCTGCAAGCAGGCTTCGTCGATCACCGGCAAGCAGCGGCGAGAAATGTTTCAGGACCAGAGCCGGACCGATCGCGTTCACGGCAAACTGCGCTGCCATGGCCTCCGGACGGATGGCCTTGATCGCCTTTTCCGGACCTATCTCATCGATCGTCAAGGCCCCTGTTGCACAGAGGATCAGGTCGAAACGGCCCCCGGAACCGGCAAGCCGCGCGGCCGCGCCAGCAACACTATCCTCATCCGTCACATCGAAGCCATCGACACTGCGCGACAGGCGAACCACCTCGCCGCAGCGAGGATCGGCACCCAATACCTCGGCGAAGGCGGACCCAATGCCGCCGCTCGCACCCAGCACAAGTGCCGTATAGCCCGGCTCCAGCGAGGTTATGCCGGTAAAGTCTGCCATGGTCCGCTCCAGATCGACGTCCTTTGCGGACAACTACGATGACGGAAGCGGTTTCGGATCACGGGCAGAGGTTTCAGGCGAGAATTTCGAGCGGCCCCTGAAAGCCCTGCATCTGTCCTGCATCAATGCCCATCAGCCGGCAGACCAGACCTGCAATCTCGGTTTGCGGCAGGTCCGTTTCCGCACCCAGCCGAAAGCCAAGCGCATAAAACGGCACATGCGTCTCCTGCGGCGCAGGTCCGGCATGATTGCCATCGTCGCCCATGCCGTGGTCGGCGGTCACGATGACCTTGTATCCAAGTTCAAGCCAGCCCGGAACATGACGCGCCAGCAGGTCCCCCTGAACGCGCGCCGCATTGCGGTAGCCGATGCTGTCGCCGCCATGGCGATGACCGGCATCATCGACATTCATCGGATGCAGCAGCAGGAAGTCCGGGCTCTGGCTACGGATCAGCCATTCGGCATCGGCAAACAGGTGGCTGTCGGGATAATGGTCGTCCCAGTAGAAGACGCCGTGATTGATGTCGCCACCGCCATCCACCAGGATACGGTCGCGATGCCGGTCGAACGGACAGGAGACATAAAGCTCCGACACCCAGTGATAGGCGGCCGCAGCGGTAACCTTTCCCGAGGCCCGGCAGCGGGCAAAGAGATTGTCGCCAACCGATCGGCGCACCACCCCGTTGCTGACGATGCCATGCTCAACCGGGCGCCTCCCGGTCAAAAGGGTCTCATAGAGTGGCCGCGACATTGCCGGCAGTTCGCAGGTCAGCCTGCGCACCTCCGCCATGCCCGCCTGCACCAGGCCTTCCATGTATCCAAGGCAATTGCGGGCCGCGTCATAGCGCAAGCCATCGAGAACGATGAGGATCACTTTTGTCATGGCGCGCAACTTGCCACGACCGGCACCGAAGGCAAGAAGCAAAACAGGCAGGGGGCACAGATAGCGCCCCCTGCCTGTTTTTCGCTGTGAAGAATGCGTCGGCGCCTGCCGTTATCGCCAGGCGGCAACCGCCTGTGGCTTCAACACGGCCTCGCCCAGCGCCATTTTCGCACCGGCCGGAACCGCCCAATCCTCGCGTCCATAGTTGAAGGCAAAGGTCAGATCGCCGCGGCGACGGATGCGGATGTAATCCGGCACCGGCAGCATGCTAAGGCCCGCCTTTTCCGCGGCAAGCGTCAGAACGCTCGACAGCAGGGTCTCATCGGCCCAACAGGCCAGATAAAGCATGCGTTCCTTTTCGGTCAGGGCCGGATCGCCATTGGCAAAGCGGGCGAGGACCGTGGCCGATGTCTCCAGATATTCCCGCCAGCGGATGCCGGCACCCGAGACGGAACCGGAAACGACATCCGAAAGTCCCGGTCTCAGGGTGGAGACCTGGATGACGCGATTGCCGGTATGGCTGCCAAGCGGCCCCGGCGGCAGGTTTGCCGGAATGACGAAATTGCGATCGCGTGACCCCGTGCGTGCCCCGATAAGGACATGGCCGGTAGCCTGCGCAAGTGCGGTTTCCGCAGCCGTGTCCACTTCCGTCATGCAGGGAACGACGACAAGCGCATAGCCCTCGAGCGACGCACCGGGCCGGACGAAATCGACATCGAGACCAAGCCGGCGCAGGCCCTCGTACCAGCGGAAGCACAGTTCCTCGTAGCGGAAATCCTTGCCCTGCGGCTGGATCATCGTCGTCCAGTAGCTCTGGTAGTCGAAGACCAGCGCGACGGATGCCTTGCCCGTGTCCGGCAGCGGCCCGAGTGTCCTCAGCTCTTCGGCAACCTGGCGCGCCTCGATGCCACCCGGCGAGAATTCGTCGAGGCCGGCAAGGTTGAGACCCGCATGCATCTGCTCTTGCGCGAACGGCGCCTGCCGCCAGCGGAAATAGCTGACAACATCGGCCCCATGGGCCAGCGCCTCCCAGGTCCACAGGCGCACCATGCCGGGCTTCGGCACCGGGTTCCAGGGCGCCCAGTTCACCGGGCCAGGCTGTTGCTCCATGACCCAGAAGCGACCCTTGCCGACTGCGCGGTAGAGATCGTGGTGATAGGGTGCGATATCGGGATGCGAGGTTTCCGCCCAGCGATTGCGCTCGTCCTCGCTGAAGGGGAACTTCTCGACGAAGCCGATCGGATAGCTGTCCCAGGAGGCCAGGTCGAGATTGTCACCGACCTTGAAATGGTCGAAATCCGAAACGAAGCCCATGAAATTGTGGGTAATCCAGCGCTCCGGCGAATGCTTGCGAATGATCTCGCACTGCATCCTGTCATAGGCAGCGACCTGGTCCGAATGGAAGCGCCAGAAATCAAGCCGCGTCGCCGGATTGGGTTCCGTCACGGTCAGATTCGGCAGCACCACCTCGTCAAAGCTCGAAAGCTCCATTGACCAGAACACCGAGCCCCAGGCTTCGTTGAGCTGGTCGGTCGACTGGTAGCGTAGCCGCAGCCAGCGCTTGAAGCTCTTCAGGTCTTCAGCCCCCCAGGACACGGTTGTGTCATGGCAGCCATATTCATTGTCGGTCTGCCAGCCGACCAGACCCGGATGATTGCCATAGCGCTCGGCCACGATCTCGACGATACGCCCACTTTCGCGCCACCAGGTTTCCGACGAAAACGTGTAGTGACGGCGCGAACCGAAACCACGAACCTTGCCCTCCTCGTCGTAAGGCAGAATGTCGGGATGCTCGTCGACCAGCCACTTCGGCGGTGTCGCCGTCGGCGTGCCGAGCACGATCTTCAGGCCGGCCTTGGTCAGAATATCCATCGACCGGTCGAGCCAGCCGAAATCGAACGTGCCGCGCGAAGGCTCAAGCCGCGACCAGGCGAACTCGCCGATCCGCACGAAGGAAATGCCGAGCTCGACCATGCGCCGGGCGTCTTCGGCCCAACGTGTTTCGTCCCAGTGCTCCGGATAGTAACATACGCCCAGCATTATCGCGTGAGATCCCCGTTGATGACGGCAAGGCCATCCTTGTTGAACAGATGGCAGGCCTTGGCATTGATGCCGATCTTCAGCGTGTCGCCCGGCTTTTCGCGCGCCAGGCCATCTGCCTTCAGCGACAGTTCCGATCCATCGGCAAGCGTGACGAAAAACAGTGTCTCGGAGCCGAGATATTCGGCAAGGTTTACCTTGCTATCGAGCACGACATCACCCTTGCCCGTTGCATCGATATGCTCGGGACGGATGCCGAATGTCATCTCGCCAAGCGCAGGTTTTCCCTCGCCGGCCATGGTCAGCGACACGCCGCCGGGCAGCGCGACGCTCAGCTTGCCACCTTCGGCCGGGCTGACCTGCACCTTCAGGAAATTCATCTTCGGCGACCCGATGAAGCCGGCAACGAAGAGATTGTTCGGACGATGGTAGAGTTCGAGTGGCGAACCGACCTGCTCTATCTTGCCGGCCGAAAGCACCACGATCTTGTCCGCCATGGTCATCGCCTCGACCTGGTCATGCGTGACGTAGATCATCGTCGACTTCAGGTCCTGATGCAGCTTCGACAACTCGCCGCGCATCTGCACGCGCAGCGCCGCATCGAGATTGGACAGCGGCTCATCGAACAGGAAGACCTCCGGGTTGCGCACGATCGCCCGGCCGATCGCCACGCGCTGGCGCTGACCACCGGAAAGCTGCCCCGGCTTGCGCTGCAACAGCGGCTCGAGCTGCAGCATCTTGGCGGCTGTCGCCGTACGCTCGGCGATCAACTCCTTCGAGTGGCCGGTCATGCGCAGGCCGAAGCCGATGTTTTCAGCCACGGTCATATGCGGATACAGCGCATAGGACTGGAACACCATGGCGACGCCGCGCTCGGACGGGCCGACCTTGGTCATGTCCTGACCACCGATCGACAGCGCACCGGAAGTGATCTCCTCGAGACCGGCGATCATCCTCAGCAGCGTGGACTTGCCACAGCCGGACGGGCCGACAAAGACGCAGAACTCGCCATCCTGGACGTCGAGATCGACGCCCTTGATGACGCTGAGCGCGCCGAACTGTTTCTTGACGTCGCGCAGGCGCACATCAGCCATGGGTCTTGCCTCCCTTTGAAGGAATGAGTTCGAGGAGCAGCGCACTTTCCGGCATCAGCATTGGCAGCGGCAGGCCGGCAAGGCCGGTGCTCGACAACTGGAAGCTGATCTCGCCCGCCAGAAGTTTCGTCTGCCCCTCGGAGATACGGACGAATTGCGGTGGGGCCGGCAGCACATTGGCGATCCGCCATGTGCCGCCAAGATCGATGACGCTATCGGGCAGCTTCAGCGGTGCCGGCTGTTCGCCGACCATCTGCGGCCCCTGGGCCACGATCACGACGATCTTGTCAGGTCCGGCAGCGCCCCACACATAGCGCCCGTCGAGCGGCTCCAGCCGGAAGGATGCACCCGGCGCATGCAACAGGCCACGCAATCGCTTATAGGCCTCGATATAGACCTTGAGGTCCGCGCGCTCTTCCTCGGTCAGTTCCAGCGGATTGAGCTCGACGCCGAGATGATAGGCGATTGCGACAAGGGCGCGGAAGGACAGCGTATGGCGCCGTCCGGTCTGGTGGTTCGGGCTGGCCGAAATATGGCTTCCGAGGATTTCAGGCGGCACGAAGGCCGAGGCGCCGCGCTGGATTTCCAGACGCTCCAGTGCATCGGTGCAATCAGATGTCCAGACACGGTGCGTGCGGGCAAGGGCGCCATAGTCGATGCGACCGCCACCGGAGGCACAGCTTTCGATTTCGACGTCGGGGTGTGCAGCGCGCACGCGGTCCATCAGCGCATAGACGGCGCGGGTCTGCGCTGCGATCTTCGCCTTGCCGTCACGGCCACCCGCATGGGTAAGATCGCGGTTCATGTCCCACTTCACATAGGACACGGCATGATGGGCAAGCACCGCATCGATCTTGCCGAACAGATAATCGGAGACTTCCGGCCGCGTCAGGTCGAGCACCAGCTGGGTGCGCGATTCGAGCAGCGGGCGGCCCTCGACCTGCAGCGCCCAGTCCGGACGCGCCTTGTAGAGTTCGGAAACGGGATTGACCATTTCCGGCTCGAACCAGATGCCGAACTGCATGCCGAGACCGGTCACGTGATCAACCAGCGGCTTCAAACCGTCGGGATACTTGCGCGCATCGATATCCCAGTCGCCAAGGCTGGTCGTGTCATTGTCGCGCTTGCCGAACCAGCCGTCATCGAGCACGAAACGTTCGATGCCAAGCGCGGCCGCAGCCGTCGCCTGGGCTTTGAGCGACCCCATCTGGTGATCGAAATAATTGCCTTCCCAGGTGTTCAGCGTCACCGGACGCGGGCTCATCCGGCCACCCGGCCAGCAGGTCAGCTCGTCACGAACGAAGGCGTGGAAGTCTTGGCTGTCGGCGCCTGCATAGGCAATCGGGCTCGTGTAGCTCTCGCCCGGTGTCAAAACGATCTCGCCCGGCTCGAACAATTCACCCAGATGCACCAGCCGCTGGCCGTCGTCCGTGCGGTCGATGACCATCTGGTGATTGCCGCTCCAGCCGAGCGTGACGCCGAAGACCTGGGTTTCGCTTTCGATGAACAGCATCGGGAAACGGTCATGCGAGGTCCTGCCGCGCCGGCTCTCCTGCACCCAGGTGCCATTGCCGAGCAATTCGCGGCGTGTCTGGAACTCGCGACCCCAGATGCCGGTAAAGCTCATCACCTGCACATCGCCGGCAGGTGCGAGAAATGTCGCCGCCATGCAGCGGTCGAGCTGGTAATCGGCCTCGCCCAGATTGGTGAGCTCCGTCGCCATCGAGATCAGCCCGGAAGCATGGGCGGTGAGCGTGATGGCGATGCCGAGCTTCGCCACTGCATCGTCCCCATTCAGGATAGTGCGATTGCCGTCCCGCTTGACCAACCATCCGCCGAACTGCGCCGTGAAATCACGACCGGCCCGATGGCCGGAAATCGCCGGCCATCCGAAGAAGCCCATGCCACCCGTCGGCAGCAGGACCGATGTCGGCACGGCGACATCCATGCCGTTGACGCGGCTCGAGCGCTCGATGTCGAACAGCGCATCGACCTCTGCCGGCACTGTGCCGAAAGACAGAATTTCCGGCATGCCGAGGTCCGGCAGGCGCAGGCTGAGCGCGAACTGGCCAGAGTCAACTGTTACGATTTCACTCATCCCTTGGTAGCTCCAAGCGTCAGGCCGGCAATGAAATGCCGTTGCATCAGGAAGAACATGGCGACCGGCGGCAGCGCCGCGACGATCGAACCGGCGGAAACCAGGTGCCAGGCGGCAACCCACTGGCCGTTCAGCGAATAGAGGCCGGCCGTCACCGGCATCGCATGCTGTCCCTGCACCAGCACGGTGGCCCAGAAATAGTCGTTCCACACAAAGGTGAAGACCAGCACCGAAAGCGCCGCAATCGCCGGACGCATCAGGGGCAGCACGATGTGACGGAAGATCCGCCATTCCGACACGCCCTCTACGCGCGCAGACTCGATCAGCGCAAACGGCAGACCCTTGATGAAATTGCGCATGAACAGCGTACAGAAGCCGGTCTGGAAGGCGACATGGAACAGCACGAGGCCCATCGTCGTATCGTAAAGCCCGGCCCTCAGCGTCATGTCACGCACAGGCACCATCAGGATCTGGAACGGAATGAAATTGCCGGCGACAAACAGGAAGAACAGCACGAGGTTGCTCTTGAACTTGTAGACCGCGAGCGCAAAGCCGGTGAGGCAGGACAGCGCAACCGCTCCGATCACCGTCGGGATCGTCACCTTGAACGAATTCAGGATGTACCAGCCGATCGGCGAATCGCGGAACACGGCGGTATAGTTCTCGACCCCGGCAAAGGCGGACGGAATGCCGAAGTAGTTGCCGGCAGCCAGATCGCCGGCAGGCCGCACCGAAGTGATCGCCACCCCGATCAACGGCAGCAGCCAGAGAAACAGCGCCACCGGCAGCAGGATCTTGTAGCCGACCTGGACGAAGCGCGAGGCTTTTTCGATGGGTGTCGGGAACATCAGGCGTTCCTTTCCTGGCGCAGCATGCGAACGATGAACAGCGAGATGAAGACCATCATGATCAGGAACAGGACGACGGCGATCGCCGCGCCATAGCCCATGCGGAAGCCGTATTCCGACAGCGCCTGCTCATACATGAAGTAGGAGAGAACCTGGCTCGAGCCGTAGGGACCGCCGGCCGTCATGACGGAAACAAGGTCGAAGGAGCGCAGCGAGCCGATGACGGTCACCACCATGGCGATGAAGGTCGCCGGACCGAGTTGCGGCAGGATGATGTTCCACAACAGCTTGAAGCCTTTGGCGCCATCCATCCGGGCGGCTTCCACCTGCTCGGGATTGATGTTGTTGAGACCGGTCAGATAGAGGATCATGCAATAGGCCGTCTGCGGCCAGAGACCGGCAACGATGATGCCGTAAGTGACGAAACGTTCGTCGGCGAGCACGGCGATCTGCTCGCCGGTCAACCACTCCGTCAGCTTGGAGAACAGGCCGAAATCCGGCGCGTAAAACCAGGTGAACATCAGGCCGACGACGACCTGGCTGATCACGAAGGGAAAGAAGAACAGCGACTTGTAGAGCCGGATGCCGGCAACCGTCTGGTTGAGGAACAGGGCGGCCGCAAGACCCGCCGGGATCGACAGGAGATAGAGCACCAGCCAGATCAGGTTGTTCTTCAGCGCGACATAGAAGGTGTCGTCGTCGAGCAGTTCGGCATAGTTGCCAAACCCGATCCAGACCTGCTCACCCAGCCCGTCCCAGTCATGGAAGCTGATCCAGATGGACTGGAAGATCGGCACCAGGACATAAATCACGAACATCAGCATGCCCGGCGCAAGAAACAGCCAGGGCGCCAGCGTCTGCTGGTTTTTCTTCCAGAAGCCGGACGAGGGCCTGACGCTGGACTGGGGGGAGACGGCGTTGCTCACGGCGGCACCTTTGGAAACAGGAAGGGAATGGCAACCGGATGCCGAAGACAACGAGGTCGACGGCACCCGGCGCAGGGAGGACCTTGGTCCTTACTTGTAGACGCGGGCACGCACCTTTTCGAGCCGCTCAAGAATGCGGTCGAGATTGTCGGGCTTGACCATGAATTCCTGGAAGCCTTCCATGCCCGCCTTCGCCATTTCGGCCTGGGCGTCACGATCGTAGAACTGCGCCAGCGCATGGGCGTTGGACAGCATCGTGAAGCCGGCATCGAGGAACACATCCTTCGGCTTCTCGGCAGTATTGTTGACCGGCAGCTGGCCGAGCGTCGCATTCATCTTGGTCTGAACCGCCGGAGACGCGAGATAGGCCAGGAACTTCTTGGCGTCTTCCTTGTTCTTTGCACCCGACGGAATGTGGAACGTGTCGGTCGGAGCCTCTTCCGCCACCGGGATGCCGGGGGTGATTTCCGGGAACTGCAGGAAGCCGATCTGCTCTTCCTTAAGGCCGCCTTCCTTGAAGGTCGCGACGGCGAAGTTGCCCATCAGATACATGGCGGCCTTGCCCTGTACCAGTTGCGGCACGGCATCCTGCCAGTCGATCGCGGCGTGATTGTCGATGAAGTAACCGGCCTTGACCAGTTCACCCCACTTCTCGAACACGGCCTTTACACGCGGATCGGTGTAGGGAACCTTGCCCGAGGTCAGCTCCATGTGGAACTCGTAGCCGTTGACGCGCAGGTTCAGATAGTCGAACCAGCCGCCGGTCGGCCACAAGGCCTTGGTACCGATGGTGAACGGCGTGATGCCGGCAGCTTTCAGCTTTTCCGATGCCGCCAGCAGTTCGGCCCAGGTCTTCGGCGGGGTGATGCCCTGCTCGGCGAAGATGTCCTTGCGGTAGTAAATACCCCACTGGTAATACGTATAGGGCATGCCCCATTTCTTGCCGTCGATGGTCATCGACGGTGCCGACGACTTCAGCTGCTCGTCGAGGCCATTGGCCGTCCAGACATCGGTGACATCCTCGAACAGGCCAGCCTTGACGAAGGGCTCCATGCGGTTGCCGGCGTACCAAGCAACCACATCCGGCGCATCGGCCGTGAGGAAGTTGCGGATCGCTGACTTGTAGCCTTCGTGGTCGAAATTGTTCCACTTGACCGTCACATCCGGATTGGCCTTCTGGAAGTCGGCGATCAGCTCTTCCATTGCCTTCTTCGGCACCGGATCGGAATGGTCGGAATTGATGGTGATTTCGCCGGCAAATGCGGCAGTCGAGAACAGCGCTACGGAGAGCGCGAGCCCGCTCAGGCTCTTGAAAAGGGTCATGTTTTCCTCCCTATGACCGGTATGCATCGCATATGGCAGAACTGGTGCGGTCCGGATCCCACCGGACATGCAGGTCAGCTCACCTTGATCATCAGCCGCAAAGCCGTAATAATCTACCGACTTTTTAGGTAACTTATCCGGGATCCTAAGCATGATGCCTCAGCAACCCGTTGTTCAGGACGAATCCGTCCCCGTTCATCCCGACCACGACCCGCGTCATCCGCTGGTGATCTTCGGTGACCATCGCTTTTGTGCCGGCGAAGCCCTTTTCGTCCAGCGCATGGCCGGTCCGCATATGCACAGCCAGATCGAACTCAATTTCGTCCTTGATGGTCATATGACCTACTGGTTCGACGGCCGCGAATTGACCGTCGGCAAGGGCCGCCTGTGCCTGTTCTGGGGCATGATCCCGCACCAGGTGATCGATCGCGCGGACGGAACCCGCTTCATATGCCTCTATGTGCCGATGTCCTTCTTCCTTGGGCTCGCCAATCTTACCCGATTTCGCGACGCGGTGTTTCGCGGCGCGATGATCGAGGCGACGGAACTTCGCCCTTACGACCGCGACATCTTCCTGCGCTGGCGCGAGGAGCTTCTGTCGGGCGACGAGGGATTGAGCGAAATCGTCCGCAACGAACTGACCGCTCGCGTGTTGCGCATAGAACGCGACGGCTGGCGCGACCTGCGCGAGGAAGGCTCGGCGATTGCCAGCCTCGGCCATAGCGACAGCGAAAGGGTGGAGAATGTCGAACGCATGCTGCGCTACATTGCCGAGCACGCGCTGGATGAAATCTCGGCCGAGGACGTCGGTCGCGATGCGGGTCTGCATCCTAACTATGCCATGTCCGTCTTCAAGCGCGCCGTCGGCCTGACGATCAACCAGGCGATTATCCGCCACCGCCTCGACACGGCCCAGTCGCTGCTGATTGCAACCGACCTGTCGATCACCGACGTCTCCTTCGAATCCGGCTTCGGCTCGGTGTCGCGATTTTATGAAGCCTTCAGCGATCGCTTCAACGAGAAACCGACTGCATTCCGCAAGCGCATGCGCTCAAAGGGCGGCGCTCCGACGTGATCCAGGGTCGCGGGCGCGTCACTCCGCATCCTGGATCGATTGCAGCAGCGTCTCGCGGGCGGATTTCAGATGCCGCCGGCAAGCCTCCTCGATCCGCCTCTCATCGCGTGAAAACAAGGCGTCGATATAGTCGAGATGCTCTTCGAGAGCCCGCGCATTGCGGGCGCGCGCATTGGTCTTGTTCCACTGGTAGTGATAGTGGAAGACGATCGAGATGATGTCGTAGAAATCGATGATGAACCTGTTGCTGGACGCCTTTTGAACCAGCAGATGGAAACGTTCGTCGAGTTCGGAGAATTCGGAATAGCGATTGTCGATATCCGCCAGCAATGCGCGGTGCTGGGCCTCGACCTCTTTCAGCTCGCCCCAGGCGGGGTGATCTTCATCCAGATGGCCAAATCGCGCCGCCGAGCGCAGTTCGAACATCTCACGCACCTCCGTCAGCTCCAGTGCGAACTCGCGGGTGAATCCCTTGAGCACCCAATGGCTGTTCGGCCGCTTTTCGATCAGCCCGAAACGGCTGAAACGGATCAGGAATTCGCGGACGCTCGTCGTCCCCGTGCCGATCTCGCGCGCCAGCTCCAGTTCATTGATCTGCATGCCCGGCTGCGCACCGCCGGCAAGGATGCGGCGCATGAAGCTGCGCTCGATGATCTCCGACAGGGAATCTGTTTCCTCGGACGGAAAATAATCGGTCTTGACCGGCCGTCTGAGGACCGTTTTCGCCCGCTTGTCCCAGACGATAAGGCCGGTTTCTCCAAGCCGTGTCAGCACCGCGCGCACGGTTGTCCGACTGACGCCGAGGATCCCGCCGAGCTCCGGTTCGGACGGCAGGCTGTCGGTCTCCCCGATCAGCTTCAGCGTGCGGTTATACGCATCCTTGAAGACGGTGTTTTGCTTGGCCATGTGTCTTGCCGTGTCTGGGTTGGTTGCGCCGCCGAATCCGACATCCGGGGCCGTGCCCCGATCTACCCTTGATCGGCAGCAAAGAGAACCATCAAGCGCAAAGGCTTGAAAATTCTGAATTTCCCGAAGTTTCAATCATCTCCCGTTCTGCCGGCCATGCGCTTTTCTGCTTTGTCCGCATCATGGCCATTGACGTCAATCTGTCTATTGTAGATAAAAGACAAAAGCAATGATCCGACTTCAATGTTGGGCTATAGGGAGAAAGAACGGGTGAGCAAGACTGCCTGCATTCTGCTGTCTGCAGACGACAATGTCGCTGTCACGACCATCGCAATCGAAGCCGGCGAAGTGCTTCCCGGCGGCGCGTTGGCGCGCACCAGGATCGACCCCGGCCACAAGGTTGCCGTCCGCGACATTCGCAAGGGTGAGCCGGTGGTGAAATATGCCCAGGCCATCGGTCGTGCGACCAGCGACATTGCCGCCGGTGATCATGTCCATTCCCACAACCTTGCCTTCGATGAGGATCGCCTGTCCGTCACCGGCCTTGCCCAGCCGGAAGCAGCAACCCCGGCTGACAAGGCACGCACCTTCATGGGCTACCGTCGCGCCGATGGCCGTGCCGCGACCCGTAATTTCGTCGGCATCATCGCCAGCGTCAACTGTTCCACCACGGTCTGTCGGGCGATTGCCGAAGCGGCCAATCGCACCATCCTGCCGCACTACGACGGCATCGACGGGTTCGTCCCGATCGTCCACGACCAGGGCTGCGGCATGAGCTCGACCGGCGACGGCATGCGCACCCTTCATCGCACGCTGGCCGGTTACACCCGTCATGTGAATTTCGCCGGCGTGCTGATGGTCGGCCTCGGTTGCGAGGTCAATCAGCTCACCCTTTACGGCCAGAGCGGCGCAGGCGCCGGAAAACGTCATTTCAACATCCAGGATGCCGGCGGTTCGCGCCGTGCGGTCGAAAATGCCCTTGGCATCCTGCGCGAAATCGCCGCCGAAGTCGGCACCGCGCGTCGGGAGCCGATCTCGGTCAGTGAAATCATCGTCGGCCTGCAATGCGGCGGCTCCGACGGTCTCTCCGGCATCACCGCCAACCCCGCACTTGGTGTCGCCGTTGATCTCCTCGCTGGTGCAGGCGGAACGGCCATCCTCTCCGAAACCTCCGAGATCTACGGTGCCGAACATCTTTTGCGCAGCCGCTCGGTCAACGACGCCGTTGCGGTCAAGCTCGACGGTTTGATTTCCTGGTGGGAAGCCTATGTCGCGCAGCACGGCGCTTCTCTCGACAACAATCCTTCGCCCGGCAACAAGAAGGGTGGCCTGACCACAATTCTCGAAAAGTCGCTCGGGGCCGTCGCCAAGGGTGGCCGCTCGCCGCTGACCGCCGTCTACAACTACGCCGAACGCGTCACGGAACACGGCCTCGTCTTCATGGACACCCCCGGCTACGATCCGGTATCGGCGACAGGCCAGGTTGCCGGCGGCGCCAATGTGATCGCCTTCACCACGGGCCGCGGCAGCTGTTTCGGCAGCCGCCCCGTGCCGTCGATCAAGCTGACCAGCAACACAGCACTATACCGGGCTATGGAAGAGGACATGGATATTGACTGCGGCGTGATCGCCTCGGGAGACATTTCCGTGTCGGCACTCGGCCGCGAGATCTTCGATCTGATCATCGACACCGCCTCCGGTCAGAAGACCAAGAGTGAGCTGTTCGGTTATGGCGACAATGAATTTGTGCCCTGGCATCTCGGCGCCACGCTCTGATCTGTAAAACAGAAACCCGGAAGAGAAGCATGAAGACCAGACGCATCGGCAAAACGACCCTGGACGTCACCGAATACAGCTTCGGAACGGCGCCACTTGGTGGCCTCTATCGCCCGTGCCCGCGCGAGGCTGGCCTGGCGACGCTCCAGGCAGCCTGGGACCACGGCATCCGCTACTTCGATACTGCCCCGCATTACGGCTTCGGCCAGGCCGAACGTTATGTCGGCGATTTCCTGCGCGACAAGCCGGAAGACAGCTACGTGCTCTCCACCAAGGTCGGTCGCCTTCTGGCACCGGTTCCACGCGATCAGATCCCCAATGTCGGCTTCGTCGATCCGCTGCCTTTCAAGCTGGTTTATGACTACAGCTATGACGGCATCATGCGATCGGTCGACTTCAGCTACGCACGGCTCGGCCTCAACCGCATCGATATCCTCTATGTCCACGACATCGGCGTGTACACGCATGGACGCGAAGCCAACGACCGCTACGTGAAGCAGTTGCGCGACGGCGGTTACAAGGCCCTCGACGAACTCAAGTCCTCCGGTGCTATCAAGGCCTTCGGTCTCGGCGTCAACGAAGTGCCGGCCTGCCTCGCGATGATGGCCGACATCGACATCGACGTCATCCTAATGGCGGGGCGCTACTCGCTGCTGGATCGCTCGGCCGTCGAGGAATTGCTACCGCTCTGCGAGAAACGCGGCACGTCGATCACCGCGGGCGGCGTCTTCAATTCCGGCATCCTGGCGACCGGCGTCGTCCCCGGCGCCCATTTCGACTATACGCCGGCAACCGACGAGATCATTGCCAAGGTTCGCGCCATGGAGGAGGTAGCCAAGGCCGCGGGAAGGCCGCTCGCCGAGTATGCCTTGCAATTCCCGCTGCAGCACCCGGCCGTCGCCTCCGTCATCATCGGGACCGCAAAGCCGGAAAGCCTGAACCGCAACATGGCGCTGACCGAGGAAGAACTGCCCGCTTCCGCCTTCGCGCCCTTCGAGCCTCACACCCTGGTCGCCCCGCCGCTCGGCGATGTGCCGGTCCGCGAATAGGAGTATGCCATGCTGAAGGGAATTCATCCTCTGCTTGGACCTGAACTGCTTCACGCCATAGCCACCATGGGCCATGGCGACGAAATCGTCATCGCCGATGGCAATTTCCCCTCGAGCACGATCGGGCCGCCCGTTGTGCGGGCCGATGGCCTCGGCGCCGTGGCGGTCCTCGAGGCCATTCTCGCGCATATGCCGCTTGATCAGTTCGTCGACGAGGCAGCCTGGTACATGCAGATCGTCGGCGATCCCATCACCGTTCCGGAGATCTGCCAGGAGTTCGGCGCCATGGTCCAGCGCCTCAGCGGCGACTTCAAGCTGACATCGCTTGAACGCTTCGCCTTTTATGAGCGCGCCGCCAATGCGGCCTATATCGTCGCCACGACGGAGCTCAGGATCTATGGCAATATCATCTTGAAGAAAGGCGTCGTCTATCCGGAGGAAGTCCACCGCGTTTAGCCGCGGGCCCGTGCGGGCGAGCCTGCCGGAACGCCTGAAAAACAAGGCATCTGACGCAATGGGAGCTTGCGTTTTCTGCCCGCTTGATTTCTCCAGAATGCTGGAGTAGCGTGCCTCGGTAAAATGTTTTTTATCGATAAAAGATCGTCTCGGTCGCGTTCTGCGGGAAGATCTCACTGGAGGAACAGGACGCAAATTGAGAGGAGAACCACATGTCTATTCTGAACAGCATGACGCGCCGCGCCCTGATCGGGGTTGCCGGTGCTGCAATGATGGTATCGGCAATGCCGGCTGCGTCCTTTGCGCAGGACGTCACCATCCCGATCATCGTCAAGGACACCACATCCTTCTACTGGCAGATCGTGCTTGCCGGCGCTCGCGCCGCTGGCAAGGATCTCGGCGTCACCGTTCCGGAACTCGGCGCGCAGTCGGAATCCGACATCAACGGCCAGATCAGCATTCTTGAAAACGCCGTCGCCGGCAAGCCGGCTGCCGTCGTCATTTCGCCGACCGAATTCAAGGCGCTCGGCAAGCCGATCGATGAAGCCGCCAAGTCCGTTCCGATCATCGGCATCGACTCCAGCGCCGACTCCAAGGCATTCACCTCCTTCTTGACCACCGACAACGTCCAGGGCGGCCGCATCGCCGCCGATGGTCTTGCCGCGGCCATCAAGGAAGCCACGGGCAAGGAAGAAGGCGAAATCGCCGTCATCACCAGCCTGCCGGGCGTCGGTTCGCTCGACCAGCGCCATGATGGTTTCATGGAGCAGCTCAAGGCCAAGTATCCGGGCCTGACGGTCGTTGCCGACAAATATGCCGACGGCCAGGCAACCACCGGTCTCAACATGATGACCGACCTGATCACCGCGAACCCGAACCTTGTCGGCGTCTTCGCCTCCAACCTGATCATGGCGCAGGGCGTTGGCCAGGCGATCGCTGAAAACAAGCTCGGCGACAAGATCAAGGTGATCGGCTTCGACTCCGATGAAAAGACGGTCGGCTTCCTCAAGGAAGGCGTGCTCGCCGGCCTCGTCGTGCAGGATCCCTACCGGATGGGTTACGATGGCGTGAAGACCGCGCTTGCCGTTTCCAAGGGCGAGAAGGTCGAAACCTTCGTCGATACCGGCGCCAACCTCGTAACCAAGGCCAACATGGCCGAGCCGAAGATCGACGCCCTTCTGAACCCGAAGGTCAACTGATCCGATCTTTCGTCACGCGCGGCTCGCGTCGCGCGTGACTTTCATGCAGGGAGGGCAAAGCCTTGGGAGAAGGCCAGCCTGCTCTTGAGACAACCGCGATCGCGGGAGGAAACGATGACGGGACTGCACGATCTCAGCCACAGGCACGACGACACGCCGGAGCTTCTGGAGACGGACCGGATTCCACCGGGAACACCGATCCTCGAGCTTGTCGGCCTGCAGAAGAAATATGGCGCCGTCGAAGCCCTGAAACCCGCGACCATCACCTTCCTGGCAGGCGAGATCCACGCCATCGTCGGTGAAAACGGTGCTGGAAAATCCACCCTGATCAAGCTCCTGACCGGCGTCATCCCCCGCACATCCGGCGAGATCTGTTGGTGCGGCAAGCCCGTGCCGCTCGCCGACCCCAACGAGGCGATCCAGCGCGGCATCAATGCGGTGCATCAGGAAGTCGTCCTCTGCCCGCATCTTTCCGTTGCCGCCAATATGTTTCTTGGCGACGAGATGTCGTCCGGCGGCATCATGCGCAAGAGCGCCATGACCACGGCCGCTCAGAATGTCCTGGACGACCTCGGTTTCAATCTGCCCGCCGGCGAAACGCTGGCCAATCTCACCATCGGCCAGCAGCAGCTGGTCGCCACCGCCCGCGCCGCCATGCGCGGCATCCGTTTCCTCATCTTCGACGAGCCGACGGCTTATCTGACCCGCCAGGAATCGGCCCAGCTCTTCCGCCTGATCCGCCGGCTGCAATCCGAAGGCGTGACCATCGTTTATATCAGCCACCGCATGGAGGAGGTTTTCGAGCTGGCGGACCGCGTCTCGGTCCTGCGCGACGGCACCCATGTCGGTACCCGCCTGATTGGCGAGACCAACGATGCCGAGCTGATTTCCCTGATGATCAACCGCTCGATCGAGCAGATCTACCACAAGGAAAAGCTGCCGATCGGTGCGACAATCCTGGAAACGAAAGACCTCAGTGGTCCCGGCTTCAACGATGTGTCGATCACGGTTCACGCCGGCGAGATCGTCGGCCTTTACGGTCTGATCGGCGCCGGCCGCAGCGAATTTGCGCTTGGCCTCTATGGCCGTCAGCCCTGTTCGGCCGGGGAAGTCTACTGGGACGGCAAAAAGGTCACCATCAACAGCGAGCGCAAGGCCATGGACCTCGGCATTGCGCTCGCCCCGGAAAGCCGCCGTGACCAGGGCCTTTGTCTCAACCTGCCGATCGGCCTCAACATCAACCTGCCGGTCTTCAAGCGCTTGAGCCGTGGCCTGACCATCAGTCGCAAGCTCGAGACCACCAATGCCGACAAGCAGATCAACGACCTGAAGATCAAGACGCCGACCCGTGCGGTCCTCGCGTCCGCCATGTCCGGCGGCAACCAGCAGAAGATCGTCATCGGCAAGTGGCTGAGCCACGGCGCCCGCCTGTTCATCTTCGACGAACCGACCGTCGGCGTCGACGTCGGCACCAAGGCGGAAATCTACCGGCTGTTTGGCGAACTGCTGAAACAGGGGGCGGGCATCATCCTGATCTCCTCCTACCTGCCGGAAGTCTACGAACTCGCCGACCGCCTGCATGTCTTCAGGCAGGGCAGGCTGGTCGCCAGCCATGATTACCGGGCCGCCTCGCATGAGGACGTGCTGACCGAAGCGATCGGCGTGTAAAACCGCTTTCCATCCGGCATTGCCAGACGAACGACATCAAAAAAGACGACAGGGAGAACGACAATGAGCCTGGACACCACCGAAACCAAGGTCGCGCCAAAAAGGGGCATGAGCATCCTTTTCAGTCTGACCCTGCTCGGCCTCCTGTTGTTCCTCTGGTTGCTGCTGGCTTTTTCGACCAACAGCTTCTGGACACCCAACAACATCAGCAACTTGCTGCGCCAGGGTGCGATGACGGCTATCCTCGCCGTCGGCCAGACCTTCGTCATCATCACCGCCGGCATCGACCTGTCGGTCGGCGCGGTGGTCGGTTTTGCCAGTGTCATTCTCGCCTGGCTGCTCGCCGCCGGGGTGCCGCTCTGGATCGCCATGGGCATCACCCTCCTTGTCGGCGTGGCGATCGGCATGTTCCATGCTTTCGGCATCGTGCGCATGGGCCTGCCGCCGTTCATCATCACGCTGGCGACACTGACCTCGCTGCGCGGCATCGGCCTGCTGATCACCAATGGTTCGACCATCTCTATCTCGAACGACGCTTTCACCAATTTTGCCCGCGCCGATTTCCTCGGCGTGCCAAGCCTGTTCTGGATGGTCATCGTGGTCGCCATTCCGGCCTATGTGTTCCTGCATCTCAGCCGCTGGGGCCGTTATCTGTTCGCCGTCGGCTCCAACAGCGAGGCGGCCCGACTGTCCGGCGTCAACGTCAACCGGACGATCTATCTCGCCTATATCCTGTCTTCCACCTGTGCTGCCTTTGTCGGCATCCTGCTTGCATCCCGCATCGGCATCGGCAACGCCACGCAGGCCGAAGGCTGGGAATTGCAGGCCATCGCCTCATCGGTCATCGGCGGCACCAGCCTGTTCGGCGCGGTTGGTTCGGTCCAGGGTCCGCTGCTCGGCGCCTTCATTCTGGCAACGATCAACAACGGTGCCAACCTGCTGAACGTCAACTCGTTCTGGCAGCGCATCATCACCGGTGCCCTGATCATCCTGATCGTCTATTTCGACCAGTTGCGCCGCCGCGGCAGCCGCTGATCGCCACACGCACGGGAGCGGGTGTCCCCACTCTCTTTTTTCGACCAGACATCCCGGGTCTTCCGGAAGGACATACCATGAAAGCCGCGCTCTGCCTTGAACCGGGTCGCCTCGAAATCGTTGATCGGCCATCGCCGCAGACGCCAGCTCCGGGCTTTGCCCGCCTTGCGATAAGCCATGTCGGCATCTGCGGCACCGACTACCACATCTACGAGGGCAAACATCCCTTCCTCGCCTATCCCCGCGTCATGGGGCACGAAATCTCGGCGACCGTCGTCGAAGCCGGCCAGGGCGTCGATCTGGCGCCGGGCACGACGGTCATCGTCAACCCCTATATCGCCTGCGGCACCTGTATCGCCTGTCGCAAGGGCAAGCCGAATTGCTGCACGGCGATCAGCGTGCTCGGCGTGCATTCCGACGGCGCCATGTGCGAGGAAATCATCGTGCCTGCGGGCAATCTGTATCCGGCAAGCAATCTCTCGCTGGAATCGGCAGCAACGGTGGAGTTTCTCGCTATCGGCGCCCATGCCGTGCGTCGTGCGGCGATCCCGGCCGCTGGACAAGAGACGATCCGCGCCCTGGTGATCGGCGCCGGGCCGATCGGCCTCGGCACGGCAATCTTTGCCCGTATCGCCGGCCAGGACGTAACCTTGCTCGATACCAGCGCCGAACGGCTGTCCATGGCCGCCGAACGACTGGGCTTCACCTCGGGCATTCTGGCCGGTGACGGCGTCGTCGAGGCTGTATCGGCCCGGACGCAGGGCGACGGATTCGATGTCGTCTATGACGCCACAGGCTATCGCGGTTCGATGGAAAAAGCCTTCGCTTATGTCGCCCATGGCGGCAGCCTGGTTTTCGTCAGCGTCGTGAAGGAAGAGATCGTCTTCTCCGACCCCGAATTCCACAAGCGTGAAATGACCCTGATCGGCAGCCGCAATGCGACGAAGATCGATTTCGATCACGTGCGCGATTGCATCGCCCGGGGTCAGGTACCGATCGACCAGCTGATCACCCATCGCACAACGCTTGCCGATGTAGCAGAGGACCTGCCGCGCTGGGCAAGCGAGAAGACCGGACTGATCAAGGCGATCATACGGATAGGTAACGGATAGCCCCGGCAGGGCCGGTGAAGACAAAAGGCGGCACCGGCAAAACCGGTGCCGCCTTTGTATCATGCCCGAAGAAACGTGCTGATCGCCTCGATCTCGCCCTGCGAGATCTCGTGTCCACCCGGATGCAGCACGGTCTGGACGATCGCGCCCTGGCCTTCAAGATAAGCTGCAAGCGCTTCCGTCAGCGGCATCGGGCAGATCGGATCCCGCTGGCCCGCCGTGATCAGAACATGGCGGCCGGCAAGGCCCTGCTGCGCGGCCGGCGTCCACGGGATCAGCGGATGCATCAGCACGGCCCGATCGAACAGATCGGGCGCCTGGAACATCACCGAAGCCAGGATATTGGCACCGTTGGAATAACCAAGCGCCTGGAACGCGCGGCCCGGATACCGTTCCCTGTATGCCGCGACAAAGGCGATCATCGCATCCGTTCGCTTGGCCAGATCGGGCATGTCATAAACGCCCTCTCCCGTGCGACGAAAGAAGCGATTGGCGCCATATTCGGACACATCGCCGCGTGGCGAGACGATGCCAGCCTTGGGCTGGATGCGGGCAATCAAGCCGGGAAACTGCTGTTCGTCGCCGCCCGTGCCATGAAAGGTGAAGACGACCGGGGCATCACCCTCGGGCGCCTGATGCAGATGTTGATAGCTATCGATGGACATAAAAGATCCTCGCGCTGGAGAAATGTTCGATGTGGAGGTGCCGGCCTGATCGGGCCGGCAAAGGCAATCAATCCTTGATCTGCGGCAGATGCGCCTCGATCTGCGAGCGATACTGGGTGTAGCGGGTCGGCAGCTTCAAGGCCTCGCCGAGATGCGCGGTGTCCTCGTCACGGTTGAAGCCCGGCTCGTTTGTGGCGATTTCGAACAGCACGCCGCCTGGTGTGCGGAAATAGATCGCCCAGAAGTAGTCGCGGTCGATCACCGGCGTGACTTGATAACCCGTATCGAGCAGCGCCTTGCGCACTTCGAGCTGGGCTGCACGGTCATCCACGGCAAAGGCGACGTGGTGAACCGAACCGGCGCCGGCCTGGGCATGTTTCGCGCCCGGCAGGACCTCCAGATCGACATAGTCGGCGCCATTGCCGCCGGGAATGGCGTAGCGCACCATCTCGCCCTGCTTGTCGATCTCCTGGTAGCCCATGAACTTCAGCAGTTCACCGGTTGCACCTTCGTCACGCAGACGCATGGTGACGCCACGAAAGCCGTGAATACCTTCGGAGGTGGCCACCGGCCCGCGGTCAAACGGAAGACGCTGGTCACCGTCGACTTCCGCCAGCGAGAAACCATCGCCATCCGGACCGGCAAAGCGCAGGCGGTTTTCGCCAAACAGGGTGTAGGGAGCCAGTTCGGCCACGCCCTGGCTGCTCAGGCGCTCCTGCCAGAAAGGCAAAGTGCCCTTCGGAACGGAGAAGACGGTATCGGCGACTTCGCCGGTGCCGCGCTTGCCGGCACCCATGTTGGCGAAGGGGAAATAGGTCATCACCGAGCCTGCATTGCCGACTTCATCGCCGTAATAGAGGTGATAGACATCCGGTGAATCGAAGTTGACCGTCTTCTTGACGCGGCGAAGGCCGAGCGTCTTGGTGAAGAAGTCGTTGTTGGTCTGGGCATCGGCGGCCATCGAGGTGACGTGATGCAGTCCTTTGATCTGGGTAATCATGATTGTGATCCTTCCCGTCCAAACGGTTCGTGTTCAGTGTTGAAGCGAATATGGGGGATGGATTATTTTCATAGAATAGGCATAATTCGGCAAACACTATTGCGATTTTCGTAAAGGTTGCTCCGTGGGCGAACTGGAATCCATCCGTACCTTCCTGACGGTCGCCGAAGAACGCAGCTTCAGCGCAGCGGCGCGGCTGCTCAACAGCACACCTGCCTCGATCACCCGCACGGTCGCAGCACTCGAAGACCGGCTTGGCATCCAGCTGCTTCTGCGGACAACCCGCAAGGTGTCGCTGACCTCGGCAGGCGCCGCCTATGCCGCCCGCGTGGCCCCCCTGGCCGAAGGGCTGGCACGCGCCACCGAAGAGACCAAGGACCTGCAGAAGGTGACTGCCGGATCGCTGAAGATTTCGGCGCCGATGTCGCTCGGCATGAAAGTTCTGCCCGCCGTTCTTGGCCAGTTCGGCATCATTCACCCTCAGACCCAGGTCGCAATCGACCTTTCCGACCGCTTCGTCGATATCGTCGAGGACGATTACGATCTGGCGATCCGCATTTCGGGACCACCGAGCGACAAGTCGACGATCTGGCGAAAGATCTGCCCGGTGCCGCGCCTTCTGGTCGCTTCGAGGCAGTTCCTCGAGACCCATGGCACGCCACAGGTCCCCGAAGATCTGGTCAAACTCGAATGCCTCAGTTACCAGGAGCATTCGATGAGCGAAATCTGGGAGTTGAGCCGGGCCGGCACCACCCGCAGCATCGAGGCGCGCGGCCGCTTTACCGTCAACAATGGCGATTTTCTCACCCAGCTCGCGGTCGCCGGCGAGGGTATTGCCATGCTGCCACATTTCATCGTCGAGGAATTCCTCGATACGGGCAGGCTCGTCCAGGTCCTCGAGGGCTGGTCGACACCGGAAATCTGGCTCACTCTCTACTATCCGCCCTATGAACACCTGCCCCTGAGGGTGGCGACCTTCTCGGACTTTTTCGAAGCCTATATCCGGGAAAACTGGGGTGGCGCGTGAACGATCGGGTACCTGCCCATCATCCGGCGACCTCCGCCCCGGCCAGAAGCCAGCCGTCGGACAATGGGTGATCGGCATGAAGTGGCAGAGAAACCACCTGCCCGTCCCGTGCCGATGCATAGATCGCGGTCATCAGTTCGACAGAGTGATATCCCTCCTCCAGCGACGGCAGATAGAGGTCGGCTCCTCCGGTCAGGCGGGCATGCATGTCGCTGAACTGACCGGCAAACCGATGCGGTATGTCGGGAACGGATGCCACAATGGCATCGATCTCGGCCTGACGCCCCGGATCGCTTGCCTCGAACGTCCAGGGTCCAGCGCCAATCTGATAGGGATTGGTGCTTGATGTCATGGTCACATGTTCGAACAAGGCCCTGAAACGCGATGTATTTCCGGCCGCACCCAAGGTGATCGACGACGTCACCAGCGCGCCTTCGGCCGTCCGCATGCTGATCGCCGCACAATCCTCCGTCTCGATTGGGTTGACCCGCGTGTCGAGAAATGCCGCCACTTGAACGATGTTACCGACCAGATGGCAGACGAGGTTATGCGCGTGGCAGGCATGGCTGACGATCGCACCGCCCAACTCGCCCGTCCACGTGCCGCGCCAGCGCTCCGCATAATAATCTGCGCCACGTTGCCAATGGGTCTCCAGCGACAGGGCATAGGGCCGGCCCAGCAGCCCTCGCATTTTGAGTTCATGCGCCGCGCGATATCCGGCACCATAGCGGTACTGGAACACTGGGAACACTTGCCGCCCCACCTGTGCAGCCAGCGCAACGATCTTGCGCACATCCGACAAGGACCCGGACAACGGCTTCTCGCAAACGACGTGTTTGCCAGCCTTCAGCGCGGCAAGCGTCATCGGCGCGTGCAGCAGTGGCGGCAGGCAGATGTCCACGACATCCACCTGCGGATCGGCAAAGACCTCCTGTATGTCGGCGACCGGACGGCTGCCGGGAACTTGCTCGGATCCTTCCTGCGCGCGCGCTGCATTGAGATCGCAGACATAGCGAACCTCGAAGAGTTCGGGCAGTGCCGCATAGCCGGCCAGATGATCCTTGCCGATCCCAGCGCCGACGACCGCCACTCGAATACGTTCGCTCATTGACCTGCTCCCGTTTCCGCCATTCGCTGCGCCTGAAGCGCCAGATCCGTTGCCAGAAATGCGTGGGCCTGGGGCATGGCGGTTTCCGTACCCTGCTCGAGATCGCGGGCCAGCCGCCCGAAGAATGGTGTTCCGGCACCCGCCGCATCGACGCGAGAGACCCCCGCCTTGTCGACCACGAAGACATGATCGGTCCCAGGCTGGCCGGCAATGTCGATATATTTGCGAAGCTCGATATAACCTTCGGTGCCTACGATGGTCATCCGCCCGTCGCCCCAGGTCGGCAGGCCATCCGGTGTCAACCAGTCGACACGCGCATAGCCACGTCCGCCGTTTCCGGCCAGGATGACTTCGCCGAAATCCTGGAAATCCGGTCGTTCGAGATTGGCGACATTGCCGATATGCGCTGTCACGACACTGGCCTGCGTGGATCCGGTGAAATGCAGGAACTGATCGAACTGATGAGCGCAGATATCGGTGAGGATCCCGCCGAAACGAGCCCGGTCCCAGAACCATGGCTGCCGCAGATGCGCATTGAGCCGGTGCGGGCCGAGCCCGACTGTCTGCACCACCTTGCCGATCCTACCCTCGGCGATCATTTGGTCCGCAACGGTCACGCTCTGCACCAGCAACCTTTCGGAGAAACACACCGTCCACCGCCGTCCGGTCTCGGCGACCGTCTTGCGGATATCCGCCAATTGCTGCTGCGAGGTGCAACCCGGCTTGTCGACAAGCACATCCTTGCCATACCGCATCGCATCCATCGCGGTGCCCGCGCGTTCGCTGTTGATCCCGGCGCAGAGAACGAGATTGATGCTCTCGTCCTCAAGGATCGCCTCGACCGGCACCTCGGGCACGCCGGGATAGGACTGGCGAAAGACGTGACGCAGGGTCTCCGGCGTTTCTGCACCGGTGGCCCAACCGACAACGACCCCACCGACGTTCAGCATCCCGTTCAGCATGCCGTAGATATGGTTGTGATCGATGCCGATCACCCCGATGCGTATCGCGAAAGCCATCTGTTCTACCGCTCCAGTTTGATGCCACGGGCCCGTAGCATCGATTGAATGTTGACAACCGAACCGGTCTCGATCGACGCATTGGCCGCAATGCCGGTCAGGATCGACCAGGCGCCGCCGATATGGTCGGAAGCGCGATCAAAGCGATCCGGCTCCATGCCGTCCGGATCGAAGATATAGCCGAGCATGACCGGGTCGGCGCCGCCATGATGGCCCTTGGCCTTGGGTACCTCGACCAGCCGCGGCGCTTCTCCTGCCAGATGCAATTCCGTCGTGATCGCATCCTCGTCGGCATGCGCCCGCTCTCCGCCGAACACGCCGTGCACTTCGACATGGCGATGGGTGATATCGCCCTTGGTGCCCTGGAACTTGATCTCCAGTCCCTCCCACGGCGAATAGGCCGTAAGTGTATAGTTTGCAGTCACGCCCGAGGCGTAGCGGATATGGGCCTGCATCGTGTCCTCGATCCCGATCTCCTCGTCGAAGACGCAAAGATCGCGGAAGTAGCCGTCCTCACCCTCGGCATCCAGATAGAGTTCTTTCAGGCTCGGATCCGCCGCCAGATCGAGTTCGAAATCGCATTTGTCCGCCACCGGACAGAGATGGCAACGCGGCCCGCGGCCCGAAAGCCCGAGATCGACGGCTGTCTCCGGCCGGTAGAAGGCACGGCGGCCGGACGCCAGAACCTCGATCGGCACCGTGCCCAGCCACCAGTTGAGCAGGTCGAAATGATGGGTCGACTTGTGCACCAGAAGCCCGCCGGAATTCTCCTTCTGCCGGTGCCAGCGGCGGAAATAGTCCGCGCCATGCACCCGGTCGAGATGCCAGCGAAAATCGACCGCCGTCACGGTTCCGATCGCCCCCGACGCGATCAGTTCCTTGATCTGCGTGCGCGCCGGCGAATAGCGATAGTTGAAGGTGACCTTGACCTGGCGCCCGGTGCGCTTCTGCGCGTCGACGATCATCTTTAGCCGGGTAAGATCTATCGTCAGCGGCTTTTCGCAGATCACGTCGCAACCGGCCTCGAATGCCCGCACGATATAGTCCGCGTGCAGGAAATCAGGTGTGGCCACGACGACCGTGTCCGGCCTCTGCTCGGTGAGCAGCCGGTCGAAATCACCGGACAGGTAGGTCGCCACGCCGTTCGTACCGGGTTTCGAGGCCGCCTTCGCCGCTTCGTTCAGGCGGTGCGAATTGCTGTCGCAGACGGCAACGATCTCGTGCTTGTCCGCATAGTCCTCAACGACGGAATCGCGAAACATCTTGTGCCGCGAACCGCATCCTACAATCGCGATCTTCACTGGGTCTGGCTCTCGTTCTGGATGGCTTCGATGCGCTGGCCGTTGCCGTCGAAATAATGGAGGTCGGAAAGATTGAAGCCGATCGTCACCGGATCGCCCATGCGATAGGCCGTGCGGCCGTTGTCGCTGACCAGCAGCGTCTGGCCGGAGGACAGGGCGATATGCAGCAATGTTTCGCTGCCGAGATATTCGACCAGCTTGATCGTGCCTTCCGCGGTCACCTCACCGCGGCCGATCTGCAGCGATGCCGGGCGCACGCAGAGCGTCAGCGCCGGATCCGACGTCGCAAGATTGGGGATTGCGAACGCCGGCATCCCGGCAACGCTCGCCGTTGCAATGCCATTGCTGTGCGACATGGTGGCCTGCAGCATGTTGATCTTCGGCGACCCGATGAAACCGGCGACGAAAAGGTTCTGCGGCCTTGTATAGAGTTCCTGCGGCGTGCCGACCTGTTCGATCTTGCCGCCCCGGAGCACGACGATCCGGGTCGCCATGGTCATCGCCTCCACCTGGTCATGCGTCACATAGATCATCGTCGTGCCGAGCCTTGCATAGAGCGAGGCAAGTTCGGCCCGCATCTGGACGCGCAGTTCGGCATCGAGGTTGGACAGCGGCTCATCGAACAGGAAGAGCTGCGGCTCGCGCACGATGGCCCGCCCGATCGCCACGCGTTGCTTCTGCCCGCCGGACAGCTGGCGTGGCTTGCGCTCCAACAGATGTTCGATCTGCAGGATACGGGCCGCCTCCGCCACCCGACGCTCGACCTCGTTCCGCGCCATCTTGAAATTCTGCAGACCGAAGGCGAGGTTCTTTCGCACGCTCATATGCGGATAGAGCGCATAGGACTGGAACACCATCGACAGCTCGCGCTTGGAAGCCGGCAGGTCGTTGACCACCTTGCTTCCGATCGACACAGTTCCCTCGGAGATCTCCTCGAGACCGGCGATCATGCGCAGTAATGTCGACTTGCCGCAGCCGGAGGGCCCGACGAGCACAAGGAACTCGCCGTCGTGGATATCCAGGTTGAGCCCCTGGATGATGGAGAGCGCTCCATAGCGCTTTCCGACGTTTCGAAGCGTCAATCCTGCCATGCGTCTGTTCCCTACTTCATTCCGGAGGTGGCGATGCCACGAACGATCATTTTCTGGAACAGGACGAAGAAGATCACGACCGGAACCAGCGAAAGCACCGACATCGCGAACATCTGGCCATAGGCGGACTTGCCTTCCTGATCGAGGAAGAGGCGAAGCGCCAGCGGCACCGTGTAGCTCTTGATGTCATTGAGATAGATGAGCGGCGCGAGAAAATCCTCCCACACCCAGATCAGCGAGAAGATCGCCGCCGTACCCATTGCCGGCAGCGACAGCGGCAGGATGATCGCCCAGTAGATCTTGAAGGGCGAACAACCGTCGATCATCGCCGCTTCGTCGAGTTCGCGCGGCAACTGGCGGAAGAACTGCACCATCAGGAAGATGAAGAAGGCGTCCGAAGCGAGGAAGCGCGGCACGACCAGCGGCAGATAGGTATCGACCCAGCCAAGCTTGAGGAACTGCACATATTGCGGGATGAGGACGACATGATACGGGATCATCAAGGTCATCATCATCAGGGCGAAGAAGAAGCTGCGCCCGGTAAACTGCAGCCGGGCAAAAGCGTAAGCCGCAAACGAACAGGACACCAGGTTGCCGATCACCGAAAGGCCGGTGACAATCGCCGAATTCATGTAGAACACCGTGAACGACTTCGGCAGGGCGTTCCAACCCGCGGTATAGTTGTCGAAGCGGAATTCCGACGGCCAGAGCGTCAGACTGCCGAAGATCTCGTTTTCCGGCTTGAACGACGAGGCGAGCAGCCAGAAGAGCGGATAGAGCATCACGCAGGACACGCCGATCAGGAAGACATGCTTCAGGATGCGGCCATTGCGCTCGCGCCGGTCACGCCGCAGCTTCACCGCGTGGGCAACCCTTGCCGCCTCGTCCACCTGGATCGCGAGGTCGAGATCAGTCGCGCTCGTTTTCATAATGCACCCAATATTTCGAGGTGAAGAAGGCCACCGCCGTGAAAACCGCGATGATGATCAGCAGCACCCAGGCCAGCGCTGAGGCGTAGCCCATGCGGAAGAACTTGAACGCCTCGTTGAACAGGTAGACCGTGTAGAACAGAAGGCTATCGGCCGGCGCGCCGGTTCCGTTCGAGATGATGAAGGCGCTGGAAAACGTCTTGAAGGCGTCGATGGTCTGCAGCACCAGATTGAAGAAGATCACCGGGGCGAGCAGCGGCAGTGTGATCCGGGTAAACTGGCGCCAACGCGGCGTCCCGTCGATTTCCGCCGCCTCGTAAAGGTCGCGCGGGATCCCCCTGAGACCCGCGAGGAAGATCAGCATCGGCGAGCCGAACTGCCACATCGCCAAAATCACCAGCGTATAAAGCGAGGTATTCGGATTGGTGATCCAGGATGCGCCCTGAATACCGAAGGTAGCCAGGATCTGGTTGACCACGCCGTCCGCGGCAAACAACTGACGCCACAGGATGGCGATCGCGATCGACGCGCCCAGCAGCGAGGGCAGGTAAAAGATCGCGCGGTAAAGCCCGATCGTGCGCAGACCCTTGTCGAGCAGCATGGCAACGCCGAGCGCCATGATCAGGCGGGCGGGCACGGCCAGCGCGACATAGGTGAAGGTCACGTCGAGCGCCTTCCAGAACCGCCGGTCGCGGGTGAACATGTAGACGTAATTGTCGAGACCGACCCATTCCGGAACGTTGACCATGTCGTAGCGGGTGAACGACAGATAGAGCGACGCCAGGATCGGTCCGAGCGCGAGCAGGAAGAACCCGATCAGCCAGGGCAGCAGAAACACATAGGCCGGCGCATTGCGGGCGAAGAAACGTCTCATGGAAACGACCTTGTTCTCGGTGGTCGGCCCGGGCGGTATAAGCCGCCCGGAACCATTGGCACGGGACGTCTTACTGGGCGCGCTCGACGATCGACTGCGCCTCTTCGATAAACGCGGTGGCTGCATCGGCCGCCTGCGCATTGCCAAGCACCACATCGGTGCCGACGCGCATGAAGGCGTCGCGCACTTCGCCGGCACCCTTGGGAGCCGGCAGTGGCAGCGGCCCGACCTTGCTCTGGATCGCCTCGAAGTAATCGACCGACATCTTCTCGACCTCGGTCAGATTGGGCGCCAGCGCCGCACGCACCTTCGGCGAGCAGGGAATGCCGCGTTCCAGTCCGAGGATCGCGGTGGTTTCCGGATCGTTGACCCAGGCATTCATGTAGGCGATCGCGGCGTCCGTATCCTTGGCATCGCGGCTGAGCGACATGAACATCGATGGCTTGATGAACTGACCCGGCTTGCCGCCCGCCTTGTGCGGCACCATGGCGGCGCCGATCTTGTCCTTGGCGACTGCCTGGATGCCGACCAGCTGGTTGGACCAGAAATGCGACATCGCGGTATCGCCGACGGCAATGCCGGATTCGGCGATCGGCGGATCGAGGATCACCGTCTTGTCCGCGTCACGGACGGCGCCCTTCTCGCGCAGATCCGCCCAGAACTGCCAATAACTGGCGACGTCATCGACGGTCGCGGTCACCTTGCCGTCTGCATCATAGAATTCACGGCCGTTCTGGCGCACCCAGGACTCGAACGTCTCGATCATCAGCGACAGGTCGTCCGATCCCTTGACCGCGCCATTGGTCTTGGCAGTGATCGTTTCACAGGCCTTGGCGAAATCGTCCCACGTCCAGTTGATCAGGTCGGCATCGATGCCGGCTTCCTGGAAGACGCGCGTATTGTGCACCATCACCTGGCTGTTGGAGCCGATGTTCAATGCATAGAGCTTGCCGTCAACCTTGCCGCCTTCCAGCGGTCCCTGGTCAAAGTCGGCGATCATCAGGGTCTTGCCGATATGCTCGTCGAGCGGCAATAGCGCGCCGCGGCGCACATATTCGAACAGGAAGCGGTAATCCATCTGAACCAGATCGGCCATGTTGCGGCCGGCGGTCTGGGTTGCCATCTTGGTCCAGTAGTCGCCCCAGCCGATCGTCTCGCCGGAAACCTCGATAGCGGGATTGGCCTTCTGGAACACGTCGATCACAGCAAAGGTGCGTTTGTCACGCTCCGGATTGCCCCACCAGAAATGCCGGATCGACCGGTCGGCAGCCCATGCCGGAATGGCCGAAAACGCCGATGCGGCAGCCGCCGCACCCATCGCGCCCAGCATGCTTCGTCTTGTCAGTTTGGTCATTGCATCCTCCTCCAAGGAACACGAGCGTCATCTCCTGACGCCCCCTTTTGCCTCACCATGTCCCGCACCATGCAATCCGTCTCCTCCTGACCGGACCCATGCCTCCTGTTCTCCAGCGCAATCTCTCAGATGTGACTGCGCAAAAGCTCCGTCAGGCAGAGCATCGCCATCGCCTGCCCATACGGCATCGAGGTCCGCTTGATCTGCCGGTAAAAATCAAGATCGCTGCCCATCGCCGTGCCGAAGGACACCTGCTGCAACTCGCCTTCCGGGCTGATATTGTCGACGACGCCCTTCATCGCGCGTTCCGCCGTTTCCAGATATTCGGGTCCGAGATAACGCTTGCGCACGCCTTTCATCAGGCCATAGGCGAAGCCGGCCGTGGCGGATGCCTCCAGATAGCTTTGCGGATCGTCGAGCAACGTGTGCCACAGGCCCGAAGGATCCTGGCATGCCTTCAGCGCGGCTGCCTGCCGCCCAAGCAGCGAAACGAGATGCCGGCGAACGGGATCGCCATCCTTCATGTCGAGCAGTTCGATGAATTCCGGAATGGCGATGGTTAGCCAGCTGTTGCCACGCGCCCAGCGCGCCCTGGCAAAATTATGGTTGCCGTCGAAGGTCCAGCCGTGGAACCAGAGGCCCGTCTCGGTATCGCAGAGATACTGCGCATGGACCAGAAACTGGTACTTCGCTTCCTCGACGAATTCCGGACGATTGAGGATGAGCCCGATCTTCGCCAGCGGCAACACGCTCATCATCAGCGTATCGTCCCACATCTGCTGGTCGTTGACGCTGTTATAGGTGATGTGCTGCAGCCCGCCTTCGCGGGTGCGCGGCATCTCGTACATGACCCATTCGGCCCAGGTTTCCAGATAGGGCAGCCAACGCGGATCCGGCTTCAGTTCGTAGAGATGCGCAAGCGTGAGAAACGGCGCGACGGTGTTGATGTTCTTGGTCGGCGTGCCTTCCGAAAGGCGCGCCTCGAACCAGCCCGTGATGATCTCCATCGCCTTGGCATTGCCGGTCTGCTGCCAGTATTTCAAAAGGCCATAAAGCGCGATGCCGTGCGTCCATTCCCACCCGGCCCAACCCTTGGTGTCGATGACCCGCCCGTCATCGAGACGCAGCAGGAACTCGCCGGTCTTGTCCTCGATATGGATGAGATTATCCGTCAGCCGGTCGATCAGCCCGCACACATCGCTGCGCTGAATAAAGTGGTCCTTCTGCTTCAGCAGCGAATGCATGTTTCAACTCCTCCCAGGCTGAAAAATTTTTCGGAACATAATTCCGGAATTTAAGAAATCACACTCCTGCCCACTTTTCAACGCTGTTTTTTGCGCGCAGAGTTGGAAATATCAGATTGGTCAAAAGACGGGATTGCACGGCCACGCCCATCTTGACACAACCAGGCGCAAATTCCAGAATGGAATTCCAAAAAAAACAGAACGGCAGAGATGTTAGATTCCCAGACCAAGACCGAAAACGTTGCTGCCGTCCTCAAGGTCTTTGCGGTGGTCGAGGCACTTGTCGAAGACAAGCGGGTCAGCCTCGCCGATCTTGCTCAGCGGGCCATGACCTCAAAGACCACCGCCCACCGGCTGCTCCAGACCATGGTCGAACTCGGCTATGTCGAGCAGGACCCCGAAACCGAGAAATACGGCCTCACGCTCAAGCTTTTCAGTCTTGGCGCACGCTCGCTCACCGAACAGGCCGACCTTCTGCGCGTGGCCGATCCGGTGATGGGCAAACTCTCCAGGGCAACCGGAGAATCGATCAACCTCGGCATTCTCGACGATCGGGACCAGAAGGTCGTCTACATCCACAAATACGATTCCGCCTTCAGCCTGTCGATGAAATCGACCCTTGGCCTGCGCAACCCGTTGCACAGTACCTCGCTTGGCAAGGCGCTGCTCGCCTGGCGCGACGAGGACGAAATCCGCGAGCGGATCGGCAGGATGGACATGGTCAAACTCGCCCCTCGCACCATCACCGAGCCCGATGCCCTGCTCGAGCAGTTGCGATTGACCCGCAACCGCGGCTATTCGGAGGAAGTGGAAGAAAGCGAGGCAGGCGTACGCTGCATGGCCGCACCGATCTTCAACTACATGGGCAAGTCGATTGCTGCAATGTCGATTGCCTTTCCGCTGTTCCGGTTCGATGAAGCGCGCAAGCCCGACTATATCGACCTTCTCACCACAGCCGGCATGACGGCGTCCCAGGCCCTCGGCTATCAGCCGCCCAGGAACT
The DNA here is from genome assembly GCF_021729845.1 of Rhizobium sp. SL42. Taxonomy (NCBI): domain Bacteria; kingdom Pseudomonadati; phylum Pseudomonadota; class Alphaproteobacteria; order Hyphomicrobiales; family Rhizobiaceae; genus Rhizobium; species Rhizobium sp. SL42. The sequence continues at coordinate 459,259 of NZ_CP063397.1, forward strand.
GACCTTTCAGGTGGTCACGAAACGATAGCCGACGCCCGGCTCGGTCAGGATGAAGATCGGCTCTGCCTCGTTTGTTTCGATCTTCGCGCGGATCTGGCGAATGAACACGCGCAGATACTGCAAATCATGTTCATGCGCCGGTCCCCAGACCTGTTTCAGCAAAGCGCCATGTGTCAAAACGCGACCGGCATGGGATGCCAGCAGCAACAGCAGGTCATATTCCTTCGGCGTCAGTTTAACCGTCCGCTCACCCTTGCTCACCAGCCGGTGCTCGACATCGATAACGAGATCGCCGCTGCGGATGGTCGAGGGTGCAGGCTCGGAATGTGTCTTGTGACGCAGCGCGACCCGAATGCGCGCCGTGAGCTCGCCGATGCCGAACGGCTTTTCCAGGTAGTCGTCGGCACCGAGATCAAGCGCCGCGATCTTTTCCGTTTCGCGGTCGCGGGCCGACAGGACGATGATCGGGATCGCGTTCCAGCTGCGCAACTGCGCAATCACATCCTTGCCGTCCATGTCCGGCAGGCCCAGATCGAGGATCAACAGGTCCGGGGCGACTGTTGCCACCAGCGCAAGCGCCTGCTTGCCCGTCTCTGCCTCCACCACATCATAGCCGGCAGCTGTCAGCGCCGGGCGCAGAAAACGCAGGATCTGCGGTTCGTCGTCGACCACGACGATGCGCTGGCCCTTCATGGTTCCCGCCTGTCCTTGAGTGCATCCTCGATCGGGAAGCGCAGCGTGAACCGCGTGCCGCGTCGTTTGACGGCCGGGCTCTCGACCGTGATCGTTCCGCCCATCGCCTCGACAAATCCCTTCGCAATCGCCAGTCCAAGGCCGGTCCCAGGCTTGCGGCCATCCGCCTTCTTGCCGCGACGATAGAACTTCTCGAAGATCCGGTCGATATCCTTCTCCGCAATGCCACGACCAAGATCGGTGATAGACAATGACACCGATCGGGCGTCGAATTTTGCATAGAGCGTTACCGGCTCGCCGCCGCCATGCTTGAAAGCATTGTCGAGCAGGTTGAACAGCACCTGGCCCAGCAGAACGCTGTCTGCCCGGATCAGCGGCAGGTCGGGGGCAATGCTGGTGGATATGTCGAGATCCGGCCAGATCCGGCGCACACGGGCAACGCTGTCGAGAATGACATCGCCGAGATCGACCCAGTCGCGAACCGGCTCGAGCGCGCCGGCCTCGATACGGGTCATGTCGAGAAGATTGCCGACGAAACGAGACAGTCTTTCGCCTTCCTCCTCGATCGACAGCAGCAGGTCGCGACGGCTTTCCGCCGGCATGCGGTCGCCGAACTCCTTGAGACTGGTCACCGCGCCGGTAATCGTCGCAAGCGGCGTGCGCAGGTCGTGGGAGATTGAAGACAGAAGCGTCGACTGGAAACGTTCCCGTTCCAGTCGGGCCTTGTCCTCGACGCTGCGCGTCGTCAGCATGGCACGATCGAATGCGATGGTGACCTGGTCGAGAATGGCCCCGAGCGCCCGTTCCTCGACAGGGTCGAGCGCATGCCCGTCCATGCCGTAGCCGCACACGGCAAGCGTCCCGACCGGGCCGCGCAGCGGCCGAAACTGCAGGGTCGAATTGGGCAGCGTTCCGGTGCCGGCCCCCGCCGCCTCTCCCTTCTCATAGGCAAACCTGGCAGCAGCCATCTCGGCCACGCCAAGCTCGGTATCAGGTGGCCAGCATGAGCGCAATGACAGGACCCCGTCGATCGGCGACAGCAATGCAACCGGTCTCTGGATCGTCCCGTTGAGCTGACTGACGGCTGTCCATACGATGGCATCCTGGTCCACGGTTCCGGCAAGTTTCGACGAAATGTCGTAGAGGATCTGGGTCTGCGCCGCACGGCGAGCCGCAATTTTCCCCTGCTCCCGGATCCGGGATGCGATACCGCCGGCAATCAGCGCCGCGGCAATGAATATGATGAACGCGAACACCTCGTGCGGCGCGGCGATGGTCAGCGTGCCGACCGGCGAAATGAAGAAGAAATTATAGGCGACCGCCGACAGCACGGAGGCGAGAACCGCTGCGAAATAACCGCCACGCAAGGCCGAAACCAGCACGGCCAGCAAGAACAGCATCGACACGTTCGGCAGTGACACGATTTCGACCATCGCCCGGCCGCCGAGTGTCGCAACCGCTGTAGTGGCCAGCGCCGTCACCACGTCTTTTGGCCGGACCTTCAGCCGATTGGCGGCCAATCTCCGCTTCAGCGGGGCGAACCAGTCATGGGTCGGCTGGTCTTCCGTGGTGATCAGATGAATGCTGATCCCGGACAACTCTTCCAGCAGCGCATCGGTCAGCGACTTTCGCAGCAGCCGCTGCCACAAGGACCGTTGCGGCGCCCCGAGAACGATCTGCGTCACATGCTCGCGCTTGGCGATCCGCAGGATTTCCTGGACGAAATCGCGCCCCTGCACGCGCCTCGTCTCGCCACCCAATCGCTCCGCCAACCGGAAAAGCACATCGATCCGCATCTGCCGCGATGGATCGTCGTCCACCATGTCCGACTGCTCCAGCGACACGACGATCCAGTGGGCGTTCATGCCGGAGGCGAGGTTGCTCGCAGTTCGCACGACCTTTTCGGACAGCGTGTCCGGGCCGACGCAGACCAGAAGCCTTTCGCTCGTCCGCCACGGCCCCTCGATCGCATTCTGCTTGAGGAAATCGACCATCTGGTCGTCGACGCGGTCGGCGGTTCGCCTGAGCGCAAGCTCCCGCAGGGCGGTCAGATTGCCGAGGCGAAAAAAGCTGTCGGCCGCCCGCCGCGCATTGTCGGGCAGATAGACCTTTCCCTCTTTCAGCCGGTTGATCAGTTCCTCCGGCGCCAGATCGATCAGGATCACTTCATCGGCCTGCTTCAGCACCCGGTCCGGAACGGTCTCGCGCACCTGCACGCCGGTGATCTGGGCGACGATTTCCGACAGGCTTTCGAGATGCTGGATATTGAGCGCCGTCCAGACATCGATACCGGCCGCGATCAGTTCCTCGATATCCTGGTAGCGTTTGGGGTGCCGGCTTTCCGGCGCGTTCGTGTGCGCCAGTTCGTCGACGATCAGGATCGCTGGGCGCCGGACAAGCGCCGCATCGATGTCGAACGCGTCGACCTTGCGTCCCTTGTAGTCGATCTGCTTGCGGGGCAGGAACTCGAGGTTTTCGACCAGCGCCTCCGTCTCGGCCCGACCATGGGTTTCCACGAGACCGACAACGACATCGGCGCCCGCATTCTTGCGAATGCGGGCGCGCGACAACATTGCGAAGGTTTTCCCGACGCCGGGGGCGGCGCCGAGAAAGATGGTGAGCTTGCCCCGCCCGGCACGGTTCGCAAGCCCGAGAAGGGCATCGGGATCGGGCCGGTTCAGGTTATCGCGGGAATCGTCGGGCATGCAGCAACCTTATCTTGGCGCCCCGCCTGAATCGAGCGCCATGTTCAGTTGAAGGACATTGATCCTCGGCTCTCCGATAAGTCCGAACAGAGGCTGCTGAACCTGGGTTTCGACGATCGATGCGACATCCGCTAGCGGCATGCCGCGAGCCTGAGCAACGCGCCCGATCTGGCTCATCGCGTTGTCCGGCGAAATGTCGGGATCGAGACCGGAGCCGGACGAAGTCACCGCATCGGCCGGAACCTCGCCCGTACCACCGCCGGCCCGCCAGCCCTCGACCGCGACAGCCATCTGGTCACGGAGCTTCTGCGACGTCGGCGCGAGATTGGTGCCGCTCGAGGCAAGGCCGTTGTAGGCGGAACCGCCGGTCGCCGAAGGACGCGGCCAGAAATAACGATCGGCGGTGAATGCCTGGCCGATCAGTGCCGAACCGATGACCGTGTCGCCTTGACGAACGAGGCTGCCATTGGCCTGGGCCGGCATCAGCGCCTGCGCGGCACCTGTCATCGCCAGGGGATAGGCAAGACCGCAGAGACCGGTGAAGATGACCACCATGGAAATGGCGGGACGAAGATAAGACAGCATGGTTACACCCATTGAAGCGTGGTGATGGCGATATCGACAGCCTTGATGCCAATGAACGGCAGGACAAGGCCGCCAAGGCCGTAGACGAAGAGGTTGCGCCGCAGAAGCGCGGCGGCACCGACCGGGCGATAGGCAACGCCTTTCAGCGCCAGCGGGATCAGCGCGACGATGATCAGCGCGTTGAAGATGACCGCGGACAGGATCGCCGATTGCGGCGAGGCGAGCCCCATGACGTTGAGCGCCGCCAGCCCCGGATAGGCCGAGATGAACAGAGCCGGGATGATGGCGAAATATTTGGCCACGTCATTGGCGATCGAGAAGGTGGTCAGCGAACCGCGCGTCATCAGCAACTGCTTGCCGATCTCGACGATCTCGATCAGCTTGGTTGGGCTGGAGTCGAGATCGACCATGTTCGCCGCCTCCCGGGCCGCCTGCGTGCCGGTCTGCATGGCGACACCGACATCGGCCTGGGCCAGGGCCGGCGCATCATTGGTGCCGTCACCGCACATGGCGATCAACCGGCCGCCTTCCTGCGCCCTGCGGATATAGGCAAGCTTGTCTTCCGGCGTCGCCTGGGCAAGGAAGTCGTCGACGCCGGCCTCGGAGGCGATGGCCGCAGCCGTCACCGGATTGTCGCCCGTCACCATGACGGTGCGAATACCCATCGCACGCAGCGCCGCGAAGCGCTCCTTGATCCCCGGCTTGATCACATCCTTCAGGTGAATGACACCCAGCAAATGTGTGCCATCGGCAACGGCAAGCGGCGTACCACCCGATTGCGCGATACGGGCGACGGCATCGTTGAAGGCCTTCGGCGCGGATGCCTCATTAAGTTCGGCAAATTTCAGCACCGAATCGACAGCGCCCTTGCGCAGACGCTGGCCACCCATGTCGACACCCGAAAGTCGCGTCTCGGCACTAAAGGCGATCACGGCATCCGGAACAGTTTTCGGCTGGACCTGGCCATACTCGCCGGTGGCAAGCGCCACGATCGAGCGGCCTTCCGGCGTCTCGTCCGACAGGCTGGCGAGGAGGGCAGCCTTGGCCAACTCCTCCGGGGACACGCCCGGAACGGCCAGGAAGTCGCTTGCCATGCGGTTGCCGAAGGTGATCGTCCCGGTTTTGTCGAGCAGCAGCGTATCCACGTCGCCTGCGGCCTCGACCGCTCGACCGGAGGTCGCGATAACGTTGAACCGCACCAGGCGGTCCATGCCGGCAATGCCGATCGCCGACAGCAGGCCACCGATCGTCGTCGGGATGAGCGTCACGAGAAGCGCGGCCAGCACCGTGACCGACAGCAGAACGCCGGAATAGCTGGCCAGCCCGAACAGGGTCACGACAGCGATCACGAAGATCAGCGTCAGGCCCGACAACAGGATCGACAGGGCGATCTCGTTCGGCGTCTTCTGCCTTTCGGCGCCTTCGATCAGCGCGATCATGCGATCGACGAAGGAAGAGCCGGGTGCCACGGTGATCCGGATGCGGATTTCATCCGACAGCACCTGCGTGCCGCCGGTAACCGCCGAACGGTCGCCACCGGCTTCACGGATGACCGGCGCGGATTCACCCGTGATCGCGCTTTCGTTGACCGAGGCCACACCTTCGATCACTTCGCCATCGCCGGGAATGAGTTCGCCGGCGGCGACCACCACCACATCGCCGATCTTCAGCGATGTAGCTGGGATGGTGGTGATGTCGCGACCATTGCCGGTGACCTTGCGGGCGGAAAGTTCGCTCTTGGTCCGGCGCAGGCTGTCGGCCTGCGCCTTGCCGCGCCCTTCGGCAACGGCTTCGGCGAATGTGGCAAACAGCACGGTGAACCACAGCCACGCGGCGATCTGGCCCGAGAAAGCCGCCGGCATGCCGGAAGTGAGATCCCGCAGGAACAGGATCGTCACGACCGCGGCGACGATTTCGGTGACGAACATCACCGGATTGCGGATCATCTGGCGCGGATCGAGCTTGAGCACGGCATCCTTGAGCGCACCCTTGATGATCTTGGGCTCAAACAGTCTTTGGCTCGGCTTGGAGCCGGAAGTAGAATGGGACGGTGTCATGATGACAGCCTCTTTCAAAAGGTTTTGCCGGCGAGCATGCTGACATGCTCGGCAATGGGACCAAGCGCCAACGCCGGGAAATATTGCAATCCGCCAAGGATCAGGATGATGGCGACGAGCAGGCCGACGAAAAGCGGGGTGTGGGTCGGGAAGGTACCGGCCGAAGGCGTGCCGCGGGTCTTGCCGACCAGCGAACCGGCGATGGCAAGAACCGGCACGGCATAGGCGAAGCGGCCGAGCGCCATGGCGATGCCGAGCGTCGTGTTGTACCAGGGCGTGTTTGCCGAGAGACCGCCGAAAGCAGAGCCGTTGTTGCCGGCTGCAGACGTATAGGCATAGAGGATCTCGGACAGGCCATGCGGGCCGGCATTGCCGAGCGAGGCGATCGCCACCGGCAGCACGGCTGCAATCGCCGAAAAGCCGAGAATGGCAAACGGCAGCACGAGCACCGCCAGCATCGCATATTTCATCTCGCGGCCCTCGATCTTCTTGCCGAGGAATTCCGGCGTGCGGCCGACCATCAAGCCGGCGACGAAGACGGTAAGCACGCAAAAGATGATCAGGCCGTAAAGTCCCGAGCCGACGCCGCCAGGCAGGATCTCGCCGAGCTGGATCAGGAACATCGGCACAAGGCCGCCGAGTGCCGTCAACGACCCATGCATGGCATTGACGCCGCCATTCGAAATGCCGGTGGTGATCGCCACATAGGCGGCACTCATCGCCTGTCCGAAGCGGACCTCTTTGCCTTCCATGTTGCCAAGTGAAGGATCGAGCCCCAATGCCATATGGATAGGATTGCCATAGGTCTCAGCCACATAGACGGCAACGATGCCGGCAACCAGCAGGATGGCGACGCTGGCAAGCAACGCCCAGCCCTGGCGCACATCGCCGACCATCTTGCCGAAGGCATAGATCAGCGCGCTGGAAATCGACAGCATGGCCAGGATATTGAAATAGTTGCTGAGCGCCGACGGATTTTCGAACGGATGGGCCGCGTTGACGTTGAAGAAGCCGCCACCATTGGTGCCCAGCTGCTTGATTGCCTCCTGGCTGGCGACAGGGCCGAGACCGATAGCCTGCTGTGCACCTTCCAGCGTGGTCGCCGTCACCGATGCATCCATCGTCTGCGGCAGACCGAGCCAGATGAAGACGAGGGCGAGAACAATCGCCAGCGGCAGCAGGACATACAGCGTGGCGCGGGTCATATCGACCCAGAAATTGCCGAGCGTGTTGCCGGCCGAGCGCGCAAATGCGCGGGTGACAGCCAGCGCAATCGCGATACCGGTGGCAGCCGACAGGAAGTTCTGCACGGCAAGGCCGGCCATCTGCGAGAAATTGCTGACGGTCGTTTCACCGGCATAGGACTGCCAGTTGGTGTTGGTGACGAAACTGATCGCCGTGTTGAAGGCCAGGTCCGGCGCCATGCCGGCAAAACCCTGCTGGTTGTAGGGCAGATACGCCTGCAGGCGCAGGATCGCATAAAGCGCCAGGAAGCCCATGGCATTGAAGGCGAGCATGGCCAGCGTATAGGCAAGCCAGCCCTGCTCCCGGCGCGGGTCGACGCCGGAGGCCCAGAGCATGCCGCGTTCGACGGGCGCCAGAACGGGGGACAGGAATGTGCGCTCGCCCTCAAACACCCTTGCCAGATAGAGGCCGAGGGGCTTGATGGTGACGAGCGCGAGGATGAGCAGCAGGCCGATTTGCAGCCAACCGTTGGAAGACATGATGTGCTCCGGATGTGAGGTCTAGAATCGCTCGGGACGGATCAGCGTCACAACGAGATAGACTGAGATGAAGATCGCGGCCGTGAGGCCAAGGAGGGGTTCAAACATGGCAAACCTCACAAACGACCGAGAAGGCGTGCATACACAGCCAGGGCAGCGAAGCTGCCAAGGCCGAGCACAATGAACAAAAGATCGGTCACGACGGACTCCTGTTGTTGAATTCAGGCCGCACCATCGCGCCGATGCGCATTAAATCTCGATAGGGAATCCGGCGGCCCGATATAAGGATTTCATAAGGATGTCGTTTGGCCACGCTATCAGGACGCATTTTCACGACGGTGCGCCGACGGATCCGTTGGCGCTCCGATATCTACCATGCCGGGCGCTGGAATCTTGCCATCCCGGGGCACATGGCCTACGACCGGCAAGCATCCGCATCCAGCTTTGATTGAGCTTTGAGCCAAGGCAAGGAACCCATCAGTGAACGTTACGATCTTTGGAACAGGCTATGTCGGTTTGGTCACGGGTGCGTGCCTCGCGGATGTCGGCCACAATGTCATGTGCATGGACATCGATCAGGGTAAGATCGACCGGCTGAACAAGGGCGAGATTCCGATCTACGAACCGGGCCTGCAGGCGATCGTCGAGCGCAACATCAAGGATGGCACACTGCTGTTCACCACCGATGCGGCAAGGGCGGTGGCGCATGCGGACATGCAGTTCGTGGCCGTCGGCACGCCGCCGGATGAATCCGGGGCCGCAGACCTGCAATATGTGCTGTCGGTCGCCGAAACCATCGGCCGGACCATGGCGGGTTTCAAGCTGGTCGTCGTCAAATCGACGGTACCTGTCGGCACCTGCGACAAGGTCGCGGAACGCTTGAAAACCGTGCTGGGCGCACGCACCAACGCACCGGCGTTTGAAGTCGTGTCCAATCCTGAATTTCTGAAAGAGGGCGCCGCAGTCTCGGACTTCCTCAAGCCCGACCGCATCATCGTCGGTACGGATTCGGCAAAGGCCCGCACCATGATGGCCGAGCTCTACGAGCCGTTCAACCGCAATCATGAACGCACGATCTACATGGACCGTCGCTCGTCCGAGCTGACCAAATATGCCGCCAATGCCATGCTGGCGACGAAGATTTCCTTCATCAACGAGATCGCCAATCTGGCCGAGAAGCTGGGCGCCGACATTGAGCATGTGCGCCGCGGCATCGGAGCCGATCCGCGCATCGGCTATCATTTCATCTATCCCGGCATCGGCTATGGCGGTAGCTGCTTTCCGAAGGACGTGCAGGCCCTCGCCCGGACGGCACGGGAAGTCGGCTATGACGCCCATCTGATCGAGGCGGTCGAGGCGGTCAACAACCGCCAGAAACATCGGCTTTTCGACAAGATAGCCGGCCACTTCGGCGGCGAACGCAACCTCGCGGGCAAGACGGTTGCTATCTGGGGCCTGTCGTTCAAGCCCAATACCGACGATATGCGCGAAGCATCCAGCCGCGTATTGATGGAATCACTCTGGTCTGCCGGCGCCAGGATCAGGGCCTTCGACCCGGTTGCCGGCGAAGAAGCCGCACGCCTGTATGGGTCGCGCCCCGACATGGTCCTGGTGAAGGACAAGTATTCGGCCCTCGATGGCGCCGATGCGCTGGCCGTTTGCACGGAATGGCAGCAGTTCCGCGCACCTGACTTTGGCGAAATGGCCTTGCGCATGCAGGCAAAGACCATCTTCGACGGTCGCAATCTCTTTGCCCCCGAAAGGCTTCGCGATGACGGCTGGACCTATCTGAGCATCGGCCGCGCCCCCGCCCTGCCGCGACTGCATGCCGTGGAGCAGGCACGATGAAAGTCCTCGTGACCGGCAATGCGGGCTTCATCGGCTATCACGTCGCCAAGCGGTTGATCGAACGCGGCGACGAGGTGGTCGGCTTCGATGTCGTCAACGACTACTATGATCCTGCCTTGAAGGAGGCGCGACTGGCGCTGCTCAACGAAGCGGCAGGCAGGCAGGGTGGCCGCTATAGCTTCATTCGCGCCAATCTTGCCGATCGCACCGCCGTGGAAACCTGCTTTGCCGATCATAGCTTCGATCGGGTCATCCATTTGGCGGCACAGGCCGGCATTCGCTACAGCCTGGAAAACCCCCATTCCTATGTCGAAAGCAACCTGATCGGCTTCACCAATATTCTGGAGGCCTGCCGGCATGCGCAGGTCGCCCACCTGACCTATGCCTCCACGTCGAGCGTCTATGGCGCGAACACGAAGATGCCGTTCAGCGAGCACGACATGGCGGATCATCCGCTGCAGTTCTACGCCGCCACCAAGCGTGCCAACGAATTGATGGCACACAGCTATTCACATCTCTTCGCCATGCCGACCACTGGCCTGCGCTTCTTCACCGTCTACGGTCCGTGGGGTCGCCCGGATATGGCGCTGTTCAAGTTCACCGGGAATATCCTCGAAGGCCAGCCGATCACAGTCTTCAACAACGGCAATCACACCCGCGATTTCACCTATATCGACGACATCGTCGAAGGCGTGATCCGCGCCAGCGACGCGATCGCACAGGCCAACCCCGACTGGGACGGAAGCCGGCAGGATCCCGCATCGAGCTTTGCACCCTTCCGCCTCTACAACATCGGCAACAGCGAACCGGTGAACCTCATTGCCTATATCGAGGCCCTTGAACGGGCGTTGGGACAGACGGCAATCAGGCAAATGCTGCCGCGCCAGCCGGGCGACGCGCTCGACACCTATGCCGATGTTAGCGATCTCATCCGCGAGCTCGGCTATCGGCCGACCGTTTCCGTCGATGAGGGCGTCCGTCGTTTTGTCGACTGGTACCGTGACTTCTACAAGGCCGGAAAACCCGCCTGAAGTGAGCCTTCCAAGGTTAGACCTTGTCGCCGGCCTCGTTGAAGAAATGCAGGTTGGCAACCGGCAGTCCGACCGAGACCTCACCCTGCATGCCGAGGAAGCGCCGGTCGAGTGTAAACGCCTTGAAGGCGACCGGGCCGAGCTTGAGATGCACGATGATGCCGAAGCCGGTCGGCTCGACGAGATCGACCCTTGCCTTGAACAAATCGGGCCCTTCCGCACCGAGGACGACATGCTCCGGCCGTATACCGAGCGTAGCAGCACTACCGTCGGGAAGATTGGCCGTGGCGCCGAGCGGCAGGACGACACCGCCGTCGAGGGTGAATTCCGCGGCATCCCCGCTGGTCCGGTAGCGGCCCTCGAAAAAGTTCATGCCCGGCGATCCGATGAAGCCGGCGACGAACAGGTTGGCCGGACGGTCATAGAGCTCGAGCGGGCTGCCGACCTGCTGGATCACGCCGCCATGCATGGCGACAATCCGGTCGGCAAGCGTCATCGCCTCGATCTGGTCATGGGTGACGTAGATCGAAGTGGCACCAAGATCCTTGTGCAGCTTCTTGATCTCGGCACGCATCTGTTCGCGCAGACGCGCATCGAGGTTGGATAGCGGTTCGTCGAACAGGAAGGCTTTCGGTTCGCGCACGATGGCGCGCCCCATGGCGACACGCTGCCGCTGGCCACCGGACAGCGCCTTCGGACGCCGCGCCATCAGCGGATCGAGCCCGAGCTTGCCGGCGGCATTGGCAACCACGGAGGCGATCTTCTCCTTGGCGATCTTCCGCAGTCGCAGGCTGTAGCTCATGTTGCTGGCCACGCTCATATGCGGGTAGAGCGCATAGGATTGGAACACCATGGCAATGTCGCGATCTTTCGGCGCGAGATCGTTGACCCGTTTGCCGTCGATGCGGATTTCGCCATCGGTGACACCCTCAAGCCCGGCGATCATTCGCAAGAGCGTGGACTTGCCGCAACCGGAAGGGCCGACCAGCACGACGAATTCACCATCCTTGATCTCCAGGTCGATGCCATGCAGCACCGGGTGGATGCCGTAGGACTTGCGGACGTCGGCAATATCGATGGATGCCATGGGATCAGCCTTTCACGGCGCCGGCCGTCAGGCCCTGCACGAGATAACGTTGGATCAACAGGAAGAACAGGCAGGCGGGTATCAGCGCCATGACGCCCGCCGCCATCATCTGTCCGAAATCGACCGAGAATTTCGAGACAAAGGACAAGAGGCCGACCGGGAAGGTTGCCGCAGCATTGCCCGAAATCAGCATCAGCGAAAACAGCAGCTCGCTCCACGCCGCGGTGAAGACGAAGCCGAGAGTCGCCGCGATGCCGGGCAGCGTCAGCGGCAGGATGATCTCACGAAACGCCACGAACTGCGTCGCGCCGTCGATCATCGCCGCCTCCTCGAGGTCCTTCGGAATGCCGTCGAAAAACGACTGCATCAGGAACGTGGCAAACGGCACGTTGAACGCGGTGTAGACGATGACGAGACCGGTCAGGCTGTTGGTCAGGCCGAGCGGCGACAGCATCTTGAAGATCGGCGCGACCAGCATCACCAGCGGGAACATCTGGGTCAGCAGCATCAACGTCACGATCCAGTATTTGCCCCGGAAGGTGAACCGCGACATCGCATAGCCGGCAAGCGAGGCAAGCACCGTGACGATGATCGCTGTCGATCCCGAAACGATCAGGCTGTTCTTGAAGAAGATCGGAAAGTCGCTGTGGCGCAGGACAAATTCGAAATGCTCGAACGTGGTCCGCGACGGCCACATGCGGATACCCTCGGAATACAGCAGCTTGTTGGGTGTGACCGAGACCTTGAGCAGCCAGTAGAGCGGGAAGAGCGCAAAGACCACATAGCCGAGAATGGCCAGTCGATGGGCGAGGATGGAGACTACACGTGTGCCGGTCATGGTCTCAATCCTTGCTCAACAGCCATTGCCGCAACACGACGATCAGCATCGAATAGGTGATCAGCAACACGAGCAGCACCAGTGCGATGGCCGAGGCGTAACCGAAATCCAGCCGTTTGAAGGCCTGGGTGAAGATGTAGCTGGCGACGATCTGGCTGCGATCGGCCGGCCCGCCATTGGTCATGACGATGATCAGGTCGGCGAAATTGGAAATCCATACCGTGCGCAAGAGAACCGTGATGGCAATGGTCGGCGCGAGAAATGGCAGGGTGATCGACACGAAGCGCTGGACCGGACCGGCACCGTCAATGCTGGCTGCCTCGTAGAGATCCCGCGGGATTGCCTGCAGCGCTGCCAGCAGCGTGATGGCGAAGAACGGAATGCCCCACCAGACATTGGCGATGATCGGGCCCCACATCGAGAGCTGCGGGTCGGCGAGGATATTGGCCGGCTCGCTCATCAGCCCGAGCGCAAACAGCCAATGGGGCAGAGGGCCGACCAGCGGATTGAACAGCCAAGCCCAGTTGAGGCCGGCGAGGAAGCTCGGCACGGCCCAGGGCAGGAAGACCAGCGCCTGGACGACACCGCGGCCATAGAACGGCTTGTCGAGCAGAAGCGCCAGCGTCAGGCCGAAGATGAATTGCAAAACGACCGACCAGCCCGTCCACCACAGCGTGTTTCTCAGCGCCCGATAGAAATTCTCGTCCTTGGCCAGCGTGGCAAAATGATCGAGGCCGATGAAGCCACCGGAAAACGGCTTGAGCAGCTGGATATCCCGGAACGCATAGGAAATGCCCAGGATCAGCGGCACCAGCATCACGGTGACGATGAGGATCAGCGCCGGTGCGCTGTAGAGATAGGGCGCGGATGCATCCGCCAGTCGCTTTTTCAGCGGTCGCTGGTCTCTTGGTGAGCCGCCGCCACGGGCTGCAAGTGAAGCCATCGTCAAGAATCCGTTTCGCGGCGAGCCGATGCCGGCGGGCCGTGTTTTCAGTCGGAAAGGAGCCGGCAGGCAGCGGGTTCGAGGCCGCCGCCTGCCGGTCGTCGTTGGCGAGCCTTATTTGCTCGCCAGGAACTTCTGCTGAGCGGTCGTCAGGTATTCGGCCCATTGCTTGGCCAGCTCTTCCGGCGTGATGTCGCCGAGCAGGGCTTCCTGCGTGGTCTTGATCGCCAGCGAATCCTTGAAATAGGCGAACTCTTCCAGGTAGGTCGGCATGACGGTCGGAACGGCATCCTTGTCAGCCAGTTCGTCGAACCACCCCTTGAACTGTTCGCCGGCATAGAAGGGATCCTTCTCGGCCACCTTCAGCGCCGGAAGGGCGCCGATCCGCTTGTTCCACTCGATATTGCCTTCCGGGCCTTCAAGCGTCGCGATCAGCTTCCAGGACAGATCCTTGTTGGCGCTGGCCGACATCATCGACCAGCCGGCATAGCCGATCGTCGGGAAGGACTTGCCGGCCGGACCCTTCGGCATCGGCACGACCGCGTAGTCGGCGGCATCCATACGCTCGCTGATGGCGATCAGCGCGTCCGGATCCTGGTCGAGCATGGCGCAGGTTCCGGTGTAGAAGCCGGCGACGATCTCGTTGAAGCCCCAGTTGACGCTGTCCTTCGGGGCATAACCCTTCTTGTACAGGTCAACGACCCATTCGATGCCCTTGATCCAGTCCGGTTCGCTGAACTTCGAGGTGCCGTCGGCGTTGAAGAATTCGTTGTTGCCGGCCATCGTGGCGGCAAACATCATCCAGCCGTTAAGGCCGCCCGGGCCGCCGCGCAGGCAGTAGCCGTATTTGCCGGGCAGCTTGGAGATCTTCTCCGATGCCGCAACGAATTCGTCCATCGTCTTCGGTGGGCCGTCGACGCCGGCTTCCGCGAAGATCTTCTTGTTGTAGAACATGGCGCGCAGATAGAAGCCGTAAGGCAGCATATAGGCGGTATCCTTGACGTCGCGGCCGAGTTCCAGCGCGCGGTCCGTCATTCCGGCCGTGTGTTCCCAATCCTTCAGATAGGGCTCGAGGCTCTCCAGCATGCCATTGTTGGCATAAAGCGACAGCCAGGTGTCGGGCATTTCCATAACGTCGGGAATTTCGCCGGCCGAAACCATGGTGGCGAATTTCTGGAAGGCTTCGCCCCAGGGCAGCGAGATGATCTCGACCTTGGTGCCGGGGTTTGCGGCTTCGAACTTGCCGACGATCGATTTCAGCGTTTCCGTGCGTTCCGGGCTGGTGATCACTTCGACCAGCTTCAGCGTCGTGTCGGCCATGGCCGTTCCGGCCATCATGGTGGCGAACAATGTCGCCGTAATCAGTTTTTTCATTGTTTATTCCCCTCTGTTTCGATGTTGCTTGTCGTGGTGTCAGCCAGACGAAGCGGCAGTGATCGCCGCGTCGAGATCGCTCCAGAGGGCCTCCGTTCCCTCCAGGCCGACATGGAGCCGTACCGACCGCGGGCTGATGCCGAAGGCTTCCGCGGAATTGGGTTGCGCTTTTTGTGACAGGACGACTTCGCCCGGCACGATCAGGCTTTCGTGCCCGCCCCAGCTCACACCCAGCTTGAACAGCTTGAGATGATCGGCGAAGGTGCGCACATTGACGCCTTCCTTGAAGATGAAGGAAAACAGGCCGGACGTACCGGACAGGCCGGGCGGCAATTGGTTGGCGAGCCCCGGATAGCAGACCGTTTCCACCGCATCGTGCCCCTGCAGCCGCCGGGCGATCGCAACCGTCGAGGTCTCGTGCGCCCGCATCCGGATCGGCAGGGTGCGCAGGCCGCGGATCAGCAGCCATGCATCGAACGGCGAGAGCTTGCCGCCGAGATAGGGATAGGCCTCTGCCCGGATCCGGCCGATCAGTTCCTTCGAACCGGCCACGACGCCGGCGACAACGTCACTATGGCCGCCGAGATATTTCGAGGCGGAATGAATGACCAGATCGACACCCAGGGCGATCGGCTGCTGGAAGATCGGGCTCGACCAGCTGTTGTCGATCGTGGTGATCACGCCGTGGCGTCTGGCAAGCGCCGCAAGCGCCCTGACATCATGGGTCTGCATCACCCAGCTGGTCGGGCTCTCCATGTAGAAGAGCTTGGCGCCCGGCAAGGCCCTGGCCACCTCTTCCTCGTCACGCCCGTCGACATAGGTCACCTCGACCTTCATGCGCTTCAAAAACGTGCCGAACAGCCGGAAGGCATCCGGATAGAGATGCTTGACCGCGACGATCCTGTCGCCCGGCTCGACAAACGACAGGACGGTCGACGAGATCGCCGACATGCCGCTGGCAAAGCCGATCGCGTCTTCGGCGCCTTCGAGTTTCGCCAGCATCTCCTCGAACATCCGCACGGTCGGATTGAGGCCGCGCGTATAGATCGGCCGGACCTTCTCGCCGCGATAGGACGCGACCATGTCGTCATAGTCGGCAAAGGTGAAAAGCGATGTCTGCACGATCGGCGGAACGACCGCATCATAGGCATTTCCCTCGTCATGGGCGACGATGAGGGAGGCATTCTCGAACGGATCAAAGCCGTTGCTCATTGGGACATTTCCTTGATGTCTTGCTCGACGATGTCGAGGATCTTCAGTGTCTCGGCGCGGGCAGCCTCGGGATCCTGGTCCGCGATCGCGTTGAACAGGGTGCGGTGGAACGGGAAGGACCTGCGGGCAAAGTCCGGCCGGTCGAATGGCTTGTCCCAGAACCGCTCGAAGGCTTCGCGCATCTGCTCGAGCAACTGGCGAAACAGCGGATTATGGGTCGCATCATAGATGGCGAGGTGAAACTGCAGGTCCTCGGGCCCGGACGTGCCCTTGGACAGATGCACCCGCTCCATTTCGTTGAGCTTCGCCTCGATGTCCTTGAGGTCTTCGGCGCTGCGCATGCGGGCGGCCACCATGCCGGCCTCCGCCTCGATGCCGCGGCGAACCTCGAGCGTCTTGAGCAGCACGTCGCGCAGATGCGCGGTCTCCAGCGACAGCGGCATATGGATCGTGGTGCCGGAGATCGGCTTGAGCAGATAGGTGCCGCTGCCCTTGCGCGCTTCGACGACACCGAGCGCCTGGAAATGCCGGATCACCTCGCGGATGGTCGAACGACCGACCGCCAAGGCCAGCATCAGTTCGCGCTCTGCCGGCAAGCGGTCGCCCGGGACGAGATTGGAGCCCTTGATGTAGTCGGCAAGAGCAGCCGTAACCTGCTGCACCCGATCAACCGGAGGCAGCGGCGACAATACCGCCCTATCATCCCTTTGCCTGCTCATCAGCGCCGCGTCTTTCAGCTCAATTGGTCTGACATCTGATCAATAGTGCAAATTGCACGGAGCGCGTCAAGCCCTCGATGCCGCCTGCGCGACGCCGAAAAGACCGTTTCAAAATCAGCCAAAGCGCAGACAGCTACGGCACCGGGCCCGCGAACCGCGGAAGCCCAGACCTCACCCGAAAGCTAAACTGAAATCTACCGAAGCGCCGACGCTCGCAATCGCCGCCCAAACTCCCCCGACAGCCGATCCCGCAGACAACGGTCAAGCAAAACGCCAACCAAGCCTGTACCGATTGCGCCCCGCCAAACATCAACGAACCGTCAGTGAACGGACTTCCCAATCACCGACCACCGACTTGCTTGCATGCGTCTATTTGCAAGCGATCACCATTTCGCACGAATCGGCCGCGCGGGAACCCCGCAACCAATAGGGCCGGCACCGGGCACCTGCCTTCTCAGCTCAATTCAGCATGATTGCGGATACATCGACCAGGAACAAAGAGTGCCGCCAACCATCGACCACCCGTTCGGCACGAGGTTGTCACCCATGCCTTAGTAGGTACAGGATGTTACCTATGTCTTCGTTATGGACATGTAAGAATATGGCGGAGAGGGTGGGATTCGAACCCACGATACGGTTGCCCGTATGCCGCATTTCGAGTGCGGTGCTTTCGACCACTCAGCCACCTCTCCGCTTTGCTGGTCGGCGCAAGTTGTGCGCGGGCTGTCTCTTAGCGACAGTTCACCCCCCTTGCAAGAGCGAATGTGACGGTTTCAGAAGCTTTTATCTTGACAGCCTCAGGGGCCTCACGTATGCGACCCATGACTTAGAGCGTGGGATACCTGCGCCTTTCGTTCTTCGCCAAAGGCGGAGCCCACCGGCAGGACAAAGGCGCATGCGTCGTTCTGCCATCCGACTGACAAAAAGACGGCCGTCCGAAAAGGACAAGAGCCGGAACGAACATGAAAGGATAAAAAATGTTCGCAGTCATCAAGACCGGCGGTAAGCAGTACCGCGTGAACGCCAACGACGTGCTGACCATCGAAAAGCTGGAAGCCGAAGCTGGTGCAACCATCGAATTCACCGAGGTTCTCGTTGTCGGCGAAGGTGCTGATGCCACGTTTGGCGCACCCTTCGTTGCTGGCGCGTCCGTCAAGGCAGAAGTTGTCGAACACAACCGTGGCAAGAAGGTCATCGCGTTCAAGAAGCGCCGTCGCCAGAATTCCAAGCGCACGCGCGGTCATCGCCAGCATCACACGGTCGTCCGTATCACGGACATCGTGGCAGCCTAACGGTCAACGAGAAACACGGTTTAAAGGAGAAATCCCATGGCACATAAAAAAGCTGGCGGTTCATCGCGCAACGGTCGCGATTCCAACTCCAAGCGCCTTGGCGTGAAGAAGTTCGGCGGCGAAGTCGTCATTCCAGGCAACATCATCCTGCGCCAGCGTGGCACGCAGTGGCATCCGGGCGCCAATGTCGGCCTCGGCAAGGATCACACCATTTTTGCTCTGACCGCCGGCAACGTCGCCTACCGTACGAAGGCCAATGGCCGCGTATACGTGTCTGTGATGCCGAAAGCGGCCGAAGCAGCAGAATAAAAGCCGGTAGCGTTTTAAACCAGCCGGCGTCTCATCGACCCGGCTGGCCGTACCAGGTTCAGTCTAGAAAAAAGGGGAGATGGGGCGCCATCTCCCCTTTTTCTTGTGCCTTTTTTCAACCTGAAGGAGACTGACCCATGGAAAGCTTAATGTTAAGGGATGACCAATCGCGGTCGCCCGAAGATCGGCCAAGGCCCGATCGGTCGAGAACCGATTGCCCCGTCTTGTTATCGCAACGGCTCGTTTTGCGCAGCCCGCACGTGGAAGACATCGACGCCCTTGCCCATCTCGCCAACAATGCCGCGATCGCCACCATGGTCTCGCGCATGCCGCACCCCTACACGGCAAAAGACGCCGCTGATTTTGTGCGACGCACGAATATTGGCGAGATTGGCAAGTGCGTCTACGCCATTACCAAAGCCGAGAACGGCGAATTTCTCGGTTGCTGCGCGCTGGAGCCGCATGCGGCCGACGAAGACACGCTCGAAATGGGATATTGGCTGGGCGAACCCTACTGGAACAGGGGCTATGCCACGGAAGCCGCCCACGCCCTGATCGACATGGCCTTCCGCACCCGCGACATCGTCCGCATCGATGCAAGATGCCGGGTGACCAACATCGCCTCGCGCCGGGTCATCCAGAAATGCGGCTTCCAGTTCCAAGGTTCCGGCATGGTCGGCAACCTGGCAATGGGCGGCATGGTGCCGGTCGAATGGTACAGGCTCGACCGAAAGACCTGGCTGTCGCTGAAGAGCTGGGGGGAAATGCGATGAGCGCGCTGTTGAGCAAGCCCCGCGCCCGGACGGATCGAACCGCCATGCCGATGCCCGGCCCCTGCCCGCTCATCGAGACGGATCGTCTCGTGCTGCGTGCCCACCGGCTCGGCGATGCCGATCCGATCGCCGCATCGCTCGGTGATTTCGCCGTTGCCCGCATGCTGACGCGCGTGCCGGTGCCCTATGACCGGCAGGATGCGCTTGATTGGCTGAACACGGTGACATCCGGCCTGCGGCCGGATTGGTACTTTGCCATCACCATGGCCGATGATGTGCATATCGGCACGGTATCGATCGAGCTTCGCCATGGCCTCTGGCATCTCGGCTACTGGCTGAACCGCTTCTACTGGGGCAAGGGCCTGATGAGCGAGGCAACCGATGCCGTGCTTGATCATGTCTTCCGCCGCATGCCACAGGCCGAGATCGCCGCAGGCGCCTTTGCCGACAATCCGGCCTCGTTCAAAGTGCTGGAAAAGCTCGGCTGCACGATTGTCGGGGTGAACGACGTCTATTCGCTGTCGCGCAGCGCCATGGCGCCGATGATCGATATGCGGGTAACCCAGTCCGGCTTTCAAAGCCGCAACCGGGATCGCTAGCCCACCGGAATATCCGGGCGGTTCGCCGCCCGGCCATGCCTCAGGCGAGCTCCACCCAGACCGGATAATGGTCGGAGGCCATCGTCTCATTGTCCACAAAGGCCGCTTTCAATCGCGAAACCAGGCCGCCGCTGACGAAACAGTAGTCGAGATGCTTGCGCACCGCCCCGTCGGGACTGATCCAGCTATAGCCGTCCGCCGGCCGCTTTTTCAGATGCGCCTCGGCGTCGATCGGTCGGTCGGCGCGTGCCACGCGGCCGTAGAAGGCATCGTCCTGCCCGACCATCGCAATGTATTCCGGCCCCTCCGGTTCCATGTTGAAATCGCCCATCAGCAGGTAGTCGGCCGGCAGCGCCGGATCCGGCACGGCAAATTCGCTCGCTCCAGTCAGCGCGCCGCCTTCGTCGACAAAGCCGTTGGCCCGGGCCTTCAGGAAACGGATCTGCGCCATGCGCTCGTCGGGAGAGACGTGGTCGAGATGGACCGAATAGACGCGCACCGCGCCGCCCGGCGCATCGATCACCGCCTCCAGCGCGCCCCGCTGCAGGTTGAGCTTGTCGAAAGTCCGGGCTCTGGGAAGCAGCAGATTGCGCACGGCCACGACCGGAAAGCGCGACAGCACCATATTGCCGAACTGGAAACGCCGCGCGCGCAGGCGGCCCTCGACCATCGCATGATCGACCAGCACGTCGCTGGCCGCGCCGAAGGCAGAGAAATAGGCCGGAAACAGCGACGAGAAGGTTTCGACAAGATCGGCATGGCCATTGCGGATAAATCCGCGCGTCACCTCCTGCAGCGCGATCACATCGGCTCCATCGACGGCGCGGGCTATGCGTTCGGGGTCAAAGCGACCATCCTGACCTATGCCATACTGGATGTTGTAGCTGACGAACTTCACGATACTCTTTGACCTCCGCCTCAACCGGCTATATCGATGCCCCATCGCCCCATCCATCCGCAAAACCAGACAGAAGATCAACGGCACCAAGATGAAATTTCTCGACGAAGCAAAAGTTTACATTCGCTCAGGCGACGGCGGCGCCGGTGCTGTGTCGTTTCGGCGCGAAAAGTTCATCGAATTCGGTGGTCCGGACGGCGGTGATGGCGGCCGCGGCGGCGATGTCTGGGTCGAGGCGGTCAATGGCCTCAACACCCTGATCGACTTCCGCTTCCAGCAGCACTTCAAGGCGCAGACCGGTACCCATGGCATGGGCCGCAACCGCACCGGCGCCAATGGCGGCGATGTCACGCTGCGCGTGCCGGTCGGCACGCAGATCTTCGAGGAAGATTTCGAAACCCTGATCGTCGACCTTACCGAGGAAGGTCAGCGCTTCCGGCTGGCGGCCGGCGGCAATGGCGGCTTCGGCAATGCCCATTTCAAGTCCGCCACCAATCAGGCGCCGACCTGGGCCAATCCCGGCCTCGAGGGCGAGGAAAAGAACGTCTGGCTCCGGCTCAAGCTGATCGCCGATGCCGGCCTCGTTGGCCTGCCCAATGCCGGCAAGTCGACATTCCTTGCCGCCGTCACCCGCGCCCGGCCGAAGATTGCCAATTATCCCTTCACCACGCTGCACCCGAACCTCGGCGTGGCGACGATCGACGAACGTGAGTTCATCCTTGCCGACATTCCCGGCCTGATCGAAGGCGCCCATGAGGGCATCGGCATCGGCGACCGTTTCCTCGGCCATGTCGAACGTACCCGCGTGCTTCTGCATCTTGTCTCCGCCCAGGAAGAAGAAGTCGGCAAGGCCTACAAGACGGTCAAGCACGAGCTCGAAGCCTATGGCGGCGGACTTGAGGACAAGGCCGAGATCGTCGCGCTGTCACAGATCGACGTGCTGGACGAAGCGGAGCTGAAGAAGAAATCCGCGGAACTGAAGAAGGCCAGCGGCCAGACGCCGCTACTGCTCTCGGCGATCACCGGCAAGGGCATGACCGATGCACTGCGTGCGCTGCGCGACGTCATTGTCTCGGCAGGCGGCAACCGGCAACAGCCCGAGCGCCGCGAGAAGAACCGCAAGCACAGCCGCCCCGACAACAATGTCGTGACTGAGGACGACCTCGACGGAGAAGGCGACGCCTGATGGCCACCAAGCTTCGCTCGCTCTCTCGCTGCAAGCGGATCGTCATCAAGATCGGTTCGGCGCTGCTGGTTGATCGCATGTCAGGCCTGAAGAAGGCCTGGCTTGATGCCATCTGCGACGATATTGCCGCCCTGAAGGCAAGCGGTACCGATGTTCTGGTCGTCTCCTCGGGTGCCATTGCGCTTGGCCGCACCGTGCTCGATCTGCCGAAAGGCGCCCTGAAGCTCGAGGAAAGTCAGGCGGCAGCGGCCGTCGGCCAGATTGCCCTAGCCCGCCACTGGTCGGAAAGCCTGTCGCGCGCGTCGATCGTGGCCGGCCAGATCCTGCTCACGCTCGGCGATACCGAAGAGCGCCGGCGTTACCTCAACGCCCGGGCCACCCTGCAGCAGCTGCTGAAGATCGGAGCCGTGCCGATCATCAACGAGAACGACACGGTCGCCACGACCGAAATCCGCTACGGCGACAACGATCGGCTGGCCGCCCGGGTGGCCACCATGGCGGGCGCCGACCTGTTGATCCTGCTCTCCGACATCGACGGCCTCTATTCCGCGCCACCGCATCTCGACCCGGATGCCCGGTTCCTTGAAACCATCGAGGACATCACCCCGGAGATCGAGGCCATGGCCGGCGGTGCTGCGTCTGAACTGTCACGCGGCGGCATGCGCACCAAGATCGACGCCGGCAAGATCGCGACCAGTGCCGGCTGCGCCATGATCATCGCCTCAGGCAAGACCATGAACCCGCTGGCGGCCATTCAGAATGGCGCGCGCCATTCCTGGTTCTCCGCCTCCAGGTCGCCGGTCACGGCCCGCAAGACATGGATCGCCGGCCAGCTTCAGCCGGCTGGAGAACTGCATGTCGACAGCGGTGCGCAAGGCGCCCTGAAGGCTGGCAAGAGCCTGCTACCCGCCGGCATGCGCTCCGTTGCCGGGCAATTCCATCGTGGCGACACCGTTTCCGTCATCGGTGTCGAAGGGCGCGAAATTGCCCGCGGGCTGGCTGGCTATGACGCCGAGGAAGCGCGCCGCATCTGTGGCCGCAAGTCCAATGAAATCGAGGCAATCCTCGGCTATGCCGGCCGCGCCGCCATGATCCACCGCGACGATCTCGTCATGACCGAACTCGGCAGCCGCCAGGATATCGTCGGCGGGGACCTCGCCGACAAGGGTCCGACAAACCAGGCCGGCCCGGCAGACAATGAATTGGCCGAGAGTGACAGGAAAGATGCAGCCCATGCTTGAGACCGCAGCCAATGGCAATTCCGTCGAAGCCCTGATGCTGGACATCGGCCGGCGCGCCCGTGCCGCGGCCCGACCATTGGCCAACACCTCGACCGAAGCCAAGAATGCCGCGCTCCGCGCCATGGCCGATGCGCTTGTCGCCGCGGAAACAGACATTCTCGCCGCCAATGTGATCGATCTGAAGAATGCCGCAGACACCGGCGTCGCCGCCTCCTTCATCGACCGCCTGACGCTCGATGCCGCTCGCATTGCCGGCATTGCCATGTCCCTGCGCGAGATTGCCGAATTGCCGGATCCGGTCGGCTCGATCATCGCCGAATGGGATCGCCCCAACGGCCTGCATATCGAACGCGTGCGCACGCCGCTCGGCGTCATCGGCGTCATCTATGAAAGCCGACCGAATGTCACCGCCGATGCCGGCGCCCTCTGCCTGAAGGCCGGCAATGCCGTGATCCTGCGCGGCGGTTCCGACTCCGTCAATTCCTCGCGCGCCATTCACGCCTGCCTGGTCAAGGGCCTGGTCGCAGCGGGCCTGCCCGCCGACGCCATCCAGCTCGTGCCGACCACCGATCGCGCCGCCGTCGGCGCCATGCTTTCGGGCCTCGACAATTCGATTGACGTCATCGTGCCTCGCGGCGGCAAGAGCCTGGTCGCCCGCGTCCAGTCGGAAGCCCGCGTCCCGGTCTTTGCCCATCTCGAAGGCCTGTGCCACGTCTATGTCGATGCATCGGCCGATGTCGACATGGCCACGCAGATCGTCCTCAATTCCAAGATGCGCCGCACCGGCATATGCGGCTCGGCCGAAACGCTGCTTGTCGACAGCGGCGCGATCGCCACCCATCTGAAGCCGCTGCTTCAAGTACTCACCGAAGCAGGCTGCGAAATCCGGGCCTCGGCAACGGTCCTGCGCGTCGTTCCTGGCCTGAAGCCGGCGGTAGAGGCAGACTGGCGCACCGAATATCTCGATGCGATCATCGCGGTTGCGATCGTCGATGGCATTTCCGGCGCCATCGATCATATCGCACGCTATTCGTCCAACCACACCGAAGCCGTGATCGCCGAGGATCCGAAAGTGGTCGAGCGATTCTTCAACGAGATCGATTCCGCCATTCTGCTTCACAATGCCTCGACCCAGTTTGCCGATGGCGGCGAGTTCGGCATGGGCGGCGAGATCGGAATTGCCACCGGCAAGATGCATGCCCGCGGGCCCGTCGGCGTCGAACAGCTCACATCGTTCAAATACCGTGTGCGCGGCACCGGCCAGGTCCGGCCCTGAACCCGGTCCCCGACATCGTGGAGCAGGAACAGGTCGCCCATCGCTACCGCGTCATGCCCCATGTCGAGCGAGGCATGGTCGTCGGCCTTTTCGGCGGTTCGTTCAACCCGCCCCATCAGGGCCACGTGCTCGTTGCCGAGATCGCCTTGCGCCGCCTTGGCCTCGACCAGCTGTGGTGGATGGTCACGCCCGGCAATCCGTTGAAGAGCCGCCGCGAGCTGGCGCCGCTGGCCGAGCGCCTGGCGCTCTGCGAAGACATGGCCGCCGATCCGCGCATCAAGGTTACCGCCTTCGAGCAGGCGCTGGGTACCAGCTACACCGCCCGCACGCTCGATTTCATCCGCAGCCGCAATCCGCATGCCCATTTCATCTGGATCATGGGCGCGGACAATCTCGCCGGTTTCCACCACTGGCAGCGCTGGCGCAAGATCGCCACCACCTTCCCGATCGCCGTGATCGACAGGCCCGGCTCGACCCTGTCCTATCTCTCGTCGAAAATGGCCCGCACGTTCGACTATGCCCGTATCGACGAGGACGATGCCGGCGTGCTCTGGCGCAAGCCCGCTCCGGCCTGGACCTTCATCCACGGCCCGCGCTCGACGCTCAGTTCGTCGGCACTTCGCGCCGCAGCCGAGGCGTGATCGGGCGGCTGGTCCAAATCATTTGGCTATCTTGAAAGATTAGCGGATCGATGCCACCTTTTGCTGCGATTTCCTCATCGGGGAATCACAGACGTGCTGTTCTGTTATACCAAGGAAAGGAAGACCTCTGACAACAGTGCACACCAAGGGAAGAGCGCATGTCGCCGTCCCGAAAAGCCCGGAACGTGGCGCCGATGCCGCAGCCCGCGCGCTTGAGCTGGTCCTCTCAAGTCTTGAGGACTCAAAGGCAGAAGACATCGTCTCGATCAACATCGCAGGCAAGTCCGCGCTGGGCGACTACATGGTAGTCGTGTCCGGACGGTCGAACCGGCATGTGACGGCGATCAGCGAACACCTCATCTCCGACATGAAGGACGAAGGCCTGGGTTATGCCCGCGTCGAAGGTCTGGAAACCGGCGATTGGGTCCTGATCGACATCGGAGACATCATCGTGCATGTATTCCGTCCCGAAATCCGCGAGTTCTACAATATCGAAAGAATGTGGGCCGCTCCGGACATCGAGGAAGGTCGCCTGCACTAGCGCCGTTCCGGCAGAACTGCGCAGCGGTTTTGCGCCGAAATTGCGTGAAAAAAGACAGATGGAGCATGGCAGGTGATGCCGTTTTCACCGGAAATGCTCTAGGAACGGCCAGCCGTCCCACTGGACGGTCCCGAAGCCGGAGTGACGCGGCAAGCGCCTGCTTTGCCGGACAGTTGGTTTTGTGACCCAAGGACGAGGACAGCCGTCATGAAAATAGGCATTTACGCCGTGGGCCGGCTGAAGGCTGGACCGGAGAAGGAACTTGCATCCCGCTATCTGGACCGCTTCGCCAAGGCCGGTCCCGCCTGCGGGCTGGAATTCACCCGCTCCGTCGAGCTGAATGAAAGCCGGGCCGGCAATGCTGACACCCGCAAGCGCGAGGAAGGTGCCGAGCTTTCCCGCACGATCCCCGATGGCGCCCTTATCGTGGTCCTCGACGAGCGCGGCAAGGCCTTTGACAGCCCGGAATTTGCCAAATTCATCGGCGATGCCGCCGACAACGGCCAGCGCGACATGGTCTTCATCATCGGTGGTGCCGATGGCGTCGACCCCGAATTACGCGATCGGGCTAGGCTGGTGCTCAATCTCGGCCGCCTGACATGGCCGCATCAGCTGGTTCGCATCCTGTTGGCCGAACAGCTCTACCGTGCCGTCACCATCCTCACCGGCCACCCTTATCACCGCGTTTGACGGCACCGGCGCAATGCCGCTTTGCCTATGCGGCAAATCAGCGTATTTTCCCGCCGAACCGGGATCATCCTTTGCCAGCGAAAACCATCCAGACTGCCCTGCCTGCCCAGACTGGCATGAGCGAACCGCGTCGCCGCAAGCCGCGCGCGTGGTCGCAGAAGGCTTGCGGCGTCACCGTTTCGACCATCGCCGTATTGACGCTCGCCCTTTCGTCCGCCACGCCGCTGTCCGTCGTCAGCGCGCAGGAGCCCGCGGCAACCACCGGCTCCACCCCGCCGGCCGCCGAGACCGGCGCGCGCAATCCGGCAGCCGCCGCTGCACCGACAAATGCGGAAGTCGAGCTGCGGACAAAGCGCGACCAGATCGGTCGTGAACTGCAGGAAATCTCGCAGAGCATGCGCCTGTCGAATGACAAGTCCGCCGAACTGCAGAAAAGCATCGACGCGCTGGCCAAGACCACCGAAAGCCTGAAGACGGCGCTGATCGAGTCCGCCACGCGGCGCAAGGACATCGAGAAACAGATCACCAGCGGCGAAAAGCGCCTGGCCGGCATCGCCATCAAGGAGGATGGCATCCGTGCCTCGTTCCGCGAGCGGCGCGCAGTCCTGGCCGAAGTGCTTGCCGCCCTGCAACGCATGGGTCGCAACCCGCCACCCGCTTTGCTCGTTAGCCCCGAGGATGCGCTCGCCTCCGTCCGCACCGCGATCCTGCTCGGCTCCGTTGTCCCAGGCATGCGCCAGCAGACCGACAAGCTCGCGGCTGATCTCAAAGAGTTGATCGAACTGCGCTTGGCCGGCAAGACGGAAATGGACCAGCTTGTCGCCGCCATTTCCAGCCGCCAGGAAGAAGAACGGCGCATGGACATGCTATTGGCCGAAAATGATCGGCTGGCGCGCACCAATACTTTGCAACTGCAGGCGGAACGCAAGCAATCAGAAGCACTTGCCGAACGCGCGTCGACCATGGAAGCGCTGATCCGCTCGCTTGAAAGCGAGATCCTGTCATCCCGCCAGGCAGCCGAAATGGCCCGCGCCGAAGAGGCGCGGCGCGACCAGATGACCGAGGAACAACGAACCCGCGCGCGCGAACTCGCCCAGTCCGGATTGCCTGATAAAAACCGCATTGCGCCAGCATATCCCTTCTCGGAACTGCAGCAGAAACTGGAATTGCCGGCCGCCGGCGAGACCCTGCGGCAGTTTGGTGACCCGGACGGAACCGGCCACCAGGCTCAGGGCATGGTCATTGCCTCGTCGCCGGGAGCGCTGGTCACTGCACCGGCAGACGCATGGGTGGTATTTGCAGGAAATTTCCGCAGCTACGGTCAGATGATCATTCTGAACACGGGCGACGGCTATCATATGGTGCTGTCCGGAATGGACCGGATCAACACCAGTCAGGGCAAGTTCGTGCTTTCCGGTGAACCCCTCGCGAGCATGGGGGAAAAAAGAGTGGCAAGCGCCACTGCTTTGGCGCTGGAAACCGATCGCCCGACACTTTACATAGAACTTCGGAAAGACGGAAAACCGGTTGATTCCCGCCCCTGGTGGGTAGGAGGCGATTCTGGAAAGGCACAGAATGATTCGTAGAGCTTCTCTTCTACTCGTCGGCGCGCTGATGGGCGCAACCGCGATGAGCGTCATTTACTCGGCTGGTGTCCCCGCGCAGGCGGCTGGCCCTTCCACCTACAAGGAACTGTCGATTTTTGGCGACGTGTTCGAGCGCATCCGCGCCCAGTATGTCACGCCGCCGGATGAGGAAAAGCTGGTTGAGAGCGCCATCAACGGCATGCTCACCTCGCTGGACCCGCATTCCGTCTACATGAACGCCAAGGACGCGGCCGACATGCAGACCCAGACCCGCGGCGAGTTCGGCGGCATCGGCATCGAAGTGACGATGGAAGAGGAACTGGTCAAGGTCATCACCCCGATCGATGACACGCCGGGTTCCAAGGCCGGCATTCTCGCCGGTGACTTCATTTCCGAGATCAACGGTGAATCCGTGCGCGGCCTCAAGCTTGAGGAAGCCGTCGAGAAGATGCGTGGCGCGGTCAATACCGCGATCAAGCTGACCATCCTGCGCAAGGGTGCCGACAAGCCGATCGAACTCAGCGTCACCCGCGAAATCATCCCGATCCGCGCCGTCAAATCGCGCGTCGAAGGCGATGTCGGTTATCTGCGTGTCATCTCGTTCACCGAGAAGACCTACGACGACCTGGAAGCTGCGATCGAGAAGATCAAGAAGGAAGTGCCGGGCGACAAGCTGAAGGGCTTCGTTCTCGATCTGCGTCTCAATCCGGGCGGTCTGCTCGATCAGGCGATCTACGTTTCGGACGCCTTCTTGGAGCGCGGCGAAGTGGTTTCCACCCGTTCGCGTGATCCGGAAGACACCCGCCGCTTCAACGCCAGCGCAGGCGACCTGACCGATGGCAAGCCGCTCGTCGTTCTCGTCAACGGCGGTTCGGCTTCGGCCTCGGAAATCGTCGCCGGCGCCCTGCAGGACCTGAAGCGCGCCACCGTTCTCGGCACGCGTTCCTTCGGCAAGGGCTCCGTCCAGACCATCATCCCGATGGGCGAAAAGGGTGCGCTCCGCCTGACCACGGCGCTCTATTACACGCCGTCGGGCAAGTCGATCCAGGGCACCGGCATCGAGCCGGACATCAAGGTCGAACAGCCGCTGCCGGAAGAACTGCAGGGCAAGGTGCGCTCCGAGGGTGAATCGGCTCTGCCGGGTCACATCAAGGGCCAGAACGAGAATGACGAAGGTTCGGGTTCCGTCGCCTATGTGCCGCCGGAAGCCAAGGACGACGTCCAGCTGAACTATGCCCTCGACCTGCTGCGCGGCGTCAAGACGGACCCGGCCTTCCCGGCCGATCCGCAGAAGGCCTCGCTGCAGTAATCGAACAAGCCATCGCCTGCGCCTCACCGGGCGCAGGCGCCTGGGTTTCGACCCGTCGGTAGCCGTTGGAATTCCCGCATGGATCTGCATGCACCGCTCGGTCAGGAGCGTAAAGGCGGACGTCGCGTCGAGCGACGGTTCCGCCTTTCGACATTGGGCTCGACGGCAGCCGTGCTGGCGCTTGTCGGCTTTTCCGCGCTGACCGCCTTCTCCCCGCTTCCCCTTCAGGACACCGCGCCAATCATGCCGGCCGGCGCTGACGAAGGGACCGAGGTTGTGGTTGCCGAGGAAAAGACCGCTCTCGACGAAGCAGGCTCGGGACTGATCCGCAGCCGACCGCAGGACGGCGCCAACGTCCAGCGCACCGTGAACGACGACGGATCTGTCGTTACCAAATACACCCCCAAGCCGCGCGACGGCGAAGGCCCGGTGATCATCGGATCGCATATCCAGAATCCGCGCCTGGCCGGTCAGCCGAATGACGATCTGCTGGAGGACAGCCCGCAAGGCCGTCTGCCGGTCATCGGCACCGATGGTTTGAAACCCGTCGAATTTTACGCCCGTCCCTGGTCCGGCGCCCGCGGCAACCGCATCGCCATCGTCATCGGCGGCATCGGCCTCAGCCAGACCGGCAGCCAGAAAGCTATCCGCGACCTGCCCGACGACGTGACCCTTGCCTTTGCCGCAACCGGCAACAGCCTGACCCGCTGGATGCAGGAGGCCCGCCGCAAGGGCCATGAAGTCGTGCTGCAGGTGCCGATGGAGCCTTTCGACTATCCCAACAACGATCCCGGTCGCGGCACGCTGGTGGCCGAAAAGAGCAAGGCCACCAATCTCGCCAACCTGCATCAGGCGATGGCCCAGATCACCAACTACACCGGCATCATGAACTATATGGGCGCCCGCTTCCTCTCTGACGAGAAGGCGATGGACCCGATCATGCGGGATATCGGCAATCGCGGCCTGCTTTTCCTCGACGATGGCTCGACCGCCCGCTCGCTTTCTGGCGACTTCGCCAAGGCGATCGGCATTCCCCATGCCTTCGGCGACGTGATGATCGACGCCCAGCTGGATCGCAAGGCGATCCTCGCAAAGCTTGATGAACTGGAACGCATCGCCCAGCGCAACGGCCAGGCGATCGGTATCGGCTCAGCCTTCGACGAGACGATTTCCGCCGTCGCCGAATGGCGCGAGGAGGCGGTCGCCCGCGGCATCGAGATCGTCGGCGTCTCGGCCCTGACCACCGACAACAAGCCTTGAGGACATCATGACAAAATCTCCCGCCCCATCGGTCAAGGCCGAGGATCTGCCCTACCGCCCCTGCGTCGGCATCATGGTGCTGAACGGCCAGGGCCTGGTCTGGGCCGGCCGCCGTTTGGTCGAAGGCAATTCGGAATATGACGGCTCGCCGCAACTCTGGCAGATGCCGCAGGGCGGCATCGACGCCGGCGAGGATGCCCTGCCGGCCGCCATCCGCGAGCTATACGAGGAAACCGGCATGAAGACGGTCTCGCTGCTTGCCGAAGCCAGCCGCTGGATCAATTACGACCTGCCCGCCGAACTGATCGGCATCGGCTTGCGTGGCAAATACCGGGGCCAGACCCAACGCTGGTTCGCCTTCCGCTTCGAAGGCGACGAGAATGAGATCGCCATCAACCCGCCCCCCGGCGGCCACCAGGCCGAATTCGACGCCTGGGAATGGAAGCCGATGCAGGAACTGCCCGCTCTCATCGTGCCGTTCAAGCGCGCGGTCTATGAACAGGTTGTCGCGGAATTCGCCCATCTGACCGGCTGAAAATCCCGTCGGCTGCAGATCGCGTGCCGGAGACGTTCAAACGCGGATGCCGCGCGGCGGGCACACCAACATCGCCCCCGGCAAACCATATCAATGCAGCGTCAGCACCCGAGCCTGAACCGGTTGCGCGATGCCCTTCAGCACAAGTGAGCGCGTTTGCGTACCGGCCATCAGGTCCGGGGCCTGCGCAGCAGTCTCCGCAGACACCAGGATCTCGCCTGCTGCAGCCTGCGATTCCAGTCGCGCGGCCTGGTTGACGACGCCGCCAATCGCGGTGAAATCGCTGCGGAAGCTCGAGAACTCGCCGATTTCGACATCCCCGGAATGGATGCCGACACCAATCCCTACAGCGCCGGTATCGCCGAGCGGCCCGCCAAAATCTGACGTCAGTCTGTCGAGCGCGGAACGGCAGTTTTGCTGGATATCCCGTGCGGCCATGATGGCGGCGCTGGCGTGATCCTTGCGCGTGATCGGAAAGTTGAAGATCGCCATCAGTCCATCGCCCATCTGCTTGTTGACGATGCCGTCATGTGCCCAGATTGCCTGCGCACAGCGCCCCTGGAACTGGCTGACTATCTCGCTGAGCGTTACGACGTCGATGCGCTCCGACAAGGTGGTAAACCCCCTGATATCGGCAAACAGGATCGTCGCACCGGCCGTCACATGCCGCTGCTTCTTTACATATTGGAAGGCCCGCTCGCAGATCGTGCAGATATTCGGGTTCATCTTGCTGCGCGTGATGCCAAAGGCGCGAAACGGCAATGCCAGTGCCCCGCGGATCGGAATGGGCACATGCATCTGGTCCCAGCATCCCCGGCAGATCGTGCCGTGGCGCTGTTGTGTGGGCTCCTTGTCATGCGAAACCATCGTCGTCATGCGCAATCTTCGCCCCGTGATTGAAACGCCGCCCTGAAGCTTCCGCCATTCGCCGGCTTTTGGCAACTCGCCGGCACCGCAAGAAGAGTTGGCGCATGCATCCGATCCAGCCCAGGCTGGCAATTCGAACAGTACCGGATATTCGGCAGACCCGATCTTGGACAGCGGCGCGCAGAAGGTGACAGACGTCCGCTCTGCGTCGGTGAAGGCATTGCCCGCCGCAACGTGCCAGGCGACACATTCGACCGCAATCAGCTCGACCGCCTGCCAAGCGGCTCGCAGGCCCAGGATTTCGTCAAGCGGCTTCCCGGTGTCATGACCGGCGGTGCACCGGGCGAGGACAAGGATGCCCGCGTTCTCGGCATGGACAAGGAATACACCCGCACCTCGATCGACGGCATCGTGCTGCCGGACGGCGGTGAAAAGCGCGAATTCAATCTCGACAGCCTGCCGGCCGGCCTTGTCGATTCCGTCGAAGTGATCCGCGGACGTCGCGCCGACATGGAAGCCGACGGCCTGGCCGGACGCATCGAGGTCAAGCTGGCCGAAATCCCGGAAACACCACGATACGAGGTCCATAGCGCGATCGGCGGCGGCATGTATTCCGACAATTTCGGCGCCCAGGGTGGCCTGACACGGGCCCGCAATTCCAACAGCAAGACCAAGGAAAAATTCACCGCGACCGCGGCTTCTTTCCGAAGCCGAGGACGAAAACAAGTCGATGAATACCTTCGGCGCGCTCGCCGATATCCTGTGGCAGAACGACGCCAATGCAGTCCATTTGAAACCCTTGCTTCTCGGACTCGATGAAGACAAGGACAAGATCAAATACAAATACAAGGCCAACGGCTCCGGCAACGGAAGCGAGACGGAAGTCGAGCAGAAGGAAAAGCGGACCTATGGTGCGAGCGGCTCCTGGCGTCACGATTTCGACGCCTGGGTTGGTGCCAGCGTCGAGGTGCTGGCGGGCAATTACCGCACCACGGAAAAGAAGGACAAGGGCAAGCGTATCTTCAACGCTGCCGGCGTGGAAACGACCAACAAATACGAGACGGAAATCGAGGACAAGCTCGACCGCGTCCACCTTTAGCCAGGTCGATCTGCTATTGCCTTTCGAGCTTGGCGGCGTGCAGCATGATGTAAAGACCGGCGCTCTGGTCCGTGTCCGCGACCGGACCAAGGAAAAGCAGAAGACGGTCGGTGGCGTTGTCCAGGCACTGGATGCCAAGGAAGTCTATGCGATCGATGAAACGGTCTGGGCCGGCTATATCCTCGATGAAATCACCTTCGACAACGGATTGACCATCGCGCCGGGCGTGCGTTTTGAAGCAAGCGACCTGGACGCCGCGATTGCCGATGGCACGACCGGTGGCGGCAATGTCTTCGACGTCCTGCCGTCATTGCCGGTGCATTTCCAGGCGACCGAGGAATGGGCCGTCGATGCCAGCGTCGCGCGTCTGGTCAACCGGCCGAAATTCGACAACCTGATCCCGCAGAATTCCGACATGCTGCTCGGCAATCCCGATCTCGACCCCGAGCGCGCCTAGGCTTTCGACCCAAGCGTCACCTACGAGACGAGCGACGTGGAACTATCCTTCGGGCTTTTCCACCGCGCGATCGAGGACCTGATGGAAACGGTCGATACCGGCACGCTCAACAGCGATGGTGACAGCGTCTACCAGTACCAGAACGTCGGTAATGGCTGGACCAACGGCATCATCCTCAGCCAGCGCATCAGCCTGTCCGCGCTGGACGTACCTGTCGTCAGCGGCTTCTCCGTATTTGCAACGCAGACATTTGCCCGCAGCAAGGTCACCCAGGCTGACGGCACGACACGCGAATTCAAGGAACAGGCGCCGTTCTTCGCCGATGTCGCGCTGGAATGGACGGATCCGAGCGACAGGCTCTCGCTGTCCGCCGGCCTCGGCTACACCGCCCGGATCGATTCCGCAGGCGACAGCGCCAATGAAACCCGCGACGCGGAACTCTCGCTTGACCTCGCGATGAACTACCAGCTCACCGAGACATTCGAGCTCTACGCACTCGCCAAGAATGTCACGGGTACCGAACGCGTCAACCACAAGGCGGACGGCACGACGGAAATCCAGGAAGGCGTGAAGAGCTATTTCGCCGGCATCCGCGCAAAATTCTAACCCACTCAGCCCGGCCCGTCATCTCCGGCGGGCCGGGCAAACCAACATCACTCCCGTCTGGAATGGTCATGCAGGTGCTGGAAACAAAAGGACAGATCGAAGCGACAGCGGGCAGCAGCCACTGTCCTCGCACGCCGCTTCCAGCGCTGATCTGGGAGCTGCTCGCCATGATGCTGGCGCATCCGTGGCTCCTCGCGCTGACGGTTCTGCCCAATATCATTTCACCCGCCATCGCTCCGATCCAGGCCTGGTTCGCCAAGGAAGTCCTGCTGGAGATCTCCCAAGGCGAAAGACGGTTCAGCCTGGTCGAACTGCTGGCCTATACGCCCTATGCCATCGCAATATTTCTCGGCCTCTCGCTTTTGCATATCGTCGAGAAGGTGACCAACCGCATGTATGACGATCGCCTATTGATCGACGTTCAGCGCCGATGGTTCGAAATCCGCGGCGATGGCGATCCGGGTAACCATGTCGCCAAGGCGACCAATGACTGCAAGAACGTCGTCAAGCTCTTCGACCTGGCGCAGAAGGACATGTGGATCGTCCTGGTCGGCGTCCCGGCCGTGCTGATCTGGCAAACCACCCTGTCCCCCGAATTGCTGCCGGCATTGCTCGTCTCGGCCCTTGTGCCGTTCCTCGCCTCGCTGACATTCGGTACCCTGATCCAGCGGCTCAGCCATACCGGACTGCTGCTGTTCGGCAGCGTCAGTGCCGCCGTTGCCGATGGCGACCGGCTGAAGCTCCATCGGGAGCAGGAAAAGCTGTATTCGAACCGCATCCGCTTCGAACTCTACAAGCAGGCAAGCGAGGCGATCAGCGACTTCGCCTTCTGGGTTTCGCTGGTCTTCCTGCTCATCATGTCGCTCAGCGGCCTATGGAAACTGCTGCCGGAGGAGCTGTCGGCCGTCCAGATCGGCGTGTTCCTGGTCAACCTGAAGCTGCTCAATCCGCCGCTGAGCGCGGTAACCAAGATGCACAACAAGATCCGCGAATGCTGGCCATCGGTCAGGCGCGCGCTTCGCCCGCATGAAACCCGCGCAGAGGAGATCGCCCTGTGACGTGCCGGACCAGATGCACCTGCCACGATATTGACGAGGAGACCTTTCGCGCCGCCTGCCGCGCCGGGGCCCACAACGTCAAGACCTGCTTCAGATCCATCGGATGCATGCCCAAGTGCAACAACTGCATTCCTTTGGTGAGAAGTGTGCTGAGCGAATTTGATCACTCGGCACAGACAACAGTCGCTTTAGTGGCGACTAAACTGCAAGCTTCAAAAAGTGAGGATACATATGAAGCAGATGTTCAAGACCAAAATCGCCCACATGCTGGACAATGGGGACAAGCTGGAGCTTGAAGCTTTCGTCGAGGCCACCGGCCATGACGATGCTTTCGCTCAGGCACAGCAGCGGCTGCAGGCCGTTGTTGCGGAACTTGCCGGCAAGAGTGAAATCGATATCGACAAGAGCAAGGTCGAACTCGGTGCTCACAAGCACTAGTGAGGACCGGATCATGACGATGCACGAAAGCAAAGTTCTTCTGAACTCGTTCTGGGATCTCTCGGTCGATGTTCAGCAAGCCGTTGCCCGCTTTCTCGTCGGCTCCAAACTCGGGGAAATCATCGTCGCAAAGGCACATGGTGTCACCGAGGTAGAGATCAACTATTTCCGCCATGGCGCGGTCTACAAGCTGATCTGGGACGACACCACCGGGAAACTCCTGGGTGGCCCGAAAGCAGTCGTGATCAACGACGTTCTCTCCCGGCTGACGCCGGAGGCGCGCAAGATCGTCGAGGCGGGTGGTCATTCCATCAGCAACCTCAAGATCAAGCATGCGGACTTCGATGATCGCGAATACCTTCACGTTCAGTATCTGGGCGAAGACCGCCAGATCACCGGCCGCAAGCTGGAGATGGATGGTACCCAGTTCGTGAAGCAGTATCGCGCGGCCTGACCCTCTGGCCTTGAACAGAACCCTCACGTTCGCGTGGGGGTTCACAGGAAAAGACGGCAATCGCCGAGAAACCGTCCGGGCGAAGACAGCAACGGACGGTGTCGCCCTCGCAAGGGCTGAATGCCGCAAGGGACCGGACCCGACCCGCCCAGTCCTATCGTCCGGTCGCCACCGCGAACCCCTCGTCAGCCCAGCCGGTCATGCCGCCGATCATCACCTTGACCCGCCGCCCCAGCCGGCCAAGTCTGAGGGCCGCCCGGTCGGTACCGTTGCAATGCGGCCCGGCGCAATAGACGACAAACAGCGTATCGTCGGGCCATTCGCCCATCTTCCGCTCGGTCATCTTGCCATGCGGCAGGTTGATCGCACCCGGTACATGCGCCCTCTCGAAAAGCTGCGGCCCGCGCACATCGACAAGCACGAAATCCGTGAGCCCGGTGGAAAGCGCGTGATGCACGTCCCAGCAATCGGTTTCAAAGGAAAGCCGCGCTGCATAATGGGCGGCGACGACGGCGGGATCGGCGGAAGGGATTTCGGTGACGGTGCTCGGCATTACACGCTCTCGACTGGCTGGTGGAACATGCAGCGAGCTTGCCTTTTTCAGATATTCGGCGAAACTGGCGTCAATGCCAATCTCCGTAAAGATCTCGCCAATGACACATGCCCCGCCGGAGAACCCGCCAGACCGTCCGCCTGACAGCCCGTCGATTGGCACACGACCCGGACGACCGCGCCGTGCGCGAGACGGCGCGTCCCTGCCGGCATCGATGTCTGCGCCGATCGCAACCGCACGAGCTGCGCCACCAGCGCCGCTGGCCGCGCGACCGATAGCTCCACCGGAGGCATCGCCAATGGCATCACTAGCGGAACCTCCGCATGCGCCTTTCGCGGCGTCTCCAATGGCCGTGACAATGGCAGGGACAGGGGCAGGGCTGGTCGCAGCCACGCCCGAAGCGGCGGAACCGGTCGCTGCCTCGCCCCTGTTTCCACCACCAGCATCGCCGCCGTCGCTGTCCTCGGCGCCCGGACCGTCATCCTGTGCACGATCAGCGCGCCTGCCATCATTACCCACTCCTTCATGGTCATCGCCTTCATCGCCAATGCCCTCACAAGTACCCTGACAAGTGCCCATGCCAATGCCCTCACAAATTCCGTCACAAGCGCCCGCACAAATGTCCTCGCCAACATCTTCGTCAATTTCTTTGCCTGCATCGTCGCCGATACCTGCACCCGCGCTCTCGCCCATCGGAACCTCGCAGCCGTCACCGTCCCCCTTTCAGTCCTCCCCGCTCGCCGGCCCGCGTGTCGCGACCCTTGCCTATGAAGGTCTCTGCACCTTCGAGTTCGGGGTAGCGACCGAGGTTTTCGGCCTTGCCCGGCCGGAAATGGGGGAAGGCTGGTATCGTCATGCCACCGCAGCGGTCGAGCCCGGCCCCTTGCGTGCCGCGGGCGGCCTGATGGTCACGGCCGACAATGGGCTGGACTTGCTGGAGGAGGCCGACCTGATTGTCGTGCCCGGCTGGCGCGGTATCGATGCCCCGGTGCCGCCCGCATTGATCCTTGCGCTACGGGCAGCCCAGGCAAGGGGCGCGCGCATCATGTCCCTGTGTTCCGGCATTGCTGTTCTGGCGGCTGCCGGATTGCTCGATGGCCGCCGTGCGACCACCCACTGGCGGTATGTGGATGCGGTTGCCACGCGCTATCCGCAGATAGAGCTGGATCCGGACGTTCTTTATATTGACGAGGGCAATGTCCTGACCGCCGCCGGCAGCGCGGCGGGCATGGATTTGTGCCTGCACGTCGTGCGCAAGGATTTTGGTGCACAGGCCGCCAACAGCGTTGCCCGCCGCCTCGTGGTCCCGCCCCACCGCGAAGGCGGACAGGCCCAGTTCATCGAGCGGCCGGTGCTCCAGGACCGCGAGGGTGCAAGGCTCGCCCCGCTGATCGACTGGTTGCGCAGCCGGCTCGACGAGGACATCGGCCTGAAGCAGATGGCCGAACGCGCCGGCATGAGCGAGCGCACCTTCCAGCGCCGCTTCAAGGAGCTGACGGGAAAGGCCCCGGGCGACTGGCTCCTGCTTGAGCGACTGCGCCACGCCTGCGAATTGCTGCAGCAGCATGGCCAGGTCCCGCTTGACGACATTGCCGATGCCTCAGGCTTCGGCACACTGGCGACGATGCGTCATCATTTCCGCACTCGCCTCGCCACAAGCCCGGCCGCCTATCGCGCACGCTTTCGCCTCGAAGCCTGACGGCAGGCACCCTGAACGAGCGGGCGGGCGCAAGCATCGATGAGACCGCAATTGCAGCAGGAGGAGATCAGGTTTTCACCCGCAATTGCAATTGCAATTGCACCCGCACCGCCGCCTCAGCCGCAAGACCGGGATTCTCCACATCGCCCCATATCGCAGCATCAGCAAGCCAAACGTGGTCGCAACATCGGTCAGCATCCCGACCTCACCCGGTATCAACGATGGCGGCGCAATTTGACGCACGGCACAATCTGCCAGGACGCCTCGGAGATCTGATGAAAATGCGCGAGGTGATTGGCTCTTGCCCGGACGCCCGGACCACACCTGCGAAATACCGCCGCCAAACAGCCCTTTGAAGCGCAACGACATTGCCACAGCCGCAGGCTGCGCCTGGTGGCGCGGCGTCATCCCGTCCGCACCTGCCTCGCCGCAAGTCCGGCAACCGATCGCCCGCGCTTTCGTCTCGGGGCCTGACGTGAAAGCGCGCTGAGCGGCCGGACACAGGCATCGATGAAACCGCGATCTCCGCATGAAAGGATTCGGAATTCACCCGCACCAACCGAGGCCCCAAGGCCGGTATGCCGCGCATCGCGCGCATGTCGAGGCAGTCGCGGCAACGGCATATCAAACGAGGCCGGAACACCTGTGAGTGTCCCGGTCTCGTCTTGCAATATGGATGCAGTTCAACCCGCAGAGCGACATGTCGCACCGCTTCAAGGTGCTAGAGGCAGATGCGCCGGACACGCCCGGCACAGCAAGCTCTTCAGGCTGGCAGCGGCAGCTTATTCGGCGTTGTCGGCGGAATCGGCGTTGAGCAGGCCGTATTTTTCCTCGCCGAGCTTCGAGAGCAGTTCGATCTGCGTCTCGAGGAAGTCGATATGGCCTTCTTCGTCCATCAGAAGCTCTTCAAACAGCTTCATCGTGACATAGTCTCCTGCCTGATAACAGACGTCGCGCGATGCCTTGTAGGCGGTGCGGGCGTCGTATTCGCCGGCCAGGTCGGCTTCGAGGACTTCCTTGACATTCTGGCCGATGCGCAATGCGCCGACCTGCTGCAGGTTCGGATGACCTTCAAGGAAGATAATGCGGGCAACCAGCTTGTCCGCATGCTGCATTTCTTCGATCGACTCGGCGCGCTCCTTTTTGGCGAGCTTTGTATAGCCCCAATCTTCGAGCAGGCGGTAGTGCAGCCAATACTGGTTTACCGCGCCAAGCTCGAGGAAAAGCGCCTCGTTGAGCCGTTCAATGACCTTCGGATCACCCTTCATGAAATTCGTCCTTTACGTGAATGGAATGGCCAAACTTTACGCCCTGTCGCAAATCCTGTCGAGCGCTTTTTTAGAAGTATTCTAAGATTGTCGAGTTTGAGCGACACAAGTTTGGAAGCGGTCGCCGCTCATCATCAAATCCGTCGACGCGGGCCAGGATGCGCCCGATGGCCAGGCTGATCTCGCCGGCCAGGTTGTTCCCGCCGGCATTATGTTCGCACCCAGGACCGATATGTCGGCGATAGACATGACCTTTACCATCCGAACACCGGCCGCAACAGGGTCCTGAAGATATCGGCGAGCAGATCTCGCACTTGATGTGATCAGGCATGACCATCGGGAAAGACGCAGAGAGCCGGCTATACGGCGCAAATCCGATCGAAATCAACCGCCCGACCAGCAGCCCGCTCTTGCGGCCCGCTCCCATCGCTCGACCCCGTGGCCCGATCCCGTGACCCGATCCCGAGCCAACCTCGATCGCCAGCACTCATCGCCTGCCCTTCGCAGCCACCTGGCCCTCGCCACCAAAAGCCCAACGCGACAACCATGCCGGCATCACCAGCCGGCTGCGATCACCTTGCGACGCGCTGCGCATCACCGCATCGCGGACAGACAACCAAATCGCGGGCAGACAGCCGCACTCGGCCGCAACGCATACACAACGGCGATTATCGCAGTCGGCGCGAAAGGCGGATGGATAAACGAGAGAACAAAGAAAGGGAGAAGAAAGAGGAAGATAGACAGATGCGATCAGACGGCGCGACGGGCTGCAACAGCGGCCATCCGGCGCTCAAGAATGGCTGCTCTCTGCTCTTCATGGAAACGCTTCAGCCGTTCCATGAAATCGACGACCTCGGCGGTCTCCGTCTCGCGGGCGGCGTGATAATCCTCTGTCGTGCGGATGATCAATTCAACGACATTCGGGAAACAGCCGCAGCACCGGCCGCGCTTGCCCATGGCATGATAGACCTTGGCGGGAACGATCAACTGCCAACAGTCTTCGTCAAGCAGCTCAGTTATGACTGACTTGATGTCCTTGTCGGTAATGTAATTGCAGCTGCAGACCAGCATGAAAGCGTGCACCGTCAAACATGACTCTTACTCTCGCCTTTCTGCTGAACTGGATGCGCTTTGTCAAGAACATTCCGATGGACCGTGACACCACGCCGCTCAGTGAAAATTGCGGCCTTTCGGCATGACGCTGGCAATCGCACCATCAGAAACTACCCGTCCTGCTCTGGCTTTCCCACCGCCTGACACCTCCCTTCTTGCTGATACTTCCCCTCGTTCGGGCACCTCGTCTCCTCCCGGTCCTTCTCTGATCACCGCCAGCGAGACACGACCTGCGCCGGTCGGCGCTTCACCCCGGTCCTTATCCTGATCCCGGCCCTCACCCCGGCTATGGTCCTTGCCCTGGCGATGATCGACGCCCGGTCGCCGGACCTCGTCGGCATGGGCAAGCGTGGTAAAATCCTTCAGGTCGCGCTGCAGGATGCCGAGCCGGACCGTTGCATCGACCAGGTGATCGGCAACCACATGGATGACGCCATCCGCTTTTTGCAGCTTGCCGCGCAGACAGACGAAACGGCCCCCCATGACAATCGCCCGATACCGTTCGAAGACCTTGGGCCAGACGATGATATTGGCGACGCCCGTCTCGTCCTCGATGGTCATGAAGATGACGCCCTTGGCAGAACCGGGCCTCTGGCGCACCAGAACCAGTCCGGCAATCTGGATCGAGTCGCCGTTGCGCAGGGTCTCCAGGTCGACGGCACGGCTGAGGCCGGCCCGCGCCATGTCTGTTCTGAGGAAGGACACCGGATGCGCCTTGAGCGAAAATGTCAGCGCGCGGTAGTCGCTCAGCACTTCTTCACCCGGCAGCATGCGTGGCAGCGCCATTTCGGCCTCGCCATGGATATCCTCCTGCGGCACCGTTGCAAACAACGGCAGCATTTCCACCGCTTGGTCTCCGTCCAGCGCCTGCGCCGCCCACAGCGCATCGCGCCGGCCAAGACCAAGCGACGAAAAGCAGTCGGCATCCGCCAGCCGCTCGATCACCGAACGCGGCAGGCGCGTGCGCAGCCAGAGATCACGCACCGAATCATAGCCCGATCCGCGTTGCGCCACGAGCAGCTCCATATCCACCTTCGAGACACCTTTGACCTGCCGCAATCCCAGCCGTACGGCCTTTTCCGTCAGGATGACGCCGGCCATCTCGCGATGACGCGGCGAGATCCGCGCACGGTCGTACTCCCCCGCTTCCAGCCCGTTGTCCCATTCGGAATGATTGATATCGACAGGGCGCATCTCGACGCCATGCTCGCGCGCGTCGCGGATCAGTTGCGCCGGGGCATAAAACCCCATCGGCTGGGAATTGAGCAAGGCTGCGCAGAACACATCCGGATAGAAGGCCTTGAACCAGCAGGAAATATAGACGAGCAGCGCAAAGGACGCCGCATGGCTTTCGGGAAAGCCATATTCACCAAACCCCTCGATCTGGCTGAAGCAACGCTCGGCAAACTCCCGCTCGTAGCCCCGCCCGAGCATACCGTCGACGAAACGCGTCTTGAAATCGCTGACCTGTCCCGTCCGCCGGAATGTTGCCATCGCCCGCCGCAACCGGTCGGCCTCGGCCGGCGTGAAGCCCGCCGCGGTAATCGCGATCTGCATCGCCTGTTCCTGAAAAAGCGGCACGCCGAGTGTCCGCTCCAGCACCGGCACGAGTTCCGCATTCGGATAGGTCGGTTGCCGGCCATGCTTTCGGAATTCCTGCCGGTTTCTCAGATAGGGATGCACCATATTGCCCTGGATCGGCCCCGGTCGGACGATCGCCACCTCAATCACCAGATCGTAGAAAATCCGCGGCCGCAGTCTCGGCAGCATGCTCATCTGTGCCCGGCTCTCGATCTGGAAGACGCCCAGTGTATCGGCCCGGCAGATCATGTCATAGACCGCTGGCTGGTCATCGTCGAAGATCGAGGCAAGCGTTTCCGTGCGCCGGTAATGTTGCTCCAGCAGCTTCATGGCCTTGGCCAGGCAGGTCAGCATGCCGAGCGCCAGAACGTCGATCTTCAGGATCTTCAGCACATCAAGATCGTCCTTGTCCCATTCGATCATGTACCGGCCATCGGCCGTGTTCATGATCGGCACGACCTCGTCGAGCCGGTCGCGGGTGATCACGAAGCCGCCGACATGTTGGGACAGATGACGCGGAAAACGCTGCAACTGGTCGGCGTAGTCCATCACGCGCCGGGTTGTCGGATCGGCCAGATCGAGCCCGGCCGCCTTGGCCTGCTCCTCGGTGAAGTTTTTTGTCCACCAGCCCCAGATCGAACCGGCCAGCGCCGACTGAACGTCATCCGACAGGCCGAAGGCCTTGGCGACTTCGCGACCGGCCGAACGGGCGCGGTAGCTGATCACCGCCGCCGTCAGCGCCGCATGTTCGCGCCCATAGGCCTCGTAGATGAACCGGATCACCTCCTCGCGCCGGTTATGCTCGAAATCGACATCGATATCGGGCGGCTCGTCACGCTCGGTCGAGATGAAGCGATCAAAAAGCAGGGTCGTCTTTTCCGGGTTCACCTCGGTGATCCCGAGGCAATAGCAGACGGCGGAATTGGCCGCCGATCCACGCCCTTGGCACAGGATATCCTTGCTGCGGGCATAGTTGATGATCCGCTGCACTGTGAGAAAATAGGCTTCGTACTTCTTCTCGCCGATCAGGTTCAGCTCGTATTCCAGCAGCATCGCAACCTTTTCGGTAATGTCTTTATCCGGAAAGCGCCGGGCAGCCCCCTCATAGGTCAGCCGGCGCAAGGCCTGTGCAGGCTGTTCGCCGTCTACGCTTTCATCCGGATATTGATGCCCGAGTTCGTCAAGCGAAAAATGAAGCCGGCTAAAGAATTCGCTGGTGGCTGCGATCGCCTCGGGATGAAGCCGGAGCAGGCGCGCCATTTCCCGCGGCGCCTTCAGATGTCGTTCGGCATTGGTGGCGAGCCGAAAACCGGCTTGTGCGATCGTCACATGTTCGCGAATGGCGGTGACGACATCGGCGAGCGGTCGATGTTCGGGAATGGCATAAAACGGGTCGTTGCTGGCGAGAAGCGGCAGCTTCAGGGCTTTGCCCAGGCTTGCGACTTCGGCAAAACTCAAGCGATCCCGCCCGTCATGGCGTGGAACCAGGAGGAGATAGAGCCGGCCGTCAAGAACAGGCAAAAGGCGCGCGAGCCGACGGCGGAACTCCAGGACCTGATGCGTGTCGGCAAGCGGGGGCGGCATCGCGGCAAAGAGCAGATCCCGCGACCATTCGAACAGGTCCGCCTCGTAAAGCGTGCAGCATCCTTTCTGCGAACGCAGATTGCCGGCGCTCAGCAGCCTGCACAGGTTACCCCAGCCCTGCCGGTTCATCGGATAGGCGAGAAGCTCCGGCGTTTCATCGGCGAAGACCAGCCGAGCACCCGGCCGAAACGCATAATTGTTGGCCTTGGCCACCGCATGCAGACGCACCACACCCGCCACAGTGTTGCGGTCGGCAAGCCCCAGGCCGGCAAGCTTCAACTCCCGTGCAGCCCGCACGAGATCCTCCGGATGAGCAGCCCCTTCGAGAAAGGAAAAATTGCTGCGCGCGCCGATTTCGAAATAGACGGGCTCCATCAGGCAAACACCCCTTGCATATACCATTCAGGATGATGCGGGCCACGCTCGTAAAGTCCCTCGCGGAACAGCCAGAAACGATGGCCGGCGCTGTCTTCGATGCGGAAATAGTCACGCGGCGGGCTTGCCTCGCCATCGATCCACCATTCCGGCGCAACACGCTCCGGTCCCTCGGCACGCGCCACCCGATGCCGGCTGCGGCGCCAGCGAAACAGGGCCGGTGGACCATCCGGCAGCTCGGCGGTCACCTCGACCGGTTCCGGCCGGGCAAACAGCCGGAGCGGCCGCATTCCCCGTTGCGGTGCCAGAAGCGGCGCCGCGGGTGATGGTAGGCCGTCACCCAGAGGCTGCAGCAGCGCAGCACGATCCGGCCAGTGACTGGCAAGTGCCGTCGGCACCGTCAGGCAGCGCG
The DNA here is from genome assembly GCF_021729845.1 of Rhizobium sp. SL42. Lineage (NCBI taxonomy): Bacteria > Pseudomonadati > Pseudomonadota > Alphaproteobacteria > Hyphomicrobiales > Rhizobiaceae > Rhizobium > Rhizobium sp. SL42. The sequence continues at coordinate 503,775 of NZ_CP063397.1, forward strand.
GCCCGAGCCGGGCAGAGACCTGGTCGAGAAATCGCCCGAAGCGCCCCTCCGCTTCGGCCTCCTGGTCGAAATGCGGCTGGCTGGGCGACAGGCTCTCGCTGCGCAGCACATTGAGCCTGATCAACTCGAAACCGAAGCCGGCATCAAGATCATCGCGCAACACGGACAAGCGCTCCGAAAACAGCGACCGGATCCGCACCGCATCATGCAGGGGAGCCGACGTTCCGACTTCGATGCGAAAAACCCGACCATCGACGCGAAACAGCAAAAGCTCGAACAGCCGTCCGCCTTCGCCCCGGGCTTGCAACCCCGCCTTCAAGCCGCAGGCAAGCCGGCCGGCAAGATCGAGAATCTGTGCCTCCATGCTGATCGGCTCCGCCAGGCGTCGCTCGACAGAAAGCATGGCAAGCGGTCGCCGCGGCGAAATCGGCTCACCTTCGCGGCCCATCGCCCGATCAAGACGCAACAGCGGCTCTGGCCCGAAACGCCGCATGATCGGCCCCCGTGGCGCCGTCATCAATTCGCCGATCTGCTTCAGGCCAACCTTGGCGAGCTTCAGGCAGGTCTCACTCGCAAGCCGGAGTGCCTTGACCGGCAGGCCGGCCAGCACCGCCGGCACATCCGCAGGCGGAATGATCGGCGGGCCGGAAAAGCGCGCCGCGGCCCAGGCAAGCCCCGGCGTCGGGGCAATCGATCCGCGCACATCCAGGCCGAAACAGGTCAGCCGGCGTAGAAGATCGTCAAGCAGCTTTTCCTCGCCGCCGAAGAGATGGGCGCAGCCGCTGATGTCGAGCATCAAGCCGCTCTCGTCATCGACGGCGACCAGCGGCGTGTAGCGATCGCACCAGTCGGCCAGCGCATCAAGGAAGATGCGGTCGGCATCCGCATCCGCCTCGATCACGTCAAGGCTCGGGCAGATGGCCCGTGCCTCGGCCAGCCCCTGGCCAATCCTGAGACCGATCGCCTCGGCCTCATCGTCCAGCGCCGTCAGCCGCATGCTGTTGGCAACCCGCCCGGCACAGACGACCGGAGGGTGCTCAGGACGCCCGTTCGAACGCCAGGAGAGCCCCCAGCGGCGGCGCGCCAGCCTGTCTGTGGCCAGACGGGGTAAGAAGATCGCCAGGATACGCCGATCCGGAAGGGATGACGAAACTGGCAGGAGAGAGAGGCTTGAGGCGGCGGTCATGGATGATCCACTCCAGGAAAAGCGCAAAAACCCCCGACGATCGGGACTTTTCGGCAAGGACACGAAAAACGGGATGGCCGATGCTGCCGCCAAGCAGACTGCCATCCGACAATACCCGCGCCATGGCGGGTGCAGGTTCGACCAGCAGGCGAAGAGAAGCACTTGATGCCTCCTCCTCTCCCGATTGGCGAAGGAGAAAGAGCGTCCCGCCGGCTGCCCGCGCTTTCAGGGAAAGGCGGCGGCTTTCGGTCAGCCCGAATTTCTGCGGATTGCCATGCATTTCGAGCAGCACGGCGGAAAATGCGCGCGACGAAAGTGCCGCATCCGCCAGCCAGAGTGCATCCTCGATGCGCCGTGGCAGGGCATGGATGACTTCACCGGCCTCGAGCCCGAAATCGGCAAGCCCCGGCGCATAGAGAAGGCCGGTTTCGCGGCTGGCAAATGGATCGGCGATCAGAAGGCTACGGCGCGGCGTGCCGTTCCGGCCGTCAAGCAGGCGCGAAAGCGCAAACGCAAAACCGCTCGCCGCACCGGCATCCTGCATGCGCGCGCTGCGGATTTCCACCATGGTGCCGGCAACCGCGATCTCGGCCATCAGCTGGTCGAAATCACGATTGCCAGACCCCACAACATCCGGCCCGGCAGCATCCGGATTGGCGGCGATCCGGCTGCGAAGGGGGGCATCGGCATGACCCGGATCGGCCGCCATTCGGGCGGCATGGCTGGCCTTTCCCTCGATCAGGGCGACCGCCTGTCTGAGGGCAAAAAGCTGCTCCTGCGCCTGAGGGCCTGCGCCCATGACGATCTCTCCTGTCAGAATGTTCTCTTTATGTTCCTATGGATTCCAGAGCTCCGCCCAAGAGTCAACCGGATTCATTGTGAATTTATTCCTTGACTGGATTTGCCCTCGAAATGCGCGGGCGAAATGCCTATATGTCGGCGGTAGTTAGGAGTTCTAATGGCCCGCATTGACCAGACTGAAGATTGGCGCGAACGCCATGCCCCGACGATCAGCACCTTCGAGTCGCTGGCGATCGAGGCCTATGGCCACCTGCCGCAGGAGTTTCGCGCGCTGACCGGCGAGCTGATCATCGAGATCAGCGACTTCCCGACGGATGAGATCTTCGAGGACATGGCGCTGGAAACGCCTTTCGATCTGCTGGGCCTGTTCGAGGGCCGCGGCATTTCCGAGCGTTTCACCATGGAAACCGGTGAAATGCCGAACCGGATCACCCTTTATCGCCGGCCGATCCTCGATTACTGGGCCGAAAACGACGAAACCCTCGGCGACATCATCACCCATGTCCTGATCCACGAGATCGGCCACCATTTCGGCCTGTCCGACGACGACATGGAACGCATCGAGGAAAGCGCCGAAGACGCAGCCGCCGAGCGCTAGGACCACAGACATTTCGGCTCCCAAGCCAGGCATCGGCAGCGGAGGCGGAAAACGCCCGCATGAATCGGGTGGCCGCCGCCCGGCGACGCCCCTATCCGTGAACCTCCGAGACAAGGAGGTTTCCATGACAGGCATCAGGCACAAAACCGCAATCATCACCGGCGCCTCATCCGGCATAGGCCGCGCAACCGCCCTGTTGTTTGCGGCACAGGGCGCATCGCTCGTCCTCAATGCGAGGGGCAGCCAGGCTCTGGAAGAGGTCGTCGCGGCCATTCGCAGCCAGGGCGGAAGGGCCATCGCCGTGCCCGGCGACGTTGCCCTGGCGCAAACCCATGAAGCGCTGGTCCGTGTCGCAACCGACCAGTTTGGCGGCCTGGACATCGCCATCAACAATGCCGGAACCATCGGTCCGCTCAAGCCGCTCGCAGATGTCACGCTGCCGGAATGGCAGGACACGCTGGCTGCAAACCTGACCTCCAGCTTCCTTGCCGCCCGCTGCCAGATTCCTGCCATGCTGGAACGCGGCGCCGGCGCGCTGGTCTTCGTCTCGAGCTTTGTCGGAACCAGCGTCGGCATTCCCGGCATGGGCGCTTATGCCGCCTCCAAGGCCGGCATCATGGGTCTGGTGAAGGCGATCACCGCCGACTATGCGAGCCAGGGCATCAGGGCCAATGCGCTTCTTCCGGGCGGAACCGATACGGCCATGGCCGGCGACGAGGCCCAGAAGCAATGGGCCGCCGGCCTGCATGCCTTGAAGCGCATCGCCCGTCCGGAGGAAATCGCCCAGGCCGCCCTTTTCCTCGCCGGTCCGATGGCAAGCTTCGTCGCCGGCTCGGCCCTTTATGCCGATGGCGGCAATGCGGCCGTCAAGTGAAGCAATCGACCCGGAAGAGACCGATCTCCCGGGTCAACAGGCGCCTCACTGTTCGCCGAGCTTCATCGTCGGATCATAGTCCTTGCCATGCACGGTCTTCACCACCGCCTGGCCGCAATGCATCTGGTTGGTCGCCGCATTGAACGACAGGCTGGGCGCGCCATGCAGTTCCCAGCCCTTGTTCAGCGCATCGGTCACCCGATGGCAGAAGTTCGCGTCGTCGGGACCGGTAAGGAAACGATAGACTTTCACGTTGCATGGACCTTTCTGTCTTGAATGTTCTGAAGCTTGGCGAGCAGATGCTCCGCCTCTTCGAGATGCAGCCGTTCGATCATCCGGCCATCCGCATTGATGACGTTCAACCCGGCACTGTCGGGCCGGGCAAATGCCGCGACCACCAGCCGCGCATGGGCGATATCCCCGGTGCTCGGACCGAATGCCGTATTGGCGCCATCGACCTGCGCCGGATGGATCAGCATCTTGCCGTCGAAACCCATCGCCCGGCCCTGGTTGCATTCCGCGGCAAAGGCCTCAAGATCCTTGAAATCGTTCGAGACGCTGTCGATCACGTCCAGCCCGTAGGCGCGCGCCGCCAGCACCACCTGCATCAGCCACGGCACCAGAGCGCTGCGGCCCGGCGCCGCCGGCACTCCGGTTGCCTTGCGCAGATCGTTCAGCCCGACGACGAAGGCATCGAGCCTCGCAGCCGCCGTCCGGCCGCAAGAGGCAATCGCTGCGGCGTTCAGGATCCCGCGCGGCGTCTCGATCATCGCCCAGACCCTGAGACCTTCCGCCGCACCGCTTTTGTCGATCAGCTCGGCCACGCTCTGCACCGCCTCCGGCTCCTCGACCTTGGGCAGCAGCACGGCCTCGGGCATGCAGGCAAGCACGGCATCCATATCATCCCGGAAAAATGCGCTGCCGGACGCGTTGACGCGAATGATCCTCTCGCGATGGCCGAGATCGGTTTTTTCCAGAAAATCAAGGAGATTGGCGCGTGCCTCGGCCTTCTTCTCCGGCGCGACGGAATCTTCCAGGTCGAAGATCACCGCATCGCAATCCAGCGCCGCCACCTTGTCGAGCGCACGTCGGTTGATCGCCGGCACGGTCAGCACCGAGCGGCGAAGCTTCAAGGCATGCGTCAAAGGAAGGTTGTCGCGATCGGATGTCATGCTGCTGACTTCTGGCAAGCTTTGCCGCCTTGCGCAAGATGACAATTCGGTGAAAAGCCCTTGCATTCATGGCGAAGAAGGACCACCTTCGTCGTGTGAAAGGAACTCAACATGCATAATATCCGTTCCGCCGTCCTCGCCGTCGCAGGTCTAGCACTCATCGGGCTCGCCGCAGCTTTCGCTGTGTCGCTCACCCTAGTCATCGGCGCCTTCCTGACCGTGACCCTCGCCGTGCGCATGCTGATGCTGCGCACCAGGCAGGCGCCGGTCTATGCCAAGGCCAGACGCCAGGAAGACATGCGCATCTGGAACGATGGCAAAGGCACGATCATCGACCTTTGAGGGTCGGATGAAGCTCTTCGGGAGCGATCGCGCGCGCAGACTGCGACGATGAGATCTTGTGCGCCAAAGGCCGCGACCTCCAACGCTAGCCCGAACTCCGGATCTCAAGCAAGATTCCCCTTCAAATTTGTGATGTTTTGTTTTATTGCCGGGGCATTATCGCCGCTCCACGGCGCCGGCCGCCGGATAAGACAGGCGAAAAGCGCGCAGGAGCGTTGGATCACACGCCCAGATCGAAGGCAGGATTGATGGAAAAGTTCGTAAAGCTCACCGGCGTTGCCGCGCCGCTCCCGGTCGTCAACATCGACACGGACATGATCATCCCGAAGGATTATCTGAAGACCATCAAGCGCACCGGTCTCGGCGCCGGCCTGTTCGCCGAGGCCCGTTTCAAGGAAGACGGCTCGGAAAACCCGGATTTCATCCTCAACAAGCCGGCCTATCGCAACGCCCAGATCCTGGTCGCCGGCGACAATTTCGGCTGCGGCTCGTCGCGTGAACACGCGCCCTGGGCGCTGCTCGACTTCGGCATCCGCTGCGTCATATCGACCTCGTTCGCCGACATCTTCTACAACAACTGTTTCAAGAACGGCATCCTGCCGATCGTCGTCAGCCCGGAAAACCTGGAAAAGCTGCTCGACGACGCTGGCCGCGGCTCCAATGCCGTTTTGACCGTCGACCTCGAAAGCCAGGAAATCACCGGCCCGGACGGCGGCAAGATCACCTTCGAACTCGATGCCTTCAAGCGCCATTGCATGCTGAACGGCCTCGACGATATCGGCCTGACGCTGGAAAAGGCATCGAGCATCAACGTCTTCGAACAGGCGACCGCCGCCTCGCGCCCCTGGGCCTGATCAAGCGCCTTGCTGGCTAAGGTCGGACGTTCGTCTTCGACCTTGACCTGAAATATCAAACCGCCTGCAGCACCGGCTGCGGGCGGTTTTTCTTTTTTAAGTGTGCGGCAGCATCCGCCGGAGGCGCAAAAAATAAGGTCTGCATTCGGCCCGAAGCGGACATTCTGATCGTCAGATTTGCGCGGCCGCCCTCAGATATGCCCGCGACAGCAATCGCGCCTCCTCGCGAAAACCGTCAAGTATCTCTGGGCCGGAAGCCAGATTGGCAAAGCTTCCCCGCGAAAGACCGGCCAACGCCGAAAGAAGGGTGAACGATGCCTTCCTCGGCTCCGTGAATGAAGCATCCGAGGCATTGGTGAGCACCCGGACAACGGCGTTCACAAGTCTTACATGTATATCGGGGGACATCTTGAACTGATCGATGGCTCCCGCGACGCGATAGAGAGCGATTGTTGCGTCGGGCCGCGCGACCTTTACTGAGACATAGGCATCCGCGATGCTTTCAGCCAGCTCTTCCAGCGGGCGGCCATTCGCTGCAATATCCACTCGCTCCAGCGCCTCAGCCACTTCTTTGAAATGACGTAGAAGGATGGCGAACAGCAAAGCCTCCTTGTTGGGGAAGTACTGATACAGCGTTCCAACCGAAACGCCGCCGCGTTCCGCCACCCGTGTGGTGGTCAGCCGCGATAACCCTTCGCTCAGCAAAACCTGAATGGCGGCTTCGTGGATCGCTTCCACGGTGACCCCCGATCGCGATTGAACTGGGGTTTTCCGGGGTTTTAGACGTTGCGGCACAACCTGAGAGGCGTCTTTCAAAATGCGAATTCCCAACTGAAGGATCATTCAGATATACATATGGGCATTCCCCGATCAAGTGAGGGGTCAACGGAACCTTGTCATATGGCTCCAGATGATCGGAGCCTTTCTTGACAGGCAAGACACTCTTTTCCCGCTCGCGTCAGGGTTAACATGAAGGTAGCGATATGACCGAATTCAGCAAAGGCTCCATTGGAAACGGGTTCAGCCGCAGGATGTTTATCGCCTCGGCAATTGGCGCGGCCGCATCGACGCCATTGATCGTGAATGCAGCCGCTCAGGGGATCACGGGGTCTACCCGCATTCTGAGGTTTAGTGATCACGAACCGCTTGGCGGAATGCGCACACGATTTCTCAAAGATGTCGTATTCCCGGCAATCGAGAAGGAGTCGAACGGCCGCCTAAAAATCAAGGATCACTGGAACGGCGAGATTGCAGCCGCCTATGATGCATTGGGTGCCGTCACGAAGGGCACAACCGACATCGGTACGGTGGTACCGGAATATACGGCCAAGCAGATGCCGCTGCACCAGATATTCAAAAGCTTCATCCGAGGCCCCATCGGCGGCCGACAGATTGAATTCTTTGATCGCGTCTATTCGGAAATTCCCGCTTTCCCAGCAGAACTCGACGACAATAACATCGTTCAAATCTACTTCGGCACAGGATACCCGGTCGCATTTTTCAGCAACGAGCCGATGGTCGACCTCGATAAGCTGAAGGGTGGCCGATGGCGGTCTGCAAGTTTCTGGCATCTGGATTTTCTCAGGAATTACGGGGCAACTCCCGTCACCATGCACTGGGGACCAGAAATCCCGGCTGCCCTGAGGGCGAAGACGCTCGATGGCCTGATGGTGAACGTCGACAGCGGCTACATGCTGAAGGTACACGAAAACGCGCCCCATGTTCTGGTTTCAAAGGACCTGTGGCTGGGTCATGTTTACATCCTCGCTATGAACAAGGACGTCTGGAAAAGCCTTGCCCAGGAAGACCAGGACGCCATCATCCGGGCCGCCCGGAAATCCTATGCGGGATTGGATGCGGTCATGGGCGAAAGCTTCGAAACGCAATTGGAAGATTTGAAGAAGGCAGGTGCGACCGTACGTGTGCTCACTGCCGAAGAGGTAAAGCAGTTCGAAGCCGCAACCAGATACAAGGATGTTCAGTCCGCGTGGGCGCAAGGCCAGCAAGCCGAGGGTGTCGCCAATGTTGCACCTGCCATCGAGAGCGTTTCATCTATCATGGCTGATTTCATCGAGTAGAATATCCTGCGGCCGCTTTTGGCGCAAACCAGCCATGGCATCTCCAAGACTCACCCCCGCACCCGGCCCGCCCGTCTTTCCCACGACCGCCCCTAAACCAGCGTCTCCTGCCACGCCTTCAGCTTGGCGAGCGACACGCCGATGCCGCCGCAGACTTCGATCAGCGGGTTCCGGAACCGCGACAAGAGCCCGGCATGCACATCGGCCACGGCCAGCGCCGCCCCGCAGGCCGGCTCGACCAGGATGCGATAGGCGTCGGCAAACTTCAGGCAGGCGGCAACGGCTTGCGCATCGCTGACCGTCACGCTCTCGATCGGATGGCTGTTCGGTAGCTCGAAGACATGTTGCGCCACCTGGCGGGCGCCGAGAGAATTGGCAATCGAGGTGATCGCCGGCAGCGTTACCCGCTCGCCGGCAACAATCGCTGCATTGAGCGAAGCCGCTCCTTCGGTTTCGACGGCGATCACCGGCACATGCGAAAGCCCGTTGCGCCGCAACCCCTCGACGATACCCGCCATCAGCCCGCCGCCGCCGACGCTGGCGATGACGCAGTCGAATTCCGCCCCCTTCGCCACCACTTCGTCGATCAGCGTGCCATGACCTTCCCACAGCAGCGGATGGTCGAAGGGATGCACATAGGCCGCCTTGCGCGTCTCGGCGAGGGCGATCGCATGGGCATTCGCCGCGTCGAACACCGAGCCATGCACGAGAACGGCGGCCCCCGTCGCCGCAATCAGCAGTCTTACCTCGACCGAGGTCGTTTCCGGCACCACGATCGTCACCGGCACGCCGAGCGCACGGCCCGCATAGGCTGCCGCAATGCCGGCATTGCCGCCCGAGGCGCAGAAGATCTCCCGCGCGCCTTTTTCCACCGCGTGCTGGCAAAGCCGGCCGACGCCGCGCAGCTTGAAACTGCCGGACGGCTGCAGCGCATCGAGCTTCAGCCAGAGCGGCCGGCCGCTTTCGCTATAGGCTTCGGGCGCGCGAAACAGCGGCGTATCGATATGCAGGGCAGGCGCGGGCATGGGTGTCATCGGGTCACCGGATTTGGACAGGCAGAAATTGGACAGGTCGGAATTGGATTGGCCCGCTTTTTTACAGGCCCGTTTTGGATAGGGATGTGTCCTTGTGACCGCCAAACGCCCGCCCGTCAACCGATCAGGATGCGACGGCACACCCCGCAAACCGTACCGTTTCCGCCCCTTGCTCGCTTGAAATGCCGGGGGTCGGGGTCTAAGAAACCGCAACTTGTTTTTCAGCGGAGGCTATCATGACTGAGCGCAATCTTCTTCTTCTGCCCGGCGACGGCATCGGCCCGGAGGCCATGGCCGAGGTTCGCAAGATCATCGCCTATATGAATGCCGAGAAGGCTGCCGGCTTCGTCATCGAGGAAGGCCTGGTCGGCGGCTCCGCCTATGATGCCCATGGCGCAGCGATCTCGGAAGAAGACATGGCCAAGGCGCTTGCCGCCGATGCCGTGCTGTTCGGCGCCGTCGGCGGTCCGAAATGGGATGACGTGCCCTACGAGGTGCGCCCGGAAGCCGGCCTGCTGCGCCTGCGCAAGGATCTCGAGCTTTTCGCCAACCTGCGCCCGGCGATCTGCTATCCGGCGCTCGCCAACGCCTCGTCGCTGAAGCCCGAGCTGGTCGAGGGCCTTGACATCCTGATCGTCCGCGAACTGACCGGCGGCGTCTATTTCGGCGAGCCGAAGACCATCACCGACCTCGGCAACGGCCAGAAGCGCGCCATCGACACCCAGGTCTACGACACCTACGAGATCGAGCGCATCTCCGCTGTCGCCTTCGAACTGGCCCGCACCCGCGGCAACCGCGTCTGCTCGATGGAAAAGCGCAATGTGATGAAGTCCGGCGTCCTGTGGAACCAGGTCGTCACCGCAACGCACAAGGAAAAGTATTCCGACGTCAAGCTCGAGCACATGCTGGCAGACGCCGGCGGCATGCAGCTCGTTCGTGCGCCAAAACAGTTCGACGTCATCGTCACCGACAACCTGTTCGGCGACATGCTGTCAGACGTCGCCGCCATGCTGACCGGCTCGCTCGGCATGCTGCCGTCGGCCTCGCTCGGCGCGCCCGATGCCAAGACCGGCAAGCGCAAGGCGCTCTACGAGCCGGTACATGGCTCGGCCCCCGACATCGCCGGCCGCGGCATTGCCAATCCGATCGCCATGATCGCCTCGTTCGCCATGTGCCTGCGCTACTCGTTCAACATGGTCGAGGAAGCCGACCGGCTGGAAAAGGCGATCGCCAACGTGCTCGACAAGGGCATCCGCACCGGCGACATCATGGCCGAAGGCGCAACAGAGGTCGGCACCGTCGAAATGGGCGATGCGATCCTCGCCGAATTCAAGGCCCTGTCGGCCTGATCGATCCCTTTCGCCTAGGCGAAAACAGTCAACGGCGCGGAGCAATCCGCGCCGTTTTGCGTTGTCCCATCCGGCGCTCCCTTTGGCCACATCGCTTTGTCGTCCCGCCTTTCGTCGCGATGGACTGCCAGGCAATGCTCACAACTGCGTGAGAATCCCGCCGCCTCCCTGAGCAGCAGCAATCCGGACACATCTCTCGAGCGTAATCAGGACAGACAAAGCCTGAGGTCCGCCGCGGCCGTCGCGACAGATCGCCCAAAATCCGGCCTGAACTAAGCCGGCCTGAACTAGCCAAACTTCGACCAGACGCCATGACAAACCGCCTCAACAAGCCGCCTCAACAAGCCATGGAACATCCGCGCCCTTTGTCCGTTGATGCTGAAATGCGCAAATGAGGCTCTTGCCAGCAAACGGTCCGCACCGACCATGGAGAGATTTCGATGAAAGCCATGTCCGCTGACAGACACATCATCAAATATGCGATGTCGCAGCCCTACCTCGAACGGCAGGAAGAGCTGGATCTGGCGATCCGCTGGAAGGACAACAACGACCAGGATGCGCGCAACCGCATCGCCCAGGCGCATATGCGCCTCGTCATCGCCATGGCCTCGAAATTCCGGGGCTTCGGCCTGCCGCTCAACGACATGATCCAGGAAGGCTATATCGGCCTTCTCGAAGCCGCCGCCCGCTTCGACCCCGGTCGCGAGGTGCGCTTCTCGACCTATGCCGGCTGGTGGATCCGCGCCTCGATGCAGGATTATATCCTGCGCAACTGGTCGATCGTGCGCGGCGGCACCAGTTCGTCGCAAAAGGCGCTGTTCTTCAACCTGCGCCGCCTGCGCGCCAAGCTCGCCCAGGGCGACAACCGGTTGAGCGATCAGGCCATCCACCAGGAAATCGCCTCCGCGCTCGGCGTCAGCCTCGCCGACGTGCAGTCGATGGACGCCCGCCTGACCGGCAATGACGCCTCGTTGCAGACCCCCGTCGCCGGTCGCCATGGCGAAGGCACAGAGCAGCTCGACATGCTGGAAAGCAACGAAACCCTGCCGGACGAGCAGGTAACCAGCATCATCGACGGCGAACGCTGGACCGGCTGGCTGAAAACCGCCCTGACCCAGCTCAACGAACGCGAAAGCCGCATCATCAAGGCCCGCCGCCTGACCGAAGACGGCGCCACGCTCGAAGAGCTCGGCGTCGAACTCGGCATCTCCAAGGAACGCGTCCGCCAGATCGAGACCCGTGCGCTGGAAAAGCTGAAATCCGCGCTCACCACCCGCGTACCGGCAGCCAGCCGCTACGAGATGGCCTATTGAGGGCCGTCAGGGATTAAGCAAAAGAAGCCGGTGGAAACGCCGGCTTCTTTTTTCCCTGCGTTACATGAGCGAAACCTTGGCACCATTTTGAAAGCAGCCATGGCGAAATGGCTGGACTTGACCTTCACGTCGGCGAGCAGACCGGCTCACGACAGTGCGAAAATCCTCACCTCGCGCCCGATACCGTGCAGCTCCTCCATCCGGGAGGCCGATGTGATGCCCCCGTTGCGCAGGATCTGTGAAACCTGGGCGTCCCCGACGATCGCCTCCGTCGTCATGATCACATTCGGATCGGCAAGGCCCTGGACACGCGACGCGATATTGACGGTTTGGCCGAAATAGTCCTGACGGTCGTTCAGGTTGACGGCAAGGCATGGTCCCTCATGGATGCCGATCTTCAGGAGAAGGTCGTCGCTGCCGTGTTCGGTATTCAGCCGCAGCATCGCCTCGCGCATCCTGAGCGCAGCCGAAACCGCCCGGTCCGGGCTCGGAAAGGTCGCCATCACGGCATCGCCTATGGTCTTGACCACGGCTCCCGCCTCGGTGGCGACGATCTCGTGAAGAACCCGGAAATGCGCCCGCACCAGATCGAAAGCGGCAAGATCGCCGACACGCTCATAGAGCGCAGTCGAGCCTCTGAGGTCGGTGAACAGGAATGTCAGGCTGGTGATCTTGAGGCGCTGGTCGACGTCGAGCGTATCGGTCCGATAGATGTCCCGAAAACTCTGGTTCGTCAGCAGCCGCTTGGCCGTCAGAAAGGCGCGCCTGCGGCCCAGAAGCTCGTGCAGATCGTCTCCAGCGATGCAGACATTCGGCACCACCCTGCGATCGGTGTGGTTTTCGAGGGTCAGCCGCAGCTGGCCGGGACGCAGGATCAGCGTTTCATTCGGCGTGTGCGCCCGGCTCATGACCATCGAGAGGTTCTGGCGCTCTTCGGTTGGCTCGCCCTGCACGTCGATGAATTGCGCCGAATGCGTCACCGCATCGAAGATGATGACGAACTGCGCCGGCAGCTGCAGCGAAACGAAAGCCTTCTCGCCCGGCGCAAGCTCGATCATCTCCAGAAGGATGCGTTCGAACCGCGTCTCCAGATCATCCGGCAGGTCCACGCCGGAGCTGAAAAAGATCTGCCGGTAATATTCAAGCGGAGACAGCCGATCAGGGTCGTGGGCCGCAATTTTGCGCACTCTCGGACTGACGGTAAAGGTGACCTCGACCATCTCGTCGAGGGTCGGTTCGTATCCGGCCGCGCAGAGCGCACAGTGGTAGGTGTCCTGGACCACTCCCTTGAGGGTGGCACCGCTGTCGAGGACGCCGCCGCATCCAGGGCAAAGGACATTCCAGGTCATCTCGAATGCGCCGATACGGGCGGCATGGAGAAGCGCCGCGATCGTCTTCTCCGCATCGAGATGATGTTTGTCGGCAAAGGCAAGCGCATTGATACGATTGAGGTCGCGGTCCGAGCCATGCCGGACAACGTTTTCGATACACGCCACAGTCTGCGGGTCAGCCGCCTGTCGCAGGGTGGAAAAAAGCACGTCCATTTCACTCATGAGACAAGTCTCCGTGCGGAACCCACGGCGGACGACGCCAGGACCGCAATCATACCATGGGATTGCAAGTGTCCTAAAGAAAATCGATAGGCCGGGATGCCGTTCGTTCCCCGATCTGCTTGGATCATCCCTATGGGGTGCCGGCATGCGAGGATATCCCGGCTGTTTCGGTAGCCACCTCGAGCAGATCGCCTCCGGGTTCGGGACGTAGCCACCGGCCCCACCCAGCGCACGACCGGGCTCTCAGTGAGGAAAACCTCACTCGGAGATGATCTTAACCCGCATGCCCGGTGCCACCGTCGATGTCGGTCCCAGCGCGTTGATCAGCCGGAACAGTTCGAGCTTGCGATCGGTGCCCATCATCCGGGCCGACAGCGTGCCGATATCGTCCTTTGCCCCGACGGTGACGACACGAACCCTGAGCGGCTTCAATGTCGCGGCTTCCTCCGGCGAGATCCGCCGGAAGCTCGTGCGCAGCTGCTGCGCCGTCGGCTCCAGCGCCGCGCTGCCCTTCGGCACGGCGGTGAGGAAGCGGAAGATCTGCGTGCCGATGCGGATCACGGTAATGTCGAAGTCCCAGCGATCAGCCGAGGCCCGGGCCGTTGCCGCCTCCAGCCCGTTGATCGTGGTCATCTGGATGGTTTCCGGCAAAAGGCCGGTTACCCAGCCGCTGGAAATATAATTCGACAGTGTCATCTTCTGGCTGTCGGCGACGCCGTCGAAGCGGATCGCCACATCGCCCGGCCCGGTAGCCAGCACGGCCTCGACCTTGTTGTCGATCTGGAAGCCCGCCGGCACGTCGAAGCGGATGCCGAGCGTGCCATGCAGGAAGGTCTGGCCGCGCACATAGCCTTCCTGCGGGCTGTCGCCATAGAGCAGGCCGTTGATGCCGTTCAGATAATAATCGCGCCCGGTCTCGCCATGCGTGCCTTCCGGCCCGAAGGCCCTTGCATGGCGCTTGGCGAGATCGACGCGCTGCGGCGCGTTCGGATGGCTCGACAAGAAGTCGAGACTCTGGTCGGCATCGGGATCGACCGAAGTGAACTGGCTGTAGCGCGCCATCGAATCGAGGAAACGCGCCGCCGCATAGGGGTCGTATCCGGCCTCGCCCAGCGTGCGAACGCCGATCACGTCGGCCTGCAACTCCTGCTGACGCGAAAACGCGGCAAGCCGCAACTTGCCCCGGGCAAGCGCCTGCTTGCCGGCCAGGTCGCTCGACAGGACTTCCGCCACCACCCGGCTGGCGATCACTTCCGCCTCTTCGCGGCGCTGCCGCTCGATGCCGTGATTGGCGGTCACATGCGCCATCTCGTGGCTGAGCACAGCTGCGACTTCCGACGCGTCATTGGCCAGCGCCAGCAGCCCGCGCGTCACATAGAGATAACCGCCCGGCAGCGCGAACGCGTTGATCGCCGGCGAATTGAGGATGGTGATGCGGTAGGACTGGTTCGGATTTTCCGATACCGCCGTCAGCGCCCCGGCAATGCGGGCGACAAGCCGTTCGGTCTTGGCATCGGAATATTCGCCGCCATAGGACGCCACGATGCGCGGATGTTCGCGTGCGCCCATCTGCGCCCGCGGATCGTCCTTCTGCACCTCGTCGACGATCTGCGGATTGGTCGACGGCGCAACGCTCGGCACATAGGCCTGTTCGAACAGGGACTGGCAGGACGACAGCAGGAGGCCAAGGCTGACGATGCCAGCTATCGACGAGACAAACCTCGCGGACCCGCGCCACCGAACAGTCTCGGCGGCCAACGCGCTGTTCCCGGTCAAAAACTGCATCCTGCCCCTTTGCCTAAACCTTCGTCAGCGCCTGTCGAGCCCGAGATCCCGGTCGATGGCCACGCAATCTGCCTGCCAACCAAACCGAGAATCGGTCCATCCCATCAAGCATCTGCCGCCATTTCACACAATGCGAAAAAACCGCATGCTGAATAAGATAGTGGCGACACACGATATGACCAAGGCTTGTTAACGCCAAGCACCCATTCCCTTGGCGCATGACACCGGCGAACGACGAAATTAAGGCGAAGGCGGCCCGCCAGTATCCGGTTAGGCATCCGGTTCGGCATTCCGTCTTGCATCGAGCCCGGCAAAGAGCCGCACCCCGTCGAGATCCTGCCGGGCAAAAAACTCGGCCGCCGCCGCCGCAACCAGAACGCGACCGGCCTCGAGGAAGACCACGTCGCTGGCCAGCCGCTCGACATCGCGCGGATCGTGGGTGACGAGCACGATCGTCGCGCCGGTCTCGTGGTGCAGGTCGGCGAGCTGCTCGACCATCACCGCCCGCAGGCCCGGATCGAGGGCGGCAAACGGCTCGTCGAGCAGCAACACCGGTTTTCGGCGCACCAGCGCCCGGGCAAAGGCCGCGCGCTGCCGCTCACCACCCGACAGCGAGCCCGGCAAACGCCGCTCGAAGCCGCCGAGCCCGACCCGGTCGAGCGCAAGCGACACCGCCTGCCGGTCCGCCGGCGCAAGCCGCAGCGCCGGATGGATGCCGAGCCCGATATTGGTGTAGAGGTCGAGATGGGCAAACAGGTTGTTGTCCTGGAAGACCAGCGACACCGGCCGCGCGGCCGGGGCAAGTCCCGTGACATCCTGATCGCCGATCAGCACACGCCCGCTGTCCGGCCGCTCGAAGCCGGAGATCAGGTTGAGCAAGGTCGATTTGCCCGAGCCCGACGGCCCGACAATGGCGGTGATCGCCCCCGCCGCGAAGCGGCAGTCGAAGGAAAACGCCGCGTCTCCGAGTGTCAGCCGAACCTTGTCGAGGCGGATCGACGCCGATCTGTCCGTCGTCATCTGCCCGTCTCCCCTGATCTTGATTTGTGCCCCTGCACTTGCCCCGCCTCCGGCGGCGCGCCGACCAGCGCAAGCGCCAGGCAGATGGCCCCCAGGATGAGCGCGAGGCCATCGGCGTCATGACTGCGATAGCTGCCCATGCGCGCATAGATCAGCGACGGCAGCGTCGAGATATTTTCCGAGCCGAACAGCGCAACCGCCCCGAGATCGCCCAGCGACAGCGCCATGGCAAAGGCCAGCGCCATGGCCAGCGGCCGCTTCAGCACCGGCCAGTCGACCAGCCGGAACCGGGAAAATCCACCAAGCCCGAGCGAGATCGAAAGCCGGGTGGTCCGCGCCCGATGCTCGACAAAGGCCGGCTCCAGCACCCGCATGGTGAACGGCAAAGCCATCAGCGCATTGATGCCGATGACGATGACCGGTGCGAAGCCGGCGATATCGCCTGTCTGGCGCAGTGCCAGAAACCAGCCGGTCGCCAGCACGCTGGTCGGCACCAGCAGCACCAGCGACGAACTTGCCCCGAGTGCCGCCGAAAACAGCCGCGCTCCGATGGCGGAAGGACGCGACGACGAAAGCGTGGCCCGGGCCGATACCACGCCGTAAGCGCAGGCGAGCGACAGCAGGCCGGCCGACGAGGCGACCATCAGGCTGGTGCCCGCCGCCTGCCGGAATGCCGGCTCCAGCGCCAGCTTGAGCAGATCGGCATTCACCCCCGAGACGATCACCTGCGCCAGCGGCAGCACGAGAAACAGCGCCGCCAGCAGCAGAATGGCAGCGTCCAGCAGCCGGATCGGCAGCCCCATGCCGTCAAATCGCGGATAGCGCCTGCCGCTGGTCTGGCCGGTATCGACCGCCGCCGGCAGCAGGCTGAGGGCGCCAAGGGACGCACCGGTGACGACGATCTGCATCAGCGCCAGCGACACCGCCCGTTCCGGATCGAAATCGAAGCGCAGCGCCTGATAAATCGCCACCTCGATCGTCGTTGCCGCCGGCCCGCCGCCAAACACCAGCACCAAGGTGAAACTGGTGGCACAGAGCATGAAGATCAGCCCAGCCGCGCCCGGAATGACCCGCGCCAGCACCGGCCATTCGATGAAGCGGAAGATCGACAGCGGCGACAGGCCGAGGCTTGCCGCCGAGCGCCAGTATTCCGCCGGCACCCGCTCCAGCGCCGACAGCATCAGCCGGGCGGCAAGTGGCAGGTTGAAGAACACATGCGCGATCAGGATGCCGGAAAGGCCGTAGATCGAGACCGGCTCAGCAAGGCCGGCAAAGGAAAGGGCATCGTTGATGATGCCCTGCCGCCCGAAGATGCCGATCAGTCCGAGCGCCCCGATCAGCACCGGCAGGCCCATCGGTACCGCCATCAGCCGGATCAGCCAGCGACGGCCGACAAACGCCGGCTGCCGGGCCAGCGCGCTGGCGACCGGAAGGGCAAGCATGATCGACAGGGCAGTCGAAAGCGCGGCCTGAAACAGCGTGAAGCGCAGCACCGAATGCACGACCGGATCGCCGATCACGCCGAGGAATGCGCCGTCCATCCGTCCGCTGAGCAGGGCGACCAGCGCCGTGCCGATAAAACCCGCCACCAGCGCCAGCACCAGGAGACCGCCGGCCAGAGCAGGCAGTTCCTCCGCGTTTGACAGGATGCGCGGGCGTGCCATGCCGCGATGCTCAGTTCAGCGTCATCGCCGCCAGCCATTCGTCGATCCAGGCCTTGCGGTTGGCGGCGACCTCGGCCGAGTTAATCAGGAACGTTGTCTTCGGCTGCACCAGCTTGCCGAAAGCGTCCGGCAGCGGCTCTGATGTGGCAGCCGCCGGCATCATCCAGTTATTGGTCGGGATCGTGTCCTGGAAGCCCGGCTCGAGCATGAAGGCGAGAAACTGCCGGGCAAGATCCTTTTCCGGCGCGTTTTTCAACAGGCCCGCGACCTCGATCTGGATGTAGTGACCCTCGGAAAACTCCGCCGCCTGATAGCGGTCGGTTTCTTCCGCCACCATGTGGTAGGCCGGCGAGGTTGTATAGGACAGCACCATCGGCGCCTCGCCCTTGGTGAACAGGCCGTATGCCTCCGACCAGCCTGGCGTCACCGTCAGCACGCGGCCCTTGAGCTTCGCCCAGGCTTCCGGCGCCTTGTCGCCATAGACCGACTTCACCCAGAGAAGCAGGCCAAGCCCCGGCGTCGAGGTACGCGGATCCTCGATGACGATCTTCTGGCTCGGATCGCCGTCGACCAGTTCCTGCAGGCTCTTCGGCGGGGTCTTCAGCGTCTCGGTGTCATAGATCACGGCGAAATGACCGTAGTCATAGGGCACGAAGACCTCGTCGGAAAAGCCGCCCGGCACCTTGGCCTTGGAAAGGTCAACGCCAGAGGCCTCGAACAGGCCGGTCTGCTTGGCCTCTTCGGTCAGGCTGGTGTCGAGGCCGAGAACCACATCGGCCTTGGAGCCTTCGCCTTCCAGCTTAAGCCGTGTCAGCAGCGCCACGCCATCGGCCACGCCGACGAAATTGACCGTGCAGTCGCAGGTCTTCTCGAAGGCTTCCTTCACCTTCGGCCCCGGACCCCATTCGGAAATGAAACTCTCATAGGTATAGACGGTCAGCACCTTGTCGGCGGCATGCGCCGGCAGCACCAGATCTGACCCGAGAAGGCCTGTTGCGAGAAGCGCTGCGGCCAGGCCGGAACGCAAGGTGTCGACGAGATATGATGGCATGACGCCCTCCTCCTAAAAAACAATTGATCTCGGGATAGGGCGCTTTGCGATCGACGCGTCTAATCCCTCCGCCGGTGTTAACCGGATCAGGTTCCGCGGGTTGGCTGTCGCCTCTCAGCATTTCGTCCCGATGGAACGAAAGGCACCCCGTTAGAGCACTGTTGAGATAGCGCGGCGCGCGGATCAGCGCAAGATGCGCCATCCACGTCACGCAAGGCCGCCATGCATCGAAGGGTAAGGGAAACGCAAGCCCCGCATGCTAGACCTTGTCTTCGATTGATGGGATGAGTGTGCATGGTTACGTTTCATACCGAGCAGCAGGCCGCAGCGGAAAACGCCATTGCAGCCGCCGAACTGAGTTTCAGCCGCCAGATTTCGATTGCCGCCGACAGTTTCTGGCGTTCGGCGGTTCGCAACCGCATTCTCGGCGTCGCTTCCGCCCTGCTCGGCATCATCCTGCTGACCGCCTATGGCACCGTGTTGCTCAATCAGTGGAACGCGCCTTTCTACAATGCGCTGGAACGTCGCGATCTCACCGCCTTCCTCAACGAATTGCGCAACTTCGCCATCATTGCCGGCTTCCTGCTGCTGCTCAATGTCATCCAGACCTGGCTCAACCAGATGACGGCGCTCTACATGCGTGAAGGCCTGTCGCGCGATGTCGTCGATCAGTGGCTGACGGACAGGCGCGCCTTTCGCCTGTCGATGTCGAGCCCGCTCGGCGTCAATCCCGACCAGCGCCTGCATGAAGACGCCCGCAAGCTTGCCGAGATGACCACCTCGCTGACCATCGGCCTTGTCCAGTCGACCATCCTTCTCGTCAGCTTCATCGGCGTGCTGTGGAACCTGTCGAGCAATTTCACCTTCCATGTCGGCACATACAGCTTCGCCATCCCCGGCTACATGGTCTGGGGCGCCATCCTCTATGCGCTCGCAGCCTCGCTGCTCAGCCAGCTGGTCGGGCGCCGCCTCTCGCGGCTGAACGCCGATCGTTATGCCCGCGAAGCCGATCTGCGCTTCTCCCTGATGCGGGCGAATGAAAATCTCGAAGCGATCGCGCTGGCCCGCGGCGAGGAAACCGAACGCCGTCATATCCACCAGACGCTCGACACGGTCATCGGCTCGATCCGCCATCTGGCCATGGCGCTCACCAATCTCACCTGGGTCACCGCCGGCTTCGGCTGGCTGGCGATCATCGTGCCGATCCTGATCGCATCGCCCGCCTATTTCGCCGGCCCGATGAGCTTCGGCGGCCTGATGATGGCGGCCGCGGCCTTCACCCAGGTCTATTCGGCGCTGCGCTGGTATGTCGACAATTTCGGCGCCATCGCCGATTGGCGCGCCGCCCTGATGCGCGTCACCGTCTTTCGCGCCGCCCTGATGGACCTCGACCGGCAGGTGCCGACTGCCGGCCGCATCGCCATGGCAAGCGGCAGGCCTGGTCAGGTCGATCTCGAGGCACTCGAGATCTGCGTGCGCGTCAACGGCGATGCCTGCGAAAGCGCCTTCCGCCTCAAGGAACGCAATATCACCATCCGGGCCGGCGAAAAGGTCATGGTCAATGGCGACCAGGGCGTGAACCGCAAGCTTTTGTTCAATGCGCTCGCCGGTCTCTGGCCGTTTGGCGAAGGCAGTGTGACCTTGCCCGCCAATGAGGAAATCCTCTTCGTGCCGCAGGTCGGCTATCTGCCGGAAGGGCGATTGCGCAGCCTGCTCGCCTATCCCGCGCCTTCCGCCAGCTTTACCGATGCCGAACTGGCCGCCGCACTCACCCGCGTCGGCCTGGACGAACTGATCCGCCGCCTCGACGACCGCGCCCGCTGGGATCGCGCGCTTGACAAGGATGAACAGATGGCGCTGGCCTTTGCCAACATCCTCCTGCGCAAGCCACGCTGGGTGGTCTTCTACGACGTGCTGGAAGGCCTGGAACCCGCGACCGAGGAACGGCTCTGCGGCATTCTGCACGAACTCGGCGATGCCACCCTGATCTATATCGGCCGCTCCGCCGCCTATCTCAAGGCCACCAACCCGCGGCTGCTGCATCTGGAACGCACAGGCCATGCTGCCGATGCCCTGGTCGATTGATCGGCGCCTGTCCGCCGTCCCGTAAATCGATTTTACAAGGCCGGCGCGCGGCCCCGCGCCGCCTGAGCGGAAGACGTCGCCGCAAAGCGGAGGGCAAGGTGTGCAGTGACTTCCTTCTCCCCCCGAGGGAGAAGGTGCCCGAAGGGCGGATGAGGGGGCTCACCCGCACAAACCGATCTCCTGCGGGGATGACTTTTCCAAATCCTCCAACCTTTTCAATAAAACGCACCCCATTTCATCCCCCTTGTTTCCACCCATGCCATACTCCTCCCGTTCCGCTTTCGGATACACCGGGTGTTGCGAGCCCGGCGAGGCGGAACCGGCGCCGGGGGGCGCGGCTGTCGCTGGCCAGATCCTCCGGGCCGGATGCAACGGTCTCCCTCCGGTGGCGGGACGGTGATGGTTAAGACCTCGGATGGTTTGAGCCAGCCTCGATCCCAACGACCATCGGGCGTGCCTCAGGGGCACACAAACAAGGCGCCGGATCCGCTGAAACGGGTCTGGTGACAAAGACGGCGGGAGCTGGGATCGTAAATGACCCGCTCCCCGGGCGAGGGTCAGGTCGGGATGTGCGCACATCCGCCGGGAACCTGAAACCTCCCGGGCACCCGGCCAGGACGTCTCGATGAGACGTTTCGGACCCAAGCCCGGTTGACGACGAGACTTCGGTCTCAAAGCCAGAGCCGCCTTGCCAGAGAGACGCATGCAACCGGCAAAAATCGCCGAACGGGGCGCCGGAGGGAGCCATATAAATTATTCAACAGGTTGCTTCTGGCGCCCTGTCCGAGACTTGGAATGGAGTACAGGCATGACCATCCCCGGAGGAGGAAATCCGACCGGTGGTTTGGCGTGGGATTTTTGAAGGTTCTGATTGATGAAGAGGACGTTGATGATGAGGAGGACAGGTCCGGCTCAGCCGTCAGTGCCAGTTCGCCCCCCTCTGTCGGCTCCGCCGACATCTCCCCCTCACGGGGGGAGATCACCGAGACCGCAGTGCAAGGCAGAGGCAGAGGCAGAGGCAGAGGATGATGACTTTGGTGCCAAGGCGAACAAAACGGGCAGTCAGAAATTCCTCGTTGCACCGGCCTCAATTGCACAAGGTATCAGTTGGGACGAGCGGCCAGCCACCAGCCAATCTCCCTCCTTGTGGGGGAGATGCCCGGCAGGGCAGAGGGGGGTATCCAGAGGCAGACGCTATCGTCAGGCGGACAAACCTCGCACACATCCGCGCTACAGGCCCGGCAGGCAAGCACCGCCGCTTACCCTTCCAGCTCCTCGCGCAGCATTTCCAGCTCGAGCCATTCCTCTTCCATGCGCGTCACGCTGGCACGCAGCTTTTCGGTCTCGGCGGCGAGCTTGTTGAAGGTCGCCGGATCCTTGGTGAACAGCTTGGGATCGGCCATCTTCGCCTCGTGGGCGGCGATCTCCTTCTGCGCCTTTTCCATCTCCTTGGGCAGGTTTTCCAGCGCGAACTTCTGCTTGAAGGACAGTTTGCCCCGGCTCTTCGTGCCGCCGGTCTCGGTCGGCTTGCCCGAGGCCTCCTGGGCTTTCGCCTTCTCGGCTTTCTCCGCCTTCTTGCGCTCGTCCTCGACGCCCTTGCGTTGCGCCAGCATGTCCGAATAGCCACCAGCATATTCGATCCAGCGGCCATCCGGATTTTCCGGATCGGCCGGGGCGATGGTCGAGGTCACGGTGCGGTCGAGGAAGTCGCGGTCATGGCTGACCAGGATGACCGTGCCCGAATAGCCGGCGACGATTTCCTGCAACAGATCGAGCGTCTCGATGTCGAGGTCGTTGGTCGGCTCGTCGAGGATCAGGAGGTTAGACGGCTTGGCCATGATCCGCGCCAGCATCAGCCGCGCGCGTTCGCCGCCCGACAGGTTGCGGATCGGCGTGCGCGCCTGTTCCGGCTGGAACAGGAAGTCCTTCATGTAGCCGGTGACATGCTTCTGCTCGCCATTGACCAGAAGATTCTCGCCGCGCCCGTCAGTCAGGTAGTTCGCCAGCGTATCGTCCGGATTGAGATCCTCGCGCTTCTGGTCGAGCACGGCGATCTCGAGATTGGTGCCGAGCTTGATCGTGCCGGAATCCGGTGTCATCTGCCCGGTCAGCATCTTCAAAAGCGTCGTCTTGCCGGCGCCGTTCGGGCCGATCAGGCCGATGCAGTCGCCGCGATGCACCCGGATCGAAAACGGTGCGACGATGGTGCGCTCGCCGTAAGCCTTGGTGATCTTGTCGGCCTCGACCACCAACTTGCCGCTTTCGCGACCCTCGGTGGCGCCGGCCTGGATCGTGCCCTGCGGACCCTTGTGGCCGCGATAGTCGGCACGCAGGCTCTGCAGATTGCCGAGGCGGCGCATGTTGCGCTTGCGCCGCGCGGTCACGCCGTAGCGCAGCCAGTGCTCCTCGCGCTCGATCTGCTTGCCGAGCTTGTGTTGCTCGATCTCTTCCTCTTCCAGCACCCTGTCGCGCCATTCCTCGAAATGACCGAAGCCGCGGTTGAGGCGGCGCGACAGGCCGCGATCGAGCCAGACGGTGGCGGTCGAGATCTTTTCCAGGAACCGCCGGTCATGGCTGATCACCACCAGCGCGCTGCGGCTCTTGGCAAGTTCGCCTTCCAGCCATTCGATGGTCGGCAGATCCAGGTGGTTGGTCGGCTCGTCGAGCATCAGGATGTCGGGCTCCGGCGCCATGACGCGGGCAAGCGCTGCACGCCGCGCCTCGCCGCCCGACAGGCTGGATGGTTCTTCCTGGCCGGTGAGGCCCAGATGCTCCAGCAGATAGGTCACACGATACGGATCGTCGCCCGGCCCGAGACCGGCTTCGGCATAGGCCTGGACCGTGGTGTAGGCGCCGAAATCCGGCGCCTGTTCCAGGTAGCGGACCGTCGAGGACGGATGACGGAAAACCTCGCCCGACTGTGCCTCGACCATGCCGGCGGCGATCTTCATCAGCGTCGACTTGCCCGAGCCGTTGCGGCCGACCAGGCAGATCCGGTCGCCCGGTTCAATCTGCAGATTGGCGCCGTTGAGCAAAGGGGCTCCGCCGAAGGAAAGGAAAATGTCGTCGAGTTTCAGGATGGGAGGCGCCAAGGCTTCAGGCTCCGGTCATGTCATGAGGGCGGGCAAGGATCACCGCGTCACCGCGTGTCAGCGAGAAGCGCACGGGCCCTTCCGCGACGTTGGAAATGGTGCGCGACGATCCGAAGGCAAGATCGAAATCGGCAAGCGGATAACGGGCATTCTCGATCGTCAGGCCGGCAAGATCGGTGAGACCGAGAACGGAAAACAGCGAGCCCCTGGGCAGGTCGATCACCAGCGGCGCACGCAAAAGCGGATAGGCCTCTTCGAGACCCGAGCTCATCACCACGTCGATCCCGCGCTTGGCCAGCGCCACCGCCGACAGAAGATGCATCAGCGCATGATCGGAGCGTTCGCCGCCGAGCGCACCGGCGAGAACCAGCCGTGTGGCCCCGCGCGACAAAGCCTCGTCGACGGCGATTTCGCCATCGGTCGAGGCCTTCCGCACCGGATAGGGCATGCGCGGCACGTCGGGGAAATCCTCCACCGGCAGATCGTCGGAGCTGTCGAAATCCCCGACCCAGAGCTCGGGCTTGACGCCGAGCACGGCCGCATGGCGCATGCCGCCATCGGCCGCGATCACGCGGCTTTCGGCGACCGCGGCCTTCAGCCGGTCGGTCGGTTCGACAAGCCCGCCGAGAAGGATGGAGAAGATGCGCTGCGTCATGGCTCTGCCCATAACGCATCTTGGGCCAAAAGCAAAAGCCCGATCACGGATGAAAGCGCGGCAAGGCAGGCCATTGCCGCGGTTTGCCTGGCGAGGCCCGAAGGCCGAAACCGTTCAGCGCTTCTTGGTGCCGGTGGTTTCCGCCGTCTTCATCTGGTTGGTGAAGCTCGATACCGGAGCCGAGGAGGCGGGCTTGTCCTTGTCCTTCTTCGGCTTCCTCACTTCGCGGTTCGAACGCTGTTGACCTTTAGCCATGGACCTTGCTCCTTCTGTACGTTGGCCGGCGCCTGTTTCGGCGTCTGGCTGCGGGTTGGGTCGATATCGTCTTCGGCGACGCAACGATCAAAGTTCTCGGCTTCGAAACGCACGCGATACTGCCGTTTGCCGCCGGTCTCGGGCAGCGTCGCGGTGATCCTGCAGACACCCGGCATGCGCGCCACGCGCACAGGGCCATCCTTCAGGAAGATCATGTCGCCGATTGCAAATTTATGTCCACTCATCAGGGTCTCCTCCGCGCGCCGGGCGCTGCGGGTGTAGCAAAGCCGCCCGGACGCGCTGATCGCATACCGGGGGCAGTTTCTGTTTCGGAAGGCACACAAACCCGCCTTTGCGGCGGCTGGTGGCGACGACCGCAGGACGGTGGTCGGCTTTGTTTTGATCAAGGAAGAAAAAGCTGACACATCCGGCGCCGGTGATCCCGTCCCTGTGGGGGGAGACGCGCCTCAACTGGACATGTGAAACTGAAGTCCCTTCAGACTGTCAGATTTCTGCATAAATACAAGCTTTATCTTGCATGTCAGCAGCACAGATCGCCCGCGTCAACGGCCGACTTGCGCTTGCATGAACCGGTGCGGCTCACTAGGTTTTGCACCAGACAGGACATGGGATGGCATGGGGGCAGACAGACAATGCAGTTCACCGGGACCGCCGACTATGTCGCCGACAAGGATCTGATGATCGCGGTCAATGCCGCGATTGCGTTGGAGCGGCCGTTGCTGGTCAAGGGCGAGCCCGGCACCGGCAAGACCGAGCTGGCGCGCCAGGTGGCCGCGGCCCTCGGTCTCGACATCATCGAATGGAACGTCAAGTCGACGACCAAGGCGCAGCAGGGTCTCTACGAATACGATGCCGTGTCGCGGCTGCGCGACAGCCAGCTCGGCGATCCGCGCGTCAACGACGTCGGCAACTACATCCGCCGCGGCAAGCTCTGGCAGGCCTTTGCGACCGAGCAGAAATGCGTGCTGCTGATCGACGAGATCGACAAGGCCGATATCGAGTTTCCCAACGACCTGCTGCAGGAACTCGACCGCATGGAATTCCATGTCTACGAGACCGGCGAACTGGTGAAGGCGAAGGTCCGGCCGATCGTCATCATCACCTCGAACAACGAGAAGGAATTGCCGGACGCGTTTCTGCGCCGCTGCTTCTTCCACTATATCCGCTTTCCCGAAGCCGAGACGCTGGCCCGCATCGTCGAGGTGCATTATCCGGGCATCAAGCAGACACTGGTGCGCAATGCGCTGACCCAGTTCTACGAGATCCGCGAGACGCCCGGCCTGCGCAAGAAACCCTCGACCTCAGAGGCGCTCGACTGGATCCGGCTGCTGGTTTCGGAGGATATCGATCCCGCCGACCTGCGCGGCGATCCGAAACAGGCGCTGCCGAAACTGCACGGCGCGCTGTTGAAGAACGAGCAGGA
Organism: Rhizobium sp. SL42; assembly: GCF_021729845.1. Lineage (NCBI taxonomy): Bacteria > Pseudomonadati > Pseudomonadota > Alphaproteobacteria > Hyphomicrobiales > Rhizobiaceae > Rhizobium > Rhizobium sp. SL42. Next base: position 529,980 of record NZ_CP063397.1, read on the forward strand.
CGTGCATCTTTTCGAGAGGCTGGCTTTCCTGGCACGCCGGGAGGGTCGCTAGCGCGGCAGCCACGTTCATGCGCTGCATTGCCACATGTTTTTTCGTTGATTCGCTGGCATGACAGGCGTAAACAGCGCGGGTGTTTCGTGGTGATTTGGCCGGCCGGCTTGCAGCCACGTAAAATAAGTCGCTAAAGGGCCGAGGCAAGTTCCAAGACTTTCCAAGGACCGGTAGCGATATGCAAAGCTGCCGGTATTTTTGTTTTGGCGGTCCAGCACCGCCGCGACACCGAAAGTTGAGAGCAAGATGCCGATCAGGATTCCCGACACACTGCCAGCCTTTGAAACCCTCGTGCACGAGGGCGTGCGGGTGATGACCGAAACGGTGGCTGTCCGCCAGGATATCCGCCCGCTGCAGATCGGCCTTCTCAATCTCATGCCGAACAAGATCAAGACGGAACTGCAGTTTGCCCGCCTGATCGGCGCCTCGCCGCTGCAGGTCGAGCTGACCCTGGTGCGCGTTGGCGGCCACAAGGCGAAGAATACCTCGGAAGAGCATCTCCTGTCCTTCTACCAGACCTGGGACGAGGTGAAGGACCGCAAGTTCGATGGCTTCATCGTCACCGGCGCGCCGGTCGAGACGATGCCCTACGAGGATGTGACCTACTGGAACGAAATGGCGCAGATCTTCGACTGGACCGAAACCAACGTGCATTCATCGATGAATGTCTGCTGGGGCGCGATGGCGGCGATCTACCATTTCCACAATGTCGCCAAGCATCCGCTGAAGGAAAAGGCGTTCGGCGTCTATCGCCATCGCAACCTGGCGCCGTCCTCGGTGTTCCTCAACGGCTTTTCCGATGATTTCCAGGTCCCGGTGTCACGCTGGACCGAAGTGCGCCGCGCCGACATCGAGACGGAAAAGAGCCTGAACATCCTGCTCGAATCCGACGAGATGGGCGTCTGCCTGGTGCAGGAGGAACGCGCGAAGCGTCTCTACATGTTCAATCACGTCGAATATGACTCCACCTCCCTGGCGGACGAATATTTCCGCGACGTCAATGCCGGCATCCCGATCAAGATGCCGCACAACTACTTCCCGCATAACGACGACACGCTTGCGCCGCTCAACCGCTGGCGCGGTCACGCGCATCTGTTGTTCGGCAACTGGATCAACGAGATCTACCAGACGACACCCTATGACCTGAACGAGATCGGCAAGGATCTGTAGCCATGGACATTCCCGACGCCGCGCCTGTGGAGATCCGGCCGCTTGCCGCTGCCGACGAGGCCGACTGGCGGCGTCTGTGGAAGGCCTATCTGGCCTTCTACGAGACCGAACTGCCGGAGGAAATCTACCGGGCGACCTTTGCCCGGCTGCTCTCCGGCGTTGCGGGCGAATATCGCGGGCTTCTGGCCCTTGTGGACGGCCGGCCGGTTGGGCTTGCCCACATCCTCTTTCATCGCTCCTGCTGGCATATCGAGAATATCTGCTACCTGCAGGACCTCTATGCCGACCCTGATGTCCGCGGCAAGGGCATCGGCCGGGCCCTGATCGAGGCGGTCTACCGCGAGGCCAAGGACGCAAATGCCGGAGAGGTCTACTGGATGACCCAGGAATTCAACGGGACAGCCAGGCGGCTCTATGACAGGATCGCCGACAAGACACCTTTCATCATCTACCAGAAGAACCTCTAGACGCCGATGTTCCTGCCTTTCTTCCTGCGGCTGATACAAGAGAAGGTCCCGGTGACGCTCGGGGAATATCTGTCGCTGCTTGAGGGCCTGCAGGCAGAACTGGTCGATTTCGACATCGACGGCTTCTATTTTCTCGCCCGCACAACGCTGGTCAAGGAAGAGCGCTTCATCGACCGTTTCGACCGGGTGTTCGGCGAAATCTTCGGCGGCCTTGTATCACAGCCGGCCGGCGACGGCGTGGAAACCGTTGCCATTCCCGACGAATGGCTGCGCAGGCTTGCCGAAAAACACCTTTCGGAAGAGGACAAGAAGCTGATTGAGGCGCTTGGCGGCTTCGATGCGCTGATGGAAACGCTCAAAAAGCGCCTTGCCGAACAGAAGGAACGCCATCAGGGCGGTTCGAAATGGATCGGCACGGCCGGCACCTCCCCCTTCGGTGCCTACGGCTATAATCCGGAAGGCGTGCGTATCGGCCAGCAGGAAAGCCGTCACCGGCGCGCGGTGAAGGTCTGGGACAACCGCGAATTCCGCAATCTCGACGACAATGTCGAACTCGGAACCCGCAACATCAAGGTCGCCTTGCGCCGGCTGCGCCGGTTCGCCCGGCAGGGCGCGGCCGAGGAATTCGACCTCGACGGCACGATCCGCGCCACGGCCGAACACGGCTATCTCGACGTCAGGACGCAGGCCGAACGCAAGAACGCAGTCAAGCTGCTGATGTTCTTCGACATCGGCGGCTCGATGGACGATCACGTCAGGAGCGTCGAGGAGTTGTTTTCAGCCGCCCGTTCCGAGTTTCGCCATATGGATTATTTCTATTTCCACAACTGCCCCTATGAGCGGGTGTGGAAGGACAATCGCCGGCGCCATAGCGATACGATCGCGACACAGGACATCATCCGCACCTTCGGTCCGGACTACCGCCTGATCTTTGTCGGCGATGCATCGATGAGCCCCTACGAGATCACCCAGCCAGGCGGCTCCGTCGAACACTGGAATACCGAAAGCGGCGCGGTCTGGCTGCAGAGGCTGACCGGACATTTCCGCCGGCATCTGTGGATCAATCCACTGACCGAGCCACAATGGGACTATACGATGTCGGTCGGATTGATTCGCCGGTTGATGGAGAACAGGATGTTTCCCCTAACGCTGGGCGGCCTCGAGACGGCAGCCCGCGAACTGGCACGGTAAGACAGACAGACAACAGAAAAGCGGGAGAAACGCATGGCAAGGCAGGCATTCGGACAGACGGCGACGGGTGAGACCGTGGACAAGGTGACCCTGACCGGCGGCGGACTGACGGCCTCGATCATCACCTATGGTGCAGCCCTGCAGGATCTGCGCCTGGAAGGTCATGCCGCACCGCTGGTGCTCGGCTTCGACAATCTCGACGGCTACCTGCACCATTCGCCCTATTTCGGCGCCACGCCGGGCCGCTGCGCCAACCGCATCGGCAATGGCCGCTTCACGCTGGATGGCACCGACTACCAGCTGGAACTGAACGAGCGCGGCGTCAGCCATCTGCATGGCGGCTCCGACGGCATGGGCAAGCGCAACTGGAAGGTCATCGGCCTGTCTCCCGATAGCGTGACGCTGGAAATCAGCGATGCGGAGGGCCGTGCCGGCTATCCCGGCACCACGCGGACCACGACGACCTACACGCTGAAGCCGGAGGGCACGTTATCGATCGTCTTCGAGACCACGACCGACAAGCCGACGATCGCCAATGTCTGCCATCATTCCTACTTCAATCTCGATGGCCGCGATGACATTCTCGGCCATGACCTGATGATCGCCGCCGATCATTATACCCCGGTCGACGACCGCCTGATCCCCACTGGCGAGATCCGTCCGGTCGCCGGCAGCGATTTCGATTTCCGCGAGATGCGCCCGATCCGGCAGACGGTGGACGGCGCGCAGCTGGGCTATGACCACAATTTCTGCTTCTCGTCGGCCAGGACCGACAAGCGCAGCGTGGCACTGGCCCGCAGCGTCAATTCCGGCGTCACGCTGGAAGTGCGCACCACCGAGCCGGGCGTGCAGTTCTATGCCGGCGGCAAGGTCGCGCCGGACGTTCCCGGACTGGACGGCCGCCGCTACGGCGCCTTTGCCGGCTTCTGCCTGGAAACCCAGACCTGGCCGGACGCCATCAACCACAAGGGCTTCCCCAATGCGATCCTGCGGCCTGGCGAAGTGTTGCGCCAGGAAACCGACTATGTGTTTTCGAAGGCCTGAGCTACAGGGGCAACGGCCGTAACTTCGTGTGCTTTCCGATAGGTACTTCGTGCATTGAAGGTGCTGACACAATGTCGGTCAGGTTCAGCATGTCCGGCCAGCGCTGCACCAGAGTGGCCGCTACCAGATGCAAAGGAGACCTTTGATAGGCTGGAGCCAGGATGAAGCCATGTAATCCCGCGGAACGTAGCGCTGCACGCTCCGCGGGGTTTCGGAGCACTCGTCCGTCGCCGGAGATGAACATCCAGCGTTCAGGAGCCTGCTTCAACAAGCTGATCCACTCGATATCCGGCGAGCTTCGCCCCAAGGTGAGGCCGGACATATCCTTGATATGCAGCGCTTCATGCCCAAAGTGGCTGATGTATCCATGCAAGGTCGAGGCGAAAACTGGCGAAGTGCAGTTGTCGAACAGGACCTTCACGCTGCCATCCGCTGTCCTAAAGTGCCCTCAAACTCAATCGCCCGCCGCACGGCAATTGCCGGCACATCAAATGCGGTTGCGGCGACATCTATTCCGTCGATCTCGGCGGCGGCCGCAAGCACGGCAGTGGGAACGCTTGAACTTGCCTCAATAGGCTGTCCAAATGCGCGCGCAGGATCAATCACGACGTTGAGCCTACGTCCAGCAGGCCACCAGAGCAGGGGATCGCCATCATGTCCGAAATCAACACTTTTCAGAATGGGCTCGATGATGCCGTTGAATTCATACTGCCGACGAAACAGATTGAGGAGCACTGCGCGTTCCTGCCCATCGGCACCGGTCTCGACGGTCCGAATGAAAATCTCACGACCATCCGTTCGAAACTGATCCGTAGATAAGGGATGGTCACGTCCGAGGGCATCTCTCGCCAGATCAATTGCTTCGCGGATTCGGATCGCGGACACACCTTCACGTATGAAAGCGTCGGCTACCCTTATTTCCATCAGATCACGGAAACCAAGGAAAATCCGCCCATCGCCGAGATCAACTTGCGGCTTCCACAATGCAGGATAGTGGCGATTCTTGACGATATGACCACGAAGCCATCTAATAATCTTGGCGGAGGGCACATGAAGCAGCCTGCCCGCTTCCGCAGGTGTATAAAGACCAATACCGATCAAATCATCCATCTTGGCGCTCTCCTGAATCAATGGAGTCAGGCTTTCCCGATTAAGTCAAGAAAATGATTCAACCAGAGGTCGCTCTGGCCTCAATCCGTAGGAAATAATCAAACTGTTCCCGGAGAGAATATGGAGCGGGTGAAGCGATTCGAACGCTCGACCCCAACCTTGGCAAGGTTGTGCTCTACCCCTGAGCTACACCCGCTCATAACCTCGATCCTGGGGTAGTCAGTGGATCGTGGGCCGCCGTTTCTGCGGCGACGGGCGCTATATCGCCCAAACGATTTTCAATTGCAACAGGGAAATGAAACTTTGCTGCGAAAAAAATGCAGCGAAGTCGAAAAAATCTCGCAAACCCCAGAAAACGCGGGCTTTTTTGCCGCGGGTCAGATTGTCAGGTGTCGGTCACGGGCCTATCTCTGGCGGATAAATCCGCTAGACCTGCCGCAACAGCCCTCAACAGGAACGCCAAAATGACCGCCGAAACCGCGATTTCCCAGCCGCAGAATGCAGATGCCAAGAGTGCGCAAGACCTGTTCCGCTTTCTCGACGAGCTGAACATTCCGCACAAGACCAAGACCCATGCCCCTGTGTTCACGGTGGCCGAATCGGTATCCTTGCGCGACGAAATTCCCGGCGGCCATACCAAGAACCTTTTCGTCAAGGACAAGAAGGACCGCTTCTTCCTGCTGACCGTCGAGGAAAACGCCGTGGTCGACCTCAAGACCGTGCACACGATCATTGGTGCTGCGAGCAAGGTATCCTTCGGCAAGCCGGAAAAACTGATGGACTATCTCGGCGTCGTCCCCGGTGCCGTGACCGCGTTTGGCGCCATCAACGACACCGGCGGCAATGTCACTTTCATCCTCGACGCCGATCTGATGCAGCATGACAACATCAACGCCCATCCGCTGTCGAACGATGCCACGACGTCGATCAGCAGCCAGGATCTGCTGCGCTTCATCGAAGCAACCGGCCACCAGCCGCTTGTCTTGAAAGTGACAGCCTGACATACGATCTTTAAGGCAGTTCAGCAGCCCTGATCAGGCGGGCGAAAAAAGGCGGGAGAAACGCACATGAGCGACTACGGCAATCCCTTTGGCGGTTACGGCAACCAGCAGATGACGGCCAAGGCGCAATTTGGCGACACCCCCGCAGCAGCAAGCCCCGCAGCAAACCAAGCCCCGGCAGCGACCCTGATCAAGGACACGACAACGGCAGGCTTCACCAGGGACGTGCTGGAGGAATCGCGCCGGCAGCCGGTTCTGGTCGATTTCTGGGCCCCCTGGTGCGGCCCGTGCAAACAGTTGACCCCCGTGATCGAAAAGGCCGTCAACGAGGCCGACGGCCGCGTAAAGCTGGTCAAGCTGAACATCGACGACCATCCGGCCATTCCGGGCCAGCTCGGCATCCAGTCGATCCCGGCTATCGTCGCCTTCGTTGACGGCCGTCCGATCGACGGCTTCATGGGCGCACTGCCGGAAAGCCAGGTGAAGCAGTTCATCGACAAGGTCGCGGGGCCCGCAGGCGCCGACCAGGCAGCCGAGATCGCGGCTGTGCTGGAAGAGGCTGCCGGCCTGGTCGCAGCCGGCGACATCGACGGTGCGGCGCAGCTGTTTGCCGCCGTCCTCCAGGCCGACCCCGACAATGTCAAGGCGCTGGCCGGCATGGCGGAATGCATGATCGTCGCCAACCAGCATGTCCGCGCCCGGGAGCTTCTGACGCAATTGCCGGAAGAGCTGACCAAGGCGCCGGAAGTCCAGGCGCAGCTGAAGCGCCTCGACCAGATCGACGAAGCGCGCAAGCTCGGCGACCCCGTGGCACTCGAACATACGCTGTCGCTCAATCCCGATGATCACGATGCACGCATGAAGCTTGCCAAGATCCGCAATGTCGAAGGCAGCCGCGAGGAAGCGGCGGAACATCTGCTGCTGATCATGCGGCGCGACCGCGCCTATGACGATGACGGCGCCCGCCGCCAGCTGCTGCAGTTTTTCGAAGTCTGGGGACCGAAGGAACCGGCAACGATCATGGCGCGCCGGAAGCTGTCCTCCATTCTCTTCTCGTGACGCCGGCCACTCTTTTGCCGAACTCCGTCGCGCGGCCTTGAGTTTTGCCGCGCGCGTTCCAAATAAGGAAAGAGACTAGAAGCCGGTTCTGACCGGACAGGATGTGTTTCGATGCAAGTGGGAAATGCCAGATATCTGACCGCGGGTGACCTGCCGGAGACTATCCCCGTATTCCCGATCTCCGGCGTGCTGCTTTTGCCCGGCGGGCAGTTGCCGCTCAATGTTTTTGAACCGCGCTATCTGGCGCTGTTCGACGCGGCCCTTTCCGGCAACCGGCTCATCGGCATGATCCAGCCGGCGATGAGCGAGCCGCAGACCAATATCCTGCCGGAAAGGCCAGCCCTGTCACAGGTCGGCTGCATCGGCCGCATCACATCGTTCACCGAGACCGGCGACGGCCGCTATGTCATCTCGCTCTCGGGGATCTGCCGGTTCCGGCTGCTGGACGAAGTGGCTGGCTCCAAGCCCTACCGGACATTCCACATCGCGCCCTTCATGACCGACCTCACCACCGGCGATGATGAGGGCCAGGTCGACCGCGTCGGCCTTCTGGCCGCCTTCCGTGCCTATCTCGAGGCCAACAAGCTGGAAGCGGACTGGGAAAGCGTCGAGCGCGCCAGCAATGTGATGCTGGTCAATTCGCTGTCGATGATGTCGCCTTTCGGTCCGGCGGAAAAGCAGGCGCTTCTCGAAGCCCCGGACCTCAAGACCCGCGCCGAGACGCTGATCGCCATCACCGAGATCGTGCTCGCCCGCACCTTCGGCGATGCCGACAGCATGCTGCAGTAGAGCGCCCGATGGTCGAGAACCGCACCAGCCTGGTCGATCCGAAACTGCTGGAACTGCTGGTCTGCCCCCTGACGCAGAACACGCTGAAATTCGATCGCGAGCACAATGAACTGATCTCGGAAAAGGCTCGGCTTGCCTATCCGATCCGCGATGGCATCCCGATCATGCTGGTGTCGGAAGCCCGCAAGCTGGAAGACTGAACGCCCGCGCGCCTTAAATGCAGCCATGCGATCCGTGGTCCGCGCGCCTTGGTGCAGGTCGGCGCCGGGCAATCCCTTCAGATCGACTGGCCGGACAGCAACCGCGGCCCCTCGCCGCTTGACGTGCCGGCAGCCTCGCGGATCAGATAGCCCTTGATGCTCGGCAGACGGTCGACAATCCCGAGACCAAAATCGCGCAGCACCCGGACCGGCGTGACATCGTTGGAAAACAGCCGATTGAGCACATCCGTGGTGACGCCCATGCGGAACGTGTCGAAGCGCCGCCAGGTCTGGTAGCGCTCGAGCACGTTGAGCGAACCGATGTCGAGCCCGAGCCGGTCGGCATCGACAATCGTTTCGGCAAGCGCTGCCACGTCCTTGAAGCCGAGATTGAGACCCTGGCCCGAAATCGGATGGATGCCATGGGCGGCATCGCCCGCCAGCGCCAGACGCGGCGCCACGAAGGCGCGCGCCAGCGTCAGGCCGAGCGGGAAGGCACGGCGATCTTCCGTTGCGCGGATCTGGCCGAGCTTGTGGCCGAAGCGCCGCTCCAGCTCGGCCTCGAAGACGAGTTCGTCGGAAGCGACCAGCCGATCGGCATCGGCCGTGCGTTCCGTCCAGACCAGCGAGGAACGGTTGCCCTTGAGCGGCAGGATGGCAAACGGGCCGGCGGGCAGGAAATGCTCTTCGGCCACGCCCTCATGCGGACGCTCATGCTCGACCGTGGTGACGATGCCGGACTGGTTGTAGTTCCAGGTGACGGTCTTGATTCCGGCAAGATCGCGCAGCTTGGAGCGCACGCCATCGCAGGCGACCACGAGCCGCGCGGCAACGGTCGCGCCATCCGACAGGGTGAGTTCGGCGGACGGACCCGTGTCACGAAAACCGGTGGCCCGCAGTCCATGGCGGATCGCGATACCGGCATCGGCGCAGGCATCACGCAGGGCAGCCACCATGCTGACATTCGGGATCATATGGGCAAAGGGACGCCCGTCTTCGACCGCACCGTCAAACGTCAGAAACACCGGTCGCACCGGATCGGATGTCTTCGAATCGGTCACGATCATCCGGTTGATCGGCTGGGCATCCGGCTCGATACGGTCCCAGAGACCGAAGACATCAAGCATCTTCGTTGCAGCCGCAATGATCGCGGAGGCGCGCGGATCCTTCGTCCAAGCATTCTCCGGGGCTGCCTCGATCACCTCGACACTCAGATGGGGCGCAGCCTGCTTGATCGCAACCGCAACCGAAAGACCGACATAGCCGCCGCCGACAACCAGCACATCCAGCATGGCGAAATCCTTTGCTCTTGTAGACATTCTGCCACCTATATAGATCAGCCATGAACGGGTGCCTATAAGCGGAGCCATGCATTATGTCGCAGCCACATGAACAGACGAAACCGATGCAGGACCTGATCGAGCGCCTCGACCTGGAAAAGCTGGAGGAAAACCTGTTTCGCGGCAACAGCCCGCAGAATGGCTGGCAGCGCGTTTTCGGCGGGCTGGTGATTGCCCAGGCCCTGATGGCCGCGCAACGCTGTGTCGATGCCGATCGCCTGGTGCATTCGCTGCATGCCTATTTCATGCGGCCCGGCGATCCTTCAGTGCCGATCGTCTATCAGGTCGAGCGCATTCGCGATGGTGCCAGCTTCACCACGCGCCGCGTCCTCGCCATCCAGCATGGCAAGGCCATCTTCTCCATGTCAGCCTCCTTCCAGCTCGCCGAACCGGGCTTCGACCACCAGGTCACCATTCCCGATGTGCCACGGCCCGAACAGCTGATGGGCGAGACGGAATTCCGCGAGGCCTTCCTCGCCAAAGCGCCGGACATGGTGAAGAAATACTGGGGTCGGGAGCGGCCGATCGAGATCCGTCCCGTGTCGCTGGTGCATTACCTGTCGAAGGAAAAGCTCGACCCGCAGGCGCATATCTGGGTCCGCGCCACCGGCATCGTTCCCGAAGATGGCCACTACCGGGCAGCAATCCTGGCCTATCTGTCCGACATGACCCTGCTCGACACCTCGCTTTATGCCCATGGAACGTCGATCTTCGATCCCGACCTCCAGGTGGCAAGCCTAGATCATGCGATGTGGTTCCACCGGCCCTGCGCGCTCGACGACTGGCTGCTCTACACCCAGGACAGCCCGAGCGCTGCCGGAGCCCGCGGCATGACCCGCGGCAGCATTTTCACCCGTGATGGCCGCCTCGTCGCTTCGGTCGCCCAGGAAGGGTTGATCCGCAAAAGGGCAAATGATTAAAACGTTAGCAATTTTGTTTTTTTGCACATATTTTGTGCGCACATCGCCCGTTCATTTGCCTGTTTATTAGATCCTCTGTTTATAGTCTTTACATTTCAATAACTTAATCACCGCCTCCCAAACTGGCACATAGTTTGAATGGCAAGGTCCGGTCGCTAGGCAAATTGATCTAGCCTGCGTCAAGGAGAGTCGGCTCCGCGCCGAGGACAAGCAAAGGATGGGAAACCAGATGAAGATTGTGATGGCTATCATAAAGCCGTTCAAGCTGGACGAGGTGCGCGAAGCCCTCACCGCTGTGGGCATCCAGGGCCTGACCGTGACCGAGGTCAAGGGATACGGACGCCAAAAGGGACATACTGAAATCTACCGCGGCACGGAATATGCCGTCAGCTTTCTGCCGAAACTGAAGATCGAGATCGCAGTTTCCTCCGAGCTTGCGGACAAGGCTGTTGAAGCCATCGCATCGTCGGCCAAGACCGGTCAGATCGGCGACGGCAAGATCTTTGTCTATCCGATTGATCAGGCCGTGCGTATCCGCACCGGCGAAACCAATACCGAAGCTCTGTAAGAACGGCCGCTAGGGGAGTTTTTTCTGATGTCATTTGCCAAGTTGAATTCCACATTGCTGCGCATTGGCGCCGCGTCGGCAGCAATGCTGGCGCCGGTTGTCGCCTTCGCGCAAGAAGCAGCACCTGCTGCTGCCGAAGCGGTTGCTGCCGCGGCACCCACCATGTCCGTAGACAAGGGTGACACCACCTGGATGCTCGTCTCGGCCCTGCTGGTCCTTTTGATGACCGTTCCGGGCCTCGGCCTGTTCTACGGCGGCCTCGTCCGCGCAAAGAACATGCTGTCGGTTCTTATGCAGGTTACCACCATTGCTGCGGTCGCCATGATCGTCTGGGTCGTCTACGGCTACTCCCTGACCTTCACCAACGGCGGCGGCATGAATTCGTTCGTCGGCGGCTTCTCCAAGATGTTCCTGGCTGGCGTTGACGTCAGCACCATGGCCGAGAGCTTTTCCAAGGGCGTAGCCATTCCGGAACTGATCTTCGTCTGCTTCCAGATGACCTTTGCCGCCATCACCCCGGGCCTGATCGTCGGCGCCTTTGCCGAACGCGTCAAGTTCTCGGCCGTCATCCTCTTCTCCATCCTGTGGCTGACCTTCGTCTACTTCCCGATCGCCCACATGGTTTGGTTCTGGGGTGGCCCGAGCGCCTATGCGGATCCGTCGGGCCTGATCTTCGGTTTCGGCGCCATCGACTTCGCCGGCGGTACCGTCGTGCACATCAACGCTGGCGTTGCTGGCCTGATCGGCGCAATCATGGTCGGCAAGCGCACCGGCTTCGGCAAGGAAATGATGGCTCCGCACTCGATGACCATGACCCTGATCGGCGCAGGCCTTCTCTGGGTTGGTTGGTTCGGCTTCAACGCCGGCTCGAACCTCGAATCGAACGGTTACGCCGCTCTCGCCATGATCAACACCTTCCTCGCCACAGCAGCTGCCCTTCTCTCCTGGTCGCTGGTGGAAACCTTCTCGCGCGGCAAGGCTTCGATGCTCGGCGCTGTTTCCGGTGCCGTTGCCGGTCTCGTCGTCATAACCCCGGCCGCTGGCTTCGCCGGCCCGATGGGTGCAATCGTCATGGGCCTGATTGTCTCCCCGGTCTGCTACTTCTTCTGCTCGACCGTGAAGAACAAGTTCGGCTACGACGACACTGCTGACGTTTTCGGCATCCACGGCGTTGGCGGCATCATCGGCGCTTTGCTCACCGGTGTATTCGTCAACCCGGCTCTTGGCGGTGCTGGCATCGTCGACTACTCGACGGCCGATTTCGCAGCCACCTATGCCGGTACGGCCACCCAGGTCTTCAACCAGCTGAAAGGCGTCGTCGTCACCATCCTGTGGTGCGGCATCATCTCGGCGATCCTCTACAAGGTCGTCGATGTCGTGATCGGCCTGCGCGTTCCGGTCGAAGCCGAACGCGAAGGTCTCGACCTCGCCTCGCACGGCGAAGCGGCCTACCACAACTAAGACACGGATCGCGCTCCGGCGCGGCCAACCTGAAGCCTGAAAGACGCCCGGACCGCAAGGCCCGGGCGTTTTCGTGCGTAAATCCCCATTCGGTGACCGCTCCGGCCCCTCTCGAACCACCATGGTTAATGCCGCATTAACTCTCAGCCCTGTAGGGTATCGCCCAGCCATGCCGGTCACCACCGGCGCAAGGCATCGCGGTGACCTCACTTGGACGGACAGGCATTCAGATGAACAGAGGAAATTCGGCAGCGCTTCCCGAACACTCGGCTCGCTTTGTGCTGACCGCTTTCGTATTGCGCCAGATCTACTCCCTGGCCGGTTTTGGGCTCTTCCTGCTGCTGGTGCTCGCGGTCGCGTCGCTCGCCACCTGGAATGTCGCCGATCCGAGCCTGTCCTATGCCACTGACAACCAGCCGACCAATATCCTCGGGCTCTCGGGTGCGGTCTTCGCCGATCTGATGATGCAGTTCTTCGGCCTGGCCAGCCTTCTGGCCCTGCTGCCGGTGCTGGCCTGGTCCTTCGCCCTGATCGGCGCGCGCAGACTGACCCGCGTGCCCGGTCGCCTTGCCGCGTGGCTGGTCGGCGCGCTGGTTGCCGCAGCCACCGTCGGCTGTTTTCCACCGCCGCTGACATGGCCGCTGCCGAGCGGCACCGGCGGCGTACTGGGCGACCTGATCCTGCGCTTCCCGGCCCTCTTCATCGGCGCCTACCCGACCGGGACCTTTGCCATGGTGATGGGCTCCATCCTCGCCGTGCCGACGGCCTGGCTTCTGCTGTTTGCCGCCGGCATTGTCGGCCGCAGCGAACCGGAAATTCCGGCACCCCAGACCAAGGTCCCGGCAGACAAGAGCCGCAACCTGGCGCAAGCCATCGAGGCCGATGACGACGATGAGCCGGAAGGTCCGATCGCGCTGGCGCTCGGCGCGCTCGCCCATAACTGGTACACGACGCGCGCGCGCCTGCGCCGCCTGTTCGGCCTGAAGCCGGCCGAGCGCAGCCGCCGCGACTTCGACCAGCCCTACGACTTCAACGATGATGAATTCGGCACGCTGAACGAACCTAGTCGTCCCAAGGCGCCGGCATTGCATGCCCGGCAGGAGCCGGTGCTCGAGGGTGCTCCGCGGGCAACCACCCGCTCCATCATTTCGCCGCCGCCGATGGCCAGCGGCCATTTCGACGACGACGACAATGCATTCGACATGGACGACATGCCGCGCCCCGCCGGAATCCTGCCCGACGACGAAGACGACTGGAATGCAGCCCCGGCCGCGCCGTCGCGCAATCTCGGCGCCGGCCGCAGCTCGCCGCGCGTCTCCGCGCCCGCCAGCCGCCCCAAGCCCGGCGCCCGGGTCGAACGCGACGCCCAGGGCTCGCTGCTGCGCCCCGACGGCTTCCAGCTTCCCTCCGTGCACCTGCTCGCCGAACCCCGTGCCGTTGCCCGCGACGCGACGCTGTCGGCCGATGCATTGGAGCACAATGCCCGCCTGCTCGAAGGCGTACTCGACGATTTCGGCGTCAAGGGCGAGATCATCCATGTCCGCCCCGGCCCGGTCGTGACACTCTACGAACTGGAGCCGGCACCGGGCATCAAGTCGTCACGAGTCATCGGCCTTGCCGACGACATCGCACGCTCGATGAGCGCGATCGCCGCCCGTGTTGCCGTGGTGCCTGGCCGCAACGCCATCGGCATCGAATTGCCCAACCAGACCAGGGAGACGGTCTATCTGCGCGAGCTGATCGGCTCGAAGGACTTCGACGGCAACAAGGCCAAGCTCGCCATGGCGCTCGGCAAGACCATCGGCGGCGAACCTGTCATCGCCGACCTTGCCAAGATGCCGCATCTGCTGGTCGCCGGCACCACGGGCTCCGGCAAGTCGGTGGCGATCAACACGATGATCCTGTCGCTGCTCTACCGGCTGCCGCCGGAAAAGTGCCGCCTGATCATGATCGACCCGAAAATGCTCGAACTCTCGGTCTACGACGGCATACCGCATCTTCTGTCGCCTGTGGTGACGGATCCCAAGAAGGCCGTCGTTGCGCTGAAATGGACCGTCCGCGAGATGGAAGAGCGCTACAAGAAGATGTCGAAGATCGGCGTGCGCAATATCGACGGCTTCAACAGCCGCGTCGAGCAGGCGCTGGAAAAGGGCGAGGTCCTGACCCGCACCGTGCAGACCGGCTTCGACCGCCAGACCGGCGAGGCGATCTACGAGACCGAGGAATTCGACCTGCAGCCGATCCCCTATATCGTCGTGATCATCGACGAGATGGCCGACCTGATGATGGTCGCCGGCAAGGACATCGAAGGTGCCGTGCAGCGACTTGCCCAGATGGCGCGTGCCGCCGGCATCCACGTGATCATGGCCACCCAGCGCCCGTCGGTCGATGTCATCACCGGCACGATCAAGGCCAACTTCCCGACCCGCATCTCCTTCCAGGTGACCTCGAAGATCGACAGCCGCACGATCCTCGGCGAACAGGGCGCCGAACAGCTGCTCGGCATGGGCGACATGCTCTACATGGCCGGTGGCGGCCGAATCCAGCGTGTCCACGGGCCGTTTGTCTCCGACAACGAGGTCGAGGAAATCGTCGCCTACCTGAAGACGCAAGGCTCGCCGCAATATCTCGACGCCATCACGATTGACGATGACGATGGCGATGAGGGCGGCGGACCGGCCGGCACATCCAACCTGTCCGAATCCGACGATCCCTATGACCAGGCGGTCGCGATCGTGCTGCGCGACGGCAAGGCATCCACGTCCTATGTCCAGCGCCGGCTCGGCATAGGTTATAACCGCGCCGCCTCGCTGATCGAACGCATGGAGAAGGAAGGCATCATCGGCCCGGCCAATCACGCCGGAAAGCGCGAGATCCTCGTGCCGACGGAATCCGACATCGAAAGGTGATGGAACAACTGCGACTGGGACGAGTTGCCGCACAGGAGGAGCAGGCTTGCGTCATGAAGCCGCCGCCTTTTTTCGGCAAGACATGCAAGCATATGAAGGAGTACCGGATGAGTGAAGATAATGCAGAACGCGAGGTATTCATGCCCGCGTTGACCTCCCGTCGCCAGTTCGTCCTCGGCGCTGCGGCTTTCATGGCCTATGCCGCCCTGCCGCCAATGCCTGCATTTGCCGCGACCGATGCCGCACAGAAGATCGCCGACCATTTCTCCAGCGTGAAGAACATGATGGGCGAATTCGTCCAGTTCGGTCCGCGCGGCGAGCAGACCGGCGGCAAGTTTTTCATCCAGCGACCGGGCAAGCTGCGTTTCAACTATGAAAAACCCTCGCCGATGCGCGTGATCGCCGATGGCAAGAATGTCGTGATCGGCAATACCAAGCTGAAGACCTGGGATCTTTATCCACTGTCGAAGACGCCGCTCAGCCTGCTGCTGGCCGAGCGCATCGACCTTGGCAACAAGATGGTCCGGGACGTCAAGGAAGAAGCGGACCTGACCACGATCGTGCTCGGCGACAAGACCTTGCTCGGCGATTCGACGATCACCCTGATGTTCGACCCGAAGACCTTCGAGTTGCGCCAGTGGACCATCACCGACCTGCAGAAGAAGGACACATCGGTGATGATCTTCAACGTCCAGACCGGCGTCGATTTCGACCAGAGCGTCTTTGAAATTCCCTATGCGGATGTGCACAACCAGCAGCGCTGATTGTCCGGGCCTCACCTGTGGAGAAAGGCGGCAGACAGACATGTCCGGCCGCCTTTTCCTGTTCACGGCGGATGAAACTCCCTAAGAACGTGAGACATCTGGGGAACAACCGTCATGACGCTTTCGATCACCACCTGGAACATCAATTCGGTGCGCCTTCGCCTGCCGATCGTCGAGGACTTTCTGAGGCAGGCAAGCCCGGACATCCTCTGCCTCCAGGAGATCAAGTGCCAGAACGACCAGTTCCCCGCCGAACAGATCGCGGCACTCGGCTACAAGAACATCGTCCTGCACGGCCAGAAGGGATATCACGGCGTTGCCATCTGCTCGCGCCTGCCGCTGACCGAAGATCATCGCCAGGACTATTGCGGAGTCGGCGACAGCCGCCACATCTCGGCGCTGTTCGAATGGGCCGGTCGCCGCATCCGGCTGCACAATTTCTACGTACCCGCCGGCGGTGACGAACCCAATCGCGAGATCAATCCGAAATTCGGCCACAAGCTCGATTTCATCACGGAGATGAAGGCACTGTCGGCCGATGGCGAGCCGAACACGGCCTCGGTGCTGGTTGGCGACCTCAACATCGCGCCGCTGGAGCACGACGTCTGGTCGCACAAGCAGATGCTGAAGATCGTCAGCCATACGCCGGTCGAGACCGAAGGCCTGCTCGACGTCATGCGCAAGGGCAACTGGGTCGACCTGATGCGCCAGCATGTGCCGGACAGCGAGAAGCTCTACACGTGGTGGAGCTACCGCGCCAAGGACTGGGCGGCCGCCAACAAGGGCCGCCGCCTCGACCATATCTGGTCATCGGCCGATCTCGCGCCGCTGCTCAAGCGCGTCGATATCCTGAAGGAAGCACGCGGCTGGACGCAGCCGTCAGACCACGTTCCCGTCACGGCGACATTCGATATCTGATAGCTGACTATGTTTATTCGAAGCGGCCCGCCATGGCGGCCGTTCCGTCAACCAATGCGCTGATAGACTGCTTGATGCGCGCCTCGACATGCCGCGCCATGGCCGGATATTCCTCCAGCAACCTGTGAAACATCGCCCGGGTGATGCGGATGACATCGACGTCTTCAGCCGCAACGGCGGTGAATTTCCGCTCGACCATCGTCACCAGCGCAAGTTCGGACAGCATCACGCCCTTGCCGACCGTGGTCTCGAGCCGAGACTTGCCGCCGCGACCGATGACATGCAGCTCCAGTGTACCACTGACCAATACATAGGCGCATTCAGCGGGTGACTTTTCACGAAACAGCACCTGCCCCGCGGCAACCTGCCGATGTTCGGCGCCAAAGGCGATCAGGCGCAACTGGTCCGTATCCAGGCCGGAAAAGAGCGGAACCGCCGAAAGCAGGTCGATATCGTCGCTCAGTGCCATCATCGTCTCCCGTCGCAGACCGCATGCAGCTGCCGGTCCCGGCAGCAGTCCTCAACGCATAACGCAAAAGTGCGGACGAGACGACCCATGCAAGCGCATCATCCCCGGCTGTCCGCAGCCGTCTGCGGACACCGAGCGTGACCAGGGCCATGGCGCTGACCGAAGGCAGGATCATGGCCACCGATCAGATCAAGTCAGGGAATGATCTTGTAACCGCCATTCTCGGTGACCAGGATTTCGGCATTCGATGGATCCCGCTCTATCTTCTGGCGCAGGCGGTAGACATGGGTTTCCAGCGTATGGGTGGTGACGCCGGAATTATACCCCCACACCTCTTCGAGCAGCACGTCACGCGTGACGACCTTCTGGCCGGCGCGATAGAGATAGCGGATGATCGCCGATTCCTTTTCGGTAAGCCGGATCTTCTTGCCGTCTTCGGTGGTCAGCAGTTTCTGGCTCGGCTTGAACAGATAGGGTCCAACGCCGAAGGTTGCGTCCTCGCTCTGCTCGAACTGGCGCAACTGGGCGCGAATGCGGGCGAGCAGCACCGCAAAGCGGAACGGCTTGGTGACATAATCGTTGGCGCCGGCCTCGAGGCCGAGGATCGTATCGGAATCGGTATCGTGGCCGGTCAGCATGATCACCGGCGACTTGAAGCCACCCTTGCGCAGCAGCTTCACCGCCTCGCGCCCATCCATATCCGGCAGCCCGACATCCATGATCAGCAGGTCGACCTGGCTGGTCTTTGCCGTCAGCATGGCGCGCGTGGCATTGTTTTCCTGCAGAAGCTGGAACTCTTCGTAGTGCGAGAGCTGTTCGACCAGGATCTGCCTCAGATCCTCGTCGTCATCCACGAGCAGAATGGTCCGCGCCGTCATCCTTGATCCTTCCAGATTGGGTCGTAATTTCGAAGGTTTATGCTTTTATCTTCAGGCAATTATGGCTTTGCCGAAACAACTGAAGTGATATGAATACAACATTCTTCACGAACAAGGCAAAATCTCGTGAATGTCAGAGCCGACAACTCGAAAATTCCGGACAAGACACTGCGCCGCCTTCTGGTGCGCCGGGCGCCGACAGGCCGGAGCCAGGCGATCCTGCAGGCGGGACCCTTGCGCCTGCGCGCCGCAATCGGCCGCTCGCAAACCACCAGCCGCAAGCGCGAAGGCGATGGCGCAACGCCGATCGCCACGATGAAACTCATCTCCGGCTACCTGCGCGGAGACAGGGTGCGGGAAACAAGGACCGCGCTGCCGGTTCGGCGGGCGCTGGCGCATATGCTCTGGTGCGATGCGCCGGAGCATGCCAGCTACAACCGCGCGGTCAACGCACCCTTCCGGCCGAGCCATGAACGGCTGGTACGCGACGATGAACTCTATGACATCTGCATCGTCATGGACTGGAACCTGTCAGCCCGAAAGCGCGGTTGCGGCTCTGCCATCTTCTTCCACATAGCCCGTCCGGGCTACCCGCCGACGGAGGGTTGCGTCGCGCTCCACCCACGCGACATGCGCCGCCTCCTGCCTTTCCTGACGGCACGAACCAGTCTTCAGGTTCTCTGACGCCAGGATCAGCCAAATTGCATCACCCGCCCCTTTCATTGGACAATGGCCATCCTAAGTAGGAACCGGGAGACAGGGGCACGCCGCGCGCTGGCAAGAGCGCTTGTCGAAGATCTGCGCCGCTTCCGATCGCCCGATATTTCATGGAGATTTCAACGATGACAGAGCAAACCCATATTACCCTGCACGACGGCAAGACCATTCCCCAGGTCGGGCTCGGCGTCTGGCAGACCCCGAATGACGAAGCCGCACCTGCGGTCAAGGCAGCACTCGATGCCGGCTATCGCCATGTCGATACGGCGGCCGTCTATGAAAACGAGGAAGGCGTCGGAAAGGGCATCAAGCAATCAGGCGTTGCCCGCAGCGACATCTTTCTGACCACCAAGCTATGGAACGTCGACCAGGGCTACGAGCAGACACTCAAGGCCTTCGACGCCAGCCTGAGACGCCTCGGCACCGACTATGTCGACCTCTACCTCATTCACTGGCCTTCGCCGCATCGCGGCCTGTTCGTCGACACCTGGAAGGCCTTTGCCAAGCTCATGGAAGAAGGCCGGGCGAAGTCGATCGGCGTGTCGAACTTCTATCCGGAGCATCTGGAGAAGATCATCGGAGAAACCGGTGTTGTGCCCGTCATCAACCAGATCGAACTGCATCCGGACTTCCAGCAGAAAGCGACACGGGCCTTCCACGACGCCCACAAGATCGTCACGCAATCCTGGAGCCCGCTCGGGCAGGGCAAACTTCTGTCCCATCCGGTCATCGGCAAGATCGCCGCGCGTCTTGGTCGCACGCCGGCGCAGGTGATCATCCGCTGGCATATCGACAATGGCCTGGTGGTCATTCCGAAATCGGTGACGCCGTCGCGCATCGTCGAAAACTTCAAGGTATTCGACTTCAAGCTGTCGAGCGAAGATCTGGCCGAGCTGAATGCGCTGGACAACGCGGCCGCCCGCATCGGCCCGGATCCGAAGACCGCAAGCTTCTGATTCACGTGTAACATTTGGTTAACCAGAACAGGATGAAGGCGGCCACCCGGCCGCCTTTCTCGCTCTAGAGGCTGACGCAGATTGCCCCGGCGGCCACGGTCAGGCAGGCTGCAACCCGCTTGATCGTCAGCGGTTCACCGAGAAAAGCGGCCCCGATCAGCACAGCGAAGACGACACTGGTTTCGCGGACCGCCGTCACCAGACCGGCCGGCGCGAAGGAATAGGCGACGACGACGAGGCCATAGGCCATCATCGCGACGACACCGCCGGCAAACGCCTTCCAGGTGACGCTGGCGCGAAAGTCGATCAGCAATCCGCGACGCAGCACGCCATAGGTGACGCAGATCATCACGCCGAACAGGAACAGCACCCACATGGCATAGGCAACCGGCTGCCCGACAAGCTTCACGCCCTTGGAATCAACCGTTGAATAGCAGGCGATGATAAAGCCGGTGGCGAGCGCGAACAGCAGCGAGGACGTGGCTGCCCGTGTCTTGCCGAGCGACAGGCTCATGATCCCGGCAGCCACGAGGGCAACGCCCAGCGTCTGGTAGGGTCCGAGCACCTCGTGAAAGAACAGGAAGCCGCCGAGCGTCACCAGGAGCGGCACGGAGCCGCGCACGATCGGATAGACCTGGCCGAGTTCGCCATGGCGGTAGGCCGCCACGAGAAACAGGCTGTAGCCAACCTGCAGGCTGGCCGAAAGCACGATATAGGGCCAGGCCGCGAGATCCGGCAGCGGAAAATAGAACAGGAACGGCAGCGCAATGACGCTGCCCGCAAGGCTCATCACCGTGATCGACCACAGCCGGTCTGCCCCGGTGCGCAAGAAGGCATTCCAGCTCGCATGCAGAACGGCGGCAATCAGTGCCAGGCCGATGGCGATCACGCTCATAGGCACACCGCGCGGGCGCTGACGGTGGAGAATTTCGGATCTTGCATGGGAAAGGCCATCGAGGAGGGGCTGCATGACAGTTTTGTGACGGCGCGACGATAGCGCCTTTGCCCGCCATTGCAATCATCCCGCACCAATACCCCAGAAAAGAAGCCGCCCGCATCGCTGCGGGCGGCTCTTCAGATCAAACGTTGGACTTTCGCCTTACTTCCAGTCGCGGATATCGACGAAATGACCGGCAACGGCAGCAGCAGCGGCCATGGCCGGCGAGACGAGATGCGTGCGGCCCTTGAAGCCCTGGCGGCCTTCGAAATTGCGGTTCGAGGTCGAGGCGCAGCGCTCGCCCGGCTTCAGCCGGTCGTCGTTCATGGCCAGGCACATCGAGCAGCCCGGTTCGCGCCAGTCGAAACCGGCCGCCTTGAAGATCTTGTCCAGACCCTCGGCTTCCGCCTGCTCCTTGACCAGGCCGGAACCCGGAACGATCATCGCTGACACGGTCGACGCGACCGTCTTGCCTTCGACGACCTTGGCGACTTCGCGAAGGTCCTCGATGCGACCATTGGTGCAGGAGCCGATGAAGACGCGGTCGATGGCGATATCGGTGATCTTCGTGCCCGGCTGCAGGCCCATGTAGTCGAGCGCACGCCACTTGGATGTGCGCTTGTTTTCGTCCTGGATCTCGTCCGGGTTCGGCACGGCGCCCTGGACCGAGATCACATCTTCCGGCGAAGAGCCCCAGGAGACGATCGGCGGCAGGCTGGCGGCATCCAGCACCACGACGCGGTCGTAATGGGCGCCTTCGTCGCTCTGCAGCGTCTTCCAGTAGGCGATCGCCTGTTCCAGCTGCTCGCCTTGCGGCGCGCGCGGCTTGCCCTTGATATATTCGAAGGTCTTTTCATCCGGCGCGATCAGGCCGGCGCGGGCACCACCCTCGATCGTCATGTTGCAGACCGTCATGCGGCCTTCCATCGACAGCGCGCGAATGGCTTCGCCGGCAAACTCGATGACATGGCCGGTGCCGCCGGCTGTGCCGATTTCGCCGATGATAGCGAGGATGATGTCCTTGGCGGTGACATGCTCCGGCAGCACGCCGTCGACGCGCACCAGCATGTTCTTGGCCTTCTTCTGGATCAGCGTCTGGGTTGCCAGCACATGCTCGACCTCGGACGTGCCGATGCCATGCGCCAATGCCCCAAAGGCACCATGCGTCGAGGTGTGGCTGTCGCCGCACACGATGGTCATGCCGGGCAGGGTAAAGCCCTGCTCGGGTCCGACGATGTGCACAATGCCCTGGCGCTTGTCGCTGGCCGAGTAATATTCGACGCCGAATTCGGCAGCGTTCGTGGCCAGCGCCTCGACCTGGATGCGGCTTTCCTCGTTCTTGATGCCGAGGTGGCGATCCGGCGAGGTCGGCACGTTGTGGTCAACGACGGCGAGCGTCTTTTCCGGAGCACGGACCTTGCGGCCGGCCATGCGCAGACCTTCGAAGGCCTGCGGGCTCGTCACCTCGTGAACGAGGTGACGATCGATGTAGAGAAGACAGGTTCCGTCGTCCTGCTGATCGACCATGTGGTCGTCCCAGATCTTGTCGTAAAGGGTACGCGGTGCGCTCATGGCTGGTATATCCGTGTGAAGATGAATGATGGCAATCGGGCGTGTGGTCGCCAAGCGGCAGACCGGCGTTACGGCGTCTTAAAGTAGACGGCTGTTGAGCGCCCCGGAGACGCGCGCGAAAAAACGTGCCGGCAGACGCTTGTGGTCTTGCAGCACGAAAATGTCTGGCGCGAGGCATCCGAATTTCGATCCCATGGGCGCTTCTTTAGCAGTTTTTCCCGACCTCGGCAATGCGGCAGTGTCGGCCTGCACGCATCCCGCCGCGATCGCATGGGCGGGATTGCCGCGCAAGCGATTGCATGGGCTGGCCGACACATTTTCCAGCTGTCATAAAGCATTCGCGCAAACATGCGTTGATCTGCCGTTCGAACCGGAAGGAGCCTTAATGTCCGCGCCCACGCATGACGACGTCAATCGCATCAAGAACGAGATCATCGATAGCTTCGACGAGGAGCTGGAACTGGAGATGGAAGAGGAACGACTGGACGAGCTCGTCGCCGAGGGCCTGTCCGAGCCGACAATCGACCGCAGGGTCTATTTCCGCGAACTCTTCAAGCTGCAGCATGAACTCGTGCGGCTGCAGGACTGGGTGCATTATAAGAAGCTCAAGGTCGTGCTGCTGTTCGAGGGCCGCGATTCCGCCGGCAAGGGCGGCGCGATCAAACGGGTGACACAGCGCCTCAACCCCCGCGTCTGCCGCGTCGTGGCACTGCCGGCCCCGACCGAGCGCGAACGCAGCCAGTGGTATTTCCAGCGCTACGTCAATCACCTGCCGACCGCCGGCGAAATGGTCATGTTCGACCGCTCCTGGTACAACCGCGCCGGTGTCGAGCGCGTCATGGGTTTCTGCAGCCAGGAGGAACTGGAAGAGTTTTTCCGCTCGGTGCCGGAATTCGAGCGCATGCTCGCCCGCTCGGGCATCATCCTCTTGAAATACTGGTTCTCGATTACCGACGAGGAGCAGGAGTTCCGCTTCCGCATGCGCATCAACGATCCACTGAAGCAGTGGAAGCTCTCGCCGATGGATCTGCAGAGCCGCATTCACTGGGAGGAATACACCAAGGCCAAGGAGGAAATGCTGGAGCGCACCCACATTCCCGAAGCGCCGTGGTGGGTCGTCCAGGCCGTGGACAAGAAGAAGGCGCGGCTGAACATGATCGCCCATCTGCTCGGCCAGATCCCTTATGAGACCGTGCCGAAGGAACAGGTTGTCCTGCCGGAGCGCGTGCGAAACAGCGACTATCTGCGCCATCCCGTGCCACAGGAAATGTATGTGCCGGAAATCTACTGAGTGAAGGCAGGCCGGAAGCCGGAGGTGCTGGAGTGTTTCCCGGCCCCGTGCTTCCGGCCGGCAACTCAGGAGCGCTCGGCCCGCGAGCGCATCCGCTTTTCGAAGCCGCGCAGCATCAGCGACAGGCCGATCGTCAGCACCAGATAGACATAGGCGACGATCGAATAAGTCTCGAAGAAGCGGAACGAACCCGACGCATAGACCTTGCCCATCTGGGTAATGTCGGCGACGCCAAGCACCGAGACCAGCGACGAATCCTTGACCATGGCAACGAAATCGTTCGACAGAGGCGGAAAGATCACCCGGATCGCCTGCGGAAACACGACCAGGCGGAACCGCTGGCTACGGCTGAGGCCAAGCGCCTTTGCCGCCTCGATCTGACCCTTGTCGATCGACTGGATGCCGGCCCGGAAGATCTCGGCGATGAAGGCCGAATAGCCGATCATCAGCGCGATGATCGCCCGCCACATCAAGGAAACGTCGCGCACCACCATCGGCTCCAGATGACCGGCAGCAGTGAGCGGCGAGACGATGAGGTTGTAGAGCGCGACAAAGCCCGGCGCACCGACGAAGGCGACGTAAAACAGCAGGACGAGGATCGGCACACCGCGCACCACCTCGACATAGAAGCGGGCGATCTGGCGCAGCACCACGCTGTCGGCCATGCCCAGAAGCGCGATCATCAGCCCGAGCGTGGTCGCCAGCAGGAACCCGGTCAGTGTGACGAAGACCGTGACCCAGATGCCCTGGGCCACCGTGTTGAACACCTGTGCGTAAAGATCGCTGAAGAAGATGACGAGGCCGATCAGGACGGCCAGCACGACAAAGGCGACCAACCACCACGGTCGGTCGCCCTTCTGATTGCCTTGCGGCAGGGTCTGAAAGCTCATCTGCCGGCGATCCCGTCGCGGTTTGGACGAAGCCGGCTCATTCGCCCATCTTGTAGTCGAGGAACCACTTCTTGTTCAGCGCATCGAACGTGCCGTCGGCTTTCAGCGCCGCGATGGCCGCATTGATCGGCTGCACCAAGTCGGATCCCTTCGGATAGATGAAGCCGAAGTCTTCCGCGCCGAGCGCGCCACCGACGACCTTCAGGCCGCCATTGGAGGAATCGACATAGCCCTTGGCAGCGACGCTGTCGGTCAGCACGAGATCGACGTCGCCGGCCTTGAGGGCCTGGACCGTGGCGCCGAAGGTCTCGAACAGCTTGATGCGCGGGTTCTGCTCGTTGCCGTCGAGGATTTCGTAGACGGCCGTGTAGAACGGAGACGTGCCCGGCTGCGCGCCGACCAGACCGTCGGTCAGGGCAGCGAAGCTCTTGGCATCGGTGAACCGCACCTCGTCGCCGCGCACCAGCATGAACTGCTCGGAGCGCATGTAAGGATCGGAGAAATCGACCTTCTCCTTACGGTCGTCCTTGATGGTGATCCCGGTCATGCCGAGATTGTACTGGTCGTCGGAAACCGCCTGGATCATCGCGTCCCAGGACGTGTTCTGGTACTCGACCTTGAAGTTCAGCCGCTTGGCGATCTCGTTCATCGCGTCATATTCCCAGCCGATCGCGTTGCCCGACTTCGGATCGACGAACTGCAGCGGCGGATAGGCGTTTTCGGTGACCACGACGACCGTCTTGCCGCCGAGATCCGGCAGGTCGGCAGCCGAAACGGAAAAGGGTGCAAGCACGAGAGCGGACAGACCGGCAAGGACAGCGCGGCGAAACAGCATGGAAGTCTCCTGAATTGTGGCTGCGCAGAGTGTCACAGATTGTTTGACCAAGGCAAGAGTGGCCTTCCCCGCGCAAACAGCACCATGACAACCCGCAGGATGAACGAAAACTAGCAGAACTCCATCGCCAGACGTTTCTATTTTTCTGTCAGATGTGAAAAAACTTCCTTCTTTTCAGCCCTTTGACAGATTTGCAGGTTGGTCCGACAGGCGGGCGCGACCGTCCGCCTGTCGCTTCTGATCAGCTGACGGCGCGCTTCAGCGGCTTCACATGACGGATCACCAGCAGATCGAGCAGCAGCACGCCGACGAGCACGGCCCCCGAAAGCGGAAACAGCAGCGACACCGCAAGCATCACAACCGCCCCGGTCTTCCACAGCGGGCCTGGCTCGCTGACCGCCGGAGCAACGAGGCGGGTCGCCCCTTTCGGCCGACGCTTCCACCACATGACGATACCGCTGACCGACAGGAAGATGATCGACAGACAGAACACGGTGACCAATGCCAGGTTCCATAGACCCATATCGCCCTCGTGAAAGGCGATACCCACCGCCATGGCCTTGCCGGCGGTGCCATAGTCGGCAAATCCGACATCGGCGAGGATCTTGCCGGTATACTGATCGATATGCACGGTTCGATCCGACAGGGGATTGGCACTGTCATTGCTCATCGTGTCGCGCGAGATCGTCCAGACACTGGTCGAATCGCCGGGGAATGCCAATTGGAAGCGCTGGTCGAAGCCCAAAGTGCGGGCAAGCGTGACGATCGCGTCGATATCGACGGGCTGGCCGTCCGGTATGCCGGTGGTCCCGGCCGAAGAGCCGGATGCCGGCAGAGGCGTCTGCTCCAGCGTCCACGGCACGTTCTTGACGCCACCATGATTCATGCTGGCATGCGTTTCGTCGGACAGAGGCACATTGTCCCACTTTGCGGCCGGAAACGTGCTCCAGGCCTGGGTCATTTTCTCGCCCCAGATACCGGCCCAGGTCAGCCCCGACAGCAGGAAGACAAGGAGGATCGCCGAGATATAGAAGCCGACCGTCAGGTGCAGGGACTTCCACAGCGCCCGGCCTCTTGCCGCAAAATTCGGCAAAAGGACACTGGCGGCGCCCTGGTTGCCGCGTGGCCACCAGAGATAGAGCCCGGTGACGACGAGCACCACCCCGAAGCCGGCGGCAATCTCGATCAGCCGGTCGCCCAGGGTGCCGAGCATGAGAGTGCCGTGAATGGTGTTGGCCAGATCATAGAGGCCGTTGTGCCGCTCCCAGGTCCCCAGCACCTCGGCCGTGTAGGGATCGACCGCAACCATGCTGGAGGCATCGCCCTGGTTGATGCGGAAGACGGCAGCGCCATCGGCCGTTCGCGGCGCGATATACTGGACAATCTGGCCGTCCGGCGCGGTCATGAAAGCCGCTTCGGCCTGCCGGGATACCGAAACGGTTTCGGCCTGCGGCGCGACGCGGTAGTATTTTTCTCCGTCGCGTCCGACGAATACGGCAGACCACAGCATCACGAGGCCGGTGACCGCCAGCATCAACAGGAACGGAGCAACATAGAGACCGGCATAGAAATGCCAGCGCCAGGCTGTGAAGTAGAACCGGCGCGAGGCGTTTTGCGACACCTCGGCGGCGGGGGAAAGACCTTGAACAGTCGACATGGGATCCTCTCTAGATCAATGAATGTGGGATTGGACCGTTGCCGGAGGCCACCCGCGCCAGTTGCGCGGGCTCAAGCAGGGTCACGAGGTCGGAAGTCTGGAATTCGATCAGCCCAGCGCGCTTCAACCGGGTGAAACATCGGCTGACCGTCTCGATCGTGAGGCCGAGCCAATCGGCAAGATCGCCCCGCGTCGGATACAGATGGAAGGTCACGGCGCCACGCTTGCGCTGGCGTGCAGGACGACCGAATTGCCCGGCAAGATCGAGAATGGCGCAGGCGACCCGTTCAGGGGCCGTCTTGCGACCGAGTAGCATGGCAAGCGCCTGCGATCGCGCCAGCATTTCGTGCAACGCGGTCTCCAGTGCCTGCGGGCCGGTACTGTCGTCACAGGGCTGCAACCGGGTCCAGCCGAGGGTCTCGGCGGAGCAATGATTGCGGTCGCCCAGGCCGAGCCCGAACAGACGTCCGGGACCGACGACATCGATGATCTGGCGCCGACCGTCGGACAGGGCTTGCGATGTTGCGACGCATCCCTCGACCACCCGGTAATGCGGCGAGCGGGCGAAGCCTTCGAGAAAAATCGTCGTTCGCGGCGGCAGGAGTACAGCACGCTGACGGTCGGTGCGGTCAGCATCCTGATGGGAGGGCGGCAGGGGCGGCATCGCCGCCTGCGGGCGCAACGGCATGGTGGATTCAAGCATGAGCAGGTCCGGACTTCGGCCGGACATGCTTGACGGCATGGTCAACGGCCAGATTTGACGATATCCGGACGCAGGCGGCAGGGCCGCCGACGTACCGGGCTCAGATCAAACGACCGAAACGGGTGGGGCTCGGGGGCCACCATTTGGGGGGAAAAGTTGCCGATAGAATGCCTCGGCCCGACGCGGCAAGGCAATATGGGTCACGATAGGCAGGCGCATGCCGACCATGTCCGTCGGCATGAGTGGCAGGCTCTGTCCGGAGATCCGGCAGGCTTCACAATCGGCGGAAGCCGTGTGCGTCTTCGATTTGCCGTCTTCGGCCTGCCCAGGCAGACAAAGGTCGGGCAGAGAACCGTCAGGCAGCGTCAAGGCAGCGATTTCTGCGGCAGTCAGCGCAGTGGCAGCGACGACAGGCGCCCGGTGGGCAAAGCCGACGGCGCACAGGGCGACGACGCATACAATGCGCATCATCGTCATCCAGGT
This sequence comes from Rhizobium sp. SL42, assembly GCF_021729845.1. Lineage (NCBI taxonomy): Bacteria > Pseudomonadati > Pseudomonadota > Alphaproteobacteria > Hyphomicrobiales > Rhizobiaceae > Rhizobium > Rhizobium sp. SL42. The sequence goes on from NZ_CP063397.1 coordinate 558,331, forward strand.
CGCAATCGGTCCACGCTTCGTCATTCTATCCCCCGACAGACGAGGAGAGATAACAGGCGTCCCCGTAAACGACAAGTATGCAAACGGGGCGAAGGCTGCGTGGGGATGTCGCACCGGGCAAAACGGGCCAAAACGAAAAAAGGCGGTCCGAAGACCGCCTTTTCCAGATCCCGTAACGGGAAATTCTTATTCTGCGGTGCCTTCGGCAGCCGTTGCTTCAGCGGCAGCAGCAGCTTCTGCTGCGGCCTTGGCTTCAGCGGCTTCTGCAGCTGCCTTTTCGGCGGCCAGAGCCTGTGCTGCTGCGACCTTTTCGGCTTCCAGACGTGCCTTTTCTTCAGCAATCGCGGCGCGCTCGGCGTCGTTCAGCTTGCGGGCGCGAACGCCGGTGTCTTCAACGATACGAGCCGACTTGCCGCGACGATCGCGCAGGTAGTACAGCTTGGCGCGACGGACCTTACCACGACGGACAACTTCGACGCTTTCGACCAGCGGCGAGTAGACGGGGAATACGCGCTCGACGCCTTCGCCGTAGGAGATCTTGCGAACGGTGAAGCTTTCGTTGATGCCGCCGCCCGAACGAGCGATGCAAACGCCTTCATAGGCCTGTACGCGGGTGCGCGTGCCTTCCTTGACGGTGACGTTGACGCGGAGCGTATCGCCAGCCGAGAATTCCGGAAGCTTGCGCTTGGCTTCGATCTTGGCGGCCTGTTCGGCTTCCAGCTGCTGAATGATGTTCATGTCTAACCTCAATTTCTTCTGAAACGGCCAGAGCGCTCTACGATCATCCTTCGGCCAAGGCCTCCGGATCTTGCCCAGACGGGCGGGAGCGAATACGCGGTTCTTTGTTTTGGCAGACGGGCTTGTCGCCCATATCCGAGCGGGCCATTACACCATGGGGCACGGCTTGTCACCCCTTCGATCCCAATTTTATCCGCCGGAAGCCCTTGAAATGCGGCTTGTCGGCCGATTTTGCGATGCTATGACTGCGGCTAGCGCATAAAAGGGAGCTTGCTGCATGTCCATGGCCTTGATCTGTCTGCTGTTTGTCGCCGGCTTCCTGTCCGGCGCGGTCAATGCCATAGCCGGCGGCGGCACCTTCCTGACCTTCGGTGCGCTGACGCTGGCGGGTGTCCCGCCGATCAGCGCCAACGCAACCTCGTCGATCATCCAGTTTCCCGGCTACATCACCTCGACACTGGCCTATCGGAAGGAGTTTGCGGGCCTCTGGAGAGGCGCCCTGGCCTTGGGCATCGTATCGGCGATTGCAGCGCTGGGCGGCGCCCTGTTCCTGATATCGCTGTCCAATCCGTCCTTCCGCGCCATGGTGCCCTGGTTGCTGCTTGCGGCAACGGCAGTCTTCGCAGCCGGTCCGAAACTGCGACCGAAGACGGCGGGAGAAAGCCATCCGGCGAGCCCGCTGGGCCTTGCCCTCCAGGCAGCGACATCCTTTTACGGCGGCTTCTTCGGTGCCGGCATGGGCATCATGATGCTGGCTTCGCTCGGACTGGCCAGCGGCGGCGACTATCACAGGCTGAACGCGCTGAAGAATTTTCTGTCGATCGTCATCGCCGCCGTTGCGATCATCGTCTTCGTCGGTGCCGGGGCAGTATCCTGGCCGCATGCCCTCGTCATGATCCCCGCCACCGCGCTGGGCGGCTATGCCGGCGTTGCCATGGCGAAGAGAGTACCGCAGGCCGTCTTGCGCTGGCTGGTCGTGGGTGCCGGCGTCGGACTTTCGATCTATTACTTCGTCACAGGCTGAGGCCGGCCATCCACCAATAAATCCGGGCGACGCGCCCGCGTCAGCTTGACCGCTTCGGCTTGGCGCCACTTTTCGATCGCCGCATGATTGCCGGAGGTCAGCACGTCGGGGATCTCCATCCCTTCGAAGACCTGCGGCCGGGTATAGTGCGGATGCTCCAGCAGGCCGCCTTCAAAGCTCTCATGCACGCCCGACAGCTGGTTGCCCATGACGCCGGGCAGAATGCGCACCACGGCATCGAGAAGGGTCAGGGCGGCCGGCTCGCCACCTGACAATATATAGTCGCCGATGGAAACTTCCTCGAGCTGCCGTGCATCGATGACGCGCTGGTCGATACCCTCGAAACGACCGCAGACAATCACCACGCCTTCACTCTGCGCGAGCTCGCGCACGCGCTGCTGGGTGAGCGGCCGACCGCGCGGGCTCATCAGCAGTCGCGGTCTTGCATCGCTGGCTATGGAATCAATCGCCCGCGCCAGCACATCGGGCTTGAGGACCATGCCCGCACCGCCGCCGGACGGCGTATCGTCGACACTGCGATGCTTGTCCTCGGCAAAATCGCGGATTTGAACCGCTTCCAGGGACCAGTCGCCACGCTCAAGCGCCCGGCCGGCAAGCGCCTGGCCGAGATGGCCCGGAAACATGTCCGGATAGAGGGTCAGAATGGAGGCCTTGAAACTCATGGCCTGATCATTTGCTGCCATAGGGCGGGCGCGGCTTGCCGAGCCCGTAGGGTTTTTCCTCGCCGTCATCCTTGAGGCCGGCGGCAATCGGATCGACCAGGATGCGGTTGCCCTCGAGATCGATCTCGAGCACGGCGGCTTCCGAGAAGGGAATGAGGACAGGGCGCTTGCCGGGGCCTTTCAGCTCGAGCAGATCGCCGGCGCCGAAATCATAAACGCCGGACACAGCACCGTAATGATTGTTCTCAGCGTCATAGACCTCGAGGCCTTCGAGATCGGCATAGTAGAATTCGTCATCGTCCAGATCGTCGTTGGGCAGGCTGTCGCGGTCGACGAACAGTTCGAGCCCGTTTAGCGCCTCAGCGGCATTGCGGTCATTGATGCCACGGAAGCGAACGATCGCCACCGTCTTGGCTTCGCGGATATCGAGGATCTCGAACTTGCGTCCGTCGGCACTGTAGAGTGCGCCATATTCGCCGAGCGACAGCTGATCGGCGGTATAGGTTTTCACCCGGACCTCGCCGCGCAAGCCCTGGGCAGCGCCGATCACGGCCATCAAGACGGGGTTCTGCAGCACGGTCATGGGTGTACGATATCCTGGAGAGAAAAGGGTCTGCTCATCCCTTTTAAGGGCAAGCGCGCAGAAAGAAAACGCAAAAGCGGGCGGAGGGAAACCCACCGCCCGCTCGATCAGGGAGCAGACCCTGTTATTCAGCAGCAGCTTCGGCAGCGGCAGCAGCGGCGTCTTCAGCCTTCTGCTTGCGCTCTGCAACGCGCTCCAGGGCCTTCTTGCCCGGCTTTGCCTTTTCCGGGTTGTTGCGTGCGTCGCGGGTCACGAGGCCGGCATCGGCCAGGAACTTTGCAACGCGGTCGGTCGGCTGCGCGCCCTTGACGAGCCATTCCTTGATGCGGTCGGCGTTCAGTTCAACGCGCTTGTCGTTGTCCTTGGCGAGCATCGGGTTCCACGAACCGACCTTCTCGAGGAAGCGGCCATCGCGCGGCGAACGGGCGTCGGCAATAACGATCTGGTAGTAAGGGCGCTTCTTGGAACCACCACGGGCGAGACGAATCTTCAGGGACATTGCATTACTCCTTGGTTTTCAGTCCGGACTGCGCGCGGCAGATCCGGTTTTTTGTTGAGGCCGCCGTCAGGCGGTCTTTTCAGTGACGCCACCATGTTCGGCGGCAATGGCTTCATGATGCCGGATGACTTCGGTGATGATGAAGTTCAGGAACTTCTCGGCGAAATCCGGATCCAGATTGGCATCCTGCGCCAGGCGACGCAGGCGGGCGATCTGGTATTCCTCGCGCGCCGGGTCCGCCGGCGGCAAATCGTATTGGGCCTTGAGCACGCCCACGGCCTTGGTGCAGCGAAAACGTTCCGCCAGCATATGGACCAGCGCCGCGTCGATATTGTCGATCGACTGGCGATAGCCGGAAAGCTGCTGCTTGACAGTCTGATCAGTCATGCGCGTCCTTTCACTTCTTCTTCGGCAGGCCTGGAAGGCCCGGGAAACCGCCACCGAGACCCGGCAGCTTCGGACCGCCGAGGCCCGGCAGGCCACCGCCGCCCAGACCCGGCAGGCCACCGCCTGGCTTGATGCCGGCGGCTTCGGCCTGCTTGGCCAGCGCCTCGAGCTGCTTGGGGTCGAGGCTGGACAGATCGGGCATGCCGCCCATTCCACCACCGAGGCCCATCTTGGAAGCGAGACCGCCCATCATCTGCTTCATCATGCCGCCGCCCTTCTTGCCGCCCATCATTTTCATCATGTCGGCCATCTGGCGGTGCATTTTCAAAAGCTTGTTGATCTGCGCGGCATCCGTGCCGGAGCCGGCCGCGATGCGCTTCTTGCGGGAATGCTTGAGCAGGTCGGGATTGGCGCGCTCGGCCTTGGTCATCGAGGAGATGATCGCGAGCTGGCGCTTGAACAGCTTGTCGTCGAGACCGGCGGACGCCATCTTGTCCTTCATGCCGGCCATGCCGGGCATCATGCCCATGATGCCGCCCATGCCGCCCATCTTCTGCATCTGGCCGATCTGGTCGGCGAGATCGTTGAGGTCGAACTTTCCCTTGGCCATGCGGGCAGCCATGGCGGCTGCCTTTTCGGCATCGATGTTCTCGGCAGCCTTCTCGACCAGCGAGACGATGTCGCCCATGCCGAGAATGCGGTCTGCGATACGGCGCGGGTGGAACTCGTCGAGTTCCGACATCTTTTCACCGACACCGATCAGCTTGATCGGCTTGCCGGTGACGGCGCGCATCGAAAGGGCAGCACCGCCGCGGCCATCGCCATCCATGCGGGTGAGCACGAGACCGGTGATGCCGACGCGCTCGTCGAAATTGCGCGCAAGATTGACCGCGTCCTGGCCGGTCAGCGCATCGGCGACCAGCAGGATTTCATGCGGCTTCGAGCGGGCCTTGATCTCGGCCATCTCGATCATCAGCGGCTCGTCGATATGGGTACGACCGGCGGTGTCGAGGATGACGACGTCATGGCCGCCAAGCTTTGCAGCCTGGACGGCGCGCGCGGCGATATCGGTCGGCGACTGGCCGGCGATCACCGGCAGCGTATCGATGCCGGTCTGGACGCCGAGCTGGCGAAGCTGTTCCTGGGCCGCCGGACGACGCGTGTCGAGCGAGGCCATCAGGACCTTTTTCTTGTCGCGGTCGGTCAGGCGCTTGGCGATCTTGCCCGACGTCGTGGTCTTGCCCGAGCCCTGCAGGCCGACCATCATGATCACGACCGGAGCAGCCGCCATCAGGTCGACGCCGACACCTTCGGTGCCGAGCATTTCGACAAGCTCGTCATGGACGATCTTGACGACCATCTGTCCCGGCTTGATCGATTTCAGGACGGCGGCGCCGACAGCCTTTTCGCGAACCCGTTCGGTGAAGCCGCGCACGACCTCAAGCGCAACGTCGGCTTCCAGAAGCGCACGACGAACCTCGCGCAACGCCGCCGAGACATCTGCCTCGGACAATGCGCCACGGCCGGTCAGTCCATTCAGAATGGAACCAAGGCGGTCCTGGAGGTTTTCAAACATCGGCTCTTCCTTGCTCGGTTTCGGATACCCGAAACCTCGGTATTTCCTTGGACGAAAACAAGACGCAAAGCCAAAAAGCACCCGAGGGCGCATCGCGCTGTCGGGTGTTGACCTCCGGGATCTGTTTATACCTTGCGGGTCCCGGTCGGCGGCTCGGAGTGCTTGTCTCGTCGCAGATGGCCGGGATAAACAGCAAAACGCTGGGAAAGTCAACAATGCTGCCAACAGATGCAACCTGAGGGCAAAGCGGAAACGGCCCGCGCCACAAGAATGCACCCCTCATAACTCGCTAATTCAGAATTTACATAAATTTGAATGTTTTCCATGACTTTCTCCTCACGGACGGGATCGAGGAGAGCACCATGACCGAAACGACAATCAAACGACCCCTTTGGGTCAAAATCACGGCCTATGGCTTTGCTGCGGTTCTGTTTACCAGCGCTGCCATTGGCGGCACGGCCTGGTATCGCCAGTCGAACATGAACGAGGACGCGCTGCGCAAGGAAATGCAGAGCGACCTGGCGCTGATCGAAAACGACATGAATGCCCAGAAGAAGACGGCATCGACCGTGGCGCTGGCGCTGGCCGGAGAGCCCGAAACAGCGGGGCTGATCGAAAGCAATGCGCGTGATGAGATCATCAAGCGCTATTCCGGCAGCCTGCCCGAAATCGTCAGTTCCGGCGGCGTCCAGCTGATCACCTTCATCAATGCAAAGGGCGAGGCCGTTGCCCGCGTTCACACGCCGGACAAGTTCGGCGATGACATGACGGGTCGGCGCAAGACGGTCGTCGGCGCGCTGGCAAGCGGCAAGCTGGTCGCCGGCACCGAACCCGGCCGGACCGCGGTCAGCATGTTTGCCTCAGCGCCAGTTCTCCGCGATGGCAAGGTGGTCGGCGTCGTCGATACCGGAACGAGCCTTGCCAACGCGTATTTCAAGCCGCTGGCGGAACGCATCCAGGGCGAAATCGCAGTGCATGTCCTCGTCGAAGGAAAGCTGGTTCAGCAGGCATCGACGCTAGGCGACAAGCCGCTTCTGTCGGACGAGCAGCTGAAGTCCGTTTTTGACGGGAAGCCTGTAAAGGCGCAGATGACGGAAGGCGGACGCAGCTACATCGTCGAAGGTGTGCCGTTCAACAATTTCTCCGGCGACAAGATCGGTGTCATGACGATCGCCTCCGATGTGACGCCGATCGTCGAAGGCAGCCGCGAGGCGCTCTGGACGACCGCCATCGTGACCGTTCTCGTCGCATTGCTGTCGTCGCTCGGTTTCCTGTTCTTTGCCCGTTCGCTGGCATCCGTCATCGCCAATATCACCGGCACGATCTCCCGTCTGGCCGCCAACGATCTGTCGGCAACCGTCGACAATGGCAATCGTCCCGACGAGATCGGCGCCATGGCGCGTGCCGTCCAGGTGTTGAAAGACAATGCCATCCGGGCCGTGCATCTCGAAAACGAGGCCGACAGCCAGCGCAGCCAGAGCGAAGACGAACGTCGCCGCACAGCCCAGCTGGAACACCAGCGTGCGGAAGCGATGAGCAAGGCCACCTCGACCCTGGCCGATGGCCTGAAGCATCTGGCGGCCGGTGACCTGTCCTTCCAGATCAACCAGCAGCTCGACGCCGATTTCGAAACCCTGCGGACGGACTTCAACCTTGCCGTCTCGCAGCTGCGCCAGACGCTTGCCGAAGTCGCCCAGGCCGGCGGTGCAATCGACAGCGGTTCACGCGAGATCAGCCAGAGCACCGACGATCTGTCGAAGCGCACCGAACAGCAGGCCGCTTCGCTCGAAGAAACGGCAGCAGCGCTCGACGAAATCACGGTCAATGTCAGCAATTCCTCCAAGCGCGCCGAAGAGGCACGGTCGGTCGCCATCCAGGCCAATGACAGCGCCCGCCAGTCCGGCGCCGTCGTGGCAAACGCGGTCGCGGCCATGGGCAAGATCGAGCAGTCCTCCGGCCAGATCTCGAACATCATCGGCGTGATCGACGATATCGCCTTCCAGACCAACCTTCTGGCCCTGAATGCAGGCGTCGAGGCCGCCCGTGCCGGTGAAGCCGGCAAGGGTTTTGCCGTCGTCGCCCAGGAAGTGCGCGAGCTGGCGCAGCGCTCGGCCAATGCGGCCAAGGAGATCAAGACGCTGATCCGCAATTCCAGCGACGAAGTGTCGAGCGGCGTCAAGCTGGTCAGCGAGACCGGCGAAGTGCTGAAGACGATCGAAGCCTATATTGTCACGATCAACCAGCACATGGATTCGATCGCCACGTCGGCGCGCGAACAGTCGGTCGGCCTGTCGGAAGTCAACATGGCGGTCAACCAGATGGACCAGGTTACCCAGCAGAACGCCGCCATGGTGGAAGAGGCCAACGCGGCCTGCGCGACCCTTGCCGGAGAAGCCAATCGCCTGCGCGACCTGATCCGCCAGTTCCAGCTCGGCAACAGTGCAGATTCACTGCGCTCCGTTGCGGCAGAAATGGCCGCACCGCGACGCTCCGCAACTCCGGCCCCTGCGCCCGCAGCCGCCGCATCGCCGCGTCGCGCACCGGTTCGCGTGGCAGCAGGCGGTGTTGCCGTCAGCGCGGAAAACCAGGACTGGCAGGAATTCTGATCCGATCCAGACCGGCGCCACCTCAACGTGGCGCCGGTCTCTGTCCTTGCCACGACCAGTCAGGCAAGGCAATTTTTGCGAACGCCGCTGGATACCGTCACCCGTCTCTCCCATATGCTGACACATCAAGGGCAACAGGACGGTTGAAGTGACGGTGACAGGCAACAAGAATCCCTATTACAGCGGTCCCGTTTCCGATCATTTCGACGGCACACGATTTTTCAATCCCAATGGCGTGGCCCCCGGCAGTTTCCGCGACGTGCTGAAATGGCAGTTCAACGGCAAGCGCGCCCGATGGCCGAAGTCGGTCACCAGCCCGTTTGCCGGGGCAAAACCGACAGAACGCATTACCGGTGAGGATCTGCGGGTAACCATGGTCGGCCACGCCACCCTTCTGATCCAGGTGGCCGGGCTCAATATCCTGACCGATCCGCTGTGGTCGAGACGCGCCAGCCCCCTCTCCTTTGCCGGACCCAAACGGGTCGTGGCGCCGGGCATCGCCTTTGCCGACCTGCCGCCGATCGACCTCGTGCTCGTCTCCCACAATCACTACGATCATCTCGATGTCGCGACGTTGAAACGCCTGCACAAACATCATTCGCCACGGATCGTCACGCCGCTGGGTAATGACACGATCATCCGTCGGGCCATCCCGGATGCCGAGATCGCGGCGCTCGACTGGGGCGCCGAGGCCAGCATCTGCCCCGGAGTGCGCATCGTAGCGGAGCCGAGCCACCATTGGTCGGCCCGCGGAACCGGCGACCGCAGCATGGCGCTCTGGGCCGCTTTCGTTATCGAGACGCCGGCAGGCCGGATCTATCACGTCGGCGACACTGGCTTTCACGACGGGATCAACTATGCCAGCGCCGCCGAAAAGTATGACAGCTTCCGCCTCGCCATCCTGCCATTCGGCGCCTATGAGCCGCGCTGGTTCATGAAGGGACAGCACCAGAACCCGGAAGAAGCCGTCCGCGGCATGCTGGCATGTCGGGCAGCCCATGTCGCCGGCCACCATTTTGGCACGTTCCAGCTGACCGACGAAGCGATCGATCATCCTGTCGCCGAGCTGCGCACGGCACTCGACCAGCACGGCGTCGATGCCGCGCTTTTCCGTGCGCTGCTGCCGGGAGAGGTATTCGACGTTCCGGCAGGGTGAGGCGCTTCGCGCTGCAGCACTGGTAATTTCATCGCTTTTCCGCCATATAAACCCTCAACAGGGCAAGGAAGCATGGAAATGGACAATCGGGTCGACTTCGCGAAGATGAACGGGCTTGGCAACAAGATCCTGGTCGTCGACATGCGCGGCCGCACGGATCGTGTCACCCCGGCAGCGGCCATTTCGCTGGCTGCCGATACTGAAACCCGGTTCGACCAGATCATGGCGATCCACGATCCGAAGATCGATGGCACCGACGCCTATATCGACATTCTCAACTGCGATGGCACGAAGGCCCAGGCTTGCGGCAATGGCACGCGCTGCGTCGTGCAGGCGCTGGCCGCGGAAACCGGCCGCAAGACCTTCACCTTCCAGACCATTGCCGGCATTTTGAACGCCGCCGAACATGCCGACGGAACCATTTCGGTCGACATGGGCAAACCCGTCTTCGAATGGGACCGCATCCCGCTGGCGGAAGAGTTCTACGATACAAGCAAGATCGAGTTGCAGATCGGCCCGATCGACGCACCGGTCCTGCATTCTCCATCGGTGATGTCGATGGGCAATCCGCATGCGATCTTCTGGATCGACCGGGACCCGATGGACTTCGATCTGGAACGCTTCGGCCCGCTGCTGGAAAACCATCCGATTTTTCCCGAAAAGGCCAATATCACCCTGGCTCACGTCACGTCCAAGACCACGATGACCACCCGTACCTGGGAGCGCGGTGCCGGCCTGACACTCGCCTGTGGCTCTGCCGCCTGCGCGGCGGCGGTTTCGGGCGCACGCACCGGCCGTACCGACCGCAAGGTGACGATTACCGTCGCATCGAGTCCCGATCGTGGATCCCTGACGATCGAATGGCGCGAAAGCGATAGCAAGGTGATCATGACCGGTCCTGCCGAATGGGAATGGTCCGGATCTGTCGATCCTGTCGGCGGCAACTGGCAACGCGACACGGACAATGGCGGCAGTATCGTCGGGGCCTCCGCCTCGTGAGCGGCATCGACGTCATCACCTTCGGCTGTCGCCTCAACACCTACGAATCCGAAGTGATGAAGGCCGAAGCCGCCAGGGCCGGGCTGAACAACGCCATTCTGGTCAATACCTGTGCCGTCACCGGCGAGGCCGTGAAGCAGGCCCGCCAGGCGATCCGCCGTGCGCGCCGCGAAAACCCCGACACCCGCATCATCGTGACCGGCTGCGCCGCCCAGACGGATGCAGCAGGCTTTGCCGCCATGCCGGAAGTCGATGCCGTGCTCGGCAACGAGGAGAAGCTGCAGGCCGAGACCTATCGCCGGCTACCGGATTTCGGTGTCTCGGCCGAAGAAAAGCTGCGCGTCAACGACATCATGAGCGTGACCGAGACTGCACCGCAGATGGTTGGTCATATCGATGGCCATGTCCGTGGCTTCCTGCAGGTGCAGAATGGCTGCGACCATCGCTGCACCTTCTGCATCATCCCCTATGGCCGCGGCAATTCCCGCTCGGTCCCGATGGGCGCCGTGGTCGCGCAGGCCCGCAGGCTGGTGGAAAACGGCTATCGCGAACTGGTGCTGACCGGCGTTGATGCCACCAGCTACGGCGCCGACCTGCCCGGCAGGCCAACGCTCGGACAACTGGCCAAGACGCTGCTGAAACAGGTGCCGGAAATACTCAGGCTGCGGCTGTCCTCGATCGACAGCATCGAGGTCGACCGGCATCTTTTCGACCTGATCGCCGACGAGCCGCGTTTCATGCCGCACCTGCATCTGTCGCTGCAGCATGGCGACGACCTGATCCTGAAGCGCATGAAGCGCCGTCATTCCAGTGCGGATGCGCTCGCTTTCGCCCGACAGGTCCGTGACCTTCGCCCTGGATTCGCCTTCGGCGCAGACATGATCGCCGGCTTTCCGACGGAGACGGAGGAGATGGCCGCCAATTCCGCGCGCCTGGCAGAGGCGATCGGCATCGCCCATCTGCATGTCTTTCCCTACAGCCCCCGCCCCGGAACGCCGGCGGCCCGCATGCCGCAGCACGACCGCGCCGTGGTCAAGGCGCGCGCCTCCGCTTTGCGCGCCGTGGCCGAGCGCTTGCATGTGGCCCACCTCGACCGTCTGACGGGCACGCGACAAATGCTGCTGGTCGAACGCAACGAAATGGCCCATACGGAAGACTTCACCTTCGTCTCAGCGCCGGGCTTTACGCCGGGCATGCTGGCCGAAGTTTCGATCGGCGGCCACAATGGCCGCCATCTGACGATTGCATCGGCAACGGCCGCCAGCGCTGCAGCCTGAGAAGACGGAATAACACGACCCATGGCTCTCGGTTTCATCAGGAAAGTCTTCACCTTCGGCAAGGAAAAGCCGTCCGAATCGGTTGTGGAGCCTATTGACGACAAGGCGCTGCCGCCCGAGGTCGAGGCCGCGATCATCGCCGAAAGCGAACCGCATGACCATGTCGAGGACCTGCCGCTGGCGGAAGACCCGGTCCTTGCCGAAGAGATCGACACCGCAGGCGGCCCGGCACCGGATCTCGCGGAAGAACCCCCGCTGCTAGGCGCGCCTGAGCCGATAACGGCGGAAAACGATCTGGCAATCGTGCCGCTGGAGTTGCTGAAAGCCGAAGAAGCGGCCGGGCAGCAGGGCGTCGCCGACGCCGAGCCGGCAGCGGTCGACATGCCTGTATTCCATGAAAACCCGGTCCAGCCGGCGGATATCCCGCATGGCGAGATCACCGAAACCGTCGATGCAGAACCGGTGCCGGCACCGCTTGCGCTGCCGAAGGGCTTTGCCACGGCGGACAGCCTGCCGGTCGAACCGGTGGCTGCGGCTCCGGCGACTAAGCTGACCTGGTTCCAGCGCCTGACGGCCGGCCTGTTTCGCACATCCTCGCAACTCACCAGCCAGATCACAGCGCTGTTCACCAAGCGCAAGCTGGACGAAGAAACGCTTGAAGAACTGGAAGACCTTCTGATCCAGGCCGATCTCGGCGTCGAGACCGCGCTCCGTGTCACTGACACGTTGTCATCAGAGCGCTACGGCAAGGACGTGACCGGCGAGGACGTGACCCGGATCATGGCCGGCGAGATCACCAAGGTGCTCAAGCCGGTCGCCAAACCGCTGGCGCTCGACCTCAATCACAAGCCGCATGTCATTCTGGTGGTCGGCGTCAACGGTACCGGCAAGACCACCACGATCGGCAAGCTCGCCGCAAAACTCTCGGGCTCCGGCCTGAAGGTCATGCTGGCCGCCGGCGACACATTCCGTGCAGCAGCGATCGAACAGCTGAAGATCTGGGCCGACCGCACCGGCTCCACCTTCGTCGGCACCAGGCTTGGCGCCGATGCCTCAGGCCTCGCCTATGATGCCTTCGAGCGCGCCAGGGCCGAAAAGGCCGATGTGCTGATCATCGACACGGCCGGCAGGCTGCAGAACAAGACCGAGCTGATGGCCGAGCTGGAAAAGATCGTCCGCGTGCTCGGCAAGCTCGATCCCGACGCGCCGCATACCGTGCTGCAGACGCTGGACGCGACCACCGGCCAGAACGCGATGAACCAGGTCGAGATCTTCCGCAATGTCGCCGGCGTCAACGGCCTGATCATGACCAAGCTGGACGGCACGGCCCGCGGCGGCATTCTTGTCGCCATTGCCGCCAAGCACAAACTGCCGGTCTATTTCATCGGCGTTGGCGAAGGCGTCGACGACCTCGAGCCCTTCGAGGCCGAGGATTTCGCCAGCGCCATTGCAGGCATCGCCCGATGAACGATTTTCCGGACAAAACCACGAAAGACGACGACATGACCGCCCATTCCAGCGACATCGAGGCGAGCCCGGCCGAGAAGCATCATCCGATGTTGAAGATGGCCCTCGAGCTTGGCCCCTTGCTCGTCTTCTTCTTCGGCAACCTGCGCGGCGAATGGCTGGCCAAGACCTTTCCGGCCCTGACCGCTGTCGGCGGCCCGCTATTCATCGCAACCGCGCTGTTCATGGTGGCGACGATCGCATCGCTGATTGCCTCGAAACTGATCTTCAAGCACCTGCCGATCATGCCCTTTGTCTCGGGCATCGTTGTCATGGTGTTTGGCACACTGTCGATCTGGCTGCAGGACGAGACCTTCATCAAGATGAAGCCGACCATCGTCAACTCGCTGTTCGGCGTGGTCCTGCTCGGGGGGCTGCTGTTCGGCAAATCGCTGCTCGGCTATGTCTTCAATGCCGCCTTCCAGCTTGATGCGGAAGGGTGGCGGAAGCTGACACTGCGCTGGGGCATATTCTTCCTGTTCCTCGCCGTGATCAACGAACTTGTCTGGCGCAATTTCTCCAATGATGTCTGGGTGAATTTCAAGGTGTGGGGCACCATGCCGATCACCATCCTGTTCACCCTCGCCCAGATGCCGCTGATCATGAAGCACTCGCTTGAAGATGAAGCCGCAGGCCGCCAGGAATGAGTATGCCGACGATGACCGAAAGCGAAAGCAGATCCAGCCTGAGCTTCTGGCTGATCGCCACGGCCGTCGTGCTGATCGTCCAGATCGCCGCACAATACTTCATGGGCCGGCTGTGGATCTGCTCTTGCGGCTACATCAAGCTGTTCGAGCCGGGCGTCAACACGCCGGGCAATTCCCAGCATCTGTTTGACTGGTACACGCCCTCGCACATCATTCACGGCTTCCTGTTCTACCTGCTTGGCTGGGCCATTCTGCGCAAGGCGTCGATCGGCGCGCGCCTGACATTGGCGGCCGTCATCGAGGCGGGATGGGAAATTCTGGAAAACTCGCCGCTCATCATCAACCGCTACCGGTCCGCGACCATGGCGATCGGATACGAGGGCGACAGCATCCTGAATTCGGCCATGGACATGGTCGCGATGATCGCCGGCTTCTGGTTTGCCGCGCGTGCGCCGATCTGGCTGACGGTGGCAATTGCCATCGGCTTCGAACTCGCCACGGGCTACATCATCCGCGACAATCTGACCCTCAATGTGCTGATGCTGGTCTGGCCGGTCGACGCGATCAAGGAATGGCAAGCGGCGCTCTGAGCATCTCAGGCGGCCTCAAACGGCTTTGATCCGTGGTTCAGCTAGCTGCCGGCGGCCAGCGCCTTTTCGATCGCCGGCATCAGCTGCGTCTCGATCGACTGCGGATCGAACGGACCGACCTTCTTGTAGAGGATCGTGCCATCGGGGGCGACGAGATAGCTTTCCGGAATGCCATAGACACCCCAGTCGATGGCCGCCTTGCCGTTCGGATCAATGCCGATCGCCTGGAAGGGATTGCCGAGTTCACCGAGAAAACGCAGCGCATTGTCGTTTCGGTCCTTGTAGTTGATGCCGACCAGCGTGATGCGCGGATCCCTCGACAGTTCCAGCAACATCGGATGCTCCTCGCGGCATGGCACGCACCAGGAGGCAAAGACGTTGACCAGCGTCAGCTTGCCGGCCATCGCGGCCGTCGTCAGAGCCGGCCTCTCGGAGCCTTCGAGCGCGGGCAGGGACAATTCCGGCGCCTTGGTTCCGATCAGCGCCGAGGGTATGACGGAAATGTCGCGGCCGTTGACGTCCTGCTCGTAGAGCATCTTGGCCGCGGTCCCCGCGATCACGGTAAAGAAAGCCAGCGGCAGCAGCGCGAAGACATAGCGGCCGAACCCCTTGCGGGACGTGCCAGGATCGGAGGGCCGCGTGTTCATGCCCCCTCACCCGGCTTGACGGCAGTGGAGCGGCGGCGAATGCCGGAAGCCTCAAGCGCCTTCAACTCGCCCTGCCGTGCCCGGCCGTCGAGCCAGACCCAGCCGATGAGCACAAGACAGACCAGCGCCGTCAGGAGATAGGAACCATAGATATAGAATGCGTGGCTCATGCGGCGTGCTCCCGGCTGGCCTGGCGGGCGGCCATTCGGCGCTGGGCGCTGACACGGCGCCGCCAGATCTCGTTGCGCATCGCGGCAAAATGCAGGGTGAAGAACAGCATGGTGAAGGCAACGGCCATCACCAGCAACGGCCGGAGGAATTCCGGATCCACCGTCGGCCCATCCAGCCTGATGACGCTTGCCGGCTGGTGCAACGTGTTCCACCACTCGACCGAGAACTTGATGATCGGGATATTGACGAAACCGACCAGGATCAGCACGGAACTCAGGCGCGCCGCCCGGGACGGATCGTCCATCGCACGGTTGAGCGCAATCAGGCCGAGATACATCAGGAACAGCACGAAGACCGAGGTCAGGCGCGCATCCCAGACCCACCAGGTGCCCCACATCGGCTTGCCCCAGAGCGAACCCGTGATCAATGCGATCAGCGTGAAGGCAGCGCCAAGCGGGGCTGCGGCCTTGTGGCTTACATCGGCCAGCGGATGGCGCCAGACCAGGGTGCCGATCGCCGACAGGGCCATCACCGAATAGCACATCATCGACAGCCAGGCGGCCGGCACATGCACATACATGATGCGCACAGTATCGCCCTGCTGGTAGTCGCCCTCGGTGGTGAAGCTCATGTAGAGACCGACGAAAAACAACAGCACCGTGATGCCGGAAAGCCACGGCAGAACACGCGCCGTCAGCGCCAGAAAACGCGTCGGATTGGCGAGATCGCCGATTTTCGAGATGGCAAGGCTGGTATCGCTCATGAGACTGCTTCTAACCTGTCATCCCTGTTGCTGCAATTGATCCTGGTCAATCCAGGGTCACGAAGGCGTTTCCGACGGATACGGATCACCGGTAACGCATCCTCTCTGTGTTCACTCGGTTTCGAACGCAAAACCGTGACGCCGTTTTGCTGGAATGGCTAGTCTGCGGCGTTGCGCAGGGCAAGTGCCGCCGCCAGCGGACCGATAACCGCGAAGAACAGCATGATCGCGACCAGAAACAGGAAGGGTGGCATAAATGGGGCCGGGTCCTCGACAGCGGCATACGAGGCGCTGACTCCGAAGATCAGCACCGGGATCGCCAGAGGCAGGACGAGGATAGAGACAAGCAGACCCCCGCGCGGCAGCGCCACCGCGACTGCGGCGCCGGCAGCGCCGATGAAGGTGATCGCCGGCGACCCGACCAGCAGCGTCAGCATCACCGCCCCGATCGCCACCTCGCTCATGTTCATGAACAATCCGAGCAGCGGCGATGCGATGACCAGCGGCAGGCCGGTCGCCACCCAATGGGCGAGGCACTTGACGAGCACCGTCAATACCAGAGGCGTCTCCTGCATCAGGATCACATCCAGCGCACCGTCGTCACGTTCGGCCTGAAACAGACGGTCCAGCCCGAGCAGCGCCGACAGCAGGGCACCGATCCAGACGATCGCCGGACCAATGCGCGCCAGGAGATTGAGATCGGGACCGACGCCGAAGGGAATGACGGCAACGACCGTCATGAAAAACAGGACCCCGATCAAGGCGCCGCCACCGGCACGGACGGAAAGCTTCAGGTCACGCAGGAAAAGCGCGATCATTGCACGCCCTCCATCTCTTCATGGTCGAAACCGCGCATCTCGAGTTGCTGCGCGCCGTCCAGCCCGAGCGGCTGATGTGTCGCGGCGAGCACGATGCCGCCCGCGCCACGATGACGACGCACAAGGCCTTCGAACATTTCATCGGCGCGCGAATCAAGTGCGGCCGTCGGTTCATCGAGGATCCAGATCGGCCGGTGAGCGACGAGCAGTCGCGCCATGGCGAATCGCCGCTGCTGGCCGGCGGAAAGATAACCATAGGGAAGATGGGTAATGTCTGCGAGACCGACGGTCATGGCCGCATCCTGGACAGACATACTCTCGCCGCCGACATCGCCAAGATAGCGGCGCCAGAAATCGAGGTTCTCGTGAACGGTCAACTCTCGCTTCATGCCGTTGCGATGACCAAGATAATGGCTGAATTCCCCCGCCGGACGCATCTCGCCATCGCCGGAAATCTGGCATTCCGCCTGCCCTGTCTCAGGTCGCAGAAGCCCTGCAACGACACGCAGAAGCGTTGATTTTCCAGAGCCGTTGCGGCCGGTGAGAACCAGCGCCTCGCCCGGACCCAAGTCAAAGGAAATGTTTACGAAAATGAATTCCTCACCGCGTCGCGCGCTCAGGTTTTCTACCGTCAGGCGCATGGCCGACCCTTCATTAAGATTTTAATCATCGCGTTGCAAAATTTTGTCAAAATTCGCCATTGGTCGGTCTGGAACCTTTCTTAGAAACTATCTATAAGACCTGCAAGCACGCCAGCGGTCGGCGTGAACTTCATCCTTGTGCCGAACATGAACGTTGCGACAGCAATATTTCACGGGCGGACAGCGGAAATGGCCGTACCCGCATCCTGATGTGCATGAAGTGCATAGGCGTCCGCACGATTGTGTTGGCTATCAGTATCAGCGGGGTTTCTATCCGTGGCTAAATCACTCGACAGTTTCAACTGCCGTTCGGTCTTGACCGTTAACGGCAAAGACTATGTCTACTACAGCATCCCGAAGGCCGAGGCGAACGGCCTCGCCGGCGTGTCGAAGCTGCCCTATTCCATGAAGGTCCTGCTGGAAAACCTCCTGCGCAACGAGGACGGTCGTTCCGTCTTCAAGAAGGACATCGAGGCCATCGCCGCCTGGCTCGTCGACAAGGGCACGGCCGAAAACGAAATCGCCTATCGCCCGGCCCGCGTCCTGATGCAGGACTTCACCGGCGTTCCGGCGGTTGTCGACCTGGCTGCCATGCGCGATGCTATGGTCAACCTCGGTGGCGATCCGGAAAAGATCAACCCGCTCGTTCCCGTCGACCTCGTCATCGACCACTCGGTCATCGTTGACGAATTCGGCACGCCGACGGCATTCGCCCGCAACGTCGAGCTCGAATACGAGCGCAACGGCGAACGTTACCGCTTCCTCAAGTGGGGCCAGCAGGCGTTCAAGAACTTTCGCGTCGTACCGCCCGGCACCGGCATCTGTCATCAGGTCAACCTCGAATACCTCGGCCAGACCGTCTGGACCAAGGATGAGGACGGCGAAACGATCGCCTATCCCGACACTTGCGTCGGCACCGATTCTCACACGACCATGATCAACGGTCTCGGCGTTCTCGGCTGGGGCGTGGGTGGCATCGAAGCCGAAGCCGCCATGCTCGGCCAGCCGGTGTCCATGCTGCTGCCGGAAGTCATCGGCTTCAAGCTGACCGGCAAAGTCAAGGAAGGCGTCACAGCGACCGACCTCGTGCTCACCGTCGTCCAGATGCTGCGCAAGAAGGGCGTCGTGTCGAAATTCGTCGAATTCTTCGGCCCGGGCCTCGATTCGATGTCGCTCGCCGACCGTGCGACCATTGGCAACATGGGCCCGGAATATGGCGCGACCTGCGGCTTCTTCCCGGTTGATGGCGAAACCATCAACTACCTGACCATGTCGGGCCGCGCCAAGGACCGCATCGCGCTGGTGGAAGCCTATTCCAAGGTTCAGGGCATGTGGCGCGACGGCGACGGCTCCGAACTGGTGTTCACCGACACGCTCGAACTCGACCTCGGCGACGTCGTGCCGTCGATGGCCGGCCCGAAGCGTCCGGAAGGCCGCCTGCCGCTCGAAACCATCGCACCGAATTTCGCGACGGCCCTGGAAACCGACTACAAGAAGCCGGGCCAGCTGACCAATCGCTATGCGGTTGAAGGCACCGACTATGATATTGGCCATGGCGACGTGGCGATTGCCGCCATCACCTCGTGCACCAACACCTCGAACCCGAGCGTATTGATCGCAGCGGGCCTCCTGGCACGCAATGCCGTTGCCAAGGGCCTCAAGTCCAAGCCGTGGGTGAAGACCTCGCTGGCACCGGGATCGCAGGTTGTCGGCGAATATCTCGCCAAGTCCGGCCTGCAGACGTCTCTCGACGCACTCGGCTTCAACCTCGTCGGCTTCGGCTGCACGACCTGCATCGGCAATTCCGGCCCGCTGCCGGGTCCGATCTCGAAGACGATCAACGACAAGGGCCTGATCACCGCCGGCGTGCTGTCGGGCAACCGCAACTTCGAAGGCCGTATCTCGCCGGACGTCCAGGCGAACTACCTGGCCTCGCCGCCGCTGGTCGTCGCCTATGCGCTGGCCGGTACGGTCCAGAAGGACCTGACCAAGGAGCCGATCGGTGAAGACCAAGCCGGCAACCCGGTCTACCTGAAGGATATCTGGCCGACCTCGCACGAGATCCAGGAATTCATCCTGAAATACGTCACCCGCGAACTTTACGAATCGAAGTATGCCGACGTATTCAAGGGTGACGAGAACTGGCAGGCCGTTCAGGTTCCTGCCGGCCAGACCTATGCCTGGGACGACAAGTCGACCTATGTGCAGAACCCGCCTTACTTCGTTGGCATGGGCAAGACCGGCACCGGCCTGAAGAACATCAAGGGCGCCCGCGTTCTTGGTCTCTTCGGCGACAAGATCACCACCGACCATATCTCGCCTGCCGGTTCGATCAAGGCGGCTTCGCCTGCCGGCGCCTACCTCACCGAAAACGGCGTGGCTGTGGCCGACTTCAACCAGTACGGCACGCGTCGCGGCAACCATGAAGTGATGATGCGCGGCACGTTTGCCAACATCCGCATTCGCAATCACATGCTCGGCCCGAACGGCAAGGAAGGTGGCTACACCATCCACTATCCGTCCAAGGAAGAGATGTCGATCTACGACGCGGCCATGCAGTACAAGGCTGAAGGCACGCCGCTGGTCATCTTCGCCGGCGTCGAATACGGCAACGGCTCGTCGCGCGACTGGGCTGCCAAGGGCACCAACCTGCTCGGCGTACGCGCCGTGATCGCCCAGTCCTTCGAGCGTATCCACCGCTCGAACCTGGTCGGCATGGGCGTCGTTCCCTTCGTCTTCGAGGAAGGCACGACTTGGGCAAGCCTGAACCTGAAGGGTGACGAGATCGTCGAGATCGACGGCCTGGAAGGCGACATCAAGCCGCGTGAAAAGAAGATCGCCAAGATCACGTATGGCGACGGCACGGTGAAGGAGCTTCCGATCCTCTGCCGCATCGATACGCTGGATGAAGTCACCTACATGAACAACGGCGGCATTCTGCAGACCGTTCTTCGCGACCTGGCCGCCTGATCGCGTCAAGCCTCTGAATGAATGAGCCGCCGGCCCCCAGCCGGCGGCTTTTTTGTAGGGCCGGCGCGCCGGAAAGAAACGATGACGCAAATTTCACCCCATCGTGACTTTGCTGTCGGCGATGGAAGGGCTATCTCTGCACAACCGCAAAGCAAGGCTACGTCACGGACAATGCGACTGGACACTGCATCTATGAACAGGAAAAGCGCGCTGGGCCATCTGGCAGCGAATTGTGCGATCTTGTTCTGCCTGGCAGCCCCGCCCGTCATGGCGGAAGAGATCGTCAAGCCGAAGGGCGTGGTCGAGCTTTTCACCTCGCAAGGCTGTCGCTCCTGCCCGCCGGCTGACCGGGCATTCGAGCAGCTTGTGCGCCAGGGAGACGTCGTTGCTCTCGCCTATCACGTCGACTACTGGAACTATCTCGGCTGGGCCGACACACTGGCGTCCTCTGAAAACACCGAGCGGCAATATGGCTATGCCAAGTCCTTTGGCCGCAGCGGTGTCTACACGCCCCAGGCCGTGCTCAATGGCCGCGACCATCTGAAGGGTACCGACGCGGTCGAAATCAATCGCCGGATCGACAGCATGAACGGCAAGGGGCTGGGGCTGGTCGTCCCGATCGACACCCGACGCACCGGCGACGAGCTGACAATTTCGATCGGCGCCGGCACGGTCGCCGGCATCGGCAAGGCCGATGTCGTGGTCGTCTATTTCCGTGAAAATCAGACGGTTGAAGTGCTCAAGGGCGAAAATACCGGCCAGAAACTCAATTACTGGCACAGCGTAACGGATGTCCAGACCGTCGGCATGTGGGACGGCAAGCCGCTCGACATCGTGCTGCCGGCAAAGGTCATCGGCTCCGACAAGAGCGACGGGTGTGCCGTGCTGTTGCAGGCCGCAAGCCAGGACGGCCAGCCATCGCGGATCATCGGCGCCACGGTGATGATCGAAAAGCACAAGATCTGAGAAAGTTCTGGATCAGAAAACCTGGAGCGGTCCGGCCCGGAAGCATTGGGGGGCTGGGGGTAAGGGGTCAATGCGCCAGACCGGACCTTTTTGGCGCCAGGCGCCAACCAAGTTGATTGGTTATGTTTCATCGCAAATCTGGGCGCTGTTTTGTTCAAAATGCGGCAGATACGATTTTCTCTGTCCGGGGTAGATTCCGGGGTGACGGACGTCACCGACACCAACACCTTTTGGCCGATACAGACAAAAGGCCGCCGGCGTTTCCGCCGGCGGCCTTTTATGGTGCACAGACTGAGGTGTAGCCCGGTGTTTACCAGGTCTTCGTCAGCTTGAAGGTGATCGTGCGTCCTTCGCCATAGCCGCAGGTCAGCGTGCTCTTGCAGCCTGCGACATATTCCTTGTCGAACAGGTTGTTGACGTTCAGTGACGCACCCCAGCCATCCTTTTCATAACGCAGGGCAAGATCCGTCAGCACGGCATCCGGCACCTTCGAGGTATTCGGCATGTCGGCCCAGGACTCGCCCTGGTAACGAAGGCCGGCGCCGAGGCTCAAGCCTTCCAGGGCGCCTGTCGGCACCGTGTAATCGATCCAGGCGGACGCCAGCACTTCCGGCGTCAGATACGGCGTGCTGCCGATGAGCGAGCCGTTCTGGTCCGCGGTGACTTCCAGTGACTGATAGGTGAAGGAAGCCAGAAGCTTCCAGTCGTCGTTCAGATCGACCTTGCCCTCAAACTCCACCCCGTCGGAGGTGACTTCACCGACCTGGGTCGAGATGCCGAGCGTGGTATCCGTCCAGTTCTGCTTGGTGATATGGAAGACGGAGGCTGTGATCATGCCCGGAAACGCAGTCGGCTCATATTTGAAGCCGCCCTCGACCTGATAACCTTCCTCCGGCTCCAACGCATTGCCCAGCGTCGTGCCGATCACCGGATTGAAGAAAGTCCCCGCGCTCACATAGGGGGTCAGGCCATTGGCGAACTGGTAGGCGAGACCCGCGCGACCGGAAAAGGCGGCATCGTTGGACTTGTAGTCCGCCGTGTAGAGGTGATCGTCGAGCTTCGTATCGATAAGGTCATAACGACCGTTCAGCGTCGCGATCCAGCCGTCACCGAAACGGATCTGGTCCTGGGCATAGAAGCCGAGCTGCTGCAGGGTCAGCGTCTGGTTGAGATAGACGCCATTGGTCGGCTGGGTCACACCGTGAACCGGATTGACGGCCGTCACTGGCGTTGCAAAGGCGAAGGCCTGGACGCTCTCAAGCTGGTAGTGCTTGTAGTCGAGGCCGACCATCAGCTGATGATCGAGCGCTCCCGTTTCGAATTCCCCGTCCAGGCGATTGTCGACAGCGAAGCTATCGACCGCGGTTTCGTGCTCGAAACCATAGCGCTGCAGCTGGGCGTCGGCAGTGACCGGCGCCTGGTAGCTGGAATAGGGATTGGCCGGATCATAGTAGCCGTAGGTGTAAGGTGAGTTCTCGTCCCGCTCGACATGGCCGTAGCGGGCATTCTGCGTCACAGTCCAGCCGCTGTCGAACTCGTGCTCGAATTCGTAGCCGACCATCTGCTGGCGGATCGTGCTGTAGTCGGTGCTCGGCTCGCCATAGTCCACGGTCGGGTCGATCCGGCCGAAGGACGCGTCGACCACGGTGCCGACATAGGGCAGGAAGCCGTTGGTGCCATATTGCTGGTCGAGATAGGAATAGTAGCCGTAGACGTTGAGCTTGGTCGCCTCGTCCGGGCTCCAGGTGATCTGCGGCATGAGCACACCGCGGAATTCGTCGCCAGTCTCAGTATTGCCGCCGTCGATCTTGCCGGTGAGGCGGGTGGAGACACCCTGTTCCTCGAACACATGATTGACATCGAAGTTGAAGAAGGCCGTGCCGTGATTGTTGATGCCGGTTTCCGTGTAGATCCGGTTTTCGTCAAGCGGTCGCTTGCTGATCATGTTGACGATGCCGCCCGGATTGGCGCCGCCGTAGAGCACCGAAGCCGGTCCCTTCAGCACTTCGACACGCTCCAGGAAGAACGGATCCATCTGGAAGCCACCGAATCCGTAGCTCCACAGGTTCAGGCCGTCGAGGAAGACACCCGTCTGTGTCGCGTCAAAACCGCGGATATAGATCCAGTCCGTGTCGCCGTCAGCGCCGAAAGGCTGCGCCAGCACGCCCGAGGTATAGCGCAGGATCTCGTCGACCTTGTTGGTCACGCCGCGGTCCTCGATCTCCTCACGGCCGACAACCGACACCGATTGCGGGATCTCGCTGATCGGGGTCGCAGCCTTGGAGCCGGTGCCGGTCTGGCGTGCGGCATAACCGTCGACCGGACCGGTGGCGGTCTGCTTCTTGCCCTCGACAACGATCGTGGAAAGCTGTGTGCTTTCTTCCTGGGCCTGGACCATAGCCGGCACGCCGACCACAGCCAGGGCAACACTTGCATAGCACGCCCGCGTCAGCGACCGGTAATTTCTCACTGAATCCATCCTACTCACACCTCATCTGGCTGGATCTGGCATCCGCCTCAATTCCGTCAAATAAGATGAGTTTCTATATCAGGTATTATTGTGCCGCTTGTTCGATTCTGCTGTGACTGGATCAATTCTGGACAAACTTTGTGGCAGTGCACACACGGCCGGCGCGCTTCCAGCAGGCGGTCAAGCCGCGTAGGCCTTGCGCCACGCAGACGGCGACAGGCCCGTATGCCGGCGGAACGTACGGGCGAAATGTGCCGGATCGGAAAAACCGGTCTCGGCTGCGACCGTCGTCAGCGACATGTCGCGCCTTGTCAGCAACGCTTTCACCCGATCCATCCGCGCCCGCAATTGCCATTGATGCGGCGGCACGCCGGTACTCGCCTTGAAGGCATGGCTGAAATGCGATTGCGACAAGCCGGCAATCGCCGCAAGTTCCTCCAGCCGGATCGCGCGCAGGCAATTGTGCTCCATGAACGCTGTCACCTTGCGCAACTGCCACGGCGCCAGTCTCGATCGGCTGCGCAGGGCCGGCGGCGCGATTTTCAGCACGTCGATCAGAAGCGCAAGTGTCAGCCCGTCGCCATAGAGATGATGCAGCGGATCAGGTGACGCGCATTCGGCCGCAATCAGATCGGCAAGCGACAGGAGCCGCTGATCCTGCACCAGGAATTTCGGCTCCTCCAGCCGGTCCAGTGGCAGATCCTCGCCAAAGCGGCGCGTGAGGCCATCGACATCAAAATGCAGATCGAGATGCTGGAGAAATTCCATCCCCGACATTTCCGTGCGCAACTCCAGTCCGGCCGGAATGAAGGAGACGGAGCGGCGATAGCAGCCATCGACAAGTGGTCCGCCGATTTCGGCCATGACGAAATTACCCTCGGGCCGCCGACGCGCTGCCAGCACCGCAAACAGTCGCGGGTGCGGCCCCATGTAGTAGCCACCGGCATCAACCGCGCAATCGACGTCCCAGAGATCGACAACCATGCCATCCCAGTAGCGCCGATGAAAATTGCGACGGACGGAAAACCCCTCGGTCCGGGTCTGCATCTGGGGGAGGAAACTCATCTGACCAAACCAACTGCGCCCGAGCGGGCGAACGCATGCGAAAAACAATACTTGAAGCCGTTTATCATATTTAGTAGTCCGACCTCAACACCTGTCACGTCTCAAGGGAGAACGGTCGATGAACCGTCCAGCAACAGACCAACCGGCCGCATTTTCGGCCCGCGACATTGATCTGGAGATTGATGGACGACGGATACTGAATCAGGTCTCCCTAGAATTCGGGAGTGGCGAAATCACCAGCCTGGTCGGGCACAACGGCTCCGGCAAGTCCTCGCTTCTGAAGATCCTTGCACGGCAGAACAAGGCGACGGCGGGCAAGATACTGTGCGCGGGACAGGAACTCGGTGGCCTGTCGACGCGCGACTTTGCCCGGAAGGTTGGTTACCTGCAGCAGGATCTCGGCGCCGGCAGCGGCATGACCGTGCGCGAACTCGTCGCGTGTGGCCGCTATCCCTGGCATGGCGCACTCGGGCGTTTCAGCGACATCGACCGACGCAAGGTCGAGGATGCCCTGGCACTGACCCATATCGAGCCGCTGGCGGATCGCGCCATCGAGACACTGTCGGGCGGCGAGCGCCAGCGTGCCTGGATTGCCATGCTGATGGCTCAGGATACCGAGTGCCTGCTGCTCGATGAGCCGACCTCGGCGCTGGATATCGCCCACCAGATCGAAGTCCTCTCACTCGTACGACGCCTGTCGGCCGATCGCGGCCTGAGCGTGGTGATCGTTCTGCATGACATCAACATGGCGGCGCGTTTTTCCGACCGCATCCATGCCCTGAAGAGCGGTGAAGTGGTGGCCAGCGGCACGCCGGCCGACATCCTGCAGGCGGCGACCTTGTGCCAGATCTACGGCATCGACATGGACGTGACCCCGCATCCGTCCCTCAATGTTCCGATTGCCTATGTCCGCTGATCCGATGCGCCCCATCACCGCCCTGCCCTTCGGCCGCCGTCAGCTGCTGACCGGCATCGCCTCCAGCTTGCTGGCACCGCGCCTTTCCTTCGGTGCCCAGGCACCACAACGGATCATCAGTCTCGACTACGGCCTTGCCTCGACTGCCATGGCGCTCGGCGTGGTGCCCAAGGCCATTGCCGCCGGTGCCGACTGGGACCGATGGGTCATCGAGCCGCCTCTACCGCCGGAGGTCGCCGATCTCGGCTCCCCTTGGGAGGTCAATTTCGAGATCATTTCGGAGTTGAAGCCGGATCTGATCCTGAACACGCCCTATGGCGGAGCCCTGACACCGAGGCTACAGGAAATAGCGCCCGTCCTGCAGCTTGAAGTCTACACGGCCGACGGCGGCGATATTCTGCCGAAAGCTATCGCCGCAACCCGCAAACTCGGTGAAGCACTCGGCCGCAATGCCGAGGCCGCGCAATTCATCCTTGAGGCAGACACGCTTTTCGACAGCTGCCGCCAGCGCATCGCAAAGGTCGGCTCGCGGCCGGTTGCGATGGTCTATTTCATGGATCCGCGCCACGTCCGCATCTACACCTCGCCGGGCCTCTACGCCAATGTCCTGAAACGCATCGGCATGGAAAACGCCTGGACCGCAGAGGGCAATTTCTGGGGGTTTGAGACGATCCCGATCGAAAATCTGGCAACGATCACCGATCCCGAGGCACGCCTGATAGCCTTTGATCCCCTGTTGCCCGACGTCATGCCGATCCTTGAACGAAGCCCCCTATGGCAGACCCTGCCATTCGCCCGGCACGGCCATCTGACCGTCTTGCCCGGGTCGCTGATGTTCGGCATGCTGAATGATGCCATGCGCTTTGCCCGGATCATGACCGACTATGCAGAGGCCAGCGCATGATCAGCCGCTCCAACCTTCTTCCACTGCTCGTCACGCTGCTTCTGCTCGGCATGGCATCGATGCTCGCTTGGATGCAGATCGCCACGACGCTCCAGCTTGCATCGACGGCACCCGACTACGCCATCCGCTGGATGGTTCTGGTCTATTCCACCCTGCCGCGCATGGCGACGGCACTGCTGTGCGGCGCGGCGCTTTCCTTGTCTGGCGCTTTGTTCCAGCAGGTTCTGCGCAATCCGCTGGCCTCGCCGACCACGCTCGGCATATCTGCCGGCGCCAATCTGGCGCTGGTCCTGACCATGCTGTTTTTCCCGGCCCTGCTTGGCGTCGGGCGTGATCTGGCCGCTCTTGTCGGCAGCTCCGCCGCAGCCGGCCTTGTCTTCCTGCTCGGTGCAAGGCGCGGATTTTCTCCCTTCTCGCTGGTCATGGCTGGCCTGGTGGTCAGCCTATGGTGTGGCGGTCTCGCGGCAATCCTGACGCTGCTCAACGAGCGCTATCTGGTCAGTCTCTACATATGGGGCGCAGGTTCGCTGTCGCAGCAAAGCTGGGACACGTCGATCTCGCTGGCGCTGAAACTGCTTGTCATCGGCACCATGGCGGCGCTGATCATCCGGCCGCTGGGGCTGATCGAACTGGGCGAGGCCGGCGCAGCCTCCGTCGGTCTGAGACCGTCCCGCCTGCGCTTCATCGCCGTGACCCTGGCCGTGATGCTTGCAGCCTTCGTCACCAGCGCGGTCGGTGTGATCGGCTTTATCGGCCTCGTTGCCCCGACATTGGCGAGGCTCGTCGGTGCGAGGCGCCCGGCGGCCCTGCTCGCCTGGTCGACCGTCATCGGTGCCAGCCTGCTGTTCTTTGCCGACAGTGCCCTGATGAACCTCGCCGGCGCCTGGTCGGACATGCTGCCGACAGGGGCGGTTACCGCCGTCTTCGGTTCACCTCTCCTGCTTGCCATGTTGCCGCGCCTGAAGATCCGCAACCGGATCATCGAACAACCACGCCTGTCGGGCCCGGGCCTGATCTCGGCGCGATGGGGGCTCTGGATCGCCGGCCTTTGCTGCGTGGCAATCCTGATCGGCGCAATTTTCATTGGCCGCGCCACCAATGGCGATTGGGCGATTGTCTCCCCGGACCTCTGGCAGAGCATTCTGCCGCTGCGCTGGCCGCGGCTGGTCGCCGCCTTTGCCTCAGGCGCTATGCTGGCTGCCGCCGGCACCATCCTGCAGCGCCTGACGGGCAATGAGATGGCAAGCCCCGAAGTCCTCGGCATCAGCGCCGGTGCCACGCTCGGCATCACCATCGCCGTGTTTTTTGTAGCCGTCCCGAGCCTTGCCGGCCAACTCGGTTATGCGGCAATCGGCGCGCTGTCGGTTCTGGCGCTGATCTTCCTGCTCGCCGCGCGCTCTGGCCTCGCCCCGGAACGGGTTCTTCTGGCCGGGATTGCATTGTCGGCCATGGCAGACGCCGTTGTCGGCATACTGGGTGCGACCGGCGATCCGCGCACCGTCTTCCTGATGCGCTGGATGAGCGGTTCGACCTACAACGTCAACCAGCAGATTGCGGTCACTGTTTCCGGCCTCGCCATCCTCCTGGTCGCAGCAAGCCTGCTGCTGAGGCGCTGGCTCGATCTGCTGCCGCTGGGACAGCGCCCGGCAGGCTCCCTCGGCGTGCCGACAAGGGCCGCAAGGCTGGCGCTGCTGTTACTGGCGGGCCTTCTCAGTGCGGCCGCAACACTGAGCGTCGGCCCGCTCACATTCGTCGGCCTGATGGCCCCGCATCTGGCGCGTGAATTCGGTGCCCGGCGCGCGACGAGCCAGCTCGTGGTTGGCAGCCTCGCCGGCGGTGGCTTGATGGTCATGGCGGACTGGATCGGCCGGACGCTGCTCTTTCCCTATGAGGTTCCGGCAGGTCTGGTATCTGCGTTGATCGGAGCACCGTTCCTGATCGTCCTGATGCGGCGCAAAGCCTAGAGCCCGCAGCGGCCCTCGGCCACCGGGCATACCTGGCCGCAGCCGCCGACACCCGGCACGGCATAGCGCAGACAGCAGACGCGGCGCTGGCTGATCACAGAACCATCCGGGCCGGGTTCGAAACGAAGCGTGCGATAAAGCGGGTTGCGCCAGCCATCTGGCCATGAAGCGTCTTCGATCAGGGGCAAAGCCTCGATCTCCAGCGCCTTGTTGCCCAGCCGGCCGATTTCCCGGATCATCCAGTCGATATAGCCGGCGGCACTGGTCCACAGCACTTTCTTGCCGAGCCCGGAATGCGCGGCCACGGCATGGATCCATGGCTCGAGGTGATCGCGGATGACCGGGCTCAGCGCGTCGTGAATGCGGATCCCATTGCCGCTGCGATCCGAAACCGTGCCGATGTCTGCGAGCAGAAAACCCTTCGGCGCGGCTGTCGAAGGATCGATCAGCACCGTCAGTTCATCCAGCGCCAATGGCAAGCTCCGGCGCAGTTCCAGCCATGCGATTGCCGCGCCCATGCCGAGTGCGCTGAGATAATAGAGCGACCAGAGGGAGACCAACGCCCGGCGGTCCGTGCCTTCGGGAAATCGGGCAGCGTAGCGATCGATGACGGCATTGAACCGACCTTCATCAAGCAGATCGGCGCAGGCGATGCTTTCGGTATTGGCCGGCTGGATGAAATGGAAGTAGCCTGACGCATAAACGTAGCGCTCGCCAACCACCGCGCGGAGAAGACTGCCAAGATCCTTCGGCTCTGAGGCTGGGAGCTCGCCCTTGACCGCAAGAGGGCCCTGCACGCAGATCACAGTGGGCGCACCTTTGCAGGGGTCATCTGCCAGCGATGGCCATCGAGGTCTGATATGTGCCGGCTGACCGCTTCCGGGAAAGGCATGACAGCAATGTCTCCAATCATTCGGCCGGCCCACGGGGCCGACTTGCGTCAAATCATTGGCGCAAGCTAATTACCAAACGAAAAGAGTCAACTTTAAATCTGCTGATAGCGATGACTTTGTCCAGCAGCATCTCGGCGATCAGGCCGACAGCGCGTCGTAGGCAGCCACAGACTTGATCGCCCGCTCGGAGATCAGAGCGGCGGCATCGCCCGGCTTGTACAGGCTTGTGCCGAGACCGAAGGCGCGCACGCCGACCTTCCAGTAGTCGGCGAAATTGCTGTCCGACACGCCACCGACGGCACCGATGGGCAAGTTCGGCGGCAGGATCGCCTTGATACCGGCAATGCCCGATGGGCCAAGCGCGCTGGCCGGGAAGAACTTCAGCGCAGCAGCACCGGATTTGGCCGCGAGCAGGGCTTCCGTTGCCGTGAAGACGCCAGGCATAGTCACCATGCCGTGGTGTACGGCGCGGCGAATGACATCCGGCTCGACATTCGGTGTCACCAGCAGGTTGCCGCCGACATCCTTGAGCCGGTCGACCTGGGCGACTTCGAGCACTGTGCCGGCACCGATCAGGCAATTTTCCGGTGCGAGCCGCCGCGCCTTCTCGATCGATACGAAGGCATCGGGCGAATTCAGCGGGACCTCGATCGCCTCGAAGCCGGCCTCGACCAGCGCATCGACAGCCGCTTCGATCGCATCCGGCGTGATCCCGCGCAGAATGGCGACGAGATTGCGTTGGAGGGCTGGCCAGGCAACGACGGAAGCGGTCATGGAACTATTCCTTGAATTCGTGATCGAAAAGAGAAAGGGCAGAGGCGAGCAGGCCGCGGCGCACCAGAAGGCCGCCGTCCAGCATGACGGCCTCGCCACCGGCCTGGGCGATGGCCCGCGCATAGAGACGCGTCAGCTTGCCGGTACCGATCAGATAGGCCTTGCCGTGGCGCTTGAGATCCGTGGCGATTGCCGCAATCTCCGAGCCGATGAGCAGACCTGAAAGGCGAGCCGCCGGACCGGTCTTGCCACCCGCCGACAGAAGACCTTCTGCGCGAATGGAAAACAGCCGTGACGTCAGGGCAAATCCGGGCTCCAGTGCCTGATCGACGGCCTGGTCGAAAATATCGAGATCGGCTTCGGCGTCGCCATCTTCCGGTATGGACAGGCGCAGGATCGATTGCCGGCTGATGAGATTGTAGAGTTCGCCCGTCATCACGGTGGTGAAACGGCTGATCTGGCCATCTTCCACCAGGGCCCATTTGGAATGTGTGCCGGGCAGGCAGATCAGTGCATTCTCGAGACCCTGTTCCAGCGCACCGGCCAGCTGGGTTTCTTCGCCGCGCATCACGTCGAAGGCGCCATCCTTACGCTGGCAGACGCCGGGCAGGATATAGACCGGACGGCTGGCGCCGTCCGGAATGATGGCATGCTGGAACAGGCCGACGAGCGGGGCCGGCGTTTCGACATACGGTGCCTCACGCCATCCGGTGCGCGCACCGGCCATGCCCGCGACAACCACGGGCAGGTCGGGTGATGCGCCGAAGGCCGAGAGATGGCTTTCGAGCACGGCCGGGTAGGCGGAGCGATCCAGACTGCCCATGCCTTCGGCCGATTGCCGTTCGGCCAGAACCTCGCCCTGGCTGTCGACCAGCCAGATGCGGAAGTTACTTGTGCCCCAATCGACCAGTGCTGCGAAAGCTCTACCAGCCATGGTGCGGTCTCAGCGCAGATCTTCAGGCAGCAGGGCTGCCGGAATGTTCTGGTAGCTCACCGGACGCAGGAAGCGACGGATCGCCATGGTCCCGACCGAAGTTGCACCAAAGTTGGTGGTAGCCGGATAAGGACCGCCGTGAACCATGGCATCGCAGACTTCGACGCCGGTCGGGAAGCCGTTGGCCAGAACGCGGCCCGACTTGCGCTCAAGGATCGGCAGCAGCACCTGTGCGGTCGGTACGTCGCCATCATCCATGTGCAGCGTGGTGGTCAGCTGGCCGACGAAGCTCTCGGCAATCTTGACCATCTCGGCCTTGTCCTTGACGGTGACGAGGATGCCGAGCGGACCGAACACTTCTTCGCCAAGAACATGATTGCCGAGCCAGTTTTCACCGGTGGTGGCAAACAGATACGGCTTTGCGTTGCGTAGATCGCAGCTCGAGGTCAGAACCGCCTGCACGCCTTCGGTACCGGCAATACGGTCGGCACCGGCACGGTAGGCATTGGCAATGCCGTCCGTCAGCATGGTCTGGGCATTGGTTGCGGCAAGCGCGGTCTTGGCGGTTTCAAGGAACGCGTCGGCCTCTGTGCCTTCCTCGATGATCGCGATGCCCGGATTGGTGCAGAACTGGCCGGCACCCATGGTCAGCGAACCGGCCCAGCCCTTGGCCAGTGCTTCGCCGCGCGCAGCAACGGCTGCCGGCAGCAGGAACATCGGGTTGACCGAGCCCAGTTCACCGAAGAACGGGATCGGCTCAGGACGACGGACGCAGAGGTCGAACAGCGCGCGACCGCCACCGAGCGAGCCGGTGAAGCCGACGGCACGGGTCAACGGATGCAGGCAGATCGCCTCGCCGGTCTCGCGGTTGCCGCCCTGGACGAGCGAAAACACGCCCGGATGAACGCCGCAACGCTTGATGGCGGCATCGATGGCCTGGCCGACGATTTCCGCTGTGCCGGGATGCGCTTCATGACCCTTGACGACAACCGGGCAACCGGCAGCCAGCGCCGATGCGGTATCGCCGCCGGCGGTCGAAAACGCCAGCGGGAAGTTGGACGCACCAAACACACCAACCGGACCGATCGGGCGCTGCATCAGGCGGATATCCGGACGCGGCAGCGGCTGGCGATCCGGAAGGGCAGCATCAAAGCGGCGGTCGAGATAGTCACCCTTGCGGATATGTTCGGCAAACAGCTTCAACTGACCGGTCGTGCGGCCGCGTTCGCCGATCAGACGGGCTTCCGGCAGGCCGGTTTCCTGGCTGCCGATCTGGGTGATCGCATCGCCACGCGCATCGATTTCCTCGGCGATCGCCTCGAGGAACTTGGCGCGTTCTTCGCGGGAAGAATAACCATAGGTGACGAATGCCTCTTCGGCAGCCTTCATCGCCCGATCAACCAGCGCGGCAGATCCGAGCGAGAAAGTGTGGCTCTCGCCAGATGCGGGATTGGAGGCAAAGGTTCCAGAGCCTTCAACCCATTCGCCGGCAATAAGGTGCTTTCCGGTCAGGTTCAGCGTCATTGGGTAATCCTTTCAATAGAGGTCGAAATTATTCGACAAAGGGCTCGACGATACGGCGTTCGCCTGTGAGGAAGGCGTCTGCGACGAGCCGGAGGGGTTGGAAATCCGCGTCGCTTTGTCGGGTGCGGATGAGGTCGGCAAATCGGTCATAGATGCGGGCATATTCCCGGTCCGGACCTTCGATAGCCTGCTTGCCGTCTATATAGAGTTCCGCGCCGCCTTTTGCGAGGCGCAACATGCCCTGCTCCGTCTCGACGACGATATCCCAGGTCTGCGGGCCTTCCTGGCGCCAGTCGAATTCGGCGGTGATCGGAGCGCCGGCAGCACTCTTCATCGCGAGGCTGGCGGCAATCGGCTGCTGGCGGTTTTCAGGAAAGGCCAGAATGGCTTTCTCGACGATGGTCTGGCCGGGGATGATCGCGGTCAGGATCGACAGGGCATTGATGCCCGGGTCGAACACGCCGAAACCGCCGGCTTCCCAGATCCACGCTTGACCCGGATGCCAGCGACGCACGTCTTCCTTCCAGGTGATCTCGATCTTGCGGATCGTCTTGCCCAGCAGCCATTCACGCGCCGGCTCGACGCCATTGGCAAAGCGGGAATGCCAAGTGGCAAACAGGGTGACGCCGGCGGCATGGGCCAATTCGGCCAGCGCCTGCGCTTCACCGAGCGTGGCTGCGGGCGGCTTTTCCAGCAGCACATCCAGTCCCTCGGCAATGGCCTTCTTGGCCATGTCGAAGCGAACTTCCGGTGGCGTGCACAGCGAGATCGCGCGAATATCGCCACGGGTCTCGAGAAACTTCTCGTAGCTCTCGAAATTTTCCGCGCTGTCGATCTTGCCGTTGCGGCTGATGGCAGCCTTGATGGTGAAATCACCGCCGTTTTCAACCGAGGGAATGTGCTGGTCGCGGGCGATCTTGCCAACGCCGGCCAATGCCAGCGCAATCTTCTGAGAAGAGGTCATAGCCTGCTCATCCTGTAAAGTTCAATGGAATGAAGCGCGCCGGAGGGCGCGCTTCCAAGTTCGGTTCAAGAGATCAATGCGAATCCTTGCCGACGGCAGATCCGCGACACCCCTTGAGGAAGTCGAAGTCGGCGCCGGTATCGGCCCCTTCGACATGATCATGGAACATGCGGGCATAACCGCTGGTCGGCGGCTCGACCGACGGACGCCAGTCGGCCAGGCGGCGCTGCATTTCCTCTTCCGAAATGTCGAGGTGAACGCGACGGGCTTCGACATCGATCTCGATAAAATCGCCGTTGCGTACGATCGCCAGCGGACCGCCACGCGCCGCTTCCGGCGATGTATGCAGGAGAACCGTTCCATAGGCCGTACCGGACATGCGCGCATCCGAGATGCGGACCATGTCGGTGATGCCCTTGCGCAGAACCTTCGGCGGCAGGCCCATGTTGCCGACTTCGGCCATGCCCGGATAACCGCGCGGGCCACAGTTCTTCAGAACCATGACGCAGGTTTCGTCGATATCGAGCGCCTCATCGTTGATCTTCGCCTTGTAGTCGTCGATGTCTTCGAAGACGACGGCGCGGCCGCGATGCTTCAACAGATGTTCGGAGGCTGCCGACGGCTTCAGAACGCAGCCCTTCGGCGCGAGATTGCCGCGCAGGACTGCAATACCGCCCTGCTGGGTCAACGCCTTTTCGACCGGCAGAATGACATCCTCATTCCAGTTGCGAACGTCCTTGACCTCTTCCCAGATCGTCGTGCCCGAAACGGTCAGCGCATCCTTGTGCAGCTTGCCGGCTTCGCCGAGACGCTGGAGCACGACCGGCAGGCCACCGGCGTAAAAGAACTCTTCCATCAGGTATTTGCCCGACGGCATCAGGTTGACGATCGTCGGAATGTCGCGACCACAGCGATCCCAGTCGTCGAGCGTCAGGTCGATTCCGACGCGGCCGGCCATGGCAAGAAGATGGACGACGGCATTGGTCGAGCCACCAATCGCGCCATTGGTGCGGATGGCATTTTCGAAGGCTTCCTTGGTCAGGATGTCGGAGGGCTTCAGGTCGTCCTTGACCATCTGCACGATGCGGCGACCCGAAAGCTGCGCCATGACGCGGCGACGGCTGTCGACGGCCGGGATCGCAGCATTGCCGGACAACGCCATGCCGAGCGATTCGATCATCGAGGCCATGGTCGAGGCGGTACCCATGGTGTTGCAGGTACCGGTCGAGCGCGACATCGAGGCTTCAGCCTCGAGGAACTCCTCCTGGGTCATCTCGCCCGCCTTGACGGCTTCGGAGAACTTCCACAAATGCGTGCCGGAACCGACGCGTTCACCGCGGAAATAACCGTTCAGCATCGGGCCGCCGGTGACCATGATGGTCGGGATATCGGTCGAGGCGGCGCCCATCAAAAGCGATGGCGTTGTCTTGTCACAACCGACCAGCAGCACGGCACCGTCGATCGGCTGGCCACGCATGGCTTCCTCGACGGCGAGTGCTGCAAGGTTGCGGTACATCATCGCCGTCGGGCGGAAGGTGTTTTCCGAGGCCGAGAAAACCGGCACTTCGACCGGAAAACCACCGGCTTCCCAGATGCCCGCCTTCACCTTTTCCGCGAGTTCGCGCAGATGGCCGTTGCAGGGCGTAAGATCGGACCAGGTGTTCATGATGCCGATCACCGGACGACCATCGAACAGGTCGTGCGGATAGCCCTGGTTCTTCATCCAGCCACGGTGATAAATCGTATCGCGGGACGTGCCGCCATACCAATGCTGTGACCTGAGTTGGCGCGGCCATGCCGCTGGCTTGAAATTGCTCATGACGTTTCTCTGTCTCTATCTGGGAGCCCGGCGCGGAACGCGCCAGCAAGGCTCAGAGCATCTTGATGGCAACCGTTTCCTTGGCTGCAACGACAAGCTTGTTGCGCAGCGGAAGGCCGAATTGCGGAGCGTCGATCTCGAAGACGTCGCCTTCCCGCGTGACGAAGCCGTCCGCAACGGAGAGCGTTGCCGTGCCGTACATATGCACGTGCAGATCGCCCGGCTGGCAGAACAGCGCATACTTAAAATGGTGATATTCCAAGTTTGCGATCGTGTGGGACATATTGGCTTCCCCAGAGAGGAAAGGCTTTTCCCACACAGTCTTGCCGTCGCGCAGAATGCGAGACATGCCTTCGACGTGATCGGGCAGGGCGCCGACCAGAAGCTCCGGGCTAAACGACGCGGGCCGCAGCTTGGAATGGGCAAGGTAGAGGTAGTTGATCTTTTCCGTCACATGGTCGGAAAACTCGTTGGCAACGGAAAAGCCGAGGCGGTAGGCCACGCCATCGTCACCGATGATGTAGAAGCCTGCGAGTTCCGGCTCTTCGCCACCATCCAGCGCAAAAGACGGCGAAACCAGATCGTCGCCATGGGCGACCGCATTGAAGCCGTTACCCTTGTAGAACCATTCCGGCTGGACGCCGTTTTCGCCAGGCTTGGGTTTTCCGCCTTCGATACCCATACGGAACATCTTCATCGAGTCGCTCATGCCGGCCGTATCGGCGTGCATGCTGTCGCGTGCCGAGGCGGAACCCGTGTGGGTCAGGCCGGTACCGGTCAGGTACATATGAGCCGCATCCGGATGGCGCACCGGACAATCCAGCTTGCCGGAGGCCGCGAGCGCGACGATATCCACGGTGTCGCCGAGACCCTGACGCTCGATCAGCGCCGAGACGGGCACCTTGGAGGCGATGGCGGCCTTGGCGAGTTCGTAGGTGGACTGAAAGCCAGGAACCAGGCGTGCAGCGTCACCCTGGCGGCAAATGACGCCGCCAGTCTTCAATTGCGAGAGAAACATAGCCTTATCCTTAGACTGCTTTGTTCTTGTTGTAGACGTCGAAATACACGGCTGCGAGAAGCACCAGGCCCTTGACCAGCTGCTGATAGTCGATGCCGAGACCCATGATCGACATGCCGTTGTTCATCACACCCATGATAAAGGCGCCGATGACGGCACCGGTGATCTTGCCAACGCCGCCGGACGCCGAGGCACCGCCGATGAAGCAGGCCGCGATGACGTCGAGTTCGAAGCCGACGCCGGCTTTCGGCGTCGCCGAATTCAGGCGGGCCGCGATGATCATGCCGGCAAGCGCAGCCAACACACCCATGTTGACGAAGGTGTAGAAAGTCAGGCGTTCGGTATTGATGCCCGAAAGCTTGGCCGCCTTCTCGTTGCCACCCAGCGCGAAGATGCGGCGACCGATGGTCGAACGGGTTGTGACGAAGGTATAGAGCGCAATCAGCACCGCCATGATGACCAGCACGTTCGGCAGGCCCTTGTATGTTGCAAGCTGGTAGCCGAGGAAAATCGCGACAGCGGCGGTTACGCCGAGTTGCAGCACGAAGAACAGCATCGGTTCGTTTTCAGAGCCATGCTTTTCGTTGAGGGCGCGCGTACGGAAACCATTGTAGATCATCCAGCCGACCGCGAGCAGCACGACAACCAGTGCCGTCCAGTTCTTGATCGTGTCCGTGGCAGGATCGCTCGACAGGAACCAGAGAAGGTCCGGAACGAAACCGGTCGAAAGCGACTGGAAGTCCTTGGGGAACGGGCCGATAGGGCGGTTCTGCAGGACCAGATAGGTGACGCCGCGAAACACCAGCATGCCTGCCAGGGTCACGATGAAGGCCGGGATCTTCTGATAAGCGACCCAATAACCCTGCGCCGCGCCGATCAGGCCGCCGAGTACGAGACATAGCGGAATGACGATGGCGTAATGCACGCCCAGTTTCACCAGAAGAATGGCCGACAGCGCCCCGACCAACGCCACGATCGATCCGACAGACAGGTCGATGTGGCCCGCAACGATGATCAGCAGCATGCCAAGCGCCATGATGACGATGAACGAATTCTGCAGGATGAGGTTGGTAATGTTGACCGGACGCAGCAGAACGCCACCCGTCAGCACCTGGAAGAACAGCATGATGACGACGAGCGCCAGCAGAAGCCCGTATTCACGGATATTCTTGCGCAGGTAGTCACCAACGGAAACTTTGGGGGTTTCGATTTTTGTATCAGTAGCCATTAGTGTTTCTCCCCAGAGCGCATGATGGCACGCATGATGGACTCCTGACTTGCCTCTTCCTTCGAAAGCTCGGCAACGATGCGTCCCTCGTTCATCACATAGATGCGGTCGCAGGTGCCGAGCAGCTCGGGCATTTCCGATGAGATCATCAGGATACCCTTACCTTCGGCGGCAAGCTGGTTGATGATGGTGTAGATTTCGAATTTCGCGCCAACGTCGATGCCGCGGGTCGGTTCATCGAGGATCAGAACCTCGGGATTGGTGAACAGCCACTTCGACAAAACGACTTTCTGCTGGTTTCCGCCCGACAGATTGACGGCTTCCTGGTAGATCGAATGCGAACGGATACGCAGCTTCTTCCGGTAATCGGAAGCAACCTGCGCTTCCTTGTGCTCGTCGATGACGCCGGCCGATGCCACCGCATTGAGGTTGGCGAGCGTCGTGTTGTCCTTGATGTTGTTGTTCAACACCAGGCCAAGATGCTTGCGATCTTCGGTAACGTAAGCAAGTCCTGCGGCAATCGCCTTCGGGATCGTGCTGACATCGACCGGCTTGCCATGCATCGAGACGTCGCCGGTAATCTTGTGGCCCCAGGCCTTGCCGAAAATGCTCATGGCGGTTTCGGTGCGACCGGCGCCCATCAGGCCTGCGATACCGACGACTTCGCCGGCACGTACCGTGAAGTTGACGTCATGCAGGAACTGCCGGTCGCGATGGTTCTGGTGAAAGACGTTCCAGTTCTTCACTTCAAGCAGCGTCTTGCCGATATTCGGCGTGCGCGGCGGATAGCGGTCTTCCATATCGCGGCCGACCATGCCCTTGATGATCCGGTCCTCGCCGATATCCTGGGTATGACAGTCGAGCGTCTCGACCGTGCCGCCATCGCGCAGGATGGTGATCTGGTCGGCAACCTTTCGGATCTCGTTGAGCTTGTGCGAGATGATGATCGAGGTCATTCCCTGCTTGCGGAATTCCATCAGCAGGGTGAGCAGCGCGTCCGAATCCGTTTCGTTGAGCGATGCGGTCGGCTCGTCGAGAATGAGAAGGCGAACCTTCTTCGACAGCGCCTTGGCGATTTCAACCAGCTGCTGCTTTCCGACGCCGATGTCGGTGATGCGCGTGCTCGGCGAATCCTTGAGCCCAACTTTCTCCAGCAGCGTCTTGGTGCGCGCGAAGGTCTCGGGCCATTTGATCACGCCATTGGTAGCGACTTCATTGCCGAGGAAGATGTTTTCGGCAATCGACAGGAGCGGCACCAGCGCCAGCTCCTGGTGGATGATGATGATACCCAGATGCTCGCTGTCGGAGATCGTGGAAAAACGGCGAACCTCTCCGTCGAAATGGATGTCGCCTTCGTATGTGCCGGCGGGGTATACGCCACTCAGCACCTTCATGAGTGTGGATTTGCCGGCTCCGTTTTCGCCGACGAGCGCGTGGATCTCTCCCTCGCGCACCTTGAAACTGACGTTGTTCAGCGCCTTGACGCCTGGAAACGTCTTGGTGATGCCACGCATCTCGAGAATGATGTTATCCATGTGCAGATTCCAGCGCCTGCTCGACGACGATCACGTCAGGTCGGCGGCGCGAGCTCCTTCAATGCGAAAGAAAAAGGGTCCGCGACGTGGCCGCGGACCCGTATGTATCCGAACGATTAGTTGTCGATCTGCTCGGCAGTGTAGTAGCCGGAGGTAACCATGACGTCCTTGATGTTGGACTTGTCGACGGCAACCGGCTTCAGCAGGTACGACGGAACAACCTTGACGCCATTGTTGTAGGTCTTGGTGTCGTTCACTTCCGGTTCCTTGCCACCCATGATGGCGTCAACCATCGCAACGGTGACCTTGGCCAGTTCGCGCGTGTCCTTGAACACGGTCGAGTACTGTTCGTCAGCGAGGATCGACTTGACCGACGGCAGTTCGGCGTCCTGGCCGGTGACGACCGGCATCGGCATGTCGCCGGAACCGTAGCCAACGCCCTTCAGAGCCGAGATGATGCCGATGGACAGACCATCGTAAGGCGACAGAACGCCATCAACCTTGGCATCGGTGTAGGTCGAGGAGAGCAGGTTTTCCATGCGAGCCTGGGCGACGGTGCCGTCCCAACGCAGGGTACCGACCTGGTCCATGCCCATCTGGCCGGACTTCACCACGATCTTGCCCGAGTCGATCAGCGGCTGCAGGACCGACATAGCGCCATCATAGAAGAAGAAAGCGTTGTTGTCGTCCGGCGAACCACCGAACAGCTCGACATTCTTCGGCTCGGTAGCAGCGTCAAGCTTCAGACCTTCGACGAGCGAAGTGGCCTGCAGAACGCCAACCTGGAAGTTGTCGAAGGTTGCGTAGTAGTCGACATTGCCGGAGTCGCGGATCAGGCGGTCATAGGCGATAACCTTGACGCCGGCATCAGCAGCCTTCTGCAGGATGTCCGACAGCGTGGTGCCGTCGATAGCGCCGATAACAAGAACCTTGGCACCCTTGGTGACCATGTTTTCGATCTGAGCGAGCTGGTTCGGGATATCGTCGTCAGCAAACTGCAGGTCGGCCGTATAGCCGGCTTCCTTGAACAGCTTTTCCATGGTCTCGCCGTCGGAAATCCAACGGGTCGAGGTCTTGGTAGGCATGGAAATGCCGACGGTGCCCTTGTCCTGTGCAAAAGTGATAGGTGCAAAAGATGCGATACCGATTGCGACAGACGCAATCAGAGTGCCTAATTTCTTCATGGTAACCTCCCTGGTCATACCGTGCGCGACCAAGTCCTCCTGGCCACGCTGAAATCATGGACGGGTGACCGACGCGGCGGACCCCAGCTCCGTCGCGAGTCTTATCGCGTGCCACATATCGATCAAATGATTATTTTGACTTTGTGCATATCGTGGTTGATATGTTGTTTATGTCTGAAGCACGTATTGATCGTTTGCAACCCAAACATTTGAGCCTGATCCGCTCCATCTCGGAACTGGGGCAACTCAGCCTTGCGGCGCAAGCACTTGCGCTGACGCAACCGGCTGCTTCGCGGATGCTGAGCGAAATCGAGCGCGATGTCGGGTCAGCGATCTTCACGCGGACCCCGAAAGGCATGGAGCCGACGGCCGTGGGAAGCGCGCTGGCGCGCCGCGCCCAGAACGTGCTTGAAGAAATGCGCGAGGCGGCCCGCGAGATCGACGCGATACGACGGGGCCTGACCGGCAAGGTCCGTGTCGGTGCAGTCACCGGTGGCGCGGTCGGCTACGTCGTTCCGGCCATCCAGCAGCTGAAAGCCGAAGCTGAAACCGCCGATCTTTACGTTGACGTGGCATCAAGCGGCGAATTGATCCGAGATCTGCTGTCCGGCCAGTATGATTTTGTCCTTGGACGGATCCCGAGCGGCGTCGATGCACGGCAGTTCAATCTTGAGGGCGGCATGATGGAGGAGGTGGAGCTTGTGGTCCATCAAAGCCATCCGCTGGTCAATGTGGATTTGCTCACCGTGGCCGACATGGCGCATTTTCCATGGGTCATGCAGGCGCCTGGTGCACCCTTGCGCCAGGCCGTGGAAAGCGTCTTCGTCGAACAGGGCGCGCCAATTCCCTCCAACATCGTCAACACGACCTCGCTTCTCGTCATGATTGCCATGTTGGCTGCGTCCAATGCGATCGCGCCAATGTCGCGCGAAGTCTCCGACCTTCTCTGTCGTCAGACAGCGACAGCGGGGCTGTATTCGCTGAAACTCGAAACGCCGATCGTGGTCATGCCTTATCACCTGATCACCGTAGCCGGCAAACGCCTGTCACCGATCGCCGCGCGTCTGCGCGACCTGCTGCTCGCCGAATTCAATGCACGTGGCAAGCTGCGCGGCTTCTGACCGGTTCACGGGCTGCACGCCGGCTGAAATGCTTGCATTTTCGCCCATGTCAGGCACACTGTCACTCATCCGTCATGAATGAGAGCTCGAGGAGCATTGATGACCGACCAGCCGGAAGGGCAGCGCCAGGATCCTGATGGCGCGGATCAAAGGCTCGCAAGCGTGGTGGATTTGGGGACCTATCGCCAGGCGGTCGACCCTCTTCCCGTGACCTTCCACCGACGAGAACTCGACGCCATCCTGTGGATCTATGGACGTATGGTGGGCGAGGGTGAATGGCGCGACTATGCCATCGACCACCTCAGGGACAGGGCGGTCTTCTCCGTGTTCAAGCGATCCGGTGAATATCCGCTCTACCGGATCGAGAAGAATCCCAAACTTGCGGCCAAGCAGGGCGCGTTCTGCGTCGTCGGCACCGATGGTCGCATTCTCAAGCGTGGCCATGATCTGAAGTCGGTTTTGAGGGTGTTCGACAAAAGCCTGAAAGCGATCGAGTAAGGTCTGTGGCACAGCCGCCGTTGCCTTCAGGCGGACCGCCGAAAATTCCATCTGGAAATTCCACTAGATCATGGAGCCGGGATAGGCTCCGAGATCGGGCAGGGTAGCATTTCCGTCACCCAGCGGCCGTTGCATGAAGACGGTATCCAACCAGGTGCCATGCTTGAACCCCGTACCGGTCAGGCGACCGGCGTGATCAAAGCCGCAACTGCTGTGGACTGCAATCGAGGCCGGGCTGGCACCGCCGACGACCGCGACCATCTGACGGAAACCCAGCGATGTGCAGCGAAGGATCAGCTCATTGAGCAGCGCCTTGCCGATCCCCATGCCACGCGCTTCCGGCGCGAGATAAATCGAATCCTCGACGAGCCACCGATAGGCGGGCCGGGTGCGGAATGCCGACGCATAGGCATAGCCAAGCAGGGTTGCATCTTCGGAAACAGCCGCGATGTAGGGATAACCCTTGTCGACGATCGCCTGATAGCGCCGGGTCATCTCGGCCACATCGGGTGCCGCGAGTTCGTAGCTGGCGCTGCCGTGGTTTACCGCTTCGCCATAAATGGCGGTGATCGCTGCAATATCGGCAAGGGTCGCATCACGGACATCGACAGCCATCAACAAAGCTCCTTTGAATCTGGCTCCTTTTTCCATGGAGCGAACCATGTCGCAATATCCCACTTGTCACGGTTACAGGACGCAGTTCTCAAATGCAGAAGGACCCGGCGAATGAAGCCGGGTCCCTCCTGATCGAAGCAATGTCGATGCGGCAACGGTCACACCATCAGGCGTGGATATCGTTGTCCTTGGTTTCCTTCAGGAAGATCATGCCGATCACCAGCGTGATGCCGGCGACCACGATCGGATACCACAGACCGTAGTAGATATCGCCAGCGGCCGCACTCATGGCAAAGGCCGTTGCCGGCAGAAGCCCGCCGAACCAGCCGTTGCCGATATGATAGGGCAGCGACATGCCGGTGTAGCGAATGCGGGTCGGGAACATCTCGACGAGCATGGCGGCGATCGGGCCGTAGACCATGGTGACATAGATCACGAGGATCGTCAGGATGGCGATAACCCGCGTCCAGTTCACAGCGGCCGGGTCGGCCACCATGGTGAATGCGCCAGCGTTCGGAACCGAGAACACAGCCATTTCGGGCGCGGCAGCGGCTTCTTCGGCCGTGAGCAGCTTCTGGGTCACGAGATCGCCAGCCGGTACCATGACCTTTTCGCCGGCGCGGATGGCAGCGGCATCGAGAGCCAGTTCCGGATTGGCTGCGACGAAGGCGTCGAGCTTGCTATCTGGAACCTTTGCGGCGGCACGAACCAGCGGATAGCCATTCGCCTGCAGGGCCAGATTGACTGCCTTCTGCATGCCGGCTTCCAGCCCCTTGGCCTTGTCTGCGGCAGCAATCGCATCGAAACTTTCGATCATCTTGTCGCCGATCTGGATCGTCGCGATGGAACCAACCGGGCCTGGAACGACGTCATAAGGAACGGAGTTGCGAGTCAGGAAGGCCGTCGCGATATCGCAGGACGTGGTGAACTTTGCCGTGCCGGTCGGGTTGAACTGGAACGTGCAGTTTGCCGGATCGGCAGTGACCGTGGCGCGAATGGTATCCTGCGCCTGAGCCAGTGCAGGATTGCCGGCCCAGGTCAGTGCCTTGAACAGCGGGAAGTAGGTGAGCATTGCAAGCACGAGGCCGGCCATGATGATCGGCTTGCGGCCGATCTTGTCTGAAAGCCAGCCGAACACCACGAAGAACATCGTGCCGATGGCGAGCGAGATCGCAACCATGATGTTGGTTGCCTGCGCATCGACCTTCAGAACGTTCTGCAGGAAGAACAGCGCGTAGAACTGACCGGTGTACCAGACAACGGCCTGGCCGGCGACTGCGCCGAACAAGGCGAGCAGGGCGACCTTGGCATTTTTCCACTGACCGAAAGCCTCGGAGATCGGTGCCTTCGACTGGGTGCCTTCCGCCTTCATCTTCTGGAATGCGGGCGATTCATTCATCTGCATGCGGATCCAGACCGACACGCCAAGCAGAACTGCCGACAGCAGGAACGGAATGCGCCAGCCCCAGGCGGCGAAGTCTTCCTTGCCGAGCAGCGTCTGGATTCCGAGAATGATCATCAGCGACAGGAAGAGACCAAGCGTCGCCGTGGTCTGGA
This sequence comes from Rhizobium sp. SL42, assembly GCF_021729845.1. Taxonomy (NCBI): domain Bacteria; kingdom Pseudomonadati; phylum Pseudomonadota; class Alphaproteobacteria; order Hyphomicrobiales; family Rhizobiaceae; genus Rhizobium; species Rhizobium sp. SL42. The sequence continues at coordinate 602,561 of NZ_CP063397.1, forward strand.
TCCAGGATGTGTAGAAGCCGCGGCGGCCATGTGGCGCGTGTTCCGCCACATAGGTAGCAGCACCGCCGTATTCGCCACCAAGAGCAAGACCCTGCAGCATGCGCAGAACGATCAGGATGATCGGAGCAGCGATACCGATGGAGGCCGACCCGGGCAGGATGCCGACCAGGAAGGTCGAGAGACCCATGATCAGGATCGTCACAAGGAATGTATATTTGCGGCCGACGAGATCGCCGAGACGGCCGAAGACCAGCGCGCCGAACGGACGCACCAGGAAGCCGGCGGCAAAGGCCAGAAGCGTAAAGATATTGCGCGTGGTTTCCGGATACTGCGAGAAGAAGGTGGCACCGATGTAAAGCGCCAGCGATCCGTAGAGATAGAAATCATACCATTCGAAAACTGTGCCGAGCGATGAGGCGAAAATGACTTTCCGCTCTTCGGCAGTCATGCCACGAGACGCGCGGGTCTCGATTGCAACATTTGCCATTGTAGTTCCTCCAAACCAAAAAGGGCCCCCCAGGACCGCCGACACAACTCTCCTCCGGGTCGAATTGTCGCGGTTACGGGTTGAGTACAGACTGGCAGAAATCACCGGCGAACAAGAGAGATGCTTTCGGCTTATGACTTTAGTCTAAAACCATGGACGGAAGGCACCGACGACAGGCAAGGGCGATGACCAATGGCCAATGGCGCAGAGCAAATGAACCGGATCCGTTCGAACATGCCGAACGTGGGCCCGCACGCCTTTTCTACACTTGGACAGGCTGGTCGGCTTGACTCCTTTGCAAAACCTTGTAATGCCTCGGCCAGAAGAGGATTCTGGATCATGCCTTCCGAGCTGCATCATATTGCGGACTCCCTGAGCCTACGGCTTCCAGCCGCAGGTGGCATTGTTCTGTCCCTTTCTTCCCCGACCAAGGCCAAAACGACGACGAAAACCGTCTGACGTCTCCGGCCACCGCTCTCTCCCCGGCACGGCCGGGGATAAGGAAGGTGCGCGATCGCCGCGAACTTTCCTTCTCACCAGTCCCGCGGAGAGAAAGAAAGAGAGCATTTACATGGGTTTCAAGATTGCAATCGTAGGCGCAACCGGCAATGTCGGGCGCGAAATGCTGAACATTCTCTCCGAGCGCGGCTTTCCGGCTTCGGAAGTCGTGGCACTGGCATCGGCCCGCTCCCAGGGCACCGAAGTCTCGTTTGGCGACGCGACATTGAAGGTGCAGAACCTCGAGAATTACGATTTCGCCGACACGGACATTTGCCTGATGTCGGCCGGCGGCACGATTTCGCAGAAGTGGTCGCCGAAGATCGGCGCAAAAGGATGCGTCGTGATCGACAACTCCTCCGCCTGGCGATACGACTCCGAGGTGCCGCTGATCGTGCCGGAAGTGAACCCCGACGCGATTGTCGATTTCAAGAAGCGCAACATCATTGCCAATCCGAATTGCTCGACCGCGCAGCTGGTTGTCGCCCTGAAGCCGCTGCATGATTTCGCCAAGATCAAGCGCGTCGTCGTCTCCACCTACCAGTCGGTCTCAGGCGCCGGCAAGGAAGGCATGGACGAACTCTTCACCCAGACCCGCGCCGTCTTCGTCGCTGATCCGGTTGAATCGAAGAAGTTCACCAAGCGTATCGCCTTCAACGTCATTCCGCACATCGATAGCTTCATGGAAGATGGCTATACGAAGGAAGAATGGAAGGTTCTGGCCGAGACCAAGAAGATGCTCGATCCGAAGATCAAGGTCACCTGCACGGCCGTGCGCGTTCCGGTCTTCATCGGCCATTCGGAATCGGTCAATATCGAGTTCGAAAACGAAATCACCGCCGATCAGGCGCGTGACATCCTGCGCGAAGCACCGGGTTGCCTCGTCATCGACAAGCACGAGAACGGTGGCTACATCACCCCTTACGAGTGCGCTGGCGAAGACGCGACTTATATTTCGCGCATCCGCGAGGACGCGACCGTCGAGAACGGCCTGAACATCTGGGTTGTTTCCGACAACCTGCGCAAGGGCGCCGCCCTCAATGCCATCCAGATCGCCGAACTGCTCGTCAACCGCGGCCTGATCAAGCCGCGCAAGGAAGCCGCCTGATCCAAACTTTGCCCGCCCGCCGGAACAAACCGGCGGGCGCGGCCGTCTTCATGCAAAAGTGAAGGCTTTTTCAATTCATCCCATGCCGGAAACATGTCACCGCGGATGACAGGCTGACCTTTCGCTGGCATGGTGCGCGCAAATCAAATCAATGAATCACGAGGCATTAATGCGACTGACCAAGTATCTGTCGGCAGCTCTTCTTACAGTGGCGGCAACTGTTTCAAGCGCTAGTCTGGCAATGGCTGCATCTTGCAGCAATACATCCGCCGGGTTCGACCAGTGGAAGGGCGCATTCAAGGCAGAGGCTGCGGCTGCGGGCGTCGACCAGAGAACCCTCGACAAGGCTTTTTCCGCGGTCAATTACAACACCGGCACCATTCGCGCGGATCGTGGCCAGAAGAGCTTCAAGCTCAGCTTCGACCAGTTCATGCAGAAGCGCGGCGGCCAGACCATCATCAACCGCGGCAAGAGCATGAAGAAGAGCAATGCGGCGCTTTTTGCCAAGATTGAGCAGCGCTACGGCGTACCGGCCGGCCCGCTGATCGCGATTTGGGGCATGGAAACCGGCTTCGGCTCCTTCCTTGGCAAGGAACACACGCTCTCGGCCGTGGCCACCCTTGCCTTCGACTGCCGTCGCAGCGAATTCTTTACCGACCAGCTGTATGCAGCGCTCGAACTCGTTCAGCGCGGCACGCTGGATGTGGCCGCCCGCGGCGCCGCCCATGGAGAAATCGGACAAACGCAGTTCCTCCCGCGCAATGTCGTGCGCTTCGGCGCCGATGGTGACGGCGACCGTCGCATAGACATGGTGCGTTCGAAGGCTGACGCTCTGGCTTCGACCGCAAACTTCCTCAAGGGCCATGGTTGGCAGGCGGGCGCTGGCTATCAGCCGGGCGAACCCAATTTTGCCGCCATTCAGGGTTGGAACGCCGCATCGGTCTACCAGCAGGCAATTGCCTATATCGGCGCCCGCATCGACGCGGAATAACGGCGACAATTCAAGACCGGCGGCGCATCACGCCGCCGGCTTTGCCAGCATGTCTATCGGTTCGATATCGATATCGCAGATCACACGGTTGCGGCCCGCGGACTTGGCCGCGTAAAGTGCCTGATCGGCGCGTTTCAAGGCATCATGCACAGAGGCGCGGTTGACGCTGCCTTCGATGCGGGCGCAGCCGAAACTCGCGGTAACCCGCAGGCTCTCCCCATTTTCAAGCTGCAGCTCGGATCGCTCAAGTGCCTCGCGTATCCGATTGGCAAGATCGGCAGCCTCGGCCAGAGAAACATTTGACACGAAGCCGACAAATTCCTCGCCGCCGTGGCGGGCCAGAAGATCATCGACGCGAAACAGCTTCCTGGCGATTTCAGCCGTTTTTTGCAGGACGAGATCGCCGACATCATGACCATGGCTGTCATTGATGTGCTTGAATTTGTCCAGATCGAAGATCATGACCGACGAACCGCCCGATACCAGGCGCGTGTTCGGCCGCAGCGTCAACGCCACATCGAAACCGCGCCGATTGAGCAATCCGGTCAACAGGTCGGTATGCGCGGCTTTCTGAAGTTCACCGATCAGTTGCTCACGATCGCGCATCAGCTGCTCGATGAAACGAACACTCTTCGCAGCCAGGAACAGGGCCGCGAGCACCGCGCCGAACAGCGTCACGCCGGCGAGCAGGAATGCGGTGAACTGGAAGCGCGCTTCCGCCGCCATTGCATCGCCTATCGAGCGAATTTCCGCGCTGGATTCGTCCAGATCCTTGCGCAACGCTTGCAGTTGCTGCGCCTTCACATTCTGCCATCGCTCATACAGTCGCTCGGATGGAACGACTGCATTCGCCTCGATCCGCCCCGTCAGATCTGCCAGCCACTTGCCTTGACTGGTGTCGTTGAACGCAAGTGTCGCTCCGATGGTTCGCGATTCCGGATAGCTGCGCAGCTTTTCGATATTCTCGGACAGCAGGGCGGAGAACCCGGCCAGTGCCTGTGTTTCGGCGCGCGAGAGCGGCTCGCCGCGCAGATACTTGTCCGAATAAAACAGAGCCTGCAGCGATGCGTCGTTCGCATCGAGCATATCGAGAAAAAGGTTGATCTGCCGCGTCGCTTCCGGCGTTCCCATCTCGAACCGCAGCACTGAGACGAGCCGGAGAAAATCCTTCGAGAAGGGCTTCATCGCAGCGATCACCGCTTCTGCCGGCAGGCTCTCGTTGTCCACACGCTCACGAAACCGCTTCAAGGCTTCCGTCGCGTTCCAGATCTCCTGAATTGCATAGACTATGTCCTGACGGCCGGCGATCTTCTGCGCCAGCATTTCAAGCACGCTGGCGAGCGAGCGATCTGTCTCGGCACGAGCCGTTTCGAGACCCTGGGCGGAAAATTCAGACCCGCTCATCTGATATGTCGTCGTCGCAATGCTTTCCTGCGGCAGGGCAAAGGATGCGATGTAGCCGGCTTGAGAGGTTATATAGGCATAGTCGCGGCTGTTCTCGAGCGCGCGATACTTGCTGAACTGCTCGCGGAGCAAGGCCCCGGCCTCCAGGATCATCACGAACCCAGGCAACAGAAGGGCGGCAATCACATGCTTTTTGGCAGATTTCAGATACATCGGTAGGCCCAGTTAATGAACCTGATCGCCGGATGACGAACGACAGGCTCCACCGCATTCACGCGGCAACCAGACTAATATCCAGCACCTAAGAATTCTCTAAAGAAGAAAACGATCAGTCGGGAACCTGGTTTTCCAACCGGACGAAATCGCGCGTCTTCGGATCCATCACCCACAATTCGCCATTGCCAATGTCGAACCAACAGCCGTGGATGCGCAACTTGCCACCTTGTTCCATGGATTTGACGTAAGGGAAGGTGCGCAGATTGGCGATGGAATTGCGGATGGAAATCCGCTCAAGCGCCGTCTGCCGTTCCGTTGCCGTCATGACCGAATTGCCCTGGATCTGCTCGGCAGCCGGCGCAACCAGGTTCATCCACTTGCCGATGAAGTCACCCGGTGACAGGGGTTCGGCATTGGGGTCGAGCGCCGCACGAATGCCGCCGCAACGTCCATGTCCCATCACGATGATGTCGCGAACCTGCAGGGCCTGAACCGCAAATTCCAGCGCGGCGGATGTCGAATGGTACTGGCCGTCCGGTTCGTAGGGCGGAACCATGTTGGCAACATTGCGCACCACAAAAAGCTCGCCGGGCCCCGCATCGAAGATCATTTCCGGCGCGGCGCGTGAATCACAACAGGCAACGACGAGCGTATGCGGCTTCTGCCCCTGTTCGGCGAGCACGCGGTAGCGTTCCCGCTGGTCAACATAGCGGCCACTCATGAAGTTGTTGTAGCCGGACAAAAGAGAAGGAGGAAAACTGCTCATAACTCACCAATTACAGCGCAAGTCGAACCAAGGCAACACCGACCTTGCACTGCAGCGTAACGGCCGGGAAAATTTATCTCGGCTTCAGCGGCCTTTGTGCCGGATGCAGCAGCCGGCGCATCTGTACCATCGCCATCGGCCGAGACAGGCTGGACGCATCGCTGGCGAGCGCAAGTTCGTCCGAACCGCGCTTGACCGTGCGCGCCAGGATCTCGAACACGCTGGCAGTGGCGAGTTGCAAGGCCCTTTCCTCCTCGCATCCCTCCAGCAGACGCGCCAGAAACACTGCTCCGAGCAGGTCACCCAATCCGTTCGGCGCATTGTCGATCAGCCGATGCTCGGCCAGCAGCGCGTTGCGGCCGGAGAGCAGAAGATTGCCGGTGCCGCCGGCCATCATCGGGACCGCCGAGGTCACCAGCATGCGTGCCGGTCCGAGCGACAGGGCCGCCTCCATGATCAACGCATTGCTGTCGAGCGTGCTGCCCACCAGCCATTGCAGTTCATAGCGATTGGGCGTTGCGACGGAGGCGAGCGGGAGCAGGCGGTCACGGACGGCAGCGGCAGTCTCTTCCGGAATATAGAGACCACCAAGATCGCCCATGACGGGATCGCAGACATATAGCAGGTCGGGGTTCCTGGCCCTTGCTGCCTCGACAAGCCGGGCTACCGCCGCTGGCTGTGCAGGACTGGCGAAATAGCCGGTCAGAATTGCTTTTACCTCGCCCAGCCAGGGCGCCCCGATCAAATCATCTATTGCTTTTTCGAAGTCATCGTCGGCAAATCTTAGGCGCGTCGATGGACCGTGACCCGGATGCCAAGGCAACACCAGCGTGGGCAAGGCCCAGACCTGATGCCCCAATGTCTCCAAGGCGAAGACCGCTGCACGGTTTCCCACGGAACCACGCACGACATGGCTGGAAATGACGATGACAGCGCCTGGCGAATTATCGGGCATGAGGCGATTCCGCATTAAAAATTGAGCTTAGAACGCATTTTGATGTCAGTTTTGTCAAAAATTCAGAGAAATTCGGATGGAGAACGCGTTTTTTGACAATTTCTCCTCCAAATTTGCATCATACATACTTCTGCAAAACATAATTCCCAATTATGCCTGCAAAGCCGACCAAGAGGAGAGGGTACATGGCCAAGACGCGGACCACCAAGCGGGAACAGCAGCTGCGAGGTGCCGGCCAGATTGCCGAAGCCCTGGGCGAGGCCTTCATCACGCCGGCAATGCTGTTTGGCCGGGCAAGCAATGACGATCTCGATCGCTATACCCCGGAAATGCTCGCATTTTCAGCCGTTCGCGCAGCCTCGGACCTGGCGGCATGGGATCGCAAGAGGCCGCATGTAAGCCTCACGCCCGTGACCGAAGTCAGCCCGGAAGACAATCCGGTCAGTGTCTTGTCCATTGTCGATCACAACAAGCCGTTTCTCTATGATTCGGTGATGGCGGAAGTCACCAGCGCTTACCGCGATATCTTCATGGCAGTGCATCCTATCCTTGCCGTAACACCCAAGGGTGATATCTCCCTGGCCAATCCCGACACCGATCCGGACGATGTGGTCAAGGTTAGCTATATCCAGCTCCACATTGCAACGCTCACCGACGAACAGGCAAACGCCCTGGTCCAGCGGCTTCATCACGTGCTCAGCCAGGTGAAAATGGCGGCCAGCGACTGGAAGCCGATGCTCGGCCTTCTCGATAATGCGCTTGCCGAACTGTCGGACCTCGGCCCGGGCCGCAAGAAAGCCGAACGCGACGAAGCCGTCGCCTTCCTGGAGTGGCTGCGCAACGACAATTTCACCTTCCTCGGCATGCGGGAATATATCTATTCCGGCGAAGGCGCTGAGGCTACCGTCGAGCGAGGCAAGGGCAGGGGCCTCGGCATTCTATCCGATCCCGATGTTCTGGTCCTGCGCCAGGGCAAGAACCAGGTTACCACGACACCCGAAATCCTCGCCTTCCTGCAAGGGCCGGAATTCCTGATCGTCACCAAGGCGAATGTGAAATCCGTGGTACACCGTCGTGCCTACATGGACTATGTCGGGGTCAAGCGGTTCGGACCGGATGGCAAGGTTGTCGGCGAATTGCGCATCGTCGGCCTGTTCACGTCCACAGCCTATACCCGTTCGGCCAACCAGATCCCCCTGCTGCGCGCCAAGATCGAAAAGGTAGTCGAACATTTCGACTTCGATCCGCAGAGCCATTCCGGCCGCATGCTGCAGAACACACTGGAAAGCTATCCGCGCGACGATCTCTTCCAGATCGAACCGGAAATGCTGGCGAAATTCAGCGAACAGATCAACGATCTGTCGGAACGTCCACGCGTGCGCGTGTTGCCGCGTATCGATCAGTTCGACCGCTTCGTCTCGCTGATCGTCTATGTCCCACGTGAAGACTACAATTCGATGGTCCGCGAAAAGATCGGCATCTATTTCAAGACCGTCTATGACGGCCATGTCTCCGCCTATTATCCTGCTTTCCCGGAAGGTGGCGTTGCACGTGTGCACATCATCATCGGTCGCTCGGAGGGCAAGACACCACGAATTCCGCAGGCCAAGCTTGAAGAGGCCGTTCGCGAGATTACCGCACGCTGGAGCGATCGCTTCATCTCGCTGGCCGGCACGGACGTACCGCAACTGGATGTCAGCCAGGCCTTTCAGGAAGCCTTTGCCCCGGAAGAAGCGGTCGCCGATCTGAAGCACATCGAGGCCTGCCTTGCCGGCGCACCGCTTTCGATCGCTTTCCATCAGGTGGCAGGAGCCGATGGCCCCCTTCTCTATCTGAAGATTTTCCATGCCGGACATCATCTGCCGCTGTCGCGGCGCGTGCCTCTGCTGGAAAACCTCGGCTTCGGCGTCATCAGCGAGCGAACCTTCGATATCGGTGTTACCGATGTCACTCCGGGCAACAAGCCCGGCAGACTCGTCGTCCTGCATGATATGGAACTTCAGGTTCTGGGCGGCGGAGATTTCGATATCGCCCGCCAAGGCAAAAAGATCGAGGAAGCCTTCATCGCCGCCTTCACCGGCACGGTCGACAATGATGCCTATAACCGGCTGGTGCTGAATGCCGGATTGAACGCGCGCGAAACCTCCGTGTTGCGTGCCTACGGCGCCTATCTGCGCCAGGCCGGATTCGTCTTTTCGCAGGGCTACATCGCCGAAACCTTGAACAAATATGCCGCCATTGCGGCCAACCTGGCACACCTGTTCCGCAACCGCCTTGACCCCGCACTGAGTGAAAAGAGCCGCGCAAAGCGATCGGCTGAGCTGCACCAGTCGCTGGAAACCAGCCTCGCTGCCGTCCCGAGCCTGGACGAAGACAGGATCCTGCGGCGCTACATCAACGCCATCGAGGCCACGCTCAGGACGAATTTCTTCCAGAAGGGCTATATCGACAGCGACCGGCCTATGCTGGCGTTCAAGTTTGACCCGCATCGGCTCGACGGTCTGCCGGAACCACGCCCGTTCCGGGAAATCTTCGTTTATGGGGTCGAAGTCGAAGGTGTTCACCTGCGTTTCGGCAAGGTGGCCCGCGGCGGCCTGCGCTGGTCGGACCGCGCCCAGGACTACCGCACCGAAGTTCTCGGCCTGGTCAAGGCGCAACAGGTCAAGAATGCCGTGATCGTGCCGGTCGGCGCCAAGGGCGGCTTCTTCCCCAAATTGCTGCCGCCCGCGACCAACCGCGAAGCCTGGCTGTCGGCCGGCACGGAGGCCTACAAGACCTATATCCGAACGCTGCTCTCGATCACCGACAACATCGTCGGCGGGGACATTGTGCCACCGGCAGACACCCTGCGGCTGGATGAGGACGATCCCTATTTTGTCGTCGCCGCCGACAAGGGCACAGCAACCTTTTCAGACACCGCAAACGGTCTCGCCCAGGCGGCCGGCTTCTGGCTCGACGATGCTTTCGCATCGGGTGGTTCAGCCGGCTATGACCACAAGAAGATGGGCATCACCGCCCGCGGCGCTTGGGAAACGGTCAAGCGCCACTTCCGCGAGATCGATACGGATATCCAGACCACGCCCTTTACCGTGGCCGGTGTCGGCGACATGTCGGGCGACGTGTTCGGCAACGGCATGCTGCTCTCGCAACAGATCAGGCTCATTGCAGCCTTCGACCATCGCGATATCTTCATCGATCCGAATCCGGATACGGCCCGTTCGTTTGCCGAGCGCAAGCGCATGTTCGCGCTGCCGCGGTCCAGCTGGCAGGATTACGACCGCAAGGCGCTCTCACCGGGCGCCATGATCATCTCGCGTGCGGAAAAGTCAGTGACCCTGACGCCGGAAGCCGCGGCGGCCATCGGACTGGAAACCCGGACCGCCTCGCCCTTCGACATCCTGACCGCGATCCTGAAAGCGCCTGTCGATCTGATGTGGTTCGGCGGCATCGGTACCTATATCAAGGCCGCCGGCGAGACCGATGCCGAAGTCGGCGACCGTGCCAACGACGCGATCCGCATCACGGCGACGGAAGTTCGCGCCAAGGTGATCGGCGAAGGTGCCAATCTCGGCGTCACCCAGAAAGGCCGTATCGCCTATGCCCTGAATGGCGGCCGGGTAAATTCGGACGCGATCGACAATTCGGCCGGCGTCAATTCGTCCGACCTTGAGGTCAATATCAAGATCGCGTTTTCGCCGGCCATGGCCGAAATGCGCCTGACCCGCGACAAACGCAACAAGCTGCTGGTCGAGATGACCGACGAAGTGGCCGAACTGGTGCTGCGCAACAACTATCTCCAGTCCCTGTCCATCTCGCTCACCGAAGCGAAGCATGCCGGCAACCGCGAAGAGCTGAGCCGGCTCATGGATTATCTGGAAGGTCTCGGCAAATTGAACCGCAAGGTCGAGACGCTGCCGGATTCGACGGCGGTTGCAGAACGCTACGTATCCGGTAAGACCCTGACCCGACCGGAAATCGGCGTGCTGTTGTCCTATGCCAAGATCGTGCTGTTTGACCAGTTGATCCAGTCCGACCTTCCCGACGACCCCTATTGCCAGACCACCCTGTCTAACTATTTCCCGGCCGGCATGCGCAAGAGCTTTGCGTCCGACATTTCGGTCCATCGCCTTCGCCGCGAAATCATTGCCACAGTCCTGGCAAACCATGCGATCAATCGTGGTGGCCCGGGCTTTGTGGTCGCCGTGAGCGACGCAACGGGAGCTGCCCCCGACGCAGTGGTGAAAGCGGCATTGGTCACCCGCGATGCGCTGAACCTTACGGCGCTCTGGGACAAGCTCGACAATCTGGACGCCAAGCTCTCCGGCCAGACGCAAAACCGTCTCTACGGCATTGTCACCGAAGTCTATGTCGGCATGACGCGTCTGCTTCTGGATACCGGGCTGGCGACCGGCCCGATCATGGCTGCCGTGAGCCATCTGAAGGCGGCCGTCAAATCGGCTGGACCGGTCTTCGCAGGCGCATTGCCGGCGCTGCTGCGCCAGTATTTCGACGAGCAGGTAGCCGGTCTGATCTCCGCGGGCGCACCGGAAGAGATCGCCGTGGAGGTCGTCAACCTTCAGACATTGCTGCTGCTTCCGGAAATCATGCAGATCGCGGATCGTACAAAGGCGAGCCTGGCGCGGGCGATGGATGGCTTCTTTGCCGTTTCGGAAGCCTTCCGCATCGGCCGCATCATCGAGAATGCCCGTAGGCTTCAGCCAACGGACCATTACGATAGCTTGGCGCTGACAAGAAGCATCGATCGCATCGGCGCAGCCCGCCGCGAAATCGTTTGCGCAGCGCTCATCGCCCATGACGGTCACAAGCAACCGGTCCAGGCATGGCTCGCCAATGACACCCTTCGCATCGAGCGGATTGGCAAGGAACTTGCGGCACTGGTCGACAGCGGCGAGCCGAGCATCTCCAAAATGGCGGTGGCTGCCGGCCTGCTCGGTGATCTTGCGCAAGGTCCTGCAAGGTGACAGTGTCCCGGCAACAAGCCAGGGATGATGCATGAACGGATCGGCCGTGACGGACGCAAAAGACACCGGACGCCTCAATCGGGGCGTCCTGAGCTGGATGTTCTTCGACTGGGCAGCACAACCGTTTTTCACGGTGGTCACCACATTCATATTCGGCCCATATTTCGTCGCCCGGATGACCAACGATCCGGTTTCCGCCCAGGCCTCATGGAGCAATGCAGCGACCATTTCGGCGATTGTCATCGCAATCCTTGCGCCCATCCTGGGATCGATTGCCGATGAATCCGGCTCACGAAAGCCGTGGATCGCTTTTTTTGCGGTGATCAAGATCACCTGTCTTCTGGGTCTCTGGCTGGCGGCACCGGGTGCATCGGTCGGATTGATCATGGTCCTGATGATCTTCGCCAGCATTGCTGCGGAGTTTTCGATCGTCTTCAATGACTCGATGATGACCCGGCTTGTCAGCCAGCGCGATGTCGGCCGCGTGTCGAATATTGCCTGGGGTCTCGGCTATCTCGGCGGCATGATCGTGCTGATCGCGATCGTTGCCCTGATTGCGGCAAATCCGACCACCGGACTGACCCTGATCGGTATACCGCCGCTGTTCGGCCTCGATCCTGCCTACGGCGAAGATGCCCGCATCACCGGCCCGATTTCGGCGATATGGTATCTTGTCTTCATTCTGCCGATGTTCCTCTTCACCCCGGATGCGGCCCGTGGAAAGCCACTCGGCCAGGCGATCAGCTCAGGCCTGAAGGAGATAAACAACACACTGTCCGAAGTCCGGCACCGCACCGCAATCCTGCGCTTTCTCGTGGCACGGATGATCTATCAGGACGGCGTCAACGGCTTGCTGATCCTGGGCGGCGTCTTCGCCGCCGCGATGTTTGGATGGTCGACGATGGAAATGGGCGTCTACGGCATCATTCTGAACATTGTTGCGATCTTCGGATGCCTGATTGCCAGCCGCATCGACCGGCTTGTCGGGTCCAAGAGCGTCGTGCTGATCAGCCTCTTCATGCTGATTGCCGCCACGCTCGGCATCATTTCGACAGGACCGGATTTCACCCTTTTCGGCTTTGTCGGCCTGCCGATCACCACCACTGAGGGCCTGTTCGCCACGCCGGCGGAAAAGGCCTATATCCTTTACGGCCTGCTGATCGGCCTGTCGTTCGGCCCTGTCCAGGCCTCGTCCCGCTCCTATCTAGCGCGCAGCGTGAAGCCGCACGAGGCGGGACGCTATTTCGGAATCTACGCACTTTCGGGACGCGCCACGAGCTTCATGGCCACCCTGTCCTTTTCCGTTCTGACGACCTGGACCGGTTCACCGCGCGTCGGCATGGCCAGCATGTTGGTTTTCCTGATGGTGGGCTTGGCCATTCTCTGGAACACCGCCTATCCGGCCGGAGACGACACACCCGCCCAGGCGTGAATCACCACGAAAAAGGCCGGTTGCGTCTCCGCAACCGGCCTTTTTCTATCCAGGTGTCGAATGATCAGTGGCGGAAATGGCGAACGCCCGTGAACACCATGGTCACACCATGTTCGTCAGCCGCCGCGATCACTTCCTCGTCGCGCATCGAGCCACCCGGCTGGATAACCGCCGTTGCACCCGCCGCGATCGCAGCCAGCAAACCATCGGCGAAGGGATAAAAGGCTTCCGAGGCCACGGCAGCGCCCTTGGTCAGTGGCGTTGTCAGGCCAAGCGCCTTGGCGGCATCTTCCGCCTTGAGCGCTGCAATACGGGCGGAATCGACGCGGCTCATCTGTCCGGCACCGATACCGGCCGTCTGGCCGTTCTTGGCGTAGATGACCGCATTCGATTTGACGTGCTTGGCGATCTTGAAGGCAAATTTCATGTCTTCGAGTTCGGTTGCCGTCGGTGCGCGCTTGGTCACCACCTTGAGGTCGAGATCTTCGACAAGGATGTTGTCGCGGCTCTGCACCAGAAGGCCACCGGAAACCGTCTTCGCCATGAGGCCGCGCGAGCGCGGGTCGGGCAGGGCGCCGGTCGTCAGCAGGCGCAGATTGGGCTTTGCCGCGATGATCGCCTTGGCTTCATCGGTGACCGAGGGCGCAATGATGACTTCGGTGAACAGTTTGACGATTTCCTGCGCAGTCGCGGCATCCAGCATCTGGTTGAGAGCGATAATGCCGCCGAAGGCGGAAACGGAATCGCAGGCGAGAGCACGCTGGTAAGCTTCGACCAGCGTCGAACCGGTCGCAACACCGCACGGATTGGCATGCTTGATAATCGCGCAGGCCGGGCCATTTTCCGGCGCGAACTCGGCGACCAGCTCGAATGCGGCATCCGTGTCATTGATATTGTTGTAGGAGAGCTGTTTGCCCTGCAGCAGCGTCGCCGTGGCAACACCCGGGCGGTTTTCACCGGTGACATAGAAGCCGGCGCTCTGGTGCGGATTTTCGCCGTAGCGCATCTTTTCCTTCAATGCGCCACCAACCACTCGAAAAGCGGGCATCTCGATTTCCAGCGCCTCGGCAAACCAGTTGGAGATTGCCGCATCATAGGCAGCGGTCCGAGCGTAGGCCTTGGCCGCAAGGCGCTGACGGAGCGCATAGGTTGTCTGGCCGTCATTCTGCGACAAAGCCTCGATTACCTCGCCATAATCGGCAGAATCCGTCACTACGGTAACATAGGCGTGGTTTTTTGCCGATGCGCGGATCATCGCCGGACCGCCGATGTCGATATTCTCCACCGTCGTCGGATAGTCGCCGCCGGCAGCACGCACCTGCTCGAACGGGTAGAGATTGATCACCGAGAGATCGATTGCCTCAATGCCATGCGCTTTCATCGCCTCGACATGCTCGGCATCGTCACGGATCGACAGCAACCCGCCATGCACCAGCGGATGCAGCGTCTTGACGCGACCGTCCATGATCTCTGGAAACCCGGTGATCTCCGATACGTCGGTCACCGGCAGGCCGGCAGCGGCAAGCGCCTTGTGCGTGCCGCCCGTCGACAACAGCAGAACGCCACGCTGGTGCAGCGCCTGGGCAAACTCGACGATCCCCGTCTTGTCGGAAACCGAAAGCAGGGCGGTGCGAACACGCACGAGGTCTGGGGCGGGAATTTTCTTGGAAACGACGGCCATGGTTCAGCTCCGATCTGACGGGCGCCCGTCGAAAAGATCAGCATGACGAGCGCGATGCCGCCGCCTAGCACAGGTGGGCCGCAGAACCAACAGTCTATGCGTGATGCGCGAGAAACCAGCGTATTTCTGGGCCGTGGAAGGCAATTTCCAGCTGCTGCGATGGCCGGACGCCGGAGACATCGGCAAAAAAGATATCCTCGGCGATTTCGACCTCGCCGACCGGGAGCGAAAAGACCCAGCTCTCGCCATCGGGTGCGACAAGGCGAACCCTGCGCTCGTCCATGCGCTCGACCGAGATGGCCGGATGAATATGGAACCGCGCGATCGCCGGTTCGGGCGGAAGGCCGGGGGCGGGCAATCCTTCGGGCAGAAGAAACCGGTCACGACCGGCAATCTTCGTACCGGTCTCGTTGATGCGCACCTCGCGCTCATGCAGCACGCCGAAACGCGCCAGATAGCCGTCATGGCTCGCCGACAGCCGGTCGCTGCCGTCAGGACCGGTCTGTCGGGTGATCTCGACCTTTGCCACGCCGGCAACCAATAGCGGACCGAGGAACGCGGATGACGAAATCCGGGCCGACGACATGTCGCCGATCGCCACCGTCGAATGGGCAGCCGTCGAGCGCGCCAGTTGGCGGAGCTTTTCTCCAGCGAAGCGGGGAGATCCGCTGTTGACGATAAAGCGATTGCGGCCCGACGATAGCTCGAGTGACAAGCAACCTGCATGCGCGGTCCGTGACAGGGATCCCGGTGGTGGATGGCCGGTATCCAGCAGAAGCACCGTATCGCCACCTGAAAGACGCTGATAGGCGGCATGCGGCAAGGCCTTGAATGGCTGGCCCGCCGTTTCATCATAGCGCAGGACCGACATCAGGTCGGTGGCAAGTGTCGAACTGGCGCCATTGAACAGCGCAAGATCGCCACTGCTATGGCGGAAAAATCGCACGGCGGGATACATCCGGTCGATCGCAGGGATCAGGCGTTGCGGCACGTCGTGGCCGAGATTGATATATGTCTGGCGAAGCGGCAGCAGGTCGAAGAGGAGTTCGACCGCGGTCTGCGGATTGCGGGAGACATGGCTACCGTCCGGCAGGATCTGGCGTTCCAGTTCACGATTGAGCTGACGGCCTGCCCGCCGAATGGCCGAAGAGCGCGCTTCGGTTGAAATCGACGCCATCGCCAGCGCGATACGCGCCCGCAGACGCGGCAGTCCCTCCGGCAAAAAACCGGCAATGCGATGCAGATAGCCGATCTGATAACTGAGCGACGCCATGAAACGCCGATAGAAGCCGGCATCGGCATCCTGAAGCACGACCGGTGAATGCGAGAGCCAGGCAACGATGCGTTGCGCGACAACATCCGCGTCCCAGGCGACGCCCGTCACACGTCCGCCATGTAGATTGATCCATTGATCGACAACCCAGCGGGCATTCTCGCAGGCCGCATGCGACTTGTCGGCGCGGATGTGGCGCAACCAGCCGAATCCATGCAGGCGCACAGCGAATTGCTGCGACGGCAGCTCAAGATCGAAGGGCGATTGTTGATCGGCGTCAAGCACGCGGCCGGCAAGCGGGTAACGCCCCTGGAAAATCTCTTCAGCCACGAATGGATCGATCGCCCGAAGGTCGGTCGGCGCGACGACCAGACGCATGGAACCAAAGCCGGCACGACCGCTGACCACAGGCAATGCCAGCGAAATTGCCAGCCCCGTTCTGCGCCAGCCCTCCGCAAAATACAGGGAGATCAGTCTCCGACGATCAGAAATTCGCATTCTCATTCCCGTTGCTGCGGCCGGTAACTATAAGTTTTCCAAGGAAAATTCAGATAATCTTTAAGGCGCAAGCCGTCCTTCAAATCGCTTCATGACAAATCAGCCGATCGCAAAGGCAAAGTTCATAGCGACTAGGCCGACGGGCAAGGAACGCCCGTCAGCCAGTTTTCAGGTTCCAACAGTTTTATTGAATATTTCGCTAAGTTTTAGCAATTACGCAAGCGTAGAATCCATCGAGACCACCTTCAGCGTGCAACATCGCAGGCGTGGTACGGAATTCTCCGCGATCGCTGATCGCCGCCTCCATGCCTGGCCAATCCTCATTGCGAATCGGGACAAGCTTCAACTCCTGATGGTCAGCCAAAACCCGTTCCACGACCTGCTCTCCCTCGGAGGGATCGATGGAGCAGTTGGAGAAGACGATTCGTCCGCCCGGGGCGAGCAAGGTAATGGCATGCCGAAGCAGCTTTTCCTGCAACGCGGCGAGCTTGGCGATGTCTTCGGCATCCTTGCTCCACAGGACATCGGGATGTCGGCGGGTGGTACCGGTTGATGAGCAGGGTGCATCGAGCAGGATGGCGTCGTAAACCTTGCCAGTATCGAGTTCCAGCAGATTGCTTGTGACGAATTCCGCAGAAAGACGAAGCCGCTCCAGGTTGGACTGAAGCCGCTTGAGACGGGACGCGGATTGCTCGACCGCAGTCACTTGCGCGCCAGCGAGCACAAGCTGAGCTGTTTTGCCGCCCGGTGCCGCACATAGATCGGCGACGCGCTTGCCGCTGAGGTCGCCGAAGAGCTTCGCCGGAATGCCGGCAGCGGCGTCCTGAACCCACCACTCGCCGTCCTCGAAACCTTCGAGCGAGGGAATGCTGCCCTTGAACGGTGCCAAGCGCACTGTGCCGGTCGGCAAGACCGTGCCGCCAAGCTTTTCGGCCCAGCTCTGAGCATCACTCTTGACCGTGAGGTCAATCATCACCGGCTGCAGCTGTGCCTCGGCGATCGCCAGGGCATGATCCAGGCCGTAGACTGCGATCAGGCGTTTCAGGAACCACTCCGGCATGCAGGGTATGTCATTGACCCATTCGAGCAGCGCTTCCTTCTCGCGCCCGACACGTCGCAGGATGGCGTTCACCAGCTTGGAAAAACGGCGGCTGCGCGGGTCGCGATTGGCCTGTTCGACGGCAAGATCGACGGCCGAGTGGTCCGGCACATCAAGATAGAGCATCTGCGCGGCGGCGACCACAAGCAGGTGATGCAGGGAGCGGGCGCCTTCCGGCAGAGGCGTGTCCAAGAGCTCATGCAGGATCGCTTCGATCCGCGGCAGATGGCGAAGTGCGCTATGCAGGATCGCACGAACCAGGCCGCGATCGGCTTCGTTCAGGGCCCTGAAAGCGGGATTGCCATGTTCTGCATCCAGCATGCCGTCAAGCGGTGTCTTGCGCTCGATCACAGCCGCCAGCAGGCGCGATGCAGCGATACGCGCCTCCAGACCCGGTTTTGCCTCGGCCTGTTCCGTCGGACGGGATCCGCCATTGCCCTTGTGAAAGTGCTTCTGCGGTTTTCCCGGTGCTTTATCGTTCAAGACCATGGTCCTTTGGGCGGTTCGGAGTTGCCACGTCCCCATCCGGTATTCGGGACAGAGCGCGCTTTGGGCCTTGCATTAGCAGCGGGACTGGTTGGCGTCGATACCCCCGGCCCAATGTCGGTCATCGCCAACAGCGCTTCGATACGGTTGCGCGTGTCCGGATGGGTCGAAAACAGGTTGTCCATGCGCCGTCCGCTGAGTGGATTGATGATGAACATATGCGCCGTGGCCGGATTGCGCTCTGCATCCATGTTTTCGATATGCGATGCATCACCGGCAATTTTCTGCAATGCGGACGCGAGGCCCCGGGGATTGCCACAAATCTCGGCACCACGCCGGTCGGCGGCATATTCACGCGTTCGGCTGATTGCCATCTGAACCACCATCGCCGCAAGCGGCGCAACGATCATGGCGACGATAACGCCGATGAAACCGAACGGGCTGCTGCGCTCGTCGCGATTGCCTGAAAACAGGAAGGCGAAGTTCGACAGCATGGAGATTGCACCGGCGAGCGTCGCGGTAATCGTCATCGTCAGCGTATCGCGGTTTTCGATATGCGCCAGTTCGTGGGCCATCACGCCGGCGACTTCCTGAGGATTGAGACGCTGCAGCAAGCCGGTCGAGGCGGCAACGGCCGCATTCTGCGGATTGCGGCCGGTCGCGAATGCATTTGGCTGCGGACTGTCGAAAACATAGACGCGCGGCATCGGCAGATTGGCATTGCGCGCCAGCTCCTTGACCATCAGGTAGAACTCGGGCGCAGTCCGCTCATCGACCTCTTGTGCCCGGTAGGAGGACAGAACCATTCGATCGGAGTTCCAGTAGGAAAAGAAGTTCATGCCCGCTGCGACGACGAATGCGATCACCATCCCGCCGCGACCGCCAATCAGAAATCCGACGCCCATGAAGAGTGCCGTCATGAAGGCAAGCAGCATTGCCGTGCGCATGAAGTTCATGTCCTGCTCCTCCGAGCTACATGTTCGGCAACGGGCCTGTTGCCGATTTCACCTGTTGATTTAAAAAGCAGCAATGCCAATTTCAATGTTTGCGCATAAAAACCGCGAAATAGAGGTCTCATCATGTCAGACGATCAGGAACAGGAAGGCGTGGTAGGGGAACCACCCCGCGAACTGAGCCCGGCAGCCAAGCGCGCCCTTGCCGAAGCCGAGGAACGGCGCAAGCAGCAAACGCCCACAGAACCCCAGCCGGAAATCGGCGGTAGAGGCGGCGCTGATCCGGCACGCTTTGGCGACTGGGAAATCAAGGGACGCGCTATCGACTTCTAGTCTGAAAATATACCTATTGATCACGTCAAGATATCGGAATATATTCCTTTCATGCTCCGATATCACACTCCCTGGCTGGTCTTGCTGACGCTGACGCTTTCGGCGGGGCAGTGTCATGCCGGCCAGACGCTTGACGGTCCTGTATCGGCCCAGGTCGTGCGGGTCATCGATGGAGACACCATTCTCGTTGAGGCAATGCCATGGCCTGATCATCGCATCAGCACCTATGTCCGCTTGCGAGGCATTGATGCGCCGGAGCTGAAATCGCGTTGCCCAGCTTTCCGCGAGGCTGCGAGAGAAGCGCAGGATCAGTTGACCGAATTCATGTCCGGCCAGGAGCAGGTCTCCCTGACTGACATATCAGGCGACAAATATTTCGGTCGCGTTGTGGCTAAACTGATTTTGGCTGACGGTCGAAGCGCAGCCGATCTGCTGCTTGAGGCGGGACTTGTCGAACCCTATGCCGGCAGGACAAAACCCCGTCACCATTGCCCGGACACATAGAAACGGAGCGCCCCGAAGACCGGACACCCGATGCAAAAAGGGCCCCTTGCGATCAAGGAGCCCTTTTCTTCCAAGGCAGGCTGCTGATCAGGCGCTGCGATTTTGACGGTTGTCGATCAGGTCATCGACGACGGCCGGATCCGCCAGCGTCGATGTGTCTCCGAGCGCACCGAAATCATCCTCCGCAATCTTGCGCAGGATGCGCCGCATGATCTTGCCGGAACGGGTTTTCGGCAGACCTGGAGCAAACTGGATCTTGTCAGGCGTTGCGATCGGGCCAATCTCGGTGCGGACATGTTTGACCAGATCCTGGCGCAGCGCATCCGTTCCGTCATGTCCCGCCATCAGGGTGACATAACAATAGATGCCCTGGCCCTTGATGCCATGCGGATAGCCGACCACGGCGGCCTCGGAAACGAGATGATGCGAAACCAGTGCCGATTCGACCTCGGCGGTTCCAAGCCTGTGGCCGGAGACGTTGAGCACGTCATCGACGCGACCAGTGATCCAGTAATAGCCATCCTCGTCGCGCCGGCAGCCGTCGCCGGTGAAATATTTCCCCTTATAGGTCGAGAAATAGGTCTGCACATAGCGTTCATGATCACCATAGACCGAGCGGGCCTGGCCCGGCCAGCTGTCGGTGATGCAGAGATTGCCGTCCGCAGCCCCCTCCAGCACATTGCCTTCATTGTCGACGAGTTCCGGCTTGATGCCGAAGAAGGGGAGGGTGGCCGAACCGGGTTTCAACGCGGTTGCACCCGGCAGCGGCGTAATCATGATCCCACCGGTTTCGGTCTGCCACCAAGTGTCGACAACCGGGCAACGCTGGTCGCCGACCACGTTGTAGTACCATTCCCAGGCTTCCGGATTGATCGGCTCGCCAACGGAGCCGAGCAGTCTGAGGCTCGAGCGTGAGGAACGCTTCACGAACTCGTCGCCCACACCCATGAGCGAACGGATGGCGGTTGGCGCCGTATAGAAGATGTTGACCTTGTGCTTGTCGATCACCTCCCAGAAACGACCCTGATCGGGGAAATTCGGCACACCTTCGAACATCAGCGTCGTCGCGCAATTCGCAAGCGGACCATAGACGATATAGGAATGGCCGGTCACCCAGCCGACATCGGCCGTACACCAGTAGACCTCGCCATCGTGATAATCGAAGACATATTCATGCGTCATCGAGGCATAGACGAGATAGCCTCCCGTCGTATGCATCACGCCCTTGGGCTTGCCCGTCGAGCCTGACGTATAAAGGATGAAAAGCGGATCTTCGGCCTTCATCTTCACCGGTGGGCAATCGCCCTTCACCGTGACGACTTCCTGGTGATACCAGACGTCGCGGCCGGGAGCCCAGCCGATCTTGCCGCCCGTGCGCCGCACGACCAAAACCTTGTTGACGATCACATACTGTTTGGCAGCAATGTCGATGGCGATATCGGTGTTTTCCTTGAGCGCCACCGGCTTGCCGCCACGCACGCCTTCATCGCAGGTGATGACGAAGGTCGATTCGCAGTCGACGATGCGTCCGGCCAGTGCTTCCGGCGAAAAGCCTCCAAAGACCACCGAGTGGATTGCGCCGATACGGGCACAGGCGAGCATCGCATAAGTCGCCTCCGGGATCATCGGCATGTAGATGGTGACGCGATCACCCTTCTTCACGCCGTGCTTCTTCAGCACATTCGCCATCCGGCAGACGTGATCATAGAGTTCGTTATAGGTGATCTTCTTGTCGATATAGGGATTGTCACCTTCCCAGATGATCGCCACCCGTTCGCCATTGGTTTTCAGATGGCGATCGATGCAATTGTAGGAGACGTTGGTCAGGCCGTCTTCGAACCACTTGACCGGGACCTTGCCCCTGAAAGAGGTGTTCTTGACCTTGGTATAAGGCTTGAACCAATCGATACGCTTGCCGTGCTTGCCCCAGAATTTTTCGGGATCCTCGATGCTTTCCTCGTACCACTTGCGATACTTGTCTTCGTCGATCAGGGCCTGGGCTTTCGCCGACTTGAGCACCGGATAGGTCTTGGCTGACATGAACTCCTCCTCATTTAACGGCCAGGACTGTCGAACTGGGGACCGTCCTCCTCGGGCCTCTTGCACCCATTCTTATCAACTCAGATGCGTCCAGCAATTAGACAAAGGTCATTCGTTACTTCGCGAATTGCAATTTCGTTACATAATCTGTATAAGGACGCCGAATTCCCGGAAATAGTGGTTTAAACCCACGGCTCGCGACAACCGGCGCGGACCACAGAAGGATTGTATCCATGGCACAGACACTGCTTATGCCGAAGGCAACGGCCGTATGGCTCGTCGACAATACCGCGCTGTCATTCGACCAGATCGCGCAGTTTTGCAAACTGCATCCGCTCGAAGTCAAGGCGATTGCCGATGGTGAAGCGGCGCAGGGCATCAAGGGTCTGGACCCGATCGCAACGGGCCAGCTGTCACGCGACGAAATCGCGCGGGCGGAAAAGGACGTGAACTACAAGCTGAAGATTTCCGAGCCAAAGGTTCGCGTTCCGGAATCCAAGCGCCGTGGCCCGCGTTATACCCCGGTCTCCAAGCGTCAGGATCGCCCGAACGCAATTCTCTGGCTGGTCCGCAACCACTCGGAACTGAAGGACGCCCAGATCTCCCGTCTGGTGGGAACGACAAAATCGACCATCGAGCAGATCCGCGAGCGCACCCACTGGAACTCGACCAACCTGACCCCGATGGATCCGGTGACGCTCGGGCTCTGCAGCCAGATCGACCTCGACCTGGAAGTTGAGAAGGCCTCCAAGGGTCGTCCGCTGCCGACAGCTGCCGAACTCGGCGCCACCCTGCAGGCCGCCACCGAGACTGAAAACCTCGACTACGGCTATGGCCACGACCGCGATGAAGAAAAGACGATCGACGCCAACGCGGTCTTCGCAAAGCTGCAGTCGCTCAAGTCTGACCGCAACAAGGACGAGGACGAAGATCAATACTGATCGTCCCCGACAGGTTGCCTTAAAAATTAGCCCCGGTCGCATCATCGCCCGGGGCTTTTCTTTGTCGAGGCTGGTTCCAGCCATCCGACGCGCCTGATGACACATCAGGCAGCAACCTGGCCGCAGGCTTTGAGCACGGCGGAAATCTCGTCCAGGACTATCGGATCATCGATGGTCGCCGGCATTTTCCAGGGAAGGCCATCTGCGATTTTCTGCATGGTGCCGCGCAGGATCTTGCCTGACCGTGTCTTGGGTAGACGATCGACCATCAGCACCATTTTGAACGCGGCAACGGGGCCGATTTCGTCACGCACCAATTGCACCACCTCTTTCGAAATCGCCGCATGGTCTCTATGCACATTCTTCTTCAACACCAGGAAACCGCAGGGGATCTGCCCCTTGAGCTCGTCTGCGATACCGATGACCGCACATTCCGCCACATCCGGATGCATTGCGCAGACTTCCTCCATTGCACCGGTCGACAGCCGGTGTCCGGCGCAGTTGATGATGTCATCCGTGCGCGCCATGACGAAAACATAGCCGTCGTCATCGATCACGCCGGCATCGGCCGTCTTGTAGTAACCCGGGAATTCATCG
Source organism: Rhizobium sp. SL42 (assembly GCF_021729845.1). Lineage (NCBI taxonomy): Bacteria > Pseudomonadati > Pseudomonadota > Alphaproteobacteria > Hyphomicrobiales > Rhizobiaceae > Rhizobium > Rhizobium sp. SL42. The sequence goes on from NZ_CP063397.1 coordinate 625,805, forward strand.
AGGCACGATGTCCTGAACCGCTCGTCGGCGCCCCAGAACGTCACGAGACAACCAGGCGGCAGGGGTAGTTTCACGACGATATTGCCCAGCGTTCCAGGTGCCACGCCATGACCGGCATCGTCCAGGACCTCCAGGCCGTAGCCCGGCATCGGTTTTGCCGGCGACCCGTGTTTCACCGGCAAAAGACCGAGACCCGCCGGATTGGCCGCGATCGCCCATCCCGTCTCGGTCTGCCACCAGTGATCGATGATCGGGATTTTCAGAATGCGCTCGGCCCATTTCAGCGTTTCCGGATCCGCACGTTCGCCGGCAAGAAACAATCGGCGCAAACCCGACAGGTCGTAGCGCCCGACATGCTCTCCGTCCGGATCGTCGCGCCGGATTGCCCGAAATGCCGTCGGCGCGGTAAACAGTACCTTCACGTCGTGATCAGCAACCACGCGCCAGAAAGTGCCCGCATCCGGTGTTCCGACCGGTTTTCCCTCGAAAAGAACTGTCGCGTTGCCGGCCAGCAAAGGACCGTAGACGATGTAGGAATGGCCAACGACCCAACCAATATCGGAGGCAGCCCAGAAGACTTCCCCCGGCTTGACCCCGTAGATATTGGCCATGGTCCAGTTGAGTGCCACCATATGCCCGCCATTGTCGCGAACGACGCCCTTCGGCTGGCCGGTGGTTCCGGATGTGTAGAGAATGTAGAGCGGATCGGTCGCCAGAACCGGAATGCAGTCAACGGTGGTGCCACTGACCTTCTCCACCTCGATCGCCTGGGCAAGGTCGACATCGCCATGCTCGTAGCGCAAGGGCGCGTGATACTGGTCGCGCTGTAGGATGAGGCAAAAGTTTGGCTTCACCCTGGCCATGTCGATCGCATGGTCGAGCAGCGGCTTGTATGGAACGATACGGCCCGGCTCCAGTCCGCAGCTCGTGCCGATGACAACCTTTGCACCGCAATCATCAATGCGGGTCGCCAGCTCATGGGCGGCAAAGCCGCCGAAGACGACAGAATGCACAGCGCCGAGACGGGCGCAGGCGAGCATGGAAAACACCGCCTCCGGGATCATCGGCATGTAGATGATCACCCGGTCGCCCTTGCCGACCCCATGGTTGCGAAGAACGGCCGCAATGGCACTCACCTCGACCAGCATCTGCTCGTACGAGTAACGGCCCGTCTGCCCCGTCATCGGGCTATCGTAGATCAGGGCGGTTTCCGGGCCACGCCCCTCCGCTATGTGCCTGTCGAGACAATTGTAGCAGGTATTGGTTTCGCCCCCGACAAACCAACGACCGTATGGCCCCTGATCCGGCTGAAAGATCTTTTCCGGTGCCTTGAACCAATGGACCTGCTCTGCGGCGCGACGCCAGAATCCTTCCGGATCCGCCTGCCACAGGGCATAGGTTTCCTGATAGCTCCCACGCATGCCGATCCTCCCGATGTCACGCAAGTCACTTCGTCTAGAGAACAAGTGTAGGAAGCCGTCAGCCCGCTGGGAAGCCAGACGAAAGCGCTATGCCAAAGGTCGTATGAAACTTAGCGACTGCCAAAAATGGCGGATCCGACCCGGACACTTGTCGCGCCAAAGCCCACGGCCGTCTCGAAATCGCCAGACATGCCCATCGACAGGCCCGCCACATCGTTTTCTTCGGCGAGCTTGGCCAACAAGGCAAAATGCGGGCCTGGGTTCTCATCGACCGGCGGAATGCACATCAGCCCTTCGATATTCAATCCCAGCTCATCGCGGCATAGCCGGACGAATGTCGCAACATCATCGGGGGCAATGCCGGCTTTCTGCGGCTCGAGCCCGGTATTGACCTGGACATAGAAGCGCAGGGTGCGATTTTGCCGCTTGCATTCTTCGGCAACGGCGCGCGCGATCTTTTCCCGATCAACCGTTTCTATGACATCGAAAATCGCCACTGCTTCGGCCGCTTTGTTCGACTGGAGGGGACCGATCAAATGGAGTTCGATGCCTGCGGTTTCCGCCTGAAGCACCGGCCATTTGCCCTGAGCCTCCTGCACTCGGTTTTCCCCAAACACACGCTGGCCTGCGGCAATCACCGGTCGAATGTCGCCTGCCTCGAAGGTTTTTGAAACGGCGACAAGCGAAACGGACTCCGGCTTACGGTTGGCTTCCCTTGCCGCCTTGGCCATCCGCCCCTGAACGTCACCCAATCTCTGTTCGACCGACATCATAACTCCTTGCAGTCTCGCTCCCGAATACGGATCGGCGCCTTCTTGAGACAAAGTCGTTAAAGCGCCTGAATTGGCATGGCAAGTCGCTTCTCCGAGATCACGCAAACGGCCTCGAAAACTTGACGCTTGGCCGGTTTCGTGGTGAAGGTCAGCCCTCCTTTTTATTGCAATCCCGGAAATGCGATCCATGGCCACCGAACGTTACAATCCGCGCGACGCCGAGCCCCGTTGGCAGGCGAAATGGTCCGAAGACAACGTCTTCACGACCGACAACAATGATGAGCGCGAGAAGTATTACGTGCTTGAGATGTTCCCCTATCCGTCGGGACGCATCCACATGGGTCATGTGCGCAACTATGCCATGGGCGATGTCGTGGCGCGCTACAAGCGCGCCCGCGGCTACAATGTGCTGCATCCGATGGGCTGGGATGCGTTCGGCATGCCGGCGGAAAACGCTGCGATGAAGAACAAGGTACATCCCAAGGCCTGGACCTACGAAAACATCGCCACGATGCGTGGCCAGCTGAAATCCATGGGCCTGTCGATCGACTGGTCACGTGAATTCGCCACCTGCGACGTGGAATACTATCAGCGCCAGCAGCATCTCTTCCTGGATTTCATGGAAAAGGGCCTGGTCTATCGCAAGAACTCCAAGGTCAACTGGGATCCGGAAGACATGACCGTGCTCGCCAACGAGCAGGTCATCGACGGCCGTGGCTGGCGTTCCGGCGCGCTGGTCGAACAACGCGAACTGACCCAGTGGTTTTTCAAGATTACCGATTTCAGCCAGGATCTGCTCGACGCGCTTGATACGCTTGACCACTGGCCGGAAAAAGTCCGGTTGATGCAGAAGAACTGGATCGGTCGTTCGGAAGGCATGCTGGTGCGCTGGGAAGTGGCATCGGGAAGCACGCAACCGGAAGTGACGGTCTATACCACGCGACCCGACACCTTGTTCGGCGCGTCGTTCCTGGCAATCGCCGCCGACCACCCGCTGGCAAAGGAAGTCGGCGAAAGAAACCCGGAAGTGGAAGCTTTCTGCCAGGAATGCCGCCACGCCGGCACCTCGCTTGCAGCACTCGAAACCGCGGAAAAGAAGGGCATCGACACCGGCATCAGGGTGAAACACCCGCTGGATCCGAGCTGGGAACTGCCCGTCTATGTCGCCAACTTCGTCTTGATGGATTACGGCACAGGCGCGATCTTCGGCTGCCCGTCCGGTGACCAGCGCGACCTCGACTTTGCCCGCAAATATGATCTGCCGGTGGTTCCGGTCGTCATGCCGCGGGAGGGGGATGCGGCAACGTTCGAAATCGGCGATACCGCCTATGTCGATGATGGCGTGATGATCAACTCCCGTTTCCTCGATGGGCTCGGCAGTGCCGAAGCCTTCGAAGAGGTCGCTCGGCGCCTGACCGAACAAACCCTCGGCAATTCCGCCCAAGGCGAGCGCAAGGTCAATTTCCGCCTGCGCGACTGGGGCATCTCGCGTCAGCGTTATTGGGGCTGCCCCATCCCGGTCATTCATTGTGATGACTGCGGCGTCGTGCCGGTGCCGAAGAAAGACCTGCCGGTAAGGCTGCCCGATGACGTCACTTTCGACAAACCGGGCAATCCACTCGACCGACATCCGACATGGCGCCATGTGGCCTGCCCGCATTGCGGAAAGAACGCACGTCGTGAAACCGACACCATGGATACCTTTGTCGATTCCAGCTGGTATTTCGCCCGCTTTACCGCCCCATGGGAAAACAACCCGACGGAGCCGAAGGCGGCCAACAAATGGCTGCCTGTCGACCAGTATATTGGCGGCATCGAGCACGCGATCCTGCATCTTCTGTATTCTCGCTTCTTCACCCGCGCGATGCGCGAAACCGGCCATGTCGACGTCAAGGAGCCTTTCAAGGGTCTGTTTACCCAAGGCATGGTCGTGCACGAGACCTACAGCATTGGCGAGGGACTGACCCGCGAATGGGTCGCCCCAATCGATCTGCGCATCGAGGAGGCCGACGGTCTTCGCCGCGCCTTCCTGATAAGCAGCGGCGCCGAGGCAAAGATCGGCTCTATCGAGAAGATGTCGAAGTCGAAGAAGAACGTCGTCGATCCCGATGACATCATCGGATCATATGGGGCAGATACCGCACGCTTCTTTGTTCTCTCGGATTCACCGCCAGATCGCGACGTGATCTGGTCAGAATCCGGGGTCGAAGGTGCGCATCGATTTGTCCAGCGCGTTTGGCGCCTGATTTCGGAAGCCGCGAAACAGCTGAAGTCCGTTGCTGCGAATCCGGCTAAGGATGGCGCCGGTCTGGCCGTATCCCAGGCGGCGCACAAGACGCTGAAGGCGGTGCAATCCGATCTCGACAAGCTCGCCTTCAACAAGGCGATCGCCCGCATCTATGAACTGGTGAATACGCTCGCAACACCATTGGCAACCGTGGCGTCCGGCAAGGCAGATGCCGGGCTGACAGCGGCGGTGCGCAATGCAGCGGAAATCCTGGTGCAGTTGATCGCGCCGATGACACCGCATCTGGCCGAAGAATGCTGGACGGTACTCGGCAACAGTGGTCTGGTGGCTCAAGCGGCGTGGCCGGCTTACGACGAGGCACTTGTCGCCGAGAACGATGTGACAATGCCGGTTCAGATCAACGGCAAGAAGCGCGCCGAATTGACAATCAGCCGTGACGCGGACCAGAATGCAGTCAGCGAAGCGGTGCTCGCCCTTGAGCCCGTACAGGCTGCCCTGAATGGACAGGCTCCGAAGAAGATCATCGTCGTTCCCCTAAGGATTGTGAATATTGTCCTCTAAACAGCAAGCTTCCGCGGTGCTTCGTCGTTCGATTCTGATCGGAGCAGCCCTGCTTCTTGCAGGCTGCCAGGCGCGCCCGCTTTACAACAACGATGATGGCCAGACACGCGAGGCACTGGCCGCTATTGCCTATTCCCCTGCCAATGGCCGGGTCGGGCTTGAAGTGCGCAACCGGCTGATTTTCCTGACCAGCGGTGGTTCCGGCGAAAGTTTGACCCCACAATACAGGGTCGAACTCAACGTTCAGAGTTCGGTCGCCGGCATCCTGCTCGACGAAGCGGCGGACACCCCCAATGCAGGCCGGGCAGTGGTTAGCGCGACCTACAATATCCGACGCATTTCCGATGACACGGTGCTGAAGGCCGGTCGCCGTGAAAGCGTGGCGCTCTTCGACTATCCGAAGCAGGAATTTGCCAAGCTGCGCGCCGTCCGCGACGCCGAGGATCGTGCCGCGCGTGAACTCGCGGAACTTGTCTATGCGGATCTTGCCATGGCGCTGGGTCGCTGATCTCAGCCATGGCCGAGATCAAGTCGCACGAGTTCGAAGGGTTTCTGCAAAAGTCGGTTCGCCACTACCGGGTCTTCGTCATCTACGGACCCGACCGTGGGCTCGTGAACGAGCGAGCAAGTCAGATCGCCGGGACCACAGGTGTCGATCTGCACGATGGATTTGCCCTGATCCGGCTTGATGTCGGTGACCTGCAATCCGATCCCGGTCGATTGCTCGATGAGGTCAATGCCTTCGGTCTGTTTGGCGGAGAGAAACTCATCTGGATACGCGGTGCGGCAAACGAAAAGTCATTGGTCGACGGTCTTCAGTATCTGGGTGCCCACCCGCCCGAAGGCAGCTACGTCATTGTCGAAGCCGGCGATCTGAAGAAGGGATCGGGGCTTCGTAAAGTGGCTGAGGGTGAACGCTCTATTGCCTGTGTCGCGTGCTACCAGGACGACGCAAGGGCACTCAATGCCCTGATCGACAGTGAGTTGTCATCGGCTAACCTCAGGATCACGCCGGCAGCACGCGAACTCCTGCTTGAATCCATCGGGGGAGACCGCATTGCCTCGCGCAACGAAGTGCGCAAGCTCATCCTCTATTGCCTGAACGAGCCGGTCATTGATGAACACCACGTGCTCGATATCGTTGGCGATGCCAGTGCCATATCGACTGATGAAGTGGTCGATGCCGTTTTGAACGGCGATGCAGATGCATTTTTGCATGCCATCCAGAAAGTCGTTGCCTCCAAGACCGCGGTCTTTCTCGTGCTTCAATCTTGCATGAAGCAATTCCAACAACTTGAAGTCATGCGTCTCGAGATGGAGGAGCGACAACAACAGGTCGCCCAGGTCATGCAAACGCTTGGACGCGGCATTCATTTCAAGCGCAAGCCGGTGATCGAGAAATCGTTACGGAACTGGAACAGTCAGGATCTCGGCCGCGAGGCAAGCCGCCTCAATTCAGCAATTTTCCAAAGCCGCCAGCGGGCGTCCATTGAAGACAATCTCGCCATTCAGACATTGCTCGCAACAACGTTGCAATCGGCCCGCCGCAACCGCAAAGGCTAGCGCGCTTCCAGAAGGCGGCAGATTTCTTCAAGCTGATCAAGTGTCTTGTAATTGATCTTCAACTGACCGGCGCCACCCTTGTGATTGATCGATACTGACAGACCAAGGCGGTCTGTCAGGCTACGCTCCAGCGCGATTGTATCAGAATCCTTTGTGTCCCGCTGCTCGACTGAAGGAGGGGCATTTTGCGCCTTGATATGGTTCTGAGCCAACTTCTCCGCATCGCGGACGGACATACCCTTTGCGGTAATCATCGTGGCCAGGACCACCGGATCCGGCGTCGAGACAAGCGCGCGGGCATGGCCTGCAGACAGACTGCCTTCGGCCAGCATATCCCGAACCGGCTCAGGCAACTTCAAAAGTCGCAGGCTGTTTGCAACGTGACTGCGACTCTTGCCGATGATTTCCCCGAGATCATTCTGGGTATAGCCATGTTCGGCTATCAACTGATCGTAGCCAAGCGCCTCTTCCAGCGGATTGAGATCAGCGCGCTGGACATTCTCGACGATCGCAAGCTCAAGCGCAGTCCGGTCATCGACATCTCGAACGATAACCGGAATATCCACCAGACCGGCAAGCTGGGCCGCACGCCAGCGTCGTTCACCAGCAATGATCTCATAACGATCCGTGCTGATCGTTCTCACGACCACCGGCTGGACGATACCGTGTTGGCGAATGGAGCCCGCCAGGTCCTGAAGCTCTGATTCATCAAAATAGCGGCGCGGGTTTTTCGGGCTGCGCGAAACGAATTCGATGGGTACCGTGCGATCTGGATTGATGCTGGGCCGAGCATCACCCGCTGGCAGGGGCTGGTCCATTTCACCGATAAGTGCGGCGAGACCGCGACCCAGGCGCCGTTTCGAAACGTCTTCACTCATATACTCAGACCCTTATAGGACAGTTAGGCCGCTTTGCGTTGCCGTTCACGCTGAATGACTTCGGACGCCAATTGCAAATAGGCTTGGCTCCCCGCACACTTCAGATCATAAAGAATGGCGGGCTTGCCATAGGAAGGCGCTTCGGAAACTCGAACATTGCGCGGAATGAGGGTCGTGTACACCTTCTCACCCAGATGCTCGCGGACATCATTGACAACCTGCTGTGCAAGATTATTGCGCGAGTCAAACATCGTCAACACGATGCCTTGTATATCCAGCGTCGGGTTAACTGTCTGACGCACCTGATTGATGGTCTCGAGCAACTGGCTCAACCCCTCCAACGCAAAGAATTCGCACTGCAGCGGCACCAGAACCGAATGGGCAGCTGCCATTGCATTCATGGTCAGCAGATTGAACGACGGCGGGCAATCGAGAAGAATATAGCTGTAGGCCCGAGCATCCTCGCTGTTCAGCGCCTTCTTAAGGCGAAAGACGCGATCCGCGTGCTGGGAAATCTCCATCTCAAAACCGAGCAGATCCATCGTTGAGGGTACAATCGACAAATTCGGCACGGCGGTCTCAAGCGCAGCTTGCGAAACCGTCTCAGTCCCGATCAGCACATCATAGGAGGACAGTCTGCGATTGCGTCGGTCAATCCCGAGGCCGGTACTGGCATTGCCCTGGGGATCCAGATCAACGATCAGCACACGTTCGCCGATTGCAGCAAGAGCAGTTGCCAGATTGATGGCTGTTGTCGTCTTTCCGACGCCACCTTTCTGGTTCGCGATAGTAATGATACGGTTTTTCTCGAAACCCATGCAGCCACCCGAAGTGTTAGCCCTTGCGCTTCAGCGAGGCGATTTCCAGTATGACGGAGTCAGCCTCTACAGCGCTCTGATGTAATACCAGATCAAACGTCCAGCGACCACGCGCTTTATCGATCTCCTCTTGGTAATCCCGTCCTTTATGGAAAACCAGCCGCAATTCTGGATTCTTAAGCGACCAAGGTTCGGCGTAAACAAGCAGCAAATCGAGTTCCGCCAACGCCCTGGCAGAGATTATATCCGCAACCGGCAACTTTATGGCGGCGTCCTCGATGCGCAGCGGATGAACGGTCCCCCGTCCACCCGTCTCAAGAAGCGCCATGCGCAGGAAGCTCGCTTTCTTGTGATTGCTTTCGACAAGATCGACCCAACCCTGTCCCTGCTCGGCAAGCAAGATCGCGGTAACGATGCCAGGAAAACCACCGCCGCTGCCCAGATCAATCCAATGTCGAGCATCAGGCACGATGTTTCGCAGCTGTAATGAATCGGCAATATGGCGGGTCCACAGCGTGTCAATGGTGGAGGGCGCGACAAGATTGATCTTGGCCGACCATTTCATAAACAGTTCTGCAAAGCGCTGAAGTCGCTCTTGCGTTTCACGTGAAACATCAAGCATCAATTGATTCCTCATAAAGTCACTTTTCAGCAGGCTTGTTTTAGATCACCGGCCCGCCGAAGATGAGCAATCAAAAGCGCAACCGCCGCGGGGGTCATACCTTCAATGCGAGCAGCTTGTGCAATATTTTGTGGTCGCAAACGACTAAGCTTCTGCTTAAGCTCATTGGAAAGACCAGCCAAATCGTTATAGGCGAAATCCTGCGGGATGGCTCTGGCCTCCTCCGAACGGACGGAAGCCACGTCATTCGCCTGGCGGGCAATATAGGTGCTGTAAAGAGCATCGATAGCGACTTGTCTCGCCAAACTTTGGTCAACGTCCCGGAGAGATGGCCAGACACGGCACAGATCCGCCCATTGAATCTCCGGATAGGCCAAAATTTCCCCCGCGCTGCGTTGACGACCATCCTGATTGATATGCAGGCCAGCATTGGCCATTTCCGTTGGCGATGCGGTGAGCTCCGCGAGCGTCTTGTTCAGACCGGTCCGCGCCGTCTCATAGTCGGCGAACTTGATTGCCCGCTGATTGCTCACGCAACCGAGTTGCATCCCAAGCGGGGTCAAGCGCATATCGGCATTGTCCGCACGCAAGCTCAATCGATACTCGGCGCGCGACGTAAACATTCGGTAGGGTTCCGCGACGCCCCGCGATGTCAGATCATCGATCATCACGCCGATATAGGAATTCGTCCTACTGAAACTTTGCCCCGAAGACCCTGCTGCAAAAAGAGCGGCGTTGATACCGGCGACCAGGCCCTGCGCCCCGGCTTCCTCATATCCCGTAGTCCCGTTGATCTGACCAGCCAGATACAATCCTTTGGTTCCCTTGACGGCAAGGGTCAGATCCAGCTGTTGCGGATCGACAAAATCATACTCGATGGCATAACCCGGCTGTAAGATGGCGACATCTTCCAGGCCCGGGATGGATCGAATGAACGCCTCCTGAACCTCCTCTGGCAGGGAGGTCGATATGCCATTGGGATAGATGGTATGATCGTCGAGACCTTCCGGCTCAAGAAAGATCTGATGCCCATCGCGTTCACCAAAGCGATTGATCTTGTCTTCTATTGAAGGACAATAGCGCGGACCAACACCCTCGATCTGGCCTGAGTACAGCGCTGAACGGTGAATGTTATCTCGAATAATGTTGTGCGTGGCCGCCACTGTCCGGGTAATGCCGCAGCTGATCTGAGGAGTGGTCACACGGTCTGTCATGAAGGAGAAGGGGATAGGGTCACTATCCGCATCCTGCATCTCTAGGTTCGTCCAGTGAATCGTCCGCCCATCCAAACGAGCAGGTGTGCCCGTTTTCAAACGTCCCAATGTCAGGCCTAGCGCTTCCAGATCCTCGCTCAATCCGAGGGCAGGGGCTTCTCCTACGCGCCCTGCAGGGATCTTGCGGTCTCCAATATGGATCAAACCGCGCAGAAAAGTGCCACTGGTCAGAACCACGGCTCGTGCCGTAAGCTGCCGTTCGTCCTCGAGAATGACACCATTAATTTCGGTATCGTTACGAATAAACCGACGGACGCCACCTTCGATAATTGTCAGATTAGGGACATCGGACAACATTGTCTGAACAGCCTGCCTGTACAGCTTGCGATCAGCCTGTGTCCGCGGACCCCAGACAGCAGGGCCCTTTTTTCGATTGAGCATACGAAACTGGATGCCACCAAGATCGGCGGCACGCCCCATAATGCCATCCAGCGCATCGATTTCGCGCACCAAGTGACCCTTACCCAGACCACCAATAGCGGGATTGCACGACATCGCGCCAATCGTGTCGCGCCGGTGGGTTACGAGTGCCGTGTTGGCGCCCATTCGCGCAGCTACGGCAGCTGCCTCGGTGCCAGCATGACCGCCGCCGACGACGATGACGTCAAACCTTAAATTTTCCATGGTCTTAATTCCGAGTATCAGGCAGCTGTTTCACGTGAATCACTTGCCAACGCAAAACTCTGCGAAAATCTTACCAAGAAGTGTTTCGGTATCGATTCGACCGGTAACGCGGGCCAAGTCATCGGCGCCCAACCGCAGTGACTCTGCCCTAATCTCGAGAGGGTAAGCAATCTGGTTGAGAGCATCGATCAGATGCAGTCTCGCGCTCGACAGGAGTTGTGCATGCCGCAATCGGCTGGGAATTGCAAGGCTATTCACCTGAACCCGCTTTTGCAATTCTGCAAGAATGCGGGATCGAAGTTCGTTCAGTCCATTGCCCGTCGCCGTAGACAGCATCAGGTCGACAGATCGAACCGTATCCGAATCAATTCGGATGAGATCGCTCTTGGTCCCAACTTCCAATACGTGTGGATTGCTTATCTCGGCAATACTCTCGTCGATAGTCAGATCGACCAGATGGAGGACCAGATCGGCATCCTGGATCGATACCAGCGCTCGGCGAATTCCCTCGCGTTCCACTGGTTCATCGGTCGCTCTCAAACCTGCAGTATCGTAGAGATGGACCTTGTAGCCGGATAGATCCAATTCGCAGTGCAAGATATCGCGGGTGGTTCCGGCATAGTGGGTGACGATCGCTACATCCCGGTTTACCAGGGCATTAAGCAAACTCGATTTGCCAGCATTTGGTCGACCAGCGATGACAACCTTGAAGCCATCGCGAATAATCTCGCCGGATTTCAGTTGGCTCAACACCTGGTCAAGCTCTCCGACAAGCGTCTCCACCTCGCGCCAAACCCGATCGGAGACTGCGCCGGGAATATCGCCTTCGTCACTGAAATCGAGCTCCGCCTCGATCATAGCCCGGCAAAAGATCAGGCGCTCCCGCCAGCCCTCATAGATCGAAGACAGGTGGCCATTGCTCTGTTCTGTGGCCAGCCGCCGTTGCATCTCGGTCTCGGCCGATAGCAAATCAGCCAAGCCCTCGATCTCGACCAGATCCATCTTGCCGTTTTCAAACGCCCTGCGGGAGAACTCTCCGGCTTCTGCCAGCCGGCAGCCGATGAATCCGGCTAAGGAATCCAATACTGCTGCAACGAGCGCCGGGCCGCCGTGCAGATGCATTTCGACACAGTCTTCCCCGGTAAATGAATTCGGACCAGGAAACAGGATGACCAAGCCACGGTCGAGCATCGACCCACTGGCGTCACGGATCGTGCGCAGAGCAGCGACCCTGGGTTCTGGCAAACCACCAACCATGCCGGCGGCAACGGAGCAGGCAAGCGGCCCACTCAACCGCACCACCGCCACCCCGGCGGGGAGACCGCCGGAAGCCAGGGCAAATATGGTATCGCGGGGTACAGTCATGCAGATCATCTGCCTGGGATGAACGAAAAAACCGGCCCGACGGGCCGGTCTCTGATCAGGTGTTCATCGAATCGAAGAAGTCGCCATTGTTCTTCGTCTGCTTGAGCTTGTCGATGAGGAACTCGATCGCATCGGTGGTGCCCATCGGGGCCAGGATACGGCGTAGCACAAAGATCTTCTGGAGATCCTGGCGTGGGACGAGCAGGTCTTCCTTACGCGTACCCGACTTCAGAATGTCCATCGACGGGAAGATACGTTTGTCGGCAACCTTGCGATCAAGCACGATTTCCGAGTTGCCCGTACCCTTGAATTCTTCGAAGATGACTTCATCCATGCGGCTGCCGGTGTCGATCAGGGCCGTCGCGATGATCGTCAGCGAACCGCCCTCTTCGATGTTACGCGCAGCGCCAAAGAACCGCTTCGGGCGTTGAAGGGCATTGGCATCCACACCACCGGTCAGGACCTTGCCGGAAGACGGAACCACCGTGTTGTAGGCTCGACCAAGACGGGTGATCGAGTCGAGCAGGATGACCACATCGCGGCCGTGCTCGACAAGCCGCTTGGCCTTCTCGATGACCATTTCGGCCACCTGGACGTGCCGAACTGCCGGCTCATCGAAGGTCGAAGACACAACTTCGCCCTTCACCGAGCGCTGCATGTCGGTAACTTCTTCCGGCCGTTCATCGATCAGCAGAACGATCAGGTAGCATTCCGGATGGTTTGCTGTGATCGAATGAGCAATGTTCTGCAGCAGTACCGTCTTACCGGTGCGTGGCGGAGCGACGATCAAGCCGCGCTGCCCCTTGCCGAGTGGCGCAACGAGATCGATCACACGGGCCGAAAGGTCTTTCGTTGTCGGAATATCCAGTTCCATCTTGAAGCGCTCGTTCGGATAGAGCGGCGTCAGATTGTCGAAGTGCACCTTGTGGCGGATCTTCTCAGGGTCTTCGAAATTGATTGTATTGACCTTGAGCAGCGCGAAATAGCGTTCGCCTTCCTTGGGCCCACGGATGGGTCCCTCGACGGTATCGCCTGTCTTCAGGGAGAATCTGCGGATCTGCGACGGCGAGATATAGATGTCGTCCGGGCCCGGCAGGTAGTTGGCATTGGCCGAACGCAGGAAGCCGAAGCCATCCTGAAGAACTTCAACGACGCCTTCGCCGATGATTTCCACATCCTGGCTCGCCAGCATCTTGAGGATCGCAAACATCAGCTCCTGCTTGCGCATGGTGCTTGCATTTTCGACTTCGAGCGATTCGGCGAAAGTCAGCAGATCGGTCGGCGATTTGCTTTTAAGTTCTTGTAGCTTCATTTCAGCCATGAAGAGGGACCACGTCAGGTTTTTATTTTATGGGGAACGGCGAGCTGATGGAATTCGGTGCGATCGCGAAGTGCCGCAAATGACTGAATGTTACGCAAGCCAAAAAGATGAGATGGCGCGAAAATAGCGAGTCAGCGATTTCACCGCAAGCGAAAACCCGGCACTTGTAAAAATAAAGCGCGAAACGCCATTTCAGTCAGAATGGCTTGACGACCACGAATACCACGATGGCAATCATCAGCACCGTCGGCACTTCGTTCATCAGCCGCCAATGGCGCGCATTGCCAACATACACGCCACGTCCAAAGGAGCGAACCGCTTTCGAGAAATATCCGTGCACGGCCGAAAGCAACACGACGCATGCAAGCTTTGCATGGAGCCAGCCGCCCTGAAAACCATAGACGGACCAGGCGAGATAGAGCCCGAGAACCCAGCTGACGATCATCGCGGGGTTCATGATCACCCCCATCAGCCGACTTTCCATTACGGCAAATGTCCGCGCCTGATCCGAATCCGGCTCACAGTCTCCATGATAGATAAAAAGCCGAGGCAGATAGAGCAGACCGGCCATCCAGGAGATGACCGCAATCACGTGCAGTGACTTGATCCAGAGATAGGCTTCGTCGGCGCCGAATATCACAATGACAAGACCGATCAGCGTAAACAGGGCAAGAGCCCCGGCAGCTCTGCGGGCCGCCCTGCGCCCTGGACTGCGATCGGCCTGCTTGTCCATCATCTCACCCGTTCCGGCGTACCTGATTGACAAGATCCGTCACATGGTCCGGATTTGCCTGTGGCGTAATGCCATGACCGAGATTGAAGATCAGCGGCCCATTGCCCAGCGCCTGGAGGATCGCATCAACACCCTCTGTCAACGCGGCGCCGCCGGCGACGACCCGCATCGGATCAAGATTGCCCTGCACCGGCCCATCCTTCTGCAGATCGGCAGCAAAGCTCAAGGGCACCGACCAGTCCAGCCCAATCGCATCCGCGCGCGTCTTTTGTCGATAGGTTTTCAGCATCACGCCGGCACCCTTGGCAAAGGCGATAATCTTGGCGGAGGGGCGGCGCGACTTCACCGAACGGATGATCCGGGCAACGGGCCGAACACAGAATTTCTCAAACTCTGCCTCTCCCAACACGCCTGCCCATGAATCGAAAATCTGTACTGCGTCGGCGCCAGCATCGATCTGGGCTACGAGGTAATCCGCAGATACATCCGCCAGAAAATCGAGAAGACGGAGAAAAGCATCCGGATGCTGGTAAGCAAACAGGCGGGCAGGCGCTTGGTCAGGCGTCCCGTGTCCGGCAATCATATAGGTCGCAACCGTCCAGGGTGCCCCGCAAAAACCCAGCAGCGTTGTCTCTTGCGGCAACGCCTGGCGCAATCGTGAGACCGTCTGCATGACCGGTTTGAGATGATCGAGTATCCCATTTTCGGAAAGCCCGCTGATCCCGTCCGCATCAATAGGATCCATTTGCGGCCCATGCCCTTCGGTGAAGCGGACATTGCGCTTCAGGGCATCGGGAATAACCAGGATATCTGAAAACAGAATTGCCGCATCGAAGGCATACCGGCGAATTGGCTGAAGGGTCACTTCGGTTGCAAGCTCTGGCGAATAACAGAGATCCAGGAAACTGCCGGCCTGCTGACGTGTCTGGCGATATTCAGGAAGATAGCGCCCTGCCTGTCTCATAAGCCAGATCGGCGGAGGCGAGACCGTTGCTCCGTTCAACACATTCAGGACTTTACGGTTCGCAGCACTCAAGGCCAAGGCCCTTTCAAAAAAGAAAAGATATATAGACTCTTCTTCTATTTCTAAGAGTCGGTGGATATCAAGGATCAATGCCGCTCCACCGGTTTTGCCTCACTGGGCGAGATTCGAACAAATAGCGTGAGATCTTTTCAGCGAGAAAACTAGCTTCTGGGGAAAAGGCAAAATTAACTCGTTGATTCAGCCGGATAGCGTGGATGTTAACACGCGACATTCTGTGGAAAATGTCCAGCGACCTGTCCAAGGCTGCGACTTCTTAACACAATCCACAGGCTCCCCAAACGCCACGCCCTGTCATCGCCGACTGTGGATAAATCACCACTTTTCCGCTTGCCTTGCCTCGGTCCCGACCGCTAGCTGTGTTTATCCCGGATTATCAACAGGCGACGGAGAACAACGTGGAGAACCGGAAAAACTTCTTCCATCTCCACCTGATTTCTGACTCGACGGGGGAGACTCTGATCTCGGCAGGGCGCGCAGCGGCCGCCCAGTTTCGTGGATCGAATGCAATCGAGCATGTCTATCCATTGATCCGCAGCAAGAAGCAGATCAACGCGTTGATCGAAGCGATCGATCGTGAACCTGGCATTGTACTGTACACGATCGTCGATGCCGATCTCGCGGCATTGATCGAAACGAGCTGCCACGAACTTGGTTTGCCTTGTGTCAATGTTCTGGCGCCGATCATCGAGAAATTCCAGACCTATCTCGGCGCGCCCTCGCGCGGCAGGGTAGGGGCGCAACATGTCTTGAATGCGGAATATTTCGCCCGCATCGAAGCGCTGAACTTCACCATGGATCATGACGACGGACAGGCGCCGGAGGACTATGACGAGGCTGATGTCGTGATCATCGGCATCAGCCGGACGTCCAAGACACCGACAAGTATCTATCTTGCAAACCGCGGCATCAAGACTGCGAACATTCCCATTGTCCCGGGTGTCGCGCTGCCGGACAGTTTGCTTGCAGCGACCCGGCCCCTGATCGTCGGTCTGATCGCCACATCGGACCGTATCTCCCAGGTGCGGGAAAATCGGATTCTGGGAACCACAGCTGGTTATGATCGCAGCGACTATGTCGATCGCGCCTCCATTACCGAAGAGTTGAAATATGCTCGCGCGCTGTGCGCACGTAACAACTGGCCGATCATCGATGTGACGCGCCGGTCGATCGAGGAAACAGCTGCCGCGATCGTTGCCCTGCGACCCAAGCTGCGTTAAGCGAATCCAGCCATTTTGCACGGGATGTCGCCATGACCGAACACCTGATCCTTGCCTCCGGCAGCCAAGCCCGACGCGAGTTACTCCGCAATGCCGGATTGGCTTTTGCCGCTGAGCCGGCTCGTGTCGATGAACGTGCCATCGAGAATGGCTTGCCTGATGATCTGCGGACGCCGCAAGGCGTTGCCGAGCAGCTTGCCATTGCCAAGGCAAGAGAAGTATCCGCACGACATCCGGCCGCTATCGTCATCGGCTGCGATCAGACCATGTCACTCGGTGACCAGCTGTTTCACAAGGCACCGGATCGCGCGCACGCACATGCAACATTGAAAGCCCTGTGCGGGCAGACGCATCATCTCAACAGTGCGGTCTGCCTTGTCCGCGATAGCGACGTTCTCTGGTCCCATGTCGGCATCGCCAGAATGACCATGCGCGATTTTTCCAGCACGTTTCTGGAGGAGTATCTCGACCGAAATCTGGTGCGCATTCTCGGCAGTGTCGGATGCTATCAATTGGAGGGCGAGGGAATACAACTCTTTGATGCCTTCGATGGTGATTATTTCACCATCTTGGGGCTGCCGATGTTACCCCTTCTCGCGACGCTGCGCACACTGGGCATTAACCATGCATGATTCACGTGAAACATTTTCGCTGCGGGCCTTTGTTGCCGGCTATCCAATAAAGCATTCCCGCTCGCCGCTCATTCACGGTTTCTGGCTGAAACAATTCGGCCTGACCGGAAGCTATGAGAAAGTCGAAGTCGCGCCGGAGGATTTTGCCGGCTTCGTTCAACGCCTGAAAATGGAAGGCACATATCGCGGCGGCAATACCACCATCCCGCATAAGGAGGAAGCCTTTCGCCTTGCCGACCGGCCCGACGTGATCTGCGAGGAACTGGGTGCGGCAAACACCCTGTGGATGGAAGACGGTGCTTTGTGCGCCACAAACACAGACGGCTTCGGCTTTACAGCGAACCTCGATGCAAGCCATCAGGCGTGGGACCGGGTTGATGTCGCTGTCGTGCTCGGGGCGGGCGGTGCGAGCCGCGCGATCGTTCAAGCGCTGCGCGACCGCGGTCTGGCTGAGATCCACGTGGTAAACCGCTCTGTCGCGCGCGCGCAGGAATTGGCCGACCGCTTTGGCCGACCGCTTCGGGCGCATGGGCTTGCGGCCTTGCCGGAGTTGCTGCAAGGCGCTGGCCTTTTCGTCAATACCAGCTCATTGGGCATGGATGGGACTCCGGCTCCTGATCTTCCGTTTGCCGGCATGCGACCGGATGCTCTCGTGGCAGATATTGTCTACGTGCCGCTCAAAACGCCATTCATGCGTCAGGCAGAGAGCGTTGGATTGGCGACAGTAGACGGTCTCGGCATGTTACTGCACCAGGCCGTTCCGGGTTTCGAGAAATGGTTCGGCCGCCGTCCCGAGGTCACGCCAGAATTGCGCAACCTTGTCCTCGCAGACATCGGTGACCCGGCATGATCGTGATTGGGCTTACCGGATCAATCGGCATGGGCAAATCCACGACGGCACAGCTGTTTGCCGAAGAAGGCATTGCCGTCAATGACGCCGATCAGGTAGTCCACGATCTCTACGCTGGCGCCGCGGTTTCGGCTCTCGAGCCCGAGTTTCCCGACGCTATCGTCGATGGTGCGGTCGACCGTCAGGTCCTCGCTCGGACTCTGGCTAAGAATCCGGATAAGTTTAAGGTGCTCGAAGCCATCATCCATCCCCTTGTGAGGGCGCGGGAGATCCAGTTCGTCGACGCACATCGCGCCGCAGGCGAAGCTATCGTCCTTCTGGATATTCCTCTTCTGTTTGAAGTTGGCGCGCAGGATCGGGTGGATGTGATCATTGTGGTCTCTTGCGATAGGGAGATCCAGCGGCGGCGCGTCATGGCTCGACCTGGGATGACTGAGGAAAAATTCGCTCTCATATCGGCGCGCCAGATGCCCGATGAAGAAAAGCGGCGGCGTGCGGATTTTATCGTAGACACATCCCATGGCATTGACAGCGCACGCGCGCAGGTGAAAACCATCCTGCAGGAACTCAGACAGCGTCGACCGGAGATGCATTGATCATGCGCGAGATCGTATTCGATACCGAAACCACCGGCCTTGAAACCAAGATCGACCGCGTCATCGAAATCGGCGGTATCGAGCTGTTCAATCATTTCCCGACCGGACGCAGCTTTCACGTCTACATCAATCCGGGTGATCGCAAGGTGCATCCAGACGCGCTTGCCGTGCATGGCATCACGGATGATTTCTTGAAGGACAAGCCGCCGTTCGGTGACATTGTTGCCGAGATGCGCGAATTCTTCGATGGCGCCAAGTGGGTGGCTCACAACGCGAATTTCGACATCGGCTTCATCAATGCCGAATTCGAACGGCTTGGCCTTCCCCCTGTTCAGTCGGATGTAGTCATTGATACGCTGGCGCTTGCCCGTCGCAAGAATCCGATGGGTCCAAATTCACTGGATGCGCTTTGCCGCCGCTACGGAATTGACAATTCCCACCGCAACAAGCACGGGGCACTTCTCGACTCCGAGTTGCTGGCCGAAGTCTATATCGAAATGCTGGGCGGCCGACAGACAGCGCTTGGCCTGACCTCGGCGGAAAGCCGCCAGAACCGCAACACGGACATCCTCGAAACGGTGGAAATTTCCTACGAGCGGCCGCGTCCACTGGCAGCGCGCCTCGTGGCAAGCGAAGTCGAGGACCATTCCAAGCTTGTCGCTCGTCTCGGCGCGGGTGCCATCTGGTCGAAATTCGACGCATGAAAAAGGGCCCCGGAAGGCCCTTTTACGCGTTTGATTTTAAGTCGGACGAGATCAGTTCGGAGCACCCTGAACCTTTGCCCGCGCCTGCTCTTCGGAAACGCGCTGGGCGAACATCTGTGCGAAGTCGATCGGGTCGATCATCAGCGGCGGGAAGCCGCCATTGCGAGTGGCATCGGCGATAATCTGGCGGGCAAACGGGAACAGCAGGCGCGGGCACTCGATGAAGAGAACCGGCAGCATATGCTCCTGCGGGAAGCCGGTGATGCGGAACACGCCGCCGTAAACGAGCTCGGTGGCGAAGACCACTTTGTCGCCTTCCTTGGCTTCAGCCGTCAGCGCCAGCACCACGTCGAAGTCCGTTTCGGTCAGCGGATTGGCGTTGACGTTGACATTGATGTTGATCGCCGGCGCCTTGTCGCGAGCCTGCAGCGAACGCGGTGCACCCGGGTTTTCAAAGGACAGGTCCTTGATGTACTGGGCAAGAATGTTGAGGGAAGGGCTGCTTGTTCCCTGATTGTCGTCGGCCATAGGGCTTTTCCTCGAAGCGTGTTTTGCTAAGGCCATCTAACATCTAGGCTTTGCGCTTACAACCCTCGGCACCAGGCCCGGCCGCAGTCTAGCGGTCGCCGATCCGCGGTCCACGCCAGGGTGAGTCAGGCTTGGGATCACGAAGATATTCGTCTTCGTCGAGATCAACCACCGACGCATCCTTGCTGGTCTGATAGCTGAAGTCCGATGTGGTGAAACCACTGCGCTTGACCACGATGCGCGGCTTGGCCACGCGCCAGGCGAAATCGCGAACGAAGGGCAGGAAGAGCAGGAGCCCAATCACGTCACCGACAAAGCCAGGAACGATGAGGAGAAATGCCGCAACAACAAGCAGGCCGGCGTGAACGAGCTCTCGGCCCGGATCAACACCTTTGCTGGCTTCCGTTTGCAGGCGACGCAAGATGCCCGCCCCCTGAATGCGCAAGAGAAACAGGCCAACGATGCCGGCGAGCAGCACCAGGCCGAGTGTCGCCATGACGCCCAGAGCCTGACCGACAAGAATGAGGCTGGCGATTTCAGCAAGTGGCGCAATCAGTATGAGCGCCAGGGATATGCGCATAACGGTCTCCGAACGCCACTTGTCGATGCAATCGCAAGAGCCGGCGCAAACTCTTTGCAAAGATTGCCATTTGAATGATACGGCGCTGACGACTATATGGGAGATCGAATAAGTAAATTCAATCAAGGCCGGCGGTATCCATGGGATCAAATGATTTTGTTACATTGTTCTTTCTTGTGGCGGCGGTGCTGATATTTTTCCAGCTGCGAAGCGTCCTTGGACGCCGGACCGGGCATGAAAAGCCGCCTGTCGACCCTTTGGCACAGCGCGATCAGTCGAAAGATCCCGCTGATGACAGCAAGGTTGTAACCCTGCCGCGCCGCGACGAGGGCAATGGTGAAGATCGTTATGCCGCAATTGATGCTTTCGCCAAACCTGGCACACCGTTGAACGACCAGTTGCGTGAACTGACCCGGCACGATGCCAGTTTCAATCCGAAGGAATTTCTCAACGGCGCCAAGATGGCCTATGAGATGGTCGTCATGGCCTATGCTGACGGCGACAGGAAAACCCTGAAAACCCTTCTGTCGCGTGACGTTCTCGAGGGTTTCGAAAGCGCCATCGCCGATCGGGAGAGCCGAGGCGAAATGATCAAGTCAACGTTCGTTGGTATTGAGAAAGCCGAAATTACCCAGGCGTCGGTTCGTGACAGCGAGGAGCAGGTGACAGTGCGGATCGCCAGCCAGTTGATTACCGCGACCTATGACAAGGCCGGCACCCTTGTTGATGGCGATGCGGAAGCCGTCTCCGAGGTCAATGACGTCTGGACCTTCGCACGCGACATCCGTTCGCGTGATCCGAATTGGAAGCTGATCGCGACCGAAGCAGAACAATGACTGCAGCCCCTGTCGATTTTCGGCTGAAGCCGGTGCGCTTCGAGGATCTTCCGGGTTGGGAGAAGGATGACCCTTCGCCGATCTTCCCAGCGATGAGCGCCTGCAGGACACATATTACCGACGTCAAACCCTATCGCACCGGGTCGCTTGGCTTGAACGCTGGCGACCTTTTGCCGTTTCTTGAAGAGGCGGAAAGGGTCGATCCTCGAGACGGCGCCTCCGCGCGCGCCTTTTTCGAGGAACACTGCCAACCGTTTCGTATCGAGTTGCCCGGTGGTTCATCTGGTCGTGTGACCGCATTCTATGAGCCCGAAGTATCGGTCTCGAGCCACCCTGATGATGAATACCGCTTTCCGTTTTATCGCCGCCCCTCGGACCTGATCGATCTCGACGAAACCAATCGTCCCGCGTCCATCGATCCATCCTATGTCTTTGCCCGTGAGATTGGCGGCGTGATTTCTCTTTATCCGGACCGCAAGGCGATCGACGAGGGTTATCTGGACGGGCATGAGCTTGAGATTGCCTGGGCTCGGTCGAAGGTCGATGTCTTCTTCGCCCATGTCCAGGGAGCGGCACGTCTGCGCTATCGGGACGGGAGTATCAAACGCATAACCTATGCCGGCAAGGCGGGGCATGCGTTTTCAGCAATTGGCCGACTGCTGATCGATCTTGGAGAAATTCCGCACGCCGCAATATCGATGCAGTCGATCCGTGCCTGGCTGGCTGCCCATCCCGATCGCGTCGACGAAATCCTCTGGCACAATCGCTCCTATATTTTCTTCCGCGAAGCTGATGTCGACGACCTGAGCAAAGGACCAATTGCCGCCGCTAAGGTACCATTGGTGGCGGGGCGCTCGCTGGCCGTGGACCGCCTGATCCATACCTTCGGATTTCCTTTCTTCGTTCATGCCGAAACACTGACCAGCCTCGATCACGGTGCGCCATTTGCCCGGCTGATGCTGGCGCTCGATACCGGCTCGGCCATCCTCGGTCCCGCCCGTGGGGACATTTTTACAGGATCGGGTGACGGGGCAGGAGACCTGGCCGGCGCGGTGCACAATGCGGCGGACTTCTATATATTGATCCCGAAGCAGGCAGCAGCGAGGTTTGTCTGAGTGTCAGGCGGGTCAAAATTCAATCCGGAAGATCGCATTCTATGGGGCAAGGTGGCCCGCTCGACGCGCGCGATGCCCGGACGCCTGGAAGACCTTCTGGAATTTGAAAGGCAATTCGAGGTCGAGGCGGAGGCCGAAGACAAAGTGGCAACCAAGGTCGCGCTCGCTTTGCCGTCGAACGTTGAAAACAGACAGGCCACCAGCGCACGCAAACCCTCGGGGACACATCACCCGTTGGAACGTCCGATCAAGCGCAAGCTGTCGCGGGGCCATCTTGCGCTGGAAGCCCGCATCGATCTGCATGGCCTGATACAGAGCGAAGCGCATGGCATGCTGTTTGATTTTCTCCACCGGGCCCATGAGCGCGGTTTGCGTCACGTGCTGGTCATTACCGGTAAGGGCAGCTCGCTTGGCAGCGAAGGCGCCTTGAAACGAGCGGTGCCGATTTGGTTCTCCATGCCGGAATTCCGCTTTCTGATTTCGTCCTACGAGCCTGCGGCACGTCAGCATGGCGGCGAGGGCGCACTGTATGTTCGTCTTTCGCGTCAGGGAGCGGATCGTCGATGACCCCTTTCGGCAATGCGCTGCGCGAACTGCGGCAACGCAAGGGCGTTTCGCAAAAGCAGATGGCAGCGGCGATTGGTGTCTCGCCCGCCTATCTGTCGGCACTGGAACACGGAAAGCGCGGCCTTCCGAATTTCGATTTTCTCCAGCGTGTCGCCGGCTATTTCAACATCATCTGGGATGAGGCCGATGAGCTGTTTGCCACAGCCGGAAAGTCTGATCCCCGCGTTGTTCTGGACACGGCCGGCCTGGCACCTGACACCACTGCCTTCGCTAATGAACTCGCCCGCCTGATTCGCCAGCTGCCGCCGGATGTGGTAAGGCAATTGCAGGACGTCCTTGATGCTGCCAAAAATCGGATGTGAAAGGCGTAAATCCCGCGATATCCACGGGAAACAATGCTCGCGCCTTTGGAACTGATACCAAAACCCCTATAGTCGAGCCGCTTGAAGCTGCTGATTCGAATCAGGCAGATCCTTTGAGAATTGACTGGAAAGATTGCTGAATGACCGACTTGCCGATCACGGAAAATGATGGACCGGCCGAATATGGTGCCGACTCGATCAAGGTGCTCAAGGGACTGGATGCAGTCCGCAAGCGGCCGGGCATGTATATCGGTGATACTGACGATGGTTCAGGTCTTCACCACATGGTCTACGAAGTGGTCGACAACGCCATCGACGAAGCCTTGGCTGGACATGCCGACATTGTCACGGTCACGTTGAACGCCGACGGCTCGGTCACGGTGACCGACAACGGTCGCGGCATTCCGACAGACATTCACACGGGCGAGGGCGTATCTGCTGCAGAGGTCATCATGACCCAGCTGCATGCGGGCGGCAAATTCGACCAGAATTCCTACAAGGTTTCAGGTGGTCTACACGGCGTGGGCGTTTCCGTGGTGAACGCGCTGTCGGTCAAGTTGAACCTCAAGATCCGTCGGGTCGGCAAGGTTCATGAGATCAGCTTTACCCATGGTGTGGCCGACGCGCCGCTGCGCGTCATCGGCGACTACGAAGGCCGATCCGGCACGGAAGTCACCTTCCTGCCCAGTCCGGAAACTTTCACAAACATCGAATTCGACTACAACACGCTGGAACATCGCCTGCGTGAACTGGCCTTTCTCAATTCCGGCGTTCGCATTCTGCTGACCGACAAGCGCCGCTCGGATATCCGCCAGGAAGAAATGGTCTATGACGGCGGTCTTGAAGCCTTCGTTGTCTATCTGGACCGGGCAAAGAAGCCTCTTGTCCATAAGCCGGTCGCCATCCGCGGTGAAAAGGACGGGATCACGGTCGAAGTCGCCATGTGGTGGAACGACAGCTACCACGAGAACGTGCTTTGCTTCACCAACAACATTCCCCAGCGCGACGGCGGCACCCATATGGCGGGTTTCCGTGCCGCGCTCACCCGGCAGGTCACCTCCTATGGTGAAAGCTCTGGTATCACCAAGCGAGAGAAGGTCACCCTCCAGGGCGAAGACTGCCGCGAAGGCCTGACCGCTGTTCTTTCGGTCAAGGTGCCGGACCCGAAGTTCTCCTCGCAGACCAAGGACAAGCTTGTCTCGTCCGAAGTTCGCCCGGTTGTCGAGAGCTTGGTGAACGAAGCGCTCAGCACATGGTTCGAGGAACATCCGAGCGAAGCCAAGATTCTCGTCGGCAAGGTTGTCGAGGCAGCCGCCGCGCGCGAAGCCGCCCGCAAGGCGCGCGAACTGACGCGCCGCAAGGGCGCCCTCGACATCGCCTCGTTGCCCGGCAAGCTCGCCGATTGCTCCGAGCGCGATCCGGCCAAGTCCGAACTCTTCCTCGTCGAGGGTGACTCGGCAGGTGGCTCGGCAAAGCAGGGCCGATCCCGCGAAAGCCAGGCTATATTGCCGCTACGCGGCAAGATCCTCAACGTCGAGCGCGCGCGTTTCGACAAGATGCTGTCGAGCCAGGAAATCGGCACGCTGATCACCGCGCTCGGCACGTCGATTGGCAAAGACGAGTTCAACGCTGACAAGCTGCGCTATCACAAGATCATCATCATGACCGATGCTGACGTGGACGGCGCGCATATCAGAACATTGTTGCTGACCTTCTTCTTCCGTCAGATGCCGGAATTGATCGAGCGCGGCCATCTCTACATTGCCCAGCCGCCGCTCTATAAGGTGTCGCGCGGCAAGTCGATCCAGTATCTCAAGGACGAGAAGGCACTTGAAGAGTACCTGATCACCATGGGGATCGAGGAAGCGACGCTGACCCTTGCCAATGGCGAAGTCCGCGCCGGTCAGGATCTGCGCGATGTGATCCAGGATGCCCTTCGACTGCGCTCGCTCGTCGAAGGCCTGCATTCGCGCTACAATCGCAACGTCATCGAGCAGGCTGCCATTGCCGGTGCGCTCAATCCAGAACTCACCGACAACCGCGCCCGCGCCGAGGCAACGGCTGCCGAAGTCGCGCGCCGTCTCGACATGATTGCCGAAGAAACCGAGCGCGGCTGGCAAGGCTTTGTTACCGACGAGGGCGGTCTGCGGTTCGAGCGCATGGTCCGCGGCGTGAAAGAAACGGCAGCCGTCGATGTGGCGCTGATCGGCTCGGCAGATGCCCGCCATATCGACCAGCTGGCGCCGCGTCTGCACGACATCTATTCCGAACCGCCGGTTCTGGCGCGCAAGGACGGCAAGAGCGACATGTCTGGGCCGCGCGCATTGCTCGACCATATTTTTGCGGCGGGCCGCAAGGGTCTTTCCATGCAGCGCTATAAGGGTCTCGGAGAGATGAACGCCGAACAGTTGTGGGAAACGACGCTGGATCCGAACGTCCGTTCCTTGCTCCAGGTTCGCGTTAATGATGCGACCGATGCCGATAGCCTGTTCGCACGGCTGATGGGCGACGAAGTTGAACCGCGGCGCGACTTCATCCAGGAAAACGCACTGAGCGTTGCCAATCTCGACATCTGATCGGATCTGCAATCAAAAAACAAAGGGCCACATTCCTCAGAATGTGGCCCTTTGTTTTGTCCGCTGTTTTCACGTGAATCATGGTTAATGCGATTCACGTGAAACGCTTGATCTTGGAGTAGCCTTAGAAGCTGCCTTCGAATGCCACATCGCTCAGCGGCTTGCGGTCGTTGGGCATTTCCCTGGCGCGCAGGCCCTCCGGCAGGACCGATTTGTCACCGGGCTTTCCGATCGCAATGGCGGCCTCGACATGGAAACCTTCCGGGGCGCCGAGGTCGGTGGCTGCCTTGTCGAAATCGATGCCGGTCATGCCGTGGGCGAAATAGCCGGCCTTGACGGCCTGAAGCGCAAGCAGACCCCACGCGGCACCGGCATCGAAGCTGTGGCTGCGGAAAGGCTTTGGCGCCGATCCGTCCGCCGGGCGGCTCAGCGTATCCGAAAATACGATGATCAGCGCGGAAGCAGTCTTGGCCCAACCCTGGTTGAACTCATTCAGAATGCCGAGCAGCTTGTCGAATTCGGCAGTGCCCTTCAGGCCATAGACAAAACGCCATGGCTGATAATTGAACGCGGATGGTGCCCAATGGGCTGCATCGAGAATGGTCAGCAGATCTGCCTTCGGCATGACGCTGTCGTCGAAAGCGCGTGGAGACCAACGGTCGAGAAATACCGAATCAACATTGTGCTCGGACTGACGGCTATTGCTGGTAGTCATGGGGTTCCTTTGCAGTTTTGGCAGGCTTGCCGGCACAAGATGGCGCAATTGCCGAATCCTTGCCAGCACTTCCTTCGCGGTTGCACAAATCCCCAGGCGGACGTGGATAACAGTTAACCAGCGGATGTAATGGGAACCTTAAGCCTTTTCATTCAGCTTGTGTTGGAACGGAAATGCATGTGCCGATGTTCTCCTTGGATGCCGTGCATCAAAAGGCTTTTGCACTGCAAAAACTCTGTTAGTGTAGCATATCGAAATGGGCTTATATGCCCTACACGACCGGAAGGTGAGCCAAGCGATGTTTTATCAGCTCTATGAACTCAACCATGCTGTCATGGCGCCGTTTCGCGCGACAGCGGATGCGATGAACCTGGCCTGGAAAAACCCTCTCAACCCTTGGTCCCACACAGTCGTCGGCCGAAGCTTCTCCGCGGGCTTCGAAGTGTTTGAGCGCGTCACGCGCCGATACGGAAAGCCGGCCTTTGATCTGCCAACGACCCCGATCAATGGTGAGGCCGTCACCGTCGAGGAGGAGGTGGTCTGGCGCAAGCCGTTCTGCAACCTCATCCACTTCAAGCGCCATCTGCCGGCTGGCACCGACAAGGGCCCTCGTATCCTCATCGTCGCTCCGATGTCCGGTCACTACGCCACGCTGCTGCGCGGTACGGTTGAGGCGTTGCTGCCGAGCGCCGACGTCTACATAACCGACTGGATCGATGCCCGCATGGTACCGGTGACGGACGGTGACTTCGACCTCGACGACTATATCGACTACGTGATCGAGATGCTCCACCATCTCGGCCCGGACACGAACGTGGTCGCCGTCTGTCAGCCCTCTGTTCCGGTCCTGGCTGCGGTTGCCGTCATGGAAGCCGACGGCGATACGTGCGCACCGGCCTCGATGACGCTGATGGGTGGCCCGATCGACACCCGCATCAATCCGACAGCCGTCAACCAGCTTGCGCAGAACAAGCCAATCGAATGGTTCCGCGACAATGTCATCATGCAGGTTCCGTGGCCTCAGCCGGGCGTCATGCGTTCCGTCTACCCGGGCTTCCTGCAGCTTTCAGGCTTCATGTCGATGAACCTCGATCGACATATGATCGCGCACAAGGAGTTCTACGGCCATCTCGTCAAGAATGACGGCGATTCGGCCGAAAAACATCGCGACTTCTACGACGAATATCTGGCCGTCATGGATCTCACCGCCGAGTTCTATCTCCAGACCGTGGATACGGTTTTCATCAAGCATTCGTTGCCGAAAGGCGAGATGCTTCATCGTGGCAAGCCGGTCGACACCAAGGCGATCCGCAAGGTCGCGCTGCTGACGGTAGAAGGCGAGAATGATGATATCTCCGGTGTTGGGCAGACACAGGCAGCGCAGACGATCTGCAGCAGCATCCCGGACGAGATGCGCATGCACTACATGCAGCCGGATGTCGGCCACTATGGCGTATTCAACGGTTCGCGTTTCCGCAGGGAGATCGCGCCCCGTATCATCGCCTTCGCCACCAAACACAGCAAGGGTGTGAAGGCGACGCCAGTAAAGCGCGTCATCAAGGGCGGCAAGGCGGGCTGACGTTCGAACCAATAGCTCCGATTTACATTAGCGGATTCAGATGGTTGTCCATTTGGGTCCGCATTTCTCTTGAACGCGCGGCTGCCATTTCCCACATCGATTCCATCGGTCGGCATCCTGCCCCCGATGAAACGAGGGTAATCGATGATGAACCAGTCAGCATTGCTTCGACCGGATTGGACTCCGGCGACCGTCGTCCTGATGGTACTTGGATTCATGGTATTCTGGCCACTCGGCCTTGCCATGCTTGCCTACATTCTGTTTGGCGACAAGTTCCAGACTTTCAAGCGTGAAGCCAACCGCAAGGCGGACGACGCGTTTGCCTGGTGTCGCTCGAGCCGCTATCAGGGCTCGACTTCGGCCACCGGCAATGTCGCCTTTGATGATTGGCGCAAGGCAGAGCTCGATCGGCTTGATGAAGAGCGTCGCAAGCTCGATGAAATGCGTGCGGATTTCGACGCCTATGCGCGTGAACTGCGCCGCGCCAAGGACCAGGAAGAATTCGATCGCTTCATGCGCGATCGCCAACAGGTGAAGTCTGCCGATCAGGGGATTGCGCCAATGGGCAATTCCGGCAACTGAAAACGCGCCTGCGCGACCAAAACGAGGCCGGCATCCTTGATGCCGGCCTTTTTATGCGTCAATTTCCCGTACGAATCGGCTAAAAGACAACGATGTTCTCCCTGTTCAAAAAGCCCGCTGTAACCCGCACGTCCAGTATCGCGCTGGACAGGATGCTGGCCGTTGACGGCCGTGAACTGCCTCTGACGATCCGCAGGAACACCCGCGCAACACGCATCACGCTGCGTATCGAGCCCGGCGGAAGGGCGCTCAAGATGACCATCCCGCATGGACTCAGGGAACGGGACATCGAGGACTTCCTCGATCGCCATCAGGGCTGGCTCCGCACCCGGCTTGCGCGGCAGGCCGCCGGCGGCGCGATCGAGGATGGTGGCGAGATTGCGCTGCGCGGCGTCAAGCACCGCATCGTCCACTCCGGACAGATGCGGGGGCTGACCCAGTCGATTGACAGCGAAATCGGCCATATCCTCAGCGTCAGCGGTCTCGAGGATCATCTGCCACGCCGTATCTGCGATTTTCTCAAGAAGGAGGCACGTCGGGATCTGGAGCGTTTGGCCGAGCAACATGCCCGGTCTGTCGGCAAACCGATCAGGAGCCTGAGCTTGAAGGACACCCGCAGCCGATGGGGATCTTGTTCCTGGGATGGCAAGCTGAGCTTCTCCTGGCGCATCGTCATGGCACCGCCGCCTGTGATCGATTATCTCGCCGCGCATGAAGTCGCACATCTGCGTGAGATGAACCATGGGCCGGCATTTTGGTCGCTTTGCAAGGAGCTCTGCCCCCACATGGATGAATCGAAGGCTTGGTTAAAGCGGCATGGCTCTGCGCTTCATGCGATCGACTTCGGCTGATCGATCCCTGACCGTTCAGCATAGGTCGCAATTTGGCTCGACTCTTTTGTGATTTCGTGCGACTTCGCTGCCATGAGACCCGATATCAAGATCTGCGGATTGAAGACGCCGGAGGCTGTCGATCGCGCTGTTGAGCGCGGGGCGACCCATATCGGCTTCATATTTTTTGCCAAGAGCCCGCGCAATATCGAGCCGGACATTGCCGGTGCTCTGGCGGACCGCGTCCGCGGCCGGGCCAAGATCGTTGCTGTGACGGTCGATGCTGATGCGGACGATCTGGACGAGATCATCGCTCTGCTGCGTCCGGATATCTTGCAATTTCACGGACATGAAAGCCCGGAGCGGCTTTTGACGGTCAAGGCGATGACCGGTTTGCCGATCATGAAGGCATTTTCGATCCGTGAGCCAGATGATCTCAAGCGCATCGAACCCTATATAGGTATTGCCGATCGTTTTCTCTTCGATGCGAAGCCGCCGGTCGGCTCGGATCTGCCCGGCGGAAATGGCGTCACATTTGATTGGCGACTGTTGCGCTCGCTTGACGAAAGTGTGAATTACATGCTTTCCGGTGGGCTCAACAAGGACAACATAGCGGACGCCCTGCGCGAAACGGGCGCTCGTGGGATTGATGTTTCCTCGGGCGTCGAAAGCGCGCCCGGGGTCAAGGATCTGCAGATGATGGACGAGTTTTTTGCGGCGGTCGCTGAGGCTTCGCGCCGCGTACCGGTATCAGGGAGTGTCAAGTGAACGAGTCACCCAAACCCAATTCCTTCCGGGAAGGCCCGGACGAGGACGGCCGCTTCGGCATCTTCGGTGGCCGCTTCGTCGCCGAAACCCTGATGCCGTTGATCCTCGACCTTCAGGCCGAGTGGGAAAAGGCAAAGACCGATCCGGAATTCCAGGCTGAGCTGGCGCATCTGAATACCCATTATACTGGCCGGCCGAGCCCGCTTTATTTCGCCGAGCGCCTGACGGAAGAACTGGGTGGCGCAAAGATCTATTTCAAGCGCGACGAGCTCAACCACACCGGTTCGCACAAGATCAACAATTGCCTCGGTCAGATCCTGCTTGCCAAGCGCATGGGCAAGACCCGCATCATCGCCGAGACCGGTGCCGGCCAGCATGGCGTGGCATCTGCGACGGTAGCTGCCCGTTTCGGCATTCCCTGTGTCGTCTATATGGGCGCGACCGATGTCGAGCGTCAGGCACCGAACGTTTTCCGCATGAAGCTGCTCGGCGCCGAAGTGAAGCCGGTAACGGCAGGACACGGCACCTTGAAGGATGCCATGAACGAGGCGCTCCGCGACTGGGTCACCAATGTTGACGATACCTATTACATGATCGGCACAGCCGCTGGCCCGCATCCCTATCCGGAGATGGTGCGCGACTTCCAGTCGGTGATCGGTCGCGAAACACGCGAGCAGATAATGGCTGCCGAAGGTCGGCTCCCGGACATGCTCATTGCGGCCGTAGGCGGCGGTTCCAATGCCATCGGCCTCTTCCATCCTTTCCTGGATGACGAAAGCGTTCGCATAGTTGGCGTAGAAGCCGGCGGCAAGGGCCTCGAGGGCGAGGAACATTGCGCCTCTCTGACGGCGGGTTCGCCAGGCGTATTGCATGGCAACCGCACCTACTTGCTGCAGGACGGCGATGGCCAGATTAAGGAAGGTCATTCGATCTCCGCCGGCCTCGACTATCCTGGCATCGGCCCGGAACACTCCTGGCTGAAGGACATGGGCCGTGTCGAATATGTGCCGATCAAGGACGATGAGGCGCTTGCGGCCTTCCAGATGCTGACCCGCACCGAAGGCATCATCCCAGCGCTCGAGCCGAGCCACGCGCTCGCCGAAGTCATTAAGCGCGCGCCGACGATGGGCAAGGACCAGATCATTGTCATGAATCTCTGCGGACGCGGCGACAAGGACATCTTCACCGTCGGCAAGATTCTCGGAATGGGGCTCTGATCATGACTGCACGCATGGATAAACGCTTCGCCGATCTGAAGGCTGAAGGCCGTCCCGCCCTGGTAACCTATTTCATGGCCGGCGATCCGGACTACGCCACATCACTGGCGATCATGAAGGCGCTGCCGGAAGCTGGCTCCGACGTGATCGAACTTGGCATGCCTTTCTCCGATCCGATGGCCGATGGTCCTGCGATCCAGATGGCGGGACAGCGCGCCCTGAAGTCAGGCCAGACCCTGCTCAAGACGCTCGAACTCGCGCGCGAATTCCGCAAGACCGATCAGACAACGCCGATCGTGCTCATGGGCTACTACAATCCGATCTACGTCTTCGGTGTCGAGCATTTTCTCGATGTGGCGGTCGACGTTGGTATCGATGGCCTGATCGTCGTCGATCTTCCACCGGAAATGGACGACGAACTCTGCATTCCCGCCCGCCGTCGCGACATCAACTTCATTCGTCTGGCCACGCCGACGACGGACGACAAGCGTCTGCCGACCGTGCTGCAGAACACGTCCGGCTTTGTCTATTACGTGTCGATGAATGGCATCACAGGTTCCTCGATGCTTGATCCTTCGCGCGTTTCCGGTGCGGTTCAGCGCATCAAGGCCCACACGGATCTGCCGATCTGCGTCGGCTTCGGCGTCAAGACCGCCGAACATGCCCGCCTGATTGGTGCCAATGCAGACGGCGTTGTCGTCGGCACGGCTATTGTCAATCAGGTCGCCAACAATCTGACAGCTGACGGGAAAGCCACGGCGGATACGGTTCAGGCCGTCGTCACCCTGGTTCGCGGCCTTGCAAGCGGTACGCGCAGTGCGCGCCTTGCTGCTGCCGAATAATTTTCCGATAAAGGCTGTAAAAGTCAGGAGTATACCGCGTGAACTGGATCACCAACTATGTGCGCCCGCGCATCAATTCCATGCTGGGTCGCCGGGAAGTGCCGGAAAACCTCTGGATCAAGTGCCCCGAAACCGGCGAAATGGTCTTCCACAAGGACCTCGAAGAGAACAAGTGGGTCATTCCTGCCTCCGGCTATCACATGAAGATGCCAGCCAAGGCACGCCTGATCCACCTGTTCGACAACGGCCAGTATGAAGCGCTGCAGCAACCGAAGGTCGCGCAGGACCCGCTGAAGTTCCGCGATTCCAAGAAATACACCGACCGCCTGAAAGATAGCCGTCTGAAAACCGAACAGGAAGACACCATCTTGGCCGGCGTCGGCACCGTTCAGGGGCTCAAGCTGGTGGCCGTTGTTCATGAGTTCAACTTCATGGGCGGTTCGCTCGGCATCGCAGCCGGTGAGGCGATCGTGAAGGCCTTCGAGCGCGCGCTGAAGGAAAAGTGCCCGCTGGTCATGTTCCCCGCATCGGGCGGCGCACGCATGCAGGAAGGCATCCTGTCCCTGATGCAGTTGCCGCGCACGACGGTTGCGGTCGACATGCTGAAGGAAGCGGGCCTTCCTTACATCGTGGTTCTGACCAACCCGACCACGGGTGGCGTGACGGCGTCCTACGCAATGCTGGGTGATCTGCACATCGCGGAGCCCGGCGCTGAAATCTGCTTCGCCGGCAAACGTGTCATCGAGCAGACCATCCGCGAAAAGCTGCCGGAAGGTTTCCAGACATCGGAATATCTGCTTGAGCACGGCATGGTCGATATGGTTGTCAAGCGTCACGAGATTCCCGATCTTCTCGCCCGCGTTTTGAAGATCATGACCAAGCGTCCTGCCAATGATGTGGTTTCAAACGCCACTCCAGCCCTTACGACGAAGGCGTCGGCCTGAGACGACCATCGTCTTTGGCCAATGGCAGTGGAACGACCGTGATGACAGTGCCTACCTTGAGCCTGGCCGATGCCGAGATCGAAAAACTCATGGGGTTGCACCCCAAGGGATACGATCTCTCCCTCGACCGTATTCGCCGCCTGCTCGATCTGCTCGGCAATCCCGAAAAGCGTTTGCCGCCGGTTATTCATGTGGCGGGCACCAACGGCAAGGGCTCGGCGACGGCCTTTTGCCGGGCACTGCTCGAAGCCCAGGGCTTATCGGTCCACGTGCACACCTCGCCGCATCTGGTCCGCTGGCATGAACGCTATCGCATAGGGGTCAAGGGCGGTCGTGGCCAGATCGTTGATGACGCGGTCTTTGCCGATGCGCTCCGCCGTGTCGCCGATGCCAATGGCGGCCAGTCGATCACCGTTTTCGAGATCCTGACGGCGGTCACATTTCTGCTGTTTTCAGAACAGCCTGCCGACGTTTCCGTCATAGAGGTTGGTCTCGGTGGTCGCTTCGACGCCACCAATGTGGTTGAAAAACCCGCTGTTTCTATCATCCAGCCAATCTCGCTCGATCACCAGGCCTATCTTGGCGACCGCGTCGAACTGATCGCGGCCGAGAAGGCCGGCATCATGAAACGCGGTGTTCCCGTCGTCATTGGGCACCAGGAATTCGAAGGTGCCCGTGATGTGTTGATCACCACGGCCGAACGACTTGGCTGTCCGCTTTCTGTCTTTAGCCAGGATTTTCTTGGTTACGAGGAATTCGGTCGGTTGGTCTATCAGGACGAGTTCGGCCTCATGGACTTGCCGCTTCCCCGTCTTCCAGGTCGCCACCAGATAGGCAACGCCGCGACCGCGATTCGCGCCGTCAAGGCGGCTGGGTTTACGGTCAACGAGATGATTGCCGAAAAGGCCATGCAGTCCGTCGAATGGCCCGGCCGACTGCAAAGATTGACCGAAGGGCATCTGGTCGATCGCGCGCCTGCGGGTGCTGAAATCTGGCTTGATGGCGGCCACAATCCGGGTGCTGGCGAAGTAATCGCAGAAGCCATGGCTGCGATGGAAGAGCGCAAGGCCCGCCCCCTGCACCTGATCGTCGGCATGATCAATACCAAGGACCCGATCGGTTATTTCCGCGCCTTCACCGGCATTGCCCACGCGGTCTACACGGTTCCGATCGAAGGCTCCGATGTAGGTCTTGATCCGGTCGCGCTGGCCCAGTCCGCAGCGGATGCAGGACTGACCGCTTTGCCGACGGGGTCGCTCGGTGAGGCGTTGAATGCTATAGCCGAAAGAGTTGCGGGAGGCCCGCCGCCGCGCATCATGATTGGCGGCTCGCTCTATCTCGCCGGCAATGTTCTGGCCCAGAACGGCACCATTCCGACATGAAAAAAAAGCCCGGATTAGCCGGGCTTTTCAGTCAGTATTGCCAATCTTGCCAAGGCCTCAGGCGGCGCTGGAAATCCAGCTCGACAAAGCGGTCTTCGGAGCCGCGCCGACCTTGATGTCGGCCACTTCGCCACCCTTGAACACGGCCAGCGTCGGGATCGAGCGAACGCCGAACTGGGCAGCCAGTTCCGGGTTTTCATCGATGTTCAGCTTGACGATCTTCACCTTGCCGGCGAGCTCGTTGGAGATTTCCTCCAAGCTCGGGGCAATCATCTTGCACGGGCCGCACCATTCAGCCCAGAAATCCACGACAACCGGCTCGGCGGCGTTGAGAACTTCGGCCTGAAAATTGGACTTGTCGACTTTTACAGTAGCCATCGGGCTCTCCTTATAGATATCGAATTGACTAGATATGTGATGCCGCATCGCGACAATTTCAATATGCGGTATCTCACGATGTCTCGAGGTCGGCAAGTGAGGTGCGCATCACGTCTTCCGGAAGCTTAATCACCGTCCCGGTTTCCGTGTAGATCAGCAGGCATTCGATCGGCTTTGTTGGATAGAGCGGCTTGAGAATTTCGCTGTAGATCGCCAGCTGCGCGCGATGGGAAAGCGGCACATCCCGCACGTGATGAGGCGAGTTGCGGTTGGTTTTGTAGTCGACCAGCAGAACACGGTCTTCCAGCACGGCCATCCGGTCTATGCGGCCGGATACGGCGCGAGGTTCGCCTTTCAGCATGAGCGTGCCCATAACGGACACTTCCGGCTGGCTCGCATTCGAAAACAGGGGTGCCAGGCCGGGTGCTTCGAGCACGGACATCACGGTATCTACGAGGCTCTCCCGCTCCGGGCGCGGCCAAAACCGTGCGGCGCGGTCCGCATAGCGCTGTGCTGCCTGAACCCTGTCGGAGGCTGCGATTGCCGGGAGTGTCTGCAGCATGCGGTGAACCAGCCGGCCGCGCTGAAGCGCAAGGTCGGCCTTCTTGTCCTCGGTGAACAGTGCCGACGCCGTCAGTGTCTCGTCGGTGTCATCGAGAACGATACTGCCGGCGCCCGATGGGCTGAGCGGTCGCGGAAGACTGACGGGCGGGGGCAGAGGTCGCGACAGCGCGGCCGGCAAATGCAACTCGACTTCGTCTGCGACGATCTCGTCCGACAAAGGAAAGACCTTCGAGGAGAGCGGCAGGCGCCATTTGAGCCCCGACCACGCACCATCTGCACCGTTGAATTGCGCAGCGCTGCAGTGGGTTTCGTCACCGGAAAGCGCATCCGCGATCATCCTGTGCCAGATATCGCCCGGTTCCTGCACACCGCGATAGCCACAGATGATCAGCCGGTCGGCGGCACGTGTCATGGCGACATAAAGCAGTCGCCGATATTCCTCTTCCGTTTGGCGCCTTCGCAACTGGCTGTCGGCGTCGGTCAGCGAATTACCGAGCGCCTTGGTCGGCACCCAGATTGGAACCGCCGGCTGAGCCGTGTGTGTCTCAAGGAGGCGAAGTTTGGCGAGATGGTTCGAATTGAAGGCTTTGGATCCGCCATCAACCAGAAAGACCACCGGTGCCTCCAGGCCTTTCGAGGCATGCACGGTCATGATCCGGACTTCGTTTCGCTCCTTGTCTTGCTCGCGCTTTACCTCCGGCGCTTCCATCTCCAGCGTGGATATGAAGGATTGCAGACCGGGCAGGCCGGCGGTTTCAAAGGACAGCGCAAAAGTCAGGAACTCGTCGAGAATATCGCTGACCTCGGTGCCCAGCCTTCCGAGGTAGACACGTCGCCCGCCGTGAATGCCAAGGACCCGGGCATAGAAGTCATGCACCGAGTGAGTGCGTGAAAGCTCGAGGAAAAGCTGTAGCTTCTTCCAGCTTGCCGCCCATGGCGATCCATCGACCTGGGCCAGGTCCCGCAGTCGAGCCCAGAGGCTCTGCTTTTCCGGCCGTTCGGCTGCAAGGTCCAGAAGCTGTTCTTCGACATGATTGAACAGCGGGCTTTTCAGGATGGCCGCCAGGGACAGATCGTCGGCCGGCAGCAACAGGAACCGTCCAAGTGCCAGCATGTCCTGCACCGCAATGTGGTTGGTCAGTTTCAGTCGGTCGGCGCCGGCCACCGGAATGCTGTAGGGCCGCTTAAGCGACCGGGTCAGTGCATTGACAAAGCTGTCGCGCTTGCGCACCAGGACCAGGATATCGCCGGGTTGGATCAACCGCTCGACACCCTTCTCGATGATTGCCTGTTTGCCGACCAGTTCGCTGATCGCGTGGGCTATTCGACGCGCCAGAATGGCGGAGGGCGCGCTTTCCGGTGTTGCATCGAAGGGGGCGGTCCAGTCCTCGACCTTGTCCTGCTTTTCCGCAGCGACCATATCCCAGAGGTCGACTTCGCCCGGGTGGCCGCTACGGCTCGACATATGTACGACCGCGTCGCCGCCGGCGCTGAGGCCACGGAAATTCTCGCTGACGGAAAACACCTGATCGACTGCGGAAAGGATTGCCGAGGTCGAGCGGAAGGAAAGCGGCAGGCGGATCGTATTGAACGTCTGCCCACCATCATGGACCGCCTGCTGCGTTTGTTTTGCCTCGACGGAAAACTGCTCCGGGCGGGCACCCTGGAACGAATAGATCGACTGTTTTTCGTCACCCACGGCAAAGAAGGTGCGCACGCCCGGACGGGCGCTTGCGCCGGAAAAAAAGTCCTCGCGCAGCGACCGGATGACGGACCATTGCACCGGGCTCGTGTCCTGTGCCTCGTCGACCAGGATATGGTCGATGCCCTGGTCGAGCTTGTAGTGCACCCAGGCACCGACATCTGCGCGCATCAGCAGTTCTGCGCTGCGGGCGATCAGATCCTCGAAGTCGAGTTGGGATCTGCGTTTCTTCAGGTCTTCATAGTCTTCGTCCAACCGCACCGCGAGCGTAAGGGCAGCCTTTGTCGCCTCGTACATGCGGAAGATCCGCAGCCTGTCGCGTTTGCCAACCACATGTTCGCGGGCTGCAATCACTGCGTCACGTAACTCGGGCGCCGCCTTGGTCATGGCTGCCGCAATCAGCGAGCTGTCAGCCTTGGGCGCTTCCGCCTGTGTCAGGAAGGCACCATCGAGCAGTTTTGCCCGCTCCAGGGGATCACGTTCGACAAGCACGCGCTCCAGCGTCTCGGCAACCGAGCGAACCTTCTCGCCGCCCTTTTCCAGTGCCAACCGAATGTACTGGGCAAAGAATGGACCGGAAAGGCCGGCAAGAGGCCAATAGGCCTCTGCCCGCGATGCTTCTGTTTCATCGGGACTGATTTCGAAGCGCAGGCGCAAGGCTGCATCAATGCTGCCGTGGCGGGCGGATTCCCGGCGGAATTGCCGTATCGCGTGGCGATTGGCGACAATATCGCTGATCAGCGTTTCCAGCCCGCTCTCATCCGCAATGCCGAGCACCTGGGAGAAGGCTTCGGCCAGATCCGCATCGTCTTCGCTCGACGTCGCCGTCAGCAGCGAGCGGCGGGCTTCGGCGAGAACGGCAACGGCAGCCCGGTCATCGAGAACGCTGAAATGGCCGGCGACATTGGCTTCCAACGGAAACTGGTGCAGCAGCGCTTCGCAAAAGGCGTGGATTGTCTGGATTTTCAATCCGCCCGGCGTCTCGAGCGCCTTGGCAAAGAGCTGGCGCGCGGCCGCAAGCGTCGTGCGGTCCGGTACGCGCTGCTCGATGGCCGTTACGCGCTTGGCAAGTTCGGTGTCATCCAGCGTCGCCCACTCGGCCAGCCGGTCGAAAACACGGTTGGACATTTCCGATGCCGCCGCCTTTGTATACGTGAGGCAAAGGATCGAGGAGGGGCGGGCCCCGGCCAGCAGAAGACGGATGACGCGTTGGGTCAAAACATGCGTCTTGCCGGAACCGGCATTGGCGGAAACCCAGGCAGACTGTCCGGGATGCGAGGCGCGCGACTGCTCCACCGTCGTCCAGTCGATCCATGCGCCAGGATCATCGCCGACCGGCAGGTCTGTGGGTAGGGAAGGGTTGTCACTCATCGGAGCCCGCCTCCTCGCTGTCAGCAGTCGACCATTCGGCGACACGCGCCAGATGATCATACTCGCCGCCATATTTGGTCTGCTCCGCCGGGATCAGCCGCGAGACAAAGCCACGTTCGCCCGATTGCAGGGCCTGGATGAATTTCCCGAGTTCCTCGACCGACTGGACTGCGAGCTCGGCTGCCGATTTGCGGTTGTCACCACGGCCCGAAAGTTCGTTGTTGACCTGGTCCACACAGAAACGGTCACCGGGTCTCAGTCGCACATAGATCAGATTGTCCGGCTTCAGCTGTCCGGCCGAGCCAAAGGCGCTTTCCATCAGCGCTGCGGCCTCCAGCGCCAGCTGCGGATCGAGCAGGCTTCGTGCCTGGGCAGCACTGGGATTGAGGCCCGTCTTGTAGTCGATGATATCAGCATGGCCACCGCCCTTGATGTCGATCCGGTCGGCGACACCGCGGATGGTAATGTTGATCGGTTTCAACACCACATTGCCGCGCACCTCGGTCAATGTTGTCCGGATCTCAGGCCGGCGCGCGCGCTCCCATTTGAGAAAGGACTGCGCCACGCCGTAGAAACGCTGTCGCCAGACGATATCGATATGCAGCGGCAGCGCTTGCTTGAGAAATTCCTCGTCGGTGATCCGATAGAGGATGTCGAGCGCATCTCTCCTGGTGGCATCGTGACCCTCCTTGATGAAGCGATCGACAATGCCGTGATAGAGGGTCCCGCGTTCTGCGGCACCCGGATCCTCATTGAACGGATCGACGGCATCAAGCCGCAAAATGCGT
The DNA here is from genome assembly GCF_021729845.1 of Rhizobium sp. SL42. Lineage (NCBI taxonomy): Bacteria > Pseudomonadati > Pseudomonadota > Alphaproteobacteria > Hyphomicrobiales > Rhizobiaceae > Rhizobium > Rhizobium sp. SL42. The sequence goes on from NZ_CP063397.1 coordinate 665,276, forward strand.
TTGGCATAGGTAGCGTAGGGATCGCGCCTGAACCGCCCGACCTCGCTGAAGGTAAAAGAACGCGGCTGCAGCTCTGCCTTCGGTTTTGGCGCCGGTCTCTGTGCCGGCGCCTGGTTGTCGCCATCGTCCAGCAGATCGACATAGCGACGATAGAGGTCGCCGCGCTGTTTGAGATCCTTCTCAAAACCAGACCCGCCCAGTGCCAGCAGACGCTGCAGCCAGCGCGAAGCAACCGTTGGTGCCGATCCCTGGCGCAGCGAACGCGAAAAGATCAGATTGCGGGTCCCGCAGGCCATTTCGAAATCATGAGCGACCTGGCCAATTTGCCGTTCCGGCGGCTCAAGCCCGACTTCGGCTTTCATCACGCGTGACAGGAAGGGATTGTTGGTGGTCTGGCCCGGCCAGCCACCTTCGTTCATCCCGCCGATCACCACCATGTCGACATTTTGAAGTCGCGCTTCGAGGGTTCCGAAGATGAAAACCCGTGGATGGCGCATCGCCTTCGGTTTCACGGCCTGTCCAGCCATCAGGGCTGCGACAATGTCGATCCATTGCGGGCCGTCGGCCTCGATCCGCCCCTCTGTCGCGATCACCTGCGTGAGGAGCTCGGCCAGCGTGTCGCCGGCCTCTTCGCCCCAGATGCCGGCCAGATCGCCGCGGTCGTCGACGCAGACGGCCTCGATCACCCGGCCGGTGCGTTCGGCCCAGTCCCCAAGCACCAGTCTGTTGGATAGCACGCGGCCATCTGCGGTGCGCACCAGCACGCCCACCAATGGCTCGACGGCAGCGGTCACCCGCTGCGCCAGTTCGCTCGCCAGATCGATGGCTTCATCAGAAAGTGACTGACGCCATTGCGGCGCGTGCCGATCCACGAGATGAGCCGCCAGACCTTGCTCGAACAGCGGCTCCATCTCGGCCAGATCCAGCGATTTGATACCACCGCGCAACGCGATGGTTTCAAGCGCATCGGCGGCAGTACGCGCTGTCTCCGCGTCGAAGCCGAACCGGGCTAGCGGATGCTTGAGCAGGGAGACAATCGCCACCGGATCGCCCGGCCGCAAACAGGCCTCGACCAGAACCTGGGTGAGCATGGCCTGCTGCGTACCGGTCAGCGGCGTGCCGGCCGAATCGTCGGCCTGAATGCCGAAGCGTGCAAGTTCTGCCATCACCCGGCGTGCCAATGCGCGATCGGGCGTAATCAGTGCCACCCGACTTTCGTTGTCGGATCCTGGCTGTTCCAGACCCAGCCGAAGCGCGATCGCGATTGCGGTCGCCTCCTCGCGCTCGTTGGCTGCTTCGATCAGCGCGACATCGCGAAACGCATCCGTCAGCCGATCCGTGGCAAATCCGTCTCGCCAGGCCTTCCAGCCATCGGTTGCCTCGGCCGGGGCCATCGCGCGAGACAGGATTTCCGCGCGGTCGGACAATGCGTCATCCGCTGCCGCGAGAAGCTGTACTTCGTCTCGGCTTATGCCGATCCGGTTGAGCAGATGTGCGAGACCATATTGCGGATGACCTCGCACCGCAGGATTTGGCAGAATGTCGAGCGCTGCGCGGTCGTCGAGTTTGGCCCAGTCCCTGTCCGGCATGTTGGTATCGAGCCCGGGCAGGACCACGACGCCGCGGTCGAGTTCGGCGATCGCGGTGATCAATTCGGCCGCTGCCGGAATTGAACCAGTCGAACCGGCGACGATGATCGGTCCTTCAGTGCCCTGGCGGCGAATGCGATCCGCCTCTGCACGCAGGACCGCATCACGGTGACGGGCCGGCGATGAGCGCATCAGTTCTTCCAGACGGGCCGGCCAGAATGCCGTGGCGATCTTCAGGAATTCCAGCGTCAGTTGCCACCAGGATGCGAAGTTTTCCGCCTTCAGATTGGACAGGTTTTTCCAGTCGCTGCCTTCGGTCTCGGCCGCTTCGATCAGTTCGGTCAATGCACGTGCCAGCCAGACCGCGTCGGCCGGGCTTGCAGGTGCAACGAGCGGCGTATCGGCATGAATGGAGCGCACGATCTCAGGCAACTGGTTTCGCCAGGCGAGGATAAGCCGTGCCAACTCGAGCAGCATCACAGTTCCACTGACCGGAGGGGCCAGATCGAGCGCCGAGGGCGTATCGTGGTCGAAGAAACCGCTGTCGTCATCGGTCTCGCCCAGGGTCCTGATCTGCGGCAGGATCGCCGACCGGCCACCAAGCAGATCCACGAATTCCGACCGCAGGACGCGGGCTGCGCGTCGGGTGGGAACCAGGATAGTCACCCGCGACAGAGACAGCGGATCGGCCGGATCGTAGCGATAGCTGTCGACAAGGTCACCGTCGACCAGCGCACGTGTCAGCATGCGCAGAAATGGCAGACCCGCCGGAATGGTGAAGACCCTTGGCGTGCGACCGCTGGCCATGGCCTACAGGCCCCGACTGACGCGCTGGATGGTTGCTTCCGCCTCGCCGATTGCTTCAGGAGTACCGACGGTCAGCCATTCGCCATCAAGTATCAGGCCCCGCAGACGGCCGGCTGCAATGGCGCGATCGAAATAGATGTTGAGGTTGAACGGTTCAGACGGCGCATCGGCCAGAAAGCCGGGCATCAGCACCAGCGCACCCGCATAGATGACAGGATTTGCATCGCCTGCTGTGTAACGGGCCAAGCGACCATCGGCAGCCAGCGAAAAGTCGATCTTGCCATTGTGTCCGGTCGTCCGCTCCGGGTCGGCGCACAACATGGCGATATCCATCGACTGCGGATCGAACATTGCCGCAAGCCTGCGCAGGTTTGACGGCTCACCCTCAGCTTCGCCGATCCAGAACAGATCGGCATTCATCACGAAAGCAGGGGACGACTTGAGCTGCGTCAATCCCCTAGCCAAGCCGCCGCCGGAATCCATCAGCCGATCCCGCTCATCGGAAATCTTGATCTCAAGACCGTTGAAAGCTCTGAGATGCGCTTCCATCTGGTCTGCGTGGTGATGCACGTTGACGACCGCTGTCTCGACGCCAGCCTCGGCAAGCGCCTCCAGGGCATAGTCGATCATCGGCTTGCCGCTGATTTTCACCAGCGGTTTCGGGATGGTGTCGGTGATCGGCCGCATCCGCGTGCCGAGACCGGCCGCGAGCACCATGGCTTGGGTGATTTTCATTGTGACTACGCCGCTGATTCGGGAAGTTCGATTCCAGCTTCAATACACCAGTCGCGCAAGGGGGCGAGTGCCGGATGTTCGAAAGCGACCGCCAGGTGCCGGAGCGTGCGTGGCATGTGCTTCATATAGCCGTCCTTACCGTCGCGATCTTTCAGCCGAACCCATAGACCACAGAGCTTGCAGGCGCGCTGGGCAGCCATGATCGCCCAGCTTTTCTGGAACAGCCCTTCATCGAAGGTTGGAGAGAGCCGACGGATCGCGAGATAGTCCGCCATCAAACGGTCGGCCAAGGCGCGCTCCACCGTGACCCTCGCATCCTGGATGATCGAGGCGACATCATAGGCCGATGGCCCGATCATCGCATCCTGGAAGTCGAGAATGCCGATCCGGTCGTGGCCGGTCCTGTCACCCCGCCAGATGACGTTGGGCGAATGAAAGTCACGCAGGACAAGCGAGGTTTCGCTGTCTGCAAGCTGATCGATCAAGGCATCCCAGATGTTCAGGTAACTCAGACGCTCGTCGTCACTGACTTTGAGACCGCTGCGTTTCCAAGGCAGGTGCCAGTCGATCAGCAACTCGACTTCCATCTTCATTGCCGTGCGGTCGAAATCCGGGATGCGATGGATCCGCCCGCCGTCTAGGGAAATCTCCCGTTCGAATGGTGTATTGTGGATCGCGGCAAGGCAGGCGACACTGGCCTGGTAGCGCTCCGCAATCGGCCGACCGGCCTCGTCGAGTATTCCCTGGCAGCCAAGGTCTTCGAGCAACAGGATGCCCGCTTCGCAATCGCTGGCCAGGATGGCCGGCGCTGAAAAGCGGCGCTCCCGCAGCGCCTGGTCAATGGCTACGAAGGGATAGACATCTTCGGCTATATGCGCGATTTGCGAGTAGCGTTTGCCGTCCCGGATCGGCGGGCCGTTTGGTCGTTTCGGCGCATCCATCAGGATCAGGCGCGTATCTTCGCCGGCCGGATGGATGGATTCGTAGGCCCGTGTCGAGGCATCACCAATCAGATGCCGGCGCTCTGCATTCGGATAGCCGCTCCTGTCGAGAAAGCTGCGAATCTGCAGCGCTCGCTTGACCCGCGAGAGCGTCGCTTCCGGCGCGGATATGCTCAGATGGCGGCCACCTTCCGGCGTGAAGGAAAAGTGAATGTCGATGGTCGATTTCGGCAATGCCGTACCGGCTTTGTCCGGCCATTCGACCAGGCAGATTCCGTTGGCAAGGGCTTCGTCGAAGCCGAGTTCATCGAGCTCGCTCGGGTCGGATAGCCGGTACAGATCGAAATGCGCAACAGGCAGCCGCAGGTCGTAGCCCTGAACCAGCGTGAAGGTTGGGCTCGGCACTTCAAGTTCGGGATCCTCGGCGATCGTTCGCAACAAGGCCCGGCTGAGTGTGGATTTTCCGGCGCCCAGATCGCCGTGCAGCGCGAGGCAGTCGCCTGCCTGCAGCACCAATGCCAGATCTGTGCCAAGCCGTTTGGTTGCCGTTTCGTCGGGCAGATCCAAGACGATCGGGGGCATGCCGTCACTCATTCGGCGGCGGCGATGGCTTGCGGAACACTGGCTGAGGGAATGCGGCAATGCACGGTGGTGCCGAGGCCCGGTGCGCTGTCGATCGAGACCTTGCCGCTGTGCAGATTGACAAAGCTCTGGACGATCGAAAGACCGAGCCCAGGTCCGCTGCGCTTGCCACCCTTGCCATGCGTCGAGAACCGATCGAAGACGGTGGAAAGCATCTCTTCGCTCATTCCGCAGCCCTTGTCGGTTACCGAGAAGACGAAATCGGTGTCTTCGCGCCAGCATTTCATCGCGACGACCGAACCGTCAGGGGCAAAGTTCACGGCATTTGTCAGCAGCTTTATCAGGATCTGCTTGAGGCGCTGCCGGTCGGCGATCACATAGCCAAGCTGGCTGGCAGCAGCAATCTCCAACGTCACGCCGCCTTCCTGCAGGCGATCCGTCATCTGCATCGATACGTCGTCGAGCAGATCGCTCAGATCAATCTCGGAATAGTCGAGCTGCATGATGCCGGCATCGACGGTCGCGAGATCGAGAATATCGTTGACGATGGTCAGCAATACCGAGGACGAGGTGGAAATATGGTCGACATACTCGGCCTGGCGCTCGTTGAGAGGGCCGATCGTCGGTGTCTTGAGCAGGTCGGTAAAGCCGATGATATTCGTCAGCGGCGAACGCAGCTCGTAGGAAACATGCTGGACGAAATCGTTCTTCAGTTCGTCCGCCTTGCGAAGCGCTTCGTTCTTTTCCTTCAGTGCCCGCTCTGCGCGAACGCTGTCTGTCATGTTGACGAAGGTCAGCATGGTCTGGGCGTTTGGCAGGGGTGTGACGGCATAGTCGAGCACAAGGCCAGAATAGAGCTCCAATGTGCCCTGACTGGACGGCCGTTCGTCTTCGAAGCTGGTGATGATCTTGCCGAAGGCTTTCCAGCCGTCGGGGCGATCGTAGGACGGCGCACAGGTGGCCTCGATCGTGCGAATATGCGTGCCAACGGCGGTCTCGGCGTCGGTGACACCCCAGAGGGCACGGAATGCCGGGTTGGACAGCTGTATACGGCCATCGGGGCCGAAGACGGCAACACCTTCCGAGAGGTGATCGATGGTTTCGCCCTGAACCTGGAGCAGGGTGTTGTAGCGTGTCTCCAGATCGACCTGTTCTGTCAGGTTTTCGAACACCCAGGTTGCGCCGCCTTGTGGATGCGCAGATGCGATGACCCGCAGGGTCTGACCATTCGGCAAATGCCAGAGATCGGTCTGGGTTTCGAGCGATCGGTAGACGGAAAGGGTGTTTTCCTTCCACGCCTTCCAGCTCAGTTGCTCCGGTAATTTGTTCGCCGAGCGCAACCGGTCGAGAATTTCGGCATTGTCGGGTTTCGATTCCAGGAATTTCGGCTCCAGTGCCCAGAGCGCGACAAAGGCCTGGTTGTAAAACTGCAGTCGACGCTCGCCGTCGAAGATCGCGACCGGCGTACCGAGGTGATCGAGTGTTTCCGCGTGGCTTTTCAACGTACGTGCCAGTTCCTCGCGCAAAGCTTCGGTTCCGGAGACATCGATTGCCATGCCGCACGAACCGCCGGGACCGCGGATATCGACAACATCGAAGAAAGTTCTCGCACCGCGCACGGCCGTCGAGACGGTGTCGTGGAACGGCGATTCCGGTGTCGTGCTCGCCTTGATCTTCTCGCGCGTCAGGCTGCTGAGGACTTCGCGTCCTTCCTGGATTGCCTGGTCGGGAGAGCTAGCTTCGACCGCTTCGCAATAGGCCTGGTTGACCCAGGTGAGGCGTCCGTCGCTGTCACGCTGCCAGACCGGTTGCTCGATCGAGTCGAGCAGGGATTCGAAGGTCGCAATGGAACTGCGCAGACGATTGCGCTCGATCTTCAACTCGGCCAGTTCCGCGCGCAGGTTGTTGAGCGCGACGAAGTGGGCCAAGGCCCGGCCGCCCGACAGGCGACCCTGAACCTCGATGACTTCACCCCGCTGCGTCTCGACGACAAGGTCAAAGGTTTTGGCATGTGAGCGCAACGCTTCGATCGCTTTTTCGAGCTCGCTCGCAGAGTTAGGCTTCAGCCAGCGTCCAAGTGCCAGGAACTCGTTGTCCGATTGCGGAGCCCCGGTATCGGCCGGCAACTGGCCGAGGAATTCCGCCTTGCCGTTTTGCCCGTCCCACATCACGATACGCCGACTATTGTCCGCGATTACCGCATGATAGCCGGAAATTTTCTGCTGGTTGTCCGACAGCGTCGAGCGGATGTCGCGGTTTTCGGATTCCAGGCGATTGCGTTGGCGGATCAACAGGATCGAAGAAAACACCGCAGCAGAAACCACGCCGATGACGAGCGCGTAACCCGCCATATCGACGCTGGTGAGCAGTGGCGTTCCGGCCTTATCGCTAGCTTGGGCATGCGCAAGGGTCGGCAGAAGCAGGCCGGCCAGCGCCGAACCGTTTGCCAGGACACGGCGCCATGAAGCCGCCGCGTGTATGCGCGCGGTCGAGCGAAGGGATTGCCCCTGTTGATGTGTCGTTTGCCGCCAGAGGCCAGATTTAGACGCCGTCATAGCCGTCTCCCGCGAAAGCGGGTCGCATTGATGTACCGACATGCTCGGTCTGTCTCCGTCTTATTATGTGCCGCATCGTCGACAAGACATCCGATTTCGAGTCCACGCCCATCGGGCGGTCCACGAATCAAGTCCTAAACAATACCGCCGATGGAAAGTGTCGGGAAGGCCGGCGGGCAAAAAAGAAGGCGCGGCATTTGTCAATGCCGCGCCTACCATATCTGGTATTATCCAGAGATTAATTAATAGCGATAGTGTTCAGACTTGAAAGGACCCTGCTGAGTGACGCCGATATAGGCAGCCTGCTCGCCAGAAAGTTCCGTCAGCTTCACGCCAAGTTTGGCGAGATGCAGACGAGCGACCTTTTCATCGAGGTGCTTGGGCAGGACGTAGACGTCGTTCTTGTATTCGCCGGGCTTGGTGAACAGCTCGATCTGGGCCAGAACCTGGTTGGTGAACGAGGCGCTCATCACGAAGGACGGGTGACCGGTGGCATTGCCGAGGTTCAGCAGGCGGCCTTCCGACAGAAGGATCATGCGGTTGCCCTTCGGGAACTCGATCATGTCGACCTGCGGCTTGACGTTGGTCCACTTGAGGTTCTTCAGCGCAGCGACCTGGATCTCGTTGTCAAAGTGGCCGATATTGCCGACGATCGCCATGTCCTTCATCTCGCGCATATGCTCGATGCGGATGACGTCCTTGTTGCCGGTCGTGGTGATGAAGATGTCAGCCGAATCGACGACGTCTTCCAGCGTGACGACTTCAAAGCCATCCATGGCAGCCTGCAGGGCGCAGATCGGATCGATTTCTGTCACCTTGACGCGGGCGCCTGCGCCGCGCAGCGATGCCGCCGAGCCCTTGCCGACGTCGCCGTAGCCGCAGACGACGGCAACCTTGCCGGCCATCATCACGTCGGTACCGCGGCGGATGCCATCAACCAGCGATTCCTTGCAGCCGTACTTGTTGTCGAACTTCGACTTGGTGACTGAATCGTTGACGTTGATCGCCGGGAAAGGAAGGAGACCCTTCTTCGACAGTTCGTACAGGCGATGCACGCCCGTGGTGGTTTCTTCGGTGACGCCTTTGATCGCGTCGCGCTGCTTGGTGAACCAGCCGGGCGTTGCTGCCAGGCGCTTCTTGATCTGCGCGACCAGGATTTCTTCTTCTTCCGACTGCGGATTGGAGAGAACGTCCTCGCCTGCTTCGGCGCGGGCGCCAAGCAGGATATACATGGTGGCGTCGCCGCCATCATCGAGGATCATGTTGGAGAAGCCACCATCGGTCCATTGGAAGATCTTGTCGGTGTATTCCCAATATTCGGTGAGTGACTCGCCCTTGACGGCAAAGACCGGAATGCCGGCGGCTGCGATTGCGGCAGCGGCATGGTCCTGGGTCGAGAAAATGTTGCACGAAGCCCAACGGACTTCGGCGCCGAGCGCGACCAGGGTCTCGATCAGAACACCCGTCTGGATCGTCATGTGCAGCGAGCCGGTGATGCGCGCACCCTTGAGCGGCTTGCTGTCGCCGAATTCGTTGCGGCAGGACATCAGGCCCGGCATTTCGGTTTCAGCGATGTCTAGTTCCTTGCGTCCGAAATCGGCAAGACCGATATCGGCAATGACGTAGTCATGTTGGCTCATGGTGTTCTCCGGCTAAATTTGGCCTGGCTCCCCCGTTCACGAACGGGACCGATGCGAATGTGCCGCCCGCAACAATCGTTGCAGGCCATGCCGCCTCTGTAACAGGGATCAGGTGCGTTGGCAATTAGACATAAAGAAGTCTTTATGTCTTTATGTTCGATCGGTTAAATCTCTTCGCCGAACTTGTCGGCAATCAGCGTTTCCAGCGCCTCGATGACGGCGGTTGCCTGGTTGCCGGTGGCGCTGACATGGATCGAGCATCCGGGGCTCGCCGCCAGCATCATCAGTCCCATGATCGACGTGCCGCCGACGGTGGTGCCGTCCTTGGACACACTCACGGCTGCATCGAAGCCGCCGACCATCTGGACGAATTTCGCCGAGGCGCGTGCATGTAGGCCGCGTTTGTTGATGATCAGCATTTCACGGGCGATCGGACCAGTCATGATCTCTTACTTTCCGCTGAGCACACGGCTGGCGACGTTGATGTATTTGCGTCCGGCTTCGGAAGCCTCGACCAGCGCCCTGTCCATGTCGTTGTCGCCACGCACGCCGGCAAGCTTGATCAGCATCGGCAGGTTGACGCCGGCGATGACCTCGATCCGGCCATTGTTCATGACGGAAATAGCCAGATTGGAAGGAGTGCCGCCAAACATGTCGGTAAGGATAATCACGCCGTGGCCATCATCTGCCCGCAGAACCGCGTCAAGAATGTCCTGACGACGCTGGTCCATATCATCTTCCGGGCCAATCGAAACGGTCTCGATATTTTTTTGTGGGCCGACGACATGCTCCACCGCATGGTGAAACTCTTCAGCCAGCTTGCCATGTGTGACAAGCACAAGTCCGATCATTCTTTACTGCCCCTTAGCGCAAACATTGGCCAAATAACGCAACACGGAGGCTCCGTCTATCAGCACGAGGCCATCTTGGCGATGAAAATGGGAAGTGCAAGCCCAGAATCATACGCTCCGAATAAGGGCGAAGATATGGGAAAGTGGAAATCGGACAGGTCGCGGAACACGGATAGCGGGCAGTTGAATATCCCTCGCGACTTCAAATTGTTCGTGTTCGGGCGGCAATCTGTCGGCTTCTGCCGATACAACGGGCATGATCGCATAGTGAAGTGGAGCTTGTTCGACCCATTCCATCCTGACGATGCCGCTGTGACGCAATTCGAGAAGTCCACGGATGCTGGCTGGCCCGTGTCCAATGATGTGGCCATTCTGGCGCGAAATGATGACCCGATCGTCCGAGATCAGCGCTGCGGACTTTCCGCTGATACGCGCCTCGGCGATGCAGTCGAACGCCAAGGCTGATTTTCCCGTCCCCGAAGGACCCACAAAAAGCAGACCGATACCGTCAACGATGATGGCGGTCGCGTGAATGTTTTCGCCAATGCCCGTCATGCCGGTGCATCGATCGGTAGGGTCAGAACGAAGCGCGCGCCCAGCAGCGTCTTGCTATCCTGATCGATGACATTCTCTGCTCTCAGCGTCCCGCCATGCGCTTCGGCGATCTGCCGGCTGATCGACAGGCCGAGACCGGAGTTCTGGCCGAAGCTCTCGCCCTCGGGGCGGTCGGTGTAGAAACGCTCGAAAATACGGTCGATATTCTCGGCCTGGATGCCCGGCCCATTGTCCTCAACCTGCACGAGGCACCGACCGCGTGTGCGCGATAGGCGAACCCTGATCCGGCCGCCCTGTTCCGGGACGAAGGATCGAGCGTTTTCGATCAGGTTGGTGATGATCTGCCCCAGACGCAGATCGTGGCCATTGACCAGGAACCGTGCCTTGGAGCCGGGTTTCTGGTCGATGACATAGTCGATCTCGACGGCTTTCTTGCCACTGCGGATTTCGCGCGAGATATCCACGAGGCTTGACAGCAGCACTTCCATGTCGACCGGCTTGGCATCCGAACGCGCGAGTTCGGCATCAAGCCGCGAGGCGTCGGAAATATCGCTGATCAGCCGGTCAAGGCGCCGTACGTCGTGCTGTATGATATCCATCAGCCGCTGCCGGGACTGATCCGACTTGGCCAGTGGCAGGGTCTCGACGGCGGAGCGCAGCGAGGTGAGGGGGTTCTTCAGCTCATGGCTGACATCGGCGGCAAAGCTTTCGATCGCATCTATTCGATCATAGAGTGCGGTGGTCATTTCGCGCAAAGCGATCGACAGATTGCCGATCTCGTCCTGGCGGGCGGAGAAGTCAGGGATCTCCTCGCGCTCCCTGGCGCCGCGCCGCACCCTGATCGCCGCTGCCGCAAGCCGTCGAAGCGGATTGGCGATGGTCGATGACAGAAGCAGCGACACGACGATGTTGACAAGCGTCGCCACGCCGAAGACACGCATGATCGCCAGACGTTCTGCATGCACGATCTTGTCGATATCGCCGGCCTGGGTGGAAAGGAGAAGTACGCCGAGCACCGCGCGAAACCGCTGGACCGGCACGGCAACGGAAACGATCAGTTCGCCCTGATCCGTCACCCGGACCACGGCACCACGCACGCCGGTCAAGGCATTCATCACTTCCGGATAGATCGAGCCGTCGCCGCCGGGCGCTTCCTTGTAGACCGGCAGATTGCCGGGCTGCAGCACCGTATTGAAGATCCGCGCTACCCAGTTGGTCAGGCTGGAGGAATCGTTGTCCACCGGCGGCAGGTCGAAACGCAGGACCTGGCCGCGGGAATAGAGATGGCGGGAATCAAGCAGCAGATTGGCGTCGGCGTCAAACAGCCGGGCGCGGGTGCGAGTCGGCGAAATCAGTCGACGCAACACGGGCGCAACCCGCTCCGGATTGATAGGAAATTCCAGGTCTTCGTCATTCGGAACGGGCGTGATGCTTTGGCCGGCCTGCAGTTCCAGCAGTTTTTCCGGGTCGATAGTTATCGAATTGGTGTCGACCGACGCCGATGCGGAAATCGCGCCGGCGATGATTTCCCCCTGGGTGAGCAGGCTCTCGACACGTGCATCGATCAAGCCTTCCCGGAACTGATTGAGATACATGATCCCGCCGACTAGGACGATCAGGGCGGCCAGATTGAAGAAGACAATCCGTCGTGTCAGGCTCGAAAATAGAGCATGGCCGAAGATGCGCCGGATCAGGGTGAACGGATGGGTAAAGAGCCGACGCGATTCCGAGGCGCCTTCCAGCTCCTCCAAGGTGTCTTCATCTACCTGCTTGGCCAAACTCCACCCCTTCGCCTGCCGTTCTGACCGCTCGTCTTCGAACTCGAGCCAAAGAGCCCAAACGCATGAGCTCTAGGTCTCGGCAGGTCCCCGCGATCACCGGACAGGTTTGTTCACGCTGCTTCGCGGAAGCGGTAGCCCACGCCGTAGAGCGTTTCAATCATGTCGAAGTCCGTATCGACCATTTTGAACTTCTTGCGAAGCCGTTTGATGTGGCTGTCGATGGTTCTGTCATCAACATAGACCTGCTCGTCATAGGCTGCGTCCATCAAGGCATCGCGGCTTTTGACCACGCCCGGTCGCTGTGCGAGCGACTGCAGGATGAGGAATTCGGTCACCGTCAGGGTCACCGGATCGCCTTTCCAGGTGCAGGTATGGCGTTCCTGGTCCATTACCAGCTGGCCACGTTCAAGCGTCCGGGCCTGTTGCTCGGCCGTCGGCTTGCCGGGGCCGCCGATGGCGGACAGGTTCTCGCGATTGGCTGCGCGGCGCAGGATTGCCTTCACGCGTTCCACCAGCAGTCGCTGCGAAAACGGCTTGGTGATGAAATCGTCGGCACCCATCTTCAGGCCGAACAGTTCGTCGATTTCCTCATCCTTGGAGGTAAGGAAGATGACGGGAATGTCGGACTTCTGGCGCAGGCGGCGCAGCAGTTCCATGCCGTCCATACGCGGCATCTTGATGTCGAAGATGGCAAGCTGCGGGGGCCTTGCGAGCAGGCCGTCCAGCGCAGAGGCGCCATCGGTATAGGTCTCGACCTTGTATCCTTCGGCCTCGAGCGCGATCGAGACTGAAGTGAGGATATTGCGGTCGTCATCCACGAGCGCGATCGTCTGCATGCTGTACGTCTCCATCGTCATGTAAGCGCTGCTCCTGGTGTGTCACCCAGCCCAGCTCTGGTGGCATGGCAGTGCTTAATGGGGATAAAGGTGGAACAAATTGTGGCAAAGATAAAGGGAGACTGTTGCGGAGGCTCCTGGTGCGCGCAGGTCGCAGGCAAATGCACCGCCTGGGGTTGTGTTACCCCTTGGAATGGAACGAGAACTAAACGATTTAAAAATGCATTTCGCAATTTAAATCGATTAAATAATTGATATCATTATATTATTTAGGAAGCCCCACTTGCCTTTCTAAAATTCCCCGACTAATTTCCGCCTATTCAAGTATTGTGGCTCACGTTGAGAGGATGCGCGCCCATGGAGGAATTCGGTGTAAATAACCCCGCAATTGGGGTTGCGACGATCGGTCTCGGCAGTGCCGCAAGCGTTCGCTACAACCTGGGCGAAGGCCTGTTGTATGAGGAATCGATTCGCCGCGGCGAAGCCGAACTCACCGCGGATGGCGCATTGCGCGCCTTGACTGGTCAGCACACCGGCCGTTCCGCCAAGGACAAGTTTGTCGTTCGCGACAGCAAGACCGATGGCCAGATCTGGTGGGACAACAACAAGCCACTTTCGCCCGAGCATTTTGCAGTCCTGCACAGGGACATGCTGGCTCATGCTGAAGGCAAGGATCTTTTCGTTCAGGACCTGGTTGGCGGTGCCGACAAGGACAATGCCCTGCCGACCCGCGTCGTGACGGAATTCGCCTGGCATTCGTTGTTCATCCGCAATCTCCTGATCCGTCCGGAACGTTCAGATCTCGCTACGTTCGTGCCGAAGTTGACGATCATCGACCTGCCGAGCTTTCGCGCGGATCCGGAGCGCCACGGCTGCCGCAGCGAGACGGTCATTGCCTGCGACCTAACCAATGGCATCGTGCTAATCGGCGGCACCTCCTATGCCGGCGAGATGAAGAAGTCGGTCTTCACGGTTCTCAATTACCTTCTGCCGCCAAAGGGCGTGATGCCGATGCATTGCTCGGCCAATGTCGGTCCGGCTGGCGATGCTGCCGTCTTCTTCGGGCTCTCGGGCACCGGAAAGACGACACTGTCTGCCGATCCGAGCCGCACGCTGGTCGGCGACGACGAGCATGGCTGGGGCGAAAACGGCATTTTCAATTTCGAGGGCGGTTGCTATGCGAAGACCATCCGTCTTTCGGCCGAGGCTGAGCCTGAGATCTACGCCACGACCAAGCGCTTCGGCACCGTTCTCGAAAATGTCGTGCTCGATGAAAATCGCATGCCGGATTTCAACGATGGCTCGCTGACCGAAAATACCCGCTGCGCCTATCCGCTGCATTTCATTCCGAACGCATCGGAAACCGGTACGGCGCCGCATCCGAAGACGATCATCATGTTGACGGCAGATGCCTTCGGCGTGCTGCCGCCGATCGCCCGTCTGACGCCTGAGCAGGCCATGTACCACTTCCTGTCTGGCTATACTGCCAAGGTGGCGGGAACTGAAAAGGGCGTGACAGAACCGGAAGCGACGTTCTCGACATGCTTTGGTGCGCCTTTCATGCCGCGTCATCCGACTGAATACGGCAACCTGCTGCGCGATCTGATCGCTCGTCATGAGGTTGATTGCTGGCTGGTCAACACCGGCTGGACCGGTGGCGCTTACGGCACAGGCAACCGCATGCCGATCAAGGCGACACGCGCCTTGCTGACGGCTGCACTGACGGGCGAACTGAAAAAGGCGGAGATGCGGACCGATCCCAATTTCGGGTTTGCCGTTCCGGTGGTGGTGGACGGTGTCGATACCAGGATCCTCGATCCGCGTTCGACCTGGTCGGATGGGGCCGCCTATGACGTGCAAGCCAGGAAACTGGTCGGCATGTTCATCAACAACTTCGCCAAGTTTGAAGCCCATGTCGATGGCAAGGTGCGCGACGCGGCGCCGGGTGTTGCGATCGCAGCCGAATAAGTCCGAATTCAGAAACTGACAAGAAAAGGCCCGGCGGAGTTTCGCCGGGCCTTTTCTTGTCGCTTGCCATGTTGCCTTTTGTTGCCGATATGAAATGTCTGACAGACACGACGTGAAGAGCCATGGCCAGCGATCCGCTTTACATCAACAACCGCATAACCATAGCGGGTTGGGAACTGACCGAGCAGTTCGTTCTGGCCGGCGGCCCGGGCGGCCAGAACGTCAACAAGGTCTCGACGGCGGTTCAACTGTTCTTCAACATCCTCGGATCGCCCGCACTTAGTGATCGGGTCAAGCAGAACGCAGCGGCCTTGGCTGGCCGGCGCCTGTCCAAGGAAGGCGTGCTGATGATCGAGGCCAATCGCTTTCGCAGCCAGGAGCGCAATCGCGAAGATGCGCGCGAGCGGCTGAAGGAACTGATCCTGAAGGCCGCAGAACCGCCGCCGCCGCCGCGCCGCAAAACCAAGCCGACCAAAGGTTCGGTCGAGCGCCGCCTGAAGGAAAAGTCCGGACGCGCCGAAGTGAAGAAAATGCGCGGCAGACCGGGCGGCGACTAATTCAGCTATATTTAAATTAGAAAATTACTTGTCTTTTTCGGGCCTCTGCGGTCATCTGATCCACGGCAACCAAGGAGGGCTATCGATGGGCTTTTTCAATTTCATCAAGAGCGCCGACAAGAAGCTTGGACTGGGCGGCGAGGACGAAGCGCCTGATGTCGAAGCGGTCAAGAAGGAACTCGCCTCCCATGACCTTGGCACGGACAAGGTTGATGTTGAGGTCGTCAATGACAAGATCGTCCTGAAAGGTGTGGTCAAGGATCAGTCGATTTTCGAAAAGGCTGTCGTGGCCGTCGGCAACACGCTTGGCATTTCCACCGTGGAAGCCACCGAGTTGAAGATTGCCGACGCGGACAGCGCTGCGCCCGTCGCGGCAAAGGAGCCGGTATTTCATACGGTGAAGAAGGGCGACAACCTGTGGAAGATTGCCGAAGCCGAATATGGCAAGGGCAAGGGTGCCAAGCATACGCTGATTTTTGAAGCGAACCGGCCGATGTTGAGCCATCCCGACAAGATCTATCCAGGCCAGGTGCTGCGCATTCCTCCGCTTGTCGGCTGATTGCTGTTTCGATGACGGGTTCCCACAAACGGCTTTTTGTATAACCTGCCTTCGAAACAGCGGCAGCAAAGACAGTGATCGTGAAACCCAAGCTGTCCCTCTCGGAGGGACTCTTTCATTTTCCCGGGTATTTTCAGCGGACCGAACAGGACGTGCTGGTGGATTCTGTGCGCGATGTGGTGGCGGAAGCGCCGCTCTATGTGCCGGTCATGCCCGGCACCGGAAAGCCCATGTCCGTGCGCATGACGAATTGTGGGCCGCTCGGTTGGGTAACGGACAAGGAGAGAGGCTATCGCTATCAGGCAGCCCATCCCATCACCGGGGTGCCCTGGCCGGCAATCCCGCAGATTCTGGTCGATCTCTGGCGCGAAATATCCGGCTTCGACAAGGATCCGGAAGCCTGCCTTGTCAATTTCTATGGCGACGATGCCAAGATGGGCCTGCATCAGGACCGCGACGAGACGGATTTCAACGCTCCCGTTGTCTCAGTGTCCCTCGGCGACAGTTGCCTGTTCCGCATAGGTGGATTGGATCGCAAAGATCGAACCAGTTCGCTGAGGCTTGAAAGTGGCGATGTCTTTGTTCTGGGCGGAGCGGGCAGGCTGTGCTTTCATGGCGTCGACAGGATTTACCCAGGAACCTCGACGCTTTTGAAGAATGGCGGTCGCATCAATCTGACACTGCGCCGCGTCAATCCCTGATCCATAGCCGACGATGCATCGCCTACAGTTTTCTCAGCGCGACTTTCTCGACCAGATGATTGTTGCCCTTGCGCAGGATCAGATCGGCGCGCGGTCGCGTCGGCAGGATATTTTCCCTTAGGTTCTTCAGATTGATGTTGTTCCAGAGGCCTTCGGCAATGGTCATTGCCTCCTGCTCGCCGATTGTCGCATATCGATGGAAGTAGGAGTTCGGATCGCGAAACGCCGTCTGTCTGAGGCGCATGAAGCGTTCGACATACCAGCGATGGATGGCATGTTCATCAGCGTCGATATAGATCGAGAAATCGAAGAAATCAGAAACCATCGGCACGATCTTGCCGTCCGCGGGCAGATTGCGCGACTGCAGAACATTGATGCCTTCGAAAATCAGGATGTCCGGCCGGTCGATGACCACGTGTTCGTTAGGGAGCACGTCGTAGGTCAGGTGCGAATAGCAGGGTGCCTTGACGTTCGGCATTCCCGCCTTGATCGCCGACAGGAAGCGTAGCAGGGCGCCGATGTCATAGCTTTCGGGGAAACCCTTGCGATTGAGGATATCGTTTTTGGTCAGGTGCGCATTCGGATAGAGGAAGCCGTCCGTGGTCACCAGATCGACCTTAGGGCTCGAAGGCCAGCGAGCGAGAAGCTCTTTCAGAATACGCGCGGTGGTCGATTTCCCGACAGCAACGGATCCGGCAATGCCGATGACGAATGGCGTCTTGAATACGTCTGACATGCTGAGGAAGCGATTGCGCTGCTCGAACAGCAGCTGCGAGGATTCGACATGCGACGATAGCAGGCGTGACAGCGACAGATAGATCCGCCGCACCTCATCAAGATCAATCGGGTCATCGATCGAGCGCAGCCGATGCACTTCGTCGGCCGTCAGCGTCAGCGGCGTGTCAGCGCGAAAATGCGCCCATTCCTCGGAATCAAAGAACAGATAAGGCGAATAACCATTGGCCTGGAAATGGTCGAGGACTTCTGGCGCTTCGGATTCCCGTATAGATATCGTCATGGATCCCGCCGACTGGCCTTCTCGTTCAGGCCCGTCTGAGCGGTCCTGCGCTCAAGTTCCTGCATCACGTCTTGTAAAGGTATGTCCGCGATTTTCAATACGACCATCAGGTGATAGAGCAGGTCGGCGCTTTCGTAGACGAGGTTCTCCCGGTCGTTCTGGACCGCCGCCATCACGGCCTCGATAGCCTCCTCGCCAAGCTTCTTTGCCGCCTTGTTCTGCCCGCCCGCGACGAGTTTCGCCGTCCAGGATTGGTCCGGGGCAGCCTTGGCGCGCTTTGCCACGATAGCTTCAAGGTCGGAGAGAGTAAAAGCGGTCATGATCTGCCTTCCTTGCGCTCAATCGAGCCGCATCGCGATGCCGGCGTCAGCCATATATGCCTTGGCCTCGGCAATCGAATAGGTGCCGAAATGGAAGATGGAGGCGGCGAGCACAGCTGTCGCATGGCCGTCGCGAATGCCGGCGACCAGATCGTCGAGATTTCCGACGCCGCCGGACGCGATCACCGGAACCCGGACGCTGTCTGCAATGGTGCGCGTCAGGCCGATATCATAGCCACTCTTGGTGCCGTCCCGGTCCATCGAGGTCACAAGCAATTCGCCAGCGCCGCGTTCGACCATCTTGATGGCGAACTCGACGGCGTCAATTCCGGTCGGCTGGCGTCCACCGTGGGTGAAGATTTCCCACCTGTCGGTTTCCCCGCTGGCGGAGACCTTCTTGGCATCGATCGAAACGACAATGCACTGGTTGCCGAATTTGTCGGCGGCTTCGGCGACGAAATCGGGATTGTTGACCGCTGCCGAATTGATCGAGACCTTATCCGCGCCGCAGAGCAGCAATTTGCGGATATCGGCCACCGCACGCACGCCACCGCCGACGGTCAGCGGCATGAAGCAGTGATCGGCCGTCTCAGCCACCACGTCGAAAATCGTGTCGCGATTGTCCGAAGAGGCGGTGATGTCGAGGAAACAGAGTTCGTCGGCACCGGCCGCGTCATAGGCATTGGCAGCCTGCACGGGATCGCCGGCATCGATCAGGTCGACGAAGTTGACGCCTTTGACGACACGGCCGTCCTTGACATCGAGACAGGGAATTACGCGGGCCTTGAGCGTCATGGGATGTGTCCTTTAACCTCTGGCAGCCTTGATCAGCGCGAGCGCTTCCGCTGGATCGATACGGCCATCATAAAGCGCGCGGCCCGATATGGCACCCTCGAGCTTAGCCGCATCCGGTCGCAACATGCGATGGATGTCGTCGATGGAAGCCAGGCCGCCCGACGCGATGACCGGTATGGAGACAGCTCCAGCCAGTTCCAGCGTCGACGGCCAGTTGATCCCGGCCAGGATGCCGTCCCGATCGATATCGGTATAGATGATCGCAGCAACCCCGGCACCTTCGAAGCGCTTCGCAAGCTCGATAACGCCGAGTTCGGATGCTTCCGCCCAACCCTCCACGGCGACCTTGCCACCCTTGGCATCGATGCCGACGGCAACCTTGCCGGGGAAGCGCTTGCAGGCTTCGATGACCAAAGCCGGGTCGCGGACCGCGATCGTCCCGAGGATAACGCGTGACAGGCCGCGTGATAGCCAGCTCTCGATATGCTCCAGCGTGCGAATACCGCCGCCGAGCTGCACCGGGTTTTTGGTGGCCTTCAAGATTGCATCGACTGCGGCGCCATTGACGCTTTCGCCGGCAAAGGCGCCGTTCAGGTCAACCACGTGCAGCCATTCGAAGCCCTGCTCTTCGAAGTCACGTGCCTGCGCGGCCGGATCGGCGTTATAAACGGTCGCCTGGTCCATATCGCCGAGTTTCAGGCGAACGCACTGGCCGTCCTTCAGGTCGATGGCGGGAAAAAGGATCATGACAAAAATCCGAAAATGAGGGTCAGGGCTTCCAGGTGAGGAAATTGGCAATCAGCTTGAGACCAAGCGTCTGGCTTTTTTCCGGATGGAATTGCGCGCCGACCATGTTGTCCCGGCCGACAAAGGCCGTCATCGCGCCACCGTATTCGGTGGTCGCAATCACGTCAGATGCATGCTTGGCCGCAAGATGGTAGGAGTGAACAAAATAGGCATGCAGGCCATTTGCGCCTGTGGCGATCCCGTCGAAGAGCGGATGTGCATGTCTGAGCGTCAGTGTGTTCCAGCCGATCTGCGGGATCTTCAGGCTCCGGTCGGACGGGGTCATCTCGATGACGTCGCCTTCAATCCAGCCGAAACCCTGCGTCGTGGTCTTCTCCAGTCCGCGCGAGGACATCAGCTGCATGCCGACGCAAACCCCGAAGAACGGGCGCCCCTTGTGTTCGACCACATCGACGATTGCCTCATGCATTCCAGGAACAGCATCGAGACCCCGGCGGCAATCCGCATAGGCGCCGACGCCCGGCAATACGATCCGGTCGGCCGAGGCCACCCGGTCCGCCTGATCGGTCAGTTCAATCGTGGCGTCAACGTCGGCTTCGCGTGCTGCGCGTTCGAATGCCTTGGTCGCCGAACGTAGATTGCCCGAACCGTAGTCGATGATGGCTACACGCATGTCATATGTCCTTTCCGCTCAACGCTTCAGCCCTGTGCCGACAGCGGAGCAAGGTGGCAGTTTGTTTCCGCTAAGCGGACCCGTGCTGCCGTCACAATGTCCCTTTGGTGGACGGTATCCGGTTCGCCTGGCGCGGATCGATTTCCGTCGCCATGCGCAGAGCCCGTGCGACTGCCTTGAAGCAAGTCTCGGCGATATGGTGATTGTTGGCGCCGTAGTGGTTCAGCACATGCAGTGTGATGCCGGCATTCTGTGCCAGTGCCTGGAAAAATTCGCGCACCAGTTCGGTATCGAACGTGCCGATTTTCGGCGCGCTGAAATTGACGTTCCAGACCAGGAACGGTCGACCGGACACATCGATGGCCGCCTTTGTCATGGTTTCATCCATGGCAAGGTCGATCGACGAATAACGTGTGATGCCTTTGCGATCGCCAAGCGCTTTGGAAATTGCCTGGCCAAGCGCAATGCCCGTGTCTTCGACAGTGTGGTGGTCGTCGATATGAAGGTCGCCCGCTGCATCGATATGCATGTCGATCAGAGAATGGCGGCATAACTGGTCGAGCATATGGTCGAAAAAGCCCACGCCGGTCGAGATCTTGCCGGTGCCGGTGCCGTCGATATCGACGGAAACGGACACAGACGTCTCGTTGGTCTTGCGGGAAATCTCGCCTTTGCGCTCTGCCATCGGGCTGCTCCATGGGAATAATGGCCGTTCCATATCAGCAGGTGAGCCAAATATCCAGAAGTTACATTGCGTTGCCGTAAGGCGCCTGCAGCGGACTGTCGGCAATGATTGCAATCGCCAAAAGGCAACTTACATAGGTTTCGACAAACGGCCGCTGGCCGAAGCAGACAAGGCCCGGTACGCGGGCATATAGGTGTTTGATGACAACGATTATTACTGTTCGCAAGGGCGACAAGGTCGTGATGGCCGGCGATGGCCAGGTGAGCCTCGGCCAGACCGTGATGAAGGGCAACGCACGCAAGGTTCGCCGGATCGGCAAGGATGGCAAGGTGATCGCCGGTTTCGCTGGCGCGACTGCGGATGCCTTCACTCTTCTTGACCGGTTGGAGAAAAAGCTGGAGCAATATCCGGGTCAGTTGATGCGGGCTGCCGTCGAGCTTGCCAAGGATTGGCGCACCGACAAATACCTGCGCAACCTCGAAGCAATGATGCTGGTCGCCGACAAGACGATCACGCTTGCCATTACCGGCAATGGCGACGTGTTGGAGCCGGAACATGGTACGATGGCGATCGGCTCGGGCGGAAATTTCGCTTATGCCGCAGCGAGGGCCCTGATGGACAGTGATCGCTCGGCCGAAGAGGTTGCCCGTCGCGCCATGCAGATTGCCGGTGAAATCTGCGTCTATACCAATGACAGCGTGATTATCGAGACCCTGGACGTCGCTTGAACCTGCCTGTCCGGTCCATGAAACCAAGTTCAAGCAGTCGAGTTTCCTTGCGACTGCCAGGAGTAAAACCACATGAGCAATTTTTCTCCGCGCGAGATCGTTTCCGAACTCGATCGCCACATCATCGGCCAGCACGACGCCAAGCGTGCGGTGGCGATCGCGCTGCGCAATCGCTGGCGCCGCCAGCAGCTGTCCGAGGATCTCCGCGATGAGGTCATGCCGAAAAACATCCTGATGATCGGGCCGACCGGTGTCGGCAAGACCGAAATTTCCCGTCGCCTGGCAAAGCTTGCCGGAGCACCGTTCATCAAGGTCGAGGCGACCAAGTTCACCGAAGTCGGCTATGTCGGCCGCGATGTCGAACAAATCGTACGCGATCTCGTCGAGATCGGTATCACCCTGGTGCGCGACAAGAAGCGCAATGAAGTTGAGGCCAAGGCGCACGCGCTTGCCGAAGAGCGAGTATTGGACGCGCTGGTTGGTTCGACATCGTCACCGGCGACCCGCGACAGCTTCCGCAAGAAGCTGCGCAATGGAGAACTGGATGACAAGGAAATCGATATTGAAGTGGCAGACGCCGGATCCGGCATGCCTGGCGGGTTTGAAATTCCGGGCATGCCCGGTGCCAATGTCGGCATTCTGAATATTTCGGAAATGTTCGGCAAGGCCATGGGCAACCGGACGAAAAAGGTTCGCACCACGGTCAAGGCGTCCTATACCGACCTGATCCGAGACGAATCCGACAAGCTGATCGACAATGAAGTGATCCAGCGCGAAGCGGTGCGTTCCGTTGAAAACGACGGTATCGTGTTTCTCGACGAGATCGACAAGATCGCGGCACGGGAAGGCGGCGTGGGTGCGGGCGTTTCGCGCGAAGGTGTACAACGGGACCTGCTGCCCCTGGTCGAAGGCACCACCGTTTCGACCAAATACGGTCCGGTCAAGACGGATCACATCCTCTTCATCGCGTCGGGCGCTTTCCATGTCTCGAAACCGTCGGACCTCTTGCCGGAACTGCAGGGTCGTCTGCCTATCCGCGTTGAGTTGAAGCCTTTGACCAAGGAGGATTTTCGCCGGATCCTGACTGAAACCGAAGCAAGCCTGATCCGCCAATACAAGGCGCTGATGGCGACCGAGGAGCTCAATCTCGATTTTACCGAGGACGCGATCGATGCTTTGGCCGATGTCGCGGTGAAGCTGAACACCACGGTTGAGAATATCGGCGCGCGGCGCCTTCAGACGGTGATGGAACGCGTTCTGGACGACATTTCGTTCAATGCACCGGATCGCGGCGGCGCTGTAGTGATGATCGATTCGGACTATGTGCAGAAGCATGTCGGAGACCTGGCTGCCGATACCGACCTCAGTCGTTATATCCTGTGATCTTTGTGCACCTATGGCGCTCTTTCCCTCCCGCAGTATCGGGAAAGTGAGAGCGCGGAAGGTCGACAATGCAGGCTGTGCTTATGTAAGGAGTGAGCTAGTGGATCTGCATCCCTTCCCTTGTGAATGATGCAGATCTGATTTGCGGCTCAGTCTGAGGACGGCGAAGCGTGCTATCTATCATCCGGACATTTTTTCTGACGGTCTCCTTGGCGGGATTGTTGGGCACTGTAGCTCAAGCTGCGCAGGTCGTGCCGTCAGGCAATCGCAACGTCGAGCAGCCGCCGGTTCCGGGCGCTTCGGTTCGTCGCACCAAGGCCGGCAAGACCAGTTTTGACCTGAAATACGAAAAAGTTCGCGATCTCCTGCGCGATGACGACGCCCTGGTCGGCAAGATCAAGAAAACGGCTGTGGCTTACGGTATTGCGCCGATCCACATGGTCGGTGCGATCGTTGGCGAACATACCTACAACGTCGACGCCTATGACAGCCTGCAGAGCTATTATGTGAAGGCCGCGTCTTACGCCGGCAACAGCTTCCGTTTTGCCTATAAGAGCGAGGACGTTTCTGATTTCGTTCAGCGGCCTGAATTTGCCGAGTGTGACGAGCTGGATGATTCCTACCGTCTGTGGACCTGCCGTGAAGACGTCTGGCAGGACAGGTTTCGCGGAAAGACGGTCGGTGGCACCGCTTACCCCAACAATCGGTTCAGTGCCGTCTTCTTCCAGCCTTTCTACGCCGGCCAGACCTTCGGACTGGGCCAGATCAATCCGTTGACCGCACTGATGCTGTCGGATCTCGTTCATCAGAAGTCTGGCTATGCCAAGCTCGATGAAAAGGATGCTGTCGGCGTTTACAAGGCGATCATGGATCCAGACATCTCGCTCGCGTTCATGGCGGCAGTCATCCGCAAGTCCATCGACGACTACCGCAGCATCGCCAATGTGGATATTTCGCAAAACCCAGGCGTGACGGCGACGTTGTTCAATATCGGCAATTCGCAGCAACGTGCGCGCGCGCTACGTGCGCGCAATGCAGGTGGTGCGACCAATTGGCCGGAAGAGAACTATTACGGATGGCTGGTCAACGATCGGCTGGACGAGTTGCAGGACCTGCTCTAACTCCTTAGGGGCGACGGCGCCCCTTGTGGAGCAAAGGCATGAATACAAAGCCCCAAATCGCAGATTTCGAACCACCGGCACCGCTGCCGCGTACGGTCCCTCCGGGTCGGCTTGAAATCATCAGAACGGTCCTGCGCAATCCGCTCGAATTGTGGGGCGTGCCGTCCTACACTTGGCCATGGATCGAGACCCGCTTCTTCGGCCAAACGACACTCATCGCCAATGATCCCGGCCTGATCCGCCACGTGCTCGTCGACAATGCGGCCAACTACGAGATGTCAGAAGTGCGCCAGCTGGTCTTGCGCCCGATCCTCAGGGATGGCCTGCTGACGGCGGAAGGCCCCGTATGGAAGCGGTCGCGCAAGGCTATGGCGCCCGTTTTCACGCCACGTCACGCACGCGGCTTTGCGCTGCAGATGCGCCAGAAGAGCGAGGATTTCCTGTCCCGCTACGAGACCGACGAACCCGCAGGCAAGGTGCGCGACATTGCTGTCGATATGACCGAACTTACCTACGACATCCTGTCTGCCACGCTGTTTTCAGACGGTATTGTCTCTGAACAGGGAGATTTTGCCCGAGACGTCGAGGATCTCCTGCACAATATGGGCCGCGTTGATCCCTTTGATCTGCTCAAGGCACCCAAATGGGTACCGCGTCTCACCCGTATCCGCGGTCAGAAGGTATTGCGCAAGTTCCGGCAGCTTGTGCGCAACACCATGGATCAGCGGCGTGCCCTCATGACAGCCGACCGCGCCACGGCTCCCAATGATTTTCTCACCTTGCTGCTGGATCTTGAAGGGCCGGACGGGCTTGGCGTGGAGGAGATCGAGGACAACATCCTGACCTTCATTGGTGCCGGGCACGAAACGACTGCGCGGGCATTGGCCTGGACATTCTTTTGCGTCGCCCATTGTCCAGATGTGCGTCGCGCCATGGAAGACGAGATCGACAGCGTGATTGCCAGCGGTGCCGACCCGGTGGACTGGCTCGACCAGATGCCATATGTGCGCGCTGCTTTTGAAGAGGCGATGCGGCTCTATCCGCCGGCGCCATCGATCAATCGCGATGCGATTTCGGCCGATAGCTACACTGCGGCGAGTGGCGAGGTGATCGAGATAGCCAAGGGCACCACCGTGCTTGTCATGCCCTGGACACTGCATCGACACGAACTCTACTGGGACAAGCCGCGCGCCTTTGATCCGGCGCGCTTCATGCCCGGTGCCCGTGAAAAGATCGGCCGTTTTCAGTATCTGCCCTTTGGCGCCGGTCCGCGCGTTTGCATCGGGGCGACCTTTGCGCTGCAGGAGGCAGTTATCGCCCTTGCGGTGCTGATGCACAGGTTCCGCTTCGACGTGACGCCTGAGACGAATCCGTGGCCGGTGCAGAAACTGACGACACAGCCCGCAGGCGGGTTGCCGATGAGGATCACCCGGAGGAAGACGCGAAACAACCCTGCATCTGACGCGGGTCCGCTGGTGCAAACGGAATCGACTGTGCCATAACGGTTTAGGCTCCCTGGAGCAAAGACTGGAAGACAAGGCGGCCTTCGTGACCTCAGACACTATGCTCGGCATCGATACCGGCGGAACCTATACCGATGCGGTGATCTACAGCGAAACGGCGGGTATCCTCGCCAAGGCCAAGGCCCTGACGACGCGGCACGATCTGTCGATCGGGATCGCCGGTGCGCTCGAGAACGTGTTGGCGACTTCAGGCATAGCGCCGGAGGCTATCGGACTTGTCTCGCTATCGACGACACTTGCGACAAATGCACTGGTTGAGGGGCAGGGCGGGCGTTCCGCTCTGGTGATGATCGGCTTCGGGCCTGAAGACCTCAAGCGTGGCGGATTGGCCGATGCGCTGGGCTCTGATCCGGTGCTGTTCATTGCCGGTGGCCATGATGTGCACGGCAACGAGACGCCACTTGATCTCGAGGCGCTCGAGTCTGCCTTGCCAAGGTTGGCGCCGCATGTTTCGTCCTTTGCCGTCGCCGGATATTTTGCCGTGCGCAACCCGGCCCATGAATTGAAGGTGCGTGAGGTGATCCGCGCCCAATGTGGTCTGCCTGTCACCTGCAGCCACGAATTGTCGTCAAAGCTGGGCGGTCCGAGACGCGCTTTGACGACCTTGCTCAACGCACGCTTGGTTTCGATGATCGACCGATTGGTTGGATCGGCGGAAAGCTATCTGAAGCGGCGCGGGATCGATGCTCCGTTGATGGTGGTGCGAGGCGATGGTGCCTTGATTTCAGCGGCCGAAGCAAGACTGCGCCCGATCGAGACGATCTTGTCGGGACCCGCGGCAAGTCTCGTTGGTGCCCGCCATCTGACCGGCCTGGACAATGCCGTTGTCTCTGACATCGGCGGAACCACCACCGATGTGGCGGTGATGGACGGCGGTCACCCGCGTCTCGATCAGGATGGCGCGGTGGTTGGTGGTTTCCGCACCATGGTCGAGGCAGTTGCGATGCGTACCTTCGGTCTTGGCGGTGATTCGGAAGTTCGCTTTGATGACCGTGGCCTTGCTGCCCGGATCGATCTTGGGCCGCGCCGGCTGGTACCGCTCAGCCTCGCTGCCGCCTTGCATGGCGGGGCTATTCTCGATGTTCTGGACCGGCAAGTTCGCGCAACACACCTTGGCCGTCATGATGGACGTTTTGCCATACGCACCGGCATCCCCGATCATCTTGCGGCCGGGCTTCAGCCGCAAGAGGCGGCATTGTTTGCCAGGATCGGCGCCACGCCTCTGCCGCTTGATCAGTTGATTTCCTACACCCAGCAGAAGGCGACGCTGGATCGTCTCGTCGCGCGTGGCCTCGTTCATGTTATCGGGCTGACGCCTTCGGACGCGATGCATTTCTTGGGTCGCCAGGGACAATGGAACAGGGACGCAGCAGAATTGGGCTTGAAGCTCGCCGTCCGGCAGAAAAACGGAGCAGGCCAGCTGATTGCCGCCTCGCCCGAGGCGTTGGCTGTTCGGATAGTCGATCGCCTGACGCGCCAGTCCGCCGAGGTAATCCTGGCATCCTCTTTCGCCGAAGACGGTATTCCTGAAGTCGACCCGGTGCGCTCCGTCCTGATTGATAGAGCGCTCAACCGGGAACCCGGCATCGCCCGTTTCTCCTTGTCTCTGGACAGGCCGCTGATCGGCCTCGGCGCTTCGGCAGCCGTGTACTATCCTGCCATCGCCCAACTGCTATCGGCCGAATGCGCCGTCCCACCCGATGCCGATGTTGCCAATGCGGTTGGCGCCGTCGTCGGCCAGGTCCGCAGCACGACAACGGTCTTCATCACATCGCCGGAAGAGGGGCTCTTCATCCTGTCCGGCGCCGGCGATAGCCTGCGTTTCGTCAACGAGGAGGAAGCCTTTTTGGCTGCACGCGATCGAGCCTCGGCCATTGCGCTGGAGCATGCCGAGGCAAGCGGCGCCACTGATGCGATCCTGACGTGGCGCGAGGAGGTCGATGCGCCGGAGATCGAAGGACGGCGCAAGCTGGTGGAGGCGCGCATATTCGCGACGGTCAGCGGCCGTCCGCGAATGGCGAGACACTGATAGTTTCGATTATGGAAATAATATTTCTAATTTATGCACAATTGACTATGAATGCATTCAGATGATGCTAGCCGCAAAGATTGCGCCGCATTGCGAGGAGAAGTGCCCATGACATTCGTTGAGAGCCACGGCCTGTCGATCGACAGTAGATTGCATGACTTCATCGTCGGCAGTGCCATTCCAGGAACCGGCGTCGACATCGACCATTTCCTGTCCGGGCTCTCCGCCATTGTCCACGACCTTGCACCGAAGAACCGCGCATTGCTGGCGCGTCGGGATGAACTGCAGGAAAAGATAGACGTCTGGTATCGCCAAAACGGTGCGCCGAGCGACCTGGCCGTCTATGAGGCTTTCCTTCGCGAAATTGGCTACCTGCTGCCGGAAGGGGATGCGTTTCAAATCGCAACCGGGAACGTCGATTCGGAAATTGCATCGATTGCCGGCCCTCAGCTCGTCGTTCCGGTGATGAATGCCCGCTATGCGCTGAACGCCGCCAATGCCCGCTGGGGTTCTCTTTATGATGCCCTCTACGGAACGGATGTCATTCCCGAAACCGATGGCGCAGAAAAGGGCAGTGGCTACAACCCGGCCCGTGGTGCCAAAGTGATTGCCTGGGCTCGGGCTTTCCTCGATCGCTCGGCTCCGCTCGCTGCCGGTGACTGGTCGTCCGTCGAGGCGCTGACTGTTGAAAACGAGGCTTTGTCCGTGCGCCTGATCGGCGGCGGCATGACTGGGCTGTCTGATCCC
Source organism: Rhizobium sp. SL42 (assembly GCF_021729845.1). NCBI lineage: Bacteria > Pseudomonadati > Pseudomonadota > Alphaproteobacteria > Hyphomicrobiales > Rhizobiaceae > Rhizobium > Rhizobium sp. SL42. Next base: position 693,702 of record NZ_CP063397.1, read on the forward strand.
GCACAGTTTGCCGGTTTCCGGGGCGCGCCGGATGCGCCGACCGCGATTTTGCTCGGCAAGAATGGTCTGCATGTCGACATTCTGATCGACGGCTCCGGCATCATCGGCCGAGTGGATGCCGCCAGGATCAACGATATTCGCCTCGAGTCAGCCGTGACCACCATCATGGACTGCGAGGATTCGGTCGCCGCCGTTGATGCAGATGACAAGGTGGTGGTCTATGCAAACTGGCTTGGTTTGATGAAAGGCGACCTGACGGAGGAAGTCGCCAAGGGCAGCAAGAGCTTTCTCCGCGCCCTGAACCCGGATGTCGAGTATCTGGCACCTGACGGTCGACCCGCCACGCTGCCCGGCCGCTCACTGATGCTGGTGCGCAATGTCGGTCACCTGATGACCAATCCGGGGATTCGAGACAGGGACGGCAACGAAGTGCCGGAAGGTATCATGGATGCGGCCCTGACCGGCCTAATCGCCCTGCATGACGTAGGCCCATCGGGTCGCCGGAAGAATTCCCGTGCCGGCTCGATGTATGTCGTCAAGCCGAAGATGCACGGCCCCGAAGAGGTTGCTTTTGCCTGCGAGATTTTCTCGCGTGTCGAAAACCTGATCGGCATGGCACCCAATACCATCAAGATGGGCATCATGGACGAGGAGCGCCGCACCACGGTCAATCTCAAGGAGTGCATCCGCGCCGCCAGGGATCGCGTCGTCTTCATCAACACGGGCTTCCTGGATCGCACCGGCGACGAAATCCATACGTCGATGGAAGCCGGACCGATGATACGCAAGGGCGATATGAAGCAGGCAGCCTGGATTTCGGCCTATGAGAACTGGAACGTCGATATCGGCCTGGAATGCGGCCTGTCCGGCCACGCCCAGATCGGCAAGGGCATGTGGGCCATGCCCGACCTGATGGCCGCGATGCTCGAGCAGAAGATCGCGCATCCGAAAGCCGGCGCCAACACCGCCTGGGTTCCGTCTCCGACGGCTGCGACCCTTCATGCCACGCACTATCACAGTGTCGACGTCGCGCAGGTGCAGAAGTCTCTCAGGACTCGTCCGCGCGCAAACCTTGCCGATATCCTGTCGGTGCCGGTCGCAATCCGGCCGAACTGGACGCCTGACGAGATCCAGCGCGAGCTCGACAACAATGCCCAGGGCATTCTCGGCTATGTCGTTCGCTGGATTGATCAGGGTGTCGGTTGTTCAAAGGTGCCGGACATCAACAACATCGGCTTGATGGAAGACCGCGCTACCTTGCGTATCTCCGCCCAGCACATGGCAAACTGGCTGCATCATCGTGTTATCACCGAGGCTCAGGTTGTCGAGACGCTGAAGCGCATGGCGGTGGTTGTCGACGGGCAAAATGCGGGAGATCCGGTCTATGTGCCGATGGCAGGAAACTACGATGCGTCGATCGCTTTCCAGGCAGCGCTGGACCTGGTCCTCAAGGGACGGCAACAGCCGAATGGCTACACCGAGCCGGTCCTGCATCGTCGTCGCCTGGAGTTGAAAGCCAAAGCTCGCCAGTAATAGGGTAAAGCAATGTCTCAAAAGAAAAGCCGCCAGAGCGATCTGGCGGCTTTTCTCATTGTCGGAACGGATATCGCTTTACTGCTGGACGACGACCTTGGCGCTCTTGCCCGGCGTCACGCGATTGTAGAGGTCGATCACATCCTGGTTCATCAGGCGGATGCAGCCCGACGAAGCGGCGGTGCCGATCGAAGCCCATTCAGGCGTACCATGCAGGCGGAACAGCGTGTCCTGCCCTTTCTCGTTGAAAAGATACATGGCACGGGCACCGAGCGGATTGCGCAGGCCGGGGTCCATGCCCTTCTCGACATACTGGGCCACGTCTGGCTTGCGTGCCGCCATTTCTTTCGGCGGATGCCAGGTCGGCCAAGCCTGCTTCCATGCGATATAGGCTTCGCCCTCCCAAGCGAAACCCTGTTTGCCGACGCCGATACCGTAGCGAACGGCCTTGCCGCGCGGCAGAACGTAATAGAGGAAACGCTCGCGCGTATTGACGACGACGGTGCCCGGCTTTTCCGTGGTTGAGTAGTCGACGATCTGACGGTGGAACTTCTTGTTCACCTTTTCGATCGGGATCGCTGGCAGTGCGAAACCAGCGTCGGTAACTTTACCATAGGAATCACTGAAGATTTCGACCCTGGTGGTTTCGGCAACCTCCTTGGATCCTTCGGATGTGGTGGTGCAGCCGGCGAGGCCTACGGATGCAACGAGGCCGAGCAAGGTCAGTAAATTGCGGAAGCGCATGGGGGAGCTCATGGTTTTGGCGGGGAGATGGTTGTCTCGACCATCTTTGATTATGGTTTATTTTTGATTAATCTCGGCGGTGCAAGCGCCGTATGTCAGCCGGGCGTCTTCGGCACTGCAAAATGACGCGGCATGGCTTTTTTGCAACATCTCTGGGCCGCTGGAACGGACATATCCATGACCATAGTTTCGATCGCCGTTAACAATCCGCTAATCGATGGGCGCCAGTCCGACCGGGCATTAATGGTTCGGCGCGGGGTCCAGCTTCTGCTGACTGACATGCGTTTTGCGGTTCTGCCGGAACTGGCGCTTGCCAATGGCCGCCGCGCCGATCTGATCGCCCTTTCGGAACGCGGGGAGATATGGATCGTCGAGATCAAGTCGTCGATTGAGGATTTTCGCGTGGACCGCAAATGGCCCGACTACCGCCGCTATTGTGACCGGCTGTTTTTCGCGACGCATGTCGGCGTGCCCCTCGATATTTTCCCTGAGGACTGTGGGCTGCTGTTGTCCGATGGATATGCGGGTCACGTCGTGCGCGATGCCCCGGAACATCGTCTGGCACCGGCAACGCGAAAGGCCGTCACCCTGGATTTCTCCCGTGCGGCGGCCCAGCGCTTGATGATAGCGGAGTGGGCGGCGCGCACCCCTCGCGAATGACTTACTTCGGCGCTCTCTTGGCAAGGATGCGCTGCAGCGTGCGGCGATGCATGTTGAGCCGCCGAGCGGTCTCCGACACGTTGCGCTCGCAGCTTTCGTAGACCCGCTGGATATGTTCCCAGCGCACGCGGTCGGCCGACATCGGATTTTCCGGAATTTCAGCCTTTTCACCCGGCCTTTGTGTCAGTGCCAGGAAGATGTCGTCGGCATCTGCCGGCTTTGACAGATAGTCGAGGGCGCCGAGTTTAACCGCAGTCACTGCGGTGGCGATATTGCCGTAACCGGTCAGCACGACGATCCGTGTGTCCATTCGCCGTTCGCGAATGGCTTCGATGACATCAAGGCCGTTGCCGTCGCCAAGCCGAAGGTCGACGACGGCATAGCTCGGCGGTGCCGACTTTGCCTTGGCGATGCCCTCGGCGACGGAGCCGGCGAGATCGACGACAAAGCCGCGACTTTCCATTGCCCTTGCAAGACGCCGCAAGAATGGTGCGTCGTCGTCGACGATCAGCAGAGATGGATCTGCGCCGAGATCGACACCGGCTGGCGAGGTGGAATGGTTTGCTTTCGCAATCGAAGTTGCAACATCTGTCATGATCTGTATCCCGAGACCGATATTCTCGTCCTGGCTGAGCTTATGGGCACGAAAGGCTGGCCGGTAAAGTCATAAGGGCGTGTTTGCCTCCATGAATTCCCGGGGCCATGACACTATGACGCGGGCACCGGGGTGCTCGGACGCGCCATTTTCGAAACGAAGGCTTGCGCCGGATCGCTCAAGCAGCGTCTTGGCGATGAAAAGCCCGAGGCCCAACCCGCCGGCACGCGCATCGCCCTGTCTGCTTGTAACATAGGGCTCGCCAATTCTTTGCAAGACTCCGGCAGAAAATCCAGCGCCGTCGTCCTCGATCGTCACGGTCACATGGCTTGCTGTGTGTTCAACGCTGACAATGACCTTGTTGCTTGCATAGTCGATCGCGTTCTCCAGCAGATTGCCAAGCCCGTATAGAATGGCTGCATTGCGCGTACCAACCGGTTCCGTCGCCCGGTCGGAAAGCTCGACCAGGTCCACCTTGATGCCGAACTCGCGATGCGGCGCCAACACCTCCTCGATCATCGAGGAAAGTGGCAGCACACGCATATGGGCTTCACCCTCGGAGGGCAGGCTGGTCAATCGTCTGAGAATGTCGCGGCATCGCTCGCTCTGGCTGCGCAGCAGTTGAACGTCTTCGCGAAAGCGATCGTCCTCGCCCAGTTCGCGTTCCATTTCCTTGGCAACCACGCTGATTGTTGCGAGCGGTGTTCCAAGCTCATGGGCGGCGGCCGCCGCCAGACCATCCAGCTGGTGCAGATGTTGCTCGCGCTGCAGGATGAGTTCGGTGGCGGTCAATGCATCGGCCAGCAGTGTCGCCTCCTGCGAGACACGGTAGGCATAGAAGGCGGCAAACGCCATCATCGATACGATCGAGCACCACATGCCGACCTGCATCAGCGGGTGGACATCCAGATGCCGGCCCTCGAACCACGGCAGGGGATAAGGCGTAAACGCCAGCAGCGTGATGAACCCGACGGCGGTGATCAGCAGCGCTGTCGAATGGCGACGCGGCTGCGAGGCAAACGAGATGATGACCGGAACGCAGATCAGCGGTGCGAATGGATTGTTCAGGCCACCCGTAATGAACAGCAGGGCGCCCATCTGGAAGAGATCGAGCGCCAGAACCGCAAGCGCGGCCGCCGGTTCCAATCGGTAAGTCGAAGGGAATGCAAAGGACAGGAGCGCATTGGCGGCGGCCAGCGCGCCGATCAGGCCAAGGCATGTGGCCAGCGGTAACGGGAAGTCGAACCAGAAGGCGACAACCATGACGGTCAACGCCTGGCCGGCCACTGCCACCCAGCGCAAGCGCACCAGCGTTTCCAGTCTCAACCGACGGCTCGAGGGGCCGAACTTGGCCGAAAGCTCCATGCTCATGCAGTCTCGCCTTTCGTCTGATGCTTCAGGTGCCGCGCGGCTTCACCCGGGTGGTCGGATCCGCGTCGGCTGGATTTTCCGGCCACGGATGCCTTGGATAGCGGCCACGCATCTCGCTGCGCACATCCTTCCAGGAACCGGCCCAGAATCCCGGCAGGTCGCGCGTCGTCTGGATGGGCCGATGTGCGGGCGAGGTCAACTCGAGAACCAGTGGCAATTTGCCGCCGGCAATCGCCGGATGGCTCTTCATGCCATAAAGTTCCTGCACACGGATCGCCAGCACCGGTTCCGTACCGTCATAGCGGATCGGATGCGCGTGCCCGGTCGGCGCAGTGAAATGTGTCGGCGCCAGGCGATCGAGATCACGGCCGAGCCCGTGCGGCAATAGGGACATCAGCCCATCATGCAGACTTGCCGTGCTGACTTGCTCAAGACTTGTAACACCTGACTGGAAGGGCACGAACCATGTCTCCAGCGTATCGAGCAGCGCATCGTCGCTGACATCCGGCCATGGTTCCCCCAGGCTTCGATGCAGGAAACCCAGTCGCTGTCGAAGCTGCTCGCCCGATCTGGAAAAGCTGAGCGCCTGCAGCCCGAGCAGCTTGACGCCTTCGGCCAGGGCCCGTGCGGCCTGCTCTCCCTTCGGTTTTGCCAGTGGTGATTCCTCAAGCACGATCGCCCCGATCCGGGTGACCCGCCGCGCCCGCACCTGCCGGCTTGCCGAATCAAAGCCGCCTTCCTCCGACGTAACGATAACGTCAGGCAGACCGTCTTCGATCATTGCGCGTGTGATTTCCGCTGCCGCCAGCACGCGGCCCTGCGCTGCCTTGCCGGTCAGGTCTGCAATCACCAGCATGTCTGCGCCTGCCAGCCGTTCCGTCTCGGCGATTTCGGCGCCCCGTCCGTTCGCCATGACAAACCGCCCGCGTCCGCCGCGCCGTTTGGCGATCCGGTCGGGATAGGCATGCAGCAGCAGAGCGCCCGCCGGAGCCTCCGCCGCTGTTTTGCGTCCACCTGCCTCGTCGGCAAGCCGCGCGGCGAGCCTGCGAGCAGAAACCGCTCTTTCGCCACCCTCGCGGCGAAAGCGCCGCAACCGTTCGTCGAGATCGAGATCCGGGCCGCCAAGGCCTTGCTCGGTCAACAGCACCGCAAGGTCCGCGGCCGGTCGCGCGAGGTCTTCGTCAGCGGCGGCAAGAACCATGGCAGCCAGTCGGACAGGCAGACCGAAATCCCGCATTTTTCGCCCTCGCGCTGTCAACTGGCCATGTGCATCCAGCGCGCCCAATGCCTGCAGCAACGCGCGTGCCTCTTTCAGGGGCGCAACCGGCGGCATGTCGAGCAACGCCAGTTGCTGAGGGTCCGCCACGCCCCAGTGGGCCATGTCGAGCACAAGGCCGGACAGATCCGTCGCCAGGATCTCCGGCGGCGTGAAGGCGGGAAGGGCGGCGGTCTGTCCCTGATGCCAGAGCCGAATGGCAAGGCCCGGCTCCGTTCGCCCGGCGCGCCCCGCCCTCTGGTCGGCCGATGCCCGCGATACCCGCACCGTTTCCAGGCGCGTAATGCCCGTCGCCGGCTCGAACACCGGCAGGCGCTGCAAGCCGCTGTCGATCATCACGCGCACACCGTCGATGGTGATCGAGGTTTCGGCAATAGAGGTCGCCAGGACGATCTTGCGTTGCCCGGCTGGCGCCGGCCGGATCGCCGCATCCTGTTCCGCCTGGGAAAGGTTGCCGTAAAGCGGCGTGACATGACTCGTCGGCGGAAGCCTGCCTTCGAGCCGCAGCGCTACGCGCCGGATCTCGGCCTGGCCGGGAAGGAAGGCAAGGATCGAGCCCTCTTCCTCCGCATGGGCCTCCAGGATGGCCGAGGTCATGACGTCTTCGATCCGTTCCGTGCCGGAACGGTCGCGATATGCAATGTCGACGGGATAGCTGCGGCCTTCACTTTTGACAACGGGCGGATTTTCGAGCAGCACGGCGATGCGGTCGACATCCAGCGTTGCCGACATCACCACCAGTTTCAGGTCCGGCCTGAGCGCCGTTTGCACGTCGACGGCGAGCGCAAGGCCGAAATCGGCATCCAGGGATCGTTCATGAAACTCATCGAACAACACGGCGGCAATGCCCGTCAGCTCCGGATCCTCCAGGATCATGCGGACAAAAACACCTTCGGTTACCACCTCGATCCGTGTACGACCTGAGATCCTGTTGTCCAGCCGCATGCGGTATCCGACTGTTTCGCCGACGCTCTCGCCAAGCAGGTTTGCCATGCGGGACGCCGCCGCCCGCGCCGCCAGCCGCCTTGGCTCCAGCACGATGATCCGCCCATCTGCCCGCCAGCCTTCACCCAGCAGATGAAGCGGCACCAGCGTGGTCTTGCCGGCGCCGGGTGGGGCCGAAAGCACCAGCCGGTTGCCGGTCTGCAGGGCGTCGGCAATTGCCTTCAACTGGTCGCTGATCGGCAGCTTCGGCAAGGCAGGCGTCATGCCGCGGATGTACCCGTTGCCGTCTCGTAGGCAAGGATCGCTCCGGCCAGGTCCTCCAGTGCGGCACCGACAGACTTGAAAAGGGTGATCTCGTCATCTGACCGCCTTCCCGCATGGCGCCCCGAGACCAGATCGGCAAGTTCGGCGCGGATGTGCTCGCGTGTTATGATGCCCGCCTCTAGGGGCTGAAGGATGTCGCCGGCTTCGCCGAATGCGCCGTCACGCGTATCGACGAACAGCGTCGCGCGCCGCGCGGCTTCGTCATCGCTTTCCCGCATGTCGCGCTTGAAGGCCCCGACCAGATCGAGATGCGCGCCGGGCTTCAGCCACGCGCCGAGGATCAAAGGCTGATGTGACAGCGTCGCGCAGGAAATGATGTCGGCGATCCGCGCCGCTGGCTCAAGGTCTGCAACAGCTTCTGCCGGATGGCCAAGCGCACGCGCCTCCGCGGCAATCGCCGCTGCTTTCGACGGATCACGGCCCCATATAAGGACACGGCTGATCGGACGCACGGTTCGATGCGCCTCGATCAGGTTCAGCGACAGCCGGCCTGTGCCGGTGACCAGCAGCACGGATGCGTCGGCGCGGGCAAGATGACGTGCTGCGAGCGCCGAGGTGGCGGCTGTCCGTCGTGCGGTCAGTTCCCCGCCGTCAATGACCGCCAGCATCTCGCCGGTCTTTCCCGAAGAGAGCAGATAGCTGCCATGAATGGCCGGCAGGCTGCGGCGGGAATTGTCGGGAAACACCGAGACCAGCTTCACGCCTATATAGGAGCCGGGAACCCAGGCGGGCATCAATAGCAACGTCGCCTCGGCCTCGCCCGGCACCGCGACGCCGTGATGATGACGAACCGGCATGACACAGCCGCCGGCAAACAGGCCGGCAATGGCCTCGATCAGACGATCCCAGTTCAAGGCTTCAGCAGTTGCGGTCCGGTCGAGAAAAAGCATGCTCATGTCTCCTGTTGTTGTGCATGACACTAGCAAGAGGCACGGTTCGTGCAAGCGCTCGCCGCAGCCAATGGTCGTTTGAACCCGGAATGGCGGTCGCGATGCCGAAAACAGCATGACTTGGGCCACTCCAAGCGCCTATCAACATTAGAAACTCCTATTTATGTCGAATATTCAATGATTTGTATGTTTTCTGAAGTTTTTGCGACAGAGGCTGTTGACTGTATCGGGTGGAAATCTATAACCCCGCTCACTGACGAGGGCGGCGGCGCTGCTGGCGACGAAGTCCTTCGTTCTTGAGAAATCTTAGAAATTGGCTGTTATGCTGATGGGTTGCCGGGCTTTACGGTTTGGCGGGAAGATTTTGTGACGGCTTTGAAGTCGTCTGTTTTTTGACAATTGAAGATAGAAGAAAGAGAAACGTGGACGGCGGTCTTGCGTGATTGGGAAAGTGATTTCCTGATTAGAAGACAAGATGACGGTCACGTTTTGATATGAGAACACCGGTTCCGGTTTTAGGATTGGAACCTAGTGAGTTCTCGTCGATTCAGAACATTAAGTGATTAGTCGAGATTGAATTCTCAACTTGAGAGTTTGATCCTGGCTCAGAACGAACGCTGGCGGCAGGCTTAACACATGCAAGTCGAACGCCCCGCAAGGGGAGTGGCAGACGGGTGAGTAACGCGTGGGAATCTACCGTACCCTACGGAATAACGCATGGAAACGTGTGCTAATACCGTATACGCCCTACGGGGGAAAGATTTATCGGGGTATGATGAGCCCGCGTTGGATTAGCTAGTTGGTGGGGTAAAGGCCTACCAAGGCGACGATCCATAGCTGGTCTGAGAGGATGATCAGCCACATTGGGACTGAGACACGGCCCAAACTCCTACGGGAGGCAGCAGTGGGGAATATTGGACAATGGGCGCAAGCCTGATCCAGCCATGCCGCGTGAGTGATGAAGGTCTTAGGATTGTAAAGCTCTTTCACCGGAGAAGATAATGACGGTATCCGGAGAAGAAGCCCCGGCTAACTTCGTGCCAGCAGCCGCGGTAATACGAAGGGGGCTAGCGTTGTTCGGAATTACTGGGCGTAAAGCGCACGTAGGCGGATATTTAAGTCAGGGGTGAAATCCCAGAGCTCAACTCTGGAACTGCCTTTGATACTGGGTATCTTGAGTATGGAAGAGGTAAGTGGAATTCCGAGTGTAGAGGTGAAATTCGTAGATATTCGGAGGAACACCAGTGGCGAAGGCGGCTTACTGGTCCATTACTGACGCTGAGGTGCGAAAGCGTGGGGAGCAAACAGGATTAGATACCCTGGTAGTCCACGCCGTAAACGATGAATGTTAGCCGTCGGGCAGTTGACTGTTCGGTGGCGCAGCTAACGCATTAAACATTCCGCCTGGGGAGTACGGTCGCAAGATTAAAACTCAAAGGAATTGACGGGGGCCCGCACAAGCGGTGGAGCATGTGGTTTAATTCGAAGCAACGCGCAGAACCTTACCAGCTCTTGACATCTGGGTCGCGGTTACCGGAGACGGTAACCTTCAGTTCGGCTGGACCCAAGACAGGTGCTGCATGGCTGTCGTCAGCTCGTGTCGTGAGATGTTGGGTTAAGTCCCGCAACGAGCGCAACCCTCGCCCTTAGTTGCCAGCATTCAGTTGGGCACTCTAAGGGGACTGCCGGTGATAAGCCGAGAGGAAGGTGGGGATGACGTCAAGTCCTCATGGCCCTTACGGGCTGGGCTACACACGTGCTACAATGGTGGTGACAGTGGGCAGCGAGACCGCGAGGTCGAGCTAATCTCCAAAAGCCATCTCAGTTCGGATTGCACTCTGCAACTCGAGTGCATGAAGTTGGAATCGCTAGTAATCGCAGATCAGCATGCTGCGGTGAATACGTTCCCGGGCCTTGTACACACCGCCCGTCACACCATGGGAGTTGGTTTTACCCGAAGGTAGTGCGCTAACCGCAAGGAGGCAGCTAACCACGGTAGGGTCAGCGACTGGGGTGAAGTCGTAACAAGGTAGCCGTAGGGGAACCTGCGGCTGGATCACCTCCTTTCTAAGGAAGCCTTGGAATTTGGAAGATGCCTGTCTTGAACAGGATGACCTTTCCTTCGCTTTTTAGAACAAAGATGGCGCCAGTCAGGCGACCATCGCAACGAAATACGCCGGGATCGTGCTTTGCACATCCACGGTATGGCGTAAGCGCCGCCGTCCACGTTTCTCTTTCTTCAAAAGGATATGAACCATTGGTTAGCGCTCACGCGTCGTACCGCATGTCTATGACATGCTGACGCTCCGCGAGGGCGCCGGACGACCGGCGACGGCCTCTGGCCTGTATGGGCGGTTGAATTGAGCCTTTATCGGCTTGGTGAAATGGGCCCGTAGCTCAGTTGGTTAGAGCACACGCTTGATAAGCGTGGGGTCGGTAGTTCGAGTCTACCCGGGCCCACCATTTGGTTCACTTGATGTTCCTGATCCTGACGGCATTGCTGTTGGGTGTTGCGATGGTTGGGGCTGTAGCTCAGCTGGGAGAGCACCTGCTTTGCAAGCAGGGGGTCAGCGGTTCGATCCCGCTCAGCTCCACCAATGCTTTTGGTGTCGAGTGGCGGATATCCTTTGAAGAAAATAAAGTTTGCATCACTTCGATGAAGTGCTGCCTGTTCTGCAAAATTGTGAAGAGAAGATTGATCTGGAGGCTTCCAGGTGTTTTGAGCGCAAGTTCAAGACGTCCGAAGCCGGTTCCAATGACGTCGTGGATGGTCTAGCCGACTGGAAACGAACGAGGAGCCGGACGTAGGAAGGAAGCTTGTCACTCTGGATCGTTTGTTGTTGGTGACTTCGTGTCATCTCTGATGAACGATCGGATTACCGTTGCCTGACCGCGCGGTACCGGATTTGATCTCGAGAAGCTGGTCTTAAGACAGACTGCAAGTGAGCTGCTCGGCGTAGCTCCAGTAAAGCAGATCTGTCGAACACGTTGATGGCATTGTTGAGTAGGTTGGGTTGTAAAAGGTAACCCGGCCCGTCGATCGTTTCTGATGAAACGACGACTAGATGATGAGCATTGGCAATGAGAACGATTAAGTAGAATAAGGGCAATTGGTGGATGCCTTGGCATGCACAGGCGATGAAGGACGTGATACGCTGCGAAAAGCCGTGGGGAGCTGCGAATAAGCTTTGATCCATGGATATCCGAATGGGGAAACCCACCTTAAATGCTTGGAGAATCCAAGCTGTCAGCGATGACGGCTTGGGTTTCCAAGCATTGTGATAAGGTATCAACCCTTGAATAAAATAGGGGGTTTGAAGCGAACTCGGGGAACTGAAACATCTAAGTACCCGAAGGAAAGGACATCAACCGAGACTCCGTAAGTAGTGGCGAGCGAACGCGGACCAGGCCAGTGGCAATGTGGAATAAAGTGGAACGCTCTGGAAAGTGCGACCGTAGTGGGTGACAGTCCCGTACGCGTAGAACACACATTGTCCTTGAGTAAGGCGGGACACGTGAAATCCTGTCTGAACATGGGGAGACCACTCTCCAAGCCTAAGTACTCGTGCATGACCGATAGCGAACAAGTACCGTGAGGGAAAGGTGAAAAGCACCCCGACAAGGGGAGTGAAATAGAACCTGAAACCGGTTGCCTACAAACAGTTGGAGGGCGCAAGCCTGACAGCGTACCTTTTGTATAATGGGTCAACGACTTAGTGTAACTAGCAAGCTTAAGCCGGTAGGTGTAGGCGCAGCGAAAGCGAGTCTGAATAGGGCGTTTAGTTAGTTGCATTAGACCCGAAACCGAGTGATCTAGCCATGAGCAGGTTGAAGGTTGGGTAACACCAACTGGAGGACCGAACCCGCATCTGTTGCAATAGATTGGGATGACTTGTGGCTAGGGGTGAAAGGCCAATCAAACTCGGAAATAGCTGGTTCTCCGCGAAAACTATTTAGGTAGTGCGTCGACCGAATACCCTCGGGGGTAGAGCACTGGATGGGCTATGGGGACTCACCGTCTTACTGATCCTAACCAAACTCCGAATACCGAGGAGTACTAGTCGGCAGACACACGGCGGGTGCTAACGTCCGTCGTGAAGAGGGCAACAACCCTGACCTCCAGCTAAGGTCCCCAAGTCATGGCTAAGTGGGAAAGGATGTGAGGATCCCAAAACAACCAGGATGTTGGCTTAGAAGCAGCCATCATTTAAAGAAAGCGTAACAGCTCACTGGTCTAAATAAGGGTCTTTGCGCCGAAAATGTAACGGGGCTAAAGCCATGCACCGAAGCTGAGGATACGTCGCAAGACGTGTGGTAGCGGAGCGTTCCGTAAGCCTGTGAAGGGGTACCCGTGAGGGGCCCTGGAGGTATCGGAAGTGCGAATGTTGACATGAGTAACGATAAAGGGGGTGAGAGACCCCCTCGCCGAAAGACCAAGGGTTCCTGCTTAAAGTTAATCTGAGCAGGGTTAGCCGGCCCCTAAGGCGAGGCAGAAATGCGTAGTCGATGGGAACCACGTTAATATTCGTGGGCCTGGTGGTAGTGACGGATCGCACAAATCGTACATTCTTATTGGATTGAATGTGCGGTGGAGCGGTTCCAGGAAATAGCTCCACCCTATAGACCGTACCCGAAACCGACACAGGTGGTCAGGTAGAGTATACCAAGGCGCTTGAGAGAACTATGCTGAAGGAACTCGGCAAATTGCACGCGTAACTTCGGAAGAAGCGTGACCCCATTTTACGCAAGTGAGATGGGGTGGCACAGACCAGGGGGTAGCGACTGTTTATCAAAAACACAGGGCTCTGCGAAGTCGCAAGACGACGTATAGGGTCTGACGCCTGCCCGGTGCTGGAAGGTTAAAGGGAGAGGTGCAAGCTTTGAACTGAAGCCCCAGTAAACGGCGGCCGTAACTATAACGGTCCTAAGGTAGCGAAATTCCTTGTCGGGTAAGTTCCGACCTGCACGAATGGCGTAACGACTTCCCCGCTGTCTCCAGCATAGACTCAGTGAAATTGAATTCCCCGTGAAGATGCGGGGTTCCTGCGGTCAGACGGAAAGACCCCGTGCACCTTTACTATAGCTTTACACTGGCATTCGTGTCGGCATGTGTAGGATAGGTGGTAGGCTTTGAAGCTTGGACGCCAGTTTGAGTGGAGCCATCCTTGAAATACCACCCTTATCGTCATGGATGTCTAACCGCGGTCCGTTATCCGGATCCGGGACAGTGTATGGTGGGTAGTTTGACTGGGGCGGTCGCCTCCGAAAGAGTAACGGAGGCGCGCGATGGTGGGCTCAGACCGGTCGGAAATCGGTCGTCGAGTGCAATGGCATAAGCCCGCCTGACTGCGAGACTGACAAGTCGAGCAGAGACGAAAGTCGGTCATAGTGATCCGGTGGTCCCGCGTGGAAGGGCCATCGCTCAACGGATAAAAGGTACGCCGGGGATAACAGGCTGATGACCCCCAAGAGTCCATATCGACGGGGTTGTTTGGCACCTCGATGTCGGCTCATCGCATCCTGGGGCTGGAGCAGGTCCCAAGGGTTTGGCTGTTCGCCAATTAAAGCGGTACGTGAGCTGGGTTCAGAACGTCGTGAGACAGTTCGGTCCCTATCTGCCGTGGGTGTAGGAATATTGACAGGATCTGTCCCTAGTACGAGAGGACCGGGATGGACATATCTCTGGTGGACCTGTTGTCGTGCCAACGGCATAGCAGGGTAGCTATATATGGAATGGATAACCGCTGAAGGCATCTAAGCGGGAAACCAACCTGAAAACGAGTATTCCCTATCAGAGCCGTGGAAGACTACCACGTTGATAGGCCGGGTGTGGAAGTGCAGCAATGCATGAAGCTTACCGGTACTAATAGCTCGATTGGCTTGATCGTTCTCATTGACCATGCTCATCGGCCGCCTCAGCGGCGGCGATGAAGCCAAAAACGTGTTCATATCTCAAAACGAAGTCGAAACGACTTCTACCAGCTTCTCTTTTATTGCCCTTAGCTGACCTGGTGGTTATTGCGGGGTGGCTGCACCCGTTCCCATTCCGAACACGGCCGTGAAACGCCCCTGCGCCAATGGTACTCCGTCTCAAGACGCGGGAGAGTAGGTCGCTGCCAGGTCTGCTAAAGGCAAACATAAATCTTCTCTAAACATTCTACGGCCCTTGAGCCGATCAGGGGTCGCCAAAAGCGACCCTTATTCGTTTGTAGAATACGCAAAACACAGGGTTGGATCAGAGGCTTCGGCTTCGTGCCAACCTTACAGGAGACAAAACCTTCGGTTTTGCTCCGGCACAGTCCGTCATCGCATAGCGATGACGTAATCGCGACATTCGGCAAAGCCGAATGCGCTTGGCGCGGGGTGGAGCAGCCCGGTAGCTCGTCAGGCTCATAACCTGAAGGCCGCAGGTTCAAATCCTGCCCCCGCAACCAAAAAATCAAACAAATCAATAACCGCCTCCGTAAAACCGGGGCGGTTTTTTGCGTTCCCGAGCCGGGGAAAACCTAACCTCCAAGCCGCTCAAGATAGCCATGGCGCTTCTTCGCACATGGTTGCGCTGCAGCGCCAATCGCCCAGAAATGTCTAGAGGCGCACCCTTGCTTCCAAGCATTGAGGAGCTTTTGCGTTCAACGCTGACATAATGGCTGCACAACGCCCTTTCCACTCCGCCAAATGGCTGCATGGAGTGCCCTACTGCCGCCACTCACATCAGTTGCTGCAGCGCAGCGCGGTGGCGCATCATCTCGGCCAAAAGCGCGTGATCGCGGTTCAGCGCGGTCCGTCGTGAAACGTCAGGGATCAATTCGCTCATCCGCACTGCCATCGCCTGGCCAGCTCTCCAGAAGTCAGCGTAGCGGCCGGCTGCCACCGCGGTATGTAGCGCCGTGCCGAGAAGCACGGCGTCGCAGCCCTCTGCCTTGCGCACCCTGCATCCGGTGGCATCCGCATAGAGTTGCGAAAGAAGCGGGTGATGCGCCAGTCCGCCGGCGAGCAGCAGCGTATCGATTCGGGCCGGTCCTGCGGGAAGGCGCTCAATGATATGTTTGACGCCGCAAGCCAATGCAATGCAGCTTCGCCAGTAGAGTTGGCAAAGGCCGTCGAAGCTTCGGTCGAGGCTGAGGCCCGCGATCGTTCCGGTCAGTCGCGGATCGGAAACGGGAGAACGCGTTCCGTGGAAGTCCGGCAGAACGGTGATGGGCAGGCCGTAGTTCGGACCGATTTTCTGCAATTGCAGGCTGATATGGTCCAGGATTGCCCTATGCCGGGCCTGAGTCGGCTCGCCGCCCCGCGGATGTGTGCTGACGATGTGGTCAAGCAGCGCGCCGGAGGCAGATTGTCCGGCCTCCAGCAGCCAGAGATCGGGCACGGCAACGTCACGAAAAGCGCCCCAGCAGCCCTCCCCGGACACCGGCCTGTCAAGCAGACGCACGATGCAGCTCGATGTGCCGGCGATCAGTACAGCGTGGCTTTCCAGCGCATCGGGCGTGGAACGATCCGTGGCGCAAAACAGCGAAACGGTTCCGGCATAGGCGTCGATGAGACCCGGGGCGACCAGACAGTCTTCTGCAAGACCCAGCGCATCGGCCGCTTCGGTGGTCAGATGCCCGACAGGGAGCGTAGGCAGGCCTGAAAGGTCCGGAATGCCTGATTTCTCCGCGAGATCGTCAAGCCCGACACGGCAATAGAAGGCATCCGGGCGTTCGCCCGGCGCGATCGGGCCATAACCCCACTTGGCAGCCAGCGGCGAGTGCCCACGACTGTTGATGCCCGTTGCTCGCCAGGTCAGATAGTCCGCAAGGTCGAAAATCATCCCGGCCTGCTTCCAGGTTTCGGGCAGATGCCGCTTCAGCCATAGCAGTTTCGGCACCTGCATTTCGACCGAAAGGCGACCGCCGAAGCGTTCAAGCAGCGGGTCGTTGGTGCGGTTGCAGTCGTCAGTCTCACGGATCGCCCGGTGATCCATCCACAAGATCGTATCCAGATTGCTCTGACCTGATGTCGAAACGGTCAGTGGCATGCCCTGCCTGTCCCTCACCACCAGAGAGCAGGTTGCGTCAAAGCCGATCGCGACCACGTCCCGCGGCGAAAGCCCGGCTTCCGACACGGCAGCCCGGACAGCGGTGCATACGGCGGACCAGATCTCGTCGCTGTCTTGTTCGAGGTGAAGGGGTTGGGGTTGGAACAGTGAAATTGCGGTGACATGCCGGGCAATCTGGCGACCGTGAAGGTCGAATACGCCGGCACGTGCACTGCCCGTGCCGACGTCCACGGCGATGATGTGGTCATGCATCCGGTTGGTCTTTCGGTCTCCTCGCAGGAGCGACAAGGTGGAGCAAATTCTCCATCGCGTCAAATGCTTGCACGGGCATCAGCGCGGCAAGTCCATCGCGATACGCCAACAGGCCGGTATGCGATCCACCGGTAAACGCAAGGACGTCCATGCCCGCGGCTCGGGCGGCCAGAATGCCGGCCGGACTGTCTTCGACGACAAGACATTCCGAGGGCTCGACACCCATCTTGTTTGCTGCAAACAGGAAGAGATCAGGCGCCGGCTTGCCATGCGTCACCATGCTGGCGCTGAAGATATGCGGCGAAAAGCGATCCAGCATACCGGTTGCAGACAGGCACAGGGCGATCCGTTCGATCTGGCTGGAGGATGCGACGCACCAGGCTATGCCGGCTGCTTCGAGGCTATCCAGCGCGGTTTGAATGCCGTGAATCGGCCTCAACTCGCTGCTGAAGCGGGCATAGAGCAGATCCCGCATCCGGGTCAGAAACGGATCATCTATCTGAAGACCGTATTCTTCCCTGACAAGGCTGCGCACGGTTGTCAGGCTGCGACCGAGATATCGCTTTGCCGCACCTTCCTCGTCAATTGCGATTCCGGACATACCCAGCGTCTCGGTCAACACCGACAGTGCAATCGGCTCGCTGTCCACGAGCACACCGTCGCAATCGAATATGATCAGCCGTTTCGCATCCAAAGCTCTTGGCCCTCTATCGGCCCTCAATCAGCCAGATGGCCATCGATGTAGCGTTTCAGTGTTTCCGCGGTACCATCGGCGCGCAGTGACTGCAATGCTTTGCCGAAACGCTGGATGAACAATGGATTGGTCCCAACGCTGCCGAAGATGTCGGCCAGCCCAAGGAAAGCCTTTGGATCGTTGCGCGAGGCAATGGCTGCGGCCTGCAGCCGCTCGGCACTGTCATCATTGAAGACTATGGTCTTGCCGCTGTCAGAAGTGCCTTCGAAATAGCGGCACCACAGCGCGGACACCAGGGCCAGTCCGACGACGTCGAGGCCCTTGGCCAGGCGATCGGCGGTCGAAGGCAGGATAAACTTCGGCTGGCGGTTCGAGCCGTCCTGTGCCAGGCGCGGAATGGTGTCGCCAATCTTCGGATTGAGGAAACGACTTTCGATCAGCTTGAAATAGTCCTGCAGACTGGTGTTCGGCACCGGCGGCACGATTGGAATGATTTCGTCATTTTCGAGTTTGGCGAGATAACCGCGGATCAGCGGGTTTTCCATCGATTCATGGACGAAATGAATGTCCATCAACGCGGCAGGATAGGCAATCGCCGCATGGCCGCCGTTCAGGATGCGCAGCTTCATCAGTTCGTAAGGGGCCACGTCGTCGACGAAGGTGACGCCGACGTCTTCCAGCGCCGGGCGGCCGAGCGGGAACTTGTCTTCCAGCACCCATTGCTTGAACTCTTCGCAAAAGACCGGCCACTGGTCGTCGATACCGTAGGTATCGCGCGCGATCGCGATCTCGCGTTCGCCGGTTGACGGTGTGATCCGGTCAACCATGCCGTTGGGGAAAGCCACGTTTTCTTCGATCCAGTGGGAAAATTCCGGGTCCGACAGTTGGGCGAGCCCGGTAACGGTGGCTTCCGTGACTTCGCCGTTGCCGGGAATGTTGTCGCAGCACATCACCGTAAACGGAGGTATTCCGGCGGCACGGCGAGCCTTGAGGCCCGCAATGATCAGGCCAAACACGCTCTTCGGACTGGCGGGGTCATTCGCATCGGCAGCCATGGCCGGATGGGTCGGGTCGAACTTTCCGGTCGCCGGGTCGATAAAATAGCCACCCTCGGTAATTGTCATCGACACGATCCGGATCGCCGGATCCGCGAGGGCGGCGATGATCCTGTCGAAGTCGGGCGCGGTGAGGATATCGGTCATCGGACCGGTCACGGTTGCTGCGCTGCGATTGTTGTCCTGCTCGACGACGGTGGTCAGATAATCCTGGGATTCCAGCTTCTCCTTCATCCGTCGGTCCGATGGCATGACGCCGGCGCCGAGAATGGCCCAGTCGAGATCCTGCCCCTTGTTGAACAGTTCGTGGAGATAGATCGCCTGGTGGGCACGGTGAAAATTGCCGACCCCGAAATGCAGGATGCCTGCCTTCAACTGCTCGCGGCGATAGGCCGGCACGGCTGCTGTCGATGCGATTTCGGCAAGATTTGCCAGCGATAGGGTGTGTGTCATGTCACGGTCCTCGGGGTGCGAGACGTCAGTCTTGAGCGGAGTGCCGGCGGCGCTCAGCTCATCCAGTTGCCGCCGTCGACATTGTATGTCTGGGCGACGATGTAGTCGGCTTCGGGTGAGGCGAGGAAAATCGCCATGCCGGTCAGGTCCTCGGCGCGGCCCATGCGGCCAAAGGGCACTGCCTCACCGACGAGCCTCTTCTTCTCGCCGGTCGGCCGGTTTTCATACTTGGCGAACAGCGCATCAACGCCGTTCCAATGCTCGCCGTCGACCACGCCCGGCGCGATGGCGTTGACATTGATGCGGTGCTTGATCAGGTCGAGACCGGCTGATTGGGTAAGCGAGATGACAGCCGCCTTGGTGGCGCAATAGACGGCAACCAGCCCCTCGCCGCGGCGGCCCGCCTGGCTTGCCATGTTGATGATCTTCCCGCCCTGGCCACGGGCGATCATCGATCGGGCGGCAGCCTGGAGCATGAACAGCGTACCCGCGACATTGATCGCAAACAGGCGATCGTAGCTAGAGCGGCTGATCTCTGTGATCGGAGCCATATCGAACAGGGCGGCATTGTTGATCAGGATATCGAGGCCGCCGGTCTTTTCCTCGACCGTCCTGACGGCCGCCTCTATCGAAGACTGGTCGGTAACATCCAGGTGAATGGGATAGGCACTCTGACCGATGGCGCTGGCCGTTTCGGTGGCCTGGGCAAAATCTATGTCGGCAATGGCGACAGTCGCACCTTCGCGAACATAGGCTTCGGCGAAGGCACGGCCGATCCCGCGGGCGGAACCCGTGATCAGCGCCGATTTGCCAGTCAGCCTTCCCGTCATAACGCCAATCCCTTGTCGTCGAACCGGTGGATGCGGCTGGGGTCAGGCGTGATGAATACGGTGTCGCCGTGCTTGACGGCAAATTCGCCGCCGGCGCGGGTGGTGACATGGCCGATACCCTCGATATCGACGTGCAGGAACGTGTCGGAACCCAGATGTTCGGCCACCACAACCTTGCCCTTCCAGGAGCCTTCGTTCATCGACAGTGTGACGTGTTCAGGGCGCACGCCGATGGTGCGGGCATTGTGTTCCGCGGCAAAGGCGCCGGTGATCAGGTTCATCTTCGGCGAGCCGATAAAGCCCGCGACAAAGATGTTTGCCGGCTTATGATAAAGATCGAGGGGGGAACCGACCTGCTCGATACGGCCTTTGTTCAACACGACGATTTTGTCGGCCATGGTCATGGCTTCGACCTGGTCATGCGTGACATAGATCGACGTGGCCTTCAGTTGCTGATGCAACTGGGTAATCTCCAACCGCATGTTGACGCGCAAGGCAGCATCGAGGTTCGACAAGGGTTCGTCGAACAGGAAGCATTCCGGCGAGCGCACGATGGCGCGGCCGATGGCAACGCGCTGGCGCTGGCCGCCCGAGAGATTGCGTGGCTTGCGCTCGAGATAGTCTGTCAGGTTGAGGATTTTTGCGGCGTCGTTGACCTTGCGATCGATCTCTGCCTTGTCCATACCGGCCATCTTCAACGGAAAGCCGATATTGGAACGCACGCTCATATGCGGATAGAGCGCATAGGACTGGAACACCATGGCCAGGCCACGCTGTGAGGGTGCCTTGTCGGTGGCGTCGACGCCGTCGATCAGGATCTTCCCACCCGAGACATCCTCGAGACCGGCGATCAGGCGCAGCAGGGTTGATTTACCACAGCCCGAGGGGCCGACAAATACGGCGAATTCGCCGTCGTTGATCTGCAGGTCGATCGAAGGAATGACCGAGACTTCGCCGAAGGTTTTCGACACGTTCTGAAGTGTGATGCTACCCATTGTGGTCTTCCTTATTTGACGGCGCCGAAGGTCAAGCCGCGGACAAGCTGTTTCTGGCTGAACCAGCCAAGGATCACGATCGGGGCGATGGCCAGTGTCGAGGCGGCGGACAATTTGGCCCAGAAAAGCCCTTGTGGAGAGGAGAAGGAGGCGATGAACGCTGTCAGTGGCGCCGCATTCGTCGTCGTCAGACGGATCGTCCAGAAAGCCTCATTCCATGCGAGGATGATGTTGAGCAGCATGGTGGAGGCAATTCCGGGCACCGCCATCGGCGTGAGGACGTAAACGATTTCGCCCCAAAGCGATGCACCGTCCATGCGTGCGGCCTCGAGGATCTCACCGGGGATCTCGCGGAAGTAGGTGTAGAGCATCCAGATGACGATCGGCAGGTTGATCAGCATCAGCATGATGGTGAGGCCGATGCGCGTGTCGAGCAGCGAGGTGTCGCGGAAGATCAGGTAGATCGGCACGAGCACGGCGACCGACGGCATCATCTTGGTCGACAACATCCACATGAGGATGTCCTTGGTGCGCTTGGTTGGTGAAAAGGCCATGGCCCAGGCCGACGGGATCGCGACGAGAAGTGCCAAGATCGTCGAACCGACCGAGAGGATCACGGAATTCATGAATGGCTTGAAATAGTCACGCTGCGTCTGCACCGTGACAAAGTTTTCCAGCGTGAAAGACGGGATCAGCCGGAAGCCCTGGATTGCCTCCGTCTCGGTCTTTAGCGACGTGATGATCGTGTAGAGGATCGGGAAGAAGATCACCATCGCGAGAATCCAGGCGACGGCCGTGAAGGCGAGCTTGCGTTGGGTCGAGACTGCGCGTGCCATGATGTCTTCTCCTTACCGGTCGAGGTTCTTGCCGACGGCGCGCATCAGGAAGAAGGCGACGATATTGGCGAGGATGACTGCGATGATGCCGCCCGCCGATGCGCCGCCGACGTCGTAGCCGAGCAGGGCGGTGCGGTAGATCAGGAACGGCAGGTTGGTGGAGGCGTAACCCGGGCCACCATTGGTGGTGACGAGGATTTCTGCATAGACACCGAGCAGGAAGATCGTCTGGATCAGGATAACCACGGTGATCGCACGCGCCAGATGCGGCAAGGTCAGGTAGATGAACTGGTTGATGAAGCCGGCCCCGTCCATTTCGGCGGCTTCCTTCTGTTCGCCGTCAAGCGATTGCAGCGCAGTCAGGAGGATGAGCGTTGCAAACGGAAGCCATTGCCAGGCGACGATGACGATGATCGAGAACAACGGATATTGTGCGAACCAGTCGACGGGCTGCAGGCCAATTGCCCTGTTGATATCGGCCAGAACGCCGTACCCGGGATGCATGATCATGTTTTTCCACACCAGCGCGGCAACCGGCGGCATGACGAAAAAGGGCGAAATGATCAGAATGCGAACTACGCCTTGGCCGAACATCGGCTGGTCGAGCAGCAAGGCGATGGCAATCCCGCCGACCACGGTGATCAACAGAACGCCACCGACGATCAGCAGTGTGTTCCAGATCGACTGGAAGAAGGCCGGATCGGTATAGAAATATTTATAGTTGAACAGTCCGGCGAAGCTGACATTGCCCGGATTGAGCAGATTGTAGTTCTGGAACGAGAACCACAGCGTCATTGCCAGCGGAACGATCATCCAGACCAGAAGAAGACCGACGGACGGCGCCATCATGAGACGCGACAGCGTCCGTGTGTTGTGCGTAGCCATGGAAGAACCCACCCTAATGGCCAACACGCGCGGCTGTCTGGGCCGCCTGCGTCAGCTCGTTTTCTTGTGTCGGCCAAAATGGCCTGAAGCATCCGCGCCGAACGGCAGGAGAGGCGCGTTGGACTTTTGGTGTCGCCGCCCGGATCGCAATCCGGGCGGCTTCATTTCCTTCGGGAGGAAATTACTTGATGTAACCGCCGCGGGTCATTTCGCGCTCGGTGACCTGCTGGGCCTGTGCGAGAGCATCATCGACCGACATCTGGCCTGCAAGCGCTGCGGAGAACAGCTGGCCGACGGTGGTGCCAAGACCCTGGAATTCGGGAATGGCGACGAACTGCACGCCGACATAAGGCACCGGCTTGACGGTCGGGTTCTTCGGATCAGCCGCGTTGATGCTGTCGAGCGTCATCTTCGCGAACGGAGCCGCCTTTTGATATTCGGCATTTTCGTAGAGAGAGGTGCGCGTGCCCGGAGGAACGTTGGCCCAGCCTTCCTTGGAAGCGACGAGGTTCGCGTATTCCTTGCCGGTGGCCCAGGCAATGAACTTTTCGGCAGAAGCGGTCTTCTGTGAACCGGCCGGAATGGCAAGGTTCCATGCCCACAGCCAGTTGCCGCGCTTGCCGAGACCCGTATCCGGTGCCAAGGCGAAGCCGACCTTGTCGGCAACCGTCGAGTCCTTCGGGTTGGTCACGAACGAGGCAGCGACAGTGGCGTCAATCCACATGCCGCACTTGCCCTGCTGGAAAAGCGCCAGGTTTTCGTTGAAGCCGTTCGACGAAGCGCCCTGCGGGCCAGCGTCGTTCATCAGCTTCACATACATGTCGAGCGTGTTTTTCCATTCCGGCTGGTCGAACTGTGGCTTCCAGTTCTCGTCGAACCAGCGTGCGCCGAAAGCATTCGACGTTGCCGTCAGGAACGCCATGTTCTCGCCCCAGCCGGCCTTGCCGCGAAGGCAAATCCCGTTGATGCCGGCTTCGCGGTCGGTCATCTTGCGAGCTGCCTCGCCGATGAATTCCCAGGTCGGCGCGTCCGGCATGGTCAAGCCGGCCTTTTCCATCAGGTCGCGACGATACATGACCATGGAGCTTTCGCCGTAGAACGGTGCGGCATAGAGCTTGTTGTCGTCGCCGGTGAGACCGGAACGGATGGCTGGCAGCAGATCGTCGACGTCATAGTCAGCGCCGAGATTGTCGAGTGGCAGGAGCCAGCCCTGCTTTGCCCAGATCGGAACTTCGTAAGTGCCGATGGTCATGATGTCGTACTGGCCGCCCTTGGTGGCGATGTCGGTTGTGACACGCTCGCGCAGGACATTTTCTTCCAGCGTGACCCATTCGACCTGGATGTCGGGGTTCTTCGCGGTGAATTCGGACGTCAGACCCTGCATGCGGATCATGTCGCCATTGTTCACGGTCGCAATGGTGAGGGTTTCGGCAGATGCCATGCCCGCAAGGGCGAGAGCTGAGCATGCGCCCAGCAAAATCGTCTTCAATGTCATGTCTTCCTCCCAGAAGAGAACTGAGCATTCGCTTTGCTCATGGGCAATTACTCACTTCATGGCCATGGAAAGTCAATGGGCATTCCATGCTGCGATGCCGCAAGAATTAGTCAGCCAATTGAAATTTCAGGATTTAATTTAATCGCAACGCTCAATTCTTCAGCAGATAACGGGCCGCGTCTTCGTCGGTAATCAGCCCATTTATATGCCCGCCGCATGCCGCAGCGCGGATGGCGGCATGTTTGCGTTGGCCGCGTGCCATGCCGATGACGGTCGAGGTGTCACGCGAGGGAATGGCAAGGCTTGCCACTCGCTCGTTGACCGGGTCGTCAAGCAGACGGCCATCCGGCCCAAAGATCCAGCCACAGATTTCACCAGTCGCGCCTGCCGTCAGCAGTGCCTCCATCTCGTCTCGCTGCAGAAAGCCGTCCAGCAGGAGCGGTGCATTGAGCGTCATCTCGCCGATACCGACGAAGGCGGCGTTGGATGATTTGCCAAGTTCGATCGTCGGGGCGACCAGCGGCTGGCGATGCAGAAGATCGCGCTCTTCTCGCGAAGATACGATAACCGGGAGCGGCATGGGGAAATGTCGGGCCTTGACCGCATCTGCCATCGAAAAGATGACGTTGAAATAGGCGGCCGATCCGTCCGGACTGATATTGCCGGTCAGCGAGACAATCTTGTGCTGCGGACATTCCATGGGCGAGAGCTGATCGACCATGGCACGTAGCGTACGTCCCGTTCCCATGGCGATAACCAGCGGGTCGGGCTGTTTCAGCCATCGTTCCAGTTCGGCGGCGCCGGCCTCCGCCACGCCAACCGTTGCCGAATCGGAGGCCGGATCACTGGGGACGATTTCGACATGCCTGAGACCGTATTTGTCTTTGACCGCCTCTCCGAGTTCCAGGCAGGCGGCAATCGGATGGTCGAGCCGTACCTTGATCAGCTTCTCGGCAACCGACAGGGACACGAGCCTTTGCGCGCTCTGGCGCGAGATGCCCATTGCAACCGCGATCTCGTCCTGGGTTCGACCGGCGACATAATACAGCCAGCCTGCTCTTGCCGCATCATCGAGCCGAGTTTGACCTTCTTGTCGCTTTGCCATCGAGATTGGACCACCCTTTCCAGATCAGTGCTGCCAACTTTAACCGCGACTGTCAAATTGCCGAAGCCGCCTCAAGCCCTGCAGGATGTAAATCTGCAGGTTTGATGATTTGTGTGAACCAGTCGATTGTGTGGCGAAGCCCTTGTTCCAGGGGAATTTCAGGCCGCCAATCGAGAAGATCGCCGGCGCGGCGGATATCCGGTTGCCGCCGCCGTGGATCATCGATCGGCAAGCGAAGATCGACCACATCCTTGCTGGTCGGGATTTCGCGCTGAACCATTACGGCCAGTTGGTGGATAGTGAATTCGTCCGGATTGCTCAGGTGATCGGCCATGCAGGATTGAGTTCTCGTTCCATCATCGCGACCAGCCCGCGGCCGGTGAGAGCCTGGACAACCAGATTGGACGATGCGGCCTTCGTCGGGCTGCATGTGCGGACCACAGGCATTGAACAGCCTGGCGACGCGCGCGTCTACGCGGCCGAGGCGAAAGAGATCGAAACACGGCCTTGAACAAAAAAATCGGCTACTCCTGCAAATGTACGAATGTGCCTATTCTCTTCCCCGGAAGATATGCTTGGCGGACCTGTCTGCGCCCGTATTTTGAGAGGCGTATCAGGGAAGTCGCTTGAAAAGCACGCCGCTGACGAGCGCTCTTCGAAGGTAAGGCATTCCTCCAGGTTTATTTGCAACTTGATCGCGAACCTCCGCCCGGTGTCGGCAGCTTGGCGGCCATTGGAATTGCTCCGTCTTCAGAATCTGCTGGACAAAATATCTGATCGACATATACGTAACGATATTACATTACGAAACGAAGCAGGATTGGGTGGTGCTCACCATGTGCAGGCTTGACCGAATGCCCCGTCAGGCCCTAAGCATTGGATCGACGGTTCCCCAATTGGATGACTCCAAGGGGATTAATAGGGAACACGGTGCGGAAGACCCAATTGGGACCAAAACCGTGGCTGCCCCCGCAACTGTAAGCGGATTGCCGTCCATCGTGGTGCGAAAGCGCCAGGCCACTGCGAGTTGACTCGTGGGAAGGCCGATGGACAGCAGATATCCGCGAGCCAGGAGACCTGCCGTCACAGAAGAGAAACCGCAACGGACGGGGTGTTCCGATGGAAAAGATCTGGCTTGAAAGCAGCGCGTCTGTGCGCTTTTTTTGCAATGCCATTTTGCCTCCGGAGATAACCGACGGGGGAGAATTATGGCGCCTGCGAAACAACACACGGTAACCGTTTGTACGGATTGCCGAATCACCGGCACGGCTTGCCGGCCCGGACTGAAGCTCCTCGCTCACCTGAATGCGTGTCTGTCAAAGATGGATGCGTCTGCCAATCGTGACTTTGCGGTTGAAGGCACGGTCTGCATGGCGGGCTGCTGGAGACCTTGCACCATCGCTTTCCAGGCAAGCGGCAAGGCCACTTATCTGTTCGGTGATATAGAGCCTGATGCCGATATCGAAGCGTTGGTGGAATTCGCCAAACTTTACGGCGAACGGCCCGACGGCATGACCCGGGAGGCAGAGCGTCCCCGCGGGCTCGGCGGCAAGGTTCTTGCGCGCATCCCGGCCTCCGTTCTTGTCTCTGAACGGTCTGGGGAGCGTCTCCAGTGAGCTGCGATGCGACCGGTACATCAATCACCGTCTCCAATCTCGGCTGGGGGCCGAAACCGGGCCACTTTCTCGTGCGAGGGGTCAATTTCGCCCTGGATGCCGGAGATCGGCTTGCGATCATAGGTCCGAATGGAGCTGGAAAGACGTCGCTTTTGCGCTGCCTGTATCGTGGCGTCTCACCGCGGGAGGGAAAGGTCGAGGTCGGCGGTGAAGACATCTGGCAAATCGGTTCCCGGCAGGTTGCGCGCCGGATTGCGGTGGTGCTCCAGGAGATGCCGGCAGACTTTCCATTCAGCGTTCGCGACGTGGTGTTGATGGGGCGTATTCCCTGGCGCGAAGGCCTGACCGGCTGGACCGACGAGGATCGCCAGGAGGTTGCCCATGCGCTTGAACACCTGAATCTCAGGCATCTTGCCGCGCGCCAGTTTTCCACCCTGTCGGGAGGCGAGAAGCAGCGCGTGCTGGTTGCCCGCGCTCTCACCCAGAAGCCCGAGATCATCATTCTCGATGAGCCGACCAACCATCTCGACATCCGTCATCAGCTCGAGATTCTCAATCTGTTGCGCACGCTCAAGCTCACCATCATCACCACGCTGCACGACATCAACCTGGCCGGTGATTTCGCAACGCATGTTGCGCTGATGCGCGATGGCCGCATGACCGCGTTCGGAACGCCGGACAATGTTCTGACATCCCATGCCGTGTCGGCCACTTTCGGCGTGGCGGCCACGGCCCATCCGGTGCCGGGTAACGGAACGGCACGCTTCTCGTTTTCACTCGAAACAGTCTGATTTAAAAGGATTTTACATGTCTTACCGACGCTTGGCCGCATCCACCGCAGGTTTCCTCGTTTCCGCCCTGTTCGCCAGTTCGGCGCTTGCCTATCCGGTGACCGTCAAGAGTTGCAACCGCGATGTCACATTCGAGGCCGCACCAAGCCGTGCAGTTTCCAACGACGTCAATCTGACCGAGATGATGCTGGCATTGAAGCTTCAGGACCACATGGCTGGCTACACCGGCGTCTCCGGCTGGAAGACCCTGGACGAAAAAATCAGGCAGGGCGTCAAGGAGCTACCCGAACTGTCACCCAAATATCCGACCAAGGAGGTGTTGTTGAATGCCGACGCCGACTTCTATTTCGCCGGTTGGAATTACGGCATGAAAGTGGGCGGCGAAGTTACCCCGGAGACGCTCGATGCCTTCAAGATCAAGGTTTACGAACTGACGGAATCCTGCATTCACATCATGGCAAAGGACAAGCCGACGATGAACGATATGTTTGTCGATCTCGTCAATCTCGGCAAGATCTTCGGCGTCGAAGATCGCGCCAATGAGCTTGTAGCCGGCTATGAAAGTAGCTTGGCCGAGATCCGAAACCGTATCGGCGAGGTGAAGGAGCCGGTCCGCGTCTTCGTCTATGATTCAGGCACGGAGAAGCCGTTCACCTCCGGCCGGTACGGAATTCCCACTGCGATGATCGAGGCCGCCGGCGGCGTCAACATTATGGATGATGTTGAGAAAAGCTGGACGGAAATCTCATGGGAGCCGGTCATCGAACGCAATCCGCAAGTGATCGTCATCGTCAACTATGGCGATGTGACGGCCGATCAGAAGATTGCCTTCATGAAGGAAAACCCGGCCTTCAAAAATCTCGATGCGGTGAAGCAGAACCGTTTCGTGGTTCTGGAATACGTCGAGGCGACACCGGGACCGCGGAATATCGATGGCATCGGCCGACTGGCTGATGTGCTGCATCCCCGCAATATGTAGGCAGCCTACTTGGCCGCGAACACGCTGCATCATCGGGCTTCAACGCGTCCGGTGATGCACATTTTATCGATAAGATTGGCATGTGATGACGGGTAGCAGGATGTTGATATGGGCGGTGCTTGCCGTCGCGGCGATGGGCTTGTGCCTGACGGCCGGTGTATCCTTCGGAGCCGCACCCATCCCGTTCACCACGGTCTGGTCGATTGTCGCCAACAAGCTTCATCCCGGCATCGTCGAGGCGACTTGGTCGCCCGGCCGCGAAAGTATTGTCTGGGATGTGCGCTTCCCACGCGTGATCCTTGCTGGTCTCGTCGGCGCGGGTCTGGCCGTCGTTGGTGCTGTCCTCCAGGCGGTTACGCGCAATCCATTGGCAGACCCACATTTGCTCGGCGTCTCCTCGGGCGGCGCGCTGGGGGCGATCGTTGCCCTGCTGCATACAGGACTGATCTTCGGGCTCGTCACCGTACCACTGTTTGCCTTCATCGGTGCGCTCTGCGCAACGCTGGCTGTCATGGCGGTCACCCGCTATTCGGGGGCTGCTGCCGACCGGCTTGTGCTCTCGGGTGTCGCGGTCGCCTTTGTCGCGACCGCGCTCGGCAACCTCACAATTTTCCTCGGCGATCCGCGCGCGGCGCATACCGTGGTTTTCTGGATGTTGGGTGGGTTGGGCCTCGCGCAGTGGTCACACCTGCTTTATCCCGCGCTGGCGCTTGCTCTGTCTCTGGGCTGGCTGATGCTGCGAGCGCGCGAAATCAATGCGCTCGCCATGGGAGACGAGACTGCGGCAACTCTGGGCATACCCGTCGCGCGGTTTCGGGCGCAACTGTTCGTCATCACGGCGCTTCTGACAGGTGTCATGGTGGCCTTTTCTGGCGCTATCGGCTTTGTCGGGCTGCTGATCCCCCATGTCGTCCGCCTGGTTGGAGGCGGCGACAATGTTCGCGTCATTCCACTGTCCGCTTTTGTCGGCGCGATCGTGCTGATCCTTGCCGATATCGCCGCCCGCGTCGCCATGGCTCCGGAAGACATGCCGATCGGCGTTGTTACCGGCCTGGTGGGCGGTGTTGCGTTCATCGTTTTACTACGTCGCCGATAGGCGCGAGCCAGATTCTGGCGTCGATTCCTCACCGCCTATTGCTCCATTTTCGTTTTGGCCTAGGATGAAGCAAAACGAAAAACGGGGAGGGGACGATGATTTTTTCTGCACGCCAGGCTGAAATCATGGCAATTGCGAAGGAGCAGGGCCGCGTCCTGGTCGATGAGCTCGCCGCGCGTTTTGCCGTCACGCCGCAGACCATCCGCAAGGATCTAAACGATCTTTGTGACACGAGAGCGCTCAACCGCATTCACGGTGGCGCCGTTTTTCCCAATGGAAATGAAAACGTTAAGTACGAGGCGCGCCGCTCCATGGCGGCGATCGAAAAGCAGGCGATCGGCCGGGCAGCGGCTGCACTCATCCCGGACAATTCCTCCCTATTCATCAATATCGGCACCACGACAGAGGCCGTCGGGGAGGCGCTTGTTGACCACAAGGAACTGATGGTAATCACAAATAACATCAATGTGGCCAATCGGTTGCGCGTTTATCCCTCGATCGAGGTCGTCATCGCAGGCGGTGTTGTCCGTGGTGCCGATGGGGGCATCGTCGGTGAGGCAGCGGTCGACTTCATCCGCCAGTTCAAGGTCGATTTTGCGGTCATCGGTGTTTCGGCCATCGATGAGGATGGCGCGCTGCTGGATTTCGATTTTCGCGAAGTGAAGGTTGCGCAGGCCATCATCGCCAATGCCCGCCATGTCGTCCTTGTTTCCGATGCCTCCAAGTTCGAACGCACGGCACCCGTCCGGATCGGCCATATATCACAGGTTCACACCTTTATCACCGATCATTGTCCCTCCCAGAACGTCCGGGCTATCTGCCTGGACAGGGAGGTGCAACTGATCGAGACGACCCCGTCGGACATTGACCTTGAACAATCGAATTAACTTTCGTTTGACATTCGTTTTGATTTCATTTTAGATAATCGTGCTTTCGCAATCGCAATATATGCTGCGCCGCGAAATACGGGGGGATGATGACGGACGAGCCTATCTACGATCTGTTTGTGATCGGTGGCGGCATCAATGGCTGCGGCATCGCCCGTGACGCTGCTGGCCGTGGCTATTCTGTGGCTCTTGCCGAAATGAACGATTTCGCCTCCGGTACCTCGTCCGGTGCGACCAAGCTGATTCATGGCGGTCTGCGTTACCTCGAACATTATGAATTTCGCCTGGTGCGCGAAGCGCTGATGGAGCGGGAAGTGCTCTGGGCAATGGCGCCGCATGTGATTTGGCCGCTCAGGTTTGTCCTGCCGTTTCAAAAGGGCGGCATTCGCCCGGCCTGGCTGATCCGTCTCGGCCTGTTTCTCTATGATCATCTTGGCGGTCGAAAGCTGCTTCCGGCAACGAAGACCCTGGATCTTCGCCACGATCAGGCAGGCAAGCCGTTGAAGCCGATCTTTTCCAAGGCCTTTGAATATTCCGACGGCTGGGTCGATGATGCGCGCATGGTCGTGCTGAACGCCCGTGATGCGCAAAATCGCGGCGCGAGGATTTTCAGTCGCGCCCGGGTGGTTTCTGCACATCGCGAGAGTGGTGTCTGGGTCATTACCACCAAGGCAAAGGGCAATGGAGCGACGACCATGCATCGCGCCCGCATGCTGGTAAACGCTGCAGGCCCCTGGGTTGACCAGGTTCTCGCCGGCGCCGTCGGTCGCAACAATGTGCACAATGTTCGCCTCGTGCAGGGCAGTCACATCATTGTTCGCAAGAAATTCACCGACACTCGCGCCTATTTCTTCCAGAACCCGGACAATCGCATCATTTTCGCGATACCGTATGAAGGCGACTTTACCCTGATCGGCACAACGGATCGTGACTACACCGATGATCCGAAGGATGTGAAGATCAGCGAGGAAGAGATAAACTATCTCTGCAATGCGGCGAGTGAGTATTTCAGGGAACCGGTCGTGCCGGGCGATATCGTCTGGAGCTATTCGGCCGTGCGTCCCCTGTTCGACGATGGTGCTTCCAAGGCGCAGGAAGCGACGCGCGACTACGTCTTGAAGCTCGAGATGGCAGACGACGGCTCGCCGCTGCTCAATGTATTTGGCGGCAAGCTGACGACCTATCGTCGTCTTGCCGAACATGCCTTGGAGAAAATCGGCGAAGCGATTGGCGTCAGGGGCAATGCCTGGACCGCAAACAGCCGGTTGCCGGGTGGCGATTTCCTTGTCACCGGTTATGACACGCTGGTGCAGGACCTTGTCCGTCTTTATCCGTTTCTTGACCGCCGTCACGCGGAACGCTTGATCCGTTGTTACGGTACGGATGCAAAAACAATTCTCGGAAATGCGGCCAAGACCGAGGATCTGGGCCGTCATTTCGGCGGAAGTCTCTACGAGTGCGAACTGCGCTGGTTGATGGAAAACGAGTGGGCGGTCACGGCCGAGGATGTGCTGTGGCGCCGAACGAAACAGGGGCTGTTCCTGTCGCCGGAAGAGGCGCGGGGACTGGAGGAATATCTGGGGGCCGTCGCGGCGACCTAGCCGCGCTATCCCGGATTGCCGAAGGTTTGGAGGAGGCCTGAGGAAATATGTTGGAACTGAAGAACATCTCGAAAATGGCGGGTGGTGATTACCACATTTACCCGACCGACCTGACGTTGCAGCGGGGCTCGCTGAACGTGCTGCTCGGGCCGACGCTTTCGGGCAAGACATCCCTGATGCGGCTGATGGCCGGGCTGGACAAGCCGACATCCGGGACGATCCATGTCGACGGTGTCGATGTGACAGGTCAGCCTGTGCAGCAGCGCAATGTCGCTATGGTGTACCAGCAATTCATCAATTATCCGGCCCTGACGGTGTATGAAAACATCGCCTCGCCGATGCGCATTGCCGGCAAGGATGCCGCCACCATAGACCGCGAGGTCCACAAGGCATCGGACCTTCTGAGGCTGACGCCCTATCTTCAACGCACGCCACTCAGCCTTTCCGGTGGCCAGCAGCAGCGGACGGCGCTCGCCCGCGCCCTCGTGAAGAAGGCGACACTCGTGCTGCTCGACGAGCCTCTGGCCAACCTGGACTACAAGCTCCGTGAGGAGTTGCGCGAAGAACTTCCCAAGATCTTTGCCCAATCCGGTGCGATCTTCGTTTATGCGACCACCGAACCTTCGGAGGCTTTGCTGCTGGGTGGCAATACGGCAACCCTGAGCGAAGGGCGTGTCACACAGTTTGGCGAGACCATCGCAATCTATCGACAGCCGGTCGATCTTTTGACGGCAAAGACCTTCGCCGACCCGCCGCTGAATACCCTGTCTCTGGTGAAATCGGGTCAGCAGTTCCTGCTGGCAGGCCGTCATGTGCTGGACGTTCCAGCGCATCTTGCAGCGATTGCCGATGGGCCGGTCACGGTCGCCTTCCACCCGCATCATCTGTCTCTTTCTGCAAATTCCCATGCCGCGAAGCCCTTGCGGGCCAGGACCCTGGTGTCGGAAATCGCCGGATCGGAAAGCTTCATCCACGTCGAATTTGCCGGTGCGCGCTGGGTCATCCTGGCGCATGGCATTCACGACATCGATCCGGACAAGGAAATCGATGTCTATATCGACACCCGTCACCTGATGGCGTTCGACGCGCAAGGCCGCTCCTTGCTCGCCCATGCCAGCATGGCCGCGTGAGGGGAGGCGCGACATGGCACGCATCAATCTCGACCATATCCGCCACGCCTATTCGCCCGCCGCCCGGGCCGCGGGTGACTACGCGCTCAAGGAAGTTCATCACGAATGGGCTGACGGCGGGGCCTATGCTCTGCTCGGGCCGTCCGGCTGCGGCAAGACGACCCTGCTCAACATCATTTCCGGCCTGATCAATCCGTCGGACGGCAAGATTCTGTTCGATGGCGTGGACGTGACCCATCTGTCCACCCAGGCCCGCAACATCGCCCAGGTGTTCCAGTTCCCGGTCGTTTACGACACGATGAGCGTCTATGACAATCTGGCTTTTCCCTTGCGCAATCGGCATGTGCCGGAAGATCAGGTTCATCGGCGCGTCACCGAGATCCTCGAAATGACCGATCTCGCCGCCATGGCCAGGAAGACCGCTCAGGGCCTGACAGCGGACCAGAAGCAGAAGATTTCGCTTGGTCGCGGCCTGGTTCGCGCCGATGTCAACGCGATCCTGTTCGACGAGCCTCTGACGGTTATCGACCCGCACATGAAATGGGTGCTGCGCTCCCAGCTGAAGCGTCTGCATCGTCAGTCCGGTTTTACCATGGTCTATGTCACCCACGACCAGACCGAGGCGCTGACTTTCGCCGACAAGGTCGTGGTGATGTACGATGGTCAGATTGTCCAGATCGGCACGCCGGCCGAATTGTTCGAGAAGCCCAGCCATACATTCGTCGGCTATTTCATTGGTTCGCCGGGAATGAATGTCCTGCCCGCTGCCGTGAATGGTGCAACCGCGACCGTTGGTGACCAGTCGATTGCGCTTCCGGGAGCGCCGATACTGTCCGGCCAGTCCAGGATCGAGCTTGGCATTCGTCCCGAATTCGTCCGCCTCGCACGCGAGGGCATGCCGATCTCGATTTCAAAGGTCGAGGATATCGGCCGCCAGAAGATCATTCGCACACGTTTCTGCGATCATCCGATGTCGATCGTCGTTGCAGAGGATACCGACATTCCCGCGGATCCGAAGGTGACATTCGTACCCCAGGCGATCGGCATCTATGCCGACAGCTGGCGTGTTGGCATGGAGGCCAAGTGATGAACAAGACCTGGAACAACAAAGCCTGGTTCATGGTCATTCCGGTGCTTGTGCTGGTGGCCTTCTCCGCAGTCATACCGCTGATGACCGTTGTCAACTATTCGGTACAGGATACCTTCGGCAACAACGAGTTCTTCTGGGCCGGTACGGACTGGTTCACCGAAATCCTGTCCTCGGCCCGTTTCTGGGACGCGCTGGCACGCAACCTGATTTTCTCGATGATCATCCTGGCGATCGAGGTGCCGCTTGGCATCTTCATCGCGCTCAACATGCCGAAAAAGGGCCTCGGCGTCCCGGTCTGCCTCGTTCTGATGGCCTTGCCACTTCTCATTCCCTGGAACGTCGTCGGCACGATCTGGCTGGTCTTCGGTCGTGTCGATATCGGGCTCCTTGGCTATACGCTGAGCGCTTTGGGCATCGACTACAATTTCACCCAGAACCCGATCGATGCCTGGATCACCGTCATCGTGATGGATGTCTGGCACTGGACAAGTCTTGTCGTGCTGCTCTGCTATGCCGGCCTCGTATCCATCCCCGACGCCTATTATCAGGCCGCCAAGATTGATGGTGCCTCGCGCTGGTCTGTCTTCCGCTTCATCCAGCTGCCGAAGATGAAACGCGTGCTGCTGATCGCCGTCCTGCTGCGCTTCATGGACAGTTTCATGATCTACACCGAGCCCTTCGTCGTCACTGGCGGCGGTCCCGGCAATTCGACCACCTTCCTGTCGATCGACCTCGTCAAGATGGCGGTCGGACAGTTCGACCTGGGCCCAGCCGCGGCCATGTCGATCATCTACTTCCTGATTATCCTGGCCCTGTCCTGGATCTTCTACACAGTCATGACCGTCAGCGATGCCCAAGGCGAATAAGGGAGGAGGACCGATGAGCAATTCCGATAACCGATCAAGCTTCGGCTTTCTGGTCCCGACGATCTACATCGTGTTTCTGTTGCTGCCGATCTATTGGCTGGTCAATATGAGCTTCAAGAGCAATGGCGAGATCCTCGGTGCCTTTTCGCTCTGGCCGCAGGATCCGACGATCCGCAACTACATGGTGATCTTCACCGATCCATCCTGGTACAATGGCTATATCAATTCGATTATCTATGTCGTTTTAAACACGCTGATCTCGGTGACTGCGGCCCTGCCGGCAGCCTATGCCTTCTCGCGCTATCGTTTTCTCGGTGACAAGCATCTGTTCTTCTGGCTTCTGACCAACCGCATGGCGCCGCCGGCCGTCTTCGCGCTTCCCTTCTTCCAGCTCTATTCGGCCTTTGGCCTGATCGACACGCATATCGCGGTCGCCATCGCCCACTGCCTGTTCAACGTGCCGCTGGCCGTCTGGATCCTGGAAGGCTTCATGTCCGGTGTGCCGAAGGAGATTGACGAGACGGCCTATATCGACGGCTATTCCTTCCCGAGATTCTTCGTGAAGATCTTCATGCCGCTGATTGCGTCCGGCATCGGTGTCGCCGCCTTCTTCTGCTTCATGTTCTCCTGGGTCGAGCTTCTGATTGCCCGCACCCTGACCACGACGGATGCCAAGCCGATCGCCGCGACCATGACGCGCACGGTCTCTGCGTCGGGCATGGACTGGGGCGTTCTGGCCGCGGCCGGCGTCCTGACCATCATTCCCGGTGCTTTGGTGATCTATTTTGTCCGCAACTACATCGCCAAGGGCTTTGCCCTGGGCCGCGTCTGAGGAGGCTACAATGGATTTCACATGGATGGCCTGGACGTTGCCAACCGCGATCTTCTTCCTGGTGATCCTGGGGCTGATCGCCTCCATGGCGGTCTGGGAATATCTTGTCCCGGGAGGCAGCCCGCGTGTCGGCATTCTGCATTTCGAGACGACCCGTGGCGACCGGCTCTTCGTGTCGCTGCTCGGCTCGGCATTCATTCATCTCGCATGGCTTGGTCTGGTCGGACCCAGCCTGTGGTGGGCTCTCGCTCTGTCCGTGGTCTACGCCATCGGCGTGTTCCGCTACGTCTAGAGCAAGAAAAGGCGAATGGCGGCGGGAGGTCGCCATTCTATCGACTTGGAAGTCACTGCAATCGCAACCTTAGGGAGGATGACTATGCGACGGCACCTTATGACGACGACGGCAGCTGTGCTGCTGGCAATGACCGGCTCGGCTTATGCCGGTATGGACGAAGCAAAACAGTTCCTGGACAAGGAAGTCGGCGACATGTCGACGCTCGACCGCGCCGCCCAGGAAGCGGAAATGCAATGGTTCATCGATGCGGCAAAACCGTTTGCCGGCATGGATATCAAGGTGGTCTCCGAAACCATCACGACGCATGAATACGAATCCAAGGTTCTGGCGCCGGCCTTCACCGCGATCACCGGCATCAAGATCACCCATGACCTGATCGGCGAAGGCGATGTCGTCGAAAAACTGCAGACACAGATGCAGTCGGGTGAGAACATCTATGACGCCTATGTCAACGACTCCGACCTGATCGGCACGCATTGGCGCTATCAGCAGGCTCGCTCGCTGACCGACTGGATGGCCAATGCCGGCAAGGATGTGACCAATCCAGGTCTCGACCTCAACGATTTCATCGGTTTGAAATTCACC
This sequence comes from Rhizobium sp. SL42, assembly GCF_021729845.1. Taxonomy (NCBI): domain Bacteria; kingdom Pseudomonadati; phylum Pseudomonadota; class Alphaproteobacteria; order Hyphomicrobiales; family Rhizobiaceae; genus Rhizobium; species Rhizobium sp. SL42. The sequence goes on from NZ_CP063397.1 coordinate 730,449, forward strand.
ACCTCGCCTGACGGCAATCTTTACCAGCTGCCCGACCAGCAGTTCGCGAACCTCTACTGGTTCCGCTATGACTGGTTCAACGACGACAAGAACAAGGCCGACTTCAAGGCGAAGTATGGCTACGACCTTGGCGTTCCGGTCAATTGGTCTGCCTACGAGGATATTGCCGAGTTCTTCACCGGTCGCGAAGTCGACGGCAAGAAGGTCTATGGTCACATGGACTATGGCAAGAAGGATCCGTCACTCGGCTGGCGCTTCACGGATGCCTGGCTGTCGATGGCCGGCAATGGCGACAAGGGTCTGCCGAACGGCCTTCCGGTCGACGAATGGGGCATCAAGGTCGATGAGAATTCCCGTCCGGTCGGCTCGTGCGTCGCTCGTGGTGGCGATACCAACGGTCCGGCTTCAGTCTATGCCATCCAGAAGTACCTTGATTGGCTGAAGGCCTACGCGCCTGCATCCGCTGCCGGCATGACCTTCTCTGAATCCGGTCCGGTCCCGGCCCAGGGCGAAATTGCCCAGCAGATGTTCATGTACACCGCCTTCACCGCGGACATGGTCAAGGACGGCCTGCCGGTGGTCAATGCCGACGGCACGCCGAAGTGGCGTTTTGCCCCAAGCCCGCATGGCGTCTACTGGAAGGACGGCATGAAGCTCGGCTATCAGGACGTGGGTTCCTGGACGCTGATGAAGTCCACGCCGGACGACCGCGCCAAGGCAGCCTGGCTCTACGCCCAGTTCGTCACCTCAAAGACCGTTGACGTCAAGAAGAGCCATGTCGGCCTGACGCTGACCCGTGAGTCGACGATCCAGCACCAGAGCTTCACCGACCGCGCGCCGAAACTTGGTGGTCTGATCGAGTTCTACCGTTCTCCGGCCCGTGTCCAGTGGTCGCCGACCGGCACCAACGTTCCGGACTATCCGAAGCTGGCTCAGCTGTGGTGGCAGGCGATCGGTGATGCGTCTTCGGGTGCCAAGTCGGCACAGGAAGCCATGGACTCCTTGTGCGCCGAGCAGGAGAAGGTCATGCAGCGCCTGGAACGCGCAGGCGTTCAGGGCGACATCGGTCCGAAGCTTGCCGAGGAAAAGACCCTCGAAGAGTGGAATGCCGATGCTGTTGCCAAGGGCAACCTTGCGCCGCAGCTGAAGGTCGAGAACGAAAAGGAAAAGCCGATCACCGTCAACTATGACGAACTCGTCAAGAGCTGGCAGAAGTAAGCCGGCAGATATGCCGAATTGACAATTGCCGGGGCGCTTCTTACGCCCCGGCTTCTTCTATGAGGGAGCTTGAGACCTGATGAGCGGTTACATTCTGGCGATCGACCAGGGAACAACGTCGACGCGTTCGATGATCTTTGACAAAGACATGCAGATTGTCGGTGTCGCGCAGCAGGAATTCACCCAGCATTTCCCCGATTCCGGCTGGGTCGAACATGATGCAGACGAGATCTGGCAAAGCGTCCTGAAGACCGTAGACCGGGCGGTTACCGCAGCCGACATCAAGATCGGCGATGTGACCGCGATCGGAATCACCAATCAGCGCGAGACCGTCGTCGTCTGGGACCGCGAAACCGGCATGCCCGTGCATCGTGCGATCGTCTGGCAGGATCGCCGAACGGCCCGTTTTTGTGATGAACTGAAGGCGAGGGGCCTGGAGCCGCTTTTCACGCAGAAGACCGGCCTGCTGCTCGATCCGTATTTTTCCGGCACCAAGCTCTCCTGGCTGCTCAAGAATGTCGACGGCCTGAAGGCGCGGGCAGAAGAAGGCCAACTCTGCTTCGGCACGGTCGATAGCTGGCTCATCTACAAGCTGACCGGTGGCAAGGTCCACGCAACGGATGCGACCAACGCCTCGCGCACATTGATCTTTGACATCAGCGAAAATCAATTCGACGACGAGTTGCTGCAGATCCTCGAGATCCCGCGGGCGATGCTTCCGGAGGTCAAGGACTGCGCTGACGACTTCGGCATCACCGAAATCTCCGTTCTCGGCGCGGCCATCCCTATCCTCGGCGTTGCCGGCGACCAGCAGGCAGCCGTCATCGGCAATGCCTGCTTTGAACCTGGCATGATGAAATCGACGTATGGAACGGGCTGTTTTGCGCTGCTGAACACCGGCTCGGATCGCGTCACCTCGTCCAATCGCCTGCTGACCACGATCGCCTACCGCATGAACGGCAAAACCACCTACGCCCTGGAGGGCTCGATCTTCATCGCCGGTGCTGCCGTGCAGTGGCTTCGCGACGAACTGGGCTTCGTCAAAGTCGCGTCCGATACCGATGCGCTGGCCATGCGCGCCGACCCCAATCAGCGCGTCTATCTCGTGCCGGCCTTTACCGGCCTCGGTGCGCCACATTGGGATGCGGATGCGCGCGGCGCGATCTTCGGGTTGACCCGCAGTTCAGGGCCTGCCGAATTTGCCCGCGCCGTGCTGGAAAGCGTGGCCTATCAGACCAATGATCTGCTGGAGGCGATGAAGAAGGATTGGTCCGGCGCCAGCGATCAGACGGTCCTGCGCGTTGACGGCGGCATGGTTGCTTCCGACTGGACGATGCAGCGCCTCGCCGACATTCTCGACGCGCCCGTCGACCGTCCGATGATCCTGGAGACCACTGTGCTGGGTGCAGCCTGGCTTGCGGGCTCGCGTGCCGGTCTCTGGCCGGATCAGGCTGGTTTTGCCGCGACCTGGAAACGCAATCGCCGCTTCGAACCCCAGATGCAATCCTCCGAAAGACAGCAAGCGATTGCCGGCTGGCAGGACTGCGTCAGTCGCTGCCTGACCAAGCGATAGGTTCAAGTCTAAGCGATCATCGCGACAAGGGTCTCCAGTCGGTCTGCATCCTTCGGCAGCTTGTCCTGCCGCAGGCGTGCAATGCGCGGGAAGCGCATGGCGACGCCCGACTTGTGCCGATTGGAGCGGGCGATGCCTTCAAAGGCCACTTCCACGACAAAACCATGTTCTGCTTCAGCCCTGAGCGCCCGCACCGGGCCGAAGCGATCGACGGTGTTGTTGCGCACGAAGCGATCGAGCACTTCGAGTTCCTGGTCGGTAAAACCGAAATAGGCCTTGCCGACAGGCACCAGAACATCGCCTTCGCCGGGAACGGCAGTCCAGACGCCAAAGGTGAAATCCGAATAATAGCTCGAACGCTTGCCATGCCCGCGCTGCGCATACATCAACACCGCATCCGCATTCATCGGATCGCGCTTCCACTTGAACCATGGTCCCTTGGCGCGGCCGGCCTGGTAGACGCTGTCATGGCGCTTTAGCATCACGCCTTCGATGACCGGATCGGGCGGTAAAGACCGCAACCGCTCCAGCTCCTCCCAGCTTGAGAACGGAACCAGCGGCGAGAGGTCGAAACGGGTTGCCTCCTGCGCCTCAATAAGCCTGCCAAGCCTTTCTCGCCGCACAGGAAAGACCTCGCCGCGAACGTCCTCGCTTCCCTCGAACAGAATGTCATAGGCGCGGATGAAGACGGGATAATCCTCCATCATCCGAGCGGTCACCGTCTTGCGGTTCAGCCTTTGCTGGAGATCCGAAAATGTCCGGACCGGCGCATTGCTGCGCGAGGTTCCGCCGACCAGCAGTTCGCCGTCGATCACGCCATCGAACCGTGCCGCTTCAACAATGTCCGGGAAGGCGCCCGAGATATCGTCGCCGGACCGGGAATAGAGACGGTTTCGCCCGTCGGAGCAGGAAAGCTGCACGCGAATACCGTCCCATTTCCATTCGGCGGCAAAATCCGATGGGTCGAGCACCTCAAGATCGCGGTCCTCGATGGGGGTCGACAGCATGACCGAGTGGAAAATGGCAGGCGTCGCCAGTACGGGTTTTTCGCTGCGGTCTTCCAGCCAGTCGAACAGCGGCAAATATGGCGGCGTCAACCCGTGCCACAGGCCTTCGATGTCGCCGACATCCTTGTCACCGAAATTCGCCAATGCCTGCTTGGCGAGGCGTGCCGACACACCGATGCGCAAACCTCCCGTGACGAGTTTGATCAGCGCGAAGCGTTCGGACGATCCCAAGGTGTCGAGCAGTTGACGCATCACGCTGCGGGTCTCGCTCCGTCCTAGTTGTTGCAGTCTTTCGATGATGCGCGAAAGCTGCAACTCTGCACCCTCGGGTGGCTGAACCTCGCATGATGGCTCCCAGACCAGGGAAATCGTCTCGGCCAGATCGCCGACATAGTCGTATGAGTAGCGGAACAGCACCTCGTCCATGCGCTCGAGCACGAGTTCCTTGAGCAATGCCGGCTTGACGCCGCCGATATCGAGATTGTCGGTGAGTGCGGCCAGCGCATATCCGCGGTCTGGATCGGGTGTCACTCTGAAATAGTCCTGCAGCAGCTTCAGCTTGCCATTGCGGCTCGGCGTCAGGACCAGGCGATCAAGCAGGACTGCGAATGCCTTCATCCTCAGTCTCCTTCGTCTTCGTAGCCCACAAGATGCAACGGGCGTGCCTTGATGCCGGCAAGCTCGCACCAGCGCACCAGTGCCTCTTCACGACCATGCGTGACCCAGACCTGCTGCGGCGCAATATCCGTGATCGTTGAGATCAGCTCCGGCCAGTCGCAATGGTCGGAGATTACCAGCGGCAGCTCGACGCCGCGTTGCTTGGCGCGTTGCCGAACCATCATCCAGCCGGACGCAAAAATTGACAGAGGATCTTCGAAGCGGCGTGCCCAGCGGTCGTTGAATGCCGATGGCGGTCCAACGACGACCGCCCCTTTGAAGGCACCGGATTTTGTCTGCACGGTGGTTGCCGGCCGAAGATCACCCAGGTCGATGCCTTCTGCGCGATAATAGTCGCAGAGCTTGGTGAGGGCTCCATGTATGTAGATCGGCTTCTCGTAGCCGGCGCGGCGAATGAGTGAAATCACCCGCTGTGCCTTGCCCAGCGCATAGGCCCCGACCAGATGGCTGCGCTCCGGAAACTGGTTGAGCGAGGCGATCAGTTTGAGGATCTCAACCTGGGGGTCGGGATGATGGAAGACAGGTAGCCCGAAGGTCGCCTCGGTAATGAAGACATCACAGGGCACTGGCACGAAAGCCGCGCATGTCGGGTCAGGGGAGCGCTTGTAATCGCCTGAAACGACAATTCTTGTGCCATTGTGCTCGATCTCGATCTGCGCTGAACCCAGCACATGCCCGGCGGGATGAAAGCGCATAGAAACACCATTGTGGCTGATCGTTTCGCCGTACTCCGCCGACTGGGCGCTGCCGCAAAAGTCTTCGCCATAGCGGATAGCCATGATCTCGAGTGTCTGCCGTGTCGCCAGGACGCGATCATGCCCGGAACGCGCATGATCGGAATGTCCATGCGTCACCAGAGCATTCTCGACCGGTCGCACCGGATCGACATAAAAGTCGCCGGGAGGGCAATAGAGCCCGTTGGGGGTGGGATGCAGCACTTGCTCTGGCTTGATCATGTCAACAAGATAGGGCGCGCATCAACGCCCGGCCAGACGGTTATGCGGCGAAACGCGAAACGGCCAGGTAGCCTGCGGTGGCGGCCGTTGCCGTAAGAAATACACCCCAGGCCATGTCGACCACGCTGACCGAGATGGACCAGCCTTTCAGTGTCGACAGATTGGTCATGTCATAAGTGCCGTAGGCGAGGAGCCCCAGCAGGGCGCCATTGATGATCGCGGTGGTGATGCTGGTGGCATTGACGGCAGGCAAAACGGCAAAATAGACGATACCGGCGATATAAATGAGATAAAAGACACCTGCTGCGGCAAGATTGGGGCTCGCCAGCATCAGGTCTCCTATGTTCCGGCGATAGAAGCCTATCGCCAGGCGCGTCAGCCAGAGGAAATCGAGTCCGAAGAACACGACTGTTGTCGACAGATAGGCGACCACATAGGTCATCGTGTTTCTCCATTCTTCGGTCTGCCGCGACCGTGCGTTTGACGCTAGATTCCGAGGATAGGCTGCAACAGCCGCAGAAGCCGACTTTGGAATTTCAGCGGCGCATCGGTTACGGCCAGGCAGATGCAATCTTCTTCCGGAGTTGCAACGGGCTGATGCGTCAGGCTTTCATCGGCTTCCTCAAGGTCGCCTCTCTTGAAAACGCTGGCGCCATCGGTGAACGCGCCCTTGAGCACCAGCGTCAGCTCACGCCCGCCATGCGAATGTTCCGGAACGGGTTTTCCTGCCGGGATCTTCAACAGCCGCACCTGGGTTCGGCCGTCCTCCGTCTTGATTGGAATGTGATAAGCACCCCGTCCGAGCGCCTTCCATTTCAGATGACCGACATCAGCGCCGAGATAGGACCGGAGCGGCTCAGGCAGAACGGGAGCATCCGTTTGAGCAGCCGCAGCCTTGGCATCCGGCCTTTTCAAAGGTTCGGCCGCTGATATTTTCGCCTTCATCTCTTCCCAGCTGCTCGCCGGCATCCCGGCGCTCGTCTCCGGTATCGCCAGTTCCAGCATCTCGCCGCCGGCATGTTCCATGAATGAAAGTCGGTTGCGACAGCTCGGGCAGAGCGCAAGATGAGTCGCAACGGCGAGGCTCCAGCCCTCTGCCAGTTCTCCGGTGGCATAGGAAAGCAACAGTTCATCGCTGATATGGTGTTGGACCTGGAGCGTCATGCGCGTTGCTCCAGTGCTGCTCGCAATTTTGCAAAAGCGAGACGGATACGGGATTTGACGGTGCCCATCGGCAAACCGAGTTCGGCGGCAATGGCGCTGTGCGAGGCTTCTTTGTAAAATGACATCTTCAGGAGTTCGAGTTGTTCGGGTGGAAGTGTTTCCATGGCGCGCCGGAGGCGATCGGCCTCTTGGCGTCCCTCATATTCGACATCGGCCGGCGGTACGTCATCCGGTACGAAGGCCGGGTCGGTAGGATCGAATGTCGGTCGCCGTTCCTTGCGAAAGGCGTCGATGCGCTGATTGCGGGCGATCGTAAAGATCCAGCTGGACACATTGCCCCTTGAAGGATCGAATTGTTCGGCCTTGTTCCAGACAGCCAGCATCGTCTCCTGCATCAATTCCTCAGCTGCCTGACCGTCGCGGGCAAGCTTGGCCATGTAGGCCCGAATTTTCGGGCTGTAGTGCCTGAAGATCTCCTCGAACGCTTCGATGTCCCTGTCCCGGCCGACGGCCGCCAGAAGTTTCGAAAAATTACGCTGCGCAAGATCGTCTGCAGAATCGGACATAGAAACGCTTGTCTTCCCCTTTTGAGGCTGCGCCACGGCAGTCTGCCGCACCAATAGCCCGGGGCCATTCTGGCATGCATCTGCCGATATGGGAAATGTGTTGACCATCATGCCAGCCATTACGGCGAGGCCGCTTTTCCGGATCACCGATGAGATTTTATTCCCTGCCATCAATCCGTTCCCGGCATGCAGCCGTAGTGGGAGCAGATAAAATTTGTGGCTTTGAATTGAAGGGCGGATAATGGAAACGGATATTTCTAGGCCTGTTGCCAGCGGAAAGCGCAGGATCGCGGTCATCGGGTCAGGAATCTCCGGTCTGTCCTCCGCCTGGTTGCTGTCGAAAAGCGCAGATGTCGTGTTGTACGAGACCGAATCCCGTGCCGGCGGCCACTCCAATACGGTGGTTGCACCAGCCGATGGCAGGAATATCCCGGTCGATACGGGCTTCATTGTCTATAACGACCGCAATTATCCGAACCTGGTGAAGCTTTTCGAACACCTGAAGGTTCCGACTTTGGCTTCGAACATGTCATTTTCGGCCTCGCTGTCGGGCGGCAGTTTCGAATATTCCGGCTCCGGCCTATTCGGATTGCTTGGCCAGCGCAGCAACATCTTCAGCCCCCGCTTCTGGAAAATGCTGTCTGACATCATGCGCTTCTACCGGGAGGCGCCGGGCCTGTTGAAGCGCCCGGAACTTGAGAATGTCAGCCTCGGTTCCTACCTGGCATCTGCCAGCTACAGTGCTTCCTTCATCGAAGACCATCTGCTGCCGATGGGCGCTGCAATCTGGTCCACCACCGCACATGACATGCAGCTTTACCCTTTGCATGCCTTCATCCGGTTCTTCGACAACCACGGTTTGTTGTCGCTGACAGATCGGCCGCGCTGGCGCACCGTAAACGGTGGAAGCCGGGAATACGTAAAGCGAATTCTGGCAGATTTTTCAGGCGAACTGAGGCTGTCCACGCCAGTTGCCCAAGTTCGTCGCGGTCGTGCAGGTGTCGAAATTACCGACGTCAGTGGCCATCGGGATCAGTTCGACGATGTCGTGATGGCGACTCATGCCAATCAGAGCCTCGATCTGCTGGAAGATGCCGATAGTTCGGAACGTCGTGTTCTTGAAGCCTTTCAGTACACACCGAACCTTGCCGTGCTTCATTCCGACGCCCGGCTGATGCCACGGCGCAAATCGGTATGGTCGAGCTGGAACTACATCGCCGATGGCCGGGATGCGGCCAGTGAAGCGCCATGCGTCACCTACTGGATGAACAAGCTCCAGTCTCTCGACGCCGCGCATCCACTCTTCGTTACACTCAATCCCTGCCGCGAGGTCGATCCGGCGAAGATCGTCCGGACCTTCAACTACGAACATCCGCTGTTCGATACAGCGGCCATCCGTGCCCAACGGCAACTCTGGCAGGTGCAGGGGCGACGCAATACCTGGTTCTGCGGCGCCTATTTCGGCAGCGGCTTCCATGAAGACGGTCTGCAGGCCGGGCTTGCCGTCGCCGAAGCGCTCGGGGGCATTCGTCGACCGTGGATCGTTGCCAACGAATCCGGCCGGATCGTGATCAGCCACAATCGTCTCGAGGCAGCGGAATGACCATGTCCTCAGCGATTTACGCCGGTCACGTGCTGCATGTCCGGCACCGGCCCAAACAGCACAAGCTGCGCTATAGCGTGTTCTCGTTGCTGGTCGATCTCGACGAATTGCCGCTGCTTGACCGGTCCTTGCGCCTTTTCGGCCACAACAGGGCCGGCATCTATTCGGTGCACGACGAAGACCACGGCGACGGCATTACCGGGGGGCTGCGTGACTGGGTCGAGAGCCAGCTTCTTGCTGCCGGCGTCGAGGCAAGTGGCATCAAGGTCCGTATGCTCTGCTACCCGCGCATATTGGGTTATGTATTCAATCCGCTGACGGTGTATTTTTGCTATCGAGACAATGACGAATTGGCTGCCGTTCTCTACGAGGTCAGCAACACCTTCAAGGAACGCCATACCTATGTGATCCCGGTAACGCCAGGCGGCAAGGTTTTGCGCCATCAATGCGCCAAGGAGATGTATGTCTCGCCGTTTATTCCCATGGACTGCCGGTATAGTTTCAGTATCCAGCCGCCGTCGGAAGACGTTGTGATCAATATCAGCGAAACCGATGTCGACGGACCGCTGTTGTTTGCCGGATTTACTGGACACCGTCGGGACTTGTCGGATGCAGGCTTGTTGCGCATGTTGTTAACCTTCCCCTTGATGACCCTGAAGGTGATGGGAGGCATACACTGGGAAGCGCTACGGCTATGGCTGAAAGGCACGCCGGTGTACCGCCACAAGGCTGCAGCCCAGCCGATCGCGACAACGATCGTTCTGCAGAATGGGATAGACAAGCCATGAGCCATGCCGAGCAGGAAATGCAAACTTTGACCAATGCCCGCTCGTTCTGGCAGCGGATCTTATGCGGATGGGCCGACAGGATATCGGTGGGCCGTTTGACGCTGCAGTTTGAAGGCGGCGGCGAACATGCTGCGATCGGGGGCGAAGCAGGACCAAGCGCGGTCTTGTATGTCCGAAACGCCAAGTCGGTATTTCGCATCCTGACGGGCGGCACGCTGGGTTTTGCGCAGTCCTTCATCGACGGTGATCTGGACAGTCCGGATATCGGAGCGGTGCTGGAACTGGCACTGGCGAACGAAAAAAGCCTTCAAAAGGTACTCCATCCATCGACGATATTCGGCCGGATGGCACATCTGCGCCACAAGTTGCGGCGCAATTCCAAACAGGGCAGCCGTCGCAATATCGCCTTCCACTACGACCTCGGCAATCAGTTCTACGGGCTTTGGCTGGACCGGACGATGACCTATTCGTCCGCCTTGTACACGCCGTCGAGCCTTTCTCTGGCGGACGCGCAGGAGGAAAAATACGCCCGTATCGTGCGCGAGCTGGGCATCGGTGCCGATGACCACGTTCTGGAGATCGGTTGCGGTTGGGGAGGATTTGCGGAATATGCGGTCCGCACAACCGGTTGTCGCGTTACCGGTTTGACACTGTCTGTGGAGCAGGCTCGTTTCGCCGAGGAGAGATTGCGGAAGGCCGGCATCGCCGAGCACGTCGATATTCGTCTCGAGGACTACCGCGACTGTAAGGGGCAGTTCGACAAGATCGTTTCCATCGAGATGTTCGAGGCCGTCGGCGAGGAAAACTGGCCAGTCTATTTCGAGGCAGTCCACGAGCGGCTGGCGCCGGGCGGCTGCGCTCTCATCCAGACGATTACCATCGACGAGGCGCGGTTCGAGGGTTATCGGCGCAATGCCGACTTCATCCAGACATACATCTTTCCGGGTGGCATGTTGCCAACCGTTACCCTGTTCGGCTGTGACGCTCAAAATGCGGGATTGCAGGTCTCCGACTGCTTCCGCTTCGGCAAGGACTACGACCGGACACTTATGGCTTGGGATGCGGCCTTCACCGGTAATTGGCAAAAGATCGCACCGCTTGGCTTCGATCGCCGCTTCTACCGCATGTGGCGCCTTTACCTGCATTATTGTGCAGTCGGTTTCCGCACGGGGCGCATCGATGTCGTGCAATTCAGGCTGGACAAACCGACGCTGAATTGACCGCGCCGGTTCAGGAGGCGGGGGGCCGCAACATTCTGCGGGTAATGGCAAATCTCAGCCTATGCGGCAATGCGTGGAGCAGCCGGATTGCGAGCGCCATTTTCCAGGGAAAGATGATCTCGAACCGGTTTGTGTTAAGGCCGTTCGCAATGCTGTCGGCGGCTTGTTCTGCCGACACCAGAAAGGGCATGGGAAAATCGTTCTTCTGGGTCAAGGGTGTGTCGACAAAACCGGGATTGACGATGGTCAGTTTTACGCCGTGGCTGTCCAGTTCCGGGTAAAGCGCCTCGCACAAAGCGTTGAGCGCCGCCTTTGTGGCACCGTAGCTCGCGGCACCCGGCAGCCCGACATAGCCCGACACCGAAGCGACAACGGCAATATGGCCGTGTCTGTTTTTCATCATGCGCGGCATGATCGCCTCGAGGCATTGCGCGGTGCCCAGGACGTTCAACTCGAACATCTGCCGGGTGCGCGCGCTGCTGAAGCCTTCAGCGTAGTCGCGCGTATAGGAGCCAGCGGCAAAGATCGCCAGATCGATAGGGCCGAGGGTTGCCTCGATCGTCTCTGCAACAGTCTGAACTGCCGCTCCGTCCGTGACATCGAGCGGGAAAGGTCGGATATGATGCGGCGCACTTGTGGCCAGATCAGCCAGTGCGTCACCGCCACGGGCGCTGACGGCGACGGTATAGCCGTCGCGCACCAGTCTCAGAACGAGTGCCCGGCCGATGCCGGAGCTTGAACCGGTAATCCACGCGATCTTGGTCATGGCATCCTCTTGGTTTGTCATGCAACCAATACGCCATGACCGGCCAGTCGGTTCAGGCCTGCCAGCTTTCCAATAGTGCCAGTCCGCGCTTCAGCAGCGTTTTTGCCGCGTCAGCAGTGGGCGCCTCGACATAGCAACGCATCTCCGGTGCGTTGCCTGACGGCCGGAAGTGAACGATCGATTGATCATCGAGTGTGACGCGCAAGCCATCGATGTCGCTGATCGATTGCACGTCGCCCAATGGCACAAGAAAATTCGCTAGGTTCTCGGGAGAGTGGCGCAGATGCGCCATCAAAGCCGCGCTGCGCTCTACGGCGAAATTCTCCAGCCGGTCACTGAGCGCGATTGGCATGCTGAACGATGCGGCGAGCGCCGAAAGCGATTGGCCAGTCTGCTTTGCCGTTGCCAGAACGGCCAGCGCTGGCAGAAAACTGTCGCGTGTCGGCAGTGCCTTCAGCATGCTCGTCCCGACATCGAAATCCGAACCCAGCATCAGGCCGCCATTGGCCTCGAAACCGATAACGCCTGTTTGTCCGCCCGCCAGCGCTTCGTTCATCGCTGCAATGACGAAAGGCGATCCGACACGCGTGCGGACGACGGTAAACCGTCCGTCAGCCTCGAGGCCGGAATTGGAGGTTACCGGTGTTGCGACAACCGCCGCCTTCAGAAAGCGCGCTGAGACAAGACCAAGCAGGTCGCCGCGCAAGGGCGTTCCACACTCGTCCGAAACCAGCGGCCGGTCGCCGTCTCCATCTGTCGAAACGATTGTGTCGAGCGCCAGTTCGTCCGTCCATTCCGCCAGCAAGGCGACAGTCTGGTCCGATACGGCCTCGGTGTCGACCGGGATGAACTGCTCCGAGCGGCCGAGCGGGAATACAGTTGCGCCGAAATGTTCGAAGACCTTGACCATCATGTCACGGGCGACGGTGCTGTGCTGGTAGATGCCCACACGCATGCCGGCAAGCGCTTGGCTGGGCAGTGTTGCGAAGTTCCGTGCCAGGAAAAGTTCCGTTGCCTGCGCCTCGTGATTGGAGCCGGAGCCTGTTTCGACGCGATTGGCCTCGGCGTCATCCGCGAGGCTCGTTGCCAGTGCGACGATTGCCTGTTCGTCCTGCTTGTCGATTTCGCCGTCCGGCCGATAGAATTTGATGCCGTTCCGATCCGCGGGAATGTGTGATCCGGTGATCATAATGCCGCCGGCGTTGATCGCTGCGCCATACAGCGCCAGTGCCGGAGTCGGGATCGTCCCGCAATCGATCGGCGTCAGTCCCGCACGGGTGAGCGCAGCCATGACGGTTGCCGCAATCTCCGGGCTCGATTGGCGAAAATCCCTTGCGATGACGACACGGCCGCCAGTGCCGACGAGGTTCTTTTCCAGTAGGAACCGGGCAAAGGCTGTTGCATAGAGGGCCGATACGCTTCCGACCAGTTCAGAGGAAAGCCCGCGCAACCCGCTAGTTCCAAACTTCACTGCCATGCGATTCTCCTGCTCATCAGACTGATGGAGAACTGCATATAGAGCCCGCAGGCCGAAGCCTCAAGCAAACCTGTCATTTTCGATGGGGAAGCAGAAATGGAAAGAGCCTGGCGCGGGAGGAGGATGCGCCAGGCTCTTAAACTTGATCGGCAATCGGGAGGAGGAGGAGAGTTGCCGATCCTATCGGGCGGCACTGGGAGGAGGAGTGCGCCGCTTCGATGCTCTTGTTATAGTCTTCTCGGATTCGAAAGCCAATCGTTGTTGTTGCATCGCAGCAGTGCTAAAATTGCATAGCTGGTTCTGATTTTGATTGATGGGAGCGCGCTTCTCGTTCGACGGCATTCATATTGGAAGAAAAAATCTTCGAAAATGATCCCGATGGCCGGCAACATCGGTAGAACTGAACATGTAATAGGCTGTGGCGTCAAAATCTATGCAAATGACGGATAGCTCTGACTCGGCCGGGCGCATGGAGATGCATGTTCTTTGCGAATTAATGCCCGACTTTAGGGCTTTTGCGCCAATTCTGTGCGGCTCTCGCCTGACGCTTGAGTGGCCGGGGTGGTTCAGTCTTCTGCTTTCGGCTATAGCGGGCAGAGCATATATTGACGGAGAGACAGGAATGGCACCGACGATCCGCTTTCACGAAGGTGATATTTCCGCAGACGATGCCGCGCGCTACACCGGTGCAATCGCAATCGATACGGAAACACTGGGCCTTGTTCCGCGACGTGATCGGCTCTGTCTGGTGCAGCTTTCGTCAGGCGACGACAGCGCCGACATCATTCGCATAGCGGCGGGTCAAAAAGAGGCTCCCAATCTCGTCGCCATGCTGGCCGATCCTGCCCGCCAGAAGATCTTTCACTATGGGCGTTTCGATATTGCCGTCCTATTTCACACCTTTGGCGTGACCACCACACCGGTATTCTGCACGAAGATCGCCTCACGCTTGAGCCGAACCTACACGGATCGCCACGGCCTGAAGGACAATCTGAAGGAGATGCTGGAAGTCGATATCTCCAAGGTGCAGCAGTCGTCGGATTGGGCCGCCCAGACACTGAGCAAGGCTCAACTTGAATATGCCGCTTCTGATGTTCTTTATCTTCATGCGCTGCGCGATCGCCTGATTGCCCGTCTGCTCCGAGATGGCCGTATGGACCACGCTAAGGCCTGCTTCGAGTTTTTGCCAACGCGAGCAAAGCTCGACCTGCTAGGCTGGGACGAAACCGACATTTTTGCACATAGCTGATATCGACCTTTCAGACCGGCAGCTGTTTCTAAGTCAAAACTGCGTCCGACCCGGTGGATGCGACCACGCCTTTGCTCGATCCCCGATGGATCCTGCCGCATACTGAGTGTGTGTTCCGGCAAGGTGCAGGCGACGATCGTTCCTTGAAAAAACACGGGTTAATTCTTGGGTCGCGGATGCGAACTCGCCAAGCCTTTCTTAACTCCCGTCACCCATCATGGCTGCAAAGAATCAGAGGGGCAGGATTGGTTTTCGCACCGGTCATGCCTCCATAGCGCGGTGAATTTCTGCGGACATGACGGAAGCATCCTTTAGCCTGCTTGAGACGGTATCACGTGATTTGCCAATGTACCGGGATGATCCGGAAAGCCAACTGGCATCATTCCCGGACGGCGTCGATGACGACGCGCTGCATTCTGATCAGGATGAATCAGATTCCAAGCCTAGTTACGCGCCGGCCAACTGGCTCGATGCGTTCACGGCCGACGAGCGCAGCCATTCGGGCAATATCGCTCCGAGAATTGCTTCGCCTTCCGACGACGCGGGCCTCTACCAAATGCACATGAAGCCTATGGACTGATCAGCGCGGGTCTATCGCTTCCGCGGCGCGCTGTCGGATCTCGTCAAAGCTCCAGTCGCGCACAAGCGTGCCGTTCTCCCAGACCGGGTGCAGGATGTTCTCCCGGCTGCCAAGTTCGGCGAGGGGGATATTGACGATGTCGGTGCCATCTGTGATCACCGCCAGCCGGCCGGACATGGGCGCTTTTTCCTGAGGATTTGTCGGTCGCCGCCCGATGTCGCGCCAGACGCCCCTGTCGTCCTTGAGCGCACTTGCCCGCATGGTGAAGGACAGGGTATCCCGGTTTACCTTGTGCAGCAGTGCCGAGCCCATACCGAAGGAAATGTTCTCGGCCGAAAACCCCATGCCTTCCAGTCGACCCAGGATCATCTGGATGTCTTGTAGCGATACGCCATCTGATTGGATGACCCTGACATTCCCATCCAGAACCTTGAAGCCCTTGCTGTTCAGCCGTGTGCCGTAGGCGTAGGCGAGCTGCGCCACAACCTGAACCGGGGTTTCGATCGGATCGCCGCTATCGGGCCGCACGACCAATGTCGCCCCGGATGCCCGAACCTTGGTCTGCAATTGTTTACCCCAGATCTCCGCAACTGCGTTGTTGAGATCGAAGCTGTCCGACACGACAGAATAGGCGGCGAACTTCGAGAAACGGTCGATCATGTTGGCAAAGGCATTGGGCTCTCGGCTCTGGCCCCATGCGGTGATCGTGCTGTGTTCTGCAGCCGGGATGGATTTGCCAGCCATCCGGGCGCCATAGTAGCGGCGTGCATGCAAGATGCCCGGCAGGGAATCGGAGCTGTCGAAATGCACGAGATGCGCCGCGCCGCCCAAAGCTGCCTGTTCCAGACTGGATGTGCCGCGCGCGCCATAGTCGCTGATGCGGTTCCTTTGCAGGTCAGCGATATCGTCGGCTGTGCGATCGAGATATGGTTGGATTGCCAGCCGCAGGCGCCATGCCGTGGTGGCCACCGTCGACGGATACCAGACCGCGCGCAGCAGTGCTGGCTCGATATGCGACGTTAGCCACGGTACCAACGGATCCGTGTTGACGACCTGCACGACAGGCACGCCGCGCCGAATGGCAATGCCTTCGGGCAGGGCCGCGATGCGCAGCGGCAGAAATCCGCCGTGAGCCTTGAGGATATGTGTCCAGCCCGTACGGTCGAAGGGCTGCCCGTGGAGCCCCGCGACATCTTCCGCCTCCTCGATATCGGCAGCGGTGATCGGCTTCGAGAGATATTCCTTCAGGAACATCTGCAGCCCGAAAAACATAACTTCCGGCCGGAAGGAGTTGCCGCGAGTGGTGATGAGGGCACTGATGGCGTGGGTATCTGCGGGATATTGCAGATAGTGCCCGAGCTTGTAGCTGTCCGTGTTCAAAATCGCATTGAGTGTCATGCTGGGCGTCCATCCGGATTTCAGCCCGACAATACCGCATCGCCGACCGAGAATCACGCTGCATAGAGATGTAAGCGAGCCATGCTGGAGCGGCAAGGATAGCCTTGGCAATTATGGTTAGCGCTTTCTTAACCATCTTTGGCGACACTGTGCGTTGATAAGTCGGCAAGTCCTTTGTGTTGATCACTCCGTGCCGTGTTGCATGGAGACCACGGGCCGCATGAGCGGTCTGATTTTGCTCTTGTTGTTTCACTCGCACCGAGAGAGGTGGCTATGCTTCCTCCTGTGAGCGCCGCGTCCAATATCTATCTGACCCACCAGGAAACACGTGCGCCCGGTATAGCGGCTGGCGTCGGTGCGAGCGCTGGGGCAGGCGCAGGGGTAAACACGGTCACGAACACTCCCCGTGCGCTGGAACAAAACACTGAAATCGCGGGCCGCCTCAACCTTCTCCTTCTGACCGGCCAGGAGCGGATGTCGCAGAACCTCGCGGTGCTGGTCGACTTGCTCGGCAGCGCACTGAAGATGGAACGCCTGCCTGATGAAACATTGAGTGGTTTCGCGGTTCGCTTGGTCGAAGCGCTCAGCGATCTGTCTCCTCGCGAGCGTTTCGCGGTTCAGCGCCTGTTGGTGCAGACATTTGCGGGCCTGCAGTTGCGAACCCTGATTGAGGCATTCCGCAATCCCGCCGGCCCGGAAGCTGCAACCCTCTCGATCTACCTGGAGCTTTATCGCCAGAAGGATCGCGATCTGGCCGCCCGATCTGTGGTGACATCCTACAGGCAAAATTCTGGAGAGGCGCGCGCACCTGCGGCTGCGATCCAGACTTCGGCCAGCGATTCGGCTCTGCCATCACCCGTGGCACAGTCCACAGCCGATAGGCGCGATATCAACAATCAAACCGCTGTCAGGCCGATGCCTGCCGAGCGACACGCGGTCGCGCCGTTCGTCGAGGATGGGAACCGTAATTTGGACGGGATGACAAGGCATGTGCTAGCCGGGCGGTTGGAGCAATCCCAGGCAGCAGCATCGCGTCCGGCACCTGCTGCAGTGGACACCATTCCGCCAGTGAGAGGCCAGCAGCCCAGCCTTGACGTGGCACCTCACCTGCTTCAGGCGCATTTGGACGAGGCTTTCTCTGCCGGCAAGCCGATTGCAGCCAGAGGTCAGGAACAATCTGCCGATTTGTCACCGCCGGCAGGGAACCGTTCGCCTTCGTCAATCGAAGACACCGAGCTTGACGACAAGCATGGACTCCCGGCCGGTCTGCGGCACAAAGATGTCGGGCAGGATACTGCGCGCGTTGGCGGGGTCGATCGCGACCTGGTTGAGCAAGATGAAGACAATGCCATGTTTGCTGCGTTGCCGGGTGCTGCGGGTTCGATGCCGGTAACGCTTGCAACAAGCCTTGCTGCTTTGCAGGTTGAAGCCGCCGAGACAGATCTGGTTCGCGCCTTGCTCAATCTTCAAGGGCAGGATGGCAACGACGATGTCACCCGCGCCGACAGCGTCCACAGCGATGCTGACGATCGGATGGCCATGCTTCAGGAAGTGGGCGTTGCCCGCACAGTTCCGGACGAAGATGCCGTAGATCTCGCTCAGGCGGCGCGTATCCGCAACGGCGGCTTCGAGGAACAGGTGGTCTATGCAACAACGCCGCCGCTGACCGAGACGCCCGAAATTCTTCTCCATTCGGGACTGCGCGAGGTCATCCCCGTTCCCTTCGTAAACTACTTGATTGCAGACGACTTCAAGGCGGAGCCGACGGAGGTCGACGAGCGCAGGCATTCTGGTGAGGATGAAGAAGCAGAGGATGACAGACCGGAGGATGACGGGGCAGAGCAGGCCGACGAGGATCGGCCGGATGACGGTTCCGCCGGCGCTGAACAGAACGAACACGATCATGACCAGGCCGCGCAGGACGACGCTGTAGAGGAAGAGCCTGTCCACTCTCTTGGAGCAACCGAGCCGGCCGCCGTTTTGGTGGATCTCTCTTTCAATCCACGGGTCACGCAGACTGGGGAGATCGATGACCCCGCCCATGATCTCTATGTTCGGATGTCCGGATTGATCTGAAGCCGGAGCAGCCAAGCGAAGGTCAGGCGGTTCTCAACAAAAAACCCGCCGGACGTTTTTGTCCGGCGGGTTTTCCTATTCAGCGAAACCGAAACGATTAGTCGTTGGTGCGGTTCTTCAGGGCTGCGCCCAGGATGTCGCCGAGCGATGCGCCAGAGTCGGACGAACCGAACTGAGCGACGGCTTCCTTCTCTTCTGCGATCTCGAGAGCCTTGATCGACAGCATGACCTTGCGATCCTTCTTGGAGAAGTTCGTGACGCGAGCGTCAAAAACCTGGCCAACGGAGAAACGCTCAGGACGCTGGTCGTCACGGTCGCGAGCAAGGTCGGCGCGGCGGATGAACGACGTGATGTCTTCGTGAGCAACGAGCTTCACTTCGACGCCACCATCGTTGATCGCGATGACTTCGCACGAAACAACGGCATTCTTGCGCAGTTCGCCCGAAGTTGCTGCTTCGCCAACCGCGTCGCGGCCGAGCTGCTTGATGCCGAGCGAGATGCGTTCCTTCTCGACGTCAACGTCGAGAACGACGGCCTTGACCACGTCACCCTTGTTGAACTCTTCGATGACCTGTTCGCCCGGACGGTTCCAGTCGAGGTCGGAGAGGTGAACCATGCCGTCGACGTCGCCTTCGAGGCCGATGAACAGGCCGAATTCGGTCTTGTTCTTGACTTCGCCTTCGACTTCAGTGCCGGCCGGATGGCTGAAGGCAAATGCCTGCCACGGGTTCTCGAGGGTCTGCTTGAGACCGAGCGAGATACGGCGCTTCGACGGATCGACTTCGAGAACGACGACGTCGACGTCCTGCGTGGTCGAAAGGATCTTGCCGGGATGAACGTTCTTCTTCGTCCAGGACATTTCCGAGATGTGGATCAGGCCTTCGATGCCCGGCTCCAGCTCGACGAATGCACCGTAGTCGGTGATATTGGTCACGGTACCGGAGATCTTCTTGCCAACCGGGTACTTGGCAGCGATGCCATCCCACGGATCCGACTCGAGCTGCTTCATGCCGAGCGAGATGCGGTGGGTTTCCTGGTTGATGCGGATGATCTGAACCTTGACCGACTGGCCGATGGACAGGATTTCCGAAGGATGGTTGACGCGGCGCCATGCCATGTCGGTGACGTGCAGCAGGCCGTCGATGCCGCCGAGGTCAACGAACGCACCGTAATCGGTGATGTTCTTGACGACGCCGTCAACAACCTGGCCTTCTTCGAGGTTCTGCACGATTTCCGAACGCTGCTCGGCGCGCGATTCTTCGAGGACCGTACGGCGCGATACAACGATGTTGCCGCGACGCTTGTCCATCTTGAGGATTTCGAAGGGTTGCGGGTTGTGCATCAGCGGGGTGACGTCGCGGATCGGGCGAATGTCGACCTGCGAACGCGGCAGGAAGGCGACAGCGCCGTCGAGGTCGACCGTGAAGCCGCCCTTGACCTGGTTGAAGATGACGCCTTCAACGCGCTCACCAGCTTCGAACTTGGCTTCGAGCTTGATCCAGCTTTCTTCGCGGCGAGCCTTTTCGCGCGACAGAACAGCTTCGCCAAGAGCATTTTCGATGCGCTCGACGTAAACTTCGACTTCGTCGCCAACCTTCAGCGTGCCGTCCTTGGCACGTGCGCCGAATTCCTTCAGCGCGATGCGGCCTTCAACCTTGAGACCGACGTCAACGATTGCGACGTCCTTCTCGATGGCTGTGATGATGCCCTTGGCAACATAGCCTTCTGCCAGATCGGTCTTGGCAAAGGATTCTTCGAGAAGGGCTGCAAAGTCCTCCCGCGACGGGGTAGAAACAGACATGAAATCTCCTAATCGCATCCATCTCGGATGCGGGCTGCGCCGGTGGTTCGTGTTGGTCGGGGCCAATTCCTTCGTCCGCTCTAAAGAGCAATCCGGCGCGGGGACGGTGGGATCGGTCAACTCAAACGGAAAACGGCTAGGCCGGTTCCGGATCAGTTCATGCTTTATCCAAGGCGGCGTCGATCAAGACCTTCGCTGCCTGAAACGCCGCCTCTATACTCATTTCCGATGTATCTAGCAAGTGCGCGTCTGCAGCTGGTTTCAAGGGGCTGTCCGCACGGCCCATATCGCGCTCGTCGCGACGCTTCACGTCATCGAAAATGGCGTCGAAGCTGGCAGATCCGCCCTTGCCGACAATCTCGTCGAAGCGACGCTTGGCTCGAACCTCGGGTGAGGCCGTGACATAGAGTTTCACCGGCGCCTGCGGGCAGACGACGGTGCCGATATCGCGACCGTCGAGCACGGTTCCGGGCTCGCGGCTGGAAAAGGCACGTTGCGCTTCGACCAGCGCGCGACGCACAGAGGGCATGACAGCGATCTTCGAGGCGGCCTCGCCGATTTCGTGTGCCGACAGGATCTCACGGTCGAGGCCCGCAAGCTCGACGGAGCACGCCATTTCCGCTGCAACGCCTTCGTCGTCGAGCGGAAGTCCCGCATCCAGCAGGGCCTTGGCTGTGGCGCGGTAGGTAAGCCCCGTGTCGAGGTGATGGAACCCATAGTTTTCGGCGATAAGGCGCGATAGCGTTCCCTTGCCGGCTGCAGCAGGTCCATCAATGGCGATGATCATCGGCGTCCTCGTCGTGAAAATGAGATCTGCGTTTCTGATACCGATCTCGGCCGTGAATGCCAAGCATGCCGCCAGGTGGCGCCTTCCAGTGTCGAGACGCGATTCCAGGCCTATCGACCGGCTGAACGCAGGAGCTGGTCTGCTGTCTCCCTCAATCGCTGCAGTTTGCCTTTGACAGACCCGAGCGCAACGATTAAGGGGACCGACTACAGATTGGCCGGCTTTCCGCCGGGCGCTTGGCGCATGCCCTTATTCTTCACGACTTCATGAGGCTTTGACAGTGGCGAAGGCAGAACTTGGAACGAAACGCACTTGCCCTGATACCGGCAAGAAATTCTACGATCTGAACAAGGATCCGGTCGTATCCCCCTACACGGGCAAATCCTGGCCCCTCTCCTATTTCGAGGAGACCTCGGTCGCAGCCATCATGGAGAAGGCTGAAGAAGAGGAAGTGGCCGAAGTCGATACCGAGAACACGGATGTCGAACTGGTTTCGCTTGAGGATGCAGATGATGCAGCCGGCGGCGACGACATTCCTGACCTCGGCGACGACGACGTCGAAATCGACGGCGATGACGATGATGATACCTTCCTCGAAGCCGATGAAGATGATGACGATGACGACATGACCGGCATCATCGGCGTCTCCGGTGATGACGACGAAGTCTGATTTTTCAATATTTTCGGGCCCGGCGACGAAAAGTTTTCCGGGTCCGAATTTTTAGGCTTGCTATCTTCGGAAACCGAACGTATTAAGCCGCCACCCCGACGGAAGCACTGCTTCACGGGGTTCCCGGAACCGGCCTTGCCGGACCCTTGATGGGGCTATAGCTCAGCTGGGAGAGCGCTTGCATGGCATGCAAGAGGTCAGCGGTTCGATCCCGCTTAGCTCCACCAAAACTCTCCAATCATAGATAGATCATTCTGCTGAATCGGGATAAACCCTGGTCATTTCCGTATGAACGAAAAACGGCCGCGGATGTATCCGAGACCGTCGCTCACCTTCGTTGAGATATATTTTGCGTTCAGCGCGGGAAAAGCTGCCCGCGTTCCCTGCTTTCGGGGCGATCGATGGGGAACCAGTCGACGATCTTGTCGATTTGGATTTTCATTTCTCTGTCGCGGAGCTGGACGCATAATGTATCTTCGGCCATGCCGAGCGGGGTTCCGATATAGATGCGGTTGTTTCCGGTTTCATCGACGGTATCAATTGCAAAACGCATGAACACCCTCCCCATTAAAGAATCGAAATTTGGCAATGGATGTGGATGTAGAAACGCGCGCTTGAGCGAAACTGACGTATCTTGAAGGATCCGCGCAATCCGGCGCGCAGGATGTAAAATAAGGCTCTGCGTCGATGAGCCGTGCCGGGGCAGTGCGGGAATTAAGGAAGCCGTATGTTTGTTGTGTCGAAATTGTTCTGGATGGCGGCGCAGCCGCTATCGCTAGCCTTTCTCTTCGCAACGCTGGCCTTTTTCGCCCTGATATTTCATCGACGCAAAACGGCAATCAGCGCCCTTCTGGTCGGTCTCATCATTCTGTTTCTCACGCTTTACACGACGCTCGGGTCCTACGCGCTGCAGGGCCTCGAGGCGCGCTTTGCCCGTCCGGCAGGAGATCCAGCGGCGCCTTCCTGCATGATCGTGCTCGGCGGTGCCTTCGATACGGAGGTGACTACACAGCGCGGCGGTATCGAATTCAACCAGGCCAGCGAGCGATTCGTCGAGGCGCTGCGGCTGGCCCAGCAGTTTCCTCGGTCAAAGATTTTCGTGTCTGGCGGCGACGGGTCGCTGAGCGGCAGCTATGAAGGTGATGCTGCGGCCTCCGAACGCTTCTTTGCCACGTTCGGCGTTCCGGCCGAAAGGCTGATCGGTGAGCCCGCTTCGCGCACGACCTACGAAAATGTCGAAAACAGCGGAGCACTCCTTGAGCGCAATGGCTTGAGCAATTGTCTGCTGATCACATCGGCCTTTCACATGCCGCGCTCCATCGGCCTGTTTCGCAAGGCCGGCATCGATGTTGTGCCCTGGCCCGTCGATTTCCGCACGAGTGGCATCGTCACGCCCGCTTTGGATTTCACCCAGCCGACCTTGAACGCGCAACAGATGGCAACGGCTGTGCGTGAAGGCATCGGTCTTGCCGCCTATTATGCCCTCGGGCGAACGAGCGCGCTTTATCCCGCGCCGTGAGCCGACCCGGCTACGTCTTAGAAGGCCCGCCTACTTCTTGGAAATTGTCAGGAATTTTGTGCCTCTGACCCGCACCGTCATTTCGCAAGGGTCTGTGCCTTCCTCGCGCTCGCAATATTTCGGGTGCATTTTCAGGACAAAGACCATGTTGCCGAAGCGCTTAATGAAGTCGTAGCTGTACATCTGCGCGGTGGCGATCATGAAATAGCCGCCCTCCTTGACCTGGAGGTAGAAATTGAACGGACAACCCTCCTCGGAGCAGTCCGGGCCGCGCGTGCCATCGCACAGGATTTCGCTGCTATTGGTGACCGCGTCGATCAGTCCATCGTTGTTGATGTCGATGCGACCGATGAAGTCGGCACCGTATTGCACCAGTTTGCAGCGTTTGCCGTAATGCTCCTTCTCGTAGATCTCCGGATCATTGAGAAGTTCCTGCTGTGCATGGGCAATCGGCGCTGCAAGGCCAAGCAGCAGGGCAAGAAGCAAGCGAAGAAAAGGCGACAAAGCTGAACCTCCGGTGTGCAGCGGCCAAACGACAGGAGGCGTCAATCTAGCGCAGGCGGCTTGCGTCACCCTTAACGGCGTGATTCAAATCCTGGCACCGGCCGGAAGGAGAAAGAGACATGTCGCTGCTATCGTATCTGGACTATGCCGGCATCGCGCTGTTTGCGGCAACGGGTGCGTTGGCGGCGTCGCGCAAGCAGCTCGACATGATCGGTTTCCTGTTCTTCGCCGTCATCACCGGCCTGGGCGGCGGCACGGTGCGTGACATCGTGCTCGGTCGTGTCCCGGTCTTCTGGGTCCTCAATCCGGACTACATCATTGTCTGTTGCGCCATCGGCGTGCTGGTCTTCTTTACCGCGCATCTTGTCGAGTCGCGCTACAAGCTGTTGATCTGGCTGGATGCGATCGGGCTCTCGGCCTATTGCGTCATGGGTGCGGCCAAGGGGCTGGCTGCCACGGGATCACCGACGATTGCCATTGTCACGGGAACACTGACGGCGAGCCTCGGCGGCGTGCTGCGAGACCTTCTCGCCAATGAGCCATCGGTATTGCTGCGGCCGGAAATCTATATCACCGCAGCGCTTGTCGGCGCCGCTGTCTTTACCGTCGCCAATGAAAACGGCGTGCCGCTCTATGTGGCATCGATGATTGGCGCGCTGGCGGCATTCATTGTGCGCGGTGGCGCACTCTATTTCGGCTGGACCTTCCCGACCTACCGGCACAAGCCGGGACGGCATCCGGATGAGGTGATGTGAGGCTCAGCCCTGCTTGGCGCGCAGGCGGATGATCACGTCGACATGCGCAATTTCCATGCCTTCGGGGGCTTCCGGCAGGTTGTCGATCGTGATGTTGTTGACCGGGATGTCGAGAACCTTGTTTTCCCCCTCCACGAAGAAATGGTGGTGGTCGGAAACATTGGTATCGAAATAGGTCTTTGCGCTTTCGACCGCGAGAACACGGATCAGCCCGGCCTCTGTAAACTGGTGCAGCGTATTGTAGACCGTTGCCAGAGACACCGGGAAATCGGCAGCAAGAGCTTCCTCGTGCAGTTCTTCCACGGTTAGATGGCGGTCGCCCTTGGCGAACAGAAGATTGGCCAGCGCGATACGTTGACGCGTCGGGCGCAGGCCCGATCGGCGCAATTTCAGTTCGATGCCAGTCTGGCACATTGCCATCGTCAAAGAACGACCTCCGGTTCGGTGCGAGCAATGTGCATCGCATCAACTTCGGATATAACTGCAAAATCAGGGCGTTTCAATAGTTCGGGTGGCCACAAGCCGGTGGGCAGGCGGGGCAGGCGCCCTTTTTTCGGCGAAATGGGTCTGGTGGTGCGTTATTGCTTCCTGTATCGACCTTGAGTGAAATAGGATCATCGTCCGGCTGAAATGCCGACGGTGGCTGACCCAAGATTGCGGGGCTTCATTTTGCCTCTCTCTTGCTCTATTGGGTCCGGACATATGCAGCCGAGGGGGGAAGAAGAAGAAAAATGGTAACGAGACAGTCTAGCTATAATTACGAAGAAATCCTCTCCTGCGGTCGTGGTGAACTGTTCGGCCCGGGCAATGCGCAATTGCCGCTGCCGCCGATGCTGATGGTTCATCGCATCACCGACATCTCCGAAACCGGCGGCGCTTTCGATAAGGGCTATATCCGTGCGGAATACGATGTTCGTCCGGATGATTGGTATTTTCCCTGCCATTTCCAGGGCAACCCGATCATGCCTGGCTGCCTGGGCCTCGATGGCATGTGGCAGCTGACCGGCTTTTTCCTCGGCTGGCTCGGGGAACCAGGTCGCGGTATGGCGCTGTCCACCGGCGAAGTGAAATTCAAGGGCATGGTTCGTCCTGATACGAAGCTGCTCGAATACGGCATCGACTTCAAGCGCGTGATGCGTGGCCGCCTTGTGCTCGGCACCGCCGACGGCTGGTTGAAGGCTGACGGCGAAACCATATATCAGGCGTCCGACCTTCGTGTAGGTCTGTCGAAGGACAAGGTTGCCGAATAGGCGCCCGTCCCCCACCATAATTACTAGAAGGTCTGAGAGATGAGACGGGTTGTTGTAACGGGTCTTGGCATCGTGTCTTCGATCGGCGCTGACGCTGCTGAAGTCACCGCATCGCTGCGCAACGCAAAGTCGGGCATTAGCTTTTCGCCTGATTTCGCCGAACATGGCTTCAAATGCCAGGTATGGGGAAAGCCCAACCTGGATCCCACCGATCTGGTCGATCGCCGCGCAATGCGTTTTCTGTCGCAGGGCGGTGCCTGGAATCACGTTGCCATGAAGCAGGCGCTGGCCGATTCCGGCCTTGAGGAAAAGGACTACGCCGCCAACGAGCGGACCGGGATCATTATGGGCTCCGGCGGTCCTTCGACCCGACAGATCGTCGAGGCGGCCGATATCACCCGCCAGAACAAGAGCCCGAAACGCATCGGGCCGTTCGCCGTGCCGAAGGCGATGTCCTCGACTGCATCGGCAACCCTTGCCACCTGGTTCAAGATCCACGGCGTCAACTACTCGATCTCCTCGGCCTGCTCGACGTCGGCGCATTGCATCGGCAATGCGGCTGAAATGATCCAGTGGGGCAAGCAGGACATCATGTTTGCCGGCGGCCATGAAGATCTCGACTGGTCGATGTCGAACCTCTTCGATGCCATGGGCGCGATGTCCTCGAAATACAACGAAACGCCTTCGACTGCATCGCGTGCCTATGACGCGTCGCGTGACGGTTTTGTCATTGCCGGCGGAGCTGGCGTTCTTGTCCTGGAAGAGCTCGAGCACGCCAAGGCACGCGGCGCCAAGATCTATGCGGAAATCACGGGCTACGGCGCGACGTCGGATGGCTATGACATGGTTGCGCCATCGGGCGAGGGCGCCATCCGCTGCATGCGCCAGGCTCTCTCCACGGTGAAGGGCGAAGTCGACTACATCAACACCCACGGCACCTCGACGCCGGTGGGCGATTCGAAGGAAATCGGCGCCATTCGCGAAGTCTTCGGCTCCAGGATCCCGCACATCCAGTCGACCAAGTCGCTGACCGGCCATTCGCTCGGTGCAGCCGGCGTTCAGGAATCGATCTACGGCCTGCTGATGATGCAGGAACGTTTCATCGGCGAAAGCGCCCACATCACCGAACTGGATCCCGAATTCGACGGTGTGCCGATCGTGCGCAAGCGCATCGATGACGCGAAGATCGACACGGTGCTTTCGAACTCCTTCGGCTTTGGTGGCACGAATGCCACGCTGGTCTTCCAGCGCCACGACGCATGACCGGTATGCTGGGATCTATGCAGGGCAAACGCGGCCTGATCATGGGCGTTGCCAACAATCACTCGATCGCCTGGGGTATCTCCAAGGCGCTCGCATCGGCCGGCGCGGAACTCGCATTCACCTACCAGGGCGAAGCGCTGGGCAAACGCGTCAAGCCGCTGGCGGCCGAACTCGGCTCGGATGTCGTCTTGCCGTGCGATGTCGAGGATCTGGCGTCGCTGGATGGGGTTGTCGACGCCCTGAAGGCCCGCTGGGGCAAGATCGACTTCATTGTTCACGCCATTGGCTTTTCCGACAAGAACGAGCTGAAGGGGCTGTATGCCGACACGACGCGGGATAATTTCACTAAGACCATGGTGATCTCCTGCTTCTCCTTCACCGAAATCGCCAAGCGTGCAGCCGGCCTGATGACCGAGGGCGGCTCGATGCTGACGCTGACCTATGGCGGTTCTGTCCGGGTCATGCCGAACTACAATGTCATGGGTGTTGCCAAGGCAGCTCTTGAAGCATCGGTGCGTTATCTCGCGGCTGACTACGGTCCCCGCGGCATTCGCGTCAATGCGATCTCCGCAGGCCCGATCCGCACGCTGGCAGGTGCCGGCATTGCCGATGCGCGCGCGATGTTGTCCTGGCAGCAGAAGAACTCTCCGCTCCGCCGCAGTGTCACGATCGAGGATGTAGGCAGTTCGGCGCTTTATCTTCTCTCGGACATGTCGCGCGGTGTGACCGGTGAAATCCACTACGTGGATGCGGGCTACAACGTCACATCGATGCCTGCGCTGGATGTTCTCGCCAGTGCGGACAGCGAATAAGGGGTAAAAAAAGCCTGGCGCGTCTCGTAACGCGCCAGGCATTCAGTCGGAAGGTCCGCTAGCCGATGGGAGATCGGCTACTCCGAATGAGATTTATCCGAGTGATCGATTGCGCCGATCAACATTGCGATGCTTACGGCATGCATGAGATTGCTGGCATTCAGCTTGATCCGTGCCGACGTCAACGCCACATCGATATCCGCGCGCGATAGAGCCAAGCCATTTCCGGCTTCGTCAGGCTTCTTGCCTTCGGCAACCAGCGTCAGGCAGTGTATTTCACGATCTGTAAGCATCGGAGAAATCAGCCGATCTCCGATCGCCATATGGGTGTCGGTCATCATTTTCTTTATGCCGGGAAGGTAAAGCCACACAAGACGGAAGGGCTCAACCCGCTCGTCAACACGGCCGCCTTATAAACCAACCAGCCGTAAAGTATTTATCCCCGCGCGCCAAAGTCTTATCCTTTGGTGCAAGCCAGTGTGATTGCTTGGGGGGAGGCTTGAGCCGAAACTCTATTTCGCGGCACAATGGCTTTTTTGTCAAGACCTTAAGCTTATGCCGACTTTCGCTCGCGCACCTCGGTTGGCGTGTGACCGAACCATCGGGTGACCGATCGCGTGAAGGCGCTGGGCGCGGAATAACCCAGGCGGTAGCAGATTTCGGAGATCGGCAGCTCGCTTTCCGTCAGCAGGTTGAAGCTGACGTCGCGGCGAATGCTGTCCCGAAGATCATTCATGCTCGTGCCATGCTGGGCCAGCCTTCTTTGGAAGGTCCGCTCCGACAGGCCGAAATAGGGCGCAATGTCAGACAGCGGATATTCGCCATCGCAGACATGCAGAAGCAGATAGTGGCGTACCTGGTCGAGAAAGTCGCCATCCATGTCGAGCGTGGCGGGCCGGGCTGCCCGACATTGCGTATCCATCAGTTCGTGCAGCCGCTTGTCGCCGGACGGATTGACCGCCTCCAGAAAACTGGTCGGGAACCGGATGCAGTTCATCCGCTGGCCAAAACTGACTTTCCGGGTGAGGCACTCCCGAAACGGCTGGATATTCCTTGGCCTCGGTCTCTCCAACTCGATTTCGACATGATCTGTCACCGGGCCGGCAAGATCACGCGCGCGCTGCATGACAAGTGCTACGGACATATCGACATACTGATCGCGTTTCACGATGATCGGCGCAAATGTCCATGAAAGAAGCGCGCCACGCTCGTCGATCGACAGCCGCGAATAGCTCGTATGGGTCACATACTGAATATGTGCATCAAGGAAGCGAACGAAGTCGAGACCTGTCGGTGCAGACAACAGTCCGTAGCCGAAGGCGCCGGTCGAACCCGGCTCGTAGGCTCGGACGCTGACAAGGCCGAATGCCTCGTCATCGGAAAGCAGCGCACAGGCTTCCAGGAGCCTGCACAGGCGATCAAGGCTGATGCGGGCAGTCATGCTCTGGAAACAGTCAGGATTGATGTCCAGCGCCTTGCAAATCGGCACGATATCTATGCCGTAGCTCTGGGCGTGAACCACTACGGCCGAGGCAAGGCCCGCGACCGTCGTCAGTTCATCGGTCAGATTTTTTTGCGGCATTGGAAAGCCTGGCGCCGAAGGGAAAGAGCTTGGCGTCAAAAGCTAAGTCAAGACACTGCGCGAGTCGAGTGCGGCGGTCGCGGAAGATATCAATCTCCCGTGACCAGATACGAAAGTATGAACTAGCGTTTCGCCCAAAGGACCTTGAAGCGAGCGTTGCGGCAGGTTTCTCCATGCTGCTTGAAGTTGGCAGCAAGCACGGCCTCGTAGGACAAGCCGCGATTCGCGACCAGAAGCAGTTCGCCGCCATTGCGCAGTGCCTCGGCCGCGGCCTTGATCATCGCTTCACCGATGGATGGTTCTGCGGCGTGCCCTTCATGGAAAGGCGGGTTCATGATCACCAGATCATATTTCTCCTTCGCCGGCTCGTTGCCGAGATCCTGCCAGAAGAAACGCGTCGTCAGCCTCGGGCAGTTGGTCGCGAGGTTTCTGCGGGCGTGTTCCAGCGCGTCATGGCTGGCCTCGAAAAGATCGATGCGATTGGTGCGCGGCGACTTTTCGGCAAGCATGACGGAAAGATAGCCCCAGCCCGCACCAAAGTCGGCAGCGTTGCCGTCGAAATTTGTCGGAAGTCGGCTTGCCAGAAGCTCCGAGCCCCCATCGACATGCGCGTGCGAGAACAGGCCGGCACGGGTCTCGAAACGACCGTCCACGATGACCGGCTTGGCCTGCAGCGCAGCGATCGCGGCGGACGCATCCTCAGGCACGGTAAACCAGACTGCGACGCCGTGATACTTCGGCATCGATTCCGGCTCGAAGCCCAGGCGATCGAGCTGTTTGCGCAATGGCTGAACGCCGTCTTCCTTGGCGCCTGCGATCACGACGAGGCCACCAGCCCTGACGCGCTTCAGCGCTTCGGCAACACGGTCTTCATTGATGCCCTTGTGCTTGTCGCACAGGATCAGCGCACCATCGAAGTCATCGCCTTCTGCGACAGGAACGGGCGCCTGGTGTGCGGCTTCCAGTCGGCGAAAATCGGGGCGGAAGCCCTGAACCACAGTCAGGTCCGCGGCAAATCCGTCGGGCTTGGCAAAGCCTGCTTCTGCGCCGAGAAAGAGGTAGCGGGTACCTTCGCCCGGCAGCGCGATGGTTTCCGTCACGAACGGATGGAACAGTGTCTTCAGCGTTTCGCGGCTCATGTCGAGGCCCCTTTAGAGCAGTTCAGGGAAGGGCGCCGGGCCTCTTCGGGTGAAGACTGCGTCAAACAATCGGATAACAAAAAAGGCGCGGAAGTTATTCCGCGCCTCTGGATCAGCAGGAAGCGCGCTTATTCAGCGGCTTCGCCACCTTCGCTCTTCTTTTCGACAACTTCCTTGCCGGTCGTCTGGTCGACGGCCTTCATGGACAGGCGAACCTTGCCGCGCTCGTCGAAGCCCATCAGCTTGACCCAGACCTTGTCGCCTTCCTTGACGACGTCAGAGGTCTTGGCAACACGCTCGGAAGCGAGCTGAGAGATGTGCACGAGGCCGTCACGCGAACCGAAGAAGTTGACGAAGGCGCCGAAGTCGGCGGTCTTCACAACGGTACCTTCGTAGACAACGCCGACTTCCGGCTCGGCCACGATCGAATGGATCCACTTGCGGGCGGCTTCGATTTCCTTGCCGGAGGCAGAGGCGATCTTCACGGTGCCGTCGTCTTCGATGTTGATCTTGGCGCCGGTCTTTTCGACGATTTCGCGGATGACCTTGCCGCCCGAACCGATGACTTCACGGATCTTGTCGACCGGAATGTTCATCACTTCGATGCGCGGTGCGAATTCACCGAGCTGCGAACGGCCTTCGCTGATGGCGTTGGCCATTTCGCCGAGGATGTGCTTGCGACCACCCTGAGCCTGCTCCAGAGCCACCTTCATGATCTCCTCGGTGATACCGGCGATCTTGATGTCCATCTGCAGCGAGGTGATGCCGTCGGCAGTACCGGCAACCTTGAAGTCCATGTCGCCGAGGTGATCTTCGTCGCCGAGGATGTCGGAGAGAACCGCAAAGCGCTCGCCTTCGAGGATCAGGCCCATGGCAATACCGGCAACCGGCTTTGCCAGCGGAACGCCGGCGTCCATCAGGGCGAGCGAGGTGCCGCAAACGGTTGCCATCGAGGAGGAGCCGTTCGACTCGGTGATCTCGGAGACGACGCGCAGCGTGTAGGGGAACTGTTCAGCCGACGGCAGCATCGGACGGATGGCGCGCCATGCGAGCTTGCCGTGACCGATTTCGCGACGGCCCGGCGAACCCATGCGGCCGGTTTCGCCAACCGAGTAGGGAGGGAAGTTGTAATGGAGCAGGAAGCGCTCCTTGTACATGCCGGTCAGGCTGTCGACATACTGCTCGTCTTCGCCGGTGCCGAGCGTGGCAACGACGATGGCCTGGGTTTCGCCGCGGGTAAACAGCGCAGAGCCATGTGTACGCGGCAGGATGCCGACTTCAGAGATGATCGCACGAACGGTCGACAGGTCGCGGCCGTCGATGCGGCTCTTGGTGTCGAGGATGTTCCAGCGGACGATCTTTGCCTGCAGGTGCTTGAAGGTCGCGCCGATGACTTCGGCGGTGTACTTCGGCTCAACGCCCTCAGGGAAGAAGTGTGCCTTCACCTTCGCCTTGACGGCGTCGACGGCTGCATAACGTTCAGCCTTCTGGGTGTTCTTGTAGGCAGCGCGCAGTTCGGCTTCGAAATGCTTGAGCATCTCGGCTTCGAGCTCGGAATGATCTTCCGGCTGGAAATCGCGCGGTTCCTTGGCAGCCACTTCGGCAAGCTTGATGATCGCGTCGATGACCGGCTGGAAACCCTTGTGGCCGAACATGACGGCGCCGAGCATGATTTCTTCGTTGAGTTCCTTGGCTTCCGATTCAACCATCAGGACGGCGTCCTGGGTGCCGGCAACGACGAGGTCGAGTACGGACTCGTCCATTTCGTCCAGATGCGGGTTCAGAACGTATTCGCCGTTGATGTAGCCGACGCGTGCGCCGCCGACCGGACCCATGAACGGGACGCCGGAAAGGGTCAGGGCTGCCGAGGCGGCAACCATCGACAATACGTCCGGATCGTTTTCAAGGTCGTGCTGGACGACGGTGACGACGACCTGGGTGTCGTTCTTGTAGCCTTCCGGGAACAGCGGGCGGATCGGACGGTCGATCAGGCGGGAAACCAGCGTTTCCTTTTCCGACGGACGGCCTTCGCGCTTGAAATAGCCGCCGGGGATCTTGCCGGCGGCATAGGTCTTTTCCTGGTAGTTGACGGTGAGCGGGAAGAAGTCCTGGCCCGGCTTCGGTGCCTTGGCCGAAACGACGGTGGCGAGAACGACGGTTTCGCCGTAGGTGGCCAGAACGGCGCCGTCAGCCTGACGGGCGATCTTGCCGGTTTCGAGCTTCAGCGGGCGGCCTGCCCACTCGATTTCAACGCTGTGAGTATCAAACATCTCTTGTCCTTCATCCACGGAGTGCCCTTGCACAAATAGACGAACGGTCCAGAAGGAACCAACGTCTCCGCGGAAATTCTGACACATCACGGGCAAGACAGCGGGAGGCTTTCGGGTGTCGCGAACGGATCTGTTTCCGACCGCTCAGTCCATCTGACGCCAGATCTCTGGCGAAAGCATCCGGCAATCCTGCCCCATGACAGGTCATCGGTTGGTATTTGCAGCACCGGTCATCCGGACTGCCTTTCATGCGCTTCGATCACGATGACAATCTGTCGAAGTCCAGGGACCTGTGTCCCAAAAGAGGCCGGCGGATCTTCATCCGAAGATCCGCCGGAAACTGTTTTAGCGGCGGATGCCCAGAGCAGCGATGATCTTGCTGTAGCGGGCTTCATCCTTCTTCTTGACATAGTCAAGAAGCGAACGGCGTGTCGAAACCATCGTCAGAAGGCCACGGCGGGAGTGGTTGTCCTTCTTGTGACCCTTGAAGTGTTCCGTCAGGTTGTTGATCCGCTCGGTCAGGATCGCAACCTGGACTTCCGGAGAACCGGTATCGCCTTCGTTGATCGCGTATTCCTTGATGAGGGCAGCCTTGCGTTCTGCAGTAATCGACATCGTAAATCCTTTCTAGAATTTATGAGAAAAAGGTCGCCCAATGCCGAGATGTCGTTCAGCAATGGCCATGAATGCAGGCGCATAAGCGCCAGCTGGTGCCGCCTATACTCCATTCCCCTTTGAAAGGGAAGAGCGGACGTTTTTCGGTGATTTCAGTTGAACACCCGTCGTGGATGAAACTCGCCGCCGGCAATCTCGCCGATTGCAACCAGCTTGCTTCCCGACAGCGCGACAGCCTCCGGTTCGGCAACCGGAGCGTCTCGGCCCCGTACGATGATCGGATTGCCCATGCGCAGGCGATGCGCCTGGTCCTCGGTGATGCGGATCTGTGGCAGGGCCGATAGTGCCTCGCTCGTGTCGACGATGAAGGCATCGAGTGCCTCGAGCCGGGCATCGCGGTCCTCGATGGCCTCAAGCGCCACCAGCTCCGCAAGCGGCACCATCATCTCTTCGGCAAACGGCGCGACAAACGAGCGACGCAGGCTCGAGATATGGCCGTAGCAGCCGAGATCGCGTCCGAGATCCCGGGCGATCGACCGCACATAGGTGCCCTTGCCGCATTCCACTTCGAAATGCGCCCTGTCGGTTTCCACGTTCAGCAAGGTCAGGCGGAAGACTTCAACCTCGCGCGACGGAATTTCCACCGTCTCGCCTTCGCGGGCGAGGTCGTAGGCCCGCTCGCCGGCAATCTTGATGGCGGAAAACTGTGGCGGGATCTGGTTGATCACGCCGGTATAGTTCGGCAGCAGCGCGCGGATGTCGTCTTCGCTCGGCCGCTTGTCGGATGTCCGGGTCGCTTCGCCTTCAAGATCGTCCGTCGAGCGTTCCTCGCCCCAGGTCACGGTGAATTCATAGATCTTGCGGCCGTCCATGACATAGGGAACGGTCTTGGTCGCATCGCCAAGCGCGATCGGCAACATGCCGGAGGCGAGTGGATCGAGCGTGCCGGCATGGCCGGCCTTCTGGGCGTTGAACAGCCATTTGATCTTGCCGACGGCTTCGGTGGAACCGAAGTCTACGGGTTTGTCGAGAACGAGCCAGCCGGAAATCGGGCGACCCTTGGGTTTTCTGGGTTTGGACATTGTCTCTTATTCTTGTTCGTCGTCTGCACTGTTGGCGGCAAGGTCACGCTGGACCTCCGGCGAGCGCAGCAGCGCATCGATTTTCTGGTAGTTGTCGAAGCTGGTGTCGTCGCGAAAACGCACCTCGGGCATATGCTTCAACTGGCGAAGCTGGCTGCCGATCCGCCCCCGGATGTATTTGGCATGACGGTTCAGGGCGTCGATGATGCTGGTATGGTCGCTGACCCCCAGCGGGGCCACAAAGGCCGTCGCGATCCTCAGGTCGGTGGACATCCGCACTTCCGAAATGGAGATGACCGTCCGTTCGATCAGATCATCGCGTACATCGCCACGCTGCAGGACCTGAGTGATGGCGGCGCGCACCTGCTCGCCGACGCGCAGCATGCGCTGCGTGGGAGCTGAAGAGTTTGCTTTGCTCATGGTCGTTTGCCCTTTCGCATTCAATGGGGTCCGAAGTTCCGGTTTTTCCCGGTCGCAATGCATCAGTTGGGAGAAGATACGATCGGCTGCAACAGCCGTTGCAGACCAATGGCCGCATTCAAACAAAGCGAGCGCCGGAAACCCGGCGCCCGTTCTCTATTTGTGACCGCAATCTCTGGATCAGAGCGTACGGGTGATATGCTCCACGCGGAAGCACTCGATCGTGTCGCCGGCACGGATGTCTTCGTAGTTCTCGAAGGCCATACCGCATTCCTGACCCATCGGCACTTCGGCGACTTCGTCCTTGAAGCGCTTGAGTGTCTTGAGCTTGCCTTCGTGGATGACGACGTTGTCGCGCACCAGGCGCACGCCGGCACCACGTTCGACCTTGCCTTCGACGACGCGGCAACCCGCGACCTTGCCGGTCTTGGTGATGTTGAAGACTTCCAGGATTTCGGCATTGCCGAGGAAGGTTTCGCGACGTTCCGGAGACAGGAGGCCCGACATCGCTGCCTTCACGTCATCCACCAGATCGTAGATGATGTTGTAGTAGCGGATTTCAGAGCCCGCCCGTTCGGCCGCGGCGCGTGCCTGGACATTGGCACGAACGTTGAAGCCGATAATGGCGGCATTGGACGCCTCGGCAAGCGAGATGTCCGATTCTGTGATGGCACCTGCACCCGAATGAACGATGCGGGCACGCACTTCGTCGGTGCCGAGCTTGTCGAGCGAAGCGATGATCGCTTCGACCGAACCCTGCACGTCGCCCTTGATCACCAGCGGGAATTCCTTGAAACCGGTATTCTGCAGCTGGGTCATCATCTGTTCCAGCGAGCCGCGCTGACCCGACTGGCGGGCAGCGGCCTTGTCGCGGGCCAGACGCTGACGGTACTCGGAAATCTCGCGAGCACGGGCTTCATTTTCGACAACAGCGAACTTGTCGCCGGCAGCAGGCGTGCCCGACAGGCCGAGCACCTCGACTGGCATTGCCGGACCGGCTTCCTTGACATGCGCGCCCTGGTCGTTGACCAGCGCACGAACGCGGCCCCACTGGTCGCCGGCCACGATGATCTGGCCGGGCTTCAGCGTGCCCTTCTGGACCAGAACCGTTGCCACCGAGCCGCGACCGCGGTCGAGTTGGGCTTCGATGACCGTACCTTCGGCAGTCCGGTTCGGATCGGCCTTCAGGTCGAGAATTTCGGCCTGAAGAAGGACCGCTTCCAGCAGCTTGTCGAGGTTCAGCTTGTTCTTCGCCGAAACTTCGACGTCTAGCACTTCACCGCCCATGGATTCGACGAAGACTTCGTGCTGCAGAAGCTGCTGACGAACCTTGTCCGGATTGGCTTCGTGCTTGTCGATCTTGTTGATCGCCACGATGATCGGAACGCCGGCAGCCTTTGCATGGCTGATCGACTCGATCGTCTGCGGCATCACGCTGTCGTCGGCAGCAACCACCAGGATGGCGATGTCGGTAGCCTGGGCGCCACGGGCACGCATCGCGGTGAATGCGGCGTGGCCGGGGGTGTCGATGAAGGTGATCTTCTGACCATTCTGTTCGACCTGATAAGCACCGATATGCTGCGTAATGCCACCGGCTTCGCCGGAAACGACGCTGGTCTTGCGGATGGCGTCGAGCAGCGAGGTCTTGCCGTGGTCGACGTGACCCATGATGGTCACGACCGGCGGACGCGATACCATTTCGCCTTCGTCGTCCTTCATGTTGAAGATGCCTTCTTCAACGTCGGATTCCGAAACGCGCTTGACGGTATGGCCGAATTCGGTGGCGATCAGTTCAGCGAGGTCGGCGTCGATGACGTCGCCCGGCTTCATCATCTGACCTTCCTTCATCAGGTACTTGATGACGTCGACAGCGCGTTCGGACATGCGCTGCGACAGTTCCTGAATGGTGATGGTTTCCGGCAGGATGACCTCGCGCATGACCTTCTCGCGCGTTTCCTGCATCTGGCTGCGGCGGAACTTTTCCTGGCGGCGACGGGTCGCTGCCATCGAGCGGCCGCGTGCATTGCCATCGTCGTCAGTGCTCACCGTGGTGACCGTCAGCTTGCCACGGCGGCGGTCTTCCTCGACCTTCGGACGGGCAGGGACCTTGGCCGGAGCCGGAGCCACGACTTTGCCGCGACCCGGAATGACGCGAGCCGGCGCACGATCTTCTTCATCGTCGGAGGCCTTGCGGCCACGCACGAAGCCTGGAGCCGCCGGAGCGGTCGGTGCAGCCGGACGCGTTTCGTTGGCAGGACGACCAGCCGCAGGCGAAGCGACAGCGGCAGGAGCCGTTTCGACCGGTGCTTCGGGTTGCGGTTCAGGCTGTGGCTCGGCGGCCCGGCGGGCGGCCTCCTCGGCCGCGACGATCGCTGCTGCCTCGGCTTCCCTCTGACGGCGGGCTTCATCTTCGGCGCGACGCTTGGCGTCCTCGACATCGCGTGCCTGTGCTTCAATCAGCGCGCGACGGCGGGCTTCCATCTCGCCGGCCGACAGGTCGTGCAATACGGCGCCGCGCGGACGTTCCGGCTGGCGGTTCTGCTGAGGGCGCTCGGGCTGGCGGTTGTTGTTCTGCTGCTGAACCGGGCGCTGGTGTTGCGGAGCCGGCGGCTGGACCCGAGGAGCGGGTGTCGGCGCAGGTGCAGGCGCTGCCGGCCGCGGTGGCTGAGCAACAGCCACCGGTGCGACAGGCTCAGGCGCCCGGACCGGCGTGATCGGCGGCTTTTCGTCCTGCGGCCGCGTCGGGCGCCGCTTCACGGTTTCGACGACGACCGACTTCGTGCGGCCGCGCCCCATGTCCTGGCGTACGGTGCCCTGGCTCATCCCCGATGGCTTCAGGGTGAGCGTCTTTTTCACGCCGATGGTCTTGTCGTCTTTGTTGTCGGTCATTCCGTTCCCGTTCCTTCGAGCGAGGCCGGATGCCGAGCATCAGACCAAGCCGTTCACATACTGTCCTAAACCACGGAGGTCGGCCTTGGCCGATGACCGCGTCATTGTGGTCTCGGGCCAGTGCTCAACCTGCGAGGCGCTTGGCCCCGATAGGTTTCGAGCAGAGTTGCGCGTTTCACTACACCTTCACCCGCCTGCCCTGCAAGCGCTGCGGCATGGATAAACGCATTCTGGCCCATCAGTTCGTCCATTTCATTCCCGGATAGAAGCTGGAACGAAGGGATCTCCGCCTCAGTTTCCATTCCGAGATGCCGGGCCTTTCGGGCCTGGTCGATCTTTCGTATCCCGTCCGCCGCGGCGTCCGTTGAGTGGAACACCGCAAGCGCTTCCCCGCTGCGCACAGCGAGTTCGACCTTGGCGGATCCGATGATGAACTGCCCCGCCTTGCGGGCCAGGTTCATCATTCCCGTCAGTTGGCTGGCGAGAAGCCTGTCAACCATCGCACCAAGGTCGGGATCCGCCTTGATGTCTTTCCTGAGCGCCCTGGCGAAGAGTTTCTTCGCCACAGCCTTATCGACAGCCTCGCGGCTCGGTGTGACCCAGCAGCCCCGACCGGGAAGCGTGCGCTTCAGATCGGGAACGATCAAGCCGTCCGGCCCCGCGACGAAGCGAAGCAACGTCTCGGGCGAACTGCTCTCACGGGTGACGATGCACATGCGTCCATTCACGTCGCTGAGGTCGAAGTCGTCTTCGTCCTGTGCCGTGTCTGGAGACTGGGCGGCCATCACGCTTCCTGCTCGGCTTCCGCCTCGCCTTCCACATCGCCTTCGGCTTCAGCAGCCAAATCGTCTTCGGTGATCCATCCGGCGGAAAGTCGCGCCTGGACAATCATGTTTTCAGCTTCCGCACGCGAAATCTCGAACTTCGAGAACAGGCCCTCGAACTTCTTGGTTTCGCCGTTCTTACGCTCGCTCCATCCGACCAGGTCGTCGGCGGCGCAGCCTGCGAAATCTTCGATCGTCTTGATGCCGTCTTCGCCAAGCGCGACCATCATCTGCGAGGTCATGCCGTTGATCTCGCGCAGTTCGTCGGCAACGCCGAGTTCCTTGCGCTTGGCATCTCTCTCGGCTTCGATCTTCTCGATGTATTCACGAGCACGCGTCTGAATTTCTTCGGCCGTGTCCTCGTCAAAGCCATCGATCGAGGCAATTTCGTCGAGCTCGACATAAGCCAGTTCCTCGACGGCCGCGAAGCCCTCCGAGGCCAATACCTGGCCGACCATTTCGTCGACGTCGAGGGCATCCATGAACAGGTTGGTGCGCTCGTTGAATTCCTTCTGGCGGCGCTCCGACTCTTCGGCTTCCGTCATGATGTCGATATCCCAGCCGGTCAGCTGCGACGCGAGGCGAACGTTCTGACCGCGACGGCCGATGGCGAGCGACAGCTGTTCGTCGGGAACCACGACTTCGATACGTTCTGCATCTTCGTCGAGAACGACCTTGGCGACTTCAGCCGGCTGCAGGGCGTTGACGATGAAGGATGCCGGATCCTGGGACCACGGAATGATGTCGATCTTTTCGCCCTGAAGCTCGCCGACAACGGCCTGAACGCGGCTACCGCGCATACCGACGCAGGCGCCAACCGGATCGATCGACGAGTCGTTGGAAATGACGGCGATCTTGGCGCGCGAGCCGGGGTCGCGGGCAACCGACTTGATCTGGATGATGCCGTCGTAGATTTCCGGAACTTCCATGGTGAACAGCTTCACCATGAACTGCGGATGGGTACGCGACAGGAAGATCTGCGGGCCGCGCTGTTCACGGCGCACGTCGTAGACATAGGCGCGAACGCGGTCGCCGTAACGGAAAGCTTCGCGCGGGATCATCTCGTCGCGACGAATGATGCCTTCGCCGCGGCCGAGATCGACGATCACATTGCCGTATTCGACGCGCTTGACGGTGCCGTTGACGATTTCGCCCATGCGGTCCTTGAACTCGTCATACTGGCGATCACGTTCGGCTTCGCGAACCTTCTGCACGATGACCTGCTTGGCAGACTGGGCAGCAATACGGCCGAAATCCATCGGCGGCAGCGGATCGGCAATGTAGTCGCCAAGCTTCGCGTCGACATTGCGGTCGCGCGCCAGTTCGAGCGCGATCTGCGTCGCATAGTCCTCGACCTTCTCGACGACTTCCAACAGACGTTGCAGGCGGATTTCGCCGGTCTTGGAATTGATGTCGGCGCGGATATTGGTCTCGGTGCCGTAACGCGAACGGGCAGCCTTCTGGATCGCGTCTGCCATGGCGGCGAGCACGATTTCGCGGTCGATCACCTTTTCGCGGGCAACGGCATCTGCGATCTGCAAGAGCTCGAGCCGGTTAGCACTGACTGCCATTGTCTTAGGTCTCCGTCTTCATGCCTGGGCGTCTGCCGCAAGGCTATCTGTCAAACGTTATGCGTCTTCGCTGTCGTCTTCGTCATTCTGGTTGGCCGCTTGCGCCTTTGCCAACTTGTCTGCACGAAGCGCGTCACGGACCAGTTCATCCGTCAAAATGAGCTTGGCTTCTGCCAAGGTGCTGAACGGGATGACCAGCCGCGGCTCTTCGCCATAAGCCGGCTGATCGCGCTCAAGCGTGAAGCCATCGGCATCCACGGCAACGATCTTGCCGCGGAAGCGCTTGCGGTTATCGACGAGAATCGATGTCTCGCACTTCACCAGATTGCCCTGCCAGCGAACAAAGTCGGACTTGCGAACCATCGGCCGGTCGATCCCTGGGGACGAGACTTCCAGATGATATTCCCTGTCGACCGGGTCCTCGACGTCAAGCACCGGCGAGATCGCCATGGATACGGCTTCGCAATCCTCGACGGTCATTGTCCCGTCGTTGCGTTCGGCCATGACCTGCAGCGTGAGCCCGTTCTGGTTCATCATCCGCACGCGGACGAGCTTGAAATCCATCGCCACGAGCACAGGCTCGATGATCTCTGCGATACGACGGTCCAGGCCCGTCTCAATGATAATCCGTGCTTCGCCCGGTTCAGGCTGCGGCATGTTATCGGACAATCGTCATACTCCCGATTGGCTGCGATCGCCAATAAAAAAGAGCGGGTCCTTGCGGTCCCACTCTCCATCGGTCGATCAAGAATTTGAATGCCGTATACGCTGCCTTGCCCCCAAATGCAAGCTTTTCGCGTCGGGTCGAAAACAAACTTGCCTTTAAGGGCTTGGCCGTTGCAAGGTGAGCCTCTGGCTGGCGTGCTCCGCCAATTCCATTCCCGGACAAGCCAATCGACGAGTAAGCTCTGTGCCCGACAGCCGATCTCCGCTATCTCCGCTTGCAAACGAGTTCTATCGGCGGATCTGGTTCGCCAGCATGGCGTCCAATCTCGGCGGACTGATTCAAGGGGTTGGCGCTGCCTGGATGATGGCATCCATCTCCAGCTCCGAAAACATGGTGGCGCTCGTTCAGGCGTCCAATACCGGGCCGATCATGCTGTTCTCGCTGATCGCCGGTGCCATCGCCGACAGCTTCGACCGCCGTCGGGTGATGATCGCCTCGCAGCTTTTCATGATCACGATTTCGGCCTTGCTGGCGCTGTTTGCCTATCTCGAGCTGATTACGCCCTGGGCGCTGCTGGCCTTCACCTTCCTGATCGGCTGCGGCACGGCGCTCAACAATCCCTCCTGGCAGGCATCGGTTGGGGACATGGTGCCGCGCGCCGATCTGCCGGCGGCGGTTTCGCTCAACAGCATGGGCTTCAATATCACCCGCAGCGTCGGCCCGGCCATCGGCGGCCTGATCGTTGCTGCAGCTGGGGCTGCGGCGGCGTTTGCGGCCAATACGCTCAGCTATTTCGCCATTCTCTACGCGCTGTTCCGCTGGAAGCCTGATTACCCGCAGAGCACGCTGCCGCGCGAGCAGCTTGGTCCGGCGATCTCGGCCGGTCTTCGTTATGTCGCCATGTCGCCCAATCTCGGCAAGGTTCTGTTTCGCGGCTTTGTCTTCGGCCTGACGGCGACATCGATACTCTCGCTTCTGCCGATCGTGGCCCGCGACCAGCTGGCGGGCGGGCCCCTGGTCTATGGCGGTCTCCTGGGTGCCTTCGGCGTGGGTGCCATCCTCGGCGCGATCTACAATCAGCGACTGCGCGACATCCTGTCGAGTGAGGACATCGTACGCGCCTCCTTTGCCGGCTTTGCGCTGGCGACGGTCGTCACCGGTGTCAGTGGTTCGATCTGGATGGCGGGCGCCGCTTTGATGGTTGCCGGTGCCTGCTGGGTCTTGGCGCTGTCCCTTTTCAACACGGTTGTGCAGCTCTCGACGCCGCGCTGGGTGGTCGGGCGGGCACTGTCATTGTACCAGACGGCGACCTTCGGCGGCATGGCAACCGGCAGCTGGCTGTGGGGCAGCATCGCGGAAAATTCCGGGTCCGGGCACGCCCTCATCGCCTCCGGCGCTTTGATGATGGTCGGCGTGGCGATTGGATTCTTCCTGCCGATGCCGGCCTTTTCCACCCTCGATCTCGATCCTCTCAACCGTTTCAACGAACCGGCACTGAAACTGGACATACGACCGCGCAGCGGGCCGATCGTCATCCAGATCGATTTCGAGATTGATGATGCCGACGTGCCGGAATTTTTGCGCATCATGGTCGAACGTCGCCGCATTCGCCTGCGCGACGGCGCACGCAACTGGACGCTGATGCGCGATCTCGAAAAGCCGGAGATCTGGACGGAAACCTACCATGTTCCGACCTGGGTCGATTACGTTCGTCACAATCAGCGCCGTACCAAGGCAGACGCTGAAATCACCGATCGTCTGATTGAACTGCACCGCGGATCGACCAGCCCGCATGTGCACCGCATGATCGAGCGGCAGGCCATCCCGCCGGCGGATGATGTGTTCCACCAGCCGCATCTCGACCACCCCTGATCCGTGCGATCAGCGCAGCTTTGCCTTCAGGCTCGCACTTGGGTAGCAGGTCGGAGTGAGGCCGTTTTTCGTTTGCCATTCGCCAAGAGAGCGGCGCGTCTTGAAGCCGGGTAGCCCGTCCACCTTGCCGACATCGTACCCCTGCGCCACCAGCGCCTTCTGCATTGCCAGCACGTCCGAGCGCAGCATCTTGCCGACATCTCCCCAGGACCCCTTGAAGGCACCCGATCCGCCGGCAATCCTGTCTGCCAGATTGCCGATGAACAGCGCATAGAGATCGGAATTGTTATATTCCTTGATCACATAGAAGTTGGGCGTCACCAGGAATTCCGGGCCGAAGGTGCCGGCTGGGACCAGCATCATGGCGTCTTGCTTGATTTCCCGGGAGGGGAAGGCCTTGCCGGAAATGCGGGTGAGTCCCTCCGCCGTCCATGCCGACACAGGCTGTGCCCGGTCCGGTCCTTCCTGCGCGCAGGAGACACCGTCCGGAATGCTGATCTCGAAGCCCCAGTCGCGGCCGCGCTGCCAGCCGCTTTTGACCAGGTAGTTGGCGATCGAGGCGAGCGTATCCGGCACCGAATTCCAGATATCGCGTTTCCCGTCGCCATCGAAATCCACAGCATATTTCAGGAAACTCGTCGGCATGAATTGTGGTTGACCAAGCGCGCCGGCCCAGGAGCCGCGCATCTGTTGGGCCGTTACGTCGCCGCCTTCGATCATGTGCAGGGCCGAGATCAGTTCGCGCTGGAACATGTCCTTGCGTGTCGACATGAAGGCCTTGGTGGCCAGGACGTCCAGAGCGCGATAGGGCATTTTCGCCTTGCCGAAACCGGATTCGCGCCCCCAGATCGCGACAAGGATCGAGCCCGGAACGCCATAGGTCGCCTCGACCTTGCGCAGCGTGCTGCCGTGTTGTGACGCAAGCGTACGCCCGGTCGCGGCCAGCCCCTGCAGCCGCTTTTCGGAGAAGTACGAGGCGGGCGAGGAAAATTCGGCCTGGCTCTGGCTTTGTTCCTTCGGCGGGGTTGTGCCCGGCGCAACGAGATCCGGCAGATCCCAGTTGAGGGTCAGGTCGGAGACAGCCTTGTCGAATGCCGGCTTGGAAATGCCGGCATTTTGGGCTTCGCGCCAGAGATCGGTGGCAATCCAGCGCTGGAACTGCCCTTCGACATCGGCGCGCGACGGGGCAGAAAGCGCAGCCGAGACACCGGGCCCGAACACGATCGATAGCGCCAGGGCCATGCCTGCCAGGAAATTGTGAGGGCGGACATTGCGGGGCAGTAAGCGGCAGGTATCGCCCATGATGTTTTCTCCCGTAGGCGACCGTCAGATCGCCGTGCGCGCTCGGAGCGCCGCAGACAGCGTTCCTTCATCGAGATAGTCGAGTTCGCCGCCGACGGGCACGCCATGTGCCAGCCGCGTGATCTTCACACCTTCCAGCCCGGTCAGATGATCGGTGATATAGTGGGCGGTTGTTTGGCCTTCGACGGTCGCGTTGACGGCGATGATAACTTCGCGGACACTGCCCTTGGCCACCCTCTCGATCAGCCCCTTGATGT
This sequence comes from Rhizobium sp. SL42, assembly GCF_021729845.1. Lineage (NCBI taxonomy): Bacteria > Pseudomonadati > Pseudomonadota > Alphaproteobacteria > Hyphomicrobiales > Rhizobiaceae > Rhizobium > Rhizobium sp. SL42. Next base: position 774,619 of record NZ_CP063397.1, read on the forward strand.
TGAGATCATCCGGCCCGACGCCATCCAGCGGAGACAAAGTGCCGCCGAGGACATGATAGGCCGCGTTCATTGCGCCCGCCCGCTCCAGAGCCCAGAGATCGGAAACATCCTCGACGACGATGATCATCGACTGGTCGCGCCGATCGTCGGTGCACACTGTGCAGGGATCGATCGTGTCGACATTGCCGCAGCACGAACAGATCTTCACCTTGTCGTAAGCCTCACCCATGGCATGGCCAAGTGGGCCGAGAAGCTGGTCTTTTTTCTTGATCAGATGCAGTGCCGCGCGGCGCGCCGAACGCGGTCCAAGCCCCGGCACCTTCGCCAGGAGCTGGATGAGTTTTTCGATTTCGGGGCCGGTGACTCGCTTTGCCATGCGGCGTTTCTAGCCCATAATGTTGGCAAACGGAATCGTCGAACACGGGTTACGGATGAAAATACGCGCCGTATGCCGTGGCAACCCCGAAGTGTTGCCGGGCAAGAAATACAAGACCGGCATCAACAAGATCGCCTTAGCCGGGCCGACGATGGTCGATGCGCAGGGTCTTGTTGGCGACAGCATTTGCAACGGCAAGCATCATGGTGGCGTCGAGCAGGCGATCTATCTCGAGGGCAGCATCGATCTTTCCTGGTGGGAGAACGAACTTGGCCGCGCCCTGCCGCCGGGTATCTTTGGCGAAAACCTGATCATCGAGGGTCTGGACAACCGAACGCTTGCGGCCGGTGACCGTTTTGCCATTGGCGATGTGCTTCTGGAAGTGACCTCGCCGCGCATGCCCTGTGCAACCTTCGCAGCCCGCATGAGTGAGCCCGGCATGGTCAAGCGATATGCCCGTGCGGCGCGTGGCGGGGCTTATTGCCGGGTGCTAACGGCGGGGTTGATTGAAGCGGGCCAGGACGTTGCACTGATGCCCTATGACGGCGAGCGGGTGAGCCTGCCTGAAATGATGGCCACCTTCGGCAGGTCTCTCTCGCAGGACGACCGGCAGCGTTATCTTGCCGCGCCGATCAACGACAGGTGGAAGCAGGACATACGGCGCGCGATATCCTGATCGGTATCGACGATGGTTGCACGCCGCTGAACTTTACCCGTGGGTCTGCGGCAGTCATCATGCGCCGGATCAGTACGGGGAGACAGATGCAGGAAAACCGGATCGAACTGCTTTGCGCCGATGGCGTTCGGCTCGCCGGGGACTGGTGGCTACCGCTTGCCGGCGCATCGGTCGCGACGGTCGTGATCAATCCTGCAACCGGCGTGCTTGCCCGTTACTACCACTACTATGCGCGCTTTCTGGCCAGGCAGGGCTTTAACGTCCTCACCTACGACTATCGCGGCATCGGTCAGTCGCGACCGGCCGATCTCCGCCGCGTATCCTATACATGGCGCCAATGGGGGCAGCAGGATTTCGACGCGGCGCTTCGCCATGTATTGGATCGTGACGAGACCGGTCGTGTGCTGGTCATAGGTCACAGCATAGGCGGCTTTCTTCCCGGCTACGCGTCTATGGCTCACCGCATATCCGGTCTTCTCTCCGTCGGCGGACAGTTTGGCTATTGGGGTGACTATCGGTTGAGCAAGCGTTTGCCCATGGCGATAAAGTGGCACATGGCCATGCCGGCGATCACGGCCGCAATGGGTTATTTTCCCGGAAAGCGGCTGGGTTGGCTGGAGGATCTGCCGAAAGGCGTTGCGCTTGGGTGGGGCCTCCAGCAGCACAGGGCGGAGCAGGGGCTAACGCCTGCGGAAACGACCGAGATGCGCACAAGGTTCGCCGCCTTCAAGGGGCCTGTTCTTGCCGTCTCGATGTCAGATGATCCGATTGCGACGCCCAAGGCCGTCAACCGGGCCATGGCCTACTACAGCGGAGCTTCGATCGCCAAAGTGCACCTGTCGCCCGAGGATCTCGGCTTCGACACCGTTGGCCACTTTGATCTTTTCCACGCCCGTCATGAGCAGGGCTTCTGGAGAAGCAGCCTCGACTGGTTGCGCGAAGGGCGTAATCCATGGCCTTCGCGGGTCTACCTCTAGCAGACCCGCGAAGGCTCGCCTTCAGATCATGCCATGGGATCAGAAAGGGAACTTCATGCCGGGCGGCAGGGGAATGCCCGCCGTGATGGAAGCCATCTTTTCCTGCGCCTGGACCTCGCCCTTGTCCTTGGCATCCTTGTGCGCGGCAACGATCAGATCTTCGAGGATTTCGGAATCCTCTTCCTTGAAAAGCGACGGATCGATCTTGATGCTCTTCATCTCGCCCTTACCGTTCAGGACGATGGTCACTAGGCCGCCACCGGATTTGCCCTCGATTTCAAGCGCGGCGATTTCCGCCTGCGTCTTTTCCATCTTCGCCTGCATTTCCTTGACCTTGCCCATCATGCCCATGATGTCGCGCATCGTCATCTCCTTGGTTTGTTGTCTTCTTGTCTGGTCCTGCTTCGACTGTTCCGCGCAGCCCACCGCATTCGAAAGCGGCTTTGCGTTTGGAATGGCCGCAAAATTCCGGCAATCTAGAATTCGATATCATCGCCCGGCAGGATGTCGCCTTCATCGTTCTCGACAATGGCTGGCGGCGGACGCGTGTCGTCCTCCTCCTCCATGGTTCCGGCCTTGATGCGGACGTCGGTGATCTTGGCGCCGGGAAAACGCGCAAGGATCGCTGCAACATCCGGGTCTTGCCGGGCATCGCGCAACCGCGTCTCGCGTGTCGTGTTCTCTACCTCGACAAGGGTCGGAGCCCCTTCCTCGCGGCTCAGAATGACCATCCACCGGATTTCGGTCCATTCTTCCAGCCGCTTCTGCAGGTCGCTGACCAGTGTTTTCGGCGCGTCGGGCGGCAGATTGATCTCCAGCCGTCCGGGTTCCAGCCGGACAAGCCGGACGAAGCCGCGCATCAGCGCCTTCAGGCGGGGATCGCGATTCTTGCTGCAAAGTTCTGCGATGTCTTCCAGCGACTTGATCTGGACCTTGGGTGCCGGCATTTCCTGCGGCTTGGGCTGCGCCCGCTCCATTGCGACGGGAAGTGCGTTGCCCGCGGGCACACTCTGCAGATGGGCAACCGGTTGGCTGGATGCGATCCGAGGCGCACTGTCCGCTGACGGCTGGGCGACCGCCTGGACCCGCATCGCCATCGAGGCACCGCCGCCACCGCTACCGCCGTTTGGCCGTGGCGCAGAGGAACCGCGCTCCGCCGGCTGGCCGTCTGACATCTCAAGCAGACGGCGGGCCGCATCTTCCGGCGATGGCAGGTGTGCCGCATGCGCCAGGCGGATGATCACCATTTCCGCAGCACCGGCCGGACGCGACGAACCTTCCGCCTCGGGAATACCCTTCAACAGCATTTGCCACATGCGCGAAAGCGTGGTCACGGCAACGCTTTCCGCCAGCGATGCGCCACGGACGCGCTCCACCTCGCTCAGCGAAGCGTCCTGTGCGGCGGAGGGGATATATTTGAGGCGGGTCACCAGGTGGGTGAAGTCGGCCAGATCTGTCAGCACAACGGTCGGGTTCGCTCCCGCCTCATACTGGCCACCGAATTCTTCCAGCGCAGCGGTGACATCGCCCCGAACAACGTGTTCGAAAAGATCGACGATGCGGGCCCGGTCGGCGAGGCCGAGCATCGAGCGCACCGCGTCTGCATGCACGACGCCGCTGCCATGCGCTATCGCCTGGTCGAGCAGGGACAGACCGTCGCGCGCAGACCCTTCTGCGGCGCGTGCGATCATCGCCAGCGCTTCCTCGTCAGCCTGAATGCCTTCCTTCGATGAGATGGTCGAGAACAGACCGACCAGATCGCTGGCGCTGATCCGCCGCAAATCGAAGCGTTGGCAGCGCGAAAGGACGGTAATCGGAACCTTGCGGATTTCGGTCGTCGCGAAGATGAACTTCACATGTTCCGGCGGCTCTTCGAGCGTCTTCAGGAGGCCGTTGAAGGCCGCCGTCGACAGCATGTGCACTTCGTCGATGATATAGACTTTGTAGCGCGCCGAAACCGGGCGGTAGCGCACCTGCTCGATGATCTCGCGGATATCGTCGATACCGGTATGCGAGGCGGCGTCCATCTCGATCACGTCGACATGCCGGCCTTCCATGATCGCCTGACAATGCTCGCCGGGAATGCGCAGATCGATCGTTGGCTTGTCGATGTCGGCTGTCTTGTAGTTGAGCGCGCGTGCCAGAATGCGGGCCGTGGTCGTCTTGCCCACTCCACGGACACCGGTCAGCATATAGGCCTGGGCAATGCGGCCGGTCTCGAACGCATTGGTCAGCGTGCGAACCATTGGCTCCTGGCCGACCATCAGGTCGGAGAAATCCTTGGGGCGATACTTGCGGGCAAGCACTCGATAGCCGCCGGGGGCGGTCTTGGCCTCTGCAGTGGGCTCCAAATCGCTCATCGCGTTGCCAGCTTCCCCGTCCGCCCGGCTCGGGCATGGCGCGGCCCATGGTTTTGGATCACGGGCCGGAAATGAAGATGAGGTGGGAGGCTGGCACGATGACCCGTGCCGCGCTCGTTAGGGCTGCTTCCTTCCGGATCTGACCCGGTTGGCGAGTGGCTCGTCCACCACCAACCTCCCGAGGTGACATATCGGCAATAACGACGGCAAATGCAAGCCAAGCCCGCAAAAAACTGCTACAGCATGGAAAAACAACAGCGGAGAAACACCTTGGAGCCATTTGTTCTCGATGAGCGTCTCGCGCGCGACAGCCAGTCCATCCTCAAGCTGGGGCTTTGCGATCTGAGGCTTGCCCACGATAGCCGCTGGCCATGGTTGATCCTTGTGCCGCAGCGATCAGGCGTGAGCGAAGTTTTCGATCTCACCCCGCTTGATCAGGCGATGCTCACCTTCGAACAGGTGACGGTTGCGGCCGCCTTGAAGAAAGTCACCGGTGCGACCAAGATCAACATCGCGGCAATTGGCAATGTCGTGCGCCAACTCCATGTCCATGTGGTCGCCCGCTTTGAGGATGATCCGAACTGGCCGGGTCCGATCTGGGGGCATGGCTCGCCAATTGCTCATTCCGACGATACATTCAATGCGCTCAAGTCCCGGATGCTCGAAGCCCTGCAATGACAAAACGATCCATTTTTGATACATCCGCGCCTCATCCCGAGGCCAGTGCACTCACCGCCTTTTCCGGCAATGGTCTTGATCGCAATGCCGAGCATCGCACGGAGGAGAGCCTTGCCCATGCGATGGCGGTCGAAGGGACCCACCTGCTGGCCTTTGCCGGCAATCGCCTGGTGTTCAAGCACGATGGCCAGATCCTCGATCCGCTCTTTGCGCCCTACGAACTGGCCGGCCTTGAACCAGACCTCGACGGCGCGGTTCTGCTGGGCAACAAGCCGAACGGCGAGCCGCGCGTTGCCGTGCCGGTGAATGCCGGCGAAGAACAGCTGGCTATGAATTACAAGGCGCTCACAGCGCGCGAACTGTTCCGGGAATCAGGCGTTGACGAGGAGCTCGTCGGCGAAGCGGCGCAAGGTTTCAGCCTGCTGCACTGGAACGCGGAAAACCGTTTCTGCGGCAGCTGTGGTCACACGATGGAAATGCGCATCGGTGGCTACAAGCGCGAATGCCTTTCCTGCGGAAGGGTGGCCTTTCCCCGCACGGATCCGGTTGTCATCATGATGACCATCGATGAGGTGAATGATCGCTGCCTTCTGGGGCGGGGCGGCCATTTTCCCGAAGGCATGTATTCCTGCCTAGCCGGCTTCATAGAGCCTGCGGAGACGATTGAGAATGCGGTTCGCCGGGAGACCTTCGAGGAATCGGGCATCGCAATAGGGCGGGTCCGCTATCATGCCACCCAGCCTTGGCCGATGCCGCATCAGTTGATGATCGGCTGTTATGCCGAGGCCCTGTCGCTCGATGTGACGCGCGATGAGGCCGAACTGGCCGATTGCCGCTGGTTCACGCGTGCGGAAGTGCAGTCGATGATCGATCTGACCAGCGAAACCGTCAAGGCGCCGGCCAATGGGACCATCGCCCATCGATTGATGAGCGATTGGCTTGACTGGACGCGCTGAGCGCCCGGTCTCTTCTGGCGTCAAAGCTTACCGCGCATCGCATGCGCCTTGTAGACGCCGAGAACGCGAACCTTTTCGGAGAAGAACCGAAGTTCTTCCAGGGCCCGCTTCACCGGCGCGTCGTCCGGATGTCCTTCGATATCGGCATAGAACTGCGTGGCGATGAATTTGCCGCCGATCTGGTAGCTTTCCAGCTTCGTCATGTTGACGCCATTGGTGGCAAAACCGCCCATCGCCTTGTAGAGCGCCGCCGGCAGGTTGCGGACATTGAAGACGAAGGTGGTGATGAAAATCTCGTCGTCGCTCTTGCGCTTAGGCTCGTGTTCATCGCGCGACAGCACGACGAAACGGGTCACGTTGTTGTCGGAATCCTCGACATTTTCGGCGATGATATCGAGACCGTAGAGCGACGACGCCAGTCGCGGCGCGAGAGCCGCCATGCTGCGGTCCCCCCGCTCCGACACCTGTTTGGCAGCACCGGCGGTGTCGCCCGCGACCACCGCCTTCCAGCCATGGCTGCGGATGATCTTGCGGCATTGTCCCAGCGCATGGATATGGCTGTGCACGGTGCGGATCTCGTCGAGCTTCACCCCTGGCAGGACCATCAGCTGGAAACGGATCGGCATGAAATACTCGCCGATGATATGCAGCCGCGACAGCGGCAGCAGGTAGTGGATATCGGCGACGCGGCCGGCCAGCGTGTTCTCGATCGGGATCATCGCCAGATCGACGTCGCCGGTCTCCAGCGCCACGAAGGCGTCCTCGAAGGTCGGGCAGGGCAGCGGCTCCATTGACGGAAACATGTCCCGGCAGGCCATGTCGGAATTGGCGCCAAAGTCGCCCTGGAAGGAAATCTTGTTGGTCGGGGCCAAGGGTATGCGTCCTTAAATGGAGTGGGCCGAAAGAATGCGGCGGGCTTTCTCGAGGTCGTCCGGCGTGTCGACGCCGAGCGGCACGGTCTTCACGATCTCGACATCGATGCGCATCCCGGCTTCAAGCGCTCTGAGCTGTTCGAGCGATTCGCGCTTTTCCAGCGTCGAGGGCGATAGCGAGACGAACCGCTCCAGCGCGCGTCGGCGATAGGCATAGAGGCCGATATGGTGGTAGAGCGGTCCAGCACCATGCGGTGCTGTGGCGCGGGTGAAATACAGGGCCCGCAGTCGTGTATCGCCAAGCGGCGATCCGATCACTTTGACGACGTTGGGATTGGTCTTTTCAGCCTCGTCCTCGATTTCCACCGTCAGCGTTGCGATATCGACGGCGTCGTTGTCCAGCGGCCGCAAGGCGGCGCGGATGGTCTGCGGATCGATGGTCGGCAGGTCGCCCTGCACATTGATGACGATCTCGGCTTTGCCGTCGGGATCGATGATGTTCAAGGCTTCAAAGATGCGGTCCGAGCCGGACTGATGATCGGCACGCGTCATCACGACCTCGAAGCCGGCCGCGGCGACGGCATCGAACGTCCGCTGGTCATCCACCGCAACGATGATTCGTCCGACATCGGCCTCCTGTGCCCGCTTGGCCACCTGAACGATCATCGGCAGGCCGCAAATGTCCGCCAAAGGCTTGCCGGGAAGGCGGGTAGAGGCCATGCGGGCGGGAATTAGTACCACGGTTTTTCCGCTATCGTCTTTATTCATGCCTAACCCCTTCAAATCACCGCGCAGAAGTGTCAATAAGTCCCAGTTGCGGGACCATAATCGTGTTGCATGTGTTATGCAAAAGACATAGGTTCCGCGCGATTTCAAGATCGCTCGGTTGCTGATCGGCCGGCTGCATGGGGAGCTTTGCAGATGAATTCTTACGTGAATATGGGCGTGGGTGCCTTTCTGGGCACCGTCTTCGTCCTGATGTCTGTGTCAATCGCCTCGGAAGGGATTTTCCATTCGGAACATCCTGAGAAGGAAGGTTTTGCCATCGTGGCCGAAGCATCCGGCGAAGGCGAGGCTGCTCCGGAAGCGGCGGCGGCTGTGCCGATCGCGGTTCTTCTGGCCAGCGCCGATGCAGCGGTCGGTGAAGGCGTCTTTAAGAAATGCGCGAGCTGTCACACGGTCGACAAGGGCGGCGCCAACAAGGTTGGCCCGAATCTCTTTGGCCTTGTCGACCGCCCGATCGCCTCGCATGAAGGTTTCAGCTATTCGGCTGCCATGAAGGATTTCTCCAAGGGCGGCGCCGAACTCTGGACCTGGGATCATCTGAACGCCTTCCTGACGGCGCCGAAAAAGCATATCCCGGGCACCGCCATGGGCTTCGCCGGCATTAAGAAGGATGAAGAGCGCGCCAACCTGATCATGTATCTGCACACCATGGCAGACGCTCCGGTCGCGCTGCCTGCGCCGCCGGCGACCAACTGATCCTTCAGATTGCCCGCATTCATGCCCGGCCTAGCGCCGGGCATTTTTGTTTGGTTCGGCAGTTGCGTTGCGATTGTCTCCTGCTTCAGAGAAGCAGCATGGCCCAGAGCGAGACGCTGACCACGCCGATCGCTGTCGATTGAGTGATGATCGAGGCCGCAAGTCCCTGGCCTACGCCAAAGCGGCTGGCGATCAGCCAGGCGTTGATCCCTGTCGGCACGCACGATGTGAGCACGAGCGCTGCGGTCCACTGTGGACTGAGGCCAAGCAGGGTGGCAACCAGCCACACGGTTGCCGGCATCACGACCAGCTTGATCGCAGTCATGACGCTTGCGATCCGCACATTGCCCGCCAAGCCATATTTTGTCAGCGTCATGCCAAGCGAGATCAAGGCCGCAGGTGCTGCCATCCCTGCCACCTGGCCGACGATGCCGTCCAGCATCAGTGGCATCTTGAGGCCGACGATCTGCAGCGCCAGTCCCGCCATCAGGCCGATGATCAGCGGGTTGCGGATGAGATTTGCTCCGACCTGACGCGAAACGGCCAGAATGCCTTCCGATGGGCGGTCCGTTGTCTTCTGCTCGGCCCTTTCCATCGCAACGGTGCCGGCGATCATCATCAACGGCAGATGCACGGCCAGCAGGATCGACATGGCGACGATTCCATCCGGACCGACCGTGCGGTCGACCAGGGGCAGGCCAATGAAGACATTGTTGGCGAAGGCGCCCGAAAGCCCCGCCAGAACACCGATGCGCTGATCGCGGCCGAAGAACCGCGTTGCAATGATGTGACCCAGCGTCCAGGCGACCGCCACCCCGGCAAAATAGGCGATCCACAACCGGAAGGGCGATGCGCCATGGAAATCGGCATTGGCGATGGTGCGGAACATCAGCATCGGCACCGCTACCCTGAACACGAAGTCGCCGAGCCCGTCTCCGATGTCTGCCTTGAGGATCTTCAGCCGCACCAGCGACCAGCCGAACAGAATGAGAATGAAGATGGGCAGAACGTCTTGGGCAACGGATGACATGAAAGGGGCGACTCGCGGAAAACAGACGGGCTTTTTTCTTAGACCCTGAAGTCGCCGGCGACCAGCCTCGGAAGGCTCGGCTCAAAACGACAAAAAGCAGGCAATGCCTGCTTTTACGCCCGGTCGAGCCGGGACCTGCATCCTCGCCGCCAGTACATCCGTGGTCAGCGTGGCCAGGTTGTGGAACCTGTCATGGTTCTTCGGAGCGGCGCTGGGGAGCTTATGCCGTCCGCACATGCATCTCCTAGCCCGGCAAGGTAACAGCCGCATGACATTAAGAACCTCGCCGCCCCTTTCAAACACGGGAAAAAAGGCTATGACCGTTTTGCCAAGACAACGGAGCCCAAGACCATCATGAGCCGATTCGACGTCCTCACTGTCGGTAATGCCATCGTCGACATTATTTCCCGCTGCGATGATCGCTTTCTCCTCGACAACGAGATTACCAAGGGCGCGATGAACCTGATTGATGCCGAGCGTGCCGAACGGCTCTACAGCCTGATGGGTCCTGCGGTCGAGGCATCCGGCGGCAGCGCCGGCAATACCGCAGCCGGCATCGCCAATTTCGGCGGCAAGGCCGCGTATTTCGGCAAGGTGGCCGAAGACCAGTTGGGTGAGATTTTCACCCACGACATTCGCGCCCAGGGCGTGCATTTCGAAACAAGACCGCGCGGAACCCAGCCGCCGACGGCGCGCAGCATGATTTTCGTCACCGAAGACGGCGAGCGTTCGATGAACACCTATCTCGGCGCCTGTGTCGAGCTTGGCCCGGAAGATGTCGAGCCGGAGGTTGTCGCCCAGTCCAAGGTGACCTATTTCGAAGGATATCTCTGGGATCCGCCGCGCGCCAAGCAGGCAATCTTGGAATGCGCCCGCATTGCCCATGAAAATGGTCGCGAAATGTCGATGACATTGTCCGACAGCTTTTGCGTTGGCCGCTACCGCGAGGAATTTCTCGATCTGATGCGCTCAGGCACGGTCGATATTGTTTTTGCCAATGAGCAGGAAGCCCTGTCGCTCTACGAAACGGATGATTTCGCCGTTGCCCTCGACCGCATCGCCGCCGACTGCAAGCTTGCGGCTGTCACCATGGGTGAAAATGGTGCCGTCGTGGTCAAGGGCGACCAGCGCATTCGCGTCCCCGCAACTCTGGTCACCAATCTTCTGGATACGACCGGTGCCGGCGACCTCTTCGCCTCGGGTTTCCTCTTTGGCTATACCAAGGATCGTTCGCTCGAGGATTGCGCCCGCCTGGGCTGCTATGCCGCCGGTGTCGTCATCCAGCAGATCGGCCCGCGCCCGATGAGTTCGCTGGACAAGGGTGCGCGCGCCGCGGGCCTGCTTTAGGGCAGGCCTTATTTGAAGGCCTCTCCGGGATAGGCACCCCAGATTTCCGCCTGCGCCACCCAGCCGGAAACCCCCTTGGTCTCGGCCTTGCACCAGTTGCCGTTGCACTCGTCGATCTTGAGCACGACACCGGGCTCGAGTTTCGCAATGACGGCAGCAGAAGACATGGAATCGCGCCGCATCATGACATAGACATTGTCGCCATTGGCGCGCATCCATGGGGCGGCAACAGCGGTGCGTTCGCCCGAAAGCAGCGTTTGGTTCACCCAGCCTTCGGTTCCGTCGGCATCGCGGATCTGCCGCCAGTTTTCATATTCGCGGATGATTTCGACCGGCAGTCCCGATTTGAGATAGCGCCAGGATACGGCGTAGTCGGTGCTCGGTCCGATCCGCAGATTGACCTTTTCCGCCTTCAGGCTGACAAAGCGAGGCAAAGGCAGTCCGCTGGATCCCTTGGTCATTGCCTGGGCAACGGCGCTCTCGGTCGCAGCCACCAGCGACAGGAGCAGGATGCACGAAGCAAAACTGATTTGGAGCGCTTTCCGATTCATACTGTATCCGACTATGCGATGATGGAAGGGCATTTTGCGAACACCGAACCTGTTCCGGCAGGCATTGAGACAAATCCGGAATGGCGAGCGAGTTTTGTTTGTCTTCGCCAGCGGGTTTGCTAGAAATTGCTCTTTGGGGGGAGTATCCCCCGTCTTGGTTAACGAGTTCTGAACAAGGCATTGATCCGTCCGATGACGAACAGGAAAAGACCCAAGGTCTATATTACCCGTAAATTGCCTGACGCTGTGGAAACGCGCATGCGTGAGCTCTTTGACGCGGAACTCAATATCGATGATGCGCCGCGCAGCCGCGATCAGTTGATCGCCGCGATGAAAACCGCCGACGTCCTGGTTCCAACCGTCACGGATCGCATCGATGCCGCCCTGATCGACGAAGCAGGACCGCAGCTCAAGCTGATTGCCAGCTTCTCCAACGGCACGGATCATATTGATATCGACGCGGCCGCCCGAAAAGGCATTACCGTCACCAATACGCCGAATGTCTTGACCGAAGACACCGCCGACATGACCATGGCGCTGATCCTTGCCGTGCCGCGTCGCCTGGTTCAGGGCGCACGTGTCCTTATGGACAAGCCGGGCGACTGGGCCGGTTGGTCTCCGACATGGATGCTCGGCCGCCGGATCGCCGGCAAGCGCATTGGCATCATCGGCATGGGGCGCATTGGAACGGCCGTTGCCCGCCGCGCCAAGGCTTTTGGTCTGTCTATTCACTATCACAACCGTAAGCGCGTGAGCCCCCAGACAGAAGACGAACTGGAGGCGACCTATTGGGACAGCCTCGATCAGATGCTGGCAAGGGTCGATATCGTTTCGGTCAATTGCCCCTCGACGCCGGCCACCTTCCATCTGCTGTCGGCGCGTCGTCTGGCGCTGCTGCAGCCGACGAGCTACATCGTCAACACGGCACGTGGCGATATCATCGACGAGGATGCTTTGATCCAGTGCCTGAAGACCGGCAAGATTGCCGGCGCCGGGCTGGATGTTTTCGAAAATGAGCCCGCCGTAAATCCGAAACTGGTCAAGCTCGCCAATGAGGGCAAGGTGGTGCTGCTGCCACATACAGGCTCGGCCACGATCGAGGGCCGGATCGATATGGGCGACAAGGTGATCATCAACATCCGCACCTATTTCGATGGCCATCGTCCACCGAACAGGGTCCTGCCCAATCGTCCCTGATCGTTCAGGCCAGCCGTTTGCACATTTCGATCGAGGTCGTCCGGGTGAAGCCCGGATGGCAATTTTCGGTCGTCTTGACGAATCCCCATGCGGAAAAACGTTGGTGGTTGCCGGTGAGTTCGACACGCGTCTCCAGTCGCAGCATGTCGCGTCCGAGATGTCTGGCGATTGTTTCGGCCTCGGTCAGCAGCCGGTATCCGATGCCGTGACCTTGCATGTCTGGGGCCACAGCGAGTTTGCCGATATAGAGTGCCCTCGCTTCCGGTTTGACGAAAACGCATCCGACAAGCTTGTCTTCGGCGAACGCGGCCAGTCCAATCTCGTCCACGGCCTTCTGCGTCAGCCCGTCGAGGTTCAAGCGATGCGCCGAAGACGGAGGATCGATCACGCCGTCCATATAGGCAAACGACCTGACGATCAGCTCGAGCAGCGCACCATAGTCACTGTAACCCGTTTCGCCGATACGCCGGATTTCAATGCGCCCGCTCTCAACCTGGCTCCCGCTCAAGCGCGCGCCTCCCGGCGGCGGTAGCGGATCGTATCGAATTTCGCCGTCAGCGCATCGTAGAGCAGCAGGCGCCCGATCAGCGGCTCGCCGGTACCGGTGATCAGCTTGATCGCCTCCATGGCCATCAGCGTGCCGATCACGCCGGTGAGGGCACCGATGATCCCGGCTTCGGCGCAGGCCGGAACCAGGCCTTCCGGCGGCGCTTCGGGAAAGAGGTCGCGGTAACGCGGGTTCTGTCGCCCTTCGGCGTCGCTCAGGTGCGGCGCCAATACCGTGACTGAGCCATCGAAGCGGCCGACTGCCCCCGTCACCAGCGGAATGGCGCGCATCTCGGCCGCGTCCGCTGCGGCGTAGCGCGTCGCAAAATTGTCCGATCCGTCGATCAGCAGGTCGAAGCGTCCCAGATGGTCGTGGGCGAAGTGAGCGTCGAAGCGCGCTTCGTGTTGCACCACCCGGCAATGCGGATTGAGCCGGGCGATGGCGCGCGCAGCACTCTCGGTCTTCTTCTCGCCGATCGTACCGGTATCGTGGATCACCTGCCGTTGCAGGTTGGAGAGCGAGACGCCGTCGTCATCGACAATCCCGATCGTGCCGACGCCCGCAGCCGCCAGATATTGCAGCACGGGCGCGCCCAGTCCGCCGGCGCCAATCACCAGTACGCGGGCGGATTTCAGCATTTGCTGGCCATGGCCGCCGATTTCAGGCAGCAGGATATGGCGTTGATAACGGGAAAGTTCTTCGGGAAGCAGCGGATCCATCCTGTAATCATGCCATGGGTGAGACGGGCGGGGAAGAGCGCTCAGGCATCCAGACGACCGTCCTGTACGGCAATGATTTCGGCACGATCGCCGAGTGCGGAAAACATCGACTTGTCGGTGCCTGTCATGAAGGCCTGTCCGCCCAGCGCGTCGATCCGGTCGAACAGTGCGGCCCGCCGGCCTTCGTCCAGATGTGCGGCAATCTCGTCGAGCAGCAGAACCGGAGCAAAACCGGTCATCGTTCCGACAAGCCGCGCATGCGCAAGCACCAGCCCGATCAGCAGTGCCTTCTGCTCCCCCGTCGAACAGCGTTCCGCATTCATGTCCTTCTCGATATGGCGGATCTGCAGATCGACGCGATGCGGACCATCCAAAGTCCGCCCGGCCGCCGCATCCCTGTGGCGCGACGAAGCCAGCATCTGGATGTAGCGATCCTCCAGTTCGTAGGCTGGTCTGTCGGCTGCATCGTCCAGGAAACCGCTGAGCGCAAGCTGGGCCGAGGGAAAGCTCGATGTCTGCCGATCTCCCTCGATCAACCCTGCCAGCAGTCCCAGCATTTCCCGTCGCGCTGCCGCCATGGCGACGCCCAGTGCCGCCATCTGCTGTTCGATGCCCGACAGCCAGGAGGGGTCGAAGCGTCCGTCGGACAGCAGCTTGTTGCGACTGCGCATGGCGCGTTCGAAATCGCTCGCGCGTCGTCCATGAGCCGGATCGAGCGAAAGCACCAGCCGGTCGAGGAAACGTCGCCGGTCGGCTGACGGTCCGGTGAAAAGCCCATCCATGGCCGGCGTCAGCCAGAGGACGCGCAGGTGATCCGTCAGTTCATCGACCGACTTGACCGGAGTGCCGTTGATCCTCAGCCGACGAACGAGCCCTTCGTCGTCGCCGCCACCTTCGGTGCCGGTTCCGATCTGAACCTCGCCCGCCATTCCTTCGATTTCGGCGAAGATCGAGAAGCCCGCCGGGGCCCCGACCCGAGCGATATCGGAAAGTACCGCACGTCTCAACCCGCGACCGGGCGAGAGGAAGGAAACGGCTTCCATCAGGTTTGTCTTGCCCGCACCGTTTTCGCCGATCAGCACGACGTGCCGTCCGCCGAGGCTCAGGGAAGCCTGCGCATAATTGCGAAAGTCGCTCAGCTTCAGTCGTTGAATATGGGTCTTCTGGATCATCGGTCGGATTCGCTGTTGCCCTGAGCTAGGCCGAACCAGGCGTCATGGCAAGGGAGCTGCAAAGGTTTATCGTTTCCATCCGGGCTGTGCGACGTCGTGCGACATGGCAGGATGCCCGTATTGCCGTAAAGTGGATCAACTTGAACGGCGAGGAGCATTCCGCGATGAAGCCGGATTCCGATGAACTGACGCCCGAAGAGGCACGCCGCGACCATTGGGAAATGCTGCGCTTCCTGGCGCTCAATGCATGTTTTGGCGCAATGCTGGGACTTGCGACCGCATGTGCGATCCTGTGGCTTGATCTCGGAGGTGTCGGCACGTCACTCGCACGCGCCAGTCACCCGGTCCTGCCAGCTCTGATGATGACCGTGCCCCTCGCGCTGACTTTCGCGGCGGCCGTGACAGCATCGGCCGTCATGTTGATGCCCTATAAGAAAAAGAAGCAAAGATGACACCTGCGGTTTGACGCTCCGGCATTCTTTCGGCATGAAGCCGGAATTCAAACAGTCGGCGGAGAAAGCCATGAGCGACCAGGACGAACGCATCATGCGGCTGGAGGAGATGCTGGCCCACCAGGCACGCGTGATCGATGATCTCTCCGATCAGCTTGCCGAGCAGTGGAAAGTGGTCGATCAGACCCGAACCAAACTTGAGCGGTTATCGGAACGCTTCTCGAATATCGAGGAGCAATCGCTCGACGCTCCGGCGATTACGCGGCCACCGCACTATTGATCCACGCCCATCCGGTGTGTCGAGTCCCTCGACGACTGCGGATGCGATCGGCGAAAGCAGCACGAGGCCACATCCGCATCCTGACTATCTCGGAAATGACGACAAAAAAACGGGCCGGATGAAATCCGACCCGCCTTGTCTTGGAACCGGCGACACGCCCGGCGTCAGTCGCTTAGCGTGTCGAAGAAATCCTTCATGCGGGAAAAGAAACCGGTCGATTCCGGATTGTTTTCCTTCGAGGACAGCTGCTCGAACTCCTGCAGCAACTCGCGCTGGCGCTTGGAAAGCTTCTGCGGCGTCTCGATCTGGATCTGGATATAGAGATCACCCGTCTGCGTTGACCGCAGCACCGGCATGCCCTTGCCCTTGAGGCGGAACTGCTTGCCCGGCTGTGTGCCTTCCGGCACGGTGACCCGCGACTTCGTCCCGTCCAGCGTCGCGACATCGAACGTGCCGCCAAGGGCCGCCGTCGTCATCGAGATCGGCACCGAGCAATAGAGGTCAGCCCCGTCGCGCTGGAAGAATTCATGCGGCCTGACCGACAGGAATATGTAGAGGTCGCCTGACGGCCCGCCTCTGAGGCCGGCTTCGCCTTCACCCTGCAGGCGAATGCGTGTGCCGTCCTCGATGCCCGACGGAATGTTGACCGACAGCGAACGCTCTTCCGTCACGCGGCCCTGGCCATTGCACTTGCTGCATGGGTCCGAGATGGTCTGGCCCCGTCCATGACAGGTCGGGCAGGTCCTCTCGATCGAGAAGAAGCCTTGTGCGGCACGAATGCGGCCGGAACCCTGACAGGTCGCACAGGTTGTCGGCTTGGTGCCGGGCTTGGCGCCACTGCCGGTACAGACTTCGCAGGTGATCGAGGTTGGAACCCGGATCTGTGCGGTCTTGCCGGTAAACGCCTCTTCCAGCGAGATTTCCATGTTGTAGCGCAGGTCTGCACCGCGCTCGCGTCCATTGGTGGACCGGGCGCGTCCACCGCGGGCGCCACCCATCATCTCGCCGAAGATATCCTCGAAAATATCCGAGAAACCGCCGCCGCCGGCAAAGCCGCCAGCGCCACCACCACCGCCGCCGTTTTCGAAAGCGGCATGGCCGAACCGATCATAGGCTGCGCGCTTCTGGGGATCCTTCAAGGTCTCGTAGGCCTCGTTGATCTCCTTGAACTTGCGCTCGGCATCCTTGTCTTCGGGGTTCTTGTCGGGATGGTAGACCATCGCAAGCTTGCGGAAGGCGCTTTTCAGCTCCTTCTCGTCTGCGGTCCGGCCGACCCCTAGGGTCTCGTAGAAATCTGCTTTTGCCATGATATTACAGAGCTCTCAAAGCTTTCTCCACGCTGGTGTGGCTGCCAGTTTTCTTGCCTGCCTGCTTGTCGCAAGTCAGCATGTCTTTCCGGAAATCGGATGAAGCGGAAACGGCGTCGTCCAGCAGCGCCTTGCGCGGTTCGCCCTTGCTGGCGAGCCCGTCGGATGCTGAGACTGCGGCGAAGGCCAGGGAATGAGCCGCCATGTCGCAGGCCGAAACCTCACCCCCGCTTTCGCGTCTCTCCAGGGCTGCTTCGATGATCCGTCCGAGTTCGTTGCCGATGCGGAACAGACTGTTGCTGTCACCTGCAGCGATGGCCTTGGCAATGCTCGACTCAGCCGCGCTCACCTGCCGGTGAACGGCACCGAGCTGAGCCTTGTCCTGTGCCTGTACGGCACCCGTCGCGACGATCAAAGAAAATGCGGCTGGCCCGAAGGCCAGCCACGTTGGAGACAAACGCCGCTTCGAGGCCCGCATTAGGCGGACTTCTTCGCGTCTTCGTCCTTCACTTCTTCATAGTCGGCATCAACGATATCGCTATCCGGGCCATTGTCGGCATTGCCGGCGCCACCTTCAGCCTGCTGGGCTTCATAGATGGCCTGGCCGAGCTTCATGGAAACTTCCATGAGCGTCTGCGTCTTGGCCTGAATGTCGTCCGCCGAAGGTTCGGAAACTTCGAGTGAGCCCTTCAGGGCAGCAATCGCATCCTCGATCGCCTTGCGATCGGTCTCGGAAACCTTGTCGCCAAATTCACTGACCGACTTTTCGGTCGAGTGGATCAGGCTTTCGGCGCTGTTCTTGGCTTCGACGACGGCGCGGCGCTGCTTGTCGGCCTCGGCATTCGCCTCTGCGTCCTTCACCATCTTTTCGATGTCGGCGTCAGACAGACCACCAGAAGCCTGGATACGGATCTGCTGTTCCTTGCCGGTGCCCTTGTCCTTGGCCGAAACCTGCACGATGCCGTTGGCATCGATGTCGAAGGTCACTTCGATCTGCGGAACGCCACGCGGTGCCGGCGGCAGGCCGACGAGGTCGAACTGGCCAAGCAGCTTGTTGTCCTGGGCCATTTCGCGCTCGCCCTGGCTGACGCGGATGGTCACGGCCGACTGGCTGTCTTCGGCGGTCGAGAAGGTCTGGCTCTTCTTTGTAGGGATCGTCGTGTTGCGATCGATCAGACGGGTGAAGACGCCACCGAGCGTTTCGATACCGAGCGACAGCGGGGTCACGTCGAGAAGCAGGACGTCCTTGACGTCGCCCTGCAGAACGCCGGCCTGGATGGCCGCGCCCATGGCAACGACTTCATCCGGGTTAACGCCCTTGTGCGGCTCTTTGCCGAACAGCTGCTTGACGATTTCCTGGACCTTCGGCATGCGGCTCATGCCGCCGACGAGAACCACTTCCTCGATTTCGGCAGCCGTGACGCCAGCATCCTTCAACGCGGCTTTGCAGGGTGCGACGGTGCGCTGGATGAGATCGTCGACCAGGCTTTCGAACTTGGCGCGGGTCAGCTTCATCGTCAGGTGCTTCGGACCGGTCGCATCCGCCGTGATGAACGGCAGGTTGATTTCCGTCTGCTGCGAAGAGGACAGCTCGATCTTGGCCTTTTCTGCGGCTTCCTTCAGGCGCTGCAGGGCCAGCTTGTCGCCCTTCAGGTCGATGCCCTGGTCCTTCTTGAATTCGCCTGCGAGATACTCGACCAGACGCATGTCGAAGTCTTCACCGCCGAGGAAGGTGTCGCCGTTGGTCGACTTCACTTCGAAGACGCCATCGCCGATTTCGAGAACGGAGATATCGAAGGTGCCGCCACCCAGGTCATAGACGGCGATCGTCTTGCCTTCGCGCTTGTCCATGCCATAGGCGAGGGCAGCAGCGGTCGGCTCGTTGATGATGCGCAGCACTTCGAGACCCGCGATGCGGCCGGCATCCTTGGTTGCCTGGCGCTGGGCGTCGTTGAAGTAGGCCGGAACGGTGATGACTGCCTTTTCGACCTTTTCGCCGAGATAGGCTTCTGCCGTTTCCTTCATCTTCTGCAGGATCATGGCCGAGATCTGCGAGGGCGAATAGCCCTTGCCCTGGGCTTCGACCCATGCATCGCCATTGTCGCCCTTGACGATATGGAACGGCACGAGGCCCTTGTCCTTCTCGACGGTCGGGTCTTCGTAGCGACGGCCGATCAGGCGCTTGACGGCAAACAGTGTGTTGGTCGGGTTGGTGACCGCCTGGCGCTTGGCCGGCTGGCCGACAAGGCGTTCGCCATCGTCGGAAAATGCCACCATCGACGGCGTGGTGCGTGCGCCTTCGGAATTCTCGATGACCTTTGCATCCTTGCCGTCCATGACGGAGACGCAGGAGTTGGTCGTTCCAAGGTCGATACCGATTACTTTAGCCATTTCATTCTCTCCTTGAAGCAGGCTGTCGGAACCCCGATCAGGCATTCCCTGACAGCCCCTCGACGTGGACGGTCTGTGATGTTCGCAGCCACGCTGCGGTTATGTCGCGTATATAAGAAGCAGTTTTTCGGACTGCAAGGCTGGAATTCCGCTGTAATCCAGTAAATAGAACAGATTGGCGGCGGCTTTCTCCACCAGAAATGGGATGCCGATCCCGCTTTGCCAAGCAGATTTCGTAGAGATGAAGGCTTGCGTCTGGCATGCCGGCCGGGGAACTGCGCCGTTTGGCTAAAAATCATTGCCCCAGAATGAGGTCGAGCAGGGTGGTTCGACGCCGCTCGCCGCCTGCCGACTGTGCCGGCCCGACGTCGCCCGGCGGAACCGGGCCGGTGGCGCCGGCCATTCCGGGTTCTGCTCCGTCCGGCGGCGTAGGTGCCTCGGGTTGCACGGGATAACGCTCCTCGGCACCACCCGTGAACACATCGGATATGATCGTGCCGATCGTCATGTCCTCTTGCTCCGGTGCCGGCTCGTAATAGTCGCCGCCAGGCAAGGGCGCCGGAGAAAGCCCCTGGTGGGCCGCACTCATGAACTCATGCCAGGCCACGGCCGGAAGCCCACCGCCGGTGACTTTCTTCATCGACTGGCCATCGTCGTTGCCGAACCAGACGCCGGTAGTCAGGTTGCTGGTATAGCCGACGAACAGCGCATCGCGAAAAGACTGCGTCGTGCCGCTTTTGCCGGCGGCCTCCCAGCCCTTCAGGCGTGCTTTGCGGCCGGTGCCGTTGTTGATCACGCCCATCATCATCTTGTTCATCGAAGAGACGACGCCTTCGCCAAGTACGCGCGGCGGCTCGAGATAGTTGTTTTCGTAGATCACCGTGCCATCGGTCTTCAGGATGCGCCGGATCACATGCGGCGTCGCCTTGTAGCCGCCGTTCATGAAAGGCGCATAGGCGGCCGTCAGCTCGAGCAGCGAGACTTCCGATGTTCCGAGCGCGATCGAGGCATTGTTCTGCAGATCCGAATCGATCCCCATCCGGTGTGCGAGCTTGATCACCTGCTCGGGACCAACCTCCATCACCATCTGCGCGGCAATCGTGTTCAGCGAATCCTCCATCGCCTGGGTCAACGTGACGGGACCGCGAAACTTCTGGTCGTAGTTTTCCGGCGTCCAAGCGCCGATCCGGATCGGCGCGTCGTTACGGATCGAATCCGGCCGCAGGCCGATTTCCATGGCGGCCGCGTAGACGAAGGGCTTGAATGCCGAACCCGGCTGGCGTTTGGCTTTGACCGCGCGGTTGAACTGGCTCTCTGCATAGTCGCGCCCGCCAACCAGCGCGCGGATCGCGCCGGTGCCATCGATCGACACCAGCGCCGCCTGCGAAGCGTTGAGCTTGGCGCCATCGGCCGCCAGTGTCTCGGTGAGTGCCGCTTCCGCCTTTTTCTCCAGTGTCATGTCGATGGTCGTCTCGACCACCAGATCCTCGGTCACCGTGCCGATCAGGCCCGTGACCTCGTCCTTGACCATGTCGGCGACATACTGCCCTGCGCCGCTCCAGTAGCGCTTCGCCCGCGTCGGCGATTGCGACATCGCAGTCTTGATCTCATCGTCGGTAATATAGCCTTCTTCGCGCATCGCCCCGAGGACCACCTGGGCGCGCGCCTCCGCGGCTTCAGGATCACGGGCGGGCGAGAGCCGTGACGGCGCCTTGAGCAGTCCGGCCAGAAGGGCTGCCTCGCCAAGGTTCACGTCGCGCGCCGACTTGTTGAAATAGCGCCTTGCCGCCGCCTCGACGCCGTAGGCGTTCGAACCGAAATAGACCCGGTTCAGGTACATAGCCAGGATCTGGTCCTTGGTGAATTTTTGCTCCAGCCAGAAGGACAGCAGCACTTCCTGGACCTTGCGCTCGATCGTGCGCTCCGGCGACAGGAACAGGTTCTTGGCCAACTGCTGGGTGAGCGTCGATCCGCCCTGCAGGCTGCCGCTTCCGGTCAGGTTGTTGACCACGGCGCGCGCAAGACCGAGCGGATCCACGCCGAAATGCGAATAGAAGCGCCTGTCCTCGATCGCCATCACCGCCTGCGGAATATAGGGCGACATCTCCTCGAGCGGCAGAGCCTCGCCGCCGGTCGCGCCGCGATTGGCGATGACGGTTCCCTCGACCGAGACAATCTTCATGTTAGGCGGGCGTTCCGGGATCGACCAGCTGCTCGCACTCGGCATCTGCATCCCGTAGTAGAAGACGAGGCCGCCGACGGCGATCCCGCCCCAGATCGATAGAACGAAGCACCAGTAGATCAGCTTGCCGATGCCAAATCCACCTCCGGGCGCGGGTTTCGCCTTGCGGCCGCGCGCGGAGGATTTTGCCTTCGCTTTCACCTGGGATTTGGCGCCCTTGGTACCCGATTTCGCCTGTCCACTGCGCCCGCCGAGCCGATCGTTGGCGTCGAGGCGAAAATCCTCCTCCTCCCGATCTTCCTCGAAAGTCGGTTCGACACGGTCGCGGGATTTGCCTCTGGTCACCATCGAGGGCGATCTGCTCCGGATAAGTCTCGCACGCCGCGGCATTGGAACCGCGCCTGCATCAGGTTGATTGTCGAGGGCAGGATTTGTTCGCCGATGGTTAGCCTGCTTCCGATCTGAACACTAAATGCGGCGATTTAAGGGGTGGTTAAGAGGCCGTAAACAGGCCGCTTTCCCGAGGTCTGCCGTTTGTCTTATTGGCAGAGATCAGCCCATTCGGCACCGGTCAGTTCGGCCATCCGCTGCGGCGAGATCCGAACCGCGGCATTCGTCGCGCCGGCGGCAGGAACCACTTCGCCGAAACTTTGCAGCGAGTGATCGCAAAATACCTTGAGTGGCGACGGCAGGCCGAAAGGGCAGACGCCGCCAACCGGATGGCTCGTCGCCGCCACGACGCCATCGGCATCGAGCATGCGTGGCTTGACGCCGAATCTGTCCTTGAACTTGCGGTTGTCGAGCCGCTTGGTCCCGGCGGTTACCACCAGCACGACGTCCTCGCCGATCCTGAGGCAGATCGTCTTGGCGATCTGGTCGGGCACGACGCCATGGGCTTCGGCAGCCAGCGGCACGGTCGCCGAACTGGTTGCCGTGACAATCACGGAAATCTCAGGCGCGTGGGTGAGGAAAAAACTGCGGACGGTTTCAAGGCTCATGCGCCAAGGTTACGCCAGCGCCGACGATTTGCGCAAGGCGCGACCGACATGAAGTGCATCGCCTTGAAAAATGCAGCCGAGATCCCATCTATGCTTGAGCCACGCGGCGAGCCCGGCATTCAGAACCCTTCCAGCGTTCTCGTCGGAGTTAACCCGGTGTTAAGCATCAGGCCCCATTCTGGGCGTCAGGGTGTGAGTGCGCATAGCGCGGACACTGCAGATCGCATGGCACGTTTCCGTTTTTGACCACGGATGTACTGGCAGGGATGTAGAAACGTAAAGGAAAGGCCGGTTTTCACCGGCCTTTTTGCTTTTCTAGGTTCAGTTTTTCGCAAGCGCGTCGAGGATCCGGATCCAGGACCGGATCCCCTTGTGGAACGAATTCAGGTCATATTTCTCGTTGGGAGAATGGATGCGGTCATCCACCTGGCCAAAACCGACCAGAAGCGAATCCATGCCCAGCATCTTCTGGAAGTCACCGACGATAGGAATCGAGCCGCCCATGCCGATGACCACCGCAGCCTTTGGCCACTCATCCGACAGCGCGTTCTTCGCTTTGGTCAGAACCGGGGAATCGTAGGATAGCTGGA
Organism: Rhizobium sp. SL42; assembly: GCF_021729845.1. Lineage (NCBI taxonomy): Bacteria > Pseudomonadati > Pseudomonadota > Alphaproteobacteria > Hyphomicrobiales > Rhizobiaceae > Rhizobium > Rhizobium sp. SL42. The sequence goes on from NZ_CP063397.1 coordinate 797,759, forward strand.
TGGCCGGCGAGCCGCCATGTTCGTGGAAATCGACAGAGCAATCGGCCGGAATGCGCGACTGCACATAGTTGCGGAAGCTCTCGCGGATCTTGGCTGGATCCTGGTCGCCGACAAGACGGAACGAGACTTTGGCCGAGGCCTTGGCCGCGATCACCGTCTTGAAACCTTCGCCGGTATAGCCGCCGATGATGCCATTGACCTCCGCCGTCGGCCGTGCCCAGGTGAGCTCGAGAACCGAGCGGCCCTTTTCGCCGGACGGAACCGAGAGGCCGACTTCACCGAGAAAGCTTTCCGCCGTGCGGCCGAGGCTGTCCCACGATGCCTTGATATTCGCCGGGGTTTCCTCGACGCCGTCGTAGAAACCGGGCAGGGTCACCTTGCCGGTCTCGTCGTGCAGGTCGGCTAGGATTCGCGTCAGGATATGCACCGGATTGGCCGCCGCACCACCGAACAGGCCGGAATGCAGGTCGCGGTCCGCGGCGGTGATGGTGATTTCCTCGCCCACAAGGCCGCGCAGGGCAGCGGCAATGGCCGGCGTTTCCCGGTCCCACATGCTGGTGTCGCAGACCAAGGCGAAATCCGCCTTCAGTTCGGCTTCATTGGCGCTGAGGAAGGGCTTCAGCGATGGCGAGCCGGATTCCTCTTCGCCTTCGAACAGGATCGTGATGCGCACCGGCAGGTTGCCGTTGACCGCCTTGTAGGCGCGGCAGGCTTCGAGAAAGGTCAAAAGCTGGCCCTTGTCGTCGGATGTGCCGCGGCCGGTGATCACCTTGCGGCCGTCCTTTTCCTTGATCGCCGGTGCAAACGGATCGTCTTCCCAAAGGTTCAGCGGATCGACTGGCTGTACGTCATAGTGGCCATAGAACAGGGCATGCGGCGCGTCTTCGCTGGCCGCAGCATGATGGGCAACAACCATTGGATGGCCGGGCGTCTCGCGCACGGAGGCCGTGAAGCCAAGGTCGTTCAGTTCCTTGACCAGCCATTCGGCGGCCCGCTGGCAATCTGCCTTGAAGGCTGGATCGGTCGAGATCGACGGAATGCGCACAAGCTCGAAAAGTCGCTCGAGGCTCTGCGGCAAGGTCTCGTCGGCCTTGGCAAGGAGAGGGGAAAGATCGGTCATGGCAATATCCTGCGCGATTGAAATCGGCGGGACGATAGAGCAAAGCGTTGGCGGTTTCGAGGTTGTCGGGACGTGATTTTTTCTCAAGCGCGAGATTTGCCCGATTCACAGCTTGCGCGTGTTGGCGATTGCCCAGCGAATGTATTCTTTCAGCAATTCCCTCTCGAAGCGTCGGAATCCGGCAAAGACGGCCTGCTCCGCGTCCTCCGCTGCCGCCATGGCTTCACCCCGCATCGACCTTGCCTTTTCGGTCAGGAAAACCTGTTGCGCGCGCTTGTCCTTGGGGTGGATGCGCCGCTCGATCAGCCCGTCGCGCTCCATCCGGGCCAGCGTGTTGGCAATGGTCGCCTGCTCGACATCGACCCGGTCGAGCAATTGTCGCTGCGTCAGGCCTTCCTCCTCCCACAGTTCCAGCAGGATCGGAAACTGGCCTGGTGAAAAGCCAAGCCGCGCCGCCCGGCTTTGCAGGGCACGGGTAAAGCCGCGCGCCAGCTGGGTCGCAAGGGAAGTGGCCGATTCTGAGCGTTCATGGGCCATGGGACTGAACATGTCGCTGTTTGCCTTCACGGGAATATCGCATGCGATCCATTCCCGGGGCTGACCATTTTTGGATGAGGCATTCCGAATAAATAAAGCCGTCGTGGCGGGCGGGGGGACTGCCACGACGGCTTCAGAATATAGGGACAAAGGCCCGGAGAGGGGGATAAGGCCTTTGTCCAAGTCTGAAGCGGCGGGGGACGAGCCTCATTCAGACTACGACGTGATCAGGCGTCGATGAGTATCAAATGTGCGGCGGAATGTGGTTTTTCAAGGGAAGCGCTTATTACAAATCGGTAAACTTTTTCGTGATTGCGGGATTGTCGCAAGATTGCCGTCATCCGGTGTGCCCGGCGCGTGCCGCTCAAGCGGTGAATTTGCAGTTGGGCAGCTAAAGCGCAATGGACCTTTCCGCCGCCCCGCGCTATCCATGCCGACATGAAAAAAGGCGATCATCTCTTCCTCGTTGACGGCTCCGGATTCATCTTCCGGGCGTTTCACGCCATTCCACCGCTGAACCGCAAATCCGACGGCCTGCCCGTCAACGCGGTCTCCGGCTTCTGCAACATGCTGTGGAAACTCCTGCGCGATGCCCGCAACACCGATGTCGGCGTGACGCCCACCCATTTCGCGGTCATTTTCGACTATTCGTCGAAGACTTTCCGCAATGCGCTCTACGATCAGTACAAGGCCAACCGCACGGCGCCGCCCGAGGATCTGATCCCGCAATTCGGCCTGATCCGCCACGCCACACGCGCTTTTAACCTGCCCTGCATCGAGACCGAAGGTTTTGAGGCCGACGACATCATCGCAACCTATGCCCGCGCTGCCGAAGCCATCGGCGCCGATGTCACGATCATTTCGTCCGACAAGGATCTGATGCAGCTCGTCACGCCGAACGTGCACATGTACGACGCGATGAAGGACAAGCAGATCGGGATCCCGGACGTCATCGAGAAATGGGGCGTGCCACCGGAAAAGATGATCGACCTGCAGGCCATGACCGGAGACTCGACCGACAACGTGCCCGGCATTCCCGGCATCGGCCCCAAGACGGCAGCCCAGCTGCTGGAGGAGTTCGGCGACCTCGAAACGCTGCTTGCCCGCTCAGGCGAGATCAAGCAGCAGAAACGCCGCGAGAACATCATCGCCAATGCCGATCTCGCCCGCATCTCGCGCCAGCTGGTCGAGTTGCGCACCGACGTGCCGCTCGACATGGCGCTCGAAGACCTGACGCTGGAGCCGCAGGACGGGCCCCGGCTGATCGCCTTCCTGAAGGCGATGGAATTCACCACGCTTACCCGTCGCGTCGCCGAGGCAACCGGTGCCGATGCCGCGGTGATCGATGCGGCGGACGTGCCTGTCGAGCGTGGCGGCCGTGCCCATGGCCCGGATCTCGACATCGAACCTGTGGCGGCGGCAGAGCCTGCCGGCCCGGCTGCCGCAATCCCGGCGGCTTCCGATGGCGGCGATGCCGATGGCGCCAGACCTTCCGAACTCGCCAAGGCGCGCGCCGATGCCTTCTCCACCTCTCCGATCGATCGCAGTACCTATGTGACGATCCGCGACCTGGCGCAGCTGCAGCAGTGGGTTGCCGATGCCAGGGAGACGGGTCTCGTTGCTTTCGATACGGAAACCACCTCCGTCGATCCGATGCAGGCGGAGCTTGTCGGCTTGTCGCTCGCCATCCAGGACAACCGCAAGTCTCCGGGCTCTGCCGATATCCACGCGGCCTATGTGCCGCTGGCCCACAAGACCGGGCGCGACGATCTGTTCAGCGACGGCGTCAAGCTGACCGAGGGCCAGATCCCGATGGCCGATGCTTTGGCGGCACTGAAGGACATGCTGGAGGACCCGGCTGTTCTGAAGGTGGCGCAGAACCTCAAATACGACTACCTGGTGATGAAGCGCCACGGCATCGTCATCGAAGGCTTCGACGACACGATGCTGATGTCCTACGTGCTGGATGCCGGCAAGGGCAATCACGGCATGGACGTCCTGTCGGAAAAATGGCTTGGCCACACCCCGATCGCCTTCAAGGAGGTTGCCGGCTCCGGCAAGTCTCTGGTCACCTTCGATCATGTCGATATCGACAAGGCGACCGCATATGCTGCCGAAGACGCCGACGTGACGCTACGCCTCTGGCTGGTCCTCAAACCGCGGCTTGCGGCCGAGGGTCTGACCCGGATCTACGAGCGCCTCGAACGCCCGCTGGTTCCGGTATTGGCCGACATGGAGGAGCGCGGCATCACGGTCGATCGGCAGATCCTGTCGCGTCTCTCCGGCGAGCTGGCCCAGAAGGCGGCAGCCACCGAAGACGAAGTCTACGAACTCGCCGGCGAGCGCTTCAATATCGGCTCGCCCAAGCAGCTTGGCGATATTCTGTTCGGCCGGATGGGCCTGCCCGGCGGCTCCAAGACCAAGACCGGCCAATGGTCGACCTCCGCGCAAGTGCTCGAGGATCTTGCTGCCGAAGGTGCGCCGCTGCCGCGCAAGATCGTCGACTGGCGCCAGCTGACCAAGCTCAAATCCACCTACACGGATGCGCTTCCGGGCTATGTGCATCCGCTGACCAGGCGCGTCCACACCAGCTATTCGCTGGCCTCGACCACAACGGGCCGCCTGTCTTCGTCGGAGCCGAATCTGCAGAACATTCCGGTGCGCACGGCCGAAGGCCGCAAGATCCGCACCGCCTTCATCTCGACCCCGGGCCACAAGCTCCTGTCGGCCGACTATAGCCAGATCGAGCTGCGTGTGCTCGCCCATGTCGCCGACATTCCGCAGCTGCGTCAGGCTTTTGCCGATGGCATCGACATCCATGCCATGACGGCATCGGAAATGTTCGGCGTGCCGGTCGAAGGCATGCCGTCGGAGGTCCGCCGTCGCGCCAAGGCGATCAACTTCGGCATCATCTACGGCATTTCCGCCTTCGGTCTTGCCAATCAGTTGTCGATCGAACGCTCCGAGGCTGGCGACTACATCAAGAAATATTTCGAGCGCTTCCCGGGCATCAAGGACTATATGGAGAGCACCAAGGCCTTCGCCCGCGAAAACGGTTATGTCGAAACGATCTTCGGCCGCCGCGCCTACTATCCCGAAATCCGCTCATCCAACCCCTCTATGCGTGCCTTCAACGAACGTGCCGCGATCAACGCACCGATCCAGGGCTCGGCGGCCGACGTCATTCGCCGCGCGATGATCAAGGTCGAACCGGTACTCACCAAGGCCGGCCTTGGCGACCATGCGCGCATGCTGCTGCAGGTTCATGACGAACTGATCTTCGAGGTCGAGGATGATGCGATCGAGGCTGCGATGCCGCTGATTGTCGATACGATGGAAAATGCCGCCATGCCGGCCGTATCCATGCGGGTGCCGCTGAAGGTCGATGCACGCGCCGCACATAACTGGGACGAAGCGCATTGAGCGCGCGTTCCGATCAAACAGGAGAACAGGGCCTTGGCCTTTAAAACAATCAACGGCAACGTCGTCCACTATGAGCTGATCGGCGAAGCCAAGGCCAAGAACCTGATCGTCTTTTCGAACGGGCTTGGCACCGATTTCCGCATCTGGCTGCCGCTGTTCGACGAACTCGGTGAGGATGTGTCTGTGCTGCTGTATGACAGCCGTGGGCATGGCCTGTCCGGCGGTCCCGACACGCCGTTCACCATGGATGACCTCGTTGCGGATCTGGCGGCGCTTTGCGATGAGCTCGGCATCAGGAAGGCGACGTTCTGCGGTCTCTCCGTGGGTGGCCTGGTTTGTCAGGGCCTGTGGAAGGCGCGCCCCGATCTCTTCCGCAAGCTCGTGCTCTGCGACACGGCGCCCAGGATCGGCACGGCGGAAATCTGGGGCCAGCGTATCGACGGCATACGTGCCAATGGCCTGGAAAGTGCAGCCGACAACGCCCTGCAGCGCTGGTTCACGCCGGCTTTCCACGCGGATCGCGCCGATGACCTGGCAGGCTATCGCCTGATGATGACGCGCCAGTCGACAGCCGGCTATCTTTCAACCTGCGAAGCCCTGCGCCACACCGACTTTTCCGATATCCTGCCGACCGTCACGGTTCCAACCCTGTTCATTGTGGGGGATCAGGACGGATCAACTCCGCCGGATGTCGTCGAGGCCGCTGCCAGCCTCGTCCCGGATGCGCGCTTCGAGGTCATCGAGGACTGCGCCCATATCCCGAGCGTCGAGCAACCTGAAGCCCTGGCGGAACTGCTGCAGAGCTTCATGCGCAAGCCGTAAAGCCGCGTAAGCGCCTCAGGACTGTTGGGCCGGCCTTGCCGCCAGCAGTCCTTCCAGCGCAGCGACCAGCTTGCGCCCTCCCTCTTCCAGGGGGCCGCTGTTGTCGATGGTCAGGCAATTGTACTGGGCGGGAATGGACAGTGATCCGCCGCGCGTCAGGCGTGCCTCGATATCCGCTGCACTTTCGCGTCCGCGTGCCTGCAGCCGCGCGGCCAGAACCTCCGGCCGCGCGGTGACATTGACGACGAGCAGTGACGCAAATGCCCGCTGGAAGCGGTCGAGGACCGAGCGGGAGCCATTGGCGACTACCACATGCCCTTCGGATAGCTGGTCGAGGACGCTGGCTGGAATACCGTAGCGCAGGCCGTGCGCATCCCAGTGCACGGCGAAGTCGCCGGCTTGCTGCCGCGCCTCGAAATCGGCTGCCGACACGGCGACGTGATCTTCGCCGCCGGCATCGGCCGCCCGGGTAATGACCCGTTGAACCAGATGAACCTCAGGTTGTCCGGAAAAATGCGCCATCGCGAACTGGATCAGGCTGTCCTTGCCGGCACCGCTTGGCCCGACCACGGCGACAAGTGTACCTGGAGGTCGTGCCGGCCGGGTCTGTCTCGCATGCTCTGCCATCAGGCAACCCTTTGTCCTGCGCGCCAGACCGAGCGCACGACCGGAACGCCTTCCGCGCGGCGGACGCGAACGAGATCTGCGCGTAATCCTGCAGCGATGCGGCCGCGATCGTCAAGGCCGACAGTCCGCGCCGGTGTCGACGTCACCATGGCCAGCGTCTCGGGTAGAGACAGGCCATCCATCTCGTCGGCCAGTACGAAGGGCGCATGCAAAAGGCTGAGCGGCACGTAGTCCGAGGAAAGAACGTCGAGAACGCCGTGCTTTGCCAGATCGCGCGCGGCGATATTGCCCGAATGCGACTTGCCGCGCACCACGTTCGGTGCGCCCATCAGCACGCTCATGCCAGCCGTGTGGGAAGCCTGTGCCGCCTCGAAGCTGGTCGGGAACTCCGCCAGTTTCACGCCGTGCCCCTTCGCTTCCTCGACATGCGCCAGCGTCGCGTCGTCGTGACTGGCAACCGTGATCCCGCGCTCGGCACAGATCGCCGCAAGCGTGTCGCGATGCACCGCTGAATAGCGTTCCGACATTTGCAAACGCCCTTCGACGAAGCGCGCGAACGCTTCTTCGGAAAGGCCGCGCTTGGTTTTGTAGTAGAGCGTGTACTGTTCCATCGTCTGGAACTGGCGCTGACCCGGGGAATGGTCCATCAGCGAGACGAGTCGCACATGCGGATCGGTGGCAAAATCGGAAAAATGATCGAGCACGTTGTCGGATGCCACCTCGCAGCGGAGGTGGATCAGGTGCTCGGCGCGCAGGCGGTCTTCCCGCTCGGCTGCCTGGATGGCATCCGCCATCTCGCGCATCTCACCCTTGGCAAAGCCGCCGTCTTCGTCCGAACCCATGCGCAAGCAGTCGAAGACCGTGGTGATGCCGGAGGTGGCGACCTGGGCGTCATGCGCCTGGATCGCCGACATCTTGTTCCACCGCACACCCGGCCGGGGCGAGTAATGCGCTTCCAGATGGTCCGTATGCAGTTCGACCAGACCGGCGATCAGATAGTCGCCGTCGAAATCCTCACCGGCTTGCACCTTGCCTTCCGAGATATCGGCAATTTTTCCGTCACGCACGAGAACCGAGCCGGAAACGACCTCGTCCTGCAGCACGATGCGCGCATTGTTGATGGCAAATTCGATAGACATGGTCGTCCCTGCTGTTGTGTCAGGCCCCGATCAGCGGATGCCAGGAGTGAATGGTAAAGGGCGCGCCGCGCTCGCGTTCGATGAACAGGCCAAGTCCCGAGATCGTCAGCGGTTTGTGGACGAAATCCGCAAAGCGCCGTTTGACTACGGTCGCGACCGTGTCGCTGCGTTCGGATGCAATCGGCCCGGTCAGCGTCATGTGGAAACGAAAGGCGTCGAAGACATGCGGATAGCCCCAGCGCAACAGATTTTCCCGTTGTGCCGCGCCAAGCCTGTCCGGATTGCGCCTTGCGATATCGGCATCGGACAACGGCGCCCGGAACCGTTCGAACCCTTCGACCACTCGGGCGGCAAAATCCTGCAGCGGTGGATGTGTGGCGCCGGGAATGATTGCAAAGAACGGTCCCAGTTGCCCGACCACCGCGCTTGGCAGGCTAAAGCTGAACTCCCGGCCACAGAAGGCTTCCAGCGCGCTGATTAGACCCGTCTCGCTTTGCCCTTTGGCCAGTTCGAACGGCGCCTTCAGCGTCGCATGAAAGCCGTAGCGCCGCGGATCTTCGGTGATGCGATGATGTTCGTCCTGATCGAGACCCTCGAGATCCCCAAGATCCGCTTCGCGGCCGCTGAAGGCATCCCGCTTCAGCCAGGCGGCGGCGGCCACGGTCAGCGGATCATCGGCGGGCGGGGTGAAATATATGGCGTATCGCAAGGACCTGTCCTGAAATTTCGAAATGTTGCAGCGATCGCGGCGCAATCAGTGCTTCGTACCCATCAGCCGCGAGCGCAGGCTATTCGAGATTGCGTCAAACACGAAGACCACGATCAGGATCAGCAGCACCATATAGGCAACGTTTTCCCAGTCGGAATTGGTTCGCATGGCTTCCCACAGCTTCAGGCCGATGCCGCCGGCGCCAACCGCGCCGATGATGGTGGCCGAGCGCGTGTTGCTTTCCCAGAAATACAGCGCCTGCGAGGCAAACACCGGCAGCACCTGTGGCACCACCCCGTAGCGCTGCACGGCGATCGCCGGCGCGCCGACCGATTTCACCCCTTCACGCTGCTTGTCATCGATGTTTTCCAGTGCTTCCGCATAGAGTTTGCCGAGCGTACCGGTGTCGGTGAAGAAGATCGCCGAGATGCCGGCCAGCGGTCCGGGGCCAAAGGCACGGGTGAAGAACAGTGCCCAGATCAGCATGTCGACGGAGCGAAGGAAGTCGAACAGCCGCTTGGTCACCTGGTTGACCGGCCGGTTGCGCGTGATGTTGCGCGCCGCGATGAACGACAGCGGAAACGCGACGATCATGGCAAACAACGTGCCGACAAAGGCCATCACGACGGTCTGCAAAAGCTTGGTCCAGACGTCGAGGTGCTGCCAAGAGGCGTTGTAGAGGAAGTTGTTCCAGGCAAGCGCCAGATTGCTCATCTTGGGATCGACGCGCTCGCCGGATACGATCGTGTCCGCCAGTTTGGCGATCGGCATGTCGAAGAACGGAGAATTGGTGTCGAAGACGAAATTCTCCCAGCCGAGGAAACGCTTGCGTATGCGGACGCGGTCGGCGCTGACCTCGACCCAGCCGGCAAAGCCGAAATAGGCAACCACGCGGCCGCCGGCGCTGCGCTGGTCGATCCAGTCGGGTTTTGCACCGTTGAGGGTGACCGTATCGCCGGCATGGTCGAGCGTCAGGTCGATGCTTTCGCCTCTGCGCACCAGGGTGACCCGGTCCGGGGTGATGTCGGCATGCGCCTTGGAGCCGAGCGTCACGGTTGCCTGCGTGATCACCTCTTCGGTGACCGTGGTCGGAGCTGTCGGCGCCGCAAGCGGCGCTGCGGCTCCATCTGTCGGCTTCGGCATGAAACTGAAAGCCGAAGGCGCCTTAGCAACGGGTGCCGCGACAGATGGTGTCGCCGCATCAGCGGCAACCGTGCGCGTCATGTCTTCCCGCTGGGCATTGATCCAGTCCGGATTGGGATTGGGGCCGATCGGGTCGAAACGCGGATAGACGATGTTGATCGCCCCGTCGGCGGCAATCTCGAAATCCGGCCGGATCTCGAACGACACCCAGTCGGCGAGATAATTGCCGGCAATCCCCCAGTTGGCCTCGGAGATCGTCTTGCCGAACGCAAAGAACCACCAGCTGAAGCTCAGATAGATGACAAGCAGCCCGATCGAGAACGGCGCGCGGAAGCGCTGCCACAAGGACCGCTCCAGCACATGCGGATAGCGTTCGGCAAGACGGTTCAGTTCGGCGGTGTTGGTCATCGACATGGGATCTATCCTCACTGAACCGACTGGAAGGCCTGCTCGCCGACCAGCTTGCGTCGGAGGCTGGCGGACAGCTGGTCGACGCCGATGATGGTGATCAGCAGCAGCAGCACGATCGCCAGCGTCTTGGCCTCATGGCCCTGGCTGATCGACAAGCGCAGCAATTCGCCGATGCCGCCGCCGCCGACGGCGCCGATGATCGTCGATGCGCGCACGTTGATTTCGAAGCGCAGCAGGAAATAGCTGACGAAATTCGGCATGACCTGCGGCGTGATCCCGAACCAGACCCGTTCGAACCAGTTGGCGCCGACGGCGCGCAGGCCTTCATCGGCCCGCATGTCGGCATTCTCGACGACCTCGAAGAACAGTTTTCCAAGTGCACCGATCGTATGCAGCGACACCGCCGCGATCGCCGGGATCGGCCCGAGAGACAGGATCGCGAGGAAGAAGCCGGCGATCACCACCTCGGGAAAGGCGCGCAGGATTTCCATCATCCGGCGAACCGGCCAGCGGATCCAGGCGATCGGCATCATGTTCTTCGCCGCAAGGAAACAAAGGCAGAAGCCGAAGATCGCGCCGATCACCGTGGAAAACAGCGCGATATTGATCGTTTCGACCATCTTGTAGATGTATTCCGGGATGTACAGCGTTTCGGTAATGTAGAGACGGCCTTCCGGATAATTGTATTTCAGGCTGCCGTCGTCATAGGGCGAGGCGAGATCGAACATCGCGCGCCAGATTTCGGTCGCGTCTCGCGGCACCAGCTCCTCGACGAAATCGAAGAGATAGGGCAGGCGGTCGAAGAATTTTCCGGAATTGGTTTCATTGGCAAACCACAAGGAGCCGCTGACCGCGACAAGCAGAAGCACGACGCCGAACAGCGTATACATCCGCCGACGCGACGCAAGTTCCTGCCAGTGTTGCTCGACCAGAGCGCCACGTTCGCTGAGCTGCGGATGAGTTGCGGTTAGACGCATGAAACAATCCCCTCGAAAGCCGCCCGGCCATCGTCTCTTTGACAAGCAAACCGCCGGTCGAGCGCATCGACCGGCGGCCTTGGTGTCGGTGTGGCGTATCAGCCGCCGATGGTTGCCTTGCGGGCGTCGATGATTGGCTTGTAGAAGTCGACATTGACCTCGGCGAAGCCTGTGAAATCGCCACCCTGTACGGCCGAGAAGCAGGCCGGGTCAGACTTCGGCAGGTCCATCATGAACTGCTTGAATTTCGTCTTCATGTCCTCGTTCATCGAGGTACGCACGACGACCGGGCCGTTCGGGATCAGCGGCGACTTCCACAGTTCGACCAGGTCATCCATGTTCAGGATGCCCTTGTCGACCATCTTGCGCAGGTTGCCCGAGGTGTAGCCGTCCTTGAAATCGCCAACGCCGGAGCCGAAGGTCGTGCCGGCGTCGAACGTGCCCTTGAGCACTTCGAGAACCAGGTTCTCGTGACCGCCGCCGAAGCCGGTTTCCGCCACGAATTCCTTGACCGGGCCGCCGATGGCTTCCGGCAGGGTGACGGTCGGGATCAGATAGCCCGAGGTCGAATCCGGGTCGGCAAAGCCGAGCTTCTTGCCCTTGATGTCTTCGACTTTGGTCATGCCGCTGTCCTTGCGGGCAACCATGATCGAGTAATAGCCCATCGAACCGTCAGTCTGGACGGTGGTCAGGATCGGCTCGACGGCATCGGCCTTGGCGAGATAGATCTTGGCATAGCCGGAGGCGCCGAGTTCGGCATAGTCGAGCGTGCCGCCGAGCAGGCCCTGGATGACGCCGTCATAGTCGGCGGCCGGAAACAGCGAGACCTTTTCCACGCCGAGAACGGCCGGCAGCTTGTCGGTCATGCACTGGTAGTTGCGCAGGCGGTCGGCTTCGTTTTCGCCACCGAGAATGCCGATGCGGAATTCCTTGAGGTCTTCGGCATGCACGGAGCCGGCGAGAGCGACGAGCGCTGCCGTGGCAAGCAAAGTCTTCTTCAACATGAGTTCATCTCCTGTTTCATGGGATGCGTGAGGTGGTTCTGGAACCGGTCGCCCTTGACGCGGGCTTGCGATCTTTGCGGGCGCTCAGGCCTCGGCTGCTGCCAAGGGGCGAAGGCCGGCTGATGGGGTCTTTGCCGCAACATTGTTCTGATGGGCAGGAATGTTGATGCTGGTCGATGTCATCGTTTCGTCGATGCCGCCACCATGCTGGTCCGCGCCGTAGATTTCCTGCACCGCTTCCGCAGTCAGCTCGCCTGGGGTGCCGTCGAAGACGACGCGGCCACGTGCCATGCCGATGATCCGTTCGCAGTAGTTGCGCGCCGTATCGAGCGTATGCAGATTGGTGACGACGGTGATCCCGTCGCGTTCGTTGATATCCTTCAGGGCATCCATGACGATTTTTGCATTCAGCGGATCGAGCGAGGCGATCGGCTCGTCTGCGAGAACCATTTTCGGTGATTGCATCAGGGCGCGGGCGATCGCCACGCGCTGCTGCTGGCCACCTGAAAGCGTGCCGGCGGCCTGAAGCGCGGTCTGCTCGATGCCGAGGCGCTCAAGGGCGGCGATTGCCATCAGCCGCTCTTCGCGGGAAAAGATATTGAGCAGGCTGAGCGCCGTCGAACGGTGGTTGAGACGGCCGAGCAGAACGTTGGTCAAGACATCGAGGCGTGGTACGAGATTGAACTGCTGGAAGATCATCGCGCAGTCGCGTTGCCAGTTGCGCAGAGCGGCTCCACGCAGTGTCGAAATTTCCGTATCGCCGAAACGGATGCTGCCGGAGGTTGGATCGACGAGCCGGTTGATCATCCGCAGCAGCGTCGATTTGCCCGCTCCCGAGCGGCCGATCACGCCGACCATCTGGCCCGCAGGAATATCGAGCGTGACAGAATCAACAGCCTTGTTGCTGCCGAACTGGCGGTTGAGGTTTTCCAACTTGAAACGCATCTTGGGTCCTTCGCCGTCATGTCTACGGAACGTGCTCCGATCTAGTAGCTTTGCGTGAAGTCCCAATGTCAGATTCATGTCGGTTTTGTAAAATGAACTAACGATATGATTTAACATGGAAATCAGCAGTATTTTGCAACGAATGCTTCGGCTTCGAGGTGGCGAAAATCCTCCAGTGCCGCAAAAAGCCGGTCATGCTCCCAGTCCCACCAGGCCAGCCGCTCCATGCCGTCCGCCACGGCCTTGGGAAACCGCTCGCGAATGAGCTTGGCCGGCACGCCTCCGACAATTGTGTAGGGTGCGACATCCTTGGACACGACGGCACCGGCGCCGATCACGGCGCCATTGCCGACCGTCACGCCGGGCAGTACCGTTGCCCCATGACCGATCCACACGTCATGCCCGATGCTGACGCGGTTCTCGCGCCGCCATTCGAAAAAGTCGTGGTCGTTTTCCGCACCTTCGAAATAGTCGGCCGCCCGGTAGGTGAAATGATGCAGCGTTGCCCGCCATGTCGGATGGTTGGTGGCGTTGATACGCACTGAGGCCGCTATATTGGCGAACTTGCCGATGGTTGCGCACCACACGGCGCCATCATGCATGATGTAGGAATAATCACCCATTTCGACTTCATCGAGCCGGCAGCGCTCCGACACTTCGATATAGCGGCCGAGCGTCGAATTGCTCACGCGCGCGGTCTCGTGAACAAAGGGCTGTAAACCGAGTTGCTTGCTCATGCGGCCACTTTCCGGGGCGAAAATTGCGAAACGTCGAGAATGCGGTCGGCGACGAGTTCACGCACTTCTTCGTCGTGGAAGATGCCGAGCAGGGCCACGCCTTCTGCCTTCTTGGTGCGGATCATCTCGACTACCACGGCGCGGTTTGCCGCATCCAGCGAGGCTGTCGGCTCGTCGAGCAAAAGGACCGCATGGTCGGTGATGAAGCCGCGCGCGATGTTGACGCGCTGCTGCTCGCCGCCGGAAAATGTCGATGGCGGCAGTTGCCAGAGATCGCGCGGCAGGTTCAGCTTTGCCAGCAATTCGGCGGCGCGCGCGCGGGCGGCTTCCGTCGATACCCCACGGGCGACCAGCGGCTCTGCCACGACATCGAGCGTCGATACGCGCGGCACGGTGCGCAGGAACTGGCTCACGTAACCGAGCGTGCCGCGCCGAACTTCCAGCACCTGACGCGGGTCGGCACTGGCGATATCGACCATTCTGTCCTGGTGGCAAATCAGGATCTGGCCGGCATCCACGGCGTAGTTGCCGTAGAGCATCTTCAGGATCGAGCTTTTGCCGATGCCCGACGGGCCGCCAAGGACGACGCATTCGCCGGCCGCAACGGAAAACGAGACATTGGCGACCACCGGCAGCTTGAGGCCGCCGCGCAGATGCATGGTGAAGCTCTTCGAGACTTCGGAGACGACGAGAGGCGTTGCCATGGTTTTTCTCCGTCAGACCTGCAGGATCGAGGATACGAGCAGCTGGGTATAGGGTTCGCGGGGATCGTCGAGCACGCGGTCGGTCAGCCCCTGCTCGATGACGTGACCGTCCTTCATCACCATCATCCGGTGTGACAGCAGGCGGGCGACGGCAAGGTCATGGGTGACGACGATGGCCGAAAGGCCGAGGTCATTGACCAGACCGCGAACGAGATCGAGCAGGCGTGCCTGCACGGAAACGTCGAGACCGCCGGTCGGCTCGTCCATGAACACAAGACGAGGGCCGGTGACCAGATTGCGGGCGATCTGCAGGCGTTGGCGCATGCCGCCGGAAAACGCACGCGGCTGGTCGTCGATGCGGTCGTTGGAAATTTCCACCCGCTCCAGCCATTCGGTCGCGGTCTGGCGGATATTGCCATAGTGGCGGTCGCCGATCGCCATCAGTCGCTCGCCGACATTGGCGCCGGCCGAGACCGTCATGCGCAGGCCATCGGCCGGATTCTGGTGCACGAAGCCCCAGTCCGTTCGCATCAGGAAACGGCGTTCCGCTTCACTCATGTGATAGAGCTCGCGGTACTGGCCGTCGCGCATGTGATAGTCGACGCTGCCGGTGGTCGGCATCAGCCGGGTCGACAGGCAGTTGAGCAGGGTGGTCTTGCCCGAGCCGCTTTCGCCGACGATCGCCAGCACTTCGCCGGGCCACAGATCGAAGGACACCGTGTTGCAACCGATCCGGTTGCCGTAGAATTTCGACAGGTTGCGAACCTTGAGAAGCGGTTGGTCACTCATTCCGCAGCCTCCTTGCTGGTTGCCAGCATCGCGCCGACATGGCCCTCGGCCTGGCGGGTTTCGCAATGATCGGTATCCGAGCAGACGAACATCCGCCCGCCCTTGTCGTCGAGCACCACTTCGTCGAGATAGACATGCTCGGCGCCGCAGAGCGCGCACGGCTTGTCGAAGGTCTGGATCTCGAAGGGGTGATCCTCGAAATCCAGGCTGACCACCTCGGTGAACGGGGGCACCGCATAAATCCGCTTCTCGCGACCAGCGCCGAACAGCTGCAGTGCTTCCGACATGTGCATCTTCGGATTGTCGAACTTCGGCGTCGGCGAGGGGTCCATCACGTAGCGGCCATGCACCTTGACCGGATAGGCATAGGTGGTGGCGATGCGGCCGTGCTTGGCGATGTCCTCGTAGAGCTTCACATGCATAAGGCCGTATTCTTCCAGCGCATGCATCTTGCGTGTCTCGGTTTCGCGCGGCTCGAGGAAGCGCAAGGGTTCGGGGATCGGCACCTGGTAGACCAGCACCTGGCCTTCCCGCAGCGTCTCTTCCGGAATGCGGTGGCGCGTCTGGATGATCGATGCCTCGCCGGTATGGGTGGTGACGGCAACTTCGGCGACCTTCTGGAAGAACGCGCGGATGGAGACGGCATTGGTCGTGTCGTCCGCACCCTGGTCGATGACCTTGAGCACGTCCTGTGGCCCGATGATCGAGGCCGTCACCTGTACCCCACCGGTACCCCAGCCATAGGGCATCGGCATTTCGCGAGATGCGAACGGCACCTGATAACCGGGAATGGCGATCGCCTTCAGGATCGCCCGGCGGATCATGCGTTTGGTCTGTTCGTCCAGATAGGCGAAGTTGTAGGTGGCGAGATCGCTCATTCGGCAGCCTCCTTCATGTCGTTTTGTTCCTGGCGTGTGGCCTCGTGTTTCGCCCGCATGCGGCGAACGAGATCGAGCTCGGCCTGGAAGTCCACGTAGTGCGGCAGCTTCAGGTGTTCGACGAAGCCGGTCGCCTGGACGTTGTCGCAATGAGAAATGACGAATTCCTCGTCCTGCGCCGGTGCCACCACGTCCTCGCCGAATTCCTGTGTGCGCAGCGCCCGGTCGACCAGCGACATCGACATCGCCTTGCGCTCGCTCTGGCCGAAAACCAGGCCATAGCCGCGGGTGAATTGCGGCGGTGCCTTGGCAGACCCCTTGAATTGGTTGACCATCTGGCATTCGGTCACGCGGATTTCACCGAGCGAGACGGAAAAACCAAGTTCCGGGACGTCGAATTCGATCTCGACCTGTCCCATGCGGATTTCGCCGACAAAGGGATGCGTGCGGCCATAGCCACGCTGGGTCGAATAGCCGAGTGCCAGGAGAAAGCCTTCGTCGCCGCGGGCCAGGGCCTGCAGCCGAAGATCGCGCGGCATCGGAAATTCCATCGGCTCACGGGTAATGTCGCCGGCGATGTGATCCTGCGGCATCTCGCCATCCGGCTCGATCAGGCCTTCGCCATCGAGAATGTCGGAGACGCGCATGACATGCTCGCCGCCGTCTTCGCGCATCATCGGCTCCTCGACGGTTTCGTCCTCCAGCAGCGAGGGGTCGAGCAGCCGGTGGGTATAGTCGAAGGTCGGACCGAGCAACTGGCCGCCCGGCAGGTCCTTGTAGGTGGCCGACACGCGCCGTTCGACGCGCATCGCACCCGTCTCGACCGGCAGCGACGTGCCGAAGCGTGGCAGCGTGGTGCGATAGGCGCGCAGCAGGAAGATCGCCTCGATCATGTCGCCGCGCGCCTGCTTCAAGGCCAGGGCGGCCAGCGAACGGTCGTAGAGCGAGGCTTCCGCCATCACCCGGTCGACCGACAGGCCAAGCTGTTCGATGATCTGGTCGATTGTGATGCTCGGCAATGAGCGGTCGCCGCGACGTTTGTCGGCCAGCAGACGATGTGCATTGGCAATGGCGGTTTCGCCACCTTTGACGGCTACATACATGGCTCAGGCCTCCAGGGCGGTGATCTTGCAGGTGCGGGGCAGGGCAATGAGCTGGCGTCCGGCGGTCAGCACGACATCGACGCCGCGCGGAAACAGCGCGCGATTGTCCGTCCATTGCCGGAGAAATGTCTCCGGCAGACCCTTCGGTGCGATCTGCACCGTTTCGCGGATGCCGGGGCCGGCAAGCTGCAGCGGCCTGCCGCCATCCAGGGCCTCGACCTCCGCGATGATGGTCGTCGAGCGGTCCGGATATTCCTGGCTGCCAAGGGCAAAATGCGCAAAGGACGGCAGCATCGCCTTGACCTCGGCAAAGGCAAAGCGCGCCTCGGTCTTTTCTCGGGTCAGGGGCGCACCGGTGTGGAAGCCGATCCAGTCGGGCAGGGCCGATTTGCTGAGCCCTGGCGTCAGCCACACCGGCGTGTCGTGATCGCAAAGCGTCAGCAGCAGCGCGCCCGCGGCAATGCCAAGCGGTGCCGGCGGCGCGACAGGCGGAAGCACGGTGCCGCGCGAGCCTGGCCGGGCCATGCAATCCATCAGCACCCGAAACACGCTCTGGGCATTGTAGACGGCATCCGGGAAGCCGCCGATCAGGCTTTCGTTTTTGTTGTCCATCAGTCCTCTCCCCGTACCATGGTGAAGAAATCGACCTTCGTGGCGGCCGTTTCCTGCTCGGTTCGCTTCTCTTCATCGGCGATCCGTGCTGCGACCGTGGCCAACAGGCCCGTCTCCAGCGACTGCCTTTGCCACTCGTCCTGGGCGACGGCGTCGATCACGGCGGCGAGCGTCACCGCGGCCCGGTCGGTGCCGAGCCGGTAGCCATGGCCGATTTCGCCGGTCGAAAGCCGAACGCTGGCGCGGCTCACGGTCGCTTCGCCGAGATTGAAGGCAGCCCCGCCGCCGCCGATCCGTCCACGCACCATCACCAGTCCGGTCTCGGGACCACGCAGCGGCGCAAAGCTCGGCGCGGGCGAAAGGGTGTCGAAAGCAGTCTGCAGCTCTGCCTTGGTCGCGCGGGCGAGAAGATCGACGATGTGCTTTCGACCGGAGTGTTGGTCGGTCATCGTTTGTTTCATAGCGTCCATTGCAATTCCTCATAATGTCTAATAATATAGACAACCATACAAGTTAATGTATGAGTAAACGCAAGGCATGACAAGCATATGACAGGCGAGGGCCAACGGTGATCCAGAGACAGAAGGGCGTGGCCCTGTGGAGGCAGATTTCAGACCGGATCCGCGCCAATATTGCCAGTGGCGCTTATGATGCCGCCGGTATGGTGCCGGCCGAAACGGCGCTGGCAGAGGAGTTCGGTGTCAATCGCCATACCGTCCGTGCTGCCCTGTCCGCCCTGGCGCAGGAGGGCATGGTCCGTGCGGTGCAGGGGCGCGGCACCATGATCGAGCGGCGCGACAAGTTCGACTTCCCGATCGGCCGCCGCACCCGATTCACCGAAGGCATCGGCGACCAGGCGCGCGACATCAAGGGATTGCTGCTGAATTCTGGTCGCGAAAGTGCCACCACCGACATTGCCGCACGTCTCAAGCTTGCGACGGGAGCGCCACTCCTGCGTCTTGATGGCGTGCGCAAGGCCGATGGCCGCGCAGTCTCCTGTTCGACCATGTGGTTCCCGGCGGCCCGCTTCGAGGGCATCGACGAGGCATTTCGCCGAACAGGCTCGATCACCCAGGCGCTGGCCGCCTGCGGCGTGCGTGATTATCTGCGCGAAGTGACGGAAATCTCCGCCGTGCATGCCGAACCTGACGATGTCGCGACCCTGGAGCTGACACCGGGCGCCATCATCCTGGTCACACGCGCCCTGAACACCGATATCGATGGTGTGCCGATCCAGTATGCCGTGACCCGATTTCCAGCCGACCGGGTCCAGTTCACAATCCGCAGCTGAAACGCAAGAAGCCGCCTCGCGGCGGCTTCCAGATCCCTCATCCGAAACGCTGTTAGTGCGCGCCGGACATGTCGCCGAGCACTTCCTTGGAAGCGACGGTTGAATCGGCGTTCAGCTTGTAGACCATAGGCACGCCGGTCGCGAGATTGACGTTGAGGATCTGCTCCTTGGTCAGCTTGTCGAGCACCATGACCAGCGAGCGCAGCGAATTGCCGTGCGCCGCAACCAGAACCTTCTCGCCCCGCAGCACGCGTGGCAGGATCTCGGTCAGGTAGTAGGGCCAGACACGCGCGCCGGTGTCACGCAGGCTTTCGCCGCCCGGAGGCGGGATATCGTAAGAACGGCGCCAGATATGCACCTGTTCCTCGCCCCACTTGGCCCGGGCATCATCCTTGTTGAGACCCGACAAGTCACCATAGTCGCGCTCGTTCAGGGCTTCGTCCTTGATCGTCGTTAGGCCGGTCTGGCCGACGTTTTGAAGGATGATGTCGCAGGTCTTCTGGGCGCGGCTCAGTACAGAGGTGAAGGCCACGTCAAACTTGATGCCGTAGTCGGCGAGCGCCTTGCCGCCGGCATTGGCTTCCTGCACGCCGAGCTCCGTCAGGTCGGGATCGCGCCAGCCGGTAAACAGGTTCTTCAGATTCCAGTCGCTCTGGCCATGGCGGACGAGCACGAGTGTACCGGTCATCGACAATTCCTCTCTTGACGATCAGTGGGTGGAAGAAAGCCCGAGAACATCGAGCATGGTATAGCGTCCGGGTTTCTTGTCCCGGGCCCAGGTCGCGGCCTTTAGGGCGCCACGGGCAAAGATCGAGCGGTCCAGCGCGCTGTGCGACAGGGTCACCAACTCGCCTTCGCCTGCCAGAATGACGGAATGTTCGCCAACGACGGAGCCGCCGCGCAGGGTGGCAAAGCCGATCGAGCCTTTTTCGCGCGCGCCGGTATGCCCGTCGCGCACCCGCACGGATGCCTCGGCCAGGTCGACGCCCCGGCCTGCAGCCGCAGCCTCGCCCAAAAGGAGTGCCGTCCCCGAAGGTGCATCGACCTTGTGCTTGTGGTGCATTTCCAGCACCTCGATATCCCAGCCGGATGCTTCAAGCGCCTTGGCTGCCTGCTGCACCAGAACCGACAGCAGGTTGACGCCAAGGCTCATGTTCCCCGACTTGACCACGCGGGCATGCCGCGCGGCAGCGTCGATTTTTGCTTCATGGTCCGGGCTGCAACCCGTCGTGCCGATGATGTGCACGATACGCGCCTGGGCGGCGAGTGCCGCAAATTCCGTCGTCGTCTCCGGGGCGCTGAAATCGATCACGCCATCGGCATGCAGGAAAGCGGAAAGCGGATCGTCGGTGATCGCAACGCCCAGATGGCCACACCC
The DNA here is from genome assembly GCF_021729845.1 of Rhizobium sp. SL42. Taxonomy (NCBI): domain Bacteria; kingdom Pseudomonadati; phylum Pseudomonadota; class Alphaproteobacteria; order Hyphomicrobiales; family Rhizobiaceae; genus Rhizobium; species Rhizobium sp. SL42. The sequence goes on from NZ_CP063397.1 coordinate 818,108, forward strand.
TGCGATCTCACCGGCATCGCTTCCGATCACGACCGATCCTGGCCGCCCGAGAGCGGCATGCAGAACCACATTGTCGGCATCGGCAATCACCTGGATCAAGGCCTTGCCCATACGGCCGGCAGCACCGACAACGACAAGCTTCATCGGGGTATCCATGGTCATCCGTCCCTAGAGCGTTTCTGGCTCGGCTGGCGCCGATTGCAGGCTGTTGAGGCGAGCGTAGAGCCCGCCCGGCTGCTTCGCAAGGCTCTCATGCGTGCCTTCTTCGACCACAAGCCCGTCCTGCATCGCAATGATCTTGTCGGCATTCATCACGGTCGAGAGCCGGTGCGCGATCACCACGACGGTACGGCCGTTCATTGCCTCGTCGAGCGCCTTCTGCACTGCGGCTTCCGATTCGGTATCGAGCGACGACGTGGCCTCGTCAAGCAGCAGGATCGGCGCATTGCGTACCAGCGCACGGGCGATCGAAAGCCGTTGGCGCTGACCACCAGACAGTGTCACGCCGTTTTCGCCGACAGGCGTGTCGTAACCCATCGGCTGTGCCAGGATGAAGTCATGCGCATAGGCAAGCCTGGCCGCCTCTTCGATCTCTGCATCCGTGGCATCGGGCCGGCCATAGCGGATATTGTCGCGGATCGTGCCTTCGAAAAGGTAGGGCTGCTGCGAGACATAGGCGATGTGCTGGCGCAGCGATGCCTTGGTCACGTTGGCAATGTCCTGGCCATCGATCAGGATCTGGCCTGCCATCGGGTCGTAGAACCGCGGAATGAGCGTGATCACGGTGGATTTGCCGGCGCCCGATGGGCCGACCAGCGCCGTCGTCTTGCCGCCCTCGGCGGTAAAGCTCAGGCCCTTCAGCGTCTTTTCGTTGGTACCATAGGCAAATTGCACATCGCGGAACTCGATCTTCGCCTCGCTGACGGACAGCGGCTTTGCTCCGTCCTTGTCGCGCTGGTGCGGCTGCATGTCGAGAAGGTCGTAGATCATCCGCGCATTGACCACGGCGCGTTCCATATGCACCTGCAGGCGCGCCAGGCGTCGGGCAGGTTCATAGGCGAGCAAAAGCGCGGTGACGAAGGAGAAGAAGGCGCCCGGCAGCATGCCGCCATAGATCGACTGATAGGCGGCATAGGCAAGCACGCTGGAGATGGCCACCCCGGCAAAGGTTTCGGTCAGCGGCGAGGTGCGCTCGCTCAGGCGGGCAATCCGGTTGGAGCGATGTTCGGCGGAATCGATCGTGCCTTGTATCTTGCGCGACAACTCGTCTTCCATGGTGAAGGCCTTGACGATCGCGATGCCCTGGATCGTCTCCTGCATCGCGCCCATGACATGCGCGTTGTAGAGCACCGATTCCCGTGTCGCGCTGCGCAGCCGCTTCGAGATATAGCGCAGCGCCAGCAGCAACGGCGGCGCGATGACGAAGACCATCAGCGTCAGCAGCGCGTCCTGGTAGATCATCACGCCGACCAGTGCGATCAGCGTCAGCAGATCTCGCGCCAGCGAGGTAATCGTCAGGTTCAGCACATCGCGGATACCGTCGATGTTCTGGCTGATCTGGGCTGCCAGATGCGACGACCGCGCGTCGGAGAAATAACCGATCGACAGTGTCATCAGATGGGCAAAAAGCCGGCGCTGATAGCGCGCAACGATGTTGTTGCCGATCTTGGAGAGGGTCACTGCCTGGCCGTAGCTGGCAAAGCCGCGCAACACGAACGAGGCAAGGATGGCCCCGCAGATCAGCCAGATGAGATCGGCGCGTCGATTGGCAAAGGTTTCGTTGATAACCGATTCCATGATCCAGGCGGTGAATGCCGTGGTCAAGGCAACGGTGATCAGACAGATCACGGCAAAGACATAGCCGCCGACATGATCACGGCCGTTTTCCGACATGATCCGTTTCAGCATGGCTGTGACGCTGCCTGAATCGGCTGCTGTTTTGTTGGTCCCGCTGGCGTCCAAGAAAAGACTTCCCGTGCGATTTCGCTCAATGCGCCCTTCTGGACACCGCCGCTCTATAGCCAGTCGCGCCGCGTTTGGCCATAGCTGCCCATTTTTGGGCACAAATGCGTCGGATCACCGGTGCCAGTGCCGTCCTTCGGTGGCAAGCCCGAAGCCACCGGGATTGCAGGCATAGGCAGCAAGGCCCGACAGTGCGGCCTGCGGATGGGTGACCACGAACGTCGGAATGCTCTTCATCAGCGCCGAATGCGGTGCCTTGTCCTCGAAGGCCGCGCGAAATTCCGGCTTTTCCAGCGCCGGCAGGATCTTCGGCGAAATGCCGCCGGCAAGGAAAACCCCGCCGCGCGCCATGAAGATCAGCGCCAGATCGCCGGCAACCCGGCCGAGATAGGTGGCAAAAAGACTGAGCGCTTCGGCCGCCAGCGGATCGGAACCATCAAGCCCGGCAAGGGAGATCTCGGCAGGCTCGCCATAGCGCGGCGCGGCGTCGCCCTCGGCATGGCAGAGCGCCTGATAGATGTTCATCAGGCCGCGGCCGGAGAGCAGCTCCTCGGCCGAAATGCGGCCGAGTGTTGCGGTCGGATCCTTGACCGGCGTCAGGAAGGGCCAGATCTGTTGATCGCGTGCAGTGCGCGGGCCGACATCCACATGACCACCTTCGCCGGGAACCGGGAACCAGGTGTCGCGGGCATGCACCAGGCCGGCAACGCCGAGACCGGTGCCGGGGCCGAGTACGACACGAGAAGAGATCGGCGCGTCGGTGACGGGTCCCAGCGCGTGCCGGTATTGCGGCTCCAGCGTCGCTGCCGCCAGGGCTTGTGCCTCGAAATCATTGAGCAGCAGCACGGATTCGAAGCCCAGTTCCGCCATCAGCGCCTTCGGCTTCACAACCCAGGGATAGTTGGTCAACGGCACCTCGTCGCCATCGATTGGCCCGGCCATGGCGATGATCAGCGTGCGCGGCTTGTGCGTGGTCTTTGCCAGGACGCTCTGCCGGATTGCATCGTCGATCGTTGAGAAATCCTTGTTCACCACATTCGGGAACGGCACGGTTTCTCCGCTGCTATCGACCAGGATGGAAAAACGCGCATTGGTGCCGCCGATATCACCGATCAGGATCGGGAAGCTGAGTTGGTCTTCGCTGGGTGTCTGGGCCATGGTCTATCCGTTTCGAGCCGCGTGAAGCGATTGTTTCAGGCGACCGGCGTGGTCATCAGGATTTCGGCAGTCGCAAGGTTGAGCGCCATGGGAATATCGTAAACCGTGGCAAGCCGCATCAATGCCTTCACGTCGACATCATGCGGCATCGATGTCAGCGGATCGACGAAAAACACCAGAACATCCACTTCGCCGGTCGCGATCAAGGCGCCGATCTGCTGGTCGCCGCCCAGCGGGCCGCTTTTCAGCGGCGTGACATCGAGATCCGGACAGGCATCCTTCACCCGGCCGCCGGTCGTGCCGGTCGCAACGATCCGCCAGCCGCTGAGGCGAGCCTGGTGACGCCGGGCGAACTCCGCCATGTCGTCTTTCTTCTGGTCATGGGCAATCAGGGCGATGCATTTTGCGCGGGTCATGGCGAGGATCTGCGGCTCTTTTAAATCGATTTGACTTAAACCCTGTAGCCCAGGTCGAGCAGCTTGAAAAGCCACCGCCTGCAAGCCGCTTTGCTCTCACTGATCCGCTGGGCGGGGCAGTGGGACGGGAACCAGTGCGGGCAATGCAAACATCGCCGTTCCATCCGCAACAGGCGCACTCGGTGCTGCTGCAAAAGCCGAGGCGGTCGCCGGCATCCCGCCACTGCCGCGATATGTGGCCTCGAGTTCGCTGTCCGGCGACGGTGCGCCAAGGATCATCGCGCAGGCCTTTGGCAAGGCCGACAGCTGCATCGGCTTGGGTTTGGGAGCCGGCTTGGCGTTCGGATCCTTTTTCGGCGGCGCCCATGGTTCATCAGTAAACCACCAGGCCAGCGACTTGTCGCAACCGTCGCCGCGACCGATCGGATCCTGCGACTTGCAGCCGACGGAATCCGCCGGGCATTTGATCCGCACATGGAAATGGTAGTCGTGGCCGTAATAGGGCCGAACCTTGCCAAGGTCGCTGCGGTCGCCGGTCCAGGTTTCGCACAGCTTCTTCTTGATTGCCGGGTTGACGAAGATGCGCTCGACCTGCGGATAGCTGGCTGCCCGCATGATCACGGCCGCATGCGCCGGCGTCCAGACCTTCGGGTCCACGGTCAGGAAAGCCTTCGATTTCAGCATCGTCGTGGCCGAGATGTTTTCCCTCTCGCTGGCAGTCAGCGTGCGCGAGGGCATCGGCGTCAGCCAGATATCGGCGTCGAGCCCGATCTGGTGCGAGGCATGGCCGGTGAGCATCGGTCCGCCGCGCGGCTGCGAAATGTCGCCGAGAAGCAGACCCGGCCAGTTGTCGTAGCGTGCTGCGTCCTGCGACAGTTGCTCCAGCGTCGCGATCATCTGCGGGTGGCCCCAGCGCCGGTTGCGTGACAGCCGCATCGCCTGCCAGGTCGGTCCGTCGGTTGGAATGGCCACGCCGCCGGCCAGGCAACCCTTGGAATAGAATCCATAAGCCGTCGGTTCCGCCCGTGCCGGCAGTTTCATCGCGCCGAACAATTCCTTGGCCGGTGGGCCGTCGGCGGCGATTGCCTCGGGTGCTGCGGCGCCGAGTGCTGCCAAAAGCATCAGGGTCTTGGCAAACCTGCCGGAGCGTTTCACCGATTTCATCGTCATCCATCCTCGTTCATCACGGCATCCGGGATCGCGAGCCCGAATGATTCATCGAATTCTATCCTGAAAGGTAATTTTGGTGAATCTGCGAATGTTCACCCGCTCACTTCTGTGTCAGCCGTCTGTATTTTGCCGTCATTTGCCCTATTCTGCAGCCAGGCAAAAACAAAAAGGGGTTGGCTGATGGCACTGGCAAGGCGGATTGCGGCATCGATTCTCGGACTATTGCTCTGCAGCCCGGCTTTGGGCGTTCGGGCACAGGAACCGGAATGGCGTCACGCGCTCGCCGTCATCGAGGCGCCAAAGTACCCCAAGGATTTCGAACGGTTTTCCTATGTGAACCCCGATGCGCCGAAGGCGGGAAACATCAACCTCTCAGCATCCGGAACCTTCGATAGCTTCAATCCGGTTCTCGACAAGGGCGAACTGGCCGCAGGCCTTGCGCCGCGGCTGTCGCTGGTCACTGAAACACTGCTGAAACCCTCCATGGACGAGGTCGATGCGGTTTATGGCCTGCTGGCCGAAGCCGTCTCCTATCCGGACGACTATTCCTATGCCGCGTTTCGCCTGCGGCCTGAGGCCAAATGGGCCGATGGCGTACCGGTAACACCCGAAGATGTCATTTTCAGCTTTGAAAAGTTCAAGGAATTCAATCCGCTCTATTCGACCTATTACAGCCATGTCGTGAAGGCGGAAAAGACCGGCGAGCGTGAGGTCACCTTTACTTTCGACGAAAAAAACAATCGTGAATTGCCGGTGATTGTCGGCGAACTGGATATTGTCCCGAAGCACTGGTGGACCGCCAACGGCCCGGATGGAAAGCCACGCGACATTTCCAAAACGACCCTTGAACCGATCCTGGGGTCGGGACCCTATCGGATTGCCTCGTTTACCCCGGGTGCCAAGATCCGCTACGAACTCCGCGACGACTATTGGGGCAAGGATCTCAACGTCAATATCGGCTACAACAACTTCGAGAGCCAGACCTATACCTATTTCGCCGATCTGGACGTCGAGTTTGAAGCCTTCCGCTCCGGCAGCGTCGATTTCTGGTCCGAAAATTCGGCCATGCGCTGGGCGCGGTCTTATGATTTTCCCGCTGTCGCGGATGGCAGGGTCAAGCGACAGGTTCTCGACAACGAATACAAGACCTCGGGCGTCCTCGTCGGCTTTGTTCCCAACATGCGTCGTGAAATGTTCAAGGACGCCCGTGTCCGGAAGGCCTTGAACTACGCATTCGATTTCGAGGAATTGAACCGGACGATCTTCTTCGATCAGTACAAGCGGATCGACAGCTACTTCCATGGTTCGGAACTGGCCTCCAGTGGTTTGCCCGAGGGCAAGGAACTGGAAATCCTCAAGGGTCTGGGCAGTGATGTTGCGCCGGAAGTCCTGACGCAGGAATACAAGAACCCGGTGGGCGGCGATGGCGCAAAGCTTCGAGACAATCTGCGCCAGGCGCTGGCGCTGCTGAAGGAAGCCGGCTACGAATTGCGCAATGGCAAGATGGTCCTGGCCTCGACCGGTGCGCCGCTGCAGTTCGAAATCCTGCTCAACGGCCCGACCATCGAGCGGGTAGCCATTCCCTTCGCCGACAATTTGAAAAAAATCGGTGTCCAGGCGACAGTCCGCACGGTCGATGCGGCCCAGTATGCTAACCGGGTCCGCAGCTTCGACTATGACATGATTTACCTTGGCTGGGCCCAGAGCCTCAATCCGGGCAATGAGCAACGGGACTATTGGGGTTCCAAGTCCGTTGATCAGCAGGGGTCGCGCAACTATGCGGGCATTTCCGACCCCGCTATCGACAAGCTCATCAACCAGATCATATTCGCAAAGGATCGCGAAACCCTCATCCCGACGGTCAAGGCGCTCGATCGCCTGCTGCTGGCCGGCCACTACACCGTGCCAAGCTACACGCTGCGTTCCTCCCGCATCGCCTATTGGGACAAGTTCGACCATGCCGAATTGCCGGCCTATGGCATCGGCTTTCCCTCGATCTGGTGGTCGAAGACGCCATGATGTTAATCAGCGGGACTTGTGCGTCGAAGCTGGTTATCAAGGATGAAATGGACGAATCGCTTTTGCAGGAGGGCCGGCGGGTTGGCTGACAGACAGGGACTGTGGTTTGGCAGCGGCGCACGAGCCGCGATGAGGCGCATTCCATGACAGCCTATATTTTCCGCCGGCTTCTGCTGATGATCCCGACGATCATCGGCATCATGGGCATCTCCTTCGCCGTCATCCAGTTTGCCCCCGGTGGCCCGGTGGAGCAGGTGATTGCTCAGCTCAGCGGCCAGGGCGACAGCGCCGATGCCAGGTTGTCCGGTGGCGGCGACATGCTGAACCAGCAGATGGGGGCTGACGAAGGTGGCGCGCGCTATCGTGGCGCCCAGGGTCTCGACCCGGAATTGATTGCCAAGCTCGAGAAGCAGTTCGGCTTCGACAAGCCGCCGCTCGAGCGTTTCCTCGAAATGATGTGGAACTATATCCGCTTCGATTTCGGCGAAAGCTTTTTCCGCAACACCTCGGTCATTGATCTGATCATCGAGAAGATGCCTGTCTCGATCTCGCTCGGCGTCTGGGTCCTGCTGATCTCCTACGCGATTTCAATTCCGCTCGGCATCAGGAAGGCTGTTCAGGACGGCTCGGCATTCGACGTCTGGACCTCGGGCGTGATCGTGATCGGCTATGCGGTTCCCAGCTTCCTGTTCGGCATCCTGCTGATCGTCGTCTTTGCCGGCGGATCGTTTTTCGACTGGTTCCCCTTGCGCGGCCTGACCTCGGACAATTTCTCCGAACTCAGCTGGTGGCAGAAGATCCTCGACTACTTCTGGCATCTGACGCTGCCCTTGGTCGCTCTGCTTCTGTCGGCCTTTGCCACGACGACGCTGTTGACCAAGAATTCCTTCATCGACGAGATCAAGAAGCAATATGTCGTCACCGCTCGCGCCAAGGGGCTGGGGGAGCGCCAGGTGCTCTACGGCCATGTCTTCCGCAACGCCATGCTGATCGTCATTGCCGGCATTCCGGCCGCCTTCATCTCGGCATTCTTCACCGGATCGCTGCTGATCGAAAACATCTTCTCGCTCGATGGCCTCGGTCGTCTCGGTTATCTCGCGGTGGTCAATCGCGACTATCCGATCGTCTTTGCCACGCTCTACATCTTCTCGCTGATGGGCCTCGTCGTCGGCCTGATCTCCGACCTGATCTATACCTGGATCGATCCCCGCATCGATTTCGACCGGAGGGATATCTGATGTCCACCCTCGAAGGCGAAAACACTGTCCCTGCGCAACCGCGCAAACCGCTTCTGTCGCCGACCAGTCGCCGGCGTCTGGAAAACTTCAAGGCCAATCGCCGCGGATACTGGTCCTTCTGGATCTTCATGATCCTCTTCCTGTTCAGCCTGTTCGCCGAACTGATCGCCAACGACCGGCCGATCGTCGCCTCCTACAAGGGCGAGATCCTGTTCCCGGTGTTGGTCGACTATCCCGAGGAGAAATTCGGCGGTTTCCTTGCCGTCACCGACTATCGCTCGCCCTTCATTGCCGATGAGATCAATGCCAATGGCTGGATGCTCTGGCCGCCGATCCGCTATTCCTATCGCACGGTCAATTCCGAGATCCCCCATTCGGCCCCGACGCCACCCTTCTGGCTGATGGACAAGGAAACCCGTTGCGCGGCCTATCCGCTGAAGGCCGAAGACCCGAATTGCATTCTCGGCAACATGAACTGGCTCGGCACCGATGATCAGGCGCGCGACGTCACGGCCCGCATGATCTATGGTTTCCGCATCTCGATCTTGTTCGGCCTGGCGCTGACGATTGCGTCCGCCATGATCGGCGTCACCGCCGGCGCCGTGCAGGGTTATTTCGGCGGCTGGACCGACCTGTTGATGCAACGCTTTATCGAGATCTGGTCGTCGATGCCGGTGCTCTATATCTTGCTGATCATCGCAGCCATCTTGCCACCCGGCTTCTTCGTCCTGCTCGGCATCATGCTGCTGTTTTCGTGGGTCGGCTTCGTCGGTATCGTCCGGGCCGAGTTTTTGCGGGCGCGCAATTTCGAATACGTGAACGCCGCCCGCGCGCTTGGCGTCGGCAACTGGACCATCATGTTTCGCCACCTGTTGCCCAATGCCATGGTTGCGACCCTGACCTTTCTGCCCTTCATCCTGTCCGGGTCGATCACCACGCTGACCTCGCTCGATTTCCTCGGTTTCGGCATGCCGCCCGGTTCGCCTTCCCTCGGGGAGCTGATTGCCCAGGGCAAGCGCAACCTCCAGGCGCCCTGGCTCGGGCTGACAGCCTTCTTCACAATGTCGATTATGCTGTCGCTGCTGATTTTCGTCGGCGAGGCTGTGCGCGACGCCTTCGATCCGAGGAAGACGTTCCGATGAGTTCACGTTCGTCAGATCCCCTCTTCTGTGGCATGATGATCGCAGGTCCGATCAGGAGCGCGATGCGATGAACAAGATCGTCAGAGAGCATTATCCCGTTGAGAATTTGCCCGCCGACCTTCGAGAGGGATTGACCGACGGCAGCACCGTGCGCGTCGTGGTGGAGATCGAAAATCGATCGCCGAGCCCCGCCGTAATCAGCTTTGCCGAGTTCATGACGGAGGTAGAGGCCTATCGTAGTCAAGACGACCGCCGCGTCACACCCGCCGAGGCCGTGGCGCGGATCCGGGAACTTCGTGACGAATGGGACGACTGATGCCGCACCGGCACCAAATCTATCTCGACACGAATGCCGCGATCTTGCTCGTCGAAGGTGAGGGTGCCTTACGTGAATTGTTGCGAAACTTGACCGGGAAGGCATCATCTCGACCGAGCGCGACCTTGGCGACCAGCGCTTTGACAGTCTCGGAACTCTTGGTGAAGCCCCTGCGCAACGGCGACAAGAGGCTCGTTGAAGTCTACAGGATTTGGGGCTCGGGTCTGCCGTGGCTGCAGATCGTTCCAGTATCGAGCAACATTCTGGATATGGCAGCACAATTGCGGGCGCGCCGGAACGGCCTGAAGCTTCCCGATGCCATCCATATCGCTTCAGCTCTCGCTGTCGCAACGACGCATTTTTTGACCGAGGATCGAGGTATCTCGCCTACCTTCGACAATTCAACAGAGGAAGCGGTTCCCCCTTTCGAAGTCTGCCGTCTGAACGCAGCATCCCTTACATCCCTGATCGAAAGCCTGTCCGCATGACCGATCCCCTTCTCTCCGTTCGCGATCTCTCCGTGGCTTTCCATCAGGGTGGTCAACAGAGCCTGGCTGTTGACCATATCTCCTTCGATATCGGCAAGGGCGAAGTCGTGGCGCTTGTCGGCGAATCTGGCTCTGGCAAATCGGTGTCTGCCGCCTCGATCCTCAAGCTGCTGCCCTATCCGTCCGCGAGCCATCCGTCGGGATCGATCCTGTTCGAGGGTCGCGATCTGATGGGCGCTTCGGCTGCGGATCTCAGGTCGGTGCGCGGCAACGACATTACCATGATCTTCCAGGAGCCGATGACGTCGCTCAATCCGCTGCACACGATCGAGCGGCAGATCGGTGAGATCCTCGAGCTGCACCAGGCCATGACCGGCAAGGCGGCGCGTACACGGATCCTGGAACTGCTCAACCAGGTCGGTATCCGCGAGCCGGAAAAACGCCTGAGCGCCTTCCCGCACGAATTGTCAGGGGGGCAGCGCCAGCGTGTCATGATCGCCATGGCACTCGCCAACCGGCCAAAGCTGCTGATTGCCGATGAGCCGACGACGGCGCTCGATGTTACCGTGCAGGCCCAGATTCTCGAATTGCTCGGTCGGCTGAAGGCCGAGCATGGCATGTCCATGCTGTTCATCACCCATGATCTCGGCATCGTGCGCAAGTTCGCCGATCGTGTCTGCGTCATGACCAAAGGACGGATCGTCGAGACCGGCCCGGTCGAGGAGATCTTCGAGCGCCCGCAGCACGACTACACGAAAAAGCTCCTGGGCTCGGAACCGCGCGGCGAACCACCGACATCGGATGCCGAAAAGCCGGTGATCATGCAGGGCGACGACATCCGCGTCTGGTTCCCGATCAAGTCGGGCTTCCTGCGCAAGACGGTCGATCATGTCAAAGCTGTCGATGGCATCGATCTCACCCTGCGTGCCGGCCAGACTCTCGGCGTCGTCGGCGAATCGGGCTCGGGCAAGACGACGCTCGGACTGGCTTTGGCCCGCCTGATCTCCTCCAAGGGGCGGATCAGTTTCATCGGCCACGACATCGATGGCTTCTCCTATCGTGAGATGCGGCCGTTCAGGGATCGCCTCCAGGTCGTCTTTCAGGATCCGTTCGGTTCGCTCAGCCCGCGCATGTCGGTGGGCGAGATCATTGCCGAGGGCCTCAAGGTGCATGAAAAAGCCCTGTCGGCCGATGAGCGGGATGCACGCGTGTGCTGGGCGCTCGATGAGGTTGGGCTCGATCCGGCCACCCGTTGGCGCTACCCGCACGAATTCTCCGGCGGTCAGCGTCAGCGCATCGCAATTGCCCGCGCCATGGTGCTCAAGCCGCGTTTCGTCATGCTTGACGAGCCGACATCGGCGCTCGACATGACGGTTCAGGCCCAGGTCGTCGATCTCCTGCGCGACCTGCAGAGGAAACATGATCTTGCCTATCTCTTCATCAGCCACGATCTGCGGGTGGTGAAGGCGCTGGCCAATGAGATCATTGTCATGCGCGCCGGCAAGGTCGTCGAAAAAGGTCCTGCCGCCGAAGTCTTCGCCGCCCCCAGGGCCGATTACACCAAGGCCCTGATGGCCGCTGCCTTCAATCTAGAAGCCGTCGAAATCGGCGGTATCCGCCAGTAGTGGGAATTGCATGTCTTCCAAGAGCCCCGTTTCTTCCAGGTCCCCCGTCATCATCGATCTGAAATTCCAGCGCGAAAGTGTCGTCAAGGCATTGCGCAATGCCTTTGCTGATCGAGAGGTCATCGATATGGCCGATCCGGCCAATGCCGGTCGCGATCTGAGCGCTGCTGCCTATGCCGTCGTCTGGAAGCCTGATCCGTCTCTTTTTGACAAGGCCAGCGGCCTGAAGGCCATCTTCTCCGGTGGTGCGGGCGTCGATCACATCCTGAGTTCCTATGATCTGCCGGACCTCCCCATTGTCCGTTTCGTCGACCGCAGCCTCACGGATCGCATGAGCGAATGGGTCGTGCTGCAGTGCCTGAGCCATCTTCGCCAGACGTTGACCTATGCGCGGCAGCAGCGCGACCATCACTGGCACGAGCTCGCCGACCAACCCGAAGCATGCGATGTAACCGTGGGTGTTATGGGGCTGGGCGTGCTTGGCCAGGATGCCGTCGCAAAGCTCAAGGTGATGGGCTTCAATGTCATCGGCTGGTCGCGCCGGCCAAAGCAGATTTCCGGTATCGAGACCTATGACGCTGGAGGTCTGGACGCCTTTCTCAGGCGTACCGACATTCTGGTCGGCCTGCTGCCGCTGACCCCCGAGACCCGGGGCATCTATGATCGTTCGCTTTTTTCGAAGCTCAATCGTGATGGCGTCCTCGGCGGACCGGTGTTTCTGAACGCAGGCCGAGGCGGCAGCCAGGTCGAAGCGGATCTTGTCGCCTGCCTTGAGGACGGAACGTTGAAGGCCGCCTCTCTCGATGTGTTCGAGCAGGAGCCCTTGTCCGGCGACAGCCCGCTCTGGGACATGGACAATGTCTTCGTCACCCCTCACGCCGCCGCATCTTCGGAAGTCAGTGCGCTTTTCCGTCATGTCGACAGCCAGATTGCCCGTTTTGAAGCAGGTTTGCCGCTGCAAAACGTGGTCGACCGCGTAACGGGGTATTGAGCCACCGGGCACACCGCTTCGGAACCTTACTGACATTCCCGCCGTTACTCTGGTCCATGCCGTGCGCCGCAAGCGCGGCGCCAGAACGTCAACGGAGAATGATCATGAGCAGCCGAACCGATCTGCCAGGCGATACTGATCGCCGCACCCGTGGCCTCCAGCCGGAAACCCTGAGCGCAACGGAAGCGCGCCAGGGCAATCGTGGCCGTCCGGTCCTGATCGTGCTGCTCGGCGGACTGATCCTCGCCATGCTGGTTTGGGTGCCTGCCGAATGGTGGGGCAACTCGATCGAAACGGAAACCCGCCCCAATCCGGCTCAGACGGAAACGGCGCCGCCGGCCAGCCAGACGCCCACTCAGTAATCGGCAGCAGGAGGGGTGTCGTTGTCTGGACATTCCGACATAGTTTGCCGATAACATGAGACGGAAACGGTCGAAGCGATTTTCGGCCGTTCAGTCGCGGCTGCAGGCTCGCGGTGAACAGGGCAGTGGCTTCCATGACGAAGACTGATATCGCGACCAGGGTATTTAACCACGCCTGGAAGCTTGATCCGATCATTCGCAGCCTGATCGACACCGATTTCTACAAATTGCTCATGCTTCAGATGATCTGGAAGCTCTATCCCAAGGTCAATGCGACCTTTACGCTGATCAACCGCACAACATCTGTTCGGCTGGCCGATGAAATTGACGAGCAGGAATTGCGCGAGCAGCTGGATCATGTGCGCTCGCTGCGCCTGACCAAGAAGGAAATGATCTGGCTGGCCGGCAACACCTTCTATGGACGCGCCCAGATCTTCGAGCCGGAATTTCTCGCCTGGCTCGGCAATCTGCAACTGCCCGAATACGAGTTGCACAAGCGCGACGGCCAATACGAACTGACCTTCCATGGTTCATGGATGGAGACGACGCTATGGGAAATCCCGGCGCTCGCCATCATCAACGAATTGCGCAGTCGCGCTGCCATGCGCTCGCTCGGCTATTTTACCCTCGACGTGCTCTATGCTCGTGCCAAGGCCAAGATGTGGGCCAAGGTTGAGCGCCTCGGCGAGCTTCCGGGCTTGCGCATCTCCGATTTCGGTACCCGCCGCCGACACAGTTTCCTCTGGCAGCGCTGGTGTGTCGACGCCCTGAAGGAAGGCATCGGCCCAGCCTTCACCGGCACCAGCAATGTGCTCCTGGCAATGGATTCCGATCTGGAAGCCGTGGGCACCAACGCCCATGAACTGCCGATGGTGGTGGCGGCGCTGGCCAATACCGATCAACAGCTGGCCGCCGCCCCCTATCAGGTCCTGAAGGACTGGAACCAGCTCTATGGCGGCAATCTTCTGATCGTTCTGCCCGACGCCTTCGGCACGGCTTCCTTCCTGCGCGATGCGCCGGAATGGGTGGCCGACTGGACCGGCTTCCGCCCGGACAGTGCCCCGCCGATCGAAGGCGGCGAAAAGATCATCGATTGGTGGAAGAAGATGGGGCGTGATCCGCGCAAGAAGCTGCTGATCTTCTCGGATGGCCTCGATGTCGACGCGATCATCGACACCTATCGCCATTTCGCCGGCCGCGTGCGTATGAGCTTCGGTTGGGGCACCAATCTCACCAATGATTTTGCCGGCTGCGCGCCGCAGGAGATTGCCGGACTGAAGCCGATTTCGATTGTCTGCAAGGTCGCGGAAGCCAATGGCCGTCCCGCCGTCAAGCTCTCTGACAACCCGCGCAAGGCGACGGGTGATCCCGCCGAGGTCGAACGCTACCTGAAGTTTTTCGGCTCGCAGGATCGCGTCGAACAGGCCGTGCTCGTCTAGGCTTTGCTCGTCTCGGCATTGTTCGTACAGCCCGCCTGAGTTTCCCGGACCGGGGAGCATGCCAGCCACGGTCACGCAGGGCATCGAACATATCGTTTCGACCTGCAAACAAGCTCGCTGGCGCGTTCTCTTCCAGCTTTGGCGCGGCGGTGACGGTGGCAAACACGGCCACCGGACGATTTGTCGTCATTTATTAAAATTGTCGTGACTGAAAGCCCTGCGCAAGCCACCTTGTTGATGTTCATCATCAGCCGAGATGATTCGGTGATATGGGGACATGAGCGATGATTGAGGGACCGGATCAATATTTCGAACAGCAGGACATGGCGATCAAGCTGTTGCTCTTGGAAAACAAGGCCGATGAGCTGACCAATATTCTGGTCGCTGCCCTGCAGGATGCCTTCAAGCTGCTCGAAGACGAGCAGGATACCGTTCACTGAGACCAGTCTGCCGGGCCGATAGCGCCACGCGATCCATGGAACGCGCAGGGTACGCTGTCACGATTTCGCCTGGCACACTGCGTCGAAACTGCCATATGGCGCGCTACGGCTGATCCCAGTTCAGCGGTAGTGCCTTAGAAACGGTCGGACACCTGAATGCCGGCCGGTCCGAGAATGACCGCGATCAGCACCGGCAGGAAGAACAGGATCATCGGTACGGTGAGTTTCGGCGGCAGCGCTGCGGCTTTTTTCTCCGCTTCGTTCATGCGTTCGTCGCGGCCTTCCTGGGCGAGCACGCGCAAGGCCTGGGCGATCGGCGTTCCGTAGCGCTCGGCCTGGATCAGCGCCTGCGTCACGTTCTTCACGCCATCGAGCTGCGTGCGGGTGCCCAGGTTTTCCAGCGCTTGCCGGCGATCCGGCAGGAACGACAGTTCCGCAGTCGTCAGGACCATTTCCTCGGCCAGTTCCGGCGATTGTTCGCCGATTTCGTCAGCCACGCGCCGCATCGCGGCTTCGATCGAAATGCCGGATTCAACGCAGATCAGCATCAGGTCGAGTGCGTCGGGCCAGGCCCGGCGGATCGAGTGCTGACGTTTGCCGATCCGGTTGGAAACATAGATATTCGGCAGATAGAAGCCGATATAGCCGCCGACGATGGTCGCGAACAGCCTGACCGGTAGAGGCTTGTCGGCAAGATTGCCAAGCGCGAAGATCCAGATCGCGGTCACGACAAGCGTTGCGAACGGCAGCAGGAACCGCGCCAGAAGGAAGATGTTCAGCGCGTTTTGCGAGCGAAGGCCGGCTGCCTTGAGCTTGTCCATGGTCGTGTCGTCAACCAGCGCCTTGCGCAGGTTGAACCGTTCGACAAGCTGGCGCACAGACTGGTTGTTGTTGGCACGAAGGGTGGCTTTCCCCTGGGCATCCGAATTGAGCCGCGCGCGTTCGCGTGCACGGATCTGGTCGCGCTCGGTCGATACGGCCCGCATCCGCTTGTTCAGGTCGCCACGCTCCAGCATCGGCATGACCAGCGTGTACAAGGTCGCAAAAACCGCAAGCGCCACCAGCACTGCGATGATCAGGGTAGGATCAGTAACGCGGGCGGCCCAGTCTTCAGTCATGCCTTGCCGCTCCTATATGTCGAAGTTGATCATGTTGCGCATCACCAGCAGTCCGATGCTCATCCACACGGCGGATGCGCCGAGGATCATGTGTCCACGCGAGTCGGTGAAAAGGATCATGATATAGGCGGGTGACGTCATGTAGACGAGGAAGGCGACGATGAATGGCAGGGCGCCGATGATCGCCGCAGAGGCCTTGGCTTCCATCGACAGCGCGCTGACCTTCGCCCGCATCTTCTTGCGGTCGCGCAGCACGCGCGACAGGTTGGCGAGCGCTTCGGAAAGATTGCCGCCCGCCTGACCCTGGATGGCGATCACAATGGCAAAGAAGCTGATCTCGGACAGTTGCATGGTCTGGTACATGCGCGCGCAGGCTTCCGGCACGCTGAGACCCATCTGCTGCGAATCGACGACCCGCCGAAACTCGGTCTTCACCGGTTCCTGCCCATCCGCCGCGATCATCCGGATGGCGTCGTTGAGCGGCAGGCCGGAGCGAATGGAGCGGGTCATCACGTCGAGCGAGTTGGGGAACTCGTTGATGAACTGCTTCTGCCGACGCTTGATCAGGAAGCCGAGGATCCAGCGGGGCAGGCCAATGATGGCGACGAAGCTCATTCCGCCGACGACCAGCGGCGGCATGCCCATCAGGAACGTGGCGACCAGCACCACGAGCCCGAGCACGACGCTCAGCATGTAGAAATGCGCAGGCGTGAGCGGCAGGTTGGCCTGGGTCAGCCGGCCCTTCAGGCTGGTCTGCTTGGCCTTCTTCGATTTCTCCTGCTTCTTTTCCAGCTCCTTCAGCGAATCCTGCACGGACTTTCGCCGTTTGGAGATTTCCTGCACTCGGTCGCGCGCCGCCTTCACCTGGTTGAGGTCCGTTTCGGCAGCCTTCACCCGGCTGATCCGGGTCGCGGTCTTCTTGTCAGTTTCGATACGGGTATACAGCAGGCCATAGGCCACCGCGCCGGTCGAGATCGCGGCGAGCATGACGATGGCCAGTATGGTCGGATCGATACCGAACATTGCGATCAAATCCCCTTCGACTTCTGTTCCATGGCGTCGAGGGACGCGGCAAGCCTGCGATCTTCGTTGTAATAGCGGGCGCGGTCCCAAAAATGCGGCTTGCCGATACCGGTCGACATGTGTCGGCCGATGATCTTGCCATGCGCATCTTCGCCTTCGATTTCGTAGCGCATCAGGTCCTGGGTGATGATCACGTCGCCTTCCATGCCGATCACCTCGGTGATGTGCGTAATGCGGCGCGAGCCGTCGCGCAGTCGGGCGGCCTGGATGATCACGTCGATCGAACCGGAAATGATCTCGCGCACGGTTTTCGCCGGCAGCGTGAAACCGCCCATGGCGATCATCGATTCCATACGGGAAAGGCATTCGCGCGGCGTATTGGCGTGGATCGTGCCCATGGAGCCGTCGTGGCCGGTGTTCATCGCCTGCAAAAGGTCGAAGACCTCCGGTCCGCGCACTTCGCCGACGATGATGCGTTCGGGGCGCATACGCAGGCAGTTCTTGACGAGATCGCGCATGGTGATCTCGCCTTCGCCTTCGATGTTCGGCGGACGGGTTTCGAGCCGAACCACATGCGGCTGCTGCAGCTGGAGTTCGGCGGTGTCTTCGCAGGTGATGATGCGTTCGTCGCTGTCGATAAAGCCGGTAAGGCAGTTCAAAAGCGTCGTCTTGCCGGAGCCGGTGCCGCCGGAAATGACGACGTTGCAGCGGACACGCCCGATGATCTGCAGCACCTCGGCACCTTCCGGCGTGATCGCGCCGAATTTCACCAGCTGGGCGAGGTTGAGCTTGTCCTTCTTGAATTTACGAATGGTCAACGCCGGGCCGTCGATCGCCAGCGGCGGCGCGATGACGTTGACACGCGATCCGTCGGGCAGGCGGGCGTCGCAGATCGGGCTCGATTCGTCGACGCGACGGCCGACCTGGCTGACGATGCGCTGGCAGATCGACAGAAGCTGTGAATTGTCGCGGAAACGGATTTCCGACTCGATCGTCTTGCCACCCACTTCGATGAAGGTCTGGCCGGCGCCGTTGACCATGATATCGGCGATATCGTCGCGCGCCAGCAGCGGCTCGAGCGGACCGTAACCCAGAACGTCGTTGCAGATGTCTTCGAGCAGTTCTTCCTGCTCGGAGATCGACATCGCGAAATTCTTGATTGTGATGATGTCGTTGACGATATCGCGAATTTCCTCGCGCGCGCTCTCGCCGTCGAGTTTGGCCAACTGCGACAGGTCGATCGTATCGATCAGGGCCGAAAAAACCTGGCTCTTGGTATCGTAGTAGTCTTCCGCGCGGGGCGGGCGCTTGCGGCTCGGGGCCTGCAGCGGCGGCGGGTTCACCTGCTGCCGGTTGCCGGCCTCCGCGCTGCCGGGCTCCAGCAGGCTTGTCGCGGATCGTCCTGCCGAACTGGCAGCCGGGGGCTGCGCCGGTATCGTGCCAATGCCCGATCCGCCTTTGCCGAAACCCTCACCGCCGCGTTTGCCAAACATGAGCTCTACCCGTTCCTGTCTTGCGGTTTACTTCTTGCGAAGTTTGCCGATGAGCGAGCCGAGACCCGCCTTCTTCGGCTTCTTGATCGTTGCTCTGCCGGTCACCAGATGCGCTAGCTGAGAAAAGGTCTCTGCCGTTGGCGATTTGGCGTCCATCTCCGAAATCATCCGGCCGCTGTTGGTTGCCGTGCCGAACAGCATTGCATCGAAGGGAATGATCGCCACCGGTTCGATTTCGAGCGGTTCGAAAAAGTCCTGCGGCGAGATTTCCGGACGCTTGGGCATGCCCACCTGGTTGAGCACAAGATGCGGAGCCTTGTCGTTCGGCCGCAGTTTCTTCAGTGCGTCGACCATGTTCTTGGCGTTGCGCAGGTTGGCGAGATCCGGCGCGCAGGTGATGACGATCTCGTCGGCATCCGACAGCACGGAACGGGTCCAGTCCGACCAGCTGTGCGGCAGGTCGAGAACGGT
This sequence comes from Rhizobium sp. SL42, assembly GCF_021729845.1. NCBI lineage: Bacteria > Pseudomonadati > Pseudomonadota > Alphaproteobacteria > Hyphomicrobiales > Rhizobiaceae > Rhizobium > Rhizobium sp. SL42. The sequence continues at coordinate 836,979 of NZ_CP063397.1, forward strand.
GACCGGTGCGCTGCGCTGCAACAGCTCGAGAATAGGCTGGAATGCGCCGCTCTCATAGTCGTATCCGCGATCCAGCATCGAGGGCGCTGCCAGCAGTGACAGGTTGCGCGAGCAATTGGCCAGCAGGCGGTCGAGGAAGACTTCGTCAAGGCGTTCGGGGGAAAACACGGCTTCCGCCATGCCAAGCGCCGGATCCTGGTCGAAATCGATATTCGCCGTGCCGAAAGGCAGGTCGAGATCCGCAAGCACGGTCTCGGTCGAAAACAGGGTCGAGATGCCGAAGGCGCAGTTGTGGGCGATCGTCGAGGAGCCGACACCGCCCTTTGCGCCGATAAAGGCGATGCTCTTGCCAAGCGGCTCCGCTTCCGGATCGACGAAGATACCGGCAATGGCGCTCATGATGTCGGCCATCGAGAACGGCGCGACGATATATTCGGAAATGCCGCTGCGCATCAGCTCCCGGTAGAGCGCGATATCGTTGTGCCGTCCGACAATGATCACGCGCGAACTCGGGTCGCAGACCTCGGCCAGCGGCGCAAGCTCGGCCAGAAGGTGAGCCGGTGCGGCCTCGGTTTCGAGGATGATCAGGTTTGGTGTCGGCGTCGAGGCGAACATGTTCGCCGCCGCCGCGATATTGCCATGCGTGATGCGCAGGCTGACCCGTGCCATGCGCCGGTCATTGGCGCATTGCTCCATCACCCGCTGCACGCTGTCGCTGAGGCAGAAGGCGTGCACCGAAATGCGAGGCAGCGGTCGCAGGGCTTCGACATCGCCGGAAACGACCGGCTCCGCCGACCCGCGGCTGCCGCCGGGTCCTTCCTCGAATTCGTAATCGATCGCACTCATGCTATCTTCCTGTCATTGAGGGCACCAGGCCGCATCATTCCGTGGAGGTGTCACTGCCTTCTCGGTAAAGCCCGATTACGGTCGAGCGCCGCGTCGCGTCGATCGGCGCCATGGCTCTCGGCGTGACAAGGTCCATTGGGTTCGCGATCTGGGCGGCAAGGTTGCTCTGCGTGGCACAACCGAAATTGTGATAGTTCTTGTTGCTGAAGGTGTTGTTCTGCAGATCTTCGGGCCACTCGCCGCACTGGTTGGTCACGGCCGTGATCGCGACATAGCTCAGGCGCACGGGCGCAGCGTCGCCGGTGGCGGATGCCTGATACGAGGTCTCGATGATCCGGTTCGCTTTCACGCCCTTCGTGGTCAGCACCTTGCGGATCTGCGCGCGAACGTTGGCGGCGGCGCCCGCATTGGCCGAGCCGTGCGGCAGCATGATCTGGATGCTGCCCGACGAGGTGGAGAGATAGTCCGTGGCAAAGCCGCCGATCGAATCCTGCACCCCGTTCGAAAGGCTGCGATCGCCGGAGGCAATCGGAATGTCGAGCGTATGTTCGACTTCGTTCAGCGTGATCGGATGGCGGGTGCGATAGTCATCGGGGATCGCCCCCGTCGACATATTGTCCTTGTTCGTGCCGCATCCGGCAAGCACGGCGGATGTGCCGATCATCAGGGCCGTCATCGCGATGCGATACAGGCTGCGGTTCTTGCTATCTGGGGCCATGGCTGGCTGGCTTTCCTTGGCGTGCAGCGTGGTGTGTGTCATTGCGATCCTGAACCTCCGCTCACTTGTAAATAAACCCGACGGCGCCATGATACTGGCCGGCGGAACCTGCTGTTTCGCGGCGGCCATAGACCTTGTTCACCCGGTTGAGGAAGAAGGTCGCGCCATCGTTTTCAGGGTTGAAGTTGTCGTCAGGCCGAGACAGCGCACCGCGCGCCACCGGCCGCACCAGATAAGGCGTCGCGATGATCACCAGTTCGGTCTCACTACGCTGGAAGTCCTTGCTGCGGAACAGCGTGCCGAGGATCGGCACCTTGGAGAGGCCAGGCAGGCCCGACATGGCCTGGCGGATATTGTCCTGCACGAGGCCGGCAATCACGATCGAGCCGCCGGAGGGAAGCTCGACAGTCGTCGACGCCTCGCGCTTGCGGATCGACAGATAGGTCGACCCCGGAATGGAAGTTGAGGTATTGCCGGTGACAACCGAGCCTTCCCAGGTCGGCTCGGACACATTCGTCTCGATCTTCAGGCTGATCCGTCCGGGAGCCAGCACGACGGGGCGGAAATTCAGCTCGATACCGTAGTCGACGGTCTCGCTCGTGCGGCTCAGCGTTGACTGTCCCGTATCGCTGTCGACGTCGATTTCCTGCTCGGCGGCCAGGCGATATTCGCCGCCGACATAAAACTTCGCCTGCTCACCGGAGATCGCCGTCAGGCTCGGTTCAGCCAGGGTGCGCATCACGCCGGCCTGTTCCATGGCATTGATATAGGTGGTGATCCCCAGGCCGCCGATGCCGGCGGTGATGGCGGCCGTACCGGTCGGGTCGATGGAATTGCCGAGATTGGACGGATTGGCATAGCTGATGCCGGTCGACCCGTCGGAAATGCTGCCGGAGAAGCCGAGCTGCTTGAGCACCTGCCGGCTGACCTCGGCGACAGTGACCTTCAGCGTCACCTGGTCCTCGCCCTCGATCGTCAACAGGTTGACGATCTGCGATTCCTGGCGATCTTCCGCGTAGATCGCGACCGCACCGTCGCCGCTGCTTTCGCTTGTCGCGGTCGTGTTGCGGGTGGTCGCTTCACCGCCCTTGAGGAAGGCTTCGGCAAGGCTGGCTGCACGGGCCGCATCCTGCGGCGTGCGCACGGTGCCTGTCAGCACGATGTTGTCCGATACGATCTCGACACTGATGTCGGATTCGGGAATGAAGCGGCGCAGATTGTTTTCAAGACCGGTAATGTCGCGCTCGATTTCGATGTCGAGGCTGATGATTTCCTCGCCATTTTCACCGAAGATGAAGATGTTGGTTTGGCCCACCATCTTGCCGAACAGGTAGATGCGGCGCGACGAGCGCGTCACGGCATCCGCCATCACTGGATCTGCGACCAGAATGTCATGCGCATCGACCGGCAGGTCGATGACAATCGCCTTGTTCAGTCCCAGCTTCACGGTTTTGCGTCGGCCGGGACCCGCATCGGTGATCCGCAGCACGCTTTCCTGGGCCGCTTCCGCGGCGGGGAGCTTGAAGGCATATTGCGCGAAATGGTTTGGAATGCTGGTAAAGGCCAGGGCGAACGCGACGCCGCCGGCCAGGGAAACACGAATTCTTTCGCGGATGTTTTTCATTGTGTGTCCCCCACTCACTTCATGGAATCGGCGGTTGAGCTGGTGGGTTTCACCACCTCGCCCGATTTGATGACCTGGATCGTCGGCTGGCCGGAGCTTCCGCTCAGCAGATAATCGGCGGCGGTGGTGTCTTCTTCCTGGGCGTCGGCAACCGAGCGTAGTGCCAGCGACAACCGCTCGGCCATCTGCTGCGCAACCGCCATCACCTTCGTCTGGTCTGGCGTCAGTTCCAGTGTCGCCGTCGTTGCCAGCACGGATTTGGAGCCGTCCGGCTGTTCTTCGATCTGCTGGTCGACCGCCAGCACGCGCACATTCGACAGCACCGTTTCGGTCAGGAAATTCTCTGCATCGCCCTTGCGCACCATGATCACGTCGACCCGGTCATTCGGCAGGATGAAGCCGCCGGCGCCGGTGGCAACCGAGATTTCCGTCGAAACCGCGCGCTTGCCGGACGGCAGCAGCGAGGACAGGATGCGGGAGGAGGAGTCGGCGATCTTTTCGCGCCGCAGCGGTTCGCCTTCAAACAGCGGCAAGCGCACGACGACGCCGGTCAGCTCGGTCACCGCCTGTGGCCTTGTGCTTTCGGTAATGAAGCCTTCGACGACGCTACCTTCCGGCCAGGCCATCCAGCGCATCGCGCTTTCATCCAGCCTTGCGCCAACCGGGAGGTTCTTCGCCGACACGAGCACGTTGACGGTCGGTTCTCTCTCGATCACCGCATCGGCCTGCTGGATGGTGACGGATGTCCGCCCGCTGAGACGCATGGCCAGCAGGCCGGCCATGCCGGCGGCCACGATGGCAACTGCGAGGATGATGATACGAGCGGGCTTCATGATCGATCCTTGGACGGCACGACAGATTCTGCCGACCAGATTGATCAGGAATTGGTGTACTTATAGTTAATAAGACGCTTACAATTGTGGTTAACAGGAAGTTTCTTTGCGGCGATCAGCCCCGATCAGCCAAGGCCCTTGATCGCGGCAATCACCAGAGGTGACTGCGGATAAGTCATCAGCCCGGCGGCTCCGATGGCAATCGCGTAGGGCACCTTTTTCGCGGTCATCAAGGTTTGCGGCAGTTTCACGCCGATGATCGCCACCTTGTCCCAATTGGCGCGCAGCAGGATGACGATCACCGTCAACGCGCCGCCGAAATAGCCGGTGAAGGCGAGAAATTCGAACAATGAGGTGTTGAAGCCGAACCAGATCGCGGCGGCAGTCAAAAGTTTGGCGTCGCCGCCCCCCATGACGTTTATCGCGAAAAGCCCGAAGCACACGGCAAACACCAGCGCAGCGGCAGCCACATGCCAGCCGAACTCGACAAGGGAAAGGCCACTGAATGGCGCAATCAGCAGAAATGCGCCGAGAAGAATGGCCGGGATCCTGTTGGGGACGGTCATTTCCAGGAAGTCCGTCAGCGCAGACAGAGCCAAACAGATGGGCGGGACTAGGAAAATGATGGACGCATACATCGCTGAACTCCCCGAATAGACGGAATTCTAAATTGAGTCTGTGAACACTTCGCAAACATAAATTCTACAAGCGTACCATGCTCAAACAGCAGGAGCCGCCTCGTGTGACGAGGCGGCTCCTGCGTAAAGGCTTCCGCCTTGAATTACTTCGTCACGTAGTCCAGTTCGCCTGCAACCTGGCCGAACTGCTTGTTCAGGGCGTTGCCGAGGGTGGTGGCGCCGGTGATCAGGGCGACGGAAATCAGAGCGGCGATCAGGCCATACTCGATTGCGGTTGCGCCAGACTCGTCCTTCATGAAACGTGCAAAAATCTTGGTCATGTTACTCTCCTGCTCCGCAAGGGTTGATCAGCACTGCCGGCAACTGTTTTCCGTTGCTCGGATGACTGCAAATTAGCGCCAGCCCCTTGCCATCGACTTAAGAAAGACGGTTACCGTTTGATGAAAACCCGGTTGCATGAACTGTAGTAAACAAATCAGAACGGCAACCGTTAAAATGCGGGAGATTTCGCGAATTCTGAGAAAAAACACTGTTATAACAATGAGTTGATTGTCAGATTTTCGCCGAGCTGTGTGCTCTTCTGGCGCAATTTCCAGCGCATTGAGCGATATTCCGGTCCACCAGTCGGCAGATATGTCCAGTTTTGGTACCAGCCTGCCCGGAACCTTTTGCATTTACGCTGTGTCACGGCTCGAAAGTCAGCGACCGGCACATCACCAATGCGCGGAAAATGGACTTAACCCTTCGTTCACCAAAACCGGCCATTCTGGGTCCAGAGCTCCCATCACGTGGAACGCAAGGCAGGCCCATGTTCAATCGTTGTCTTTCTGTCGCCGCCGCTGGCCTGTTCGCTGCAGGTTTCGCGTTTGCGCCGATCGGCCAGTCGGCCGAGGCCGGCGAGGACTTCCTGCGTGTCTATATGAATAGCGCCCGCATCCTGAAACTGGATCGCCCTGTGAGCAAGGTGATTGTCGGAAATTCGGAAGTTGCCGATGCCACAGTGGCCGATTCCCAGACCATTGTACTGACCGGTCGCGCTTTCGGCACCACCAACCTGGTTCTGCTCGATGCTGACGGCAATGCCATCGTCGATGAACGCATCCTGGTCTCGATCGATGAATCGAGCACAGTTCGCGTCTTCAGGTCGACCGCGCGCACGGTCCTGTCCTGCACGCCCAATTGCGAGGAACATGCGCAAACCGGTGCGGCGGCAAACTGAACCTCACTGATTTCGCTGACCTGATCGCCATTGCGCCAAATGTAAAGATTTCGGAAACGGAAAATCAATATTTGACCCGTAGTTTTCGGGGAATTTCCGAATTCGGATGAGGGCGATGATCGCGCAAGACCAAGACCTGCGAGCCAATGGCAAGAACCACAGGACGCGTTGGCGTCTGTGGAAGAAACTCGCCCGGTCGCGCGATGGTGCCGCCGCCATCGAATTCGCCATCCTGTCCATTCCCTATTTCATGATCGTCTTTGCGATTATCGAGACATTCGTGGCGTTTACTGCCGAGCAGCTCGTCACCAATGCGGTCAACACCTTGGGCCGGCAGCTGCGCACGGGCGAGATCACCTACAATCTTGGACGAGACAGCGACATGGATCGGTCGGAATTCCGCACCGCCTTCTGCGACGAGGTCAGCATCCTGATCAACTGTTCGGCCGAGGAAATCGCAACGCCGAGCAAGCTCTATATCGATGCCCGCACCTTTGCGACATTCGCCGCCATCCCGAATACCATCCCGCGCATCTCGGCAGATGCGCATGCCGATATCAATCCGGCGACCTTTGCCTTCACGCCGGGCGGACCGACAACGATCAACATGCTGCGGGCCTACTATCGTTGGCAGGTCATCACCGATCTTATCCGTCCTTACATCACCACCATTCGCCCGGCGGATGGCTCGATGCCGAGCGACTTTCTCATTGTCGCAACGACTGCCTTCCAGAACGAGAATTATCCGTGAGCCAGTTGCCAACCATCGCGATGAGATTGCGGTCCGCCGCCGGGGCGTTGCGGCGTCGTCTTGGCGAGCTGTGCCACGACAGGGCCGGGGTCGGCGGCGTCGAATTCGCACTGATCGCGCCGATGCTGCTGGTGCTGTATCTGGGCGCCTTCGAGCTGACGATGGGCCTCAGCGTCGCGAAAAAGACCTCCCTTGCCAGCAGCACTGTCGCTGATCTTGTGGCGCGGCAGGAAAAGGTCACCAAGGCTGATCTCACGGCCATGACCAATGTCGCCCAGGCAATCTTCGTTCCCTATGCTTCAGACAATCTGCTGGTCAAGATTACCGCGATCCGGATCGATGACAGCCAGGCGGCAAAGGTTGCCTGGTCCTGGTCGACGTCCGGCGTCACGCCTTATCCGGCCAATTCCGTGGCAACGGTGCCTGCCGGCATGCTGGTTGCCAACACCTTTCTCATTCGCACCGAACTCAGCGTGTCGCACAAGCTGCTGATGTATATGCCGAACTTCTCCGGCAGTGAAATCAGGGACCTGACGCTGGCGCGCGAATTCTATTTCCGCCAGCGTGTCGGCGATGGCATCACCTGCACCGATTGCTGATCGCGGCAGCCATTTGCCAAGCTCTGGCCCAGTCGTTATTGGTGGTCCGGAAACGCTGGCAGCCATGAGGATAACCCTGCCGGCAACGGATAAGGCATGGCACGCGCATTTCTTTTTGTTCTCGATTCCTTCGGCATGGGTGGCGCACCGGATGCGCTGAGCTATGGCGACGACGGGTCCGATACCCTTGGTCATATCGCCGAGTTCTGTGCCGCGGGCGCCGGTGATCGCAAGGGCCTGCGCCATGGTCCCTTGAGCCTTCCCAACATGTCGGCGCTTGGTCTTGTCACCATCGCCAAGATGGCGTCCGGTACAGCTCCTGCCGGCATGCCGATGCCCGAGCGGGTCTTCGGGCTGCACGGCGCCGCAAGCGAGGTCTCCAAGGGCAAGGACACGCCGTCCGGACATTGGGAAATTGCCGGCACGCCCGTCATGTTCGACTGGGGCTATTTTCCGCAAGGCGATGAGGCTTTCCCCGCCGACCTCGTCGAGGCGATCTGTCGCGAGGCAAACCTTCCGGGCATTCTCGGCAATTGCCATGCATCGGGCACGGACGTCCTTGCACGCTTCGGCGAGGAGCATATCCGGACCGGCAAGCCGATCTGCTACACCTCGTCCGACTCGGTCTTCCAGATCGCGGCGCATGAGAAGCATTTCGGTCTCGAGCGCCTGCTCTCGCTTTGCCAGATCGTTCGCAAGCTGCTCGACCCGCTGAACATCGGCCGTGTCATTGCCCGTCCTTTCATCGGCGAAACCGCATCGACCTTCGAACGCACCGGCAATCGCCGCGACTATTCGGTGCTGCCGCCTGAAAAGACGTTGCTTGATCGCCTCGTCGAGGCAGACCGCAAGGTTCATGCGGTCGGCAAGATTGCCGACATCTTCGCCCACCAGGGTATCAGCCGGCTGATCAAGGCCAATGGCAATGCAGCGTTGATGGATGCCACGCTCAAAGCCATGGACGAGGCCGAGGACGGCGATCTCGTCTTCACCAATTTTGTCGATTTCGACATGCTCTACGGCCATCGCCGCGATGTGCCTGGCTATGCCGCAGCACTTGAAGCGTTCGATCGCCGATTGCCGGAGGTTCATCGCAAGCTGAAGGCCGGCGACCTTGTGCTGCTGACCGCCGACCACGGATGCGATCCGACCTGGCGCGGTACCGATCATACCCGCGAACGGGTGCCGATCATGGCCTTCGGCCCGGGCATCAAGTCGCGCAATGTCGGCATCCGCAATACCTATGCCGATATCGGCGAAACCATTGCCGCGCATCTGGGCATTGCCCCGGGGCGCCACGGACGGAGTTTTCTGTGACCACACATCTGATCAAGGCCGAAGTGCACTGCCATATCGAGGGGGCTGCACCGCCGGCGCTGGCCCTTGCCCAGGCGCGCAAATATGCGGTCGATCCGGCCAGCTTCATGGATGGCGACACCTATGCCTGGACCGATTTCGCCGAATTCATTCAGGCCTATGACAAGGTCGCAGCGCTTTTCCGCACCGAAGACGACTATGCCGTTCTGACCGAAAGTTATCTGCTGGAACTCGCCGCGATCAACACGATCTACAGCGAGATTATCGTCTCCCCGGACCATGGCGACCGCATCGGCCTCGGCGCCGACGCCTATCTCGCCGGCATCACCAGGGGCATCCACGAGGCGCGGGCAAAAACCGGCATCGAAGCCCGCATCATTGTCACCGGCGAGCGCCATTTCGGCCCGGACAGCGTGATTGCCGCCGCCGAATATGCCGCCCGCAGCCACAATTCGCTGGTCACCGGCTTCAACATGGCGGGCGAAGAGCGCATGGGCCGGGTTGCCGACTATTCACGCGCCTTTGATATCGCCCGCGATGCGGGCCTCGGCCTGACCATCCATGCCGGCGAAGTTTGCGGCGCTTTCAGCGTCACCGACGCGCTCGATCTGGTAAAGCCGCAGCGCATCGGCCACGGCGTGCGTGCGGTCGAGGACCCGGCTCTGCTGCAGCGCCTCGCAGACACGGGCGTCGTGCTCGAGGTTTGCCCGGGCTCGAACATCGCGCTGAATGTCTATCCTGATTTCGAGAGCCACCCGCTGCGTCGCCTGCGTGATGCCGGGGTGCGTGTCTGCATCAATTCCGACGATCCGCCGTTCTTCCGCACCTCGCTTGCCCGCGAATACCGGATCGCCTCCGAGATCATGGGCTTTACCGATGACGAGATCAACGCGATGACCCGCACGGCAATCGAGTCAGCTTTCGTCGACGAGGATACGCGCACGGCACTTCTGGCCCGTCTGTGAGGTCGCGGCTGGGGAAGACGCCGCAAAATGAACGCCCGCTCTTGCGGGTATTCGCTGGAATGTGAAAATAGACGGACAATCGCACAAGAAGAAAAGAAGGCTCGATCATGGACGGCGTAACAGTCATCAATCACCCCCTCGTTCAGCACAAGCTGACGATCATGCGCCGCAAGGAAACCTCCACTTCGAGCTTCCGCCGGCTGCTGCGCGAAATCTCGACGCTGCTGTGCTACGAGGTCACCCGCGATCTCGAGCTGACCATGGAAACCATCGAGACGCCGCTGACCGAGATGCAGTCGCCGATCCTCGAGGGCAAGAAGCTGGTCTTCGCTTCGATCCTGCGTGCCGGCAACGGTTTGCTTGAAGGCATGCTGGAGCTGGTTCCGGCCGCGCGCGTCGCCCATGTCGGCGTCTACCGCGATCACGAGACGCTGCAGGCCGTCGAATACTATTTCAAGGCGCCGGATGCACTGTCCGAGCGTCTGGTCATCGTCGTCGACCCGATGCTCGCCACCGGCAATTCCTCGATTGCCGCGATCGAGAAGCTGAAGGACCGCGGTGCCAAGAACATCCGCTTCCTCTGCCTGCTGGCGGCACCCGAAGGCATCAAGAACTTCCAGGAGGCCCATCCGGACGTGCCGATCTTCACGGCCTCCATCGATAGCCACCTGAACGAGAAGGGCTACATCATGCCGGGCCTCGGCGATGCCGGCGACCGCATGTACGGAACGAAGTGAAGTCTTAACCACATCTTCGAAATTGACGGCCCGTTGCTTGGTGGCGGGCCGTTTTTGCGCCTGCGTTTGTTTTCCGTCAGGACGGCGATGGTAGGATCATCCGGTTGCAATTCCGGAGCGCCGATGTTTGTCCGCACCCTGATCACCGTATCCCTCATCGCCATGGCGGCCAGCCAGGTGCCGGCGGTTTGGCAAATGTTCGACCAGAGCCGGATAGTGGCAGCAGACAAGGATACGGGTAAGGATCGTCCAGCGGCAACACCGGCCAGCGCGTCGCCGGGCCAAACGGTGCTCAAAGCCGGGCAGGGTGGTCACTATGCCGGCAGTTTCCGGATGAACGGCAAGCAGGTCGATGGCATGATCGATACGGGCGCCTCAGCGGTCGCGATCAACGAAAGCACGGCGCGCCGGCTCGGCTTCAGCCCCGCATCGCTGGACTACAAATATCCGGTCGGCACCGCCAATGGAACGACCCAGGCTGCACATGTCGTTCTCAACCGTATCGAGATCGGCAGTATCCGTGTGCGGGATGTCGATGCGTTCGTGCTCAAGGACAAGGCTTTGTCATCGACCCTGATCGGCATGAGCTTCCTGAAGAAACTCAAGTCCTACACCGCCGATGGTGGCACCCTGCGCCTCGTCCAGTAGTCACCGTCTATTCTGCCGAAATCCGCATGCCGATCACGGCAGACGCGGCCGGCCGGCCGTCGCCGATCTGGTAGCAGCCTGCCACGGTCCTGGCCGCCTGTTCGGCGCTCGCCTGGTCATTGGCCTGCACGAAGGCGATCGGCTCGCCCTTGGAGACCTGCGTCCCGAGCGGCTTGAAGCCGGAGATCCCGACGCCGTGGTCGATCGCATCGCTTGGCCGCTGCCGCCCGCCACCGAGCGTGACGACGGCTAGCCCGAGGCCTCGTGTATCGCAGCCCGCCAGGTAGCCATCGCGATCGGCGAGCACCGGCACCTCGATCTTGCCGCGCGGCAGATAGTGTATCGCCTTGTCCATGAAGTCCGCCGGTCCGCCGAGTTCGCTGACCATGCGGCCGAAGATCTCCGCCGCCGCGCCCGAGGCCAGGACCGCCCGGCAGCGTTCCAGTGCCACGCCGGCATCGCTTTCGACACCGGCATTGACCAGCATCTCTGCGCCGAACGCCAGGGTCACCTCTTCAAGCCGCGTGCCGGTCTTTTCGCCTTTGAGGAATTCGACCGCGTTCAGCACTTCGATCGCATTGCCGGCGCAATCGGCCAGTGGCTCGTTCATGTCGGTCAGCAGCGCCGTTGTCTTGACGCCGGCGCCATTCGCCACCCTGACCAGCGAGCGCGCCAGCGCTTCGGCATCCTCGGGTTTGGCCATGAAGGCGCCATTGCCGAACTTCACGTCCAGCACCAGGCTTTCCAGTCCGGCAGCCAGCTTCTTCGACAGGATCGAGGCGGTGATCAGCGGAATTGATTCCACCGTCGCCGTCACGTCGCGGATCGCATAGAGCCGCTTGTCGGCCGGTGCCAGGTCACCGGTCTGGCCGATGATAGCGCAGCCTGCCGTGTCGACCGTGCGCCGGAAGGTGGCCGGCGAGGGCATCACGTCATAGCCGGGGATGGATTGCAGCTTGTCCAGCGTTCCGCCGGTATGGCCGAGCCCGCGCCCGGAAATCATCGGCACGGCCAGCCCGCAGGCCGCCGCGATCGGTGCCAGCATCAGCGAGACATTGTCGCCCACGCCACCGGTCGAATGTTTGTCGGCGATCGGCTTTCCAACGCCGGCCCAGGACAGGACTTCGCCGGAATCGCGCATCGCCAGCGTCAGGGCGACAATCTCTTCCGGCGTCATGCCCCGAAAGAACACCGCCATTGCAAAGGCCGCCACCTGGCCTTCCGAGATGGTCTCGTTGGAGAGGCCTTCGATGAAACCGGTGATCTCTTCGCGGCTCAGTGTGCCGCCATCGCGCTTGCGGCGAATGATTTCCTGCGGCAGCATGGTCTCAATACCCCGAGGTGTTGGCGCCGGAAGGGCCGCCGGACAGAACGGCGATGATGTCATCCAGCAGGCCGGAGGCACCGAAGCGGAAGGTCGAGGGTATCGCCCAGTCCTCGCCCATGATCGTGTCGGCCAGTCGCAGATAGAGGCTGGCATCCATCACGTTGGAAATCCCGCCGGCCGGCTTGAAGCCGACCTTCTTGCGGCTGTCGCGGATGGCCTGCAGCATGATGTCGGCCGCTTCCAGCGTGGCGTTCACGCCAACCTTGCCGGTCGAGGTCTTGATGAAGTCGGCGCCGCCTGCGATCGCAAGCTCGGATGCGCGCCGCATCAGGGCGGTATCCTTCAATTCGCCGGTTTCAAGGATGGTCTTCAAGATCGCCGAACCACAGGCGCCTTTCACGGCCGTCACCATGGCGGTCACCGCCTGTTCATTGCCGGCCATCAGCGCGCGGTAGGGAATGACCAGATCGATATCATCGGCGCCGTCGGCCACCGCATCGCGCGTCTCGGCAAGCACATCCTCGATCCTGGCATCGCCGGCCGGAAAATTGACTACGGTCGCGATCCGGACCGGGCTGCTGGGGCCGAGCAGCGTGCGCGCCTGCATGACGAAGCGCGGCCAGATGCAGATCGCGGCTGTCGGGCCAAATGCCGTCTGCGCCTTGACACACAGGCTGACGATCTGCTCGGGCGTGCAATCGTCCTTGAGGTTGGTCAAGTCGAGCAGGGAAAGAGCCCGTGTCGCGACGGCGCGCAATTCGTGATTATCCAAGGTGTGTTCCTCCGCCGGCGATCATCCGCTTCAGGATGGTGGCCAGCCGTTTGCCGCCGATCGGCGCCATGTCTTTTGTCTCTTCGTGGCTCAGTTCGCCGCCTGTCATGCCGGCACCGTAGTTGGTGATGACCGATGCAGCCGCCACCCGCAGTCCGTAGAACCGCGCCAGGATCACCTCCGGAACGGTCGACATGCCGACGGCATCCGCACCTAGTACCCGAGCCATGCGGATTTCCGCCGGTGTCTCGAAGCTTGGGCCGGAAAACCACATATAGACGCCCTGCGACAACGGCACGCCCTCGGTCGCCGCCGCATCGCGGATCGCCTGGGCGAGAACCGCGTCATAGGCCGAGGTCATGCCGACGAAACGGCTGTCGCTTGGCTCGCCGATTAGCGGGTTGCGGCCGGAAAAATTGATATGGTCGGTGATCTGCATCACCGAACCTGGCGGCAGGTCTTCCCGCAGCGAGCCGGCCGCATTGGTCAGGATCAGGGACTTGACCCCCAGACCCATCAGCGTCTCGATCGGCACCCGCATTGCGCCGGCATCGCCATGTTCGTAAAAATGCACGCGTCCGGCCAGCATGATCACCGGTTCGGATCCCAGGTAGCCGGCAACCAGCGTGCCGGCATGACCGGAGACAGCACTCACCGGAAATCCGGGCAACTCGCTATAGGGTATGCGGATTGCGTCCGAGACTTCGTCCACCAGGGAGCCCAGGCCCGAGCCGAGCACGATGGCGATGCGCGGCATCAGCCCGTTCAGCCGCTCGACCAGCAGATCGACGGCCGCCTTCATCCGAGCAGCTCGGTCTTGAAGCTGAACGGCAAAAGCTCGTCCATGGTAATGGTCTTCTGCACGCCGACCTCATCGCAGAGATAGATCTTGGTGCCGGCACTGGCAAATTCCGATATCTTCTGCCGGCAGCCGCCGCAAGGCGGGCAGAGAGCCAGCTTTTCGGCGATCACGGCCATTTCGACGATCTTCTTAGCCCCGCCCATGATCATGCAGCCGATCGCCGTCGGTTCGGCGCACCAGCCCTGGGGGAATGACAGGTTCTCGATATTGGCACCGGTGTAGATCCGGCCGTCATCGGCGCGGATCGCCGCGCCGACGGGGAATTTCGAATAGGGCGCATGGGCGAACGCCATCGCATCGCGTGCAGCCTCGAACAGGTCGTGAGCCATTCCTAGCGCTCCTTGGTATAGGGCACGCCACCGGCCTTGGGCGGGTTGGCAGCACCGATAAAGCCTGCAAGCAGGATGCAGGTGAGGATATAGGGCAGGGACTGGAAGATCTGTACTGGCACTTCGCCGATCAGCGGCACCTGCTTGCCCTGCATGAAGTTGGCCAGTGCATCAAGGAAGCCGAACAAGAGGCAGGCAAACATCACCGGCACCGGCTTCCATTTGGCGAAGATCAGCGCGGCGAGCGCGATATAACCCTTGCCGGCCGACATGTCCTTGATGAAGGCCGCCGACTGGGCGATCGCCAGATAGGTGCCGGCAAAGCCGCAGAGCAGGCCGGCGACGATGACCGCGCGGTAGCGCAGCCAGGTCACCGAGATGCCGGCCGTATCGACCGCCCCCGGATTTTCACCGACCGCGCGCAGGCGCAGGCCGAACCGCGTGCGATACAGCACCCACCACGACAGCGGCACGGCGACAAAGGCGAGATAGGTCAGGATATTGTTGCCGGAGATCACATTGGCGTAAATCGGACCGATGAACGGCACCTCGCGGATTGCATCAACGCCCGGCAGCTTGATCGGTCCGAAACGGCCGTCAGCCGGCAGCTGCGGCGTGCGTCCGCCCTGGCCGAACCAGGCCTGGCCAAGCACGATCGTCAGGCCGGCTGCGACGAAATTGATCGCCACGCCCGAGACGATCTGGTTGCCGCGATTGGTGATCGAGGCAAAGCCGTGGATCAGCGAGAAGCCGATCGAGACGCCGATGCCGGAGGCAAGCCCGATCCATGGCGAACCGGTGATATAGGCGGCCGATGCGGCGGCAAAGGCCGCAGCCAGCATCTTGCCTTCCAGGCCGATGTCGAAAATGCCGGAGCGTTCGGAGAAAAGGCCCGCAAGGGCGGTGAAGATCAGCGGGATCGACAGGCGGATGGTCGAGCCGAGAATGCTGACGACGATATCGAAGAAATCCATCGGACGCCCCTCAACCCTTGGTGAACTGCTGGTAGACCCGCACGAGTGCCGGCCGGAACATGTATTCGAGAGCGCCGGCAAACAGGACCACGAGACCCTGGATCACGACGATCATTTCGCGGGTGATGTTCGGCATGTCGAACGACAGTTCTGCGCCGCCCTGATAGAGCACCCCGAACAGGATCGCGGCGATGATGATGCCGATCGGATGGTTGCGACCCATCAGCGATACCGCAATACCGACAAAGCCTGCACCGCCGACGAACTCCACCTGCAGGCGCGCGGAAGCCCCAAGAACCGGATTGAGTGCCATCATCCCGGCGAGACCGCCGGAAATCAGCATCGTGATGATGACGATCTTCGTATAGGGAATGCCGGCATAGGCGGCGGCCGAACGGCTGAGCCCGAGCGTGCGCATCTCGAAGCCGAGCTTTGTCCGCCAGATCAGCACCCAGACCAGGAAACACATCACCAGCGCGATCAGGAACGACACGTTGAACGGTGCCGGTCCGAGCTTCATGCCGAACATTGCCATCAGCCAGTCGAGCTTGGGCAATTGCCCGCCCTCGAGGAATGTCCGGCTTTCCGGCGCCATCTTGCCTGGCACGATCAGCACGTTGACCAGCAGATAGACCATCAGCGCCGCGCCGATGAAATTGAACATGATGGTGGTGATGACGATATGGCTGCCGCGCTTGGCTTGCAGCCAGGCTGGGATCAGCGCCCAGAGACCACCAAAAGCGGCGGCACCGAGGATTGCGAACGGCATGGTCACATACCACGGCACGTAGTGGTCGAGCGCCAGCGCGACCAGTGCTGCACCCAGTCCGCCGAGATAGGCCTGGCCTTCGGAACCGATATTGAACAGGCCAGCATGATAGGCAACCGCCACCGACAGGCCGGTGAAGATGAAATTGGTGGCATAGAACAGGGTGAAGCCGATGCCTTCGCCGCGGCCAAGCGCCCCGGTCAGCATCAGTTTCAGCGCCTCGAGTGGGTTCTCACCAATGATCCAGACGACGAGGCCGGAGACCAGGAATGCCAGGATCAGGTTGAGCAGCGGCAAGACGGCATAGTTGATCCATCTTGGGAGGGGAACGGAAGCGGTACTCATGAATTCCTCACGCGGCGATGCCGGCCATCATCAGGCCGAGGGTCTGTTCTCCGGTATCCGGGGTCTTTTCCCCGACCACCTTGCCGGCAAACATCACCAGGATGCGGTCCGATAGCGAGCGTATTTCGTCAAGTTCGACCGAGACCAAAAGCACGGCCTTGCCCGCGTCGCGCGTTTCGACGATGCGCTTGTGGATGAACTCGATGGCGCCGATGTCGACGCCGCGGGTCGGCTGGCCGACGATCAGAAGCTTCGGGTCACGCTCGATCTCGCGCGCGACGACGATCTTCTGCTGGTTGCCGCCGGAGAAGTTGGCGGTCTTCAGCCGGGGATTGGGCGGGCGGATATCGTATTTCTCGATATCGACCGCGGCAGCCTGGCGCACCAGGTCGGGCGACAGGAAGGGACCCTTGCCGTATTGTTCATCGCGGTGATAGCCAAGGATCGAGTTCTGGCTCTCCTCGAAACTCAGGACGAGACCCATGTGATGGCGGTCTTCCGGAATATGGGCAAGGCCGATCGAACGCAGCTTGGCCGGATCATAGCCGGCTACCGGTTCGCCGCAGATAAAGATCTCGCCCGATGTCGGCTTGCGGATTCCGGTGATCGCTTTGAGAAGTTCGCTCTGGCCGTTGCCGGCCACGCCGGCGATGCCGACAATCTCGCCGGCGCGCACGTCGAACGAGACATTGTCGACCATGGTCACGCCACGACCGTCCTTGACGGTCAGGTTGCGCACCGAGAGATAGACCTCGCCGGGCTTGGCCGCCCCCTTGTCGACTTGCAACAGCACGCGACGACCGACCATCAGTTCGGCCAGTTCTTCCACCGTTGTCTCGGCGGTCTTGCGGGTCGCGACCATTTCGCCGCGGCGCATGACCGACACCGTATCGGTGATGGCCATGATCTCGCGCAGCTTGTGGGTGATCAACAGAACGGTCTTGCCCTGGTCGCGCAGGACGCCGAGGATCTTGAACAGGTGATCGGCCTCGGCCGGTGTCAGAACGCCCGTCGGTTCGTCGAGGATCAGGATCTCCGCCCCGCGATACATCGCCTTCAGGATTTCCACACGCTGCTGCAGTCCGACCGGAAGCTCCTCGACCACCGCGTCGGGATCGACCTCCAGCTCATAGTCCTCTTCCAGTTTCTTCAGCGCCGCCCGTGCGGCATCCGTTCCCTTGGCCAGCAGCGCGCCGCCTTCGGCGCCCAGCATGAGGTTCTCCAGAACGGTGAAATTCTCGACCAGCATGAAATGCTGGTGCACCATCCCGATGCCGGCAGCGATCGCCGCCTGGCTGTCCTTGATGGTCGTGGTTTCGCCGGCGATCCGGATCGTGCCTTGATCGGCCTGGTAGAAACCGTACAGGATCGACATCAAGGTCGATTTCCCTGCACCGTTTTCGCCGATAATGCCGTGGATCGAGCCCTTGGCAACCGTAAGGTTGATATTCTTGTTGGCATGCACCGCACCGAATTTCTTGTCGATGCCGATCAGTTCGATCGCTGGTGCCTGGCTCTTGTCGTTCATTGCCTGTCCCCCAGACATGGAAAGGGCGCAAGGCGACTTTAGGCCACCTTGCGCCCGGTTCAAATCACTTCGGGCAGGAATTGTCCGACATGTAGTCGTGCACCTTGACGGTGCCGGCGATGATGTCGGCCTTGGCCTTTTCGACGGCAGCCTTCATGTCGTCGGTGATCAGCTTGGCATTGTTGTCGTCGAGTGCATAGGCAACGCCGTCTTCGGCAACGCCGAGCGACATCAGGCCGGGCGTGAACTTGTCACCCTTGGTGTCGGCAAATGCGTTGTAGACCGCGAGATCGACGCGCTTGACCATCGAGGTCAGGACCGAGCCCGGATGCAGGTGGTTCTGGTTCGAATCGACGCCGATCGACAGCTTGCCGTTGTCGGCGGCTGTCTGCAGAACACCGAGACCGGTGGCGCCGGCTGCTGCGTAGACGACGTCTGCGCCCTGGTCGATCTGGTTCTTGGTCAATTCGCCGCCACGAACCGGGTCGTTCCAGGCCGCGCCGGTCGTGCCGGTCATGTTCTGGAAGACTTCGATGTCAGCCTTGGCAGCGCGTGCGCCCTGCTCGTAGCCGCATTCGAACTTGCGGATCAGCGGGATGTCCATGCCGCCAACGAAGCCGACCTTGCCCGTCTTCGATGCGAGGCCGGCAAGCAGACCGACGAGGTAGGAGCCTTCGTGTTCCTTGTAGACGACCGAGCGGACGTTTGGCAGTTCAACGACGGAATCGACGATGACAAACTTGGTGTCGGGGAATTCAGCGGCAACCTTCTCGACAGCCGAGGTCCAGGCGAAGGAAACTGCAACCACCGGATTGAAGCCCTTGGACGCGAAGTTGCGGATCGCCTGCTCGCCCTGGGTATCGCCGGTCGGTTCGAAGTCGCGATAGTCGACGCCGGTTTCGGCCTTGAACTTTTCGGCGCCGGCAAAGGCCGCTTCGTTGAACGACTTGTCGAACTTGCCGCCCGTGCCATAGACGAGTGCCGGCTTGATGTCGGCCGCAAGCGCGGTCGCCGACATCGCGGCCAAGGCAAAGAGACTCAAGAGGGTTTTTTTCATTGTGCAGCCCTGTTGTTGCTATTGATCTTGTTGGGTCCTCCCGCAAGCCTCCTGAAAAGAAGACGTGTCTGCGGAACCGCCACCCCCTTTTCCAGAGGTTCTGGCTGGCGCGCATCCTTGCATGGCTCTGACAAAAATTCACCAGATTTTTTTCATCTGGTAAAGATTCACAGACTTGCTGAATTTTCAGCGCCTGACGCTGAAAATTCAGTCAGATCAATGGGATTTGTGCTGCTGCTTTGGGCAATATCACATCACGCGGCGGGTGAGATCGGGCAGGACACGCCCGTGCCGCGCAGGCCGCAATAGCCGTTCGGATTCTTCGCCAGATATTGCTGGTGATAGTCCTCGGCGTAGTAGAACGGGCCGGCCGCCACGATTTCCGTCGTCACGCGGCTGCTGTGGCCGGCCGATGCCAGCGCCGCCTGGAAGCGGTCGCGCATCTGTAGCGCCAGCGCCAGGTCCGCCTCGTCCTCGACATAGATGGCCGAGCGGTAGGTGCTGCCGATGTCATTGCCCTGGCGCATGCCTTGCGTCGGATCATGCGCTTCGAAGAACGTCTTCAAAAGCGTTTCCAGCGAAACATGTACCGGATCATAGACAACCTTGACCACTTCCGTGTGGCCGGTCAGTCCGGTGACGGTCTCCTGATAGGTCGGATTGGGCGTGATCCCGCCTTGGTATCCGGCGGCGGTCACCAATACGCCGGGCATCTGCCAGAGCAGCCGCTCTGCGCCCCAGAAGCAGCCCATGCCCAGATAGACGGTCTTGCTGCCCTCGGGGTAAGGCCCTTTCAGCGGCGCGCCGGAGATAAAATGTGTTGCGGCGGTCGGGATCGGCTGCGCGCGTCCCGGCAGGGCGGTTTCCGCAGTGGGCATGACCGTCTTCTTGTTGAACATGTCGATCAGAAACATCGTGACCTCCAATGGCCGGCGTTTCCGGCCTCTCTCTATGTGTAACGTGGTTCAGGCAGCGAAACGTCCGGCCGGAGACGGTTTTTTATAGCCGATCATCCAGAACAGAAGCGACAGTGCCAGCAGTGCGGCAAAGGCAGGTTGCGGCAGGACAAGGCCGGCAAATGCCGTCCACGCGGCCGGCCCGAGCTGGCTTTCGACCAGGCCCTGCAAGGCTGAAAGGCTGGAGGGACTGAGATCCATCCACGCCGCCTCCACCGGGGTCAGCGAGATTTGCGAGGCTGAAACCGACGCAATGGAATCGACGCTGGCGGCGATCACGCCAAGGCACAGCGCA
This sequence comes from Rhizobium sp. SL42, assembly GCF_021729845.1. Classification (NCBI taxonomy): domain Bacteria; kingdom Pseudomonadati; phylum Pseudomonadota; class Alphaproteobacteria; order Hyphomicrobiales; family Rhizobiaceae; genus Rhizobium; species Rhizobium sp. SL42. Next base: position 857,088 of record NZ_CP063397.1, read on the forward strand.
AGGAAACTCAACACTCTGAAGATAAGCCGCACCACGAACTCCCCGGCCTTGGCAGAAGGTCGGGCTTCGCGCCCGCCACCCATCGAGCCCTATAGATAGGTATTTGATCGCAGAAGTCAAAAAACTGTCAGATTTAGGTTGATCCGCTGAAATTCATCGGTATATATCGCGCCGTTCCAACGATTTGCGTCTGACGATGCAGGCCGACAAAGGACAGGTGGCCGAGTGGTTTAAGGCGCACGCCTGGAACGCGTGTGTGCGTGAAAGCGTACCGTGGGTTCGAATCCCACCCTGTCCGCCATATTGGCTTATCCAACTGTTTCCATTGCCGTAAAATTCCACAGAACTCCCTGATGCCCCACCCTGGGCATCGGGAAACCCGTAGTTGTCCCCTTCGCAATCCTATCCGGAAGAGAGCCGCTTGATGGCGTGTCCGAAGGACCGCTTGGATTTGCCGTCTTCACCGTTGCAGGTGTAGCGGCCCTGGGCATCGCTATAGGCGTAGCGGATCTTTGCGCCGTTGCACTCGACCAGCAGGACACGGTGGCTGGCCTCGACCTCGTTCAGCACCTCGAGTTCCTGTCCCCAGAGCCAACCGGCATAGGATGTACCCGAGTTCGACCGCAGGACAATTTCGAAGAAATGCCCGCCGCCGGCCTCGCGCATCTGGAAGATCAGGTCGAGATTATCCTCGTCGCCCTCATCGAAGGCGCCGGCCGACAATCGCAGGGCGAAAACCCTCGCATCCGCCAGGGCCCCCATCGGATAGAACGGCTTTCCATCGAACCACATGAATTCCGTCACCGCGTAACCAACGTCGTCGGCGCGCTGATAAGGTTCGGTATGCAATGTAAATGTCATATAAGTACGATTAAATATTAAATTGCCTGTCATTTCCTCTTTTACCGAACTGCTCCGCTGTTCCGGCTCCTTTGCTCTCCTTCTTGACAGCAACGCTATTGCAGATGGCGTCACATCAACGTCAAAGGGAAAGCGAAAGCACTTTCAATTTCCCATTGGTCATTGTTAGATACGCAAATCATTGTGGGGTGACACGTGTTTGGGGACACAGAACACATAGCGATCCGGCTTTTCGGCGTGCCACGGTTCGAGGTGGGCAAACAGGCGTTTTTCCCGGCCAAGGGTTTTGTTCTGATCGCCGCGATCCTGCTCTCTCCGGGACAGATTCTGACGCGCCAGGCCGCGGCCGCTCTGCTCTGGGAGGATGTCGAGCAGAAGCGCGCAATGGGCAATCTGCGCCAGCTGCTGTCCAGGCTGCAGTCGTTTGCCTCCGAAGAAGATCCCCTGATCGTCATGTCCGCCACCAGTTTGACCGCAGGTCCGATGGCCACTCGCTGCGATCTGGCTCTCTTCCTGTCCGCGGTTCAGTCCGACGACATTGCTGTCCGCACCCGGGGCCTGCTCGCGGTCGAGGGCGAATTGCTGCACGGCGCAGACACCGGCCAGGAACAGTTTCATCTGTGGCTGCTGAGCGAGCGCAACCGGATGAAGGATCTGTTCTTCGGTTCGCTCGGCCAGTTGCTGGAGGATACGACGCGCTTCGGTGGCCGGACGGCGGCGCAGATCCCGGCGCTTGCCGATTGCGCCTTGCGGCTTGAGGAAGATCGGGAAGAAACCTACCGGATGGTGATTGCCGCCTACGCAAGGGCCGGTGATCTCGCCGCCGGCGAGCGGATCTATGACAGGCTTGTTCGCCAGCTGCGCATCGAGGGCAGGGGACCGGAACCGGCAACGCTGGCGCTGCGCCGGCGCGTCCAGGGTTATGCCGGAAGCCATGGCGAAAAGGACAGTCCCGCGCCGATCCGTGCGACGGGCAAGCGGCCGCGCGTCGCCTTCATCCGGCCCGCGAGGATCGATGGCGCCTCGGCCGGCTCGATCGTCCAGGCCTTTGTCGAGGACATCGCCAACAGTCTGGTACGGTTTCGCACCTTTGCCGTTCTGTCGCCCCACAGCAGCTTTGCCGCCGGCAGCCGGTCGGATGACAGCTACGGCGCCCTGCGCGCGGACTACCGCGTCGAGGCCACGGTCTTCGACCAGATGCGCGTGTCTTTCGCCCTGATCGAGGAGGAAACCGGCGAGATCAAATGGGCGCTGGAAGTGGTGCTCAACGACAGGCAACTCCATGCCGCCTTCCGGCTCTTGTCGAAGCAGGTTGCCGCTGCCCTTGCCGAACAGATCGAACGCCTTCAGATGGAGCCGACGCGGCTGCATGACGCCGGCGCCTATCACCACCTTTTGTCCGGGCAGCAGATGCTCAGCGGCAAATGCGATCTGCCGCTCCTTCGCCGTTCCCGCGCCGAATTCCGTAAAGCCGCCGATCTCGACCCGGGCATGTCGGTTGCCCGTGCCCGCATTGCCCAGACCCTGCAGCTCGAATGGCTGATGCTGGGCGGCAACGATCCGCATCTGTTGCACCGCGCCAAGGCCGAGGCCGAAGCCTCGGTCGAGAGCGATCCGGCCCTCGGCGTCGGCCATTGGATGTCTGCCGTGGTTGCGCTTTACCAGCGCGATTTCGAGACATCGGCGCAAAAGTTCTTCGAAGCGGAAGCGCTGGCGCCCAATTCTGCCGATCTGCTTCTGCAGCATGCCGATGCGCTGGCGCATTTCGGCGAGCTTGGCCTTGCCTGGGAGCGCTTCCAGCAGGCGATCGATCTCAATCCCTTTGCGCCGGACATCTATTGGTGGGCCGGGGCAAGCATCGCGCTCAAGCGCGAGGAATATCAGACGGCCCTGCAGCTGTGTGGAAACATGGAAGACGACGAGCCCGCGCTGCGGGTGCTGACGGCAAGCCACGCCTTGAGCGGAAATCTGCTCGCGGCACGAGAGACCGCGCGTCGTCTTCAGGAAAATTATCCGGGCATGACCGCCCGGGAAATCAGTGGTTTGTCGCCGGATCGCAACCCGGCGGCGAATGAGAAGCTTTTTCAGGCATTTCGATTGGCTGGTATCAAATAAGGGATAAAGACTATGGCAGGTTCTCAGTTTTACGTGATTGGAAAGAAGGGCTTCGGCGTGCTGTTCCTGCGGACGGCACCCTTGCGGGTTGCCTCGGTGGCGCATGACGTCATCGTCGCCTACGAGAAAAGCCATCCCGGCGTGGACGGCTATGCGCGCATAGCCGCTGCGGCGAAAGGCATGATGGCCGGCCAGGACGGCCAGTCGGATACGGCGCTCGACCAGATCCAGATCCAGGGCATCGAGGCCCTGATCGCCGGCGGCGCGTCGGTCTCCGAAGCCGACTTCGCCCTTGTCGGCGAGGTGGTCGATGCCAGCTGGGATTTCAACCGCGTCATCCAGATGCCGATCGAAAGCCCGCTGCACGCGGTCGGCCCCAGCGGGTCGGTTACCGGCACGCTGTTCGAGGCAATCCTGTCGGACAAGCCGAACTCGGCTCCCTGAACGATCGCTGAGGCACGTCGCCGATGCACGCACCGTTCGCAGACCGCAGCCGGCAGGATGATGCCGGCTGTACGGCACTCGATTCCGTTGCCTTGCGGCGCTTCGGCATCACCCGGCTGGGTGATATCACAGATCTCGACATCATTGGCGTGCCGGTCTGGTTTGCCGCACGGCCGAATTCGCGCGGTCTTGCCGTATCGCAGGGAAAAGGCCTGAACCGCGAGCAGGCGCGGATCTCGGCCGTCATGGAGGCCATCGAAGGCGCTGTCGCCGAGGAAACGCAAAGGCATGTCCGCCAGTACGGATCGGTGCGCTCTCTGGCGAGCCGCGGCCTTTCGGTCGTGCCGCTCGATGACCTGGCCCGGGTTGACTGGCAAATGCTCGATCCTGATCGTGAGCGAGCCTGGGTGGAGGGCTATTCCGTCCGCAATCAGAGCCCGGTGTTTGCCCCTTACGAACTGGTCGGCATGGACTACCGGATGGATTTCCCCTGGGATCGCCAGGCCTTCCACATGAGTTCGCAAGGCCTGGCTGCGGGTTTCGATTTTGATCGGACGGTCCTGCATGGCCTTCTGGAGCTGATAGAAAACGATGCCTGCTTCCTCGTTGATGCCCTTGCCACACGGTCGCTCGGCCTTCGTCCGGTGGCGTTTCCATCCGGCCTGTGTCCCGCCCTCGACCAGTTGGTCGACAGGGTCGAGGCGGCAGGTCTTTCGGCGCGGTTTTTCGATCTCACCAGTTCGAACGGCGTACCGGTGATCATGGCCAGCCTGCCGCGTTCCGTTGCCGGGCAGGAGGGGCCGGGCACGCGCGTTGTTGCCGGTGTTGCCTGCCGCCTTGATCGCTGCGAGGCGGCCGCCGCCGCCCTGCTGGAAGCTGTCCAGTCCCGCCTGACGGATATCAGCGGCGCGCGCGATGACCTCACCCCGCAGCGGTATACCGGAGATCGGAGCGTGCCCGGTCAACGCCCGGCGACCGGCCTTTCGAGCAGAGACCTGCAGCCGCTGGACCTCTCTGGCCACGATCAGGCCGGTGCCGTCTGGCAAAGGCTCGCCGTTCATCTGTTTGATAACGGCGTCGAGGATATCTACGTCTTCCCGCTCGACACTGGCGAGCCTGAGGTCCGGGTCGTCCGGGTGCTGGCCAGGGGTCTTTCCGCTGCGGGCGCCGGCGTGAACCGGCTTTCCGCCGGTGCGCTCGATGGATTTCTCGTATGACGGGGCAAGCGAAACCGGCCGTCGTTTTCGCGGGCCCCTCGATCCATGGGGTGGACCGCGCGCCGTTTTCCGCCGTGACGTTCAAGCCGCCTGCGGCAGCCGGCGATGTGCTGGCCGCCGCCATGTCCGGTGCTCGCGTCATCGGCCTCATTGATGGCCTATACGGCGATTGTGCCGCCGTCTGGCACAAGGAGCTTCTTTATGCCCTGTCGCTTGGCATAACCGTGATCGGGGCCGCAAGCATGGGCGCCTTGCGAGCGGTGGAATGCGAAGCGTTCGGCATGCTCGGCCTCGGGCAGGTCTTCCAGCAATACCGCATCGGCCATCGCGTGTCCGATGCCGATGTCGCCTTGAGCCATGGTCCGGCCGAGCTGGATTTCTGTCCCCTGACGGTTTCGCTGGTTGATGCCGAAGCGACCATCGACGGCCTGCGTGACAGGCTCGATCGGACGCAGTGCGACCGTTTGATCGATGCAGCCCGGTCGGTGCATTTTTCCAGGCGGACCTGGAAGGCGGTCGCTGCCCATGCAGGTTGTGATGCGGAACTCGCCGCCATCTGCGCCGGCAATCTCGTCTCGGTGAAGAAGGCCGATGCGCTGCTGCTTCTGCAGATGGTGCAGGACGGTGGCATGCCCTGTGCTGCTCCTCCCGAATGGATGTTTCAGGATACGGTTTTCTTCCGCAAACTGCTCGCCCGCCAGAAACCGGAAGATGGTGCCGCATGACGGTCGCGCCCCCGGTGCCGGCACTTGTTGCCGATTGCGGCGGCCTGCTCGGCCAGGTCGCGCTGGCGGTCCCGACAGCCTTTTTCGAGTCCGCCGAAGTCTTCGGCGGATGCCGCCCGCTTGTCCCGATCGGAAACCTGATCAAGGCGCTTCCGGCAGCAGTCGAGGTTTTCCTGTTGGTCGACGATAGGGCTGTGACCGTGGCGCGCCGATGGATCACGACCCTCGGTCCGGCCTGCTTGCTGCGGATCGTCGTGCTCGACCACAGTCTCGGCACTGTGCCCGGTCCGTGGATCCAGGATATGTTTCATGTTCGCACCGTGCCCGCCCGGCATTCAGCTTCCCGTCATGCCGGCGACACGCAGTTCGTCCTTGTGCCGGGAAATTCGGTGGGCCGCTGTCTGGCGGATTTCCTTGCCGTTGCCGTGGCTGGACTGTCCCTGGATTTGCCCGGCGGAAACCAGCTCGTCGGCCGGAATTTCCGCCTGATCGGCCATGCCGACCTGCAGCGATCTGCTCCGGTGGATACCGCAATAGCCAATCCGCTGCACACGCTCGACCCGCGGCCCGTCTCGGTCTTCGCCTATCGCCTGCACAACGGCAACGCTTCAGCCGAGGCCGCCTTCAGCCGGTTGCATCAATACGGCTTTCATGTCGATCAGTTCGTCTCCCTGACCGGACTGCACAGGGAAGGGCGTCCGCTGCTGCTGGTCGGTGAACCGCATCCTGCCGAGGCATCCGGCAGCATTCTCGTCGACAATGCGCGTATGCTGCTGGATGCCTCCGTTGCCCTTTTGATCGAACAGGGCTTCGCCGTCATCCGCAATCCGGTGCCGTTCGTCGTCGCGCCGGACAGCGGCAAGCGCCTGCCGCGCCTCTACAACAACGTCATCGTTGAAAACGCCGTTCGAGAAGGCCGGTCGAAGCCGATGGTCTGGCTGCCGCAGTTTGCTGATGTCGAGCCCTTGGCCGGCGATGACGCGCGCAACCGCACGCTCTGGGAAGAGCTGGGCTTCGACGTCATTCCCGTGCCGGGCTGGAGCCATCTTGCCAGCCGAAACGGTGCCCTTCGCTGCGCTTCGAAGGTGCTTAAGCGCGTCATGGATCGAGATCCATACAAGCTTAATTTTCACCGATAGAAATAAATTAGCATTGGCTTCTTCATCGACAGATTGTGCTTTCTTCAAAGGCCGGAGGCCTATATGATATTGCCGATGATGTTCGAGTAAGCCGACTCTGGGGAAAATAGATGTCCATCAAAAGTGCCAATCCAATCGACATTCAAGTCGGCTTGCAAATCAAACTTCGCCGTAAGACCGTTGGCGTCAGCCAGTCTCTTTTGGCCGACAAGCTGGGGATCACCTTCCAGCAGGTGCAGAAATACGAAAAGGGCGTCAACCGTGTGGGTGCGTCCCGATTGCAGGCGATTGCCGGCGTTCTCGGCGTGTCGGTGGAGCATTTTTTCAATTCTGTCGACAGTTCCGAATCCGTGTTGAAATCGCGGCCCAGCGACGAAGCCCAGGCCCTTCAGTCCTTCATGGCCTCAAGCGACGGTTTTGCCCTGAACCGTGCCTTCTTCAAGATCAAGGACGAAACGGTGCGCCGCCGCGTGGTGGCTCTGGTAAAGGCCTTGGCCGACGGGTCCGAAATCACCGATCCGGCGCTTCGCGATTGAGACAAGCGCCCCCTTTTGTGTGCCTGAACAGCGCGTGACGATGACGTGACGCTCTCTGTGGTTTCTTTCTAACTGGGCAGCGACGCTGCGTTTCGGGGAAGTAACTTGGGGGCGGACATGCAAAGATCTATGGTCACACAACAGGATGTTGCACCAGAGGACGAAATGGCGGAAATCCTGGCCATCAGCCGGATGCTTTCGTTCGCCTGCCAGCGCGCGCGGTCGATGGATCTCGGCGTTTCGACATATTTCCTTGAAATGGCGCTGATGTCGCTGATGCAGGATATGTTGAACACCGGCATGGAAGGCGCGGCCAAGGAGCCGTTCAGCCTTCCCAACACCGGCGCTGGATTTCACTGACAGCCAGCCGAAGATTGCCGACAAGCGTCGGCGAATGACATCCCCATCGGCTTCAACCTCCAGTGCTGCCGACGGGGACAGTCAGGCAAGCGGTGATGCATCAATGCACCGCCACTTGCACTGAAAATGGAATGCAGCGGCAGGCAGCGGATTGCGCCGCCTTTGCCGATCAGGAAGCCCGACGCCAAATCTGCCGGCCCTGATGATCCGAACGAGCCTGATCGACGTGCAATTGCACGTGTCGGTCCATCCGCTCCGCGTCTCACGCCAATTTAAGTCTTTCGCGCGGCCGCTCCGGCTAGGCAGGATCCCTGCAGATGCCGTGCCGTCAGGGCTGCGGTTAAGCCAGAGTCGGTTGGCCCGGTTCGCCGCGACGTTCTTCGCTCCGGGAAGCCCTCAATCCACACCGCCGTCGCCCCCGAGACCTTCGCAACATGGGTGGCTGCAGCTTCTGTGCAACCCGCCTTTTGTGATCGGACAACCTCGCCCGTCAGACCGTTACTGGCGCCCGTCCGCCTTCAGCCCGAACGCAAGCCAGCTTCGGGCAAGCCCATGCCCTCATAGATTGTTCCATGTGGTGGGCTGAAGTCTTTCCATGCCTGCCGTTGCGCGCCCGGTGAAAGCCGGCGCCCGGTTTGCGTGATGCCGTGCGGACAACGGGAGAGCTGTTTCTTCTCTCGTGTCGGCGTCGGTGGATTTCAGTTTGGATAGAATCAAAGGGATTTGTTTATGAGCACGACCATTCCTTCGCTGAGCGTCAGCCAGATCAGATCCCTCTCGACGTCTGCCATCGCAGCCTGGACAACGGAAGACGCTGCGGCCCTGTCGACGGTGCAGATCAAGGCGCTCTCCTCGGCGCAGGTCGGTGCCCTTGAGACGGAAGATCTCGCCGTCTTCTCGACGACGCAGATCAGCGCGATCACCGCAGCGGCCATCGTCAGTCTGAGCCTCGATCAGTTGTCCGTACTGACCACCGACAAGATCGGCAGTCTGGTCACCGCCCAGGTCGCCGCATTGGGCACGGCCCAGATCGACGGTCTGGGCTCGCAGCAGATCGAAGCCTTGTCGGCCGCCCAGATCGCGGTGCTCAAGTCGAGCCAGTTGGCGGTCTTGACGCCGGAAGACATCTCGACATTCACCACCGCCGAAATTGCAGCCATCAGCACGGCGGCCCTGTCGGGTCTTCCCACAGCCACGATCGCCGCCCTGAGCTCCGAGCAAACGGCGGCGCTCACGACCGCTCAGATCGCAGCGTTGAAGACGAACCAGATTGCGGCCCTGACCACCACCCAGGTCGACGCTCTGTCGACCACCCAGATTACCGCCCTGACCTCCACCCAGATCAAGGCCCTGACGAATGAAACCATCGCTGAACTGAGCGCCGCGCAGATCAGCGCCGTCAGCAGCAAGGCGATCGTCGGTCTGAGCACGGGCCAGATCGCGGCCCTGTCCAGCACCCAGGTCGAAGCCCTTTCTGCCACCCAGATTGCCGTCCTGACCTCGACCCAGATGACGGCACTGGCAGCCGAAGACATCGCCACATTCACCACGGAAGAGATGGCCGCCATCAGCTCGGCCGGCATGGCCGGGCTGGGCACATCCGCTGTCGCGGCGCTGACCTCCGCCCAGATTGCGGCCTTGAAGACGGCCCAGATCGCCGCGTTGAAGACGACCCAGATGGCAGCGTTGAACTCGACCCAGATCGAGGCCCTGTCGACCGCCCAGATTGCAGCCCTGAGCTCGACCCAGATCAAGGCTCTGTCCGGTGAGAGGGTCGCCGATCTGACCACGGCCCAGGTTGCCGCTCTGACCAGCAAGGCGATCACGGGTCTGACCTCGTCGCAGGTAGCGGCCCTGACCACCGCGCAGGTCGAGGCTCTGTCCTCGGCCCAGATCGCTGCCCTGAATTCCAGCCAGGTCGCGGCTCTCGGCACCGAAGATATCGTCACCTTCAGCACCGAAGAGATTGCGGCTCTGAGCTCCGCTGCGATCTCCGGCCTGAACACGTCCAATATCGCGGCCCTGACCTCGGATCAGGCTGCCGCCCTCAAGACCGCCCAGATTGCAGCCCTCAAGACCACCCAGATAGCCGCGCTGAGCTTCAGCCAGATCGAAGCCCTGACCACGGCGCAGTTTGCCGCGCTGAGCTCCACCCAGATCAAGGCGCTGTCGAGCGATAGCGTTGCCGGCCTGACCACCGCGCAGATCGCCGCCCTCAGCAGCAAGGCGATCACAGGCCTGACATCGACACAGGTTGCCGCATTGTCATCGGCACAGATCGATGTGCTCTCGTCGGCCCAGATTGCGGCGATGACCTCGGCCCAGATTGCGGCCTTGAGCGCCGAAGGCCTTGCGACCTTCAGCACCGCCGAGATCGCGGCGATTTCCACGGCCGGCATTGCCGGCCTCTCGACCGCGAATATCGGGGCTCTCACCTCCGATCAGGCGGCTGCGCTGAAGACCACCCAGATCGCAGCGCTGAAGACCACCCAACTTGCGGCCCTCAGCACCGGGCAGATCGCAGCGCTCACCACGGCGCAGTTCTCGGCCCTGAGCGCCACGCAGATCAAGGCATTGGCCAGCGAGAGCATTGCCGCCCTGACCACGGCCCAGATCGCGGCCCTCAGCACCAAGGCGGTCAGCGGCCTGAGCTCTGCCCAGATTGCCGCATTGAGCACCGAGCAGGCAGAAGCGCTGACATCAACGTTGATCGCGGCGATGAGTTCGACCCAGATCGCCGCTCTCGGCGCCGAGGACATCGCAACCTTTACCACCGCGGAAATCGCCGCGATCAATTCGTCTGCATTGGCGGGCCTGTCTTCGGATGGCGTCGCAGCACTGACCACGGCGCAGGCGGCAGCCCTGAAAACCGCGCAGATCGCTGCCCTGAAAACCACCCAGATTGTCGCCCTGACCGACAGCCAGCTCGCGGCTCTGAGCACCTCGCAGATAAGCGCGCTGACCTCGCTTCAGATCGCCGCCCTGTCGAGCTCGACCGTCAGCTCCTTGACGACGGCCCAGATTGCGGCCCTGAGCACCCGGGCGATTTCGGGCCTGACCTCGTCGCAGGTCGAAGCCCTGAGCACCAGCCAGATCGACGCCTTGTCCTCGACCCAGATCGCCGCTTTCGGATCGGCGCAGGTTGCCGCTCTCGGCACCGAGGATCTCGCGACCTTCTCGGTCGACGAAATGGCAGCCTTGAGCACGGCAGCGGTGGGCGGCCTGTCGACCGACCTGATCGCCTCGCTGACGGCAAGCCAGACCGCGGCCCTGAAGACGAGCCAGATTGCAGCCCTCAAGACCACCCAGATCGAAGCCCTGAGCGCCGTCCAGATCGCCGCCCTGACCGCCGCCCAGTTCGGTGCGCTGAGCTCGACCCAGATCAAGTCCCTGTCCAGCGAAAGCATCGCGGCGCTGACGATCGACCAGGTATCGGCGCTCAGTACCAAGGCCGTCGCCGGCCTGACCTCCACGCAGATCGAAGCCTTGAGCACGTCACAGATCGAAGCCCTGTCATCGTCGCAGATCGCGGCCTTGGGATCCGCCCAAGTGGCAGCTCTCGGCACCGAGGATCTTGCGACCTTCTCGGCCGATGAAATCGCGGCCATTCGCACTGCAGCCATCCCGGGTCTTCCCACCGCAAATATCGCGGCCCTCAAGGCTGAACAGCTGGCGGCTTTGACGACCAGCCAGGTCGCAGCCCTTTCGTCGTCCCAGATTGAAGCCCTGAGCACGTCTCAGCTGGTCACCCTGACCCCGGAACAGATTGGTGCCATTTCGTCGACGGCCATTCCGGGCCTGGCCACGGCCAGCATTCCGGTTTTGACGGCCGATCAGGTCGCCGCCCTCAGCACCAAGGCCTTCGCAAGCCTGTCCACGGCCCAGATTGAAGCCCTGACGGTGGAACAGGCCGAAGCGTTGACCTCGGTTCTCGTCGGCGCCATGAGTTCGGCCCAGATCGCCGCGTTGAGCGACGCCGAACTGGCGACCTTCTCGACTGCCGATATTGCCGCGATCAGTGCCGCGGCCATCTCCGGCCTGTCGACGTCCAACATTGCAATTCTGAGCGCCGACCAGATCGAGGCGCTGACCACGGCCCAGGTCGCAGCCTTGACATCGGATCAGGTCGAAGCCTTGAGCACCGAGCAGATCGCGGCCCTCAGCACCTCTCAGATTGGCGCATTGACCTCGGCCGGTGTCTCCGGTCTGGCGACAGGCACGATCGCAGCACTGAGCGATGACCAGATTGCCGCCCTCAGCACCAAGGCAATCCCGGGCTTGACGGCAGCGCAGATCGAGGCCCTGAGCACCCTCCAGGTTGAGGCGCTTACCTCGTCGCAGGTTGCCAGCCTGAGCTCGGCCCAGATCTCCGCTCTTAGCACGGCGGATATCGCCACCTTCTCCACGGCGGATCTGGCTGCGATCACATCCACGGCCATTCCCGGCCTGTCCACGGCCAATATCGCGGCGCTGACATCCGATCAGATCGCCGCCTTGGCGACGGCCCAGATCGTGGCGCTGTCATCCAGCCAGATCGAAGTGCTGAGTTCCGCCCAGCTCGCGGCGCTGAGCACGGCGCAGCTTTCCGTGCTGACGTCGGCGCAAGCCAATGCATTGTCCAGCCAGACGATCGCATCGCTGTCCACCGAGCAGATCGCCGCCCTGAATACCGCGGCGGTGGCCGGCATGACCCCGGACCAGATCGAGGCGCTGACGACGGCTCAGGTCGACGCACTCTCCACGCTGCAGATTGCCGCTTTGGCATCGGCGCAGCTGGCAGCCCTTGGTACGGCCGACGTGGCGACATTCTCGACTGCAGATATCGCAGCGATCACGGCAGCGGCCATTGCCGGTCTGTCGACGGCCAATATTGCCGCCCTGACCGCCGAACAGGTTTCCGCGCTGACCACGGCTCAGGTCGCGGCACTGAGTTCGGCCCAGGTCGAGGCGTTGAAATCCAGCCAGCTCGGCGGTTTCACCACGACGCAGATCTCCGCGCTGAGCTCGACGGCTCTGCAGGGCCTGTCCACCGGCAACATCGCCGCCCTGTCGAACGATCAGATCGCAGCCCTCTCCGCGACGGCGATCCGCGGCTTGAGTGCCGCCCAGATCGACGCCCTGTCGACCGGCCAGGTTGAAGCCCTGTCCGCGACGCAGATTGCAGCTCTCAGCGCCACGCAGATCGGCGCGCTGAGCCATGAGGACCTTGCCACCTTCTCGACAGCGGATATCGCGGCGATCAGCGCGTCGGCCATTGCCGGCTTGTCGGAAGCCACCGTCTCTGCCCTGACGACATCGCAGGTCGCCTCCCTGAGCGCTGCCCAGCTGAACGGCCTCACCTCCCTTCAGGTGGGTGCGCTGAGCTCGACCCAGGTCGGCAATCTGACCACGACGCAGATTGCAGCGCTGAGCGCGGCCGGTCTCTCGGGCCTGTCTGCATCGAATGTTGCATCGCTGACGACAGCCCAGATCGCAGCACTCGGCACTGGTGCCATTCCGGGTCTGACGACGGCGCAGATCGATGCCCTGTCCACCGCCCAGGTCGACGCCCTGTCCTCGGCCCAGATCGGCGCTTTGACCTCGACGCAGCTCGGTGCCTTGACGACCGAAGACCTCGCGACCTTCTCGACGGGGGATCTTGCAGCCATCAGCGCCACGGCGATCGGTGGACTGTCGACGGCCAATATCGCGGCCCTGTCGACCGCCCATGTCGCCGCCTTGAGCACTGCCCAGTTCGGCGCGCTGATCTTCAGCCAGATCAGGGCCATGACCTCGAGCCAGGTGGCAACCTTGAGCACCGCGCAGATCGGCGCACTGAACGCCATCCAGGTTGCAGCCCTCGGCACTGGCCATATCGCCAGCCTGACCACCGATCAGATGGTCGCTCTCTCGCCGAGCGCCATTGTCGGCATGACCACGGCCCAGATCGGCGCCCTGTCGACCCAGCAGGTCGAGGTCCTGACCTCCACCCAGGTCGCAGGCCTCAGTTCGGTGCAGATTGCCGCGCTTGAAGCCGAAGATCTGGCGACCTTCTCGACGGGTGACATCGCCTCGATCAATTCCGCAGCCCTTGCCGGATTGTCGACAGCCGACATCGCCAACCTGTCAAGCGCCCAGCTGCAGGCGATCACCACGGCGCAGGTTGCCGCGCTCACCCCCGACCAGATCACCGCGGTCATTTCTGCCTATCAGTCCTACTGACGGCAGACCGGACCGGACCCAATGTGATGCCGATTTGGCGGCGTGCCCTGCACGCCGCCAAATTGCTTTTGTCGACCGCTCGGGCCATCCGGCACGAACACGCTTCGGCATTGACGCGAGTTCCCGCAGGCCTGGCACCGATCCATCACTGAAAGACGATACAAAAGCATCGAGGGATCATTCTTTCGCCATATGCGTTAATCACACCTAGCCTACCGGCTCGGATGCGTGGTCATCGGAGGGCAGGTTCAAGTTTTGAAGGAGTACAACATGAAGAAGACTTTCGCCGTTGCGCTCGCCGCACTGCCGGTTCTGACCAGCGCAGGCGCCGCCTTGTCGGCAGATACGACTACCCGCCAGGATCCCGTTCCCACCTATCAGGAAGCTGACCAGCGCGGTGGTGTCCGCATTGGTTACCTCCAGTGCAATGTCGGCGGCGGCGTCGGTTTTGTCGTCGGTTCCGCCAAGGAGGTCGATTGCGTCTTCACCTCGACCATCGGCAGCGAGCCGCTTGACCGCTACACGGGCGCACTGCGCAAGATGGGTGTCGACCTCGGTTTCACCACCAAGGGCAGCCTGATCTGGGCGGTCTTCGCCCCCACGGCCGGTTATCATCGCGGGTCGCTCGGCGGTCTTTACCAGGGCATCACGGCGGAAGCGACGGTCGGCGCCGGTGTCGGCGCCAATATCCTGGTGGGCGGCACCTCCGGCTCGATCCACCTGCAGACGATCAGCGTGACCGGTCAGCTCGGCCTCAACCTGGCAGCCACCGGCACCTCGATGACGCTCACGCCAGATAGCTGAGCGCGTATTGACTGACTAACGGAAAAACGGCGCCTTCCCCTCGGGAGGCGCCGTTTTTCTTTGGTACATGGCCATGACCTGCCGGGCTTCGCTTGTGTCCCATGGCGGCCGCGTTTCGAACCGCGCTTGGCCTCAGCCTTCGATGTCGCTATCCGGCAATGGGCTGATCTCGCGACCGCCGGCAATGATCGAGCGTTTTCCGACATGGTTGGCCGGGCCGACCAGGCCTTCCTGCTCCATGCGCTCGACCAGCGAGGCCGCCTTGTTGTAGCCGATCGACAGGCGGCGCTGGATATAGGATGTCGAGCACTTCTTGTCGCGCAGCACGACCTTCACCGCCTTGTCGTAGAGATCGCTGGCATCTTCTTCGCCCATTGCCGACTTGTCGAATACGGCGCCGTCTTCCTCGGCCGTTTCGTCCATCTCGTCGGCATCCTCGGTCACCGTGCCGAGATATTCCGGCCGGCCTTGCGTCTTCAGATGGGCGACAACCTTTTCGACTTCCTCGTCCGATACGAATGGCCCGTGCACGCGGGCAATGCGCCCGCCGCCGACCATGTGCAGCATGTCGCCCTGGCCGAGCAGGTGTTCTGCACCCGGCTCGCCGAGAATGGTGCGGCTGTCGATCTTCGACGTCACCTGGAAGGAAACGCGCGTCGGGAAGTTCGCCTTGATCGTGCCGGTGATCACGTCCACCGAGGGACGCTGCGTCGCCATGATCAGGTGTATGCCGGCGGCACGCGCCATCTGCGCCAGCCGCTGGATCGCGCCTTCGATCTCCTTGCCGGCGACCATCATCAGGTCGGCCATCTCGTCGACGATGACGACGATGTAAGGCATGGCCGCCAGGTCCATTTCTTCCTGCTCATAGGTCGGCTCGCCGGTCGAGCGGTCGAAACCGGTCTGCACGCTGCACAGGATGGTCTCGCCCTTGGCGCGCGCCGCGGCTGCGCGTGAATTGTAGCCGTCGATATTGCGCACGCCGAGCCGGCTCATTTTCCGGTAGCGATCTTCCATCTCGCGCACGGCCCATTTCAGCGCCATCACCGCCTTCTTCGGGTCGGTCACGACAGGCGTCAGCAAATGCGGGATGCCGTCATAGACCGAAAGCTCGAGCATTTTCGGATCGACCATGATCAGCCGGCATTCTTCCGGCCGCAGCCGGTAGAGCAGCGACAGGATCATCGTGTTGATCGCCACCGATTTGCCGGATCCGGTCGTTCCCGCCACCAGCAGATGCGGCATCTTGGCCAGCTCGGCAATCACCGGCTCCCCGCCGATGGTCTTGCCCAGGCACACCGGCAGCTTGAACCGCGTCTCGGCATAATCCGCCGTTTCGATCAGTTCGCGCAGGTAAACGGTTTCGCGCACCGGGTTCGGCAGTTCGATGCCGATAACATTACGGCCGGGCACCACGGCGACACGGGCCGAAAGGGCCGACATCGAGCGGGCGATATCGTCGGACAGACCGATGACGCGCGAGGATTTGACCCCCGGTGCCGGCTCGAATTCATAGAGCGTGACGACCGGACCCGGTCGCACGTCGATCACTTCGCCCTTGATGCCGAAATCTTCCAGGACGTTTTCCAGCAGACCTGCGCTTTGCTCAAGCGCCTCAGGGCTCATCGCCGGCGCATCCAGCACCTGCGCTTCCTGCAGGAGATCGATCGGCGGCAGCTCGTATTCGCCCTCGGCCAGCGCCGGCTGTTCGCGGAAAAGCGGCTGGCGTGCCTTCAACGCCTGGGCGATCGGCAGGGAGCTGGTGAACGGCTGCGGTGCCGAGGAAGGCGGCGATTGCAGGGGAGAGGCTCCCTCGCTTAGCGCCGGCACGGCCTCGACCATGGCCTGTGCGTCGCCGAACACGATCGGCATGCGGGCCTCAACCTGGCGGTAGAGTGCAATCACCGAGCCATCCGGCGCGTCGAACACGGGCCTGACAGTCTGCGCATTCTGCGGCTGAACGGCGACGTCCGGGCGATAGCGCACCACCTCGGCACGCGCCGCGATCCGTGAGCGCACCGGTGGCTGTGCCGGGGTGGGCGTGTGGATCGCCGACCGGACAGCACTCACGCCTGGGTTCATATGAGGCGCAGGGAGAGGAGCAAGCGCAGGGGCTCCGATAGCAGGAGCGACCGGCGGCTTCGATACCGCCAAGGCTTCGATCGGCGCCTCACCGACATCGATCATCGCTTCGAAAAAGATATGGTCTGACAACAATATGCTCAGGTCCAGCGGTGCCCGACCCGGCGCTGCGGCGTGTTGCGTCTGCGCCGGAACATCCATGGAAGCCGGTACCTGTGTCGCCGAAACCTGGACAGCCGATGCAGGGCTCTCCGATGCGCGCGTTGCAGCGATGGCATGCGCGGTCATTGCTTTCGTCTGCGCTCCGGTGGACGTGGCGGCGGTGGCGAGAGCCGCATTCTGCTGCGGCTGTTGATGCTGTTGCTGCTGTTGTTGCGCTTGCACCGGACCGCGCAGGAAGGCGTTGCGCACCATCGTTGGCTGCTCCACGCGCGGCTCGTTCGGTGCCGAAGCGGCAATCCTGCTGGGCATCATCGCACGCGGTGCCGGGACAATGTTTGCCTGCACTGCCTGACTGGCCTGTACTACCTGACTGACCTGCATTGCGGTTGTCGGCGCGGCGGCTGGCACCGGGCTATGGGCCTGCGCGGCGATCATCGGCATTTCCTGCCCCTGCGATTCGGCCCAGGCCGCCAGTTCGGCCTGCTGGCGCGCCAGTTCGCGGCGCAGCTTGTAGGTCAGCGCCCGCGCGCCGACCGCATCCGGCGGCTGCGGCAGGGTAACGGACGCCGGCGCGCGCGGCGCGGCCACGGTCGGTTTTGCCAAAGGCGGGGTCACGGTAGCCGGCACCGTTGCGGCCACCAACGGCTCCACGGTTTCGGGTTCGCCGCGCTGTCCAGACGTCTGTCCGGGGATCTGGCCCGGAAGCTGGGTTTGTGCCTGATTTGGCGTCTTGTCCGGTGTGCGCGTGAAGCGCACGTTCGGACCCAGCACGAAAGCGGTCTGCCAGGCCGGCATCTCGCTGCGCCCTTCGATCTGGCTGGCAGCCAGCTGGTCCGTCCCCGCGCGCGGCCCACCCTGAGAAGTTTGCCCCTGAGAAATCTGCCCCGGCACGGCAGTCGCCTGCACTGCAGCGGGACCGGAAGCCGGTGCCTTCGTCGTCGGCTTTTCCCCTAAGGTATTGGCGGAAAACACGGAATTTTGGCGGGGAGGATGCATTGAAAACCTGATCGCTGACGAGAAACGGGAGAGCTGGCAAGCACTCCATCAGTAGAAAATAAAGGTTAACGACTGCTTGCTCTGCAACGTGTTTTGCTAATATTCACGCGCCTGCGCTGTGCCATCTCGAGCGAGGATCTGCCTGTTGTCGCTGGAGAATTCGGCCCTTCTTCAAAGCCTCGCATCGGCCAATGATTTTTTCTCGCGCTCCGTCGCCGGGCGGGGTAAGGACCGGGGATCGAAGAGAAGGCCGGTCATGTCGAAAAAGCCCAAGCGCAATCATCTGAAGAAGCTGATCAAGGCCTGGGCTCAGGCCACCACGGAGGACCGCGAGGCCTTCCTCGACTTCGTCGCTGCCGAAACCCGGGCCAACGGCATCGCGCCATCCCTTGCACTCCTGCATGACAGGGCGTCGACGGTTGCCAGTGGCGCCACGCCCATCAGCACCCCCATGATCGCCGCCACCACCGCAGACGCGCGCCCGACTGTAAACACTACCATCCCGGCCGAGCCGCTGATTGCCAATGGCCGCTACCTGCTTCCCGCCACAATCGAGCGGATCGAAGCGGTCATGCGCGCAAGGCGCCTGTCGCCGCGCGCCGTGATGGCCGAAATGGGCTTTCCCGCCGACGACCATGCGCTGGCAAAGGCACTGGCGATGAGGGCGAGCCTCAGGCTCTCGGTGATTGCCGCCCTCGGCCAGTGGCTGGACGGCAATCGCGCCCATATCCGCTGACGCCCAGATCCGCTGGCGCTGCTTTCCGCTGGAACCGGCGCACGCGCGCCTGTAGCGTGGCACAACGTTTCAATCCGCCAGATCCAGAGCCTGTTCATCGCCATGCGTTTTTCTCTCCTTCAGCCCGTCGCGTTTTCCCAGGACGTGAAGAAGAGCCGCTTTGTCGCGCATGCCGCCCCGATTGCCAGTGAGGATGAGGCCAAGGCCTTCCTCGCGGCCCATCGCGATGACACGGCAAACCACAATTGCTGGGCTTGGCGCCTCGGCCAGGCCTACCGGTTTTCCGATGACGGCGAACCGTCCGGCACCGCTGGCAAGCCGATCCTGCAGGCGATCGACGGACAGGATCTCGATGGGGTCGCCGTTGTCGTCACCCGCTGGTTCGGCGGCATTCTGCTGGGCAGCGGCGGTTTGATGCGCGCCTATGGCGGTTCGGCCGCCGCCGCCTTGCGCCTCGGCGAAAAGGTCGAGATCATTCCGATGCTGACGGGCGCGGTGGTTGCCGGCTTTGCCGATCTGGCGCTGGTCAAGGCAAGGCTGCTCGCCCTGCCGCATGTGTCGCTGGTCGAGGCTTTCGAAGCGCAAGGTGCTGCGCTCACCGTCACCCTGCGTTTAGGCGACGAGGATCAGGTGGCAAGGCTTGTCCAGGATCTGACCAGCGGCCGTTCGCGACTGGTCCTGCCGGACGAGGCCGGCTCAGCGGACTAGCCAGGCGATGACACTGTTGCTTTATCGCCGATCAGGCCTCAGCCGCTTTTCTTCGGCTTGCCGTCGGCGGCAAGCTGCTTCCAGGAGTTCTGCTGCGCCAGCATGCCGCGCAGGTATTCGAGATTGGCAGCCGCCTGCTGTGGGTCGAGTTCGCGCGAGGCGATCTGCTCGGCCTCCTGGAAACGTCCCTGCAGGCCGACCACCAGCGCCAGGTTCTGCCGCACGCGGCTGTCGGCCGTCGGCTGCTGCGATGCCTGGTTGAGATAGGTCTCGGCGGTCTTCAGGTCGCCGGACAGCACATAGGACATGCCGAGATTGGACAGCACGCTCGGTTCGCCCGGCTGGATGTCGAGCGCCATCCGGTAGCGACCGCGGGCATCGCCGGAGCGACCGAGCTGGTCGAGCACGGCGCCTTCGGCCGAATAGAGCTTCCAGTCGGGACGGTCCGGTGTCTGCGCGCGGGCGATCGTGCCCAGCGCCTTTTCCAGCTGCCCGGCCGCTGCCTGCGCCTTGCCGAGCGAGGCCAGCACTTCGCGGTCATTGGCATGGGCGATCGCCACCTGCTGCATCACGGCCAGCGCCTGCGCGTTGCGGCCCGACATCATCAGCACATTGGCATAGCTGAGGCCGGTATTGCGATCCTTCGGATTGGCCTCATAGGCCTTGCCGATCGTCTCGGATGCCCGCGCCAGTTCCGGCCCGGTCATCGAATCGACCGGTTTCGACAGCTTAGGAATGGAGCCGGTGATCAGCGGTTTTTCCCGGCCGGCGCAGCCGCTCAATGTCAGCGCTGCGATGACAAGACCGATTCCGCCGAGGGTCTGCATGCGGCGGCGCGAGGAATTATGCCGGTTGGCCATGATTGCTATCCCGAAAGTCTGGTTTTCTGCGTCATCGGCTTCAACAGCGTGACGTAACCTCCACTCAAGCAATAATCTGTTAACCCTAACGGAGTGTTAATTCTGTCGACGCCGATTCTCTTGAAAGCAGCAGCCATGGCCCCCTTCCAGTACATAGAACGCCCGACCCACTTCAGCACCAAGGGCGGCAAGACCCTGCCGATCTTCGCGGTCACGCCGGCCCATGTCGAGACCGGCACGCTTGAGCCGCTCGCCCTCGACTGGGCCAGAAAAGCGGGCTTCAAGGCAGAAGCCGGCTCCCTGCTGCTGATCCCGACGGAAGAGGGCCATCTCGGTGGCGCGCTCTTCGGTCTGGGCGCCAATCCGTCCGAAAGCCCGTTTCTCACCGGCAAGCTCGCCCGCACGCTGCCGGCCGGCGACTGGCATATCGAGACCGCGCCGCTGACCGCCAACCGCCTGCTGCTCGGCTATGGCCTCGGCGCCTACAGCTTCGATCGCTATCGCTCGGAACGCCCGACCGAACCGAAGCTGCTCATCCCGCAGGATGCCGATGCCGCCGACATCAAGCGCCAGATTGCCGGCGTCTATCTCGCCCGCGACCTGATCAACACGCCCGCCAATGACATGAGCCCGGCCGATATCGAAGCGGCGGTCCGCCGTCTCGCCGAGCACTACAAGGCCGAGGTCACCGTCACCACCGGCGACGAACTGCTGGAGAAGAATTTTCCGCTGATCCATGCGGTCGGCCGCGCCTCGACGGTCGCGCCGCGCCTGATCGAGATGCGCTGGGGCAAGAAGGGCCATCGCAAGCTGACCCTGGTCGGCAAGGGCGTCAGCTTCGACACCGGCGGCCTCGATATCAAGCCGTCCTCCTCGATGCTTTTGATGAAGAAGGACATGGGCGGTGCCGCCAATGTGCTTGGCCTCGCCCTGATGATCATGGACGCCAAGCTGAAGATCGACCTGACGGTGGTCATTCCGGCAGTCGAAAATTCCATCGCCGGCAATGCCTTCCGTCCGGGCGACGTCTATCGCAGCCGCAAGGGCCTGACGGTACAGATCGACAATACCGATGCCGAAGGCCGCCTGATTCTCGCCGATGCCCTGGCCTATGCCGATGCCGAAAATCCCGATCTGCTCATCGACATGGCGACGCTGACCGGTGCCGCGCGCGTCGCACTCGGCCCGGATCTGCCGCCCTTCTTCACCGATGACGAAGACCTCGCCGATGATCTCGCCGATGCCAGCCTCGAGGTCGATGATCCCCTGTGGCGCCTGCCGCTGCACAAGGGCTATGAGCGCATGCTCAAGGCCCAGATCGCCGACCTGACCAATGCGCCGGCCGGCGGCATGGCCGGTGCGATCACCGCAGCCCTCTTCCTCAAGCGCTTCGTGTCGAGGGAGCGTACCTGGCTGCATCTCGATATCTTCGGCTGGTCGCAGAGCGAGCGTCCGCATTCGCCGGTCGGCGGCGAGGCGCAGGGCATCCGCGCTCTGTATCGTTATCTCCAGACCGGCTGGAAATAGTCACGTCCTTGCGGGCCTCTTGCATCGGCGCGCTGTTTGCCGGAAAGATGCCCGCAATGACCATTTCGGAAGCCGGCCATGAGCCTTGAACTGACCGCAACCCAGGCGCTCGGCCTCTGGCATCGGGTAACCCTGCAGCAGGTCCGCGAGGACGGGCCGGATCTGACCATGCGCCAGCTGGCCATCCTGCTGGAGATCTATCTCGTGCCGCCGCCGCACACCGTGCGGGGCCTTGCGGCAACCCTCGACGTGACCAAGCCGGTCGTTACCCGGGCGCTGGATACGTTGGGCGAAATGGGGCTTGTCGACCGTGTCCGCGATGCGCTTGACCGGCGCAGTGTGGTGGTCAAGCGTACCGTCGGCGGCGCGCTGTTTCTGGAGAAATTCGGCGACCGGGTCATTGCCCAGGCCCGCGCCCTTGGAACCCGTGCCCTCGACTGATCGACCGCTTTTGATGGACAACAAACGCATTGATGGACAACTGACATGATGCTCGACCGCAGGCTCAACGCCTACCGACCCGATCTTGCCGAAACCGCCCTGCAGGGCAAGGTGGAAGCCGTGCGGTTCACCGATGGCGAACCCGCCATGGTCGGCCAGCCGGTCGTCGACCTGCGCCCACGGCCGGATCCAGGCTCCGGTATCGACACCCAGCTCCTGCTCGGCGAAACGGTTCGTGTCCTGGATCGCGCCGACGGCTGGGCCTGGATCAAGGCCGATGCCGATGGTTATGTCGGCTATCTGCCGGAGGCAAGCCTTGGCCCTGTCACGGCCTCGACCCATGTTGTCCTCACCCCGCGCACCTTCGTCTATTCCGGTCAGGATCTCCGGTTTCCGGTCAAGGCAGCGCTGTCCATGGGCAGCACCTTTACGTCGGTCGGTGAAGCCGAGACGCGCGGCACACGTTATCTGCTCCTCGCCGATGGTGGCGCCCTTGTCGCCAATCACTGTGGCCCGGTCGGTCTGCCCGTCGAAAGCGACTATGTCGCCGTGATCGCCCGTTTTGTCGAAACACCCTATCTGTGGGGCGGCAGATCCGGCTTCGGCATCGATTGTTCCGGTCTCGTGCAACTGGCGCTTCGCATGACCGGCCGTGTCGCCCCGCGCGACAGCGACATGCAGGCTTCAAGCCTCGGAAAACCGATCGGCCGTGAAGAGCTCCGCCGCGGAGATCTCGTCTTCTGGAAGGGCCATGTCGCCGTCATGGAGGATGCGCGGTCGATGATCCATGCCAATGGCCACACTATGACAGTGGCGCGCGAGGGCCTCGAAGACGCCATCGAACGCATCGGCTGGTTGTATGACACACCGACAGGCTATCGCCGCCCCATCGCTGAAACGTGATGAGCGCGCACTTGGTGCCGGACCGTCGATTTCTTATATCGGGATCATGAACCCCGCATCGGAAGCCTTCCCCATGATCCAGTCGAATTCAGCCCTCCCGCTCCCTCACCGCATCGCGGCGACGAGAATGGCAAGGATTGCGAGCGTGCTGGGGATGGTTCTGCTGACGCTTTCGCCGGCCGCATCCTTCGCCGCCGGCAGCGGCGTCGAGTGGCAGAAGGCGGGCAAGGACACGTTCACCGATCTGCCGGGCGTCAAGCCGCAGGACCCGCAACTGTTTGGCGATGGCTACAGATGCGAGACCATGACGGCAGCTCCAAGGCGAATCGATGCCCGCGATATTCGCAACAGCCTGCCGCAAACCATCTATCGCTGCGAAAAGAACGGAATCATCTACCAGGGCACCCAGCCGCCGACTTCGGGCCGGGGCTGGTATCCGGGCGTCAATCCGCGCGTTCTGGATTGAGCGCCGGCTTCGGCCTATTCGTCCTCGCCGATCAGTCCATCGAACACTTCGAGCAGCGCTTCGCTGATCGCGGCCCCGAGTGCGTGGCCCGCGTCGCGGATCGCCTCCTCGTTCATGTCGCGTGAGGCAAGCGCCAGCGCCGAACCTTCCTGGCTGACGATTTCTTTCGCCCGCTCGATTGCCCAGAGGGCAAAATCGCTGCGCGATTCGATAGCGACAGTCTCATCCATTGCAATATTCCTCTCGCGATTGCAGTGCCCTCCAGGGCAGCTCGATCCCGCGTTGGCCGATGCTTGCGGGTGCGTCCGCAAACACGCTATCGGGCCAAAACGCAGGCATAAAAAAAGCCCGGAGAACCGGGCTTTTTTAGTTTCATCACCATGGCCAAGGCCTTGGTATGAATGGGAATTTGGTGCCCAGAAGAGGACTCGAACCTCCACACCCTTTCGAGTACCAGCACCTGAAGCTGGCGCGTCTACCAATTCCGCCATCTGGGCGACGAGGAGCCATGTAAAGCGACAGACTCCCCCTGTCAATCGGCTTTTTGAAGTTTTCATGTCGAAGCCGCATATACATTCTTCATCGGGCTGGCCGCATCGCGTCTCAAGCCCGGTTTTGCTGACCTTTCAGACACATGCTCGCGGCGAACCT
Source organism: Rhizobium sp. SL42 (assembly GCF_021729845.1). NCBI lineage: Bacteria > Pseudomonadati > Pseudomonadota > Alphaproteobacteria > Hyphomicrobiales > Rhizobiaceae > Rhizobium > Rhizobium sp. SL42. The sequence continues at coordinate 881,022 of NZ_CP063397.1, forward strand.
GTTGACAACGCCGTGAAAAAGCCGTGATCGAAACGCTTTTTATTCGTCAGGCTGCCGTCCGTTTCGCCGGGCAGGCCAGCGAATCGATGTCGAAGACAGGAAAATCGACGATGAGAAAGAGAACAGCAATTCTGGCGCTCGCCATGATCGGGGTCGAAAGCCTGGTCGCCGTGGCCCAGGCCGCCACCATCATGCCCGCGTCGCCGGTGTCGCGGGCCGAGCCGGCGCAGATGACGACGTCGGGCGATATGCAGCCGGTGGACATGGTCTGCGACTTCAACGGATGTTATGAGACCTGGGATCGGCCGCCGCCGGGCTATCGCCGCCCGCCACCGCCGCCGCCGGGTTATGGTCGACCCCCGGTCTATGTCGACCCGGACTATGGTCGTCCGCTACCGGGCTATGGACGCCCTCCGGTCTACGGCCGTCCGCCGGTCTATGTTCAGCCCGGCTATCGCCGCCCGCCGCCACCGCCGGTCTATGCGAGACCCGGCCGCAGCTGGGACCGCCATATCGACTGGTGCCTCGACCGGTATCGCTCCTACAATCCAAGGACGAATCAGTTCCTGTCGTCCTCGGGTTACTTCAAGACCTGCCGTTCACCCTTCGGCTGAGCGACGGTCACAACAGCAGAACCGGAAAGGCGGCTTTCATCAGCCGCCTTTTTTGATGGCCGATCAGGTATCGAGGCCGCTGTCGCGCTCCGCATGGATCCGATCGACATGGCCAAGGTCGCGATCCGGGTCGATTGCGTCGCGCACCCGCTGCTTCAGTTCCTTTGGTCCCGGAAAGCCACCGTCGCGCTTGCGCTCCCACAGCAGTTCCCCGTTCAGCCGGATCTCGAAAATACCGCCGGTGCCGGGGATCAACGCGACCTCGCCGAGATCGGCCGCGAACGTGTGCAGCAGTTCCTGCGCCATCCAGCCGCTGCGCAGCAGCCAGTTGCACTGCGTGCAATAGGTGATCGAGATCCGCGGCCTCTCTTTCGTCTCTGGTGTCATCTCATGTCTCCGACATCACGGATAAGTTAACTTCGGCGCTCTTCTTTTGATCTGCGGCCAATTGCCACTCTGGCATTGTTACGCCAAGAGGCAATCGATCATTTTTTCCAAGGAGTTCATCGATGTCTGCCACCGAAACCAACCGCCTCATCGTGCCAGCGGTCGCGCCGCTTTATCGCTCGACACACGAGATCGTCGAAACCGTGCTGCGCGTCGTCGCCGGTGTCTGCCTCGTCGTCCATGGCAGCGGCAAGATCGCCGACCCCTTCGGCGCGGTCCAGATGGTCGAAGGCCTCGGCTTTTATCCCGGCGTCTTCTGGTCGCCGCTGCTGGCCGTCACCGAATTCCTCGGCGGCATCCTTTTGGCAATCGGTCTCTTCACCCGTGTCGCGGCCCTCGCCACCACGATCGTTCTGCTGGTCACGGTCTATTTCCACTGGGTCACCATGAGCCAGGGCTTCTCCGGCGCCGAAAAGTCGATCATCTGGGCGGCCGTCACGCTGTTCTTCGCCAGCCGTGGCGGCAATGCCCATTCCGTCGACGCCCGCCTGAAAAAGACATTCTGAAAACACGTCCTGGGCGCCGGGCGCGCCAATTGAGAAAGCGGGGCGCGACGCCGGTCGCGCCCTTGCGGCAAAGCATCAGCCATGCTTTCGTGGCGGCTCCTGATGATTCCAAGCAACGGATCCCATGCGCGTCGCCATCGTTGAAAACATGAAGGTTTCCTATCCCGGTCAGGTCGGTCAGGCGCTGGCCGAAGCCGGCGCCGAGGTCACTGTCATCCCCGCCTATACCGGCGCTCCATTGCCGACGCTCGATGACTATGAGGCGCTAGTGGTGCTCGGTGGCGAGCAGAACGCCCGCGACGACCAGAAGCATCCTTATCTGGCTGATCTCTCGGCCCTGATGCGCGCCTATGGCGATGCCGGCAAGGCGGTGCTCGGCATTTGTCTCGGCAGCCAGTTGCTCGCCCGCGCCTATGGCGGCGACAACCTGATCGGGGCGGCACCGGAATTCGGCTGGCGCGTGATCGAAAAGACCGATCACGGCAAGGCCGATCCGATCTTCGCCGCGGTGTCCGACAGTTTCCTGTCGTTCCAGTGGCACGACGATACGTTTACCTTGCCGCCAGGCGCCGTGCATCTCGCTGAAAACGCGAGCGCCCGCCACCAGGCCTTTCGCCTCGGTCGCGCGGCTTACGGTTTCCAGTTCCATTTCGAGGCCGACCGTCAGGTCGTCGATGACTGGAAAGCAGCCTTTCCAGAAGTCATCGAGCGCAAGGAGCCGGGCTGGCTGGAGCGCCATCCCGCCCTGGCCATGACCCATGGCCGCGCCTCGGACGAGGCCGGTCTCGCCGTTGCCCGCGCCTGGGTTGCCCGGATCCGGTCCTGATCCGAGTTTCGACCGCTGGCGAGTGGCGATTGACCACTGTCCGCACTGTCCCCAGGGGCAATCGATCGTCTTTGACCGAAGTCAAATCGGTGGGCCGGATCACCTGCTAAGGCATTGGGACATCATCGAGAGGGAGGCCCCGTCTTGGCCCTGCCAGCCTTTGTCATCGCCGTGCTGCTGTTGCTGCTGACGCCCGGCCCGACCAATACGCTTCTGGCGGTCTCCGGTGCCTCTGCCGGCATGCGCCGCTCCTTGCCCCTGGTCGGCGCCGAGCTTGCCGGCTATCTCACCACCATCATCCCGCTTTCCACCTTTGCCGGCCCCTGGCTGTCCGGCCAGCCGCAGGCAGCGCTCGCCGTCAAGCTTGTCGCCGCGATCTGGGTGGTGATGCTGGCCGCCCGCCTGTGGCGTCACCCGCCGCGGCTCGGTGGCGAAAGCCCTGTCACCTTCCGCGGCGTCTACGTCACCACGGTCCTCAACCCGAAGGGCCTCATCATCGGCCTTGCTCTGATCCCGCCGTCCGTCACTTCCGTCCTGGAGCCGCTGCCCCATCTGGCGGTCTTCGCGGCATTGACCGTCACCGCGGCGCTTCTTTGGGTCGCGTTCGGCGCCACCGTGCTTCGCCGCGCCGCCAGCGCCCGCCCGATCGTCTTCGGCCGTCTCGCGGCCAGCTTTCTCCTGGTCTTTGCCGCAAGCCTTGCCGGTCGCGCCTTCGGCCTGATCTGAGGTCATTCGTTTCCGGCAACACTCTTGCCACACCAGTCTTGCCCCCAACACTCTCGCCCCAACACTCTCGCCCCAACACTCTCGCAGGGCAACTCTTGCGAGTTGGCCGGGGCCATGCTTTATCCTCTTTCACCACGACCTTGGGACCCCGGTTTCGGGAGGGTCGGCATTCAAAACCTCGGGGAGGGGGCAATGAACGCAATCTGGCGGCGCATCGGCGCAATCGGCTTGATTATCTTTTCCGTCTGGTCTGCGCCGCTGGCCGCCGCCGAACGACCCGGTGCCGATGTGGTGATCCATGACTGGTATCGCCTGGTGCTCGAGCTGGTCCGCCACACGGCGACCTATTCGCCGCCGGTCGCAAGCCGCGCCTTCGCCTATCTCGGTGTCATTGCCCATGAAGCGACCGCCTCGGGCGATCCTGCGCGGCGCTCGCTGGCCGGCCAGTTGAACGGGCTGGCGCCGCTTGCCGGCCGTGATCCCGCCAAGACCTATGACGAGGCGGTGGTCATCAACGCGGCACTGGCCGAGGCGGTCGGTCAGCTGTTTGCCAATACCGGTCCGACCGGACAGCGGGTGCTGTCGCGCATGCAGGCGAAGATGGCGGCGAGGGTTGCCGACGGCCTTGCACCGGATCTCGCCTCGCGCAGCCAAGACTATGGTCGCACGGTCGTCGCCCATGTCCTTGCCTGGTCGAAGGATGACGGCGGCGCGACCGTCGAAAACATGGGCTTCCCGGTCGAATTCGCGCTCAACAAGGGGCCGGGCAACTGGGTGCCGACTAGCCTGGTCAACCAGCAGCAGAAGCCGCTCCTGCCCGCATGGGGCAAGAACCGGACATTTGCCATGCCGGAAGGCAAGAGCTGCGGCCTGCCGCCACCGCCCGCCTATAGTGAAGAGAAGGGCTCCGCCTTCTACATCGAAGCGCTGGAGGTGCATGACGTGGTCAAGTCGATCACGCCGGAACAGCGGGCGATTGCCCGCTTCTGGTCCGACGATCCGATGCTCTCGCCGACCCCGCCCGGTCACTGGATCTCGATCGCCCTGCATGTTCTCGATGAGCGCAAGGCGTCTGCCGCCGATCGCGCCGACCTGCTCGCCCGCCTGGGCGTGACGCTCGCCGATGCCTTCATCGGCTGCTGGAACAGCAAGTTCGAATACGATCTGCTGCGGCCGATCACCTATATCAAGCGCATCATCGACCCGAAATGGGAGGCGCTGCTGATCACGCCGCCGTTTCCCGAATATCCCAGCGGCCATTCCACCCAGTCGGGTGCGGCTGCCGCGGTACTGACCGCCTTCTTCGGCGACAACGTGGCCTTCGTCGATTCGACCCATGAAAAGGACGGCCTGCCAAACCGCAGTTTCCCGAATTTCTGGGCGGCTGCCGAAGAGGCCGGCATTTCGCGCCTCTACGGCGGCATCCATTTCCGCGCCGCAATCGAGCGCGGTCTCGATCAGGGCCGCTGCATCGGCGATCATGCCGTCGCCCTCGTCACCCGATATTGACCCGAGAGCAAGAGGCACGCAAAAGTGACCATGGCCCGTTTTCCGTTGTCGGCGACCCTCACAATCCTGCTCCTGTCGGCTTGCGCTGCAGGCGCCGAGGGCAAGCAACCGCTTGTGCCGCGTTTTGTCGATGAAACCGCGACCGCGGGGATCGACAGCACCTATCGCGGCGACTGGGAGTTCATGGTCGGCGGCGGCGTCGCGAGCTTCGATTGCAATGCCGACGGCTTTGCCGACCTGCTGCTGGCCGGCGGCGAGGCACCGGCCAAGTTCTACCAGAATCGCAGCACCGTCGCCGGCCCGCTGTCGTTTGTCGAAGCCAGGTCCGGCCTCGAACTCGACAAGGTCCTCGGCGCCTATCCGCTGGATGTCGATGCCGACGGCGTCCAAGACCTCGTGCTGCTGCGCTCCGGCGAGAATGTCGCGATGCGCGGTCTCGGCGAATGCCGTTTCGAGCGCGCCAACGAGGCCTGGGGTTTTGACGGTGGCGACGCCTGGTCGACCGCCTTTTCCGCAACCTTCGAGCGGGGCGCCGGCTGGCCGACTTTGGCCGTCGGCAATTACATCGACCGGTTCGAGGACATCGAGCCCTGGGGCTCGTGCACCGACAACTGGCTGCACCGCCCGGCAGCAGACGCTGCCCGCCGTTTTGCCCCGCCGTTGGCGTTGAAGCCGTCGTTCTGCCCCCTGTCGATCCTGTTCACCGATTGGAACCGCTCCGGCACGCCGTCGCTGCGCGTCTCCAACGATCGCGAATATTACAAGGGTGGCCAGGAGCAGATGTGGCGCATAGAGCCCGGCAGGGAGCCGGTGCTCTACAGCCAGCAGGACGGCTGGCGCTACCTGCGCATCTGGGGCATGGGCATAGCGAGCTACGACGTCAATTTCGACCGCTATCCCGATTATTTCCTCACCAGCATGGCCGACAACAAGCTGCAGGTCTTGGCCGAAGTGCCGAAGGCCGGACAGCCGAAGCCGGGTTTCGCCGACATTGCCTTTGCCAGGGGCGTGACCGCGCACCGTCCCTATACCGGCGGCGAAATCCGCCCCTCGACTGCCTGGCACACCGATTTCGAGGACGTCAACAATGACGGGCTCGTCGACCTCTTCATTGCCAAGGGCAATGTCGCCAAGATGCCGGACTTTGCCGAAAAAGATCCGAACAACCTGCTGGTCCAAGGCGGCGACGGAAAGTTTGTCGAAATGGGCGACACGGCTGGCATCGCCAGCACGGCAAGCGGGCGCGGCGCGGCACTCAGTGATTTCAATCTCGACGGCCGCATCGATCTGCTCGTCGTCAACCAAGGGTCCCCCGTCGAGATCTGGCGCAACGACACGCAAGCTGCGGGACACTTCCTGCAACTGGCGCTGCGCCAGGACGTGCCGAACCGCGATGCGATCGGCGCCTGGATCGAGGTGCGGCACGGGGATCGCGTGCTGACGCGCGAAGTGACCGTCGGCGGCGGCCATGCCAGCGGCAAGATCGGCTGGCACCATTTCGGCATCGGCGACGAGGCCGGCACGGAGATCCGCGTGTTGTGGCCGGATGGCACGGCAGGGGCGTGGCAGGTGGTGACCGCTGACGGATTTTATCTCGTGCAACGCGATCGGCCTGTCCGGGTCTGGACGCCGGGCGAGAGGCTTCAAGGGGGGTGAATGGGGTGATGGGCGGTTGGGGGGCTGGATTTCCGCCACCAGTGTCCCGACAACTCTGTTCCGGGAATGCCCTCTATGCCCTAGCAATACCCCCCTCTGCCCTGCCGGGCATCTCCCCCACAAGGAGGGAGATCGGATTGGGGCTGGCCGCTCGCCAAACCGAAACGAGTGAAAGACCGATAACACCTTACTTTCGGTTGCTTTTGCTTTTGCGCTGAGCTCACCATTCTCTCCCTTGCACTGCGGTCTCGGTGATCTCGCCCCGTGTGGGGGAGATGTCGGCGGAGCCGACAGAGGGGGGCGAACTGGCGCTGACGTGCCTTTTTCGGCTTTCCACTCTCATCATTCAAAACCTTCAAAAATCCCACGCCAATTGACCGGTCGGATTGTCCTCCTCCGGGGATGGGCATGCCTGTACTCCAATGCAAGTCTCGGACAGGGCGCCAGAAGCAACCTCTGTAAGTTTAGTATGTGGCTCCTTCCGGCGCCCCGTTCGGCGATTTTTGCCGGTTGCATGCGTCTCTCTGGCAAGGCGGCTCTGGCTTTGAGACCGAAGTCTCGTCGTCAACCGGGCTTGGGTCCAAGACGTCTCGTAAAAACGTCCTGGCCGGGTGCCCGGGAGGTTCCCCGTCGGATGTGCGCACATCCCGACCTGACCCTCGCCCGGGGAGCGGGTCATTTACGACCGCAGCTCCCGCCGTCTTTGTCACCGGACCCGATCAATCAATCACTCGATCAATCAGTCAGGTCCGGCGCCTTGTTTGTGTGCCGCTGAGGCACGTCCGATGGCTGTGGGGATCTCGACATGGCGGCAAGCCATCCGGGGCCGTCGCCATCTATAATCCCCTCCACCAGAGGGAGACCGTTGCATCCGGCCCGGAGGATCTGGCCAGCGACAGCCGCGCCCCCCGGCGCCGGTTCCGCTTCGCCGGGCTCGCAACACCCGGTGTATCCGAAAGCGGAACGGGGGTGAGTATGGCACGGGTGGAAAGGAGGGGGATGAAATGGGGTGTGTTTTATTGAAAAGGTTGGGGGATTTGGAAAAGTCATCCCCCTTGGATGGCTCAGATCACGTGTCTTGCGGCCAGCTGCCGGGCGGTGGACTCGACGATGGCAAACAATCTTTCGCGGGCGGGCAGGGGGGTAAGATTATGGTCGGCATCGGCGATCATGTGGAACTCGACATTACCATAGGCGTCGAGTTTCTCGGCCCGGGGGCCGAAATGCACATGAAAGCGCTCCAGCCCCTCGTCACCTTCGGCATAGACCAAGACGACGCGGGTACCGCGTGCCTGAAGCTGCAGGAATTCGCTGTGTACCCGGCTGCTCAGGCGGGTGATCGGCACGGCCGCCTTGACGAAGCGCGATGCGGACCGTGCAGCGCGGTCGATCAGTCGCACGGCGATATTGCGCAAGGCGGCCAGCGTGTCCACCTCGCCGGCAAGCACGCGCCGGATCGTCTCACGCTTCAGAATCGTCTGCGAATAGGCGGTCAGCGTGCGCGGCAGGCCCTTGAAACGCCAGAGCAGGGAATCCGGATTGACGGCCACAAGCCCGTTCCAGCGCGGATCGGATATGGCGGCACGCAATGCGATATAGGCGCCGCTGCAACGCCCGACGATCAGCGTCCTGTCCGCCAGACCCAGCGTTTGCAGGAAGTCGTAGGCGGCAGCGACATCGACGAGCTGCGCATCGTCGTAGAGCACCTGCCGGCGCCGTCCCGGGATCGGCGGGCTGTCGCCGACACCGGCGGCGTCGTAACGCAGCGACGAGACGCCGATGGCCGCGAGCCGCCGCGCCATCTCCGCCGACGAACCGGCCCAGCCGGCCTGATGATCGTATGAGGTCGACAAGATCACCGCCGTTACCCCGATCGAAGAGGCCACCGGCTGACACAGCGTGCCGTAGAAGCAGTCGCCGTCACCGAAGCGCACCGGCGTCTCGCGACTGTCGCCGCAGACGATCGGCCGGATCACCGGAAGCCGGGCGGGTTGCCCTTTAAGGTTGTGAAATTGCGGCAGCGCCTGCACGAAGGAGAGCATGGTCTCGATGAAAGCGCCTGGCATGGTCTGCGACAGGGGACCGGAGACAAGCTGGTCATAGCCGGTGAAATTGGCCGTCGCCGGATTGCCGCCCGTCTTGCGCAGGATCTCGCCGAAGGCGATGTCGCCGTGATTGCCCGGACGCTGGCCAAGAAAAAGCGGCAGGGCCGGATCGAGCGGCGGCGCTGCGGAAAGATCGAGGGTCTTCAGGTCGGATGCGACAGCCGCCGGCATGCGCAGGCCGGCAATGGCGCCGGGCGACGTGTCGCGAAGCTCGGTCCTGATCTGCATCGGCTCGTCGATCATCTTCGACCAGAGCGACAGTTCGCGCAGATAGTTGCGACCTTTCAACACTGGACCGAGCAGCATCAGGCCGGCAATGTCGGTTTCCATCGGCGCGCGCAGAAAGCCAAGGCTGCCGCCCAGACCCTGGCCGAGCAGGACGATGTGTCGGGTACCCGATAGCGCCTTGAGTTCGGCAATGGCCTCGCCGATGGTCGAGAGCCAACAGGCCAAACCGGAATCGGCCAAACCTGAACCTGAGGGATCCGCGCTGCCCTCCGGCGCGCCGAACGCGTTTGCCGCGCCGGGATAGTCGAAGCGCAGGCTGGCCACGCCGAGCGACGCGAAACGTTCGGCCAGGATCCGGTAGAACTTGCGCGTGCACATTTCCTCCATGCCCCAGGGGCTGAGAAAGAGCACGGCGAGATCGCGGCGGGCCAGACCTTCGTCTGGCGCCGAAAACAGGCCGACATGTGATCCGAACACGGTGGGTTGTGCGGCTGACAAGCCGTTTTTCGCCCGCCGTACGGATGTATTTCCCGCTCCGTCCACGCGTTCTTCCTTTTGAGGACACGCCGGCAGGACGCGCCCATTTTCCCGTCGCGATTAAATGCCCAAGACCTTAACAGACCTTGCATCGCCGGGCGCATTCGGGCCTGCTAGACGGGCAGCTGGGCCGTCTTTGACAAGCGGTCCCGGAGCATCTGCCGGATGCCGGCGACATCGAGGCAAAGCGCGGCGACCGTGTAGGCGACGATACCCGTCAGCACCGGCACGAGGAGATCGATCAGTCCCTTGTTGGGGAAAAAGCCTTCGACGAACCATGTCGGCACCGCCATGACCACCGTCGCGATGCAGATCTTCACGGTCGGCCAGATTTCCAGTGGCAGGGGATGCGCCTTGAACGACAGGAAATAGCCGACGATCACGCCGCAGATCTCGGAAAACAGCAGCGACCAGGCGGCGCCCATCAGGCCGAGGCGCGGCACCAGCACGAACATGCCGATGACATTGATGGTCAGGATGACCATGCCCTGGATCGACACCAGCCGGGCCGTCTTGGCGAGCTGGAAGCTGACATGGATGAACTGGTAGGAGATCGAGCGGAACAGCCAGGCAAACACGATGACCGGTATCAGCTGCGATGCCGCGACCTCGAATTCCGGGCCGAGGATCAGGCCGGAGAAATTGGCCGCCGTCAGCGCCATGCCGACGCAGGCCGGAATGAGGATCGCCAGCAGCAGTTCGAGACTGTGCAGCAGATGCCGGTTGGTCGCGGCGGGACCGTCCTGGGACAAAAGGCGAATGGCGATCGGCACGATGGCCGAGCCGATCGCCACGCCGGGAAACAGGATGATCTGGCGGACGAGATCGGCGGCCGCGCCATAATTGCCGGCGGCATTTTCGCCGAGGAAGGAGACGATGATCAGCCGGTCAATGATCGTGTGCAGCATGAAGATGCCGCCGGACACGGTCATCGGCAGGCCGAAGCGCAGCATTTCGGTGAGAATGGCGCGGTCGAAGCCATGCAGGGGACGGCGCCAGACCATTGGCGCATAGACCAGGATGGTGACCAGATAGGAGCCGGCGACGCTGATCAGCAAGCCCTGGCCGCCGAGATCGAACACCATCACCAGCAGGCAGGACAGGGTGATGCCGAGCAGCGCACGCAGGATCGTCGAGCGCATGTAGGATCCGGTTTCCTGGCGCGCCCGGAAGATTTCCAGCACGAATTCGAACAGGCCGACGGCATAGGCGACGAAGATCGCCGGCACCACGTATTGGGCAGAACCGTCGGGCAGGAAAAGGGCCGCGATCACCATCAACGGGATAGCCATGACGATGACGCCATAGGCGATCAGCGCCGACATGCGCACATCCGCGCCGTCTCCTTCGGAGGTGAAGCGCAAGACCGATGTCTTGATCCAGCCGAACAGAAGCGTCGAGATCAGGCCGGCGACGCTGATACCGAGGACGTAGATGCCGTATTCATGCGGGCTGAGGATATGGGTGAACAGCACGACCGAGGCACCGCCGATCAGGACGGTGACGACATTGGCGATCATGTAGGACGAGATTTGACGGATCATCAGGCAGGAACACGCGTGAAGTCTTCGATCACCTGCATCATGGCTTTCGGACGATAGTTGACGTCGAGCGGCAGCGGCCGGTTCGGCTTGCCGTCGTCGCGGGTGAACCACATCGGCACCCAGGTATAGCGGTCGGTGATCCCCCAGGTGAGAATGGCGCCCGGACGCTTGACGTCGCAGATGGCGCCGAGGAAGTCACGCGCGGTGGCCGCCGCGATCTGGTCGCGGTCATAGGTCGAGGCGGGCAGCTTGTTGTCGATCACGTCGAGTTCGGTGACCAGAACCTCGAGTCCCAGGCCCGAAACCTCTTCGACAAAGCGCGACAGTCCTTCCTTGTCGATCTCCTGGTCGCCGAGAAGATGGCCCTGGATGCCGACGGCATGCAGCGGCACGTCGCGATCCTTCAGGTCGCGCAGCATGGCGAGAAGCGCCTCGCGCTTGGCCCGGCACTGCTCGGTCGGGTTTTCGATGGCGTAGTCGTTGATCACCAGCTGCACATCCGGATCGACGGCGGCTGCCGTGCGCAGCGAAAGCTCGAGGAAGCGCTTGCCGAGGCGCTGGTACCAGATCGAATCGCGGAACGGCGCGTCGGCGGTCGGATTGTCGGCGATCGCCTCGTTGATGACATCCCAGCTCGGGATGCGGCCCTTGTAGCGCCCGACCACGGTCTCGATGTGGCGGACAAGCTCGCCTTCCGCCTCGGCTTCGCTGGCGATCTGCTGGGTCCAGTCCGGCATGGCGCCGTACCACGCAAGGGTATGTCCGCGCATCTTCATGCCATTGGCATCGGCGAATGCGATCAGGCGATCAGGCTGGTCGAAGACGAAATCGTCGCGCGTCGGGCGCAGGTCGATCCATTTCAACCCGCCTTCGCCGACGACGATCTGGCAGTGCTCGAGGATGGCGGTCTTGTAGTCGAACTGGTCGGCGAGATAATCGACGCGCACGGCGGCGCCGAAGGGAATGGCGGTGCGCAGTTGGCTGGCGCTGGCCATGCCGCCTGTGCTGCGTGAGGTACCCTGTGAGGCGCCAGACAAGGCTTCGGGCATGCCGTCAAGCACGCGGTCAGGCATGGTGGATGCTGCAAGGCCTGCCCCAAGGGCGCCGACCACGAACTCTCGCCTGCGCATCACGGTGCTTCCCTCGGCTACGCCCAAAATGGAACATGGTCAGTGGCGCGTGTCGCAAGACGACGCATTCGCGCCCCTTTTATATCAGGAGTTACGCACGCGCACGCATCATTCGGAAACGGCATTAATGGATACTTAATGAAAACAGGGTTTGTTAACCATGATTGCGCGCGCAAAGCCGATAGCGACTGGGTCCGGACCACCATGTATGAAGCCAACTCTCGACTGAAGAAGCCCGTGGTCAGTACACGCGGCTGGATCGAAAGAGTGCATCATCAGGCGGATGCTCTGCCCGCAGCGGCGCTGCATGTGCCGGAGCAAGACGGACCCGCGCCGCATGTGCTTCAATCCGAAACGGTTGCTCCCGCCGCCGAAACGGTCGGTGCATCGGATGAAAGACGCGACGCGGAAACCTATTCAAGGCTCCAGCAGCTCTTCCAGATCGATCTCTTCCGCGTTCTCGACTGGTTGCGGGGTGGCGCGATCTGGATCGTGGCGCTGGCCGTCTTCGGCGCCGTCGCCGGCTATAGCGTGACGATCTTCGTCAAGCCGCGCTTTATCGCCGGCATCGACATCCTGCTTGATCCGGCCAATCTGCGGGTCGTCAGCAACGACATCTTTTCCGAGAACATGCAACGTGACACCAAGCTGCTCGATGTCGACAGCAAGCTGCGCGTCATCACCTCGGGCAATGTTCTCGGCCGCGTGGTCAAGGACCTGAAACTTTATGCCGATCCGGAATTTGCCGGCGCATCATCCAAGGATCCGGCCAATGACGCGCTGACCACGCTGGCCAAGCGCGTCGTTGCGCGCCGCGACGAACGCTCCTTCATCGTCAATGTCGCGGTCTGGTCCAACAATCCGGACAAGTCGGTCGATATCACCAATGCCGTCGTCACCAGCTTCCAGGAAGAACTGGCCAAGGCGGAATCCGAAGGGGCGGGCCGGGCGGCAAGCGCGCTGATCGCGCGCCTCGACGACCTCAAGGTCGAGGTGACCAAGGCGGAATCCAATGTCGAGCAGTTCAAGCGCGAGCGGGGACTGCAATCGGTATCCGGTGAACTGACCAGCACGCTGATGTCGCAGCAGACCAATACCCAGCTGATCGAGGCGCGGGCGCGGCTGATCCAGGCCGAAACCCGCTACAATGAACTGGTCGCCACCGACCCGCGCAACCAGATGAACGCCGCAAGCCTGCAGTCGGAAACGATGACCATGCTGCGCACCCAGTATTCGACCCTGAAGCAGCGCATGACCTCGCAATCGGCGGTACTTGGTCCAAACCATCCGGTGATCCTGACGCTGACGCCGCAGGTGAAGGCGCTCGAAGACCAGATCAGCGCCGAGACCGGCCGCATCGTCCAGGCTGCCAAGACCGAGCTCGACCAGGCACGCACCGCCTTGAAGCTGCTCAATTCGCAGGCCAACCAGATGGCGACCTCGGTCTTCGACGACAGCGCCTCGCAGATCCAGCTGCGCGAACTCGAGCGCGAGGCCCGCGCCAAGGCTGCCGTCTACGAAGCCTTCATGGCGCGTGCCGGCGAAGCCGCCCAGCGCCAGCAGATCGACGCCACCAATGTCCGCATCGTCACGCCGGCGGTCGCGCCCGCCAATCGCAGCTTCCCGCCCAGAGGATATCTGCTGGCCGCGGCAGGCGGCATGGTCGGCCTGTTCCTCGGCCTCGTCGTCGCCGTCCTGCTCGGCCTGTGGCGCGACTATCGCTATCTGAGCGAAGACAGGGAAGAGGCTTATGCCTGACGGGCGTCAGAACGGAGCAACCGCGCGGAACGGCCTGTTCTCCAGCCTGCTCTTCTTGACGATTTTCTGCTACTTCTGGATCGGTCTTGCACCCTTCCCCGATCCGAATGCGGCCGCACTGCTGACCGCCTATGGCAAGAGCTCTAACCTGATCAACCAGCTGATCGTCGTCAGCCTGTCCGGTGTCGTGCTGGTCACGATGTTTCGCTATCGATCGGTCGGGATGTTGCTCAGGCCGCATGGTCTGCTCGCCGTGCTTCTGCTCTGGGTCTGCTTGACCGGGCTGCTGTCAGACGATCCTGCCACGGCCTTCCGCCGTATCGTCTTTGCCATACTGGTCTGCCTGTGCAGCAGCGCCGTTCTGCTGTTGCCGCGCAATGAAAAGCAGTTCGGCAAGCTGGTCTGCGGCATCATGGTCGCGGTCATCGGCCTGTCCTATTTTGGCATCCTGGCCTTGCCGCAGCGGGCGATCCACCAGCCGACGGATGCGCTCGAGCAATTGCTGGCAGGCGACTGGCGCGGCCATTTCGGCCACAAGAACGTCGCGGCCGGTGCCATGGTCTTTGCGGTGTTTTTCGGCCTTTACCTGCGACAGGTCCGGTCCACTTTCATTGGCCTCGCGATCGTCGTGGCGGCAGGCTTCTTCGTGCTGAAGTCAGGCGGCAAGACGTCGGCGGGCATGCTGCCGGCCGTGCTGGTTCTGGCCTGGGTGTTCGAGCATGTGCGGGCCTCGCGCTGGCTGATCCCGGTTCTTGGCCTCCTGATCGTCAACGCCATCCTGATGTCGGCCGCCGTTTCTCCGGCGGTCAGTGGTTTCCTGATATCGCTCGGTGTTGATCCGACTTTCACCGACCGCAACTCGATCTGGGAGCTGGCCCTGTCGGCCATCGCCGACCGGCCGTTCTTCGGCTATGGCTTCCAGTCCTTCTGGCAGACCGAAGCCCTGTTTTCGCGCGGCCAGGCACTCAGTTCATGGGCGGTCACGGCCGCCAATTCGCACAATGGCTATGTCGAACAGCTGATCAATGGCGGTATTCCGATGCTGGTTTTGGTGGTGATCTGGCTGGTTTTCCTGCCGATCCGCGATGCCGGACGGGCTTTGAAGAGCGGCAAGGATCCGGCGCTGACACGGCTGTTCATCCGCATCTGGCTGTTTTCCCTGTTTTTTGCCTGCCTGGAGAGCCCGTTCTTTGGCAATACCGGGCCGCTCTGGTTCACCACGCTGATCTCGGTCTTCGGGCTCAGGTTCCAGGCCTATGCCAGCCTTGTCGAGGCCAAACCGGCTGTTGCGGCAAAAGCCCGGCCTGCACGCCCGAACTGGCCGAGGCCACAGCGCCAAACAGAGCGCCTGGCACAGCGTCTCGCAAATGCGCGTTAACGTCATGCTTACCTGCAGTTTGTAGGTTCCGCCGCAGGATCAGAGAGGCTGAAATCAGCCAGATTGCAGTCGCCGGTGACAAGAGCTTCTGAAATGCCAAAGCAGGATGCGGGTTCGATCCAGGCGGTCGTCTGTATCCCGACCTTTCGTCGGCCGGCCTGGCTGGCCCGCACGCTTGCATCCGTCGTCGCCCAGGAAACCGATTTCCCCTTCGCGATCGTCGTCGTCGACAATGATGCCGCCAATCCGGTCGGTGCTGCCTGCGCCGAAGACCTGCTCGGCCCGGCTGGCCTGCCGTATGCGGTTTTCACCGAGGGCAAGCAGGGCAATTGCCACGCGATCAACCGTGCCTTTGCCGAGGCGATGCAGGCCTTTCCGAAGGCCGAGTTCCTGCTGATGATCGACGATGACGAAATGGCCATGCCCGGCTGGCTGGCGGCGATCGTCGGCACGGCCAGGCGCGAGAATGCCGATATCGTCGGCGGCCCGGTCGACCGGGAGTTCGAGGTGCCGGCGACCACAGCCGTCATGCAGCATCCGCTGTTCGGTTCGATCGACGGTCCGAGCCGCGAGATCGACCAGATCCATGGATCCGGAAATTGCCTGATCCGCCGCCGGGTCTTCGATGGCCTCGCCTCGCCATTGTTCGACATACGGTTCAATTTTCTCGGCGGCGGCGACATGGAATTCTTCACCCGCTGCCGCAAGGCAGGTTTCAGGACCTGGTGGTGCGCCGAGGCGCTGATCCACGAATTCGTGGCCGGAGAACGTGTCTCGGCCCGGTTCCTGATGAAGCGGTCGATCCGCACCGGTAGCATCAACTATGTTATCGACCGCATCCACAGCCGATCGGCGATCGGGCCTGTTGCCAAGAATGCGGTGAGCCTTTTCCTCGGACTTGGCCGGTCGTTGCTGCTGTTCCGGCAAACCCGCCACTTGTTGCCGGCAAGCCATCCCTTGCTGGTGTCGCTCGGCCGGACCGTTGCAAGTCTCGGTTTCCTGCCAAAACCCTACAAGGGCTGAGAGGCACAGGCAGGGTATCTCAGGCCTTGCCGATCGCGACCTCACGGATGATCTCGATCGGCGTCTGCGTGTGCGACTGGATGGTGATGGCGCATTGGTGCGGCAGCAGGCTGGCGATGAGCGCCTGGAGCCCGGCCCGATCGAGCGGCGGGCCGACCCAATAGGTAAGGCAACGGCTTTGCGAGACGCGCTCGTGCCGGGCGGCAAGCGTCGGATCGCTGGCAACGGCTGCACCATAGACCAGGTATTCCGAGAAATGCCGCTGGCGTGCCAGTGCCTGCCACCAGGGCAGGCCGGAAACCGTTTCGATCTGCCGTGTCATGACCTTCACGGTCTCGCGTTCCCACAGGGTCATCGGGCCGATGAAGTCGTCGCCCGGCAGGACCGGATCCGGCATACCGAGGACGCGGTGAGCATTTTGCCACCAGCGGACATGATTGGGACGGGATGGATTGATTGCGCCGGGCTCGACATAGTGCGCAAGCCTCGGCGTCGCGGCAATCTCCGATAAATCGAGGGGACGGCAGAAGACATTGTCGGAATCGACGCACATCACCCGCTCGCTCGATTGGGCGAGCGTCATGGCAATCTTGCGCAATTGCTGCAGGTGCCAGCCATAGACCGGCAGGTGGATGGCGGGTGACCACCAGTAGCGCCGGCCGCGCCATTTCGGCAAGGCCCAGAATTTCGGCAGCAGGCTCGAGGATAGGACCACGCGACGCCGGGGGCCGTTCAGCGGCGCAAACAGCGCCGCATCCTCATCGCCGACGACGATGTAGTGCATGTCATGGCCGGTGACATGGCGATCGATTGATTCGCACAGCAGCTGGCAGCAATCGAAATCGCCGCTATAGCTCGGTGTGACCAGCGAGATGGATGCCGTCATGTCTCTTCCTTCGTGGCATGTTCGGCTGCCAAATCTAGGCGGCATTCCCCTAGAATAGCTTAACGGATGCTGCCAATTCCGTGCTGGGCGCCCGTGACGCGGCCGGTTAGCCGATATGCAACGAACCGACGGGCTTGCAGCTTCATCTTATTTTCAGACTAAACAGCGATTTTGCTGCACCGGAACCGGCATCCTTGTTCAGAAGGCCGTTTCCGCTGGGCTGTCTGCATCTGTGGCCGCGAACGGTCCCATCAGCGCATCGGCCATGGCATTGCCGGAGACTTTGGACAGATCGACATGGCAGAAAAGAACTACCTCGTTTTTGTTTCCGGTGCCGCGCAGACATGCGGCGTCGAGAGTTTTGCCGGGCTTCTGGCCGATCGACTGGGACCGCGCGCCCGCCGGCGCAAGCTGGACCTGGATCTGATCGGGTTGGCAAAGGCGCTGTCCGACGTAGATGCGGCAATCTTCAATTTCCCGGTCGTCGGCTGGAAGAAGAAGCTTGTCGAGCCGACGCTCGCAGCGCTGATGGTGCGGCTGCTGGGACGCAAACTGGTCGTCGTCCTGCATGAATGGCAGGCGCTCGACTGGAAACGGCGGCTGGTGCTGATGCCGGTCATGCTGCTGGCCAGCCGCGTCTGCTTCTCGGCGCCGGAAATCGAGGACGAGTTTGCGGCAAGCCCCGTGTCGGGCATGACGACGAAGCGTCGCGCCATCGTGCCCGTGCCGCCCAATCTCGTGCCGCCGGCCACATTGCAGCCGGGACCGCGGTCGCAGGCGCTGGAGCGGCAGAAAAAAGCCGGCCGCCTGATCATCGGCCAGTTCGGCTCGATCTATCCGAAAAAGCAGTCCACCGAAGTCCTGGCCATTGCTGGCGCCCTGGTTGCGCGCGGCCATGATGTCAGCGTCGTGTTTGTCGGGTCCTTCATCAAGGGAATGGACAATGTCGAGCGTGATTTCTTTGAGCTTGCGAGCCACCTTGGCATCAGCGAGCGCGTCACGGTCACCGGTTATGTCGCGACCGATGCCGAACTCTTTGCCATTTTCGAGCAGGTCGACGTATTCTGCTATCTGTTTCCCGAGGGACTGACCGCGCGTCGCGGCAGCGTATTGGCGGCCGGCCTTTCCGGCAAGCCGGTGATCGTCAACGCGCCGCGCCGCAGCGATGCTCTTGCCCATCACGGCCTGTTTCGCCGGCTGATCGACCATAAGGCAATCCACCTCGTCGGCACCGATGCCGATGCGCAGGCCATGGCGGATGCCGTGCTCGAAGCCTGGCATACGCAAGCGCCAACGATCGAGGCAGGCGCTGAACTGCAAAGACTGTGGTCGGAGATCGTTGCCGTGGTCGAGGATGGCGGACAGCGGGGCGCGGTGACGTACAGGCACCGCGAATGATGGTGACGCCGGACATGTCCGTCGGCTGTCAATTCGTAGCGAACCGTTAACACAGCGGTAGTAACTTGCAGGACCAAACGACCAACTGGACGTCCCTTTCGTATGCACAAAGCAGACCTGACCGATCGCCCGGCGGACGATGGTGCTAAAACCGTCCGGCTCGGCGGCCTCCCCATTGCCTTGATCGACATGCACACATCCGCCCGCGCGTTCATTCGCATTGCGCTGGAAGCGCGCGGCAGGGACGGGTTGCCTTTCTATTCCACCTCGGCCAATGGCCAGGTCATCGCCCTGGCGGCGCGGGATGAGGGTTTCAGAGACATTCTGCTCAAGGCCGGACAGATTCATGCCGATGGCATGCCGATGGTGCTGTTGTCGCGCGTCCTGTGCCGCACGCCGCTGCCTGAACGGGTGGCGACGACCGATCTGGTCCACGCCGTGGCCGAACTGGCCGCGCAGGCCGGTGTCAGCTTCTATTTTCTCGGCGCAACCGAAGACAGCAACCGGCGCGCGGTGGCGCAGATGCGGGAGACCTATCCGGACCTGATCTTTGCCGGGTCATCGAACGGCTATCTGGCCGGGCGGGAAGAGGCGGTGGTTGCAGAAATCGCCCGGCTGAAGCCGGACATCCTGTGGATCGGCATGGGCGTACCCTATGAGCAGCAGTTTGTCGCACGCAATCTCGAGCGGCTGCGTGGCGTCGGCGTCATCAAGACTTCCGGCGGGCTGTTCGACTTCCTTGCCGGCAAGCTGCCGCGCGCGCCGGAATGGATGCAGAAGGCCGGGCTCGAATGGCTCTATCGCCTGTTCCGCGAGCCGCGCCGGCTGCTGGTGCGCTACCTTTCGACCAACCCGATCGCCCTCTATCAGCTGCTGACCAAATCCGGTTGAGCAAGTCCGGTTGAGCGCGATTGCGGTCAACGGCGTCAGGGTCGGGCCGCAGCCCTCGCCCGAGCGGGGACGGCCGCGGCGGTGCGCTCAGATTTCCAGGATCCGATTGAACAACCGGCCGATCTCGGCCATGGCCGGATCCGATTCCGGGCGCGGCGTCCCGGTTTCGGTGATGAACACGGTCGCCACCAGCGGCTTGCGCTCCGGCGGCCAGATGACGGCGACAACATTGTTGGTACCATTGGCGCCGGCGCCGGTGCGATCGCCGACGATGAAGCTGCGTGGCAGGCCGGCGCGCAGTTTCGAACCGCCGGTGGTATTGGCGATCATCCACTGGCCGAGCTGTTCGCGGGAAGCCGGCGACAGCGCCTCGTCGAGAACAAGCGCCTTCATCAGGGCGGCCATCGCCGCAGGGCTTGTGGTGTCGCGCTTGTCGCCCGGCTTCGCGCTGTTGAGCGCCGGTTCCATCCGGTCGATGCGGGTGACCGGGTCGCCCAGCGAGCGGACGAAGGCGGTAAAGCCGGCCGGACCGCCGATCGCCTCCAGCAGCAGATTGGCGGCCGTATTGTCGCTGACGGTGGTTGCGGCATGGCAGAGCTCGGCCAGCGTCAGGCCATCCTTGACGTGTTTTTCCGTGACGGGAGAATGGGCGATCAGGTCGGCCTTCTTCCAGCGCAGCCGGCGCGCCAGATCCTCCTTGCCCTCATCGACGCGCGACAGTACCGCGCCGGCGGCAACCGCCTTGAAGGTGCTGCACATCGGGAAACGCTCGTCGGCGCGGTAGCCGAGCGTGGTCCCGGTTTCTGTGTCGAGCACGAAGGCGCCGAGCCGGGCCGCGATGCGCGCCTCGATGGCCTCCACCGCCTGGCTGAATGCGCCCTCGGCATTGCCCGCCGCAAGCGACAGGCGGGGTGTGGCAAGGCAGGCGCCGATCAGCGCACCGGCAAGCCGGGTGAAGCGGCGGCGGGACAGGACAGGGGTGGGCGAGGCGGGCATGGCGGCTCCTTGAGCGGGTTGCGGATCCTGGCCGCAGGCTTCCGTCCGGCAGGACTGCGCTTGCATTCCGGCTTGACGACTGCGACACGCTCATCGCTAAATTTATCGCAATTGCATCGCAAACGACCTTATCTGGTATCTCATCCTAGAAAATCTGGGGCATCATGGTTCGACCCTATCTTCCGCTCAATGCGCTGCGTGCCTTCGAGGCCTCGGCCCGGCATCTGTCGTTTACCCGGGCCGCGATCGAGCTCTGCGTCACCCAGGCGGCCGTCAGCCAGCAGGTCAAGCAGTTAGAGGACCGGTTGGGCACGGCGCTGTTCAAGCGCCTGCCGCGCGGGCTGATGATCACCGAAGAGGGCGAGGCGCTTTTGCCGGTGCTGCGCGAAAGCTTCGACCGGATCGCCGGGACGCTCAACCGCTTCGAGCACGGTCATCTGAGCGAGGTGGTCAAGGTCGGCGCCGTCGGCACCTTTGCCGTCGGCTGGCTGTTGCCGCGGCTCGGCGATTTCGCCCGGCGTTTTCCCTTTGTCGAACTCAGGCTGTCGACCAACAACAACCGCGTCGACATGGCCGCAGAAGGCCTGGATTTCGCCATCCGCTTCGGCAATGGCGCCTGGCACAGCACGGAGGCGGAGGAATTGTTCGAGGCGCCCCTGTCGCCGCTCTGCCTGCCGCAGCTGGCCGCCCGGCTGAAGGTGCCTGACGACCTGCTCGGCGAGACGCTGCTGCGCTCCTACCGCGCGTCGGAATGGGCGTCGTGGTTTGCCGCCGCCGGTGTTGCGGCATCCGCGCCGCTGAAGGGCATGGTCTTCGACACCTCGCTGGCGATGATCGAGGCCGCCCAGCAGGGCGCCGGCGTGGCGCTGGCACCGCCGCTGATGTTCCAGCGCCTCTTGTCAGCGGGCCAGCTCGTGCAGCCCTTTGCCATCGAGACCGGCATGGGCAGCTACTGGCTGACCCGGCTGAAATCACGCCAGCCGACCGCCGGCATGCGGCTGTTCCGCGATTGGCTGCTGGAGATGGCGTTGGCCGAAGGTTTGCGGCGGCCGGCCGGTTAGCCCTCCTCGACGACCTCGGCCTCGGGCGCGTTCTTCTGCACCGAGGTGGCGCAGTTCCTGGCACTGGCCTTCGACTTGTAAGTCTCCGAGCGCACCATGATCTCGCCATTGCCGGCACGAAAGCGGACGAAGGTCTCGCCGTTCTTCGCCTCGTCGATCTCGAAGCGATAGCCGCTGCCGGTCTCCTGCTTGGTCAGGTCGACGATCGCGGCCTCGGGCGCATTTTTCTTGATCGACTCGACGCAATTCTTCGCGCTCGCCTTCGAGGCATAGTTCTCCGACCACGCCATCACTTCGGCATTGTAGACGAACTGGACGCGGTATTCGCCCTTCTCGGTCTTGACGATCTTGAACTTGTGCATTGGCCATTCCCCCTTGGAAGCGATCGCGTCGCGGTTTATTCGAATTGCCTGCACAACTAAATAACGAGGATTTTGAAGGGCTGCAAGCCGGGGGGAAGGGTTGCAGGTGAAGCCTCAGAATCCCTGGAACAGGAAGTCCGTGGCCGCCGTGATTTCGTCCGCCCTGGGCGAGAGATCGGCGATGGCGGGGCCTAGCGCTGAGGCGGGGATGGTGGTCAGGAATTCCGTCAGCATCACGAACACCTCGCCTTCGATTTCAAAATGGGGGTTGAGCCGCAAGACTATCTTGGCCAGATCGCCAACAGGCGCCAAGGGTGCCACGACGCGCGTATCGAGTGTGTCCAAAAGGTTGGATTGCAGATCCATGGCCAGACTGCCCTCGCTTCCGATGCCGTGAACATGGAAGCGTGTCATGATTTACCAGATCCGATATTTGGCCAAAGGCAAACCATGCTTGGCGACGTAGTCATTTGCGGCCTGAATTGCGTCCGCGTTCTCGATTTTCCAGCGGCGCTCCTTCTCGGCCTTCACCGCACGCGCGATGCCGGCCTCTGCGGCATCCGCCACGTCGAGCCCAAGTTCATGGGCTTCCGCAATAAGCGTCTCGTCCAGGGGCAGTTCAGTGGGCTTGCGGGCCTGCGTCGACATGCACGGTTCTCCGGTCAATGGCGGATCATAGCGCAAGAACCGCCGCACCGGAAGCGGGAGCCGAGGGCGGCGGACTGCCCCCGGCATGGTTGGATCAACCCTTCGGCGGATGCGGGTCGTTGCCGTAGGAATTGCGCTCGCGGATACGACCGTTTTCTCCGTGGATCAGCATTTCCGACTGCTGGTTCTGGGCGATACCACGGGCAATGCCGATGGCTTCGCTTTGGGTGGGGACGACCTTGGTAGCGCGCTCTGAGCCCGCACCCTTGATTGCCCAGCCGTTTGCATGTGGGACGACGTGTTGATTGCGTTTGGTCACTTTCAGATTCCTTTTCGATTGTGAGGAGGAAGATCGCTGCTGTCGCAGCGACCTCGCTTCGTCATGCTGAGCGCTTCTGAAGGGCCGCTTCACGGCTGCCGATGAACTTCCGTTCCTTGAGAACTTCGTTCACGCGGCCCGGATTGACGTCGAGACGCGCCGCAATCCGGTTCTGAAACTCGCCGGTCCAGTGGCAGAGCCAGATCTGGACGGCGTCATCGAAGGTGAGCGCAGGGCTCGGCTTTGCATTATCGTTCATTGAACGATCCTTTCATTTCAACTGGTTGCCCACTTGAAACGAAGACCGGGACGTGCGATTCTGAAGGGGCAAAGTGTTTCAGATATCGGCATTCCCAGTACATTCGTCCAACGGATTAGGGCTTGTCCGCTGACACCACGGGTCACATTTCAGGTCGGGTTGCAGCCCTATCTGTTTTGTGGCCCTTTTTGTTACTGCCAACCGCGACGGTGCTCGATGGTGCGGCTGGCTATTGCTCTTCTCTCCATGTCGATTCTCCTTGATTGAAGCAGGCTAGATTAGAAAATCCTTGAAGGCAATAAGAAAATGCTTCATAAATGCTAGCGTAGCAAGGAGAACTTCCATGGTCGATGATGAGCCAAATATACGGAAACGCTTCAGGAGCCCTCCGTACCCATACCTTTCACTCTCGAAGGCGATTGATCGGGTCGCGCAATTGCACCGAAAAGCGCAGCACTTTGCTGTGGGGTTGCCAGTTCTAGCAGACGCTTGGGACTTGTCACCTCAATCGGGGGGGCTTTTGAAATCAGCTGCTGCACTAATTCAATTCGGGCTTTTGTCGGACCAAGGCAGCGGCGACGGCCGTAAATTTCAGCTTACCGACACGGCAAGGAGGATTGTAGGCGATGCTGATCCACGGTCTGAAAAGCGAGCGCAGCTAATCAAAGAAGCAGCTTTGCTTCCTAGCATCCACCGGGAGCTATGGGAGAAGTTTGGATTTCCGGCGCATTTGTCAGACGCCCTTTTAAAAAACTATCTGGTATTCGACCGTCAGGAGAGCGGTGAATCAGCTTATTCATCGCAGGCTGCCGACGAAGTGATCCTTAACTACAGGGACGCGATAGTTTTTTCCGGCCTTCAAGAAAACTCGCCTTCAAGACCTGATGAGGAGGCTGAAAGCGATGTGTCTAATCCAGAATTTGAGATGACTAGCCGAGAAATGCCTGCACAAGCCAGTGTGCAGGCAGGAAGTTGGTCAAATGGGAGTCCATCCACTGAGTGGTTAAAGGCGTCGCTGAGTGGTGAAACCGTTGTACGGCTTATTGTTGAAGGTCCAATGGGGTCGAAAGAGATTGGCAAGCTGATCAAGCTGCTGGAGGTGCACCGTTTGATTTTGGACGAGGAGTAATCTCCTCGTCCCAACCCTCACTCGTCGCTCATCTTCAGCGCGGCGATGAACGCTTCCTGTGGGATATCGACCTTGCCGAACTGGCGCATGCGCTTCTTGCCGGCCTTCTGCTTGTCCAAGAGCTTGCGCTTGCGGCTGGCGTCGCCGCCGTAGCACTTGGCGGTGACGTCCTTGCGCATGGCCGAGATGGTTTCGCGGGCGATCACGTTGCCGCCGATGGCGGCCTGGATCGGGATCTTGAACATGTGGCGCGGGATCAGGTCTTTCAGCTTTTCGCACATGTCGCGGCCGCGCTTTTCGGCAGCCGACCGGTGGACCAGCATCGACAGCGCATCGACCGGCTCGCCATTGACCATGATCGACATCTTGACGAGGTTGCCCTCGCGATAGGCGTCGAGATGGTAGTCGAACGAGGCATAACCCTTGGAGATCGACTTCAGGCGGTCGTAGAAATCGAACACCACTTCGTTCAGCGGCAGCTCATAGGTGAGCATGGCGCGTTTGCCCACGTAAGTGAGTTCGGTCTGGATGCCGCGGCGGTCCTGGCAGAGCTTGAGGATGCCGCCGAGATAGTCGTCCGGCGTCAGGATGGTTGCCTTGATCCACGGCTCGTGGATTTCCGAGATGCGCACCACGTCCGGCATGTCGGCCGGGTTGTGCAGTTCGCGCTCGGTGCCGTCGGTCATGAACAGCTTGTAGACCACCGAAGGTGCTGTCGCGATCAGGTCGAGATTGAATTCGCGCTCGAGGCGTTCCTGGATGATTTCCAGATGCAGGAGGCCGAGGAAGCCGCAACGGAAACCGAAGCCCAGCGCCGCAGACGATTCCATTTCGAACGAGAAGGACGCATCGTTCAAACGCAGCTTGCCCATGGCGGCGCGCAGGTCTTCGAAATCAGCCGCATCGACCGGGAACAGGCCACAGAACACCACCGGCTGGGCCGGCTTGAAGCCCGGTAGCGCTTTTGCCGTCGGCTTCTTGTCTTCGGTAATCGTATCGCCGACGCGGGTATCGGCGACTTCCTTGATCGAGCCGGTGAAGAAACCGATCTCGCCGGGTCCGAGTGAATCGACGGCGAGCATCTTCGGTGTCAGCACGCCGACGCGCTCGACCTGGTACTTGGCATCGGTGCCCATCATCCGGATCGTCTGGCCCTTGGTCAGCACGCCGTCGAGCACGCGCACCAGAACCATGACGCCGAGATAGGTGTCGTACCAGCTGTCGACCAGAAGCGCCTTCAGGGGGCCTTTTTCGCCCAATTCGCTCTTCGGCGCCGGCAACTGATGCACGATCGCTTCGAGTACGTCGGGGATGCCGAGGCCGGTCTTGGCCGAAATCAGCACGGCCTGCGATGCGTCGATCCCGATGACTTCCTCGATCTGCTCGCGAATGCGGTCGGGTTCGGCCGCCGGCAGGTCGACCTTGTTGAGAACGGTGACGATCTCGTGATTGTTGTCGATCGCCTGATAGACATTGGCCAGCGTCTGGGCTTCCACGCCCTGGCTGGCGTCGACGACGAGCAGCGAGCCTTCGCAGGCCGATAGCGAGCGCGACACTTCATAGGCGAAGTCGACATGGCCGGGCGTGTCGATCAGGTTGAGGATATAGGTCTCGCCATTGTTGGCCTTGTAGTGCAGGCGCACCGTCTGGGCCTTGATGGTGATGCCGCGCTCGCGCTCGATATCCATCGAATCCAGAACCTGCTCGGACATGTCGCGTTCGGCAAGGCCGCCGGTCGTCTGGATCAGACGGTCAGCCAGCGTCGATTTGCCGTGGTCGATATGGGCCACGATCGAGAAATTGCGGATATGGTCGAGGGGCGTACGGTTATCTGTGCTCATGGCTTGCGCATATAGCAGCGGGCCGTTTCAGCGCCTAGCGGGAATTTGACTAAAATCGCCAGAAACGAAGGCTTTCTTGCGCAAACCCGTGTTGCCGCATGGCGCTTTTCGCCGGTCTGCCCGGCTGTAATGGCCGGACAAAGGCGTCAAGGTTCGGTTTGCGGATCGCCGCTTCGCGCTCGGCCGGCGAATCGCGACGGGGGTTCACCGGCGCGACGCGCTGGTGACGAAGGGCTTGTAAGAAAACGAACAAAGCCGCAGCATGGCGGCTGCGGCTTTGCGAAAATGTCGCGAACTTCCGGCGGGCGATGCCGCCGGCGCTATAGCGCCGACAGTTCACAGCGCCTCGTCAGTTCATCGAGGTCCACTGGCTGTGCACGTCGGTGATGCTTTTCGACAGATGCACATGCTTGTCGATATGATCGACCCAGTCGAGCGGGATCAGATGGTGCTTGCCGTCCGGCGCGCCGGTCTTTGTCAGCTTGATGCGGCTCTGGCCTTCAAGATGGTCGACGGTGCCGACATGCGAGCCGTCGACGGCAATCACTTCCATATGTTCACGGATCTGGTCAGCGGAAATCATCGGGGTTCCTCCTGGTCCTGGTTGAGAGTGATGGTTCTGCGTGATCGTGCCACTCAGTCAACAAAGCGCATACATGGCTTTTGTTCCGCAGGTCGTGCCAATCGTCCGGTCACATCCTGCAGGCGGCCAGCCAGCTGCTCGCCAGCCAGCTCCAGTCACGCGCTGAAGGGAGCAGAGTTGACTCCATGATAGGAGTATATGTATTCTCTGATAATGGAAATTGGTGGTGAACAGTTTGAGAAAACGGTGGCCGAGCGGCTGAAGTCGTTGCGGGCGGAACGTGGCCTGACGCTCGATGCGCTGGCGGACCTGTCCGGCGTCAGCCGGGCGATGATCTCGCGTGTCGAGCGCGCCGAAGCGAGCCCGACGGCGGCCTTGCTGGCGAGGCTCTGTTCGGCGCTCGGCGTTTCACTGTCGGTCTTTTTCGACAATGACTGCCGGCAGCCACGGCCCTTGGCCCGCCGGGCGGACCAGCCGCTCTGGCGCGATCCCGATAGCGGCTACCTGCGCCGCGCGGTGTCGCCGCCCGCTACAGGCCGGGGCGCCGGCAGCGCTGTCGATATCATCGAGGTCGAATTTCCGGCCGGCGCCGAGGTTCGCTTTCCCGGCCGGCTTTCCAGCCGCAGCCAGACCCAGCATGTCTGGGTATTCGAAGGCGAGATCGTGATGCATGTCGGCGAAGATGTCTATCATCTCTCGGCCGGCGATTGCCTGTTCATGAACGTCGCCGATGTGCATGGCTATCGCAATCCGGGACCGATCGCCGCCCGCTATGCGGTGGTCGTCAATCTGGGCGGGTAGAGCATTTCCGGCGAGAACGAGGGTCGCCTTCAATGCTTATATCTTTGTTTTTATGCAATTCGCAACGCAAAACCGGTTCCCGCCTTTGCCGGAATCGCTCTTGTCGTCTTTCACCCATCAACGCCAGCATCAGGACAACACCATGACCGCCATCCGCCTGCTCGACGAAACCGAAACGCTGCGGGTCTTGCCCGATCTTTGCGAGGTGTTGGCCGATTGCATCGAAGGCGGCGCATCCGTCGGCTTCATGTCGCCGTTTGCACCATCCGACGGCGTGCCGTTCTGGCAGGCCGTCGCTGCGGCCGTCGGCCGTGGCGAAGTGCTGCTCTATTTGGCCGAAGTCGATGGCAGGGTCCGTGGCACGGTGCAGATCGGCTTTGCCAGCAAGCAGAACCAGCCGCACCGCGCCGACCTGATGAAACTGCTGGTGCATCGAAGCGCGCGCGGCCTGGGTCTGGCGCGGCTGCTGATGGCGGCCGCAGAGCAAGGTGCTGCCGAGGCCGGACGCACCCTGCTGGTGCTCGATACGGCAACCGGCGAGCCGGCGGAAAAGATCTATGAGAAGCTCGGATGGCAGAGGACAGGCGTCGTACCGGCCTATGCGCTGTTTCCCGATGGCCGCTTCTGCGACACCACGATCTTCTACAAGCAGCTGGGTTGAGCGCAGATCGGGCAACGTGTACCAAAAATTGCCACGCCTGGAGCGCGGCGGTCCCCTTCTCAGTCGCAAGCCGTGTGATAGTGTCCCCGAACCAATTTAGTTTAGGGATCAATAACATGCTTTTGTCTAAGGGCCGCTCCTTGCGGCTTGCAGTGCTGGCGCTCGCAGCCCTGGTCGCGGCACCGGTTCTGGCCGCCGATGTCACCTTCGTCATGAAGAACGACCATCCGAATGCGGTCGAGGTCGAGCTCTACAGCCAGGATCGCGACCATGTCTGGCCGGGCGATGGCGAAGTCTATTATCTCGACGACGGTGAAGCGAAGAACATCTCGCTGGCCTGCGAGGAAGGCGAGAAGATCTGCTACGGCGCCTGGATTTCCGGCGACCGCGCCTCCTATTGGGGCACGGGTCCAGACAATGGCGAAACTTGCACCGATTGCTGCTACACCTGTTCCGGTGGCGAAACACAGCAGATCAATCTGGTCGAATAAATCCGAATACGGCGGGGGCCGGGGGCAAGGGCGATTTTCGGGGTCATGGACCTCAGGAAATCGCCCTTTTCTGTTTGAACTGGTCCGAGAGTTTATCCTTTGCGCTTTTCCGTGGTGAACACGGCCAGTGCCAGGACCGGCAGGGCAAGGCCGATCATCGAGGCGAGCGACCAGGCACCGGAGGCGAAGGCCCATGCGCCGAGCGCCGAGCCGATGGCGCCGCCGGTAAAGAAGATCGCCATGAACAGCCCGTTCAGGCGGCTGCGCAAGTCAGCGCCGAGTTCGTAGATCGATCGCTGTCCGGTGACCAGCGTCATGGTCACGCCGAAATCGAGCAGGATGGCGGCAAAAGTCAAGAGCGCCAACGCCAGGCTCGATCCTTCCGGTGCGATATGGGTAATCAGGAAGGCGACGGCGACGCTGATCAGGCCGAACGCGGTGGCCGGGCGCACGAGGCCGCGGTCAGCAAGCCGTCCGGCAATCGGCGAGGCGATGGCACCCGCAACGCCGGCGAGCGCAAACAGCGCGATCCCGCCCTGGGAGAGGCCGAAGGCCGGGCCTGAGAGATAAAGCGGCGTCACTGTCCAGAACAGGCTGAAGGCTGCGAATTGAAAGGCCTGGTAGGCGGCGCGGCGCTGCAGCACCGGCTGGGTGGCAAGCAGTCGGCCCATCGAGCCGATCAGTTGCAGATAGCTGAGTTTCGCAGCAGGTGCGCGGCGCGGCAGCCGCGTCCAGAGCAAGGCGGCCAGCGCGACCATGACCACGGCCGAGAGATAGAACATGGTGTGCCACGAGAAGAGGTGGGCAATCACGCTCGCGACCGGTCGCGCCATCATGATGCCGAGCATCAGACCGCTCATGACATTGCCGACGACACGCCCGCGCACCGCGTCGGGCGCCAGATTGGCGGCAAACGGCACGATCATCTGCACGGCGACCGAACCCAGTCCGATCGCAAGCGATGCGGCGAGAAACGGTCCCGGCGTGGTCGAAAGCCCGGCGGCGATCAAAGCAAGCGTGACGAGGCCGATCATGCCGACGATCAGCCGGCGGTTCTCGATCAGGTCTCCGAGGGGAACCAGCAGCAGCAGGCCGATCCCGTAGCCGATCTGGGTCAGGGTGACGATCAGCCCGGTGGCTTCGACCGGAAGGCCGATGGCGGCGGCGATCGGCCCGGCAAGCGGCTGCGCATAGTAGAGGTTGGCGGCAATCAGGCCACAGGCCGCAGCCATCATGAATGTCATGCCGGCTGACAGGCCTGACGATGGGGCCGAAGACGGGTCCATCGTCTGGACGCTCGACGGAAGCAGTTGGGCGGGGGTGGACGGGAGGGTCATTGAACGTGTCCTTGGGAGGGAAGGGCGAGCGAGGGGACGGCAAGGCAAGATGCATTCAGTCAGGCAATGCCGGGCAAGGGGCCGGAGGTTAGGGGCGGAGCGGCAGGGGACGGCGAGGTGCCTGAAACCGATCCGTCGGTCATTCGAGCAGCCGGAGCACGGTTTCCGCCGAGGCAAGCGTCTGGCTCTCGAGCGCGGCCGTCTTGCCGGCGATGCGAATGCCTTGGAGATAGGAAAACAGCGCAAGCGCCGTTGGTGCGGGTGCAAGCTCGGGCCGGATAGAGCCATCGGCCTGACCTTCGCGAATGAAAGCCTCAATCCGTTCGACGAGCCGGCCGTTGTGCAGGCTGACCCGCTCGGCGATCTGCGGATCGGACAGCGTCAGTTCGACGGCGGCGCCGATCGCCAGGCATCCCCGCCGGCCGGTCTCGCCACAGGCGGCCATGGCGTAGAAGCCGACCACGCGCGATAGCTTTTCGCGGCCGTTGCCGGCCGTATCCAGCGCTTCGTCGAGCAAATCGGCGCGGACCTGCTTGTAGCGATCATAGGCCGCGATGAAGACGTCGCGCTTGTCGCGGAATGCCTTGTAGATGCTGCCGGCGGTCAGGCCCATGGCCGACTTCAACTCGCTGATCGAAGTGCCGTGATAGCCTTTTTCCGAAAAGATCCTGATGGCGGCATCGAGTGCGTCATTCATGTCGAATTCGCGTGGACGTCCGGGGGGGCGTGCGGGGGAGCGGGTGGCGGTGTCCGGGATGGTCATTGACTGAGCCGATTAAATAGGAAACGATCGTTTCCAAATAGTCGCGGAAAGCGCGTCCGTCAAGTGCCCTATCCCGGGACGGCGCATGGCATGGCGACACCTCGCCGCCATGTTTCCCTCCGGTGCTTGCTCAGTCGCCGTCCTTCAGCATGCGCGCAAAGGCTTGCCCGATCTGGTCAACCAGTTCGGCATGGATATCGGCGCGCGACCGTTCGGGGCTCTCGCCGCAGATCGGATCCGGTTCGCCGATCTGTTTCAGCATTGCGGCAGAACCCGGTTTGCAGAGCGGCAGGAAGCTGAAATGGTCGGCCTTCTCGATCTGCCTGTATGTCGCACCGGGCGTTTTTGTCGCCAATTCATCCGAAAGGACGGCGACGGGAATTTCACCGCTGCTGCCGAGATTGATGAATGCGAGCGGGGTATCGATCGCGGCGAGACTGGCCGGCACAAAGCTGGTGGCAAGGCCCGGATCGACCAGCACGGCCACGTCGATGCGCGGATCGCGGTTGGACTGTTCGAAGCGCCGGCGATCGATGCTGCGCAGGTCGAGAGGCGGCACCTTGATCTCTTCGTCATTGACGAAACCGCGCCCGCCTTTGAACCATCGGCAGTCCATCATCGCGGGATAGCTGTCGCAATAGGCAATGTAGGCATCAAGACTTGCCCTTGCGCCGGCAATTTCCATCGCCGCCGTGCCGCCAAGCGAAAAGCCCAGAACCCCGACCCTGGCGGGATCGACCACGCCGTGCCAGGCCTTGTCGGTGGTGAAACCGTCGAGAACTGCGGACAGGTCCTCGGTTCGCTCCCAGATTTTCGGTGTCGCTTCAGGGGTGGAATCGCCGCTTGAAGTGCCCGGGTGGTCGGGACCGGCGACGACAAAGCCCGCCTCGGCGAGCGCCGTTGCGATCCAGGCCATGCCAAGGGCGCGAGAACCGGAACCGTGGGAGAGCAGAATGAGCGGGAAATCACCCTTGGCCGGCATGGCATCGCGCAGCACCTCGGTGCCCTCGAAGATGCGATTGTCGCCGGCGGTCATACGTTGACCGCCGGAGGCCGCCGGATACCAGACAGTGACGGCGAGCGGTTTGGTCCGGGCGGGTGCGGCAATGGCGAGCGTTTGAACGCCGACAGGCTGACCGGCAAAGGCAGCGCCGCCGGCAAGTGCAAGGGTGAGCATGGCAAGGATGGAACGCATCGGAACCTCGTTCGAGTTGGAGAACGGGGATGTCTTGCGACCGATCGACGCCAGAGACGCCCCGGATCGCGATCGAGAACGTCCTAGATCGCGATCCGGTCCTCGAGCTTGACCCGGTCCTGAAACGTGACTGGCAGCCGCCCGGCCGCCATTCGAACGATCGTCGGCACGAAGAGCGACAGGCAACAACTTCTGGTCAGATGATCGAAAATATCCCCGCTTCCCTTGCCGACCCGAAGGACCTGACGCTAGGCTTGGAAAAACCAAGATTGGGCGAAGGTCCGGCAGATGGGGAACAGGAATGCGCGTCTTTTATTCGGAAAAACACAAGCTCCGCGATGCACGGACCGAGATGCATGGCGGCTTGCTGGTCAAGCCGTTCGAGGGACCGTTCCGGGCTGAATGGATCCTGGTCGCGGTCAACGAGGCAGGCTTTACCGATGTCCTGCCGCCGACGGAGCATGGACTGGAGACGGCGCTGAAGGTGCATGACGCCGGCTATCTCGATTTTCTCGGCACCTGCTGGGAGCGCTGGCAGGCAGCCGGTTTTGAGGGCGAGGCGATCGCGACGTCCTTTCCCTGCCGGCGCAGCCAGATTGGCCGGGTTCCCCGCCATATCGACGGTGCGCTCGGCTATTATGCCAACTCGGCCGAAACCGCGATTTCGGGCGGCACTTTCGAGGCGGCCGTCGCCTCGATGGATGTGGCGCTGTCGGGCGCCGACTGGCTGAACGCCGGCAACCGGTTTGCCTTTTCGCTCTGCCGCCCGCCCGGCCATCATGCCGGCATCGACCTGTTCGGCGGCTATTGTTTCATCAACAATGCGGCCGTGGCCGCGCAGCGGTTGATCGACCTCGGCGCCCGCAAGGTCGCCATCCTCGATGTCGATTTCCATCACGGCAACGGCACGCAGGACATCACCTATCGCCGCGACGATATCTTCTTTGCCTCGCTGCATGGCGAACCGGCCGATGCCTTCCCCTATTTTCTCGGCTATGCCGACGAGACCGGCGAAGGGGCGGGCGAGGGTCTGAATGCCAATTATCCGCTGCCGTCCGGCACGCCGTTCGGCATCTGGTCGGCGGCACTCGCCGACGCGCTACGGCGCATAACGGCCTATGGCGCCGAGGTCATCGTTCTTTCCCTTGGTGTCGACACCTTCGAGCAGGACCCGATCAGCTTTTTCAAGCTGAAGACGCCGGATTATATCCACATGGGCGAAATGATCGCCAAAACCGGCATTCCGGTGCTGACCCTGATGGAGGGCGGCTACGGCGTGCCGGAGATCGGGCTCAATGTCGCCAATGTCCTGAAAGGCCTGGAGGGCTGACGACACGATGATCGCAACGGATCGCGGCGGTTTTGTCCGGTGGAATGCCTCTGCCTCTCCCTCTATCTGCGCAGGTGATGCGTGACAGTCGGTTATCGGGAAGGCCAGAGCTTCGACGCAACCCGGCAGAACTGGGATGCGTCCGGCATCAGGCCTTTGTCCTGGACGGCCTGGTATCCGGCGGCAAGGGGCGCGACGGCCGCGGTTCCGACCGAAGTGTCGTGGTTCATTCAGGAGCCAGTCGCGCGCGATGCGGCGATCGCCGCATCCGCCATGCCGCATCCGCTGGTGCTGTTGTCGCATGGCAGTGGCGCGAGTGCGTCTGCAATGGCCTGGCTGGCCTATCGGCTGGCGGAGCGGGGATATGTCGCCATTGCCGTCGATCATCATGGTCATACCGGCAGCGAACGATACCGGGCCGAAGGTTTTCTCTGCCTCTGGGAACGCGCCGCCGATCTCGTCGCGCTGCTGGACGATCCCTCATGGCGTCGGTCGCTGGGCGGGACGATCGATCATCGCGCCCATGTTGCCGGCTTCTCCGCCGGTGCCTATACGGCACTGCAGCTGATCGGGGCACGGATCGCCTATTCGCAGTTCGAGCCGGACAATCCGGTCAAGAGCAAGGTGCGCGGCCCGCGGGAATTTCCCGACCTGATCGACCGGCTGCCCGAGCTTCACGCCAATCCGGTCTTCCGCAAGTCCTGGGAGCGCAGGCGCAGCGACTTTTCGGATCCGCGCTTTCGATGCGCGATCGCCATTGCGCCGGGGCGCTCGGTGCTGGGCTATGCCGTCGAAAGCCTTGCGGCCATGTCCCGCCCGGTCTTTATCATCGGCGGTGATGC
The DNA here is from genome assembly GCF_021729845.1 of Rhizobium sp. SL42. Taxonomy (NCBI): domain Bacteria; kingdom Pseudomonadati; phylum Pseudomonadota; class Alphaproteobacteria; order Hyphomicrobiales; family Rhizobiaceae; genus Rhizobium; species Rhizobium sp. SL42. The sequence continues at coordinate 914,802 of NZ_CP063397.1, forward strand.
CGATGACATCGCGCCGCCATCCGAGTGCTGCGACTGGCTGGCCAGTCACATTCAGGGCAGCACACTCGACATCATGAATGGCGGAATAGGTCACTACACCTTCCTGCCGGAGGGATCGAACATCGGAACGCAACTGTCTCCGGACCTGTTCCGGGACGCAACCGGCGTCGATCGGCGTGCCGTGCATGACGCGGTCGCAATGCGGATCGCGGACTTCTTCGACGACGTGCCGTAAATGCAGACGGCCCGCTTTGGGCGGGCCGTCGCAAGCGTCAATGCAGCAATCGGGGCCTACAGATTGCCCTGGCGCTGCTGGATCATCTGATAGGTGTCGAAGCTGTAGTCGGCGATCTGTGCCCAGAGATAGGCGTCCTGCTTGAAGGCCTGCTGGCTGTCGAACAATTTCTTGAAGTTTTCGTTCTTGGCGCTCAGTTCGGCATAGGTCTCCTTGGCTGCCTTGTGGCAGACATCGAGAATTTCCGATGAGAAGGCGCGCAGCTGGGCACCATTGGCGACGAGTTCGCGCAGCGCCGTGGCATTCGATGCGTCGTAGCGGGCAAGCATGCGCGCATTGGCGGCGGCGCAGGCGTCGGTCAGAATGCGCTGATAGCTTTCCGGCAACTCGTTGAACTTGTCGAGATTGAAGAAGGCATGCACGGTCGGACCGCCTTCCCACCAGGCCGGATAGTAGTAATACGGCGCAACTTTGTAGAAGCCGAGTTTCAGGTCGTCATAGGGGCCGACGAATTCGGTGGCGTCGATCGTGCCCTTTTCCAGTGCCGGATAGACATCCGAGCCGGCGATCTGCTGCGGTGTCACACCGACCTTGCTCATCACGTCGCCGGCGAGGCCGGCAATGCGCATCTTCAGGCCCTTGAGGTCGTCGATGGTCTTGATTTCCTTGCGATACCAGCCGCCCATCTGGGCACCGGTATTGCCGGCGGGAAGCGCGTAGAGCTTGTGGCCGGCGAGGAACTCGTTGAGCAGCTGGTTGCCGCCGCCGGCGGTGAACCAGGCATTGGTCATGCGCGCATTGAGACCGAAAGGCACGGCGGTGCCGAGCGCGAAGGCCGGATCCTTGCCGATATAGTAGTAGCAGCAGGTATGGGCCATTTCGACCGTGCCGGCGGTGACGGCATCGGCAGCCTGCAGCGGCGGGACGATTTCACCGGCGGCAAAGACCTGTATCTGGAACTTGCCGTCGGTTGCCTTCGATACGCTCTCGGCGATGTCTGTGGCCGCACCGAAGATGATGTCGAGGCTCTTGGGGAAGGACGATGTCATGCGCCAGGTTATCGTCGGATTTTCCTGGGCGATGGCCGGAGTGGTGAGGGCCGGGCTGGCGAGCGCGGCGGCGCCCATGCCGGCAACGCCGGCCTGCGTGATGAATTGACGGCGGTTCATTGATCTCTTGCCTTGCATGTTTCCAAATCCCTCAGCTCCCGGCTGCGGTCTAATGGTGCAGGGCGGGGGGTGCAAGTCGAAAAGCTCGTAATCTTGTCCAAAGGGTAACCGGAATATCGCGCTTCTTGCGCATTTTTGCGTTTTTGCGCAATCAGTTGGATTTGGACGCGGATGGAGCTGGGGATCGAGATGGACGGTTCGGATCGTCCAGGGCCGGATTGTAGAACAGGGACAGGACCAGGCTCCTGGCGATGCGTTCGGCGCTGGTGATGAACCAGTCGCCTGCCTCCCGCGAGGCGCCGATATCGCGCAGCGTCATGGCAAACAGCTGCAGCCACTGGCCGAACAGGTCCTCCGCCATGCCGTCGACGCCATGATGTGCCTGCACCGGTTTGCCGCCATAGGCGCCGGTCTTGAAGGCGATCGATGACCAGAAGGATTTCATCTTGACCATGTGCTCCGGCCAGCGTCCCGACAGACGGGTCTCGAACACCGGGCCGAGATTGGGATGTTGCCGGATGCGATCGTAGAATGTGTCGACCAGACGGTCGATGAAAGCCTGGTCGACGCCCATGCGGGCCATATCGGCTTCGGCCCGCGCAATGATGTCTGCCCGGTTTGCCGCGCGGCCACTCAATTCCGTCATGTCCTGAACTCCTTGTCGGCGGCAGCGATGGACCACTGTCCTTGTCGAGGCCCCGTCGGCGCCGTCCGCCCAGTGTCAGTGTCAGTGTCAGTATCGACGTCGGCGTCGGTGTCTTGCCGCCCCTGTTTCACCGATCTTGCGCCTTTGGTCAAACCCGATCGCCTGCGACTTGACCACGCAGGGCCGCTGCGATAGTTATTTAGAATAATTCTAAACAGGATCACAGCGATGAGATTGTCTGCCTTTGCACCGGCCAAGCGGCCATTCGACAGCCTGAGCGAGCAGGAAATCCTTGCCCTGGCGATTTCGTCTGAGGAAGACGATGCACGGATCTATCTGGCCTATGCGGACCAGTTGCGCGCCGATTTCCCGCAATCGGCCAAGGTCTTCGAGGACATGGCGGAGGTCGAGCACACCCATCGCAACATGCTGATTGACATGCATCGGGAGCGTTTCGGCGAGCGCATTCCGCTGATCCGGCGCGAGCATGTCCGCGGTTTCTACGACCGCAAACCCGACTGGCTGCGCAAGAGCCAGACGCTGGAGCAGATCCGCGCCGAGGTCGAGCGCATGGAGGAGGGCGCGTCCCGCTTCTATCGCACGGCCCTGCAGCGCACATCGGATGCCGGGATCCGCAAGCTGCTCGGCGATCTGGCGCTGGCCGAGGAGGGCCACGAGCAAATTGCCGCGATGCTGGAAGAAAAGCATGTCTCCGGTGATGCAAGGGTCGAAGAGGACGATACGGTTCGTCGGCAGTTCATCCTGACCTATGTCCAGCCGGGTCTTGCCGGGCTGATGGACGGCTCGGTCTCGACGCTCGCGCCGATCTTTGCCGCAGCCTTTGCCACCGGCGATACGTGGCAGACATTCCTGGTCGGTCTTTCCGCCTCGGTCGGTGCCGGCATTTCGATGGGCTTCACCGAAGCGGCCCATGACGATGGCAAGCTGTCCGGCCGCGGCTCGCCGATCAAGCGCGGCCTGGCCTCCGGCATCATGACGGCCCTTGGCGGGCTTGGTCATGCGCTGCCCTATCTCATTCCGCATTTCTGGACGGCGACGGTCACGGCCGCCATCATCGTGTTCTTCGAGCTTTGGGTGATTGCCTTCATCCAGAACCGCTACATGGAAACGCCGTTCTGGCGAGCCGCCATGCAGGTGGTGCTGGGCGGCTCCTTGGTACTGGCGGCCGGTGTGCTGATCGGGCATGGATGAGGCCCAAGCTCGACCTATCGGTTGACGTCGAGGGCGGTCGCGATGTCATCTGGCTGCCATGCAGCTGACGTAACTGGATCCGTATGAAGGCTTCTCCCTCGACCATCGGCCTAGGTGTCTCGATGACCATCGGTTACGGGACGCTCTACTACTCGTTTTCCGTTCTGGCGCCGCACATCGCCGGCGAGTTCGGCTGGGACGAAAGCTTTGTCTTTGCCATTTTTTCGCTGGGTCTGCTCGCCGGCGCCGTCTCGGCACCGATTGTCGGCCGCCAAATTGATCGCTTCGGTGCGCGATTGGTAATGAGCCTCGGTTCGCTGTTTGCCGCGCTTGCCTTGGTGCTGCTCGCCCTTATGCAGAACGCCTGGCAGTTTGCGGCGATAGCGCTTGCCGCAGAATTCGTCGCGATCGCCGTGCAGTATGACGCCGGATTTGCAGCCCTTGCCCAGAGACATGGTCGAAAGGCCCGCGCCGAAATTACCCTGGTGACACTGATTGCCGGGTTCGCTTCGACGATCTTCTGGCCGCTGTTGCAATGGCTCCTGACATGGATGAGCTGGCGCGACGTCTATCTCGTGCTGGCTACGATGAACCTCTTGATCGCGCTGCCGATCCATCTGGCCATGCCGAAGGGGGTGTCTGCGCGTGCTGACGATGGCAGGGCCAAGGCGCTGCCGGAGCGTCACGACGAAGCCAAGGTCGAGGCTCAAGAGATGCGGCCTCGGCCGGCGCCGGCAGGCGACCGGCGGCCAATGGTCTTGATGGCGATCAGCTTTGCCGGCGGCGGGTTTGTCATGTCGGCGATCGGCGCGGCCTTGCTGGTCCTGCTCGGGGATCTCGGCTTTGCCGCCGCGACCGCGACCTTTGCCGCAAGCTTCATCGGCCCGTCGCAGGTTGGTGCGCGGCTTTTCGAATATCTCCGTCGCAGTCTGTTTTCACCACCGCTGACGGCGGTCATAGCCGCCGTTGCGATCACGCTTGCCATGGCCCTGCTATGCCTGACCGTGGTCGCGCCCTGGCCGATTGCCATTTTTGCCTTTGCCGTGGTCTACGGCATCGGGCAGGGCCTGACGTCGATCGTGCGCGGCATGCTGCCGTTGCATTATTTCGGTCCCGACGGCTATGGCCGTCGCACGGGCGCGCTTTCGGGCATCCGCATGGTCCTGTCGGCGGCGGCGCCGTTTTCGATCATCTTGCTGAATGAAAGACTGGGGCCGGCCGCAGCGCTCACCTGTCTTGTGCTTGTTGCGGCCGTCTCGACCATTGCCATGCTGGCTTTGGTCAGGCTTGATACGCGGCTGCGGCCGCAATCGTCCTAGCGCAGGGCGCCGACCAGAACATCGGCATTGCCGTTTTCGATCGTTACCCAGCGGCCGGTATCATAGCTCGCTTGACGCTTCAGATAGGTGTAGCGCGTTTCGTTCCACAGCTTCACCTCGTCATTGAGGTTGTCGAGGATGAAGTCGCCAGCCTGGGTGCGCACGCTGAGAACGGCATGGCCTTCGCCATCGGGCTTGCGCACCACGGTGATCAGCAGATCGGCCGCGGAAAAGCCGGCGGCCATCAGCTTGGCACGCTTCAGGAGGACGAAATCTTCGCAGTCACCGACATCGGTCGGATAGGCCCAGACTTCGTCGCGGCCGTAGATTTCGATGTCGGTCATCGGCGTGATCGAATGATTGACCGTTGCATTGATCTCGCTGATCACGCTCCAGCCGTGATCCGTGACCTTGGGCACGGAGCCGGGGCGGCTGCGCACGGCGCATTCGGCGGGATTTGCCTTGCAGAATTCATAGTGACCGATCGGCTGCGAGGTGATGCTGCCGGTGATCATCGAATTGAGGGGCTTCGGCGCGCCATAGCCGAAATCAGCCGGTGCCATAACCGCCACCGCGATGAGCAGCGCCTTGATGGCGCGCGAACCGTTCATCATGAAACTGTCCCCTGTATCGTTAACGAAAAGTTAAGATTGGCAGGGGTCGTGAGTCAATCGCGCCGAGGTTCGAACCTTCGCAATTCCGTGAGTATGGTTAAAATGCGACACATCTAACCAGCGCCGGATGCAAAGGTTCCCGAGAAGCCTCAGATCATCGCGGCGATCGCCGCTTTCATCCGCGAAATATCCTCCGGCCGCGACAGGCGGTGGTCACCGTCGCGAACGAGTGTCAGGACGACATCGTCCGCCGGCAGGAATTCCATCAGCTTCAGCGCGTGCTTGTAAGGCACGTCGGGATCCTTCATGCCCTGCAGGATATGCACCGGGCAGCCGGTCTCGATCATGCCGGTCAGCACCTGGTTCTGCCGGCCATCCTCGATCAGGGCGCGGGTGAAGATGTTCGGCTCGGGACTGTATTCGGACGGTTCCTCGAAATATCCGCGTTCGGCCAGCGACTGCTTTTCCGCCTCCGACAGATGCGGCTCGATCAGGTCGATGGTGAAGTCGGGCGCCGGCGCGATCAGCACCAGGCCTGCGATGTCGAAGGCAAGGCCGAGACGCCGGGCTTCCTGGATGACCCGAAGTGCGATCCAGCCGCCCATTGACGAACCGACCAGGATCACGCGCCGGGCACCCGAGGCGGAAATCACCGCCAGGGCCTCTTCCGTCCAGCGCGAGATCGTGCCCAGGCGAAATTCGCCACCGGATACGCCATGGCCGGAATAGTCGAAGCGGATCGCCTGGAGGCCGTGTTCGGCAGCGAGCAGATCCATTTCGACCGCCTTTGTGCCCGACATGTCGGAGCGATAACCGCCGAGCCAGACCAGTGCGGCCTTTTCGTCGGTGCGGGTGGCTGGCCGCGTGATGGTCGCAATCTCGCGTTGATCGCCGAGCGGACCCACCGAGATGCCTCTTTCGACGAGACTATGCGAGATTTCGGACATGTAGCGGCTCCTTTTTTGCTGATTTGCTGTAAAACACATTCAGGAAGTGACGGACAACAGGTGATTTTCTGTCCGGACCATGGTATTGACACTGCCGCTGTATTCGCCACATAGGCCTTCGGCGCGCATCGCGTCGCCAGACTTTGTCTAGACTTTGCAGTGCACGGAAATAATTCAAGGAGAATACGACCATCCGCAGACCGTTCAAAACCGATGCCCCCGTAAAGGATGGGCCGCGCTCCAATCGAGAAATTCGCGTTCCGAAAGTCCAGTTGATTGATGACGAGGGCCAGAACCTCGGCGTCGTGGCGACGGATCAAGCGCTTCGAATGGCGGAAGAGGCCGGACTGGATCTGGTCGAGATTTCCCCGAATGCGGAGCCTCCGGTCTGCAAGATCCTCGACCTCGGCAAGCTGAAATATGCCAACCAGAAGAAGGCAGCTGAAGCGCGCAAGAAACAGAAGATCGTTGAGGTCAAGGAAATCAAGATGCGCCCCAACATCGACACCCATGACTATGAGGTGAAGATGAAGGCGATGAACCGATTCTTTGAAGAGGGCGACAAGGTCAAGGTGACCCTGAAGTTCCGCGGCCGCGAAATGGCCCACCAGGAACTCGGCATGAAGCTGCTGCTTCAGGTCAAGGAAGACACCGTGGCGATCGCCAAGGTCGAAGCCGAGCCGAAGCTCGAAGGCCGCCAGATGATGATGGTTCTGGCCCCGAAGTGATTGCCTGCACGAGAACGCCGAAATCAGCCGCCCGCAAGGCGGCTTTTTTCATGCCCGTTTTTCGACCATCCGCTGCAAGCGCCGCTCGATCATCCTGAACGCCGGCAATCGTACCCGGTCATTCCCGCCCCTGCTTTCCTGACAGCTTGCTGACAAGCCGCGCGGGCATCCTGTCAGGCGCCGTGCTGCATAGTGCGATCATCCAAACGATGGATCTGCAACACGGAGAGAAACGATGACCTGTCTTTTGCGTAGAGCCCTGCTGGTTTCCAGCACCGCCGCCGTCGCCCTGACGCTGCTTCCCGCCCTCGGCGCCACGCTGCCATCACCCGTCGCCTCGATGATTGTTTCCGTCGCGGAAGCCCGCGGCGGTGACGATGATGGCTCCGACGATAGCGGCGGCGATCGCTCGGACGACAGCGGCCGGCACGGGTCCGACGACAGCGATGATCGCGACAGTGATGACGACAGCAGCGGTCGTCACGGCGGTGATGACGACAGTCGCGACGACGATCATGGCCGCCACCACAGCAGCGACGATGATGACGACAGCGACGATGACGACAGTGCCGACGACCGGGGCCGTGGTCGAGGTCGCGATGATGTGCGCCTCGTCGTCAACGACGCCCAGCTCAATGGCCTTCGCAATGGCTCGATGATTGCCGTCGACCAGAACGGCAACCGTCTGCGCTACGAGCTTGAGGAAGAACACGGCCAAACCGAGATCAAGCTTCGCGCGCCAAAAGGCACGCTCACCAAGGTGACGGTCATCCCCGCCAGCTGACCGCCATAGAAACGCGCGAAGCCCATCCGCCCGGGCAACCCCTTTCGCCGTTTCGCCCCGCCCGGCGCCCCCGGGCGGGGAACCCGTCTTTGCCGGTGGCAAGGCCGGTCAACACGCGTTACGTTCAAGCCGTTGCAGCACTGCATCCAGATCAGCCTGCACTCATGTCAGCGCCCAAAGAGCCCAAAAGAGCAAGGAAAATTCCCGAAAGCCCATGGATCGTCGCGCATTTCTTCACCTGCTGTTGAGCCTGCCCACGGCGCTCACCGTGTTGGCACGGATCGATCCCGCCTGGGCTGATGACGACAGCGATAGCGATAGCGATAGCAGCAGTGACAGTGACAGCAGCGGACACGGCTCAGGCGGCAGCGACGATTCCGGTGATGACTCCGACAATTCAGGCCATGGCAACAGCGATGACAGGGACGATGACGGCAATGAGGATGACGACGACAATTCGGGCAGCGGCAGTGGCTCGAAAGGTCGCGATCGTGACGCCGATCATGTTCGGGCGCGCGATGCCGTCCGGCAGGGACGTATCCTGTCGCTGCGCCAGATCCTCGACAAGGTCGATGAGATGAAGGCGGGGCGTGTGATATCGGTCGATCTCAACCTCGAGGCACGCACGCCGTATTACGCCCTGAAGGTAGAAAGCGCCAAGGGCAGCGTGCGCAGCCTGAGGCTGAATGCCGAGACCGGCCGCAAGCTCTCGGCATTTGGGTGGTGATGCATGCGTCTCCTGCTCGCCGAAGATGATCTGGGCATTGCCGAATACACGCGCACCAAGCTGGAGGCCGAAGGCTTCGTTGTCGAACACATGACCAGCGGCCCCGAGGTCTGGGCGGAGGGCGAGACGGGCGACTACAACGCCATCATCCTCGATCTCGGCCTGCCCGGCATGGATGGGCTTTCCATTCTCAAGCGCTGGCGGGCCGCCGGCCTCGACACGCCGATCCTGGTGCTGACGGCCCGGGGCTCGTGGATGGAGCGCGTCGACGGCTTCGATGCCGGCGCCGACGACTATCTTCCCAAACCGTTTCGCAGCGAGGAACTGGTGGCGCGTCTCAAGGCCTTGCTGCGCCGCGCCGGCGGTCGGCCGAAGTCCGTGGTGACGGCCGGCCGTTTCGTGCTCGATGATCTTGCCCGGCGTGTCACTTACGACGGCCAGGCACTGGAGCTGACGCCGCTCGAATATCGCCTTCTGGCGCTGATGATTGCCGAGCCCGGTAGGGTCTTCGATCCGCTGCAGATTGCCCGCCATGTGCAGGGTCGCGACGATGACCAGGCCAGGAATGCCGTCGAGGCGATGATCGCCCGCATCCGCCGCAAGACCGATGCCGATGCGATCGAGACCCGCCGCGGTTTCGGCTATGTCCTGCTGGATGGCAAGCCATGATGCAGTCGCTGCGGCTTCGTCTCGTCATCGGAGCCATGGTGGCCGTGGTGCTCATCCTGTTGCTGGTCGGCTTCGGCCTCAGCCGCATCTTTTCCGACTATGTCGCCGAGCGCTACCGCACCGACATGGCCGCCGTCATCGACCAGCTTGCGGCGGGCCTCGAGCTGAAAAACGGCAAGGCAATGCTGGACCGCAAGCCGGCCGATCCGCGTTTCGACCTGCCGGGCAGCGGATTGTACTGGCAGATCGTCTCGGAACGCGGCGAGGTTTTCCGCTCGCGCTCGCTCTGGGACCTGGAGATTCCGGTGGCAGCACTTTTGCCGGGCGATTACGGCTTCAGCACCACGCAGGGGCCGGACGGCGCCCAGCTCTTCGTCCACAGCCGCCGTATATTGGTCGAGGAACCGGACGGCTCGCGCAATTTCACCCTGTTGGCCGCCTTCGACCGCTCGGTGATGGACGACGCCCTGCTCGACTATCACAGCGCCATCGGTTTCATGCTGGCGCTGACCGCGGCGGTGCTGGTCGCGGCGGCCTTCCTGCAGATCGGCATTGGTCTTGCACCGCTCGCCAGCCTGCAGTCCGATGTCGCCCTAGTGCGTTCCGGCTTGAGCCGGGCGGTGAAGGAAGGCGGGCCGCGGGAGCTGCGTCCTCTTGTCGGGGAGCTCAATCATCTGCTGCGCGAGCGTGAAACGGCGATAGAGCGCGCCCGCGCAAGGGCAAGCGATCTTGCCCATGGCCTGAAGACGCCGTTGACCGTGCTCCTGCAACTGGCCGACAATTTGCCGATCGCCCAGCGCGATCTCGCCCGCCAGCAGATCGACTTGATCCGCCAGCGTGCCGACCGGCAATTGCAGTCGGCAAGGCTCGGTGTCGAACAGATGGCCGTCACCGAACTGGGGGCTCTGGTCGGCAAGCTGGTTTCGGTGCTGAAGCCGGTGACGGAGCATCGCGGGATCGACTGGCGCATCGCCATCGACGAGGCCCTGACCGTCGACATGGATGCGGCCGATCTGGCCGAGGCAATCGGCAATGTGCTCGACAATGCCACCCGGTTTGCCGCAACCGTCATTCAGGTGACCGGTCACATCGACGGCACGGGCCTGCTGATTGATGTCGAGGATGACGGCGAAGGTGTTGCCGAGGAAGCGTTGTCGGGCATTGCCGGGCGCGGCGTGCATCTCGATGACAAGGATCCGGGCTCGGGCCTTGGACTGGCGATTTCGCAGGATGTGCTGACGGCCTATGGTGGATCCATGCGCTTCAGCCGTTCATCGATGGGTGGCCTGAAGGTCACGCTCGCCGTGCCACGCAACAGTGCCTGACGCGAGGTTTGAAGATTCCGGCCTGCCCCCGTTGCGCTTTTTCGGTCCTGCGGTTATAAGCCCCCGTCCGAACGGTCCGGCAGGGCATGCCGTGGCCGTTCTTTATGCTTGAAAACAGGCTTCGTCTGCCTGTTTCGATACAAGAACAATGGAGTAGCAAAATGCCCAAGATGAAGACGAAGTCCTCCGCCAAAAAGCGGTTCAAGATCACGGCAACCGGCAAGGTCCGTGCAGCTGCTGCTGGCAAGCGCCACGGCATGATCAAGCGGTCCAACAAGTTCATTCGTGACGCACGCGGCACGATGGTTCTGGCTGAACCAGATGGCAAGAAGGTCATCAAGAACTACCTGCCCAACGGTCTCTGAGACTTAGGCACTTTTGGATCATTAAGGAGATCATGACATGGCACGCGTAAAACGTGGCGTAACTTCCCGCGCCAAGCACAACAAGGTATTCAAGGCAGCCAAGGGCTTCTACGGTCGCCGCAAGAACACCATCCGCGCAGCAAAGGCTGCCGTGGACCGTTCGAAGGCATTCGCCTACCGCGACCGCAAGGTCAACAAGCGCAACTTCCGCGCTCTGTGGATCCAGCGTATCAACGCGGCTGTCCGCGAATTCGGCCTGACATATGGCCGCTTCATCGACGGCCTGAACAAGGCTGGCATCGAAGTCGACCGCAAGGTCCTGTCCGACATGGCCATCCATGAGCCGGCAGCCTTCGCGAAGCTCGTTGACGTTTCGAAGAAGTCGCTCGCCTACCTCAAGGAAGCCGGCACGACCAACGAGTTTGAAAGCGCGGTCAAGTAAGCCAGCGCTTCCCGACTGAATTTCAAGTATTGGGAAACCCGCGCTGGGACGGCTGGCGCGGGTTTTTCTTTGACCGTTAGGCCGTGACGGTATCACGGCGCGACATGAAGGGCAGGAAACGGAAAATGTCCGATCTCGACAGTTTGAAGACCCAGCTTCTCGCCGATATCGCCGCCGCCGCGGACGAGCCGGCGATCGAGGCGGTACGCGTGGCGGCCATGGGCAAGAAGGGTTCGGTTTCCGAACTGCTGAAGACGCTCGGCGCCATGACGCCGGAAGAGCGCCAGACGCGCGGCGCCGCGATCAACGCGCTGAAGAACGAGATTACCGAGCAGCTGACCGCCCGCAAGGCCGATCTCAAGGACGCGGCGATCAATGCCCGCCTCAAGGCCGAGACGCTGGACGTGTCGCTGCCGGTGCGCTCCTCGCCCGCCGAGCGCGGCCGTATCCATCCGATCAGCCAGATCGTCGACGAGATCACCGCGATCTTTGCCGACATGGGTTTCTCGATCGCCGAAGGTCCGGATATCGAGACCGACTATTATAATTTTACCGCGCTGAATTTCCCCGAAGGTCATCCGGCCCGCGAGATGCACGATACGTTCTTCCTCCAGCCGGACGAGAACGGCGAGCGCAAGGTGCTGCGCACGCACACCTCGCCGGTCCAGGTGCGCACCATGGAGGCGCAGAAGCCGCCGATCCGCATCGTAATCCCGGGCAAGACCTATCGCCAGGACAGCGACGCCACCCATTCGCCGATGTTCCATCAGGTCGAGGGCCTGGTGATCGACAAGACGGCCAATGTCGCCAACATGCGCTGGATCCTCGAAGAATTCTGCAAGACCTTCTTCGAGGTCGACAATGTCGTGATGCGCTTCCGCCCGTCCTTCTTCCCGTTCACCGAGCCGAGCTTCGAAGTCGACATCCAGTGCGACCGCTCCTCGGGCCCGATCGTCAAGTTCGGCGAGGGCAAGGATTGGATGGAGATCCTCGGCTGCGGCATGGTTCACCCGAACGTGCTGCGCGCTGGTGGCCTCGATCCGGACGAATACCAGGGCTTCGCCTGGGGCATGGGCCTCGACCGCATCGCCATGCTGAAATACGGCATGCCGGACCTGCGCGACTTCTTCAACGCCGATGTCCGCTGGATGAGCCACTACGGCTTCCGCCCGCTCGACGTGCCGACGCTGTTCGGCGGCTTGAGCAACTAAGCGGCAAAGACGAATGACCGGCCCCGCTGGGGGACGGGACGGACAGGTGGGCCGAAGGCTTCCCTGTCCGGTGAGAATTGAAGGCAAATGAAACGTGATTGAACATCTTGATAACATGCGGCCGGTCGACGCGCTCTGCGGCGACGACCTGCTGCATGTGGAACTGACGGACGGTCGTATCGTCAGTGTCCCGGTCTGGTGGTATCCGCAGCTTCAGGACGCGATGCCGGTGGAACGGAACAACATAGACTTCATGCCGAAAAGCATGCACTGGCCCGACATCGAACTCGATATCTCGGTCATCAGCCTGCTTCTCGGCGAAAAGGCGCCAGGCGCACGATCGCCGGACGTTTCGGACAAGATTCAGGTGGAAACGAGACAATGAAATTCACACTCTCCTGGCTGAAAGATCATCTCGATACCGATGCGAGCCTCGACCAGATCTGCGAGCGCCTGACGGCGATCGGCCTCGAAGTCGAGGATGTCGACGACAAGGCGGCGTATCGGCCCTTCGTCATCGCAAAGATCCTGACGGCGGAAAAGCATCCGGAAGCGGACCGGCTGAAGGTGCTGAGCGTTGACGCAGGCGATGGCAAGCCGGTGCAGATCGTCTGCGGCGCGCCGAATGCGCGCGCCGGCATGATCGGCGCGCTCGCACGCCCCGGCACCTATGTGCCCGGCATCGACGTGACGCTTGCCGTCGGCAAGATCCGCGGCGTCGAAAGCCACGGCATGATGTGCTCTGAAAAGGAGCTCAACATGTCCGACAATCACGATGGCATTATCGACCTGCCCGAGGATGCGCCGGTCGGCACGTCGTTTGCCACCTATGCCGGGCTCGACGATCCGCTCATCGAGATCAACCTGACGCCCAACCGTCCGGACTGCACCTCGATCTTCGGCATCGCCCGCGATCTGGCCGCCTCCGGCCTCGGCACGCTGAAGCAGCCGAAGGCGCCGGGCTTCAAGGTCGAGGGCGAGACGCCGCACGAGGTGAAGATCGTGCTCGACGACGAGCGCCTGTGCCCGGGCTTTGCCTATCGGCTGGTGCGCGGCGTCAAGAATGGCCCGAGCCCGAAATGGATGCAGCAGCGCCTGCTCGCCATCGGCCTTCGCCCGATCTCCGCATTGGTCGACGTCACCAACTACATGACCTTCGACCAGGGCCGTCCGATGCATGTCTTCGACGCTGACAAGGTCAAGGGTGTGCTGACCGTGCGCCGCGCCCAGGTCGGCGAGGAAGTGCTGGCGCTCGACACCCGCACCTACAAGCTGAACCCGGCCAATGTCGTGATCGCCGACGACAATGGCGTTGAATCGATCGGCGGCATCATGGGCGGCGAACATTCAGGCTGCGACGAGAACACCGTCAACGTGCTGATCGAATCGGCCCTCTGGGATCCGATCAACATCGCCAAGACCGGCCGTAGCCATGGCATCATCACCGATGCCCGCTATCGTTTCGAGCGTGGCGTCGATCCGGAATACACGGTTCCGGGCCTCGAGCGCACTACCGAGCTGGTGCTGGATATGTGCGGCGGCACGGCAGCTGTGGCAAAGGTAGCCGGCTACAAGAAGCATGAGAAGAAGGTCGTTGATTTCCCCTTCGCGGAAGTCAAGCGCCTGACCGGCCTGACCGTGTCCAACGACGAGGCCCGCGCCATCCTCACCGGCCTCGGCTTCGAGGTCTCCGGCTCCGGCGAACGGGTCTCGGTTTCGGTCCCATCCTGGCGTCCGGATGTCGATGGCAAGGCCGATCTGGTCGAGGAAGTCATGCGCATGCATGGCGTCGACAATATCAAGCCGGAACCTTTGCCTTCGATGGGCTCGGTCAACGGCAAGATCCTGACCACGCTGCAGATCCGCACCCGCACCGCCAAGCGCGCGCTGGCGGCACGCGGCATGATGGAAGCGGTCACCTGGTCGTTCATTTCGGCAGACCATGCCAAGCTGTTCGGTGGCGGCAAGCCCTCCCTGAAGCTGGTCAATCCGATCGCGGCCGACATGTCGGACATGCGGCCTTCGCTGCTGCCTGGCCTCCTGACGGCTGCCCAGCGCAATGCCGACCGCGGTTTTGGCGATGTGGCGATCTTCGAAGTGTCCGGCACCTATGAAGCCGATACGCCGGAAGGCCAGCGGCGCGTCGCCGGCGGTATCCGCCGTGGCACGGCCTCGCTTGCCGGCGCCGGCCGGTCCTGGTCGAATGCCGCCAAAGGCGGCGGCAAGCCGGTCGATGTCTATGACGCCAAGGCCGATGCGCTGGCGGTTCTCGAAGCCTGCGGCCTGCCGATGACCAATATCCAGATCGAGCAGGGCGGACCGGAATGGTTCCATCCCGGCCGCTCCGGCACGATCAAGGCCGGTCCGAAGGTGATCCTCGGCTACTTCGGCGAATTCCATCCGAAGACGCTGGAAGCGCTCGATGTGTCGGGCGCGTTGTGCGGCTTCGAGGTGTTTGTCGACGCCTTGCCCGAACCGAAGAAGAAGGCGACCCGCACGAAGCCGGCCCTCGAGCTTTCGCCCTTCCAGATGGTCAAGCGCGACTTCGCCTTTGTTGTCGAGAAGTCGGTCGAGGCCGGTGCGATCATCAAGGCGGCCACCAGCGCCGACCGCAAGCTGATATCAGGCGTCAACGTCTTCGATATCTTCGAAGGCGCCTCGGTTGGCGAAGGCCGGAAGTCGGTGGCGATCGAAGTCTTGATCCAGCCGTCGGACAAGACGCTGACGGACGAGGATTTCGACGCGCTGACGAAGAAGATCGTCGCCAATGTCGAAAAGAACACCGGCGGCAGTCTTCGGGCCTGATCCGACGGTTCAACCAGGGGCGGCTTTGCCGCCCTTGTTCATTTCGGAGCGCCTGTCCGACGGATGGCGGACGCTTGGAGCGGGGATAATGCATGTCTGCAGGTTTCGATTTCACCGCGCTGTCGGCGCGCGACAAGTACAAGCTGATGATCGGCACGATCATTCCGCGGCCGATCGCGCTGGTGACGACGGTCGACACGGAAGGCCGCATCAACGCGGCACCGTTCAGCTTCTTCAACTGCCTGTCGGCTGACCCGCCGATCCTGGCGCTTGGGGTGGAAAACAATCCCGACATGTCGTTCAAGCATACCGGCGAGAACATCCGGATGACGGAAGTCTTCACCGTCAACATCGTCTCGTTTGCCATTGCCGAAGCCATGCATGCCTGTGCTGCGAAACATCCGCGCGGCGTCAATGAGCTGGAACAGGCGGGGCTGACCGCCATGCCCGGGGTAAAGGTCGCCTCGCCATGGATCAAGGAGGCGCCGGCGGCCTTCGAGTGCCGCCGCCATGTCAGTCTCGAACTCGGCAAGTCCCGGCAGATCATCCTGGGCGAAATCCTGTTTGCCCACTATCAGGACGGCCTGGTCGATGATCGCCTGCATGTCGATCCGGCCGGCATCGATGCCATCGCAAGGCTTGGCGGCGATACCTGCTCGACGATCCGCGACCGGTTCGAGATGCTGACCCCGACGCTCTAAGGGCGCCCAGTCGATTGCGTTCAGGGCGAAGGGCTGCCTGCCGCTGCGGGGCTTGGAGCCGGATCGGTCTGTCGCGCGGTGGGCCGTGCGAAGATCACCACATTGCCGGCAAGCGTCAGCGCGAGACCGAGGCCGCCGAGCAGGGTCCAGTGATATCCCTCATAGACTGTCGACAGCGAGAGCGCGACGACCGGGAAAAGCACGGTCGTATAGGCGGCCCGGGATGAGCCGATGCGTGCGACCAGCATCAGATAGGTGGTGAAGCCGACCACCGAGCCGATCGCGGCGAGATAAAGCATCGCAAACAGGTAACGTCCGTCCGGCGGTGCGATGACCGGTGTGCCGGTTACGGCAATAAGGGTCAAAAGGAAGATCGCGCCGTAGCTCATCCCCCAGGCATTGGCGGTTGCGGGCTTTATGCCGGCGGCGCTGTTGCGGCGCGAGACCATGTTGCCGAGCGAAAAGAACAGCGTGCCGAGCGCCGACAGGCCCACACCTTTCCAGGTATCGACATCGAACTCCACGAGGATATCCGGGCCGAACAAAAGCATCAGGCCGGATGCGCCCA
This sequence comes from Rhizobium sp. SL42, assembly GCF_021729845.1. NCBI lineage: Bacteria > Pseudomonadati > Pseudomonadota > Alphaproteobacteria > Hyphomicrobiales > Rhizobiaceae > Rhizobium > Rhizobium sp. SL42. Next base: position 931,269 of record NZ_CP063397.1, read on the forward strand.
GTGCCGCCGCCACCAGCGTGCGGCTGGTTATCCGATCACCGAAGAAAAGTCGGGCATTGATGGCGTTGTAGATCGTCGCCAGTGAGAAGATCACCGAGATCAGGCCGGATGGAACATAGCTTGCGGCATTGTAGAAGCAGATGAAATTGCAGCTGAACAGGCAGAGCGCCTGCGCCAGGATGAACGGCTGGTGGCGCAGTGCCGGAACCTTGAGCTTGCCCATGACGGCAAGCACAACGAGAAAGATCAGCGCGGCGGTAGCGAAGCGGTAGAAGACCGACACCAGCACCGGAACCGGCCCGACCTGCATGGCAATGGCGATCCAGGTCGTGCCCCAGATGATGACGGTGGAAACGAACAGGATGATATTGGTCATGAGGCCCTCGCTATGATGGCGCACAGTTAGCGCCGGCGCCGGGCGGCTTCTTGCACGATCTTGCGGTGAAGTGCGGCCTCTGTCCGATGTCCAGCGCTTCGCGGATGGCACCGGCGCGAGATTGCGCTAAGATGAGCGCCAGTTTCCAGGGTCGTTCATGTTGCTTCAGCACCAGTCCATCTTCAGCTTCCTCTCCGCCTCGCCGCGTGCGCAGGCGGTCGGTACGCTTGAGCTTGGTTCCGGTTGTTCGGCGGCGATCTGGCGCAATGCCGATGACCGGATGAGCTACCAACGGCCGGATGGCCACACGTTCAGTCTCTATCTGCAGGGAGGCGCCGGCACCCGTCGTCTCGACGGCGGCGCGCTGAACGGCTGGCCCGGCGCCTTGTGTATCATGCCGCAAGGCGCTTCGTCGGAATGGGAAATCACCGATGCCTTCGAATTCGTCCATCTTTATGTGGCGGATGACGAGCTGCGGCGGGCTTTCACCGAGACCGTCGAGCGGGATTGCCGGCTGATGGTCATGCCCGAGGCGACATTCGACCATGCCCCTGCGCTCGCCGCAGCCTTGCACAGGGTGGCCGATGCGACCCGTGCAGGCGATGCGCTGCTGGCCGGCGAGGCGATGACGGAAGCCTTTGCCAGCCTGTTTGTGGATCCCCGGTATGGCGGATCGCGGCCGATCGCCATCAAGAGCGGCCTGGCACCCGCCGTCCGCCGGCGGATCACTGACTATATCGAGGCGCATCTCGACATGCAGGTGAGCCTGGCGGAACTCGCCGCGATTGCCGGCCTCAGCGAGTTCCACCTGCAACGCATGTTTCGCGCGAGCTGTGGCGTTTCTCCGCATGGCTGGGTCCAGCATCGGCGGCTTGCCCGCGCCAAGACACTCTTGGCGGGAGGCGATCCGATTGCCCAGATCGCGTCCGCATGCGGCTTCAGCAGCCAAAGCCACATGACCCGTGTGTTCAAGGCGATGACAGGAACGACACCATCGGCCTATCGGCACAGCGTCGCCGCCCGCGCCTGATGTCTTCGCGCTATTTGTTGGCCATCTGCGCCATGCGCTCGGGATAACGGGCGCCGGCCACCTTGGCGGGCGCCAGCAGGTCTCCAAGCGCGGCGAGGTCTTCCGGTGAAAGCACGATATCGGCGGCGGCGACATTCTTTTCCAGGTTGGCGATCTTGGTAGTGCCGGGGATCGGCACGATGAAATCGCCCTGCGCCAGCACCCAGGCAAGGGCCAGCTGGCCGGGTGTTGCGCCCTTGTCGGCGGCCATCTGTTCGAGCGCTGTCACCAGCGCCAGGTTGGCGTCGAAATTCTCCTGGCTGAACCGCGGCAAGGAGCGGCGGAAATCATTGGCGGCCATGCCGTCGAGCGACTTCAGCGCGCCGGTCAGCACGCCGCGGCCGAGCGGCGAAAACGGCACGAAGCCGATGCCGAGTTCGCGGCAGGTGTCGAGCACGCCATTGTCTTCCGGATCGCGGGTCCATAGCGAATACTCGCTCTGGATGGCGGCGATGGGATGGATTGCATGCGCCCGGCGCAGCGTCGCGGCACTGGCTTCCGACAGTCCGAGCGCCCTGACCTTGCCCTCGCGTACCAGATCGGCCATGGCGCCGACCGTGTCTTCGATCGGCACGTTCGGATCGACGCGGTGCTGGTAGTAGAGGTCGATGACCTCGACGCCGAGCCGCTTCAACGAGGCTTCGGCGACCGCCTTGACATGGTCGGGCCGCGAATCCGTGCCGCCCGCACTGGCGTCATTGGGGTTGTCGACATTGATCCTGAAGCCGAACTTGGTGGCGATCTGGATCCGGTCGCGATGGGGCCGCAAGCCTTTGCCGACCAGGATTTCGTTGGTGAACGGGCCATAGATCTCAGCCGTGTCGAACAGCGTCACGCCGAGTTCGACCGCGCGTGCCAGGGTCGCCAGCGAGCCGGCCTCGTCGCCGGTCTGCGTATAGCCATGCGTCATACCCATGCAGCCGAGGCCGAGGGCGGAAACGGAGAGGGAACCGAGCTGTCTTGTCTTCATGGTGCTTGTCTTCATGGTGCTTGATCTTTCGCGGAAGCGCGCTCTGGATGCGCTGATGATAGTCGGAGGATACCACCAGGATTGAGCAGGATAATGGCTGTAATTTTGCGCAGCTTGTTCTATCAGATAGAGCAATGAACAGGATCCAGCTTTCGCAACTGGCGGTGCTCGCCACCGTCGCCGAGACCCGCAGCTTCCGCAAGGCGGCCGAGGAACTTGCCATTGCGCCCTCGGCCGTCAGCCATGCGGTCGCCTCGCTGGAGGCAAGCCTCGGCGTGCGCCTGCTCGCCCGCACCACCCGCAGCGTCGCGCCGACCGAGGAGGGCAGGCGGCTGCTGGAGACGCTGGCACCGGCGCTGGCCGATATCGATACGGCGCTTGCGGCCCTGGCTGACGATCGAAGCGAGCCGGCTGGCCCCTTACGCATCACCATGCCGATGCTGGCTGCCGAGGACCTGATCGCGCCGCGGCTGGGTGCGTTCCTGCGGACATATCCGCGAATCGAACTCGACATCGTCACCAATGACCGTTTCGAGGATATCGTCGCCGAAGGCTTCGATGCGGGTCTGAGGCTCGGCGAACATCTGGAAGCCGACATGATCGCGGTCAAGGCGAGCGGACCGCAGCGCGGCGTGATCGTCGGATCGCCCGCCTATATCGCCGAACACGGCGTGCCGCTGACGCCGCAGGACCTTATGCAGCATCGCTGCATCCGCCGCCGCTTCAGCAGTGGGCGGATCTATCGCTGGGAACTGGAGCAGGACGGCGAGGCGCTGGCCGTCGATGTCACGGGTCCGTTGATCTTGTCGGACCAGCGACTGGCCCGCATCGCGGCCCTCGATGGTGTCGGGCTCGCCTTCCTGTTCGACGAACGGGTGGACGAGGATATCCGCGAAGGAAGGCTCGTACCGGTGCTCGCCGACTGGTCGTCGCCGTTCGACGGTTTCTACATCTACTACACCTCCCGTCGGCAGATGCGTCCGGCACTGAGAGCCTTTGTCGATTTCTTCCGCTATTCCAGCTGATCAGTCGAACGACATCCGGTAGCGTACGTGACCGTCTTCCCGCGCATAGCTGTCGTAGAGTTTGCGCGCTGTCGCATTGTCGTGGTTGGTATGCCAGTAGAGCCGCGACCAGCCTTTGGCCTTGGCAAGCGCGATCAGATCGTCGAGCAGGGCGCGGCCTATGCCCTGACCGCGAAAGCGGGCGTCGAGGAACAGGTCCTCCAGATAGCAGTCCGGCGTCATCACCCAGGTGCTGTCGTGAAAATGGTGGATGGCAAAACCGGCCAGTTCTCCATCGATCTCGGCGACACGCATCGCGACGCGCGAGGTCGGATCGAGGATGCGGGCCCAGGTGTGGTCGGTGACCTCTGCAGCAAGATCGACCTTGTAGAAGGAGAGATAATCCGCCCAGAGACGGCGCCATGCGGCCTCGTCGGTGGCGGTCGCATCGCGAATGACAAGCGTCATGGTCAGGCGCCTGCCGCATTGAGCGTGGCCATCTGCTGGTCCGAGAGTTGCAACCTGCCGGCGGCGATCAGGCTGTCGAGCTGGCGAAGGCTGGTGGCCGACGCGATCGGTGCAGTGATGTCGGGGCGGGCGGCAACCCAGGCGATGGCCACCGTTGCCGGCGTAGTGCCGGTCTCGGCAGCGACCTGGTCGAGGGCGGCGAGGATCTTCAATCCCTTGTCGTTCAGGTAATTGCCGACGCGGTAGGAGCGGGCGACGCCGGCCGTGTCCTCGTGGCTGCGGTATTTTCCGGTGAGGAAGCCTGCGGCCAGCGCATAATAGCTGATCACCCCGATGTCTTCGGCGACGCAGAGATCGGCAAGCGCGCCTTCGAAACGGTCGCGGGTATAGAGATTGTATTCCGGCTGCACCACGTCGAAGCGCGGCAGGCTGTTTTTTGCCGAGGCATCCAATGCCGCCCGCAATTGACCGCCGTCATAGTTGGAGCAGCCGATGGCCCTGACCTTGCCGGCGGTGATGAGCTTGCCGAAGGCCTCCAGCGTTTCCTCGATCGGGGTCTTTTCATCCGGCTTATGGGCCAGATAGAGATCGATATAGTCGGTCTGCATCCGCTTCAGCGATGCATCGACCGCGTCGGCTATCCAGGTCTTGCCCAGACCGGTTTCCCGGCCGTTGTTGTCGAAGCCGACCTTGGTGACGATGATCGCCTTGTCGCGGGAGATGCCGCCGCGCTTCAGCCATTTTCCGATGATCGTTTCGCTTTCGCCGCCGACATGGCCATCGACCCAGGCGGAATAGACATCGGCCGTGTCGATCGTGTTATAGCCGGCATCGAAGAAGGCATCGAGCAGGGCAAACGAGGTCGCCTCGTCGGCCGTCCAGCCGAAGACATTGCCGCCGAAGACGACGGGCGCGATGGAAAAACCGGTGCGACCGAGGGCGCGCTTCTGCATGACGGGATCCTTTCAAGGGGCAATTGGACCGGACGGTAGCAAGCAGTTTCGTGATGCACCATTGAAATCGGTAAATGGGTCGGATCCATCAAGGGTAGGGGCAGGGGGCTTGGGGCAGGGGGCAGGGGTTGGTAGCAGGCCCGGCTCCACTCATGTGTCCGGCCGCCGGTCGCGGCGAAACTGGCTGGGCGGTGCAGCGTGATGCTCCGACCAGACCCGCCGCAAATGCCGTGTCGAGGAAAACCCGGCCCGCTCGGCGACGCTTTCCATGTCGAACCGGCTCTGGGACAACAGGTCATGCGCCAGCGCCACCCGGATGGTGTTGATATAGGCGGTGACCGGCAGGCCGGTATGCTCGCGAAACAGCCTTGTCATGTGTCGCTCGCTGAGCGCTGCCAGGCGTGACAACTCACCAAGGCTCCAGTCGCGCGCAGGGTCTGCCATGATCGCATCCTGCATCCGGTGGATCGCCGGATGGATGTGGTTGCGGCCGGACAGCCAGGGCGAAAGCTGCGGGTCGGAACCGCTGCGACGCAGATAGATCACCATCTTGCGCGCCACCGCCAGCGCCACTTGTGCCGAGGTCAGTTTTGCGACGATATGCAGCATCAGGTCGATGCCGGTCGAGATGCCGGCGCTTGAGAAGCGGTTGCGATCCTCGACATAGAGCCGGTTTTCCAGCACGTTGGCGGTCGGCGCCAGCGCCTTCAACTCATCGATGCATTCGGCATGGGTGGTACAGGCATGGGCTTCCATCAGACCGGCGGCACCGGCAAGCAGGGCACCGGAGCAGATCGTCACCAGTCGCGTCTCCGCGGTCACGGCACGCCGAAGCCACCCGCTGAGCCCGAGGAGTTCACCGTCCGCGACTAGGGACTGTTCGCCGACCGCAAGGCTACCGGAAATCACCAGCATGGCATTCGCCGGCAATTGCGCGGGCAGCGGCTGCAGGCCATCCAGCGTCAGGCCGATCGATGTGTGCTGTCGCGCATGGGTGGAGATATAGCGGTAGTCGAAGCAGACGGCGCTCTGCTCGCTATTGGCATAGCGAAGCACCTCCAGCGGCCCCGCGATATCGATCAGCAGGGCCGCCGGCGGGACCAGGATGTAGACCGGCACGATCTCCGGCGCGGACGGGTTCTTCCGTTCGATCAAGCCGCTTTCCTTGCCGTGTCGAGCGCGTCTTCGACGGTTGCGATGCGGGCGAAACGGCCGGCCAGCACCAGTTCGGTGCGCATGCGGATCTCGGCCGGCGAGAAGCGGATGCCAGACGCATGCGTCATCGCGAAGGTCAGCGTGGCCTCGGTGACGAAGTCGACGCCGTATCCGGTATCGGCCGCGTGCCGCGTCGTGGTCTCGCAGCACTGTTCGGTGCGAATGCCGGAGACGATCAGGCGACTGATGCCGTTCGCCTTCAGCCAGTCCTCGAGGCCTGTGCCGACCAGCGCCGAATGCACGGACTTGTGGAATGTGATGTCCGGCTTGATCTCGAGCTCGGCAAGCGTGGTGACGAAACCGCTGTCGAGCGTGAACGGCGCGTCGCTGTCGACATGGAAGATCTGGATGATCGGTATGCCGGCAGTCTTGGCGCCGTCGATCAGCGCCTGCTGTTTCTCGACATAGGCGGCCAGATCATCCGTCGTCCAGAATGCGCATTGGCGAAAGGATTCCTGGACATCGATCACGATCAGTGCGGTTTTCTCTGCGGACATTTCAGGCTCTCCAGTGTTTTCAACGATAGCCGAAATTATCCAGTCTGGAGAGCAGAAAAAGCAGGCGGTCGGACGAAGACAGGACATTTTCGGCCAACATGGTGCGCGGGCATGGAGCGGCACGTGCCGCGAGCCGGATTGCGCCGCTCAAGAACCTCGCCTAATGTCCGGCCGATATTTTCAGGGAGGAAATCATGTTGCGTTTCGGAATTATGTCGACGGCCAAGATCGGCCGCGAGCTTGTCGTGCCCGCCATCCAGGATGCGGAAAATGCCGTGGTCACGGCGATTGCCAGCCGCGATCTGGCAAAGGCCCGCGCCATGGCCGACCGCTTTTCCGTGCCGCATGCCTTCGGCTCCTACGAGGAGATGCTGGCCTCCGACGTGATCGATGCCGTCTACATTCCGCTACCGACCTCGCAGCATGTCGAATGGTCGATCAAGGCCGCCAATGCCGGCAAGCATGTACTGTGCGAAAAGCCGATTGCGCTGAAGGCCGACCAGATCGACGCCATCATCGAAGCCCGTGATCGCAACAAGGTTGTCGTCTCCGAAGCCTTCATGGTCACCTATACGCCGGTCTGGCACAAGGTCCGCGAACTGCTGGCTGCGGGCGCGATCGGGCAGTTGAAGATGGTCCAGGGGTCGTTCACCTATTTCAACCGCGATCCCGGCAACATGCGCAACATTCCCGAACTCGGCGGCGGCGCGCTGCCGGATATCGGCGTCTATCCGACGATCACCACGCGGTTTGTCACCGGCAAGGAGCCACAGCGCATCCAGGCGACGATCGAGCGCGACCCGCAATTCGGCACCGATATCTATTCGAGCGTTAAGGCAGATTTCGGCGATTTCGAACTGAATTTCTATATCTCGACCCAGATGGCCAACCGGCAGCTGATGGTCTTCCACGGCACCGAAGGCTTCATCGAGGTGAAATCGCCGTTCAACGCCGATCGCTGGGGCGCCGAAGAGGTCGAGCTGACCAATCGCAGCCATGACGGCTCGCAGATCTTCCGCTTCCCCGACAGCCGCCAGTACAAGCTTGAGACCGAGGCTTTTGCACGTGCTGTTGCCGGGACAAAGGGCGAGGTGGTGACGCTAGAGAACTCCAAGGCCAACCAGCGCTTCATCGATGCGATCTATCGGGCGGCGGCCAAGGACGGCTGGGAGACCGTCTGACATGAACCGGCTATCGGATTGGTCTACCGGCGGAAGACGAAGCGCGAATAGCCGAAGAAGCTGAACAGCATGGCGGCGATGGAGGCAAAGACCAGCGCCGCATAGGGACTGAGCAGCGGTGCCATGATCAAAAGCCCGGCATAGATGCCGTAGTTGACCAGTGATGTGATCACCGCGATCACCCCGTAGCGGAAGCCCTCGACCACGACCGATCGCTTCGAGGCGCCGAAGGTGAAGCTGCGGTTGAGCAGCCAGGTCGCCGTCATCGCGAGCATGATCGCGATGACACGTGCGCTGAGTGGTCCGAGGGGCGTGAAGGACAGAAGCAGCCACAGCGTGCCGGCATCGACCACGAAACCGGTCGCGCCCACGATGACGAAGCGGATGAATTTTTTCATGCGGCTTTCGAGGTGCGTTTGCCGGTCGCGGCGGCTTTGGCAGCCGTCGGCTTGCTCGCCGCCATCTTGTCGCCCTCGGGTCGCTGCAACGCCGGCAGGTTCATGTAGTGGATGCGCAGCTGTTCGGCCCGCGACCGGGCAACCGAGTCGAGGATCAGCGCTGCGGTGAAGCTGAGGAAGGACATCATCATCAGCGCCATGGCGGCAATCCAGGTCGGCATGCGCGACACCAGGCCGGTGGTGAAGAACTCGTAGAGCACAGGTGCCATGAAGCCGAGGCTCATGCCCATCAGGCCAGCGCTGATCAGGCCGAAAAAGGCAAACGGCCTTGTCTCCTTCATCAGCATGGCAAACATCCAGAGGATCCTTGCGCCGTCCTTGAAGGTCGACAGCTTGGAATGCGAGCCCTCAGGCCGGCGGCCGTAATCCAGTTCCAGCTCGCAGACCGGCAGTTTCAGCCGCGAGGCATGCACCGACATTTCCGTTTCGATCTCGAAGCCGCCGGACACGGCCGGGAAGCTTTTCACATAGCGACGCGAAAACGCCCGGTAGCCGGACAGGATATCGGTGAAATCGTTGCCGAACAGCAGGCGGTAGAGCGTGTTGAACAGCCGGTTGCCGAAGGCATGGCCCTGCCGCCCCGCATCGTCATGCACGCCGCGACGGGTGCCGACAACCATGTCGGCGCGTTCGGTCATCAGCGTGCGGATCAGTTCTTCGGCATCCTGCGGCGCATAGGTGCCGTCGCCATCGGCCATCACATAGATGTCAGCGTCGATATCGCAGAACATCCGGCGCACGACATGGCCCTTTCCCTGGCGGCGCTCGCGAACGACGGTCGCGCCGGCCAGCATGGCAGTCAGCGCCGTGCCGTCGGTGGAATTGTTGTCATAGACGAAGATCCGGGCCTGCGGCAGGGCGGCGCGGAAATCGCGCACGACGTCGCCGATCGTCGCCGCCTCGTTGTAGCAGGGCAGCAAGACGGCAATGTCGGGATAGGCGGAGGCCGAACCACTCATCGATAGCGTACCTGTTGAAAGCTCTTGCAGCCCTCAAGACCGCACCGGCTTTACTATTTCTTGAGAAGGTTAAGGCTAGGTTTCGCCAGACTTGTCTCCTGGACTATTTTGCCTACCGGCTGCGAAACGCCGCCTTCTTGAGGATGAAACGATTGACGGCAGCATCTTCCTCATCCGTCCTGCCCGCGAGACGCCGCTTGCAGCGCCTGCCGGCTGCCGTTGCCTTCTATTCGATCCTGACGATTCTCATCCTGGCAGGTCTCAACCTGCCGGGTGCGCGTGACTATGTCGGTGTCGACAATGACGACGTGATGCGCCTTGTCCAGGTACGCGATTTCCTCGGCGGCCAGTCCTGGTTCGACCTGATGCAATACCGCCTTGGGTTGCCGGGCGGCACGCTGATGCATTGGTCGCGGATCATCGATCTGCCGATCGCGGCGCTGATCAAGGTGTTTTCCCTGATACTGCCAAGCGAGCGCGCCGAGGCTCTGGCGCTGTTGGTCTGGCCATTTTTCCTCGTCATCCCGCTCATGACGGCGATCGCCGTTGCGGCGCGCAGGCTCGGCGACGCCGTGGTCATGCATATCGCCCTGATGCTCGCAGCCGTCTTCGTCGTTACGGGAAACCGCTTCCTCCCGGGTGCGATCGATCACCACAATGTCCAACTGGTCCTGGTCGCCACCATCGCCGCCTGCCTGCTGGATCCTGGCCGCGGGGCGGCAAGCTTTGCCGGCGCCGGCCTCGCCTGTGCCCTGGCAATCGCCATCGGCGCCGAGACCACCCCGCTGATTGCCGTTGTCTGTGTCGTGGTGGCGCTTCTGTGGACACTTGAAGGAACGGCATCCAGAACGGCCGCAAGGGCGTTCTCGCTATCGCTTCTGCTCTCGATCTCGGCGCTCTTTCTGGCGACCGTGCCATCTGCGCATTATCGCCTCGTCACCTGCGACAGCCTGTCGATCGGCTACTACGCGATCATTGCCGCTGGCGCTGGCGCGCTGTTCGTCGCAACCTACCTGCCCGCCCGCCTTGGCCTGGCCGGGCGAAGCGCGGCGCTGGTGACCATTGGCGCGCTGGTGCTGCTCTCGGCACTTGCCGTCGCGCCGCAATGCCTGCAGAATCCGCTGAACGAACTGGATCCACTGCTGCAGACGATGTGGCTTGACGGTGTCCTGGAGGCCCAGTCCTTCCTGCGCTGGCTGGAGGTGGAGCCTGCGAGCTTTGGCGGTTTCTACGCCGTGCCCGTCTTTGCCCTCGCCGTCTGCCTGTTCCGGGTAATGCGCGGCGATAATGTGCGCAGCCATGCCATTCTCTTTGCCCTGCTGTTGATCAGCTTTGTCATCGCACTGGTCCAGGTACGCGGCGCTGCATTTGCAAACCTGCTCGCCATTTTGCCGGTGGCGCTCCTGATCGCCGAGCTTCGGCGCAATTCCAATGCCGAGCCCGACAATATCGGTGCCGGTTTCTTCTTCGTTGTCGTGGCGCTGCTTTCGGTTCCCAGCGTCTGGATCCTCAGCGGCGTCTTCATCGTCGAGGGGACGATGGGCATCTCCAACCGGATGCGCTCGCTGGTCGCGGCAGGGTCGGCGAGCGAGACGGACCCCGGTGCCGCCTGCGAGACGTTGCAGTCCCTGGCGCAGTTGAATGACCTACCGGCAGGCACGGTGGTGGCGCCCTCCGACTATGGTGCGGACATTCTCCGGATCACGCCGCATCGCGTGTTGAGCGGCCCCTATCACCGCAACCAGGGTGGCATGCTGACCGAACTGCATATCGGCCTTGCCGAGCCCGCGGAGGCGGCAGCCTTCCTGCGCGGGTCCAAATCGACGATCCTTGCCTTCTGCCCGACCAATGTGCAGACCGAGAAAATCGCCGGCATGAAGCCGGACGGGCTCTATGCCGCAATCACTGCGGGCAAGGTTCCCGACTACCTGCAGCCATTGCCGCAGGATCCGCAGTCCGGTCTGACCATCTACCGCGTCGTTCTGCCCTGATCCCGAAATCGCCTGCGAGCACGGCAGAGAGACAGACGGCAAGGAAATCTGCGCCATGCCGATGTGTCGAGGCTGATCTTCCTGCGCTTTTGCGATAATCAGGACGCATGAGCAATTTCTTCGCTGACGATTCGCCGAGCAACCTGACCGAGTTCACCGTTTCGGAACTTTCGGGTTCGATCAAGCGCACGGTCGAGACCGCCTTCGACCATGTGCGGGTGCGTGGCGAAATCTCCGGTTTTCGCGGCCAGCATTCGTCCGGCCATGCCTATTTCTCGCTGAAGGACGACAAGTCGCGCATCGATGCGGTGATCTGGAAAGGATCGTTTGGCAAGCTGAAATACCGCCCGGAGGAGGGCATGGAGGTGATCGCCACCGGTCGCGTCACCACATTCCCCGGCTCGTCGAAATACCAGATCGTCATCGAGCAGATGGAGCCGGCAGGCGCCGGCGCCCTAATGGCGCTGATCGAGGAGCGCAAGCGACGTTTCACGGCCGAAGGGCTTTTCGATCCGGCGACCAAGCAATTGCTGCCCTTCATGCCGAAGGTGATTGGCGTGATCACCTCGCCGACCGGCGCCGTCATCCGCGATATCCTCCATCGCATTTCCGACCGCTTCCCGGTTCATGTGATCGTCTGGCCGGTCAAGGTCCAGGGCGAGGGGTCCGGCGACGAAGTGGCCAATGCCATCATCGGTTTCAACGCGATCGAGCCCGGTGGGCCGGTCGCACGGCCCGACCTCCTCATCGTGGCGCGCGGTGGCGGCAGCCTTGAGGATCTGTGGAGCTTCAACGACGAGGCCGTGGTTCGAGCCGCTGCCGCAAGCGATATTCCGCTGATCTCGGCCGTCGGCCATGAGACCGACTGGACGCTGATCGACTATGCGGCGGATGTGCGCGCGCCGACGCCGACCGGGGCTGCGGAAATGGCCGTGCCGGTGAAAGCCGACCTGGAAGCCCAGATCGCGACGCTCGCTGCCCGTCTTTCGGGCGCGATCAACCGCCAGATGGACTATCGCCGCCAGGGCCTTCGCGCACTTGCCAGGGCCCTGCCGTCGCTCGACCAGTTGCTGGCGCTGCCGCGTCGCCGTTTCGACGAGGCGGCTGGCGGACTGGGCCGCAGCCTGGAACTCAACACGATGAACAAGCGGCGCAGCTTCGAGCGCGCGGCAGCCAGGCTCTCACCCGACATGCTGGCGCGGCGCCTCGTCGAGCGCCGGCAAAGGCTGAGCGAGCAGGCGACCCGGGCGGAGCGGATCATTGAACGCCTGGTCGAGCGTAGCAAGGCGCGATTAGGGCGTTTCGATGCAACGCTGACGGCGGTGCCGGCGCGGTTGCAGGCGCTGACCGCCCGCGCGAAAGACCGGCTGGAAAGCCTTGGACGGCGCGCCGATAGCGCCGTCATCCATGACCTGCGCCGCGCCCGAACGCTTGTAGTGGCCCAGGACCGGATGCTGCATTCTCTGTCCTACAAGAATGTGCTCCAGCGCGGCTATGCGGTGATCCGCGACGAGCGTGACCGCCCGGTCTCGCGGGCCGCAGCGCTTGGCGCATCGCAATCCGTCGCGATCGAGTTTGCCGATGGTCGCATAGCGGCGGTGATCGGCGAGGGCGCGCCATCACCCGGCACTGCAGATCCGCAGCCGTCGATATCCCGGCCGCAGTCGCCCGCGAAACCGGCACGCAAAGCCGAGCCGCCGGCCGGCCAGGGCAGCCTGTTCTGACAGCGCCTGGCGCCACTGGTCAGTTCGCAGCGCCAGCTCAAAGGCGCAACTGTCGCAACGGACCCTTTGTCGGCCGGCACGCCTGCCGGGCATTGCTTCATTGACGATTTGGAGGCGGCCGGCTGAGTATATGACCAGGGAACAGCCGGCCATTTCGGATGGCGACATGACCGGATTTGCCGGGTTTGCCAGAAACCGCCGTCGGCCTGTCGTCCTTCCCTTGTCGCTTTGGCTCCTACGCGCTGTCGCGGCTTTGCATGAACGCGGAGACTGCCTGAAAACGCCGCCGTTTCATTGCCGGGATACCTGTCGGCAGGGATAGGATCTGATATCGGAAAATACATCTTATGATTGTATATCGGACATCGTCAGATTGGTAATTTTGGCAAAAACCTCGGAATTTCAGGCATCTTGCGAGTGTCGCGACGGAAAAGAGAAAAACCAATGGTTGACATTCTTTAGAAAAGTCTCTATCTATCAATCATCGATATTTGCTTGCTGAGCTTTGGTTACCGCGCATTTAGCAAACGCGCCCTGAACGAACCTTCCTTTCAAAAATCGTTATCATCATCCGCAGCGCTCACGCGTTGTGGTCACTTATACGCTATGAAAGGGTTCATCATGACCACTGGCACCGTAAAATGGTTTAATTCCACCAAGGGCTTCGGCTTCATCCAGCCTGACAACGGCGGCCCGGACGCATTTGTCCACATCTCGGCAGTCGAACGCGCCGGCATGCGCGAAATCGTCGAAGGCCAGAAGATCGGCTACGACATGGAGCGCGACAACAAGTCGGGCAAGATGTCGGCCTGCAATCTTCAGGCTGCCTGAATTCGGTTTCTGCTTTCCCTTGACCACGGATGTACTGGCACTGTCGAGAGCAAGAACCACCGGGGTCAGGCACATTGCCTGGCCTTTTTTATTGCCGCTCGCCGACCCGAGCACCCAAGAGGACGACGAGCATGACAGAAAACTTCAGCAAACCGCGTCAACAGGCCGAGATTGCCTTCGGCAAGACCCAGTCGCAATTCTTTGCCCGCGAACGCGCGTTCGAAGAACTGGACACGATCGTGGTAGCGCGCGAAGAAAAGACCCTGAGGCTGCGCGAGGCCCGTCTTGCCAAGGAATTGCAAGACGCCAGCAGGCCGGCAGCGAGCCCCGTTACGAAACGTGCCAGAAAGGCCTGAGAAAGCCGGCATGGCATTCCAACTGGAATAGACAATTGAGAAATATAAAGAATACCGAACTTTCCGACCGCCGCAGCACCGCTGCCGAAGCAAAGGCCGCTCTCCTTCAGGCCTACCGCGCCGCCAAGGAGGCTGCACAGCCGACCCTCGAAGCCAAGCAGGCCGAGCGCATGGCCGTCGCAGAAGCCCGCGAAGCGCGCCGCGCTGAACGCGAGCGATTGAAGAACGAAGAACGCGACCGTCTCAAGGCCGAGGCCGCCGAGCGCGAAGCCGCCATGATCGCTGCCGCCAATGCCGAAGCAGAGGCACGCGAAGCGGCCGAAGCCAGCCGCATTTCCCGCGTCGTCGAAGACGAAGCCGCGCGTAAGGCCGAACGTGACAGGCGTTATGCCAATCGCAAGGCACGGCAGTCCTGAGGCCTGGCTCCAAGATTATCTTGAACACCGTATCTGTCTCAAGGCCGGCCTCTCGCCGGCCTTTTCTGCGTCCAGCAGACGGGCAGCCGTGGCGTTCATCGAATTGTGAGCGCATGTGGCCTTACAAACCGGTAACGTAATTCCCATTTCCATGAAACCCGGGAAACAAAAGCGTGGCAGATTGCGTCAGGCCGCTTGCGCGGTACCGCCGGTACGTGATGGAGATTTGACTATGAAAATGAAAAATTCCGCGGTTCTTGCCGGGACTTTGGCCGGGCTTTTGGCCGCAACCATCGGTGCGGCTCCGGCTCTCGCCGAGCAATCCGAATTGTCTCGCATCCTGTTTGGCAGGAGCTTCAACGACAACGTCACGGCTGTGAAGGTCGGCCCGTCGTGGCGCGATTCGGACGGTACGGTGCCGTTCTTCGTGCAGAAGCCGCTGCCGGTTCGCATCCGGGCGGCGCAGGCCGAGGTTGCCGCCGATGCAGGCTTGCGCGATGCGCTGGAACTGCGCGACATTGCCGCCAAGAATGTGATCTGGGTGCAGACTGCCGCCAATGGCGGAAAGATCGTCTACTACCGCTGACGTCTCCAGGCGCCACCGCGCCAGGCTGCCGGCGGTCGATCCGCCGGCAATCCGGTGTCATGCTCAGGCCCACTCGCCCTTGCGCATGACCGGTACCTTCGAGCCATCTTCCCTCACGCCATCGATATCAACCTTGTCGGAGCCGATCATCCAGTCGATATGGATCAGCGAGGCATTGCCTCCCTGTGCCTTGATCTGGTCCTGGCTGAGCAAGGCGCCATCGAGGAAGCATTTCGAATAGCACTGGCCGAGCGCGATATGGCACGACGCATTTTCGTCGAACAGCGTGTTGTAGAACAGGATGCCGGAGGCCGAGATCGGTGACGAATGCGGCACCAGCGCCACCTCGCCAAGACGGCGGGCGCCTTCATCGGTGTCGAGCACCTTCAACAGGACTTCTTCGCCCTTGCTCGCCTTGGCCTCGACGATGCGGCCTTGCTCGAAGCGGACCTGGATATTGTCGATCAGCGTGCCCTGATGCGAGAGCGGCTTGGTCGAGGAGACATATCCTTCCACCTTCAGCGCATGCGGCGTGGTGAAGACCTCTTCCGTCGGGATGTTGGGGTTGCAGGTGACGCCGTTCTTGGCAACCGATGCCCCGCCATGCCATTCGTGTCCGTCGGCAAGGCCAACGGTCAGGTCAGTGCCCGGACCTTTGAAATGCAGGGCCGAGAAACGCTCGCCGTTCAGCCAGGCGGAACGCTTGGCAAGCTCGCTATTGTGGGTTTTCCAGGCGGCGACCGGATCTGCCTGATCGACGCGCGAGGCGGCGAAGATCGCATCGGCCAGCTTGGCCACGGCAATCTCGACCGGCACATCCGGGAACACCAGCCTGGCCCAGGACGGGTTGGGATAGGAGCAGATGTTCCAGTTGATGTCGAAATTCGAGATATATTCGAGTGCCGGCTTGTAGGCGATCGAATTGGCCTTGTTGGCCCGCGCCACCTTGGCCGGATCCTGGCCCGACAACAGCATCGGATTGTCGCCGGCGACAGCCAGTCGCGCCGCACCATTGGCATAGGCCTTGGCCATGCCGTCATACAGCCAGCCGGATGCCCTGTCGAAGCTCTCGTCCGATCCGTGAGCATAGCGCGCAAGGGTCGTTTCCTCATCGGAATAGAAGGTGGTGACGATGCCGGCGCCGGCCAGATAGGCATGTTTTGTGATGTGCCGGACCAGGGAGAGGGCTGCGATCGGGGCGGTGATCACCAGATCCTGGCCCTTCTGCAGCTGAAGCCCGACCTTGACGGCCACTTCGCCCAGCTTTTCAAGTTTGA
Organism: Rhizobium sp. SL42; assembly: GCF_021729845.1. Taxonomy (NCBI): domain Bacteria; kingdom Pseudomonadati; phylum Pseudomonadota; class Alphaproteobacteria; order Hyphomicrobiales; family Rhizobiaceae; genus Rhizobium; species Rhizobium sp. SL42. The sequence continues at coordinate 947,600 of NZ_CP063397.1, forward strand.
CTGGATCGACGGCATGAGTGAAGTCGGGCGCAATTGTCATGGGGACCTGCCATAATTGTCGTTGGGTTGGCGATAGACTTAGGGAGCTTTGCGGCGAAAATGAAGGTCTGAGGCGCGAAAAGCGCCGGTGGCGGATCAGGCGACGATCGAGGCTGCTATCGCGCCCAGGGTCTTTTGTGCGTCCTTCGGATCGAGCCGCACCTGCAGCCCCCGTTGGCCGCCATTGATGAAAACATGCTCTTCGCCAAGGGCTGCGATCTCCATGGCCGTCGGCACCGTTTTTTTCTGGCCGAACGGGCTGATGCCGCCGACGACGAAGCCGGTGAGCTTTTCTGCCAGCGCGGGCTTCATCATCGCCGCCGACTTGCCGCCGAGCGCGGCAGCCAGCTTCTTCATGCTCACCTCCTTGTCGGAGGGCAGCACGACGCAGACCGGCTTGCCGTCAAGCTCTGCCATCAGCGTCTTCAGCACGCGCGCCGGATCCTCGCCCAGCGATTCCGCCGCCTGCATGCCGATCCGCTCGGCATTGGGATCGTAGTCATAGGTGTGAACGGTAAAGCTGACGCCGGCCTTGGCCAGCGCCTGGGTGGCGCGCGTGGTCTTCGACATTCCTATTTCCCGAGTTCTGCCGCATAGACCTCCGGCTTGAAGCCGATCAGCAGCTTGTCGTCCATTTCCAGAACCGGCCGCTTGATCATCGAAGGCTGTGCCAGCATCAGCGCGATCGCCTTTTCACGGTCAAGATCGGACCTGGCCTCGTCGGGCAGCTTCTTGAACGTCGTTCCCGCACGGTTGAGAACCGTCTCCCAGCCTGCCTTGTCGGTCCATGTCTCGAGGTGGCCCCGATCGATGCCGCCCGTCTTGTAGTCGTGGAAACCGTAGGCGACGCCGTGATCGTCAAGCCATTGGCGGGCCTTCTTCATCGTGTCGCAGTTCTTGATCCCGTATATCGTCGCAGTCATGCTCAATCCTCCAGGGCTCCTGCCTTGCGCAATGCGCGGCTCGGCAGGTCGCAGGCGATTTTCATCAGGTCGGCGCGGCGTCGCACCAACCGGTCGGATACGCGCGTGACAATAAGTCCGGCCTGTGGTGCGCGGATATCGATGCTGCCATCGGGCTGGCCGGGGCGGGTGACGATGGTCGCCAGAAGATCGCCTTCGACAACCGGATCGCCAATATCGCGGTGGAAGAGGACCGCGCCGGCTTCGGGACTACGGATCATCTCGATATTGTCGAGCGGCACGGCGGGACCGACGAAGGTTGGCAGTGACACGTTTGTATCGACCACCACGCCTCGGGCGGCGAGGAAGGCCCAGATCCCGTCCGCATCCTTGCGCGCCACATCGGGATAGACGTCGCGCAGGCCGCGCAACTCGAGGGTGACGGCAAGTTTGCCGGGCAGGGCGCTGCGTTTTTCACCGGGGATTTCGTGTTTCCAGGCAAAGCCGACGGCTTCCTCGAAGGCCGAGCTTTCACCATCGGACAGGAAGACGGCATCCATTTCGAGTGCCGCAGCCAGATCGCTCGCCTCCGGCCAGAAGGCGTCGTCGATATAGGCATATTGCAGGGACTCGTCATCGCAATGCAGATCGAGCACCAGATCGGCGCCGAGCGCCATATGCAGCAGCTGCCGCTTCAACTGTTCCGTCGCCGGATGCCGTGTCAGGTCGGACACGAGTGAATCACGATCGCGCAGCGAGATCAGCGGGAAGTCGCGGTTGAAATTGGTACGGGTGCCGAGTTCGAAACGGCCCTGCAATTCGCCGAAATGCGATTGTGAAGCGCCGATCGGATTAGCCTGCGGCACAATCACGATCGAGCCTGCGATCCGGCCCTCGGCTTCGGCCTCGCGCAATGTCTGGCAGAGGAAATGCAGCACGGCTGTTCCGGGAAGCTCGTTGGCATGCAGGGCGGCCTGCATGTAGACGCTCGGGGCATCGGCATTGCTGCCCTTGAAGCGCAGCACCGGCAGGCGCCATTCGAGACCCGGCGTATCCCCGGCAATGATGATTTCCGATATTTCCACGCTGTCCACTCCGCAAACTGTGCTGCCACGAGCTTTATGCGAACCCTGCCTGCCCTTGCAAGCCGTTGTCAGGCCGAATGAAGCCGGCCGACGCGCGCAAAACGCCCGAACGGACAAATGGCGCAGGATCTGTCTGGTCGGGGCGCAATTGCATGTCGATTGCGGCTGGCGGAGGCAAGAATTGGGTTGAATTGCGGGACTGGGCGGAGGATCCTGACGTGGACGACAACGGATATGGCCACATGAGCTCGGCACAATACCAGCATTGCATCTTCGAGACGGCCGGTGGCTTCTGCGGCATCGCGTGGAGCGCCGATGGCATCGTTCGCTTCCAGTTGCCAACTTCCGAGGCGGCGGAAACGGAACGGCTTCTGCGGCGGCGCGTGCCGGGATCCGCAGGAGCGCAAGCGTCAGGACCCGTTGTCGAGACGGTCGAGGCGGTGAAACGGTATTTTGCCGGAGAGATGGTCGATTTTTCCAGCGTGGCGCTCGACCTTGACGGCCAGGACGATTTCCGGCGCGACATCTATGCAGCCGCACGGAAAATCGGCTGGGGGCAGACCACGACCTACGGCACGCTCGCCAGGAGCCTGGATCACGGGCCGGAAGTCGCGCGTGATGTCGGCCAGGCGATGGCGAAAAATCCCGTGGCGCTGATCATTCCCTGTCACCGGGTGCTGGCCGCAGGCGGCAAGCTCGGCGGGTTTTCAGCGCCGGGCGGATCGCAGTCGAAAGCCCGGATGCTAGAGCTCGAGGGTGTCAGGTTTGCGCCGGAAGAGCCGGCGCAGCAATCGCTTGGTTTCTAAAGGCGAGAATTGAGAGCCTCTATCCCACCTGATTCGTGCGACCTGTTCAGGCTTCTCGCACGCTGTCGTGGCCAATGGCCTTTGCTGCTTTGACCAGCTTTTGGTCGAAGGTCAGGAACTCATCGCAATGCGCCGACTTGCCAAGATGCAGCGCATCGGCGAAGTCCATCCCGCGCTCCATCAAGTCCAGAGCTGCGGCGACAGTGGCTTCTTCCTCAAGCGTTACATTTAAAAGGCCACCAAAGGCCCGGAGTGCGCCAGCAATTTCGGATCGTGTGTAGCCGTAGGCACCTCGCAATACCCATTCGGCCTCCAGCATGACGGTTACAGGGACGAATACAGTCTCTCGATCGATGACTGCTCGGGCGCGGTCAGCTTGCTCGGGGTGATCATTGGTCAGGTAGCGGATGACGAGATTTGTATCAATCGCGATCATGGCGACGACGGGCCTCGACCAGGATGGCGGCGTCCATGTCTTCCAGTGTTCTTGGCTCTTTGTCACCCGAGAGCATGCCAAACACGTCGCGGGTCTCCGTCGCCAGGAAGGCCGGCGCACGTTTGAGCAATACACCTTCCGGTGTTTCCTCGACAATCAGGCGTGTACCAGCCTCCCAGGCCCGCTTTTGACGCACGGCTTTGGGAAGGATGATCTGTCCTTTGGTTGATACGGTCGTGAGAAGGTTCTCAGCACGTGCCATCTGTCTCGGTCCAAAAATGTAAGACCGCAGTAAGATAGCGCATCTGTGGCCGCAGGCAAGATATCTGCGGTCTTACGAAAAGACCGTACCGCCTATTGCAATAAGGCACAGCATTCCACGAGTGCAGAATCTCAAGCCGCCCGAATGATCGTCGAAACCTCGACGATCATTCCCACTCGATCGTGCCGGGCGGCTTCGAGGTCACGTCGTAGACGACGCGGTTGATGCCGCGGACCTCGTTGATGATGCGGGTGGCCGCACGGCCGAGGAATTCCATGTCGTAGTGGTAGAAGTCGGCGGTCATGCCGTCGACCGAGGTCACGGCGCGCAGCGCGCAGACGAATTCGTAGGTGCGGCCATCGCCCATGACGCCGACGGTCTGCACCGGCAGCAGGACGGCGAAGGCCTGCCAGATCGCATCGTAGAGACCAGCCTTGCGGATCTCGTCGAGATAGATCGCATCGGCTTCGCGCAGGATGTCGAGCTTTTCACGGGTGATGCCGCCCGGGCAGCGGATGGCAAGACCCGGACCCGGGAACGGGTGGCGGCCGATGAACGAATCCGGCAGGCCGAGTTCGCGGCCAAGCACGCGGACCTCATCCTTGAACAGTTCGCGCAAGGGTTCGACGAGCTGCATGTTCATGCGATCGGGAAGGCCACCGACATTGTGATGGCTCTTGATCGTGACCGACGGGCCGCCGGTGAACGAAACGCTCTCGATGACGTCCGGATAGAGTGTGCCCTGGCCGAGGAAATCGGCGCCGCCAAGCTTCTTGGCCTCGTCCTCGAAGGTCTCGATGAACAGGCGGCCGATGATCTTGCGCTTGGTCTCCGGGTCGCTGACACCTTCCAGTTCGCCGACGAAGCGGTCGACCGCGTCGACATGGATCAGGTGCAGGTTGTAGTGTTCCTTGAACATGGCAACGACGTCGGCTGCCTCGTTCTTGCGCATCAGGCCGTGGTCGACCAGGATGCAGGTGAGCTGGTCACCGACGGCTTCATGGATCAGAAGCGCTGCGACCGAGGAATCCACGCCGCCCGACAGCGCGCAGATGACGCGCTTGTTGCCGACCTGGTCGCGGATCGCCTGCACAGCCTTGGCGCGGTAGGCATGCATCGTCCAGTCGCCCTTCAGGCCGGCGACATTATGCACGAAGTTCTGGATCAGCTTGGCGCCATCCGGCGTGTGCACGACTTCCGGGTGGAACTGGACCGCGTAGTATTTCTTCGCCTCGTTGGCGATGAAGGCAAACGGCGCATTCGGCGAGGTGGCGACGACTTCGAAGCCCGGCGGGATCGCGGTGACGCGATCGCCATGCGACATCCACACCTGATGGCGCGAGCCGACCGACCAGAGACCTTCGAACAGGCCGCAGTCCTTTTCGATTTCCAGGAACGCGCGACCGAATTCGCGGTGGTGGCCCCCTTCGACCTTGCCGCCGAGTTGGGCGCAGATCGTCTGCTGGCCATAGCAGATGCCGAACACCGGGACACCGCTGTCGAAGATCGCGTTCGGGGCGCGGGGACTGCCCTCGTCGAGGGTGGAGGCGGGGCTTCCCGACAGGATGACCGCTTTCGGCTTCAGCCGATTGAAGCCTTCTTCCGAATTCTGGAAGGGAACGATTTCGCAATAAACGCCGGACTCGCGAACGCGTCGCGCTATCAGCTGCGTCACCTGGCTGCCGAAATCGATGATGAGAACGCTGTCGGGATGTGCTGTCTGGGTCATGCCGAGCCTTTAAAGAAAAGCGGCCCGTCTTTCAACTGCAGAATGCCGGCTGTGCCTGAATTTTTGGGCAGGGTTATCAGAACCAGAAGACGCCGTCTTCCAGCGCCGATTGCAGCCCGTCGACGGCCAGCGCCAGCTTCTTGTCGATCAGATGCAGATACTGGGTCCAGTCGTCGATATGGTTGACGTCGTGGAGACCGTCTGAAATGCCGCGCAGCCCGATCAGCGGCAGGCTGAAGGCCTGGCAGGCGCGCATGACGGCAAAGCTCTCCATGTCGACCATATCGGCCTGAATGGTCTGATAGGCCGCGCCCGAGACGACATTGGCACCGGTCGACAGGCTGGCGGCCGGAATGCCCGGAATGCGCAGCGGCAGATCGACGGAGACCGGCAGGTCGAGAAAGGGTGTCTTGCCCTTCTCGAAGCCGAAGGCCGAGGCATCCATGTCGCGGTAGGAAACCGCCGAGACCTGATAGACTTCCGCCTGCTTGAGCCTTGCCGAGCCCGCGGAACCGAGTGACACGACGAGATCGGGCAGGTCGCCCTGATGTTCGAGCCGGGTCAGTTCCCGTGTCAGCACCACGGCAGCCTCGACCGGTCCGACGCCGGTCATCAGTGGTGCAATGCGAGTGCGCAGAAATACGCCGTATTCGGCATCCGCTGCCATGACGAAAAGCACGGCCTTGCCCGAAATGGAACGGAGCTCGTATCTCATCCGGAAATACCCTCGCGCCCGCGGATCACCATCATCGTGCTGGTCATCGAAGCAATCAGCTTGGCCGGCCCGTCGGTCAGCGCATAGCCGCGACCATCGGCGACGATGATGTTGGAGCCGGGCTTGGTGATTTCGCCGCGAAAGAGAAACCGATCGCCGCGACCGGGCGACATCAGGTTGACCTTGAACTCGATGGTCAAGAGCGAGGCATCCGGCTCGATCACCGTATAAGCGGCGTAGCTGCAAGCCGTATCGAGGGCGGCGGAAATCACGCCAGCATGCAGGAAGCCATGCTGTTGGGTCAGTTTCTGGTCGAAGGGAAGTTCGATTTCCACCACGCCCTGGCTGATCCGGGTCAGCTCGGCGCCGAGTGTTTCCATGGCGCCTTGCCGGGCAAAACTCTCCCGGATTCGCGTGTCCACTGTGTCGCTGTCGATGTCTGTCATGCCGTCTGCCTCTTCGAAGCGGCGAAATTGGCATGCTCGGTTGAGACAGGCAAGCGCTGCGGCGGGAAATTCAGTTCAGCAGGAATATGCTGGCATTGAGAAGCGTCGCAAAGCCGACCCAGGCAAGATAGGGGATGAAAAGCAGCATCGACGGCCGGTCGATCGGCGCGGCCTTGCGCATGAAGACGACGATGGTCGCCAGCAGCATCAGGATGACCACCAGCGCCAGGCCAGGGTTCTCCAGACCGAAGAAGGAGGGTGACCACAGCATGTTCAGTGCGATCTGGGCAAACCACAGCTGCATGGCGCCAGATCTTGGAGCTTTCAGCCAGATCCGTGCGCCGGCAATGGCGATCAGCACGTAGAGCAGGGTCCAGACCGGGCCGAAGATCCACGACGGCGGGTTGAAGAACGGCTTTTGGAGTGTCTGATACCACTCGCCCGGCATGTTGGTGAGGCCGGACAGAAGCCCGGCGCCGACGACGAGAAAAATGAAAAGGCCATAGGTCAGGATGGTGCGCATGATCTGAACTTAGGACAGTGGCGATGGAACTCAAGCCTTCACAGGCGGGTAATGTGCTGATCGAAGGCAACCGCGGTGTGTGTACCGAGAAAGTCGCCGCGATAAGAGGAGACTGCAAAGCTTTTGGGAGACGCGGCAATGCCGGCGGCGTCAGCGAGGATGGTCTCGGACAACAGGCGTCCGTCGCGTCCGTCGAGCACGGCCCAAAGGCCGTTTTTCGGCGATGCGATGCCGACAAGACCTTCGCGTCGGTTGACCGCAATGGCGCCGATATAGTTGCCCAGACGGTCGGTCGTGCTGTCCGGCAGCTGAACGAGCGACAGCGTCTCGCCCTTGTTGAAATGGCCAAGCAGTGGAGGCCGGTCGGTACGCGGTCCCTCATACTGGCAGGCAAACCAGATCCTGCCGTCGGCCGCGATATCCAGGTGCCGGGTCGACAGCCGGGAGAGTTCAGGCGGCAGGCTGTGCTTTTCTATCAGCGCGCCGGTCTTCGCATCCGCCAGCACCAGCGAAGGCTCCATGTGGTCGAGATTGAGCTTGGTGCGGCCGAAATCCGGATGGGTCTCGATACCGCCATTGGCGATCACCAGCATTGCGCCGTCGGCCGTGACCGTCATGTCATGGGTGCCGATGCCATGCGCCGGGATCTCGCCGATGCGGGCAAAGTCTGCCCGCGTATCGTAGATCCCGATCATGCCCCGGTTTGCGGCAAAGTCGTTTTCGCTGGCATAGAACAGCCGGCCGTCCGGGGAAAAGGCACCATGGCCAAAATAGTGCCGCTCGTCCGGCGCGTGGATGATCCGCGGTTCGATCCGACTTTGGCTGTCGAAGACCACGGCAAAAGTGCCCGGACGGCGGGCGAAGGCGACGGAGAGACCTGTCGTCTTGCTGTGGCAAAGCCCGTGCACGCGGCCGGGCAGGGCAATTTCGTCGATCAGTTCGCCGGTTTCGCTCACGAGGCCGATGGCAAAGCGGCCATCAGCGCGCCTCAGGCCTGACGCGTAGACCGCATCCGCCCGCGACAGTGCAAAGGCTGAGCGCGGCGCAAGGCCGGCCAAGAAGGCAAGGCCCGCTGCCCGGATGAAGGATCGCCGGTCGATCAGGCCGCTGCCGATCATCTCAGTCTCCGTCGGAAAACGAGAAGCCCGCGGCCAGGCCAATGCCGCCGCCGAGGTCATTGTTGAGGCGCAGGATCAGGTCGCGGCTGTTGAGCAGCAGGAAGTCGAGCTTGGCGGTTTCGGCCGGATCGGCAAGCGCCTCTTCGACATTCGGCCTGATGTCATTCACCACCCGCAGCAGCGCGCGGGCGACAAAATCGATCGAACTGACGGTGGAACGGCTGTCGTCATCAAGCAGTTCGACCATGCCGGACGCCTTCATCAGGTCACGCACACCTTCGAGATTGCCGGCGATCGACCGGAATGTATTGCCCGAGCGCCAATAGATCGCCTGGCGCGGCAGGGCTTTTTTTGCGTCACCCTTGTAGAAGCTCTCCAGGCGCTGGTCGCGGATCGTCTCTGCCGCATGTACCAGGATCCCGAGAAGGGCGTTGGCGGCTTCCTTTTCGTCGCGAAACAGCGGGTTGTCGAGCCCCGGCTTTTCCCAGGCGGCCTGAACGCCGTCGGGCGCATCCCACGCCGCCGAGAGTTCACCGCCGAGCCGCTCGAGATTGGCGGCAATCGCTGCACCATAGCGGCAGCGATAGGCGCCCTGATCGCCTCCCTGATTGTCAGCGAGCACTTCATGTCCGGTGCCGAACAGCACGAATTCCAGCGCACCGATGCCCTGCATGGCGACGCTTTTGTCTTTCAGCGTCGCCATCTGCGTGACGCTGTCGTCCGGTTTGGCGAGCGCTGCCTGAACCTGTTTCAGGCCGGTGCTTTTCCGGTCGGGGAAAAACAGCACGCGCTCGAAGCGGTTGTCCTCGATGACAGGGCCGACGCGAACGATCTCGATCCGCGACCAGGCATCGATCGTGTCGTTAAAAGCGTCCCGGGCGGCATCGACAGAGGTGGCCGATGGCGTGGCGCACAGTGCCTCCATGTTGGTCTTCAGCGAACCTGCCGTCTCATGGAACCGGTGATAGCCGGGGCGAATGAAATCATCGACGGCCCGGGTCATCACGCCCGGAACCAGTGCGGTATTCAGCACGGCAGGCCCGGCATTGCTTTCCTGTGCTATCGCACCGGAGGACATCGACAAGGCAAGAACCAGGCTCGTCAGGGCAAAACGCATCAGAGAGACTCCAGGAATGTGATCAGCGCCTTCCGGTCGTCGGGCGCCTGGGCTGCAAAGGCATCGCGGGCTTTCTGTGCTTCGCCGCCATGCCAGAGGATGGCCTCGGTCAGGTTTCGCGCCCGCCCGTCATGCAGGAAGAAAGTATGCCCGCTGACGGTCTGGGTCAGACCGATACCCCAGAGCGGCGGCGTGCGCCACTCCTGTCCGCCGGCATCGCCAACCGGCTGGCCATCGGCAAGGCCGTCGCCCATGTCATGCAGCAGGAAATCGGAATAGGGCCAGATCAGCTGGAAAGCCTGGGCCTTGTTGCCGGCATCGCGGCGCGTCACGTATTTCGGCATGTGGCAGGCAATGCAGCCGCTTTGATAAAACAGTTGCTTGCCGCGCAGCACGTCCGGGCTTGAGACGTCGCGCCGGATCGGTGGGGCCAGGTTTTCAGCGTAGAAGGTGACGAGCGCAAGCACCGGATCCGGCGCTTCCGTGTCGCCCAGCCGCGGCTGCACCCCGGTTGGCAGAGACGTGCAGGCGGTTTGCAGCTCAGTGCAATCGCCCCAATGCCTCTCCGTGTCCGGGGTGGAAATGCCGATATCGCCGGCAAAGGCACTGGCGCTCTGGTCACGCACCGAACCGTTCTGCGCTTTCCAGCCGAAGCGGCCGAGCACGATTTCGCCCGTGCGATGGTCGCGCGCCCGTGCCGCTCGCCCGGATATGCTGTCGGCGTCCCTGTCATCAGGATCGGCGCGGGAGCGGATATCTTCGGGTGCGATGGCCTCGATCAGGCCGAGGCCGGTCATCGGGTTGGCAATGCGTGGCGACAGCGTGGTTTGCGGGTCGAGCGGACCATAGGCGAGATCGGACACGGAATAGTGCGGCCTGCGCAGCGAGACGGTCTCGCCGCCGGCAAGCGTCACTGTCTGCTCTTCGTAGGAGATGACCATGCGGCCTTCTGCGGCAAGGCCGGGCACGGCCTGATCCTGCAACTGGGCGCCGTAGACCGGGTCCGGAAAATTGACTGCCTCAAGCGTGTCAGACTTCGCCCGCTCCTCGGCCGTGCGCGCCGGACGCGCAAGCCGCAGGAACATCGATGTGGCATCCCTGTCGGCCTCGGGCGGATGACCCCGCCCGTCTTTCAGGTGGCAACTCTGGCAGGCGCGCGCGTTGAACAGCGGGCCAAGGCCGTCAGAAGCCTGCGTGGACGAGGGCGAGGAGACCCAGAGTTTGCGGAAGAGGGCGTTGCCGAGCTTGAAATCCTGCTCTTCGGCAAAGGTGATGTTTTCGGAAAACTGCGAAAAGGCATCGGCATTGGGCGTATGGCGCGACGTTCCGGCACCGCCCGCCATGGCTTCGAAGGCTTCAGCCTCATCGAACGCTGTTGTCGGCGCTGTCACCTTCGCGACCCGCGCGCGATCCTTGTCCGTGAGATCGGGGCGGCTTGGCCGGTCGTCGGCCCTGGAGGAGGAGAGGGCCAGGCCAACGGCCAAAACCAGGAACGCCAAACCTGTGCAGGCGGACGGATGCGCCCGCAGGGGCCGAAGAAACATGCTCATGTGAAGATCGGGCCACCCGATGGTTATCGGGCGGCCCGCCTTTGTGCTTATTGGAAGACAGCGTTAGGATTATCCAGGCTGTCGGAACCTTCAAGCTCGATCGCACCCAGATCCAGCGACGCAATGACGCGCTGGATGGTCTGGGTCTGGTCGATCAGGCCGTCGATGGCGGCCTGAACGGTGGCATTGCCCTCGGCATTGCCTTCGCCGATCATCTGGTCATAGGCCTCGACGGTTTCGGCCCGCTTGGCCATGGCATTCATCGCGGCCAGGGTCTTGTCGAGCTTGCCCTTCATCTCGGCGTCCAGCGCTGCATCCTTGGCAACCACCAGTTCCGACAGCGACGGGCCGGTCAGCTTGGTGCCGTCGACACGGGTATATTCGCCGGTATAGGCCGAAGCGATGCCGATCGCGTCGTTCAGATGTGAGGCATGCGTGTTGTCGGAGAAGCAATCGTGCTCTTCTTCCGGATCATGCAGCAGAACGCCGAGCTTCATGCGCTCGCCGGCCAGTTCGCCGTAGGAGAGCGAGCCCATGCCGGTGAGGATGGTCGAAAGGCCGGCCTTTTCGTCGGCCAGCACCGCCTTTGTGGCTTCGCCGTCCGGCGCCCAGGCGGTGACCATGTCCTGCAGATCCCTGACCAGCAGGGTGGAGGCGGACTTCAGATAGGCCGCGCGGCGATCGCAATTGCCGTTGGTGCAGGCCTTGGTGTCGAAATCGGTATAGGAACGGTTGCCGGCGCCCGGGCCGGTGCCGTTCAGGTCCTGGCCCCAAAGCAGGAACTCGATGGCGTGGTAGCCGCTGGCCACATTGGCCTCGACTTCGCCGGCTTCATGCAGGGTGTCGGCGATCAGTTCCGGGGTAATGGTGCTGGCATCGACATCGGCGCCGTTGATCTTGATCTTCGGGTTGGCGATGACATTGGCGACGTAAAGTGCGTTGCCATCGCTTTCGGTACCGTAGCGGGCATCGACATAGTCGATCAGGCCTTCATCGAGCGGCCAGGCGTTGACCTTGCCTTCCCAGTCGTCAACGATCGCGTTGCCGAAGCGATACACTTCCGTCTGCTGATACGGCACGCGGGCCTTGATCCAGGCGGCACGCGCAGCCTTGAGCGTCTCGTCGCTCGGGCCTGCGATCAGCGCGTCGATGGCAGCGTCCAGGGCCTTGGCCGTGGTAAGCGCATCCTCGAATTTCGCATGGGCAAGCACGCTATAGTGCTTGAGCACATCTGCCGACGACGGCGCGGCGAATGCCGGGCCGGTAAAAACTGCGGCGGAAGCGACCAGAAGCGCGACAGACGCGCCGATGATGGATTTCCGGATCATGGGGTTCTCCTTCGACGCCGACGCGCCCTCTCGATAAAACGGACGCCATGTCTTGGCCGAAAACCAAACTGGTGTCAAACAGTCGACTATAAGAATGAACGACTGGACTTGACGCCTGTCAATCGGTGCCGGTTTTGCGGCGCATCCGGCAGAAGAAGAAGCCGTCGGTATCCATGCTGGCGGGGCTCAGCGTGATGGTGCGGCCATCGATCGATCGGGGCATCGGAACCTTGTCGCCGAAGAGGCGCTTCCAGTCCTCCAGCACCGAAACGATCTCGAATTTTGGATTGGCTTCGCAGAATGCGCTGACCTGCGCATCGTTTTCGGCAGGCAGCACGGAACAGGTAATGTAGAACAGCGATCCGCCCGGCCTCACATAGGCAGAGGCTTCGGTCAGGGCCTCTTGCTGCTGGATCACGCGCTCTTCGAGATTGCGCTGTGTCAGGCGCCATTTGGTGTCCGGGCGTCGGCGCCAGGTGCCGGTGCCGGTGCAGGGCGCATCGACCAGCACACGGTCGAACTTTTCCTTGAGGTTGGCGAGGCTCTTGAGCGAATCGTGAACCTGAACATTGTGTGTGCCGGCGCGCTTCAGCCGCTCGATGATCGGCGCCAGGCGCTTGCGGTCGGCATCATAGGCATGCACCTGCCCCTTGTTGTTCATCGCCGCTGCCACGGCGAGCGTCTTGCCGCCTCCGCCGGCGCAGAAATCGAGAACCTGATCGGCCTCGCGCGCGTCGACCATGTCGGCGACGATCTGCGATCCTTCGTCCTGGACTTCGAACCAGCCCTTCTGGAAGCTCAGTTCGGCCGTGACATTGGGAAGGCGCGACGGGCCTTCGCCCGCGGGTACCCGCATGCCGAAGCGCGCGATCGGAGAGGCCACGGCACCGGCCCGATCGAGCGCCTTCAGGACCTTCTCGCGATGGGCTTTCAAGGTGTTGACGCGCAGGTCGAGTGTCGGGCGGGTGGCAAGTGCCTTGGCCTCGGTGAGCCAGGCTTCACCGAAGGCGGCCTCAAAGGCGGGTTCGACCCAGTCGGGAATATCGCCCTGGACATGCAACGGCGCGTCTGAAAGCGTGCGGTTTGCAAAGGCGAGCGCCTGGGCTTCGCTGAGTGGCGCAGGGGCAAAATTGTCGCCGTCGAACTCTGACGCCAATTGCTCGGCCGTATAGCCCCACTGGCGCAGCAGCACGGCCCAGCCGAGCGCATGCGCGCTCTCGTCGTCCATCAGCCAGGCGTGCGAGAGTTTCATGCGCAGGGCATCGTAGACGATGTTGCCGATCGCGGCCCGGTCACCGGAGCCGGCAAAACGATGCGACAGGCCCCAATCCTTGAGGGCATCGGCAACAGGACGGCGACGGGTTTCGATATCGCTCAAAACTTCGATCGCACCGGCAAGACGGCCGCCCAAGCGCATATTCATTCTCCTCTAAAAGAAGAGAGCGTGGTAACGGCGAACCGGATGAAGAGCAAGCGCTTTGGCTGGAGATCCGGCATTTCGCCGTCACGGGTCTTGAAAGCGTGGATCAGCGGATGATTTCGTAGCAAACCTTGGCATGGCCGGAACGGATCATGCCGATGTTCTGGGCTGCGGCCTTCGACAGGTCGAGCACGCGGCCACGGATGAACGGGCCACGGTCGTTGACGCGGACCACGACGCTCTTGCCATTGTTGCGATTGGTCACCTTGATCTTGGTGCCAAAACGCAGGCTCTTGTGAGCGGCGGTCATTTGCGACGGGTTCATACGTTCACCGGAAGCTGTCTTGGAGTGCAGGGCGTACCAGGACGCGCCGCCACAGGAAGAAGCGGCCTCTGCACTGATCGGCGCGAAAGCACAGAGTGCAGCTATAGTTGCAGCGGTGAAAATAGAGCGTCGGTTATTCGTCAAGTTTGATTTCCCTAGTCATTGACACGAGCTGTTTTTTGCGTGGAAACGGCTAAGCGGGGTGAAAAGTGGCAAAAACGTGCCCTCATGCGATCACGTAATGTTACAACAGGTAACATACGTGATTGATTCGCAGAAAATATTCACCTTAATGAAGTCTAAATGGGAAGAAAAAACCCATTGAATCCAGTCGGAACGAAGGAATCTCATTCCTCGAGTCGCCCGGAGATGCGCGATCACGAAAAAAATGAAGAAAAATCAATCCGGATCGCCACATTCATCGCCCTAATTGTGGCTAGCTCGTGGCCGAGGCCCAATCTGTGGGGCCGGCAGGGGGTGGTGCAGATGCAACCTGACCCCGTAAAACGATCGTCAGGCTGGTTTGTTCCAGTGACCGGACGACAGTAGATCCTGCAGGGACTGATAGTAATTTGGGTAGTTGAAATCAAAGCCGAGCGACTTGATCTTGGCGTTGGAGACGCGCTTGTTTTCACCATAGAAGGAGCGCGCCATCGGGGTGAGATCCGCGGTCTCGAACGGCTGCTCGGCCGGTGCATCGATGCCCATCAGTCGGGCGGCCTCGCTGACCACATCTTGCGGCGGGCTCGGCATGTCGTCGGTGACATTGAAGATGCCGGCTGTCCGGGGACCTGCCAGAAACGCTGTGGCGGACGCGATGTCCTCGACACGGATGCGGTTGAACACCTGGTCCTTCTTCACCAGTCGCCGCGCGGTTCCCTGCGCAAGGTTGATGAGGGTGTTGCGGCCGGGGCCATAGATGCCCGACAGCCGGAGGATTGCAAGCGGCAGGTCTTCGCGCCGGGCAAGAGCCGTCCAGGCCGCTTCGGCCTCGACACGCTCGACCGAGCGGATGGAAACCGGCTTGAGTGGCGTCTCTTCATCGACCCAGGCGCCGTCATGGTCTCCGTAGACGCCGACGGTGGAAAGGTAGCAGATCCACTCCAGTCTGGGCAGGGCGGACCGCAGGCCCCGCTCGCCAAAAAGCCGGATCAGCGGGTCGCCATCGCGGCCCGGCGCAATCGACTGAACCAGATGCGTGACGCTGGTCAGTGCGTCCGCGAGATCCTCGCTCAGTACCTGTCCGTCATAGATGTAAGGTTGAAGTCCGGCTTCACGCAGCGCCTCGGTCTTGTCGGGGCTGCGGCTCGTGCCGCCGACCCAGATGTCCTGTCTGGCGCCTTGGCTTGTCATCTTCCTGCCGATCGCCTTGCCCGAATATCCGGCCCCGAAAATCATCATGCGCATGTATCAGGTCTCCATCATCCATTCAGCCCGCACGGTGCCATTGGCTTCCTTGGCCAGATGCGCATCGCGGAGCGTGGCAAAGCGCTCGGCTGAAGCAAGCCGCGTCAACGCCCAGACGGCCATGCCGCGCACATCTGCCGAGGCATCGTCCAGCAGGCTTTCGCACACCGGAACAAGCAATGCCAAGCCGGAATTGCCCGCCGCGATCAGCACATTGCGCACGAACCGGTCTCGCCCGATGCGTTTCACCGGTGAGCCGCTGAAATAGGTGCGAAACCGGCTGTCGTCCAGCGTCAGGAAGAAGGCGATATCCGGGGCCTTCAGATCGTCGCGGGCCTTCAGCTTCATCTCGCGCGCTTCCGCGGCGAACTTGTTCCACGGGCAGGCCGCCAGGCAGTCGTCGCAGCCATAGATCCGGTTGCCGAAGGCTGGCCGGAGTGCCGCGTCGATGACGCCCTTGTGCTCGATCGTCAGGTAGGAGATGCAGCGCCGTGCGTCGATCTGGTAGGGTGCGGGAAAGGCGTCGGTCGGGCAGGCGTCGAGGCAGGCCCGGCAGGAACCGCAATGGTCGCGTTCGCCATCGTCGATTTCAAGCTCGGCCGTGGTGAACAGGCTGCCGAGAAACAGCCAGGAGCCGAATTCGCGGCTGACCAGATTGGTGTGTTTGCCCTGCCAGCCGAGGCCAGCAGCCGCGGCCAGTGGTTTTTCCATCACGGGAGCCGTGTCGACGAAGACCTTGACATCGGCGCCGGCTCTGGCGGCAAAGCGGGTGGCGATCTCCTTCAGCCGGCCCTTGATCACATCATGATAGTCGCGATTGCGGGCATAGACTGAAATGGCTGCCTTGTCCGGTTGCGCCTGTAGCGCGCGCGGATCTTCGTCCGGACCGTAGTTCATCCCGAACATGACGATCGAGCGCACATCCGACCAGAGCACCTTCGGGTCGCCACGGCGCTCTAACGTCTCTTCCATCCAGGCCATCGTGCCATGGCGTCCGGCATCAACGAATTGCTGTAGTCGCTCCGGCGCCTGGGGAATGGCATCCGGCAGCGTGATCCGACAGAGGTCGAAGCCTTGCGCCTCAGCTTCCCTGCGCAGGAAGCCGGTGAGATCGTTCCGCCGCTTCGTCGCCTTCGGATCGGTCTGCGGCGTTTCCATGGCCGGGTCCGTCAGAAATCGAGATCGGCGTAGTGCGATACGGGGGTCAGGCCGCGGACACGCTCAGTCAGCAACGGGCGGAAAGAGGGGCGCGACTTCAGTCGCTGGTACCATTCCTTTGCCACAGGGAACTCCGCCCAGTCGATCTCGCCGAGATAGTCGAGCACCGAAACGGCGGAGGCCGCTGCCAGGTCGGCATAGCTTAGCCGTTCTCCTGCCAGCCATTGCCGCGATCCGGCAAGCCAGCTGAGATATTTCATGTGCTGACGAATATTGCTGCGCGCGGTGCGCAGGATCTTGGAATCCGGCGCCCCGCCGCCAAGCCCGTTGGGGATGATCAGCTTGTGCACCCGTTCGCGCACCAGCGGCTTGGTCACGTCCTGCTCCATCTTCTGCAGGAACCATTCGGTCAACCGACGGATTTCCGCGCGCTGGAACGGATCCTCGGCCAGCAACCGCCGGTCGCGCTTCAGGACACCATGGGTCTCGTCAAGGAATTCGGAGATCACCACAGGTCCACACAGCGCGCGCATGTTGTCGTCAACATAGACCGGCAGGGTGCCGGACGGATTGTAGGCCAGGAACTCGCGGCGCTTTTCCCATGTCTGTTCTTCGACAAGATCGACCTGGAAGCCGTATTCGGAGAGCACCAGACGGATAAACCGCGACGATGTGGACATGGAATGGTGGTAGAGGGTCGGCATTGTCACTCGAATTCTTGGGATTTCGCCTGCCGGTACGCCCGTGCGAGAGGCGACTGGTCATGACCTCGGCTTCCAAGCTATAGGAGCTTGGTTATCGCAATACAAGCAGATCGCTTCGCCATCCCGCCCTGAAAGAGTTTCCATGGAAGACCAATCCATCATCAGCGCCCTCGTGCTCGGCCTTATCGAGGGTTTGACGGAATTCATCCCCGTTTCCTCGACCGCGCATGTCCTTCTCGCCGGCTATTTCCTTGGTTTCGAATCACCGGGCAACACCTTTGCCGTGCTGATCCAGCTGGGCGCGATCCTCGCGATCCTCAGTGTCTATTTCACCAAGCTGCTCGGCATTGCGCTGTCGCTGCCGTCCAGCCCGGAAAGCCGCCGTTTCGTGATGGCCGTACTGATTGGCTTCCTGCCGGCAGCCGTTATCGGTGCGCTGGCGCATGATTTCATCAAGACGGTGCTGTTCGAGACGCCGATGCTGATATGTGTGGTGCTGATCCTCGGCGGCATCGTGCTCTTGTGGATCGATCGCCTTCCGCTGACGCCGAAATATACCGATGTCACGCAATATCCGTTGTCGCTTGCCTTGAAGATCGGCTTTTGCCAGTGCGTGGCGATGATCCCCGGCACATCCCGTTCCGGCGCGACGATCGTCGGCGCGCTGCTGCTCGGTGCGGACAAGCGTTCGGCCGCCGAGTTTTCCTTCTTCCTCGCCATGCCGACCATGGCCGGCGCCTTCGCGCTCGACCTCTACAAGAACCGCGACGCGTTGAGCTTCGACGACGGCGCGATCATCGCGATCGGCTTCGTGGCGGCGTTTTTTACCGCGCTGCTGGTGGTCAGGTCGTTGCTGGATTTTGTCTCGAAGCGTGGCTATGCGCCGTTTGCCTGGTGGCGGATCGCGATCGGCAGCATCGGCCTTGTCGCCTTGCTTATGGGTCGCTGAGCGTCGCCATACCGGAAAGCCGGATAAGAAAAAGGCCGCTCAACGGGCGGCCTTTGGGGGTGCCTTACTCGGACGCCGCTATCGAACCCGTGCTGCACGGATCGACGCCATAGGCGGGTGAGCAATTGCCCTTGCGTGCCGCGACTGTCGAGGGAGCGAGGAACGAACCGGCGATGATCACCAATGCCGCACACGCAAAGAACAGTGCGATGGACTTGCCCATAAAATGCCTCTTGAGGGTGTAGAAGGATGTGGGCTAGCGATCATTCCCGCCTTGCCGTTGGGGCCGAGTCTTTACGCATTGCCGTCAGAGGCATCAATAGAAGATCTTGCTTTATTCGAGGTTAACGCAGGTGTTTCCACGACTGCGTCATTTGTGCAACGTCGAAACAAGCAGCGCTTGTCGGGCCGCCGTCAGGCGGCCTTGCCGGATCCGGTGAACTGTCCATGTGGACGGAAATGCACCAGGTAGGTCGGCAGGATGGAAGCAACCTTTACCGGCTGGATCCCCATGCCTTCAAGCGTGCGGCCTTCCGCCTTGGCAGCGTCCGACACGACGTTGTCGCGCTTCAGCAGAGTGACCTGGTCGCTGGTCAGCGGCGGGCTGATCAGCGGAATTGCCGACGCAATGCTGCCGATCATCGAGGCGATGCCGAAGGGAAGCGGGACGAGCGCGCGCTTGCGGCCGATCACCTCGAGCATGGTCTGCAGACATTGCTTGAAGGTCAGCACGTCGCGACCGCCGAGTTCGTAGATCTTGCCCGACGCGATGCTGCCATCGACCGAAAGCGCAACGGCTTCGGCGACATCTTCGACATAGACCGGCTGGAACCTGGTCTTGCCACCGCCCACCAGCGGCAGGAAAGGCGAGATGCGCGCCATGGCGGCGAACTTGTTGAAGAAGCTGTCTTCCGGTCCAAAGACGATCGACGGACGCAGGATCGTCGCGTCGGGAAGGATAGACCGTATCGCAGCCTCGGCGCGGCCCTTGGTCGAGGCGTAGATGGACCGGGATTGTGCGTCTGCACCGATGGCGGAAATATGGGTCAGGCGGGCACCGGCCGAACGTGCAGCTTCGGCTACAGCACGGGCGCCGAATTCCTGCACGGCGTCGAAGCTGTTGCGACCGTTTTCAAACAGGATGCCGACGCAGTTGACCACATGGTCAGCGCCCTGCACGGCCTTGTCGATGGAGTCCCGATAGCGCAGGTTCGCCTGCACGAAGGAAATCTGGCCGACATTGCCGAGCGGCTGCAGGAAGCCAGCAAGATCCGGGCGTCGAACGGCGACACGGATGCGGTAGCCGCGGCGCGCGAGAGCCCGAACGACATGCCGTCCCACGAAGCCCGAGCCTCCGAAGACGGTGACGAGCGGCGGAAGGTTCGACAAGGTCATGATGGGTTCCCCTGAACTGCGATTGCATGGCGGTTGAACGGCATTGGCGCGGAATGCACCTCGGATCTCGGCTTCTCTTAGCCGAATCGCAGCAGTAGTGAAAGGGCTGTTGCGGCGCCGTCAGGCGAGGCAAACAGCCTCAGATACCGGCAACGACCATCATGTCCGCATCGGCCACTTCCTGGCGGATCTTTGCGGCAATCTGGTATTCCGGTGAATTGTAGCAATCGACCGCCGCCTGGTGGGACGGAAACTCGATGATCACGTTGCGCGGCCGCACATGGCCCTCCAGTTCGGTCACGTCGCCGCCGCGGGCGAGAAAGTTCGCACCGTATTTTTCAAAGGCGGGCTTTGCGGCAGCGACATAGTCCTTGTAGCGCTCGGTGTCACGAATGGTGACATGCGCGATCCAGTAACCCTTGGCCATGTTTGTTCTCCCTCAGACGTGAACCGTCGATTGTTATCGTGCGGCTTCCCGCACGGTGTCCATCTCAGCAAGGATCGCCAGCGCCGCAGCCTTGGGGTCGGCAGCCTTGACGATCGGCCGGCCGACGACGAGATGGCTCGAGCCGGCTTTCAATGCATCGGCCGGTGTCATTACCCGCTTCTGGTCGCCTTTGTCGGCACCTGCCGGACGAATGCCGGGCGTCACCAGCGCCATGTCGGGGCCGATGATCGAACGCACAGCGGCGGATTCTTCCGCCGAACAGACAATCCCGCCCATGCCGGCAGCACGCGCCTGTTCGGCACGCTTCAGCACCAGCGTGTGCGGATCATATTCGTAGCCGGCATCGACCAGATCCTGTTCGTCCATCGAGGTCAGGACCGTGACGCCGAGCAGGCAGAGATCCGAGCCTCTGGCGGCTTCGACGGCGGCACGCATCGCCTTCGGATAGGCGTGCAGGGTCAGCATCGACATGCCCATCTTGGCGATGTTCTCGACGCCGGAAGCAACCGTGTTGTCGATGTCGAGCAGTTTCATGTCGAGAAAAATCTTCTTGCCGCCCTGGGCAAGATCGCGGGCAAGTTCAAGGCCGCCTGCAAAGACGAGCTGGTAGCCGATCTTGTAGAAGGAAACACTGTCCCCGAGCTTGGCAACGATGGCTTCGGCCTCGGCAATGGTGGGGACGTCCAGTCCGACGATGAGACGGTCTCGTGCGCTCAAGGGGCTTACTCCTGTCAGATCTCCATGGCCGTCCAGTCGCATGAGAAGGGCAGATCTGCAAGGGAGAAGACGCCGCTTTGATCGGCTGGGTCCCCTGTTTTGTTGGACAGGTTTGTTGGACAGGGCGCGCAGGAGCCGAAAACGGACATGGGCGGGAAGATCCCGCCCATGTCATCAATCCTGACGAGTGTTCATGTCATTCCGCAGCGACGGAATGCTCCACGCCCGTCGCCGTCTGGCTGTTGGCCGGTTCCCGGTCATGCTGGACCAGCGGCCGGTTGCCGGCGAGCCGGCGCAGCAGCACATAGAAGACCGGCGTCATGAAGATGCCGAAGAAGGTCACGCCGATCATGCCGGAAAACACCGCGACACCCATGGCCGCGCGCATTTCCGCACCCGCGCCGGTGGACACGACCAGCGGCACGACACCCATGATGAAGGCCATCGACGTCATCAGGATCGGGCGAAGGCGCAACTTGCTGGCCTCGATCGCGGCCCGCAACGGCGTTCGGCCCTCGAACTCCAGCTCCCGGGCGAATTCCACGATCAGGATCGCGTTCTTCGCCGACAGGCCGACAAGCACCACCAGACCGATCTGGGTGAAGATGTTGTTGTCGCCACCGGTCAGCCATACCCCCGCCAGAGCCGCGAGCACGCCCATCGGCACGATCATGATGATCGCGATCGGCAAGGTCAGGCTTTCGTATTGCGCCGCCAGCACCAGATAGACCAGCAGCAGCGCCAGCGGGAAGACCACGATGCTGGAATTGCCGGCGAGGATCTGCTGGTAGGTGAGATCCGTCCATTCGAAATCGATCCCGGCCGGCAGTGTTTCCGCCGCGATCTTTTCGATGGCCGCCTGGGCCTGGCCCGACGAGAAGCCCGGAGCCGGACCGCCGTTGATGTCGGCGGACAGGAAGCCGTTGTAGCGTGTGGTGCGTTCCGGCCCGGTCGTGGCATCGACCTTCAGGAGCGCCGACAGCGGGATCATCTGGCCGGACTGCGAGCGCACCTTCAGCTGGCTGATATCCTCCGCCTTGGCGCGGAACTTGGCATCCGCCTGGACACGCACGCTGTAGGTACGGCCGAAGGCGTTGAAGTCGTTGACATAAAGCGAGCCCAGATAAATCTGCAGCGTCTCGAAGACATCCGATACCGAGACGCCCAGCTGTTCGGCCTTGGCGCGATCGAGATCGGCATAGAGCTGCGGCACGTTGATCTGGTAGCTCGAGAAGATGCCGGCCAGTTCCGGTGTCTGATAGGCCTTGGCGATGAATGCCTTTGTGGCTTCGTCCAGAGCGAGGTTGCCGAGGCCAGCCCGGTCCTCGATCTGCAGCTTGAAGCCGCCCGTCGAGCCGAGACCGTTGACCGGCGGCGGCGGGAACATGGCGATGAAGGCATCCTGGATGCCGGCATATTTCTGGTTCAGCGCCATGGCGATGGCACCGCCCGAAAGCTCCGGCGATTTGCGCTCCTCGAAATCGTCGAGGACCGCGAACACGATGCCGGCGTTGGAGCCGATGGTGAAGCCGTTGATCGACAGGCCGGGGAAGGCGATGGCATGGGCGACGCCTGGCTGTTCCAGGGCAATGTCGCTCATCTTCTTGATAACCTCTTCCGTACGGTCGAGGGTGGCGCCGTCCGGAAGCTGGGCAAAGCCGATCAGATACTGCTTGTCCTGTGCCGGCACGAAGCCGCCCGGAACGGCGGTGAATGCCGTATAGGTCAACGCCACCAGGCCGAGATAGACGATCATCACCAGCGACTTGCGCGACAGCAATCCACCGACGCCGCGGGCATAGCTGTTTGACGCCGCGCCGAATGCCCGGTTGAAGCCACGGAAGAACCAGCCGAAGATCCGGTCCATGAAGCGGGTCAGCCAGTCTTTCGGCGCATGGTGGTCCTTCAGGAGAAGAGCAGCCAGGGCGGGAGACAGGGTCAGCGAGTTGATCGCCGAGATGACGGTCGAGATTGCGATCGTCAGGGCGAACTGCCGGTAGAACTGGCCGGACAGGCCCGAGATGAAGGCGAGCGGCACGAAGACCGCGACCAGCACCAGCGCGATCGCGATGATCGGGCCGGACACTTCCTTCATGGCCTTGTAGGTCGCATCGCGCGGGCTCAGGCCGTTTTCGATATTGCGCTCGACGTTTTCGACGACGACGATCGCGTCATCGACCACGATACCGATCGCCAGAACCAGGCCGAACAGCGTCAGTGCGTTAACCGAGAAGCCGAAGGCATACATGACGGCGAATGTGCCGATGATCGACACGGGAACGGCGATCAGCGGAATGATCGAGGCGCGCCAGGTCTGCAGGAAGATGATCACGACGAGCACGACCAGCGCCACGGCCTCGAGCAGCGTGTCGACGACCTTTTCGATCGAGGCGCGCACGAACTTGGTCGTGTCGTAGGCGATTTCGTATTTTACCCCTGTCGGCATCGCCAGTTGCAGCTCGTCCATGGTGGCACGGACATTGTCGGCAATCTCGATGGCGTTTGATCCCGGCGCCTGAAGCACGGCCACGGCAACCGCCGGCTGGCCGTCGAGCAGCGAACGCAGGGTATAATCGGCAGCGCCGAGTTCAATGCGGGCAACATCGCGCAGACGCGTGATCTCGCCGTTTGCACCGCTTTTCACGATGATATTGCCGAATTCCTCCGGCGTCTGCAGGCGACCCTGGGCATTGACGTTCAACTGCAGGTCGACGCCGGGAAGGCTCGGCGAGGCGCCGATAATGCCGGCGGCGGCCTGAACGTTCTGGCCGCGAATCGCATTGGTGATGTCGCTTGCTGCCAGCGAATGTTCGGCGGCCTTCTGCGGATCGATCCACACGCGCATCGAATAGTCGCCGGCACCGAAGACCTGGACCTGGCCGACGCCCTGGATACGGGCGAGCCGGTCCTTGACGTTCAGCGTGGCGTAGTTGCGCAGATAGGTGATGTCGTAGTCATCCACCGTCGAGACGAGATTGACGACCATGATGAAGTCGGGCGAGCTCTTGACCGTGGTCACGCCAAGCGCGCGCACTTCGGCCGGCAGGCGCGGCTCGGCCTGCGAGACGCGGTTCTGCACGAGCTGCTGTGCCTTGTCCGGATCGGTGCCGAGCTTGAAGGTCACCGTCAGCGTCAGCACGCCGTCCGATGTCGCCTGGCTTGACATGTAGAGCATGTCCTCGACGCCGTTGACCTGCTCTTCGAGCGGCGTCGCAACGGTTTCGGCAATCACGGTCGGGTTTGCGCCCGGATAGACGGCGCGCACCACGATCGATGGCGGCACGACGTCTGGATATTCGGAAATCGGCAGGGATCGCATGCCGATCAGACCTGCGACCACGATCAGGATCGACAGCACGGCCGCAAAGACCGGCCGGTCGATAAAGAACCTGGAGATATTCATGTCAAAACCCTCTCTCTGGGGATGAACAAGAGGCGAAAGAAAAGCCTGTCCCGCAGCGGGAGGGCTGCGGGCGACCATGGCGGTGGATCAGAGTGGGCCGGCGACCGGGGGCTGCCGGCCAAAATCAGTTGTTGGCGACCTTGGCCTCGTCCTGCGGATCGACGACGACGCCGGGACGGATGCGCTGCAGGCCATTGACGACGATGCGGTCACCAGCGGCCAGACCCTTTTCGACAATGCGCATGCCATCGACGGAAAGGCCAAGCACGACCTGCCTGTATGCAACGGTATTGCTCGCATCGACGACGAAGACGAATTTCTTGTCCTGGTCCGTGCCGATGGCCTTTTCACTGATGAGAAGCTGGTTGCCGCTTTCCGGCTGGCCCATGCGGACACGGACGAACTGACCAGGGATCATCCTGCCGTCTGGATTGTCGAACACTGCCCGCACGCGGATCGTGCCGCTTGCGGCATTGACCTCGTTGTCGACCAACTGCAGCTTGCCGTGGATCGGGGTGCCTTCATCGGCAAGCGTGCCGATTTCGACGGGAATCCGTTCGATGGCCGGAAGGCCGTTTTCGACCGGCAGGCTGGCCAGCGCCCGGCTGACCAGTTCCTCGCCTGCATCGAAGCTCGCATAGATCGGGTCGGACGACACGAGTGTGGTCAGGGGCGTGGAGGCGGAACCTTCGGCGACAAGGTTGCCGGGTGTGATTTCCAGCTTGCCGACGCGGCCGCTGATCGGTGCACGGATCTCGGTATAATCCAGATTGAGCTGTGCGGCCGTGAGCTGGGCTGTCGCCGACTGCAGGGCGGCCAACGCCTCCTTGTGGGTGCTTTCGCGCTGCGCCAGATCGCTCTGCGATATGGTGTTGCGCGATGACAGCGTCTTGCCGCGTTCCAGTTCAGTCAGTGCCAGGTCGACGCGCGCCTGGGCCGAAGCCACCTGGCCTTGCGCCTGGGAAACCAGAGCGGCATAGGGCGCCGGGTCAATGGTGATCAGGCGGTCGCCGGCCTTGACCATGCTGCCTTCGCGAAAGTGAACGGACTGGACGGCACCTGCCACCCGAGACCTGAGCTCAACCCGGTCGACAGCCTCGAGCCGGCCGGAAAACTCCTGCCAGATGGTGACCTTGCGGGGCTCGACTGCGGTCACGGTAACCGGCACGGCGGGGGCCGCAGCGGCTGCTTCCGTCGATGCGGCATTGGCAGCGGTCGGCGGTGTGAAGTAGAACGCGGCACCTGTTACGGACGCAGCAATACCCATGCCGGCGCCCCACAGGGCCCAGCGTAGCTTCTTCGATGTCATCTTGGTCTCCTTGGCTCGAAACCGAGCCGGTGGTTCTGGTCTAAATGCTCATTTCAATGTTTTAATTTGTCGACGAAACTTTTGAATTGGCTGCAAAGGGGATCCAGCCAGTCGCCACTTTCGTCGTTGTATATGCCCGTCCATCCGGAGGAGGCCGGGAAACTGTGTTGCGTGACCGGCACGCCCGCCTTTTTCAGCCGGGTCGCATAAGCGATTGCCTCGTCACGAAGCGGATCGTTGTCGGCCGTCAGCACCAGAGCCGGCGCCAGGCCCGACAGCCGGGTGCATTGACAAAGGGCCGCATAGGGATGGGCAAAATTGCCCACCATCGATAGATAGCGGCTCCAGCCGTCCGACCAGCGCTGCCGCATGCCGATCCGGTCCGCCTCGCGAAACGACACCGTCGCCATCCGCGGATCGATCATCGGCGACAGCAGGATCTGCCCGCTCAACTCGCCGGGAATGAGATCCCGTGCCTTCAGCGCAACGCCCGCAGCAACATTGCCGCCAGCCTCTTCTCCAACCACCAGAAGCATCGATTTGGCGCTCCCATAGGTCTTGCGCCGGCTGCTGAGGCAGCTCAAAGCGCTGAACGCCAGTTCCAGTGCCTCCGGGAAGGCATTGTGCGACGGGCTGCTATAGTCAGCCTCGACCACAACCGCGCCCGTATCCGCCAGCGCGCGTGCCACCGGCCGTTCGTCGGTCTCGGGCACTGAGCCGAGAAAAGCGCCGCCACGCAGGTACAGCACGAGCGGCGGCGCCTTCGGCAGATCCGCACCCTGGTACACACGCACGCTCAATGGCGATGCCGACGGCCTGCTCGAGGCGATGTGTTCCCATTGCGCTGTCATTGAAATACCTTTGGCGGCTCCCCATACATAGGGGGACGAAAGCCGACGCTTGCTTGGGAACAAATATGATTGTCCCGATAAATCTGCGCAAGCCGGCGAATTGTGATAATACTATTCCAAATATCGGAATAATGGTGCGGCGCACAAGGAGGCTTATTTGGACCAGCTATCGGCCATGCGCGTTTTTGTCCGGGTTGTCGAGACGGGCAATTTCACCCGCGCGGCAAGCAGCCTCAGCATGCCGAAGACATCGGTGACCAATCTCATTCAGGGGCTTGAGGGCCATTTGCGCACCCGCCTGCTGAACCGCACGACAAGACGGGTCATGGTGACCACGGAAGGCGCGCTTTATTACGAGCGCGCGACGCAGCTGTTGAGTGAACTGGAAGAGCTCGATGGCAGTTTCTCTAGCGCCCAGACCCAGCCATCCGGACGTCTTCGCGTTGAAATGGCTGGTGTTTTTGCCGACCTCGTCGTCATGCCGGCCATCTGCGATTTCTACATGCGTTACCCCGATATTCGCCTTGATATCGGCGTCGGCGACCGGCTCGTCGACTACATCGCCGAGAATGTCGATTGTGCGCTGAGGGCCGGGACGCCGACCGACCAGTCGCTGGTCGCGCGCAAGGTCGGCGAGCTTGAGATGCACACCTATGCCGCACCTTTCTACATCGAAAAATTCGGCATGCCGCAGCATCCGAGAGAGCTTGAATCCGAGCATTTCTGTGTCGGCTATCTCAGCGCCCAGTCGGGCCGTATCATGCCGATGGAATTTGTCCGTGACGGCGAGGCGCTCGAAGTTGCACCCAATTACATTGTCTCGATCAATGACAGTCGCTCTTATGTGAATGCCGCAATTTCCGGCATGGGCGTGGTTCAGGTGCCGGAATTCATGGTCAAGACTTCGGTGGAAAAGGGAGAGCTCGTCCCTGTTCTGGCCGAATGGCATCGTGATCCGCTGCCGCTTTATGTCGTCTATCCGCAGACCCGGCATTTGAGCAACAAGGTACGCGTCTTCGTTGATTGGCTTGCCAAGGAGCTTCAGGCTGTCGGGCGCGAACCGAAGCCTTCCCGGACCGCAACTTGCTCAGTCTCGGCCTGATAGCCGGTGCCGACGAAGCGAGCTTTGCTCACGAACTGCTTTCCAGCCGGTAGCGGCTGCCCGGATAAAGCAGGCGGACGGATGTGACGATCCGATCCGCCGACCACGTGCGCCGCCGGATCAGCAGGCAGGGCTCCGAGCGGGCAATCGACAGATGCTTGCATTCCCAAGGCTGCGGCAGCACGGCCTCGACGAACTGTTCCGTGTGCGAGATCGGCGCTATGCGGGTCAGGTAGGCATTGGGCGTCGTTCTCTGGAAATCCTGGCCGAGATAGTCAGGCGCGACGGCCGGATTGACGAAACGATCCTCAAGCTGGATCGGCACCTCATCCTCGTGATGCAGGATGACCGAATGAAAGGCCGATAGCCCGACCTCTATGTTCATCGCCTCGGCAAGCTCGTGGCCGCAGACTTCGGTTTGGGCAAGGATGACCTCTGCCGTATGGATCGCGCCGCGCTCGGTGATCTCGTCGGCAATGTTGCGAACGCCCATGAAAGGTGCGCTGCGCTTCTTGGTCGCGACGAAGGATCCGCGTCCCTGCACCCGGACGATCACGCCTTCGCTCGCCAGTTCGCGCAAGGCACGATTGGCCGTCATCCGGCTGACATTCAGGGTTTCGGCAATCTCGTTTTCCGAGGGGACGCGATGATGGGGTGGCCATTCACCGGTTTCGATCCGCTTCTTGATATCCGCCTTCAGGCGTTCGTAGAGCGGGATGTCGCGCGCGGTCCCAGGCTGGTCACCTGATTGGCTCGCAGCCTCGATCGTCCGGTCGCCTTCGGCCATGCTCGGTTCTCCCCCGTCGTTCCGTCATGTGCATACAAAATACGCATCGGAAATAAAGCACAAAGTTTTTGCGGGCCACTTGCCGCATTCGAAAAACTCTGCCATCTTCCCTATACAACTTGCTAAGGGCACGCAAATGACGGCGTCTCGTTCTCTCTTCTGTAAACAGATATTGCTGCCGCAGGGCTGGGTATCCGACGTCGTGGTGAGCATTGGCGACGATGGAAGCGTTGTCGCGATCGAGGCGGCTTCCGACGCCGTTTCTGATCTGGAGAGCGTCAGCGGTCCTGTTGTCCCGGCCTTGCAAAACCTGCATTCCCACGCATTTCAGCGGGCTATGGCCGGTCTCGCTGAACTGGCCGGGTCTACTGACGACAGTTTCTGGACCTGGCGCGACGCGATGTATCGGCTCGTCGGGCGAATGTCGCCGGACGATATCGAAATCGTCGCAACCAAGTTGTATAGTGAACTACTGAAAGGTGGCTTCGGCCGCATCGTGGAGTTTCACTATTTCCATCACGCGGCCGGGGGGCGTCGCTACGCAAACGTGGCCGAGACATCGCTGCGGATCCTGCGTGCGGCGCAAGCATCCGGCATCGGTCTGACCCATCTGCCGGTCTTCTACGCGCATGCCGGTTTTGGCGGAACGGAGCCGGGCGAGGGGCAGCGCCCCTTCATACATGATGTCGACCAGTTTCTGAGCCTGCTCGATGCGCTGAAGCCTGAATGCGACGCCGTCGGCGCCACCCTCGGCTTTGCCATTCATTCGCTGCGGGCCGCTACGCCGGATGAAATGCGAGCGATCCTTTCGGCCGAAAAGACCGGTGGCCCGATCCACATTCATGTCGCCGAACAGGAACGGGAAGTTGACGACTGCCTGGCCTGGAGTGGCCGTCGGCCGGTTGAGTTCCTGCTGGATGAAATGCCGGTGGACGAGCGCTGGTGCGCCATTCATGCCACGCACATGACACCGGATGAAACGGCGCGGCTGGCGCGTTCCGGTGCGGTTGCCGGCCTGTGCCCGGCGACGGAAGCCAATCTTGGCGACGGAATTTTCCCGGCAACCGATTATGTCGGCAATGGCGGTGCGTTTGGCATCGGTACAGACAGCCATGTTGCAACGACCGTCGCCGAAGAATTGCGCCTGCTCGAATACGGCCAACGATTGCGCGACCGCCGCCGCAACCGTCTGGCCAGCGGCCCTGGTGCGTCCGTAGGCCGAACCCTGTTCGATGCTGCCCTGAGCGGTGGCGCACAGGCAGCCGGAATGCGCAGCAGCGGCATTCGCGTCGGTGCCCGCGCCGATCTTGTGGTTCTCAACGGCGACAATCCGTTCATCGGCTCGGCATCGGGCGATCAGGCTCTGGATCGCTGGCTGTTTGCCACCGGCAATGACGCCGTGCGCGACGTGATGGTGGGCGGCCGGTGGGTGGTTCGCGACGGTCGACATCACAACGAGGAAGCGATTGATCGCGATTTCCGCGAGGTGCTTCTGCGGCTCGCTTAGTCTTGGAGCCGAATTTCATTCATCAGCAAATTAAAAAGGGGAATTCCATGCTGAAGACCAAACTGAAATATACACTGCTTGCCACCGCCTTGATGCTTGGCGGTTCCGCCATGAGCGCCAATGCCGCATCCTATTGCGCCGACGGCAATACCGTCACCTTTGCCGGCATCGACTGGGAAAGCGGCGCCCTGATCACGGAAGTGATGAAGACGATCCTTTCCAAGGGCTATGACTGCAAGGTGGACTCGATCCCCGGCAATTCGGTGACCCTGGAGCAGGCGACCGCCAACAATGACGTGCAGATCTTTGCCGAGGAATGGATCGGCCGTTCCGACGTCTGGAACAATGCCGCAGCCGCCGGTCAGGTGACGTCTGTCGGCAAGACCTTTGTCGGTGCGTCGGAGGGCTGGTTCGTGCCCGAATATCTCGTCAAGGGCGACGAAGCTCGCGGCATCAAGGCCGCAGCGCCGGACCTGAAAAGCGTTTCGCAGCTTTCCGATCCAAAGTTCGTCGAGCTGTTCAAGGATCCGGAAGAGCCGTCCAAGGGCCGCTTCCTCAATTGCCCGTCTGGCTGGACCTGCGAAGGTGTGAACACCGCCAAGCTCGAGGCCTACAAGCTGACGGACACCTATGTGAATTTCCGTCCCGGCACGGGCACGGCGCTCGATGCGGCGATCAGCTCGGCTTATCTGCAGGGCGAGCCGGTGCTCTTCTACTACTGGAGCCCGACAGCCGTGATGGGCAAGTTCAAGCTGGTCCAGCTCGAAGAGCCGGCCTATGACGAGGCTTGCTGGAAGGAACTGACGAGTGCCACCGGCAAGCGCGAGGCAGGCTGCGCCTTCCCGGCCGTCGAAGTCGCCTACGGCGTCAACAGCACCTTTGCCAAGGAAGCGCCGGAGATCATCGAAATTCTCGGCAAGGCCACCTTCCCGCTGGAAGAGGTCAATGCGAGCCTCGCCTATATGGTCGATCAGAAGGCTGATGCGGCGGCTGCCGCAAACGAGTTCCTGAAGACCAAGGGCGATGTCTGGGGCGCATGGGTCTCCGCCGATGCCAAGGCCAAGATCGAGGCCTCGCTGAAATAAGCCGCATCAGGCCGCGCGTTCCGGCGCGCGGCCACATTCATGCGTGTCTGTGCCGAGCGTTTCGGTGCGGCGAGGGCGGGTTTGCCATTTCAAGGACTTGAGCCATGTTTCCCGAAAGCTTGCATATCTCCATCCGCGGACCGATCAATGACGCGGTTCAGGCGCTGGTGGTCAATTACGGCTTTGTCTTCAAGGCCATTTCGCAGACCATTCTGCAGGCCATTCTGTTCATCGAATGGATCGTGCGCGGTCTGCCATGGTGGCTGATGATTATCGCCTTCATGGCACTGACATGGCAGGCGACGCGCAAGCCCCTGCTGGTCGCTACCGTCGCGGTCCTGCTCTTTGCCATTGGTGCGCTCGGCCTCTGGGACCTCGCCATGCAGACGCTGGCGCTGATGCTGATGGCGACGCTGATTTCGGTGGCGATCGGTGTGCCGGTCGGCATCTGGCTGGCCAAGAGCCGCCTGATGCGCAGCATCGCGCTGCCAGTTCTCGATGTCATGCAGACAATGCCAAGCTTCGTCTATCTTATTCCGGCGATCATGCTCTTTGGCCTCGGCAAGGTGCCGGCGGTTCTGGCCACCATCGTCTATGCCGTCCCGCCGCTGATCCGCCTGACCGATCTCGGCATCCGCCAGGTCGATGGTGAAGTCGTCGAGGCCGCCACCGCCTTTGGCGGTAGCCCGCGTCAGATCCTCTTCGGTGTCGAGCTTCCGTTGGCCACGCCAACGATCATGGCCGGCCTCAACCAGACGATCATGATGGCGCTTTCCATGGTCGTGGTCGCCTCGATGATTGGCGCCCGCGGTCTCGGCGAACAGGTCTTGAACGGTATCCAGACGCTCGACGTCGGCAAGGGGCTTGAGGCCGGTCTCGGCATCGTCATCCTTGCCATCGTGCTCGATCGTATCACCCAGGGCTTCGGCCGCTCGAGCCAGGAGGATGGCCAGAATGGCTGAGATTGAAATCCGCAACGTCTTCAAGATTTTCGGCCGCAATTCGCAGGAAGCGCTCGTCATGGCGCGCGGCGGAGCCGAGAAGAGCCAGATTCTCGAACGCACCGGATGCAGCGTTGGCCTGAATGACATCAGCCTGAAAATCGGGGCGTCGCGCATCTTCGTCATCATGGGCCTGTCCGGATCGGGCAAGTCGACGCTGGTGCGCCATATCAATCGGCTGATCGAGCCGACCAGCGGCGAGATCCTCGTCGATGGCGGCAACGTGCTCGAACTCAATGCAAAGGACCTGCGCGAATTCCGCACCCGGCGCGTCAGCATGGTGTTCCAGGGTTTCGGTCTTATGCCGCATCGGACGGTGATGCAGAACGTGGTCTACGGCCAGCGGGTGCGCGGGCTGAGCAAGGCTGAGGCCTATCCGATCGGGATGAAATGGATCGAGACCGTCGGCCTGCTCGGTTACGAGAACAAGTACCCGCATCAGCTCTCGGGCGGCATGAAGCAGCGCGTCGGCCTTGCCCGTGCGCTGGCGGCCGACACCGATGTGATCCTGATGGACGAGGCCTTTTCGGCGCTCGATCCGCTGATCCGCAGCGACATGCAGGACCAGTTGCTGCAGCTGGAAAAGAACCTGTCGAAGACCATCGTCTTCATCACCCACGATCTCGATGAGGCGCTGCGTATCGGGGCCGAAATCGCGATCCTCAAGGACGGCCGCCTGGTCCAGGTCGGCACGCCAAGCCAGATCCTCAATACGCCGGCCGATGATTATGTCGCCCGCTTTGTCCAGCGTCGGGCCGGTGCGGAGGTCGCGCATCATGGCTGAAGGAATTGTTCTTGATGGACCGCTTAGCTGGAAAGAGATTGCCGCGGTTGCCGAAGGCGCTGAGCTTGCGCTTTCCGATGCCGCATGGGCGCGGATCGCAAACGCGCGGGCCATCGTTGACGCACTGGTCGAGCGGGAGATCCGCGGCTATGGCATCAATACCGGCGTCGGCGCGCTCTGCGATGTGATCATCAGCCGTGCGGATCAGCAGGCCCTGTCGCGCAATATCATCCTCAGCCATGCCTGCGGCGTTGGCGAGCCGCTTGGCAAAGTGGAGACGCGCGCCGTGATGGCAGCGCAGATCGCCAATTTCGCCCACGGATATTCCGGCGTCAGCAGGCCGGTGCTCGAGACGCTTCTGGCGCTGCTCAACGGCGATATGCTGCCGGTGATCCCATCCAAGGGCTCGGTTGGTTATCTGACCCATGCTGCCGCGATTGGTCTGGTGCTGATCGGGGAAGGCGAATGCCGCCATGGTGATGAGTTGATCGCCGGCCGCGAGGCTCTCGACCGTTTGGGGCGGATGCCGCTCGTTCTGCAGGCCAAGGAAGGCCTCAGCCTTGTCAACGGCACGCCCTGCGCCACCGGTCTTGGCGCCCTTGCCGTGTCGCGTCTCTCCCATCTCGCTGACTGGGCTGATGCGGCCGCTGCGATGACCTATGAAAACCTCGGTGC
Source organism: Rhizobium sp. SL42 (assembly GCF_021729845.1). Classification (NCBI taxonomy): domain Bacteria; kingdom Pseudomonadati; phylum Pseudomonadota; class Alphaproteobacteria; order Hyphomicrobiales; family Rhizobiaceae; genus Rhizobium; species Rhizobium sp. SL42. The sequence goes on from NZ_CP063397.1 coordinate 980,683, forward strand.
GCAGGCAGACCCGTTCGCCGAAATGCCGCTTGCCCTTCGCCAGTCGCCCGGCCTGCAGCAGGTCGGCCGTACTCTGCGCCACTGGCTCGGCGGAAGCGCGCTTCTGGCGCAATCGGCCGGCAGCCGAACGCAGGATCCGTTGAGCCTGCGCGCCGTGCCGCAGATCCATGGCGCCGTGCGTGATGCTCTCGTGCATGTCGCGGAAACCGTCGATCGCGAACTCGCCAGCGTCACCGACAATCCGGTGGTGGCCGGGATACCGGAGACACCGGAAGTGCATTCACAGGCGCATGCCGTGGGGGCGGCCCTTGGTCTCGCCATGGACAGCCTCGCAACCGCTGCCGCAGAGCTCGCAGCCATTTCTGAGCGGCGGATCGACCGGCTGGTCAATCCGCTGGTCAGCGGCCTGCCGGCATTTCTCGCAGCCGGCAGCGGCGTCGCCTCCGGCTTCATGATCATCCAGTATACCGCGGCCGCGCTGGTTGCGGAGAACCGGCGCCTTGCCGCGCCCGCCAGCCTCGATGGCGGCATCACCTCGGCGCTGCAGGAGGATATCCTGACCCATGCGACGCCGGCGGCCGACAAGGCGCTGGCGATCCTTGAAAACCTGCAGACGATCCTCGCCATCGAAGTCATGGCGGCCGGCCAAGCCTACGACCTGCAGTCAGGTTCGGCAGACAAGGCCAAGCGGACTGCGGCACTTTATCAGCGCGTTCGCCAGAATGTGCCGTTCTACCGCGATCACCGGCCGCTCAATGCTGAGGTCGCCAAGGTTCGTGCGATGATCGGGATCCTGTCGGCACCGCTGGACGGAGACGCACGATGAAAACGCTGCTGCGCAATGCAAGACTGACAACACTGGCGCCTAAGCTTCCGGGCCTCGGCATCATTGAGGATGGTGCCATCCTGATAGAAGACGGCCGCATCGCCTATGCCGGTCACGCTGCCGATGCGCCGGCAGGCGCTGGGATCTCTGTGGTTGATTGTGAAGGCAGGTGGATCACGCCCGGCCTAATTGATTGCCATACCCATCTCGTCCATGCCGGCAATCGTGCGCGGGAATTCGAGATGCGGCTTGCCGGCGCTTCCTATGAAGAGATCGCCCGTGCGGGCGGCGGCATCGTCTCGTCGGTGCGCCAAGTGCGCGACGCCAGCGAGGCGGATCTGGTTGCCGAGACACTGCCGCGCCTCGATGCGCTGATCGCCGAAGGGGTGACAACCGTCGAGGTGAAATCCGGCTATGGCCTGACGGTCGAGGATGAATTGAAAATGCTGCGCGCGGCGCGGTCTGTGGGCAACCAACGTCCGGTGAACCTGACGACCACCTATCTCGGCGCCCATGCAACACCGGCCGACTACAAGGGCCGCAATGGCGACTTCATTCGGGATGTCGTGCTGTCGGGACTTGCCGCAGCCCATGCAGAAGGGCTTGTCGATTCCGTCGACGGCTTCTGCGAAGGCATTGCCTTCTCGCCGGATGACATGCGCGTGGTGTTTGATGCGGCCAAGGCGCTGGGGCTGCCCGTCAAGCTGCATGCCGATCAGTTGTCCAATCTGCACGGCGCGGCGCTGGCAGCAGCTTATGGCGCGCTGTCGGCGGATCATCTCGAATACACCGATGATGACGGGGCCGCGGCCATGACGGCGGCCGGCACCGTCGCCGTTCTCCTGCCGGGCGCCTATTATTTCATTCGCGAAACGAAGAAGCCGCCGGTCGATCTGTTCCGCAAACATGCGACGAAGATGGCGCTTGCTACCGATTGCAACCCCGGCACCTCGCCGCTGACCTCGCTTCTGCTGACCATGAACATGGGTGCGACGCTGTTTCATCTGACGGTGGAGGAATGCCTGGCGGGTGTGACCCGCGAGGCCGCCCGCGCGCTGGGACGGCTGGACACGATCGGCACGATCGAGGCCGGCAAGCAGGCCGATCTCGCCATCTGGAACATCGAGAGCCCGGCCGAGCTGGTCTATCGCATCGGCTTCAATCCGCTGCATCAGCGGATCTGGAACGGGGACATTACGGGAGGAAACCACGCATGACCATTACACTGCATCCCGGCCGCGTTTCGCTCGCAGAACTGGCTGAGATCTACTGGAACGGCGAGACCGTCGTGCTCGACCGCAGCTTTGACGCGGGCATCGAACGCGCCGCCGCTCGCATCGCTGCGATCGCCGCCGGCAACGAGGCCGTCTACGGCATCAATACCGGTTTCGGCAAACTCGCCTCGATCCGGATCGATGCGGCCGACACGGCAACGCTGCAGCGCAATCTGATCCTGTCGCATTGCTGTGGCGTCGGCCAGCCGATGCCTGAAAACATCGTCCGCCTGATCATGGCGCTGAAGCTCGTCTCGCTCGGCCGTGGCGCTTCCGGCGTGCGGCTCGAGCTGGTGCGCCTGATCGAGGCCATGCTGGACAAGGGCGTCACGCCGCTGATTCCGGAAAAGGGTTCTGTCGGGGCCTCGGGCGATCTGGCGCCGCTTGCGCATATGGCCGCCGTGATGATGGGCGAGGCGGAAGCCTTTTATCAGGGCGAGCGCGTGCAGGGTGGAGTGGCGCTGGAGCGTGCGGGTCTCATCCCCGTCGTGTTGGCTGCCAAGGAGGGATTGGCGCTGATCAACGGCACGCAGGCCTCCACAGCGCTGGCGCTTGCCGGTCTGTTCCGCGCCCATCGTGCGGCCCAGGCAGCGCTGATCACCGGTGCGCTCTCGACCGACGCGGCCATGGGCTCCTCCGCGCCCTTCACCGCCGACATCCACACGCTGCGTGGCCATAAGGGCCAGATCGACACGGCGGCCTCGCTGCGCGGCCTGCTGGCCGGGTCTGTCATCCGTGAAAGCCATCTGCAGGGCGACGAACGCGTGCAGGATCCGTATTGCATTCGCTGCCAGCCGCAGGTCGACGGAGCCTGCCTCGATTTGCTACGCATGGCCGGCCGCACGCTTGAGATCGAAGCCAATGCGGTCACCGACAATCCGCTTGTGCTCTCCGACGACAGCGTCGTGTCCGGCGGCAATTTCCACGCCGAGCCCGTGGCTTTTGCCGCCGACCAGATCGCCATTGCCGTTTGCGAGATCGGCGCCATTGCGCAGCGTCGCATTGCGCTTCTGGTTGATCCGGCACTGTCCTATGGCCTGCCGGCATTCCTGGCTCGCAAGCCGGGGCTGAATTCCGGCCTGATGATCGCCGAAGTTACGTCTGCCGCGTTGATGAGCGAAAACAAGCAGATGGCGCATCCAGCCTCGGTGGATTCCACCCCGACATCGGCCAATCAGGAGGACCATGTCTCCATGGCCTGCCATGGCGCCCGCCGCCTGCTGCAGATGACGGAAAACCTGTTTTCGATCATCGGCATCGAGGCGCTGACGGCAGCACAAGGCGTGGATTTCCGTGCGCCCTTGGCCACCAGCCCCGAATTGCAGTCGGCGATCGCCACCTTGCGCACCGTCGTCGCCACGCTGGACGAGGATCGCTTCATGGCGCCGGATCTGGCTGCGGCCAGTGCTCTGGTGGCGGATGGCTCGCTGGTGGCGAGCGTGTCTGATGGCTTGTTGCCGGGGCTGGAGGGTTGAGCATGGGTGTGTTTGGTCTACCCCCCTCTGTCCTGCCGGACATCTCCCCCACACGGGGGGAGATCGAACTGCGGCACATGGAAATGCTTATCGTCAATCTGGACGCTTGCGGCGATCCGATCTCCCCCCTTGTGGGGGAGATGGTCGGCAGACCAGAGGGGGGTAGTGTCGGGCACCAGGCGGGGTGGCTGCAATGACGTTCGAAGTCTTCCAAGGCAACTCGCCGGTCATTCTCGCCTTCCCGCACACGGGAACTGACGTGCCGCCCGAGATCTGGGGCCGCCTGAACGACAATGGCCGGCTGCTGGCCGATACCGACTGGCATATTCACCAGCTCTACGCAGGTCTGCTGCCGAACGTGACGACGGTGCGCGCCACCTTCCATCGTTATGTCATCGACGCCAATCGTGATCCGACCGGAACGAGCCTCTACCCCGGGCAGAACACAACCGGACTGGTGCCCGAAACGGATTTTGACGGGGTTTCGATCTGGCAGGACGGCGAGCAACCGTCGCAATCCGATGTCGCCTATCGGCTGAACACGTTCCATGCGCCGTATCATGCCGCCTTGTTGGCCGAGATCGAGCGGGTGAAGGCGATCCATGGCGTGGCCGTGCTCTACGACTGCCATTCCATCCGCTCGCTGATCCCCTTCCTGTTCGAAGGCCAGCTGCCGGATTTCAACATCGGCACGGACATCGGGCGGACCTGCGATCCTCGCATCGAGGCGGCTGCAGCCGAGGTTGCTCGCGCGGCCGAAGGTTACACGTCGATCGTCAACGGCCGCTTCAAGGGCGGCTGGACCACCCGTCACTACGGGCAGCCACAGGATGGCGTTCATGCCATCCAGATGGAACTGTCGCAGATTTCGCATCTGACCACCGAAGAGCCGCCTTTTGCCTATGACGAGGAGAAGGCCGGGCGGCTGCGCATTCACCTGAACCAGATCCTGGCACGCATCGAAGCCGTTGCGGATCAACTGAAGACCAAGGGGAACTGAGATGACCAACCCACGCCACAACATCCGCGACGTGCGTTCGCCGCGCGGTACCGAGCTCAATGCGAAGAGCTGGATGACCGAAGCGCCCTTGCGCATGCTGATGAACAACCTCGACCCCGATGTCGCGGAGAACCCGCATGAACTCGTGGTTTATGGCGGTATCGGCCGCGCCGCCCGTACCTGGGAGGATTTCGACCGCATCGTCGCGACGCTGAAGACGCTGACCGAGGAGGAAACGCTCGTCGTGCAGTCCGGCAAGCCGGTAGGCGTTTTCCGCACCCACAAGGATGCGCCGCGCGTCTTGATCGCCAATTCCAACCTCGTTCCGCATTGGGCGACATGGGACCATTTCAACGAACTGGATAAGAAGGGTCTCGCCATGTACGGCCAGATGACTGCCGGTTCATGGATCTATATCGGCACCCAGGGTATCGTGCAGGGCACCTATGAGACCTTCGTCGAGGCCGGTCGCCAGCATTATGGCGGCAACCTAAAGGGCAAGTGGATCCTGACCGGTGGCCTCGGTGGCATGGGCGGCGCCCAGCCGCTGGCCGCAGTCATGGCCGGCGCCTGCTGCCTGGCGGTCGAAAGCGACGAAACCCGCATCGATTTCCGCCTGCGCACCCGCTACGTCGATGAAAAGGCAAAGACGCTCGACGAAGCGCTTGAAATGATCGACCGCTGGACCAAGGCCGGAGAAGCAAAGTCCGTTGGCCTGCTCGGCAATGCCGCCGAGATCTTCCCGGAACTGGTCAAGCGCATGCAGGCCGGCGGCCCGCGCCCGGACATCGTCACCGACCAGACCTCGGCGCATGATCCGCTGAACGGCTATCTGCCGATCGGCTGGACGGTTGCCGAGCACAAGGCCAAGCGCGAAAGCGATCCGAAGGCTGTCGAAGCCGCTGCCCGCGCCTCGATGAAACGCCATGTGGAAGCCATGGTTGCCTTCTGGGATGCCGGCGTGCCGACGCTCGATTATGGCAACAACATCCGCCAGGTGGCCAAGGAAGAGGGGCTGGAAAATGCCTTCGCCTTCCCCGGCTTCGTGCCGGCCTATATCCGCCCGCTGTTTTGCCGCGGCATCGGCCCGTTCCGCTGGGCGGCACTCTCCGGCGACCCGGAGGACATCTACAAGACCGATGCGAAGGTGAAGGAACTGACGCCGGGCAATACCCACCTGCACAATTGGCTGGACATGGCGCGCGATCGCATCGCCTTCCAGGGCCTGCCGGCGCGCATTTGCTGGGTCGGCCTCGGTGACCGCCATCGTCTGGCGCTGGCCTTCAACGAAATGGTCAAGAACGGCGAGCTGTCTGCGCCCGTCGTCATCGGCCGCGATCATCTGGACTCGGGTTCCGTCGCCTCGCCCAACCGCGAGACGGAAGCGATGAAGGACGGTTCGGATGCCGTGTCCGACTGGCCGTTGCTGAACGCGCTGCTTAACACCGCGTCGGGCGCCACCTGGGTGTCTCTGCATCACGGCGGCGGCGTCGGCATGGGCTTCTCCCAGCACTCGGGCGTGGTGATCTGCGCCGACGGTTCCGACGATGCCGCCAAGCGGCTGGAGCGGGTGTTGTGGAACGACCCGGCGACCGGTGTCATGCGCCATGCCGATGCCGGCTACGAGATCGCGCTCGATTGCGCCAAGGAAAAGGGCCTGCGTCTGCCGGGCATTCTCGGCAACTGATACTGAATGGCGCCGCCACGGCGGCGCCATCCCCATCCGAGAGGGATCGCAATGCCATCACCCGTTCTGCTCAAGCCGACCGACTATCGCCGCATGCCGTGGAAGAACGGGTTGGGGGAAACCATCGAGATCGCCGTATATCCGCCAGATGCTGGCATCGGCGACTTCGACTGGCGGATCAGCATGGCGACCGTTGCAAGCGATGGTCCGTTCTCGCTGTTTCCGGGGATCGAACGCACCCTGTCGGTCCTCACCGGCAACGGGCTGACCCTGGATCGGGCGGATGGCACAAAGCAGGACTTGCGGGTCGACAGCACTCCCTACGCTTTTCCGGCAGACGAGCAGGTCGGAGCGACATTGGCCGAGGGTGCAATTACCGATCTGAACGTGATGACCCGGCGTGGCCGCTTCAAACATCGCGTCGAACGCATTCGTCTTGACGGCAATATCGTGCTGCCGCCCCGACAGAATGCGGTTTTGCTGTTCTGCCTTGAAGGGCAGGCAAGTCTGGAGGGTGCCGACGGTTTCTGGTCTCTCGGGGCCGGCGAAAGCTGGCTTTCCGCTGGTTCTATACTTTCCACGGTGCTTGCCGGGCTAGGCATCGTCTTTGTCGTCGATCTGGTCGACTGCCGCAGCATTTGACCGCCGGCTTTGACGACGCGATGTGAGAAGGCTCTGTACTAAGTTTCAGGCTGTTGTGGCGTTGTGCCTGGCAAACACTGCAAATGCCGCGACAAAGTCGGCCAGCCGCTTGGCAATGGCCTCGTCGATCAACTGACCTTCGCCGTCGAAGACGCTGCCTGCCTTGGAGACCATCAGGCGTTTGTCGGAAAATGTGCGGGCGCCGAGCGTATGCAAGACCGGAAGCCAGGCGTTCTGGCTGAGCAGGGTGCCGAAATTGCCGGGCGAGGCGCCGAGAACCGCAAAGGCCTTGCCCCCGAAAACCCTGGCGATATCGCCCGATGGCCGAGACAGCCAATCGATCGCATTCTTGAACACGCCGGGGATCGAGTTGTTGTATTCCGGCGTAAACAGGATGACGCCGTCGGCCGATGCGATCAGGTCTTTCAACGTCTGCACAGCTGGCGGAATGCCATCTGCCGTCTCAAGATCGCCGTCATAGAGCGGAATGCCGCGAATGGTGCCGGCCACGAGGCTGTAGCCCTGTCCCTGATTGGCAACCGCCGCATTCAAGAGGGCGGTGTTGAACGAGCCCCTGCGAAGGCTGCCGGATATTCCAACCAGTTTTACCACACGTTTCTCCCGGTCCGTTTCGGCCATATGCCGCGAAGCTAGAAGAAGTGAGCGCCCGCTGCAAGCAGCGCGACGAAGAGTGGCGCGATCGCTGTGTGCGGTTTCCCCACACGATTAGCGAAGGCGAACGTTCGACGAAACGGGTTCAGGAGGGGAGGGCTGGCAATTGCCAGAAACTATCTGTGGCGAACCGGCAGCGGTCCGGAATATCGGTCGTGGGAACCGTCGGCGTGACGCGACTGGTGTCGCCGGCCAAGATGCCAAACGATTTTTTGGCATCTCTGTCGTGATCATTGAAAGGGCTGCGATCAAACGCGGCCGGTATTAGAATTTGGACGCGCCGGGAAAATTGCCGGGCTCGATGCCGAGCGTGCGCAGATCGCGGTCATGCGGGCGACGGTGGCCTTCAACGGCAGCGGCAGCGGCAGAAGCAGCGCCGAGGATGGCAAAAGCGCGACCGAAGAAATTCGAATGCTTGCTGTTGCGGATGGACATGGAAGTAACTCTCTTTCTCGTTCATTAGACAGACATAAAGTGGTCCTCCGATCACTATTTTGCAATGCACAATAGATCAGGTCAGCTATGCAAAACGAGAAGGCCGGACTTGCGTCCGGCCTTCTCGTCGTTAACATTTTGCATAGGTTTCCGCTTAGTCTTCGTTGGCCGCCAGCTGTGCCAGAACCTGGCCGCGACCGCGCGCCCGCAGCACCAGCGGCACGATCAGCGCCGCAGCGGCAATCGCCAGCAGAACGGCGGCGATCGGCGAGGTGACCAGCACCGTCCAGTCGCCCTGGCTGATGGCCAGAGCCCGGCGCAGCTGCTGCTCGGCCAGTGGGCCGAGGATCAGACCAACCACGACGGGCGCGATCGGATAGCCGAATACCCGCATGATGTAGCCCATGATGCCGAAGGCCAACAGCATGCCAAGCTCGAAGACCGATGGGTTCGCACCGATCGTGCCGAGTGTGGCAAACAGCAGGATGCCGGCATAGAGCCAGGGCTTGGGGATCGTCAGCAGGCGAACCCAGAGGCCGATCAGCGGCAGGTTGAGCACCAGCAGCATGAAGTTGGCGATCAGCAGGCTGGCGATCAGGCCCCAGACCAGCTGCGGGTTGGTGACGAACAGCAGGGGGCCGGGCTGCAGGCCATACTGCTGGAAGCCGGCCAACATGATCGCGGCCGTGGCCGTGGTCGGCAGGCCAAGCGTCAGCAGCGGAACCAGCGTGCCGGCTGCCGAAGCGTTGTTGGCAGCCTCAGGCCCGGCCACGCCCTCGATGGCGCCATTGCCGAACTCTTCCGGATGCTTGGTCAGGCGCTTTTCGGCTGCATAGGAGAGGAATGTGCCGATTTCGGCACCGCCGGCCGGCATGGCGCCGATCGGAAAGCCGATGAACGTGCCGCGAAGCCACGGCTTCCAGGAGCGTGCCCAGTCTGCCTTGGTCATCCACAGCGAGCCTTTGACGGCCTCGATCGTTTCAGGCCCGCGGTTGCCCTGGGCTGCGATGAACAGCGTCTCGCCGATGGCAAACATGGCAACGGCAAGCGTTGTGACCTCGATGCCGTCGAGCAGGTCGGGAACGCCGAAGCTGAGACGGGTCTGACCGGTCAGCTGGTCGATGCCGATCATCGCGAGGGCAAAGCCGATGAACAGCGATGTCAGGCCGCGCAGCGTGCTGTCGCCAAAGGCTGACGAGACGGTGATGAAGGCGAGGACCATCAGCGCGAAATATTCGCGTGGTCCGAAAACCAGCGCCAGCTTGACGATGTAGGGTGCGATGAAGGCGAGGCCGATGGTGGCGATCAGACCGGCAACGAACGAGCCGATGGCCGCTGTCGCCAGCGCAGGTCCGCCGCGCCCGGCGCGCGCCATCTTGTTGCCCTCGAGCGCCGTCACGATCGAGGCGCTTTCGCCCGGCGTGTTGAGCAGGATCGAGGTTGTCGAGCCGCCATACATGCCGCCGTAGTAGATGCCGGCGAACATGATCAGCGAGCCGGCGGGATCGAGCTTGTAGGTCACCGGCAGCAGCAGCGCGACGGTCAGGGCAGGGCCGATGCCCGGAAGCACGCCAACCGCGGTGCCGAGCGTCACGCCGATCAGGGCGTAGAACAGGTTGATCGGCTGAAACGCGATCACCAGTCCCTGCAGGAGGAATTCAAAGGTGCTCATGGCAGTGGACCCTCAGATAAACAGGCGTTCGATCGGTCCGGCCGGCAGCGAGAGCTGCAGCAGCCGGGCGAAGATCAGCCAGACAACAAAGGACAGCACGATGCCGACGGGTATCGAAACCCAGAGCTTGCGCCGCCCGAAGGCATAGGCGGTGGCGGCAAACAGCAGTCCCGTGGCAATCGAGAAACCGGCTGTCTTGAGCAGCAGCATCTGCGCCGCCAGCCCGCCGATGATCCAGATGACCGGAGCGATCTCCTGGTGCTCGCGCTCGGGAAAGTCCCGGCGCATCGCGGCAAAGACGGTCCAGACGGCCAACCCGAGCAGGCCAAACGCGACGACATAGGGAACCGTCGCCGGTCCGACCGGCGAATAGGCGGTGAGTGCAGCCAGATGGGCGGCATCCCAGAGGATGATGCCCGCGATCACGGCGAGAACGACCGCCACGCCAAGCGCCGCCCCATCGGGGCGGCGTGGCGATGTTCCGGGAAGGTTGTTCCCGCTCATTTCACCAATCCGATGTCTTTCAGGACGGTTTCCGTCGCTGCAACATCCTTGGCCAGCTGTTCGTCGAAGGCAGGGCCGGAAAGATAGGTGTCAGCCCAGCCCTTGGTCTTCAGCGTTTCCTGCCAGCCGGCCGACTTGACCAGCTTTTCGATGTCGGCCGAAACAGCTGCCTTCTGTTCGTCCGAAAGGCCCGGAGCCGCGGCGATCATGCGCCAGTTCTGGACAGAGACGTCGAGGCCGGATTCCTTCAGGGTCGGCGCGTCCACGCCGGCGATGCGCTCGTCGCTGGACACGGCGAGCAGGCGCAGCGTGCCGGACTTCACCTGGGATTCGAATTCGCCGTAGCCGGAAATGCCGGCTGAAACCTGGCTGCCGAGGATGGCGGCAAGCGCTTCGCCACCACCGGAAAACGCGATGTAGTTGATCTTGGTCGGGTCCACACCGGCCGCCTTGGCGATCAGGCCAACGGCGATGTGGTCCGTGCCACCGGCCGAGCCGCCGCCCCAGGAAACCGAACCCGGATCCTTCTTCAGCGCTTCGACCAGGTCACCCATGGTCTGGAAGGGCGAAGAGGCCGGAACGACGATGGCTTCATACTCGCCGGTCAGGCGCGCGATCGGGGTCACGTCCTTCAGGGTTACGGGCGACTTGTTGGTCAGGATGGCGCCGACCATGACATAGCCGCCGACGATCAGCGAATTGGGATTGCCGGCTGCCTGGCTGGCGAACTGGGCAAGACCGATCGTGCCGCCGGCGCCCGGGACATTCTGGACCTGCACATTGCCGGAAATGCCTTCCTGCTGCATCACGGTCTGGATGGAGCGGGCCGTCTGGTCCCAGCCGCCGCCGGGGTTGGCCGGTGCAATGATGGTGTAGTCGGCAGCGAATGCCGGCAGCGACATGGCGCCGGCGATCAGCGATGCGAGAAACAGTTTCTTCAAGGTGGTGTCCTCCGTTGTCGCGTCTTTGACGCGTTTAAAACTCATCGGGAGAGACTGGGGTGACACGCAGCGATCGCCGAATAGGATTGTGCGTGTTGGAAAGGGTTCCTCCCGAACCGTTCCACTCATCCGCCTCCACGGATGATGGTGAACACTATGCACCACATGAAACTGTCAGCAACCTGTCATGGCCGTGGAAGGTTGCGAATCGTCACGCTGATGACATCCTCTTTCAATCCGGAGGGATGTGCGGACTGCGTCTCTCCGTCGACATGTTCGCCGGGATGCCGGCGCCGGTGTCAGCGGTGGCCGGGCAGCCGTGGCAGCAGGACGGTCAGCAATCCGAGCAGCGGCAGGTAGGAGCAGATCCGGTAGACGAATTCGATCCCCTCGCGATCGGCAAAGACGCCGAGCACGGCAGCCCCGATGCCACCGAAACCGAAGGCGAAACCGAAGAACATTCCGGCGATCAGTCCGACACGGCCAGGCACCAGTTCCTGGGCAAAGACCACGATCGCCGAGAAAGCGGAAGAGAAGATGAAGCCGATCAGGACAACCAGCACCGAGGTCCAGAACAGGTTGGCATAGGGCAGCAGCAAGGCGAAGGGAATGACGCCGAGGATCGAGAACCAGATCACGATGCGCGCGCCGAACCGGTCGCCGATCGGGCCGCCGAGAAACACGCCGGCAGCCGAAGCGCCGAGGAACAGGAACAGCAGCAACTGGGCATCCTGAACGGATACGCCGAATTTTTCGATGGTGAAGAAGGTGAAGTAGCTCGACAGGCTGGCCAGATACGCATTCTTGGTAGCCGTCAGCACGACGAGCACGACAAGCGTCATCAGCACCTTGTTGCGCGGCAGAGGCAAGGTGCGGCTGGCCGGTGCGCGGCCGGCCGTGCTGCGGCGATGACGGGTATACCAGACACTGACCCAGGACAGAACGGCAAAGCCGAGGAGCGCGATCACCGTAAATCCGCTGAGGCTGGTCTGTCCGCGCGGAATGACGATGAAGGCAGCCAGCAGCGGCCCGATCGCCGTGCCCGTATTGCCGCCCACCTGAAACAGCGACTGGGCAAAGCCATGCCGGCCGCCGGATGCGAGCCGCGCGACGCGCGAGGCTTCCGGATGGAAGATTGCCGAGCCGATCCCGATCAGGCATGCGCCGATGACCAGCACGTAGAATTCATGGGCATAGGCCAGCGTGAACAGGCCGGCACAGGTCGACAGCATGGCGGCAGGGAGCGAAAACGGCATTGGCCAGCGATCGGTGACGACGCCGACGGCCGGCTGCAGCAGAGATGCCGTTACCTGGAAGGCGAAGGTCAGCAGGCCGATCTGTACGAAATCCAGCGCGTAGTTGGCCTTGAGAAGCGGGTAGAGCGATGTCAGCAGCGACTGCATGATGTCGTTCAGCATGTGGCAGAAACTGGCGGCAACGATAATGGAATAGGCGGTTCGCTGCACGTCATGCCCGCCGGTTGCTGCTACGCTTGCCATTTCCGAGTTCTCCAGGTCGCCAGGTCCGCCTTGCGCAGTCTGCACGGCAGGCTCGTGTGTTACAGAGATTGCGACTGGCCTGCTTTTGTGCTCTGGTCGTGTTCTTGCGAGAGTGGGCCAAATGCGTATTGTCGATCTTACCGGTGTCAAAAATCTGTTGGACAGCGAACATGCGCAGAGCCTGAGCTGGATCAATGATGCCGCGGAACCTGTTGTTGCGCTCGGCAGGCTCTATCCTTCCGGCTTTCGCGTGCCTTTGCATTCGCACAACAAGACCCAGCTCTGGTGCGCGCGCCGTGGCGTGGTGCTGGTCAGCACCACCGATGGGCGCTGGATGATTCCGCCTGGCCACGGTCTGATTATCCCTGCCGGGCTTGAACATGCCACGGAAATGATCAGCGAAGTCGAGATGCATTCGATCTATGTCGATCCGTCCGTTGCCGGCGCGAGCGGGCCGAAGGTGGTCGAGATCACCGGTCTCGGCAGAAGCCTGATGGAGGAACTGGTGCTGGTTGATGTAAGGCCTTTGTCGGTTCGCCGGCAACGCCTGATCATGGAACTGCTTCTGGATGAAATAAGCCTGCTACCGGAGAGGCCGTTAGGCCTGCCATTTCCGGAGGACGAGCGGCTGGCAAGCCTCTGCCGCCGTTTTCTCAAGACACCCGCCGCCAATGCCGGCATCGACGACTGGGCGCGCGACCTCAGCATGAGCCGGCGCTCCTTCACCCGCCTGTTCCGCTCCGAAACGGGCGTCAGTTTCGTCACGTGGCGACAGCAGGCCTGCCTGTTCGCTTCCCTGCCAAAACTGGCGGCGGGAGAACCGGTAACGAATGTGGCGCTCGATGCCGGCTATGAGAATATCGCAGCATTTACAACGATGTTTCGGCGCATGCTGGGAAGTTCACCCAGTACCTATCTGAGGTCGCGTTCAACCTGACATCGCCGTCGCAGGCACTCTGCGGTCAAGGTGGCGCAGGCGGAAGATTGCTACTTCAGGTTTTTCAAAACGGTCGTCACCTGCTAGAGTGAATTGACAATCCACAAGAGCGAAGCGGCGTCGGTTTGCGATGACTTCGACGGGCAGATCCGCTGTGCTAGAGCAATCGAACAATTTCCATCGTTGGATATGCAATTGATGTTTTCAGATATGGTTTCGATGCAGACGGTCAATGCCCTGGTCAAGCGCCGACTGCCGACAGCCTATCCTTATATCCTGGCTGTCCTGTCGGTCGCCCTGGCCTTCGCCGTCCGGCTGGCGCTGGAAGGTATCCTTGCCGACAACGCGCCGTTCATAATCTTCATTCCGCCGATTCTGCTGGTCGCCGCCGTGGGCGGGCTCAAGCCGACGCTGCTTGCACTGGCGCTGTCGTCGTTGGCAGCGGCCTCGATCATCGGCCATGCGGGCATGTCCGCCCTCGTGCCGCTGTCGATCTTCGCCTGTGTCGGCATCGCGATCGGTGTCGTTGGCGAAATGCTGCAATCCGTGCGCCGGGTGATCCGTACGGCTGAAGCGACACTCGCCTCGCGCGAGGCGCATCTCCGCTCGATTCTCGATACTGTCCTCGATGCGACAGTCGTCAGCACGCGCGATGGCACGATCGTCTCTTTCAATGCCGCCGCCGTCCGGCAATTCGGCTATTCGGAAGACGAGGTCGTTGGGCAGAACCTGCGAATCCTGATGCCCGAACCCTATCGTCGGGAACATGACGGCTATATCTCACGCTATCTTCATACCGGAGAAAAGCGGATTATCGGCGTCGATCGGGTGGTGGTCGGACGGCGCAAGGACGGATCGACCTTCCCGATGAAGCTGGCCGTCGGCGAAATGCATTCCGGCGGGCAGACCTTTTTCACCGGCTTCATCCGCGACCTGACGGAGCGGGAGGAAACGGCTGCGCGGTTGCACGAAACGCAGAGTGAGTTGGCGCGGCTCGCCCGGTTGAACGAGATGGGCGAAATGGCATCGACCCTCGCGCACGAACTCAACCAGCCATTGTCGGCGATTGCAAACTATGTTCACGGCTGTGTCCGACTTTTGCAGGATGCCGGCGATCCGAAGACGGTGATGGTGCGTGAAGCCCTTGAGGCTGCCGCGGAACAGTCACTGCGGGCAGGGCAGATCATCAAGCATCTGCGTGAATTCGTCACCAAGGGCGAAACGGACAAGACGCCGGAGAACATCCGCCAGGTCATCGAGGAATCCGGTGCGCTGGCGCTTGCCGGCTCGAAGGAGAAGGGTGTCCGAACCGTCTTCGACTTTGCTCCCGGCGCCGAAATGGCGATGATCGACCGCATCCAGATCCAGCAGATCCTGATCAACCTGATGCGGAATGCGATCGAGGCGATGAAGGATTCCCCCTACCGCGAATTGACTGTTCGAACCCGCCTGGAAGGCGAAGGTGAAATCGTCGTGGAAGTTAACGACACAGGCCCCGGAATCTCCGATGAGATCGCCCAGGACCTGTTCAAGCCCTTCGTCACCACCAAATCCGGCGGCATGGGAATAGGGCTGTCGATTTCAAAACGTATCGTGGAAGCGCATGGCGGCGAGATGTCGGTGTCGAAAAACGCATCGGGGGGCGCAAGCTTCCGCTTCACGCTTCCGTCTTTCAATGAGGGCATTGCAAATGCAGATCGCTGACTTCACCGTCCATATTGTCGATGACGAAGAGCCTGTCCGCAAGTCGCTGGCCTTCCTGCTGACGATGAACGGTTTTGCTGTCCGCATTCATGAGACGGCGGCAGCCTTTGCGGAATTTGCACCCAATGCCCGCAACGCGGTTTTGATCACGGATCTCAGAATGCCCGAAATGAGCGGCATCGACCTCGTGCGCCGGCTTGCGGCGATGAAACTGAAAGTGCCATCGATCGTCATTACCGGCCACGGTGACATCCCCATGGCCGTCGAAGCGATGAAGGCCGGGGCCACGGATTTCATCGAGAAGCCGTTCGAGGATACGGTCATCATCGATGCCATCAGGCGCGCGGCGGTCCAGCTTGCTGGTAGTGCTGAAGATGGCGAGACGATCGACGAGATACGCGACCGTGTCGTCACCCTGAGCGAACGCGAAAGACAGGTGCTGGCCGCGGTTGTCGCCGGTCTGCCCAACAAGACCATCGCCTATGATCTCGATATAAGTCCGCGCACGGTGGAGGTGCATCGGGCGAATGTCATGACGAAGATGAAGGCAAAAAGTCTGCCGCAACTTGTCCGCATGGCGATGTCGGCCGGCTTCGGCCCGCAGTGATCGGTATGGTGATTGCGAAACGCTTGATCTGGCGCAAGGCGGCAAAGCAGCAGGTGGTCTAGTCATGCAGCATGGCGGATTGACCGTCGAGACGTGAGAGACGACCGTGCCTGCCGCCAAACCCATTGCCATCCTGGCTGCCGACCATGCCCTGAGGCAATCGCTGGCTTTTGCCTTGGCCGCGGAAGGTTTTGCGTCGGAGACATTTTCTGCCGAGGATTGGCACCGCGCGGCGCAGGACAATCAACGCTTTCTCTGCTTCATCATCGATGAGCAGGTGCTGCCGGCGACCTCGATGGAGATGATCGGGCTTGCCGCACCGGTCATTCTCCTGGCGGATGGTCTCGGCGCTCAGGTCGATATTGCCGGGGTGCGTGTGATCTACAAGCCTTCGCAGGGATCTGACATCCTGGCGCAGGTGCGCGCGTTGTCCATCCCCGCGCACGCCTAAGTAATTACCCGTAGTGTCATAACCGAATTTCCCGCTGACCCGTCCTGCTGCATTCTCCTTTCACCGAACCGAGGAGAACGGAAATGCACGCCAGTTTCAACGCCGCGACCTTAGCTGCTTCGACACCGAAACTCGGCACCCGGTTTCCCGCTGCCGTGACCGGTTTTGCCAAGCCGCAACTGGTCATCAACTTTGCCGCCGACGAAGAGATCTATGGTCCAGGAGACAAGGCCGGCACCTTCTACAAGGTCGCTTACGGCGCCGTGCGCATCTACCGCCTGCTGACCGATGGCCGGCGTCAGATCATTGCCTTTCATCTCGCCGGCGAGACCTTCGGTTTTGAGCCGGGCCTGACCCACGGTTTCTTCGCGGAATCGATTGCCGAGTGCGGGCTTCGCGCATTCAGCCAGCACGACGGTGCGGAAACCTCGCATGAACTGCTGTCGCTGGCGCTCAATGAAATGGTCCGCGCCCAGGAGCATCTCCTCGTTGTCGGTCGCCAGACGGCACTTGAGCGCATCGTCAGCTTCCTTCTCGACATCTCCAGCCGTCAGGGCGATCTGGAACATACGGAGCTTCCGATGTCGCGTATCGACATCGCCGACTACCTAGGCATGACGATCGAGACCGTTTCTAGAGCCTTCGCCAAGCTGCGCCAGGAAGGCTACATCAATCTCCCCAATGCCCGGACCGTCGAGATCCGGCGCGGACATGCTCTCCGCGATCTCTGCGAATAGGCGGGCCGGAATGGGCCGCTAGCCTACGGCTGCCAGTGTTCCATGGCGGTCCAGCTACAGGTGGGGCGTCGATCATCGAGCGCGAAGGCAAAGAGATAGCCGCCGCCGCCAGGTTGGTCGGAGCTTCGCGCAATCGGCACGCCGGACAGATGACATTTCAGCAGAGTTCCGACGCCGCCATGTCCGACAAAGGCGATCGGCTGGCGAGGATCGTGACTGGAAAGGATCCTGGAGACTGCTTCGACGATCCGCTTCTGTGCATCGATGGCACGCTCCCAGCCGTGAAAGCTTTCCTCGGGATGGGCAAAGAACCGGTCGGCTGCCGCTTCAAACGCGGTCGGTTCCAGAAAACCGGTCGCCGATCGGTCGTTTTCGTGCATGGCCTCGACGCGCTCGAAACCGATGCCCGCGCCGGTGGCCAGGATTTCCGCCGTCTCGACCGCCTTCACTTCATTGCTGGCAACGATGCGCTTGAGTGAGCGGATCCATGGGCGGCGCGCCGTCTGCTCGGCCCTCTTGCGACCCACATCGGACAGTCCCCATTGCGGAACGGGGACCAGAGGATCGATCTTCACCTGCGGATGGGTGAGGTACAGGCCGAACATGGGTCTCAGCCCCGGCGGTAGATCCAGAGCTGCGCCGGGGGGATGTTGCGCACGATGAAATCGAAATGCTGGATGTGATAGCTGTGCGGCTTGGCGACGATCGGAGACATCGGGCCGTAGGAAATCTGCACGACCGGCCGACCCGCCGGGATGCGATCGAGCAGGTCTTCCAGCAGGCGAATGCGCGCCTCCATCGGGAAGTTCAAAAGCGGTACGGCAGACACGACGCTGTCGAACTTCTGGTCGGCGAGATCACCGAGGGTCGTTTTCAGGTCGAAGGCGTCGCCCTGGACGAAATTCACCCCCGGATAGCCCTGAACCAGATGATGGAAGAAGTCTTCGGAATATTCGACGGAAACAAGTTTTTCCGGCGCAACGCCGCGCGCAAGGATCGCCTTGGTGATCACTCCGGTACCAGGGCCAAGCTCCAGAACTGGCAGGCCGGAATGCGGATTGACGATGCTGGCCATCTTGCGGGCTGTAATGGATGAGGTTGGCACGATGGCGCCAACCTGCTTCGGACCCTGCATCATGCCTTTGAAGAAACGAATCTCTTCGTTGAATTTCTTCTCGAACCGCTGCTTCAAACGCAAAGCCATCGCCGTATCCCTGTTCTCAATTCACATCATGCAAATCGCTGAGCAGCAATTTCGGAGCAAACTGTCGCAAATACAAGGTCAGATGCCGCCCTCAGGCAAAATTTCCGAGGTTAGGCTAAACGCGCATCGGCATCAGCACATACAGCGCGTCGACGCCGGCCGTGTCGCGGATCAGCGTCGGAGAGCCCGCATCCGCCAGGAGGAAGATCGCATCGTCGCCTGACAATTGCGCGGTGATATCGAGAAGATACTTGGCATTGAACCCGATCTCCATCGCATCATTGTCATAGCCGACGGCCACTTCCTCGGTCGCGCTGCCGGAATCCGGGTTGTTGACGGTCAACAGAAGCTGGCCATCCGACAGTGCGAGCTTCACCGCGCGGCCGCGTTCCGACGAAATCGTCGAGACGCGGTCGACAGCCTGGGCAAAGCTCTGGCAGTCGATGCGCATTTCCTTGTCGTTGGCCGTCGGAATGACCCGCTGATAGTCGGGGAAGGTGCCATCGATCAGCTTGGAAGTCAGAACGATGGAGCCGATCGTCAGGCGAATTTTCGAATCCGAGATCTCGATCGCGATGATCAGATCGGGATTGTCCATCAGCTTCTGCAACTCGCCGACGGTCTTGCGCGGAATGATGATGCCCGGCATGCCTTCGGAACCTGAAGGCGCATCGACATCGGCACGCGCCAGGCGGTGACCGTCGGTCGCGACGGCGCGCAGCTTGAGGGCGCCGCCCGCTTCGATCGTGTGCAGGAAGATGCCGTTCAGGTAGTAGCGGGTCTCTTCGGTCGAGATCGCAAACTGGGTCCGGTCTATCAGCATCTTGAAGTCGGATGCCTTGATCTTGAAGGCGTGGCTGAAGCTGCCGGCAGTCAGATCCGGGAAGTCGGATTGCGGCAGGCACTGCAGCGAGAATTTCGAGCGACCGGAGGCAACCGTCATGGTCGAGCCATCCGGATTGGTCGCCAACAGAACCTCGGACCCGTCCGGCAGCTTGCGGACGATGTCGTAGAGGAGGTGCGCCGGGACCGTGGTCGCACCAGCCTGCTCGACCATCGCCGGCGTACCTTCGGTGATTTCCAGATCAAGGTCCGTGGCCTTCATGTCGAGGGCGGCACCCTCGGCCTTCAGGAGCACGTTCGACAGGATCGGGATCGTGTTGCGACGCTCGACCACGCGATGCACATGGTTCAGCGATTTCAGGAGATTGGACCGTTCAAGTGTAATACGCATGGACGCTACCGCTTTCGACATGTCGTCATCCGGTTGCCCGGATCGAATTGAGGCCGGCCGGACCCCGGGCCGGGCGATGTGGACGGGCAAAATGGCAGGAAAAGAACCACAAAAGCAAGAGGCTTGGCAGTTTTCCACTTGGGCAAGGGCAAACGAAATGCCGGAATGGTTTATTGCCGCCGTGGTTGCCGCTGCCCTTGCTCACAAAGCGTGGCTGGAGGATAAAGGCGCCATGACAAGCCATGACAATTCCACCGCCCAGATTGCCGCCGCAAAGCGCTACCGCGTCAACGATACGCTGGTGAACGCCAGGCCGCTGGAGCCCGCACTTTACCTGGTCGCAACGCCGATCGGCAACCTGAGCGACATCACCCTGAGGGCGCTGGAAACGCTGGCCGGTGCTGATGTGCTCGCCTGCGAGGATACGCGCGTCACGCGGGTTCTGCTCGATCGCTATGGCATCGAAAATCGGCCCTATGCATATCATGAGTACAACGCCGACGAGGCAGGCGCGCGTCTTCTGGCCGCACTTGAGGCCGGCAAGTCCGTGGCGCTGGTCTCCGATGCAGGCACGCCGCTGGTCTCCGATCCCGGCTATCGGCTGGGGCAGCTCGCGATCGAGGCTGGCCACCGTGTCGTGCCGATTCCAGGGGCCTCCGCTCCCCTGGCGGCATTGGTCGGGTCGGGGCTTCCCAACGATGCCTTCCTCTTCGCAGGCTTCCTGCCGACCAAGGACAAGGCGCGCCGGGACCGGCTGAACGCATTGGCCAAGATTCCGGCAACGCTGATCTTCTTCGAATCCCCCCATCGCATCGGGGACACGCTCGCCGCGGCGGCTGAAGAACTGGGTGAGGCGCGACCGGCCTCGGTCTGCCGCGAGCTGACCAAGACATTCGAGGAATTCCGCCGCGCCCCGCTTGGCGAACTCGCAAAGGAATTTGCCGACCGTACGGTCAAGGGTGAGATCGTTCTGGTGATCGGTCCGCCGGCACCCGACGCGGCGCCTGATGCCGCCGACGTGGACAGCCTGCTTGCGGAGCTTTCGAGCACCATGCCGACCGCCAAGGCAGCAACCGAGGCCGCAAAGCTGACCGGCCTGCCGCGCAAGGAACTGTACCAGCGCTTGCTCGAGCTTCGGGGGGCTGCGTGAAATCCGGTCGCGGAGACGCCAGCCGGATCCGCGCCGAACGGCATGGCCGTTTTTCCGAATATCTCGCCGCCCTGTTTCTGTTGACGCATGGCTACCGGATCTTGGCCTTTCGCTATCGAACGAAAGTGGGCGAAATTGACATCGTGGTGCGACGGGGAGACCTCGTCGCCTTTGTCGAAGTGAAGGCACGCCGCGACCTGATGGCCGGTGTCGATGCCGTGGGATTCGCCAGCCAGAAGCGCATTCGCGCCGCCGGTGATCAATGGCTGCGGCGCCAGCCCGACGCGGCACGCCTGTCATATAGATATGATATCGTCGTGGTGCGGCCATGGCACTGGCCGCGCCATTTCCCGGATTCGTTTTAGCTTCGTTTTGCTTTCGACATGAGAAGAGCGAAACCCGCCGATTGTGACAACTCTGTCACGAAAGCTTCAAGGGCGTGTCACGGAGCGCGCCTAATGCAGGCCTCACCCCAATCAACCGGTGGAGAGGATCTGACCCATGATCAAGAAGATTTGCCTGGCCGCACTGGCCGTATCCATGTCCGCGTCGACGACGCTTGCCGCAACTGACATCACCTGGTGGCACGGCATGGGTGGCCGCAACGGCGAAGTCATCAATGAAATTGCCCAGAAGTTCAACGCAGCCCAGGCCGAGTGCGCTCTGACCCCGGTATCCAAGGGTTCCTATGAAGAAGCACTTGCTTCCGGCATCGCCGCGTTCCGTTCCGGCGAACAGCCGAACATCCTGCAGGTTTTTGATGCCGGCGCTGCGACCATCATCAACGCCAAGGGCGCAACCATTCCGGCGGAAGATCTCCTCAAGGACAACGGCTTTGCCTTCGATCGCGAAGCCTTCATCGAGGGTGTTCGCTACTTCTACGCCGACTCGGACGGCAAGTTCGTCGGCATGCCGTTCAACTCCTCGGCGCCGATCATGTATATCAACGACGAAGCCCTGAAGAAGGCCGGCGTTGAAGCCCCGAAGACCTGGGAAGAATTCGAAGCCATCGCGCCCAAGCTGAAGGAAGCCGGCTACCTGCCGCTCGTCCAGTCGCAGCTGACCTGGCAGTTCACCGAGAACTTCTTCTCGCGCAACAACATCCAGTTCGCCTCCAACAACAACGGCTACGACAGCGTCGTCGACACGACGATCAACGTCACCGACGAAAACCACGTCATGATGTATGAGAAGCTGAAGGCCTGGTACGACCAGGGCCTGTTCGGCTACTACGGTGCGGCCTGGAACGACAACCAGAAGGTCTTCGAAGAAGGCAAGGCCGCTTTCTGGATCGGTTCGTCCGGTTCCTTCGGCGGCCTGCAGAAGACCGCCACCATGCCGTTCTCTGCAACCTTCCTGCCGTATTGGGGTTCGATCAAGGGCGCCGGCGTTCACTCCTTCATCGGCGGCGCAGCCCTGTTCGCGATGGCCGGCAAGTCCGATGCCGAGAACAAGTGCACGGCTTCCTTCTTCAACTTCCTGACCTCGACCGATGTCCAGAAATTCTACCACCAGGCCACCGGCTACGTTGCCATCACCAAGGCAGCCTACGAGCTTGCCAAGTCTGAAGGCTACTACAAGGAAAAGCCGGCTGCCGAAGTTGGCATCCAGCAGCTGTCGCTGCCGGGCGCCGAGTGGGACAAGGGCTATCGCCTCGGTTTCTACCCGCAGATCCGCTCCGTGATGGAACGCGAATACAACCGCATCTTCGCCGGCGAAACCACGCCGAAGGAAGCCATGGAAACCATCAAGAAGGAAGCCGACGAACTGCTCGCCCGCTTCGCCAAGACGGCCGGCTGATCATCACTGTCGCATGAATGAGTACCCGGGGGTGATGAGCCCCCGGGAATTGCATTGAAAGGGCTCCGATGAAGCGCGTCCAGTTTAACTCGCGGTATCTGCCGTATCTCCTGCTGCTACCGCAGTTCGTGATCATTTCCATCTTCTTCTACTGGCCGTCGGCCCAGGCGATCCAGTCGTCGTTCTACATCGAAGATCCCTTCGGTTTCGGATCGAGCTTTGTCGGCCTGTCGAACTATACCGATGCGCTGGGCTCGCCCGAATACCAGAAGATTGCCCGCTTCACCGTGGGCTTCAGCCTGATCGTCACGTTCCTCGCCCTGTCCTTCGGTCTGCTCCTGGCACTGAAGGCAGACGCCGTGATCCGCGGCCAGTCCTCCTACAAGACGCTGCTCATTGCCGTTTATGCCATCGCTCCGCCGGTGGCTGGTCTGATCGGCATGATGATGTTCGATCAGCACATTGGTCCGTTCGTGCGTTTCGTGGCGCTGTTCGGCTGGGACATGAAGGTCGGCATCAATTATTATGACACCGCGTTTGCAATGATCGTGGTCGCCGTGTGGAACCAGATCCCGTATAATTTCATCTTCTTTCTCTCCGGCTTGCAGGGCATTCCCGCCTCGATCCGCGAGGCGGCAGCCATCGACTGCAAGTCGGGGACCCGCCGCTTCTGGACGGTCATCCTCCCGCTGCTGACGCCGACGGCCTTCTTCCTGTTGGTCATCAACATGACCTACTCGCTTTTCGACACCTTTGGCATCATCGATGTCATCGTGAAGGACAAGCCGGCGAACAATCCGATCACGCTGGTCTACAAGGTCTATCTCGATGGCTTCCGCGGCAACGACCTCGGTTCGTCCTCGGCCCAGTCGGTCATCCTGATGGTCATCGTACTTGTGCTGACGCTGATCCAGTTCCGCTTCATCGAACGTCGCGTTCACTACGGTTGAGGATCACATCATGTATCGCACCCGGTTCTTCGATCATCTCATTCTCATCTGCGGCGTGATCTTCATGCTCGGGCCGCTGGTTGTTGCCTTCACCACCTCGACCCATTCGGCCGCCGAAATCCATTCCAACGGCCTGATGCTCAACATTGGCGATGATTTCACCGCGACCTATGACAAGGTCCTGTTCAAGTCCGGTGGTTTCACCGGCGAGGTGACGGGACTGACCATGGCGATGAACTCGCTGATCCTCGGCTTAGGCTTCGCCATCGGCAAGATCGTGCTGTCGATGCTGGCGGCCTATGCCATCGTCTATTTCCGCTTCCGCTTTGCAACCTTTGCCTTCTGGCTGATCTTCACCACGCTCCTGCTGCCGCTCGAGGTCCGCATCATGCCGTCCTATAAGGTGATGAGCGATCTCGGCCTGCTCAACAGCTATCAGGGCTTGATCCTGCCGCTTCTGGCATCGGCCACGGGGACGTTCTTTTTCCGCCAGTTCTTCAAGTCGGTGCCCGACGAATTGCTGGAGGCGGCCCGCATCGATGGCGCCGGCCCGGTGAAGTTCTTCATCGACGTTCTGGTGCCGCTGTCGCGCACGATGATTGCCGCCGTCTTCATCATCATGTTCGTCTATGGCTGGAACCAGTATCTCTGGCCGATGCTGATGACCACCGACGAGGGCTTCTACACCCTGATGCGCGGTATCAAGCAGATCCTGCAGGTCTGGGTCGGCTCGCAGATTCCCGACTATAACGAAGCCTTTGCCATGGCCGTGCTCGCCATGCTGCCGCCCGTGCTTGTGGTGGTGGTGTTCCAGAGCTGGTTCATCAAGGGCCTCACCGAAACAGACAAGTAAGAGAGGATTGCCCAATGGCTTCCATCGATATCCATCAGGTCTCGAAAATCTACGACGGCGGCGCCAAGGCGGTGAACGGTGTCGACATCCAGATCGAGGACGGCGAATTCATCGTGCTCGTCGGCCCCTCCGGTTGTGGCAAGTCGACGCTCCTGCGCATGGTCGCCGGCCTCGAGGAGATCTCGGAAGGAACAGTCTCGATCGGTGACCGTGTCGTCAACCAGATCGAGCCCGCTGACCGCGACATTGCCATGGTCTTCCAGAACTACGCGCTTTATCCGCATATGACTGTCTATGACAATCTCGCCTACGGCCTGAAGAACCGCGGCACGCCAAAAACCGAGATCGCCGCGCGCGTCGCGGAAGCCGCCCGCATGCTGGAGATCGAGCCTTATCTCACCCGGAAACCCCGTGCGCTTTCCGGCGGCCAGCGCCAGCGTGTTGCCATGGGCCGGGCGATCGTCCGCAAGCCGGCCGTCTTTCTCTTCGATGAGCCGCTGTCCAATCTGGACGCCAAGCTTCGCGTCTCGATGCGCGGCGAAATCCGCAAGCTGCAGCGCCGGCTGAAGACCACGGCGATCTACGTCACCCATGACCAGCTCGAGGCCATGACCCTGGCCGACCGTCTCGTCGTGCTGAATGGCGGCATCATCGAGCAGATCGGTACGCCGCTGGAGGTCTACAACCGCCCGGCCTCGACCTTTGTCGCCAGCTTCATCGGCTCCCCCGCAATGAACCTCGTCGACGGTCTGATCGACGGCGGACGTCTGCATATCGGCGATGTTGAATTGCCGACCGAACCACAGGGGTTAGCCGATGGACCAGTGCGCATCGGCATGCGCGCAGAGGATCTGACCGAGGCGGGTGACGGCGAGGCGACCCTGTCGCTCGTCGTCGACTATGTCGAGGAACTGGGCGCGCAACGGCTTGTGCATGGCCTGGTCGGCGGTCAGTCATTGACCGCGGTCGTTGCCTCGCATGCACGTTTGTCCGACCGTCTGCCTTTGACCATCGCTCCATCCAAACTGCATTTTTTCTCGGCCGAAAACGGCAAGCGCCTGTTGCCGGCAATGGGTGAAGCGCGCCCGGTTTCCGCTCATTCAGCAGCTGCGCATGTGATGGCATGATCCAAAATCCGATAATCGCTAAAATTTGAGCGATCGTCGGAACTCAATCTTAGAGACGCTGGTCCTAAGGTCCCCCGAATTTATTGGGGGATAACAATGCCTTTGAAACTCGTGATAGCCGGAATGGCCGCCGTCATGCTCGCGGCGCCGCGTCGTGAGTCTGAGGACGCACCGCCGGTCGTCGCCGCCCACGGCGACTATCTGGAGCTGAATCTGTCGCCGATCAATCCGGACTGGATCATCGAAGGCGCGCCGATCGCCCGTGTCGGGCAGCATTCGACCAGTGCCGATGAGGCCAGCTCGACGGCGGTCTGGGACTGCACCGCCGGCGAATTCCGCTGGTTCTTCAGCTGGGACGAAACGGTCGTGATCCAGGAAGGCGAGGTTCATGTCACGGGCGCCGACGGTTCGACCCGGACGCTGAAGGTCGGAGACATCGCCTATTTCCGCGGTGGCACCTGGGCGACCTGGCGTGTCGACAGCTATGTGCGCAAGATCGCCTTCCTGCGCAAGCCGTTTCCGGAACCGCTCGCCATCCTCTACCGTCTGCGCAATGCGCTGCGATCCGGCAAGTACTGGGCTCTTTGAGCTGATCCTGCGTTGAGCAAAATTCAAGCGCTGCGCCGTTGCCATCGTGCCCGGCACAGCCTAAATCTGCCATGCTTTTCAACGGGGATGCAGTCATGGCGAAAATCACCAATGTCGCGGTTCAGATGGACCATGTTTCGGGGATAGGGATCGCCGGCGACTCGACCTTCGCCATGAGCCTCGAGGCTCAGGCCCGCGGCTACAAGCTGTTCCACTATACACCGGATCGTCTCAGCATGCGCGACGGCAAGATTTTCGCCGCCGTCGAGCCGATGGAACTGCGCGACGTCAAGGGCGACCATTTCAGCCTCGGCGAGCGGGAACGCGTCGATCTTTCGACCATGGACGTCATCCTGCTGCGCCAGGATCCGCCCTTCGACATGGCCTACATCACCTCGACTCATCTTCTCGAGCGGCTGCATCCGAAGACGCTGGTGGTGAACGATCCTGCCTGGGTGCGCAATTCGCCGGAAAAGATCTTCGTCACCGAATTCGCCGACCTGATGCCGCCAACCCTGATCACCCGTGATCCGGACGAGATTGCCCGCTTCCGTGCCGAGATGGGCGATATCATCCTGAAGCCGCTCTACGGCAATGGCGGTGCCGGCGTATTCCACTCGACCCGCGACGACCGCAATTTCTCCTCGCTGATGGAAATGTTCGGCCAGATGTTCCGCGAGCCCTTCATCGCCCAGGGCTACCTGCCGGCGGTGCGCAAGGGTGACAAGCGCATCATTCTCGTCGATGGCGAGCCGGCCGGCGCGATCAACCGCGTTCCGGCCGAACATGACGCCCGCTCCAACATGCATGCCGGCGGCAAGCCCGAGCCGACCGAGCTCACGGCCCGCGAGCGGGAGATCTGCGCGCGCATCGGTCCCGCCTTGCGCGAGCGCGGTTTCCTCCTGGTCGGCATCGATGTGATCGGCGACTACATGACGGAGATCAACGTCACGTCGCCGACCGGCATTCGCGAGGTCAAGCGTTTCGGGGGTGCGGATATCGCCGCGCTGCTGTGGGACGCCATCGAGAAGAAGCGGGCATAAGTCTCTGGAATCGCGCCGGTAGTTCATTCTTCGTTCTTGTCACTCAACCGGATGCAACCGCACGCCTACCAATGCGAGCGCATGTTCCGCAAATGTTCTTGTCTTTTGCTACCTCTTATGCGAGATTGTTCCCGTCGATACACGCAGCATGAAGTTGTGGTTGTGCTGGCAGGCAATCAGTCGGAACAGTGAGGGCGGGCAATGGTGGCGCGTGTCAGTACGGTTGCATTTCATGGCATAGAAGGCGTGCCCGTCGATGTTCAGGTGATGGTGGCGCCTGGAAAGATGGGCATGCAGATTGTCGGCCTTCCGGACAAGGCCGTTGCCGAAAGCAGGGAGCGGGTGCAGGCCGCCCTGCATGCCTCGGGTCTTGCCCTGCCGCCGAAGAGGGTGACGGTCAATCTGGCGCCCGCCGATTTGCCAAAGGAAGGCTCGCACTTCGACCTGCCCATTGCGCTTGGACTTATGGCGGCGCTGGGCGCGATCCCGGGTGATGCGCTGTCCGGCTATCTCGTCATAGGCGAACTCAATCTCGATGGGACGATTGCGCCGATTGCCGGCGCCCTGCCGGCGGCGATCAGCGCCAATGCACTTGGAAAGGGATTGATCTGCCCGTCCGAAAGCGGCGGAGAGGCCGCCTGGGCCGGCAGCGAAATTGATATCCTGGCGCCGCGCAGCCTGATCGCGCTTGCCAATCATTTTCGCGGCAACCAGATCCTGACCCGGCCGGAACCTGCGATCCGCAGCCTGCCCGCCAATCTGCCGGACCTCGCCGATATCAAGGGCCAGGAAAGCGCCAAGCGGGCGCTGGAAGTGGCAGCTGCCGGAGGCCACAACCTTCTTCTGTCATGAACAAAAGACCCTATCCATGGCAGTGTCGCGATGCCCATATTTAGCTTTTGTAGTTCATCTGTCGCTGACTTTCGCAACTCCATTATCCAGTCGCAAGACTTCAGCGCGCCTACATCCCAGCGTTAACAATTGACATAGAGATACATGTTATGCGTGTCCGAAAATGGAGGCGCCTTGTGACCCTGAGAGAAACAATTTTAAGTGTCCGCCATAACTGGGACGGCTATCGAGAAAAAATCAAAACTGCGAAGGACAATGAGGTCTATAAGCTCGTTGTTGAAATTTTCCCAGAAATCCTGAGTTCCAGTGTAAAATCTGGAAGATCTTTGATATTCAAAGGAAGTACTGGCGCCGGGAATATCACAAAAGCGCCATGGATAGCTACATTTGACCCTGCAATAACAAAACATGCAACTGAGGGATTTTATGTAGTATATCTATTTTCTGTTGATATGCAGAGATTGTATTTGTCTCTCGCATTCGGCACTACCCAATTCGGGTACTTTAAGTTGTCCGAGCGTCACAGGAAGCTTCGCGAATCTGCTCGACATCTGCAAGCTCTGCTTAAATATCCTCGGCCAGTTTTCCTGGATGCTCTGGATCTTTCTGCTAAGAAAGGTGACCGCCTTCACGCAGACTACGAGCAATCGAATATTGCCGCGATCGAGTACGATCTGAATGACTTGCCAGGGGATGGCGAGCTGATCGCTGACTACGCCTATATGCTGGAACTGTATCGTCACTTGGTGCGGCATCCACTTCTGCCCGATCTCCAACAGCTCTTTGAGGCGGTGGTTGAACCTGAGCAGCAAACCGCTCCAGAGGTCAAGCCATTCGCCGTTCGCGAGGCGATTGAGAAACGGAAAGGTGCCGGCGGAAAGCGCGATACTCGACGATCTAAGGTATCTAAAAAGGTTGGCGATCGTGGAGAAGATATCGTTTTCAACTATGAGCGTGAAAAATTGGCGTCGTGGGGGCTCGATGTAAACGAGGTTCGTTGGCTGGCACGTGAAGGCGAGACACCTGGTTGGGACATAACCTCTATGAATCAAGCCGGGGAGAAAATCTTCATCGAAGTGAAGTCCAGCGTTGGGAGCGCTGTCTCCGGCCTGATTGTGACCGCAAACGAGTGGCAAGCGGCAGTCAAGTATGGTGCCAGCTACCACGTATATGTAGTCACGAATGCGATGCACGGCAAAGCCACGATAGAAATCATCCAAGACCCAGCAAAGCTTGTGGAAGCGGGGCATGTGACGATTTCTGAAGCAGCATGGGCCCTCAGTCTATATCCAGCGACTGTAATTCCTAAGGTCAGCGATGTTGAGTTGATTGAAGAACGCTAAGGTCTCATTTTGGCGATCTGGCCCCAAAGAGGCGAAAAACCTGAGCTTGGTTGCCAACCGTTCAGTAAACGGCTATTGGATGGGTGAGGGAAAATTCCCAACGAAATAGACGGGCTAAGCATTCGGTGCTGCCCAATATATTCAGTTGCCGCCTAGAAGCCTCTGGGTGGCGGCTGTAGCTGCGGCTTCAATGGCCACATCGCTCTTCCTATCCATAATTTTGAAGAACGCTCTCGCCTTCCTTTGAAGCCAACTCGGCTTTAGATGTTTGGTAATTTCGCCTGTCAGCATGGTAATGTCGACGTCTGATTTCTTCAGGATGTCGGACATGATCCTACAGGTCTCGGCATCATTTTTGTCGTCCTCAATCGGCGGCAGTGACTCAAGTCTCGTTACCAATGCTGAAACGGCGTCGTGGATTTTGATGAACTTCGGAAATGTTCCTTTGTCGTAACCATCTAGATAATAGCTATGGGCGAAAAGGATGGTTCGAATTTGTGTGTAAAACAGGCGGACTAACCGCTCTTTTGGGCTTTCTTCATTTAGAGAATTCGGAGAGTTGATAACGAATGTGTCGAAGCCTTGCTGCGTTGCCCCGGAAGATATGGTGAACGCTTGTACTCCGTTGTCATCGAGCAGCGTGCGCGCCCGCTTCTGCTGCACTAGAGGCGTTTCGTTCCCAACCCTTACAACCAGAAACGGTGTGCCTACGCCCACATATCTTGATCCGACTGTAGTTAGATCGTATTCGCTTAGCGCGCCAGTCTTTGTGCTGCTTAGCAGATAGCCATCACGCAGATGGTTCGGCGCCTTCAAAACTGCAGAGGTTTGGACGCGCTCATCTAGCAAGTGAAGCGAAAGCGTGGATTGGAGCATCTGCTTGGCGATGGCAGCGATGTCGTACAGAACCTCTTCGCCCCGGTACTTCGATATCGCTTCAATTTCCCAGATGCTCTCTTCATTGAGGCGGAAGCCAAGCTCAAATCGCCCAGAGAAAAGGCCATCAAAAAAGAATCTGCGATATATCGGATAAGTCAAAACGCGGCGTTGCCGTTGAGATAGGGGCTCAACGAATTTTAGCTCCGGATAGCGAATGAAGTTTTGGCAGTCGGCATAATAATTCTCGCCGAGAAATCCATCACCGGATTTGGTTCGCGTGTGAATAGCACCAAAGCCTCTCGCGAATTTTGCACGAGGATCAGAGCTTCCCCACGCTGGCACCCCAAGCCTCCCGGCCTGGCTAGGGTGAAAGTGGCGGAAGTCTGCAACCGGGAAAGTAATGGATATGTACATGCCTACCGTGAATCCTTGTGCCCTGATACAGGCTATAGGTTGCTGGGATCGAGCAGTAAATTGGTCAATCCTCGAAAACACATTATCGTCCCTCCGGTCACAGCCCCCAAAGAGCTAACGCTTTTTCAGTCGCTACTGTGTCCTCTTTGATCCGGTAGACAGTCTGACGTGACAGCCCAGTGGTCTTGGCGATCTCCGACACCGAAGCACCCTTGCTGTCCATGTCCACGACCTGAGAGAACTGATCGCGGGTGTAGCTCGGCTTGCGGCCTTTGTAGCTGCCGTCATCTTTGGCTTTCAGTTGGGCAATAGCGACCCGCTGAGCTTCCTTGGTGGCTTCGACTTGTGCCTGTGCTGTCGCAGCCATGAAGGCGATCAGCGAGTCTCTGACGGCCATCTGGACGGGGTCTGTGGTCGATCCGTCGAAGGTCATGTTGTTGATGATGGTCCGGATGATAACGCCCCGGCGGATGAACTCACGGATGGTGTCTGTCACGTCAGCATAGTTTCTGCCCAGGCGATCCACCCAGCGCACGACCAGCACATCACCGGCCCGGAGCATGTCGAAGAGCCGCTTCCCTTCCGGTCGATCCTCCATCAGCACCGAGACACCAGATACACCATGATCTGCAATGACGTGGTCGAAGGTGAAGCCAGCATTTTCAGCGTGTGCTCGCTGGTGATCGACGGACTGCTCGCTGGTCGAGACGCGGGTGTAAAGGAACGTTGCCATGAGCTACTCCATGTCCGATAGGATGATGTACACATGGATGACTGACCG
This sequence comes from Rhizobium sp. SL42, assembly GCF_021729845.1. Classification (NCBI taxonomy): domain Bacteria; kingdom Pseudomonadati; phylum Pseudomonadota; class Alphaproteobacteria; order Hyphomicrobiales; family Rhizobiaceae; genus Rhizobium; species Rhizobium sp. SL42. Next base: position 1,011,964 of record NZ_CP063397.1, read on the forward strand.
AAAGCCTCACGTCAACCCTAACGGACAAAAACTAGTGCAATATTCAGATGTCCGCTGAGGCATGCCCTATCGGACAATCATTGGATACCTCAGGTGCTCGCCGGATATCATATCAAGTTGGCCATGATCGCACAGTTCGGCGCATTTTCATCGAGGCCACAGTCGGGGATCGTATCAAAAAAGTTGAGATGAAGTGATCATGCTCGTGCAATACTCAATGCATCTGGCCTGAGGAGCTGATCAGCATGAAGATTAGGTATGTCAACATTGCCAACTTCCGTGGCATCAGAAACGCCCAACTGTCGGACCTGAAGTCTTTAGTTGTTATCGCGGGGGCGAACGGGTCGGGGAAATCATGCATATTGGACGCGTTTAGATTACTTAAAAGCGTTTATGGAGGATACCAGCAGAACGAGTATCATCACTGGTTCGGCGAGTTTCAAATTAACTTCTCTGCTGATCCAAAGAGCTTCGAAAGGCTGCTGAACGATAAGTCGAAGCCGATGCATTTGGAGGTTCAAATCGAGCTGGATGATGCGGAAAAGGGCTTCATTCGTGATAATCTGCTGGAATTGGTCACACAATCTATTTGGCGACAGGTTGCTCCAGAGATTGGTTGGTCGAACCTCCTAGCCGCGCCACTAGCTGCACAATTCCGGGCACAGAACGAGGAAGTTCAAAAGCGTGCGCAGGAAGAAAGCGCAATGGTTATCGAGCAGCTTGAGCAAAATTATGCGAAGGCGGTCATGAATATGACGCCCGGCTCAGCTCCTACCTTCGAAAACAGCAAGCTATTGGAGATCGCCTTCAGCGTCTTCTATCCGGGAAAAATCGGATTAATAGACTACCATGGACCGCACCGATTATTTGGCAGGGAGCATCTTGCTAACATCAACGTCGATCTAAACGCTATAAAAGAGCAAAGAAAACAGAGCAGCATTTACAATTACAACGCAAAGTACTCAAACGTGAAGAGCGAAATGGCGGCATTATACGTTCGTGAGGCACTTGCAAAGCAAGCAGGAGCTACATTTACTGAGAACGAGAGTGTCACGCAGACCCTTCAGGAGCTATTTCAAACGTTCTTTCCAGATAAGGAATTTCTGGGGCCTCGTCCGACAGCTGACGGCGGATTGGTGTTTCCAGTTAAGGTCGGAGGCCGGGAGGAGCACGATCTCGATGAATTGAGCAGCGGCGAGAAGGAGATATTGTACGGATACCTTAGGCTGCGAAACTCTGCACCGAAGCACTCGATCATCCTGCTCGATGAGCCAGAACTCCACCTCAATCCGGGGCTTGCCCGCCGACTGCCTGACTTTTACAACCGACACTTGGCAGTGTCTCAAGATAACCAGGTATGGCTCATAACGCACTCGGATGCGATGCTCCGCGAAAGCGTTGGTAACTCAGACTATTCCGTCTTTCACATGGCACCGAGCGCATTTCGTGCAGAGGGCGAAAACCAAGCGAAACCTATTGCGGCCGCGAAAGAGTTTGAAGCTGCAGTTGTCGATTTGGTCGGAGATCTTGCAGCGTACAAGCCGGGTGCGAAGCTAGTTGTATTTGAGGGATCGGAGGACTCGGAGTTCGACGTGAGGATGACGGCGGAACTTTTCCCCAAGTTCGCTGCGCAGGTGAACTGCATTTCGGGCACGAACAAGAACAGAGTTAAGGGCCTCTACGACGCATTAGAGCGAATGACCCAGAGCGGAGCGATCCATGTGAAGGTTTACGCTGTAACTGATGCTGATGCCGATCATCCGGGGATCGTCGGAGCAAATGAACTCAGTTGGGATCGCTATCACATCGAAAACTACTTACTCGAAGCGAGGGTCCTCGCCAAAGTGCTTGCCGAGCTGAAAGGCCCAGGTGCAATCGTTTTAGAAGCTGACGCCGAAAACTTTTTATACGCCGCCGCAAAAGATACACTGTCACAACTGGTTGTGCATAAAGTCCAGTCTGAGGCCAACGATCAATGTGTCCAGGCGCTGAATCTGCGCGTTAATGCGAACAGCATGAGCGTAGCCGCAGATGTTTCAGCCGCACTGCAAAACTCGTTGGCCCGACTATCCGCTCTTCACAATGGATCGCTGTCTCTTGCCGAGTTGGAGGTGATCGCGAACAAGAGGAAGCAGGAGTACGAGGACGACCTCGCTAATGGCAACTGGAAGAAAACGTTTCGGGGGCGCGCCATCCTGAAAAGGATCGCAGACAAGCATGGAGGTGGGGCCGGTTACAACGTGCTCAGAAACCTTATGCTTGCACGGATGCGGGATATGGGTCTCGAACCCGAAGGGATGAGGACCGTCCTCGACAGGATCATTGGAGAAGCCTGAGCTCAAATCTGCGAACGCAGGGGACGGGGGGGACTCGCCAATCCTGATATATGATCTTGGGCTCAGACAATTTTCTGAAGAACATTCCGGGGTGGGTATAGATCGATTTTGCACGGGAAAGGAATGCAGACCCCGTCGATGATGTTCATCTTCTTCAGCTCCATCACACACGTTGATGATCACCCAGAGGTTCATCACGACCACGATGGAACAGACCAAGGATCGATCCATAGTCTCTGAGCTTAATTTGAATGGTCAGCGTGCAAAATCCTCAGTTATCGGTGGATGGAAGACCAGATGATTATTATCGCCGACGATTGGTCTTGTCGGTCGTGGTCGCAATGATCATCACCATCTTCTCCATGGTCGTTGTCCCCGGTGATGAAGGGCATGGTCGAAATATCAGGTGTGTGGTAACGCTCTTTCTGGTCAGGGTTTTCGAAGGTCGTAAGACCTGAGAACCCAGAGACTGGACGTGACGATGGATTGAGGAGGGAATGAACATGGATGGTCGATCCTCATGCCCTCCTCGAAGCCCAACTTTATTCTCGCTCCAGGTGTCGTTTGCTAGTCTAACTATGGGTATGGAAGAGAAAATGGGACTCTCATCCCGTCCTCTGCTCCATCGTCTTGACCAGTCGTGAGACCGTCTGCTTCGGCCATCCCGTCTGCCTCACTACCGAGCCTTGGGAATGACCAGCAGCCAGGAGCTCACGAATGACCTGAGTCTTCGTCTCCACCTTCCTGGGCCTTGGACCACTGGTCTTCACCTCGTCCTTTAGAGCAGCCCAGACAGCAGCCTGTCCTTCCGGCGTGATGAGGACGCATTGAGTCTTCCGGCCCCCGTGGTCGAAGGTGATTGGGACAACGAGGCCACCCTCCAACCCCTCACGGGTTGCCTGAGGAACGCGCTCGTACCGGGGCTTGGTCACCTCCGGTGCGCAGATCATCGGGACGTCCTTGGTCGTCAGGGCACGGACCACGGCTCCGATCTGCTCCAGCGCGTTGGTCACCTTCTGGGACGACAGACCTAGTTGGTCCGAGAGTTTCGAGATGGTCAAGCAGCCTGTGACGATCTCACCCGTGACAGGATTGATAATCTCGCCACGCTTTCGATTGGAAGCGCGGGGGAACGGATCACGATTTCCACGCGGAATGTTCCGCAGGGGTTTCCCCCCACGGGCAATCGCGGCTTCTCTCTGGGCAGCGATCCACGCTGTAAAGTCAGCCACGGAGCGACCTCTTTGCTGGGCCCTGGCACCTCAAAAGGTTGGGCTTGCGGAGGTCGAGGCGATCACGGCTGCGGTAGCGGATGACCTGTCCTCGTCCTGCCCGCATGATCTCACGGGCGACCGGGACGATGTTTCTCAAGCGCGGGTGAGCAAGGCAGACATAGTAGTTTCCGTGACCGTCGCCGCTGAGGGACCAATTCAGGGACAGGCCTTCAGTCACGAGACGGTCGAAATCATCCCGGTCGATCATGACCGAGGAACCGCATTTGAGGGTGACGAAGACTGTCAGGCCGTCTTCGGAGAAGCGGATGGGGCGTTTTGTATTAATCGGGTTATGCATGTGAAGGTCTCATGGTTGGTTGCGTTTCAGAGCGTCCTGCGCTCTCAGAACCCGCCCCTCCCGTCCGCTGCCGGGGCCTGTGAAATGGACACACGCGCACACGCCAGCGACCACCATGGACCTTCACGAACATGGAAGGTGCGGGCGGTGCAGCGAGGGACAAGGACTGGAGGGGGACGAGAAGGGCGAGTCGTGAGAGAGCAGCTTACGGGCCGCTGTCGGTCACTGACGGTTAAGTGGGCTTGTGATCACCCACTTGTCGAAGGGGGGCTAACCGTCAAAAAAGCTCCCCCGGCAGCCCCCGAGCGCCAGCGAACTGGAGCAGTGAGGACCGACCGAGGGGGGCAGCAGGAACCCCAGAGGAGTAGCCCATCTCCTGGATGTCGGGGACGGATGGACCGGGGTTCTTTTCCCTAAGTGGGGGGTAATTGGAGAGCCTTCGACGGCAACCTGCTGGTACCAATCGCCTGTTCTTCCTTAAGGGAGGGGTAATTAGATACCAGTTCAAACTGGCTTCAGGAGCCTACAACTGAAGTCGGCATTTGGTAGACGGCAGATCATGCGATCATAAGAGGCATGGCGTAGACAATGTCTGTCCATTCATCCTCGGCATGTCTCCACTGGAAGCCCAGTTGCCCGTCGCGATAATCCACCACGACCTTGGTGAACAGCTGTCGCAAGATGGCGTTGATCCTAGCCGGTTCCGCGTTCTCTTCCTGCACTCTTGTAACTAGATCTCGGACAGTATCCTGCACACGGTTCGTGAGGCTATCAGCTATCTGGTCCTCTATCTTCTCCAGCTGCGCGCTGATCTCGTCGCGCTGAACTTCCGTATTGTGAAGTCGGTCCAGTAATGCTCTCGACTGACCTGATAGTGCCACGGCTTCGACAAGCCTGTCGATCTCATCAGACAACACATCCTGCTGCAGAAGCAACTCTTCCCACTGCGCTTGGAGCGCGGCGTTCGGAGAGGGCAGCCCTCTCCAAAGTTCTTCGACATGATAAGAGATAGCGTGCTCGATATCCTCCAGCCGCACCTGCTTGTAATCACAACCCGCGCCCACCTTCGCTCGTGTGCAAACTAGATAAGGCTTGCCTTGTTTGGGTCCTGCGCCCTTGTTCACACGTGTCATGGTCGCATCGCACAGTGGACAGCGGGCGATCCCCGCCAAGACATTCGCGATTGGCGCTCGGCTTGATCGAGGCCTTCCGCCAATCATCGCAGCAACACGCTCAAATGCTTCGCGCTCGATGACGGCAGGATAATAGTCGTCAATCGTCTCCGTCGGAATGCGGACCTTCTTGCCGTCCACTCTCTCCACTCGGTGCGGAGTGAACCTTCCAATGACATTTTCATCCGCGAGCATTTTATTGATGTATGAGCGGTGCCACATCTTGCCGCGCCCAAAAACTGAAACGCCCTCTGTATTAAGTGCGTGGGCGAGGCTGTGCTGTCCGACACCCTTGAGCGTCTGATCGAAAATCCTACGCACCAATTCCGCTCGCTCGGGGATGATTTCAAAGCCATCACGAGTGGTGTTGACCCTCAACCACCCCGGACAAACGGATGTGATTGGCGTTTTATGTTCTGTTGCAATCTTCCGTTTGTTGTCCCACGACGCGCTGAGCCTTCGCGCTTTCTTCGCGCTTTCCTCGTGAGCCCGAGAGGCGACCAACAACGCGACGAGCAATGCCATCGGATCGCCGTCTAGCGTCTCCTCTGTGTAGGCCCGTCCATCATCCAGTGTGACTACTGCGATGCCCGCCTCACAGATGCGCTCGAGAACCTTTACAGCCTTCCTAGGCTTTTGACGGCTGAGGCGGTCAAGACTTTCTACCAGCAGAGATGAGCCTCGCGCGATGTCGCCGTGGTGAACGGCTGCAAGGAACTCGCCCAGTCTGCCAGTCTCCTCATTCGCACCGGTGTAAGCTGAGACCCCCAGATCGCGAAAAGTCAGTTTGTCGTCGAGTTCCAGGCCATGCAAAGCAGCGTATCTTGCCGCTGCCTCCGTCTGACGTCTGAGGCTATCACCTCGCTCCTGTTCGGGTGTGGAGAACCGTATGTAGCTGTAGGCTTTGGGTCTTGGGGTATCAGGCTTGTGCATGTCAGGCGCATACCATGTTCTAAAAACGGAGGGTAGGGGTCCTTTGTACATAACGTGCTGATGGTTGGTCCGCCAGGGTCGGGAAAGTCGATGCTGGCGGCGCGCCTTCCCTCGATCCTGCCACCGCTGTCGGCTGCAGAACTGCTTGAGGTCTCGATGATCCATTCGATTGCCGGCCAGCTTTCGGGGGGCAAGCTGTCGGATCGCCGTCCGTTCCGCACACCGCATCATTCCGCCACCATGGCGGCACTGGTCGGCGGCGGGATGCGCGCCCGTCCCGGGGAGGCCTCGCTTGCCCATCATGGCGTGCTCTTTCTGGACGAACTGCCGGAATTTGCGCCGCCGGTCCTCGATGCCCTGCGCCAGCCGCTGGAGACCGGCGAGTGCATCATCGCGCGCGCCAATCACCGGGTAACCTATCCGTCGGATTTCCAGCTCGTTGCGGCGATGAACCCGTGCCGCTGCGGCATGGCCGGCGAACCCGGACACAGTTGCGCCCGTGGGCCGCGCTGTCAGAGCGACTACCAGGGCCGGATCTCCGGTCCGCTGATGGATCGCATCGATATCCGCATCGACGTGCCGGCCGTGGCTGCCACCGACCTCATTCGCCCGCGTCCGGCCGAGAGCAGTGCCGATGTCGCAAAACGTGTCGCCGCAGCAAGGGATCGCCAGCGGCAGCGTTTCAGCGATCTCGGCCTGCCGACCTGCACCAACGCCCGTTGCTCGACAGCCTTGATTGAGACATTGGCCGAACCGGATCCGGCCGCCCTGCAATTGTTGCGGGATGCGGCCGACAAGTTCCGATTTTCTGCCCGTGGCTATCATCGGGTGTTGAAGGTGGCACGCACGCTGGCCGATCTCGATGGTGCAACCATGCTCGGCCGTATTCATCTCGCCGAGGCGATTTCCTATCGCATCGCGTCGGAGCGACTGGCATCGCCGGCGGCGGCATAGACGGGCAGTGGTGACGGGTGTTTGTCTCGGCGCCTGCCAGAGGCGCAGAGACATCAGGTCGGCATCATTCGCCGAGGCCGGCAAACAGCGCTGTGGAGAGATAACGTTCGGCGAAAGAGGGGATGATCACCACGATCGTCTTGCCGGCATTTTCATCGCGGCTGCCGACCTTGATCGCAGCGGCCAATGCAGCGCCGGAGGAGATGCCGACCGGAACACCTTCGAGACGGGCGACAAGACGGGCAGTCTCGAAGGACTCGTCATTGGTGACGGTGATGATTTCGTCATAGATCTTGGTGTCGAGGATGGCGGGGGCGAAACCGGCCCCGATGCCCTGGATCTTGTGCGGACCGGGTGCGCCGCCGGACAGCACCGGACTGTCGGCCGGTTCGACGGCGACGACAGTCACGCTCGGCTTCTTTGCCTTCAGCACCTGGCCGGCGCCGGTGATCGTGCCGCCGGTACCGATGCCGGATACAAGGATGTCGATGGCACCGTCGGTGTCGTTCCAGATTTCCTCAGCCGTCGTCTTGCGGTGGATTTCCGGATTGGCCGGATTTTCGAACTGCTGTGGAATGACCGAAGCGGGCGTTGTCTCCGCCAGTTCCTGCGCCTTGGCGATGGCGCCCTTCATGCCCTTCGATCCCTCGGTCAGCACCAGTTCGGCGCCGAGCAATGCCAGCATCTTGCGGCGTTCGATCGACATGGTCTCGGGCATGGTCAGGATGAGCCGATAGCCCTTGGCGGCTGCGGCAAAGGCCAGCGCAATGCCGGTATTGCCGGATGTCGGTTCGATCAGGGTTGTCTTGCCGGGGGCAATTTTGCCCTGCGCTTCCAGGCTTTCGATCATTGCGACCCCGATGCGATCCTTGACGGAGGCGATCGGGTTGAAAAATTCGAGCTTGCCCAGAAGGTTGGCCTTCACGCCCTTTTCCCGTGCCAGCTTGTCGAGCCGGACGATCGGTGTGTCGCCGATCGTATCGGTAATCGAGTTGTAGACGCGGCCGCGGCCCGGTTTCCTGACATTGGTCATGTATCTCTCCCTGCTATGCGTTTTGTTGGCGGCGAGGATAGGCCCAAACGGCATGCGCCGCCAGAACCTCCAGTTCATGTCGTGGTCAGTGCGGAGAAAAAAGCAGTCGCTTTTGCTGCCGTTGCGACATCTCTGTGTCAGGCGCCGCGCGTGGCGATATAGGCCGCCGTCCCGGCAAGGATGCCTGCCGCCGAGCGATTGAGCGTTTTCAGCGCCGATGGTCGCTTCAGCAGAGTGCGGGCCTGTGACGCGAGCAGGATATACGGAATGAGAACTGCCATCAGCACGGCGAATGTCAATCCGACCAGCAGCGCGTAGTCTGCCATGCCGATCGCCTCGAGGGGGAGCAGCGTCGGCACCAGCGCGATGTAGAACAGCATGGTTTTCGGGTTTCCGAGGGTTACCAGAAGTCCGGACAGGAAGGAAAGTCCGGCATGTGTCGAGCGTTGAGCCTCGATCGATTGCGGCAGCAGGCCGGCAGTCCAGAGCTTCCAGGCAATGAAGATCAGATACATGGCGCCGGCGAACTTGATGACCAGAAACGCGGTGGCAAAGGTCTTGGCGACCAGGGCGAGGCCGAGAATGACCGCAGTCAGATAGACAAGATCGCCGAGGATCAAGCCCAGTCCCATGAAGAAGGTCGGGCGGAAGCCCGAGCCGAGGGCGCGTGCGACAATCGCCGTCATGCCGGGTCCCGGAATGGCTGCAGCTATGAAAAGTGCGCCGCAATAGGCAAGTACGGTCGTCAGCGTCATTCGCAGTCCTCCGGATATGGGCGGTTTCCGCGCGAACGAATTCGAGAAATTGATCGCGAGGACGAGGCCGGCGGGTTCAGATATAGGATCCCGACCACCGGAGCCATTCATTTTTACCGGAACCGGTCCGATGGCTCAGGCGGAGGCGGTAGTCGACCGGCCTCGACTTGTCGCAGCCGAGCCAGGTGGCCGTGCTGGCCGATTGCACCTGCCCAAACGGAAGCCCGCTCCGGCAGATCTGCCTCCATTCAAGGACGAATGGCTATTGTGCCACAATACCTGACTTGCAATGGTGACACGATACGTCGTTGCAGTCGCCGCGCGACCAGGCCTAAGACAACGAACGATCATTTCGGAGCCGCATCATGCCGACCCTGCCGACCCTTCTTGCCTTCGCGCTGATCTGCCTTGGCATGGTGCTGACGCCGGGTCCGAACATGATCTATCTGGTCTCGCGCTCGATCTGCCAGGGACCGGCAGCCGGTCTCGTCTCCCTCGGGGGTGTTGCCTTGGGATTTCTGTTCTACATGCTGATGTCGGCGCTCGGTATTACCGTCCTGCTGATGGCTATTCCCTTCGCTTATGATGTGCTGAAGTTCACGGGCGCTGCCTATCTCGTCTGGATGGCATGGCAGGCCGTCCGCCCGGGCGGACGTTCGCCCTTCCAGGTGCGCGACCTGCCGAAGGACAGTCCGCGCCGCCTGTTCGCCATGGGGCTTGTGACCAGCCTGCTCAACCCGAAGGTCGCGGTGCTGTATTTGTCCCTGCTGCCGCAATTTCTCGATCCGGCGCGTGGCAGCGTGTTTCTCCAGTCGGTCGCCCTCGGCGCGACCCAGATCGTGATCAGCGTTTCGGTCAACGCGATGATCGCGTTGATGGCCGGCTCGATTGCTGTTTTTCTCGCTGGCCGGCCGTTCTGGATGGTCGTCCAGCGCTGGTTGATGGGCACGGTGCTCACCGCGCTTGCAGTCAGGATGGCGACCGAAGCGCAGCGCTGACGCTCAGAACATCGGCCGCATGAAGCTGCGTTCGTAGCTTATGATGCAGCGAGTTTCCTCCGCATAGGCAAATGCCGCCTGACATTCGGCATCCGCCGCCATCTGCTGGCGGTAGACCTCGTAGTCGGCGAGCGAGGGGAAGCTGAACAATGCCAGCGCGATATTGTTCGCCCCTTCATGCGGCAGGAAATAGCCGTGATGAGTGCCCCCCAGCCGGTTGACCAGCGGGATCCAGAGTGCTGCATAGTGTTCGAACTCGGCCAGCTTGTAGGGATCGATCACGTAGCGCAGGCTGCAGGTTATCATGGAGTTCAGGCCTTTCTTTTGAACGGGACGAATGTCGTGGGTGACAGGTTCAGCGTCGTTGCGACGGCGGCAAGCAGGATTGCCGCACCACCTGCGGCCTGCCCGGGCGTCAGCACGTGGCCATAGGCCAGCATGTCGACCGCGATCGCGACGACGGGATAGAGGAAGGACAGGGTCCCTGTCAGGACCACCGGCAGTTTCTGGATTGCGGAGTAGAGGAAGGCATACATTGCGCCCGTATGCACGACACCGATGATCGCGACCATCATCCAGTTTTGCGGCGAGGCCGGTAGCCGGTCGAAATCGGCGAGCGGCAATAGCATGACGATACCGGTGGTGACCTGGATCAGTGCGATCAGATAGGGCGACGTCCCCTTCAGATGTTTGGTGACGAAAGCCGCGATCGCATAGCAGAACGCCGCAAGCAGGGAGAGCAGGATGCCGATCAGATAGCCATCCGGCGTGACGCCGCCGATGGGCTCCCCCGTCAGCGTCATGGCCAGCATGCCGGCAAAGGCCAGCCCCATCCAGCCGAGTTTGGCGCCGCTGACGCGCTCTCGGAGGAAAACCATGCCGAGGCCGACCAGCATGAAGGGCTGGACATTGTAGACGATGGTCGTCACCGAAATGGACGCGAGCGGATAGGCTGAAAACAAGGCGAGCCAGTTCAGGACCAGCGCAATGCCGCCCGCGACCGCCATGGCAAACCGCTTCAGATTGAAGGCGGGATCCGAAAAGGCGCCGAATCGGTGGCAGAGCAGGGCCAGTATCGGAGCGCCGATCAGGCAGCGAAAGAAAACCACATTATAGGGTGTCTGGCCTGATTGCATGACGAACCAGCCGATTGTGCCGGATGTGACCATGGCAATGGTCATGTCGATGATGCCGCGCTTGATGATAGGGTTCATGGTCGCCTCCGGTGATGTGCGGATTCTATCCGTCTTTTCTGGCGATTTGCTTTCTGGAAATTAGGTGTACGATGGAATCGTCGAAATAATGTGAGGAGAAATGGCGATGAATATGCATCTTGTTCAGCTGCTCGACAGCGTCGACCGCAGCATTGTCGAGGCATTGGCCGCCGATGCGCGCCTGTCTTTGAAGGAACTTGCGGCACGGGCCGGCCTTTCATCGCCGGCATGTTCGGAGCGGTTGCGTCGTCTCGAGGATCGTGGGGTTCTACAGGGCTATGCGGCCGAGGTTGCGCTGGAGGCGCTGGGCTATCCGTTGCAGGCGATCGTGCGCGTCCGTCCGCTGCCGGGCATGCTGTATATCGTCGAGAAAATCATTCTGGAGACGCCGGAAATCATCGAATGCGACAAGGTCACGGGCGACGACTGCTTCATCTGCCGGGTCGCGGTGCGCAGCATGGCCGATCTCGACCGCGTTCATGATCGCATCATCGAAAAGGCCCAGACCAATACGTCCATGGTCAAGTCGACGCCCCTGAAGCGCCGTCTGCCGCCGATCGTCGGTTAGGTCAGGTCAACAGATCTGGGGCGGCCCTCACACGCCGGTCGAGCCGAAGCCGCCGGCGCCGCGCACGGTTTCAGACGTCACGGTCACTTCGGCAACCCGCGCCTGGGTGACCGGAGCAATCACCATCTGGGCAATGCGCATGTCGCGTGTGATGGCAAAGTCTTCGTCGCCGAGATTGATCAGCAAGACCTTCACCTCGCCGCGATAGTCGCTGTCGATCGTGCCGGGTGTGTTGAGGCAGGTGATGCCGTTCTTGAAGGCAAGGCCGGAACGCGGGCGGATCTGTGCTTCGAACCCTTGCGGGATCTCGAAGATGAAGCCCGTCGGCACAAGGGCCCTCTTGCCGGGGGCAAGCACCAGCGGTTGGTCGGTATCGACGGCGGCGCGCAGGTCCATGCCGGCCGCACCGGATGTCTCGTATGCGGGCAGGTCAAGGCCGTGCCCATGCTGCAGCCGGACCAGGTTCAGGGTCGGCGTGATGTCTGTGTGGATGGTCATTAGCCATTACTTTGCCCTCACTTGGTCAAGGTCAATTGCAATGCCGGCCTTTAATCGCTAGATAGCCCGCAATTCCACAGGATTCACGACATGGCCGAAACGCTCGCAGAGGCGGTCTCCCGCCGCCGCACCTTCGCTATTATCGCTCACCCGGACGCCGGCAAGACGACGCTCACCGAAAAGCTGCTGCTCTTCGGGGGTGCGATCCAGCTCGCCGGTGAGGTCAAGGCCAAGAAGGATCGTATCCAAACCCGTTCAGACTGGATGAAGATCGAGCGCGAGCGCGGCATTTCGGTCGTGACCTCGGTGATGACCTTCGAATACAATGACAAGGTTTTCAACATCCTCGACACGCCGGGTCACGAAGACTTTGCTGACGATACCTACCGTACGCTGACGGCCGTCGACGCCGCGGTCATGGTTATCGATGCCGCCAAGGGTATCGAGCCGCGCACGCTGAAGCTGTTCGAAGTCTGCCGCATGCGCGACATCCCGATCATCACCTTCATCAACAAGATGGACCGCGAAAGCCGCGATCCCTTCGAAATCCTCGATGAAGTCGAGGAAAAGCTGGCGCTCGACACAGCGCCGATCACCTGGCCGGTCGGCCGGTCGAAGACATTCAGCGGATCCTACAATCTCGCGGAAAACACCTTCCGCGGTTCCGACAAGCAGGTCGAAGGCCTGCCTGTGAACAGCCCGGCAAATGTCGCCGAACAGCTGCCGGAAAACGAGCGTGAAGCTTTTATCGAAGAGCTGGATCTGGCGCGCGAAGCCTGCCGCCCGTTTGACAAGCAGGCCTTCCTCGAGGGCCATATGACACCGGTCTTCTTCGGCTCGGCTTTGAAGAATTTCGGCGTGCGCGACCTGATCAACGCGCTGGGGGATTTTGCCCCGCCGCCGCGCGACCAGGTGGCCGATATCCGCAAGGTTCATGCATCCGAAGACAAGATGACCGCTTTTGTGTTCAAGATTCAGGCCAATATGGATCCGAACCACCGCGACCGCATCGCCTTTGCCCGCATCTGCTCCGGCAAGCTGGAGCGCGGCATGAAGGCGCGTTTGGCCCGCACCGGCAAGCAGATGGGCCTGACGGCACCGCAGTTCTTCTTCGCTTCGCAGCGCCAGTTGGCCGATACGGCCTATGCCGGCGACGTGGTCGGCATCCCGAACCACGGCACGCTTCGTATCGGGGACACCTTGACCGAAGGCGAAAACCTCGTCTTTCAGGGCGTTCCGAACTTCTCGCCGGAAATCCTGCGTCGTGTACGCCTCGAGGATGCGATGAAGGCGAAGAAGCTCAAGGAAGCGCTGCAGCAGATGGCCGAAGAAGGCGTCGTGCAGCTCTTTTCCCCGGAAGACGGCTCGCCGGCGATCGTCGGTGTTGTCGGCGCTCTGCAGCTCGACGTTCTGAAGGAACGACTGTCGGGTGAATATACGCTGCCGGTCTCGTTCGAAATGTCGCGTTTTTCGGTCTGCCGCTGGATTTCATCCGATCAGCCCGCCGAACTCGACAAGTTCATGACCCAGCGCCGCGGCGATATCTGCCGGGATCTGGACGGCGATCCGGTCTTCATGGCGCAGGATGCATTTTCGCTGCGCTACGAGTCGGAGCGGTTTCCCGCGATCAAGATGGTGGCGATCAAGGAATATCACGTCGCCAAGGCGGCTTGATCGTTTTCCATGCGATGTCGGTCAGCCCGCGCACCAGAGGCGCGGGCGTGCCATTCCCGGGCTGACCTTGGAAAAGGTCAGCCGGCCCGGACGATCTGCATGCCGCCATCGCCGTCGACATGCACCTTAAGCCCGATATAGCTCGCAATTGCCGGATGCCGGGTCTCAAGTGGATGGCTGTGGGTGGCGGTGACCACCATGACATCCGAGCCCGCAGCTTCGCCGGCCAGCACGCCGGCCATCACGTCTTCGAACACCAGGCAGCGGGCCGGATCGACACCGAGATGGCTTGCCCCGAGCAGATAACCCGCAGGATTTGGTTTTCCGATCTTCACGTCTTCGGCGGTGACGATTTTTGGCGGCTGCGGCAGGCCCGCGGCCTCGATGCGGGCCCTTGCGAGGAGCACAGGGGCCGATGTGACGATCGCCCAGCGCGCCGAGGGCAGGCCGTTCAGAAAGTCTATCGCGCCGGGAATGGCGACCACACCCTCGACGTCTTCGATTTCACCGCGCTCGATTTCCAGCGCTTCCGCCTGAACGTCGACACCCGGCAGGCCAAGTCCGCTGATCGTGTCGATGCCACGTTTGCCATGCATCGTTGGCAGGAAGGCCTCGACATCGAGCCCGTGGCGTGCGGCCCATTTGCCCCACACGCGCTCTGCGGCCGCGATGGAGTTGAGCAGCGTACCGTCCATGTCGAACAGAAAGCCATTGTAACGCTTGTCGAAGACGGTGTTCTGGGCGAAGGGCAATCGCGAATTCCTTGAGCTGGGACGATAGGCTGACTACGCAACTAGCCATTTTTGACTTTTGTCGCAAATGGTTCGGGGCTGTGCCTATGCCATTTTGCATGACAGCAGCGCCGCTCTGCTCTAAGACTAGGCTCCAGAGACAGGGGCGTTCATCGAAAGATGGGCTGAGAAGCACCCTTTGAACCTGAACCAGATAATGCTGGCGGAGGGAGTCGCTTGGGAAGCCTCCGCGCATATCGTGGCCCTTCCCGTCGGCTACCCCGCTGGAGAAGGGGCGCCCGTGAAATCCATGTCCAGTTTCATTGCCAATGTGCTGTCGATTGCCGGATCCGATCCGTCCGGTGGGGCCGGGATCCAGGCCGATCTGAAGACGTTCTCTGCACGCGGATGCTACGGCATGGCGGCGATCACGGCGCTGACGGCACAGAACACCCGGGGCGTTTCGTCGGTACAGGCTATCGACCCTGACTTCGTCGCGGAGCAGATCCGGATGATTTTCGCCGACCTGCACGTCGATGCCGTCAAGATCGGCATGATTGCCAATGCCGATATTGCCCGCGCGGTTGCCGAAGCGCTGAAGCCATATCGCGCCATTCCAATCGTCCTGGATCCCGTCATGATCGCCAAGGGCGGTGCCGCGCTGCTGGACCCCGAAGCGGTTGCCGTGCTCCGCGATGAGCTTCTGCCCCTCGCAACGCTTCTCACCCCCAATCTTCCCGAAGCCGCTGTCCTGCTCGGCGAGCCGGAGGCGGCCCGCCGGGAGGTGATGGAATCGCAGGGCGCCCGTCTGATGTTACAGGGGCCCAAGGCTGTGTTGTTGAAGGGCGGGCATCTCGCCGCCGCCGACAGCCCGGACCTGCTGGTTTCAGGCGGGCGCTTTCGTTGGTTCGAAGCGCCGCGGATTGCCACGAAGAACACCCACGGGACGGGCTGCGCGCTGTCGAGTGCGATTGCCGCCGAACTTGCAAAGGGGCTGACAACAGTTGACGCCGTTGCAGCGGCCAAGAGCTGGCTGGCTAGCGCGGTCGCGACGTCGGGGGCTTTGGCCGTGGGTTCGGGACATGGGCCCGTGCATCATTTCCACGCCCTTTGGAGATAATCCCCTGGTCTATTCGCCGGCAGATGCGGGAATGTCCCGTATGTCGCTCACCCATCTCAGGGCAGAGCCGGTCCAGCTCTGATGGCGTGGCGTGAGCGCCTGCCGCTGATCGATCGTTCCGAGGCGTATGGCGATGCTGGCGCCGGTGGCATCGACCCGCCAGAGTGGCGAACCACAGATATCACAGAAGTACTGGTCACTCGGCCTGCCGCTGGCGCCGAACTTGCGGTATCGGCGCGCCGTGCCCGCCACAACGCGGAAATCCATGGGTTCCGCACCGACGCTGACCCGGTAAGCGCATCCGGTCAGTCGCTGGCAATCGGTGCAATGGCAGATGCCGACCTCCTGCGGGTCGACTTCGGCTTCGAAGCGGATAGCGCCGCAATGGCAGCCGCCGGAGATATGCATGTTCAGCCTCCCAAAAAAGAAAACCCGGCGGAGGGGGGCCGCCGGGCAAGGGGAACTTGACTGTCACAGCCTTGCGGCTGCTTGTTTAATGATCGACCTTGATAAAAGTTCCATTCTGCAATTCGTTCATCGCCTGCATCAGCTCTTCGCGTGTATTCATCACGATCGGGCCGTGCCAGGCGACCGGTTCCTTGATCGGCTTGCCGGTGACCAGCAGAAAGCGGATGCCTTGTTCGCCGGCCTGCACGGTAATCTCGTCGCCGGTGTCGAAGACGACCAGCGTCCTGTTGCCGGAAAGGTCGCGGATATTCAGCTCTTCGCCCCTGTATTCCTTTTCGACCTTTACGCCGAATGGCGTGGAAGCGTCGCGGAAGCTGCCGGATCCTGCGAAGATATAGGCAAAAGCGGAACGATAGGTGTCGACCGGAATGGTCTTGCGCTTGCCGGGCGGCACCGAAATGTCGAGATAGACCGGCTCCGCTGCAATCCCGTCGACGGGACCTGCCTTGCCCCAGAAAGCGCCGGAGATCACCCTGACCGCGGTGCCGTCGTCATCGACCACGACGGGAATATCGGCGGACTTGATGTCCTGATAACGCGGCGCGGTCATCTTCAGCGACGAGGGCAGGTTGGCCCAAAGCTGGAAGCCGTGCATGCGGCCCGCGAAATCGCCCTTGGGCATTTCCTGATGCATGATGCCGCTCCCGGCGGTCATCCACTGGAGATCACCGGCGCCGAGCAGCCCGCGATTGCCGAGGCTGTCGCCGTGCTCGACCGTGCCGGCCAGCACATAGGTAATGGTCTCGATGCCGCGATGCGGGTGCCAGGGGAAGCCGCGAATATAGTCGGACGGGGTATCGTTGCGGAAATCATCCATCATCAGGAAGGGGTCGGTCATCGACGGATCGCCGAAGCCGAACACTCGGTGCAGCTTGACGCCGGCGCCTTCCATGGTTGGCGTGGCGCGGCTTTCATGCTTGACGGGGCGGATCGACATGGAATGCTCCTTTTGCGTGATTGCCGCCAATATAGCCGAATTTCGCCGCAGCCGAAGAGAGACGCCGGGAACGCAGTGTTCACAAAGCCCGCCCGTGTTTGGAAAACAGGCCCTCAGTCAAAAAACGCGATTGTGCGGTGCAGAAAGTGATTGCAGCATTCGTCAAAATTCTGTCATCAATGTCACGACGTTTACGTATCGTTAGCCATTCGGTTGAAAACTGTCTCAAAGTGCGCCGGCGACGGACCGGTAGCTTGTCGGAGTTGTGAAAACGCATGTGTCGTTGGGCAGCCTATCGCGGCGAAGCGATCTATCTGGAAGAACTGGTGACCTCGCCGGCCCATTCGCTGATAGAGCAATCCCACTGCGCCACCCGCGCCAAGACAGCGACCAACGCGGATGGCTTTGGCATTGCCTGGTACGGCGATCGCCCGGAACCTGGCCGTTTCCGCGATGTGCTGCCCGCATGGTCTGACTGCAACCTGAAAAGCCTTGCCAGCCAGATCCGCTCCTCGCTGTTTCTTGCACATGTCCGCGCAGCCACCCATGGCTCGACCCGCCGCGACAACTGCCATCCTTTCGTCAACGGCAACTGGTCCTTCATGCATAACGGCCAGATCGATCATTTCGACCGCATCCGCCGGCCGATGGAAACGATGCTCGACGACGAGCATTTCCATGCACGTGTCGGCACCACGGATTCCGAGCTGCTGTTCCTGCTGGCCCTGCAATTCGGCCTCAAGGAAAGGCCTATTGCCGCCATGAGCGAGGCCGTGGGCTTCGTCGAGCGCATGAGTATGCACATGACCGGTGAAGCGCGTGTACGCTTCACGGCGGCCTTCTCCGACGGTCGGGCGCTGTATGCCGTGCGCTATTCGACCGATGCATTCGCGCCGACGCTCTATGCTGCCCCGATGGGCGACAAGGGCGGTTACTGTCTGGTTTCCGAACCGCTCACCGACGAGACCGACAAATGGGTCGAGATCCCGGCCAGCAGCGCTGTCATCCTGAGCGAAAAGGGACTGGACGCGGTCGAATTCCGCCCGGCCGCCGATGATGCCCGTATGCCGGAGCCGGCACGTAAGCCGGCAATGGCACTCTGATCGGGTTCCTGAATTAGAGCGGAATGCCGAGGTCGATTCGCAGCTTGCGTGTCAGGCCGGCGCTGACAAGACCATAGGACCGACGCAGATATTCCTCGGCCTCATCCGCGTTCAAGGCTGATGTCGGTGAAACGGAGACCCATTTGCGTTTGGCGAAATAGGGTGCCTGGTCAATCCCTTCGATCGCGGTCAGAATCTCGAAGCTCTCTTCGCTCACCTTGAACGTCAGCCGGTTCTCAGCATCGGTGATAAGGCCGAATACCTTGTCTCCGACCTTGGCGACGGAGGATTCCCATTGATCGGCAAGAGACGTGCCGGGGAGCGCCTCGACAAATTGTTGGAACCCCGTGCGGCTGAACAGGCTCATCTCGATGTTCCGCTGACATGAGTTGCGATCCACAGCGCCAGCCGTTCCGCAACCTCGGTCTTCGAAAGGTCCGGCCATGCCTCGACGCCGGTCTTGGTAATCAGCCGCACGCTGTTGCGGTCGCCGCCCATCGCGCCGGTTCCCGCAGAAACATCATTGGCGACGATCAGGTCAGCGCCTTTGCGCTCCAGCTTGCTGCGGCCGTTTTCATCG
The DNA here is from genome assembly GCF_021729845.1 of Rhizobium sp. SL42. Classification (NCBI taxonomy): domain Bacteria; kingdom Pseudomonadati; phylum Pseudomonadota; class Alphaproteobacteria; order Hyphomicrobiales; family Rhizobiaceae; genus Rhizobium; species Rhizobium sp. SL42. The sequence continues at coordinate 1,030,610 of NZ_CP063397.1, forward strand.
ATATTCTGCGTTTCAGCCGCAAATCCGACCACCAGCCGCGGCCTCTGGGCATGATGGCCCACGGTCTTGAGGATATCCGGGTTCTCCGTCAGCTGTAGCGGCGCGGGAGCTTCCCCCGGGAGCTTCTTGATTTTCTGATCGGCCGAACTCGCCACGCGCCAATCGGCGACAGCCGCGACCATGACCGCGATGTCGACCGGAAGGTTTGCCAGCACAGCGTCCCGCATCTCTTCCGCCCGTTCGACATGAACTGTCCTGACGCCGGTGGGATCGGAAATTGTCACGGGCCCCGAAACCAGTGTCACCTCCGCACCGAGCTTTGCAAGGGCAGTGGCAATCGCATGGCCCTGTTTGCCGGAGGAGCGGTTGGCGATATAGCGCACCGGATCAATGGGTTCATGGGTTGGGCCGGATGTCACCACGGCCTTCATGCCGGCAAGCGGTTTTGGTCCCGACAGCTGCTGTTCCACGGCGGCGACGATGTCGAGCGGTTCGGCCATGCGGCCAAGGCCGCGTTCGCCACTTTCCGCCATTTCGCCTTCCATCGGTCCGACAAACTGGATGCCGTCCTTCTGCAAGGTCGCCAGATTTCGCTGCGTCGCGGACGCAGTCCACATCTTCGGGTTCATTGCCGGCGCGATCAGGATCGGGCGGTCGCTGGCGAGCAGCACGGCGGAGGCCAGATCATCGGCCAGGCCATGCGCCATTTTCGCCATCAGGTCTGCGGTGGCCGGAGCAACGACGACAAGATCGCATTCCCGCGCCAGCCGGATGTGGCCGACATCCTGCTCGTCCTCGCGGGAAAACAGGTCGGTATACACATGGCTGGCAGAAAGCGCGCCGACAGCGAGCGGTGTGACGAACTCCTGGGCTGCCTTCGTCATGATCGGCCGGACCACGGCGCCGCGTTCGCGCAGCCGACGGATCAGGTCGAGGCTCTTGTAGGCGGCAATGCCGCCAGCAATGATCAGGAGAATGCGCTTGCCGCCCAAGGTCATGGATAAGGCCCTTTCTGTCAGCGCGACCCTATCGCAATTCAGGCGAGAGGCAATGTCGGGAGACAGTTGTGGTAAATGTGCGACGAGTATCAGCTGGCCGGGCCAAGCTGAAGCGGAACCTCGGCCACCGTGCCGCCGACATCTTCGAGATAATGCAGCCCCGCCCCGAGCGTAGATGCCATGGATTTGACGATCCGGCTGCCGAGGCCTGTGCCCGTCGGGCCTTTGCCGGGATCAATGCCGATGCCGTCATCCTCGACCCGCAGCAGCGCCTCCGTGTCGGACAGGCGCTTCAGTTTCACGCGAATATCACCTCCACCGCCGAGATTGGGATAAGCGTATTTGAAGGCGTTGGTCACGAGCTCCGTAACGATCATCCCGACCGAAACGGCCTTGTCGGCGGTCATTGAAATAGGGTCGGCATCAAGCAGAAGCCGGACCGGTCTTTCGGCACTGTGCAAGGAGTTGAACAGCTCGGCCGTCAGCCGGCCGAGATATCGATCCAGTTCCACCCGGCTGACATCCTCGGAAGTGTAGAGACTGCGATGCATGCCGGCGATCGCCGAGATGCGCGCCTGGGTTTCGGCCAGTTCGGCCTTGACCTCGTCGCTCTTTGCGCTGGAGATCTGCAGCCTGAGCAGGCTCGCGACGAGGGCCAGCGAGTTTGCCACCCGATGGTTGACCTCGGCGAGCAGGGCTTCCGCGCGCTCCTTGCCCAGACGGATTTCCTCGTCTGCCCGCTCCTTGGCGGCACGCAACTGGGCGTTCGACACGGATTGTTCTATGGCGCTGGCAAGCAGCGGCAGGAAATCGTCGCTGACCGATTTGATCACATAGTCGGCAGCGCCCGCCTTGATGGCCTCGATCGCGATCTGGGCCTCGTTGGAGCCGGTGACATAGACGACCGGCATGTGGAAACCCTGCGCGCGAAGGTCCGCCATCACTTCATGACCGGTGGTCTGGCGCAGGTAGTGATCGAGGACAACCACGTCGAAATTGCCGCCCTGCAGCAATGAAAGGGCGTCATGCGTGGTTTCCGCATGCGCGACCTCGTGTCCCATGCGGCCAAGGGATCTTTGCACCAGCCGGACGATGGCGGCGTCGTCGTCGATATAGAGGACGCGGAAGCTCATCGTCACCAAGCCGGGTTCAGGGGATCTGCATAACGGAGAAGAAAAGTCCGAGTTGGCGGATAGCATTGGCGAAGTTGTCGTAGTCGACAGGTTTGGTGATATAGACATTGGCCCCAAGGTCGTAGCACCGCTGTATTTCGCGTTCGTCATCCGTCGTGGTCAGGATGACGACCGGCAACCGTCGCGTATGCGGGTTGGATTTTACTTTTTCCAGGATGTCGGTGCCCGACATGTCAGGCAGGTTCAGATCGAGCAGGATCAGCAGATAGCGGTCTTGCGAGACTTTTCCGCTGCGGTCTTGTCCGAGGATGAAGTCGAGTGCATCGGTGCCATTGGTAAACGGCACGATCTCGTTGTTGACGCCGGCACGGCGCACATTCTTTTCGATCAGACGGGCGTGCCCCTCGTCGTCTTCAACCATCACAATCGTGACTTCTTTGCCCACAGCTTTCATCGTCAACTCCGTACTAAGCGTGACAGATCGGATGGCAGCCGCAGAACAAAAGTCGACCCTTCACCCAAGCGGGAGGAAACACTGATTTCCCCGCCGAGGTTCCGGGCCAGAGATCGGACATGGGCAAGACCGATGCCTTCACCGGTCTTGTCCTGTTGGCCTGCGCGACGAAAAAGTTCGAAGACGCGTTCCTGATCCTGCTCTGCGATGCCACGGCCGTTATCCTGCACTTCGATCCGCACCATGTGCCGGCCTTCCGGCGCAGTGCGGACCGCAAGTTCAAGCGGCCTATCCGGATGCTTATACTTGATGGCATTGTCGAAAAGGTTACCAAGAATCTGTTCGAGCGAAAGGCGGTCGGTCACCAATGCTGTCGCTTTGGTGTCGAGCGATGTCTGGCCGTCGCTTTCGCTGATCTGATGGTGAAGGCTGGCCGCGATCGTTTCCAGCAGAGGCTTGAGTTCGACCGGTTCCGGCTTCAGCTGCCTGCGGCCATCGCGTGAGATCTTCAGGATCGCATTGATCAGGCCGTCCATCTTCTTCGTCGAGGAGCGAATGAAGCCGATGGCTTCCGGCAGGTCTTCCGATGCCGCAAGCCGCGCCTCCCGGATCATCTCTTCAGACACGGCGCCCCCGTCGGCCAGCACATAGGCCTGCAGCGATTTGAGTGATGTATCGAGCTCGGCTGTAAAGCCCATGATATTGACCAGCGGCGCCCGGAGGTCGTGGGTAACGATATAGGCAAAACGCTGGATTTCCTGGTTCGCCTGCATCAGATCCTCGGTGCGCTCGGCAACGCGGGCCTCCAGTCCGGCATTCAGGTGCTCGACTTCCTGGCGGGCCTTCAGAAGCTCGCGCACATGCTGGTAGACGATCAGCATCGCGCCGCTCATGACCGCGAGGATGGCGATGCCGCCACCCACGGTAATCCACTGCAGCTGTTCGGTCGCCTCAACCTGTTCGCTCGCGCCACGGTCGACATTGCTGTCCGACTTCTGCTTGAAATCGTCGATGATCGCCCGGATCTGGTCCATCACCTCGCGCCCGACCTCGGTCTGCACCAGACTGACGGCCTCATCGCGCCGACCGTCTTTGACGAGGTCGATGGTCCGCGCCATTTCCGAAAGCTTGGCCTGAACCAGTTGCCGCAGTTCCGGCATGCGTACCTGCTTGATCGCGCGTCCACTCACCCGTTGTGACAACAATTCGAGATTGCTGCTTATCGAGCTCAGAGCCTTGTGATACGGCGCCAAGAAGCTCTCGTCCTGTGTCAGCAGATAGCCGCGCTGCCCGGTTTCCGCATCTGTCAGGTTCTGGATCAAATCCGCTGCAGTTCGACGGATATCGCGTTCGACGATGATGTAGTCGAAAGTCGCGCTGGTTTTCTCAACCAGGCCAAACGTGGCAACGACGATGCCAAGCAGGATGCCGGTTCCGATCAACATGAAGAGAATGGTTGACCGGACGAAGCTGGATTGGGTGGCGGACATGAAACTCCTGAGGGAACAACTATGCTTAAGTATGGTTGTAACGCGCCGGCACGCCGCATGTTCCATCGACTAAACAAAAAAACGCGATGGATTTATAAATGTTCAGGAAAGCTGAACTGCGATCGCAACGAGCGACGCAGCAATCACCCACAAGGCAAGGCGTCCATGGCGCGTATGCCTTGCCTCCGATTTGCCGATTGCCTCGGCGGTCTCGGGATCAAAGCGCAGGCCCTGCTCGCTCATGCGCATGATGTCGGCATGGAATTTCTCGGTCTTTGCAGCGATTTCGGGTAATGCTTCGGCAAGCCGCATGGCAGCCTTGGCCCCATCCTTGAGGTCCGTGGCGATGCGCTTGGGTCCGAGATTGTCGCGGATCCACTGCGAGACCACCGGGTCGGCCGCCTTCCACATGTTGAACTGCGGATTGAGGATACGCGCAACGCCTTCCACCACCACCATGGTCTTCTGCAGCATGACCAATTCGGGGCGAGTTTCCATGTCGAAGATCTCGGTGATCTCGAACAGCAGGGTCAATAGCTTGCCCATCGAAATGGTTTCGGCCGGCTGCCCGTGGATCGGCTCGCCGATGGCCCGGATCGCCTGGGCGAAGCTTGCGACATTGTGGTGGGAGGGCACATATCCCGCCTCGAAATGGACTTCCGCGACGCGCAAATAGTCCCTTGTTATGAAGCCGTAGAGAATTTCCGCAAGGAACCGGCGCTCCTTCTTTCCGAGACGTCCGGCAATGCCCATGTCAACGGCGACGATCATGCCGTTCTCATCGACGAACAGATTGCCGGGATGCATGTCGGCGTGGAAAAAGCCGTCGCGCAGCGTGTGGCGGAGGAAGGACTGGATCAGGGTATCGGCCAGCAGGTTGAGATCGAGCCCCGATGCCTGCAATGCCGCCACGTCCGACATCTTGATGCCGTCGATCCACTCCATCGTGACCACGTCGCGACCGGTGCGCTCCCAGTCGACCTTGGGTACCCGAAAGCCGGGGTCCTTGCGCGTATTGTCGGCGATCTCCGACAATGCCGCCGCTTCAAGCCGGAGGTCCATCTCGACTTTGGTCGTCTGCTCGAGCGTCCGCGTCACCTCGACGGGGCGAAGCCGCCGCGTATGCGGCAGGAACCGTTCCTGCAGGCTCGACACGAGATACATCGCCTCGAGGTCGGCCGCGAACCGCTTGCGCACGCCTGGCCGGATCACCTTGACGGCAACCTTGCGCGGGCCGTCCGGGGTCATGACTTCAGCCGGATGCACCTGTGCGATCGAGGCGGCAGCGATCGGCGCGTCGAAGCGAAGATAGAGATCGTCGATCGTACGACCGAGGGAATCCCTGATGGTTGATTTCGCGTCCTCGGTCGGGAAGAAATCCATCCTGTCCTGAAGGCCGGCAAGATCGTCAGCAAAGTCGGCGCCCACCACGTCCGGTCGAGTCGCCAGGAACTGTCCGATCTTCACATAGGATGGGCCAAGTCGTGCGACCGCCTGGGCGAGCCGGTCGGAACGCTCCGCCTGCTTGGCGCGACGTCGTGCAAGCGGCCCGACAAGTGCCTTGCCGAAACCAACGAGGGGAGGGAGGCCATCAGACGGAAGGGCAGCAACGACGCCTTCGCGCACAAGCACCCAGCCAACCCGCGCAAGGCGGAAATATGCGCCGATCGTGCTCATGAATGTCAGATTTTCCAGCCGGAATGCAGCGCGGCAATGCCGCCGGTATAGTTGGTGAACTTGACGTTCGAGAAGCCGGCCGCGCTGACCATCTTGGCGAAATCGCCCTGGTTGGGGAACTTCCGGATGGATTCGACGAGATATTGATAGGGTTCGGCGTCGCCGGTGATCATCTTGCCGAATTTCGGGATCGCGTTGAACGACCAGGCATCATAGACGCGGTCGAGCAGTGGCAGGTCGACCTCGGAGAACTCCAGCACCAAGAGCCGCCCGCCGCGTTTCAAGACGCGAAAGGCTTCCGACAGCGCCACATCGATGCGCGGCACGTTGCGGATGCCAAACGCGATCGTATAGGCATCGAACGTGTTGTCGTCGAAAGGCAGGCTTTCGGCATTGGCCTCGACGAAGGTTAGATTGTCGGACAGGCCTTTTTTCTGCGCCCGTTCCGCACCGACGCCCAGCATCGAGCCGTTGATGTCGAGCACGGTGGCATGCGCCATCCGGTTGGAAGCCTCGACGATCCGGAATGCGATATCGCCCGTGCCGCCGGCAACATCGAGCACTTTGTAGTCGGCGCTCTTGCGCGGGTTCAACGCCGCGATCATCGCGTCTTTCCAGACCCGGTGCAGCCCGGCCGACATGACGTCGTTCATGATGTCGTAGCGCTTGGCGACCTTGTGGAAGACCTCGTTGACCAGGCCCTGCTTTTCCTGCTCGTCGACCTGGCGGAAACCATAGGAGGTTTCCATGCCGCCATCGGCGGAAATGCGGCTTGCAGTCATCGGTTCACTCCACTTGGCGACAGGTCGCTGGACCATAGCGAAAACGGCTGCCGAGCGCTATCTGCGCTATGTCAGCCCCATAGGCTGGTCTATAGACCTTAAAGAATGCGGTTCAAACAGAAAGATGGGCGCTAATGCCGGAATTGCCAGAGGTAGAAACCGTTAGGCGGGGCCTCAGTCCCACCATGGAAGGCGCGCTTTTGCAGCGCCTGGAGCTCAGAAGGCCCGATCTGCGCTTTCCCTTGCCGCGTGATTTCGCCGCAAGGGTCGAGGGCCGGCGCATTACCGCCTTGTCGCGCCGGGCAAAATATCTGCTGATCGACATGGAGGATGGCGCAACCGTGATCGCCCATCTCGGGATGTCCGGCTCGTTCCGCATCGAGGCGGGCGCAGTCGAAGGCGCGCCGGGCGTCTTTCACCATGAGAGAAGCAAGGATGAAAAGCATGACCATGTCATCTTTCACCTGCAACGACAGGAAGGCCCGGTGCGCGTCATCTACAATGATCCGCGCCGTTTCGGCTTCATGGACATGGCAACACGCGCACAACTCGATGTTTACCCCGCCTTTCGTGACCTGGGGCCTGAGCCGGTCGGCAATCTCCTGTCGGCCGACTATCTTGCCGGCCGATTCAATGGTCGCAGCCAGCCACTGAAGAGTGCCCTGCTCGATCAGAAGGTAATAGCAGGTCTCGGCAATATCTATGTCTGCGAAGCCCTGTGGCGGTCGCATCTCTCGCCCACGCGAAAGGTATCGACACTGGTCACCACGGCTGGCAAGCCGAAACCCGAATTGCAGCTGCTGGCCGACAGCATTCGCGAGGTGATCGCCGATGCCATCCTGGCCGGTGGTTCGTCATTGCGCGACCATATCCAGACGGATGGCACGCTCGGTTATTTCCAGCACAGCTTCCGTGCCTATGATCGCGAAGGCCACGCCTGCCTGACGGAAGGCTGCGGCGGTACCGTCGAAAGGATAGTTCAATCCGGCCGCTCGACATTCTATTGTCAGCGCTGCCAGAAGTAAGGCCACCAAACAACATCAAGGGAGTGAGCGATGTCCTTCGAGACCATATTGATCGAGCGGCGTGATCGCGTGGCGATCGTCACATTGAACCGGCCGCAGGCGCTGAATGCACTCAACTCCACTGTCGCGCGGGAATTGTGTCAGGTTTTCGAGCAATTGCAGGCCGATGCAGAGATTGGCGCCGTTGTCCTGACCGGCTCGGAAAAGGCGTTTGCCGCCGGCGCCGATATCAAGGAGATGCAGTCTCTCTCTTTCGTCGACGCCTATACGGGTGATTTCATCGGTACCTGGGACGATATTGCCGGTTTCCGCAAGCCGTTGATCGCGGCCGTGTCGGGCTTTGCTCTGGGCGGCGGTTGCGAGCTTGCCATGATGTGCGATTTCATCATCGCCTCGAAGACGGCGAAGTTCGGCCAGCCCGAGATCACGCTCGGCATCATACCGGGCATGGGAGGCTCCCAGCGCCTGACCCGTGCCGTCGGCAAGGCCAAGGCGATGGACCTTTGCCTGACCGGTCGCATGATGGATGCCACGGAAGCGGAGAGCGCCGGCCTCGTTGCCCGGATCGTCGAGCCTGAGCGGCTCCTGGACGAGGCGATCGAGGCTGCGGCCAGGATCGCGTCCTTTTCGCTGCCGGCGGTCATGATGGCCAAGGAGGCGGTCAATCGGGCTTTCGAGCAGCCGCTTGGCGAGGGTTTGCGCTTTGAGCGACGCCTGTTTCATTCGCTCTTCGCCACCGAAGACCAGAAGGAAGGCATGGCAGCATTTGTCGAGAAGCGCAAACCGGGCTTCCGGAATCGCTAACAAGATGAAGGGCAGGCGCGATTCATTCAGAATCCGCGTTGACGCAATCGCGCTTTCCCGCTATATGCCCGCCCACGGTTGGGAAAGCCGCTGGGCTTTTCCGAAATAGCTCCCCATTTGCTGAATTGGCAGGTCGCAATGACCCGACGCGGCGAGGGTGGGGTTTGGTTTGAATTCGAAGAGAGGCATCATGGCCAATACAACTTCGGCGAAGAAGGCGACCCGCAAGATCGCTCGCCAAACTGCAGTCAACAAGGCTCGCCGTTCGCGGGTCCGTGGTTTCATCCGCAAGGTCGAAGAAGCGATCGCATCGGGCGACGCAACTCTGGCCAAGGATGCCCTTCAGGCGGCTCAGCCGGAACTGCAGCGCGCAGCCACCAAGGGCGTTGTTCACGCCAACACCGCATCGCGCAAGATCTCGCGTCTTGCCTCGCGTGTTAAGGCCCTGTCGGCCTAAGTTCAGACATATTTTAGACGAATTTCGAAGAGCCTGGCATTGCGCCGGGCTTTTTGTGTTTGCGCTTTTTCTAAATGACGCCTATTGATTTAGAGGTTGCTACTTGACGGAAGTGTATCAGTCGAGTGACAGAAATAGATCAATAATTTCAGCCACTTGCTGGAGGTGCTCGGCCGGCCCGGCACTTTACCCAGGGGTAGGTTGGGCCCAATCTGAGTCAAGCGAATTTTTATTTTTGGGCTCATCAAACGCTCAAACACAGGGCCGTTTTCGAATCCCCTTGATTCAAAAGCGATTCTTTTGCGGATGAATGTGACGCAAAAACGATGGACGCAGAGTCAATGGCCGGCGTTCATTTTTGCGGAAAATTCACGGTTGATATTGCCATTTGATCCTGCCTTAATGAGGTCAAGCAAGGGGCTTGGGACGAGCCCGGAAGGGCAATCGGAACAGCAAAAGCTGCGACGATTTACCAGCCCTTGCTGGAGCGGGATGGACCTATTCCGTTATCCCATAAACTGATCGGTATTGCATCGGAAACGGCATCGTTTCCGCGCCCTACCGTTTTGCGTCTTGAGTGGCTTCAGGACGAGCGAATGCTGGCTGGCTTTTCATGTCGAGGATGAAAGGCACGCCGGGAAATTGGGAACGCTGTTTGAGGGGGCGGCGTTTTGTCGGAGCATGGCTTCTGGCCTGGGTTCCGGCGCTACACGGGGATTGTCGGGACGGTTGCGTCTCGGCGCGAGATAAAGCGGCTGCCGGACGATGATAAGACGCCCGGTACCTGAAATGATTTTGGAAGGCGGCAAAATGCATATTAATTCAATGACGGCCGGTGCGTTGGTAAATGGGGACCATGCACATTCGGCACTCAGCGCCGCGTGCTCCGATGGTGCGGGAGACAATGCCGAAATGAAGCACAATGCTCTTTTCGAGCGTTTCAGCCTCCGTCTCAAGGCTCAGGTTGGACCTGATGTCTATGCGAGCTGGTTTGGGCGCCTCAAACTCCATTCGGCATCGAAAAGCGTCGTGCGGTTGACCGTGCCGACTACTTTCCTGAAGTCCTGGATCAACAACCGCTATCTCGATCTGATCAGCTCGATTTTCCAGGCTGAAGATCCGAACATTCTCAAGGTGGAAATCATGGTGCGCAGCGCAAGCCGCGCCACCCGTGGCCCGATCGTCGATGAGCGCGAGGTCCCCGCCGATACCGCCCAGCCGGCCACCGGCCGCAAGTCCGGCCCGCAGTCGGTCGGCCAGATCGCCGCGTCTCAGGCTCCGGCTTCCAATTCCGCGCGCTCCAGCACCGCAACGCCGCTGTTCGGCTCGCCGCTCGACTCGCGCTATACCTTTGACGGCTTTGTCGAAGGTGCATCGAACCGCGTGGCCCTTGCCGCGGCCAAGACGATTGCCGAAGCGGGTGCGGGCGCCGTGCGTTTCAATCCGCTCTTCATCCATTCCTCCGTTGGCCTCGGCAAGACCCATCTGCTGCAGGCGATTGCCAATGCCGCCGTGCATAGCCCGCGTGCGCCGCGCGTTGTCTACCTGACGGCCGAATACTTCATGTGGCGCTTCGCCACCGCGATCCGTGACAACGACGCGCTGACGCTGAAGGACTCGCTGCGCAACATCGATCTCCTGATCATCGACGACATGCAGTTCCTGCAGGGAAAGATGATCCAGCACGAATTCTGCCATCTGCTCAACATGCTGCTCGACAGCGCCAAGCAGGTCGTCGTGGCAGCTGACCGTGCTCCGTGGGAACTGGAATCGCTGGACCCGCGGGTGCGTTCGCGTCTTCAGGGCGGCGTCGCCATCGAGATGGAAGCGCCCGACTACGACATGCGCCTGGATATGCTGAAAAGCCGCCTGGATGCAGCCCGCAAGGATGATGGCGCGCTGGAAATTCCCGCAGACCTCCTTGAGCATGTTGCACGCAACATCACCAGCAGCGGCCGCGATCTGGAAGGCGCCTTCAACCAGCTGGTGTTCCGTCGCTCCTTCGAGCCAAACCTGTCGATCGAGCGTGTCGATGAACTACTGGCCCACCTCGTTGGCGCTGGCGAACAGAAGCGCGTCCGTATCGAAGACATCCAGCGCATTGTCGCGCGTCATTACAATGTCTCGCGCCAGGAACTGGTGTCGAACCGCCGGACCCGCGTCATCGTCAAGCCGCGTCAGATTGCCATGTATCTGTCCAAGACCCTGACGCCGCGGTCCTTCCCGGAAATCGGCCGCCGCTTCGGTGGACGCGATCATACGACCGTATTGCATGCCGTGCGCAAGATCGAGGATCTGGTCAGCGAAGACACCAAGCTGAGCCACGAGATCGAGCTGCTGAAGCGGCTCATCAATGAGAATAATGCATGAGGAACCAAGGCCGGCGCAAATGCCGGCCTCTTTTTTGGACGATCGTCAGCGGCTGGCGATCACGATGATTTCGCAACTGTCTTGGCTGAAAGCGGATTTCTCCCAGTCTCCATGCCAGCGCACAGTGTCAAAACCGCTGTCAGTCAGCAGCGCTGCAATCTTCTCCCGTGATGTGAAGCGCAGGATGCTTGGGCTGATTCTGCGCTCCCCCGTGTCGATCAGGGTGAACACGGTATCAAAATGCACAAGATCATCCCGCTGACCCGTCAGCTGGTAGTGGACTGCGACAAGCCCAACGTCGCGGATGCAGGCGACCTCGCGGGTTGCGCCCTCCGTCCAATCCCTCCATGCCTCGGCCAACGGGTTCCGGCTTTCGAACACCAGCCGACCGTTGGCGGTGAGGTGCCGCCGGGCGGAAGACAAAACGGCATACGTCTCCGCGTCATCGAGAAATACCTGGAACACGTGGCCGGTCATGATGATCAGGTCGAAGTGGCGACCAAGATCGAAGTCGCGTGCATCGCCGTCTATCCACTCCACCAACCGCTCGTGATCCTTTTCTCGCGCCACCCGCAGCATGCCGGGCGCGGGGTCGAGCCCCGTGACCCCGTGGCCGAGCTGCGCGAGCTGCAAGGCCACTGACCCAGTGCCGCAGCCGAGATCAAGAATGGAAGAGGGTGCGGCCGCCAGTCCGAGATAAAAGTCGCGGTCGGGCCCATGACGATTGAAGTCGTCATAGAAGCGAGCAAAGTCGTAGTCTGCAAATGCAAGGTCAGGTGCCATCCGCGATCCGGGCTAGAAAGACCGAATTCTAGTCTGCTGATCGATTTGCAATCAACAGGCCAGATCTGCCACTACGGCATCAAGGATCAGCATGCCCGGCGGCGTACAGCGCAGCCGCGAATTGCCAAGCCGTTCGATAAAGCCCTGTTCCAGTAAAAACTGCTCGCGCGCCGGATCGGGATCGCGTCCGGAGAGTTGCTGCCACCGGGCGAGATCGACCCCTTCGCGCAGCCGCAGGCCCATCAGCAGCAATTCGTCAGCCTGCGCCTCGTTGTCGAGCAGTTCCTGGTCGATCATGCCATGACCACGCTGTTCGACCGCGATGAGCCAGGTTTCCGGGTGTTTTTCGGTCGCCGTTGCGATTTTCGAGCGCCCGCGGGTCAGGCGACCGTGTGCGCCGGGGCCAATGCCGGCATAGTCGCCGTAGCGCCAGTAGGTCAGGTTGTGGCGGCTTTCGGCGCCCGGACGGGCATGGTTCGACACTTCATAGGCCGGCATGCCTTCGCGCTCGGTGATTTCCTGCGTCGCCTCATAGAGGATGGCCGCGTGTTCTTCGTCCGGAACGATCAGCTTGCCGGCCCTGTGCAGGCCGAAAAAGGCCGTGCCTTCCTCAATGGTCAGCTGGTAGAGCGAAAGATGATCGACGGCATAGGACATCGCTTCCTTCAGTTCGCGTTCCCAAGCCTCGACCGTCTGCTTTGGCCGAGCATAGATCAGGTCGAAGGACATGCGTGGGAAGATCTCGCGGGCGAGCCGGATGGCCCGTAGCGCATCCTCGACATCATGTAACCGGCCGAGAAATTTCAGGTCTGCATCATTCAGCGCCTGGACGCCGAGAGACACGCGGTTGACGCCGGCTGCGCGGTAACCGCGGAAACGTGTTGCCTCGACGCTGGAGGGATTGGCCTCCATCGTCACTTCGATGCCGTTGGGCACATGCCAGGCCCCGGCAATACCGTCCAGGATCGCGGCCACGGTTGAAGGATCCATCAGCGATGGCGTGCCGCCGCCCATGAAGATACTGGTGACCGTTTTCGGACCGGAGAGTTCGCGCATCGCCTTCATCTCCTGGAGGAATGCCGAGACGAAACGGGCTTGATCCACGGGTTGATGCCGGACATGGCTGTTGAAGTCACAATACGGGCATTTGGCCGCGCAGAATGGCCAATGCACATAGATGCCGAAGCCCGGTTCGCCGGTGTCGGGCAGAAGCGTGAAGGCTTCGGTCATGAGCGGATCAGGCCTCCAGGCAGGTTTCAACGAAAAGCTTGAAGGCGCGCGCGCGGTGCGACAGCGCCTGCGGATCGCCCGGCTTCCAGCCGTGTTTTTCGTCCGACGACATTTCGCCGAAGGTGCGCTCGTGGCCTTCCGGCTGGAAAATCGGGTCGTAACCGAACCCGGCCGTCCCACGCGGAGGCCAGGCAACGATACCCTCGATCTCGCCGCGGAAGAACTCGGTATGGCCGTCCGGCCAGGCAAGGCAGAGCACGGAGACAAAGCGGCCACCGCGTTGCGACGGATCAGTGGCGCCGCGTTCGGACAAAGCTGTCTCGACCTTCTGCATGGCCATTGCGAAATCGCGGCTGCCGTCATCGCGCTCGGCCCAGTTGGCCGTGTAGACGCCGGGTGCGCCATCGAGCGCGTCGATGACCAAGCCGCTATCATCCGACAGCGACGGCAGGCCGGAAGCCTTGGCCGAAGCCAGTGCCTTGATCGCTGCATTTTCCTCGAACGTCGTGCCCGTCTCGTCGGGTTCCGCAAATTTCAGTTCGGCTGCAGACTTGGCGGAAAATCCGAGCGGGCCGATCAGATCGGCGATTTCCGCGATCTTGCCGGCATTGTGGCTGGCCACGACGATGGTACGGGTGTCGAGCTTGCGCATGAAAGGTCAGTCCAGAGTCCAGAGTTTCGGTTCGGCACATTCCAGGCTATTGCCCGCTGGGTCGCGGAAATAGATCGAACGGGCGCCATTTGGCCAGCGGAAGTCGGATTCGATCTTAACGCCAGCCTGCTGCAAACGCGCCAGGACGCTGGCAATCTCTTCGCCGGACACCTTGAAGCACAGGTGCCCCGCGCCCTGGGCTCCATGGCTCGGAACCGGAAGCGAACCGGCAGGCGCCGGCTGCAGCGTTTCCGTCGGATTGAAGATCAGCAGTATCGTCTGGCCACAGCGAAAGAAGATGTGGCGATCGCCCTGGCGCGCGATTTTTTCGAGCCCCAGGACGGTTTCGTAGAAATGCTCGGCGGCGTCGAGGTCGTCGGCATACAGCGCCGTTTCCAGCACACCTTGCAAGAGTTGAGACACCTGTCGAACCTTTCCTGTCCTACCGCTTAAGCGAGAGCCTGCTTTTGTAGAGCGACCAGTTCATCGATGCCATTGCGGGCAAGGCCGAGCAGGGTGAGGAATTCATCCTGGCTGAACGGCTTGCCTTCGGCGGTGCCCTGTATCTCGACGATACCGCCGGAACCCGTCATGACGAAATTGGCATCGGTTTCCGCAGCCGAATCTTCCAGATAGTCGAGATCGATCACCGGCTGGTTGGCGAAGATTCCGCATGAAATCGCTGCGATATGGTCCTTCAGGACCTTCTCGAGTTTGATCATGTTGCGCGTTTCCATCCACTTCAGGCAGTCATGCAAAGCGATGAAAGCACCGGTGATCGACGCGGTGCGTGTGCCGCCATCGGCTTGGATGACATCGCAGTCGATCGAGATCTGGCGTTCGCCCAGCGCTTCGAGATCGACGATGGCGCGCAGCGACCGCCCGATCAGCCGTTGGATTTCCTGGGTGCGGCCACTCTGCTTGCCCGATGCTGCCTCGCGCTTCATCCGGTCGCCGGTGGCGCGCGGCAGCATGCCGTATTCTGCGGTGACCCAGCCCTTGCCGGAGTTGCGCAGCCACGGCGGGGTCTTTTCCTCGAGGCTTGCCGTGCACAGCACATGGGTGTCGCCGAACTTGACGAGGCAGGAACCCTCCGCATGCTTGGAAAAGTTGCGCTCGAACGAAACCTTGCGCATTTGGTCGGTTTTTCTGCCTGATGGCCGCATTGCGATCTCCTAGATTGTCTGACGCCTTCTAGAGCCTTTCCGGGCCAAATGGAAACAGTTCTGTCGCCTGGTTCCGGGTGGCTCGGGTTTTTGCCCCGGGCTTTCGCAGTGAAAAACCTGGGGCGTGCGTAAAAGCCGCGTTGGCCCGTGGAATTTGGCCTTTGTGATCGAGGTCAGAATGACTATATTTCTTTCCATGAAACACTGCACACAGTGCTTGCTCCGATAATGGTTGCACCGACGAATACAGTCGCCGACGTTTCCGCCTCGCTGGATGATCGCTCCAGAGAGGTCTTTCGGCGTATCGTAGAAACCTATCTCGACTCCGGCGATCCACTCGGCTCGCGCAACCTGTCGCGCTTGCTGCCGATGTCGCTGTCGCCGGCCTCGGTGCGCAATGTGATGAGCGATCTTGAAGGTCTCGGTCTGATCTATGCGCCGCATATCAGCGCCGGTCGCCTGCCGACTCAGCTTGGCCTGCGCTTCTTCGTCGATGCATTCATGCAGGTGGGCGATCTTTCCGAGGAAGAGCGTGGCACGATCGAGCGCCAGATCCGGCCACCCAGCGCCGATCAGCCGATGGAAGCGATGTTGACCGAGGCGAGCCGCATGCTGTCGGGCCTGTCGCGTGGCGCGGGTCTGGTAATCTCGTCGAAGAATGATCCCGTCCTGAAACATGTCGAGTTCATTCGGCTGGAGCCGACCAAGGCGCTTGCCGTTCTGGTCGGTGAGCAGAACCAGGTCGAGAACCGTATCATCGAGCTTCCAGCCGGCATTACCGCCTCCCAGTTGACCGAAGCGGCGAATTTCCTCAATGCCAATCTCGCCGGCCAGACCCTGTCAGAACTGCGTGGTCAGCTGGAAAAGCTAAAGACCCAGGTTGCCGGCGAACTCGACGCCTTGTCGCAGGATCTGGTCGAGCGCGGACTGGCCGTCTGGTCCGGCGGTCTTGGAGATCAGAAGCCGACCCGATTGATCGTGCGCGGCCGGGCCAACCTGCTCGAGGGGCTTGCGGGTTCCGAAGACGTGGACCGGCTTCGCCTGCTTTTTGATGATCTGGAGCGCAAGGAAAGCCTGATCGAGATCCTCGACCTTGCCGAAACCGGGCCAGGTGTGCGTATCTTCATCGGCTCGGAAAACAAGCTCTTCTCATTGTCCGGCTCATCGCTGATTGTAGCGCCCTACCGCGATGGCGAAGACCGCATCGTTGGTGCCGTGGGTGTGATTGGTCCGACACGGCTCAACTATTCCCGCATCGTGCCGATGGTCGACTACACCGCCCAGCTCATGGCTCGCCTGGCGCGTTCAGGCCGTTGAGCGCTTCTTTCCCCTCCACGCCTTGATTTTTTCACGACAAACCCTGATATCGGGCTCAAATTCGAAACTCAGAATTCGAACAATGACAATAATTCGGAGATCGTCATGACCGATGAGACCAACAAGAACGGACCTGACACGGCGGCTGCCGAGGCTACCATGCCCGAAGCAGCGGAAGAGCAGATCATGGTCGAAAGCGAAACGGACGTGGATCCGCTGGAAGCTCTGAAAGCAGAGAATGCGGATCTGCGGGACCGTTTCCTGCGGCTGGCCGCTGAAATGGACAATCTTCGCCGCCGCACGGATCGCGAGATCAAGGATGCCAAGTCCTATGCGGTTACCGGCTTTGCACGCGACATGCTGTCGGTTTCGGATAATCTGCGCCGGGCGATTGAAGCCCTGCCGGAGGAAGCGCGCACAAACGCAGATGCTGGTCTTGCCGCTCTGATCGAGGGTGTCGAGATGACCGAGCGAGGCATGCTGGCGACCATGGAACGTCATGGCATCCGCAAGATCGAGCCGGTGGGTCAGAAGTTCGACCCCAATTTCCATCAGGCAATGTTTGAGGTGCCGAACCCGGATGTGCCCAACAGCACCGTCGTCCAGGTCGTGCAGGCGGGTTACGCCATCGGCGAGCGGGTGCTGCGTCCGGCCATGGTTGGTGTTGCCAAGGGCGGTCCGAAGATCGACGCGACGGCCGATACCGCCGGCAAGGCCTAAACCTCACATCATGCATGAAACAAAAAAAGCGCCCTTCGGGGCGCTTTTTTTATGTCTTTGACGGATGGCTTCAGGCAGCGTTGGAAGCATGTTCCTGATTGAGAAAGGTGAAGATTGCCGAGGCGGAATCGGTCGCACGCAGCTTGGCCACGAGATCCTGATCGCGTAGAACGCGGGCAATGCGTGACAAAGCCTTGAGATGATCCGCGCCTGCACCTTCAGGGGCGAGCAGCAGGAACACCAAATCCACGGGCTGGTCGTCCAGCGCCTCGAAATCGACCGGCGTTTCGAGCCTTGCGAAGACGCCGGTGATTTGTGTGATGCGGTTGAGCTTGCCGTGGGGAATTGCAATTCCATTGCCGACCCCGGTGGATCCGAGGCGTTCGCGCTGCAAGATGACATCGAATATTTCCCGTTCGGGAATATTGGTCAACTTCGAGGCTTTTGCCGCAAGTTCCTGAAGCAGTTGCTTCTTCGAGTTCACCCTGAGGGCGGGTACGACAGCATCCTGTTGCAGCAAATCTGCCAAGGCCATATCAACTTCCTTCATGCTGGAGAGACGAGCGGCGGGCGACTGCCAGAATGGAATTCGCCCGCCGTTGTGCTTCTTCAGCCTTTGATGTTGGCGGAATCGATCCACCCGATATTACCATCATTGCGACGGTATACGATGTTTACTTCTTCTGTTCCCGGACTTCTGAACAAGAGAACAGGCTCGTCAGTCATGTCCAGCGCCATAACGGCCGAGGCGACAGACATCGTCCTCAGCTTTTTGGTGCTTTCTGCCACGATCGTGGGTGCATAATCGTCCGGCACCTCGTCTTCGTGTTCGTCCGGAAATGAATCCATGACGGTATAGGCAACTTCAATCGATGTGCCAGCAACGCCGACCGCATGGTGATCCTTCAGTCTGCGCTTATAGCGTCTAAGGCGCTTTTCAATGCGCTCGAACGCCGTATCGAAAGCCAGTTGAGGATCATTCGCCTCGCCAGCAGCATGAAGGTTGGCGCCTGCGTCGAGATGAACGAGGCAATCTGCGGCATACCGCGATTGCGACTTCGTCACGACGATCTGGCTCGAATACCCTCCGTCGAAGTATTTGGTCACCGCATCTTCGATCCGCTGTTCGATCCGCTGACGGAACGACTCGCCGATTTCCATTTGCTTGCCGGATACACGCACACTCATGGAGTTTCCCTTCTTATCGTTGGTGTGCAAACCAATCGTCGGTTTGCAAAGACCATTTTACGCCAAGCCACGTCCGCGTCCAAGCTTTTCGAGCGAACCAATGAATCTGTTGCCTCGTTCGATGGGCGTGTGCTGGGGATAAGTTTCAAGCAAGAGTATGCGCGTTCGATTGCGGCGGGCTTCTAGCTTTCATCCCGCCGAAAGTCAATGCACCGTTAAGATTCAGGTAAGTTTCGCGCGTTGAAAACCCTAGATTGCAGGCACTTTTGCCATGGCGCGCTTCTCTCTGCGCCGCTGCACGGAGGAGGGAATATTCATCGACTCCCGGTATTTGGCCACGGTTCTTCGCGCGAGGTCGACACCGCTGGATTTCAGGGTGTGCACAATATCGTCATCGGACAGGACGGCGTCGGTGCTTTCCTGCGCGATCATCATGCGGATGCGATGGCGTACGGCTTCGGCGGAGTGCGTATCGCCACCCTCGGCGGATGCGATCGACACGCTGAAGAAATATTTCAGCTCGAACAGGCCGCGTGGCGTCATCATGTATTTGTTGGTCGTGACGCGGCTTACCGTCGATTCATGCATCTTGATTGCATCGGCAACGATCTTCAGGTTGAGCGGCCTGAGATGGTCGACGCCTTCCTCGAGAAAGGCCGACTGCTGCCGAACGATCTCCACGGCAACCTTCATGATGGTCTTGGCGCGCTGGTCGAGGCTGCGCGTCAGCCAGTTGGCGCTTTGCAGGCATTCCGACATGAAGGCTTGGTCGCCGCTATCCTTGCTGCCGCCCTGCCGCCCGACGGCTGCCATGTAGTTCTGGTTGACCAGAACCCGCGGTAGGGCATCCGGATTGAGCTCGACCTTCCAGCCGCCAAGCGGATCGGGTCTAACCACGATGTCCGGCGTCACCGATTCCGTTGCGCTGTGCTCGAAATTGCTGCCGGGCTTGGGATTGAGCTTGCGGATCTCGGCCAGCATGTCGATGAGATCCTCCTCATCCACGCCGCAGATCTTCTTTAGCGTATTGAAGTCGCGTTTCGCCAGAAGCTCCAGGTTCTCGACCAGGCCTGCCATCGCCGGATCGTATCGATCGCGTTGGCGAAGCTGTATGGCCAGGCATTCGCTGAGCGTCCGAGCAAAGACACCGGCTGGCTCCAGCGTCTGAAGCGTTTCCAGTACCTGCTCGATCGCATGCCGGTCGCGTCCCAGTCGCGAGGATACTTCGCCGAGATCGGCGCGTAGATAGCCGGCCTCATCGAGGTGATCGACCAGGATGGCTGCGATCAATCGGTCGGTATCGTTGTTGAGCGCAAAGGGAATTTGCTGGTTGAGATGATCGCGCAGGCTGATTTGCCCGGCGACGAAATCATCAAGGTCGAAACCCTCGCCGGTTTCGCCGGAATTGCCCGGCATCGATTTCCATTGGCTGAGGAGTTCCGGCGCGTCCGGTCGCATCGCGGAGCCTTCGTCGGCAAACGCAGTGTCGAAATTGGCGTCCAGCCGGTCATTCAGGCTGGCATTGTCATTCTCTTCATACCAGTCACTGTCGAGCGAGGGCGCAGCGCCTGCGTCGTCATTGGTCTGATGCGTATCTGCGGAGATCGGCGGTGGCCTGTCCGTCGGATCGGCACTGTCACCGCCCAAATCGCCATCATCTGCCACCATTTCAAGCAGCGGGTTGCGTTCGATTTCCTGGGAGATGAACTGCATCAGTTCGATATGCGTCATCTGCAGCAGCTGGATGGATTGCATCAGCTGCGGTGTCATCACCAAAGACTGGCTTTGTCGCAGGAAAAGATTGGCGGATAAGGCCATGATCGACGCTAGACTCCCCTACATCTCCCGATAATTCCCGCCATCATGACGAGCAAAATCCACTTGGCCCAAAAATTGCTTTTTATTTTAGTTTGGTCAAGTCGCAGGAGGAGAGGCGGAGGCGTTTTCTTGCTTCGAAGGCTTTTAAAGGCTGAACTTGTCGCCGAGATAGAGGCGACGGACATCCGCATTGTTGACAATATCATTCGCCCGTCCGTGGGTCAGCACCTCGCCGGCGTGAATGATATAGGCACGATCGATCAGCCCCAGCGTTTCGCGGACATTGTGGTCTGTGATCAGAACGCCAATGCCGCGTGCCGTCAAGTGCCGGACCAGATTTTGAATGTCGGAGACGGAAATGGGATCGACGCCGGCAAACGGCTCGTCGAGCAGCATGAAGGTCGGATCGGTGGCCAGGGCGCGTGCGATTTCAAGGCGACGGCGTTCGCCGCCGGAAAGGGCGACCGCTGCCGATTTGCGCAGTTTTTCGATATGGAATTCGTGCAGCAGTTCGTCGAGCTTGGCTTCGCGCTTGCGCCGATCGCTTTCGTGGACTTCGAGCACGGCGCGGATATTGTCCTCGACCGACAATCCGCGAAAGATCGACGCTTCCTGTGGCAGATAGCCGACGCCAAGGCGCGCGCGCCGATACATCGGCATGGAGGTGACATCATTGCCATTGATCGTGATCGTACCGGCATCGACCGGGACCAGGCCGGTGATCATGTAGAAGCACGTGGTCTTGCCGGCCCCGTTCGGACCGAGCAGGCCGACGGCCTCACCCCGGCGAACCACAAGCGATGCACCATTGACGACGCGGCGCGTATTGTAGGTCTTGGTCAGGCCATGGGCAATCAACGTGCCCTCGTAGCGCGACTTGTCGCCCTTCAGGGCGGGGCTGGCCGCAGCCGCAGCCGTGTCCGCCGGGCTGCCGGCCTTCTTGGAAAGAAATGGGATTTGCACGTTCAGACCGATCCCGTCACTGCTTTTTCTGCGATTTAGGGTCGAGCTGGATCTGTACCCGTCCACCACAGCTGTCGAGCTTGGCTTGGCCGGATGTCATCTGGACGGTCAGCTTGCAGCCCACGAATACGTTCTGGCCTTCCGAGAGTACAACACGGTCGCCTTCCAGCACGAACACCTGCTTCGTCATGTCGAAGAAGCCCTTGTCCGCCGTTGCCTGCTGGGTGCCGGACGACAGGAAGACCTTCTCCATCACATCGATCTTTTCGATGTCGGCATTGCCCTGGGTAACGCTTGCGCCTTCGCCGCGATAAAAGACCGTCATCGCGCCTGCCTGCAATGTGGTCGCGCCCTGCACGACTTTGACATTGCCGGTGAAGAAAGCCTTCTTTTCCTGCTCGCGAATTTCCAGCGCGTCGCTTTCGATCTGGATTGGCTGGTCATTGGAAAGCTTCATGCCGTCCATCTGGCTGCTCTTTGCCTGAGCGAAGGCCGAAGTCGATACGCAGGACATAAGGCCGAGCAGCAACACGTGGCCGGCGATGAAAAGCTTCGGGGAGCGGCTAGAAATCATGGTTTGGCGGCTTCCATTGACCCGTTTTTACGCAGCGCCGACGGCTCAATATTGACCCGTACATCGCCTGCGAATGTGATTGTTCGCCCCTTATCCGTTATATTGAGCGACTTCGCAACAATCGAAGCGCCCTTGGTCTGGATTGCGACGGGATCCGAGGTTTCCATCGTGCCGCCCTTGATATTCAGGCGTGCCGACTGGAACTGGGCATCGAGGCCGCTGTTGAGGTTTAGCGTAAATGGCTTGTCGAGGTTCAAGAATTCGGAACCGCGGTCGAAGATGCCGCCGATTGCCTCGACACGGGCAATGATCTTCTCATTCACCGGCACAGCAGCAGCGATCGTCTCGAGCGCAATGATGTTCGGGTTCTTGATGTCCTGCAACGCCCGCTCGGCGCGCATCGAATAGCTGACGCCATCGGCATTGCGGCCGGAAATGGCGGGCTTTTCCATCACGACCTTGCCGTTTTCAATCTTGGCCGAAGCGATCTCGAGGTTTTCCGGCAGATAGGCGCGGACGATCGATACGCCGATGAACATGAAGGATATCAGTGCCGCGCCGACCGGCAAAAGCACCTTGAGGCGCCGTACGCGGGTCGAATGGCTTGCAGCCTTGCGATAGGCAATCGCCCCAGGCGACTGCCCGGCGGCCTGCGCACTATCGTCTGTCCGTTGCAACATGAGGAAAATCCGTCTGATTGAGCGCGCATCGTATCGATGACGTCGCCCGGAGCCGACGTTTCGCATTTAAATCCGTGAATGCCAATATGGATTTTCACACGCCAATTACAAGTTTGCATGGCGATGGGGCCAATTTGCGACCGATGGAGGCATAAGCCAAAATTGGCGGTAGCGGTCCGCCTGCATTTGTGATTTCTGTCATAGCCTTCGCAATTGCTGGATCTTGCGGTTAAGTTGTTCCTTGACTGGGCTTTTTTGGTTTGGCAACGTTAGCGGCGATCGGAACATTTGAGAAATTCAGGGGGAGCGCGCGTGATTAAATCGGAACTTGTGCAGATTGTCGCGGCCCGCAATCCGCATCTCTATCACCGGGATGTCGAAAACATCGTCAACGCCGTGCTGGATGAGATCACTGACGCGCTCGCAGGTGGCAACCGCGTCGAACTTCGCGGTTTCGGTGCATTTTCCGTCAAAAACCGTCCCTCCCGCTCCGGCCGCAATCCGCGGACCGGCGAAACCGTCTTCGTCGAGGAGAAGTGGGTGCCGTTCTTCAAGACGGGCAAGGAGCTTCGCGAGCGTCTGAACCCCGGCATGGGCGATGAAGACGACGATTGATCGTTCGACCGGATTGAAAAAGTCGACCCGGTGATTAACTTGGGTGGCGTAGGCGCCATGTCCTGACATGGCGAACAAATCGCAGGGAGTGCCGCCATGGTCCGGAAACTGTTCACGCTAGTGGTCTTCATTCCGCTTGGTATTCTGTTGATCGTCCTGGCCGTTGCCAACCGGCAGTCCGTCAGCCTGGCACTCAATCCGTTCAATCCTGCCGACCAGGCACTTTCACTTTCGGCCCCCTTGTTCGTGCTGCTGATCCTTGCCGTCATTCTCGGCGTCGTGATCGGTGCCGTTGTCACCTGGTTCTCGCAGAGCAAGTATCGCAAGCGGGCCCGCAACGAGAGCCGTTCTGCCCAGCGTTGGCAAGCGGAAGCAGACCGCCACAAGACCCGGGCCGAGCAGATCGCCGGCAGTTCCCTGCCGTCGATCGCATCGAAGTAGGCATATCGGGGCCGACTTCAGCCAATTGTCCTCAAAATCGCTTTTCGCACCTCTGCTGGAATGATATGGGCAGCGCCACAAGAGCACGCACCCACGGATAGATGACGTGAAAAACAAGGAACGCCGCCCCGGTGGAAAGCCGCCGGCAGGCACCACGGCGAGAGCCGATCGCGCCCAGGGCGGCAAGCCGGGCGGCAAGCCAGCGAAGGCAAAGCCGGCCGGCGCAAACTACGACCGGCCGCCGCGTCGCGACGATCAGAAGTCGCGCCCGGCAAAGCTTTCTGCACCGTCTTATAACGCTCGCGACGCGCAGGTTGAAACCGTCGCAACTGAGCCCGTGCGCCCCTTGATGCTGCGCAGTGGCGAGCGGCCGGCCGAGCGCGTTCCGTTGATTCTGGAATCGTCTGGCGCTGGCGATTTCCATCTGATCGACAGCGGCGATGGCCTGAAGCTTGAGCAATACGGTCCCTACCGCATTGTCCGCCCGGAGGCGCAGGCGCTGTGGCCGAGGGCCCTGCCGGCCCATGTCTGGGATAATGCAACGGCAATTTTCACTGGCGACACGGACGAAGACGGCATGGGGCGCTGGCGGTTCCCCAGCGAGGCGCTCGGTGAAACCTGGCCATTGTCGCTCCTAGGTGTCGATTTTCTGGGTCGCTTTACCGCTTTTCGCCATGTTGGCGTCTTTCCCGAGCAGATTGCCCATTGGGCATGGATGAAGAGCCAGATCGAGCAGGCCGGACGTCCGTTGAAGGTGCTCAACCTGTTTGGCTACACAGGTGTCGCCTCCCTGGTTGCCGCAGCAGCCGGTGCCGAAGTCACCCATGTCGATGCTTCGAAGAAAGCGATCGGCTGGGCGCGGGAGAACCAGTCTCTGAGCCGCCTCGACAAGGCGCCGATCCGCTGGATCTGCGAGGATGCGATGAAATTCATCCTGCGTGAGGAGCGTCGTGGCAACCAGTACGATATCATCCTGACCGATCCGCCGAAATTCGGTCGTGGCCCGAATGGTGAAGTCTGGCACCTGTTTGAGCACCTGCCTCTCATGCTCGATATCTGCCGCGAGCTACTGTCGCCGAAGGCGCACGGTCTGGTGCTGACCGCCTATTCGATCCGCGCCAGCTTCTATTCGATCCATGAACTGATGCGCGAGACCATGCGCGGCAAGCGTGGCCTGGTGGAATCCGGCGAACTGGTCATCCGCGAAGCGGGCCTCGACGGCAAGACGCCGGGCCGGGCGCTTTCAACTTCTCTCTTTAGCCGCTGGGTGCCGAAATGACGGATGATTTCAGACAGGAAGGCGCGCGTCGCGTCGGCCAGGTGAAGGAAGTCACGAGCCTTGCCAATCCGATCGTCAAGGACATCAAGGCACTGTCGCAAAAGAAGAGCCGCGACGAAAGCCGCACCTTCCTCGCCGAAGGCCTGAAACTGGTCATCGACGCGCTTGAACTGGGTTGGACGATCCGTACCCTGGTCTACGCTAAGGCTGGCAAGGGCAAGCCGCTGGTCGAAAAGGTTGCTGCCCGCACGATCGCCTCCGGCGGCCTCGTGCTGGAGGTCAGCGAGAAGGTCATGTCGGCAATCACCCGGCGCGACAATCCGCAGATGGTATCGGCCGTCTTCGAGCAGCGCTGGACGTCGCTCAGGGACGTTGCGCCGATCGAGGGCCAGACCTGGGTCGCGCTTGACCGCGTCCGCGATCCCGGCAATCTCGGCACGATAGTCCGCACCGCCGATGCAGCCGGCGCCTCCGGCGTCATCCTCGTCGGCGACTGTACAGATCCGTTTTCGCTGGAAACCGTCCGTGCCACCATGGGCTCGATGTTTGCGGTGCCGCTGATCAAGGCGACGCCGGCAGACTTCCTCAAATGGAAAAAAGGATCCGGTGCCCGCCTCGTCGCCACCCATCTGGCCGGTGCGGTCGACTACCGCACGATCGATTATCGCTCCAAGCCCGTCATCCTGTTGATGGGCAACGAGCAGTCCGGCCTGCCGGATGAACTCGCCGAGGCCGCTGATGCGCTGGCTCGCATCCCGCAGGTCGGCATGGCGGATTCGCTCAATCTGGCTGTTGCAACCGGCGTCATGCTGTTTGAGGCGCGACGTCATATGCTCAAGCTGGATGGGGCGAACTAAGTGATGTTGGCTGCATTCAACCGACCGGTGCCGGTCGCGATCTTCATCATCGCGGCGCTGATCCTCGATCAGGCGATCAAATATGCGGTCGAGATCTATCTGCCGCTGCACGAACTGGTGCCGGTCGTCCCCTATCTAGGACTGTATCGCACCCACAATCTCGGTGTCGCCTTCTCCATGCTGTCGGATGCGGACGGCTGGTTTATCGTCGGGCTGCGCCTGCTGATCGTCGCCTTCGTCGTGTGGCTCTGGCGCAAGACGGGGCCGGATCATCACTTTGCTCATCTCGGCTTCGCGATGATCATAGCCGGTGCCTTCGGGAATCTGGTCGATCGTTTCGTCTATGGCCATGTCGTCGATTACATTCTTTTCTACACCCAGACATGGTCATTCGCCGTTTTCAATCTGGCCGATAGCTTCATCACGCTGGGCGCTTTCTGCATCCTGATCGACGAGATTATCACCCATCGGAAAGCCAAGCCGCGCGGGGAGTGAGCGGTCCGGGTGG
The DNA here is from genome assembly GCF_021729845.1 of Rhizobium sp. SL42. Classification (NCBI taxonomy): domain Bacteria; kingdom Pseudomonadati; phylum Pseudomonadota; class Alphaproteobacteria; order Hyphomicrobiales; family Rhizobiaceae; genus Rhizobium; species Rhizobium sp. SL42. Next base: position 1,056,591 of record NZ_CP063397.1, read on the forward strand.
CCCGCCGATGTGTCACTGTCCTGTCGCAGATTCGTGGTTTATGGCGCGGGAAAACGAAGCCGGATTTGTCGCGATGAGCGTAGAACTAGTCGAATGTGGATCACTCCTTGATCAGACGCGCGCACCTGCCACGGCGCGGGCTGCGCTCAACCCTGGCCTTCTCGGCCGCATTGGTTCGCTGGAAACCCGGCTTGCGCGCACCGAGCGGGAGATCGATGCGGCCCAGGCCGTGCGCTACCGTGTCTTTGTCGAGGAAATGAAGGCCCAGATCAGCCCGGAAGGCGCGCGTCGAGAGCGTGAAGTCGATGCCTGGGACGCGCTTTGCGACCATCTTCTGGTTCTGGACCGTTCCATCGAAGGCGACGCCGAAGACCAGATTGTCGGGACCTATCGTCTTCTGCGCCACGAGGTCGCTATCGCCCATGGCGGTTTCTACTCGGGCTCGGAGTTTGCCATCGGTGAATTGCTCGACCGCCATCCGGACAAGCGCTTCATGGAACTTGGCCGGTCCTGCGTCCTGCCCGAATATCGCACCAAGCGCACCGTTGAACTTCTGTGGCAGGGTTGCTGGGCCTACGCCCTGCAGCACCGGGTTGACGGAATGTTCGGTTGCGGTTCCTTCCCCGGCATCCGACCGGAAGAACACGCGCTGGCTTTGTCCTTCCTGCATCAGAATGCGGTCGCCAAGGGTGAGTGGGCGGTCAGCGCCCGTCCCGAACTGCACCGTGAAATGGACCTGATGCCATCGGAAGCGATCAATGCGCGACGCGCTCTGTCGGCCATGCCGCCCCTGATCAAGGGGTATCTGCGTCTGGGGGCGATGGTCAGCAATGGTGCGGTTGTCGATCATGCTTTCAACACGACCGACGTGCTGATTGTCCTGCCGATCGCCAGCATTTCAGACCGCTACGTCAATTATTATGGTGCCGACGCCGGGCGGTTTGCCAGCTGACACAGAATGCTCTGCGGCTTTGCCATGTTGGAGCGGGCGGGCAGTGCCCGCCTTTCGGCTATGCGTGCCGTTGGAACTTCCGCGGGTAGTGGCAGATCGGCGAGTTCGCGCAGGGACATGGCGTGGATATCCGGGTGACTGAGCGGGTCTTGTTGCCATGCCGGCGCGGATCGGCCGTTGCCCGAGAATACGAATTTCCAGAAAAACTTGAACATCACAATGCCTTTCCGGCAGAGATTGACGCCGATAGGATTTTTGATCGTCTGATTTTCGGGAAGATGGCGGCGAAATTCAATTGAGATTTCCGCTGCCTCGTTTTAGTTTTTCTATATGCGAAATCTCAATCGGATCCATTTGAACGGACTGCGGGCGGTTGAGGCGGTAAAGCGCCTCGGGTCGTTGCAGGCGGCTGCAGATGAACTGGGCGTGTCGATCGGAGCTGTCAGCCAGCAGGTCATCAAGACGGAACAGCAGATGGGGTCTGCCCTTTTCGAAAGGACCAGTCGTGGCATGGTGCCGATCGATGCGGCTGCAGAAATCCTCGCGCGGCTGTCGGACGGTTTTCGCCAGCTGTCCGGTGCGGTGGCGCTGGCGGAACGCGGGGACGACAAGGTCTTGACGATTTCCGTTGCGCCGGTGTTTGCTGCGCGCTGGCTGGTTCACCGGGTCGCGGCCTTTTCCGAACGCTTCCCAGACATCAGCCTGCGCATCGATGCCAATGACCGGCTGACGGATGCCGCGCAGACCGATGTCGATCTTCGGATCCGCGTCGGTCGCGGACACTGGCAGGGCTTCAAATCGGAGTTGATCCTTGAGCAGCGGATCGTCCCCGTTTGCACGCCGGGTATGGCTGAAGGACTGAAGGGGCCGGAGGATCTTCTGCTCTTGCCGAAGATCATTGATGGTCGGGCCATGTTCGACTGGGATGTCTGGCTATCGGCAGCTGGCCTTGACGGAGGAGAAATCCGGGCACGCCACACCTTCAGCGAAGCCTCCCTCTGCCTTGATGCGGCAATTGCGGGCCAGGGCGTCATGCTTGCCTGGCAGACGCTCGCCTCGCATCAGCTGCAACACGGCCAGCTGATCGCGCCTTTCGGCCCGGCGGTGAAGACAGGTTTCGGCCACTATTTCGTTGCCGGCGAAAATGTCAGGCGCAGCGAAAAGGTCGAGAAATTCAAGCGCTGGCTGCGTAGCGAACTGGCTGAGGATATGGAGCGGCTTGCGCAAGCCGCTCCGGTTTTTGCTCAGGCACCGGCATTGTAGGCAGCAATCGCCGCCATATTGACGATATCGCTGTCCTTGGCGCCGATTTGGGCAATCTGGACCGATTTTTCCAGGCCGACCAGCAGTGGCCCCATCACGGTCAGCCCGCCCAGTTCCTGCAGCATCTTGGTCGAGATCGCCGCTGAGTGAATGGCCGGCATGACGAGCACATTGGCCGTGCCCGACAGGCGGCAGAACGGATATTGTTCCATCCTGTGGCTGTTGAGCGCCACGTCCGCCCCCATCTCTCCATCATATTCGAAATCGACATGGCGGTTGTCGAGGATCTTCACGGCTTCACGCAGGCGTTCGGAGCGTTCGCCGGTCGGATGCCCGAATGTCGAATAGGCAAGCAGCGCCACGCGCGGCTCGAGCCCGAGGCGGCGTGCCACTCCTGCCGATTCTTCGGCGATATCAGCCAGCTCCTCAGCGGTCGGCATGTCGTGCACGGCTGTATCGGCAACCAGGATGGTGCGGCCGCGCGCCAGCGCCAGCGAAATGCCGATCACCCTGTGGCCGGGTGCCGTGTCGATGCAACGGCGCACATCCTCGAGCGCAGTCGAGTAGTTGCGCGTCGTACCAGTCACCATCGCATCGGCATCGCCAAGGGCCACCATGCAGGCGGCGAAATGGTTGCGGTCGGTATTGATCAGGCGCTGAGCATCGCGGTGCAGATAGCCCTTTCGCTGCAGGCGGGCATAGAGATATTCGGTATAGGCATCCACGCGGGTCGAGACGCGGGCATTCACGACCTCGATGCCCGGCCGATCGAGATCAATGCCGGCCCGTTCCGCAGTTGCCTTCAAGGGCTCGTCGCGACCCAGCAGAATGGCGGTGCCCAGCCCCTGGTTGGCAAACGCGATGGCCGCGCGCATGACCTGCTCTTCCTCGCCTTCTGCAAAGACCACCCTCTTCGGATGACTGCGCACATGCTCGTAAATGCGCTGGGTAGCGGCCGCGATCGGGTCGCGGCGAGCAGACAGTTCATGGGCATAGGCACCGAGATCGTCGATCTCCTTTCGTGCAACCCCGGTTTCCATCGCCGCCTTGGCGACTGCGACCGGTATCGCGGAGATGAGACGCGGATCGAAGGGAACGGGAATGATGTATTGCGGGCCAAAGCGCGGACGCTGCCCCTGATAGGCGGCTGCCACGTCGTCAGGCACATCCTCGCGTGCCAGTTCGGCAAGCGCACGCACCGCGGCGATCTTCATCGCATCGTTGATCTGGCTGGCGCGCACATCGAGCGCCCCGCGGAAAATGTAGGGGAAGCCAAGAACATTGTTCACCTGGTTCGGATAGTCCGAACGCCCCGTCGCCATGATCGCGTCGTCGCGGATCTCGGCAACTTCTTCCGGCGTGATTTCCGGGTCGGGATTGGCCATCGCGAAGATGATCGGGTTCGGTGCCATGGATGCGACCATTTCGGCAGAGAAGGCGCCCTTTTGCGACAGGCCGAACACCACGTCCGCGCCTTCCATCGCTTCCTTCAGCGTCCGGCGGTCGGTCTTCACCGCATGGGCCGACTTCCACTGATTCATGCCCTCGATGCGGCCCTGGGAGATCACGCCCTTGGTGTCGCAGAGGATGATGTTATCGCTATTGAAGCCCATCGCCTTGATCAGCTCGATGCAGGCGATCGCGGCTGCTCCCGCGCCGTTGCAGACAAGCTTGGTCGTCTTGAAGTCGCGGCCGGTGAGTTCCAAGGCATTGATCAGTCCGGCTGCTGCAATGATCGCAGTACCGTGCTGATCGTCATGAAACACGGGGATGTCCATCAGCTCGCGCAGGCGGCTTTCGATGATGAAGCAGTCGGGCGCCTTGATGTCTTCGAGATTGATGCCGCCGAAAGAGGGGCCTAGATAGCGCACGCAGTTTATGAACTCGTCGACGTTTTCAGTGTCGACCTCAAGATCGATGCTGTCGACATCGGCGAAGCGCTTGAACAGGACGGACTTGCCCTCCATCACCGGCTTGGAGGCCAGCGCACCGAGATTGCCGAGACCGAGGATGGCGGTGCCGTTCGATATGACCGCGACCATGTTGCCGCGCGTCGTGTAGTCATAGGCCGTTGCCGGGTCTGCGGCGATGGCTTTGACCGGCACGGCGACACCCGGTGAATAGGCAAGCGACAGGTCGCGTTGCGTGGCCATCGCCTTGGTCGGCGTGATTTCCAGCTTGCCGGGGCGGCCTTGCGAGTGGAAATCGAGCGCTTCCTGTTCGGTGACCGAAACGCGCGTGCGAACTGTTTTCTTGTCGATCGGCATGTTTCCCCTCAGCTTGTTGTGGGCAGCTGCGTTGTCGTCCGCCCATCATGTTGTTTTTCTGCAGTGCAGGTCGTTAGTGTTGCACGACTTTATCATCAAGAAAACATTGGCCAGTGACGATCCATTCATCCACCCACAACGAGGTCCTGAACGTGGCAACGCTTGCCTCGGAGGAAAGCCGCGCGTCCGCCACGCCGATGATGGAGCAATATATCGAGATCAAGGCCGCCAATCCCGGCAGCCTGCTGTTCTACCGCATGGGCGATTTCTACGAGCTGTTCTTCGAGGATGCCGTGGACGCTTCGCGGGCGCTTGGCATCACGCTGACCAAGCGCGGTCAGCATCTCGGGCATGACATCCCGATGTGCGGCGTGCCGGTCCATGCTGCCGACGATTATCTGCAGAAGCTGATCATGCTCGGCTTTCGGGTTGCCGTCTGCGAGCAGGTCGAGGATCCGGCCGAGGCCAAGAAGCGCGGCTCGAAATCGGTGGTCAAGCGCGACGTCGTGCGCCTTGTCACGCCAGGCACGCTGACCGAAGAAAAACTGCTCTCGCCATTCGAATCGAACTACCTGATGGCGCTTGCCCGCATACGCGGCGGCAGCGCTCCGCAGCTTGCACTCGCATGGATCGATATCTCCACCGGTATTTTTCGTCTGGCGGAAACCACTGAGACCCGGCTGCTCTCCGATATCCTGCGCATCGAGCCGCGCGAGCTGATCGTTCCTGACACGCTGTTTCATGACGAGGAACTTAAACCCGCCTTTGACGTGCTGGGTCGGGTCGTCGTGCCGCAACCGGCCGTGCTGTTCGACAGCGCCAGTGCCGAAGGCCGTATTGCACGCTATTTCGGCGTCGGCACGCTCGATGGCTTCGGCAGTTTCTCCCGCGCCGAAATTGCCGCCGCCGCCGCTGCAGTCGCCTATGTCGAGAAGACCCAGATTGCCGAGCGTCCGCCGCTCGGTCTGCCCGAGCGACAGAACGCCGCCTCGACCCTCTTCATCGATCCGGCCACTCGTGCCAATCTCGAACTGGTGAAAACCCTGTCTGGCGACCGCAACGGCTCTCTGTTGAAGGCCGTCGATCGCACGGTTACCGGCGGCGGCGCGAGGCTTCTCGCCGAGCGGCTGATGTCGCCACTGACCGATCCCGAAGCGATTGCTGCGCGGCAGGATTCCGTTGCCTTCCTGCTTGCCGAAAGCCAGTTGATCGACCGCTTGCGAGATGCGCTCAAGCGGGTGCCCGACATGCCGCGTGCCCTGTCGCGTCTGGCCCTGGACCGCGGTGGCCCGCGTGATCTGGGCGGTATCGTCAATGGCCTGGCTGCATCGGCGGACGTTTCGGCCCTGCTGGCGCAGGCGCGCCTGCCGAAGGAACTGGCTGATGCAATGGCCGATCTTCAGGCCCTGCCGCAGGACCTCGGTCGCAGGCTGTCGACCCTGCTCGCCGATGAACTGCCGCTGCTGAAGCGCGACGGCGGTTTCCTGCGCGAAGGTGCCGTGGCCGAACTCGACGAGATCCGCGCCTTGCGCGACAAGTCGCGCCGCGTAATTGCCGGCCTGCAGCTGCAATATGCCGAGGAGACTGGCATCAAGTCGCTGAAGATCAAGCACAACAACGTGCTCGGCTACTTCATCGAAGTCACTGCCGGCAACGCCGGCTCGATGACCGATACCGATGAGGGCAAGGCCCGCTTCATCCATCGCCAGACAATGGCCAGCGCCATGCGCTTCACCACCACGGAACTCGCCGACCTTGAAAGCCGGATCGCCAATGCGGCCGGTCAGGCGCTGGCGATCGAGCTTGAGGCATTCGCCCGGATGGTGGCCGATGTCGTGGCCGCCGCCGAGCCGATCAAGGCGGCTGCCCGTGCGCTTGCCATCATCGATGTCGCCGCGGGCCTTGCAGCCCTTGCGGAGGAGCAGGGCTATTGCCGTCCGATCGTCGATGACAGCCGCATGTTCCAGATCACCGCCGGCCGCCATCCGGTTGTCGAGCAGGCGCTGCGCCGCCAGGCAGCCAGTCCCTTCATCGCCAACGATTGCGATCTGTCGCCGGAAAAATCCGGTGGCAAGGGTGCGATCTGGCTGCTCACCGGTCCCAACATGGGCGGTAAGTCGACCTTCCTGCGCCAGAACGCACTGATCGCCATCATGGCGCAGATGGGCTCCTTCGTGCCGGCGGGAGCTGCCCATATCGGCGTGGTCGATCGGCTCTTTTCGCGTGTGGGTGCTTCCGATGATCTCGCCCGTGGCCGTTCGACCTTCATGGTCGAAATGGTGGAGACGGCGGCGATCCTCAACCAGGCGACCGATCGCTCCCTGGTGATCCTCGACGAGATCGGCCGAGGCACCGCGACCTTCGACGGTCTCTCGATCGCCTGGGCGGCGGTCGAGCACCTGCATGAAGTCAATCTCTGCCGCTCGTTGTTCGCCACCCATTTCCACGAACTGACGGCCCTGTCTGAAAAGCTGGCGCGCATGTCGAACGTGACGATGCGGGTCAAGGAATGGGACGGCGACGTCATTTTCCTGCATGAGGTCGGTCCGGGAGCGGCTGATCGTTCCTACGGCATCCAGGTCGCGCGTCTTGCGGGTCTGCCAGCGGCCGTCGTCGCACGTGCGCGTGATGTATTGGCAAGGCTCGAAGATACCGACCGCAAGAACCCGGCGGCCCAGCTGATCGACGATCTGCCATTGTTTCAGGTGGCCGTGCGCCGCGAAGATAGCCGCAAGGCCGGTCCCTCGAAGGTCGAGGAGGCGCTCAAGTCACTGGATCTTGACGACCTGACCCCTCGCCAGGCGCTGGATGCGCTCTATGATCTCAAGAAACAACTTGGCAAGTCTTGAGAGGTAAGGTGCCTGTCAAACGCGCCGGAAAGGCGCTATAGCGCATCCGAAACCGGAGCCGATCGTCCGGTCAGTCAGAAAGCATGCCCGACACATGGCAAAAGCCGAAATCGCCTTTGATGCCCTGCTCGACATAGACGCCCTGATAGCGTCCTGCGAAGAGGTGGTTCGCTTGCATTCGGGCAATCTGCTCGAAGTCCGCGCCAAGCTGCTGCCGATCCTGAAGAAGGCAAGCTCCGATGGCCGCGAAGTCGCGCGCCTGCAGCTTTTTGCCGATGGCAGCGGCATGAAATGCGCCAACAGCATTTCCTGGATCCAGGACCAGCTGATTTCGGTCATCTTCAGGATGGTCACCGCGCATGTCTATCCCGGTGATGCGGATGGGGTGTCGGTGGCGGCAGTCGGCGGGTATGGCCGAGGGACCCTGGCGCCGGGTTCCGATCTCGACCTGCTCTTCCTGATGCCGGCTAAAACCGTGCCGAACATGCACAAGGCCGTCGAGTTCGTGCTCTACCTGCTTTGGGATATCGGTTTCAAGGTCGGTCATGCGACCCGCACCGTCGAGGAAAGCATCCGGCTGTCGAAATCGGACATGACCATCCGCACGGCCATTCTTGAAACCCGTTTCGTCTGTGGCAACGAGGCGCTTGTCGACGAATTGCAGCGCCGCTTTGACCAGGAAGTCACCACCAACACTGCGCCGGAGTTTATCGCCGCCAAACTGGCCGAACGCGACGAACGCCACCGCAAGGCCGGCGACAGCCGCTATCTGGTCGAGCCGAACGTCAAGGAAGGCAAGGGCGGGCTTCGCGACCTCCAGACCCTGTTCTGGATCGCCAAGTATAACTACCATGTCCGTGACACCCGCGAACTCGTGCGCCTCGGTGTTCTGTCACGCCAGGAATGGCGTCTGTTCGAGAAAGCCGACGATTTCCTTTGGGCCGTGCGCTGCCACATGCACTATCTGACCGGCAAGCCGGAGGAGCGTCTCTATTTCGACATTCAGCCGGAGATCGCGAAAAGCCTGGGCTATCAGGCCCGGCCTGGCCTCTCTGCCGTCGAACGCTTCATGAAGCACTATTTCCTCGTGGCCAAGGATGTCGGCGATCTGACACGCATATTCTCGGCGGCCCTCGAGGACCAGCAGGCCAAGGCAGTGCCCGGCATCGGCGGCATGATCGGCCGGTTTGCCAATCGTCCGCGCAAGATCGCCGGTGCTGCCGAATTCATTGATGATCGCGGCCGCATCGCGCTCGCTGATCCAGAGGTCTTCAAGCGCGATCCGATGTCGATCATGCGCCTCTTCCATGTTGCGGACATCAATGGCCTCGAATTCCATCCGGATGCCTTGAAGGCGGTGACCCGTTCGCTGTCGATGATCGACAATGTTTTCCGCGAGAGCGAGGAATCCAATCGCCTGTTCCTGGCAATCCTGACATCGCGTCGTGATCCGGGTTTCATCCTGCGCCGGATGAACGAGGCCGGCGTGCTTGGCCGCTTCATTCCGGAATTCGGCAAGATCGTCTCGATGATGCAGTTCAACATGTATCATCACTACACCGTCGACGAACATCTGATCCGTACGCTCGAAGTCCTGTCGGAGATCGACAAGGGCAAGGCCGAGGAGATCCATCCGCTCGCCAACAAGCTGATGCCGGAGATCGAGGACCGTCAGACGCTTTATGTCGCGGTGCTTTTGCACGATATTGCCAAGGGTCGTCAGGAGGACCATTCCGTTGCCGGCGCCAAGGTGGCGCGCAAGCTTTGCCCGCGTCTCGGCCTGTCGCCCAAGCAGACCGAAATGGTCGCCTGGCTGATCGATCAGCATCTGCTGATGTCGATGGTTGCCCAGACCCGCGACCTGCACGACCGCAAGACCATCACCGACTTTGCCGAAAAGGTGCAGTCGCTCGATCGACTGAAAATGCTGCTGATCTTGACGATCTGCGATATCCGCGCCGTCGGTCCGGGCGTCTGGAACGGCTGGAAAGGCCAGTTGCTGCGCACGCTTTACTACGAGACCGAATTGCTCCTGTCCGGCGGTTTCAGCCAGGTCTCCCGCAAGGAGCGCGCCAAGCACGCCGCCGAACAGCTCACCAAGGCGCTGGAAGGCTGGAGCCAGAAGGACCAGAAAACCTACACCAAGCTTCACTACGAGCCCTATCTGCTCTCAGTGGATCTGGAGGACCAGGTTCGCCATACGCGCTTCATCCGCCAGGCGGACAAGGCCGGCCAGGCGCTCTCGACCATGGTGCGCACCCATTCCTTCCACGCCATCACCGAAATCACGGTTCTGTCGCCCGACCATCCGCGCCTGCTGTCGATCATTGCCGGCGCTTGTGCCGCGGCGGGAGCCAATATCGCCGACGCACAGATCTTCACCACCTCGGACGGCCGCGCCCTCGATACGATCCTGATCAACCGGGAATTCCCGATCGACGAGGATGAAATGCGCCGTGCCGCAACCATCGGCAAGATGATCGAGGACGTGCTGTCCGGTCGCAAGCGTTTGCCCGAAGTCATTGCCACCCGCTCGAAGGGCAAGAAGAAGAACAAGACCTTCCCGGTGCAGCCGGATGTCCGCATTTCCAACAGCCTGTCGAACAAGTTCACCGTGATCGAAGTCGAATGCCTCGATCGCATCGGCTTTCTGGCGGAAATCACCGCAGCGCTTGCGGATCTTTCGCTCGACATCCATTCGGCACGCATCACCACCTTTGGTGAAAAGGTTATCGATACCTTCTATGTGATGGATCTCGTCGGCCAGAAGGTCACCAATGAAAACCGGCAGGCCAACATCGTCAATCGCTTGAAGGCGGTCATGATGGAAGGGGCCGATGAGCCGCGTGACAAGGAAGCGCCACAGTCTTCCGCCATCGCGTCAACGGTACAGCGTGCCACTGTGATGCAGAAGAAAGCCCGGGCCTGAATGAGCCTCGTCAAGAAATTCATGACCGTCGGCGGTGCGACGCTGGGAAGCCGTGTCTTTGGCTTTGCCCGTGAAACGCTGATGGCGGCAGCTCTGGGCACGGGCCCGATTGCCGACGTTTTTTATGCCGCCTTCCGCTTTCCCAATCTGTTTCGTCGTCTCTTTGCCGAGGGCGCCTTCAACGCCGCCTTCGTGCCGCTGTTTGCCAAGGAGATCGAGGCAAACGGCATCGATGGCGCGAAGCGGTTCTCGGAGGAAGTCTTCGGCGTCCTGTTTTCCGTTTTGCTGGTCATCACCATTGGCATGCAATTGTCGATGCCGCTGTTGGTCGAGTGGGTGATTGCGCCCGGCTTTGCCGACGATGCTGAAAAATTTTCGCTGACCGTGCGTCTGGCGATTGTCATGTTCCCCTATCTCATGTGCATGTCGCTGACGGCCATGATGAGCGGCATGCTGAATTCGCTGCATCATTTCTTTGCGGCGGCCATTGCGCCGATCTTCCTCAATATTCTGATGATGGGTGCGCTGGGATGGTCGCTGTGGACTGGGTCCGATCCTGCGCTGACGGCGTGGTATCTCTCCTGGTCAGTGCTGGCTGCCGGTGTGCTGCAGCTTGCCGTGGTCTATCTCGGCGTTCGCCATGCCGGCATCAAGATCGGCTTTCGCCGGCCGCGTTACACACCGAATGTCAGGCGTCTGCTGGTCCTGGCCATTCCGGCCGCCGTCACCGGCGGTATCACGCAGATCAACCAGCTGATCGGGCAGGCCATCGCCTCGGGCAAGGAAGGCGCGATTTCCGCGCTTCAATATGCCGATCGCATCTATCAGCTGCCGCTCGGTGTAGTGGGTGTGGCGGTGGGTGTCGTGCTCCTGCCGGAACTCGCGCGCGCGCTTAAGGCCGGCTTCATGAAAGAGGCGGGCAATCTGCAGAACCGGTCGATCGAGTTCGTTCTCTTTCTGACGCTGCCGGCTGCCGCAGCGATCTGGGTTCTGTCCGACGAAATCATCCGTGTGTTGTATGAGCGAGGTGCCTTCAACGAGCAGAACACGGCGGTCGTTGCCGGGATCCTTGCCATCTACGGCATAGGCCTGCCGGGCTTCGTGTTGATCAAGGCGCTGCAGCCTGGATATTACGCCCGCGAAGACACCCGTACGCCGATGCGCTTCACCATGATATCGGTGGTGTTGAATACCGGCCTTGCCATCACACTCTTCCCCCATTTCGAGGAAAGCGGCATCGCGATCGCCGAGGCGTCTGCGGGTTGGGCCAACACGATCCTGCTGTTTTCCGTTCTGCTGTGGCGTGGCCATCTCGTCTTCGAATGGGCGCTGGTCACACGTACGCTGCGCCTGATCATTGCGTCCGGCGTCATGGCGGGAGTGCTGGTCTTTCTGTCGGATCGCTGGAGTGCGTCACTGATGCCGGCAAGCTCGCTGATCGAACAGGTCTCGACCTTGGCCTTGCTGATCGTCATCGCCATGCCTGTCTACTTCGCCACCGCCTTCCTCATCGGCGGAGCGGATTTCGGCATGATCCGGCGCAACCTGAGGCGCAAGCCCAAGGCTTGAGATCTCGCTGCGGATATGAACAGTTCCACAAAAGGCGATCGAGCCTTGCCGGCGATCCGGTCTCTACCGTCGACGTTAGCAATGCACCCATCTTCGTTTGGGGCCGATATCGACATGCACCATGCCGTTGCAGTAGCGGCCGATGCCGCCGATGCCGGGAGCGCTTGCTGCCGCCGCAAGGATCTTTCTCTCAGGAACGCCCGGCACCCGGATGTCTGCGGCATAACAACGACTGTGCTGGGATCTGCCGGATCGCGGTCTGTGGCCAGATGTGACCATTGGCTGGCGTCCGGTCTGACGCGCGATATGAGCCAGGATGGCCCTCAACTTGACGGGGAAACAGCTCGCCCGAACGCTGACGCGCTGTAGAGTGAAAGTATTGCTATAGTCGTTTTTCGGCATGAAGAAGTGCCGTTTTTTGGCATCCACTGCACTTGCCGTTGAATGCAGGGTGAACGTCAAAATACAGCCAAAAACGAGACATGGAAACACGCGCATGATGACTCTCCGGAAAATAAGTTTCAAGTAAGACTATCAAGACTGTGCCGCTTGGTTTTTTATTTCTAAAATTGTGTCAAATTTGAAGCGCATTTGCCTTTACAGTTTCAAAGATGGTGATTCGCGGCGGAGGGCCGGGGTCTTGCGCTGAAGGCGCCGGCCAGCCTAAGACGATTTGCGCATTTGAGCCGAGGAGTAGCCATGACCGCCCGTTCCCTGTTTTTGATCTCGCTTCTGGTTGATGACTACGACCGGGCGAAGGGCTTCTATTGCGACAGTCTCGGCTTCGAATGTCTGGAAGACAGCCTGCAGCCGGAAGGCAAGCGCTGGCTTGTGGTCAAGCCGGCCGGCGGCGATGGGGCAGGCATTCTGCTGGCCAAGGCAGAGGGCGAGTCTCAGCGCGCGGTGATCGGCAACCAGGCGGGCGGTCGTGTCGGCTTCTTTCTGAGAACCGATGATTTTGCCCGTGACCATTCCCGCATGCTGGCGCATGGCGTCGAGTTCCGCGAGGCGCCGCGCCGCGAAGCTTACGGGACCGTCGCAGTCTTCGCCGATCCCTATGGCAATCTCTGGGATCTGATCGAGCCCGCCCCGCAAAAGTGAGAGCTTGATTGCCGGGCATCTGCCGTGCATAAGCCGATCAAACACGCGATCGCAAGATCGGGCCCTCCACCAGCCTGTTGAGGACAATCATGGGTGAGTTCAAGCCGCTGGTATTCTCCGGCGTTCAGCCGACCGGCAATCTCCATCTCGGCAACTATCTCGGCGCGATCCGCAAGTTTGTGGCGCTGCAGGAAAACAACGACTGCATGTATTGCGTCGTCGACCTGCATGCGCTGACGGCCCAGCTCGTGCATGACGACATGCCTGGCCAGATCCGCTCGATCACCGCCGCCTTCCTGGCTGCCGGCATCGACCCGAAGCAGCATATCGTCTTCAATCAGTCACAGGTGCCGCAGCATTCTGAACTGGCCTGGATCTTCAATTGCGTCGCCCGCCTCGGCTGGATGAACCGCATGACCCAGTTCAAGGACAAGGCTGGCAAGGATCGCGAACAGGCCTCGCTCGGTCTCTATGCCTATCCGAGCCTGATGGCGGCTGACATTCTCGTCTACCGCGCGACCCATGTCCCCGTCGGTGAAGACCAGAAGCAGCACCTGGAACTGACCCGCGATATCGCCATGAAGTTCAATATCGACTTCATGGAGAAGATCCGCCCGACCGGCCTCGGCGTCGACATTACCGTCGGTGAAGAGCCGGTGCATGCCTATTTCCCGATGGTCGAACCGCTGATCGATGGCCCGGCGCCGCGCGTCATGAGCCTGAAGGACGGTACCAAGAAGATGTCCAAGTCCGATCCGTCGGACCTCTCGCGCATCAATCTGATGGACGACGCCGAGACCATTTCTCGCAAGATCCGCAAGGCCAAGACCGATCCGGATGCGCTGCCGAGCGAAGTCGACGGTCTGCAGGGGCGTCCGGAAGCCGACAACCTTGTCGGCATCTTTGCCGCACTCGCCGACAAGACGAAGGCCCAGGTTCTCGGCGAATTCGGTGGCCAGCAGTTTTCAGTGTTCAAGCCGGCTCTGGTCGATCTCGCGATCGAGGTGCTTGCGCCGATCAACGCGGAAATGCGTCGGCTGATGGCCGACCCGTCCCACATCGATTCCGTGCTGCGTGACGGCGGCGCGAGAGCGCGCGAGCGTGCTGAAAAGACCATGAACGAAGTCCGCGACATCATCGGATTCGTACGCTAAGGTCTGGCGGAATTTCGGCTGGGTCGTCCGGAACCAGCCGACATGTCCTTGAATACTCATGATCCGGAGGCGGGGCTCTTTATGGTATCAACACGCCTGTCACGTCTTGAAGGTCACCGCCGCAAGTTCATGGCGGTGATTGATAATACACCGGAATGCTCCCGCGCGGTCCACTATGCCGGTCGGCGCGCCAAGAATTCCAACGGCGGGCTTGTTCTGATCTATGTGATCCCCGAAGGTGATTTCCAGCAATGGTTGGGCGTCGAGGAGATCATGCGGGCTGAGGCTCGCGAAGAGGCCGAATCGATCATGGCCAAGTCGGCCCAGACGGTGCGCGAGACGATTGGCATCGAACCGGAAATCGTCATCCGTGAAGGTAGCGCCTACGCCGAGATCAACAGTCTGATCGATGAAGACCGCGATATTGCCATTCTCGTGCTGGCTGCAGGCTCGACGAAGGAAGGCCCAGGCCCGCTGGTATCGATGATTGCAGGACGCGGTGCCGCGTTCCCTATCCCGGTCACGGTGTTGCCCGATTCGCTGACTGATGAAGAAATCGACGCATTGTGCTGATCTGACGCTGACCTTGCCACTTGAATGGTGCGGGCAATGGGCTTATTTTCTTTTGAAGAATTCTAAACTTTGGCGGTGATGCCGCCGCGTGGAGACCATCATGTTCATCCAGACCGAAGCCACACCGAATCCTGCCACCCTGAAGTTCCTTCCGGGCAAGGTTGTGATGGAAACCGGAACGGCCGAATTCCGCGATGCCGAAAGCGCCGGCGTTTCGCCGCTTGCAGCGCGCATTTTCCAGATTCCGGGCGTAACCGGCGTCTTTTTTGGCTATGACTTCGTCACGGTCAGCAAGGAAGGGCCGGAATGGCAGCACCTAAAGCCGGCGATCCTCGGCACCATCATGGAGCATTTCATGAGCGGCGCTCCGGTCATGGGTTCGGCAGCCGTCGCCAATGATGCCGATGGCGATGAAGAATTCTTTGAAGCCGGTGATGAAACCATTGTCGCCACGATCAAGGAACTGCTTGAAACCCGTGTCCGCCCGGCTGTGGCCCAGGATGGCGGCGATATCACCTTCCGCGGTTTCAGGGACGGCACGGTCTTCCTCAATATGAAGGGTTCCTGCGCAGGCTGCCCGTCGTCCACGGCGACCTTGAAGCATGGCGTGCAGAACCTTCTGCGCCATTTCGTGCCGGAAGTGCAGGAAGTCGAGGCGGTCTGAACCGCCCGTCCGGAGTGAGCATGATTGTTCTGGCGATCGATACGGCGGGCGTGGATTGCGCGGTTGCCGTCTATGATGGCGCGGCGGGCCGCGTGCTTGGCAGCGTCAGCGAGACAATCGGGCGGGGCCATGCCGAGCGCCTGATGGCGATGATTGACGAAGCCTTGGACAAGGCTGGCCTGACGCTCTCCGAGATGACGCGCGTCGCAGTAACTGTCGGTCCGGGCTCGTTTACCGGAATTCGTGTGGGCGTCGCCGCGGCCCGGGGCCTTGCGCTTGCGCTGGGGGTCGAATGTGTCGGCGTATCGACACTGTCCGTCCTTGCCAACCTGCCTGCGCCGGGTGCGCCCCGAACCGTATTGGCGGCGATGAATGCGCATCGAGATGAAGTCTATGCGCAGACATTCGAAAATGGCGAGCCCTGCGACGAGGCGCGCGTGCTTGGGCTCGATGATTTTCTTTCTGAGGCTGCTGCCGACAATCTTTCGGTCATTGGATCCGCATCGGCTTTGCTGACGGACAGAGCGGTTCAAACTCTGCCGGATCACTTTCCGATCGAGATCGTTGCAGCACTCGGCGCAAAGGCGAAAGCTCAGGGCAAGCCAAAACCGCTTTACCTACGTGGACCGGATGCCAAGCCACAGACTGGTTTTGCAGTGTCCAGAGCCTGAAGCATGGCACCTTTCGGTGGTCGCGGGTTTGGCGATGGCATGCTTCGACGTGACGATTTAAAGCGCTCGGCTTGGACCTGTTCAGGCTTGGCAAGCCTCAGAATGCAGAGCCTCAAGAATGCGCGACACCCTCTTCTACCGTCAGCCTGAATTCGAAATCGTTCCGATGGTGCCCGATCATTGCGCGGCAGTGGCGGCATTGCATTCGCAACGCTTTGCGCGGGCCTGGGGCGATGGCGAATTCGTCAGTCTGCTGCTCCAGCCGAATTCCTTCGGCTTCGTGGCCTGGCAGACCAATACTTTGATTTTCAAGGCGCCTCTGGCAGGTTTCGTGCTGGCCCGGGAAGTGGCCGGTGAGGCCGAGATCCTGACCATTGCGGTCAACGAGAAAATGGCGCGCTTCGGCCTCGGTTGGCGGCTCATGCAGGCAGCCATACGCGAATCCCGCAATCGCGGCGGCGAAGCCATGTTCCTCGAGGTCGATGACGGAAACGCAGCGGCGCTCGGGCTTTACCGCAAACTCGGATTTGAAAAGGCCGGCGAACGGCCTGCGTATTACACAGATGAATCCGGCCGTCGGACCTCCGCGCTTGTCATGCGTCGCGATCTTCGCTAGTCCGTCGATTAGACGAACAGAACTTGCGGATAACATGGGCTCATGACCGAAGCCATCAAATCGCTGGAAGCGCTTTGTGCCGAACGTGGCATGCGCATGACCGAACAGCGCCGTGTGATCGCCCGTATTCTTGAGGAATCGGCAGATCATCCCGACGTCGAGGAACTGTATCGCCGATCCTCGAAGGTCGATGCGAAGATTTCGATCTCCACGGTCTACCGGACGGTCAAGCTGTTTGAGGACGCCGGCATCATCGAACGCCATGATTTCCGCGATGGCCGATCCCGCTACGAGACGGTCCCGGAAGAACACCACGATCATCTGATCGACCTGAAGACCGGTGTCGTCGTCGAGTTTCACTCGCCCGAAATCGAGGCACTACAGGAGCGCATCGCGCGCGAGCACGGCTTCCGTCTTGTCGGCCATCGTCTCGAACTTTATGGCATTCCGCTCGCAAAGGACGAGAAGTAGGCCTATGCGCTCAGGCGGAATGAGGCTCGCGTGATCAACTGGCTGCGCATCGCCCTGTCATTTGCCGTGCTGATTGCTGCCTCCTTGCTGGTGATCCCCATCCAACTGCTTGCGCTGCGCCTGAACTGGCGTTTGCGCCGCAAGCTGCCAAGATACTGGCACAAGGCAACGCTTCGCGCGCTTGGCATTCGCGTGCATGTCCATGGTCAGCTCGATCGGAACCGGCCGCTGATGATCGCCGCCAATCACGCATCCTGGAAAGACATCCTCGTTCTCGGCTCGCTCGCCGACGTTACCTTCATCGCCAAGACGGAGGTGGCCTCCTGGCCGCTTTTCGGGGCGCTGGCAAAACTGCAGAAGACGATCTTCATCGCTCGCGAGGAAAAGCGACGCACCGGAGACCAGGTCAGCGAGATTGCCGGGCGGATGGCAGATGGCGAGATCGTCGTATTGTTCCCCGAGGGAACGACGTCTGACGGCAACCGCGTCCTCAGCGTGAAGTCCTCCCTGTTCGGAGCAGCCGCCGCGGCCCTGCCCGAAGACGGCGAGGGAGGCGTTCATGTTCAGCCGGTGGCCATCGCCTATACCCGTGTGCAGGGCCTGCCGATGGGCCGCTTTCACAGGCCGATAGCCGGCTGGCCGGGAGATACGGGCCTGACGGAATCTCTCCTCGGGGTTCTCAGAGCCGGCGCGATCGATGTCGATGTGTCTTTTGGCGAAAGCGTAAAATTCAGCAGGGGCGACAGCCGCAAGCATCTCGCCTCCCAGATCGAGGCGCGCCTGCGTCGCATGCTGCTCGCTCATTTGCGCGGCCGCCACAAGCGCTGATCGGGTGTTTATGATTTTTCGGTTTAATCGGACAGCGAAAACCACTAAATAGCGGCCATGACACAGGACACAGCGATCATCCCCGCACACCAACAGCCCGGCGCCAATGCGCGAAAGGTCTTCATCAAGACCTATGGCTGCCAGATGAATGTCTATGACAGCGGACGCATGGCCGATGCGCTTGCAGCAGACGGCTACGTCTCGACTGAGACCATGGAAGACGCCGATCTCGTTCTGCTCAACACCTGTCACATCCGTGAAAAGGCAGCCGAAAAGGTCTATTCCGCCTTGGGTCGCCTGCGTGAGACGAAGAAGGTTCGCGCCGCCGAAGGCCGTGAATTCATGATCGGCGTTGCCGGTTGCGTCGCCCAGGCTGAGGGTGAGGAAATCTCCCGTAGGGAACCTGCCGTCGATGTCGTCATCGGACCGCAGACCTATCACCGCCTGCCGCAGGCCCTGCATCGCGCCCGCACCGGCGAGCGTGTCGTCGACACCGAATATGCGCTGGAAGACAAGTTCGAGCACCTTCCGGCCCCCGTCAAAGTGCCCGGCAAGCCGCGCAACGTCACTGCGTTCTTGACCGTACAGGAAGGCTGCGACAAGTTTTGCACCTTCTGTGTCGTGCCCTATACGCGTGGCTCGGAAGTGTCGCGTCCGCTCGCGCAGCTTTTGTCCGAGGCGCGCAAACTGGTCGATACTGGCGTGCGCGAACTGACTTTGCTGGGACAGAACGTCAACGCCTGGCATGGTGAGGATGAAGAGGGCAGGGCGATCGGTCTTGGCGATCTGCTCTACCGTCTGGCCGAAACGCCTGGTCTTGCGCGTCTGCGCTACACCACCAGCCATCCGCGCGACATGGACGACCGGCTGATCGCGGCGCATCGCGATCTGCGCATGCTGATGCCTTACCTGCATCTGCCGGTTCAGGCCGGTTCGGATCGGATCCTCAAGGCGATGAACCGTCGCCACAAGGCGTCGGAATATATCGCGTTGATCGAGCGTATTCGCGCGGCCCGTCCCGACATCGCCCTGTCGGGCGATTTCATCGTCGGTTTTCCCGGTGAAACCGATCAGGATTTCGAGGACACGATGAATCTCGTGCGCCGGGTGAAATTTGCTCAGGCTTATTCGTTCAAATATTCGACGCGACCCGGTACGCCCGGTGCCGATCTGCCGGATCACGTTGCGGAAGACGTCAAGACGGAACGCCTTGCCCGGCTGCAGGAACTGCTGCTGGAACAGCAGCAGGCCTTTTCCCAGTCGATGATCGGGCGTACCATGGACCTGCTGCTGGAGAAGCCGGGACGCATGCCCGGGCAGCTGATTGGTCGCTCGCCGTGGCTGCAGTCTGTGAATGTTGATGCAATGTCTTCGAAAATCGGTGACATTATACAGGTACGAATCACCGCAGCCGGCCCAAACAGCTTGTTTGCCGAGGTGGCAGAGGGTTAGAGTGAGGGCCTGAACCTGATCGACACAGGAGCCTGAACGCTTGAACGCAACAGAAGTGGTTTCCTCACCCTCGCGCAATGTCCGCACAACTGCGACCGACGCCAATCACTTCATTTTGACGTTCGAGAACAACCGGCTTGCGAGTGAGCTCTTCGGTCAATTCGACCAGAACCTCAAACTTCTCGAACAGCGGCTGCAAATCGAAGCCCGCGCTCGCGGCAATTCGGTTTCCATTTCCGGCGACCTGCTTGCCACCAATCAGGCCCGTCGCGCGCTCGATTTCCTCTACGCCCGTCTTCAGAGCGGCGGTTCGGTCGAACTCTCCGACGTTGAGGGCGCGATCCGCATGGCTGTCGCTGCCGATGACCAGTTGAGCCTGCCGACGCTTGAGCGCAAGGCGAAGCTGTCAATGGCGCAGATTTCGACGCGCAAGAAGACGATTGCTGCCCGCACCCCGACCCAGGATGCCTATATGCGGGCGCTCGATCGCTCCGAAATGGTGTTTGGCGTCGGCCCGGCCGGTACGGGCAAGACCTATCTGGCGGTGGCCCATGCCGCACAGTTGCTCGAACGTGGCATGGTTGATCGCATCGTCCTGACGCGTCCTGCCGTGGAAGCCGGCGAGCGTCTGGGCTTCCTTCCGGGCGACCTGAAGGACAAGGTCGATCCTTACCTGCGGCCTCTTTATGACGCGCTGTACGATATGATCCCCGGCGACAAGGTCGAACGGGCGATTACGGCAGGTGTGATCGAAATCGCCCCGCTCGCCTTCATGCGCGGTCGCACGCTTGCCAATGCCGCCATCATCCTTGATGAGGCCCAGAACACCACGTCGATGCAGATGAAGATGTTCCTGACCCGTCTTGGTGAGAACGGCCGCATGATCATCACCGGCGACCCGAGCCAGATCGACTTGCCGCGCGGCGTAACCTCGGGCCTCGTCGAAGCCTTGCAGATCCTCAAGGAAGTCGAGGGTGTATCGATTGTTCGTTTCAAGGACACCGACGTCGTCCGCCATCCTTTGGTTGGCCGGATTGTTCGGGCCTACGATGCCAAGTATATTGTTGCGGAAGAAAGCGAGTAGACCGGCCGTTGAGGTCTGCCACACTGACGATGCAGCATTTGGATATACAGATCGCCGTAGAGGCGGACGGATGGGCCGAAGAGGACGCGCTTGAGGCTATGGCAGGGCGCGTTCTCGGGCTCGCAAGTACGTATCTTCGCGACAGGGAAGGCCAGCCCTTCCCGCCGCAACCGGCGGAACTGTCGCTTGTCTTCGGTGACGATGAGATGATCCGTGAGATCAACGCCGAATGGCGCGGCAAGGACAAGCCGACCAATGTCTTGTCCTTTCCCGCTTTTCCGGTGGTGCCGGGCAAGATGCCCGGCCCTATGCTCGGCGATATCATCATTGCCCGCGAGACCGTCGAGCGCGAAGCGGTCGAGCTGGATAAGAGCTTCGAGGATCATTTGACGCATCTGATGGTCCATGGATTTCTGCATCTCTTCGGCTACGATCATCTTGAGACGAGCGATGCGGAACAAATGGAAGCGCTTGAGACTCGCATTTTGCACGAACTTGGCCTATCTGATCCCTATGCGGGACAAGACCCGATCTGATAGTTTGGAACAATGAGCGATTTTGCGACAAGAACGGCCACTGAGGCCAATGAGGGTTCGGAGGGTTCTTCCTCCGACGACGGCAGTAGTCCATCGCGAGCGGAAAGCTCGCCCCGACAATCCACCCCCTTCTGGACACGCATTGCCCGCCTTCTCAGGCCGTCCTCGTCGACAAGCCTCCGAGAAGACCTGACGGACGCATTGAAGGCCGACGCAACGCTCGGCGAGGCGTTTACCGCCGAAGAACGGGCGATGTTGCACAACATCCTCCGCTTCCGTGAGGTTCGCGTCGAGGACATCATGGTGCCGCGCGTCGATATCGAGGCCGTGGATCACAGTGTCACCATTGGCGAACTGATGACCATCTTTGAGGTTTCGGGGCGTTCGCGCATGCCCGTATACGCCGACACGCTGGATGATCCGCGCGGCATGGTCCACATCCGCGACCTTCTGTCCTACGTTACCAAGCAGGCCCGCAATCGCCGCCGTATCGCTGCCGCCCGTTCTTCGGCGGCAAGTGTCGACAAGGCGGAAAAGACCGAGACAAAGGGCGACAAGGCCAAGCCGAAGGTCGACTTTGATCTGGCTCGCATCGATCTCAGCAAGACTGTTGCCGAGGCCGGTATCATTCGCTCCGTGCTTTTCGTGCCACCGTCCATGCTCGCGTCCGACCTGATGAGCCGGATGCAGGCGGCCCGCACCCAGATGGCACTGGTGATCGATGAATATGGCGGCACCGACGGCCTCGTCAGCCATGAAGACATCGTCGAGATGGTGATCGGCGATGTCGAGGACGAGCATGACGACGAAGAGGTTATGTTCACCCGTATTTCCGACGATGTATTGGTGACCGATGCCCGCGTCGAACTGGAGGAAATCGCAGAGGCGATCGGCCCGGATTTCGACATCCAGGACCGGCTCGATGATGTCGATACCCTGGGCGGCCTGATCTTTTCGGCTCTGGGACGTATCCCGGCGCGTGGCGAGGTTGTCCAGGCGCTTGCCGGTTTCGAATTCCATATCCTCGATGCCGATCCCCGCCGGATCAAGCGGGTTCGCATTGTCCGCAAGCGCGCTGCTGCCCGCCGCCGCACTGTCAAGGGTGAGGGCGAAGCCGTCGTCGAAGCCAAGACGGGTCGCGGCAAGAAGCCGGCAAACGAGGCCGAACGTTCTGCCGTGGACAACGATACGGCGTCTTAAGCCGACGCTGACCTGCCAATGCCAATTTGTGTCCCGCGAAATGCGGGACATTCCCCGCGATATTTGGAACACTGCGCCACGATGATTCGCTCAGAGGGGTTGCGCATGGAACGGTTGGCGGGTGGAGTCTTGCTCCTGTGGGGCGCAAGGCGCGCGGCACTCGCTGTTTTTGCCGGGGCGGTTGCAGCGCTAGCCCTGCCGCCTGTCGGCTTCTTTGCCGCTATGTTCGTCTCCTTCACATTGTTGGTCTGGTTGATCGACGGCACCACCGGAAACCCGGAGCGCAACAATTCGCTTGGCCTGCGTTCAGCCTTCACGCTCGGCTGGCTTTTCGGTTTTGGATATTTCGTTGCCGGGCTTTGGTGGCTGGGCAATGCACTGCTGCTGGAGGCGGATGAATTTGCCTGGGCATTGCCGCTGGCAATCCTCGGACTGCCGGCAGTTCTGGCGATCTTCTACGGCCTCGCAACGCTGGTCGCACGGCTTCTCTGGTCTGACGGCGTCGGGCGGATTGCGGCGCTGGCTGCGGGCTTCGGTTTTGCCGAATGGCTGAGAAGTGTCGTTGCAACCGGCTTTCCATGGAATGCCATCGGCTATGGGGCTATGCCGATCCCCTTGATGATGCAGTCGGCATATGTGCTCGGCACATTTGGCGTTTCGGCGCTGGCGGTCTTCGTCTTTGCCACCCCGGCGCTGCTGGGCACGCGCAAGGGCCTCGTGCCGGGCATGCTGCTTGCCGTCGGGCTTGTCGCAGGACACCTGGGCTTTGGCGCCTATCGCCTCTATGTAGCGCCGCCGCTGCCGGAAAGGGAAAAGCCGGTGACCGTGCGTCTGGTTCAGCCGGCGATCGACCAGTCGCAGAAAATCGAAAACACCGATCGCGTTGAGATCTTCGAAAAACACTTGGCACTCACGGCCGCCCCGCCCGCGGACGGAAAGCCCAGGCCGGATGTGATCGTCTGGCCGGAAACCTCCGTGCCGTTCATCCTGACCGAGAATCCGGACGCGCTGGTGCGTATCGCCGATGTGCTGCAGGACGGTCAGGTTCTGCTGGCCGGTGCCGTGCGTTCGGAAGTCCAGGGTGCAGGCCTGCCACCGCGCTACTACAATTCGGTCTACATGATTGATGACAAGGGGCAGATCCTCGGCGCATCCGACAAGGTGCACCTGACGCCGTTCGGTGAATATGTCCCATTCGAGGATTGGTTGCGCCAACTGGGTATCGAGGAATTGATCAGCCTTCCGGGTGGCTTCTCGCCAGCCGTCAGCCGTGCGGTGCTGACACTGCCAACCGGCTTGGGCTTCTATCCGCTGATCTGCTACGAGATCATTTTCCCCGGCGAGATCGAGCCGGGACTGGGGGGTGCAAGGGCGATACTCAACATCACCAACGACGCCTGGTTCGGCATGACGCCAGGCCCCTATCAGCACTTTCTTCAGGCGCGAATCCGCGCTGTCGAACTGGGCGTTCCGGTGATCCGTGACGCCAACAACGGGATTTCGGCTCTCATCGACCCTCTCGGACGCATTGTCGATGGTCTTTCGCTCGGTTCCGAGGGGGCGCTGGATGCAACTCTGAGTGTCGACAATGTGCCGATATCGAGCGCCTGGCGCCACAACCTAAACTTTTGGTTGGTTTTTGGATGCCTTGGATTATGGGCCCTTATTTCTCGCATGGGTTTTATTAGGGGAAAGAATTGACCGAAAACCCCTAAAATTGCATAGTAGTCGCGACCGTAAGTCTACAAGTATGCTGAATGTTCCTGGACGGCGAATGCAACGTATCGTTATGGGTCCTCGGGGGTATGGGAATATGGTCGGATCGCCAACAATTGTCAGGACCACGTTATGATCGAGAACAAGAAGAAGCCGAACCCGATTGACATCCATGTCGGAAGCCGGATTCGCCTTCGTCGTACGATGCTGGGCATGAGCCAGGAGAAGCTGGGTGAAAGCCTTGGCATCACTTTCCAGCAGATCCAGAAGTACGAGAAGGGCACCAACCGCGTCGGCGCCAGCCGCCTTCAGAACATTTCCAACATATTGAACGTGCCGGTTTCCTTCTTTTTCGAAGATGCACCGGGCGAAAGCAGCGTGACGGCGTCGGGTATGGCCGAAGCCTCCAGCTCGAACTATGTTGTCGATTTTCTGTCGTCTTCGGAGGGCCTGCAGCTCAACCGCGCCTTCGTCAAGATTGGCGACCCCAAGGTTCGCCGCAAGATTGTCGATCTGGTCAAGGCTTTGGCGGCGGAAGCCGATACGGAGTGAACGAACACGATTTGATCGCAGAGAGGGCGGCCGTCAGGCCGCTTTTTTTTGCCCTGAATTAAAGAAAAATTTGCTCACATAAAGATATATTTATGTGGTTGTGTTCTTGTTTTTGGCACTTGAACTGAGTAACGATGCCACCATTCATTCTTTGAGGGGAATCCCGATGCGCGCCAACTATCTCTTTACCAGCGAGTCTGTATCCGAAGGTCATCCGGACAAGGTTTGTGACCGAATCTCTGACGAAATCGTCGATCTCGTGTATCGGGAAGCGGCAAAAACGGGTGTGGATCCCTGGTCTGTGCGCATCGCCTGCGAAACGCTGGCAACCACCAATCGCGTCGTGATCGCCGGTGAGGTTCGGTTGCCGGACAGCCTCTTGAAGAAGGACAAGGACGGCAAAATCGCCAAGGATGCCTATGGCGATCCGGCCGTGAACCCGTCGAAGTTCAAGAGTGCGGCACGCAAGGCCATCAAGGATATCGGCTACGAACAGGACCGTTTCCACTGGAAGAATGTCAAGATCGACGTGCTGCTGCATGCGCAGTCGGCCGACATTGCCCAGGGCGTTGACAAGGCTGCCGACCAGCAGGGTGCCGAAGGCGCCGGCGACCAGGGCATCATGTTCGGTTATGCCTGCAAGGAAACGCCGGATCTCATGCCGGCACCGATCTATTATTCGCACAAGATCCTGCAATTGCTGGCGACTGCCCGCAAGAAGGGCGAAGGCGACCCCGGCAAGCTCGGCCCTGATGCGAAGAGCCAGGTGACCGTTCGCTACGTCGATGGCAAGCCTTCGGAAGCCGTTTCGATCGTCCTGTCCACGCAGCATCTTGACGAGAGCTGGGATTCCAACAAGGTTCGCCAGGTCGTCGAACCCTATATCCGAGAAGCGCTCGGCGATCTGAAGATCGCAGACGATTGCAACTGGTACATCAATCCGACGGGCAAGTTCGTCATCGGTGGCCCCGACGGCGACGCTGGCCTCACAGGCCGCAAGATCATCGTCGACACTTATGGTGGCGCAGCGCCCCACGGCGGCGGCGCCTTCTCCGGCAAGGACACGACCAAGGTCGATCGCTCCGCCGCCTATGCCGCCCGGTATCTTGCCAAGAATGTCGTGGCTGCCGGTTTGGCTGACAACTGCACGATCCAGATTTCGTACGCGATCGGCGTTGCCCAGCCGCTGTCGATCTATGTCGACCTGCATGGCACCGGCAATGGTGTGACCGAAGATCAGGTGGAAGCCGCCATCCGCAAGGTCATGGATCTTTCTCCGACCGGCATCCGTCGCCATCTTGACCTGAACAAGCCTGTATATGCTAAGACGTCCGCTTATGGCCATTTCGGCCGCAAGGCTGGCCGTGACGGCTCCTTCTCCTGGGAGAAGCTCGATCTGGTCAAGCCGCTCAAGGATGCTCTTAAGGCTTGATTGAATGACAGATCCGGAACGCAGGACACGGTCGACCGAAGCTTTTTTCGGTCGACGCAAGGGCAAGCCTTTGCGCGAGCAACAGGTCGAGCGCATGGGGTCCCTCCTGCCGGAACTGAAGGTTGATCTCGAATCCGAGACGCCGGCCGACATCAAGGCGCTATTTCCGCTTGCCGTGGAGAAGGTGCGTCTTGAAATCGGCTTTGGCGGCGGCGAACACCTCGTTCACCGCGCCCGCACGAACCCGACAACAGGGTTCATTGGTGTCGAACCCTTCGTCAACTCGATGGCGAAGCTGCTTGCGGTTGTCGAAGCGGAAGACTTGCGCAATATCCGCGTTCATGATGACGACGCGACACAGTTGCTCGACTGGATGCCGGCCGAATGCGTCGATCAGATTGATCTGCTCTATCCCGACCCATGGCCGAAGAAGAAGCACTGGAAGCGGCGCTTTGTCTCTGAGGTCAATCTGCAGCGCTTCCATAAGGTGCTGAAGCCCGGCGGCAGGTTCTGCTTCGCTTCCGACATTGACACCTATGTCAACTGGACGCTGCAGCATTGCAAGGCGCATGGCGGCTTCGCATGGACCGCGCGCAATGCCAGTGACTGGCTGACGCCCTATGAGGGCTGGCCGGGCACCCGCTACGAGGCCAAGGCCCGTCGCGAAGGCCGATCTTCAGCCTATCTCACCTTCTTGAAGATTTGATCTAACCGCGCCGTGCCG
The DNA here is from genome assembly GCF_021729845.1 of Rhizobium sp. SL42. Taxonomy (NCBI): domain Bacteria; kingdom Pseudomonadati; phylum Pseudomonadota; class Alphaproteobacteria; order Hyphomicrobiales; family Rhizobiaceae; genus Rhizobium; species Rhizobium sp. SL42. Next base: position 1,083,194 of record NZ_CP063397.1, read on the forward strand.
GCGCAGCCTCCAATCGATAGTGCAAACAGTCGGCTGCATCAGCCTTCTGCCATTCTGCATCGGCTGCCGGGCGCTCCGGCCGCGGGTGCGATAGGCATTGTTCAGTGCAGGGAAACTGTTTTCAGATCGTCTTCCGCGGCCTTGAAGAAGGTGCTGGAGCGATTGTCGGTAAGCAGTATCGGTGTGCCGTCGGCGGCAAAGAGAGCCCAGAGATCAAGCGTCGGGTCGATATCGGGCGCTTCGGGGAAGCAGCGCGAAACCTCGTCTGATTTCATCTTTCGGATATAGCCCACTTCGCCAGCACCCAGATGGGCGAATTCTGACCTGGTGATCCGGGCATTGGCTTCTTTCAGTAACATTCCGAGGCTCCACGAATGAGGGAGATGCGGCAAATCAGGCCGATAACCTCATAGTGATGCTGAAATGTTAATTTTTCTCACCACCTGCGCGCGCTCCGGCCGGATGATTTCGATCGAAAGAAGTCCGTTGCGAAGGCTCGCCCCGGTCACTTCGAGGCCGTCGTCAAGGGCAAAGATGCGCTGGAATTGTCGGGCTGCGATTCCCCGGAAAAGGTAGGATGGCTCCTCCCGATCAATCTGTCGACCGCGAACGATCAGCTGTCTCGCCTCGACACTGACGTCGAGCTCGTCTTCGGAAAATCCGGCCACCGCCAACGTGATCCGCAAACGCTCGGCACCTGATTCGGGCTGCAGGCGTTCGATGTCATAGGGGGGATAACTGTCGCCGCCGCGTGGACGCTGTGCGAACCCGGCTTCGCCGAGGTTGAAGCTGACGATGAACCCTTCACCTGGAAGCCTGCTTCGTGTCATTCTGTCCTCGATTGTGCTTTCGATGAGCAGAACTCACCAAACATTCCAGCTATATGGGGGGCGCCGGGCAGCATCGCAAGGCGCCCGTCGCTTGACAAAATGCAGAAGCGGTTCCATCGCTCGGACATTCGTCATCAGGATCGCCTTTATATGAATCAGCCCCGTAAGATCATCATCGACACCGACCCCGGTCAGGACGATGCCGCCGCCCTCATGCTGGCATTTGCAAGCCCTGCAGAACTGGAAGTTCTCGGTGTGACAACGGTTGCCGGAAACGTTCCGTTGAGCTGGACCAGCCGCAATGCGCGTATCGTCTGCGAGCTCTGTGGCCGACCGGACGTAGCCGTCTTTGCCGGCGCCGATCGACCCATGCAGCGAAAACTGGTGACCGCAGAACATGTGCACGGCAAGACGGGCCTTGATGGCGCGGATCTGCCGGAGCCGACCATGCCCCTGCAGGAGCAGCATGCCGTCGACTTCATCATCGAGACCCTGCGTCGGGAAGAGCCGGGTACGGTGACCCTTTGCACGCTCGGCGCCCTGACCAATATCGGCCTCGCGCTGCAGAAGGCGCCGGATATCGCGCCGCGTGTCCGCGAGCTGGTCATGATGGGCGGCGGTTTCTTCGAAGGCGGTAACATCACCCCGGCGGCCGAATTCAACATCTATGTCGATCCGCATGCCGCCGCTGCCGTATTGGCCGCCGGGATTCCCGTTGTGATGATGCCGCTCGACGTTACGCACCAGCTGTTGACCAGGAAGACCCGCGTCGCGCGCATTGCTGACATCGGCACGCCTGTTGCCAAGGCCATGGTTGGCTGGCTGGAATTCTTCGAACGCTTCGATGAGGAGAAATACGGCTCCGACGGCGGCCCGCTGCATGATCCGACAGTCATCGCTTATCTACTCAAGCCGGAACTGTTCAGCGGACGCCATTGCAATGTCGAGATCGAGGTCGAATCCGAACTCACCATGGGCATGACAGTGGTCGACTGGTGGCGGGTATCGGGCCGCACGCCGAATGCTCAGGTCATGCGCAACGTAGACGCCGACGGCTTTTTCGACCTGCTCGTGGAACGGTTTGCCCGCCTTTAGACTGTCGCCAAGCTGAAACTGAAAAGGCCGTTGGAAAACCAGCGGCCTTTGTCTTGTCTCGTGATGTGTCTGGCCTGACGGGATCAGAACTCTTCCCAATCGTCACCGCCGCGTGAACCGCCGCCGGCGGCAACCTTTTTGGGTGCCGGCTGATAGCTCGGTACCGGTGCCCGGGCATGGGATGCCTCCGGGCGGGCGGGCGCACGCATCGTCTGGGCGGCGGCCTGGAGGGCATGCACCGGGTTGCGGTGTCCGCCGACGGTAAACCTGGAAACAAGACCCTTGAGGTTTTCCGCCTCGCTGCGCAGGGTCATGCTGGCTGCCGTCGTCTCCTCGACCATGGCTGCGTTCTGCTGGGTCACCTGGTCCATCTGGTTCACGGCGGAGTTGACTTCCTTCAGCCCCGAAGCCTGCTCGCTGGCCGACGCCGAGATCTGCAGGATAAGTCCGTTGATCTGCATGACCTGATCGGAAATCTTCTGCAGGGTCTCGCCAGCCTGTCCGACCAGTTCCACGCCGTCGCGGACCTGAGCCCCCGATGCGTTGATCAGCGTCTTGATTTCCTTGGCTGCATTCGCCGAACGTTGGGCGAGTTCACGCACTTCCTGCGCCACGACCGCAAAGCCCTTGCCGGCTTCGCCTGCACGAGCGGCTTCCACGCCGGCATTGAGCGCCAACAGGTTGGTCTGGAAGGCGATCTCGTCGATGACGCCGATGATGCGCGAGATTTCCTGCGAGGACTGCGCAATGCCCTGCATCGAGGTCACGGCGCGCTGGACGACTTCGCCCGACTTCTCCGCATCCTGCACGGCAACACTGACGGTATTTGCAGCAATACCGGCATTGTCGGCGCTCGAATGAACCTGCTCGGTCAACTCGTTGAGTGCGGCCGCTGTCTCTTCAAGGCTCGCCGCCTGCTGCTCGGTCCGCTTGGAGAGGTCCGCTGCACTCTCCGAAATCTCGCTGCTTCCGGCACCGATGTTGACGACACTGACATTCACCGAGGCAATCGCCTGCTCGAGGCTGGCGAGCGCATCGTTGAAGTCACGCTTGAGCGCTGCATAGTCGCTGGGGAAGTCGTCCCCGATACGATAGGTCAGGTTGCCCTGCGACAGCTGCGCCAAACCGTTGCCGAGTGCCGAGACCACGTGCTGCTGGACGGAGGCAGACTGGTTGCGTTCCTGCTCGGAACGACGACGTTCGCCTTCGGCAGCCCCCCGCTGCGCTTCGGCCTGCTCGGCCAGTGTATGGCTCTCGGCGAGCCGATGGCGGAAGCCTTCGAGAGCCTGGGCGACAAGGCCGATTTCGTCCTTGCTGTCCTGCCCTGTGACCGGCTCGGAATACTGACCGGCGCTCAGTGTCTGGACGCTGGCCACAAGTCCGCCGAGCGGCTTCTGGACGAAGGATCGCACCGCGCAGTAAAGAGCAAACATCACGGCGCAGAGGACGATCAGTCCACCGACGACCATCATATAGGTCTGGGCCTGCAGTGGAGCGTTGATCGCGGCATGTGGCACGTCGACGAGAACGACCCAGTTGGTGTTCACGTCCGGCAGTGCGAAAGGATAGACGACGCGGTCGAAGCTGCCATGGCCGTCATCGAGACCCTTGATCACGCCACCGGTCAGTGACGTGATGGCGGATTTGACCAGATCGGCGCCGGTACCGTCATAGTCCTTCATCTGCAGATCCGGTGTCGGCGCCACGATCCACTTGCCGGTCTGGGAAAGCAGCGTGACGCGGCCGGATCCAAATGGCTGCAACTTGTTTAGCTTGTCGGCCATCGCCTTCAGCGAGATGTCGACGCCGCTGACCCCGACGAGCTTGCCATTGGCGATGACCGGATAGGCGATGGAGGTCATCGCCGTGTTTTCACCCGTGGTCGATTCGGCATAAGGCGGTGTGATCGCACCCTTCAGGCTCTTCGCCGCGAGCGAATACCACGGGGCGACATAGTCGGAATCGAAGGTCGAGAATGTAAAGCCACCATCCTTGCTCTTCGTCCAGTACGGATTGAATGTTCCGTCTTTCGAGGAGCCGAATTCAGGCTTGCCCGCCATGCTTGGCGACTGTCCATCGAAGGCATTGGGCTCTTCGGCAAACCAGCTGCCGAAGGCAAAGGCATTCTTTTCGACATTGGCTTTCAGCATGTCGACCACAGCCTTGCGGTCGACATACTTGCCTTCCTGGCCGCGCCCGATGACGCCGGCCATCGAACGGGCGGCGCCCGCAAGTTCGCCGACGGCGGCGCCGACGTCTGTCGCGATGGCCTTTGCTTCCGCATTCGCCTGATCCATCGTCAGGGTCTCGACGCGATTGCGGGTCTGCGAGATCAGGAACAGGTTCGATACGAAGAGCACGACGGCGATGGCGACGCCGGTGACGAGAATGAGTTTGGCTGCCAGGGATTTCATTCTGAAAATAGACATTAGGTCCTCATGGTCACATGGAGGATTAATGCATCGGATGCGCATGATGCGCTCGCAAGGCAAGGATATGCTCCTTCATGGAGCAGGAGGGCGCAGTCTCCGGGCCATATCGATCACGGCTCGACTTCGCCCCGGAAGATGAATCCCAATCTCTAAACTTTGTGTAAAAACGTAGCTGGAAACGCCCGGAAACCAGGAGGTTTCATAGTAAATTCTTCAAGGTTTGACGCGAAAGACATTTCATGTCCTGGCCGCGACATCCTCCGCCATGGGAATAGAGGGCTGAGCTCCCGGCTTCAGGCAGGCGAGCGAGCCAGCGACAGCGGCACGACGCAACGCATGTTCGAAGGCAAGCCCCTGATCGAGGCTCGCGGCGAGATAGCCGCAGAATGTGTCGCCGGCACCGACGGTGTCGATAGGCTCGATCTTCAGTCCCTTGGCGCGGTGCAGTGCGCCCTCGTGGACGGCCACCACGCCGTCACCGCCAAGCGTGACGATCAGCGTCTGTTTTGTCTTGCCATGCCTTTCGAGCATCAGCGCTTCGCGGGCTTCGGATGTCAGCCCCGATGTGCCGGTCAGCAGTTCGAACTCCGTCTCGTTGGCAATGACGAAATCGGCCAGCTCAGAAAGGGCTGCCGCTTCAGGTGTCAGCGGCGCTGTGTTCAGGACTGTGCGAACGCCACGCCCCTTGGCAGTTTTCAGCGCCGCTTCGACGGAGGCCGCCGGGACTTCCAGCTGCAGCATGAGTAGGTCTGTCGGAGAAAGGGCGCCAACGGCCGCTTCCGCCTGGGCAACATCGACGAGACCGTTTGCTCCGGGTACGACGGCAATCATGTTTTCGCCGTCGCCACCGACGAGGATCAGCGCGGTGCCGGTCGGGCCGTCTTCGTGGCGAACGCCGGAAAGATCGGTGCCTGCCTTGTCGAGAAGGTCGAGTGCCGGACCGGCAAACTCGTCCTTGCCGACCGCCCCGACCATGTGCACGCTTGCGCCTGCACGCCGTGCGGCCAAGGCCTGGTTGGCTCCCTTGCCCCCTGCAGCCGTCGCAAAGCCCGTCCCGGATACCGTCTCGCCGGGCTTGGGCAGCCGTGGCGTATTGGCAACGAGATCCATGTTGATTGAGCCGAAAACGGTGATCATGCGCTTAGCCTCTCTTTTGCTGCGCTCTTGTGGACCAGGCAATCAGTCCTCGTCAACAACCCTGAGCTTGAGCAGGCCGGTGCGGTTCTCGACCATCTTGGCCGGCGTATCCCCGCCCTCGACCTTGTCGCCAGGCATGTCGAATTCCATCGCCTCGATTTTCGCCCCGCGCCGCACGAGCTTGTCCGAGGATGTCAGGATCTGATCGACATCCTTCTGTGCCGCAAGGAAATGCCCCTGGAGCTTCCTGGTCCGGTCATCGAGCCGGTTCAAATCTTCCATCAGCCGGATCACTTCGCCCTGGATCAGGTGTGCCTGCTCGCGCATGCGCTGGTCCTTCAAGACGGCCTGGATCACCTGGATCGACAGCATCAGCAGCGACGGGGAGACGATGACGACGCGCTGCTTGTGCGCCTTCTGCACGATCCCCTCGAAATTTTCGTGGATCTCGGCAAAGATCGATTCCGACGGCACGAACAGGAATGCCATGTCCTGCGTCTCGCCGGAGATCAGATATTTTTCCGAAATGTCGCGGATATGCACATCGAGATCGCGACGGAACTGCTGGCTTGCAATCTTCCTCTGCTCTGGCGTTTCGCCATCACGGATGGCGTTCCAGGCTTCCAGCGGAAACTTGGCATCGATCACCAGCGGCGGTGAACCGTTCGGCATGCGGATCGTGCAGTCGGGCCGCGACCCGTTCGACAGGGTCGCCTGGAATGCGAACGCCCCCATCGGCAACCCGTCGGCAACGATGGTCTCCATGCGCGCCTGGCCAAACGCGCCACGGGTCTGCTTGTTGGACAGGATGGCTTGCAGCCCGACCACGTCCTTGGCCAGCGACTGGATGTTGTTTTGCGCCGCATCGATTACGGCGAGCCGTTCCTGCAGGCTCCGCAGATTGTCATGCGTCGATTTCGTCTGCTCGGTGATTGTCGTCCCGAGGCGATGGGTCATGCCATCCAGCCGCTGGCTGATCGATTGATTGAGCTCCGCCTGCCGGCTGCCGAACACATCGGCCATGATTGCAAGTCGCCCCTGCATCTCAGCCTGGGCCTTCAACAGTTCTCCGAGGCGGGCTTCCGCCGCCTGTTCACGCCGCAGTGCCTCTTCCTGATGCCGCAGCCTTGCGCGTCCGGAGCGCCACACACCCCATCCCAACAGCACGAACGGAATGGCGATCAGCGCCAGCGCGAAGCAAGCCAGAACCATGGGTGAAAGGGTGACTGAGCCGATGGTCACCGCCGGAAACTGGTATGGGTTCATAGTATCAAGTCTAGCAGATTCGCGTTGTCCGCATAGATCAAAGAGTGAACATTCGTCTTGATGGCGCCGGCGAAGCGAATATCAGAAAAAAATTATTTGCCGCCACATTTGACGAAGCGCAAATCAGCAAAATCGAAATGGCTGTTTTGCGCTCATTTCAAGAAGGAACAACTGATGTGCTCGAAAACACGTAGTTTTCGGCAACCAATATTTTACCATTTAAGCATCTCTTGAAGTACATACATCAGAACTCGCTGATGAAACTAGGACGAGAGCGTAGAAACATCATGACGTCGAACGAAGATAACGTGGTTCTGAAAGCAAGGCTGAAATTCCTCGGTCTGGACGACAAGGCACGCGACACACTGCGTCGCCTTGGCCCGGTGATCCGCAAGAATGTCGGTGCCGCCTTGGATGTGTTTTACGCTCAGGTTCGAAAGACGCCCGAGACGGCCGCCTTCTTCAAGGGCGAAGAGCACATTCGCGGTGCAAAGGGACGCCAGGAACAACATTGGGGCATCGTTGCCAACGCGGACTACAACGAAACCTATGTGCAGGGCGTCACCATGGTCGGCAAGGCCCATGCCCGTATCGGGCTGGAGCCGCGCTGGTATATCGGCGGCTATGCGCTGCTGCTCGAACAACTGGTCCATGCGGTGGTCCGCGATCGCTGGCCAAGCCGCTTCGGCAGGCAGAATGCGCCGCAGATGGCCGACGAGGTTTCGGTCATCGTCAAGGCTGCGCTTCTCGACATGGATTATTCGATCTCGGTCTATCTCGATATTCTTGCAGCCGAGCGAAAGCAGGCAGAAGAAGCCCGGCTGAAGGCGGAGGCCGAACAGGCCGTTGCTCTGGCGGCTCTGCGCAGCGTTTTGACCAAGCTCGCCTCCGGCGATCTGGCAGCCCGCCTGACCGATGAAATGCCGGCGAACTTTGTCGAGATGGCCAAGGACTATAACAGCTCGGTCGAGTCGCTGCAGGCGACGATCACCACGGTTCGCGGCGCGGCCGATGAGATCTTTCGCTCGACCTCGGCTATTTCGTCGGCAACCAATGATCTTGCGCAACGCACCGAACAACAGGCAGCCGGCCTCGAAGAGAGCACGGCAGCGCTGCATGATCTCACCCAGAATGTAACGCTCACGGCAGATGGAGCCCAGAAGGCTTCAGTGGTCGTCGGTGTGGCGCTGACCGAGGCGCGCGTGTCCGAGGAAGTGGTCTCGCGTGCGGTAGAAGCCATGGGCGCAATCGAGAAGTCCTCCGATGGTATCTCCAAGATCATCGGCGTCATCGATGAGATCGCCTTCCAGACCAATCTTCTGGCCCTCAATGCTGGCGTCGAGGCGGCCCGTGCTGGCGAGGCTGGACGTGGCTTTGCGGTCGTTGCCCAGGAAGTGCGCGAGCTTGCCCAGCGTTGTGCCAGTGCGGCCCGCGAAATCAAGGGTCTCATCTCGCAAAGCTCGAGCCAAGTTCAGACTGGCGTTGGCCTGGTCAACAATGCCGGCGAAGCCTTGGAAAAGATCATCGTCCGAATCGGCGAGATCAACGACATCGTGTCCAAGATCGCCTCTGCCGCAGCCGATCAGTCCGGTGGCCTGCGTGAGGTCAACACCTCGATCAGCTCCATGGACCAGATCACGCAGCGCAACGCCGCAATGGTCGAGGAAACGTCTGCCCAGACGGTGACGCTCAGCGATGAGGCACAAAGGCTGGTTGCAGCGCTTCAGGGCTTCAAGACGGACAGTGGCAATCATGCAGGCAGCCGGGATCGCACCGCGCAGATCACCTACCGACGGGCGGGCTGAGGGCAAGACTCTTCGGGATTGTTTAGTCTCTGTTTAGGATAACCATGGCAGGTGTAACGACAACCGGTGATCACCGGAATAGCTAACGCCTGTGATGGAACCATGACCCAGAAACCAAACACCGATCTGTCAGAACGCCTCGACTTCCTCGAAATCGATGACAGGACTCGGGCGACGCTCAACGAGCTGCGCCCGACCATCAATGACACCATCGGCGACGCGCTGGACAAGTTCTATGTGAAGGTTGCACGCACGCCGAAGCTCGCCAGCTTTTTCCGCGACAAGGCCCATATGACCGGCGCCAAGAATGCCCAGATGGCGCATTGGGACAAGGCGGCCAAGGGCGGCTTCGATGCAGACTATGTCAAGGGCGTGACAGCTGTCGGCAAGGCGCATGCCCGCATAGGTCTTGAACCGCGCTGGTATATCGGCGGCTATTCCATGCTTGTGGGCGAACTCGCTGCCGGCATCCTGGTCAAGCACTGGCCATTCCCGTTCGGCAAGCAGCATGCCCATGCCCTGGCAGACAAGCTCAAGGCGCTGGTCAAGGCCGCCATGCTGGACATGGACTATTCGATCTCCGTCTATCTGCAGGAACTGGACGCCAGGCGCGTGCAGCTTGAAGAAGAGCGCCTGCGGTTCGAGGCGGACCAGGCCATCGCAATGGAACACTTGCGCAAAGGTCTGGAAGCCCTGGCACAGGGCGATTTCGAAGCCCGCATGACCAGCGACCTGCCGCAGAATTTCAAGGAAATGGCCGGCTACTACAATGACACGGTCGACCGGCTGAACACCTCGTTCGCCGCCATCCGCCGCGCCTCGGACGAAATTCTCAACGGAACCGAGACGATCGCCCGTGCGTCTGGCGAGTTGGCCAACCGTACGGCAAAGCAGGCAACAGGGGTTCAGGAAAGCTCGACGGCGCTGCAGCAACTCTCGGTCAGCGTCAGCCAGACGGCAGCCAATGCCGAGCGGGCCTCGATGACCGTTCGCGAAACCCAGCAGCAGGCCCAATCCTCCGGTGCGGTCGTTTCGCGTGCCGTATCCGCCATGGGCGCGATCGAAAAGTCTTCGACAGAGATTTCCAAGATCATTGGCGTTATTGACGAGATTGCCTTCCAGACCAATCTTCTTGCGCTCAATGCTGGCGTCGAGGCGGCCAGAGCAGGCGAGGCCGGCAAGGGGTTCGCGGTCGTGGCGCAGGAAGTGCGCCAGCTTGCCCAGCGCAGTGCCGATGCAGCCAAGGCAATCAAGCAACTGATCTCGCAGAGTTCGGATCAGGTAAAGGAGGGCGTCGGCCTCGTCTCCGGTACCGGTGACGCCCTTGCCGACATCATCACTCGTATCGATGCGATCAACGCCTTCGTCTCGGACATCGCAACGGCGGCCAAGGATCAGGCCATGGGCCTCAACGAGGTGAATCAGGCGACCCGCAACATGGATCATCTGACCCATGAAAACAGCAATATGGTCGAGCAGACATCGGAGGAAACACGCCGTCTTCGCTCTGAAGTGGCCGGTCTGGTCGAATTGCTAAGTCACATTCGCACCCGCGCGACGGGACACGCTGCCGCAAAGAACGGCGACACATCGACGAGCCTTGGTCGCCGCGCGGCCTGAGACACAGCAGACGGAGCGAAATCGTGCGTTTTTCGATTTCCTCCGTTTCGATCTTGCGCTAAGTGAGGCCCATGACGATAAAGCCTCTCATCATTCTCCCCGATCCCCTGCTGCGTCAGGTGTCCCAGCCCATCGAACGGGTGGACGCCGCTATCCGCACGCTTGCCGAAGACATGCTTGAAACCATGTACGAGGCGCCTGGCATCGGTCTTGCCGCAATCCAGGTTGGCATTGCCCGCCGCATGCTGGTCATCGACATCTCCAAGGAAGGTGATGAGCGCGAGCCACTGGTGTTCATCAATCCGGAGATTGTTCGTTCCTCCGACGAGCGCTCGGTCTACGAAGAGGGATGCCTGTCGATCCCGGATTATTATGCCGAAGTCGAGCGCCCGGCTGCGATCACGGTCAAGTCGCTCGACCGTGAGGGCCGCGAACAGCTGACGGAGGCCGACGGTCTCCTGGCAACCTGCCTGCAGCACGAAATAGACCATCTCAACGGTGTGCTGTTCATCGACCACATCTCCCGCCTGAAGCGTGAGATGGTGATCAAGAAATTCACCAAGGCTTCCAAGTCAAAGCTTTGATCCGTCGCGCCCGTTGCGGGCGCGCGCATTTTCCGGTTCTGAAGGCGAGACGCCATGTCACTTCGCATCATCTTCATGGGCACGCCGGATTTTTCCGTGGCGACCCTCAAGGCGCTGGCTGAAGCCGGCCACGAGATCGCCGCCGTCTACACCCAGCCGCCGCGTCCCGGCGGCCGTCGTGGTCTCGACCTGCAGAAATCTCCGGTCCACCAGGCGGCCGAAGAACTCGGCCTGTCCGTCTTCCATCCTGTCAATTTCCGCGACGCTGCCGACCGCGATCACTTCGTCGGCCTGAAGGCCGATGTCGCGGTGGTAGTTGCCTATGGTCTGCTGCTGCCAGAGACAATTCTGAACGGCACACGGCTCGGCGCCTATAATGGCCACGCGTCGCTCTTGCCTCGTTGGAGAGGGGCAGCCCCCATCCAGCGGGCAATCATGGCGGGCGATCGACAGACCGGCATGATGGTGATGAAGATGGACAAGGGGCTGGATACCGGCCCGGTCGCACGCACGGCAATGGTCGACATCGGGCCGAACATGACTGCCGGTGAACTGCACGACCGGTTGAGCGCGGTCGGTGCGGTCACCATGGTCGATGCCATGTCGGCACTCGAAACCGGCACGTTGACTACGGTCGCTCAGCCGGAAGAGGGTGTGCTTTACGCGGCAAAGATCGACAAGGGCGAAACCCGCGTCGACTTTTCGAGGTCGGCGACCGATGTTCACAACCATATCCGCGGGCTCGCGCCGTTCCCCGGCGCCTGGAGCGAGGTCATCATCAACGGCAAGCCGGAGCGCGTCAAGCTGCTTGCATCCGAACTGGCCCAGCCTGACGGTGGCAGAGCCTTGCCTGGCACGGTCCTCGACGAACAGCTGAATATTGCCTGCGGTGTGGGCGCCGTTCGTCTCGTCCGCTTACAAAAGGCTGGCGGTAAGCCGTTGTCGGCGGAGGATTTCCTGCGCGGCACACCATTGTCGCCGGGTACGGTGATCGCCTGATGCCGCGCTTTCGCTTGTGTGTCGAATATGACGGCAGTCCTTATGTCGGCTGGCAGCGCCAGGACAACGGGCCGTCGGTGCAGGGCGCGCTGGAAAAGGCGATCTTCTCCCTGAGCGGCGAGACCGTGGTAATCCGCGGTGCCGGCCGCACCGATTCCGGCGTCCATGCGCTGGGTCAGGTGGTCCATGCCGATCTGTCGCGCGACTGGGTGCCGGACAAGCTGCGCAACGCGCTGAACGCCCATCTGGGGCTGGCTGGCGAGCGCGTCGCGGTCATCGACGTGCGCGCCGTGCCCGACGCCTTCGATGCCCGGTTTTCGGCCCTGCGTCGCCACTATCTCTACCGCATTATTTCACGGCCGGCGCGGCTCGCCTTGGAGGCGGAGCGGGCCTGGTGGGTCCCCAAGCCACTGGATCATCTGGCAATGCATCAGGCGGCCCAGCAACTGGTCGGTCATCACGACTTTACCACGTTTCGTTCGGTACATTGCCAGGCAAGGAGCCCGATGCGCACGCTGGATCGTCTTGATGTCAGCCGCACGGGCGACCTGATCGAGATCAGGGCAACAGCCCAGAGTTTCCTGCACAATCAGATCCGTTCCTTTGCCGGCACGCTGAAGCTGGCAGGCGAAGGCAAGATGACGCCGGCGGATGTGCGCGCCGCCCTTGAAGCCCGAAATCGTGCTGCATGCGGCCCCGTCGCCCCGCCCGAGGGCCTGTTTTTCATGAAGGTTGACTATCCAGGCGACGAGTGATTTTGGCGAGGCGCTTCCAAGGCCGGCTGCAAGTCGTTGTTCAGCTGGTAGCTTGACGATCAGCCGGGATAGACCCCGAGATAGCGTTCCAGCATCTCGGCAATCAGCATGGATGGAACCAGCAACACCATGGTCACAGTGGCCACGGTCAGAATATGATCGCCGATGATCATCCGCAGGATGCGGAACAGCACGGCGATCAAGGTCAGCATCAATAGGAACCAGAGCAGCGCAATAAGCCCGCTGAGTGCCGGGATCAGCATCATCACCAGCACCAGCACTGCATAGGAATAGGACACCGGCAGGGAAAGCCAGTTGGCGGCGACCACGATCGAGGCGAATTTCTCTCCGATCCCGATCATCCAGCAGAGAACGCCGACGAGGATGACGGGCAGCACCCAGTTCATCGCCTCGACCATCACCAGCCGGAAATAGAAGAGACCACCGACCCCCACGCCCTCCGGCAAAGTGCCGACAAACAGCATCTGCCACCAGATGAACGACACCAGGATCGCGGGCAGTGCCCAGGCAATGGCCCAGAAGGAACGCAGGGCGCCACGGTCCGAGAGATCGAGATAGGTGAAGCCGGCTGCATCCTTCCTGAACAGCAACCAGAGCCCCATCAGATAGAACTCGACCTCTTTAAGCGTCGGCATGAGCGAACCATTGTTCGATGAAGGTCTTGTAGATCACCGTCAGTGTCTCGAGATCGCTGACCGCCACGCGTTCGTCGACCATATGCATGGTCTGCCCGACAAGCCCGAATTCTACCACAGGGCAATAGTCCTTGATGAAGCGGGCGTCCGAGGTGCCGCCGGTTGTCGACAGCGACGGCGTGCGACCGGTGACGGTTTCGATCGCGCTGGACAGAGAGGCGATCAGGCTGTTGCTGCGCGTCAGGAAGACATGGCTCGGCCGCTCTGACCACGCCATTTCATAGGTCATGGGGCCACGGCCAGGCCGCAGGCTTTCGTCGGTTGCCGCCGCATCGAGCCGACGCAGGATCTCCGCCTGCACCGTCTCGGCGGTCCAACGATCGTTGAAGCGGATATTGAACTTGAAGCTCGCCGAAGCCGGAATCACATTGGTCGCCGGATTGCCGACATCGATCGTGGTCACCTCAAGATTGGACGGCTGGAAATTGTCCGTGCCATCGTCGAAGGCCGGGGTCATCAGGCTCTCCGCAAAGCGCAGAGCGCCGCGCACGGGATTGTCGGCGAGATGCGGATAGGCTGCATGGCCCTGCACGCCGCGCACAGTGACTGTGCCGGAAACCGAACCGCGCCGGCCGATCTTGATCATGTCGCCAAGCTGGTTCGGATTGGTCGGTTCGCCGACCAGGCAGGCATCCCAGCGCTCGCCGCGTTCGGCCGCCCATTGCAGCAGCTTGATCGTCCCGTTCACCGCAGGACCTTCCTCATCACCGGTGATCAGCAGCGAGACGGAGCCCTGAGGAGCCCCCTTTTCTTCGAGCAGGCGGGCATAGGCGGCGATGAAGCAGGCTATGCCACCCTTCATGTCGACAGCTCCGCGGCCATAGAGCATGCCTTCGGCAATCTCGCCGGCAAACGGACCATGCGTCCAGTCGGCGGTCTGGCCGACCGGCACGACGTCGCTATGGCCGGCAAACATCAGATGCGCGCCGCCTGTACCCGTGCGGGCATACAGGTTCTCGATGTCGGGCGTGCCGACATCGGAATGCACCATGCGGTCGACTTGAAAGCCGAGGGGCTTGAGCAGTGTCTCGATGACGCCGAGCGCGCCACCCTCTTCAGGCGTGACGGAAGGGCAGCGGATGAGGGCCTGCAGGACATCGACGGGATTTGTAGCGATCATGACGACCAATGAATAGTGATGGCGCATCGGCGCGGGAAGAGCATGGCCTAGACTTAGCCCATGCACGAAACGCTGTCATCCGCCGCAGCGACGCGCAAGTGTCGCGGGCCGCCGCACGGAAGACGCCGGGGTCTGGTGTCCCGGCGGATTAGGGCGCTCAGTCGCGCAACAAGTCGTTGATGCCGGTCTTGGAGCGTGTTTTGGCATCGACGCGCTTGACGATCACGGCGCAGTAGAGGTTCGGCGCGACTACGCCATTGGGCATGACATTGCCGCTGCCCATCGAACCTGCAACCACGACAGAATAGGGTGGAACCTCGCCATACGTCACTTCGCCGGTGGCGCGGTCGACGATCTTGGTCGACTTGCCGATGAACACGCCCATGCCGAGCACGGAACCTTCGCGCACGATGCAGCCTTCGACCACTTCCGAGCGGGCGCCGATGAAGCAATTGTCCTCGATGATGGTCGGTCCCGCCTGCATCGGTTCCAGCACGCCGCCGATGCCGACGCCGCCGGAGAGATGGACATGGCTGCCGATCTGGGCGCAGGAACCTACGGTGGCCCAGGTGTCGACCATCGTGCCTTCGCCGACATAGGCACCGAGATTGACGAAGGACGGCATCAGGATGGCGTTTGGCGCGATATAGGCCGAGCGGCGCACGACCGCATTCGGCACGGCGCGGAAGCCGGCAGCGCGGAATTCGCTTTCGCCCCAGCCTTCGAACTTCGAGGGCACTTTGTCCCACCAGGTCGAAGCGCCCGGACCACCCTTGACCACGTCCATGTCGTTGAGGCGGAAGGATAGGAGCACGGCCTTCTTCAGCCACTGGTGAACCGTCCAGTTGCCGTCGTCGCCACGGGTGGCGACGCGTGCCTTGCCGCTGTCGAGCAGGTTCAGCGCCTCATCCACGGCTTCACGGATCTCGCCTTTTGTACCGGTCGATACGGTGTCACGGTTGTCGAAAGCCGCGTCGATGACGTGTTCGAGGCTGGTGAGATCGAGTGCGCTCATCTGAATTCCTTAAACTTCCTTGGCTAATCTTGGCGATGGAAACGATCGGGATCGATCGGAAACTGGCGAATTGCTCTACCGCATTCAACGGCGGTTGGAAACAGCCAGGGACGCCCTACGTTTCTGCATGGAAGGATACGGAATGGCAAAGCTTAAAAATGGCCGGCATCGGCGCAATGACGGGGTCTGGGACCCGCTCAAGGACAGCAAGACGGATCGCCGCAGCGCAGAGGTCGTGCCTCGCACCCCGCAATCGGAATCTCCCTCATATCGGCTTGCCTATGCCGACAATGATTTCCTCTGCCGCGAGGAACTCCGGCCGATACGGCTGCAGTTGGAACTTCTGAAGACGGAGATGATCCTGACAGAGCGCAACATCAAGTCGACGGTCGTCATGTTCGGCGGCGCCCGGATCCCGGCGCCGGGACAAAGCGCCTGGGCTGCGCGCAACGCGCTGCAGAAGCAAAATCTCGAAGCAGCCTCCGTCTACTACGAGGAGGCGCGCAAATTTGCCCGTCTTTGCTCGGAGTTTTCCGCCCGCAGCACCTATCAGGAATATGTGGTGGTGACCGGCGGAGGTCCGGGCGTGATGGAAGCCGGCAATCGCGGCGCATCCGAGGTTGGCGCTCCTTCCGTGGGTCTCAACATCGTGCTTCCACACGAGCAGGCTCCCAACCCCTATGTCACGCCGGAACTCAGCTTCAACTTCCACTATTTTGCCATCCGCAAGATGCACTTCCTTATGCGGGCCAAGGCGATTGCGATCTTCCCCGGCGGCTTCGGTACGCTGGACGAGTTTTTTGAAGCTGTAACGCTGATCCAGACAAAACGCATGGCGCCCATCCCGCTGATCCTGTTTTCCAAGAGCTTCTGGCACGGCATGATCAATTTCGATGGTCTGGCGGAATTCGGCACCATTGCCCCGGAGGATCTGAACCTCTTACAATTTGCCGAGACGGCGGAAGACGCCTGGCGCATCGTCGCCGATTTTTACGACCTGAACGAAGAAGCGGCCCCGTAAGGGGCCGCCGGCATTTTTTGTCTGTGCGGTTTAGCGCATCATCCACATCGGACGCTTGGGCATGTCGTCGACCGAAATGACGCCGTCCTTGTTGCGGTCCGCCCGCTCGAACATCTTGTCGATCATCGCCATGGCTTCCGCCTGATTGATCTGACCGTTCTCGTCGGTATCGGCAACGCGGATCATCCTGCCCGGACCGCGTTCGCCATGGCCGCGGTGTCCGTCACGGGCGGCCATGTCGCGACCGCCGTGGCGTTTGCCATCGTGATGCTTGCCATGATGCGGCTTGCCGTCAGGTCCGCGACTATCATCCTGGGCCTGCTCGTCTCCAGGCCCACCTGGCGGCGGCGGCGCGACTTCGTCGGCATCATCTTCGTCCGTCTCGGCATTTGCCTTCATATCGGCCTTGAATTGTTCGCGCATCGCTTCGCGGTGCTTGCGGAATTCGCCGGGCGTGATCGCGCCGTCCTTGTCGGCATCGATCGAGACAAACAGGGTTTCGCCCGCAGCCTTTGCCTCGTCCTTGGCAATCTTGCCGTCCTTGTTGGTGTCGAACTGCTGCAACATCCGGACGAACATCACTTCACGGCCACCGGGAGGTCCGCGACGACCGTCGCGATCCTGTGCAAGTACGGCGCTGGCCGAGGTTCCGATCAGCAATGAGCCTGCAATGGCTGCTAAGGTGAAGAACTTACTTGTCATGTCATGGTCCTTTCGGTGGCCTGTTTCAGTCAGGAAACCCTATCGGCGCCATGTCGCCCATCCTACTTAAACATCGGTAAGCTGGATGAAACTTTGGTAAGCTTTGACTTTCCTCAGTCGGCAAGCGGCAAAAGCCGCTCCAGAAAGCCGGCCAGATCGTCGGTGATATAGTCGACGCTGTCCGGATCGATGTGCTCGACCCGTTCCCAGGTCTCCAGGATGGCCGTACCGAGATTGCGCGGCACCAGCAGCACTGTTTTCATGCCCAGCGCCTTGGGAACCAGAAGATTGCGCGGCAGATCCTCGAACATGGCTGCCTTTTCCGTGTCTATGCGGTTGAGGCTGGCAAACTTGTCATAGGTCGCGCCTGCCGGCTTCGGCTGGTAGTCTGCCGCGACGATGTCGAAAATGTCGTCGAAATGGTCGAGAATGCCAAGCGCCCGGGCCGCGGCCTGCGCGTGTGCCACCGTGCCGTTCGTGAAGATGAACTTGCGGCCTGGCAATTGCCTGATCGCTTCGCCGAGCGCGACATCCGGCAGCAGCGCCGAATAGTCGATCGCATGCGCTCGCTCCAGAAATGCGTTCGGATCCACATTGTGATGCAGCATCAGGCCGGCCAGCGTGGTTCCATGCTCGTGATAGTATCGCTTCTGCAGCAGCTTGGCCTCGGCCGGCTCCAGTTGCAGAAGTTCGGCGACAAATGCCGCCATGTTCCTGTCGATCTGCGCGAAGAGATCGACGTGGTGCGGATAGAGCGTGTTGTCGAGGTCGAAGACCCAGTCGCGAACATGGGCGAAATCAGCGGGCGAGGGGAGCTTTGCAGGTGTGTTCATGGGATCTATCTCTGCCATGCAACGGGCTGAAAGGGAACTGCCGTCGAAGCATTCGCTGCGAGCCCTTGGCGTACCGCGCAGGACTGTGTTAACGCCGCATCATGGAATTCTGGGCAATCATCACCTTCGGCAGCGCCTTCCTGCAGAACATGCGGTCGGCACTCCAGAAACATCTCAAGGGCAGGATGGGGACGACGGGCGCAACCTTCGTGCGCTTCGGCTTCGGCCTGCCATTTGCATTTGTCTATCTCGGCCTGCTGCATTTTGCCTTTGCGCGCCCCTTGCCGGTGCCGGATAGTCATTTCGCCATGTGGGCTACGCTTGGCGCATTGGCCCAGATTGCCGCGACCTTTCTGCTCGTCCATCTGTTTTCGTTCCGCAATTTCGCGGTCGGCACCGCCTACTCGCGAACGGAGCCAGCCCAGGCCGCATTGATCGCGCTCATCTTGTTCGGTGAGACGGTCAGGCTGTCGGTGGTCGGCGCGATTGGCGTGTCGATCCTCGGCGTTATGTTGATCTCTGTCGCTCGAACCGAATTCAACTTGAAATCGCTGATCACCTCGGTCGGCAGTCGAACCGCGATTGTCGGACTGACGTCCGGCTTTTTTTTCGGCATGTCCGGCATTGCCTATCGGGCCGCGTCGCTTTCGCTGCAGCCGAGCTTGCCGGCACCCGATTCGATCATGCAGGCGAGCTTCACGCTGGCGGTCGTCATCGTGATCCAGACACTGGCCATGCTGGCCTGGATGCTCTGGCGCGAGCCGCAGGAATTGTCGCGCATCCGTGGCGCCTGGAAAACCGGTGTTCTGGTCGGGTTTGTCGGGGCAACCGCATCGTTCGGCTGGTTCGTCGCCATGACGCTGCAGCAGGTGGCTGTCGTCAAGGCGGTCGCGCAGGTGGAAATGCTCTTCACCTTCGCGTCTTCGGTTCTGGTCTTCAAGGAGAAGATCAACCGTCTGGAGATCGCCGGCTGCGTTCTGATTGTTGCCGGCGTTCTCCTGCTTCTGGTTGCCTGACGCTTACGGAACGAGCAGTGTTCCGGCACCGGCTTCGGTGAACAGTTCCAGCAGCACGGAATGTGCCGTCTTGCCGTTCAGGATGACCACGCCCTGCACACCGGCCTTGATCGCCTCGATGCATGTCTCGACCTTGGGGATCATGCCGCCGGAGATCGTGCCGTCCTTGATCAACGCATGCGCCTGCGCGACCGAGAGTTCCTTGATCAGCGTGCCGCTCTTGTCGAGCACGCCCGGAACATCGGTGAGGAACAGCAGGCGCGAAGCATTCAGCGCCCCCGCGATCGCACCGGCAAAGGTGTCAGCGTTGATATTGTAGGTCGCGCCGTCGCGACCGGGTGCCACCGGCGCGATGACCGGGATCATTTCCGAGCGGGCCAGGAGGTCGAGCAGCGTGCGGTCGACTTCGACCACTTCGCCGACAAAGCCGAGATCGAGAACACGCTCGATATTGCTGTCGGGATCGCGAACCTTTTTCTGCGCCTTTTCGGCAAACACCATGTTGCCGTCCTTGCCGCACAGCCCGATCGCCCATTCGCCGGTCTGGTTGATCAGCGCGACGATTTCCTTGTTGATCGAGCCGGCAAGAACCATTTCGACGATCTCGACGGTTTTCTGGTCGGTGACGCGAAGGCCGTTCTCGAAGCGTGATTCGATACCCATCTTGGCAAGCATCGCGCCGATCTGCGGGCCGCCGCCATGCACGACGATCGGGTTGACGCCCGACTGCTTCAAAAGTGCGATGTCGGCGGCAAATGCCTTGCCCAGTTCCGGATTGCCCATGGCATGGCCGCCGTATTTCACGACGATCGTCTTGTTTTCATAACGCTGCATGAAGGGAAGAGCCTGCACCAGCAGTCTTGCCTGGATTTCGCTTTCGGAAGCCGTCATCGGGAAAACCTCTTTTGGGATCGCGGCCTTTTAGCGCAAGTCAGGCCGCGATGGAATGATTGCCGTGCAATATAAGAGTGTGATGACACGCTTCTTTTCCCGATCCATTGCCGAGACCGACGGCTGCCCTATATGCCGCTCCGGCATCGAATGGGGAATTCATGGAACGCGACGAAATCGCCGAATTGCTGGGCCGCGTGGCGCTCCGCGAGCGGGCTGCATTTTCCCTGATCTATCAACGCTGCTCGGCGAAACTTTTTGCGATCTGCATCCGTATTCTGAAAGACAGGAATGATGCGGAAGAGGCATTGCAGGACATCTTCGTGAAGATTTGGCAGAAGGCCGGGAACTATGCCGGCGACGGCGGCAATGCATCTGCCTGGCTTGCGGCGATTGCCAGGTATCATTGCATTGATCGGCTGCGCCAGAGAAAGCCTCCGACCGAAGAACTGGATGTCGCTGGCGAATTGCCGGATCTCGGGCCGGATCCCGAACAGCATGCAATCTTGCGTTCGGAAAGCGCGCGCATTGACAGCTGTCTGGAAGCATTGGATCCTGACCGCGCGCAAGCTGTTCGCCGGGCCTATGTCGAGGGAATGTCCTATCAGGAGCTTGCCGAGAGCTTCGCAATTCCATTGAATACGATGCGCACCTGGCTGCGACGCAGTCTGCTGAAACTGAGAGAGTGCATGGATGGCAACGCCCGACCAGAGCAAGGGTGACAGATCGCGCGACGAAGTGCTCGCGGGCGAATATGTTCTGGGCGTCCTGAACCTGTCAGAACGCCAGCAGGTCGAAGCGCGCCTGCGTCATGACCGTCAGTTTGCCGCCATTGTCCGCCGCTGGGAGACCAACCTTGCGCATTTCAACGATGAATACGATGAAGAAACCCCGTCGGCTGTAATCTTTGCGGAGATCGAGCGGCGAATCTTCGGGCCGGGTCTTGGACGAACCTCAAGTGGCCCGTGGGGTGCGATATGGAATTCCTTGCCTCTCTGGCGTGGGTTGAGCGTTGCGGCAATCGGCACGCTCGCCCTTCTTCTCGGGCTGCAATGGGCAAGCGAGCTGCGTCCGAAGCCGGGTTCGCGATTGACCGCCGAACTTGCCGGCAAGGACAGCGCCATCAGTCTTGTCGCCCAATATGACGAGGCATCGGGCCGTCTGGCATTTACGCCGGTCGCCAATGGTGGTGCCGAGGAAAAGTCTCTTGAACTCTGGCTGGTGGAAGGCGAGCAGCCACCAACGTCGCTGGGCATTCTGCCGCAGACCGGTCAGGGCGAGATCGTCATCCCGGATGAAATGCGCCCCCGGCTTACGGGAGGCGTGGTGCTTGCCGTCAGTGTCGAACCCCTCGGCGGCTCGCCGACCGGCAAGGCAACAGGCCCCATCGTGGCCGCCGGCGAAATCCTCCGCTGAGATAAAAATGCAAGCCAATCGAATGGCTTGGCGTCAGCGACAGGATTTTTTCAACCTTGCTGAAACTTGTAGCCGCTCCCCTCCGTCCTTTGTTGTGTTCCCCAAATGGGAAGAACAACGCCATCCGGCGGCATGAACCGCCCGGATCGAGAACACCAGGATAGAGGAAACCGAAATGTTCAAGACCACGCTTCGCTCGTTCGCCATCACTGCCGCCCTCATGACCGGCGCAACGGCCGTCTATGCAGCCAATCCGATGGTTGGCGGCGCTGCCATGTTTGAAGACAAGAACATCGTCGAGAACGCCGTCAATTCCAAGGATCACACGACGCTCGTTGCCGCGGTCAAGGCGGCAGGTCTGGTCGAGACTCTTTCGGGTACCGGGCCGTTCACCGTCTTTGCACCCACCAACGAGGCTTTCGCAAAGCTCCCCGCGGGCACTGTCGATACGCTGCTGAAGCCGGAAAACAAGGCACAGCTGACCAAGGTGCTGACCTGCCATGTCGTTGCCGCCAACGCCATGTCGGATGCCATCGGCAAGATGATTGCCGATGATGGCGGCACGCATGACGTCAAGACGGTTGGCGGCTGCGTGCTGAAGGCAAAGGCCGCCGATGGCAAGATCACCCTCACCGATGAAAACGGCGGTGTATCGACCGTGACCATCGCCGACGTCAAGCAGTCGAACGGCGTCATCCATGTCGTCGACGCGGTCATCCTGCCGAAGATGTAACAGCATCAGGGGGCCAGCTTCGGCCCCTTGAAGACCTGACTTCCCGTCCGGACCCTCGAGTTACGGGTTTCGGCCGACGGTCTCGGCGATTGCCGCGCGCAATTCGTCGAGGCCGTTGCCTTTTTCCGAGGAGGTCGAAAGCACTTCCGGGAATGCCGCCGGATGCTTCTTGATCTTTTCCTTCGTCTCGGCGATCAGCCGTGGAACGCCGGCTTCCTTGATCTTGTCAGTCTTGGTCAGAACGATCTGATAGGACATCGCCGCCTTGTCGAGCAGCGACAGCACCTCGTCATCGTTCTTCTTTATGCCATGCCGTGAATCGATCAGGACATAGACGCGCTTGAGTGTCGCGCGTCCGCGAAGATAGTCGAACACCAGCTTGGTCCAGGCATCCACCTGTTCCTTCGGCGCCTGGGCATAGCCATAGCCGGGCATATCGACAAGCGCCATCGGCGGCATGTCGTCGGCAGCGCCTGAATAGCCGTCCGGCACGAAATAATTCAGTTCCTGGGTCCGGCCGGGGGTATTGGACGTGCGCGCCAAGGCTTTCTGCCCCACCAGCGCATTGATCAGCGACGACTTGCCGACATTAGAGCGGCCAGCAAAGGCGACTTCCAGCGGCCCTTCCGGAGGGAGGAACTTCATTGCCGGAACGCCACGGATGAAGATCCACGGGCGGCCGAACAGAGGCTGATCGGCCTTTTGATTGTTGTTTGTCATGGGATCGCCTTTCGTATGCCCTGTGAAATCCGGGTTTTAATCGGCAAAGTCAAGACGCAGTGGGCACGCGCGGCCCCGGTTCGCGGCGCATATGGCCGATTAGATAGGTGAAGAGTGCCGCAAGCACGATGCTTCCGCCAATCATTGTCCTGACTGACGGTATTTCATCGTGCAGCAGAACCATCCACACAGGGGCAAGGATCATCTCCGCTGTGCCGAGAAGAGCGGCAAGTGCAGAAGGGATCATCCGGGCGCCGGTCACATACATCGCCATGCCCAGGCCGAGGTTGAGCGCACCGAAGGCAAATAGCAGCGCGAGGTCCGGCAGGCCCACGGCAAAGCCGCCGACCATGGGGGCGGCAATGGCCGAGGCGACGAAACAGCCGAGGCAGGCCGCCGGCGTCATGCGAATTCCCGGATGGTGACGTGTCAGGGTCATGCAGGCGAAAATCACCGGGATGGAGGCCGCAAGGCCAAGGCCGAGCAGCGAGCCGCCTTCACCGATCGACGCCGATACCATGATTGCCACGCCGACAATCACGGCACCGACCGCACCCCAGGTGATCGTGGTGATGGGCTCGCCGAGCAGTACCCGGGCGAGCAGGGCCGCAAACAGCGGAATGGCCGCCATGAACAGCACGACATTGGCTACCGGCGTCATGCTGACGGCCAAAACGAAGCAGGTCGATACGGCGGCAAAGCCCGCCGCGATCATCAGTCCCGGCCATCCCATGGCCCGGAAAAGCTTTGCGGTTCCCGCAGCCTTGTCGCGGATCAGCATGAAACTCATGAGGAACAGGCCGCCGAAAAGACAGCGCCAGAAGACGATGGCCCAGCTGTCAGTCATGCCGATGAAGCGCTGGATTGCGCCGCCATAGCTCCATGCGGTGGCCGAGCCCAGCACCAGGGCGATGCCAAGCCAGGGACGTGCAGAGGATAGAGGCGAAGAGCTTGAAGCAGTCATCGGAGGCTCGCAGGATAATGCTCATAAAAGAAAGCCCCGGTGAGACCGGGGCTTTCTTTGATCATTTGGTTTCGGCCGGCTTTCGCCGAAACGCATTGCGGATGGTCTTGAACAGTTCGATCTCGACGCCGTGGCGCTTCATGATGATCGACTGCTGCAGGACCGAAAGCGTGTTGTTCCAGGCCCAGTAGATCACCAGTCCGGCCGGGAAGCTGCCGAGCATGAAGGTGAAGATCAGCGGCATCCAGTTGAACAGCATCGCCTGGGTCGGATCCGGAGGCGTCGGGTTCATCCGCATCTGCGCCCACATGGTAACGCCCATGATGATCGGCCAGATACCGA
Organism: Rhizobium sp. SL42; assembly: GCF_021729845.1. NCBI lineage: Bacteria > Pseudomonadati > Pseudomonadota > Alphaproteobacteria > Hyphomicrobiales > Rhizobiaceae > Rhizobium > Rhizobium sp. SL42. The sequence continues at coordinate 1,107,206 of NZ_CP063397.1, forward strand.
GATGCAGGAAGGTCGGCGCCTCGAAGGGCAGCAGGCCGAACAGGTTGACGAAGCTCGTCGGGTCCGGCGCGGACAGATCCTGGATCCAGCCGAAGAACGGCGCATGGCGCATCTCGATGGTGACGTAGATGACCTTGTAGAGCGCGAAGAACACCGGGATCTGCAGCAGAACCGGCCAGCAACCGGCAACCGGGTTGATCTTCTCGGTCTTGTAGAGCTGCATCATGGCCTGCTGCAGCGCCATCTTGTCGTCTGCATGCTTGACCTTCAGCTCTTCGAGCTTCGGCTGCACGCGCTTCATGTTGGCCATCGACGCATACTGCTTGTTGGCCAGCGGGAAGAACAGCAGCTTGACGACGATGGTCGTCAGCAGGATGGCCACGCCGAAATTGCCGACATGACGGTAGAAGAAGTCCATCAGTTTGAACATCGGCTTGGTGATGAAGTAGAACCAGCCCCAGTCGATCATCAGGTTGAACTTGGGAATGTTGAGGTTCTGCTCGTAGCTTTCGATCACCGGAACCTGCTTCGCACCGGCAAAGACCATCTGCTTGACCGTCGTGCTCTGGCCCGGCGGAACGCTGACAGCATCGCCCTTGTAGTCGGCCTGGAAACGCGGTTGGCCGTCGGTAAAGTGCGAGAAGCGCGATTCATATGGGATGGACTGCGCCGGGATCAGCGAAGACGCCCAGTACTTGTCTGTGATGCCGAGCCAGCCGCCGGTTGCCTTTGCATTGGTGACCGCTTCTTCTTCGATATCCGAGTACTTGTGCTCCGAGAGACTGCTGTCTGCGCCGAGAACACCGAGGAAGCCTTCATGCAGAACGAAAACCGAAGGGGTCGTCGGCTTGTTGTAGCGGGTCAGGCGGCCATAGGGCGCGACGCTCGCGGCAGCGGTTCCGGCATTGGCAACGGTATCTTCGATCGTGAACATGTAATGCTCGTCGACCGAGATCGTCCGGCTAAACGTCAGGCCGGCTTCATTGGTATAGGTAAGCGTGACGGGCGTTGCCTGGGTCAACTTCGCGCCTTCCGGCGCGGTCCAGACGGTGGTCGGTCCAGGCGTGCTGCCGGCATTTTCACCGGCGATATAGCCGAGTTCGGCAAAATAGGCGTCGGTGGTCTCGGCCGGGCTGAGCAGCGTGACGATCGGGCTGCTGTTGTCGACGGTCTCGTGATACTGCTTCAGGCGCAGGTCATCCAGGCGGGCGCCGGTCAGGTTGATCGAGCCGATCAGGTCCTGCGTGTCGATGGCAACGCGGGCGGATTTCGCGATCGCGGCTTCCCGGCTGGCTTCTGGCGACACCGCGGCCGCACCTGCAGGCAGGGCACCGTTGACCGTCCCGGCGGCCGTCGTCGCTGCTGGCGATTGCGTTGCGGCCTGGCTTTGTTCAGCGGCGATACGCGCTTCCTCGGCCTGGCGCTGGGCCTCGATCCGGGGGTTCATGTAGAAGAACTGCCAGGCAAGCACGATCAGCACGGATAAGGCAATCGCGACAAAATAATTGCGGTTGTTTTGCATCATTCTTTCCTGGAACCGGCCTTCTGAGACCGTAGGTTAGTCGTCTGGCTATTGGCTATGCGGTTGGTCAGTTGCGCTGCGAGCTGATCAAACGGTGCGTTCAGCACCTCGCGCCGGGCGACAATGACATAGTCGTGTCCCGGCCGCATTGCAAACGCTGCATTCAGTCGCACGGCCTCTTTTAGCCTGCGGCGCATACGATTGCGCTCGACTGCATTGCCATGTTTCTTGGTGACGGTGAAGCCGACCCGGGCCGGTGCGCTGTCTTTTCGGTCGAGAACCTCAAGAAGGATCAATCGGCCCTTGCGCTTTTCGCCGTTTCTGACGGCGAGGAACTGGGGGCGGCTTTTCAGCCGCCCGACAGTGTTCTTCTGTTCTGTGTCTGTCATGAGCCCGTCATCTCGTCGGGCATCCGGCCGTTAGGCCGACAGCTTGGCGCGACCGCGACCGCGGCGAGCGTTCAGAACTTTGCGGCCGCCCTTGGTGGCCATACGCGCACGGAAACCGTGGCGGCGCTTGCGAACAAGCTTGGAAGGCTGGTAAGTACGCTTCATTTATTTAATACCGCGGTGTGCGGCCCTTCTTGGATTTTGCATTTCTGCAAAAGCGTTGGTGCTATCGCACGGCTAACCGCCGCCGGGGCGGGTTTCCGAACGTGCGCGGCTTATAGTGTCGAAGGGCCGGAGAGTCAATCGGGCCGCAGAGAGGCCGGATATCGGCAAACAGAGGATCCGCCGACGCGCATCTGTAAGGCCTTTGTTCATGGTCAAGTCTTTCGCGTTGCACTAAAATGGCCTAAATCAGGGCGGCAAGCCCGACGGCGCTGAACTGGCGTGCGACAGGAGATGATACGGATGCTTGATCGGCAGGACAGCGAAATGCAGTCCGACCTCGGCGAGGTCTATCCCATGCCGCGTCGCATTCGAGGCCTGTCGGGCAAGCTGCTCTGGCTGACCATTGCCTTCGTCATGTTGGCGGAAATCCTGATCTTTGCCCCCTCCGTCGCCACCATGCGCTTGCGCTGGCTGCAGGACAGGCTGAACACGGCTGCCGCCGCCGGCGTGGTTATTGACGGACTTCAGCCGCTTGAACTGCCGCGCCAGGTCCAGAACGATACCCTGATGACCACAGGCACCAAGGCGATCGTCCTGCGCAAGGACGGGACATCGCGGCTCCTGGCCGTGACCGAGATGCCCAAGGAGGTCGACGCGCAGTTCGATCTTGCCAGCTATGGCGAACTGCAGTCGATCCGCGATGCCTTCTACACACTTCTGCTCGGCGGCGATCGTTTGCTGCGTGTCTACGGACCCGTCGGCGAAAGCGAGATGGTCATCGAGCTGGTGATGGAAGAAAAGGCGCTGCGCAAGGCGATGCTCGCTTATGCCCATAACATCCTGATCGTCTCGTTGTTTATTTCGGTGATCACCGCGATCCTGATGTATCTCGCAATTAACCGCATGATGATCGTGCCGGTCCGACGCCTGACCAGCAACATGCAATCCTTCGCCGAAGATCCGGAAGACCCGGCGCGCGTCTGGTTTGCCGGCGACGGCAATGATGAGATCGCGGTTGCCGGACGTCACCTTGCCCGAATGCAGGGCCAGCTGCAAAAGACCCTCAAACAGCAGAAGAATCTCGCCGATCTGGGTCTCGCCGTATCGAAGATCAATCACGACATGCGCAATATCCTGGCGTCGGCCCAGCTGATGTCCGACCGTTTGGTCGATGTCGAGGACCCGCTGGTCAAGAGTTTCGCGCCGAAGCTGCTGCGCACCATCGATCGCGCCGTTGGCTATACAAACGAGGTTCTGTCTTACGGCCAGACTTCGGAGGCGGATCCGCGCCGGCGCCTCTTTCGGCTTGCCGACCTATGTCAGGAGGTCCGCGATCTTCTCAATATCGGGCCAGACAGCGGCATCGAATTCATCGAGGCCATCGCGCCCGATATCGAGGTCGATGCCGACAGCGAGCAATTGTTCCGCGTCATCCACAATATCTGCCGCAATGCCTTCCAGGCGCTTGCCACCTATGTTCCGGAAGATCCGGACTATCCTCGCCGAATCACCGTCTCTGCCCAGCGCATGGGGGGCGTGGTGTCCATTACCGTCGACGACACGGGGCCGGGCATGCCGAGAAAGGCGCGCGAGAACCTCTTTGCTGCCTTTCGCGGGTCGGCTCGTTCCGGAGGCACGGGGCTCGGTCTTGCCATTGCGCGCGAACTGGTCATCGCCCATGGCGGAACAATCGCATTGGTGGAAAAACCAGGTCCGGGAACGCTGTTTCGCGTCGAGATCCCAGACAGGCCAGTGTCTTTGAACGATTGGCGCGCCCGCGCCTGAAGGCGCCGAATTTCTTTCGTGACGGCAAAATGACTCTTTTTTCGCAAAGACGCTTGCAATCCTCCGCAGTCCGCTTTAGAGGATCGCCACACGCCGACGAACAGTCGGCAGGCAAGCACCCGTAGCTCAGCTGGATAGAGCACCAGACTACGAATCTGGGGGTCAGGAGTTCGAATCTCTTCGGGTGCGCCACTCTCTATCAGTTTGATAGAGCTAGAAATTTCTTAAAAATCAAAGCGCCGAAACTCATCTTTTCCAACCGGAAAAGATGCCTTGGCGTGCGTCTGGATTTCACCCGACGGGAAACCTGGCCGACGGCTGTTGATGCCTGTTGATCTGGTGCAAACCTGGTCGGCGTCGCTTTGTCGGGACCGTTTCGCTCGGCCCTTCCAACGCGTTTTGCGTTCCTTCACGGGTCAAAAATTGTCGTGGTCTGATCACGCCATCTAATATATCAGTTCATGGAAACGTTGCAGTGCGAGATTCGCCGCGCCTCACGGCGTGAAAGGCTCGACGACTGCAACGCGTGACGGTTTGGGCTGCCAATACATTTGGCAGCGTGTGGCGGGCTTGGCTTCTGCCGCTTCGAGACGGGGAAATTGCAGATGAGATGGAAGCGGACGATACAGCTGCTCGACGTTCACGCCGAGGGCGAAATCGGCAAGGTTGCGATTGGTGGTGTGCCGAAGATTCCGGGAGACACCGTGGCCGACCAGTTGGCCTGGCTGAATACCGACCCCAAGGGCGAAGAACTGCGCCGGATGCTGGTGCTGGAGCCACGCGGTGCGCCGATCGGCTCGGTCAACTTGCTTCTTCCCCCAAAGAATCCGGCCGCGGATGCCGCCTTTGTCATCCTGCAGCCGGATCAGGCGCATGCCAGTTCCGGTTCTAACTCGATCTGCGTCACCACGGCACTGCTGGAGGCCGGTATCGTCGAGATGCAGGAGCCGGAAACCATCGTCATACTGGAAACGGCAGCCGGCCTCGTCAAGGCCACGGCCACATGCCGCGACGGCCGTTGCGAGCGCGTCAAGCTCACCATGGTGCCCTCTTTTGTCCACCAACTCGATGTAGCGTTGGAGACCGAGCATTGGGGCCGGATCACCTTTGACCTCAGCTATGGCGGCATCTTTTATGCGCTGGTCGATGTCGGCCAGGTCGGCCTGACCATCGAAAAGGCCAATGCCCGCGCACTTGTCGAGGCAGGCATGATCCTGAAGCAGGAAATCAATCGGCACATCCCTGTCGTGCATCCGGAGATCCCTGCCATTTCCGGCGTCGCCTATGTCATGTTCCGCGATGTGGATCCGGATGGCGCCGTGCGCACCTGCACCACCATGTGGCCGGGCCGGGTGGATCGTTCGCCTTGCGGGACCGGCAATTCGGCCAATCTGGCGACGCTGCATGCCCGCGGCCGTGCCAAGGCCGGCGATGTCATGCTGTCACGCTCGATCATCGGCTCGGAGTTCGAAGTCGGCCTTGCCGGCGTCACAGAAGTTGCCGGCCGCCCGGCTGTCATTCCGACGATCAGCGGCCGCGGCTTCACCTTCGGCCTGCATCAGGTTGCGCTCGATCCGTTTGATCCCTTCGAGCATGGCTTTGCGCTGACCGACGTCTGGGGGCCATCATCCGGCTCGATCGGCTGAGGCAGTGATCCTGCAGGATGGGGTCGATCACCATGGCATTGCGAGATTCGTTAAACTGCAATGTAAGTTGGTAGGCTAATCGTAAGGGTCTTGTTTTTCCCCATCTTGCTATCTGCCGACGCCACCGAATATGTAGGATTGATATGTGTAAATCTCAGATTGGCAAGTAATTTCTAAATGAAAGAACTCATTGCGATAGGATCAACCCTGCTGCCGTTTCCGGCGATGCCTTCCACACTTCGCGGAAGTGCGGTGTTTTCCGGATTAACTCTTGAAGAGGACCGTGATTGGCTGTCCCGCTGTCACACACGTGCTCTTTGTGCCGGGGAAAGCCTCGTCGACTTCGAAGATGCGTCGAAGGATGTCTTCATCGTTCAGACGGGCGAAGTCCGGGCGGTTCTTCGCTTTTCGGTAGGCAAGGAAGCGATTCTTGGTACTTTCAAGCGCGGCGATATTCTCGGTGAACTTGCGGCCATCGACGACCTGAGCCGTTCGGCAAGCCTGATGGCCGTCAGCGAGGCGCTTGTCACCGTTATCCCCTATGCGGTGTTCCATGACATCCTGCGGCAGCGGCCGGATGTTGCGCTATCGCTCCTGCAACTGCTGTCGAAGCGCGTCCGCGCGATGAACGAGCGCCTGTCGGAATTGTCCTTCCTCGACACCAAGCATCGCCTCTATAATACGCTCCTGCGGCTGTCGCGCCTTCGCGCCGATGGCGGGCGTGAGCGCATCATCTCGCCGCCGCTGGTTCACGCCGAGCTGGCCGAACATATCGGCGCCAGCCGGGAAACCGTGTCACGGGAAATGTCACGGCTTGCGCGCGAACAGCTCGTCGAGCGCACCAGCCGTGCCATCGTGCTGAAGAACCCGGTCGAACTGTCGAAGCGCATCTCGCGGGCGCTCGAGGGCTAACCTCGGGTCCGTCGATCACGGATAGATTACGCCCTTGCGCAGGATGACATTGGCGTAGAGCCGCGGTTCACCGGTCTGTACAATTGTATGCGCAGCCTTAACCCGGTTGTAGAAGTCGGCGCCAACCAGCGGCGTCACCGCGTTTTTTGCCTCGTGGCGGGCGCAGCAGTCGATGATTTCCTGGTGCACGGGATCGACCTGCGCCGGTTTCCCCCCGACGGTCGAGCGAAAAATCGCCTCCGGCACGAAATCGTCGATCGGCATGACGCTTAGAACGGCATTCAGCACCGGGACGAGATGATGGCCGTCGAGCCGCACCAGCCGTCGCGCATGTTCCAGCGCCGGATAGTTGCCGTCGACGATGGCAATCTCGTCGCCATGGCCCATGGCACGCAGCGTCGCCAGCAGTTCCGGGCTCAGCAGCGGATCAATTCCCTTCAGCATTTTCTATTTCCTTGAACAACACGGTTTGGTCGATGAGGTAGCGGGCAAAGATCGGCAGGCTGGCGCCGCCGATGGCGCGCGCCTGGGCGCCGACCGCGCCTTCGATGATCTCCGGGATGACGACGCCCTGCAGGTCGAGGCGATTGACCGCTTCGACGGTGGCCGCCACCAGGCGGCTGCGCACCCAGTCGGGGAAGCCGCCGTCGATGATGGCGGCGGAAAAATCGATGATCGAAACGGCGGCGATCACGGCCTGTGCGAGCGCGGCGGCCGTATCCTGGATCCAGATTTCCAGCGGCTCGCCGAAATCGATCCATTCGTCGGCCGCATACCAGAGCGGCTGCGGATCGATCCCGCGTTCGCGCAGCAGGTTTTCCAGTACGAAGATTGAGGCAATGTCGAGCAACTGCCGTGTCTGTCCGTGCTTGTCGCGCACGGGCAGGGGACCGATTGCGCCGGCGGTTCCGGTTCGCCCGACAAACAACGAGGAATTGACCACGATACCGCCGCCGATAAAGGACCCGATGTAGAAATAGACGAAGTCCGGATGCTGGGATCCCGCACCGAACACCAGTTCCGCGCCGCAGGCACTGGTTGCGTCGTTGCGCAGATAGACTGGATGGCTCATCCGGCTCGCCACCTCGGCCTGCAGGTCTACCGTGCGCCAGATCTCCATCGCACCGTCCGGCGCGCCGACCTCTTCCGCCCAGTTCCACAGCTCGAAGGGTGCCGCGATGCCAATGCCGGCAATGCGCGCCTGGTGCTCCTCGCTCATCTGCGCTTCCATCTCGGCAATGCCCTCGCAAATGAAGGGCAGCAGATGGTCGGGATGCGGATAGCGATAGGTTTGGTGCTTCTGCATGCGGATCTGCCCGACGAAATCCATCAGCACCAGGTCCGCGCTGCGTCGGCCGATTTTCACCCCGAACGAAAAGACCGCTTCCGGATTGAGATACATCGGGATGGAGGGTTGCCCCACGCGGCCACGCACCGGTTCGCCGCGCAGAAGCAGCTTGTCGTTTTCCAGCGAGCGCATGATGACCGACACGGTCTGGGCGGACAATCCGGTCATCCGGGCGATATCCGCCTTCGAGTAGCCACGGTTCTGCCGGACCAGCGAAAGCACCAGCCGCTCGTTGTATGCGCGCACGCGCACCTGGTTCGAGCCGCCGCCGGCACTCACCCTTGGCGTCTGTTCCGCCAGCTGCGCTTGATCATTCTGTGACACTTGAGGTCGCTCCTCCCGACCGCTCCTTCGTAAGGGAGCCTTAGCAGAATGTCACAGCGATTTAATAATTCAATTGGATTTATTTATTGACAGCGAAAATGTTCTGATGTTCTAAATAGCGGCGTGGAGGAGCGGTGCCGGGTGGCGCCGAACCGGGCTGGTAGCGATCGGCCCGGCCGACATGCGACGGCCAGAGGAGCTGGCTGAACACTTTCGGGAGGAAACTATGAAGAAATCTCTGCTTACCGCTGCCCTGTCGACCCTGGCGCTCGGTGTTGTCTTCGCCGTGCCGGTACAGGCCGCAGATGTATCGGCATGCCTGATCACCAAGACCGACACCAACCCATTTTTCGTCAAGATGAAGGAAGGCGCAACCGCCAAGGCGGCTGAACTCGGCGTGACCCTGAAGGCCTATGCCGGCAAGGTTGACGGTGACTCGGAAAGCCAGGTTGCCGCGATTGAAACCTGCATCGCCGACGGTGCCAAGGGCATTCTGCTGACCGCGTCGGACACCAAGGGCATCGTTCCCGCCGTCCAGAAGGCCCGCGACGCCGGCCTGCTCGTCATTGCGCTCGACACGCCGCTGGAGCCGATCGACTCGGCCGACATGACATTCGCGACCGACAACCTTCTCGCCGGCGAATTGATCGGCAAGTGGGCGGCAGCCACCCTCGGCGACGCCGCCAAGGACGCCCGCATTGCCTTCCTCAACCTCACGCCCTCCCAGCCGTCGGTCGACGTCCTGCGCAATCAGGGCTTCATGAAGGGCTTCGGCATCGATGTCGTCGACATCAATAAGATCGGCGACGAAACCGATCCGCGTATCGTCGGTCACGACGTCACCAACGGCAATGAAGAAGGCGGTCGTACCGCGATGGAAAACCTTCTCCAGAAGGATCCGACCATCAACGTCGTGCACACCATCAACGAACCGGCGGCCGCTGGTGCCTATGAGGCGCTGAAGGCGGTCGGCAAGGAAGGCGACGTCCTGATCGTCTCCGTTGACGGCGGTTGCCCGGGTGTGAAGAACGTCGCGGAAGGCGTTATCGGTGCCACATCGCAGCAGTATCCGCTGCTCATGGCATCGCTTGGCATCGAAGCGATTAAGAAGTTTGCCGATAGCGGTGAAAAGCCGGCTGCGACCGAAGGCAAGAACTTCTTCGACACCGGCGTGGCACTCGTCACCGACAAGCCGGCTGCCGGCGTCGAATCGATCGACACCAAGGCAGGCCTGGACAAGTGCTGGGGCTGATCCCCAGCCCGGTCTGACGGCGAAGTTCTGGCGGGAGACATCCCGCCAGCCAATGTACGAAGCGCCCGGCCCCGGCGGCGGTCCAATCCAGGCAGCTGCCCAACCCAATCAACGGTAGGCCGGGCGTGTCCTTCGTGTAGAAAGAATTCCATAACGGCAGGGAGGATAACCCATGCAGCCGGCCAATCCCGAAACGCGGACTGCGCAGGACTTCGAAAAGGTCCTGACCCAGAGTTCGACCCAGATCGCCTCGTTTGATCGCCATGAGCGAAGCGCTCTTGAGCATTTCCAGCACTTTCTACATTCGAGCCCTGCGGCAGTTGCCTTGATCGTTCTGGTCCTGTCGCTTGCGGCCTTCGGCACCATTCTCGGCGGCAAGTTCTTCTCGGCCTTCACCCTGACGCTGATCCTGCAGCAGGTGGCGATTGTCGGCATCGTGGGGGCGGCCCAGACGCTGGTGATCCTGACCGCCGGCATCGATCTCTCTGTCGGCGCGATCATGGTCCTGTCCTCGGTGGTCATGGGCCAGTTCGCCTTCCGTTACGGTCTTCCGCCTTCGCTGGCCGTACTTTGCGGTTTTGCAGTCGGTGCGGCCTGCGGCTTCATCAACGGCGTGCTTGTGGCACGCATGAAACTGCCGCCCTTTATCGTCACGCTCGGCATGTGGCAGATCGTTCTGGCGACCAATTTTCTCTATTCCGCCAATGAAACCATCCGTGCCCAGGATATCGCCGCCAATGCGCCGATCCTGAAATTCTTCGGCGAGAACGTCCGCATGGGTGGCGCGGTCCTGACCTACGGCGTCATCGCCATGGTACTGCTCGTCGCTCTGCTGTGGTATGTCCTCAACTACACAGCCTGGGGACGGCATGTCTACGCGGTCGGCGACGATCCGGAAGCGGCGGAACTTGCCGGCGTCAACGTGAAGCGCATGCTGGTTTCGGTCTATACCTTGTCCGGCCTGATCTGCGCGCTCGCTGGCTGGGCCCTGATCGGCCGCATCGGTTCGGTCTCGCCGACGGCGGGTCAGTTTGCCAACATAGAATCCATCACGGCCGTTGTGATCGGCGGCATCTCGTTGTTCGGCGGACGTGGATCGATCCTCGGAATGCTGTTCGGCGCATTGATCGTCGGCGTCTTCCAGCTCGGTCTGCGCCTCATCGGCACAGACCCGCAATGGACCTATCTCCTGATTGGCGTCCTGATTATCTCCGCCGTTGCAATCGACCAGTGGATCAGAAAGGTAGCAGGCTGATGACCCCGGAACCCATTCTCACCGCCCGCGGACTTGTGAAACGCTATGGTCGCGTAACCGCGCTCGACAATGCCGATTTCGACCTCTATCCGGGCGAAATCCTCGCCGTCATCGGCGACAACGGTGCCGGAAAGTCTTCGCTGATCAAGGCGATTTCCGGTGCGGTCATCCCCGACGATGGCGAGATCCGCCTCGATGGGACGCCGGTGCAGTTCCGGTCGCCTATCGAGGCCCGCAAGGCCGGCATCGAGACGGTGTATCAGAACCTTGCCTTGTCTCCGGCACTCTCGATTGCCGACAATATGTTCCTCGGTCGCGAGATCCGCAAACCGGGCATCATGGGCTCGGTCTTCCGTTCGCTCGATCGCGCCGCGATGGAAAAGATCGCCCGCGACAAGCTGTCTGAGCTTGGCCTGATGACGATCCAGAACATCAACCAGGCGGTGGAAACCCTCTCGGGTGGCCAGCGTCAGGGGGTTGCCGTCGCGCGTGCCGCCGCCTTCGGCTCAAAGGTCATCATCCTCGATGAGCCGACGGCCGCCCTGGGTGTCAAGGAGAGCCGCAAGGTTCTGGAACTGATCCTCGATGTGCGCTCTCGCGGCATGCCGATCGTTCTGATTTCACACAATATGCCGCATGTGTTCGAGGTCGCGGATCGCATCCATGTCCATCGTCTCGGCAAGCGCCTGTGCGTCATCAATCCGAAGGACTACACCATGTCGGATGCCGTGGCCTTCATGACCGGTGCCCGCGAGGCCCCGCAGGCGGACCTTGCCGCATGAGCGGGGAGCTCAAGGCACTGGTTGCTGAAATCGAGAAACGGGCGCAATCCAGCGCCCGTTTCATCGTCGCCATTGCCGGTCCGCCCGGAGCCGGAAAATCGACGCTTGCGGACCGCCTCCACGAAAGGTTGCTCGCCCGCGGCCAGGCCGCCACGGTGCTGCCGATGGATGGCTTTCACCTCGACAATGGCATCTTGCAGGATCGTGGCCTGCTGCCGCGCAAAGGCGCACCCGAGACCTTCGATGTGCGCGGCCTTGGCGATATCTTGCGTGCCGTGCGCGCCGGGGGCGAGGTTCTCGTTCCGGTCTTCGACCGCAGCCGGGAACTGGCCATTGCCGCTGCCCGCTGTATCTCGAAGGAGGATCGCATCATCCTGGCGGAGGGCAACTATCTCTTGCTGGATGATGAGCCCTGGAGCCTGCTGGCGCCGCTGTTTGATTTCACCGTCATGGTATCACCAGCCGTTAACGAATTGGAGCGGCGGCTGGTCGAACGCTGGCAGGGTTTCGGCATGACGCCCGACGAAATCGCCGCCAAGGTTGGCGGAAACGATCTTCCCAACGGACGGCTGGTTCTGAAAAACAGCCGCCAGGCAGACGTTAGTTTGGATATTTTCTAGTTATTACAAATAGTTGTTGGATTTGCATGTTTGTAAATCCTTAAGTTCTAATTAAATCGCTGGTCGCTAAAATTGTATGTATTTGCTTCAGCGAATTTCAGCCTCCTCTTGATACAACTCCTCCATGAAAGATTAACGCTGACACCCATGTCGTGGCGGTAACAGCCAACGGGATGGCTCGCTTTGGATCGGTGTCGGAAAGGGGAGTGTGAAATGACAATTCTGATCGTTGAAGACAACCCGACCAATGCGATGATCCTCAAGCATCTGGCGAAGAAGGTGACCGACGAGGAAATCCGCGTCGAACCGGATGGCGCATCTGCCCTTGCCCTTTGCCACAGTCATGCCTTTTCCATGCTGATCGTCGACCATATGCTGCCGGGCCTCTCTGGTCTGCAGTTCGTCAAGGCGGTTCGCCTGATGGATCGTTATGCCGATGTACCCGTGATCATGGTGACGGCCGATACGGAGCCGCGCCTTCGTGAAAGCGCCGAAGCAAGCGGCGTGACGGACTTCCTGACCAAGCCCGTGGAAGCCGTGGCTTTCCGCCAGCTCCTTGCCGATCATCTTGGCGCCAATACCGAACTCTCGAAATCGGCGTGAGCCGGGCCTGAGCCTGAGGAAAGAGCCATGAAGCGCATTCTGATCGCATTGCTGGCTGCAGCCATGTCGGGTGTCTCCGCATTCGCGCTGGAAGCACCAACCGGCCTGATCGTCCTGACCGTCAAGGGCGCCGTGACCAACACCAATGTCGGCGACACCGCCGCTTTTGATCTCGCAATGCTGGAAAAGCTCGAGAGCCGCAAGGCGTTGGTCGAAACCCCGTGGACGACTGGCAAGACGACTTTCGAAGGGCCGCTTCTGCGCGCTGTGCTTGAGGAAGCCGGGGCATCCGGCACGACCCTCACCGTGCGCGCCCTCAATGAATATTCTGCTGAAATTCCGATGATCGACGCGGAAATCGCCACCATCCTGGCAACGCGTCAGGATGGGCAACGCATGTCGGTGCGCGAGAAAGGTCCTTTGATGCTTGTCTATCCGTTTGACCTTGATCCGGGCCTGTACAACGAAAAGTACTTTTCGCGTTCGGTCTGGCAGATCAAGGAAATCGAGGTCGCCAAGTGATAGACCAGCGGGCAACAGTCAAACAGGTCGCGGGTGAGGGCAGCGTTGCCTTGATCCTGCAGATCCTGTGTGCTGTGCTCCTCTTTGTGCTGATCCTGCTCTTTGTCGATATCGCTCGCCAATACCGGATCATGGAAGACGGCGTGCGCGAAAATGCCCTGTGGTCGGTCTATCAGCTGGACCGCGAGGTCAGGACTTTGGAAAACGGCCTGGCCGATGTCCGCAATCAGCCCGCGACCGACGAGCTTCATGAAGAACTCGCTTTGCGCTACGACATTCTGTATTCGCGCGCGGATATTATTCAGGAAGCCAAGTTCGGCAGCTATTTTGCCGACGATCAGCAGATCCGCAATCTGATTGGCGGCATTGTTGCAGGCGTTCGTGCCCAGCAGCCGTTGTTTGACCGCTATGTCGCTGGCCGGTTTCCGACCGATGCGGAGCTCGATGAACTCGCGACAGCTCTGGCTTCCTTGGCGTTGCGCACGCAAGAGCTGTTGATCTACACCAATGCCCGTCTCAGCCAGGAGCGTGCCGATAGCCGGGACCTCATCTTTGGCCTGGAGCGGACCTCGTTCGTGATGCTCGGGCTGTTGATGGTGTCCGTCGTCTTCCTCGTGGTCACGCTGAACCGGCAGCTCAGATCCGTTCGCGAAACCAGCCGCGAGCTGGAGGTCATGGCCAGCCAGCTGTCAGAGGCCTATGAAGCGGCCGATGCGGGAAACCGGGCGAAGTCGCAGTTCATGGCAACCATGGGCCATGAGATCCGTACCCCCCTGAATGCCATCCTCGGCATGTCGGAATTGCTGGAGCTTTCGGAACTGCCGGAAGACACGCTCTACAGCGTCAAGACCATTCGCTCCTCCGGCGAAGCCTTGCTCGAAGTGATCAACGAGATCCTCGATTTCTCCAAGATCGAACACGGCAAGCTTGAGCTTGAGCAGCGGGCATTCGATGTCTGCGGGCTTGCCGAAAGCACCGTCAGCATCATCCGCGGTCGTGCCGAAGATCACAAGAACACGGTCATCCTCGACCTGCCGGAATCGCTGAACACGCTGTTCGTCAGGACTGATCCGACCCGTTTGCGTCAGGTCCTGCTCAATCTCCTGTCCAATGCGGCGAAATTCACCCATGACGGAACGGTCACGTTGCGCCTGCGCGAGTTCTATCGCGAGGGCAAGCTGATGATCCGCTTCGAGGTGGAAGATACGGGCATCGGTATCGATGAGGCAGGCCTCGACAAGTTGTTCAAGCCGTTTTCGCAAGTCGATGCCTCGATCAGCCGTCGGTATGGTGGCACCGGCCTTGGCCTGACCATCTGCAAGCAGATTGTCGAAAAGCTCGGCGGCGAACTCGGCATGAGCAGCACCGTCGGCGTCGGCAGCATTTTCTGGTTCGAACTGTCCGTCGTGCCTGTCAGCCGCGAAGACATCAAGAAACTGACGGCCACGCGCGACAGCGAAGAGGATCTGCCCCGGTTGAAAATCCTCCTCGTGGAAGACAACCGGGTCAACCAGATCGTCGCTACGCGCTTCCTGTCCAGGCTCGGCCAGGATGTGGAGATCGCCAATGACGGTACGGAAGCCGTGGTCCTTGCTCGCCAGCAGAAGTTCGACCTCGTGTTGATGGACATGCAGATGCCGGTGATGGACGGCATCGAGGCCACGCGCCGGATCATCGCCGAGCGCGGTCCGTCGGCCGAAACGCCGATCATCGCGATGACCGCCAATGCCTCGGATGACGACCGCCGTCGCTGCCTGGATGCCGGCATGTCCGGCTTCGAATCCAAACCGGTAACTCTGGAAAGGTTGCGCAAGATGATTGCCGACGCAACGAACCCTGTCGACGAAACGGTGCTGCCGGCCACGGCCGACATCAGTGAAGAAGCCCCGGGCCTGCCGCAGCCGGACTTGAGCGACGTCATGCCGCTCCAGGCTCTGCCGGGCCTGCCGGGTCTCGGGATCGAGGGCCTTGATGAGGCGCGCCATGCCGAACTTGTCGATGCGCTCGGCGAGGAGGTTTTCCAGGAACTGGTCGAATCGTTCTTCGACGACGCGACATCCCTGATGGTCGATCTCAACCAGGCGGTGCAGAAGCCGGACCCGGAAAAGATCGATCGTGTCCTGCACACGATCAAGGGCGCGGCGGTCAACGTCGGGCTGAACGAAATTGCGGTAAAGGCGAATGCCCTGCGGGGGCATCCGCCATCGCCGGCACAAGTCGAATTGCTGGGCGAAGAAATCCTCGCCCTTAAATTTAAATTGGTAGCCTGAGAGGCACGGAGGCGTTCATGCGTATTTTGTTGGTAGACGACAACAGTACTAATCTGAAGCTTCTGACGAAGCTCGTCGGCAAGCTCGAAAATTGCGAGGCCTTGACCTATTCCAGTCCGGATGCGGTCTTGTCGGCATTGCCGGAACTGGATTTCGATATTGCGATCATCGACTACCAGATGCCTGTCTACAATGGCGTCGAGCTTTACACCGAGATCGTGCGCTTCGAAAAATATGCCCAGGTCCCGGTCATCTTCATCACCGGTGACAAGGACATGACCACGCGCATGGCGGCGCTCAATGCCGGTGCGATCGATTTTCTCACCAAACCCGTCAATCCTGTCGAGTTTAATGCCCGCGTGCAGAACATCGTCAGCTTGGCTCGGGCCCGCCGCCAGCTCGCCGACCAGGCCGAATGGCTGCGCCGCGAGGTGGAGCGTGCCGTGGGTGAACTGCGCGAGCGCGAACAGGAGATCATCCATCGCCTGACGCTCGCAGCCGGTTACAAGGACCCTGACACTGCCCGCCATACCCTGCGCGTTGCGGCCTATTCCGAAGCGATCGCTGTGGAACTCGGACTGCCGCCGCAGGTCTGCCACGATATCCGCCTGGCGGCCCCGATGCATGACATCGGCAAGGTGGCAATGCCGGATACCGTGCTGCTGAAGCAGGGGCGGCTGACCGAGTCGGAATATCGGCAGATGCAGGCCCATGCCCAGATCGGCAGCGATATTCTTGGCCAGGCGCATTCCTCGCTTCTGCAACTGGCCTCGGAAATTGCCGCCAGCCATCATGAGCGCTGGGACGGCCAGGGTTATCCGAACCGGATCACGGGCGCGGCCATTCCGATCTCCGGCCGGATCGTCTGCATCGCCGACAATTTCGACGCGTTGACGACCGAGCGCCCCTACAAGCCGGCATGGAGTTTTGAACGGACCGCTGAGCATATCCTCGGGCGTGCCGGCACCCAGTTCGATCCGGATTGCGTTGCGGCTTTCGAACGAGCCCTGCCGCGCATCCAGGCCATCATGGAGCAGGACAAGCGCGAGCAGGCCGAGGAAGCCGAACGCCTGGCAATCGCATCAGGTGACCATCGGGTGGCGTGAGAACCTTTGATCACGCCTTTGAACGTGCTAAGGGCGGCAAGATCTGCAAGCCGGAGGCACTTTCAT
Source organism: Rhizobium sp. SL42 (assembly GCF_021729845.1). NCBI lineage: Bacteria > Pseudomonadati > Pseudomonadota > Alphaproteobacteria > Hyphomicrobiales > Rhizobiaceae > Rhizobium > Rhizobium sp. SL42. The sequence continues at coordinate 1,123,773 of NZ_CP063397.1, forward strand.
GCGCTCACTGACTATCCGCCGCCCTGACGATTGGCACCTGCATCTGCGCGACGGCGCCATGATGGAAGGCGTGATCGGCGATACCAGCCGTCATTTCGCCCGCGCCATCATCATGCCGAATCTCGTGCCGCCAGTCGTCACCACGGCGGATGCCCGCGCCTATCGCGAGCGCATCGTCAAGGCGATCCCGGCTGGCGATACGTTCGAGCCGCTGATGACTCTCTATCTCACCGAGGGCACCAGACCGGATGATCTGGAAGAGGGCAACGCAAGCGGCTTGATCACGGCCGTGAAGCTTTATCCCGCCGGCGCCACGACCAATTCGCACGGCGGTGTCCGCGATTTCGAAAAGGCGATGCCGGCCCTGGAGCGCATGGCGAAGATCGGCCTACCGCTCTGCGTCCATGGCGAAGTGACCACGCCGGACGTCGATATCTTCGACCGCGAAAAAGTGTTCATCGACACCGTCCTCGATCCGCTGCGCAAGCGCCTGCCGGAACTCAAGGTGACGATGGAGCACGTCACCACGTCCGACGGCATCGACTACATCAAGTCGGCCGACAGAAACCTTGCCGGCTCGATCACCACCCATCACCTGATCATCAACCGCAACGCCATTCTCGTCGGCGGCATCCGTCCGCACTACTACTGCCTGCCGGTAGCCAAGCGCGAGAGCCATCGCCTGGCGCTGCGCGCAGCTGCAACCTCGGGCGATCGCCGCTTTTTCCTCGGCACGGATTCCGCGCCGCATATAGATCCGTTGAAGGAATGCGGTTGCGGCTGCGCCGGCATCTACACCTCGATAAACACGATGAGCTGCCTTGCCCATGTCTTCGAGCAGGACAATGCGCTCGACAAGCTGGAAGCCTTCGCCTCGCTAAACGGTCCGGCCTGGTATGGCCTTCCCGCCAATCAGCAGACGATCACGCTCGTCCGCCGGGAAGATCAGGTCGCCTTCCCGCAGAAGATCGAGACGGGAGCAGGCACGGTGACCGTGTTCGATCCCATGTTCCCGCTGCATTGGGATGTCGCCTGAGCAAGGATCCGGACATCCTGTCGCTTGTCAATCATCGGGTGCTCGGCTAGTTTTCCCTCGGGCCGGATGCGGCCTGCCGCCCGCAGCGGAAACGCCACGGTGAATGCATCCTATCCGGTCTCATCCGCCCAATCCGGGTTGCCAGATGACGAATGGGTCAGCAATGCGGGCGCTGATGCTCCGTTCGTCTCTTGCAAAGGATGACACATGCGTGATTTTCGCGATGCAAAGACCATGGCAAGGTCGCTGCGGCAGCGTTTGACGCAACGCGGCCTGACGATCTCCCACAGTGAAGCGCTGGAAATGGTGGCCGAACAGTTCGGCTTTGAAAACTGGAATATTCTGGCGGCAAGGCTCGCCACGGAAGAGACGCCGGCCGTAGCGCCCGCACCGCTGACAGCACCCAGGATTGCCCCGCCCATCCCGATCTTCCGCATTTTCGATGTCGCCAAGGCGCGGGAGTTCTACTGTGACTATCTCGGCATGAGTGTCGATTGGGAGCACCGCTTCGGCGAGAATTTCCCGCTCTATTTTCAGGTGTCGCGCGAAGCGCTCATTCTGCATCTGAGCGAGCATTCCGGCGACGCCAGCCCCGGTGCGCGGATCTTCGTCTGGGTGACGGATGTCGTGGCGATCCACAGGGAGATTACCGCACGCGATTATCGGTTCCTCAAACCCGGTCTTCAGGATGCGCCCTGGGGCCGGGAACTGCAGTTGACCGACCCGTTCAGCAATCGCATCACCCTGTGCGAGAAGCCCGGGAACACTGCTGGCACCACATGATTTGACCGTCTTCCCCGGCCGTCGCCCCGCCATTGAGGCCACGGCCGGGAGCGATCGATCAAACGTTGACGAGTTGCGGCCAAAGCCCGGTGATGCCGACCAGGATCAGATAGATTGCCACGACATAGTTGAGCAGTCGCGGCATAACCAGGATCAGGATGCCTGCGACCAATGCGATGACGGGCTGAATGGCGAGAGTGGTGTTCATCGTGTCTGCGTCTCCTGGTGTTTTCGGGCCCCGGACATCAATCGCCAGGTGCCTCGAGATGATTGTCGGCAAATAGCTGTCGCGACGTCGAAACGCCCGAGCTTCTGCGATGCCGCGCCGTCATGCAGCGCCATGTCGTCGTGACCTGCGGCTCATCAACTCTGCCGCGCGGGTTATGTTCCATGTCCGCAGGGCTGGCAGATTGCGGCCCCTTCCGACGGCCGGCGCCCTGCTGGCATCTGGTCTCGCCAGCTTCTTCCTGCTATGGGCGCAGGAACCGCATTTCAAGGAGCGCCGGATGACCCAGACCACATTCACCGATCCTGCCGTCATGGCTGAACTCGTCGCGAAGATGCTTTGGGAAATCAAGGCTGTGCACTTCAATGCGGCCGAACCCTACAAGCTGTCTTCCGGCATGCGCAGTCCGGTTTATATCGATTGCCGCAAACTCCTGTCCTATCCGCGCGTCCGTTCCGCGGTGATGGACTTCGCCGCAGCCACCCTGATGCGCAATGCCGGCTTCGAACAGTTCGATTGCATTGCCGGAGGTGAAACTGCCGGCATCCCGTTCGCCGCTTTGCTTGCGGATCGCCTCGGCCTGCCGATGATCTATGTCCGCAAGGCGCCCAAGGGGCACGGCCGCAACGCCCAGATCGAGGGCAACATGCCGGAAGGTTCGCGCGTGCTCGTGATCGAGGACCTGACGACCGCCGGCGGTAGCATGTTCAAGTTCATCGATGCCGTGCGCGCCGCAGGTGGTGTGGTCGATCACGGCATTGCGCTCTTCTTCTACGGCATCTTCCCGGAAGCTGTTGAGCGCTTCGAGGATGGCAAGGTCAAGCTCCACTTCATCGCCACCTGGCGCAATGTGCTGGCCGTCGCCCGCGAGCAGAAGCTGTTCGACGAAAAAACCCTGTCGGAAGTCGAGGCATTCCTCGATGCGCCGCTCGACTGGTCGGGTCGCAATGGTGGGATTTCGTCGCTCGGCTGAGCATTTGCCCAAAGTCGCGCTGGAAAAGCCGGCCGACTTGGTTTAAATCGATTGAAACGGATATCGGGGAGGTCGAGATGATCCTGTGTTGCGGCGAAGCGCTGATCGACATGTTGCCACGCGAAACCACGCTCGGCGAGCGCGCCTTTGCGCCCTATGCCGGCGGCGCGATCTTCAATACGGCGATTGCGCTGGGGCGCCTTGGCATCGACACCGGCTTTTTCACCGGCCTGTCCGATGATATGCTTGGCGACATTCTGCGCGACACGCTGAAATCCTCCGGTGTCGACTTCAGCTATTGCGCGACGCTGTCGCGCCCCTGCACCATCGCGCTGGTCAAGCTGACCAACGGCCAGGCATCCTATGCCTTCTATGACGAGAACACTGCCGGACGCATGATCACCGAAGCGGATCTGCCGACCTTGGACGACAGCTGCGAGGCCCTGCATTTCGGCGCGATCAGCCTGATCCCGGAACCCTGCGGTTCCACCTACGAGGCGCTGATGACCCGCGAGCACAAGACCCGCGTGATCTCGCTCGACCCGAACATCCGCCCGGGCTTCATCAAGGACAAGGCCGCCCACCAGGCGCGCATCGCCCGCATGGCCGACATGTCCGACATCCTGAAATTCTCCGATGAAGACCTGGACTGGTTCGATTTGGCCGGCACCCAGGACGAACGCGCCGCCTATTGGTTGACGCGCGGCGCCAAGCTCGTGGTGCTGACCAAGGGCGCGGAGGGCGCAACCGGCTACACAGCCAATTTCAAGGTCTCGGTACCGTCGAACAAGGTTGAGGTGGTCGACACCGTCGGCGCCGGCGACACGTTTGATGCCGGCATCCTCGCTTCGCTGAAGCGTCAGGGACTGCTGACCAAGGAAAAGGTTGCGACGCTGTCGGAAGAAGCCGTGCGCGAGGCCCTGACCGTTGGCGCCAAGGCTGCGGCGGTGACGGTGTCTCGGGCAGGGGCCAATCCGCCGACGGCGGCTGAGATCGGCTTCTAACGGGCAGCGGACACACTAAGCCAACGCTCGGCGTTGTCCTGTGTTTCCTGATTTCGGTCTAGATTCCGGTCGGGTTGTATTACAGAAAGCTGCCGTAAAGTCCCGGCTCTTGCGCGTGGGGGCTACGACAGATATTCCGCTGAAGCCCTGGCGATCCTGACATTGCCGGGGGGCGATTATTGGGCTATCTCTGCCGCTGCGCCAATGCGCATTGCACGACGTGCTTTGGCGAGACTACACTCAAGCTTCCAAGCATGGAGGCTAACAATTGCCCTACGTCAAAGTTGAAATTGCAAAAGGCATCGCCAGTGCCGATCAGAAGCGCGCTGTCATTCGCAGGATGACCGAGGTTCTCGTCCAGGAACTGGGCCGCAATCCAGAATACGTCTTCGTCGTGATCGACGAGGTGGACACCGACAATTGGGGCAGGAATGGGCTCTCGCTTACGGACCTGTGGCAACAGGCCAAGACGGACGCTCCGTAGGCTTCATTGAACTCTCGGCGTTCAACGAAGCGAACCAGAGCGCAGTCGACCGTCTTTCACTGACCTCGCTTGGCGATCAGAGCCCCGACCAGCCCTTCCGTCGAACTGTCATGTCCTGTTGCCGCGACCTTGCCCTGCACCACCGGCAACAGGCCCGTTGCCAGTTCCTTGCCAAGTTCGACACCCCATTGGTCGAACGAGTTGATCCTGAACAGCACGCCTTCGACGAAGACGCGGTGCTCGTAAAGCGCGATCAGGCGCCCGAGCGCAAACGGCGTCAGCTGGTCATAGACAAAGGTGATCGACGGCCGGTTACCTGAAAAGACGCGGTGCGGGGCGAGGAAATCGGCATCCGCCTCGGAAACCCCCTTGGCGGTCAGCTGGCCCTTGGCTTCGGCCAGCGTCCGACCCTTCATCAGTGCTTCCGACTGCGCCAGGCAATTGGCAATCAGCAGTTCGTGCTGGTGGCGCAGCTCCGGTTCGAAGCCATTGGCGGCAATCATGAACTCGGCCGGGATCACGCTCGTGCCCTGGTGGATCAACTGATAGAAGGCGTGCTGCCCATTCGTGCCGGGTTCGCCCCACACAACCGGGCCGGATGCGCCGGCAACGGGCTTGCCGTCGATCGTCACGCTCTTGCCGTTGGATTCCATATCGAGCTGCTGCAGATAGGCGGGAAAGCGCGACAGCCGCTGGTCATAGGGCAGGATGGTGCGGGTCTGGTAGCCCAGCACGTTGCGATGAAACACGCCGAGCGCCCCGAGCAGCATCGGCAGGTTTTCGCGGAACGGGGCGTTACGGAAATGCTCGTCCATGGCATGGGCGCCGTCGAGGAAGCGGCCGAAATTCTCAGCCCCGATCGCGATCATCAGCGGCAGGCCGATCGCCGACCAGATCGAGTAGCGTCCGCCGACCCAGTCCCAGAAGCCGAACACGCGGGTCGGATCGATACCGAAGGCCGCGACCTTGTCGAGCGCCGTCGACACCGCGGCAAAATGGTGCCCGACCGAAGCCTCGCCGAGCGCATCGGCGATGAAGGCGCGTGCCGTTTGCGCATTGGTCATGGTTTCGATCGTCGTGAAGGTCTTGGAAGCGACGATGAACAGTGTGGTTTCTGCCGAAAGCTGCTTCAGTGTATCGGCGATATGCGCGCCGTCGATATTGGAGACGAAATGCGCCCGTGGTCCATCATGATAGGGCGAAAGCGCCAGGGTCGCCATCACCGGGCCGAGATCCGAACCGCCAATGCCGATATTGACCACGTCGGTGATCGTCTTTCCGGTTGCGCCCTTGATGCTGCCGGAGCGGATGCCTTCGGCAAACCGGCCCATGGCCTCCAGCACACCGTTGACGTCGGGCATCACGTCCCGGCCGTCGACGAATACCGGGCGGTTGGACCGGTTGCGTAGCGCCGTGTGCAGGACAGCCCGTCCTTCGGTGAAGTTGATCGCTTCGCCGGAGAACATAGCCTCGCGCTTTGCTGCCACGCCGCCTTCTGTGCAGAGCTGCTCAAGCAATGCCATGACTTCGTCGTTCACCGCGCATTTGGAATAATCCATCAGCAGGTCGCCGGTTGCGGTGCTGAAGCGGCTGAACCGCGTGCCGTCGGCGGCAAAGGCCGCCCTGAGATCGTCGGCATGTGTGGCCGCGACAGTGCTGGTCAGCTGATCGATGATGGCTTGCATGGGCGGGTCCCCGTTTCGAAAACGATGGCGGGACATTATGCGGACCATACGGCGGGATCAAGTCGCTGAAGGGCCTGATCCCGTCGCATTTCAATCGATTTATTTTTGATCGCGCAATTCACGCCTGAGGATCTTGCCGACATTTGTCTTCGGCAGCTCGGTGCGGAATTCGATGAAGCGCGGCCGCTTGTAGTTGGTCAGGTTTGCCGCGCAATGCGCTTTCAGCTCGTCGATCGTCAGCGCCTGATCCTTCTTCACTACGAAGAGCTTCACCGCTTCGCCGGAATGTTCGTCCGGCACCCCGACGGCGGCGCATTCCAGCACGCCCGCATGCATGGCCGCCACTTCCTCGATCTCGTTCGGATAGACGTTGAAGCCGGACACCAGGATCATGTCCTTCTTGCGGTCGACGATCTTGACGTAGCCGCGCTCGTCCATCATCCCCATGTCGCCCGAGCGGAAGAAGCCGTCCTCGGTCATAACCTTGGCGGTCTCTTCCGGACGCTGCCAGTAGCCGGCCATCACCTGCGGCCCGCGGATGCAGATCTCGCCGACCTCGCCGATCGCCAGCGTCTGCCCGTCCTCGTCGCGGATCTCGATATCCGTCGAGGGCAGGGGCAGGCCGATCATGCCGGAGAATTCATTGCTGTCGAGCCGGTTGACCGTCGCGACCGGCGAGGTTTCCGACAGGCCGTAGCCCTCGGTGATCGGACGGCCCGTCATCTGCAGCCAGCGTTCGGCCACTGGCCGCTGCACGGCCATGCCGCCGCCCAGCGCCAGCATCAGGGACGAAAAGTCGAGATTCTTGAAGTCCGGATTGTTCATCATCGCATTGAACAGCGTGTTCAGCCCGGGGAAAATATGCGCCTTGAAGCCCTGCAATTCCTTGACGAAGCCGGGAATGTCGCGCGGATTGGCGATCAACAGGTTGTGGCCGCCCAGCGCCACGCCCATCAGCGAATTCACCGTCAGCGCGAAAATATGGTAGAGCGGCAGCGCGCAGACGAAATTGAGCACCTCCGGACGGCCCTTGTCGGCAAAGGCTGCTTCCAGCCACAGCGCGATCTGCTGCTTGTTGGCCAGAAGATTGGCATGGGTGAGCGTCGCACCTTTGGAGACACCGGTCGTGCCGCCGGTATATTGCAGGAAGGCAACGTCGCTCGACACCACGTCCACCGGTTTCAATGTCTGGCACGCGCCCTCAGTGAGCATGGACTTGAAGCCGATATGGCCGGGGATCGACCAGGCCGGCACGAGCTTCTTCACCTTGCGCACGACGAGATTGACGATATGCCCCTTCAGGCCAAGCATGTCGCCCATGGCGCAGACGATCACATGTTTGACCTCGGTGCGCGCCAGCACCTGCTCGACCGTATGGGCGAAATTCTCCAGCACCAGGATCGCCTTGGCGCCGCTGTCCTTCAACTGGTGTTCCAGCTCGCGCGGCGTGTAAAGCGGATTGACGTTCACCACGATCATGCCGGCGCGCAGGATGCCATAGACCATCACCGGGTTCTGCAGGATGTTCGGCGTCATCACGGCAACGCGGTCGCTCTTTTGAAGCCCCTTGGACTGCAGCCAGGCACCGACCTTGCGCGACTGGGCCTCGAGTTCGCGAAACGTCATGCCGCGGCCCATGCTCGAAAAGGCCAGCCGGTCGCTGTACTTGGCGCAGCTTGCTTCGAAGAGTGCGCCAAGCGAGGGATGGGCGTGCGGGGCAATGTCTGCGGGGACCGACGACGGATAGGAGCCGAGCCAGATTTTCTCGGCGGCGCGACCGCTGTGGCGGCTCAAGGTTTCCGACATGTATTCCTCCCGAATGTCATTCTTGCCTGCGCGCCTGTTCCGGTGCGAGCTCCTCCTCAGGGCTCGTAAAGCTTATGCTTTCGCCGGACCAGTGCAAGCCCCGCGAGCTTATATAACCTTGACGTAAACGTCAATAATTCTCGTGTGCGCCGGCTGCGCCCGAGAAACATAGGAACCTTCCGGTGCCGAATCCGTTTCTTTTCCATCGACAAAAACAAAGGAGGCAACCCGATGTTGCATCAGAATCAGACCACGCAGGGTCGCGATCCCTATGTCAAGGATACGCCGTCGCTGATCGCCAGCGACAAGGTTGAAGGTACCGCGGTTTATGGTGCCGACGGCAAGCGGATCGGCTCGATCCAGCGTATCATCCTCGAGAAGCGCGGTGGTCGCGTTGCCTATGCCGTGCTCAGCTTCGGCGGCTTCTGGGGCATCGGCGATGACTATTATCCGCTGCCATGGGAAAAGTTGCGCTACGACGAGGAACTGGACGGGTACCGTCTGGACATGACCAAGGACCAGATCGAAGGCGCCCCGCGCTACCGTGACGATGATAGCGACTGGTACAAGAACAACGGTCGCTCGGTCTATGATTACTACGGCGTGCCGCCGTACTGGATGTAATCCACACTCGGAAACAGGCCCCGTTCGCGGGGCCTTTTTTTCTGGCCGGTCCGGCCGCCTATCTCGGGGCTTCGGCTGTCTTGGCGCGCCAGCTATCTTGGGAAGAATGAACGGCAGCGTAATCTCGCTGCAGCGGGAGAGACGTCAATCAACCCACCCGAGCCCGTACTAGAATTACGGCACTCGCGCTCGCGGCGTCCACTGACACATAATTCAGCGCACGGCCAGAACTTTTCAGTCGGCATGCATTTTCGATGGACCTATTTTTTTTAAGAATGGTGCCGCTTGCAGGACTCGAACCTGCGACCCCATCATTACGAATGATGTGCTCTACCACCTGAGCTAAAGCGGCACGCGGCGAAAGGGCAGGGCCCGTCCGCGTTTGGTGATGCGGCTGATACAGGCATTGCCCCGTGATTTCAAGCCGGATTTCTCCTTGATGTGCAAAAAATGGCGGCAGTGCTAATGGCGTGCACCGTCATTTCAGCGGCCATTGCGCCGGCCAGTTCTGCGGTCCGCCGAGATCGTCTCCGTCGCAATCTTTCGATGTCTCGCGATCGAGCAGGAGAACCGGCCCGCCCTGGTTGCTGGCCAGATGCCACTCGTTATAGGTCCCGCAATCGCCGATCCCCCGACCGCGGAAGAAGGCGGTCAGTGAACGCGCTTCGAAATCGTAGTCGAGATTGTAGGCGTCGGACACGGTGCTCGGCGCACCCTCCTGCATCACGGGGAAGGCCATGCGCGTGACGCTGCCATAGCTTTCGACAAACATCGCATAGGGAAAGTTGTAGGCGCCCGGCGTGCCGCAGGGCGTTGCATAGAGCGTTTCGTTTTCCGAAATCTGGTGCGCGAAGGCATTGCCGTCCAGAAGGCTTTCCTCGGTATCGGCGCATTCGCCGCCTTCGGCAAAGCGGCGGCGGATCGCTTCCGGCAAGGCCGAAAATGCGGCGATGTTTCGAAACGGGATCGGCGGAGAAGGCGGCTTGTCGCCCGGAGCGCTCAGCGCATCCGTGTGACCGACCCGCCTTTGCAGGTCGTCCATGAACAGCAGGCCGGCAGCAAATCCCGCAAGCGCAATGTCAGCCTCGACGGAAGCCGCGCCGTGCCTCAGCTTCAGATGCATTGTCGTTCCGTTCTTCAGCGCAGCGACAAGCCCGTTGCCGATGAAGTCGCCGGAAAGCAGCAGCATCGCGCCGACCGGATCATAACGGACGCCGCCCGCCGGAATGGAGAGCGGCGCGCCGCCGTCAATGCTGATCGAGGCGCTTGCACCCCCGGCATCCGTTGCAAGAGCCTCGTCATCCGTCGAAACCGCGATTGTTACCGGCGTTTCGGGTCCGCCGGCACGCTTCAATTCGACTTGGCTGATGGCGCTGTCCGGGATGAACTGGCGCATGCTGCAGTCGCGGGCCTGGCTGCATGTCACCTGCCATGACTGGAATTCCTTGAAGCCGCCGCCGACAGCAAGTGCGATGGCCGGGCCGCAAAGCAGCAGGGCAAGGGTTGGGGGCAGGAGCCGGAACTGCATGAACGTCCTCCGCTATGGATTGCGCAAGGACGCTAGCAGGGCAGGGCTTAGCCGCAAATCGCCTTTTTTGCGCCTATATATTCGCGCTCAAGCCGGTCGACGACATCTGCCACGGGTTCGACCGCCTTCACGGCGCCTATCCCCTGGCCGCAGCCCCATATGTCCTTCCAGGCCTTGGCGCCCGTCGTTGCCTTGTCGAAGTCCATCTTCGACGGATCGGCCTCCGGCAGGTTGTCCGGGTCCATGCCTGCCGCAGCAATGGACGATTTCAGATAGTTGCCGTGAATGCCGGTGAAATAGTTGGAATAGACAATGTCATTGGCCTTGGCGTCGACGATTGCCTGTTTGTAGGCGTCGGAAGCGCGTGCCTCCGTGGTCGCAATGAAGGGCGAGCCGATATAGGCCATGTCCGCGCCCATCGCCTGGGCGGCGAGGACCGCTCCGCCATTGGCGATCGCGCCGGCCAGCAGCAGCGGCCCGTCGAACCATTCGCGGATTTCCTGGACAAGTGCAAACGGCGAAAGCGTACCGGCATGGCCGCCAGCCCCCGTCGCCACCGCGATCAGCCCGTCCGCACCCTTACGGATGGCCGAATTGGCGTGCCGGTTGTTGATCACGTCATGCAGGACAATACCGCCATAGCTGTGCACGGCGGCATTCACTTCTGGCACCGCGCCGAGCGAGGATATGACGATCGGCACCTTGTATTTTACGCACATCATCAGATCATGCTCGAGCCGCTTGTTCGAGGTGTGCACAATCTGGTTTACAGCAAACGGGGCTGCCTTGGCACCGGGATTTCGCGCATCATGCGCCGCCAATTCCTCGGTGATCTCGGCCAGCCATTCGTCGAGCTGGGCTTCCGGGCGGGCATTGAGCGCCGGAAAGGAGCCGACGATACCGGCCTTGCACTGGGCAAGCGTCAGCTGGGGGTGCGAAATGATGAACAGCGGCGAGGCGACGACAGGAAGCCTCAGATTGTCTTTCAGGATTGGTGGCAGGGCCATCACTTCACCTCCCATGAAGTTACGTTTACGAAAACGTCAATTGATTAGCAGAAGCCCGGTGCCGAGGGAAGGCGGGATCGATATGAACTTGGCTTCGAGTGCAAGGATGCTCGCCAGAGCCGGCAGGCTCCAAGATCCGGGTCTTGGCGGCAGCCCGGATGCAGACCGGATCGCGGCAGACGCGATCGGAAAGTCTCGCATCGGTCGCATTCCTGTGTTTATTGTCGCTCAGTTCGGCTTTCTGGGCTTGCAGATGAAAAAGTCAGCGGTTACCGAATCGTTACCAGTATGACGATGTTGCAGGGGCGAACCCCAGAGGAGTATGGCGGCCAGTGAACGGATTGGAGACAGCCATCAGGAACGCGCTGGAGCGTGCGGATCGATCTAACGCCGAAACGCGCGCGCGCATATACCAGTCGGCCCGCCAGGCTTTGGAGAGCGGCCTGCGCAAGCAGAACATCAATGATGTCGAGACCGTCAACTATCAGCGGCGCAAGCTCGAAACGCTGATCCATGAGGTCGAGCTTGAGGAGCGTGCGCGCCTCGATATGACCGTCTCGCCACCCGATGTGGCACCAAGCTCCACGCCGGCGCAGGCTGGCGATGCCGCACCAGCTGTCTCGACGCAGATGCAGACACCGGCTCCGGCCCCGACCGAGGCACGGACCCCGGTCTCAGCGCAGGGCTCCCGCGCGGAACCTGCATTTGCCGCGTCTCCCGCCTCCGCCCGGAGTGCCGGCGCGACCGATCGTGACATCGACCGTGATCCGGTATTCGATGACGACGACCTCTATGCCTCGCCGCGCGACGAGCGTGAACAATCCTCGGATGCCGATGGACCCATGCCGGACATGCGGTCCGAAGCGCCGCTGCGCAAGCCGCGCCGGCGTCGCGGCTTTTTTTCACGCCTGTTTATTCTGGCCATTCTCCTGGCGGGCGCCGGAACGGCGGCCTGGTGGGTGTATTCCTCGGATCTGTTGCTCACCGATGCCGAGCGCGATACCAGCGTCCCCAATCCGCCGCCGCGCGCCGAGGAAGAGGATTTCAACGGACCCGAAAGCGCGCCGCAGGCACCACAGGGCCCCCAGGCCCTCGACAGCCGCGGCGGGTTTTCCGATGACTGGATCGATGTGTTCGAGCCTCAGCAGATCGCGGCCATCCGTCCGCGTGCCAATGGCATGGTCGATGTCGTGACGGCGAGCGACGGAACGGCGGTTCGCCTTGGTTCGCGCAGCGGTGACGCCGACGGCGCGATCGAAATCACGGTGCCCGCCGACGTATTGCGCGAGTTGGCCGGTCGCACGTCGACGATCGCGTTAACCTTGCAATCGGCCGATGACAAGCCGGTGCAGATTTCTGTCGACTGCGATTTTTCCCGTCTTGGTGCCTGCCCCCGCCATCGCTTCACCATCAATCCGCAAAAGCTGGACGCCCTGTTCCGGGTCAGTTTCGACAGCGGAATGGCACCCGCCAGCGCTGGCCGCCTGGTCGTCAATGCCGATCTGTCGGGCGGCGGTCGCGGCGTCAACCTCTATTCGGTGCGCATCCTGCCCGGCCAGTGACCTGGCCAGTGATCCGGCCGAGTCGAGGGATCCGACCGCTCAAAGATCTGCAGGCCCGCGCGGTCACTTGAGGAAATCCGGCCCCTTGCCGATGATCTTCTTGTCCATCTTGCCGATCTTGTCCTCGTCCTTGCCCTCATAGTCGATCGACAGCAGCATGTGGCGTATGATGTTCAGGCGCGCGCGTCGCTTGTCATTGGCATGCACGACCGTCCAGGGCGCGTGGTCTGAATGTGTCTCCTTCAGCATGCGGTCGCGCTTCGCCGTATAGTCGTCCCATTTGTTCAGGGCCGCGATATCCATCGGCGACAGTTTCCACACCTTTAGCGGATCGTGCCGGCGGTCATGGAAACGCTTCAGCTGCATTTCCCGGCCGATATCCAGCCAGAACTTGAAAAAGAATATGCCTTCCTGGACGATCAGCTTCTCGAACCGGGTCGCCTGCTTGAAGAAGTCCTCGTATTGCTCCGGGGTGCAAAAGCCCATGACCGGTTCAACGCCTGCGCGGTTGTACCAGGAACGGTCGAACAGCACGGATTCCCCGGCTGTCGGGAAGTGATAGACATAGCGCTGGAAATACCACTGGCCGCGCTCCGTCTCGGTCGGCTTGGTCAGCGCCACAACCCGTGCAGAACGTGGGTTCATATAGGCGAGGGTCGAATGAATGGCGCCGCCCTTTCCCGCCGCATCGCGCCCCTCGAACAGCGCCATCACCCGCTTGCCGGTCTTCTGCATCCAGAACTGCACCTTGACGAGTTCGATCTGCAGCCGTTCCAGTTCCTTGTCGAAGGTCTGCTGATCCAGCTTCTTGTCATAGGGGAAGCTGCCGGATTGCAGGGCATTGTCATCGATCCACTTCGGTAGCTCAACCGCGTCGATGTCGAACACCCGCTCTGCGCCGCCGATTTTCAACGTGGTCGCGCGGCTCTCAGTCTGCTGGTCCATGGGGTTCCTCTCCGGCTTGCCTGCGTCAATCCGCAGTTGTTCGCTCATAGTGAGCGCATGGAGGCCATGATTTCAAGCCTTTGCTGATAGGCGACGGAGTCTCGGCCGCGGGGATAAATCGAAAGCGCCGATAGCGGGTCGCTGAAACTTCTGTCATGAATCATGGCTATCAGGGTTGTGACACATGATTGGCGAGGCCTTCTGCGCGTGACTGAAGACGATGATACCGGCGGCTGGCGCCGCGCGACGCGGCATGTTTTGTCCGGCTGGCCGTATATTGTCGCAGCACTTGCCGTTTCGCTTTCGGCCTATGGCGCCGGCGCAAAGCCCGGGTTCGCCGCGGCACTGTTCATCATGTTTTTCGCGCTCATCCTGCTGCGCCGTCCGCCGCCGGTCGAAGGCCGGGTCGCGACCACGGGTTCGTCCGAGGTCGAGCCGCTGGCTTCTGATCCGTCGCCCCAGATCGCGGCCGTGATCGACGCTCTGGATCTGCCGATCTTTGTCATGGGACGCGAGGCCGACCTGTTGGCGCAGAACCGGGCGGCGGAAAAGGCCTTCGGTTCTTTGGCTGTGGGCGCGCATATTTCCGCCCGCTGGCGCTCGCCGGGCATTCTCGACATGGTCCGGGAAACCATCGCGACCGGAGAACCCAACCAGATCGAACATTCCGAGCGCTTGCCGTCCGAGCGCGTCTATGTTGTGCGCATCACCCCCGTTTCGCTCCGGGATCCGCCGGTCCAACCTGTCGCGGGCCAGACTGGGACTCAGGCTGGTGAAGCAATGGATACGGCAGGCAACGCCCGGTTCTTCCTGCTGTCCTTCAAGGATATTTCCGACCTTCGGCGTCTTGATCAGATGCGCAGCGATTTTGTTGCCAATGCCAGCCACGAGCTGCGCACGCCGCTTGCCTCCCTGCGCGGCTTCATCGAGACGATGCAGGGGCCGGCCAAGGACGACCTCAAGGCGAAAGAACGTTTCCTGTCGATCATGCTCGACCAGGCCAATCGCATGAGCCGTCTCGTCGATGATCTGCTGTCTTTGTCGCGGCTCGAACTGAAGGCTCATCTCGCGCCCGATCGCATGGTCGATCTCGCGCCGGTGCTCGGCCATGTCCGGGATTCGCTGGCGCCGCTGGCAAGCGACCTGAATGTGGACATCCGGCTCCAGGTGCCCGACGGCAAGGTCGAGGTGCTGGGTGATCGGGACGAGCTGGTACAGGTGTTCGAAAACCTGATCGAGAATGCATGCAAATACGGTCAGGACGGCAAGTTCATCGAAGTCACGGTTCGCCACGAAGCGGGAGGCTCCGCGGAAGTCAGCGTCCGGGACCATGGGCCGGGCATCCCGGCAGAGCATGTGCCGCGACTGACCGAACGTTTTTACCGTGTCAGTGTCGAGGACAGTCGCTCGAAAAAGGGTACCGGCCTGGGTCTGGCTATCGTCAAGCATATCCTGACGCGCCACCGAGCCCGGCTGATCGTGAAGTCGGAATTGGGCAAGGGGACCGACTTTACCGTCCGCTTCTGACATAAATCATCGGACTTTCAGCGGTGTTCTGAGAAAGATCAAGCAATTTCAATTGCTTGGTCTGTCACAAATGTTTCATCGAACTGACATAAAAGCAGTGGGCAAGAGCCGCTAAGACCGTCTTGCCGATCCTCGGAGAACGACGGTACGGCCGCAAAGACACACAAGCCCACCCTTGGGAGATTATGATGAACACTCTGAAACTTTCCGTCGCGGCGCTGGTCGCCTCCGTTGCCTTCGCTGGCGCGGCTGCTGCTCGTGATCAGGTACAGGTTGCCGGCTCGTCGACCGTTCTGCCCTATGCAAAGATCGTTGCCGAAACCTTCGGCGAAACCTTCCCCAACTTCAAAACCCCGGTTGTTGAATCCGGCGGTTCTTCGGCTGGCCTCAAGGAATTCTGCAAGGGCGTAGGCCCTGAGACCATCGACATTGCCAATTCCTCGCGCAAGATCAAGGATTCGGAAGTCGAGGCCTGCAAGACTGCCGGCGTCACCGAAATCCAGGAAGTTCAGTTCGGTTACGACGGTATCGTTTTCGCAACCGACGCCGGCAATGCCGACCTGAAGCTCGTTCCGGCCGACCTCTACCAGGCTCTCGCCGCAGAAATCGTGGTTGACGGCAAGCTCGTTGCCAACCCTTACAAGAAGTGGTCAGAAGTCAACAAAGACCTGCCGGACGTCGCTATCGCTGCCTACATCCCGGGCGAAAAGCACGGCACCCGCGAAGTCTTTGAAGAAAAGGTCATGGCACACGGCTGCAAGGACACCGGCGCCCAGGACATCATCAAGACCCTGGTTGACGAAAAGACCGCTCCGAAGAAGTGCATCGCAGTTCGCAAGGACGGCCTGGCTGTCGACATCGACGGCGACTACACCGAGACCCTCGCTCGTATCTCGGCCAACAAGGACGGCATCGGCGTATTCGGCCTCTCCTTCTACGAAAACAATGCTGACAAGCTGAAGGTTGCGACCGTCAATGGTATCGCTCCGTCGGTTGAAACCGTCGCCAGCGGCGAGTATCCGGTTTCCCGTCCGCTGTTCTTCTACGTCAAGAAGGCTCACATGGGCGTTATCCCGGGCCTCAAGGAATACGTAGAATTCTTCGTTTCCGACCAGATGGTTGGCCCGGACAGCCCGCTGGCTGCCTACGGCCTCGTTCCGGCTCCGGACGCTGAGCGCGAAGAGACCCGCACCAAGTTTGCCGGTGGCATGTAATCAACACCTTTGGCGCGGCAGCAATGCCGCGCCAATATTCTGTTGGAGAGGCTGAAGCCTCTGTAACCCTCGCTGGCATTTTCCGCCACCGTGCGACAAATACCGCCAGCTGTGACTTTGTGCAGCGCAGTTCATTTTACTTGGCTGGCTGTTCATGCCGGTCATGTCGGGGGAAGTTCCGATGAGTACATCCATTCTTCTGCTGCTTGTTCTAGCCATTGGTGTCGTCGCCTATGTTCTGGCGTCTGCTCGAGCCAATGCGCTGGCAGGGGGCAAGCCATCCAATTTGCATTCCCGCTACGGGTATCACGGTGCTTTCGCGGCAATCTGCGCCATCTTGCCAGCCATCCTTTTGATGGCAGTCTGGTCGCTTGCAACTCCGGCCGTCGTTGAAAATCGCGTGCGCGCGTCCTTCCCCGAAGATGTGAAGGCGTTGCCGGAGGCAACCATCAACCTCAACTACGGCATGGTCACCGCGATTGCCCGCGGCATGGGCGGACTTGATACCGAAGAGCGCAGCCGCCTCGTCGCCATGCCGGCAGCGGATGCTCGCGCACTGCTCGCCGATCGCGGTGTCCCGCTTGCCGATGATCCGCAGCCCTACATGGTCAAGGCCGCTGCCGAGGTTCTCGATCTGTCGGCGACAAACCGGCTGATCCTGACGATCGCGGCTCTTGTGATTTCGGCAGCCGGCGCCTTTTTCGGCCTTCGCGCCGTTGCGCCGCGCTTTCGCGCGCGCAACCGGGTCGAAAGCATCATCCTTGTGTCGCTCATCATGGCATCATCGATCGCCATTCTGACCACGGTCGGTATCGTGCTGTCGATGCTGACGGAGGCGACCCACTTCTTCCGCATGGTCCCGGCCTGGGAGTTCTTCTTCGGCACGGTTTGGGATCCGCGCTTTGCCTCTGCCGGCACTTCGGATTCGTCCGGTCAGTTCGGCCTGATCCCGCTGCTGCTCGGCACGCTGTATATCGGCTTCGTCGCCATGCTCTTTGCCGTGCCGATCGGCCTGTTCTCGGCCATCTACATGGCCGAATATGCCTCGCCGCGGCTCCGCTCGATAGCAAAGCCACTGCTCGAGGTCCTGGCCGGCATCCCGACCATCGTCTACGGCTTCTTTGCCTTGACCTCGGTTGGTCCGTTCCTGCGCGATATCTCGGCTCAGATCAACGGCATCGCGACGGGCAATTTCGTCAACTTCATCCAGGCGCAGTCCGTGCTCACCGCGGGTTTCGTCATGGGCATCATGTTGATCCCCTATGTTTCGTCGCTGTCCGACGACATTATTACAGCGGTGCCGCGCTCGCTGCGTGACGGCTCGCTCGGCCTTGGAGCCACGCGCTCCGAAACCGTCAAGCGCGTCATCCTGCCGGCAGCACTTCCGGGCATTGTCGGCGCGCTGCTGATGACCGCCTCGCGCGCCATCGGCGAAACCATGATCGTGGTGCTGGCCGCCGGTGTTGCCGCCCGCATGCAGCTCAACCCTTTTGAGCCGATGACCACCGTGACCGTTAAGATCGTCAACCAGTTGACCGGCGACCTTGAGTTTACCTCGCCGCAGACACTCGTTGCATTCGCACTCGGCATCACGCTGTTTGCCATCACGCTTTGCCTCAACATCTATGCGCTTTACATAGTGCGCAAATACCGGGAGCAGTACGAATGAGCCAGGTCGTTTCTGCCACGACGACGGCCCCAGCCGGTGCCGCCACGCGCCGCGACATCGGGGTCAAGCGCCGCTACGCCGCTGAACGTCGCTTCCGTGCCTATGGCATTGCCGCGATCTCCTTCGGCTTGCTTTTCCTCTTTGTTCTGCTGAATTCCGTTGTCTCCAAGGGCTACACGGCGTTCCAGCAGACCATGATCACGGTTCCGATCGAGTTCAGCGAAAAGGTCATCGATCCGACTGGAAAGCGCGCTGAAAACCCGAATATCCTCGTGATGGCCAACTATCCGGTCCTCGCACGCGATGCGGTGGCAAAGGTCCTCGGCGTTGATGTCAAGAACCGTGCCGCGGCCCGTCAGGTCAGCGAACTGCTGTCAGACAGCATCCGCGTCCAGCTACGCGATATCGTCCAGGCCAATCCTTCGGTGATCGGCAATACGGTGAATGTCACCCTCTTGGCACACGGCAATGTCGACAGCGCCTTCAAGGGCCAGATCGATCTGTCGGTTGCAGAGAGCAACCGCAAGATCTCCGACCAGCAACTGACCTGGATCAACACGCTGGCCGAAAGCGGCGCCCTGTCGAAGCATTTCAACACAGGTATCTTCATCAACGGCGCGTCGAGCCGTCCGGAAGCTGCCGGCGTCGGTGTCGCCCTGATCGGCTCGGCCTACATGATGCTTATCGTGCTGGTTCTGTCGCTGCCGATCGGTGTCGCCGCCTCGATCTATCTCGAGGAGTTTGCTCCGAAGAACCGCTTCACGGACCTTATCGAGGTGAACATCAACAACCTCGCGGCGGTTCCGTCGATCGTCTACGGTCTGCTGGGTCTTGCCGTGTTCATCAATTTCGGCGGCTTCCCGCGCTCGGCCTCGATTGTCGGCGGCCTGGTGCTCACCCTGATGACCCTGCCAACGATCATCATCGCGACCCGTGCCGCGCTCAAGGCCGTGCCACCATCGATCCGTGCGGCTGCGCTCGGCCTGGGTGCGTCGAAGATGCAGACCGTGTTCCACCACGTCCTGCCGCTTGCCATGCCTGGCATCCTGACCGGCACGATCATCGGTCTGGCGCATGCACTGGGCGAGACCGCCCCGCTGCTGCTGATCGGCATGGTCGCCTTCGTTGCCGATTATCCGACCACGCCGATGGATCCGGCAACGGCACTTCCGGTGCAGATCTACATGTGGGCCAATGAAGCCGAACGGGCTTTTGTCGAGCGGACATCGGGAGCTATCATGATCCTGTTGATGTTCCTTCTCGTCATGAATGTGGGTGCAATTCTGTTGCGGCGTCGTTTCGAGCGGCGCTGGTAGAGGGAGTAGGGACATGAACATGATGTCGGAAGCAGCTGTCGAGAAAGCGCTGGAACAGAAGATGACTGAATCGAACTACAAGATGATGGGCAAGGACGTGTCGGTTTACTACGGCGAGAAGCGCGCGCTTTTCGACGTGAACCTGAATGTCCGCGAAAACACGGTGACCGCGCTGATCGGCCCTTCGGGTTGCGGCAAGTCAACCTTCCTTCGCACGCTCAACCGCATGAACGATACGATCGACGGTTGCCGCGTCACGGGCAAGATTACACTCGACAGCACGGATATCTACGATCCGTCGATCGACGTTGTCGAACTGCGTGCGCGCGTCGGCATGGTGTTCCAGAAGCCGAACCCGTTCCCGAAGTCGATCTATGAAAACGTCTCCTATGGTCCGCGGATTCACGGCCTCGCCAAGAACAAGGCCGATCTCGATGTCATCGTCGAACAGAGCCTTCAGAAGGCCGGTTTGTGGAATGAGGTGAAGGATCGCTTGCTTGAATCCGGCACGGGTCTGTCCGGCGGTCAGCAGCAGCGCCTTTGCATTGCTCGCGCGATCGCGGTCAGCCCGGAAGTGATCCTGATGGACGAACCCTGTTCGGCGCTCGATCCGATCGCGACCGCAAAGATCGAGGAGCTGATCCACGAACTGCGCACCAATTTCACCATCGTCATCGTTACCCACTCGATGCAGCAGGCCGCCCGCGTTTCCCAGCGCACGGCCATGTTCCATCTCGGCCTTCTGGTCGAGGAAAACGATACGGACAAGATGTTCACCAATCCGGATGACCAGCGCACCCAGGACTACATCATGGGTCGCTTCGGCTGAGGCGCACCCAGCGCGCTTCGTCTCAATCCAATTCAAGGAATGCGTTTATGGCTTCTTCCCACATCTACTCGGCCTTTGACGAGGAACTGAAATACCTGATGCGCCGCATCTCGGAAATGGGCGGCATGGCAGAACAGATGGTCGCTGAAAGCGTCCGCGCTCTGGTCAACACCGACGGCGCTCTGGCCCAGAAGGTCATCTCCGACGACGTCGTCATGGATGCGACCGAGCGTGAAATCGGCGACAAGGCGATCGTCATGATCGCGCGTCGCCAGCCGATGGCAGCCGATCTTCGCGAAATCATCGGTGCGCTGCGCATCGCCAGCGATCTGGAACGCGTCGGCGACCTCGGCAAGAGCAATTGCAAGCGCGTCATGGCGGTCCAGAGCTCGGGCATCCCGCGCAAGCTCGCCCGTGGCATCGAGCATCTGTCGGATCTTGCCCTTGCCCAGCTCAAGGAAGTGCTCGACGTCTACACCACCCGTTCGGCGGAAAAGGCGAAATCCATTCGCGATCGCGATGAAGAGATCGACTCCATGTACACCTCGCTGTTCCGCGAGCTGCTGACCTACATGATGGAAGATCCGCGCAACATCACCAGCTGCACGCATCTGCTTTTCTGCGCCAAGAACATCGAGCGTATCGGCGACCACGCGACCAATATCGCCGAAACCATCTACTACATGACGACCGGTGCCCAGCCCGAGGGTGAGCGTCCGAAGGAAGACCTCACGTCCTCTGTCGGCGCGATCAACGAGTAAGCCGTCACTAACGGGGTTTTGCCTTTCATGTTGCCGAAAATAGCTGTCGTAGAGGACGAGGAGGCGCTCAGCGTCCTCCTCCGCTACAATCTCGAGGCCGAAGGTTACGAGGTCGAGACGATCCTGCGTGGGGATGAAGCCGAGCTTCGTCTGCAGGAGCGCGTGCCGGATCTGTTGATCCTGGACTGGATGCTGCCGGGCGTTTCCGGCATCGAGCTTTGCCGTCGCCTGCGGGTGCGCCCGGAAACCGAGCGTCTGCCGATCATCATGTTGACGGCCCGGGGTGAGGAAAGCGAACGCGTCCGTGGCCTGGCGACCGGCGCCGACGACTATGTCGTCAAGCCGTTCTCGACTCCGGAACTGATGGCACGCGTCAAGGCCATGCTGCGCCGTGCCAAACCCGAGGTTCTGTCCAGTGTCCTGCGCTGCGGCGATATCGAGCTGGACCGCGAGACCCACCGGGTTCATCGCAAGAGCCGCGAAGTGCGCCTCGGCCCGACGGAATTCCGGTTGCTGGAATTCCTGATGGCCTCGCCCAGCCGCGTCTTTTCCCGCTCGCAACTGCTCGACGGCGTCTGGGGTCATGACATCTATGTCGACGAACGCACGGTCGACGTGCATGTCGGGCGCCTGCGCAAGGCTCTGAACTTCTCCAACATGCAGGATGTCATCCGCACCGTCCGCGGCGCGGGTTATTCAATGGAAGTCTGAGCATTGCGCCACCGGCATCCGGGCAATAAAAAACGGGCTCGAAAGCCCGTTTTTTTATGTCTGGTCTTTGGCTTCGGCGCTCGCCGTCAGCCCTCAGCGGGCTGCCCTGCGACGTTCGCTTACCGGCTGGTAGGCCATCTTGGCATGATAGCCGCAATACGGCGACGCATCGTTGATTTCGCAACCGCAGAAGTGGAAGTCATCCTTCATCGGGTCGCCGATCGGCCACTTGCAGGTGCGCTCGGTCAGTTCGGTCAATGCCAGGCGACGGGAAATCGGCACCACGACATTCGACGGACGCGAAACTTCGACTTCCTCGAAGATATCGACTTCGATCTCTTCTTTCAGCATGTTGCCGCCGGCCGCGCGGGTAACGGTACGGGTGGTTGTAGTGGCGCGGCCCTGGAATGTGGTCGGACGCTGTGTAGCCGGTGCAGGGCGCTTGGCCGGGCGGGCTGCCGATGTGCTGCCGCCTGCCTTGGCGCGGCCCGGCAGGTTCAGCCGGTGTACCTTGCCGATGACGGCGTTGCGGCTGACGCCGCCCAATTGCGCTGCGATCTGGCTCGCGCTCAAGCCTTCGGCCCAGAGGCGCTTTAGTCTCTCGACGCGTTCATCAGTCCAATTCATGCCGTATTTCTCCGCCGCTCGCGTGTATGATGGCAGAATCCCTCACCGTTGCTTCGAACGAATTCGAAACAAAAACCGCCTCGTTACTGTCGGTGACTATTTCCGCCGCATTGCTCAATTTATTGAATGTTAACCTACTGGTCGGGTGACTCTGTGACAAGAGTCGCGGGAATCATCTCGAATCGATTTCGTGGTTTTCCCCAACTTGCTTCCCGAGTGAGTCAAGTCTGCAACACTCCCAAACCGTGTCTGCGGCATGACGTCCGGTGCTTGTCGCAATCGCCTGCAGGCCCTCATTTTCCTGTAAGTTTCGTTGACATTGCAGGGTTAAATGGGGATAGTGCGTCCGCCGCCGCAAGGCGGCATTTTTAATTTTTGACCTGCCCACAGGCGTCTCCGCTGCCGCTGGACGCCGCCAATCAAGGATGACCAACGCCATGGCCGAAGCGACGCCGCTTTATCAGACCTACAATCGAGCGCCTCTGCGTTTCGAGCGAGGCGAGGGCGTCTGGCTCGTCACCGAGGGCGGCGACCGCTATCTCGATTTCGCCGCCGGCGTCGCCGTCAATTCGCTGGGGCACGCCCATCCGCATCTGGTCGAGGCGCTGAAGGCGCAGGCTGACAAGCTCTGGCATGTCTCCAATCTGTATGACGTGCCGGGCCAGGAAGCGCTTGCAAAGCGCCTGACAGAGGCAACGTTTGCCGATCGGGTCTTCTTCACCAATTCCGGTGCCGAAGCGCTGGAATGCGCGATCAAGACCGCGCGCCGCTATCATTTCACCAAGGGCCATCCGGAGAAATTCCACATCATCACTATGGAAGGCGCCTTTCACGGCCGCACCATCGCGACGATCGCGGCCGGTGGCCAGGAAAAGTATCTCGAGGGCTTCGGCCCCAAGGCGCCGGGCTTCGATCAGGTGCCGTTTGGTGACATGGACGCCGTCAAGGCGACCATCTCCGATGCGACGGCGGCCATTCTTGTCGAACCGGTTCAGGGCGAGGGCGGCATCCGCGCCATTCCCGTCGAGATGCTGCGTGAACTTCGCGCCATCTGCGACGAGCATGGTCTGCTGTTGATCCTCGACGAAGTACAGTCGGGCGTCGGCCGCACCGGCAAGTTCTTCGCCCATGAATGGTCGGGCATCACGCCGGACATCATGGCGGTGGCCAAGGGCATTGGCGGCGGCTTCCCGCTCGGCGCTTGCCTTGCCACCGAAGAGGCATCCATTGGCATGAAGGCCGGCACCCACGGCTCGACCTATGGCGGCAATCCGCTCGCCATGGCCGTCGGCAATGCGGTGCTCGATGTCGTGCTGGCCGATGGTTTTCTCGATCAGGTGCGCGATGTGGCGCTTGTCTTCCGCCAGGGGCTGGCCTCGCTGCAGGATCGTTTCCCCGATGTTATTGCGGAAATCCGTGGCGAAGGCCTGATGCTGGGCATCAAGGCCAAGGGCCCGAACACCGAATTGCTGATGGCCATGCGCGACCAGCATCTTCTTGGCGTGCCGGCCGGCGACAACGTCATTCGTTTGCTTCCGCCGCTGGTGACGACGGCAGAGGAAGCGCGCGATGGCCTGCGTCGCATCGAGCTTGCCGCGGAGCAGGTTCGTCAGAAGGCCGCAGCAATCGCTTGAAACGCGCAGGACAGGTAGA
This sequence comes from Rhizobium sp. SL42, assembly GCF_021729845.1. Classification (NCBI taxonomy): domain Bacteria; kingdom Pseudomonadati; phylum Pseudomonadota; class Alphaproteobacteria; order Hyphomicrobiales; family Rhizobiaceae; genus Rhizobium; species Rhizobium sp. SL42. The sequence continues at coordinate 1,147,743 of NZ_CP063397.1, forward strand.
CATTTATGGCATCTCCGAAGCACTTCCTCGATCTCTCCGCCGTGTCCTCCATGGACCTTCGCTCCATGATGGACGATGCGCGCAGCCGCAAGCAGGCGACCAAGGCCGGCACGGCTGACAGGCCGCTGGCCGGCAAGATGCTGGCGATGATCTTCGAGAAGCCGTCCACCCGAACACGCGTCTCCTTCGATGTCGGCATGCGCCAGCTCGGCGGCGAGACGCTGTTCCTGTCCGGCACCGAAATGCAGCTCGGCCGCGCCGAAACCATTGGTGACACAGCCAAGGTCCTGTCGCGCTATGTCGATGCGATCATGATCCGCACCACCGATCATTCCCGCCTGCTGGAAATGGCCGAACATGCCACCGTGCCGGTGATCAACGCCCTGACCGATCTCACGCATCCCTGCCAGATCATGGCCGACATCCTGACCATCGAGGAACATCGTGGACCGATCGCCGGCAAGACGCTTGCCTGGACCGGTGACGGCAACAACGTGCTGCATTCGCTCGTCGAAGGTGCTGCCCGTTTCGGCTACAAGATGAACATGGCCGTGCCGCTCGGTTCCGAGCCGGACGACAAGATCCTCAACTGGGCCCGCAACAACGGCGGCGAAATCATGCTGTGCCATGATGCCGATCGCGCCGTCGAAGGTGTCGACGCGGTCATCACGGACACCTGGATCTCGATGAACCAGGAACACAAGGCGCGCGGCCACAATGTCTTCCAGCCGTTCCAGGTCAATGCGGCGCTGATGAAAAAGGCCAGTAGCGAAGCCCTCTTCCTGCATTGCCTGCCCGCCCATCGCGGCGAGGAGGTGACGGACGAGGTCATCGATGGCCCGCAGTCTGTCGTCTTCGACGAGGCTGAAAACCGCCTGCATGCGCAAAAGTCCATTCTCGCGTGGTGCCTCGGCGCCATCTGAAGGCCATTGAACCGGGGCCTTGCCGCCCCGCTTGACCTTTGACGGCGGCGATACCATCTGAGCGCTTTCTCATGGGGCCGTTTCGGCCCTGCTTTTTCGCGCCGCCGGGCGCCAGGAGACCATTCATGTCGAACAAACAAGCCGAACTCGGCGAATTCGGTTTCGCCGGTGATGATCGTGTCGTGCCTTTCCAGGTCGAAGGCCTCGATGTTCGCGGTCGCGCCGTTCAGGTTGGCCCGCTGGTCAACACCATCCTCGATCGCCACGCCTATCCGCAACCCGTCGCCCGCCTGCTGGCGGAAGCGATCGTATTGACGGTGCTGATCGGCACTTCGTTGAAATTCGATGGCAAGTTCACGGTCCAGACCAAGGGCGATGGCCCGGTCGATCTCTTGGTCGCTGATTTCTCCACGCCGGAAAACGTCCGCGCCTATGCCCGTTTCAACGAGGAAGCGCTGGCTGAGGCGGTGGCTGCGGGCCAGACCTCGCCGGAACAGCTGCTCGGCAATGGCGTGCTCGCCTTCACAATAGACCAGGGCGCGTTCATGCAGCCATATCAGGGCATCGTGCCGCTCGACGGATCGTCGCTCGAGGATATCGCCGGCGTCTACTTCCGCCAGTCGGAACAGATCCCGACGCGGGTTCGCCTCGGTGCCGCCGAACTCTTCGACCGCGACGAGAACGGCAAGCCGCGCCGCACCTGGAGGGCAGGCGGCCTGATCGCCCAGTTCCTGCCCGAAGCGCCCGACCGCATGCGTCTGCCGGATCTGCATGGCGGTGATGGCGACGTGCGCGATTTTGAGGTTTCGCATGACGACGCCTGGGAAGAAGCGCGCATGCTGGTCGATACGATCGATGCCGACGAGCTCACTGACCCGCAGGTCGGCATCGAGCGCCTGCTGTTTCGCCTGTTTCACGAGCGCGGCGTTCGTGCCTACGCCCCGCAGGCCGTCTACGATCGCTGCAGCTGCTCGCGCGACAAGATCAAGGGTGTGCTCCAGGGCTTCTCGGCTGAAGAGATCGAGTCCAGCACCGAGGACGGCAAGATCACCGTCACCTGCGAGTTCTGCTCCACCAGCTATCACTACGAGCCGGCGGAAGTCGCCGCGGCGTAGTTGCCACTGACATGAAGAAAGGCCGGGGTAATCCGGCCCTTCGCGTGACTGTGATCCAGAGATAACCGGGGTCGGCTTGCGCATGACCCCGGGTTTCGAACAACGATGGGCGGGTGATTAGCGCCCGCTCGCCAGAAACGAACGCACCATGGTGATCGTGGCAGAGGGGTTTTCCTCCATGATCCAGTGGCCCGAATCCGGGATGACGCCTTCGGACACATCGGTTGCCGCCGACCGCATGACGGTCGCCATCATCGGGCCGAAGGACTTTTCACCACCGATCGCCAGGACCGGCATGGCGAGCTTGCCGTTCTTTGCAAGAATGGCCTTGTTGTCGATCGCATCCTGATCGAAGGCGGCGAACTGGGCGAAGCCGGAATGCATGGCGCCCGGCAGTGCATAGAGCTTCGCATAATGCTCACGGGATTCTTCGGTGAAGCGGTCCGGCGTCGCCGAAAACTCGTTCCAGAAACGGTCGAGGTAAATGCGCTCGCGACCGGCCACGAGCCGCTCCATGTCCGGGCCGCCGAAGCGGAAATGCCACAGCAGCGGGTTCTTCAGCACCTCCTCCCAAGGGCCAATCCCCGGGACGGGCGCGTCAATCAGCACGAAGCGGGTCACGCGGTCCGGATGCTGGGCGGCAAACGCAAATCCGACCATGTTGCCGATGTCGTGCGTGACCAGGTCGGCACGGTCGATATCGAGTGCATCCAGCACGCCCGCGACGTCTCCGGCCTGGGTCATCTTGTCGAAGCCGGCATCGGGTTTCGACGAGAGGCCGAGCCCGCGCAGATCTGGAACGATCACCGTATGGTCGCGCGCAAGATCGGCGGCCATCGGCGCCCACATGTCGCCGGTTTCACCGTAACCGTGCAGCAGCACGGCGGCAGGTCCCTTGCCGCCGACCCGGACGTGGATCGTGGCACCATTCGTTGTAATGTCCTGGGTCTTGAACGATGCCGGGAAGTCCGGCATCTCGGCCAAAGAAGGCGTTGCAGACAGTATGGCTGCAAAGGCGGCAATCAATTTCAGCATGGCACTCTCCTGTTTTTTTGGGAGGACGGCCGTCTGGCCGTCGCTTTCTACCCCCTGGCAATTTTGGTATAGCATTGGCTCGGCGTTCGGATTAGTCGCCCAAAGGCGGAGCTGCATTCCGGAAATGCCGAACAATCATTGTCCACCCGACGGCTGTCGTGCCTGCGCTTTGGCGCGGACTGAGCCGGATGATCGAGCGCGTAAAGGGCGACGGGTTCGATCGTGGCCCCGGATGCTGCTCAGGTGCGTGTGATCGAGGCACCGCCATCAACGAGCGAAGCCGTGCCGGTGACAAAGCTTGAATCGTCTGATGCGAGATAGAGAACCGAGCGGGCCAGTTCCTCGGGCGTGGCAACCCGCTTCAATGCATGCAATCCGGTAATAAAGGCCTGCTTTTCAGCTGTGTCATTCATGTCGCGATACATGTCCGTATCGACGGCACCGGGCAGGATCGCATTGATCCGCACATTCTTCGGGCCGTATTCGGCAGCCAGCGCCTGGGTCAGGCCGATCAGCCCCGATTTGCTGGCAGCATAGGCCGCAGCGCCGGGGAAGGCAAAGCTGTAGCCGACGAAGGTCGACGTGAAGATGATCGAACCGCCGCCGTTGTGTTCCATCGCACCGACCTGGTGCTTGGCGGCCAGGAAGGAGGCCGTAAGGTTGATCGCCAGCGTATCGGAAAATCCGGCTTCCGAAACACCGGTGCTCGGTCCGGCTTCGCCCAGCGTGCCGGCATTGTCGAAGGCGATGTCGAGTTTGCCGAAGCGTCCGACGGCAGTGGCGACGAGCAACTTGTGGTAGTCCTCCGAGCGCACATCGCCGGCAATGGCGACAGCCGTTCCGCCGAGCGCCTCGATCTCGGCCACGAGGCTGTCGAGTTCGGCCTGTCGGCGCGCCCCGACCACCACCTTTGCACCTTCGGCGGCGAAAAGCCGGGCGGTTGCGCGGCCAATGCCGGAGCTTGCGCCGGTAACGATTGCGACTTTGTTGTTCAAGCGTGTCATCTCAATTCTCCTGGATATGTCGGCGACGTCTTGCCGCCGGTTTCGATGACCAGAAGATGGCATTTCCCCATCGTTCGGATTAGTCTCATGATATTGGAACTGGAATCCGGAAATACCGAACAATGATCAAGACGGAATGCATCCTGGCCTTTGTCGCGATTGTCGAGGAAGGGTCGATCAGCGAAGCCGCAAGACGGCTCCGCCTGTCGAAATCGGTGGTCAGCGACAGGCTCTCCGAACTGGAAAAGACCTTGGGCGGCGTGCTTCTGCATCGCACGACGCGCAAGCTCTCGCTGACCGAGGACGGCGCATCGTTTCTGGAGCGCGCCCGTCGCATCAGTCGCGAGATCGAGGAGGCGGCAGCCGATATGTCGGAGCGACGGGGCACGCTCGCCGGACCGGTGCGCATCGCAGCACCCGTCACCTTCGGCCGCATGCATCTGGGGCCTGCCCTCTACCCCTTCCTCGCCCGGCATCCCGAGCTTGAACTGACGCTCGACATCGACGATCGCCGCGTCGATGCCTTCTCCGCCGGCTACGACGCGATCATCCGCCACGGCCCCATCGTGGATTCTCGTCTTGTCGCCCTGAAGCTTGCGCCCAGCCGTCGCCTGCTGTGTGCATCATCGGCCTATCTGGAACGCTGTGGCACGCCGAAAACCCTCAGCGATCTGGAGGGACACAGAGGACTGTTCTACACCAATCGCGGCGTCGCGGACTGGCGCTTCCAGACCGAGACCGGCATCGAGATCGTGCGCGCCACGCTGGCATTGGGCATGAACAATGGTGACATGTTGCGCGATGCCGCCATCGCCGGCCTCGGCATTGCCATGCTCCCACCCTTCATCGCGGCCCCGGCGATCCGGGATGGCCTGCTGCAGGAGATCAAGATCGACCATAAGCCGGAGCCGGAATTCATCTATCTTGCCTATCCGCAAGGCAAGAAGCCTTCGGCCAAGGTCACCGCGATCGCCAATCATCTCAGGCAGGTCTTCGGCAATCCACCTTATTGGGAGGTTGATTGAAGCCCGTAGGCAGCGATACGGGTATCCGCTTTTGTCATGCCGACGAGGCTATGACTGAACCCGAATGAGGCGACGCGGGCGTTGTCGCCGCCAATCTTGTCATCCCGGCATTCCCGCGCTAATACCCGTGTATTCGCAAGGACCCGGTGAAAACCCGGGTGGCTCTTCTGGCCGCCAATCCGCCAGACAACACAGCAACGCAACCCTCCCCTTGGTCCGATATCTCTCGGCCAGTTGCCTTACCCTGTGGATTCCCATGTCAAACCTGTCTTCCTACCGCCGCGAGTGGTCCGCCAATCCTATGCGCGAGATGCTTGCCGGAGCAGTCGCCACCTTCGCCCTGATCCCCGAGGTCATTGCCTTTTCCTTCGTCGCCGGCGTCGATCCGCAGGTCGGTCTGTTCGCATCCTTCGTCATCGGCATCGTCATCGCCTTCACCGGCGGACGCCCGGCGATGATTTCGGCAGCTGCCGGCTCGGTCGCGCTAGTCGTCGCGCCGCTGGTACATGCCCATGGGCTGCAATATCTGCTGGCCGCCGGCCTTCTCGCGGGTCTTTTTCAGATCCTCTTCGGCTTGCTGCGACTTGGTGTCCTGATGCGCTTCGTGTCGAAATCTGTGCGCACCGGCTTCGTCAACGCCCTCGCCATCCTGATTTTTGCCGCGCAACTGCCGCATATCATCCACGGTGACTGGCTTGCCTATGCCATGCTGGCAGCCGGCCTCGTCATCATCTATCTCGTGCCGCGCTTCACGACGGCCATTCCCTCGCCATTGATCTGCATCCTGCTGCTGACCGCAGCCGCTGTGGCGTTCGACCTGCCGGTGATGACCGTCGCCGATCTTGGCAAGCTGCCGGCCTCACTCCCGGTCTTCGGCTGGCCCTCGGTGCCGTTGACAATTGAAACGCTGTCGATCATCGCCGGTCCGGCGCTTGCGATCGCCATGGTTGGCCTGCTGGAATCGATGATGACGGCCAGTGTCGTTGACGACCTGACCGACACGCCGAGCTCGAAGAATCGTGAATGCACCGGTCTTGGCATCGCCAATACCGCCGCCAGCCTGTTTGGCGGCATCGCCGGCTGCGGCATGATCGGCCAGACGGTCAGCAATGTGAAATACGGCGGTCGCGGCCGCCTGTCGACCTTGTTCGCCGGCGCTTTCCTGCTGGTTCTGATGGTGCTGCTGAAACCGTGGGTCTCTCAAGTCCCGGTCGCCGCGCTCGTGGCTATCATGGTCATGGTCTCGATCGACACCTTCGACTGGTCGTCACTGCGTGCTGTCGTCATCCATCCGAAAATGTCGAGTGCCGTCATGGTCGCGACCGTCATCGTCACGGTGTTCACCGCGAACCTGGCGCTTGGCGTTTTCGTCGGCGTGCTGCTGAGCGGTGTCTTCTTCACCTTCAAGGTGGCCCGTCTGCTGCGGGTCGAAACGCTCTCCGATGCGGCGGCCAACTGTGTGACCTATCGCATTTATGGCCAGATCTTCTTTGCCTCGGCTGATGTCTTCATCGACGCCTTCGATATCGAGGATGCTATCGGCATGACCGCCGTCATCGACCTGTCGGAAGCCCATTTCTGGGATATCACGGCGGTTGCCGCCCTTGATCGTGTCGTCCAGCGCTTCAAGTCGCATGGCATTGGCGTGGAGGTCTTCGGCCTCAATCAGGCAAGTGCGACACTGATCGGCAGCCTCGACGGCGGGGAACGTTTGAAGGAAGTGTAGTCAGGGCAAGGCCGCCATGGCCCTCGTCGCCGCGTCGGTCGATTGCTCAGTTCAGCGTCCGAACCATGCCGGGGCTATCGAGCGAAAAGGCGGGAATATCGACGTCGAAGGCTTCGCCGTCATCGGTTTCCATCCGGTAGGTGCCATGCATCATGCCCGAAGGTGTGTCGAGCGGGCAGCCGGAGGAATATTCATAGGTGTCGCCGGGGCTGAGGCGCGGCTGTTCGCCCACGACTCCGGGGCCGCTGACTTCGTCCACCTGGCCGTTCTGGTCGGTGATATGCCAGTAGCGATGGGTCAGTCGCACGGACTTTCCGGAGTGATTGGCAATGACGATGCGGTAGCCCCAAACATAACGGCTGTCATCCGGATCGGACTGCTCCTCCAGATAATAAGGCTCGACGCTGACTTCGATGTCCCGTGTCAGGGCGCGATACATGCCTGAACCTTCTGTATGCTTCATTTCCAACATTAAATTAGTCTGCCCGGCGTGGAGAGCAAGTTTCTGCTGTGCGGTTCGAAAACGTCAGCCCATGGAATATTAGCGCATTTCGCCCCGTCAAGGGCAAGTGTCCGGTCGCACGCACAGGTACGCCCGGACTTTTTTTGGCTTGAGGGCAATCGCCTCGGTCTCAGACCGCCTTCAGCGCCCGGGCAAAATCCTCGAGCAGGTCGGTGGTGTCCTCGATGCCGCAGGAGAGCCGCACCGTTCCGCCCGACATGCCGAGTTCGGCACGTGCCTCGTCGCTGAGGTTCTTGTGCGTCGTGGTTGCCGGATGGGTGATCAGGCTTTTCGCATCGCCGAGATTGTTGGAGATCTTCACGATATCGAGTGCGTTCTGCAGCTTGAAGGCCGCATCCTTGCCGCCCTTCATCTCGAAGCAGACCAGCGTCGAGCCGCCGCTCATCTGCTTGGCGACGAGGCCGGCCTGCGGATGGTCGGCCCGGCCCGGGTAGATCACCTTGGCAACAGCACCCTGTTCGGCGAGAAAATCGGCAATGGCTGCGGCATTGGCCGTCTGCTGCCGAACGCGCAGCGGTAGCGTCTCGATGCCCTTCAGAAGCGTCCAGGCGTTGAACGGCGACATTGCCGGCCCGGTATGGCGGAAATAGTCCTGCAGGTTCTCGGCGATCCATTCTTTGTCGGACAGAACCACGCCGCCGAGGCAGCGTCCCTGGCCGTCGATGTGTTTGGTCGCCGAATAGACGACGATATGCGCCCCGAGTTCGAGCGGCTTCTGGAACAGCGGCGTGGCAAACACATTGTCGACGATCAGCTTGGCGCCAATCTGATTGGCCAGCTTGGCAACGCCGGCAATGTCAACCAGTTCAAGCGTCGGATTGGTCGGGCTTTCGAGGAACATCACCTTGGTATTGGGGCGGATGGCAGCCTCCCAGTTGGCAAGGTCGCGGCCATCGACCAGCGTGAAGTCCACGCCGTAGCGCGGCGCCAGCGTTTCGATGATGTAGCGGCAGGAGCCGAACAGGGCGCGTGCGGCAACGATATGGTCGCCGGCCTTGACCTGGCAGAGAATGGCCGCGGAAACGGCCGCCATGCCCGATGCCGTGGCGCGCGCGTCTTCGGCGCCTTCCAGCATGCACATGCGCTTTTCGAACATGTCATTGGTCGGGCTGCCGTAGCGGGCATAGATGAAACCGTCCGTCTCGCCCTTGAAGCGGGCTTCGGCCGCTTCCGAACTGTCATAGACGAAACCCTGGGTGAGATAGATCGCCTCGGAAGTCTCGCCATACTGCGAGCGCAGTGTGCCGCCATGGACGAGTTGGGTTGCCGGACGCCAGTTCTTGCTCATGTCAGTGCCTTTTCAAACACAAAAAAACCGGTCGCGAAGACGGACCGGTTTACAAGTAACCCGGTCTATTTAGCCATTTGTTTAACGTGGCTGCAAGCCGACCGGCCAAATCACCACGGGATAAGCTTGCCATACGCCGAAGCTGGACTTGCGTCAATTCCTCGGGTTTGGTTTTGTCGGCCCCAAACAGGATAGAGAAAATGAGCAGTAAACCCGGGATATTGTCGGATCGCGCCATCGGCACGCTGTTTGGCACCGAGCGCCTGAAAAGCGAGGTCATGCTTGATCACGATCAGATCCAGCCGGCAAGTCTGGACCTGCGCCTCGGGGGCAAGGCGATCCGCGTGCGCGCCAGCTTCATGCCGGGCCGGGGGCATACCGTCGCCGAAAAGCTCGAACGCCTGACCCTGCATGAGATCGATCTGGAAAATGGCGCCGTGCTTGAAACCGGCTGTGTCTACATCGTGCCGCTGATGGAAAGCCTCGACCTGCCGGCCGAAATCTCGGCCTCGGCCAATCCGAAGAGTTCGACTGGCCGTCTCGATATCTTCACCCGGGTCATGGTCGACTACGCTCAGGAATTCGACAAGGTGCCGGCCGGCTACAAAGGCCCGCTCTATCTCGAAATCTCGCCGCGCACCTTCCCGATCATCGTCCGTCGCGGTTCGCGCCTGTCGCAGATCCGTTTCCGTGTCGGCCATGCCTTGCTCGGCGAAAGCGAACTGCTCGATTTGCACAAGGCCGATACGCTCGTCGCCAGCGACATGCCGAATGTCTCGGGTGGCGGCATTGCGCTGTCGATCGACCTGAAGGGGTCCGGCCCGCAGGGCCTGATCGGCTATCGCGGCAAGCACCATACCTCGGTCATCGATGTCGATCTGAAGGGCGCCCATGAAGTCCTCGATTTCTGGGAGCCGCTTTATAGCCGTGGCGCCGACGAACTGATCCTCGATCCGGACGAGTTCTATATCCTCGTCTCCAACGAAGCCGTCCACGTGCCGCCGCTCTATGCGGCCGAGATGACGCCCTACGATCCATTGGTCGGCGAGTTCCGCGTCCATTATGCCGGCTTCTTCGATCCCGGCTTCGGCCATGCTCCCGCCGGCGGCTCCGGTAGCCGCGCCGTGCTTGAAGTCCGCAGCCACGAAGTGCCGTTCATCCTCGAACACGGCCAGGTCATCGGTCGCCTCGTCTATGAACACATGCAGGAGCGCCCCGAAGGACTCTATGGTACAGGCCTCGGTTCCAACTACCAGGCCCAGGGCCTCAAACTGTCGAAACACTTCCGCCTGCCATAGGCCGGCACCGTTTCTACAAGGCCGGCGCTTGACAGCGCCGGTGAACTGTTGGATTCCTCCCCCTGCCGCGGGTGTAGCTCAATGGTAGAGCAGCAGCTTCCCAAGCTGAATACGAGGGTTCGATTCCCTTCACCCGCTCCAGCTTTCCGAAAAATAACCAATGAAATCAGACGGTTAGTGTTATGGTGTGGGGCGCTTTACACACTTCAATATACAGTTCGCGCGACGGTGGCCGCTCTCGATCAGGTCGCCTCACTTGCGTCAGCGAAAGCATCAGCGGCCTTCTGTAGAGCGTCGCGCGCATCGGTCAGAGCTTGGCGTCCCGCCGATGGCGCATCGACCGGCAGGCCAGTCAGTAGATCGCTCAGTCTGTTGACCATCTCCAGCGCTGCGGCCTCCGCGTCGATCATTCTCGTCATAGCCGCCTCTCGAAAATCCGGAATGGGCGTGCAGGCAATCATGAGGCGGCGACCTTCGCAAGCTCTCAGGCTGTCGGACCCTTGCCGAGCACTAGCCGATATCCTTGACGATAGCCCACGTTTTCCACACCGACACCAGAGCCAGATAACTTCTTGCGCAGGTGGCAGAGCGCCACTTTGAAAGCGAGATATGCTCGGTTCTCCTCCGGCCCTCCATCTGGATCGTCGGCGTACATGAAATCGAACACCCGAGCCGTCATCACCGGCATTCCGCGACCTTTCCAGATCGCAGCAAGAATTTTCCCTTCCAGCGGCGTCAAATCGAAACGATCAATCACCATCTCGACGGTCGGGGCCAACACAGCCTGGGAGCAACACGGGCACGGAATGGACTTAGCTAGCGGCTGCATCAGCGGAGATACCCCCGACGTTTTGCTTGGGCAATCGCCAGCTTCACAAGCTTCGGATCGTTGCCGGCCCCGTAGGCTTCCAGTGAGGCGATTGTCCCAGGAGCAACTTTCTCATAGTCGCGGATCATCGCGCGGGCCGCGTTCAATTCCGCGTCTGTTACACCATCGAACTGCAAGGCAGCGACGGCCGATTGAAAATGCTGCTCCCGCTCTTCGGGCGTCGGTTCGGTCAACGGTCGGTCACGAATGATCGCAAATGCTTCGGCCACTTCTTCCGGTGGAGCGCCGACAGATTGAAATTCATTCGTGAACGCGGCAGTCGCGGCTTTGAGCGCAGCGGCCCGTTCCTGATCTCCTTCCTTGATTGCGTCCAGCGTCATGCCATCCATTTCGCCACCCACAACGCGCTCATAGTCGATGTCCTTGCGTTCGGCATCGTCCTTGAACAGCATCTCTGCGGGACCGTCGTCTTGTTCACTGGCAGGATGGTCAGGTCTCGCTGGGCTCCCGTGGTTGCCCATGAGGCGGTTCTCGGCAGCGGTGCGCTGTACCGAATACCATTCAGGCGGTGCAGTCGGCGCTTTCGGAACGTCGTTAGGGAAAAGGATGGATGCGGGATCAAGATCGGTCATGGGTCAGTCCTCAATCAGAGAGCGCCAAGCATTCCGAGCTGTCTCTTCGACGCTTCGGCCAGTCTGGCGGTAGGGATCGGAAGCGTTTGCCGTGGAATTCAGCCGGGCGAGCGCTACGGACGCGATCCCGCGTTGCCCAACTGTGGCGTATGTGACGGGAACACGAGCCGCGTGCAGCGCCTTGTGAATGGCTGTCTCTTGTTGGCTGAGTTCGAGCAGCGCGGCTTTGATGTCAGCTATCAGCGTATCGATACGGCCGGCTGTTGCCACCAGACCGCGAGCCCTCTCGGTAGCCTCCTCGCGATGTCGGGCGCGCGTTGCCGTCACTTCCTCTTCCAGCGAGGCGATCTCAGCGGCCTCAGCACGCTCAAGGGCGCGCTCCAGAATTTTCCGATCCGTTGCAAGACGAGAAAGACGCTCGTCAATGCTGGCGGCAAGCTTACCTGCTTCCGTGTTGCCGGCGACGGCGGCCTCTGCCGATTGATCGAATTCCGCACCAAGACCCAAGACGAGGGCGTCAAGCGAGGCGATCTTTTCGCGGATCTGAGTGGAGGGAAGACTGGTCATTCTGTCACCTCATCAACCGGAGCACCCCATGCCGAAACAGCCAGATCGGCGATCAGCGGCAAGCCATCCAGCGAAGGGCGGCCCATGGCATCCAGCGCGACGAACGCCAAGCGCTCCTGATATGCCCGCGACGGCTCTGAGACCGGGCGAAGCTGCCTGATCTCGGCTTCGGCGGCGTCCATCTCTGCTTTTGCAGCGCGGAACTGGATAACGATCTCATCCATCTCGGCCGCTTTCGCGTGAATAATATCGATGTTCTCGGCAATCGTTGCCATGGTGGGGTTCCTTTTCGTCAATCGTTTCGGCGGGCGCTTAACAGCCCGTCAGGCATCGTTTCGTACTCACACTCGGTCATGCTCGGAGGTTCGGGCCAAGCAATCGGGCTGACGTAGACGGGAGCCGGCTGCCAATCAGATGGCGGGTTCGTCTCAGAGCGGGGCGCTGGAGAACGTTCCTCATCGGGTTCGCGCACTTGTGCCGGCTCTGCCTCGTCAGCGCTGACGGCTAGCCCAGGCCGATACTGAGGGGTGTCGTCACCGTGAATGACCGGATCGACATCAACAGTGTGCCTAACCCTCGCCCTGAACAGGCGATCAGCAAGAGTGTCCAGGCCCTCAATCTTGATGTTGTCGCGGAAGGCAGCAACTGACACATGCCGGCCAAGTGCCTCGATCCGGCGCACACGGTCGGAGAGTTTGAGCTTCTTCACCCGACCGATCTCAGCGCCATCCGAAAGGATGGTCTCGATCTCGACACCGGCCACCAGCCCGCGCCGCCATACGGGGGGCCACTCATGAAGCGGCAGGAGGTCGCCGGTTTCCTCGTCATAGAGGTCAGCAATATCTGCATCGACTTCCTCGTGAAGGCGCTTCAACAGATAGTCAGCATCGACCTGTGTTCTCTCTGATCGGTCAGCCTGGGCTTCCTCGATAGCGCCGAGTATCTTCGGATCGTCCATCAGACGACTGGACGTAACCTGAGCGCTTTTCGCTGAATAGCCGGCGTTGACCGCCGCCTTTGTCGCACTGGCGCAGAGAAGGTATTCCTCAACAAAACGCCGTTGCTTGTGCGTCAGGCCGTCCATGCAAAACCCTCAGATTTGTGTTGAGAGAAGCATTGACGGCAAATGGTTGGCGCGAACGACACCCATAGCAAATGATAGCATCGGCAAGAAAAAGCCCGCCGTCGCAATCAAGCGCCAGCGGGCAAGGTGGCGGGGAGATGACGACGAAACCCCGCGTACATGAACCTATGAGTGAAGAGTTGCCGTCAGCGATGATCAAGACGGGGTGCCGTGGCGAGGGCTTGCTTGGCCGGCAGGATGGGAGGGATGAACCGCCGAGCAAAACAGCAACGTCGCGGCTGGGCGTTTCGGCGACCTGTCAACCGACGGGCGTCATCGAGCACGCACCGTCAAATTGATCATAATGAACAATAGCCCTGAGGCCCGCCGAGCGAACCACTTCGCTAAGTTTTCCGCAAAAGCATTCAACTTGTTGCTCTCTATATGCCTCGCGCCGTTCCAGAGACGTAACCTCGTCCTTGAGAACATTGGTGCACCTTATGGCGTCATCGTAAGATAGTTCGCCGCCACAAGGGTATAGCGCGTTTCGGGACGCCTCCAAGCGAGGGATTTCACCGCAGACAGGTTCGGCATTGGCCGCACCCGGCAGCGATACGGCGATGAGAAGAAAGAGAATTCGCACATTCGTAGGATGATTGATCATGCAGGGCTCCGCGTCATCGTCGGCTTTGACACGCGATGACACGCGTATCAGTGCATTGTATTCCCCTTTTACATATCTACGATTTTTTTCTTGTGCGCATATGTAAGGAAACACGCGTGTCATCGCGTGTCAGGCTGGATAAAAAGGAGCCGGCACGCTCGCCAGCCCGACGGCAACGAAAGTCTGCCGGTTTCAAAATGTGCTTTGGTAGCCGTTGTCCTGTAGGGCAATTCCCTCGTAGTGCCGTATCTGAAAACCACCGATCCGTGGTTGGGAAACTCGCAGCCCTGTGACAGCCGCTCGCAGATCGCGGCCGAAGCTCTGGACAGTGCCTGCCTCACGACGCCCATTTGCTTCACACCATGACCTCCATGCGTCGAACAAATCTTCGGCAGAGCAACGCAGACCGGATGAGACCGTGCAGCGCTCCTTGACGAACGCGGCTATGGGCGATCCCAGGGCTTCAAGCTCCTCAACGGCTTCCTTGGCGCTCTCTGGCGGAATGAAATAACCGCGCTTTCGAAGACGCATGTATCCGGCCCGAGCCCAATTCAGGATGCCCGGCAGTTCGGAGAGGAGCCGATTGGCAAGCCCTCGATCTTCTTTCCCGTAGAAGGAATTCGTCATGGTAAGCACCAGAAACCGGGAGGCGAGAGCGCCCGAAGCGTCCGATAGGCGCGGCAGTTCGTTCGACATGATGACGAACCGCACACCAAGCCTGCCCGTCCAGGCAGCCTGAAATTTCCTGTCTACCGTGATGCTATCCTCGCCAGAGATCGAAAGCAGACGCTCGGCAATCGCGGATTGATCGGCTTTTCCGCTAAGGCGCGCATCCCCGATAATGGCAACCGATTTCCCAATCAGAGGGGCTAGCCCGAAGTTCGTTGCGAGGCTGGCGAGTGTCGGTGCCGTGACGCTGTCCTGCCCCATGAGGGCTGTCAGGATACGGGCAATCGTGCCCTTGCCGGATCGCTTAGGGCCGACGATGAGCGGGATTTTCTGGTGTGATGTATCCGGTGATAGCAGGTACCCGAATATGTCTTGCAGCGCATCAATAGACTGGTGGTCATCCGGCCAGATGAGATCGAGGAAGCGCAGCCATTGTGTGGGCGACGGCGCGTCAGGATTGAACGGCACGCTGGATGCATTCAGGCAAAAGAATGCGGGTGACGGCGGGGTAAGTCGCCCGCTAGGCAGGTGGAGAAGACCGTTCTGCACAGGCAGCAATTCGCTCGGCAAGGGCCTCCCTTTGTCGCCTCCAAGCCATGCCGGTGCTTCAACATTGTTGGGTAGGTTGCAGACTGCCTTGAAGGCAGAAGCGACATTTTCAACGGCGCTACGATTTGGCTGGAAGGGGAAGATTTCGCCGTCTTTCCCGTATCGCTTCGCATCATCTAGGAAATCCCAAATCTGAGCCTGCATGTAGTCCGCGTCAGCATCACGGTAGCAGGCACTGTCCCAGCGCCAGAAGGTGCCGCGATAGTGGTGCATGGTGCGCAGCCCGTCTGACATGAAACCATCCGCCAGGAGCGCACGCGCAGACGGCATCGGGTCGCGTGGGTCGAGAATGGGGCGTCTCGCCGCATCCCGCGACATACGGAGATCGTCACCCTCCGCCGTGTCATTGCGCCGTTTAAACTCTCGCGCACCCGGAACGTCGTGACGCGCCGGCTCGACGGCAGGCATCGCAAGGCCGGCAGGACGGGGATGCCCGCCCATCATGCCCAGATCAGCAAAGTAGGCATCCGGGTCCGGCAGTGGCGCATCATTTAGCCAGGAAGGGGGTGAGGGAAGTTCTATCATGCCTTCACCTTCCGACGTTCGTTCATAGCCGCGACTTCGGCAATATAGCGACGCCTCGCCGCGAGCATGTCGGCCGCGTCATCGCCCAATCCATACTTGCCGGCAACATTGGCGATCCACTCGAACGCTCGATGCAGCGCGCCGATGGTGAGGAACCAAGCCTCAATTGAAGGCGGGCATTCCTTGATCTCTTCGAAGACAGGCCGGATGGCGCTATCTCCAAGCAAGCGTTCAGGATCAACAGAGGAGAACCATTGCTCGTAGCGGGGCAAGTGCATGAACAGCGGCTCGACATGCTCGCCGAACACTGCTTCCTCTTTTGGGTTCATCACCCCGGCTTCCCACAACTGCGTTGCCATCGACGCGAAAAAGGAAATCTCGGGGTGTGAGAAGCCATGAAGCCAGTCGATGCCGCCGCTTCTCAAGCGCGTCAATTGCACGCCATCAGCCATGAAGTCAGGCAGCGGAAGAAGCTGGCGCGGGCAGGGGAGAATTTTCGATTGTTCAGCCATGATGGGCCTCCATCTTGAGGCGCGCGTTGCCGTCCGCAATCTCATCGTCGGTCGCTACGGGCACGACATAGTAGAGGCCCGTTCTCTCATCGATTGAACGCGTGAAGCCGACATCAGCCCCACCAGCGCCGCGATACCAGTGGGTGAAGCCCAAGCGCTCATAGAACCCGCGCAATCCGTCTGGCGGCGCAACGCCGACAACTGGAGCGCCCGTAACAGCCGCCTGAACAAGAGCCTGGGCGATGCCTGCCCCGCGATGCGCCTCACTCACGGCAAGCATCATGATGCGCACCGGCAGGCCAGGAACGAAGCTTGAGCAAACGAGAGCGCCCACCAGTTCGCCGCTCAGGTGGCAGGTGAAGATTGGCGCGTCATATCCGCCACGCCGAACCACGAAGCCGCCATCGGCCTCGGCGTCGGTGAAGTCAATTGCATGATATGTGCGCTCGATAGCGTAAGTGATCGCACGCTTCCTGCGAACGTCAGCAAAGCCCGAATATGGCGGGATGCGCATCACGAAATCGACAGCTTTAAACCTGTCGATCAAACTAGTAGCGGCTGAGATAGCCGGGTCGAAATGTTTCATTATTGCCTCGTATTATTGACCGAGGCAGCGAACGTTGCTATTCTCACATCACCGCTGATTTTGAGATCGAAAGTTGCCGCCCGGTTGTTCTGCAGCCGGGCGTTATCTTGCCCGGCATGGTGGCGATATCAGACGGCTTGGCGAGCAGCTTTGGCGTTCTCGATCACGGCAAGAACTTCCGACCGAGGCCAGCGGGACAAGTTGCCAAGCTTCACAGGCTTCGGAATAAGACCTCTCTGCACCCATTTGTGCCAAGTCGGCTTGGCAATCCCGAGGATTGCGCAGCCTTCCTTGTCGGTCAGGAGGGGATCGGTGTGTGCGTAAGTTTCGGACATGTGGCCTCCATTTATCTGAGGCAATCATGCGTTATATCCGAGACTCCGGTCAGTGGCGTTAATTTGGTCAGATTTGTGGTGAGGGCAGATCGGTAGTCAGGATCGTATGCCCGGAGGCCTGAGCCTCAGTAAGCCACCGATCCCAGGCGGCAGAATTCCGAAGTCTTGCCGCCAATCGCTTCCTGTGCCTCTCCTCAAGGATGACGCTTCCAGAAACACGCGCAGTCACTTCGCTGCCGCCCAGCGTCTTGCGTCCGCGCCGCTTGCTTTGGCCCCCGTCCTGCATCGCGGAAGAGAGCCGGGCAATTGCCTGCTGATAGCGCAAGGGCCATGCGGGACGACATAGCTCGAAAGCACGGGTGAAGGCAGCGGCATCGTCAACGTCGATCAGCGCCGAAAAGTCATGCGACGAGCGCTTGCGTTGTGCTTTGCGCATCAGATTATCGGCCAGCACTTCAAGCCGCCGAGCATCATCAGCGATCTGATCGCCGCCCAAGATTGTTCCCGAGATGTTTCGCATCGCGGGAATAGCGGTGCCGCGCAGCCATCGTGTGGCGATGACTGCATCCGCCGCCTCTATCAGTACAGGCCGACAGCCGCGCATCCCCATCAGCTTGCCGCCTGCAACTGGATCACTCCGGCAGTGGCAGGCACGTCCTCACGCACCTCGTCCTTGCCTGTTGTAACAAACCGCGCCCACCGGTCCATCCAGCCGCGCCGAATGTCCAGAAGGTCGGACCTCATGTAGCTCGCCTCGACCTTGCCCATGACGTTGTGGGCGAGGATCATTTCGGCAATATCTCGCGGGCAGCCCTTTTCGGCCAAAAACACCCTGAGCGAACTACGGAAGCCATGGGGTCTGGCCTCCATCTCCCGGCGCACCATGATCCGGCTGAGTGCCATATCCGACAATGCCTTGCCGCGTGGATTGGAAAAGATCAGGCCGTTGCGCGTAAGTGGCTTGGCCCGTTCGATCAGCGCATGCATCCCCGCCGTGAGCGGTACTCGGAACTCAGCCGTTTTGCCTTTTTGGCCCTTCATAAGCTCGGCTGGGATCGTGAGCACATCACCATCTATGTCTTTCAGTCGCGCCATTCGAACTGGCGTTGACCTAAGGCCGGTGAGGATCACGAAGCGCAGCGCGAGGTGGCTGATCGAGCCATCATCTAGCGAGGCGTAGAATGTCGGGACATCTGACCAGTGAAGTGAAGGGATGTGCTGCACCTCATGCCCCTGTGCGCCGAGCAGGAGTTTCGCTTTCGCGCAAGCCTGTAAATCCACGTCATAGCCCAGTGCGGCGGCGTGCTTCATGACGATGGCGAGCCGCTGGAGCGCCTTCTCAGACGTTGCTGCTCGCGATTTCCAGATCGGTTTCAGTGCATCGCGGATCACGATCTGATCGATTTCCGCGACCGGCATCTTGCCGATCTTTGGCAGCACATAGTTCTCAAGAGGGCCAAACCAGCGGCCGGCTTGGCCCTCCTTGCGAAGACCGGGCTTCCTCGCCTCGAAAGCATCGAGCGCCACCTCCTCCAGCAAGTGAAGGCTCCTGGTCGCCTCGCGGCGTTCCCGTTCGCGCTCTTTGATGGGGTCTTTGCCGGCACGGGCCATTGCGCGCCACTTAGCCGCAGATAGGCGCGCCTCTGCCAAGGTTACGTCGGAAATGGAGCCGAGGCCCATGTGCCGCAATTTGCCCGCCACCGCCACCCTCAGCATCCAGCTTCCGGTGTCCTTCGAAGTCTTGAGGAGCCATAGACCTGCGCCATCCCCATATTTGCCGGCAGGGGATTGCCGTACATGCACTGCGCTCAGTTTCTCTCGTGCCATGTCTGAAATCCGTTACACACTTTTCTCCACACACAACGTGTAGACGGTGCGATAACGGATGACAACGAAATATCACGAAATAGCCTAGGATTACAGGATTTCAGGATTTCTGAGCGGTAGAGTATCACTACAGATAACAGGCGATAAAAGCATATAGTTCTGTTCTGTGCGCTTCACCCGCTCCAGCGCTGCCCGACATCATTGATGGCTCTCGATGACACTGTGTCACCTTTTGACCATGGCATCAGAGCGTTCCACTGTCTCCTTTTTGCTGTATGCACGTCATGGAGACGAGAAGAGGGACCATATGACCAGCGGCCTGCACCACATCACGGCGATCACCCGCAAGATCCAGGCGAATGTCGATTTTTATCTCGGCTTTCTCGGGCTTCGGCTGGTCAAGCGCACCGGCGGGTTCGAGGATGCTGCCCAGCTTCATCTGTTCTATGGCGATGCGACGGCCAGTGCGGGCTCGCTGGTCTCCTTCCTCGCCTGGGAGGACGGCGCGCCGGGACGGGTCGGCCATGGTGCGCCGAGCGAGATTTCCTTTGCCATCGAACCGTCGGCCATCGGCTTCTGGCTGACACGGGCGCTGCAGTTCGGCATAAAGGCGTCTGGCCCGTCGCTCGAATTCGGTGAACCGGTGCTGCGCCTGACCGATCCCGACGGCATTATCGTCAAGCTGGTCGGGGTGGCCGGCCTGATCCTCGGCAAGCCCTGGCGTACCCCCGGCATTGCCGCCGAAGACGCCATTGTCGGCCTGCGCGGGGCGACGCTTCTCTCCGAGCATCCGGTGGAAACCGCAGGCTTTCTGGTTCGCCATGGCGATTTTGCCGAAAGCGCCAGCGAAGGTGCCGTGACACGGCTTGCCTCCGGCGCCGGCCAAGTCATCGATATCCGCGATGCCACGGGCTTCTGGCCCGCCATTCCCGGCACGGGCATGATCGATCATATCGCGCTGCGTTTACGCGATCGGGCCCATGTCGATCGGCAGGCCGGTAACCTGGTCGCCGAAGGTCACGGCGTCATCAACGTGCATGACCGCAAGTATTTCTATTCGCTCTACGCGCGAGAACCGGCTGGCACCCTGGTCGAACTGGCCAGCGACGGCCCGGGTTTCGATGTCGATGAGCCGATGGACACCCTTGGCCAGCGGCTGTTCATCCCCGAGCATTTCAAGCTGGACAATGAAGACGTCACGCCGATGCTGCCGCAATTCGGCCTGCCCGGCGAACCGCGCATCATCTATCGCGATCTACCCTTTGTTCACCGCCTGCATGAACCGGAGACGGCCGACGGATCGAGCCTGATCCTGCTGCACGGCACGGGCGGCAACGAAGCGGACCTGCTGCCCTTCGGTCGCAAGCTTGGCCCGGATGCGCTTTTGATCGGCCTGCGCGGTCGCTCCACCGAGGAGGGCGTCGCCCGCTTCTTCCGGCGCTTCTCCGAACTGCGTTTCGACCAGAAGGATATCCGCTCGGAAGCCGAAGCCTTGGCCGGTTTTGTGGACGATGCCGTGCCGGCATATGATCTCGATACGCAGAAGCTCGCCTTTGTCGGCTATTCGAACGGCGCCAACATGCTGGCTGCCGCCATGATGCTCCATCCGGAGATTGCGACCACGGCCGTACTTCTGCGCCCCATGCGCGTGTTGGAGGAAACCCCGGACGTGCGGCTGCCCGGCAGTCGCGTGCTGATCGTGTCCGGAAAGGAAGATCCCTATGCCGAACATGCGCTGGCGCTCGCAGACCAGCTGCGCTCGGTCGGCGCCAGGGTCAGCCACCGCGTCATACCGGCCGGCCACGCCCTCGTGGCTGCGGACATCGACGCCGCCCATGAATGGCTTGCGGCCGGTGCGCCGGCCTGAATGTATCCGCAGCGGTCAGCCAGCCGTGCCAGTGTCTGATGGTCGATCCGATCACGCCGCAAATACTGCGCCCTGTCCGTCGATCCTGGCGTTTGGCGCTAGGCTGCGCGACGGCAGATGCGGTGTCTTGCTCCAGTAGAACGGCCTGAGGCGCAGCTCGATCACGGCCTTCCACGCCGCAATCGAAATCGCCATCCAGTAGACCGGGATATACAGCCAGCAGCGGCCCAGACTGATTTTCTCGCGCGGGCTCATCGGCATCGAGCCGGAGACATAGAACACGGCATAGCTGCCGAGAATGTTGACCATGTCGATCGCCAGCATGACCTTGGTGAAGACAGAGCTGTCATGTGCGGGGGATTGCAGCATCGACGCGACAGACAGGGCAATGAAACTGAGAAGCGCCGGATGGCTGAGCGCCGAGATCAGCATGCCGCCGATCAGCAGCTGGAAGACGAAAAAGGGCAGAGGCCGCATCTCCCGCATCGTCCTGCCCGGATTGCGCATCAGCACCAGCCACGTCTGCAGCCAGCCCTTGTACCAGCGCGTCCTTTGCCCCAGCCAGACCGGAAATCGCGTCGGCGCGTCCTCAAGCGTCGGCAGGGACAGCGTCGCCACTGCATAGCCCATGCGATTGAGCCGCATGCCGAGATCGGCATCCTCGGTGACGTTGAATGGATCCCATCCGCCGCAGCCGGTCAGGACCGCAGTGCGAAAATGGTTGGAGGTGCCGCCCAGCGGCAATGGCATGCGATAGAAGCCGAGCGCCGGCAGCAGGCGCCGAAACAGCGCCGCATATTCCAGCGCAAAGATCGCACTCAGCCAGCTTTCCCCGCCATTGGCGATCACCAGTGGCGACTGTAGGCAGGCCAACTTGTCCGAACTCAGGCGGAACCGGTGGTAGGCCTCGCGCAACTGCTGGGGATGCGGCCTGTCCTCGGCGTCATAGATGGTAACGAACTCGCCGCGTGCACCCGCCAGCGCATAGGTCAGTGCCTTTGGTTTGGTCCGCGGCTGCATTGCGGGCACTTCCACCACCTGGAAATGCGGGCCGGGACGAACCTTTGCAATTGCGGCCAGCGTCTCCAGGTCATCCGCCTCGCAGACGAGCTTGATGTCGAGCCGGCTCCGGGGCCAGTCGATCTCCTCGAGCGCCGCGATCAGCTGGGGCACCACCGCCGCCTCGCGGTAGATCGCCACCATCACGGTATAGATCGGCAGGGCCGTGTCGGCGCTTTCCAGCAAGGCCTGGTGCTCCGGCCCATGGCGACGCGTATGTGTGAGGACCGCAAGCCGCAACAGTAAGGCACCGAAATGGAAAAGCGACAGGACCAGATGCAGGATGACCATGAGAAGTTGCGGCGCCAGCGCCAGCAGCATCAGCAGCCCACTGATGAACAACCCGGCGGAAAAGCCCTGGTCGCCCGTCACGACCGTTCGCGCCGAAAGCGGCTGCGTATTCTGGAACAGCCCGTGCACGGCAACCCTGCTCCGCCGTTCCCCGCCGGCTTTCCACACCGCATGGCGGATCGCCGACGGAGTGGTGATCGCCATGGCCTCGCCAAGGCCGGCGCTGCGTTTCACCCGCGTTGCGAGGCCCTCGATATGGGTGATTTTCGGCACAAGGGCGATCACCGGTGCCCGGCCGTTGCAATGCAGCCGCACCAGGGTCGGCTCCTTCAACTGGCTGTCCAGTGCCGGGCCGTCATTGATCATTTCGTCCGGGATGTCAGCGATAAACGGAAGGCCGGCCATGCGCGCCAGCCCGCCGTAATAGGCCTCTTCGTCGATCGCCCCTGACGCGAGTAGCTCGGTTTCAATGCTCGTGCCCGTCACTGCGGCGCGCTGCGCCATGCGGGCGATCAGCGGCTTTGAGATGCCGAGTGTCTTCAGCAGCAGGGCCTCATGGCGAAACCTGGCAAAATGTCGTGCCCGCGCTGCGCTCACTGCGCCTCGCTCTGAACGGCCCGTGTCTGGTAATCGGTGCGCGACAAGCCGCGCGAACCCATATTCCCTCGTCCACATGAACCTGATACACGTCACCACCCCAGATGACGTCCCCAATGACCCCGGTATGTGATGATACGGATACGCGCAGAAGTTACATCCCTAGATTTACGTGGGTTGTGTTCCTGGATGTGCCGTTTTTTGCTGCCTCTTCTGCTGATCCTTGCACCGCCCGCCCATGCGCAGGCCCCCGCCGTACCGGTTCAGGGCGAAATTGCGGGCGATCTGCCGGTGCTCTTTGATGCGCGCGAGCGACTGGCGCGGCCCGACACCAACGACATCCTGCGCCTGCGCTTCCTCACCACGACGGATTTCCCGCCCTTCAATTTCACCGATCAGACAGGCCGGCTGGCCGGCTTCCACATCGATCTCGCCCGCGCATTGTGCGCCGAACTCGGCCTGGAGGCGAAATGCCAGATCCAGGCGCTTCCCTATGCGCAATTGCAGGAGGCGCTTGAAGCCGGGCAGGGCGACGCGGTTCTGGCCGGCGTTGCGGTCACGGCGGCCCTGCGCCAGCGCTTCGTCTTCAGCCGGCCCTACATGCTCCTGCCGGCGCGTTTCATCCGCCATCGCGATACGCAACTGTCGCGACAGGATTCCGCTGCGCTGTTCGGTCGTCCTGTCGGCGTGCTGGCTGGTACGGCGCATGAGGCGATGCTGAAAGCCTTCTTTCCCGACATCAAGCCGGTGACATTTGAAACCCGCGAAACGATGCTGTCGGCGCTGAAGGATCGCAAGGTCGATGCCGCCTTTGCCGATGCCCTGCAACTGTCCTTCTGGACGCAAAGCCCGGCCGCGGGCAATTGCTGCACGCTGTTTGACGGACCCTATCTGTCTGAAAGGTTTCTCGGAGAAGGCATGACAATCATGCTCGGCCCGCAGGGCGGCACGCTCGCCGCCGCCATCGACAGCGCCCTTGCGGCGCTGTCGCGTAGTGGCCGGCTGGAAGAGATCTATCTGCGCTATTTCCCCTCCGGCCTTTATTGAGCCTGACTCTGATCGACTTTCCCGGCCGCGCGCAGGCGTGCGGAATTCAGCCCTGGCGGTACCGCGCCGTGGCGCTCCGCTCGATTGCCGCGCAAACCAGCTTGTCGAGTTTCAGGCGGCTGCGCAGCAGGTCGAGCAGCCGCAATTCCTCGGAGCGGATCGCAAGATCCACCGCCGCAATCTCGACAGCAAGTGCATAGGCGGTCTCGTAAAGCCGCTCCGGCAGTGCGTCGCGAACGGTCTCCAGCGCGACATCCAGGCCTTCGGGCCCATTAAGGATCTCGGCGCATCGCTGCGAGACCGCGATCAGCCGATCCTTGTCGAAGGCCGCAAAGACCGGGAGGATGTCGATCAGCTGGCCGATCCTGCGCAGTTCCTTTTCGGCCATGGCATTGTCGACGGCCGAAGCCATCACCATGACAAAGATGAGCGCTTCTTCGGAGGAGACGTGGTTTTGCATGAAGTCCGGGTCCTGGTTGTTTCGGCCAAGAGTAGGGACTGCATCGGCCGCTTTCAAGGCGCAGCACCTGTCTCATGCGAGAAGGTGCAGATCCGACGGCCCTTTGGCGAACGGCTGCGGATGTCAGCGGGCGGCGCTGGCGAACAGGCCGATGCCGTCCATGCGCGCCTTTTCGGTCAGCATTGCCAGCGCCGATCCCTCGCGTGCCTCCGCCCAGCCATGCTGGGCAAGCCAAGTCGAGATATCCAGCGTGCCGACCCAGCAGCGTGTCTCGATCTCGCCGACCCAATGTTGCTCGCTCGTTTCACAGGCGAGCGACCGGTTGCGCAGCAACAGCCTTTGCTGCGTACGCGCCATCATGCCGCACGGCCACTCTCCGGCATCGGTCGCCGGACAGTTGCGCTCGAGCGCGGTCGCCTGGATATCGACAAGCCGTATGCGCTGATCATCTCCGAAAGCGACGATGCCCGCCTGTGGTGAGATTGGCCGCGGCAGAAGAACCACCTCCGGCTTGGCGGCCACGCGCGTTTCGCTCAACGGTTCGCGGGGCGCCACACGTTCGAGGTTTTCGGCATTGGCAACGGCCGGCGAGGCAAACACGTCCGGCGCAATCGGCCTGACGCTGCGGCCCTCGATCTGCGGCTCGACGATGGCGTCGGCTTCCGGCAGGTCCAGCTCCGCCGGATCCGGCACATCCATGTCTTCCAGATCGTACTCGACCGGCTCGTCACGCAGCGAATGGCCGGCGGATGCGACGAGAAAACCCCAGATCAGGAGGCCGGAGAGGCCGATGGCGAGCGTGATGCCGTTCCGTCGCATAGGTGCGTTTTCCTACTGGCTGGCCCAGATGATCCGCGCCACCCATTCGACATCGCTCATGTCGAGGCTGCGTGGCGGGTGTTCCGGGTTGAGCGATTGCAAGTCGATGCTTTTGCCGCCCTGCCGGGCGAGGATCTTGGCCATGACCTCGCCCTCGCGGGTCTTGACCACAACGCGGTCGCCACGGCGCACCTGTGCGCCGGGCTCGACGATCAGGATGTCGCCGTCGCGGTAGAGCGGCTTCATGCTGTCGCCTTGTACTTCGAGCGCGTAGACGCCGGCGCCGCGCCCGGGAGGAGAGGGAAATTCCACCAGGTCCCAGCCCTGGCCGGCGGGAAATCCGCCATCGTCGAAAAACCCGCCCGCGCCCGCCTGCGCCATGCCGAGCAACGGGATGGAGCTGGCCTGGGCCGGAAACGCCCCCTGGGGAATTTGGAAACGGCCGGCATCCGGCGAGACGTAGCTCATGAACTGATCGAGGCTCGCGCCGGTCGCATCGAGCACCTTGGAAATGGATTCCGTCGATGGCCAGCGCATCCGTCCGTCGGCGGCCACCCGTTTGGATTTGTTGAACGAGGTCGGGTCCAGGCCCGCCTTGCGTGCAAGCCCTGAGGGCGTCAGCGAATGCCGCTCGGCAAGGCGGTCAATCGCGGCCCATATGCTGTCGTGCGAAAGCATGATCGCGCCTGCTCCAGGACCGGATAGGCGGCACACAGTCTGCCCCGGCCAACTCGGCTCGAACAATAAGGCAGAGTGTCATCCTAGTAAAGCAAAAAGGAATAAAATCCTTGCGGCGATGGTCGCCCGTCAGGCGACCATCGCCATGTTGATCTTGCCGAGCTGGATCACCGCCTGGGTCCGGCTGTCGACCTTGAGCTTCAGCAGGATGGCAGAGACATGCGCCTTGATGGTTGCTTCCGATACGCCGAGTTCATAGGCGATCTGCTTGTTCAGCAGCCCTTCGCCGAGCATGCCGAGCACGCGGCTCTGCTGCGGCGTCAGCGTCCTCAGCCGGCTGATCAGGTCGGCCACGTCCGGATCGGTCTCCTGTCCACCCTGATAGCTCTTCGGCGTCCAGATATCGCCTTCCAGCACGCACTGGATGGCTGCCCGGATATCGTCGATGCCGGAGGATTTCGAGATGAAGCCGGATGCGCCCAGTTCCAGCGCCCGGCGAATGGTCACCGGATCGTCGCTGGCCGAAACGATCACCAGCGGCAGGCTGGCGAATTCGGCGCGCATCGCCATAAGGCCGGAAAAGCCGCTGACGCCGGGCATGGCAAGATCCAGCAGCATCAGGTCGGCATCGGGATGGGCTGTTGCTGCTGCCCGCGCCGCTTCGAAATCTCCGGCCTCGATGATCGTCTGGGTTCCGTCGATGCCGGTCACCGCCTGGCGCAATGCGCCGCGAAACAGTGGATGGTCGTCAGCTATGATGAATGTGGATGCAGCCATGTCAAAGCTCCCTCCCAAGAGCTGTGTCAGCTATCGCGCAACGCGCCTGTCTTCTTTTAGCGCTTGCTGCGTCACTAGACAATGCCAATAGACGAAGCGCCGATGGACAAGACCCCCATATACAAGGCCCCCATGGAAAAGGCGGGTGAGATGACCCGCTGCGGCTCAGGTCTTGCTCGGCGGTGTCTGCTCTTCTTCCTCCCTGAATTCCTGCACCAGTCCGAAGAAGGCCCGCATGAAGCGTTCCATGATCCCGATCGAGCGGTCGATCTCGGCATCGCTCGGCAACTCGCCCCTGGCCGCCGCAGGCATGCCCGCCGCCAACTGTTTTTCCATGAGGTCGACGCGTTTCTCCAGCCGCGCCAGATCCTCGTCATAGGCCGCCCGTTCATCCGCCGCCATGCGGCAGGTGAGGCTTCCATCCGCTTCCTTGCACAGCGTCACGGCACCGGTCTGTCGATCCAGGCGGACAAAGCCGGTGTCCGATTTTTCCAGGCTGTAGCGCGCGGCATCCGTGTCCTGGGCAAATGCGGGCAGGCTCGAGAGAACCAGCATCGCCGCAACCATGCCCCTGAAAACTGTCTTGCCCATGTCTTCGTTCTCCTCTGGTCTTTCAATCGTCTGCAGGCGTGGACAATGGCGCCACTTTGCGGCAAACCGCTGGCAAAGATCGCTCAGGAACACCGGAGCGCGCCCCAAGCCCCCAAGGAGCGACCATGGACCAGATCATATACAAGATCGTCCCGCAGGAATTATGGCAAAAGGCGCGCGCCGACGGCCTGTTCGAGGGAGCGGCGATCGATCTCGCAGATGGCTATATCCACTTTTCCACCGGTGCCCAGGCGGTCGAAACCGCAAGGCTCCATTTCGCCGGCCAGTCGGGCCTCCTGCTGGTCGCGGTTGAAACGGCAGCGCTGGGAGAGGCCCTGAAATGGGAGCCGTCGCGCAACGGTGCGCTCTTCCCCCATCTTTACGCCGCTTTGCCGTTCGATGCTGTCGCCTGGGAAAAGCCGTTGCCGCTTGGTCCGGATGGCGCACATCTTTTCCCCGATGCCTTCAAGATCGCCTCTTCCAGGGATACCCAGTAATGCTCGATTTCGCCTCTCTCGCCCGCCGTGGCCTTTTCCTCTTCGACGCCGAAACCGCCCATGGCATGTCGGTCGCCGCGCTGAAATCCGGCCTCCTGCCGTCCTGCCGTATCCAACCCGATCCACGCCTAGCCCAGACGGTCGCCGGTCTCTCCTTCGCCAATCCGCTCGGCATGGCTGCCGGCTACGACAAGAATGCCGAAGTGCCGGATGCGCTATTGTCACTCGGCTTCGGTTTCGCCGAAATCGGTACGCTGACCCCGAAGCCGCAAGCGGGCAATCCCAAGCCGCGCATCTTCCGGCTGGTGGACGACATGGCGGTGATCAACCGGCTCGGCTTCAACAATGAAGGCCATGATGCCGCTTATGCGCGTCTGTCTGCCCGTTCCGGCAAATCCGGTCTTGTCGGCGTCAATATCGGCGCCAACAAGGATGCCGAGGACCGCATCGCCGACTATGTTGCCGGCATCCGCCGCTTCTATCCGGTCGCCAGCTATTTCACCGCCAATATTTCCTCGCCCAATACGCCGGGCCTGCGCGACCTGCAGGCGCGCGAAAGCCTGGTCGCCCTGTTGTCGGCCGTGCTCGCGGCGCGCCAGGAGGAGGCGTTGCGCGCCGGCCGCCGCATCCCGGTTTTCCTCAAGATCGCGCCCGATCTGACGGAAGAGGGCATGGACGACATCGCCGAAGTGGCGCTCGCCCACGATCTCGATGGCCTGATTGTCTCCAACACCACGCTCGCCCGCGACGGCCTCTCCGATCCGGTCGTCGCCCAGGAAGCGGGCGGCCTGTCCGGCAAGCCTCTGTTCGACAAGTCCACAGCGGTGCTTGCCCGCATGCGCAAGCGTGTCGGCAGGGATCTGGCGATCATCGGCGTAGGCGGTGTGTCGTCGGCGGAAACGGCGCTGGAAAAGATCCGCGCCGGTGCCGATCTCGTTCAGCTCTATTCCTGCATGGTCTATGAAGGCCCCGGCCTGCCGGCCCGGATCGTCCGGGGTCTGTCGACCCTCATCGACCGCGAAGAGGTTGGCAATATCCGCGAGCTACGCGACAGCCGCCTCGATCATTGGCTCTCGGTGAAGGTCTGATCGGTCTTCATCTTCAGCCGTGATAGCAGCAGCAGGCCACGCAGCGCCAGAAACACATTGAGCGCGACCCAGAGCCCGTGATTGCCGGCCATCGGTACCAGGATCGCCACCGTCAGCAGGTAGCCTGCAAGCGCCACGATCATCATGTTGCGCATCTCGTTCGACCATGTCGCGCCGATGAACACGCCGTCCATCTGGAAGGCGAGCGCTCCGGTCAGCGCCGTCAGCGCAGCGTAGGGCAGGTAGGTCGACGCCATGGCCCGCACGTCTTCCGCCGTGGTGATGAAGCCGACGATCGCTGCGCCGAAGATCAGGAAGAAGACGAGGCTGGCAAGCGCCAGCCCCAGCGACCAGATCCCTGTCAGCTTGACTGCCTTTTCGAAGCCGGCGCGCGATCTGGCACCGACTGTCTGGCCGGTGATCTGCTCGGCCGCCGTCGCAATGCCGTCGAGATAGAAGCTGGCGATCATGAAGAAATTCATCAGTACCGCGTTTGCCGCCAGCGTCACCGGCCCGAAACTCACGCCGACCCGGGTCATCACGGTAAAGGCGGTGATCAGCGAGAAGGTCCGGATCAGGATGTCGCGGTTCAGCTGGAAGAGATGCGAAAGTCTGGCTCTGTCGGTCAGCATCGCCAGCCGGGGCATGGCTGCGCCGCCATAACGCCAGAAGACAAAACAGAGGCCGGCAACGGCTGCAGCCGCCTCGCCGATCACCGTGCCCCAGGCAACCCCGGCAATGCCCCATCCGAAGGTGATGCCCAAAGTGATCGACATGACGATGTTGACGCCGTGCAGCAGGATCTGCAGCGCCAGCCCCACCGAGCCCATGCCGCGCCCCAGCACGAAGCCGAGCAGGGTGAAGTTCGACAGTGTCAGCGGCCCGGCCAGGATGCGGATGGCGATATAGGTGGAGGCTGCCAGCGCCATCTCGCCCTCCGCTCCCATCAGCGCCAGTCCGCCTGCCGCGATCAGCGGCGACAATGCCAAGATCAGCAACCCGAAGCCGACCGATAGTGCCATCGATCGCCAGAAGACGGCAAAAACCTCGGTGTCGTCCCGGCGGCCCTCTGCCTGTGCAACGAGCGCTGTGGTCGAGGTGCGCAGAAAATTGAGACTGGCAAACAGCAGATCGAATAGGGCGGCTGCAATGGCAAGGCCGGCCAGGCTTGCTGCCGTTCCAGTGCGGCCGATCACGGCGGTGTCGGTCAGGCCGAGCAGCGGCGTCGTCAGGAAGCCCAGCGTCATCGGCACGGCAATCGCCAGCACGGAGCGATGCGTGACTTCTATGATGCGCAAGGGTTCTGCGACCCGATCTCGATCCATGCCCTGGTCCCTACCCCGAAGCCCTCTGGCGGCAAGGCGGGAATCGCTCAGGCCGACAGCACCATTGCCCAATACGGCCGGTTTGCGGAAGAGGCATCGAAGGCAACCGCAACACCAAGGCCGCGATAGGAGCCGAGCATGTTTTCCAGGTGCTTCTTCGAATCGATCCACGCCTGTACCGCGCGCCCGACCGTATCCTGGCCGGTCGCGATGTTCTCCGCTGCCGGAAGCGGCACATTGCTGCCCTTCATCCGTTCAAGGAAGCTGTCGTTGAAACCGATCAGATGGGTCATCTTTCCGGCACGCGCCATGCGCTTGGCCTGGATGATGGCTGCCGTTTCCGCTTCCTTGGCCCGCACCAGCGGCGCGCGCCCTTTTGCGTCACGCAGATCGTTGACCAGTTTCAGCGCGCCCTCGGTCTCGGCCCGCGCCTGGGCCTCGTCCGGGGTCAGCACGTCGGTGGTGCGGCAGCCGGCGATCGAAAGCGCCAGGCCGCTGCCGGCCAAGAGGAGAAGCCGGCGGCGCGGCAGATGCAGGTTGAGTTCCTTCATGTCATTTCCGTGAGGCAAACAGACGCAGGATGATGAACACCGGAATGACGATGGTCGCACCGATCAGCAGATAGTCGCCCACCCGGCCCAGGGCTGCAAATCCCGTATGCCAGAGGTCGAGGATGAAATACTTCACGCCATGGATCAGATCGAGCGGATCGAGCCCGAACACGGCCATGACGAAGCCGACGATCAGCGACACCACGATCAGCTTGACGATCGTGCGGCCTGGCGTATCGCCGAGAAATCTGTTGACGCTATCCGACATTAGGGCGCTCCTGTTTGCTCTGATATGGGAGGGTCCACCGGCCCTCGCAAGCATGCCTTGAGGCGAAGACGTGCTTCGCGGTCCAATTAGCACTTGAGTTTTTTCCGGCCGTCGGTCAAGACCGCGCGCCGTCCTCATCCTGAAAGGCCTTGAGGGATACCCATGCATCCGACCCAGTTTTCCTCCGGCGACGTGATTGCCGACCGTCGCGCCGACTATGCCCGCATGCTGGCAGAAAGTGGCGATCCTGCGGCCGCCGTCGAATTGATGGAGCAGGCACTGGAACTGGCCCCCGTCTGGCCGGCCGGATTGGTGCGTCTTGCCGATTATGCCGAAAAATCCGGCCTGCCGGACAAGGCGATCACTGCCCTGCGCGCCGCTCTGTCGCTCGACCCCGAGGATATTTTCGGCGCTGAGCTGAAGCTCGCCCTGCTTGGTGCGGAAAAGATGCCGGACACGCCGCCCAGCCGCTATGTCGAGGCTCTGTTCGACGATTATGCTGATCGCTTCGATGCGGCCCTGGTCGAACGGCTGGATTACTCGGTCCCGGGCAAGCTCGCGGCTCTGGTTGCCTCCATGCCGCGTGCGGCGCCTTTCGTCTGTGCGGTCGATCTTGGTTGCGGCACGGGCCTGTTCGGCGCCGAGATCCGCCCCCATGCAACCCGCCTTGAAGGTTTCGACCTGTCGGCCAACATGCTGGCGCGGGCAGAGGAGAAACATCTCTACGATCTGCTGGCGAGAGCCGATCTCTCGCTCGAAGCGCAAGCCTCCGGGCTTGTCGGCGATGGATTGCCCGGCCAACGTGCCGACCTTGTCTCGGCAGCCGATGTGCTGATGTATCTGGGCGATCTCGCCAACGCCTTCTCGCTCGCGGCAAGCCTGTCGCAACCCGGTGCACTGTTCGCCTTTTCTGTCGAAGACGCAGCCGTGGACGAGGGCTTCGCGCTTCAGCCGTCGATGCGATATGCCCATTCCGAAGCCCATGTGCGCCAGCGTCTCTCACAAAACGGCTTCGATGTCGTCAAGCTGGAGCGCACCACCATTCGCATGGATGGCGGAAAACCGATCTTCGGCATTCTGTTTCTTGCGGTGAGGAAGCCCTGAACGACCGTTTTCTTGCGATCTTTTCAATAGGTCAGTGTTCCTGACCCATAACCCTTGTGGACGGGCGTTTCTCAGGTAATCTTGGCGTTGAGGGAGGACCTTTTTCGCGGAGACGGTTGATGGCGCAGATCACGAGCATGCTGGGTATCTGGAATTCCAATCCGACGCGTCACAGCGTGGCCGAAGATCTGCAGGGCCTGCTCGCCGGCAGCATGATCGCGGCGCTGGGTCTTTATCTTCTCGCCAAGGTCGGGCTGCTCACCGGCGGCATGGCCGGCCTTGCCTTCGTCCTGCACTACTGGACCGGCACGAGCTTCGGCCTGCTGTTTTTCATCCTCAATCTGCCCTTCTACATTCTGTCGCTGCGCCGCGTCGGCGTCGATTTCACCGTCAAGACCTTCCTTGCGGTCGGCTTCACCTCGTTCTTGGTCGAGATCGAAAGCCGTTTCCTGGTCATCGAGAGCATTGCGCCGGTCTGGGCCGCCGTGCTCGGCGGTCTTCTCCTCGGCTTCGGTCTTCTGGCCCTCTATCGTCACCGCGCCAGCCTTGGCGGCATCGGCATCCTCGCCATCTATATCCAGGACCGCTTCGGCATCCGTGCTGGCCTTGTCCAGCTTGCCTTCGACCTCTGCGTCATGGCCACCGCCTTTGCCGTCGTCAGCCCGATGGTCGTCGCCTGTTCGGTTCTGGGCGCAGTCGTCCTCAACCTCTTCCTCGCCATCAACCACCGCTCGGACCGCTACATCGCCCTGCGGTGATCACGCAGCGCTGATCAAACAATCCGATAAAACATCACGAGCAATGCATCGTTGAGCAGCGCTGCATTGCCGCAGCGGCCGGATCCCGCATCCGAGACGCCCGGACGCTCGCATCGGAAAAATAGTCAAAACCCTATATGGACGCCCTTGTGACACGCGTCACATAAAGCTACGTTTACGTAAATGGAAGCCGTCGGGCATCCATTGCGGGTGGCGCCAGCACGGCCGCCTTGCCCTCTGGGAGGAGGTGGCTTTTATGTTTGACTATGTCATCGTCGGCGGCGGTTCGGCGGGCTCCGTTCTGGCTGCGCGGCTGAGCGAAGATCCGGATATCAGCGTCTGTTTGCTGGAGGCCGGCGGCCTCGGTCGCGATCTGCTGATGCGTGTACCGTCCGGTGCGGCCGCGATCGTGCCCGGCTATCTGAAAGGTGGCAACTGGGCCTTTTCCACCACGCCGCAAAGAGAGCTGAATGGACGGGTCGGTTATCAGCCGCGCGGGCGCGGGCTGGGCGGATCGAGCCTTATCAATGCCATGCTCTACACCCGCGGCCATCGCGGCGACTACGACGAAT
Source organism: Rhizobium sp. SL42 (assembly GCF_021729845.1). Lineage (NCBI taxonomy): Bacteria > Pseudomonadati > Pseudomonadota > Alphaproteobacteria > Hyphomicrobiales > Rhizobiaceae > Rhizobium > Rhizobium sp. SL42. The sequence continues at coordinate 1,180,847 of NZ_CP063397.1, forward strand.
GGGCAGCGCTTGGTGCAAAAGGCTGGTCCTTTGCCGACGTCCTGCCATGGTTCCTGAAAGCCGAGGACAATGTCCGGGGTGCCGATTCCTGGCATGGCCGCGGTGGTCCCTTGCAGGTCAGCGACGCCAACTGGGCCCGTCCGATCAATCAGGCCTTCATCAAGGCCGGCGAACAATGCGGCTTTCGGCCCAATGATGATTTCAACGGTCCGCTGCAGGAGGGGCTCGGGCTCTATCAGGCAACGCAATTCTGGCATGGCCCGAAGAAAGGTGAACGTTGCTCGTCTGCCGCCGCCTATCTGCACGACCGTCTGGATCGTCCCAACCTGACAATCATCAACGGTGTCCGGGCAAGCCGGATCGTCATCGAGCAGGGCAGGGCCGTGGGCATCGCCTATCGCCGCGGGCGCAGCGAGGTCGTGGTCGGCGCGCGGCGCGAAGTGTTGCTGTCTGCCGGGGCCCTGCAGTCGCCGCAGCTTCTCATGCTGTCGGGCATCGGTCCCGCCGAGCACCTGCGGCATCATGGTATCGCGGTCGTGGTCGACCAGCCCGAGGTCGGTGCCAATCTGCAGGATCATCTGGATTACACCCAGATCTTCAGGTCGGCCGACAAGGACATGATCGGCCTCGGCTTGGCCGGCGCGCGTGATATCGTCTCGGCAGCATGCGAATGGAACCGCGACGGCACGGGCCATCTGCGCTCCACCTTTGCCGAATCCGGTGGGTTCCTGAAGACGGACCCGACACTGCATCGTCCCGATGTCCAGCTGCATTTTGTCGTCGCCATGGTCGATGATCACGCCCGCAAGATGCATTGGGGACATGGCTATTCCTGTCATGTCTGCGTACTCAGGCCGCATTCGCGCGGCACCGTCCGGCTGGCAAGCGGCGATCCTTTGGCCGCACCGGAGATTGATCCGGCCTTCCTTTCCGACGCCAGAGACATACAGACGCTGAAAGCCGGTGCGCGGCTCATGCGGCAGATCATGGAATCTCCGGCTCTTGCCCGCTACCGCGGCCGGGAACTGTATCCGGCGGGTCGTTCCGACGACGAACTCGAGGCGGCCATCCGCGCCCGCGCCGATACCATCTACCACCCCGTCGGCACCTGTCGCATGGGATCGGATGCGACAGCAGTGGTCGATCCCTCGCTCCGGGTGAACGGGGTGCAAGGGCTCCGCGTCATCGACGCCTCGGTCATGCCACGTCTCATTGGCGGCAATACCAATGCCCCGGTGATCATGATCGCCGAGAAGATTGCCGCGAGCATGCGCGCCGAGCGCAAAAGAGAGATCGAGCCCGCTTCGGGATTGCATTTCGCCTGAGCCTGCCTATCGTCCGGCGCACAATTCGGGCGAGGCATCGGGGAGGACAAATGACGGACAAATCCGGATCGGCGCAACAGGCCGTTATAGTCATGGGCGTCAGCGGCTGCGGCAAATCCTCTGTCGGCGCGCTGCTGGCAAAACGCCTCGGCCTGCGCTTCGTTGAAGGCGATGCGCTGCATCCCCCTGCCAATGTCGAAAGGATGGCCAAGGGCACGCCGTTGACCGACGACGACCGTTGGCCGTGGCTAACCCGGATCGGCCACGACGTCGCGGCAGCGCAAGGCGCGGGTGAGGGGATCGTCGTTTCCTGCTCCGCCCTCAAGCGGAGCTACCGTGATCTCCTGCGCCGGGAGGCTGGAGGCGCTCTGCACTTCGTCTATCTCGAAGGCAGCCACGCACTCCTGCTGTCGCGGATGGGCGGCCGAACCGGTCATTTCATGCCTGTCGCCCTGCTCGACAGCCAGTTGGCGACGCTGGAGGTGCCAACCGGCGAGCCCGGTGTGGTCACCGTCAGCATCGACCAGAGCGTCGAGGACATTGTCGGGGACGCCATGCGCGGACTTGCGCCCTCAAGCTGACCGCCCTCTCTCTGGCGAAAGAGGGCGAAGCCGGTTTTGCATTTCAGCTCTTCAGCGCGCTGATATGGTCATTGGCATAGGTTTCGACCGAGCGCGGCGCATTGCCGGTCAGCGTTTCGACATCAGAGGTCACCGCAGCAGTCCAGCCTTCGCGCACCGGATGGAAGATCGCGGCAAGGAAGCCGGCATAGTCGGCCGGAACGCCCGCGCCGGTCAGCATGCTGACAAAGGCCTCGTCGCTGATCGCGCTATAGCCGACCGGCTTGCCGATGGTCTTGGCAAGGATGGCTGCGGCCTCGGCATATCCAATGGCCTGCGGACCGGTCAGGTTGAAGGCGCGGCCATCGAATTCTGTGCTCGTCAGCGCGGCGGCGGCGCTTGCCGCGATGTCGCGGGCGTCGATGAAGCTGGACTTGCCGTCGCCGGCCGGAACGGCGATCTGGCCATGGTCGATACCGGCCTTCCAATAGGTATGGAAATTGTCGGAAAACCAGTTGGGCCGCAGGATAACGTAAGGCACGCCTGACTTTTCGATGGCGATCTCGATCTGGCGATAGGGAATGCTGTCATCCGCATCGACGCCGAAAACGCTCTGGAACACGACCTTCACCCTGCGCGCAAAGGCGGCCTCGAGCACCGGCATCAGCAGACCGATCGAATCGACGCTGCCCGATGCCAGCATGATATAGGCCCGGTCGACGCCGTCGAGCGCAGGGCCGAATGTGGACGGGTCCGTGTAGTTGAACACAACGCCCTTCGCGCCGTCGACCGTCTTGCCGGAGCGCGAGGCTGCCTTGACCTTTTCGCCCCGGGCGATGAGGGCCTTGACCAGCGGCGCGCCCACATTGCCAGTGGCGCCGAGAATCAGGATCTTGTTCGACATGTCTTTCATTCCTCGAATGATTGAGTAGGTATCTATTGGAAACCAGCTTCCGATCGGATATATAATCACATTCAGAAATCGTGAAAGAAGGCACTTTCGGGTGACATGGTTTCCTTGAGGAAACCACCCGCAGTGCCGAGGACAGGCCATGCAGCAACCTTATGATGTCTATGAAGAGAACTGCCCGACCCGCCAGGTACTGGCCCGTGTCGCCGACAAATGGGCTTTGCTGGTCCTTGATCGGCTGGACGGCGAGCCGGTGCGCTTCAATCACCTGAGGCGCGATATCAAGGGCGTTTCGCAAAAGGTCCTGTCGCAGACCCTGAAACGGCTCGAGCGCGATGGCATGGTTTCGCGCACGGTCTTCCCGACCGTGCCGGTGACGGTGGAATATGCCCTGACCCCGCTTGGCCGAACCCTGACCGAGACGGTGGCCGCCATGGCCCACTGGGCGGAAAAGCACATGGATGCCGTGCTGGCGGCACAGCAGACCTATGACGCGCAGTCGCGATAGTCGGCGATCAGTCGCTGTCGAGGATCAGTTGGTTCCGTCGAATGTCAGTACCGTACCATAGAGTTCGGGTCGGCGGTCGCGGAACAACCCCCAGGCCGCGCGCTGCTTTGCGATCCCGTCGAGATCGAAGCTCGCCGTCAGCACCGCCTCGTCCTGACGCCCGGCTTCTGCAATCTTGCCCCCGGTCTGGTCGGCGATGAAGGACGAGCCGTAGAAGGTGAGCTCCGTGCCCTTGCGACCGGCTTCGACGCCGATCCGGTTCGAGGCGATGACCGGCATCAGGTTGGCCGCCGCATGGCCCTGCATCACGCGTTGCCAATGCGCGGCGCTGTCGATCGTCGGATCCTGCGGTTCGGAGCCGATGGCGGTCGGGTAGAGCAGCAGTTCCGCCCCCAGCAGCGCCATCGAGCGTGCCGCTTCGGGGAACCACTGGTCCCAGCAGATGCCGACGCCGATCTTCGCATAACGCGTCTGCCAGACCTTGAACCCGGTATCGCCGGGCGAGAAATAGTATTTCTCCGTATAGCCGGGACCATCCGGGATGTGGCTCTTGCGGTAGAAGCCGAGAACGGTGCCATCCGCATCGACGATTGCGACGCTGTTGAAAAAGGCCGGGCCTGCCTTCTCAAAAAAGCTGACGGGGATGACCACGCCAAGCTCCGCTGCAAGCCGTGAAAAATGCGCGATCAGCGGATTGCCCTCAAGGGGTTTTGCCAGGTCGAAGAATTCCGCGATCTGGTCCTGACAGAAATACGGCGCCTCGAAGAGTTCCTGGATGAGCGCGATCTGCGCGCCCTTGCCAGCGGCCTCGCGCACCAGCTTTTCGGCGCGCGCGATATTGCCGGAGATGTCCCAGCCGCAGGCCATCTGCGTGGCCGCCACGGTGACGATACGTGTCATGTCGTTCTCCCTTACACACCCAGCCTGTCGCGAAGTCCGTACCACCATGCGCCGAGCGTGGTCAGCGGCACGCGGAACATCCGCCCACCCGGGAAGGGATAGGCCTGGAGCGAGGACCAGACGTCGAAGCGGCTCGCCTGGCCGTTGACCGCTTCGCCGAGGATCTTGCCGAGCAGATGGGTGGTGGTCACGCCATGACCCGAGTCGCCATGCGAGAAATAGACCGTGTCCGACAGCTTGCCCATATGCGGAATGCGGGTCAGCGTCAGGGCGAAATTGCCGCTCCAGGCATAGTCGATCTTCACGTCCTTCAATTGCGGAAAGGTCTTCAGCATGTTCGGCCGAATGACGCCGGTGAGATTGGCCGGATCCTGGCCGCCATAACCGATGCCGCCGCCATAGAGCAGCCGGTTGTCGGCGGTGCGGCGATAGTAGTCGAGCACGTAATTGGCATCTTCGACACAGTAATTGGCCGGCAGCAGTTCCTCGATCAGCGCCGCATCGAGCGGTTCGGTTGCCATGACCTGGGAGGAGACCGGCATCATCTTTTCGGTGATCTTCGGCGCGAGACCGGCCATGTAGGCATTGCCGCAGACCAGCACGAACTTTGCCCGCACCATGCCGCGCTCCGTTCGGGCATATGGCTGTGCGCCTGTGTTCAGCTCGATCACCTTGGAGTTTTCGAAGATCCTGCCGCCGAGGCTTTCCACGGCAGCCGCTTCGCCGAGGACGAGGTCGAGCGGATGGATGTGGCCGCCATGCCTATCGATCATGCCGCCGACATAGCGGTCGGCCTTCACATAGCGGGAGACCTCGCTTTTCGACACCATGTCCAGGCCGTCATGGCCGTGTTTCTGCCAGGTGGCGCGCACCTCGCTCATTTCGCGCACCTGCTTGTCGGTGAACGCAGCAAAGAAGCCGCCATCGACGAGATCGCAGTCGATGCCGTATTTCGCGATGCGTTCGCGGATGATCCTGCCGCCCTCGAGCGACATTTCGCCGAGCTTCGCCGCACGGTCGGGGCCATAACGCTTGGCGATGGTGTCGAGGTCGCGGCTATAGCCATTGACGATCTGCCCGCCATTGCGGCCCGACGCGCCAAAGCCGATGCGGTCGGCTTCCAGCACGATGACGGAATAGCCGGTTTCCGCCAGTTGCAGGGCGGCAGAGATGCCGGTGAACCCGGCGCCGATCACGCAGATATCGGTATTCAATTCGCCTTCAAGGCTGGTGCGTACCCGCTTGTCGCGAGCAGAGGCTGCATAATAGGTGGCCGCGTGGCCGGGATTGGCTCCGATAGACTTGGTCATGGCATGCACCTCACACGGTCCGGATATAGGCGTCGTATTCGACGTCTGTCACACGCTGGGAAAACTCCGACAGTTCCTGCTGCTTGCAGGCCGTGTAGAGCCCGCGATATTTCGGCCCGAGCGCCGCATAGACAAAGCTCGACTTGGCAAAGCGCTGGATCGCATAGTCCCAGTTGGTCGGCAGCGGCTCGTGGCTGACGGCATGGTCGTCGCCGGAAATCGCGCCGCCCGGCGGTGTCTTCTCCTTCATGCCGGCAAGTGCCGCCGACAGGATCATCGCCAGAACCAGATAGGGGTTGGTGTCGGAGCCGGCGACGCGGTGTTCGATGCGGGTCGCGGGCTTGGATGCGGTGATCACGCGCACGGCGGCCGAGCGGTTGTCGAAGCCCCAGGACGCATAGGTCGGCGCATGTTCGGAGGGGCGCAGGCGGCGATAGGAGTTCTGGTGTGGCGCAAACACAGCCATGCTCTCGCCCATCGCTTCCAGCAGCCCGCCGACCGAATGCAGCAGCGTGTCGGCCGGGCCGTCCTCGCCGACATAGATGTTGCGGCCGTTTTCATCCAGCACCGAAAAATGCACATGCATGCCGCTGCCGGCCTGCATGCCATAGGGCTTGGCCATGAAGGTGGCGTCGAGATCGTTGGCGCGCGCAACGCCCTTGACGATGCGCTTCAAAAGCACCGCATAATCGGCCGCCGCCAGCGCATCCGGCACATGGTTGAGATTGATTTCATACTGACCGGGACCGTTTTCCCGCAACGTCGTATCGGCCGGCACGTTCTGCGCCTTGGCGGCGCTGGAAATGCCGTGGAACACCTCTTCGAAATCCTGCAGTTCGGAAATCGACAGCACCTGCGTCTGCCCCGTATGCCAGCGCCCGTCGCGCGTATTCGGTGGTCGCACCGGATCAAGCGCCGAACGCACCGGGTCGATCAGGTAGAATTCGAGTTCGGTGGCAACAACCGGCGTCAGCTTCTCGCGCTTGTAGCGCTCCAGCACATTGGCAAGCACCTGGCGCGGATCGGCATAGAAGGCATCGCCCTCGGTCGTCTTCATCTGCAGCAAGACCTGGGCCGTCGGGCGCGACAGCCAGGTGACGCGCGACAGGGTCCCCGGAACCGGAAAGCAGATTCCGTCCGGATCGCCGGTGCCTTCTGCAAGGCCCGCGGCATTGACGTCACGGCCCCAGACGTCGAGTGCATAGACCGAGCGTGGCATGGCCATGCCGTTGGTCAGCACGTCGATCGCCCGTTCGCGCGGGATCCATTTGCCGCGCGGCACGCCGTTGACGTCGATGACGAAGGCTTCAAGAACTTCAATATCAGGGTTTTGTGCGAAAAAATCTCGCGCCTGCTCGGCAATGTCCATAGGGCACCGTTTGGCTAGATGGTCTGCTTGATGTCTAACACGTGTCGCCACGCCAGCGGGACATGCCGCTAACGATAGACGCTTTTCGCGTTATAGATCAGAAACCGCACCATGCCTCGGCTGCCTCTCGATTTTCCCCTCGACCGGTGGCCCCTTGTTGAAGCCCGTTTTTATCCGATCAGCCACCCACCCGGGTGACAATTTGGTCAAGCGACCAAATCCCAGATAGCATCCCGGCGCTGAAAAGGCCAGCCCGCAGGGAACAACCGGCTATTGTCCGCGCTATCGCCTCAGGGATTGAAGCGTTCCGGGCGCCAGGCCGTCGTGTCGAGGAACGGCTTTTCGCCATCCATCATCTCTGCGATCAGGCGGCCGGTGACGGGGCCAAGCGTCAATCCGTGATGGGCATGCCCGAAGGCAAACCACAGCCCGTCATGGCGCGGCGCCTTGCCGATCACCGGCATCATGTCCGGCGTACAGGGGCGGGCGCCCATCCAGGGTTCGGCATCCAGCCGTTCGCCGAGCGGAAAGATTTCCCGCGCCACCTTTTCGGCCCGCGCAAGCTGCACCGGCGATTTCGGCGCATCGCGATCGGCAAATTCCGCCCCGGTCGTCAGCCGGATGCCCCTTTCCATCGGCGCAAGGAAATAGCCGCGTTCGCCATCCATCGCCCAGTTGTTCAAGACTGCATTGCCGGCCGGCGCATAATGCATGTGATAGCCGCGCTTGACCCCGAGCGGGAAACGGTAGCCGAGCTTGGCGGTTATTTCCTGTGCCCAGGGACCGACGGCGAGCACCACCTCTTCGCCCTCGACCATGCCGTCGTCGGTCCTGACCTTCCAGCCGCGACCGCTGGCGCCCGGCTCGAGTGTGGTCGCGTCACCCTTGACGAAACGGCCGCCGAGCGACTGGAAATAGGCGAGATAGGCCGCCGTCAATCCATGCGGATTGGTCACCGACCACGGATCGTTCCATTTCAATGCGCCGATGAAATCGCCCGAAAGATGCGGCTCTTCCTTTGCCAGCTCCTCGCGTGACAGGCTCTGGAAGCTGATGCCGTATTCGCGGCCCAGGCGCTCGGCTTCCGCCACTTCGGCGTCGCGCTTGCCGCTGGTCCGAAACAGTTCCATCCAGCCGTCCTTGCGGATGAACCGCCCCGCATCGGCAGCCTCGATCAGCACCTGATGCTCTGAGATCGAGTTTTCGATCAGCGGCGCATAGGCGCGGGCAATCACCTGGTGCCGCGGCCTGTTGGAATGCCACCAGTAGCGTGCCAGGAACGGCACGAGCTTCGCCAGCGCGCTGCCATGGTAGTGGGCGTCGATCCGGTTGTTCAGCCCGTAGCGCAGCAACAGCCCGAGATCCTGCGGGAAGGCATAGGGAACCACGCCTTCGCGCTGGATCAGCCCGGCATTGCCGAACGAGGTTTCCTCGCCGGGATCGCGCCGGTCCACCAGAACCACGGCGCGCCCGCGACGCGCCAGGTGAATTGCGGTGGACACGCCGATGATGCCGGCGCCAAGCACGATGGTGACCTTGGACATGGTATTTCAGTTCCCTGAGGGCAAGTTGTATACAAAGGATGCAATTGCCGCGATGGCGGTGCAAATGAAAAATGGTCGCATCCGCCGAAATCCGCAAAATCCTTGGCGAAACATCGATCCTTCACTATCTCCGACCCAGCTGCTGGAGCTATATGACTGAGAAAGTCAGCTTTTAGAAAAGGTCCCGGATGCGTTTTCTGACACTCGCCGCAGCCTGGCTGCTGGTCGCGATCGGCATCATCGGTGTTTTCCTGCCGGTTCTGCCGACCACCCCGTTCATGATTGTCGCGGCCGGCCTGTTTGCCCGTTCCTCGCCGCGCTTCGAGCGATGGCTGCTGGAACACCCCCGCTATGGCCAGCCGCTGACGGACTGGCGTCGCCAGGGGGCGATTTCGAAACAGGCAAAGGTGGCCTCGGTCTCCCTGATGAGCGCAAGCTATCTCATCGTCTGGTTCTTCGGACCGCCGCAGCTCTGGCTGAAACTGGCAATCGGCCTCATCCTGATTGCCTGCGCCGCCTTCGTGCTCACCCGGCCGCTGCCCGATCCTTGAGGTGTCGCGCTTCGAGCGGTCGCCGATGGATGCGTAGCCGGCTCAGGCCCTCCTGTTGGAGGGCCCCCTGTATGCTCGGCTCTGTCTGCTCGGCCCCTATCGGTCCGAACCGCTTCGATGAGACCTTGTAAGTCTTTCAGGCCTTGTATTTGGCCACGGCGCCGGAAAGCTTGCTCCAACCGCCATACCAGCTGTTGAACAGCTTGAACTGCGCCTCGACATAGCCGCGCTGGCTTGCCGTCAGGGCGTCGCTCTCGTTGAAATGCAGCGTGTATTCCGCGTCTCCCTTGAGCACCATCATGTGCTTGAAATAGAGCACGAGGTCGGCGCCTTCGTCGAAGGACGACAGGACGGCCAGCGCCTGTTCCAGCTCCAGCGCCCGCTGGCGCGCATCGGCGTCGCCGGCAGCTGCGGCCTGCGACAGGTTGCAAAGATGCAGCACTTCCTTGGGCAAGACGTTGCCGATGCCGGTGATAGCGCCAGTCGCACCGCAATTGACATAGCCGTGGAACACAGCGGTATCGACGCCGATCATCAGCGAAACATTGTCGTCGTGATTGGTGATGTGCTCTGCCGCATAGCGCATGTCGGCCGGGCCGCCGAATTCCTTGAAGCCGACGAGGTTCGGATGTTCGGCACGCAGCGCGAAGAACAGGTCGGCACGGGTGGCAAAGCCGTAGTACGGGCTGTTGTAGATGACCGCCGCGAGATCGGGCGCCGCCGCAAGGATCGCCTTGAAATGCGCCTTCTGCGCCGTCACCGACGAGCCGCGCGACAGGACGCGCGGGATGACCATCAGGCCTTTCGCGCCGACCTTCTGGGCGTGTGCGGCATGCGCAACCGCACAGGCCGTGTTGACGGCACCGGTGCCGACGATGACAGGAATGCCCGCCTCGACCAGCCGCTCGACGCCTTCCATGCGCTGCGCGTCGGTCAACAGCGGCCAGTCGCCCATCGACCCGCAATAGACGACGGCCGACATGCCGTCACCGATCAGCTGCTTGGCCTTGCGCACCAGTGCATCGAAATCCGGGCTGCGATCCGCCTTGCAGGGCGTCATCAGTGCCGGAACCACACCCGAAAAAATCGTTGCCTTCATTGTCGAATTCCTCTTCGCGATCAAACGTGACTTGAGCCGCCCCGACCGTCGAAGCGCTGTCTTGGATGCTGATATACAGTCTTGTATTCTTTTTGTCGACAGAAAAATTGAGACGTTCGTAGAGTTGCCCGTGACGCGCCGCCGAGAGACATTGTAGGGGCAGGCTTGAAGGCAAGGCACTGGCGGAACGGATCGCCGCGCCATGGCGAAAGGTGCGCGGGATATCCTGTAGCGGTGTCCCCGGAAACGAAACGCTGGCCGCCGCGGCAATTGCATGGCTGGCGTTGGCCATCGTAAGGTTTCCTGCGGCAGGCTCGAGACCAAGATCAGGCTCGAGATCAGGATCAGGATGGTGATCACCATCGCTGGCGCTGTGACCATGACGAGGAAGGAGGGGCATCATGCATCGCTTCACCGGCAGTTGTTTATGCGGCAATGTCACCATCGCGGCCTCGGGCCAGCCTTATCGGGTGGGGCTTTGTCATTGCCTCGATTGCCGCAAGCATCACGGCGCACTGTTTCATGCTTCGGCGATATTCCCCGAGCATGCTGTCACGATCGATGGCGAGACTGGCGAATACGCCGGACGGCATTTCTGCCCGCGCTGCGGCTCATCGGTTTTTTCCCGCTCGGCCGACGAAATCGAGGTCAACCTCGGCTCGCTCGATGCCCCCGACCAGTTGCGACCGACCTACGAATTGTGGACGGTTCGCCGCGAATCCTGGCTGCCGCCGTTTCCGCAGATGAGACGATACGCCGAAGACCGTAAGGCCGACGGCCGTCATGAGGAATAGAGCACAAGCGCCAACCGGGAGGGCAGGGATTCCCGATCGAGACCCGTCGCGCCGCGCTAACGAATTAAAATTGCAGCGTTTTTAGGGGGGATTAGGCTGGATTCCTGGATTCTGACATTATTTGTTGGTTTCCACGCGGAACTGAGCCGGTTAGGCGCATAATTTCCATTGAGAATTGAGCCATGTGAACCTTCCCCCAACGCGGTGAGCGACGGGGGCAACGGAGTGATCCACATGGGACTTTTAAACATCATCCGTCGGATGAAGCTGCGCGAGAAGCAGTCGATCCGCGAGATCAGTCGGCATACCGGTTTGTCGCGTAACACGATCGCGAAGTATTTGAACGCTGGTACGATCGAGCCGACGTTCACGGGACCGGAACGACTGAGCAAGTTTGATCCCTATGCCGACAAACTTGCTGGCTGGCTGAAGACCGAGGCCGGGAGGTCGCGCAAGCAGCGCCGAACGCTGAAGCAGCTTCATCCGATCTGGTGGTTCTCGGCTTTACCGGCTCCTATGGTCGGGTCGCCGCCTTTGCCCGTGAGTGGCGGGTTGAGCAGCAGACGACTGGCCGCGGCATATTCGTTCCTCTGTCTTTCCGCCCAGGCGAAGCATTCCAGTTCGATTGGAGTGAAGACTATGCCGTGATCGGCGGCGAGCGCACGAAGCTACAGGTCGCTCACATCAAGCTGTCGCACAGCCGCGCCTTTCTGGTCAGGGCCTATCTGCTCCAGACGCATGAGATGCTCTTCGATGCCCACTGGCACGGCTTCCGGGCGTTTGGCGGCGTACCTGGTCGCGGCATCTACGACAACATGAAAACGGCGGTCGATCGTGTCGGCCGCGGCAAGGAACGGCAGGTCAACATCCGTTTCCTCGCGATGACGAACCACTACGTCTTTGCGCCTGAGTTCTGCAATCCCGCCGCCGGCTGGGAGAAGGGGCAGGTCGAGAAGAACGTCCAAGATGCCCGACCGCGGCTGTGGCAACAGATGCCAGACTTTCCGGATCTGGCGGCATTGAATACCTGGCTGGAACAGCATTGCCAGGACCTGTGGCGCGACACAGCGCACGGCACCTTGCCCGGCACGATCGCGGACGTCTGGTCCGCAGAACAACCAGCATTGATGCCGCTCCCCGCTGCATTTGACGGCTTCGTCGAGCAGAGCAAGCGCGTCTCGCCGACATGCCTGATTACCTTTGAGCGGAATCGCTACAGCGTGCCTGCATCGTTTGCGAACCGGCCCGTCAGCCTGCGGATATATCCCGAAAGACTGGTGGTTGCGGCTGAGGGCAATGTCCTATGCGAGCATGAGCGGATCATTGAGCGCAGCCACGACAAGCCGCCGCGAACGATTTACGACTGGCGACATTACCTTGCCGTCATCCAGCGCAAACCCGGTGCCCTGCGCAATGGTGCACCCTTCCTGGAATTACCGCTGGCCTTCAGACAGTTGCAAGATCAGATGCTTCGCCGCCCCGGCGGTGATCGTGAGATGGCCGATATCCTTGCGCTTGTCCTTCATCACGACGAACAGGTCGTCCTCAGGGCTGTGGAACTGGCCTTGGATGCGGGGGTGGCGACCAAGACGCATGTGCTGAACCTGCTGCATCGGCTGATCGACGGCAAGACAATCGATGGTCCCGACATCGATACGCCACAGGCTCTGATCTTGCTGCGTGAACCCAAAGCAAATGTCGAACGCTATGATGACCTACGCGCCCGGATCGCAGGAGGCCGCCATGCGTCATGACCCCGCAAGTGCTGCCGTCGTCATCATGCTGCGGAGCCTGAAGATGTATGGCATGGCCCAAGCCGTCACCGACCTTATCGAGCAAGGCGCTCCCGCCTTTGATGCGGCCGTGCCAATCCTGTCCCAGTTGCTGAAGGCCGAGATGGCCGAGCGCGAGGTCCGCTCCATCGCCTATCATATGAAGGCTGCCCGCTTCCCGGCCTACAAAGACATCTCCGGCTTCGACTTCGCCGCCAGCGAGATCAACGAGGCCACCGTGCGCCAATTGCACCGATGCGAGTTCATGGATGGGGCGCAGAACGTTGTCCTTATCGGTGGCCCTGGCACTGGCAAAACGCATGTCGCGACCGCTCTTGGAATCCAGGCCATCGAGCATCATCGCCGAAAGGTCCGCTTCTTCTCGACCATCGAATTGGTCAACGCGCTCGAGCAGGAGAAGGCCAAAGGCAAGGCAGGCCAGATCGCCGAGACACTGGTTCGCCTCGATCTGCTTATCCTCGATGAGCTCGGATACCTTCCGTTCAGTGCCTCAGGCGGTGCACTGCTGTTCCATTTGCTGAGCAAGCTTTATGAGCGCACCAGCGTCATCATCACCACCAACCTCAGCTTCAGCGAATGGGCAACGGTCTTCGGCGACGCCAAGATGACGACAGCTCTGCTGGACCGCCTCACCCACCGTTGCCATATCCTGGAAACCGGGAACGACAGCTTCCGCTTCAAAGCCAGCTCGGCCGCAGCAGCGCAAAAGAGAGGAGAAAAGACCAACCCATTGACCAAAGCCTGATCAGAAAACCATAATCAGAGGTGGCTCACTTCTCGGTGGAAAAACCGGCTCAGTTCCGCGTGGAAACCAACAGTCGAGTGTCACCTTCTCTGTCCCGATAGCAACCTTTGGAGCCGCGTTCTTGGCGGCAACGATCTTCTTCTCGATCTGCCTGGGGTCGGGTTTCTCGCCCCGCTTGATCTCGTCAATTACCGACTGCCTGACCGCGTCCGGCGTGCTCTTTGACGCAAGCTTGTAAACCGTGGACGGAGGCAGTGCATCAATAACCTGCGGCGTCGAACCGAAAGCAATCGCCGAGTTCATGTAGTTCTGCGCGGTCCGCTCCTTCCAGCCGAAATGGAATTCCAGCCACTTGCCGAACTTCCCGTGTCCGAGCGTCTTCTTGATAGCCAGCAGTTCCTTGCCAGTCTCGAGGGTATGCACCTTAAGACGAGTCCGGATCCGCTTGGCAGCTGCTTCTGCCTCCTTGGCTACCGCAGCAGGAAGACCGGCATAATCAAAGGACCGGACATCGGCAGCTTTAGGCTTTGGCGCAGGTAGAGCCACGATGTTGGTGGCAGGCGCAGACGTTTTCTCTGCAGGGGCTGCTGCGATTGATTCAGAAAGGTCGAGATCAGTCAGCTCTTCATCATTCACCTTGGAAACATAAGCCATCGAGTAACTCCTTGAATATTTGTTCGACGCAAAACCGCAATGGTTGCGGGTATGACACCTTGGTTGCGTGGTTGAGATCGGCGATTAGTCTGCTGCCTTGGTCTGCGGGTGGGTTCGTCTGACGCGCTTGTTGAGGTTGTGGCGCATCTTTTTCAGGCGCTCCAACTCATCCAGCGCTTGCTTGGAGTTCGGACCAGTGAGGCCGAACTTTTTGACCTCCTCGATCCGTGCCTCGATCTCGCTCCGCTTGAAATCAGAGATGTCGTGCGCCAGCGTCTCGACCACGTCCTCCAGCAGGCTGAGGACCAGCTCAGCTTTGCCAAGGGAATTGAAGGCTGCGGCCTGGTCGTCTTCATCAATCTCAGATCGATCCAGCGGTTCAATGCCCTCGTCCAGGCTAAAGTCCCACCATTTGCTGCCGAGGATAAGGAAGTGGCTTGCGAATCCTGTGCGCTTGTCCTCTCGGCAGAAATCGGAAAACGCCTTCTTAAACACCGAGGTATTTAGCGATCGCTCCTGCGCCGATTGCCTGTCTCGTTCCCGCTTCCGTGCCTCTCGCTTGTATTCGGCCCAACTTTTTCGCATGTCCGTCTCCTTTCGTTGGACGGACAATGTCCAAGTGCGTTGGACATCTCAAGTCCAATCACATGTCCAAACTGAGAGGGCAGGAGGTGATGGCCGGGGCCGGCACGGAGGTGTCTTTGCTTTTTTTCCCAACGCGTCGTCGGTCGATCCCTAGGATCGCTGCCGTTCCCAGCCGTGGGGCGGCTGACTACGTTGAGGAATATGATAGGATGAGCTGCGCAGACGGGACGAAGCTACTCCCATACGCTTGCTCCTAAGGTGAGGACGATGATCGACAACAGCGAGAAGCACATTCGGCGAGCGAGGCGAGGTTACAAGCCGCTGGACGCTGGTGACCTCGTGACCAGAGAATATGAGCGCCATGGGGAACTCATGGAAGCGCTCAGGCAGTCCGAGGCTGATGAGGATTCTGCCCAGGATCCGGTGAACAACACGGACGTCGAGCAGTAGGTCGTCCTTCCTGCGAGTCAGCTCTGGCACCTACAGGCTAGGCTTCTCCAGCGCTCTTCTGACCAGGGCGCATCTGGTGTCGATGATTTTCCGGACGGTCTTCAGGATTGGATGGTAGGTGCCGTTCTCGGACATCTCTTCCAACAATGCGTCGGCTTCCAGCCCGATCGTGTCCGCCATGCGGACCAGCTCGCCGGCAAGCATGCGCGTGGCGGCCTTGTTGGTCGGCACGAGCGACGCCCAGTGCTCCATCTGAATCGTATCTGGCAGTGACCTGCCGCCGAGTGCCATCGCCATTTTCTTTGACAGTCGTGGATAGGCCGCCGTGCAAATAGCGTCATACATCGGTGCCAGGTCCGGCGCCTTCCCACGATAGAGCAGGGCATAGTTCTTGGCATGAGCGTCGGCATTGCCGATCAGGTAGTGAAACATGAGCATTCGCTGGAAACGCAATGTCTCGGCTGCGGGCTTGGCCGTCGTCTGCCGGATCAGCTGGAGGCACTGACTGATGCCGGGGCCTCCTTCTTCCTCATATTTGAGCTCCGGGGGCACGCTCAGCGCCTGGCAGAAGTCTTCCTGGTGCAGCCGCTCGATCCGCCCGTCTTCAAGCGTCAGCCGATCGTAGCGCTCGACCAGGAAGTAATCGACCTTGCCGGCTGCGCCCTTCGACACAGCGGGGACATCGAGGCCGAGACGACGTCCCAGGCTCATGCAGAACACTTCGTTCTCCACGGTGCCGTCGAGGCCCTCGATGAACGGTTTCAGGATATGCGTCGTCGGGCGCCCGCCTCGGGGCAGCAATATCTGACCGTTGAGAACGGTGACAGCCAGCTTGTCCTGAGCGCCGGCAAGCGAAAGGCGCACGTCCGCTTCCCCGCCGAGCAGGGGCCTCTGTCTGAGCAGGGAGAGGATCTTCTCCAGATGCTTCTCATCCAGCGCCTCGGCATCGTCCGTAGTCGAGGCCGGTGGCAGCTGTCCTGGCGGAACAAGCGATAAGGCGCCCGCACATTCCCCGCCGATAATCTCGAGCAGCCCGAAGGCGTTACCTGAGGATATGCCCAGTGCTGCAGCCAATCGGCGTCTGGCGCCTTCATCAGGCAGGAGGCCGGAGAAGAAAGGGCGGGTGACGCGATCGATGAAGGGTTCTTCCTGCACCGGCAGCGACACCGACAAGGCGACCGGATCATTGGCGAGGTAGTCGCCGTCATAAGCGAAGGTGAGCGAGGCGTCGTCGTCCTGCTTGAGCTCGCCGGCCTTGCGATCCTTGAGATAGACGTCCAGCACGCGGCTCATGAGGAGGCACCGCGAGAAGTAATACTCACGGTCAAGCCGAGCGTCTGCAGGACGGTCAGAGCAAGTCCGACTCGACAGCTTTCCTTGCCGCTCTCCAATTCGCGCACGAACCTCACGCCCACGCCCGCGACGCCGGCGAGTTGTTCCTGGGTAAGTTCCTGACGCTTCCGCTCGGCGCGGATTAGCTGGCCGAGTGCTGCGCTATCGGAGACTGTTGTCATGTCAATCATCCCTTTCGGGATTATTGAAGCACAAGAGTCGACTGATTGCACGAAAAAGAACCGAACGGGACGATAATTGGCGGAGTCAATGGGCGCGAACGCTGATAACCCCGATCGGGACTCTCGCTGGATTTAATTGGCCGCTGACCATCGCCGGCCTGCTGCAATCGTGTCGATCCCACTATCGACCTACCAAATCAGACCCGTCCTCGTCTCGGTCTCAAGGGTCGCAGGGAGGGACCTAGACGAACCCTTCTTCAAAGGCAGTTATCGAGGCACCATGAAGTGGCCCGCTAGAGCCAAGCGCGGCGTCGTCTCATGACGACGACGTCTCCAATCACGCCCTATGGATGTTTTTCCACGGCCCTTGCAAGTTCTGATGAGCAGGCCCATATTGATCTAAGTGGCAGCCATTGAACGGGCACTGCCATTTTCTGGGCGGCACTCACCCTGGCCCCAATAAAGGAGGACGTCATGTCTTCCGACCTTCATCAGCCTATCGGCAGCTTCGACATCAACATCATCAGAAACGCGCTCCGGCATGCCGGGTTTCGCTATGAAGAACCGCTTTGCGAACTGGACCGCGGCGCGGCGCGGCATGCGATTACCCTCTACCAGAAGGGCGTCCACAGATCCGGCGAATTGATTTCCGCCGTGAACCTCTGGGCAGACAAGGCCGTCCTCGCGCGGCTGAAAAGTAGCTGTCAGGTCACGAGCCTGTGACCCTCTTTTTCCCCAATTCAACCCGTGCCTATGACGAGACCCGCGGTTTCATTCGTTTCATCGGGCATGATGGTCTGAACCAGGTTCTGTTTCTATTGCCTGTGGCACTCTTTGAGCGTGAGGGGGCGACCAACCGCCGGAAGGAACGCGACTATCTCCTGGCATTCGATCGCCTGCGGGAGCGCATCCTGACGACAGCGAGGCAAGCCTATCAGTCTCGGCGACGACATATGATCGAACTCGATCTCAGTGCATTCGGGTCGTCCCTCCAGTCGGCGACCTGACGACGCCAATCAAAGCGCTTGGCGAACTCGGAAGAGGAACAAGTCATGGTCGATCGTAAGCAATCCACTGCAGTGATCGTCCATGACGACCGCCTCTGGCAGACATTCGGCCTTCGACCATGCTGAAGAACGATCCTCCAGAGTGTGAGCGAAAGCTGGCTGACCTGGCGCTTCTGCGTGCGCTGCTCCACCGTTCAAGCTACTCGAGCGCGGGTCTCCGGGCGCAGTCAGGTGGCAACTATGCAAGAGAGGTCGTGATCATCGATCGCCTTCGCAAGGGAATGGTCATGAGCGATATGCAGGCAGCCGTCTGGGATACTGTTGTTTTCAGTCACGCTACGGCTATGTCGGCTGGGAAGGCGAGGGCGGAAGTCCCTGTGATCGCGATCAAGTTGCTACAACCGTGAGGAGCGGCGGCTAATGGGGACTTCGGACAAGGTGATCATACTGGCTGACATCCGTAAAAAGCGGATCGTGTCTGCGACATGCCGACCGAACGTCTTCGAGATCAGGTCAGGGGCCGGGAAGCGGCCGGATTGCAGTATCCATCCGTTTACAGTGCGGCCCGCTGTTCCGCCGAAGCAGGCTTGATGAACACTGAGGTCGCATCCCGAGCTGATCTCTGCACTGCCGCCACACGACACCGATCCCCCGCAAAGGAGTCTCAGATGTTTACGCGAACGAAGACGAGAACCGTGCATTTCGATGCGCCCTTCACCCTCAAAGGTCTGGACGGGCCATGTCCCGCTGGCGACTACCAGGTGCAGGACGACGAGGAACAGATCACCGGAATCTCCTGGCTCGCCTATCGGCGCGTGGCAACCATGATTGAAGTGTTTGCCGGCAAGAAGAAGAGCCTGGTCCAAATAGATCCGTCGGACCTGGATGCCGCTCTCGACATGGACAGAGTCCTTACCGGCCAGAAAAGCCTGAACACAACGCACTGATGATTGGAGAAACTCATGCCTTCTCACCGTTTTATCGTCGGCCAAATGGTTCGTCTCGTGACCACAAAGGGTCTGTCGCCGGCCGCCGCCGTCACCTACACGATCGAGGCCCCCATGCCGGCCTATCATAATAGCCCGCAATATCGGCTCTGGAATGCCGAGCTTCAGCAGGGGCGCGTCGCTCTGGAGCGGGATCTGGAGGCTATCGGCTCGGCGTGAACCCGATGCCGAGGCGCGTGCATCCACCATGCGGTCGCGCTGTGCGTCACTGGCTTTTTTGGCGAGACCTCGCCACCATGTTCTGAAGGGAACGCAGATGAGCAGACCGACACGTATCGCCTTCATTGGCAACTCTCTTCCCCGCCAATGCGGCATAGCGACCTTCACCGGCGATCTCTCCCAGGCGCTGGTCGATGCGGCCGAGCCCATCCAGACGAGCATCGTCGCCGTGACGGATGCCAAGCAGAGTTACGCCTATCCTGGCGATGTGATCTTCGAGATCCGCGAGGAAGAAGTCGAAGACTATGTGACGGCTGCGCGGGTCCTGAACGAAGGTCGGTTCGATGTGGTTTCGCTGCAGCACGAATTCGGCATCTTCGGCGGTGACGACGGCGAGTTCATCCTCACGCTGCTGGAAAACCTGCGCATTCCGCTCGTCACCACCTGCCACACCATCCTTGCCGAACCGACACCGTCCCAACACCGCGTGTTGCAGAAGGTCGCCGCTCACTCCAGCCGTGTCGTCGTCATGGCCGAAAAGGGTCGCACGCTGCTCACGGAAATCTATGGCGTCGCCTCCCAGAAGATCGACGTCATCGCCCATGGCATTCCTGATCGACCCTTTCACGATCCGGACCTTGCCAAGATCGAGCGCGGTTACGCCGGCAGGCCCATTGTCCTGACATTTGGTCTCCTCTCTCCCAACAAGGGCATAGAGGTGGTCATCGACGCCATGCCGTCGATCCTGAAAGAGAACCCCGAGGCCCTGTATATCGTGCTGGGCGCGACGCATCCGACGCTTCTGCGCCAGCAGGGCGAGGCCTATCGCGACGGGTTGCGCCAGCGCACCGAGCGGTTGGGCGTCGATCATGCGGTGCAGTTTCTCAATCGCTTTGTCGATCTGCCGACGCTTCTCGACTTCATTGCCATGTGCGACGTCTATGTGACGCCCTATCTGGACGAGGCTCAGATGACGTCGGGAACGCTCTCCTACAGTTTCGGCATGGGCAGTGCTGTGGTTTCGACGCCTTACTGGCACGCCTGCGATCTCTTGTGCGACGGCCGCGGCGTGTTGGTTCCCTTTGGGGATGCGCCGGCGACGGCTAAGGCAATCGCGACCTTGCTCGGCGATGACGAGGCCAGGATGGCGATGCGCAAGAGGGCCTACGAGGCCGGTCGCGCGATGATTTGGTCGCATGTGGCCTCACTCTATCTCGACAGCATGGCAAAGGCGCGAATTGCCTATCGGCCCAAGCTCGTCAGCGACCTCATGTCTTTGCGGATCAAGCGTCCGCCGCAGCAGACAGCTTTGAAACTTGGCCATCTGCAGACGATGTGCGACGACACGGGCATCATCCAGCATGCGGTGTTCTCCGTGCCGGACAGGTCTCATGGCTATTGCGTCGATGACAACGCGCGAGCCCTGCTTCTGTCCTCGCTCCTGTCGATCGTCGGCGAGACGGGCATAGCGGAAAGGATGACAGCCTCTTTCGCGGCCTTCGTCGAACACGCCTGGAACTCTGACACCGGCCGTTTTCGAAACTTCATGAGCTACGACCGCCGTTGGCTCGAAGATAAAGGCTCCGAAGACAGCCATGGGCGAACCCTCTGGGCGCTCGGGGCCTGCGCCCTGTCTGATGCCGATGGACCACGCCGCCGATGGGCGAGTGCCCTCTTTGCCCGGGCGATGTCCGTCACGCTCGACTTCCGTTCCCCGCGCGCCTGGGCCTTCACGCTTCTCGGCCTCAACGATTACTGCGCGGCCAATCCTCAAGACCCCCACGCTCGCATGCTGCGTACACGGCATGCTGAAAACCTGATGGACCTGGAGCGTCGTGTGTCGACGGGCGGGCGCCGTTGGTTCGAGGAAGGGCTTTCCTATGAAAATGCGCGGCTGAGCCAGGCCTTGATCATGACGGGCCTGTCGACCAAGGTGCCGGCTTTCGTCGAGACAGGTGTTGCGACGCTTGAATGGCTGATGACCCAGCAGACGGGCGAGAAAGGTCATTTTCGTGCCATTGGCACCGATGGCTTCTTCGAGGTCAGGCAGCCGCCCAAGCCTTTCGACCAACAGCCAGTCGAGGCGACGGCAACCGTGGCCGCCTGCCTTGCGGCCTACGAAGCGACCTCGGACAGGAGCTGGATCGAGGCCGCGCACAGGGCCTTCGACTGGTTCACGGGCAGCAATGATCACGGCATTTCCCTCGTTGACCCGGAGACGGGCAGTTGCCGCGACGGCCTGCATGTGGACCGCCCCAACGAGAACCGGGGTGCCGAATCCGTGCTCTGCTACCTGATTTCCTGCGTCGAGCTCGGTCGCGCCAACCAGATGCTGCGGCCGGTCATGCCGAGGGTCGGCGCCAGGCAATTGTCATGAGCCGCGCCATTCACAGCGAACATTCAGAAAGATCAAATTTGCCCCACTCGAGCCTCCTCAATCGGCAGGCCCTCTATCTGAGACCGGATCCGACACGGGTCATCGTGCGCCCGTTCAAGCCATCCACCGAACCGCGGCATCTCAATCCGCGCGACAAGACCAGGGCCAACGAAATCGTCGATCGCGTGCTGTCCTTGGACCCGACTTCGACCGCCAACCAGTTGCGCGACATTCTCGCCAATTTCGACGGCCGGCATCGGAACCTGTTGCGACAGTTCGAGCTGCGGGCGGACGCGATGGAGGATGCCTTCCTCCATCATCAACAGTTCAGTCAGCAGCAGAGGCAACTGGTCGGGGCCTATTTCATGAACGAATATTCGTTCGAGTCCGCCGCTCTGTTCAATCCGAGCATCGTGCCGCATCCGGATCAGTCCGGCGTTGCAGATGGGAGCCGCCGGCTGATCATTAGTCTGCGGGCTGTGGGCGAGGGACATATCTCCTCGCTCACCTTCCGCGCCGGCGTGATCGACGCGGAGGGGGCCGTCACCATCGATGCGCCGACGCAACTGGCAGGTCTGCCGGACATCCATGCGAGCGACGGCCTGGCGCCCGCCGGTTGCATCGGACTCAGTTTCAAGGAGGAAAGTGATCTTAGCGAGCGGGTCATCTTTCCGGTGACCGAGGCGCAGTCGAACGGCATCGAGGATGCCCGTTTCGTCGCCTTCGAGGACGAAGGCAAGACGATCTACTTCGCGACCTATACCGCCTATAGCGGCTCATCCATCCGCTCGGAGGTTCTGGAGACCACCGACTTCCTGAACTTCACCCTGACGCCGCTGCGGGGACCCGCCGCCCGCAACAAGGGCATGGCGCTCTTTCCCCGGCGCATCGATGGCCGCTACGCAATGATCGCCCGGCAGGACAGCGAAAACCTCTTTCTGCTCTATTCCGACGACCTGCATCAATGGGATGAAGGACGTCTGCTGATGAAGCCGGAATTCGCCTGGCAGTTCGTCCAGATCGGCAATTGCGGCTCCCCTGTTGAAATTGACGAGGGATGGTTGCTGTTTACCCATGGCGTGGGACCGATGCGGCGCTATGCAATCGGGGTGACGCTGCTCGACAAGCACGACCCGAGCATCATCCTGTCGCGGACGGTAGAGCCGCTGCTGCAGCCCGAACCGACGGAGCGCGAGGGCTATGTGCCGAATGTCGTATATTCCTGCGGTGCCATGCGGCATGGCGATCTGATTGCGCTGCCATATGCCGTCTCGGATACCTATTCCAACTTCACCACGATCAAGATCAGCAGGCTTCTGGAAACGATGCATCCCACCGGGGCAGCCTTGTGAATGCGGACAGTGGGTCGTCCGCCCCACCAGGCGATCGTCCATGAGCGTCCAGCAACTGAAACGCGTCTTCCTCGAGGAAATTTTGCCCACCTGGAGCAAATCCGGCTTCGACGAGACCTGCGGCCAATTTGTCGAATACCTGGAACTGGATGGGTCGCCGCAGGAAGCAGGTGAGGTGCGGACCCGAACGGTGGCCCGTCAGATCTATGTTCACGCCCATGCCGCCCATCTCGGTGTCGCCCCCTCAGCATCGCTCGCCATGGCAGAACGTGCCTTCGCCAACCTGCACCGCGTCGCCTGGGTCAGCGGGAAGCGCGGTGGCTATGCGAGAAGCTTCAACCGCCATACCGAGCTCATTACCGATCCTGTTCGCGATCTCTACGACAATGCCTGTGTGCTGCTCGCGCTCTCATGGCTGCTGACGGCGACCGGCAAGGACGTCTACCGACACCAGATCGACCAGACGATCCTGGCGGTCGACCGGACCCTGACAGACCCCTTTGGCGGCTGGGCCGAAGACAGCGATGGCACGCTTCCTCGCCGCCAGAACCCGCACATGCATTACCTCGAAGCCACATTGGCCTTGTGCGAGAACACCCGGACCTCCAAGCATATGAGGTCGGAAGGCAAGGCTTTCGCACTCTTGCGCTCGCATTTTTTCGTCGGACCAAAGGGGCCGCTTCACGAGTTTTTTGGCCCCCAATGGGAACTTGCCGACCGATACGGATCCGATCGGCTGGAGCCAGGCCACATGTGCGAGTGGGTCTGGTTGACGACCCGTCACGATAGTCTCGCTCGCAGCGATAACATCAATATATGCTTGGACCTGTTTTACACCGCGCTGGCGGTCGGGCGCATGGACGGCTCGATTTTCCTGGTCGATACCGTTTCGGCAGATAAGGCGATCAGCCCGTCACGGCGCCTGTGGCCGCAGCTGGAGATGCTCAAGGCCTTCATGGCGCTTAATGAGCGGCTTGGCTTCACGGGATATCGGACAGAGGCGGACGACGTCGCCTCCGCAATCCTCGCTGCTTACATGTCGGGCGTGCCACGCGGTTGCTGGCATGACTGTCTTGACCTGAACGAGGTGCCGACCGCCCGCACGATCCCGGCAAGCTCGCTCTATCACCTCTGGACGGCTCTCGCGAAGCCGGTCGAGGATGTCAGACTTGCCGACTCAATACGAGACGCTGAAAGCTGTTGATCATTATCGCGGGAAACAACGCTTTTGTTTGTAATCCTGATCCGGAAAAATGATGCGGAAAACTGTTCCGATTGCCTTTGGCGCCGGTCATCTAAGTCATTGAAAAATATGAAAAAAGAGGGATTGGCTGGGGAACCTGGATTCGAACCAAGATTAACGGAGTCAGAGTCCGTCGTTCTACCGTTGAACTATTCCCCAGCAGGGTCCGGGTGCGAAGATCGTGCGCCCGTCGGTGAGGCGGGCTTATAACCAAAAGGTGGACGATTGCAAATACCTGCTGCGAAAAAAAATTGCGAATGATGTCGATTGTTTACGGGCGAGGTTTCGCCGGCATAGGCGCGCGCGCCGGAGGGCAAAGCGACAACCCCGGTCGTGGTGAGAAAAACCGTTTGGCTTGAGGGTCTTGCGCTGGTATGCTGGCGCCAACGAAATGGATATGACACCAGCGGCATGCGTCAACCTTGATGCCTTGCGCGGTGCAGTGGAAAACTCAGTGACAGACCCCGACCGCGGCGGAAAGCCGAAAAGCGAGGGGGCGTCGACGGGCAAGCGCAAGGGCGGGAATTCCCGTCGGCGCGGCAAGGGAAGAAAGACAGCGGCGGCGCAAGCCGGTGCGGAACTTTCGACTTTGGCAGGATCGGCTGGTGAGCAGGTTCTGGTTCGACGTTCCGAAACAGTCGTTGCGGATGGTCCCATCCGCAAGCGAAAGCGCCGTCGTCGCAGCAAGGCCGCGTCAGGTGCGCCGGTGACGTCGGGTGCATCCCCACCGTCAAGGCAGGCATTGTCCCAGGATTCCAGTTCTCAGGATCCAAGGCCTCAGGCCTCCGGCCAGGCATTGGCGAAGGCTGACAACGCAGCAGCGTCGGCGCATTCTGTCGCGTCCGCCGGCGGGCGCGATGGCGCTCCGCAGGGTGGTCGTGAGGCGACCCGTGATCCCCGCCAGGCCTCTGGAGAGCCCCGGTCGGGCCGCAAGCGCCGGCGCAATCGGCGTGGCACCCAGGCGATTGCCCGTCCCGGCCAGGTGCGGCCGCTCGCCGGCTCCCAGCCGCCGGCCAGCAAGCCCGCGCCCTCCGGTGGTCATCCTGCCGGCGCCAGGCTGCACCCGCCCGAGATCCAGTCGCCGTCCGCCAGCCAGGCGCCGCGCGTGGCCCAGGCCGGTCATCCGCATGATCGGCCCCATCCGGATCGCAACCGGGCAGTGGCCGCGGAAGGCTCGCATGACGACCTCTACGCGGCGCTCGATCTTGGCACCAACAATTGCCGCCTGCTGATTGCCCAGCCGACCCGTCCCGGCCAGTTCCGCGTCGTCGATGCCTTTTCGCGCATCGTCCGCCTGGGCGAGGGGCTGGCCGCAACCGGACGATTGTCGCAGGATGCGATGGACCGCGCCGTCGAGGCCTTGCGCATCTGTGCGACAAAGCTCGCCGGCCGCGAGATCCGCCGCATGCGGCTGATCGCCACCGAGGCCTGCCGCGCGGCCGAAAACGGCGAGGAGTTTCTCGCCCGCGTCACGGTCGAGACCGGTCTGGACCTCGAGATCATCAATCGTGAGACTGAAGCGCGGCTTGCCGTGTCCGGTTGCTCGTCTCTGGTTGGTCGCGAAGCGCGTTCCGTCGTGCTGTTCGATATCGGCGGCGGTTCGTCGGAGATCGCGGTGATCCGCATCAATGAAACCCGCTCCAGCCGGCTCGCCAATCACATCACCCACTGGACCTCGCTGCCGGTCGGTGTCGTCACCCTGTCCGAACGCCATGGCGGCCGCGATGTCACGCCGGAAGTCTTCGAGGCTATGACCGCCGAGGTTGCCGGCATGTTGTCCGGTTTCGATTGCCCGCCCGTGCCGCTCGGTCCCAGTGGCGCGCCGGAGGATTTCCATCTGATCGGGACGTCCGGCACGGTGACGACGCTTGCCGGCGTGCATCTCGACCTGCCACGCTACGACCGGCGCAAGGTGGACGGCGTCTGGTTGTCCGACGCGGAAGTCACGGCCATGCAGGCCAAGCTCCTGTCCTGGGATTTTGCCGGCCGTGCCGCCAATCCCTGCATCGGCCCTGATCGTGCCGATCTGGTCCTGGCCGGCTGTGCCATTCTCGAGGCCATCCGCCGCCGCTGGCCGTCCACCCGCATGCGGGTTGCCGACCGCGGCCTGCGCGAAGGCCTTTTGACAGACATGATGGCGGATGACGGCGTTTGGCGCCGCGGCCGCAATCGTCGCCCACCACATTTCAGGGAGCGCTGAGCCATGAGCAAGCCACCGATCGGCGGCAATCGCACCGGCCGCAAACTTGGCCAGAAGGTCAAGAAGGGCAAGCTGAAGGCCTCGTCCAGACGCTGGATCGAGCGCCACATCAATGATCCCTATGTGCAGCGCGCCAAGCTCGAAGGCTACCGCGCCCGCGCCGCGTTCAAGCTGCTCGAGATCGACGAGAAGCACCAGATCCTCAAAGGCGCAAGGCGCATCATTGATCTCGGAGCAGCCCCGGGCAGCTGGTCGCAGATTGCCGCCAAGGTCACCGATTCCACCGACGACGACATCCGCGTCGCCGCAATCGACTTCCTCGAGATGGCGCAGCTTCCGGGCGTCAAGATCCTGCAGCTCGATTTTCTCGATCCCGATGCGCCGCGCCAACTGATGGAGGCCGTCGGCGGTACGCCGGATCTGGTGATTTCCGACATGGCGGCGCCGACCACCGGCCACCAGAAGACCGACCATCTGCGCACGATGCATCTGTGCGAGGTCGCGGCCTATTTTGCCGTCGAGGTCCTTGCCGAAGGTGGCCATTTTCTCGCCAAGACCTTCCAGGGTGGCACGGAAAAGGATCTGCTGAACATGCTCAAGCAGAACTTCCGTCAGGTCCTGCACATCAAGCCGCCCTCGTCCCGTTCGGAATCGGTCGAGATGTTCCTGCTCGCCAAGGATTTCAAGGGCAAACGCACCGGTCTTGGCGCCCGCAATCTCGAACGCGGCGAAGACGATGGCGGGTTCGCCTACGATCCGCGCGAGGATGTGCCCGCCGACGAGAACCAGGACTGACCGGCGTAAAACTGGCGAGCAACCAGGAGACGACAGTCTCAACAGGACGGGAAAACGCAAGGATGCTGCTTTACATCACCCTCGGCTCCACCGATCTCGCCCGCTCGCAGATTTTCTATGATGCCGTGCTGGCAACGCTTTCGGTGACACGCCGCGTGACTGAAGACGATGAACTCGGCTACGGCAGCGAAGCGGACAGCCGCTGCCGGCTCTGGGTCCTGACGCCCGTCAATGGCAGGCCGGCAACCTTCGGCAACGGCGCAATGACGGCGCTTGATGCGCCAAGCCGCGCTGCGGTCGATGCCTTCCATGCGGCAGCGCTCGCCAATGGCGGCACGGACGAGGGGGCTCCCGGCCTCAGGCCCTATCACGCAAGCTTTTATGCCTGCTATGTCCGCGACCCCGACGGCAACAAGCTTTCGGCCGTGTGCGAGACGCCCTGAACGGCGATCACAGCATCATTTAACCGCAATGGTCTCAGTCTCGGTGGATCGGCGATAGCCGGAAACCGCCGATCCGACATCGCGCGGCAGCCCGAAAAACGGGATGATCGCGAAGACGGAAAGGCCGGCCACGACCGCGAAGGCGACGTGGAAATCACCGAGCGACAACGGACCGCCCGATAGCGTCGTGCTGGTTTCAAGAATGGCGGCCGCCACGGCAACCCCGAGCGCCAGGCTGATCTGCTGCAGCACCGATGTCAGCGACGTGGCCTGGCTTGCATACCTGTCCTCGATTTCCGCATAGCCGAGCGTATTGACGCCGGTGAAGAAGAAGGACCGGAAGAAACCGCCGATCAGCAGGAAGGCCATGATCACCGCGATCGGCGTTGCTGGCGTGAAGACCGCATTGGCGGCGGTCGTCAACGTGCCGCCGAGGCCCGCCGCGATCAGGATATTGCGGAAGCCGGCAGCCGCAAAGACGCGCCGCGCTACGAATTTGGTGGTGATCGCGCCGACGGCCGCGATGAACGTCGTCATACCCGATTCGAAAGCGCTCATCCCGAAGCCGAGTTGCAGCATCAGCGGCAGCAGGAACGGTGTTGCGCCCGCCGCCAGCCGGAAACCGGTGCCGCCGATGATGGAGGCGCGGAAGCTGCGATTGGCAAACAGGCTGAGGTCGAGCAGCGGTGCTGCATGGCGGCGGGCATGCCCGACATAAAGCACCAGGCACAGCAGGCCGATCACCGCCGCACCGATGCCGACGGTGATCGGCAGGCCCGGCAGGCTCATGACGGACAGGCCGAAGACCAGTCCGGAGGCGGCGATGGAACTGAGCGCAAAGCCTTTCCAGTCGATCGGTGCTGTCGCCACCGGATCAATCTCGGGTAGATGGATGCTGGAGAGCCAGAGGCCCGCCAGGCCGATCGGGATATTGATCAGGAAGATCCAGTGCCAGCTGAAGAAGGTGGTGATGAAGCCGCCGACGGGCGGGCCGGTGATTGGGCCGAGCAGGCCGGGAATGGTCAAGAGCGCCATGGCCGAGACCAGATCGCTGCGTTTCGTGGTGCGCAGCAGAACGAGACGGCCGACCGGCGTCATCATCGCGCCACCCATGCCCTGCAGGAACCGTGCCGCGACAAAAGTGGTCAGCGAGCCGGATACGGCGCAGAACACCGATCCCAACATGAAGACTACGATTGCCGCCCGGAAGATGCGTTTCGCGCCGAAGCGATCCGCCATCCAGCCGCTGATCGGTATGAAGATCGCCAGTGCCACCATATAGGCGGTCAGCGCCAGCTTCAGGGTGATGGGGCCGACATGGAGATCGGCGGCGATCGTCGGCAGGGCCGTGGCGATCACCGTCGAATCCATCTGCTCCATGAAAAGCGCAACGGCGAGGATCAGCGGCGTGATGCGGTTCATCGAAATGTCCTGGGGAATTCGGCAGGCGGGTGGGTGGACCGTTTGGCGGTGTGGCGTGGTTTCTATCCGATTCACGATGGCTGCGAAATCGTCACCTGTGCTTTCGCCGCTCGACGTTTGGCCGGCAATATACAGGCGTCAGCCGCACCGATTGTTCCACGTCTCGTCCCATTCGCGGATCACGATGGTGTGAGGCGACTTTCCTCCGCTGCCGTGAAACCTATTTCGCCACGAGAGCTTGGCTTGCCGGGCACTGGAGTTTTCAACGAAGGAGTTTTCGATGATTTCGCTAAAAAGACGAATGTTGTTGGGTGGCGCGGGCGTCGCGCTTGCATCGCCGATGATCATGGCCGCAGCCAGCGCGCAGACCGGAGCCGACACTTCCATGGATATCAACCATGCCATGCCGCCCGAAACCCATCGCTTCAAGGTCGGCAAGTTCGAGATCGTCGTCGTCAAGGATGGTGCGCGGCCCTCGGACAATCCGCAGGAGATTTTCGGAACCAACCAGACGCCGGAAGTCGTGGGCGCCCTGCTCGAAGCCAATTTCCTGCCGGCCGACAAGTTCGTCAACAGCTTCTCCCCGACCCTGGTCAACACCGGTTCGGAGGTCATCCTGTTTGATACCGGGTTCGGCGAAGGGGGACGTGCTAATGGCAATGGCCGTTTGCTCGAGGGGCTGACCGCTGCCGGCTACAAGCGTGAGGACGTCACCATCGTCGTGCTCACCCATATGCATGGCGACCATATCGGCGGCCTGATGGAAGGCGGCAAGCCGGCCTTTCCGAACGCCCGTTATGTCACGGGTCAGGCGGAATACGATTTCTGGGTCGATCCGGCCCGTGCCGGTACGCCTGCGGAAGGGGGCCACAAGGGCGTGCTCGCCAATGTGAAGCCGCTTGCCGAGAAGATGACCTTCATCGGCGATGGTGGCGAGGTTGTCTCGGGCGTGACTGGCATGGCCGCCTTCGGTCACTCTCCGGGCCACATGATCTACAGCGTGGAATCGGAAGGCAGACAGCTGGTGCTGACCGCCGATACGGCAAACCATTTCGTGCTGTCGCTGCAGCGGCCGGACTGGGAAGTGCGTTTCGACATGGACAAGGCCGCCGCTGCCGCAAGCCGCAAGAAGGTCTTCGACATGCTGGCGACCGACAAGCTCGCCTTCCTCGGTTACCACATGCCGTTCCCGGCTGTCGGTTATGTCGAGAAGATCGATCAGGGCTACCGTTTCGTGCCCAAGGCCTATCAGTTCGATATCTGATCTGTATCCGTCAGGTATCTGGAAAGGGCCTGCATGCGCACGAGAGCGCCGTGCAGGCCTTGAACCTCGGGACGGTAGCCTTTAGCGACCCTTGTAAAGATCCTCGGCTGCCGTGCGCAGCATAGAGACCATGCGGTCTTGAATGTCGGTGTCGAGCACGGCCACGCCGGCTGCATCGAAATCGTGGCGCAGGCGTTCCAGCACCTTGTGCTCGCCTTCGACTGCCGTCATCGCCAGCTCCTTGGCATAGGCCTCGCCGTCGCCGGCGCCGATCACGGATGCCGCCCAGAGCCCGATCAGCGCATTGCGGCGCGCTTCCGTCTTGAACAGGAGTTCCTGATCGCGGGCAAATTGGTTCTCGTGCGCAACTGCGCGTTTTCTGATTGCTGTCATGTGTCGTGTCCCCGTTTTGATCTTGCTTTTTATTCAGATGCCGGCCGTTTTCGGCGCGATCCAGGCTCTTCTAGCGGAGAACACTTGAAGATCTCTTCATTAGCATGATTTAATTCTCGTTAAACGCGAGTTTTGATCGCTTCGAAGACGCGGCAGGGTGCAGAAAAGCAGGCGCCGCGCGTGAAAACCATTTTGCTATTCCCTTCCTGTCATGAACGTGTTACCAGCCCTCGCCAACTTCCAAGCAGTTTTTGCAGGAGCAGCCGGACGTATAAATCGTCCCGGAGCCTCCGGCTTTTTATCAAACGAAGGAAATGGCAATGGCACGGATCGTAATTTCGGCAACCGGCGCAGAAGCGCTTACCTTTGACGACGTGCTGCTGCAGCCTGGCCATTCCGAGATCATGCCGGGCCAGACCAATATCTCCACACGGATTGCAAAGGACATCGACCTGTCGCTGCCGATCCTGTCGTCGGCCATGGACACGGTCACCGAGAGCCGTCTGGCGATTGCCATGGCGCAGTCCGGCGGCATGGGCGTCATCCATCGCAACCTGACCCCGATCGAGCAGGCCGAAGAGGTCCGCCAGGTCAAGAAGTTCGAGAGCGGCATGGTCGTCAATCCGGTGACCATCGGCCCGGACGCGACGCTGGCCGAAGCGCTGTCGCTGATGAAGGCGCATGGTATCTCTGGCATCCCGGTTGTCGAAAATGGCGGCCGCCCGGGCCGTCTCGTCGGCATCCTGACCAACCGCGA
The DNA here is from genome assembly GCF_021729845.1 of Rhizobium sp. SL42. Lineage (NCBI taxonomy): Bacteria > Pseudomonadati > Pseudomonadota > Alphaproteobacteria > Hyphomicrobiales > Rhizobiaceae > Rhizobium > Rhizobium sp. SL42. Next base: position 1,211,877 of record NZ_CP063397.1, read on the forward strand.
CGTCCGCTTCGCTTCCGATCCGACCCAGAAGATCTACGAACTGATGACCCGCGAAAACCTGATCACGGTTCGCGACGGTGTCGAACAGGGTGAGGCCAAACGCCTGCTGCACGCCCATCGCATCGAGAAGCTGGTGGTCGTCGACAATGAAGGCCGTTGCGTCGGCCTGATCACCGTCAAGGACATCGAGAAGTCGCAGCTCAACCCGAATGCCGCCAAGGATGCCCAGGGCCGCCTGCGCGTCGCCGCCGCCATCTCCACCGGCGATGACGGCCGCGAACGTGCCGAGCGCCTGATCGAGGCCGGCGTCGACGTCATCGTCGTCGACACTGCCCATGGCCATAGCCAGAAGGTCCTCGACGCGGTTGCCGAAGTGAAGAAGATGTCGAATGCCATTCGCATCATCGCCGGCAATGTCGCCACCAGCGAAGGCACCCGTGCCCTGATCGACAACGGCGCCGATTGCGTCAAGGTCGGCATCGGCCCCGGCTCGATCTGCACCACGCGTATCGTCGCGGGCGTCGGCGTTCCGCAGCTCGCAGCCGTCATGGCGGCGGTCGAGGAGGCCAACAAGCACGGCATCCCGGTGATTGCCGATGGCGGCCTGAAGTTTTCGGGTGATGTCGCCAAGGCGATCGCTGCTGGCGCATCGGCGGTCATGGTCGGCTCGCTGCTGGCCGGCACCGACGAAAGCCCGGGCGAGGTCTATCTCTACCAGGGCCGCTCGTTCAAGGCTTACCGCGGCATGGGTTCCGTCGGCGCCATGGCGCGCGGCTCGGCCGACCGTTATTTCCAGGCGGAAGTGCGCGACACGCTGAAGCTGGTTCCGGAAGGTATCGAGGGCCAGGTTCCCTACAAAGGCCCGGTCTCAGCCGTGCTGCACCAGCTTGCCGGCGGCCTCAAGGCCGCCATGGGTTATGTCGGCGGCAAGGACATCAAGGACTTCCAGGAAAAGGCGACCTTCGTGCGCATTTCCGGCGCCGGCCTTCGCGAAAGCCATCCGCATGGCGTGACGATCACGCGCGAAAGCCCGAACTATCCCGGCGGCGCGTGATCTCTGAACTCCGTTACACACACCAGGGCCCGAAGTCGGCAACGACCTCGGGCTTTTTCATGAGAGTGATTTGAACAAGGACCTTTCCATGACCGGTTTCGAAATGTTCTGGCCTCTGGTCGCCCATGCCTTCCTCGTCTTCTGCCTCTATGCCCTGCTGGTCCTGCGCCGAAGCCAGGTCGTGCGTTCCGGCAAGGTCGAGCGTATCGCCTTTCGCGAAAACCTTGCCGAACCCGAGGAAAGCCGCGTGGTCAACAGCTCGATCGCCAACCAGTTCGAGCTGCCGATCCTGTTCTATGCCGTCTCGATCCTGCTCTACATCACGCAGGCCGACAACTTGCCCGCCGTGGTACTCGCCTGGTTCTTCGTCGCAACCCGCTATGCCCATGCCTATGTGCATGTCTTCGGCAACCGGCTGCATCTGCGCCGGCCGCTGTTTGGTCTGGGTTTTGCGACGCTCGTTGTTCTCTGGGTCTGGCTTTTCGCCTGGATGGCCTTTTCGTGATCCTGCGGTAACGCAGTTTTGTCTGGGCTTGGCCGCCGGCGGGCCTATCTTCACCGATGTTGAATTCAACGTGGGAGAAGGACATGGACAAGCCGAAGATAACCCAGGCGATGATCAACGCCTATGATGAATACACCCACCTGACGCTCGATCGTCGTGGCTTCATGGACAAGCTGACCCGGCTCGCCGGCACGGGTGCCGCAGCCGCGGCCATCCTGCCGCTCCTGGCCGCCAACCAGGCCGGCGCCACCATCGTTCCGGAAGCAGACGACCGCCTGGACGCTCAGGACATCACCTATCCGGGTGCCGGCGGCGAGATGAAGGGTTATCTCGTGGTGCCCAAGGGCGCGACCGAAAGGCTTCCGGCGGTCATCGTCATCCATGAGAACCGCGGCCTCAATCCGCATATCCGCGATGTCGCCCGGCGCATGGCGCTCGAAGGTTTCGTGGCGCTCGCCCCGGATTTCCTGTCGCCGCTCGGCGGCACGCCGGAGAACGAGGATCAGGCCCGCGAAATGTTCTCCAAGCTCGACGTGCCGGCAACGGTTGCCAATGGCGAGGCAACACGTGCTTTCCTCGCCAGCCATGACAAGACCAATGGCAAGGTCGGCGCGATCGGCTTTTGCTGGGGCGGCGGCATGGTCAACCGCATGGCCGTCGCCTCGCCGGAGCTTGGTGCAGGCGTCGCCTATTATGGTGCCCAGGCGCCCGCCGAGGACGTGCCGTCGATCAAGGCGCCGCTGATGCTGCACTATGGCGGGCTCGACGAGCGCATCAACGCCGGCATCGATGCCTACAAGGCTGCCTTGGATGCCAATGGCAAGACCTATGAGCTGTTCGTCTATGACGGCGTGAACCATGCCTTCAACAACGACACCTCGTCGGCTCGCTACGACAAGGCCGCAGCCGATCTGGCCTGGTCGCGCACCGTCGCGTTCCTCAAGACGAATCTCGCGTGACCGGAGGTCGGCGGAGGGAGTGCCCTTCGCCGACCCGGCTGCCTCCATGACAGTCCGATGAAATTCCCGCCTTTTTGACACGGATCAATCACCCTCCCTCCATGCGCGCATAGTCTGCCGCCATACCCGCCGGACAATCCTGCCGGGTATGGCCCGGCCAAGTGGGCAATCGTCAATTTTGACTGGAGGATATGATGGCATCGACAATGAAGGCTGCGGTGGTGCGAGCATTCGGCAAGCCGCTGGTGATTGAAGAACATCCCATACCCGAACCCGGTCCGGGCCAGATCCTGGTGAAATACGAGGCGACGGGCGTCTGCCATACCGACCTGCATGCCGCCAATGGCGATTGGCCGGTCAAGCCCAATCCGCCGTTCATTCCCGGTCATGAAGGTGTCGGCTATGTCGCCAGGCTCGGCGCCGGCGTCTCGCGCATCAAGGAAGGCGATCGGGTCGGCGTACCGTGGCTGCACACGGCCTGCGGTTGCTGCAATCCCTGCCGGACCGGCTGGGAGACCCTGTGCGGCAGCCAGCAGAACACCGGCTATTCGGTCAACGGCACCTTTGCCCAATATGGTCTGGCAGACCCGGATTTCGTCGGCCGCCTGCCGGACAATCTCGAGTTCGGCGCGGCAGCCCCGATCCTCTGCGCCGGCGTCACCGTCTACAAGGGCCTGAAGGAAACCGAAGTGCGCCCCGGCGAATGGGTCGTCATCTCCGGCATCGGCGGCCTTGGCCACATGGCCGTCCAATATGCCAAGGCCATGGGCATGCATGTCGCCGCCGCCGATATCTTCGATGACAAGCTGAAACTTGCCAGGGAACTCGGCGCCGATGTCGTCGTCAATGGCACGGCCGAGGATGCGATCGAACAGGTGCAGAAGGCGACCGGTGGCGTGCATGGCGCGCTGGTCACTGCCGTCTCGCCCAAGGCGATGGAGCAGGCCTATGGCTTCCTGCGCTCGAAGGGCACCATGGCCCTGGTCGGCCTGCCTCCGGGTTTCATCTCGCTGCCGGTTTTCGAAACGGTGCTCAAGCGCATCACCGTACGCGGCTCGATCGTCGGCACCCGACAGGATCTCGAGGAAAGCCTGCAGTTCGCTGGCGAAGGCAAGGTGGCCTCGCATTTCTCCTGGGACAAGATCGAGAACATCAACGACATCTTCAAGCGCATGGAGAAGGGCCAGATAGACGGCCGTATCGTGCTGGACCTGGCGGCCTGATCGCCACATTCCCGGCAATCGTCAAAAGGCGGCGCATAAGAGTGCGCCGCCTTTTGATTATCGTGCCTCCCCATGGGCCTCTTGAGGTCCGCCTCAGGCAGCCGCACGCGGCTTGTCGATCGGATGCTGGAAGCGGAAACCGACGGCGAGCCGGTTCCAGACATTGATGGCCCCGATCGCGACCGTGATGTTGGCGATTTCGGCTTCGCTGAAATGCGTCTTCAGGGCCTCGAAGTCCGCGTCCGGTGCGCCGGTGCCGACAAGATTCGTGACGGCATCGACCCAGCCGAGAAGGGCGCGTTCGCGGGCTGAATAGACCGGCGATTCCCGCCAGACCGACATCATGTTGATCCACTGCTCGGACAGCCCGTCATGGCGGGACTCCTTCACATGCATGTCGACGCAGAAGGCACAGCCGTTGATGATCGAGGCGCGCAGCTTGATCAGGTGGATTTCCGAGCGGGCAAGGCCGCTGGACTGGACGTAGGTTTCCAGGCCGAGCACGGCCTTGAAGGCGGCCGGCGCCGCCTTCTGCATATCGATACGGGGATGCATGATGGTTCCTTTCAAAGGTGGGCACGCCTAGCGGGCGGCTTTGCGTTCGTTGATGTCGAGGAAGGCACAGCCGCGTGCGGCAATTCCCCCATCGTCTGTTGCCGTCAGATCGTTGATCAGATCCGCGATGCTGGTTTTGCTCAGTTCCGAGCGGTAGGCCCGCTCCGCCGCCAGCATCGCGGCGGCAATCCCGCAGGGTTTGTCGAAATACCGGGCGGGAAGGGGATTGAGGCCCCGCTGGCGGATCTCGTTGCAGCGAAAGGCCGGCTGTGGTCCTTCCACGGCAATGACGATGTCGAGCAGGGTGATCTCATCGGCTGCCCGGCCGAGGCGATAACCGCCCTTCGGGCCGGGGACCGTCCCGACCAGCCCTGCCGTAGACAAGGCCTGCAGGTGTTTCAGCAGATAGCTCGGCGACACGCCATGAAACTCCGCAAGGGCTGCGGCCGACAGCGTGCTGCCCTCTTGAAGGCTGGCCAGCATCGTCATGCAGTGGATCGCCTGTTCTATGCCGTCGCTGAGCTTCATCACCGCCTCCAATCATGGATAATGATTATCCGTGATTATTGCGCCTGTCAATGCGCTTCTTTTTCGCCGCCACTGCGCTAGGTTGGCAGTGTGTTGATGAATCAGGCCGCCGAGACATTCCTGCCCGCTCCTTTCCTCCGCTGGTTCGGTGACAAGGGCTGGCATCCGCGCGCCCATCAGCTCGAATTGCTGGACCGCGCCCGCACCGGCGAAAGCCTTTTGCTGATTGCCCCGACCGGTGCCGGCAAGACCCTGGCCGGTTTCCTGCCGGCGCTCACCGAACTGACCGAACGCGGTGGCAGGAAGCCGGGAGAAGCATTCACCGGAATCCATACGCTCTACATTTCGCCGCTGAAGGCGCTCGCCGTCGATATCGAGCGCAACCTGATGAAGCCGGTGACCGAAATGGGGCTGGCGATTGCGATAGAGAACCGCACCGGCGACACGCCGCAGGCCAAGCGCCAGCGCCAGAAGCTCAATCCGCCGGACATTCTGCTGACCACGCCCGAACAGCTGGCGCTGCTGATCTCTCATTCCGATGCCGGCCGTTTCTTCAAGGACCTGCGCTACGTCATCTTCGACGAACTGCATTCTCTGGTCACCTCCAAGCGCGGCCATCTCCTGTCGCTTGGCCTCGCTCGCCTGCGCCTACTTGCCCCTCGTCTTCAGACCATCGGCCTCTCGGCCACCGTCGCCGAACCGCTCGACCTGCGCCGCTGGCTGGTCGCCCAGCCACTGGACGGAGCGGCGGAATCCGGCGTGATCACCGTCGATGGCGGCGCCAAACCGAATATCACCATCCTGGAGACGGAGGAGCGCATCCCCTGGTCCGGCCACTCCGCCCGCTATGCCATTCCCGACCTCTACAAGGTGCTGAAGGATTTCCAGACGACGCTGCTTTTCGTCAATACGCGCTCCCAGGCCGAAATGCTGTTTCAGGAGTTGTGGACGGTCAATGACGACAACCTGCCGATCGCACTGCATCACGGTTCGCTCGACGTATCCCAGCGCCGCAGGGTCGAGGCCGCCATGGCCGAAAACAAGCTGCGTGCCGTGGTCGCCACCTCGACGCTCGATCTCGGCATCGACTGGGGCGATGTCGATCTCGTCGTGCATGTCGGCGCACCAAAGGGCGCCTCGCGGCTCGCCCAGCGCATCGGCCGCGCCAACCACCGCATGGACGAGCCGTCGCGCGCCATCCTCGTGCCGGCCAACCGGTTCGAGGTTATGGAATGCCAGGCGGCGCTCGATGCCAATTACATCGGCGCCCAAGACACCCCGCCGGTCGGCGAAGGCTCGCTCGACGTGCTGGCCCAGCACGTGCTCGGCATGGCCTGCGCCGCCCCCTTTGTCGAAGACGACCTTTACCGCGAGGTGGTCAGTGCCTTGCCCTATGCGGCCCTTCCGCGCGAGACTTTCGCCCGGATCGTCGAGTTTGTCGCCACCGGCGGTTATGCACTGAAGACCTATGAGCGTTATGCCCGCATCCGCCTCACCGCCGACGGCACCTGGCGCGTCTCCAATCCGGCCGTCGCCCAGCAATACCGCCTCAACCTCGGCACCATCGTCGAGATGCCGATGCTCAATGTCCGCCTGGTCAAGCGCAACCATCTCGGTTCGATCGGACGCGGCGGCATGACGCTCGGCAAGGTCGAGGAATATTTCTTCGAGCAGCTGACGCCCGGCGATACCTTCCTCTTTGCCGGCAAGGTCCTGCGCTTCGAAGGCATCCGCGACAACGAGTGTCTGGTGTCGAATGCCTTTTCCCAGGACCCGAAGATTCCCGCCTATGCCGGTGGCAAATTCCCGCTGTCGACCTATCTCGCCGACCAGGTGCGCGCCATGCTCGACGATCCGTCCCGCCGCGCCAACCTTCCCGACCAGGTGCGCGCCTGGCTCGCCTTGCAGCAGGAAAAGTCCGTCCTGCCGAAGCGTGGCGACCTGTTGATCGAGACCTTCCCGCGCGGCGAACGCTTCTACATGGTCATATATGCCTTCGAGGGCAGGCTGGCCCATCAGACGCTTGGCATGCTGCTCACCCGCCGCCTGGAGCGCATGGGCGCCAAGCCGTTGGGCTTCGTCGCGACAGACTATGCGCTGGCGATCTGGGGCCTGGAGGACATGGGCTCGATGATTGTCCGCAAGGCGCTGAACCTTGCCGATCTGTTCGACGAGGACATGCTCGGCGACGATCTCGAAGCCTGGCTCAACGAGAGCTGGATGCTCAAGCGCACCTTTCGCACCTGCGCCGTCATCGCCGGCCTGATCGACAAGCGCCATCCCGGCAAGGAGAAGTCCGGCCGCCAGGTTACTGTTTCCGCCGACCTGATCTACGACGTTCTGCGCGTGCACGAACCGGACCATATCCTCATGCAGGCGACGCGACAGGATGCCGCCGCCGGACTTTTGGACATCGCCCGGCTTGCCGATATGCTAAAACGAATCAAGGGTCATATCCTGCACAAGCGCCTGGAGCAGATTTCGCCGCTGGCCGTGCCGGTCATGATGGAGATCGGCAAGGAGCCCGTGGCCGGCGAAGCCCAGGAACACCTGCTCGCCTTTGCCGCCGAAGATCTGATGGCCGAAGCCCTGGCGTGACAGGGGTGGCCTGAACAGGGCTGGCATCCGCATCGAAACACGTTAGAAGAGCCACATGAACAGACTGGCACGGGCACACGGCGAACAGCAGGATGAGACAAGGGGCGCAAGCCTCGTGATCGCCGGCCAGCTTGCGTTTGCCGATCTTTCGGGCGCCCTCTATTTTCCCGATCTCGACCTTCTCGTCGTCTCCGACCTGCATCTGGAAAAGGGCGCGTCCTTTGCCCGTCGCGGCCAGCTCCTGCCGCCCTATGACACGCTCGCCACCCTGAAGCTGCTCGACGCGGTGATCGCCCGCTACCAGCCGAAGACCGTCATCAGCCTGGGTGACAATTTCCATGACCGGGTGGGCTCCGCCCTGATGCCGCTGCCGTTCCGCGAGATGATCGCCTCCATGGCGCGTGGCCGCGACTGGATCTGGATCAACGGCAACCATGACCCGGACGGCACCACCGACCTTCCCGGCCAGTCTGTCGACGAGATCGCCCTGTCAGGCCTGACCTTCCGCCACGAGCCGTCGCTCGCCCATGGCGCGGGCGAGATCGCCGGTCATCTTCATCCCTGCGCCACCGTGCGCCGCCGGGAAAAATCCGTCCGCCGCCCGTGTTTCGCCACCGATGGCAACCGCCTGCTGATGCCGGCATTTGGCGTCCTGACCGGCGGCCTGGATCTGCGCCACAAGGCCTTTACCGGTCTTTTTGCCCGCGCCGAGCTGATCGCCCATCTGATTGGCCGCGATCGGGTCTATTCTGTTCGCTACGGCAATCTGCTCGGCTGAGCCGGCTCATTCCTTGCGGAAGATCAGGCTCGCCAGCCAGCCGGTGATCAGTGCCAGCATGACCGAAAACAGGCCGTAGAACAACGGTTGCTGGTGGGCGGCCTGGGTGATCGCATCCTCGAGCCCGGTCTTGATCACCCGCAGCGGCAGCTCCCGTTCGGTGATGAACTCGCCCGACTTGAACAGATAGGCATGCACCATATGCACCCCGTCTGGAATGTTCGCCGGCAGCTGCAAAGTCGCCTTGAACAGGCTCGACGAGACGAAGCGCACGCCGTTCGTGTCACCCTGGTAGAGCCCGGCGGTCTGCTTCAGTCGCCGGAAGGCATCGCGGAATTCGCCGAGATTGGCGGCATTGCTCAGATAGCCGGTCGGCGTCAGCGCCAGGTGTTCGATGCCGATGCCGAGCTGGGTCAGCTTCGCGGCGGGTGCGATCTCGCTCACCGGCCGGGTGCTTGCCAGCGAATAGGAGGTCGGCATCTGTTCGAAGGTCATCGAGGTACGGTTGACCCAGATGCCGAACAGCCGTTCCTTGCGCCGCACCGTCGTCCAGTCGCGCGGTCCCTCCAGCGTTACCACCACGTCATACTGGCCGATGGCGAGCAGCAGCTGGTCGGAATTGGCCAGCGCCCCGAAAATCGTCAGGTCGGCACCGGAAAAGTCAGACGTGATGGCGATTTCGCTGGTCGACGTGCCGATGTCGAGCGTTTCCTGGCCGATGATCTCGGCCGCCAGCGGGTTTTGTGCTGCGGCCGGCACGGCAACGGCAAGGCAGGCGGAAAAACAGGCGGAGGCGATCAGCTTCTTCAGCATGTCAGCCCCCTATCGCCAGCGAATAGATGTCGTCCGGCGGCACGACCAGCTCGATCGCCAGACGCACGCCGACGGCAAGGACCAGCAGGCCAAGCAGTGCGCGCAACTGTTCGCCGCGCAGCTTCTGTCCGACGCGCACGCCGTACTGGGCGCCGATCACGCCGGCCACCATCAGGAAGAAGGCGAGCACGATGTCGACCGAAAAGTTCGTCGCGGCCTGCACGACAGTCGTATAGGCCGTGGTGAATATGATCTGGAACAGCGACGTGCCGACGACGACATTGGTCGGGATGCGCAGCAGATAGATCATCGCCGGCACCATGATGAAACCGCCGCCGACACCCATGATCGAGGTCAGGATGCCGATGGCAAAGCCCAGGCCGATCAGCGGAATGACGCTGAGATAGATCTTCGATTTCTTGAAGCGCATCTTGAACGGCAGGCGATGCACCCAGTTATGCTGCCCCGGCCGCTTCAGGGAAATGCTTTCGTTGCGCGAGGCCCGGCGCATGGCGCGCAGGCTTTCCGCCAGCATCAGGCCGCCGACCGTGCCGAGAAAGACCACGTAGAGCAGCGAGATGATCAGGTCGAGCTGGCCGAGCCGTCTCAACCAGGAAAAGATCACGACGCCGACGGTCGCTCCCGCCAGGCCCCCGATGAGCAGGACGATGCCGAGCTTGATGTCCAGCGAGCCGCGGCGGAAATGCGTGATCGCACCCGAGACCGAGGAGGCCACCACCTGGTTGGCCCCGGTTGCCACCGCGACCACCGGCGGGATGTTGTAGAAGATCAGAAGCGGCGTGATCAGGAAGCCGCCGCCGACGCCGAACATGCCCGAGAGAAAGCCGACAGCCGCGCCCATGCCGAGGATGATGAAGATATTCACCGACAATTCGGCGATCGGCAGATAGATCGTCACGCGCTGACCTCAAATGCGATTATCCGCGCTCTTGGCGCGGATCTCTGGAGGCCGGATCGCGGCCCGTTTCACAACTTGTCTAAAACGGGCGCAAGTCCTTGATTGGATTTGATCCCAGGCTGGTCTTTTCTTGCGCCCGCAAGGGCTGCAAGTCAATTCTGCAGCCACCCATAAGCCCTGATTTTCCGCCTTTTATGACGGTGTCATCATTTGTTGCGTGCGAGCAGCGCATTGACCAGTTTATCCGAGACATGACCCGTCGGCTGTTCTCCGATCGACGTCTGGAACGCCTTGATCGCCGTCACGGTCTTGGCACCCATGACACCGTCCGGCTTGCCGGCGTCGAAGCCGTTCTTGTTCAGGATCGCCTGGATGTTGAAGATCGCCTTCTTCATGTCGACGCTGGCCGTTTTCAGGCCCTTGCCGGCCCATTCGTCCGGTGTGTTGACGGTATTGGCGTCGGCATCGACCGGCTTTGCCTTCCACAGGTCCACCTCGGCGCGGGCGCGCTCCAGCTGGTCCGGCTTCATCGCATTGGCGACCTCGTCGCGCTTCTGCGCCGCATCCTTGTCGCCTTCCTTGGCCGCCACGGCGAACCACTTGTAGGAAGCGACCAGGTCCTGCGTCACGCCATTGCCGCGCGCATAGAGGATGGCGAGGTTGAACTGGCTGTCGGAAATGCCGAATTCGGCAGCCTTCTCGAACCACTCTACCGCCTTGGCATAGTCCTGTGCGCCGTCGGCGCCGGACGCAAAGAGCACGGCAAGATTGTGCATCGCGCTGGCATTGCCGGCATTGGCCGCCATCTCGTAGTAGCGCTTGGCGGTCGCGATGTCGCGCGGCACGCCGGTGCCCTTTTCATAGAGATTGGCCAGCCGGTACTGCGCCGGCACGAAGCCGCGATCGGCCGAAAGCTGGTACCACTTGGCCGCTTCGGCAAAATCGCTGCCAACGCCGCGACCGTCGGTATAGCGCGCACCGATTTCGAACAGCGCGACCGGGTCGCCGTCCTTGGCGGCAATCGACAGCGATGGCGGGGTGATCGTCGCCGGAACCACGATCGGCGCAGCCTTGGCGTCAGCCGGCGGCGGCGTAAGCGTCGAGGTCTCGACAGCCTGTGCGGGATTGCTGTCCAGCGTCTGCGGCGGTGCCGTCTCCGTCGGCGCCATCAGCGCTGCAGCCGGTTCGGCCGCGGCCCGCGTCTCGCCGACTGCCGGGCTTGCCGTCGGCATCTCCGGTTCGATCGCGTCTGCTGCAGGCGTCGTCGCTGCCGGCACCTCCGGCGCAGCGGTCGTTTCAAGGTCCGGAGCGGCCATTGCGGCCTCGGTCGGGGCAGCACTGGTGTCGATGGTCGTGGACGCATCGCCAGCCGTGGTGTCGAGGGTCGCAGTGTCGGTTGCGGCGGGCGCCGGCTCGATCTGGCTGTTTTCGTCTGCCGCAGGCGCCTCGATTGGCGCCGGCTGCTGGCTGTCGCTGTCGTCGCGCGTCAACGTATTGATCAGCGGCATTGCCATAGCCGCGAGCAGGATTGCACCAACGGCCATCAGGATCGGCCGGCGGTAGCGACCGAAGAGGGATGCCTTTTCCCCGCCCGTAGCCGTTGCTTTCGCCTTGGTACCGGCAACGGCGCGTGCCGCCGGCGGCGCCTTCTGCGCGCGGTCCATTTCCATCGCGGCGGCCTGGGCGGCGCGTCGGGCGGCAGCGATATAATCGGTCCGATCCGTGGCATCCTTGCCGCTGGCGTCGTTGCGCGGTGCCTGCTGGCTGGCGCGAACCCGTTCCAGGATCTTGCGCACGTCGGGTGCGCCAGAACCTGGCTCCAGCAACTCGTTGTCTTCATCGGCCGAAACCATGTCGACCGGATCTATCGAGGGGACCGGGTCGATCAACTGCCGGGCCTCGGCGGGCTTCGGCTCCTTCTTCGAGGGCAGGAGCTTCTTGCCCAGTCCGGCAAGCAGGCTAGGCTTGGCCGGCTTCTTTTCGTTTCTGGCAGCCTGGATGACCGGCAGAGCCGTCATCGTTTCGGCAAAGGCATCGGCGGCTGCCTGCAATTCGGCATCGATCGGGTGGGCTTCGGTGACGGCCGCTTCGGTTGCCGTCGCCATCTCGGCCATGACCGGGTGGCGTACAGTCTCGGAGCGTACCGGCTCCGCGTGCGCCGGTTCCGGGCGTCGGTCCTGATGCTGGGCAATCGGGGCCTGTGCAAACAGAGCGGGTTCATGCCTCTGGGCGCCGTCCTGCAATTCGTCGAGACGGCCGGCAATCTGCACCAGCGTGCCATGCAGGGCTTCGAACGTGCGGTGGGTCCGCTCTTCCGAATTGCGCGAGAAGTCTTCGAGCTGGCGCAGGTGTTCAGAAAGTTCCGTAAGTGCGCTGAGGTCGGCCGTGCTTGTAGCGGAAGACGGTCCGCGATGGGCGAAATTGGCCATCACCGTCTCGGCGGCCTGGCGGGCGGCTTCGATGATGTATTCGTCGCTGGTGGCGACATAGTCTTCCAGAGCCGAAATCCGGCCCGCGACTTCCGGGTCGCTCGATGGTTGGCTGATCAGCATTGACAGATGCGCGATCTGCTCTTCCAGGCCGCGCAGGCTCGCGCTGTCGCTCGCAGGCGCGGATGCGCTTGTTTCTTCGAGCCGGTAGACAACGGCGTTCAGCCGGTCTTCCAGGTCGCGGAATGCGCTGTCGTCGATCTGTGCTGTGGCGGCAACCGGCTGATCCAGTTCCTCGATCCGGCGTGCCAGCACTTCGAGCCTGTCGGCCAGCCTGTCATTGACCGATCCGCTGTCGAGTGCGTCGATCTTGCGTGAGATATCGGCGAGATAGCCAGTCAACTCAAGCGCCGGCACCGGCTTCTGGGTTCTCTCCAGCATGTAGGAGAGCTGGTCGAGGCGGTCTTCGAGCGGGGCCGTGCTCTGGCTGGTCGACAGCTGCTCTATGCGCAGCGTCAGCAGTTCAAGCCGCTGAGCCAGTTCATCCGATGCATCCGTCTGCGGGTCGCGGTGTTCGTTCAGCGCTTCGATCTGCCGGGCAAGGCCGGCCAGCCGGTCTTCCAGGCGGTGCAGGGTGGCCGTGTCGGTGCTGGCGGCCGCAGTGCGGCTGCCGGCGGCAATCGCCCTGGTGATTTCGTCGAGCCGCATGTCGATGCCGGCAAACTGCTCCATCACCATGCGTTCGTTCGGGTCGATATGCGCGCCGATATGCTCGAGAGCGGCCGCGACTGTGATCAGCTTTTCTTCAAGTGCCCTGATGGCGCGTGTGTCGCCCATCGTGCCGAGATGCGCCTTGATGTCGTCCAGCCGGTCTGCGAGCCGGATGATCTCCTCGCGCATGGCCGATGTGTCGAGTTCGCCGAGGCGCACCTCGACATCGCTCCAGCGACGCTCCATGCGCGCAACGGAATCCTCGCGGGCCAGGCCATCCATCAGCGAGCGCAACTCGTTGAATTCCGCCTGCAATCCGTCGGCACCCGGCGCCTTGGCGGCATCGAGCTGGTGAATGCTGTCGGCAAGCTTGGCGAAGTCGGCGCGCATGTCCTCGTTCGGCCGGCTTTCCTCGGCCAGTGCCCGGATACTGCGCATCTCGTGGCGCAGGCCGGCAATCTCGCGCGCCATGCTCTCGGCAATGTCCTGCTTCAGTTCCTGGCGCAGGCCAAGCAGCGCCTCGGTAATGTCACGGCTGCCGATTTCGGCCCGGCGATCGGAGCGCGTGGCAAAGCGGTCGCCCCCCATCTCGCGCAGCGACTGAGGTGTCTCGCGCAGAGCCGGAAGTGGTTCGCGCAGCGGCGGAAGCGGCTCGCGGTAGGATGGTGCTGGTTCCCGCAGCGCGGGTTGCGCAGGTGCAGCAGGCACGGCCGTCTCGCTGCGATAGGGGGTGCGCTCGGGCGCCCGATTGCGGCTTTCTTCCAGCAGGCGCTGGCGTTCGCGGATTTCCGCCAGCGGATCGCGAAACTCGCGCTGCGGCCTGGAGGACGGCTCCGGCGCACGCGACTTCGGCTCTTCCACCGGACGGTTGCGTCCGCTTTGACCGATCAGTCCGTCGATCCGTGCTTCGAGACCCTCGATGGTACGACTCAACGCGTCCAGCGAGGATGTGCCGCCGGGACGTTGAGAGGGTGATCGAGATCCGTTCATGGTTCTGCTCGCTTCGATGATGGCCGACGGTTACTCCGCTCGGCTGCGTCTGCCGCTGTCGAGCCTTTGTTCCGAGCGTCTTGTTCTTGTCCCGCCTGTCTTTTCGGTTGCTTCCGAAGGACGTGGCAGCGACGGGTGCAAGGCACGCGGATCGCCAGCTTTCAAAAGCAACCTTTCATGAAACATGGTAAAGAAGCCGTTAACCCGGCCCTAAAAAACTTTAACTTTCTCTGAAATGCCCCGCGCAAGCAGCACCTGCCAGCCTGCACTCCGTTCGATCGCCTCGAAGAGGATTTGCTCAGACTTTTGCGCCATGCTGCTAACGTGGAGTTGCAGCCGGAGTTTGAGTCAAAGTTGCAGCTGGTTGAAGGGCGCAATAGCAGCCGGCGCAAGTGCCGCGGGAGGAAGGTGCAGGGGAGGGTGCCGGTCGCCACCGGTAAAATACGGGCGACCATAAACTTTGACGTTTACGCGCACGTCAATTATTTGTATAAGCTGGAACCAGTCCGATATCTCGGAACCATGTCTTTGGAGGAAGATACCCGATGCCTGTCTACAAGGCCCCCGTAAACGATACGCTTTTCATCCTGAACGACGTGCTCGGCTTCGACCGGTACAACAATCTGCCGGGCTTCGAGGACGCGACCCCGGATATGGTCGAGGCGATCGTCGGCGAAGCCGCCAAGCTGGCCGAGGAACAGCTCTTCCCGCTCAATCTCTCCGGCGACCAGGAAGGCTGCACCCGCCACGACGACGCCACGGTCTCCGTGCCCAAGGGCTTCAAGGAAGCCTATGACGCCTATTGTCAGAGCGGTTGGCTCGGCCTTGCCGTCCCGCCGGAATTCGGCGGCCAGGGCCTGCCCTACACGCTGCATGTCGCCGTCGGCGAATATATGTCGTCCGCCAATATGGCGTTGATGATGTATCCGGGCCTCACCCAGGGCGCGATTGCCGCCATTCTCGTGCATGGCTCCGATGCCCAGAAGCAGACCTATCTGCCGAAGATGGTCGAGGGCACCTGGTCCGGGACCATGAACCTGACCGAACCCCATTGCGGCACCGATCTTGGCCTGCTGCGCACCAAGGCCGTGCCGCAAGCGGACGGCTCCTACAAGATTTCCGGCCAGAAGATTTTCATTTCGGCCGGCGAACACGGCATGACCGACAACATCATCCATCTTGTGCTGGCCCGCATTGAGGGCGCGCCGGAAGGCACCAAGGGCATTTCGCTGTTCATCGTGCCGAAGTTCATGGTCGGTGACGATGGCTCGGTCGGTGCCCACAATGCCGCCACCTGCGGCGCCATCGAACACAAGATGGGCATCCACGGCAATTCCACCTGCGTGATGAATTATGACGAGGCGACCGGCTACCTGATCGGCGCCGAGAACAAGGGCCTCTCGGCCATGTTCGTCATGATGAACGAGGCCCGCCTCGGCGTCGGTCTGCAGGGCCTGTCGATCGCCGAAATCGCCTACCAGAATGCAGCAAATTATGCCCGCGAACGCATCCAGGGCCGATCGCTGTCCGGCGTCAAGGCACCGGAAAAGAAGGCTGATCCGCTGATCGTGCATCCCGACATCCGCCGCACGCTGTTGACCATCAAGTCGTTCAACGAAGCCGGCCGCGCCTTTACGCTGTGGACCGCGCTCAAATCCGATGTCGCCCATCGCTCGGGCGATGCCGCCGAGAAGCAGACCGCCGACGATATCCTCGGCCTGATGACGCCGATCCTGAAGGGTGTCTTGACCGACAAGGGCTTCGACCATGCGGTCATGGCCCAGCAGGTCTTTGGTGGCCATGGCTATATCGAAGAACACGGCATGAGCCAGTATGTCCGCGATGCCCGTATCGCGATGATCTACGAAGGCGCCAACGGCATCCAGGCGCTCGACCTCGTCGGCCGCAAGCTTGGCGCCAATGGCGGTCGCGCCGTCATGGCGCTGTTCAAGGAAATCGGTGATTTCTGCGAGGAAAACCGTGCCGACGAAAGCCTGTCTTTCTACACCAAGAGCCTGAAGAAGGGCTTGAACGATCTGCAGGCGGCAACCATGTGGTTCATGCAGAACGCCATGGCCAAGCCCGACAATGCCGGCGCCGGTTCGACCGACTACATGCATCTCTTCGGTGTCGTGGTTCTCGGCTACATGTGGGCCAAGATGGCGAAGGCCGCCAACGAGGCCCTTGCTGCGGGCACCGGCGATGCCGATTTCTACCGCAACAAGCTGCTGACCGGCCGTTTCTACATGGAAAAGGTCATGCCGGAGACCGCATTGCGCAAGACCCGCATCGAAGCCGGCGCCGACAGCCTGATGGAAATGGCCGCCGACGCGTTCTGACCGTCTTCTCCCCCCTCGATAGGAGAAGACGGACGAAGGCCGGTTGAGGGGGCTTCAGCGCCCGCCAGCGTTGTGGCTGTCCCTCACCCAGCCCCTCTCCCCGTTCGCGGGGAGAGGGGATTGCCGGCGCCGACGACACACATGCCCTTCGCCCCTTGGACGCGCAGAAGGGCTGAGCAGGCGGACGAGCGGCCGTTGTGAGATGGCCACAACAGTTTTCAAGGCGCTTCGCGCGCCGCAAGGGAGATGAGAAACAATGACCGAAGCCTATATCTACGATCACGTGCGCACCCCGCGCGGCCGTGGCAAGAAGGACGGTTCGCTGCACGAAGTGCCGACGCCCAGGCTTGCCGCAAAGACGCTTGAAGCCCTGCGCGACCGCAACGGTCTCGACACGTCCACGGTCGATGACATCATCTTCGGCTGCGTCGATCCGGTCATGGAAGCCGGCGCCGTCATCCCCAAGGCCGCCGCCTTCGAGGCCGGCTACGCCTTCTCCGCCCCCGGCATCCAGATCTCGCGCTTCTGTGCCTCCGGTCTCGACGCGGTCAACCTTGCCGCCGGCAAGGTCATGGCCGGCTCCGACGACATCGTCATCGCCGGCGGCGTCGAGAGCATGTCGCGTGTCGGCATGGGCATGTCGGGCGGTGCCTGGTACATGGATCCGTCGGTCAACTTCCCCGGCTATTTCATGCCCCAGGGCGTGTCCGCCGACCTGATCGCCACGAAGTATGGCTTTTCCCGCGACGACGTCGACGCCTATGCCGTCGAAAGCCAGAAGCGCTCGGCCAATTCCTGGGAAAAGGGTTATTTCGCCAAATCCGTCATCCCGGTGAAGGATGGCAGCGGTCTCCTGATCCTCGATCGTGACGAGCACATGCGCCCGACCACCGACATGCAGTCGCTGGCCGGCCTCAACCCGTCCTTCCAGATGCCGGGCGAAATGGGCGGCTTCGATGCCGTCGCCATCCAGGCCCATCCGGAAATCGAGAAGATCAACTATGTCCACCATGCCGGCAATTCCTCCGGCATCGTCGATGGCGCAGCCGCCGTTCTGGTCGGCTCCAAGGCCGGCGGGGTAAGCATGGGCTTGAAGCCCCGCGCCCGCATCCGCGCCTTCACCAATATCGGCTCCGATCCGGCCCTCATGCTGACGGGGCCGGTCGATGTCACCGAAAAGCTCTTGAAGCGTTCCGGTATGACGATCGCCGACATCGACCTGTTCGAGCTGAACGAGGCGTTTGCCGCTGTCGTCCTGCGCTTCATGCAGGCCTTCAACGTCAGCCACGACGTGATGAACGTCAACGGCGGCGCGATTGCCATGGGCCATCCGCTCGGGGCCACCGGCGCGATGATCCTCGGCACCGTTCTCGACGAGCTGGAACGCCGCGATCTCAACACCGCCCTCGTCACGCTCTGCATCGGCGCCGGCATGGGCACCGCAACCATCATCGAACGCGTCTGATCTTTGGGAGGGTTAGTCATGAGCACCTACAAGAATTTCACCATCGAGACCGACGCCGACGGCATTGCCCTTGTCACCTGGGACATGCCGGACAAGTCGATGAATGTCTTCACCGTCGAGGTGATGGACGAGATCGAGAAGATCGTCGATGCCACCGTGGCCGATGCAGACGTCACCGGCGTCGTTTTCACCTCGGGCAAATCCACGTTTTCCGGCGGCGCCGACCTCACCATGATCAAGGGCATGTTCTCCATGCTCGAGGAGGAAAAGGCCAAGGACCCGGCCGGTGCGGTGAAGAAGCTGTTCGACGCTGCCGGACGCATGACCTGGCTGTGGCGCAAGATCGAGACCTGCGGCAAGCCGTGGGTTTCGGCGATCAACGGCACCTGCATGGGCGGCGCGTTTGAGTTGTCGCTCGCCTGCCATGGCCGCGTCGCCTCCAATGCAAAGTCCGTCAAGCTGGCCCTGCCCGAGGTCAAGGTCGGCATCTTCCCGGGCGCCGGCGGCACCCAGCGCGTGGCACGCCTTGCCAATACCCAGGATGCCCTGCAGATGATGACGACCGGGTCGAGCCTGACGGCTGCCCGCGCCAAGGCCATGGGCCTGGTTCATCAGGTCGTCGAGCCGGATCAGCTGATCCCGGCTGCCCGGCAGATGATCAAGGACGGCCTCAAGCCGGTCGCTCCCTGGGACGAAAAGGGCTTCAAGGTTCCCGGCGGTGGCATCTGGACTCCGGCGGCTGCCCAGCTCTGGCCGGCGGCATCGGCCATCCTGCGCCGCGAGACCGCCGGCAACTACCCCGCCGCGCTCGCCATCCTGAAGAGTGTCTACGAAGGCCTGCAAGTGCCGTTCGACACCGGTCTGCGCATCGAGCAGCGTTATTTCACCGAGATCGTTCAGACGACGGAAGCCTTCTCGATGATCCGCTCGCTGTTCGTCTCGATGCAGGAGCTGAACAAGGGCGCCCGTCGCCCGGCCGGTCAGCCGAAGTCGAAGATCGCCAAGGTCGGCGTCGTCGGCGCCGGTTTCATGGGCGCCTCGATTGCCTATGTCACCGCCGCCGCTGGCATCAGTGTCGTGCTGATCGACCGCGACATGGAGGCCGCCGGCAAGGGCAAGACCCATTCCGAGGGCCTTGTCGCCGGTGCCGTCGGCAAGGGCAGGCTTACCAAGGACGAGGGCGAGAAGCTCTTGTCGCTGATTACGCCGTCGGATGACTACGGCACGCTCGCGGATGCCGATCTGGTCATCGAGGCCGTCTTCGAGGACCGCGACGTCAAGAAGGCCGTCATCGAGAAGGTTGAGGCGGTGCTGCCCGAAGGCGCGATCTTCGCCTCCAACACCTCGACGCTGCCGATCACCGGCCTGGCCGGAAACTCCAAGCGCCCCGTCGATTTCATCGGCATCCACTTCTTCTCGCCGGTCGAGAAAATGATGCTGACCGAAGTCATCCTCGGCAAGGAGACCGGTGACAAGGCGCTGGCTGTCGCGCTCGACTATGTCGCGGCGATCAAGAAGACCCCGATCGTCGTCAACGACACCCGCGGCTTCTTCGTCAACCGCTGCGTTCTTCGCTACATGGCCGAAAGCTACAACATGCTGATCGAAGGCGTGCCGCCGGTGATGATCGAGAATGCCGCGAAATTCGCCGGCATGCCGGTCGGGCCGCTGGCGCTGAACGACGAAGTGGCGATCGATCTGTCCTACAAGATCCTCAAGGCGACCGTCGCCGATCTTGGCGAAAAGGCCGTCGATCCGCGCCACATGGAACTTGTCTCGCGCATGGTGGAGAAGGAAGAGCGCTTTGGCCGCAAGAACGGCAAGGGTTTTTACGACTATCCGGCCAAGCCGGCGAAGAAGCACATCTGGCCCGGCCTGAAGGATCTCCATCCGCAGCAGAAGCCCGAGACCGTCGACGTCAAGACGCTGCAGCAGCGTTTCCTCGCTACCATCGCGCTGGAAGCGGCCCGCACGGTCGAGGAGGGCATCGTCACCGATCCGCGCGAGGCCGATGTCGGCTCCATCCTCGGCTTCGGCTTTGCGCCCTATACCGGTGGTGCGCTGTCCTATATCGACGGCATGGGCGTGAAGAACTTTGTAAGTCTCTGCGAACGGCTTGCGAAGGACTACGGTCCGCATTTCACCCCAACGCCGCTGCTCGTCGAGATGGCCGCCAAGGGCGAAACCTTCTACGGCCGGTTCGACCCCTACGGTGAGGCCGCCAAGGCCGCCTGAGGTCATCCTTATGGCAAACGAAAGGCGGCTTCGGCCGCCTTTTTTGTGGCCGCGAGAGGGGAGGTAGGGTGCGCATTGCCGCCTCCTTTGTCCCGACAATCGCCTCTGCCTCGGCGATTACCCCCCTCTGGCCTGCCGGCCGTTCGTCACTGCAAACGATTCACTGGATCGTTTGCTCTGCTTCGCAGACCGTTCCTCACCCCCCACAAGGGGGGGGATCGACTTGGGGCTGGCCGCTGACCCAAACGGATGCCTTGGGCAATTGAGGCCTGTGCAACGAGGAGAGATCTTGTCGCCCGTTGTCTTAGCCTTTGCACCGAAGTCACCATCCTTTCCCTCGCGCTGCGGTCTCGCTGATCTCCCCCCGCGAGGGGGAGATGTCGACGGAGCCGACAGAGGGGGCGAACTGGCGCTGATGGCTGAAGTGTGCCGGCACGGCTGTGGCGGCGCGCATGGTTCGATCCTCTTCACCCTCATCAATCAAAACCTTCAAAAATCCCACGCCAATTGACCGGTCGGATTGTCCTCCTCCGGGGGTGATGGCAGTCTCGGACAGGGCGCCAGAAGCAACCTCTGTAAGTTTAGTATGTGGCTCCTTCCGGCGCCCCGTTCGACGATTTTTGCCGGTTGCATGCGTCTCTCTGGCAAGGCGGCTCTGGCTTTGAGACCGAAGTCTCGTCGTCAACCGGGCTTGGGTCCAAGACGTCTCGTAAAAACGTCCTGGCCGGGTGCCCGGGAGGTTCCCCGTCGGATGTGCGCACATCCCGACCGGACCCTCGCCCGGGGAGCGGGTCATTTACGATCCCAGCTCCCGCCGTCTTTGTCACCGGACCCGATCAATCAATCACTCGATCAATCAGCCAGATCCGGCGCCTTGTTTGTGTGCCGCTGAGGCACGTCCGATGGCTGTGGGGATCTCGACACGGCGGCAACCGATCCGGGGCCGTCGCCATCTTCCATCCCCTCCACCAGAGGGAGACCGTTGCATCCGGCCCGGAGGATCTGGCCAGCGACAGCCGCGCCCCCCGGCGCCGGTTCCGCTTCGCCGGGCTCGCAACACCCGGTGTATCCGAAAGCGGAACGGGGAGAGTATGGCACGGGCGGAAACGAGGGGGATGAAATGGGATGCGTTTTATTGAAAAGGTTGGGGGATTTGCAAAAGTCATCCCCGTTTAGGTCGGTTTGTGTGCATTCATGGGAATGCGGACGTTTCGCTGCAGCCTTTGCGTCTCGATCCGAGGATCAAGATGACATACATGTCGTGAACATAACCGTTGCCTTGTCCGCCAGGGTGAGGCGGCAGGATCGCAAGGCCGGGGCAGGGCGGACGAGTGTGCCAAAAGACACTTGCCGCACGGTTCGCCGCAAATCCATGCGAATAACGCATCTCTTCCAGCGTCGTTATGCAAAAGTGTACCGATCAGAGCGCCAGGCGGCTTGACAGAACGCAAGCCGTACCTAAACCGCGATCTACATTTATCGGGAGGCAATCATGAAATCGCTCGCGTCTTTTTCCAGTTTTGTCGGCAAGACCTTTGCCGTCTGGGTCATCCTTTTCGCCGTGCTAGGCTTCTTCTTTCCCGAATTGTTCAAGCAGATCGTTCCCTGGATCGTCACGCTTCTGGCGGTCATCATGTTCGGCATGGGCCTGACCATTTCGCTCGATGATTTCCGCGAAGTGGTGAAGCGGCCATTCGACGTGGCGATCGGGGTTGGCTCGCAATTCGTCATCATGCCGCTTCTGGCTGTGCTGCTGACCATGCTCATTCCCATGCCGCCGGAAGTCGCCGCCGGTGTCATCCTGGTCGGCTGCTGCCCGGGTGGCACATCATCGAATGTCATGACCTATCTGAGCAAGGGCGACGTGGCGCTGTCTGTTGCCTGCACCAGCGTCACCACGCTGGCAGCGCCGCTCGTCACGCCCTTCCTCGTCTGGCTGTTTGCCAGCCAGTTCCTGCCCGTCGACGCCATGGCGATGTTCATCAGCATCGTCAAGGTGGTGCTGTTGCCGCTGGCGCTAGGCTTTGCGCTGCAGAAACTGGCACCGACCGTGGTGCGCGCTGCCGTTCCGACACTGCCACTGGTCAGCGTGCTCGGTATCGTGCTGATCGTCGCAGCCGTCGTCGGCGCCAGCAAGGGCGCCATCGTCCAGTCCGGCTTGATGATCTTCGCCGTCGTTGTGCTGCACAACGGCCTGGGTTATTTGCTCGGCTTCTTTGCCGCCAAGGCCAGCGGCCTGTCGCTGGCGCGGCGCAAGGCGATCGCCATCGAGGTCGGCATGCAGAACAGCGGTCTCGGTGCCGCCCTTGCCAACGCTTACTTCTCGCCGCTGGCAGCCGTGCCCAGCGCCATCTTCAGCGTCTGGCACAATATTTCCGGCGCACTGCTGGCCAATTATTTCGCCCGCCAGGTCGAAGCCGAAGACGCGCCCGCGGTGGTGGTGTCCACACGGCCCTGACAGATCGGCCCTGACAGCTGCGCTCAAACAAGGCATGCCGGGCGGTCAAACCGTCCGGCATCAGATCGTAAATCAGAACTCAATTGGTCAGGTCGTAGCCGCGTCGCATTCCCTGCGTGTCGAGCCAGCCGATCAGGGCAGCCGGTTCGTCGGTCTGGATGATCGTCACGCCGCGGTCGATGAAGAAGCCATAGACATCCTCCGGCCGGTCGCCGGCCATGGCCAGGTAGTCGCCGCGTCCGCCGGCCACCATGCCTTCCGGCCTGTCGGTGATCGGATAGGTGTTGACCCAAAGATGCGTGTCGTTGCGGATTGCCGCTGCCCTCGCCCGCGCCGACAGAAGCGGTCCGCCATCGGTCGTCAGCGGCTGGGCGGCATCGCGGTACCAGTGGATCAGCTCGGCCGCCGGCGCCGAAAGCGATGCCTCGGTGCGATCGATGAAATCGGCCTCCTTGACGGCGTCATCGGCGAGGATCGGCATGAAGGCGATCTCCGGGCCGATCGCGCGGCGAATGTCGCGGGCAAGCTGCAGCCGTTCGGCATTCCACACCGCCATTTTCAGCAGCACTCCGTCGGTCATCTCCAACCGCTGCGCCAGATCGGCGACCTCGACCAGCGCCTCCGGTTCCAGCTTGTTATCGATATTGATCAGGATGCGACCCTTTGCATGGCGCATCGCCTCTTCGAGAGTGAACACCGTCTCATCCGTCAGCTTTCGCTGACCTTCGACGACCAGCCGACAGGTGCGCAGCGCCGCAAGCGGCAGGTCTTCGACCGCGCCGTGACAGGTCGTGGTGCGCTCCAGCGTCGCGTCATGCATGACGACCAGCACGCCGTCCCGGCTGCGCCGCACATCCATCTCGACCATCTCGACGCCGAGCGCGACGGCATGATCGATCGCCGCGAACGAGTTTTCTGCCCTGACCGGCACGCCGTTTTCCTTCCACCCGGCCCGGTGGGCGACGACCATGACATGGTCGCGCCACTGATTGGCATCGGTCAGGCGCTGGTGGATCAGGGCGCTGCGGCCGGAAAAGTGGTCGGCAGGTGGTTCGGCCGCCTGGAAGGGGGCATTCAGCGCCGATTGCGGCAGAAGGCCGACAAGGGCGGCAAGAATGGAAACGGCAAGACGCATCGGCAGTCGCTCCAGGTCCGGAATCTCTGAGGACCGCGATAGAGGCTGCGAATTAAAGCGCGATGACGCTGCGATGAAGGCTTGATGACAGGCGGGAAAGGGAACAGGCTGGCGGGCATTGTCGTTGTTCCATCTCGCGCGCGGCCGGGGCATCGCCCGGCCGGCGGAGTGCCGCTTGGCTTGATTGGGAATGTGGAGAAAATGACATGGCAGGTTCAATGGAGACGGCGATGGACCATCGCACTATCGAGGTGGAGCTTCCGGTCAACGCGACATTGCATCTCTGGTTGAAGGCGGTCTCGCCGGACGAGCCCGGCTCGGTCTCCTTCCACAGCGCCAACGGCAAGTTCGGCGAGGTCCAGGCGGTCAATGCCGAGGAGCATTCTTTCCGCATCTACCATGTCTTCGGCGGCGGCTCGATCGAACTGATCTACGATCCGGCGGTGACCTCCGTATCGGTCGTCTACTGGTTCACCGCGAGCGACGTGCTGGAGACCGGCATTACGGTATTGCACACCAATCCGGCCAACGCGCCGCCGGATCTTCCGGAAGGCTATCATTTTCGCCCGCCGTTCGGCTGGATGAACGATCCGAACGGCTTCGGCCGCTTCGGCGGCAGGCCCCATCTGTTCTACCAGCATTATTCGCATGGCCGTATCTGGAACAACATGCACTGGGGCCACGCGGTGTCTTCCGACTACCTGCGCTGGCGCCACCTGCCGGTGTTCCTGTTTCCGTCGGAAGATCTTTCGGTCCGACCCGACAAGCGCGGCGGCGCCTTTTCCGGCTCGGCGATCGCTTTGACGAATGGCCCTGGCATCCGCGTCTTCTTCACCGAGAAGATCGCCGACCGGGTGCCCGAGCAGGAAATCCAGATGTCGGCAACCTCGGCCGACCTGTTCAGCGCAGGCGCCGCCGAAGTGCTTCTTCCGCGCCGGCCGGACGGCGAGGGACTGACCTTCGATTTCCGCGACCCGTATGTCTTTCGCGGCCCGGACGGGCGCTGGAAGATGCTGCTCGGCAGCCAGAGCGATGCTGGCGGCGTCATCTTGCTCTACGAGACGGAGGACAACGCGGCGGCCGGCGGCTGGACCTATCTCGGCAAGCTTTATACCGAGACCCGCTATGAGACCTCGGCCCTGGAATGCCCTTGCCTGCTGCCGATCGACGGCGATCCGCGCGATCCCGCCACCCGCTGGGCGCTGATCTACGGCCTGATGAACGGGGAGGACAAGGAAACCGGTCGCCGCAACCTGTCCATGGTCGATGTCGGCTGGTTCGATGGCCGGAGCTTTACCAAGGAATTCGGCCGCGAGCTGGATTTCGGCACCGACAACTATGCCTTCCAGGCCTTTGTCGATGCCGGCAGTCCGGTAGGCATCGGCTGGCTCGGCAACTGGGCCGATACCGGTCCGACGATCGATTTCCCCACGGCCATGAGCCTGCCGCGCACGCTGTTGCTGGAGGATGGCGAATTGCTGACGCCGCCGATCGGGGCTGCCGAAAGCCTGCGCTCGCGCATGCTCGACCGCACAAGGCTGGCCGCCGGCCAGACGGTGGCGCTGCCGCATGGTGCGGCCGAAATCGTCTTCGACCTCAGCGAGCCGGGGGCGGCCTTCCATCTCGAACTCGACCATCCCGAGATGCGGCTCGCCGTGACCCAGCACGACGAGGGCCTGGAAATCGTCCAGGAACACACGCATGTCGAGGGCCTGCTGAACGCCGGCACGCCTGCTCCCCGCTATCTCGCCAAGGCGGTCAAGGCAAAACGGTTTCGCGTCTTCATCGACTATGGCTCGCTGGAGATTTTCGCCGATGGCGGGCGCCATGCGGGCAGCAAACGCATCACCGGTTTTGCACCGGTGCGGGCGCTGCGGCTGGCGGCCGAGCCGGGTGTCATCGTCCATGCCACCGTCTGGGCCCTCAGATTGTAGGGACGTTTGCTCGGTCCCCGTTGGTGAAGCGAACGGCTGTCTCGATCAGGCCTGCACCACATCGTCATGCTCTGCCGTCTCCTGTGTCTGCGGCGAGCCGTCCACTGTTTGGCGCACCCTGACGACCGTGACCGAACAGGGCGCCGTTCCGGCGACCTCGGCCGACACGCTACCCATCAGCGAGCGCATCGTCGAGTTGGGCCTGGCGCCCATGACGATGTGGTCGACATTGTTGTCGCGGGCAAAGGTGAGGATGGCACTGGCGGTCGAGACTGCCTCGATGACGTGAAAGGTGACATCGCCGTCTTTCTGGCCAAGCGGCGCGGCCCAGTGTTTCAGCTCAACCAGCCGCATGACATGTTTGTTGTTGCCCTCGGCGTCGAGATCGTTGTCGAGCGCGATCCGGGCGATCTTCAGGACGTTCAGGCAGGCAATGCGGGCATGCGGCCGGTTGCGGGTGATCTGGCTGACGGTGTGCCGTAAGGCCTCGGCCAGATCCTGCGAAGCTTCGCCGAGGTCGATCGCCACCAGCACGATCGGCGCATTGGCGAGGATCGCGGCCGCCCCCTGTGGCCGCACAAGCTCGATCGGGTCGGGATGAAGGCGCCGTTTCAGGCGGGCGCTCCATGGATCGCGGCCGGTCTTTTCCGCCCGCGCCGTCAGCCGCACATGGAACAGGTCACCCAGGTCCAGCGCCAGCTGTGCCGCGGTCTGGTAGCGCCGGGCCGGGTCGATTTCCAGGCAGCGCAGGATCACTTCCTGGAACGCCTTGGATACCATCGGGTTGAGTTCGCGCGGCGGCGGCGGGTCCCACCACAGGCGCTTCTTCAGGCCCTTCATTCGCTGCGGATCGCCAAACGGCCGCCGCCCGGTGGAGAAGAAATACATCATTACCCCGAGTGCAAACAGGTCGGAGCGAAAATCGCTGCGCACGCCGAGAATCTGTTCCGGCGCCATATAGGGTGCCGTGCCATAGGGCAGGCGGAATTCCTCGTCCATCAGGTCTGGAAGCTCGAGGTGGCGGGCAAGACCATAGTCGACGAGCACCGCTTCGCCGGTCACGCGAAACAGGATGTTGGACGGCTTGATGTCGAGATGCACCACCTTTTGCCGGTGCAGGTCGATCAGCGCTATGGCCACCTTTGTTGCCACGTCGATCACCTCAGGCTGAGGCCGGGGCAGGCGGTCGAGTTCGGGATAGAGGGACTTGCCCGGCAACTGCTCGAAGACGATGTAGGGCACGCGGGCAAAATCGCCATTGGCGACAAAGCGCGGCACATGCGGACCGCCGATGCGCGGCAGGATCATCTGCTCCATCTCGAAACCGACGATCATTGCGGGATCGGTGCCGCTGCCCATTTCCGGCACCTTCATCAGCAAGGGGCCGGGATGATCGGCATGGGTGACGTGATAGAGCTTCGCCATGCCGCCGGTATGGGCAAGCGTGCCGATGGCAAATCCGTCGATGATATCGCCTTCCTTCAGACGTCCCTTGGGCATGATCGCGGCCTCTCCCTAGCGTCCCTGGAACAGCCGGGTCGCCAGGCTCTCCGGCAGCGAGGCGGCGCGGATCGCGCTGGCGGCGGTGCCGATGTCATAGGCTGTGCGACGAAACGAAAGCTCGCCGAGAGCCGTGTCATAGAGCGCGTAGGCCGCCGCCGGATTGCCGTCGCGCGGTTGGCCGACCGAGCCGATGACCGCGAGCCATCGGCGTGGCGCAGCGAGCGGAATGCCGATCTCCGATGTCGGGGTGAAGGCCGTCACCTTGCCGCCCTGGCTGCAGCCATAGAGGCAGGGCCGGTGCACATGGCCGCAAAAGCTCAGGCGCGGCGTGCAGCCGTCGAAATGCGCAAGCGCCGTCGTGGCATCGGTGACATAGCGGAAGCGGCCGGGCGCCGATCCGTCGGCATGCACATAGAGCCGGTCGTCTTCCTCGATGGTCATCGGCAGGCCGGCAAGGTAGGCCCGCTGGCGCGGTTCCAGCGTCATGCGCGTCCAGTCGATGGCGATGCCGGCCGCCGATGTCATCGAATAGCCCGGGTCGATGATCGCCTGGTCGTGATTGCCGCGAATGACCACGGCGCCTTCTGCGGCAAGCGCGATCGTCCTGTCGACGCACCACCGCGGATCGCCGCCATAACCGACGATGTCGCCGAGAATGACGAAGCGCTCGGCACCGCGGGCAAGCGCATCGGCCATCACCGCCTCATAGGCCTGGCGGTTGCCGTGGATGTCGGACAGCAATGCGATCTTCATGCAGATTATGGCCCTCCCGGCCGTGATCTCGCTCCCTGCGCCGCAGCGGCGGAGTGGCAAGCATAGATAGCTTCCGGGGCCGGCGCTATTGGCCGGAAGACGAAGAGCAGAAAGAGGAAGAAGAGGAGGAGATTGACCCACGTCATCCGGTTGTCAGGATTGCCGATGTAGCGTGAGCGTGGACAATCCCCCTGCGAGGCACGATCATGAACAGCCAGGACATCCCGTCTTCCGCCATGCGCGCCAGCGCCCTGCTGGACGAACTGACCGCCTTGCGCGCGCAGATCCTCGATGACGTGCCGGAACGCTTGGCCATGCTGACCGCAGGCCAACAGACCGCGGACCCGGCAGTCGTCAATCTGATCCACTATCTGCTGCTGCGCCGCAACGATATCCGGCCGCTGCAGCGACGCCTGATGGCGCTTGGCCTGTCCTCGCTCGGCCGTCTGGAGGGCCGTGTGCTTGTCACTCTCGACGCAG
This sequence comes from Rhizobium sp. SL42, assembly GCF_021729845.1. Taxonomy (NCBI): domain Bacteria; kingdom Pseudomonadati; phylum Pseudomonadota; class Alphaproteobacteria; order Hyphomicrobiales; family Rhizobiaceae; genus Rhizobium; species Rhizobium sp. SL42. Next base: position 1,240,241 of record NZ_CP063397.1, read on the forward strand.
TGATCGCAGCGCTTGCCGCGCTTGCCGGCCGCGACGTATCCGGCGATCCGCCGATGGAAACGGACTATTTCGCCGGCGAGGCACGCCTTGCGGCAGCGGCTGAAACCTTGATGGGGCCGGAACCGGACGGCCGTCGCACCCGCATCATGGTCACGCTGCCGAGCGAGGCGGCCGACGGGCCGGATCTGGTTCTCGATCTCGCCCGTGCCGGCATGGATGTCGCGCGGATCAACTGCGCCCATGATGACGTCAAGGCCTGGACGCGCATGGCCGGCTTCGTCAGGGCGGCGGCGAAAGTCGTCGGCCGCGACATCGCCGTTCTGATGGACATCGCCGGGCCGAAGATCCGCACAGCAGAGGTCGTTCTGCCGGAAAAGAAGGCGCGGCTGCAGGTTGGCGACCGTGTGCGACTGGTGACGCAGGGCAAGCCGCGTGTCTGCGAGGCAGCCCGGTTTTCCGCCTGTGTCTCGCTGCCGCAGATCGTCACGCGACTGCGCATCGGCGACAGGCTTCGCTACGATGACGGAAAGCTGGAAGCGGTGGTCGAAAGCCTGTCTGAAGGCGAGGCGGTGGTTCTGGTCCGCAAGACCAAGGCGGGCGGCACGAAGCTGAAAGAGGAAAAGGGCATCAACCTCCCCGATACGTCTCTCGGCCTTTCACCCCTGACGACAAAGGACGAGGCGGACCTGGCCTCGGTCATCGTGCTCGCGGACATCATCGGATATTCCTTCGTCAGCCAGCCGGAGGACATCGATCTTCTCGATGCGGTGCTGGAACGCCTTGGCCAGGCCGGCCGCAAGCTCGGGCTGATCGCCAAGATCGAACAGCCGCAAGCGGTCAGCAACTTGCCGGCACTGATTGTCCGCGCCCGTGAGCGCGGCCCCTTCGGCGTGATGATCGCGCGCGGCGACCTGGCCGCCGAGATCGGCTTCGAGCGACTGGCCGAAATGCAGGAGGAGATCCTGTGGATCTGCGAGGCCGCCTCGGTGCCGTGCATCTGGGCGACGCAGGTGCTCGAAGACATGGTCAAGCAGGGAATCCCGACCCGCGGTGAAATGACCGACGCGGCCATGGCCGCGCGTGCCGAATGCGTGATGCTGAACAAGGGGCCGGCGGTCGTCGAGGCCGTCAGCATGCTCGACCGGCTCTTGGCGCGGATGGATGGCCATGTCTTCAAGAAGACGCCGACGCTGCGGGCGCTGTCGTCGTGGCAGTGACGGGGCGCTGATGGGAAGCCATGTTGCCCGATCGTTGCATGAGGCTGCGGCCTATTCCGCCGCCGCCGCCCGTTTCTGAGAATACACCTGGGTGATGAAGGCGCGCAGTGCTGCGGGCCTGACCGGCTTGTGCTGCAGCGTGATCGAATGCCTTTCGGCCTCGGCCCGGACCTCGGCCGTGCGGTCGGCGGTGATCAACAGGGCCGCAACGTCGGCCTGATAAAGTGCCCGGAGCCTGAGGACGGCTCCGATACCGCTGCCGTCGCCCAGATGGTAATCGGCAATGACCAGATCCGGCGGCTGGGTTTCCGTCGAGATCAGCGCGTCCATCTCCTCGATCGAGCCGGCGCATTGCACGCTGCAGCCCCAGCCGGAAACCAGCAGCGCCATGCCTTCGAGGATCTTCGGCTCGTTGTCGATGCACAGCAACCGCAAGCCCTGGAGCGGCAGGCTGGCGTGATCGGATGCAGCAAGCGGCACGACGCCGGGGCTCAGCGGCTTGGCGATTTCGAGCGGCATGACCACGCGGAAGGTCGTGCCTTTGCCGGGCTTTGAGGCAAGTTCCACCGGATGATGCAGCACGCGGGCGATGCGATCGACGATCGACAGGCCGAGGCCCAGACCCGAGGCCGTGCGCATGCCTTCCTCCAGCCGGGCGAATTCCTTGAACACCGTGCGGAATTTGGACGCCGGGATGCCGATGCCGCTGTCGGTGACCTGGATGATGACCTTGTCGCCCTGGCGCCGGGCACCGACCACGACGCGACCGGCGGGGGTATATTTGATCGCGTTGGAAACGAGGTTCTGCACCAGCCGCCGCAGCAGATTGGGGTCGGATCGGACCGCAAGCCTGGTCGGCATGACCACCAGTTTGACGTTCTTCTCCCGCGCCAGCGGCGCAAAGTCCGTCTCGATGCGTTCCAGCAATCCGTTCAGCGCGACGGTGGAGAAGCGTGGTTTCATCGCACCGGTGTCGAGGCGCGATATGTCGAGCACCGCGCCGAGAATGCTCTCGACCGATTCAAGGGCTGAATCGATATTGCGCACCAGCGCGCTGTTGTCGGACGCACCCAGCCGTTCGACCAGCGACGAGGAATAGAGCCGCGCCGCATTGAGCGGCTGGAGAATGTCATGGCCGGCAGCTGCAAAGAAGCGCGTCTTGCCGATATTGGCATCGTCCGCCGCCGCCCTTGCCTCGGCCAGCGCGTGGTTGACCCGCGTCAATTCGGCTGTGCGCTCGCTGACGCGCTGTTCCAGCGTTTCGTTCGCCTGCTTCAGCGCCCGGTCGGCTTCCACCTGCGCGGTGATATCGGTGAAGGTCGCAACAATGCCCTTGTCGGGCATCAGGTTGCAGCGCACTTCGAGAATGCGATCGCCGCCGGAAAGCACAATACGGAACGGGTTGTCGAACTGATGGAAGCTGCGCACCACCGCCGACTGGCCTGCCTTGGTCACGTCACCACGCTGCATCAGGATGGCGATGATGTCGGTGAGCGGAAAGCCGACCTGGCCGACATGCTCGGGCAGGTCGAGCAGGCTGCGGAAGCGCCGGTTCCAGATCGTCAGGCGGTCGGATGCATCGAAAACGGCAATGCCCTGCTCCATCTGTGACAGCGCGGTCTGCAGCATGTCCTGATTGTACTGCAGCGCTTCGGACGCCTGGTCGAGCAGCCAGACGGTATCGGCAGACGTGTCCTCCGCTTTCTGCAGGATCAGCGACAGGACAAGCCGGGCAGACGAAGAGCCGATGGCGCTGCCCAGCAACTGTTCGGAGAAATGAATGAAGGCCATGTCGGCCGGACTGTCGTCCGCCAGCTTGCGGCCGACCTTCTGCTCGTAGGTGCGGAACGAGCGCTCCATGCGTTCGTCGCCGAGATAACGGGCAATGGCCGCCTTCAGATCGCCGACGGCAACGCTGGTTTTCCAGCCTCGGGTGGCGAAATGCGAGTGGGCATGACGCTTGACGAAGATATCGGACTGGATGCGCTCGACAGGCCTCGGATTGCGGCTGAGCGAGCCGATGATGAAGGCGGCGGTGTTGACCGCGAGGCTGAACAGCGTGGCGTTGACGAGCGAATCCGCAAAGGCGGGTTCGAACATCTGCAGGCCGGGCAGCAGGAAGCCGAGCACGGCGGACGCGATCCACGAGTGGTCGATGGCACCGAGGCTGGGCAGGAACAGGAGATAGGCCCAGACGAAGAAGCCGGATGTCAGGCCGGCGATCGCGCCGCGCGCATTGGCCCGGCGCCAGATCAGCCCGCCGAACATAGCCGGCGCGATCTGGGCAATCGCGGTGAACGACAGGAGACCGATCGAGGCAAGGCCGGTCGAATTGTCGGCCGAGCGATAATAGACATAGCCGAGCAGCATGACGCCGAAGATTGCGGTACGGCGGATATGCAGCAGGGTCTTGGCGAAATTTGCCCGCTGGCTGGGGCGCTCCAGCAGCTTCTGCCTGAGGAAGATCGGCAGCACCATGTCGTTCGATATCATGATGGCAAGCGCCACAGATGCGACGATCACCATGGCGGTTGCTGCGGAAAATCCGCCGATGAAGGTCAGCAGCGAGACCAGGCTTGCGCCGGCATGCAATGGCAGGGACAAGACATAGAGATCGGCGTCGCCGGTCCCGCCGAAGGTCATGATCCCGCCGATGGCCGCCGGCAGCACGAAAATGTTGATGGCGATCAGGTAGATCGGCATCAGGATGCCGGCGAGCCGCAGTTCGCGCGGCGTGCGGTTTTCCACTACCGTCACGTGGAACTGGCGCGGCAGCATGATGATGGCAAAGGCCGAAAGCGCGATCAGCAGCAGCCAGCGGGCAGGCGGCGTCTGGTAGGAGAGCGCTGCCATCACCGCTTCGCTGTCCTGTGCCTTGTGCCAGAGATCGGCCGGCCCGTCGAAAATGAAGAACAGCACGAAGAAGCCGAGTGTCCAGAAAGCCACCAGCTTGACCACCGATTCCATCGCGATCGCCAGGATCAGGCCGTCCTGATGCTCGGTTGCATCGGTGTGACGGGTGCCGAAGATCACCGCGAAACAGGCCAGCATGAAGGCGACGATCAGCGGCAGGTCGATGAAGTAGAGATTGCCGGTGCCGATGCCGTAGGCGCTGGGGTCCATGACGGTGGCGACCGAGCTGGAGACCGCTTTCAGCTGCAGGGCGATATATGGAATGATGCCGACCAGATAGATGATCGTTACCAGCATGCCGACGATCGGATTCTTGCCGTAGCGGGCCGCGACGAAGTCGGCGCCGGAGGTGATCTTCTCGGTCTTGGCCAGCTCGACGATGCGCCGGAGGATCGGCATGCCGAGCGTGTACATCAGGATCGGACCGATATAGATGCCCATGAATTCCAGCCCGCGCTCGGCCGCGAGCCCGACGCCGCCGAAATAGGTCCAGGATGTGCAATAGACCGCAAGGCTGAGTGCATAGACGGCGGGCCTGCCGCCGGCGGGAACGCCGCTGACACGCGATCTGCGGTCGCCGTAGCTGGCCACGGCGAACAGAAACAGCAGATAGCCGAGAGACGACGCGACGATAATCCAGCCGGGGAGCACTTTGACCTCCTGAGTGGCACCCGGTCGAACCTTAGGGGAAGTCGACGGCTTTTGAAATCGTCTTCGGATTGACCTTAAGTCGAAGATGAAACAGGCAAATTCGAAATTGACCATTTCCGAATGGACAAACTTTCTTTAACCATGACGGTGGGACTGCCGAACGCGAAGGTGGCCTGGTCAGGGAAACAAAGGAGAGCGGTATGCTGAACGAATTCAAGACATTCATTGCACGCGGCAATGTCATGGACCTTGCCGTGGGTGTCATCATCGGGGGCGCCTTCGGCCTCATCGTCAATTCGCTGGTCCAGGACATAGTCATGCCGATCGTCGGCGTGATTTTCGGCGGCTTCGACTTCTCCAACTATTTCCTGCCGCTGAGCGACAAGGTGACGGCGACATCGCTGGCGGCTGCGCGCGAACAGGGCGCCGTGTTCGCCTACGGCAATTTCATCACGGTGGTGATCAATTTCGTCATTCTTGCCTGGATCATCTTCCTCATGGTCAAGGGTGTGAACACGCTGCGCAAGTCGCTGGAGAAGCAGGAAAAGCAGGCCGCCGAGGATGCGCCTCCGCCAGCCGACATCCAGCTGCTCACCGAAATCCGCGACCTTCTGAAGAAGGCCTGATCTATTTTGCGCGGTGGCTCGCCGATACGCGAGCCACGGCGATCCATCACCTGAATCGATCTCTTCCTCAAGGATTATCATGGGATTTTTGCCCGCCGATCGGCTAGATCAGCGCAAGTGATCCTTGGAGACGCCGATTCATGCCGTTTTTGAATGACCTTAGCGCCCGCGCGCTTGCCGCCCCGAAGAGCGGCATCGTCGAACTGGTCAACCATGCCCGCACCCGCGACAACCTCTTGCCGCTCTGGGTTGGCGAAGGGGATCTGCCGACCCCCGATTTCATCAGCAGGGCGGCCAGCGAGGCGCTGCTCGGCGGCGAGACGTTCTACACCTGGCAGCGCGGCGTGCCGGAACTGCGCCAGGCGCTGGCCAACTATTACAGCCGCCATTTCGGCGTCGACCTGCCGGCCGATCATTTCTATGCGACGGGTTCGGGCATGCAAGCCATCGTACTCTGCGTCCAGGCGCTGACCTCGCCGGGCGACGAGATCGTCTATCTGTCGCCAACCTGGCCGAACATTGTCTCGGCGATCCAGATCGCCGGGGCCAAGGCCGTCGGCCTGCCGCTGACCTTTGCCGATGGTCGCTGGTCTCTCGACTTCGACAGGCTTGAAGCGGCGATCACCCCGAAGACCAAGGCGCTGTTCATCAACACGCCGTCGAACCCGACCGGCTGGACGGCAACGAAGGACGATCTGAGAAAGGTTCTGGAGATTGCCCGCCGCCACGGCATCTGGATTCTCGCCGACGAGATCTATGCGCTCTATTATTACGGCGAAGCCGAGCGGGCGCCGTCCTTCCTCGACGTGATGGAAGACGGCGACCGGATCCTGTTTGCCAATTCCTTTTCGAAGAACTGGTCGATGACCGGCTGGCGCGTCGGCTGGATCGTCGCACCGCCTGAAATCGGCCCTGTGCTGGAAAACCTGATCCAGTATTCGACCTCGGGCGTTGCTCCGTTCATGCAGCGGGGGGCGGTGGCAGCACTTGACCACGGCGATGGCTTTGTTGCGGAAAACGTCGCCCGTGCCACCCAGTCGCGCGATATCCTCTGTGATCGGCTGATCGCCACCAACCGGGTCGAGACCCTGAAGCCGGAAGGTGCGCTTTACGCTTTCCTGAAGATCGATGGCATCACCGACAGTCGCAAGGCGGCCTTCGACATCGTCGACAAGACGGGCGTGGGCCTGGCGCCCGGAACCGCCTTCGGCGCCGGCGGCGAGGCCTTCCTGCGCGCCTGTTTCCTGCGCAATCCCAAACAGATCGAGGAGGCAGCCGACCGCCTCGGCCGCTACATCCTTGCGCTGTGACGAACGTCGCTAAAATTTGAATGTTTCGGCTAGGAAAAGCTTAATCAAGCCGACGAATAGTCTGGCTTAATCAGAGGCTTAGCCCGCGAAAATAAGCATTCGAAAAGATCGCCGTGGTTAGCTCTTCCCAACAAGAAAACGTTGGGAAGAAAATCATGGCGATCTTGGTAACGGGTGGAGCCGGCTATATCGGCAGTCACATGGTCTGGGCATTGCTCGATGCGGGCGAGGACGTCGTCGTCGTTGACCGGCTGTCGACGGGTTTTCGCTGGGCCGTGGCGCCGCAGGCGCGTTTCTATCTTGGCGATATCGGCGATGCGTCCGTTCTCAAGCAGGTCTTTGCCGAAAACCGGATCGAGACGATCATCCATTTTGCCGGCTCGATCATCGTGCCGGAATCCGTGTCCGATCCGCTCAGCTACTATGAAAACAACACCGGCAATACCCACAAGCTGCTGACCGCGGCCGTCAAGGCCGGTATCGACAAGGTCATCTTCTCGTCAACGGCTGCCGTTTACGGCCAGCCGGACCAGCCGCTGCCGATCCGGGAAGACGCCGCCTTGCGGCCGGAATCGCCCTATGGCCAGTCGAAGCTGATGAGCGAGATGATGCTGCGCGATACCGCCCGCGCCCATGATCTGCGTTACGTCGCGCTGCGTTACTTCAATGTCGCCGGCGCCGATGTGAAGGGCCGGGCGGGTAATTCCGCGGCCGGCGCCACCCACCTGTTGAAGGTCGCCTGCGAGGCAGCGCTCGGCAAGCGCAAGTCGGTCTCGGTGTTCGGGGCCGACTACCAGACACCCGACGGCACGGGCGTGCGCGACTTCATCCATATCAACGACCTCGTCGATGCGCATCTGAGCGCGCTGGCCTATCTGCGCAAGGGCGGTCAGCCGCTGATCGCCAATTGCGGCTATGGCAAGGGCTATTCCGTGCTCGATATCCTGCGGGCGGTGCGCCAGGTCAGCGGCCAGCCGTTTGCCGTCGAATACGGCCCGCGCCGGCCGGGCGATGCGCCGCTGGTCGTGGCAGACGCGACCCTTGCCAGGGAAACACTCGGCTGGGTGCCGCAATATGACAGCCTGCGGGTCATCGTTGAAACGGCGCTCGGTTGGGAACGCCGCCTCGATGACCTGGTCACGGCGGACATCGACGGCCTGCGTCGTCGCCTGGTTGCCGGCGGTTTCTGAACCGGCCGCAAGCCCCGTGAAGCGGCAGAACATACATGGCCCCGGCTGCTCCGGGGCCATGATTGCCTCAGGCCGTCAGGCGAATGGACATCGTGTGTCCACCTTCGAGTTCGACCGTCAGCAGGCCGGGCTGTTGCGCAACAGGCGCGCCGCACAGGCTGCCGGTGGTAATGATCTCGCCCGCCGCCAGGGATGCGGCCGGCCGGTCGCTCTTCGACGCCCAGCCGGCAAGCCATGCCATCACATCGCCGGCCGGGTGGCGGGCGTCTGCTGCGTAGATGGTCTGGTCGCCGAGCCTGACGACAAGCTGCTTTTCCCCGTTCAAGGCAAGCATGTCTTTCGGCACCGTCGGCCCGAGCGCATAACCGGCATTGCCCAGCCTGTCGGCGAGGAAAAGCAGGTAAGGAGCCTTGCCGCCTTCTTCGATGCGGCTGTCGAGCACCTCGATACCCAGATGCACGCTGCCGATTGCCGCCAGGATCTCCTCCTGGCTATAGCCGTCCGCACGCGGCGGCAGGGCGGACGCCAGCGTCACCGCGATTTCCACCTCGATCTTCAAGCCGTCGCGCCAGGGAAATTCGGCAACGACGGCATCGTCTGCAAGCGCAAGCGGCCAGAGGCGGCCGACCACGGCAAGGCCGTCCGGCGAGCGGGCCACCTTGTAGCCGACCGGCGCGGCCGGCAGTGTCGCCGAAAAGATCTCCTGCACCGCCATGGCGTCGCTCACGCCGGACGGCACGCCGAGTTCCGCGGCCGGGATACGCGCGCGTGGAGCGGAGAACTGGGCCGCGAGGGAATGCGGGTCGAAAGAGGCTGTGGACATGGTTCATCCGGAACAGGAGGGATCGAGGGGGTGCTCTGCCGGTCGAAGGTCGGATCGATGAGCCGGTCGGCTTGCAGGCGCAACGTTCTAGCCCTGCGCGCCCGAGAAGTCACGCCCGAGACGTCAAGCTTGAGAAGGTGAGCTAGAGAAGGTGGGCTCGACAGGTAACACTGGAGATTGCGCGCGGACGGTGCACCGTTGCCGCATGCCCGTGGCAGCGGCCATGCCGCCCGCCGTACATCTTGACATGGATCAAGATGGGGCCGGAGCACCGGCCCTAGACTTGCCCGCATAGTGATTGCTGTTCGGACACATTTCAGGCGCGACATATGCGGGGATTTTGATCATGGCAAATCGACAGGCTGGCTGGCTGGCCGCTGTTCTGGCGGTGGTAATCGGGGGAACCGCCTATTACGGCTGGAAGACCTATGAAGGGGATGGCCTGCCTGCCGGCATCGCCAGCGGCAATGGCCGGATCGAAGCGGTCGAGATCGACATTTCCACCAAGACGGCGGGCCGGATCAAGGAAATCCTTGCCGACGAGGGCGATTTCATCGCGGCCGGGCAGGTTGTTGCCGTGATGGACACGACGCAGCTTGAGGCAGAGCAGCGCCAGTTGCAGGCACAATTGCGTCGCGCCGAGATTGGCGTCGATGCGGCACAAAGCGTGGTGGCCCAGCGGCAGGCCGAGCGCGAGGCCGCCGATGCCACGGTAGCCCAGAGGCAGGCCCAGCTCGACGCCGCCTCGATCAAGCTTGCCCGTGCCGAACGCTTGCTGGAAAACAAGACCACGACCCAGCAAGCGGTCGATGACGACCGCGCCAGCGTCGAGAGCGCAAAGGCGGCTGTTGCCGCTGCCAGGGCCCAGGTCGCTGCGTCGGATGCGGCGATCAGCTCGGCGAGGGCTCAGGTGGTCGATGCCGGAGCGGCCGTCGAAGCGGCAAAGGCGGCGATCGAAAGCATCGCGGCGCAACTGCGCGAGGGAATGCTGCGCGCGCCACGCGACGGCCGGGTCCAGTACCGGGTCGCGCAGCCGGGCGAGGTGCTGGCCGCCGGCGGCCGGGTGCTCAATATCGTCGATCTCGGCGATGTGTTCATGTCCTTCTTCCTGCCGACATCCGTTGCGGGACGTGTGGCGCTCGGCAGCGAGGTTCGCCTCGTGCTGGATGCCGCGCCCGGATATGTCATCCCCGCCAAGGTAAGTTTCGTCGCCGACGTCGCGCAATTCACGCCGAAGACGGTGGAGACCGAGGAAGAACGGCAGAAGCTGATGTTCCGCATCAAGGCAAAGGTGGCTTCGGAACTCTTGCGCAAGCACATGGATCAGATCAAGACCGGTCTGCCGGGCATGGCCTATGTTCGGGTCGATCCGGCAGTGGAATGGCCGCAACACCTGACCGGTACACTGGTGCAATGACCATGGCGCGGCCGATGGAGAAACACGGGCGCGATGATCCGCCAGCCGGTCTGGTGGCCCGCCTCGAGGGCGTCAGCCTGTCCTATGGCAGGGCGCCGGCGCTGGCGGCTATCAGCCTCGATATTCCGGCCGGCTGCATGGTCGGGCTGATCGGTCCCGACGGCGTCGGCAAGTCGAGCCTGCTGTCGCTTGTCGCGGGTGCCCATGCGATCCAGGCCGGCCGCATCACGGTACTCGGCGGCGACATGGCGAGCGCCCGGCATCGCCGCCGCATCTGCCCGCGCATTGCCTATATGCCGCAGGGTCTGGGCAAGAACCTCTATCCGACCTTGTCGGTCTTTGAGAATGTCGAGTTCTTCGGCAGGCTGTTCGGCCAGGACAGGCGCGAGCGGGAAGCCAGGATCGCGACACTCCTGAAAAGCACCGGGTTGCAAGATTTCGCCGATCGCCCGGCCGGCAAGCTTTCGGGAGGCATGAAGCAGAAGCTCGGCCTGTGTTGCGCCTTGATCCATGATCCGGACCTGTTGATTCTCGACGAGCCAACCACCGGCGTCGACCCCCTGTCGCGCCGGCAGTTCTGGCAGCTGATCGACGGCATACGCAATGCTCGGCCGGGCATGAGCGTTGTTGTCGCCACGGCCTATATGGTGGAGGCCGGTCGTTTCGACTGGCTCGTCACCATGGACGCAGGCCGGGTGCTGGCAACCGGCACGCCGCAGGAAATCCTGGCCAGGACCGGTGCCGCCACGCTCGATGCCGCCTTCGTTGCGCTGTTGCCGGAGGAAAGGCGCGGCCGGTTCACAGCCGTTTCGATCCCTGCCAGAAACAATGGTGCCGATGCGGAAATTGCCATCGAGGCGGATCACCTGACCATGCGCTTCGGCGATTTCACCGCCGTCGATAGGGTCAGTTTCCGCATTCCGCGTGGCGAGATCTTCGGCTTTCTCGGTTCGAACGGCTGCGGAAAGACAACGACGATGAAAATGCTCACCGGCCTTCTGGCGGCGAGCGAAGGCACGGCCAAGGTCTTCGGCCAAGCGGTCGATGCCAGGGATCTCGCGATCCGTCGCCGGGTCGGCTACATGAGCCAGGCCTTCTCGCTCTATACCGAGCTCACCGTGCGCCAGAACCTTGACCTGCATGCCCGCCTTTTCGGCATGGAGCGTGAGGCGATTGAGGCTAGGATCGCCGAGATGGCCGGTCGCTTCGATCTCAAAACGGTGCTCGACAGCCTGCCGGACAATCTGCCGCTCGGCCTGCGCCAGCGCCTGTCGCTTGCCGTCGCCATGATCCATTCGCCCGAGATCCTGATCCTCGACGAGCCGACGTCTGGTGTCGACCCGATCGCCCGCGATGGCTTCTGGCGCATCCTGGCGGACCTGTCGCGCAAGGACAATGTGACGATCTTCATCTCGACCCATTTCATGAACGAGGCCGAACTCTGCGATCGCATCTCCCTGATGCATGCCGGGAAGGTACTGGTCACCGATCAGCCGCGCGCGATTACCGCAGGCAGGGGCGCCGCCACTCTGGAAGAGGCGTTCATCGGCTATATCGAGGAGGCAATCGCCATCACATCCGACGGCCGCAGGTCGGATGGCGCATCCGATCCAGCGCCAGACACCTCGTCCGACACCTCGTCCGACATCGCGCCCGACACCGGCGCCGCAGCCGAAATCGGGATTGGGCCCGAGACTGCGCCCGGATCATCCGATCCCGTCCGCCCGGCCCCGTCGTCAGGCGGGGGCGGTGCGCTCAGCCTGCGCCGCGTTCTAGCCTTCAGCCGCCGCGAGACATTGGAGCTGCGCCGCGATCCGATCCGTGCCTCGCTGGCCCTGCTCGGCAGCGTCATCCTGATGTTCGTCATCGGCTATGGCATCAATCTCGATGTCGCGAACCTGACATTTGCGGTGCTTGACCGCGACGACACGACGATCAGTCGCGACTACGTCCAGCAGATCGCCGGCTCGCGCTATTTTACCGAACGGCCGCCGATCACCGGTTATGCCGATCTCGACAGGCGCATGCGCGACGGCGAGCTGAGCCTGGCGATCGAGATCCCGCCCGGTTTCGGCCGGGATCTGGCGCGCGGCAGGAAGACGGTCGAGATCGGTGCCTGGATCGACGGTGCCATGCCGAGCCGGGCCGAGACCGTCGAGGGTTACGTTCAGGGCATGCATGCCACCTGGCTCAGCCAGAAGACGCGCGAGTTCCACGGCGATGCGGCGACCATCGGTGTTTTCGACCTGCAGGTGCGCTACCGCTACAATCCCGGCATCGACAGCCTCGTCGCCATGGTGCCGGCGGTCATTCCGCTGCTTTTGATGCTGATACCCGCCATGCTTTCGGTTCTCAGCGTCGTGCGCGAAAAGGAACTCGGCTCGATCACCAATTTCTACGTCACCCCGGTGACGCGGCTGGAATTCCTGCTCGGCAAGCAGATCCCCTATCTGGTGCTGGCCATGATGAATTTTCTCATGCTGACCGCGTTTGCGGTCTTTGCCTTCCGCGTCCCGCTCACCGGCAGCTTCGCCACGCTTTCACTCGCAGCCTTCCTCTATGTCTTCGCCTCGACGGCGCTCGGCCTGTTGTTGTCGAGTTTTCTGAAGAGCCAGATCGCGGCGATCTTCGCAACGGCGCTGATCACCATCATCCCCGCCGTACAGTTTTCCGGCATGATTGATCCGGTCTCGTCGCTGCAGGGCGCGGGCGCGCTGATCGGGCAGCTCTATCCGACCAGCCATTTCGTCACGATTTCTCGCGGCGTGTTTTCCAAGGCGCTGGGTTTCGACGATCTCGGCCGCGAACTGCTGGCGCTGGGGATGGTCGGCCCGCTGCTTCTTTCGCTGGGAACCGTTCTCCTCAAGAAACAGGCGGTCTAGCCGATGCGACTGGCCAATATCATCCACCTCGGCATCAAGGAGTTGCGCGGCCTGGCGCGCGATCCAGCGCTGCTCGTGCTGATCGTCTATGCCTTCACCGTGTCGATCTATACGGCCTCCACGGCCATGCCCGAGACGCTTAACAATGCCGCAATCGCGGTGGTCGACGAGGATCGCTCACCGGTCTCCGCCCGCATCCTGGCGGGCTTCTATCCGCCGAATTTCAGCCAGCCGAAGCTGATCGCGCAAAGCGAGATCGACCGGCGCATGAATGCCGGCCTCGACACGTTCGTGCTCGACATCCCGCCCAATTTCCAGCGTGACCTGCTCGCCGGCCGGACGCCGACCATCCAGCTGAACATCGACGCGACCCGTATGACCCAGGCCTTTTCCGGCGGCCGCTATGTCCAGCAGATCGTCTCGGACGAGGTCACCACCTTTCTTGATCGCCACCGTTCAGCCACCATCGTTCCGGTTGCGCTGACCTTGCGCGCCCGCTTCAACCAGCAGCTCGACAAGGGCTGGTTCGGCGCCATCAACGAGGTGATTTCGGCGATCACCATGCTGTCGATTGTCCTGACAGGCGCCGCCCTGATCCGCGAGCGCGAACATGGCACGATCGAACATTTGCTCGTCATGCCGGTCAGCCCCGCCGAGATCATGCTGAGCAAGATCTGGTCCATGGGCCTGGTGGTGCTGGCGGCCTCGGTCTTTTCGCTGCTGGTCATCGTGGAGGGGGTGCTGCAGGTGCCGATCCACGGCTCGATGCTGCTGTTCGTCGTCGGCGCGGCGCTGCAGCTCGTCGCGACGACCTGCATGGGCATATTCCTAGCAACAGTCGCCGGCTCGATGCCGCAGTTCGGCCTCCTGCTGATGCTGGTGCTGCTGCCGCTGCAGGTCCTGTCCGGCGGCATGACGCCGCGCGAAAGCATGCCGCCGATCATTCAGGAGATCATGCTGGCCGCGCCCAATACCCATTTTGTCATCATGGCCCAGGCCGTCCTGTTCCGCGGCGCTGGCCTAGATGTCGTCTGGCCCCAGCTCCTGTCGCTGGTCGCCATCGCGACGGTGCTCTTCGTCCTGTCGCTGCGCCGGTTTCGCCGGTTTCTGCGCTAGCCGCGGCGCGGCTGGCCATTGCCGGCGCGCGCGAAAAATGCTGAAGCGCCATCTTCAGGGCGCCCGATTCTCTATTTATTGCGGGAAAATGGTGCTGCTAGAGAGATTTGAACTCTCGGCCTCTCCCTTACCAAGGGAGTGCTCTACCCCTGAGCTATAGCAGCATCTGGCGAAGCGGAAAGGATCCGCTTCGGAACGAGGGGCCTATTGCCATAGCTTGATGGCGAGTGCAAGCCGCAAATCGAAATAGGCTTGCAAGATTTGTGTTTTGCACCGCCCACCGTGCGAAGTCTCTGGTCAGGAGGCTGGATTTTGGCTATCAGGGCGGCATGAGCGATGATCAGAAAATACCGGAAAACAAGGGCTTTTCCGCCACGGGCGCGAAAAGTCGGCAGGCGGCGGTGGAAAACGGCGAAAAGCCGCAACAGCTAACCGAGGCCGATCATCGCCGTCTGCGGGCGGCCAAGAAGCTCAAGGAAAATCTCCAGCGCCGCAAGCAGCAGCAGCGCGCGCGCCGTGCCGGCGAGGCCGATGACACGGATGGCCTGCCTGCCGCAAATTCGTCCAAACCTGCTGATTAAAGGCGATTGGGCGCGGCGAATTGAACCGCTGCCGCTTTTCGTCTACACAGCCATCCTCGCCACTCAGGCGTCATCCCTTATTGTTCAGGAAAGGCGGGCTCTGCCCGTATCGTAGGCTTATATGGATCGCATCAGGATTGTCGGCGGCAATGAGCTCAACGGGATCATCCCGATCTCCGGCGCCAAGAATGCGGCCCTGCCGCTGATGATCGCCTCGCTGTTGACCAGTGACACGCTGACGCTCGAAAACGTGCCGCATCTGGCCGATGTTGAGCTGCTCCTGCGCATCCTCGGCAACCACGGTGTCGACGTCTCGGTCAACGGCCGCCGCGAGCACCAGGACGGTTCCTATTCGCGCACGGTGCATTTCACCTGCCGCACGATCGCCGAGACCACCGCGCCTTACGAACTGGTCTCCAAGATGCGCGCCAGCTTCTGGGTCATCGGTCCGCTGCTTGCGCGTGAAGGCAAGGCCCGCGTCTCGCTGCCCGGCGGCTGCGCCATCGGCACGCGTCCGGTCGATCTTTTCCTCGAAGGCCTTGCAGCCCTCGGCGCCGAGCTTGAGATCGACAGCGGCTATATCAATGCAACCGCGCCGAAGGGCGGCCTGATCGGGGCCCACTACACCTTCCCGAAGGTTTCCGTCGGCGCTACCCATGTGATGCTGATGGCGGCATCGCTTGCCCGCGGCACGACCGTGATCGGCAATGCCGCCCGCGAGCCGGAAGTCGTCGATCTCGCCAACTGCCTGATCGCTATGGGTGCCAAGATCACCGGCGCCGGCACCTCGACCATCACCATCGAAGGCGTGACCAGCCTGTCGGGCGCCCGCCACCGGGTACTGCCGGACCGCATCGAGACCGGCACCTATGCCATGGCGGTCGCCATGACCGGCGGTGACGTGACGCTGGCCGGCACCGACATCACCCTGCTCGATACGGCAGTCGAGGCGATCCGCCGCGCTGGCGCCGAGCTTGTCGCCGTCGACAACGGCATCCGCGTCATCGGCCATGGCAATGCCATCCGTCCGGTCGATATCGTCACCGAGCCTTTCCCCGGCTTCCCGACCGACCTGCAGGCGCAGTTCATGGGCCTGATGACCCGCGCCCAGGGCGTGTCGCATGTCACCGAGACGATCTTCGAGAACCGTTTCATGCATGTCCAGGAACTGGCCCGCCTCGGCGCAAAGATCACGCTTTCGGGCCAGACCGCCCGCATCGAGGGCGTCGCCCGCCTGCGTGGCGCGCCGGTCATGGCAACCGACCTGCGCGCTTCGGTGTCGCTGGTCATTGCCGGCCTTGCCGCCGAAGGCGAGACCATGGTCAGCCGTGTGTACCACCTCGATCGCGGCTTCGAGCGCCTGGAAGAAAAGCTCACCCGTTGCGGCGCGGTGGTCGAACGGATCAGCGATTGATCGGGCCCTAGTCTTTTTGCCCGGTTGCCACTGGACAAGCGGCAACCTATGTCAAAAGGATGTGAGGCAGTCGCAGGATGGAACCGGCCGCAATGGCCCGCCGCCTGGGACTGCCGGTTGATACGGGCAGGGTACATGACGGATTTGAAGCTTCTGGCGCTTGATACGGATGATCTCTCGATCATTTCCGCCCATATGCAGGATGCGGTGTTCAAGGCGGGAGACCTGGCCTTTGCCCCGCGTCCGGGCCTGTTTTCCCTGACGGTCAATCGTTTCGTCTGGGAAAAGGCCGACCGCTCTGCCAAGAGCTATGAGCGCCACCGCGCGGTGCTCGGTTTCAAGCGGGTCTCGGCCGTGCGTTCGATCGGCTTTGACCGCAGCGGCGCCGACGAGGTCCTGTCGCTGCTGGCCATCCGCTTTGTCGCCAGGGGCGAGGGGCCCGATGGCGTCATCGAACTGGTTCTGTCGGGTTCCGGCATGATCGCGCTCGAGGTCGAGTGTATCGAGGCACAGCTGACCGATACCGGCGGCGCCTGGGGCACGGGGTCAAGACCGGACCACAAGGCCGACTGAAAAGGCAAGGTGGACTGAAAAAGGGCCGACTGAAAAAGACTGCCCGAACAAGGTTGCCAGAACAAGGCTGACCGAACGAGGCATCGACGGTGCGTGCCGGGAAACCGGTTGTGATGTGAGAAGGAAGAGTGGGGACGTGGCAATCTGGCTGGATCAGGCTTCGGGCGATTTCGAGACGCGCTTTGCCGCATTTCTGACGACCAAGCGGGAAGTCTCCGACGACGTCAATGACGTGGTGCGCACGATCATCGACGATGTGCGCGCCCGCGGGGATGCAGCGCTTGCCGAATATTCGCGCCGCTTCGACGGCATCGATTTCGCCGACGTGGCGATGCGCGTGACCGAAGCCGAGATCGCTGAGGCAACAGCCGGCGTAGCACCGGAACTGCTCGATGCCCTGAAGCTCGCCGCCGAGCGCATCGAGCGCCATCACGCCCGCCAGATGCCGAAGGACGATATCTACGAGGATGCGATCGGCGTCGGTCTCGGCTCGCGCTGGACCGCGATCGACGCCGTCGGCCTTTATGTGCCGGGCGGTACCGCAAGCTATCCGAGTTCGGTACTGATGAACGCGCTGCCGGCCAAGGTTGCCGGCGTGCCGCGTGTCGTCATGGTCGTGCCGGCCTCCGGCGGAATCATCAACCCGACCGTGCTGGCGGCAGCCCAGATCGCCGGCGTCACGGAGATATACAGGATCGGCGGCGCCCAGGCGGTGGCCGCTCTCGCTTACGGCACCGAGACGATCGCGCCGGTCGCCAAGATCGTCGGCCCGGGCAATGCCTATGTAGCCGCCGCCAAGCGCCAGGTCTTCGGCACGGTCGGCATCGACATGATCGCCGGACCCTCCGAAGTGCTGGTGATCGCCGACAGCGACAACAATCCCGACTGGCTGGCCGCCGATCTTCTCGCCCAGGCCGAACACGATCCCGGCGCCCAGTCGATCCTGATGACCGACGATGCGGATTTCGGCAGGGCGGTGGAGGCGGCCGTCGAGCGCCAGCTGAAATCGCTGAGCCGCGCCGAAACGGCAGCGGCGAGCTGGCGCGACTTCGGCGCGATCATCAAGGTCGAGAGCATCGCGGCCTCGGTTCCGCTCGCCAATCGCATCGCCGCGGAACATCTGGAACTGGCCGTGGCCGATGCCGAGCCGCTGATCAAGGCGATCCGCAATGCCGGTGCGATCTTTGTCGGACGCCATACGCCGGAAGTGATCGGCGACTATGTCGGCGGATCAAACCATGTCCTGCCGACGGCGCGGTCCGCCCGCTTCTCCTCGGGTCTTTCGGTGCTCGACTATGTCAAGCGCACGTCGATCCTGAGGCTCGGTGCCGAACAGCTCCGGCAACTGGCGCCGGCGGCGATCGCGCTGGCGAAATCGGAAGGCCTCGACGCGCATGCGCGGTCGGTGGCGATCCGCCTCAATCTCGAAGGGTGAGCCATGGCCGACGGCGTCTTCCGGCTCTGCGATGTCGTGCTGGACGAGACCATCGGCCGGTCGACCCCTGACGTCGAGCATGAGCGCGCGGTGGCGATCTTCGACCTGATCGAGGAGAATTCGTTCGAGCCCGCCGGCCATCCGGGCGGACCCTACAAGCTGTTGCTGTCGCTGGTCGACAGCAAGCTGGTCTTCTCGATCAAGACTGAGGCCGGCGCCGATGTTGCCACCCATATCCTGTCGCTCACGCCCTTCCGCCGGATCATCAAGGACTATTTCATGATCTGCGAAAGCTATTACGAGGCGATCCGTTCCTCGACGCCGTCGCAGATCGAGGCGATCGACATGGGCCGCCGCGGCATCCATAATGACGGCTCGCAGACGCTGATGGATCGGCTGTCCGGCAAGATCAGGATCGATTTCGACACTGCGCGGCGGCTGTTCACGCTGGTCTGCGTGCTCTACTGGCGCGGCTGACGTCATGGTGTCACACCAGCCGGACAAGACGGATCTGCCGGGTGATGACGATCACCACAGTCCGGACGCCCAAAAAGCGTCGGGCCTGCCGGGTTCCATCCTCTTTGTCTGCGGCATGAATGTCATTCGCTCGCCGATCGCCGAGGCGCTGGCGCGGGCGCTTCTGCCGTCCGGCATCTATATCGCGTCCGCCGGCGTCAAGCGCGGCGAGCGGGATGCCTTTGTCGATGCGGTGCTTGACGAAGAGGGGCTGAGCCTCGGTCGCCGCCAGCCGCAGACGCTGGAGGATCTCGAGGATGACTATTTCGATCTTGTCGTGACCCTGTCGCCGGAAGCTCATCACGCAGCCCTTGAGCTGACCCGCGCCAGCGCCGTCGAGGTGGTCTACTGGCCGACGCCGGACCCGACCGGAACGACGGGCACGCGCGCGCAGATCCTCGACGCCTACCGCGATGTGCGCGACCGGCTGAAACGCCATATCACGGACGGCTTTGTCAGCCCCTAGCGACCGTGGCGAGCCAAGTATCGAAAGCTGGGCAGGTCCGGATCCGGCCACGCCGTCACGCAAACGCAAAGCATGGCTTCCCTTTGCAGGCCGATCGCACTAAAAGCCCCTCAACGGCTGCGCGCGAAACAAATTCCGAAAGCCTGATCGACTAGGTTCACAAAGCCCCGGCGATTGTGTAGTTTCCGCGCACATTTTTAAGGGGGCTTGTGCCCCTAGTCTAAACTCAAGGAAGACAACCGCTCAATGGCTAAAGAAGAAGTCCTCGAATTTCCAGGCGTCGTCACGGAACTCCTGCCGAACGCAACGTTCCGGGTGAAGCTCGAAAACGAGCACGAGATCATCGCCCACACCGCCGGCCGCATGCGCAAGAACCGTATCCGCGTTCTCGCCGGCGACAAGGTGCTGGTGGAAATGACTCCCTACGACCTGACCAAGGGCCGTATCACCTACCGCTTCAAGTAAGGCGTGACGGTCGGTCGCGAGGGGCCATGGAACTGAGACAGAAGCTGATATTGGCCTCCGGGTCGCCGCGCCGCCTGGACCTGCTGAAGCAGGCCGGCATCGAGCCCGCGCGGCTGATGCCGATGGATCTCGACGAGACCCCGCAGAAATCCGAGCATCCGCGCTCGCTCGCCCGCAGGCTTGCCGCCGACAAGGCGAAAGCCGCCCATGAGGTGACAAGGCAGGATCTCGCCTGGAAGGACGGCTATGTTCTCGCGGCCGATACGGTCGTGGCCGTCGGACGGCGCATTCTGCCCAAGGCGGAATACATGGAAGAGGCGTCCTCCGCGCTGCATCTCCTGTCCGGCCGCAGTCACTGGGTGTTCACCGGCGTCTGCCTGATCGCACCCGACGGCAAGCTGCGCCAGAAGATCGTCGAGACCAAGGTCCGCTTCAAGCGGCTTTCCGGCTATGACATCGAATGTTATCTCGCCTCCGGCCAATGGCGCGGCAAGGCGGGTGCTTATGCGATCCAGGGCATTGCCGGCACCTTCGTGCAGAAACTCGTCGGCTCCTATACCAATGTCGTCGGCCTGCCGCTGTTCGAGACCATGCAGATGCTGGCCGGCGAGGGCTATGACGTGCATGCCGGCTGGACGGAGGGCTGATCCATGGGCGATGACCAGACCCCGCGCGTGGCCAAGGTCGAGCCGCTGCGCAAGGCGTTGCCATGCCCGGAATGCAAGCGCCCGTCGGTCCGGGAGCACTATCCGTTCTGCTCGGACCGCTGCCGCAATCTCGACCTGTCGCGCTGGCTGAAAGGCTCCTATGCCATTCCGGTGGTCGAGGACGAATCCAAGGCGGACGAGGACGACTACCGCTGATCGCGATCTCCACCGCCCGCGCCTTTGTTGCGATCCCCTTGTTTGAATTGAATTTTCTGCCTTTTTCACATCTTCTTCAAAAAAGTGCCGCAAGGCGCTGGACATGGCCGAACAAGATGTTATAACCCCGCTCGCTCCCGGGGAAATACCCCGGCGGTTTCGATCAGAAACCGGCAGGCTTTGTCAAAAAGCCGAGATGCCCGGATAGCTCAGTTGGTAGAGCAGCGGATTGAAAATCCGCGTGTCGGTGGTTCAAATCCGCCTCCGGGCACCATTCTAAGTCCTTGATGTGTCTATGTTTTTCGGACATTTCTCAACTCCTTGAATTATCGGGTTTGACACTTTCAGCCGCCCGGTTTGACAACTCTCGTTTTCCGTTTGTTCAGTTCTTCCCCGAAATCGGCAACGACCGAGGTCGCTTGCCGGGTCATGTCGGCGCGTCTTGAATAGTGCTTCGCCATCGCCTCCGTGGCGTGGCCGAGCACCAGCGCGATTGTACCGTGGTCTCTCCCCATCTCGGCCAGAATGGTCGCAACCGTGTGCCTTAGCCCCTTCAACGTCAGACCCGGTTGGACGGCGCCATCCGCTTCGAGCTTGCCCTTCAGCTTGATCCAGTTCGTACTGAAGCCGTGATAGGTCCAGGGTAGGCCACGGCTATTGGCGCAGAGCGTTACGGCGTCGTGTTGAGGGGCCGCTGCCATTGCCTCGGCGACCGGTTCGAACAGTGGCAGGTAGATTGGCCGTCCGGTCTTGTTGCGACGGGTGTCCAGCCCCGCATCCGAGATCGCCGACCGCGGTAGGCCAAGCGCATCCTGCGGATCGAGCGCGTAGAACATCATCAGCGCGATCGGTAGCTTCATGTGGGATGGAAGTGCCGCGAGCACCGTTTCGCGCTCAGCGTCCGTCCAGGGCCTGTTGGCGTCGGGCAGAGACTTTGGACGTCGGGACGGCTTTACCCGGGATGCCGGGTTGTCTTTGGTATAGCCATACTCGATACCCCAGTCGAAGATCACCGATAATACTGAGCGGACATAGTTCGCGAAACGGAACTTGCGCTGCTCAAGTGCCCTGTCGCGGATCTTGGCGATCAGCGGTGGATTGAACCGATCAAGTGGCGTGTCCTCGATTGCCTGGAGGTAATCGAAGCAGTTCTGGTAGTCGGCACGTGTTCGGGGCGCCAGTTCGGATCTGAAACGGACGCTATCCCGGTAGCGCGTGATCAGCATGCCGAGCGTGCCAGGCTTTGCCTGCTTCTCTGCCAGAAGCTCGTTGATCCTGTGGAGCTCCATGTCGAAGGACAAAGTGTAGGGTTCGAACTTTCGGCAGTCCACCTTGTGGCGAGATTTGCGGTGGTAGCATCGCCAGTTGCCGTCCTTGTCGCGGAAGATCTGCCAGCCCTTGTATTTGTTGGTGCGTCTTTCTCTCCCCGTCGTCATCCGAGTCGCCCCACGATTTCACTGTCGGGATCGGGATGACCCTGCTTCAGGTGATCAAGCCACTGGTCGAGGTCCCGGATGTCATAGCGCTCGTCGCCCTCGGCTAACGCAACGGGCCTTACAGAGCAGATCCGGTTGAAGCGCTTGAGCGGGATGCCGATGTAATCGGCGGCCTGCCGTATCGACATCATGCGGGGCTGGACGACTTTTATGTTCAACATGGCGTTCGTCATCTGGCAGTCTCCGATTCTACGTTTTGTTGTCCGGGTGGCGGACTGGGGGATAGACCGCCGGCTGGCATTCGTACTCAGCGTAGAAGGATCATTGATTTGACGCGCTGTGAACTAGCAAATTTGTCAGTAGGGTTTGATTGCCGACGATGCGGTGTCGCCCTGTTTTGCTTCGGTTTTCGTCGGATAAGGGCAAGTGTTTAGGATGATGGTGTATCACCTTGGTGGTGAGCGTCGCAGCTAAGCCTCGAGAGGTGTTTTCCGGCTTGGGTGAACATCTTCGGAATGACGTTCCAAATGGAAAGCGGCCACAATAGGGAAGCGAATCGATGTGTGTAATTTAAAAATTTTGAAATGAACTATAGATAGATTTCATATCTAAATATAAATAACATAATACATGAGTTGTGATAAGTGATAATTATCGGAGGTCATTTGATTCAGGCTAATTTATGCAATGTACAGAGCCGTAATGCGCATGTAGCTTTCGCTTAACGAAGCATTTACCATAATTTCAATGCCTTATGATCTCGCCAGATTGCCCATTCAGAGCCTGTTGCGGCCGATTTCCGAGGCCGCGGTCGCGCTTGCCCCTCTCGACGAGCGCATCGCCCGTTCCCCGGTCGGTGGCGGCTTTCTTGAGCGCTCCCACTTCCTTGAGGCACATGCCTCGCTCTGGGTTGATGGGGAACTCGTCCATCTCGAAGACCTCGTCCTGCACGACGCGCTTCGAGATATCAGGGCACCCACCCATGAACTCACCATCGCCCGCGACATCCTGAGAACCCGACGTCGCATCGCCGCCCATGCGCCCGCCTGGGCGCTCTCAAGTCCCGGCCTCGCCTCTCTGCGCGGGCGGGCGTGGCCTGCAGCATCATTGGGTGGAGACGGGGAGTGGGTGCTGGAAGAGAGTGTTGAGGTGAGCGACTATCCCCACGGGGAGGGGGAGGTGAGGGACCAGGCTGCGGATGGATTGGAGGATGCCTTTGCAGCAATCGATGCTGTTCTCGCCCGATCCGCGGCGGCCATCGAAGTGGCGAAGACGCCAGGTCGCGCCAAAAACGCTCCGGAAAAGGATCCCTTCGTCTACGATCTCGACTGGGATGAGGACGAGCGACTGGAGGAGTGGCAGGCCGTGATGGGACGTGCCCATGATTTGCCGCCAGTCCTGCAGGCAATCGTCGCCCTCGATGCCTGGAATGAGATAGCGGTCCTCCAGCATGCGCCCTGGCTCGGCCGGCTACTGGCCGCCTCCCTTCTGCGCGAGGGTGGCGTCACCACCGGCTCCCATCTTGCGGCGATCAATCTCGGTCTCAAAGCCATCCCCGTCGATCGGCGCCGGCATCGTGATCGCGAAACGCGGTTGCTGGCGATATCAAGGGCGCTGGTTATTGCCGCCGAGACGGGGCTGGAGGAGCATGACCGGTTGGTGCTGGCGCGGCAGATGATGATGCGCAAACTGGAGGGACGGCGGACGTCGTCCAGGCTGCCTGAGCTCGTCGACCTCGTTATGGCGAGGCCGCTGATCTCCGCCGGTATGGTGGCGAAGACGCTTGAGGTGACGCCGCAAGGCGCGCGGCGCATTGTTCAGGAGCTGGGGTTGAGGGAGATGACGGGCAGGGGAAGGTTTCGGGCATGGGGGGTGTTGTAAGCGCAATCATGAGATGCGTGAGCAAGTCCGGCTCCTCGCTTCCTCGACGCTATCGTATGGCCAGGCTTGTATGAGCGAAGTGGGCGATAGATAGGTGCCCTCGCGCCAACATATCTGCGTGATGGACTGATCGTCGAGATCCGGCGTTAGTCATCGTACGGCTCGCCCGTGTCGTACCTAGTGCCGCAGTGGCTGCAGGTTATCCAATAGCTCCATCCGCCGAATTTCGACGGATGCGCAGTGAGCCCCCGATCGCTATTCCGCTGGGAGCACATCAAGCAAGTCCAATCACCCTCCGCAGGAAAGAATGCCTGGTGGACGGCAACATACGCGTCGCGCGTCTCCATTTTCTGGAGGTCGATTAATTTCTCATCGGCTAGTTTGTTTGCCCCGATACCCGCGTTCTTCAACGACCTCATGGCTGCGGATAAATTATCGAACACATGGATCTTTTCGACTCCCCTTGCGACAAGCTCCTGTCGCAAGAAGGGATTGAGGTTGCGAACACCGTCGACAACGTGCGCGAGATCACTGTCCCTGGTCAGGATCCACACCTCTTTCTGGCTAGCGGCCCTGTCCAGAAACTGCTCCCAGGACACCTGGTCGCCGAGCGGGTCGCCCTTCTTGCCCGGCGGATTGCCGATCTCTCTTCTCAATCGCGCTGCCGCCAGCTGCTTCTCGGTCGGGGCTTCGGCTTTACTGAATAGGGGTGTCAGCATCTCAGAAACAAGGTCCGAGCTTTCACTAATCGCGGTCGCAAGTTCGGACGTCACCGTGTTCCATTGTTTCCTCGCGGACGCCGAAGTCTCCTCAAGCCGCTTAAGCTCGCTGTTAAGCTCGTGATACTGACGACGTTTAGCTAGGTGATCGGGAATCAATGGGGGCAGCTTCCACGAAATCTCCCCGACATTCTTCAAGAACACGGTGAGTTTGTTTCTCGCGACCTCGTCTGCGACCTGACGCGTGATAAGTATGTGGTCCGCCATCTCTACAAGAGGGAGCAGCAGTTCCGATGGCAGTCGTCCCTCCCGCAAACACCAGAAGCCCAGCAGAATGTTTGCATCGATAAAAATTGACGGCATCCAACCTCGTTGCATTTTTTCGTCCTTCTGCGACGAAGGATGCGACCTTAAGTATTGTGAATCACATCATACTAAACCTTTTCAATGTGAAAAGCCGGCAATAGAGTACACTCTAGAAACTTATGCTCGATACCTTTCGGGCTGGGAGGAGCTTTGACAGTCATCGACGATCTGTTGAACGTACCGGAGCGTGAGAACGGTGGACGCACGGCGTATGACAGGTTTGATTTTCAAACCGCCTGGGGTGTGTCGAAGGTCCTCGATCGCCACCTGGCTGGAGCGAATTATGCCGTGGGATTTGAATTCCATGACGATATCGTCGAGCTGAATGATGCCGACGTTCCTACGTCCGCGGTTTTCTATCAGATGAAGTCGCTGGATTCGGGTCATTGGACTTTATCGCGGATCCTTGACAGGCCAACCGCTGGTAAGACGAAGCAGACCCTAAAGTCGTCGATTGCGGGAAAGATGTTTGAGAACATCAAGCGCTTTGGAACCGTAGTTGCAAAGCTGGTGATGGTTAGTAACCAGCCCCTGATGGAAATAGGATCCAGGTACGAAGAAGTTCCCCTTTCGTCGATGGAAGCAGCCCAAGTCTCGAAGTTTGTAACAGCTCTTAAGCTTGAATGTCGCGGTTTCAAGCAGGACGACCATCTCGGCTTCTTTCACTACGAGCAGTGCCGGCTGAACCTTGGTAGCTACGAGGCGGCTGTCTTCGGACAGGTGGGGATTTTTCTCCATGATCGCTCGATACCGGTCAACCCGATTCCCTTCGCCCTCCATCTCGTGAACGAGGGCCGCAGGCGGTCCAAGAACATCGCGAAGGTCAAAACTTTTGAAGAGCTGAAACAGTCGAAGTTCATAACGCGCGAACAGGTTGAAGGTTGGCTCGCGGATCTGGAAACCGAAAACACCTATCGGCCCAGTTGGGAACGCGTGTCGCAGCAGCTCAATCTGCATCACAAGCGTGACGCGGAGCTCGGACGGGAGTGGCATTCATACATGGCGGAGAAGAAGCGACGATGGAGCGCTGCCACCCTTGAGATGGGCAGTGCGGTGAAGGTAATCGTTACTCCGATCATCAGCAACGCTACTACCCTCGAAGCAGGAATGGAAGAGGCAGCGCCTGCCGTCTCCCACATTGTCCGGAAGTGGAAACCCGCGGCGAGCGAAGACTTTGTCAGGGTCGCTGCACTTTACGAGTACCTGCGATGAAGCCGAGCGACAATTTCCTTCTCCTGGTTAGAAACCTCAGAAAAAAGAACGATGAAAAACTTGATATTCGAAAGTCTGGAGTTGCTATCGCTCACCGAAAAGAGGGCGAGGAAGGTAAAGTTTCATCCACGGCTAACGGTGATAACGGGAAAAAACCGCGTCGGTAAGTCGTCGCTCATAAAGTGTATCTACTGGACGCTCGGAGCCACCCCGGCGGTTGTCCATCCCAAATGGAAGGGTGTGAACGTCAAGGGGTTACTCACTTTCACGGTCGATGGCACGAGATACCAAGCGCTGCGGACGGGCAACAACGTTGCGATATTCGATTCCAGCGACAAACTGCTCCTCTCGACGACTTCCTTCACAAGCGAGCTTGGACCATTCATCGCCAAGCTCCTCGACTTTAAACTCGTTCTTTCCAATCGTCATGGCGAGCCCGAGACGCCTCCTCCAGCCTATGCCTTCCTACCGTTCTACGTGGATCAAGATGCTGGATGGCAGAAGCCTCTGGCATCGTTCGATCGGCTCACCCAGTATTCTCGCTTTCGACAGTCCGTCATCGAGTTCCACTCGGGCATCCGGCCGAATGAGCACTATGAGCTGGTCGCCAGGAAGAAGAAGCTCGAAATCGAAAAGGCTGTTATCGAGCAGGATCGAGCGGTCGTTTGCAAGGCACGCGACAAGCTCAAATTGCAGCCGGGGTTCTCAGGACTGGAACTCACAGCCGTCGAGCACGAGAAAGCAGTGAACGACCTCCTCGTCAGCATGCGGTCGCTGTTGGCAATCCGTCAGGCGCGTGCGGTTGAGTTGGCAGACGTTCTGGACCAGCGGTCCAATCTCGACCAGCAGATCGCGATGGTGCAGGCGTCGGCAGATGAGCTAGCGCTCGACGCCGCCTGGGCTGCCGAGCAGCAGGTCGATGAAATAATGTGCCCTACCTGTGGAGTAGTGCACGCCAACGACTTCCGGAACCGCTTTGCCATCCTCGCCGACCGCGAGGAGTGCTTCCAGTTCCTCGATGGCGCTCAGCAGAAACGACGGGATCTTGCCCGCAAGGTAACCGAGGTCCAGAAGCTGATCCGTGATGCCGATAGCACAATTTCCGAAATGCAGATGGCACTTGAGGAAAAGCGCGGAGAGCTGACGCTCGAAGACGTTATCGAGGCGCGTGGTCGCGCTGCTGCCTTCGCCGTCTTCGAGGATCAAGTCGCGGAACTCGAAGCACAGATTGGGGAGAAGGTCGCGGCAATCTCGGACGCCGAGGATGAGATCAAAAAACTCAACGACCCTGCGCGGCGCGAGCGGATCGACAACTATTATGCCGGGCTGATGGGAACTTATATGAGGAACCTCAACGTGCAGGACGCCGACAACGACGCAGTCACCAAAATAGCCGGCAACATGGTCGAGACCGGCAGCGAGCAGCCCCGGCTATTGCTGTCCTACGTCCTAGCGCTGGCCGACACCATCGAGAAGTTCACATCCTCATTCACTGCGCCGCTTGTGATCGACAGTCCCGTGCAGCAGGAACAGGACATGAGCAACGCTCCGGCAATCATCAAACAGGTAATTGCCGAGCGGCCGAACGGCGGGCAGACAATCATCGGCACCATATCGTTGCATGAAAACAAGCCCCAAAACGCCGACATCATCACTTTCAGCGACAACCGCTCAGTCCTACGCGCCTCGGATTACGATGCGGTCTACAGGAAATTCGCTCCACTAATGGTGCAGATGTAGCTCATTGCTGTGGCTTCAGTCTTTCGGCTCCGTTTTTGTTTGAACCGCGTGGGTTAGACCGAGCATGCGCAATATGCCTGAAGTGATCTAAAGAGTTTGCGGCAGATCACGTGCTCGATCGACCGCAGCGAAGTCACGCACATAAATAGGGGGTGCGCCGCAGTCGTCCTCGCGGACGAAGTCAAACGAATTTTCAAACTCTTAGTGGATCCAAGCAGCGGATCGCCGGTTCCATTCCCATCAACTGCAAATGATTGTGAAATAGCCGGGCAACCGGTTCGTCTTCTTTCACGGGGATACTGTTTGCCGCTTCTTTATTCGTTTGCTCCACGAGCGCGGACTGAAAGCGTTAGTGCACAGAACCCAAGTGCCGCAGTGGCGGGCAAAACTATTTAAAAAGTTATTCTGGTCCTGATATTAGTCTTCTTAAAGTTGAGAAACGTCGCTAATCTCCCGCTAGGGGGACATGACGATGCAGTTTTCAGAAATGAGTGGCACGGAGAACCAACAGGTCAGTAAGCCCGACAATCCTGCCATTGTTGCCGATATTGCCGCATGCTTCACCTATGCGTCCTACCAGAACGCAATCCCGGTCATCCGATCGATCTCGGTCGAGAACAATACGGACAGACACTTCGAGAACTGCCGTATCGAGCTGACGGCGGCGCCAGCTTTCCTGCGGCCGAAGTCATGGATCGTTGATCGCCTGGTGCCGGGGGATCGGCTTGTGCTCGCAGATCGAAAAGTGGAGTTCGATCCAGGATATCTTTCAGGACTAAATGAAGCAGAGCGCGGTGAGATCACTCTCCGCATGTCGTCTGGCGGACAAGCTCTGGACGAGCGGCGCCTTCCCGTCAGACTCCTAGCGCGTGACGAATGGGGAGGCGTTGCTGACATGGTGCAGTTGCTCCCGGCCTTTGTCATGCCCAACGATCCCGGTGTGGCCGCCGTTCTGCGAATGGCTGCGGAAAGGCTCAATGCTCATGGCCATTCAGGTGGACTGGATGGGTACCAGTCAAACAATCCCCAGCGCGCCTATATGCTGGCTGCGGCAGTCTACTCAGCGATTGCAGGGATCGGGTTGCACTATGCAGAGCCGCCTGCAAGCTTCGAGAATCGCGGCCAAAAGATCCGGCGTCCGAGCACGGTCGCTGAGGAGCGGCTCGCCACCTGCCTCGATACCACGCTTCTTTTCGCCGCCGGCTTGGAAGCCGCTGGGTTGAATCCCGTGATCTTGATGTTTGAGGAGCATGCTGCCGTTGGTGTGTGGCTTGCGAAGAGAACCTTCGCTCATGCCGTAGAACCGGACCAGATGGAGGTTCGCAAGGCATTGTCATCGCGCGAGTTGATCGTCTTTGAAACGACCGGCGTGACACATCGGCCTGCCATGACCTTCGAAAGCGCGCTTCGAGCACTGGACGGCCGGCTTGGAGTGGACGAGGCCCATGCTTTTGTGGCCGCTATTGATGTCAGGCGATCGCGTAGCGGCGGTATCATGCCGCTTGCCTCACATGAGCCTATCCGCCGCAATGTTCAGGAGGATGACTCGGCCCTTGTGGCCGACTTGCCGCTTCCCTCCGCCCCCAGTTTTGCTGAGATGCCTGCTGAAACCGTTGAGGTAAAACCAACCAACGCTGCCGGTCGCATCGATAGATGGCAGAAAAAACTGCTCGATCTGACGCTTCGCAATCGACTTCTCAATTTCCCGGATTCGAAGAAAACGATCCCATTTCTCTGCACGGACGTGGCCTATCTCGAAGATCGGCTGGCGAACGGCGCAGCAATACGCATCATATCCTTGCCTGAGCAGAACCCGCTCGGTGAACGGGATGCAGCACTTTATCGGGATGTCCATGGCCGGGATCTCCAACGTGGCTTCGCGGCGGAAGCATTGCTTCGGGACGAGTTGCCCTCAACACTCGACGCGCGCCAGCTCGAAGCTCGGTTGATCGATCTCTACCGGCAGGTTCGCAACGATTATGCTGAGGGTGGCGCCAACACTCTTTTTCTGGCGGTCGGATTCCTCAGGTGGAAGAAGAAGCCGGAAGACGAGCGCAGCTATCGTGCGCCGCTTCTACTTGTCCCCGTCAAACTTGAGCGCCGCAGCGCCAGTTCACGCTTCACCATCCGCTTCCATGAAGATGAGCCGCGTTTCAATGCGACTCTTCTTCAGTTTCTGGAACGGGATTTTGACCTGTCCCTCCCGCAATTCAACGGCGACCTGCCGCTCGACGACAATGGGATAGACGTGCCGCGCGTCCTCGCATTGATGCGCCAGGCAATCCGCGATGTTCCGGGGATGGAGGTTGTGGACGAAACGGCCCTGTCGACCTTCTCCTTCGCAAAATTCCTGATGTGGAAGGATCTCGTCGAACGCACCGACGCCTTGCGCGAGAACAGGGTCGTTCGGCACTTGATCGATACGCCTGAGCAGGCCTTTCATGAAGGAAGCGGAGAAACGACGTTCCGCGACGAGCGCGAGCTCGATCAGGCTTATGCGCCAGCGGACATCATCTGTCTTCTTCCATCAGACTCGTCGCAAACGGCGGCGAGCTTGGCCGCAGCCGAAGGGCGGGATTTTGTCATCGTTGGCCCGCCCGGCACGGGCAAGAGCCAGACGATCGCCAACATGATCGCCAACTGTCTTGCCGTTGGAAAGACGGTGCTGTTCGTCGCTGAAAAGACGGCCGCGCTCGATGTAGTTTATCGCCGCTTGCGAACACATGGTCTTGGAGATCATTGCGTCGAACTGCACTCGAACAAGGCAGATCGCCGCCATTTCCTTGGTCAGCTGAAAGCGGCCTGGGAACATGGTGGACGGAATGATGCGTCTGAATGGATCGCGATCAACGAGCGCCTTCGGTTGCGTCGCGACGAGCTGAATGCCTATGTCGGCGCACTACACAAACGCTACTCAAACGGATGGACGCCCTATCTGGCGTTAGGGATCGCCCTCAAGGCCGCGGAGGCACCGGCACCAGGCTTGTCATGGTTGGAACGTGACGCACATGACTCACAGACGTTACGCGAGCTCGAAGATCTCGCCAACGAACTCGGTCTCGTCTTCGGTTCGGTCGAACGTCAGCCGGCACTCGACCTCATCAATGTCAACGAATGGAGTTCCGGCTGGCAGGATGGCGTGATGGCGGCAGCACAGTCGCTGCTGAATGCGATTGAACTGTTGGTTGAGTCGGCGAATGGATTTGTCGCCCGCCTCGGCCTCAAACCTCAGGAGCGGCTGTCACGAATTGAGCTGCAGGCACTGTTAAGCTTGGCAGGGGTGCTGCAGAAATCGCGCGGCCATGACGTATCTATCGTTTTTGATCGGGATTTTCCCCGATGCGCGGAAGCGCTAGAAAGTCTCGCCAGCTCCATCAGTGCCTATCGCGAAGCAGAGCGCGAGGCTGCTGCTTCTTACAGTTCCTCCGCAGTCCGCGACCTCGAGGTTGACGTCCTGGATCGCCAGTGGCGTGAGGCCAGTGCTTCATTCTGGCCGAATGCGATGCTGGGCAAGCGCAAGGTTCAGAAGCTCCTACAGAGCTATGCTGAGCAGGGCTCCGTGGATCCGGAACGGGATCTTCCCCTTTTGCGGCGCATGAAGGATTGCCTTTCGGCGATCGATCAGAATCTCTTGAACGGCAAGCCTCTACCGGTCGATGGTCTGGCGACAGATGTTGGAGCCGTTGCGGCAGTGCTGGACATTGCGCGGGAGCTTCGTGCGATAATCCCGTTACCGGGCCGCGATCAGGACGAGACCCGGACGACGCTCCGCGCTCTTGCGCCGTGTCTTCGTGCGGTGGTTCAAGACGATGTGGTCCGGCATGCAGGCGACAGGTTGCTGGCGGCGGTCGACGGTATGAAGGAGGCGCAAAGGCGCTTCAGCACGATCGCCGGGCGCGACAGTCTTTTTGGGAAGGATGGTGCCGACCTCGCGACGTTGAGGGACAAACTCGATGCCCTTATCGGCGCAAGGCATCTGCTTCGTGATTGGTCAGCCTGGTGCCGGATCAGAAATCAGGCCGTGCAGGCGAATCTGTCATCGCTGGTCGAACAGCTCGAAACAGGCGCAATCCGACCTGATGAAACACGGGCTGCGTTTCGCCTGGGCTATGCCAGGTGGTGGCTTGCAAAGGTCCTCGACGCCGACCCGGTTTTGCGAAACTTTAGGCGTTTCCAGCACGAGAACGCGATCAGTGAATTTCGCGACATCGACGATCTCGTGCGCTCACACGCGACATCGCGCGTCATCAGTGCGATCGCCCACGGATTGCCGCCCGTGCAGAGCGTTCCACGTAATTCGGAGCTTGGGCTGCTGCGCTATCAGATGGAGTTGCAGCGACCGAGCCAGTCCATACGGGATATGATCAGCAAGATGCCGCAGAGCTTTTCCAAGCTCGCCCCCTGCATGCTGATGTCACCCTTATCGATTGCTCAGTATCTGCCACCGAACCAAGCGCTGTTCGATGTTGTGATCTTCGATGAGGCGTCGCAGATTACGACTTGGGACGCTGTGGGGGCCATCGCGCGGGCCCGCCAGACGATCATCGTCGGCGATCCAAAGCAGCTGCCGCCGACGAACTTCTTCGGACGCAACGAGGAAGAGGAAGACGTCGCTGATCACGAGAAAGACCTTGAGAGCATTCTCGACGAGGCGAAGGCTGCCGGCATCCCAACGCGCGATCTGCGATGGCACTACCGCAGCCGAAGCGAGTCCCTGATCGCCTTCTCCAATCATCATTACTATCAGAACCGGCTGGTGACTTTTCCGTCGCCGGTCGTCGAAGACCGTGCCGTGCACCTGCGGAAGGTCCCAACTGGTGTCTATGACCGGGGCAAGAGCCGCACCAATCGACCAGAAGCGGATGCTGTCGCAAGAGAAGCAGTTTCCCGAATGAAGGCATGGCTGAAGCTGCCCGAAACCGATCGCCCGACGTTGGGAGTGATTACCTTCAATGCGCAGCAGCAATCTCTGATTCTCGATCTTCTGGATGCCGCGCGCCGCGATGAGCCGGAACTCGAGTGGTTTTTTGCCGAAGAGCGGGTCGAGCCCACCATCGTCAAGAACCTGGAGAACGTTCAGGGCGATGAGCGTGACGTCATTCTTTTCTCGATCACCTTCTGGAAGGATACCGCAGGCAAGCTGACGATGGACTTCGGTGCGCTGAACCGCGATGGAGGCGAACGTCGCCTGAACGTCGCAGTCACACGTGCCCGGCAGGAACTTGTCGTGTTCTCGGGATTCACGGCCGACCAGATCGACCCGACACGCACCAAGGCACTGGCCGTGCATCACCTCAAGACTTTCCTCGACTATGCCGAGCGCGGTCCGATCGCCCTGCCGGCTGCCGATATCGGCTCCATCGGCGGTCTCGAGTCTCCTTTTGAAGAGGCCGTGGCAGCGCAACTGGAACGGCGCGGCTGGCGTATTGTGCCGCAGGTCGGCGTCTCCGGATTCCGGATTGATTTCGGCATCCGCCACCCAGACCTAGCTGGCACCTTCCTCGCTGGCATCGAATGCGACGGGGCGACCTATCACCGATCCGCCACCGCCAGAGACCGCGACAAGGTCCGTGAACAGGTGTTGAGAGGTCTCGGCTGGAACATCCTCCGCGTCTGGTCGACCGATTGGTGGTTCGATGCCACAGGCTGTGCCGAGCGGCTTCATGGCAGCCTGGAGGCCCTGTTGGAGGAGAGCCGGGCCCGTCGTACCGCAGAAACGGAAAGCGTTGTGATCCGCTGGGATATGGGACACGATGTTGAAGGGACGGAAGAAGATCGTATCGACGACGCTAGAACGTCCGTTGAGCCCATTGAGTTGCCGCCGGGCGCCTTCGAGACCGAACGCGTTTCTGCGGAGGCGCGGCCACTGTCCAGTAAGCCTCAAACTCCGGAAATGCCACCCACTCCCACCTTGGTCGGCGACAAAACTTCGAACGAGCGGGGATACACGGTCACCGATCTTTCCAGTTTCCGAGCCGAGCCAGATCAGTTTTTTGAATTTGGCTATCGCGATACCCTGCGCCGAATGATCGAGGCAGTCATCGAAACCGAAAGCCCGTTGCGCGCAGACATTCTTGCCCAGCGTATATCTCGTGCGCATGGCTGGTTGCGCACGGGCGGGCGGATCCGGGAGCGGATAGATCTCCACCTCCGCGGTTATGACACGACCAAGGAGTCGAGCGGCGAATTCATATGGAAGGCGGGCACAGTTTCAAAAATCATGCCCTATCGGCAGCCGACCAGCGAGGAAGCGCGCAGGTCGATCGCAGATATACCGATTGCGGAACTCGCCTCCGTCGTCTCCGACAATCCAGATCTGCTGGATCAGCCAGATCCGGCGCGTGATCTGGCTCGGTTGCTTGGTGTCGAGCGCCTCGCCGCCGTTTCCCGCGCAAGGCTGGACGAAGCAATTGCAGTGGCGCGGTCGCATGCGTCAATCATCTAAACACCTGAGTAGTCATGTTTCGATTCATCCATTCTAGCGATCTTCATCTTGGAAAGCGTTTCGGCAACTTCGAGGGTGACTTGCCCAGCCGCTTGCGCGAAGCAAGACACCACGCGATCACCTGGCTGGCTGCACACGCCCGCGAGCAAAACGCGACAACGGTGCTGCTCGCAGGAGACACCTTCGATACCGAGACGCCTGCAGCGCAGGTGCGACGGCAGGCTTTCGCTGAGATGGCGCATGATCCCGCGATCAAGTGGGTAATCTTGCCGGGCAATCATGATTCCCTGCAGGCTTCGCAACTCTGGACGACGCTAAAGGCAGAAGCACCTGAAAACGTCGTACTCGCGGTCGAGCCCCAGCCGATCGAATTGGAAGGCGGTGTTGTCCTGTTGCCCGCACCATGCACCACCCGTCGCCCCGGCCGAGACCTGACGGAATGGATGGATGGTCATGCCACACCCGATGGAACGCTACGGATTGGACTGGCTCATGGAGCCATTCGCAGCTTTTCAGAAGAGGGGGGCGCGTCCGAGGTCATTGCACCAGACAGAGCAAGACGCGCAGGGCTTGACTATCTCGCGCTCGGCGATTGGCATGGCATGGTCAGTGTGGACCAGCGAACCCATTATTGCGGGACCCCTGAGCCTGACCGTTTCAAGCATGGCGCACCGGGTACGGCTCTTCTGGTCACGATTGCCGGCTGGTCGAGCATCCCAAATGTTCAGGCGTTGCCTACCGCCACGTTCGCCTGGCGTAACCTCGATCTTCATTTACTTGACGGCGACGCCCCAGAGGCTGCTCTCGATACCCTGCTCCCGGCTCTAAGAGAACGGAGGAACTCGCTGCTCCGGGTGGTGGCATCAGGGCACACTCGTCTTGCGGCGCGTGCTGAGCTCGTCGCCGCCGTTGAAAAGGCAGCTCCGGATTTCGCTTTTCTGGAGCTGGATCAGGATGGGTTGATCACAGAATGCGAGCTGGAAGACCTTGACCAGATCGATCGCGGCGGCGCTCTGCGTGAAGCTGCCAATGCGCTGCTTGCCGAGTCTGTAGAGGAACGTCGACCAATATCTGAGCGCGAGATCGCGCGGGCGGCCTTGATGCGCCTCTATTCCTATACACAGGCGATTTCGCCATGAAGATCTCCGCCCTTCGCCTTTTCAACGTCAAACGGTTTGCCGGTCGCGGCGTTGCCATCGAAGGCATTGGAGATGGCGTGAACGTGCTTTGCGCCGCCAATGAGTTCGGCAAATCGACGAGTTTTGAAGCCCTGCATGCACTCTTCTTCCAACCCCATTCCGGCACCCCGGGCGATGTTCAGAGACTGCGCCCATATAGTGGTGGGAACCCGTTGGTCGAAGCTGATATCACGACCGGCGAGGGCAGCTTCCGAATTACCAAGCAGTATTACGGTGGGCGGTCGGCCCGAGTGGTCGACCTCGGAACCGGCCGTCTAGTCGCTCAGGCGGATGAGGCAGAAAACTTCATCAATACCCTGATCAGCGGAGGGACGTCCGGGCCTGCGGGTCTCCTGTGGGTCCGCCAAGGCATCACGGGCATCGAGAAACGAAGCCGGACCGAGGAGGAGGGGGAAAAACAGGTTCGTCAAAGCCTGCTCGAATCCGTCCAGGGCGAGGTGGAAGCCGTAACTGGCGGGCGTCGGATGGCCGAGATCATTGCGGCCGTGAAAGAAGCCCTGTCAGACATGGTCACGGCGACCGGCAGACCGAAGGCTGGTGGTCGCTATGCAGCTGCAATCGAGGAACGGGATCGGCTTGCCGCCGATGAGGCGCGGCTGGCAGCAGAGGTGACCCGATTGCGCCAAGCGCTGGATCAACGCGCGAACGCAGCAGCGCGACTTACAGAACTCGACAGTCCTGCGGAAAGAGAACAGCGAAGGACGGCCATTCAGGCAGCCCAGAGCAGGTTTGATGC
The DNA here is from genome assembly GCF_021729845.1 of Rhizobium sp. SL42. Lineage (NCBI taxonomy): Bacteria > Pseudomonadati > Pseudomonadota > Alphaproteobacteria > Hyphomicrobiales > Rhizobiaceae > Rhizobium > Rhizobium sp. SL42. Next base: position 1,276,433 of record NZ_CP063397.1, read on the forward strand.
CGCCAAGGCGCAGAACGAAAAGCTGAAAACGGCAGAAGCGGAACTGAAGCTTGTCCGCGAAAGGCGAAACGCAGCAGAGCGGGAATTCAAGGCGTTCAATGAAGCTCGGGAAAAGGCAGCCCTTCTCCAGGGCAGTCTATCTTCTGCAGAGAGCAAGAGAGCCGAAGCGATCAAGCGGCGTCGAGAAGCGACTGATGCGATCGAAAAGGCACGTGAGAACGTGGATCTCGCGGAGGCTGAGGAGCAGGAGGTCCGCGAGCGGCTAACCCACTTCGAGGCGGCAACAAAGGCACGTGAGGCGTTCGAGCGCCTGGCTGACATGAAGCAGCGATTGACCGAGGCGGAGAAGGTCCGTCAGAACATTGAAGAGGGTGAGGCTCAATACGCACTCCTTCAAATCCCGACAAAGTCCATCGAAGAGCTGCAGGCATGCGAAGTCGAAATCGCCAAGTTGCGTGCTATCGATGAGGCAGCTCGCCCATCAGTCTCAATCCATTACGAGGTCGATGCGGCGGGAACGGTGACGCTCGACGGCAAGATTTTGGCAGATGGGGAAGACCGAACCTACGACGGACAAGCTCGTCTTGACGTCGCAGGAATTGGGACAATCACCCTGCGTTCGAACCGTCCCGGCCGGAACGATAATCAACTAGCGCAGGCAGAAGCGGTACGAACCGCTCTTCTTGCCTCAATGGGCGTTGATAGCCTCTCTGCAGCGCGAGAGAGGCAAGCCAGGGCACAGCAGGCCGATGGTGACTTACGGCGGTTGAAAGACCGGCTCTCCTTCATTGCTCCAGAGGGCCTGGCGAAACTGAGAGAGGAAGTCGAAGCAGGTAACACCATCAGCCTTGAGGGGCTCGACTTGGATGAGGATCCGGCGTTGCTTCGGGCGGCACTGGCACAAGCCGAAGAACGCCGCAAGCTGGCACGCCTCGCCCTGCGTGAAGTCGAGCCAGACCAGTCTCGTGCCGATGACGCTTTCGTCGTCGCTGAAACAACGCTTGCGTCTCTGATTTCCGAGCAGGCGCAATTGGCAGCGATCCTCGGGCCGGAAGAAGCGCGTGCTCAGCGTGAGCGCTCGTTGTTGACCACGCTCACCGATCTGGATCAATCGGTTTCGGAGGCTGAGGCCCATGCCCTGCAACTGGGCAAAGATGCCGGCGATCTCGCGTCAATCGAGGCGGCACTGACGCGTGCTCGTTCGATCGAAGCTGCGGTCGACAAGGAGATTAATGCGCTGCGGGAGACCATGGCCGGACTGAACGCAGAGATCCGGGCACAATCCGAAGAGGCCGTGGAAGAGAAATGGCGGGAGACTTCGGAGGCACTCACTGCTGCGAACGCGCGGGTGGCTGCATATGACAAGGAGGTCGCTGTCCTCCAGCGTGTGACAACCGCGTTGGAAAATGCCAGGTCCGAGGCTCGTGAACTCTACCTCAAACCTGTCATGGCTGAGCTCGGACCGCTGCTTCGACTGCTCTTCGACGATGTTGCGATCACCTTCGACGACAAGACGCTTCTACCCCACACCATCCTGCGGAATGGGCAGGAAGAGGATGTCGATCGCCTTAGCGGTGGAATGCGGGAGCAGTTGTCCGTCCTGACGCGGCTGGCTTTTGCACGGCTTCTCGCACGTGATGGCCGGCCTGCACCTGTCATTCTCGATGATGCGCTGGTCTATTCGGACGACGACCGCATCGAGAAGATGTTCGACGCACTCCACAGGCAGTCTCGAGACCAGCAGATTATCGTGTTCTCCTGTCGCCAGCGGGCGTTTCAGAGGCTCGGAGGAAATGTACTGCAGATGAAGGATTGGCAGCCGTGATTCCAAAAAATGATTAAGCAACCGACGCGGCCTATTCCTCCCAGCCCAAGCACTTTTGGGTACCCACTCTGCGACCGCATTGCACCGTTACCCCAGTCGTCGATGTCATGAATGTGAATTCCTGGGAGCTGACATAGATACCAGGAGACACGTTCCGTTTACCGCTATGCTGGAACATGTCACCAGTGGCGACGTTTATTTGACGAGCCCGTCAATTCGCGCTATGGATTTGGTGTTATTAAATTCGATCGTAGGCTAGACCGGAAGGAGGTAAGCTGTGAGTGCATTGAAAGCAACCGCTACGACTACCCCGCGGAAAACCTTCGACGTGCGCCCGTCGCAGGTTCCTGTGAACTATGACGCCCTGATTTCTCAGGCTATTGAACGTTTCCCCACGGTGCATGCAATCCTTGCCAAGTGAACCGCTGTGGCTACCGACTGAAGTCGTCGTAAAGATCAACCTCATCCATACAGCAGCGCTTGGTGAAAATCACGCGCTGCTTTTTCCTGAGAAGTTGGAGGGCGCCATGATGCGCCCTCGCAACCTCTGGGACTATGAAGAGCCAGACGCCGTCAGCTTGGCGGTATCCTACATGCATGGCATAGCCTCAGCCCACGCATTCGAGCAAGGAAACAAGCGGACTGGCTTTGACGCCGGCTTTGCATTCCTCGGCGCGAACGGACTCACGATCCACCCGGAGGCAGACACCGAACTGATGGCGGTCTCCTTCATCGAATTGATCGAGCGAACCATAACGACCGCCGATTTCGAGGCCCACCTCTCTGAATATATCGTCCCTGTAGACATATAGTCCAGATCGCATCACTGAGTATCCATTGGGCCTTGACTTCAGCCAGAAGTAGTGTGGACTGCCAAATAGTATTGCTGTGGCATAAGCCCCCGTTGAGTGCACCCTGAAGGTACGCGCAGGCTTATTTTCTCAAACCAAAAAGGAAGAGCATTCATGGCACTTAAACCAGGACCAAAGCCGATAGCGAAATCCACAGGGAAACCGGATCAGCGCCGCCGTGATAACAAAACCACACCAGGGAATACACCGTCCCTCAAACCTAGCAAATCCAGCAAGCCCAACAAATAAGGCACATAAAAGAGGGCTCTCGCTGATTTGCACTTCTAGCCCGGTATCGATTGAACCTGCGCGAAATGCCGCGCGGAATGAGTCCCTGTCGGATGTGATCTTTCTCGAATTCCCCGCCGATACCGGTCAGTCTGCACACGGCCCCTTGCTGGACGTTCTAGCTAAATTAAATTCTTGATCTTCCTAGGTTATCCTCCGACATGCATCCGACGTAGTGGCGGGTCGGCGGTTCGAATCCGTTCAAGGCGGAGGCTTCGTAGCTTTACGTCTATTGCTGATGCTGATCCAAGCGAACGCACATGCATCAAGACAAAGCTCGCACGTCTACCTGGCGCGTTCCATGCGGAACGCCAAGCCCGGGTGAAGTCGGTCCCGCCTGACCCTTTCGGGTCGCTCCGCTCAGGCTCCTGCGGCTTCCCTTGTTCCGGCCCTGGCGTGACGAGAATTCCCGCTTTCGCGCCCTGCGGTCGCCGCGATGCTGAAAGCTCCGATATTCTTCATTGTCTGCCCCGGATCTCGCGCAAGCGCGGCTTTGATCCGGGGGGTGAAGAACGGTGGACTATCGAACACCGAAGGACGCAGAGATCGGGCCCATTATCTAGACTGTTAGAGGCCCGAGCACTTGCCACACACCGGCATCGTTCATTCAGCACTGCGAGCCAGCATCTGAAGCCTTTCGGCGCATACTTCTCTGACGAGATCGAGCAATACGGCCGTACGCTCGTGCAGCCAGACCAATGCCTCCTCGCTGATCTCGAAATGCTTGGAATAGCGTGCCTTCACATAGGCCTCGTTCAGCGTGTTGAACCATGCGCGTTCGCGGTGCTGGTCGCGTGGAAAAGCCTCCGTCAAACGCCGATCCTGGCTCTCAGCGAGCGAGCGGAGGAATTTGATGTTGTGAGAGGGCGGGCCGTAGTTGGTCAGGGCCAGCAGAACGCAGGCGTATGCCTGCTCTAGGGACTGATGGAGGCTGAAGGCGGCGTCTTTCCGCCATCTTTCGTCCATTTCGGACTTCTGCAACTGCAGCTGCGACGTTTCAAGCGCGCGCGTCGCGTTGAAGTACCGCTGCTCAAAATGCTCGTTCGCCACTTTCAACCGATCGACAGGATCGAGTGGCCTAGGCTCGTCCAGAGGTTCGTCGTCGAGCTCGTAGAGCACGATGCCTTCCTTGCGGATATCCGAGAAGAAGTACTGACCTTCCTTCAAATAGGTGTTCACCTCGCGCAGCGAATGGACGATGAAACTCACCGGCGTCTCGATCGCTCCGTCGCGGTTCAGCCGGTCAGCTGCCTTGTACCAGTAGTCGGCGAACTCGCAGAGCTTGCGATTGTTGACGATGACGAGAAGGTCGAAGTCGGAGCGGTAGCCCTTCATGGTGAACGGCTCGTCGACCCATCCGCCCTTGGCATAGGATCCGAACAGGATGATCTTGAGGATCCTGCCGCGTTTCTTGAATTCGGCCGATCCTTCTTTCAGCGCGTCCTCGAATTCCTCGTGCAGGATCTCCAGGACGCGGCCAAGCTCGCGTTGCTTGCGAAGCGGCATATGATCGAGAGAGGACTTCATCATGGGCGGGCAACGATCCGCAGGCTGGCTGCTATGAAGGGCTGTTGGTAATGGGGTCTATCAATTGCGTGACCGTATACCAAGGGTGGCGTGCGACCAACACCGGAACTGGATGATGTGTGTTGGTAAGGTTTCTCTCGGCCGCTCGCCATCGGTTCGGTGCTACTTTCCATTTCTTGCGCATGTCGCGCTGAAGCGATCTTCATTCCGGTTGCGCCTGACCACGATCCTCGCCCCGGGTTTGGGGCAAGAGAATATCGTCGAACAGGAGCTTGTCGCCATCGCGGGCCAGGAAGCCGGGAAGTTCCCTGCGCAGCCAGTGGAGCAAGCGGTGTGAGAAATCCTGGTCGTTGGAATTCTCAAGGTGATGCAAAACCAATGCGCCGAGGAGAATTTTACGCCTCGTGTCCTGGGCGCGTTCCTGTTTGCCGAGCCGCGCCTTCAATGCTTTCTTTCGTTCTTCCAGTTGCGCAATGCGTAGAGCGATCGATTTGCGATCCATTCCGCTTCCCTCATTTTCCTCTCCCGATTGTGCGAGCCAGACTACACAGCGTATCCGCACGCGGTACTGCCATTTCTGTTAGTTGAGATCGCCACTGGCTTGATCCCGAATGCAGGGAGCAAAGCGACAGAAATGAACAAAGGCGCACTTACGAGTAGCGGGGCTACTCAGCGCTCCTGTCGTTAGCGACAGGTTTGGGAGATGCGAATGGCGATCTACCATTGCAGCATGAAGCCGGTGGCTCGCAGCGGCGGCAGAAGTGCTGTGGCGGCGATCGCCTACAGAACTGCCAGCCGGATCGTGAATGAGCGGGACGGGTTGGTGCATGACTTCACCCGAAAGACCGGCGTCGTGCATACTGAAATAGTGCTTCCAGAAGGCATCGATGCGAGGTGGGCGCTCGACCGATCGGTATTGTGGAATGCGGCGGAGTTTGCCGAAAAGCGCCGCGATGCGCGGCTGGCGCGGGAGTTCGAGATCGCGCTTCCGCACGAGCTGAATGCCGATCAGCAACTGGCACTCGTGCGGGCTTTTGCCCATGACCTCGCCGATCGGCATGGGGCGGCCGTCGACTTCGCCATTCATGTGCCGCGTGGTGAGAGCGACATCCGCAATATCCATGCCCATGTGATGATGACGACGCGGACGGTCGGGCCCGACGGATTGGGGGAGAAGACCCTTATCGAGCGGGAAAACAAGTGGCTGCTGAACCACGACCTGCCGACGTCACAGATGCAGCTGCGCGAGATCCGCCAGGCCTGGGAGACGCATGCCAACCGGGCACTGATGCGGGCAGGACACGAGGTGAGGATTGATCATCGCTCGCATCTGGAACGCGGTCTCGAGATCGAGCCGACCGAGCATATGGGTGTGCATGCCTCAGAGATCGACAGGCGAGGAGGATCCGTTTCCCGCACACGGATCGATGTGGAAGCGGCGCGGCGCAATGAGGAGTTGATCCGCCGAAAACCGGAACAGGTGCTGACCCTGATTACCGGTGAGAAAAGCGTATTCGACCGCCATGATGTGGCGCGAGCGCTGCATCGCTATATCGACGAACCGCAACGCTTCCAGAACGCCTTTGCCGCGGTGATGGCATCATCCGCATTGGTGGAATTGCGCAAGGAGACGACAAGCGAGCTTGCCCGCTACACGACGCGGGAAATGTTGGAGATCGAGCACGCCATGGCCGCGAGTGCCGACCGCATGGGGCAACACTCCGGCCATGGCGTTAACCGACATCATGTCGATCAGGCGCTGAGGCTACAGGACGAGGCCATCAGGGCAATGACAGAAGGCCTGGGCTCGCGGACAGTTGAACGGAGTGCTTCTGCGTCATCCACAGATAAACCGCTTTTAATGTTGCCGGTGGGCGGCCTGAGCGATGAGCAGCGTCTTGCGATCCGGCATGTCACCGGGCCCGAACAGATCGCTGCCGTGATCGGCTTTGCCGGAGCGGGCAAGTCGACCATGTTGGCTGCTGCGCGCGATGCATGGGAGAGACAGGGGTACAGGGTTCATGGGGCCGCCCTTGCCGGAAAGGCGGCAGAGGGGCTGGAAGAGTCCTCCGGTATTGCCTCGCGCACCTTGGCGTCTTGGGAACATCGCTGGCAGCGTGACCGTGGCCTTCTTGGAAAAGGCGATGTGCTCGTCATCGACGAGGCCGGCATGGTGTCCAGCAGGCAGCTTGGAAAGTTCGTTGCAGAGGTCGAGGCACGCGGTGCAAAACTTGTCCTCGTTGGTGACCATGAACAGTTGCAGGCAATTGGAGCTGGCTCTCCCTTCAGGGTAATCGCCGAGCGGATCGGAGCTGTCGAACTCTCCGACATCCGCAGGCAGAAGCAAGATTGGCAGTGTGAGGCTTCCGTTGCCTTTGCCACGCATCGCACCGGCGACGGTCTCTCAGCCTATGCCGATCGTGGTCATGTCCGGTTTGCTGGCGATCGCGATGAGGCGCGGGTCGCGCTGGTCAGGGATTACCTTGCTGATCTTGAGACACGGGGACGCGGTTCTCGCATCTCACTTGCCCATCGTCGCGTCGATGTGGCTGCCATCAATGCTGATATCCGCGCCGGGCTCCAAGAGCAGGGAAAACTTGCGCGCGGTGAGGAAGATCAGGGTTCATTGGGCCGGGAGGTCGCCTACCAGACCAGTATTGGCCAGCGGTGTTTTGCACCTGACGATCGGATCGTGCTGTTGGAAAACAACCGTGATCTCGGTGTGAAGAATGGCATGCTGGGGACAGTGGTTGCAGTCGAGCCGGACGCAATACAAATTCGGCTCGACGGCGCCGGACCGAGTAGGGTCCGTCTGGTTTCAATACCCGTCAATAGTTACCAATCTTTTGATCATGGTTACGCGACTACGATCCACAAGTCGCAAGGGGCCACCGTTGACCGCGCCTTCGTGTTGGCATCCGGTACGATGGACCGGCACCTGACCTATGTGGCGATGACGCGCCATCGTGATCAGGTTGACCTCTATGTCGGGCGTGACGAGATGAAGGACGTCGCGGCGCTTGCCACCAGCATGGGGCGCTCAGGCGCCAAGGAAAGCGTGCTCGACTACACCGATAGCTTTGCGGCAAGGCGTGGCCTGTCGGAGGGCCTTGGAATGCCAAGCCAGATCTTTGTCGGCAGGCAGGCGCACCGGGCCGATGATCGGCCAGCGGCTCACTACGGCGCTTTGGGTGAGCGCGTTCGCTCGCCCGCCGATCGTCTGCCCTCCAATGTTTCAGGGCAGATTGAGGTTACGGGGAGCGCGTATAGGGAAGATGCGCAGCTGGCCAGGATCGAGCCACTGGTTTCAGCGGTCACCCACTATGCAATCGGCGTCGAAGAGGTGGCGCAGGAGCAAGCGAGGCGGCATTTGCCGCAGGATCTGGATGGCGTGCGATCGGTTGCGTCTCGCGTTTATGCCGATCCTGAGAATTTTGTCCGGTTAATCGCCAAGGAAGTTCAAATGAAGGGCTTTGACGCCGTCGGCTTGGCGCAGGCGATTGCTGGAACGCCTCAGGAGTTCGGGCAGCTCAGGGGCAGGGCAGGGTTGTTGGGTGATGACGTGGAACGCAAGCGGGCGCGGCGGGCTGCTGTCGGTCTCGGCATGCAGGTAGAGCATCTGAGCAACTCTTGGGAAAGACGGGTCTCGGACGCGTATCAGTCAGAGCTATGGAAGCGCGAGAAGCAGGACGTGATCGAGATACCAGGGCTTTCGCCAAGGAGCGAGGCGATCCTGAAGCAGCTGGATTCTACTGAAAGATCCGAGCGGGCAAAGGTCCTGGAAAAGTTGGTTGAGACGCCGGAGGGCCGGAAGGCGCTCGATGAGGCGAGGCAAGTCGTAGCGGCCGTGGAGAAACGGTTTGGCCGCCGTGATCTGCGCGATATCGAGCCGGCGCGGTTGATGGCGGAGGCGGTGGCGGATATCGCCCGGCTACGCGACGTTGCCCGAATGTGTCTGCATGCGGACAGGGCTGAATTGACGCGCAGATATGAGCTCACCCGCACGCAGACTAAGACCCTCGGACTCGGGATGTGATGAGGTAGTTCAGGTCTCGTGGTCGGCGTCCTTCAGCCTGCACGCGGTATTCGCCGGCGGGACGATTGTCGCCCGGGCGACGGCGTTATAGCGCTCGATAGGCCGCTGGCTGATCTGGTCGACATCTTTCCCCGCTCATTGCCGCGTGCCGTCGCGTCGGGGCCGGCCCAGGCGAGGGCCGCCGGAGGTCGATACCTTCGTGCTTTTGGCGCGTAAGGGTCGGTTTCGATGGTTTGTAATGGCCTCAGTCCACGACGTTTTGCTTGGTTTCAGTCCTGGCAAGCAGATCGGGCCGGTCCTCTGCTCACGAGCTCACATGACTGCACCGCTCCGGCTGGGATATATCACTGGAAAATTCGCCAACGTTGACGCACGTTGATGCAGACGCATTGTGACGCGTTATAAAGAATGATAACGGGTTCTGACGCATGTTGATGCCTTTTGATGAGTTTCAGACTGGAGACTGCAGATGCCAGTGATCACCGTAGCAAACCCCAAGGGTGGGGCGGGGAAGTCTACAGCTGCCCTCGTGCTTGCCACGTCGCTTGCGCAGCAGGGCGCCAGTGTCGTCATTCTCGACTGTGATCCGAACAGGGCGATCGAGGGCTGGAGGGCAGGGAATTCTAAGAACCCTGTCATCGTGGATGGTGGGATCACTGAGAGCACGATCACCAGCAAGCTTGATGAGTACCGCAAGAAGTACCAGTTCGTGTTCGTCGATCTGGAAGGAACCGCCAGCCGGCTGATGTCTCGTGCGCTCGCTCGGGCGCAGCTCGTGATCATCCCGATCCAGGCGAGCCCGCCAGATGCGGAACTCGCAGCACGAGCCATCCATCTTATCCGTGAGGAAGAGCAGGCGTTTGAGAAGGCCATTCCCTACAGGGTGCTGTTCACGCGGACGTCGCCGGCGATCGCGTCAAAACTGGAAACGCAGATCACCGCGCAGTTGAAGGCAAGCGAGGTGCCGATGTTTCGGAATCATCTGAATGAGCGGTCCGCCTACAAAGCGATGTTCTTCTACCAGCAGGATCTAGAGGAACTCGATCCGCGCAATGTGAATGGCCTGCCGGCGGCACGGGATAATGCGTTCCGGCTGGCTGAGGAATTGGTCAATCTGGTCATTGATGCGAGGGTTGCGGCATGAGCGGGAAGAACCTTGGTTTTGGCGATAAGCTTGCCAACATTACTCCTGATACGGAGGCGCCAGCGCGGATTCCTGATGCCAGGATCGACGAGGTTGGTGAACGACACGGTTTCATAGCGCGCGAGCCAATCCAGAAGCTGACGCGGCGCAAGCCGTCGGAGCCGTCTGCAAATCTCAACATCCGGCCGCCGATCACGACCTTCAATCGTTTTTTGATTTTTTGCGAGCAAAACCGGATGTCGTACCCCGAGGCGCTGAAGGAGCTGATGGATCGAGCAGGCGTGTGAGCCTTGCGCCGAGAATTGGCTGCGTCAACATTGACGCACGTTAATGGGAGGCCGTCGTATGGCAGATAAGGGCGAAGTCTCATGTCGCTTAATCCTTGTTTGGACGACGTGTCCCGAGGATATGTCGATGGTCACGACATGTTGTGGTGATGAACCGAAGTGCTATCGACGCGCTGCGCCCCGGCGCACCTTAGCCCTTCCATAGAGGCGAAGTTAGCATGCCTTGCACCGTCCAAAGCCTCAGCCCGCTGCTCCTCCCAGGGCGCGCCTGTCGCAGCAGCACATTTCCGACCTCTATGCGGTTCTTTTCGTTTTGGGGACGGGCTGATTAAAACGCGGGAATTGCGGCTCTTGGCCGATCTCTTGGATGGTGAGCGATGAACGGGTGACCGCGCTCGCGCCGGCCGTATAAACCGGCGGGTTATGGTAGGTCATTATTGACGTCGCGGTCCGAGTGTTCGCACTGGGCCAGCACAGGGAACGTATCCGACACGCTTGCTGCCGTGGCGGATGTCACAGTTCGTTCGACCGGGATTGGCAATAGCTTGACAGCAGATGCCCCATTGCTCATCCTCGCGATGGTTGTGTCGGCTATTATAGTTCGCGCAATGTTTCATCTACGATTTTTCAAGGAGGGATTATGTCGGACGTCGCTGGCGAGGCAGTCGCAAAGACCGAACTATCATCGGAAGCATTGGAAAAGCTCGCCGGCATCAAGACTGCGATCCATTCCTCATTCGGTCAGGTTGTGTTGGCCATGAGTTCGGTGCCTCGCTACCGGCACCAAACGCTCGCCGACCTGGCTCATCTGGTCGTTGATCCGCTGGCGCGTGACTGCATTGCCATTGCATCTCCCAAGCCTGCAGGCGATTCGGATCCGAAGGCCGCCCTGGCACCTGCTGCGATTGCAATCTGGGCCAGTGTCTCGGAAGAGGTTGAGGTCAAGCTCAAGGAGCAGATCAAGGCGGGTGCTTTCCCGGTACGCCTGAAACCGTCGGAGTGGAAGAGCGGCGAGAAGGTCTGGCTGCTGGATGTGATCGCGCCGACGCGGGAAATGGCAACGATGGTGCTGAAGAGTTTCAATCATGTCGCGAAGAGTGAGCAGGTCAGCATTCATCCGCTTGTTGCGCAACTGGTGGATCGTGAGGTGCTGAAGCAGTTGGTGTCTGCCGGTGCGCAAGGCTCCGAGGCTAGCTCGTCCCCGACGATAAATTGACGCTGTTACTCCATTCGCGGAGGGAGGCCACGTGATGCGAGAGCTGGGGATATCAGGGGTCACGACAGATCCAACTGGTTCTAGTGAAGCAATCAGTCTGACGCTTGCGATTGTCAAGACGAGGCTCAGCGTTACGTCACAAACGTGCGCACCAGCCCTGCAGGATGAGGTTGCGGAACACGGAATTGGTCGATTTTGGTGGCCAGCACCAGATTTTTTTCCATTGCGCTTCCTCGGAACTGTCGATCGCAGGTTTTCGCGATGAGATCCTTTGTCGTTGGTGTTCTCACGCTCTTGGTATTGTCCTTGGGGACTACCGTCTACGCTTACCATGAGGGAGAGCTTTTCGGTTTTAAGTGGTGGTCCTGGAAGCAGAAACTGACCATCGAGGTAGAGACCCCTCGAGGCATTCAGGCAGCGAGTGCCGTTACCGAAGCAAGCTGGAGCATGACGCCCACATGGTTCAAGATCGGCGATAGCGGCGGCGGGCCGGGTCTCGGCAGCCTGAGAGGCGAAGCCGTCGTTTTGGAACTTGAGCCTGGACACTACTTGTTTGCCTTGCTGAAGGACTACTCGGCCATGACCGCAGTTCAGGTTTTTGCCGGGCCGGACTTCAAGCCCGGTTTGCGAAACGACTATGTCGCGGCGCTCGACCGACTGGTCGCGATCACGGAGACCCGCAGCCTGGCACCCGAAGATTATCCGCTGCTCGTCACCTTTGACGACATCAACGACCCGGCCAGCGTTCGCCGCGTCAGTCCCGGCGATCTCGCCGCCATACTCGGTCCCGGATACCGGCTCAATGCCATCACCCTGTCGATCACCGAGGAGCCGGTGACCGAGGGCAAGGTGGAGGGTGTGCTGGGGTGGTTGCGAGACCGCAACGTGATGGAGCGTCCTGGCTGGTTGAGGCTTCCGCTTGAAAGTCGACGAGCTATCAGTGGGCTCCTGACGCATTTCCCTGAATTTAAAGGCTAAGAAAGGCTAAACATGTCTATTTCCAACGACCTTTTCATGTCTATACTTTCAATGGACGCCTACAATAGAGAATATGATGCAGGAATTGTTTTGGACGGCTCCAAAGTCGGCGACGCTGAGATTAAAGATCATGAGGCATCAGGCCTAACACCAGCTGAGTACGAAGCTTGGCAGGCCGCCGGCTTCTACGCCGTCGCCTATGACTGGAACGGTCAGACCGTGATTTCATACCGCGGTACGAACGCCGACATGTTGCTTCAAGATGCCTTGAACGGTTATGGCCTTGGGGCGGGATATCCCTACAATGATCAGGCATGGCTTGCTGCGGAATTTTTTCAGGCCGTGACGGGCACTACGGCGTCAGATCCCCGTTCTTCGAACGTCATCCTGACCGGCCACTCTCTGGGTGGCGGACTGGCGGGCTTCATTGCGTCCATTTATGGACAGGATGCGTACATCTTTGACAACATGACATTCGAGGCCGGTGCCAACAAGCTCTACGATTTGGCGACAAGCTCTTCAGTTGCCGATCAGGCGGAGTATGCACTGATGCTGTCGATCTGGGGTGACTACTTCAACGGTTTAACACCGTGGGGCTCCTTGGGCAGTGAATTTTTAAATGAGCAGATCAAAGCTTATGCCATTTTTGGAGAGCTGCTCACCCCGCTTCGCTACACCTTCCAACAGCAAACCACGGTAACTGAGCTTCAGAACCACGGCGGCTTGCTACAAAATCCTTTGACCCTCCATAGCATGTCGATGCTGACCATCGTCATGTTCGCCGAGGATGTCGGTAGCGAAAACTCCGGAAGCTATCATCCCTACACCCAATGGCATACGATCGGGAGGCTACTCTGGGATGCGTTGCTGAGCGATGAGGTGGGCGCAAGTGCTGAGTTCGGCAACTTGGCCGGCAGTAGCGACCTCAGTGATAGGCTGATGACGGCCATTGCCTATTCCGCGCTCGACAGCGGCTCGGCGGGCGCTGATGCTGGTTACGGCTATGTGTTTGGCAACACCGGCATCCGCGCGATGTTCGGCGACGCTGACGAGCTGGGAAGCCTGGTGTCAGCCGGCAAGGTGTCTGAAACGCTTGAGGACGCGATGCCGGGCCTGCTGCAAGCCGTCGTGCAGTTCGCTGGCCTGATGGCGAACAGGGGGATTAACTATCGCGATTATCAAGGCGAGGATCAGCCTTTCGATCCCCTAGAAGGCGTGATTGCATTGAGTGACCTTGATGGCAATTTGACGAATAGTGGATTGTCAGCCGTCATCCTGAAGCTTTCGGTCAATCAGGATCTGTGGAAGCTTGGCGCTGACGCTGGCGCTGCGGATGTCGAGATCCTGGGGCTCGGGACGCTTGTCGAGGATCTGCTCGACCAAGCGAGCTCCGGTCTTGACGCGGAAACCATCAAGAAGGCGATGCAGGAACTTTATGCCGGCGGTGACACGGAATTCTCCGTGACAAAGGCGATTGGATCGGTGGAGTTCAACCTTGCGCAGGGTCCCATCAATCTCACCCTGCCGGAGTTGGCCTCTGGCTTCGATGCGACCCATACCGCTCTGTATGTCGCCGGCGACGCATCCGACACCATTCACGGCAGCAGCCAGAACAATATGATTGCGGGCGCTGATGGCGATGACGTCATTTATGGTCGGCTGGGGCGTGATCTTCTTCTAGGAGGGGATGGTTCCGACCTGTTTGTCGACTCCGTTACCGAACGCAGCGAAATGGATGGACGCCAGAACGAAGACGACGTCTATATCGGCAGCAGCCAGTATACCGGGCTTGTGACCAACTTCCGGCAATGGCTGCTCAATGGCGATGAGACGGACGTCGTCCGCTATACCGTCGATAATCTGGCCGAAGACGACCCTGAGACGCCGGAGGATGAGGGCGCCATTCAAGAGCAGGGCGTGCGTGTGACTGACATCGGAGTAACTCCGGAACTCGGAGGCTCCGAAGCCATCAAGCTTACCGTCACGGACCTCGCAAGTGGCAGCAGCGGCACGGACCATCTGATCGGCATTGAGAAAATTGAGCTCTCTGATCGCGCTGATGAGATCCTCGTTACGGACGACGCGCTTGAAGCGGCCATCCTGATCGACATGGGGAAATCGGGGCGTGTCGAAAGCGAATTGCCGGACGGCGAGACGCTTGCTCCCGATGCATTCATGACCAAGGTGGATGTCGCGGACTACTCGGGCCTTTCGCATGGCATCAACTATCTAAACGGTGTCACTTCCGAGCGGCAGCAGGTCAGCTCGCTTGAAGGCGTATTCCAGTGGGCGGGCTGGGACGACGAATTGTTGACCGTCGCCGACTACGCCGCGAAAGGCGCGCTAGGTCACAACGATGCGCTTCAGATTGTCGGGGCCGACAGGATCAAGCTTACGGACCACGACGACGTGCTGATCAATGCCGAGTTTGGGTCGATCATCGAGACGGGCGCGGGTGACGACAAGATCTGGCTCTCAGACGGCGTTGCGATTGCGGACCTTAGCAACGACGACCGGATAACCCTGGCCGGGATCATCACACTTTACGGTGGCATGCGAAACTCCGTCTCCGAGGATCCCCGTGCCTGGGGCGCATACGGAACCGCGTATGGGTTAAACGACGCCGGTGAATTGGTCATCTCAAACGCCTTCTGGAAGGTCACCTATATCGATGAGAATGGCGTGCCGCAGAGTAAGGCCGCCGAAATGTACGTGCTGAACTGGGCTGCGACTTATGGCGCGGGAACCAGCTGGGCTACGGGTGCGGGTAATATCAGCCTCATCGAATACACGATCACGTCTTCGAGGTTACTCGACCTGACAGGTGACGAGAAGGGCACCGTGTCGTTTGTCGGTGCCGGGCTGTTCGAGCTTCTTGGCTACTACATGAAGACCATTACGGGTGAAGCCAGTTTCGGCAATACCGATCCGCTGGTTCTGGACCTGGATGGCGATGGGGTCGAGCTCACTTCGCTCGATCACTCCAAGGCGCGCTTCGACACCGATAATGATCTTTATGCGGAGGCGACCGGCTTCGTCGGCAAGGACGACGGTATCCTTGTCCGCGACATCAATGGTGATGGAAAGATCAACAGTGCCGCCGAAATGTTCGGCGGTGGTGGCGTGACTGGATTTGGAGCTCTATCGGCTCTCGATGGAAACGCGGACGGCGTGATCGACGCAAGCGATAACGGGCTCGCGGATTTCGACGGTGACGGTGATGTCGATGCGAATGACCGTTTCGACAGGCTGATGGTCTGGCAGGATCGCAACGAGAACCATGCTACCGATCTCGGAGAACTCAAGTCGGTGAGCGAATGGGGGATCGCGTCTATCGCCATCCCTGGGCAAGGCCAGGGCGCCAGCGGTCAGGTAGTGGCAGGCAATACGATCGATCGCGTCTCAAGCTACACACTTTCCGACGGGACCGTGAGGACTGTGGCGGATGTCTCGTTCAAGGTTGAAAACCAGAATACGACCTATGTCGGTCAACCGATCGCGATCTCGACTTCAGTGCTCGATCTGGCGAACCTCAAGGGCTATGGAACGCTCGTCGCTCTGCATGAAGCCATGAGCCTGCGACCTGCGAGCGAGACCACGGTCCGCACGACGCTGGACAATCTGTCGTCCAACGACCTTGCGACCCTGCGTGACGAGATCAAGCCGATCCTGCGCGCCTGGGCGGAAGGATCACCCGTTAAGGTCAATGGGCAGGTGACAACGGGGGTCGTATCCCAGAATGCCTATGAAGACCTGGTTGTCGTCAAGGACGCATCCGGCAAGGTCGTAGATTACGTCTGGGGTTTCTCCCAGTCCGGCCAAGCTTTTGGGGACTTTGCGAACGAAACTAGCCCAGGCGCTCGGTTCGCCTTCGCTTCCGGGGTGATTGTTTCCTTAGGTGGGGCATATGGCGCAGGGATCGACGAGCGGACGGATCTTTCTGCATTGATCGGCTCGCTGGCTGAAGATGGTGCGGTCAGTGTGGCAGCCGGGTCTACAGTCGACGCGAGCGGAAAGACGGTTGGATATCTGCAGTATGCGTCACCGGACGGCTATGTCCGGATCTATCATCAGGGCAGTTCATCCTGGTCGAGTGCGCTCAGCAGCGCGGCTGACCACAGCCTGCCTGCCGGTTTCAGCTTCACTGATATCGCCGCAGAAGACTTCGCATTCTATGAGCGCCTGATCGGAGAGTCTCTGCAGCCGTTCTTTGTTAAGCCCGATTCGGCCAGCGGCGGTTACAACGCGGTCAATGAGTTTCTGTCCAAAATGGAAGGGACGCTCAATCTCTTTGCGGTCAGGCTTGCCGTTCAAAGCGGCCCGCTGTCGCATCACTTTGACAGCATCGTCTATGACGCCGCGAAAGACCAGTTCCGGAGCGCAGATGGACATCAGCTGTCGGACGTATTCGATAGCGTATTGAATGACGCTGAAACTGGGGGCAATGCATTTACTGAATTGCAGGGATGGAAGCCCTTCTTCGATGTGTTCCTGGCGGACTATTCAAGAGGCAGTTCTGCCAAGCAGGTGAGCTATTCGTTCCTGGTCCAGAATATGCTGCATGCGGTGGAGCAGGCTGCTGGTGGCGTTACCATTGAGCAGTTCGCGCAGGCTTTCGGTGTGCCACAGGACATTATCGTGTCCGGCGCGGGCGAGCTGACTGGGACCTCTGACATTGATCTCTTCATCATCGATGGAGGCGAGACCTTGGCATCGGGCGGGGCGGGCGCCGACAGTTACGTGATCGGTCGCAATTTCGGTTCGGTTACGATCTACGACAATGATGGAGCACTTGGTTCCGACGTCGACACGATCCGTTTCTCTGGCCACAGTGCTGCAGATATTGAGGCGACAAGAGATGGAATCGACCTGATCCTGACGGACAAGGCGACGGGCGCTTCCATTCGGATCACAAATCAGTTCGAGGGGCGTTGGCCCGGGTCGATGATTGGTGATGCCTCTTTCGACTACGGCGTAAATCAAATCATCTTTGCGGATGGTTCGTTGTGGAACAAGGTCGACATTGCCGAGCAGGTTTCGAAGATCGATGATGCATCGACCACTATCATTGGTACTGCGGATGTGGACGTTTTACAGGGTGGTGGCGGAGACGATATCCTGCAGGGCGCAGGTGACACGGACATCTACCGCTACAGCTTGGGTGATGGCAACGACACGATCATTGATCTGGAAAACAACAGTTTCCGCAATGACATGGACATGCTGCAGTTCCTTGGCGGTATCCGGATCGGTCACCTGACCTTTTCCAGGGAAGGAAACTCCAGTGACATTATGGTCGGGTTCAAGGATGGGATCGAGGGCAGCATCACCATCCAGGGCCAGTACGACGCCACCTACACCGGGGTTTATGGCACGTGGCGTCAGTATCAGATTTCCCTGTTCACATTCGATGACGGGTCAAGCCTGACATCGGATCAGGTAGCTGACTTGATCCTGGATCAATATTCGACGGACGGGGATGACGTACTCTATGGCATGAGCCGGGAGGATGTTCTTCGCGCCGGCAAAGGGGACGACTACATCTCCGGTGGCAACGAGTCCGACACATATGTTTTTTCCCGTGGTGATGGGCATGACATCATCGAAGACAATATGACGAACATTCTGTCGGGAACTTCGGACACGCTAGTATTTTCGGCGGATATTCATGCCGAGGACATCGTCCTCGGACGAGATCCGGAAAACGACAATTCTATCGTGCTCTCATTCGCGGGCACCGCCGACAGTGTCACTCTGAGAAATCAGTATGATTATGCCGCGACGGGTGTCTTCGGTAACGTTTTTTTTGATCGAATTGAAACCATCAAATTCACGGACGGGTCACAAGCCATCTGGTCCTGGCAGGACATAGCGACATGGGTTCTCCAGCAGGCTGCCACCGATGGTAACGATACGATCCACGGCTTTGCCATTGACGACGTGCTTTCTGGAGGTGCAGGGGATGACTTCCTGTCCGGAGGCAACGGCGACGACACTTACCTGTTTGGTTACGCGTACGGCAATGACACTATCTACGAACGAAACCTCGGCGCTCTCAGCGGCGGCGACGCCGACAAGGTCCTCTTCCAAGGCGAAATCACTGCTGATGATGTTGCGATAACGCGAAACGCAAATGCCTACGACCTCGTTATCAGCTTAACGGCCACGGGTGAGACGCTGACGCTCAAAAATCAAACCGACTACAATGCCATCAACTATCACCCGGACCAGGTTGACGAGTTCCACTTCTCTGATGGTACCGTTTGGACTGCGGCATATTTGCGCGCTCAGTATCTGCTGCAGGCGAAAACAGACGGCGACGACATCATCACCGGCTTTTTCTCGAACGATACGCTAGACGGCGGGGCTGGTGACGACGTCCTATACGGCGGAGATGGTTCGGACACGTACATATTCGGGCTGGGCTACGGGCATGATATCATTGAAGAAATATGGCGCATCGTCACACGTCCGGAAGACGACAGGGTGGTCTTTGGAGAGGGAGTGACGCTTGCAGAGACCGATTTCACGCGAGCCGGGGATGACGGTGAAGATCTTCTGATCACCCTGACCCAATCCGGCGAAACACTTCTTATCCGAAATGAATTTCATTACTGGCCCTTCGACCAGACGGACGTCGAGGAGTTCCAGTTTGCCGATGGCAGCAGCATTTCCAAGCAAGAGATAAAATTGCAGTTGCTGACCAGCACGGCCGCCGACGAAACAATAAACGGCTTTGGTGGAAGCGACACCTTCACTTATTCCCGCGGTAGCGGGGATGACATCATCAATGATGCGATCCTGGGCGGATCGAACGACCAGCTTGTCTTTACTGACATCAACCCAGACGACGTTACTTTGGTCCGGGATGGGAACGACGTCACGCTCATCATCGCCGAAAGCAGTGTCGGAGCAGGAGATGGCGGATCGGTTCGCCTGAACGGAACGCTGTTGAACTACTATGACACCGGCGTCGATAAAATTGTCTTTGCGGATGGTACCGTCTGGATGTGGTGGCAGATGAAGGATGCTCTGCTGGTCAGCACCTCGGCCGATGAAACGTTCAATGGCACGAAAAGCAGCGATGTCTTCATCTATTCCCGCGGCGGCGGAAACGACATATTCAACGACGAGATGTTGGGGGGCGCGAACGACAAGCTGGTCTTCACCGACATCAATCCGGAAGACGTAACATTCGTTCGCGACGGCAATGATGTGATTCTTGTCATTGCCGAGAGCGCTGAAGGAACTGCGGACGGTGGCTCGGTCAGACTGAATCAGACGCTGCAAAATTACTACGACACCGGCATTGAATATGTGGTGTTTGCGGATGGTACGACCTGGTCTCACGGCGATATGCGCGCTATGGCCGTCGCATCGGCGCAGACATCGGGGGACGACACTATCGTTGGATTCGACCACAATTCGGAGACAATCGAAGGTGGTCTTGGCAACGATACTCTCAATGGCAAAGGGGGGAGCGACACCTATGTTTACGCTCGCGGGGATGGCGAGGATATCATTGATGATCCGATGCAGGGGGGCAGCAACGACAAACTCGTCTTCACTGATATCAACTCCAACGAGGTAAGCCTTGTTCGCGACGGGGATGATGTCACGCTGGTGATCGCCGAAAGCAGCGCAAACGCGGGTGACGGTGGGTCAGTTCGATTGAACGGGACAGTCCGTAATTACTTCGACACAGGGGTCGACAAGGTCGTTTTCGCGGATGGAACCGAATGGACTTACCTCCAGATCCGCAACATGCTGCTGACCAGTACCAATGCTGACGAGATCATGAACGGCACAGCCTCCAGCGACAGTTTCACCTATTCGCGGGGTGGTGGCCACGATGTCATCAATGATGCGATGCAGGGAGGCAGCAACGACCGGCTGGTCTTCACTGACATAAATCCCGATGACGTGAGCATCACACGCGACGGAGATGACGTCACGCTCGTCATTGCGGAAAGCACCGAAGGTGCCGGTGACGGTGGTTCTGTTCGTCTCAATGGAACCTTGCGCAATTATTTCGACACTGGTGTGGACAAAGTCGTGTTTGCCGATGGAACCGTTTGGGCGCCGGCGGACATGCGAGAAATGGCGATCACTCAGGCACAAACGTCCGGAGACGACACTGTCGTCGGTTTCAACAACAGTTCGGATACAATTGAAGGTGGCTTGGGCGACGACAACCTCGATGGCCTGGGAGGGAGCGACACCTACCTGTACTCCAGAGGAGATGGGCACGATACAATCAGCGAACCCATGGTGGGCGGGAGTAGTGACCAGCTGAAGTTCACGGATATAAATTCTGACGAAGTCAGTTTTATTGCGAATGGCGATAATGTTACCGTGGTGATAGCTGAAAGCGATGAAGGTGCGAATGACGGAGGTTCCGTCTTGCTGATCGGCACCTTGCGCAATTACTTCGACACCGGCGTGGAGAAGATCGAGTTTGCCGATGGCGCTGTGTGGACCATTTCTGAAATTAAAGCCGCACTGATCCGGCAGATGGAAAGTGCTGGCGATGATGTGGTCACAGGCTTCAGCTCCGACGACATTATCAATGGCGGGCTTGGTGATGACACTCTGACAGGTGGTGACGGTAACGATACCTATATTTACGCCAGAGGTGATGGAAACGACACAATCAACGAAGCTTCGGATTACTGGGGTGCCGCTGACACGCTGTATTTTGTCGACGTAAGTCCCGCACATGTCAGCTTTAGTTACTCTGCGGCAGGTCTTCTATTTTCTATAGCCGAAAGTGCTGATGGCGCCGGTGACGGTGGAACGGTGCTGGTGGCTGGCAGTCTCGATGAGTATAGGGAACGAGGCATCGAGAGTATTGTTTTCGATGACGGCACGGTATGGACAATTGGCGCGATTCGAACCGCACTATTGGGCGGTGAAACCGATGGTGATGATGACATCGCGGGCTTTGACGGCAGCGATGTTCTCAACGGCGGTCATGGTGATGACGTCCTGACGGGCAATGGCGGCGACGACACGTATACCTATGCACGCGGGGACGGTCATGACACGATTATTGAGACTGGGGACTATTGGGGACAAGGCGACAGAATTGTTTTCGCCAGCGTTAATCCCGAAGACGTGACGTTGGTACGTAGTGGTTCTGATTTGAAGGTCGTCATCGCTGAAAGCGAAATAGGGGCGGGTGACAGTGGCTCAATCCTGATCAAGGATACGTTGGCTGGCGCATATCAGCGGGGCATTGAGCAGATCGTCTTCGCTAACGGTACCATTTGGACACGTGCCGATTATCTGAATCTCGTGTTGAGCCACATTGGTACTGCCAGCAGTGATACGATTGCAGGAACAAGCGCAGCAGACATCATTTCCGGCGGTCTCGGCAACGACACGATCAACGGCGGCGCCGGGGACGACACCTATGTTTATGCCCGTGGCGACGGCCACGACACCATCACTGAGGCCAGCAACAATGGTTCTGCCGACAAGATCGTCTTCGCCGACATCAATGCCAGTGATGTCAGCCTTTCCTATTCCGGCATTGATCTGACGATTACGATTGCCGAAAGCGCGGCAGGGGCCGGCGACGGTGGTTCGATCCTGCTGAAAGAGACGCTGGACGACTACTACGGCCGCGGTGTCGAGAGCATCGTGTTCGCTGACGGCACGACATGGAATGCCGCAACTATCCGGGCGCTTGCGATCACAGCCCGACAGACTGACGGCAACGACACCATCACCGGCTTCAACACTGCGGAAACCTATGACGGCGGTCTCGGCAACGACACGATCAACGGCGGCGCCAAGGACGACACCTATGTTTATGCCCGTGGCGACGGCCACGACACCATCACTGAGGCCAGCAACAATGGTTCTGCCGACAAGATCGTCTTCGCCGACATCAATGCCAGTGATGTCAGCCTTTCCTATTCCGGCATTGATCTGACGATTACGATTGCCGAAAGCGCGGCAGGGGCCGGCGACGGTGGTTCGATCCTGCTGAAAGAGACGCTGGACGACTACTACGGCCGCGGTGTCGAGAGCATCGTGTTCGCTGACGGCACGACATGGAATGCCGCAACTATCCGGGCGCTTGCGATCACAGCCCGACAGACTGACGGCAACGACACCATCACCGGCTTCAACACTGCGGAAACCTATGACGGCGGTCTCGGCAACGACACGATCAACGGCGGCGCCAAGGACGACACCTATGTCTATGCCCGTGGCGACGGCCACGACACCATCACTGAGGCCAGCAACAATGGTTCTGCCGACAAGATCGTCTTCGCCGACATCAATGCCAGTGATGTCAGCCTTTCCTATTCCGGCATTGATCTGACGATTACGATTGCCGAAAGCGCGGCAGGGGCCGGCGACGGTGGTTCGATCCTGCTGAAAGAGACGCTGGACGACTACTACGGCCGCGGTGTCGAGAGCATCGTGTTCGCTGACGGCACGACATGGAATGCCGCAACTATCCGGGCGCTTGCGATCACAGCCCGACAGACTGACGGCAACGACACCATCACCGGCTTCAACACTGCGGAAACCTATGACGGCGGTCTCGGCAACGACACGATCAACGGCGGCGCCAAGGACGACACCTATGTTTATGCCCGTGGCGACGGCCACGACACCATCACTGAGGCCAGCAACAATGGTTCTGCCGACAAGATCGTCTTCGCCGACATCAATGCCAGTGATGTCAGCCTTTCCTATTCCGGCATTGATCTGACGATTACGATTGCCGAAAGCGCGGCAGGGGCCGGCGACGGTGGTTCGATCCTGCTGAAAGAGACGCTGGACGACTACTACGGCCGCGGTGTCGAGAGCATCGTGTTCGCTGACGGCACGACATGGAATGCCGCAACTATCCGGGCGCTTGCGATCACAGCCCGACAGACTGACGGCAACGACACCATCACCGGCTTCAACACTGCGGAAACCTATGACGGCGGTCTCGGCAACGACACGATCAACGGCGGCGCCAAGGACGACACCTATGTTTATGCCCGTGGCGACGGCCACGACACCATCACTGAGGCCAGCAACAATGGTTCTGCCGACAAGATCGTCTTCGCCGACATCAATGCCGGCGAGATAACTATCGTGAGGAACGGCAATGACCTTACAGTATTTATTTCCGATAATCTTCCGGGCACCGGTCACGCGGGGTCTATCCTGATCAGGGATACAGTTGATGGCTCCAGTGAAAAGGGCGTCGAGAAGATCGTGTTTGCTGATGGGACGGCATGGTCCCGAACGGAGATGATTGCGAACATTGTCTATGTCGGCGGCACGGACGGCAACGACACAATCAATGGCACCGCTGGTGCAGATGCTGAAATCCGGGCCGGACTGGGAAATGACGCCCTGAACGGACTGGCGGGAGGCGACACGTACGTATACCGCCTTGGGGACGGCAGCGACGTCATCACCGAAGTCACTTCGGGGACGGACGTCGATACGCTGGCATTAACCGATCTCAACCTTGCGGATATCAGGTTCGAACGGGCAATCGGAAATACCAGCGATGTTCTCATTCGTGTTCTGCAAACTGGGGAAACCGTCACCCTCAAAAGCCAATACAACCAAGCTGGTGGAGTCGAGCGCATCTCCTTTGCCGATGGGACGGCCCTGGGCGGAAACGACTGGAGCCTGGACACATATCTCCTGAGTAATGTTGTCATCGCCGGCACTGTTGGGAATGACACGCTTTCTGGAACGAGTGGCAACGATTCTTTCATCGGTGGTCTTGGCGATGACAGGTTCAATAGCGGGGCTGGCAGCGACAGCTATGGCTATGCTCGTGGCGACGGAAGCGACAGGATCGTGGAAGACTCCGGGGCCACTTCGGAAACTGACGTTCTCAAGCTTCTGGATCTAGAGTCGGATGATGTGCAGCTTTCAAGGATTGGCGACACGCTGTTCGTTGATGTGATTCCTGACAACGCAAGAATCACGATCGACTGGCAATTCCGGTCGCCGATGGAGGCGTGGGGTATTGAGAACATTACCTTTGCAGACGGCACCACATGGGATCGGAACTATATTCGGGACAATGCTTGGATTAGGGGTACCGTCGGCGATGATAGCCTGGTGACTGGCCAAAGCGACAACAACACCTTCTTCGGCGGACTCGGTGACGATTTGCTTCAGTCTGCCTACGCACGCGGCGGAGCCAACGGCGGAGGAGCGAACGGCAACGATCGTTTCATCTATAATCTCGGTGACGGCAACGATATCATCTTCGACGGATCCCACTCGAAGACAGAGACGGATCGCTTGGTGCTGAATGGTATCAACCCCGAGGATGTGGAGGTGAGCATCTCGGGTTCTGACATCGCGATCAGGATTGTTCCGACAGGACACGTAATTCTCGACGAAGGCGCGATGTGGAACCGAGCAACTGTCGGTCAGGGCCTCGATGAGCTCGAGTTTGCGGATGGCACTGTGTGGAACCGGGACCAAATCACACAAGCGGCCTGGATGAGGGGAACGGCTGGCAACGATAGCCTCGTTGCCGGTCAGAGTGACAACAACACCTTCTTCGGCGGACTCGGTGACGATTTGCTCCAGTCTGCTAACGCACGCGGGGCAGCCAATGGCGGAGGAGCGAACGGCAACGATCGTTTCATCTACAATCTGGGTGACGGCAACGATATCATTTTCGACGGATCCCACTCGAAGACGGAGACGGACCGCTTGGTACTGAATGGTATCAATCCCGAGGATGTTGAGTTGAGCGTCACGGGTATTGACATCACGATCAAGATTGTTCCGACTGGACATTTAATTCTCGACGAAGGCGCGATGTGGAACCGAGCAACTGTCGGTCAGGGTCTTGATGAGATCGAGTTCGCGGATGGCACTGTATGGAACCGGGAACAGATCACGCAGGCGGCCTGGATCATCAGGGGAACGGCAGGTAATGATGTACTGAGTGGTACAAGCGGCAATGATACTTTCGCTGGCGGTCTGGGTGATGATCGTTACAACGGCGGCGCCGGCAGTGATACTTATTCGTATTCTTCCGGCGACGGCAGCGACACGATCCAAGACTTGGATAATATCGCTACCGAATTCGACGTCCTGAAATTTGTCGATCTACTCCAATCCGATGTCAGGTTTACGATCGAGGGTGCGGCACTTCGGATAGATTTGCTCGGCAGAAACCAGCATATTACAGTCGACGGCCAGTATACGAGCTCAGGCGGCTATCAGGGGATTGAGCGCATTGAATTCGCTGACGGCAGTTTTCTGAACCGGATAGATATTGTTGCGTCCCAGAACGTCACTGAAACAGGAAGCAGCAATGACGATCAATTCAGTTCGTCAAGCGCAGCGCAGACATTTCTAGGCGGAGATGGATTCGACACAGTTGACTACAGCGCGTCAACGCAGGCCATCATACTGGATATCAGCACAGGCGGAACGTCGGGCGATGCTGCTGGAGATACCTACAACTCAATCGAACGCATCATGGGTACGCAGTTCGCCGATTACATCGTCGGCGACGATCGGGAGAACATGTTCCTTGGCAACGATGGTGGCGATGTTCTGGATGGCGGAACGAACGACGACCAGTTGATCGGCGGGCTCGGGGATGACCTCCTGCACGGCGGACTGGGGAGTGATACCTATATCTACCTGTCCGGTGAGGGGAGTGATCAGATTTATGATGATGCATCGCTTGCCGGCGATAGTGATTCCCTCAGATTTGACGATTTGAGTTCTTCCGACATTTTCTTGGCTAGATCGGGAACCGATCTACGTGTCACCGATCTCAGAACCGGTGATGTGATCACGGTCGCAGACCAATTCAGCTCCGAAACGGCTCTTGATGGTATCGAGAGGATTGATTTTGTGGACGGAACGTCCATAGGCCGCTCTTCCCTTCTCCAGTTCGTGGACGCGGGGCTATTGGCACCCGTTGTCGGAACTGGTGGGAACGACACGTTGGTCGGATCCGCCGACAACGACTCTTTCTACGCGTTGTCAGGCAATGACATCATCACAACTGGCGCAGGAAACGACAGTATCGTCTTTCGACCAAACTTCGGCGCAGACACGATCACAGATTTCGTGGCCGGATCCGGTTCTGACGATGTGCTGGCTCTGGATCACCGGCTGTTTGCTGATTTCGAGGCAGTCTTGTCAGCCGCAGCACAAGTTGGCAGCGATACGGTCATCAACTACGATGTAGGCCATTCTATCACGCTCAAGAATGTCAACCTTGTCAGTCTGCATCAGGACGACTTCCGGTTCGTGGCATGATCTGAATGCAGACGAAATCTTTAGGTACAGCGCAGCGGCGACCTTTGGTCGCCACTGCGCTCCGCAAGGTGCGGTCAACCTTCATCACTGTTGCCGCTGTGAGTGCGGTCACGAACGTGCTGATGCTGACTGGACCGCTATTTATGATGCAGGTCTATGATCGTGTGCTCGCGAGCCGCAGTGTACCGACGTTGGTTGCCTTGTCGTTGCTTGCTATCGGCCTCTACCTGTTCCTCGGCGTGTTGGAACTTCTGCGCTCCCGCATCCTGACCCGTGTCGGACAGCGGATCGAGGAGGACCTCGGCGATGCGACGTTCCGCGCCGTGATGGTCTTGCCGCTGCGCATGTCGCGGAAGGAAGCGATTTCGCAGCCGGTCAGGGATCTGGAACAGGTCCGGCAGTTTATGGGTGGTCCCGGGCCGGTCGCTATATGCGACATGCCCTGGCTGCCACTCTATGTTGGCATTCTCTTCCTGTTTCATCCGCTTCTGGGCTGGCTCGCCATAGCCGGCGCGGCGGTCTTACTTGCTCTTACCATCACCAGCGAATTCCTTCTGCGCGATCCGATGAGGCGTATCGCACAGTTCTCCTCCGCCCGGACTGAATTCCTCGAGGCTGGCCGGCGCAACGCGGAGGCGCTTCAGTCAATGGGCATGCGCGGCGCCTATGCAGCCCGGTGGCGTGAGGCCAATGCCGACTATCTTACCGAGCAGCAAAGAACTGGCGATGCGACAAACACCTTCGCGACGGCATCAAAGATCTTCCGGCTGGCACTCCAGTCGGCTGTCCTGGCGCTAGGGGCCTGGCTTGCCATCAATCAGCTTGCGTCTCCCGGTGCCATGATTGCCGCGTCGATTCTGACGGCGCGGGCGCTAGCCCCAATCGAACAAGCGATCGGGCAATGGCGCGGCTTCGTCAATGCGCGTCAGGCCCGCGATCGCCTTTATACGTTGCTTGAGCAGTTTCGGGAGGATGACACCCGCATGGCGCTGCCGAGGCCGGAGAAGTCTCTTGGCGTTGCCGGCCTGACCGTTCTGGCGCCCGGCTCTACCTCGCCCATCATACGCGACATCACCTTCATGGTCACTGCGGGGCAGGGTGTTGGCATCATCGGGCCGAGCGGATCGGGCAAGTCCTCACTCGCGCGGGCGCTCGTCGGCATATGGCCGCCGGCCAGGGGAAGCGTCCGCCTCGACGGCGCAGAACTCGACCAATGGGAATCTGAGGCACTCGGTCCCGCTATTGGCTATCTGCCGCAGGGCGTGGAGCTCTTCGACGGCACGATCGCGGAAAACATCTCCCGCTTTTTCCCCACCGCACAACCCGAGCAGATCATCGAGGCGGCGAAGCTCGCCGGCGTACATGAAATGATATTGTCCATGGCCGATGGCTATGACACGCGAATTGGCGCGAACGGCGCCATCCTGTCGGCCGGCCAGCGGCAACGTATCGGTCTCGCTCGGGCGCTCTACGGCAAACCGTTTCTGATCGTGCTCGACGAACCCAATGCCAGTCTTGATGCAGACGGTGAAACAGCGCTGACAAATGCCATGATCGCTCTGCGGGAGTCGGGATCGATAGTCATCGTCGTTGCCCATCGCCCAAGCGCTCTCGCAGCCGTTGATCACGTTTTAGTCGTAGCTCAGGGCGCGATGGTCACTTTTGGACCGCGCGACGAGGTCCTGCGTAAAACCACCATGCGGGCGGTGGCCGATAAATGACGAACAGAGAAACCATCACACCGATCACGAGGTCCATCCGGACATATTCCCTGATAGCCTTTACCACCATGGCTCTTCTTGTCTTAGGTTTTGGAGGCTGGGCCGTGACCGCTAGTCTTTCCGGCGCGGTGATCGGTCATGGCCTTGTGGTGGTGGACGGCAATGTGAAGAAGATCCAGCACCGCGAAGGGGGCATCGTGGGCGAGATTTTGGTGCGGAATGGCGCGCGCGTCGATGTCGGTGATCTGCTGGTCCGCATGGACGATACCATTACGCGCGCCAATCTGGCGATCGTCACCAAGCAGATCGATCAGTTGACGGCACGGCGGTTGAGGTTGGTGGCTGAACGTGACGGACTGGGTAGCGTCACAGTACCGATGACCATCAGCGAGGCGCGGTCCGTGGAAAGCCAAGCCTATCTCCAGGCTGAAGTGGCGTTGTTCTCGGCTAGACGCGAAACGCTGCAAAGCCAGCAAAGTCAGTTGCGCCAGCAGATCGGCCAGATTGGCCAGGAGACGGATGGTTTGACGGTACGGCTTCGGGCGAAGGAACAGGAGTTGTCTTGGGTCGAACAGGAACTCGTGCGGGTGCGTAGCCTTAGCGGCCAGCAGTTGATCCAGTTCAATCGTCTCGCTGAACTGGAACGGCTCAAGGCGCAACTCGACGGGGAGCGGGGCCAGCTGATTGCCGAGATTGCCAGGGCCGGCACGCGTGTCACAGAGACGGAGCTCCAGATTTTGCAACTCGATCAAGATCGCCGAACCGAAATTATCACCGAGCTCAGGGATGTCGACAACAAGTTGGCTGAGCTCGAAGAGCAACAGGTAACGGCAAAGGACGAACTGAAACGGATAGAGATCCGCGCGCCACAGGCAGGGATCGTGCACGAGCTTGCTTTGCATACGGTCGGCGGCGTGGTTGCACCCGGCGAGACGGTTATGCAGATCGTGCCGATCAACGACAGCCTCGTTGTCGAGGCCCGCATCCAGCCGGCCGATATCGACCAGGTCAATCCCGGGCAGGACGCTGTCTTACGTTTCTCGGCGTTCAACCAACGTACGACCCCTGAAGTATTCGCCAAGGTGGAAACCGTCGCGGCGGATCTCGTCACCAATCCGCAGACCGGAGAGGCCTGGTATTCGATCCGCGCCCGCATTTCGGCACAGGAATTGGCCAAGCTTGGGCCCCTGACCCTGCTGTCGGGCATGCCGGTCGAGGTGTTCATCAAGACGGGACAGCGAACGGCGATGTCTTATCTTCTGAAGCCGCTGGCAGACCAGCTAGCCCGAGCTATGGTTGAGGAGTAGGCGGGAGTGCACTTGAACGTGTCCCGCCGAGACATCCATAAACAACGACCGTTAGCCCGCGGTGGAGAGACAATGGGCCAGCGTTCCATTTGGTTCAAGACCTATCGAGCGCGAATGCCTGAACGGACGGAGCGGTATCTGCTTTTCCACGTAGACCGACATATGTTAGTAATCCAGCGAGTGGGAGACCACGAATATCTCCGTCGTTCTGTTTTCAGGCTGAGCTGCCAGGTCGACACTTTCTCATTTGCTTCGTAGCGGTCGCCGTCAACGCCGTAAGCCCACGGTGTTTTCCTCCCAGTAGGATGCGGCTTAGGCCGCATCTTCTCACTCCTTGCCGGTGACAATCGACAAAGTCGGCAGATGCTTGTCGATGGTCGCGATAACATCCTGGCGCATGGGGAGATTTGTCTTCTCGGTCTCCCATCGTTCCATAAATAGCGCGACGGTTTCCTTGGCTGTGTCGATCACGAGTTTCCGGGGCAGCTTGGCTTTTGCAGACAGATGGGCCAGCTCGTCCAACGTAAATCCGGTGAACTCTTTCGTCCTGCTGAAGGTCAGCGCGGACCTGTCGTTCGCGATATACGGGATCGTGGATACGAAGTCATAGGCCGGAGCGAGGCGGGCGTTTCGGCGATCAGGATAGATGAGCGACCAGTTTTTGAGGTGCATGTCGCCGTTGCCGATCAGGACATTGAACGTCAGGCGACGGATGAATTCGGCCACATCTTCCTGATCGGATTCAGACGCGATCACCGATATCAGATTGCGGTAACTGGCCTTCTTGTACTTGTTCTCGGGATAGACGTTAAAGACCTGCGCAAAATCCTCGATATGCGTGACGCTGCCATCCTCGTTGCGGTCAAAGCGTTCAATGACAAAGGCCTGCTGTCCGATCTTCTCAATCCCGTCCGGCAGATTGTCGATCGATCGCACATCGATCAGCCCGATTGCGGGCACGTTGATCCCTACCAGCCTGGCAAGGCTCATCATCGAAAATTCGTTCTCCGGGACGTTTGGAAATTCCCGAGAGGGCAGTTTTACAATCCGATTGCCGCCGACGCCGGTTGTGGGAATAGTTAACCCGCCGCTAGCGCTTTGAACTGCAGAGAATTTGAGCTGCACACCCGCCAATGAAAAGCGCATGGCATCTTCGGCGGCTTCTCTCGCGGCTTTCCCTTCCAGGATGTTGTGCGCCTCGTCCGGCCATTCTTCGCCGTCTGCCGGGACGACGGTGATAGCTCCGGGCAAGTCCTGCCCGAGCACCCATAAGAGAAAGAACTCGCGGTCAATATGGATGTCTGCTTTATCAGCCAAGTACCGGCGCAGATGACCCTCTGGCAGAAGGTTCGAGAAGTAGGGCATCAGCTTGATTTTATATGGCCGGAAATCCGTGATCAGCTCGCCGAAGCCATCCTTGAACTGAAGGCCGAGGGTCGGCCTTTCGGGGTTTTCCACATAGGCATCGCTAAAGGCGAACAGCGTTTTTTCGGCTCCGACATAGGTGATCGTACCGATTTCTTCGCCATAGAGGCGTACGCTGAGCACAGAGACATCAGGCATCGTCGTCCTCCTCATCTAAGGAGTAGGCTGGACGGTTGGCGCTGCGTTGTTCGCTTCTCGACCCGAAATGGGCTATCTGGTTGCGGAGGGCTTTCATGCTGTTGGCCGCTTCGAATATGCCCTTCCACTGATCCATGATATTAGCACGTTCGATGGTATGCCGCAGGGTGCGGAGATTGTCCAAGAACCGCGTATCGATTTGCAGGCGCTGGATGGACGCTGTGGCTTTGCGTAGGTCATCCAGCTCTGGAAGCGTCGGCGCTTCGATCTGAAGGGCGCGGATTGCCTTTTGCAGTTGCTGCATTTCTTTTTTGATCGCCGGCGGTTGGATGACGGTGCGATCGGTCGTTTGGCGCGTGATTGATTTGATCGCAGGCATCGCCTTGCGCGGTACCAAGACGATCTCCAGATCAAGCGCACTGGCCATCGCCACCAGGCTCGATAGGCGTAGATCAACGTTGTTGGATTCGATCCGTGAAATCTGCGCTTGCGGGACGCCAGCCAAACGGCTCAACTCGCGTTGGCTGAGATGCTTGGCTTCTCTGGTTTCCCGAAGTCGGTTCGCGATCTCTTGGGTTTCATATTTCATCGATGTCTATTTCTGCATCGTTTTGCTTTTTTGATGTCGTTTAAAACATCATATTGCTGGCCCAAATGCAAGTGATGTCGAAAAGTGTATCCAATATTCTATGTGATGCTTTATTCGACATCAAATTTTACTCCTTTGAAGGGGTGCGATTTGTGGTTTGAGGGGGTGCAAGTCAGCTGAATTGCCGTTGGGCTCACTACATTAGACCGTCAGGGCCGGGGACGTTTGGGTCATAGTTTGTTCTATGCGGCGGAGATGTTGCGAGGCAGTTTTCGGCGTTTCTTCAGCATTTGTCTTTCAAGGGCTACCGCGAAACCCAAACGAAAAAACTTCCCCAAGGTGGGGAGGCACTCGTGGACCAGCTCGAAATGCAAGGGGAAGTGTGGGTGCATCAAGATGCGTCAACATTGACGCGCGTCAATCATTGTTGTTGAAATAACGTCTCAGGAGCAATTCCTGACGCGTCCGCAAGGCGCTACTCAGGCAATAAGAGGGCCCAGATACTAATCGTGTGCTGGGCCAGGGTTTTCTGGCATGGTTTCTCGGTCACCGTCATAGGCTTCGAAGTTGCGCCATGGTCCTCGCCGATGGATGACCTCGGCCTTGTAAAGACCGTTGATCGGCTTAGTGAGAGCATTGTCGTAACTGTCGCCAACGCTTCCGAAAGACGGCTCGATGCCCGCCTCCGCAAGCCGTTCAGAATAGCGAACTGGCCGCCGATCATGAAGCGACTGGTCGAGGGCATCGAGCACAAAGCCCGCATGGGCCGTTCGGCTTGCCCGCCAACCGACGGTACGGCGGGCGAAGGCATCAATGACGATGGCCACAGAGACGAAGCCCTGTCAGGTCGCGACATAGGTGAAATCGGATAGCAACAGCATGTTCGGCGCGGGAGCCTTGAAGTGGCGATTGACGCGGTCGAGCGGACACGGGGCAGACTTGTCCGATGCAGTGGTTTTGATCGGCTTGCCACGAATGATACCCTGAAGCTCCATCACTCTCATCAGCCTTGCGACGGTGCAGCGAGCGATATCGAAGCCGTCTCGCTGCAACTGTCGCCACACTTTCCGCACTCCGTAGACTTGGAAGTTCTCGTTGAACACCCGGCGTATCTCGACTTTCATGGCAACATCATTCCGTTCGCGGGCCGATAGGCGGTCCACGTCCGTGCGCTTGGCGATAACCTCATAGTAGGTGGACGGGGCAATCGGCAGCAGCCTGCTGATCGGCTCGACCCCGAGCACCGAGCGGTGTTCGTCGATGAAGGAAATCATCGCTTCCGTGGGCGGTCGAGCTCCGCCATCGCGAAATAAGCTGACGCCTTGCGCAATATCTCGTTCGCCTGACGGAGCTCGCGGTTCTCCCGTTACAGGGCCTTCATCTTCTCCGCCACGTCAATCGGCAAACCTGCACGCTTGCAGCTGTCGACTTCGGCCTTCTTCATTCATGGACGGTATGCGCCGAGCAACCAATCTTGGCCGCTATCGATGATACCGCTGCTCAGCGGGAGGGATGTTCGGCTTCATGCTCAGTCACCATCCGAACGGCGCGGGCACGAACTTCAGGAGAGAATTTGTTCGTCGTCTTGCTTGTCATAGACCCTACTTCTCACGAGTTGGGGTCTCCGGCAAACCCGGGGCGGTTCAGTTCAAATCCTGCTGAAACTCGACACGCAGTCGCGCCAGATCCGTGCGCGAGCCTCCGGCATAGATCAAGGCGAGCGGCAAAAGCAACGCGGCTGTGCCGCGTGCCTGCTCTGGCGAGTCAGAGGCGGCAACAATTTTAACGTGAAAATGATGCCGCATCACTTTACTTGTTTCATGAAATTGGGGACATCTGAAGTTACATCGAGAGATGTCGGACTCCCTGTTGTGGGTGCAAGAATAGGAGGGTCAGCAATTCTGCTGACATATAAGAATGTTTGTTTTTGAAGATGTGGATGTCGACAGTCTATCCGTCGAAAGGGGGCGCTCAAGTTTTTTGAGTCGAACCTACGAAGACGATCAAATATGGAAGTCGTTCATTGTAACAATTGGAGATGTGAAGGTATTTGGCGAGTGCACTATCCAATTCGCAGATAACAATACTGATTACACCGTTGAAGTTAGGACTTTTGGAAAGGATAGTGAGTGGCCAAGTCCAATTGTTTATTCATTCAAGAAGGCTGCCGCAGAAAAAATACAAATTGTCATTGAGAATAAGCTGGCAAAATCAGAGAAGAATCTATTCTCGATCCGCCCTGAGATTCAGAAAAACACTAAAATTGAGTTTTTTGAAGGCTGGATTACGATCGTACCGTAGATTATTTATTTTAATTTAAGAAGCGAGTTTTTTTATGACGGACATCAAGTCTGCTGTCGCAGCTCTTCAGAATGCTGACTCCATCGAGGAAATCTATCGTATTGCATCCCGACTTCCCGCTACGGCCAAAGGGACGGGTGGGGCGCTCTACTCGGGAAGTTTTGTCGAGGGCGTTTCTTATGCCCAGTTCGCTGTAGAGAGTGGATTGAACATAATTGATCACACCCCTCGAGCAATATTTCTTAGCGATCCAAATGTATATTCTGCGATAGAGAACATTTTATTGGATCAAGGCGTCGACGCTAAGGCGGCGTCCAAGCAAGCTGAGGCTATACTATTTGAGGCAACAGATAAGTCATTGTGGGGGCAGGCATCAAAAGAGTTTGCGGCTTCCTTGTCTGGTGATATAAAATTGTTCGTTGGTAAGAATACTACCATCTCCCGCGTTTTCGGCCAAATCGAGCTTCCTCAAATACTTAACAACACAAAAATCAATACAATTAACGGCGTCTCCCTTTCGGCGGCCT
Source organism: Rhizobium sp. SL42 (assembly GCF_021729845.1). Lineage (NCBI taxonomy): Bacteria > Pseudomonadati > Pseudomonadota > Alphaproteobacteria > Hyphomicrobiales > Rhizobiaceae > Rhizobium > Rhizobium sp. SL42. The sequence goes on from NZ_CP063397.1 coordinate 1,310,867, forward strand.
CAAAAGCGGGCGCCGCAGAATTCTTTGCGAGAGTTGTTGCGGCAAACGAATCTGTTACGCGCGCCGTTGTGGGTAGTTCGATTGTTACGCTCACGGGCAATATTATGGGGCTATCCGAAAGCCGCGTTCTCGGAGGGGTTGTTGGTGTCTCTGCCCGCACAGTAAATGCTCTGGTTGGAACGGTGTTGGGGGGAGCATTGCTTGACGTGCTTTTGAGCGCGGAGGAGCTCAACGTTGGCGAAGATGCGGCTCTGAGAGCCATCAATCGTGAAAATGCGGAGGCCAACTTTTACGGGGGGGCTGCAGGTGTTGGACCGAGTTTGACAGAACCGACCACTTCGTATCATCACACCGACATTCTCAATACAACCGCTTACACAACGACGACGGCAGTCGAAGCAGGTTCTGTCAGCGCTCCCAGGATGACGACACTGGATGTATCATCACTCACTGGAAAGTCTGGATCGGGGTCAGGATCTAAGTTCGGCGACAAGGAGAAAGAGAGGAAGGAGAGAGGCGATCTGAACAAACACAGGGGGTGGAACTACAGTGGAGGAGGGGGAGGAGGAGGTCCTGATCCATACTCAACGGTGCTTCCGACAATTGTTGTTGAGGGGATTAGGTCTCCGGCGAAAACGTCTAAAGCAAAGCCCATCTTACTCGACCTTGATGGCAACGGCCTGACCATCACTAAGCTTGATGATAGTAGCCATTTTTTCGACATCCACGGGGACGGCTACCAGCATCGCGCAGCCTGGGCAGGAACTGGCGATGGTGTCCTGGTTTTTGATGCCGACAGCGACGGCAAGATATCCAACCGCAAGGAAGTGGTACTAACGGACTGGGATCCTTCGGCCGACAGCGACATGGAAGCGCTGCGCCAGGTGTTCGACACCAATGGCAATGGCCTTCTCGATTCCGGCGATGCCAATTGGCTGCAGTTCAAGGTCATGGTGACCATGCCGGACGGCACGACTGTGATGAAAACGCTCGCCGAGCTCGGTATCCAGTCACTGACCCTGGTTGCCGACGAGACGCGTTACGAATTTGCCGACGGTTCCTCGATCGACGGTGAGGCGACATTTACCAGAACCGACGGAACCACGGGCAAGACTGCAACGGCGTCGTTGATGATCGACGCCAATGGATATGCGGTCAGCACTTCGACGACGGTCGATGCTGACCAGAATACGGTGCTGACCACGAAGGCACTGAACAAGGATGGTTCGCTGGCTTCCGAAACGGTGCGGACCACCAGCGCTGACGGATTGACCGTCAGGACGCGCTTCGACAACGATGGCGATGGTGTCATCGATCGCGTCCTAACGGATGTGACCGAGCTTCTGACGGATGGCACGAAACGCCGCACGGAAACGTCCCGCAATGGCGCCGGCGTGCTCATTGGCTCAACGGTCACACAGACCAGTGTAGATCGCACATTGATCCAGATCGATCGCGATCAGTTGGGCGGCGGGTTCACGACAGAGAGCGAGACGCAGCAGACCTCGGTAGATGGAAGCCTGACGATCACGATCTCGAAGAAGGCGGCTGACGGCTCGGTTGTTTCCTCGGAGCGCACCGAATTCTCCGGCGACAGGTTGAGCCGCACGGACAGTATCGATCTCGACGGCGACCTGGCCTATGAGCGTTCGGTGACATCGCAGACGGTCAAAAACGCAGACGGATCGATCACCAAGCGCGACAACATACATGCCGGCAACGGCGACCTGCTTACGGAAACCGTTGCTGCTATCTCGGCGGATGGCCTTGTCCGGTCAGAAGCCGCCGACCTGAATGGCGACGGACTGCTCGACCGCAGCATTTCCGGTGTCACGACCCGCAATGCGACCTCTGGTGCGACCGAGATTGTGGAGCAGACGAAGGCTCGCGACGGCTCGCTGGTTTCCATGTCTTCCACGACAGTATCGAGCGACGGCTTGAACAAGGTGGTTTCCACCGACGCGGACGGCGATGGTGTCTTTGATCGCGTCGTCTCCGATGTGACAGTGATTGCCGCGGATCAATCGAGAACCCAGACGGTGACCACGCATAGTGCTAGTGGCGCACTGCTATCGAACACCGTGACTGTGCGGGCCGCGGACGGCCTGACAGGGTCAAAGTCCATCGATGGCGATGGTGACGGATTGTTCGAGCAGGTGACAAGCGTCGCCAAGGCGGCTGACGGCCAGACGGTTCAGACGAGCCAGAGCTATTCTGCGGATGGCACGCTTCTTTCGAAGTCCGTTTCGACCACAAGCGTCGACGGTCTGTCCACAATCGTTCGCAACGATCGATATGGCCTTGGGACTGACGATCAGATCCTGACGGAGACGACTGTCAAGAACGCAGATGGCAGCGCACAGCAGACAGTCGAGCAGCGAAGCGGCAGCAATGCGCTGCTACAGCGGAGTGTGGTCACCGAAAGCGCCAATGGGTTGGTGATCCGAACTCAGGCTGACAGCGACGGCGATGGCCAGCATGATCGCGATCTCCTGGACAGCACGGTGGTTGGTTCTGACGGCAGCCAGACGCGAACCATCGAGACCCGTAGCGGCAATGGTTCGCTGCTGTCCGGCGAAACGATCGTGACGAGCCATGATCGCCTGCTGGTTACGCGCACGGTGGATGTCGATGGCGATGGGCAGGCGAATGTTCGCCAGGTCAGCCAAACGGCGTCTGATGGCGCCAAGACCACCACCGAAGAGATCCTGAACGATCTCGGGCAGGTTGTCTCAAGCAAGCAGACGACGACGAGCGCCAATGGCCTAGTTCAGGCGACGACGCAGGATGTCGATGGCAATGGGACCGTTGACAGCCGCATTTCGACTGCAATTGTCCTCGGCGTGGACGGCGGCAAGACCACGACGAAACGGACAATAGCTGGTGACGGGACGCTCCTGCGGGAGGATGTAACCAGTCAGAATGGCAATGGCTTGTTGGTCATCGCCTCCAGCGATCTGAACGGTGATGGCGTTGTGGACGTCAGCACCCGCTCGGAAACAACGCTGAATGCGGACGGTTCGACCACGGCGGCGGTGACACAGAAGTCCGGCAGCTCGACCACAAGCGTCAAGACCAGCACCCAGAGTGCGAATGGCTTGGCGAGCCTTGTTGCGAGCGACCTTGACGGTGATGGTGATATCGACCGGACGGTCCAGAATACAAAGCAGCTCCTGGCGAATGGCGGGGTGGTTGAGACCCAGCAGGTCCGCGCGCAGGATCAGACATTGGTGTCAGTGCAGACCGTCGAGACATCTGCAAACGGCAAATCGGTCACAAGCTCGCTGGATCGAGACGGCGATGACAATGTTGATGAGATCCGCATTCGTGAGGTGCTGGCAGACGGTTCTGTCCGGACCACCACCACAGGACGAAACGCATCTGGCGCGGTCATCAGCACAGCCACAGAAACCGTCAGTCGCAATGGCCTCGAAACAGTGCTGGCGATTGACAGCAACGGGGACGGAACGACCGATCGCACCAAATCGGCCAAGACGGAAGTCCTTGCTGATGGTTCGCAACGGGTCACGAGGACTGAGTATTCCGGCACATCGACGCTTGTAGAACGGTCGGTTACGACGACCAGCGGCAATGGTCTCCAGTCGAACACGATCTGGAGCGACGCCACCGGTGCCACGACACGATCGCATGAACGGCTGACAGTGCTTGCGCAGGACGGCGGCAAGGTGACCACCGAGACCTTCCGGAAGGCGGATGGCAGTCTGGAAAGCACGCAGACCCTTTCTGAAGCCGGCAATGGAAACTCGACTATCCTGACGCGAGACATCAACGGTGACGGCAAGCTTGATGACAGAATCACAGAGTCGGGCCTCGACAATGGCACGACGACCACGCTCCATCAGAACTTGAAGACGGACGGCACCGTATCGGCCGCGAAGCTCGTGACGACCAGCGCTGATGAACTGACCGTCATGACGCTCTACGACGGCAATGGTGACGGTACCTACGAGACGCGCGTCGTCTCGAAGTCCGAGCCGTTGGCTGATGGCAGCTCGCGCACGACGATGACGCAGGAATCCTTGGTCAGCGGTGCCTGGCAGCTCAAGGGCAAGACCGTTACCACCACGTCGGGCGATGGTCTGACCACGTCAAAGCAATGGGACGACACGGGCGCTGGCACGTTCGGTCTGTCTCGAACAAGTCTGATCGTCCTTGGAGCCGATGGCTCGCGGGTGACGACTGATCGGATGCTGACGAATGGCGTCACCACGCGCATCGACGAACACAAAGTGTCCGCCGACGGCCTGACGATCACGGAGCGCGCCGACCTCAATGGTGACGGCACCTTCGATCAGACATTGACGGATGTGACTGTCCTGAATGCCGATGGCAGCAAGACGAGATCCGAAACCGCCACGAAACCGGACGGTTCTACGATCTCTTCGCGGGTGACGACAGTCTCAAAGGACGGTCTGAACACTTCAGTCGCCGAGACATCCAATGTCGCTGGCTGGGTTGCGCGGACAACCTCTATCGTGACTTCCCTCCTAGCTGACGGTAGTTCCAGGACCGTTAAATCGGTCAAGAATGCCGGCGGTCAGCTTATCGAGAGCGAGACTGTCGACAAGACTGCAGATGGCCGCACTACGGCGATTTTACGCGATCGCAACGGCGATGGTATCGTTGACCATCGTGAAGTGGAAACCCGCTTTGCCGACGGTCGCGTGTCCCTGGTTGAGACCACGTACGGATCGACCGGTAACGTGGTGTCCTCTGTCAGTTCTATAACGAGCGCCAACGGCCTGCGGACAGTCATTGATACCGACAAAAATGGCGACGGTGTCCTCGACCTCAAGAAAACGATTGACCGCCAGACCTTTGCTGATGGCAGTACAAAGGTCGTGACCACGGTTGTCAACGCCACCACGAATGCGGTCAAATCCAGGACGGAAGAAACCGTCAGTGCGGATGGCACGTTGCGGCTTGAGAGCACCGATGTGAATGGCGATGGGACCGCCGATCAGACGGTTCGAGAAGAGCTCCTTCCCTCCGGCATCCGCAAGACCACCGTCACCAACAATGCCGCGGCAAAAGCATCTTCCGAGATCCGGGTCGGTGAGATCTATTGGAGCGACACGATCCCGACGAAGATCGAGACGACGGTGTCAGTGGACGGCATGACGCGCAATATCCGCATGGATATTGACGGAAATGGCGTGTTTGAGGTCACGGCTACAGCCGTCACACAGATCGATGGCAGCACTGTCACTACAATTACTGAAACCAACGCCAATGGCACCGTCAAGGCGAATGGAACGCTGACCCAGAGCCATGACGGGCGTGTCAGTGTTTTGAGCGCTGATACTCAAAATGATGGTGTGATTGATTCCATCATCACCACCACTTCCATGGTCGATGGCGCGGTGGAAAAGGTGGCAATCAAGAAAAGTGCCGCCGGGGCCGTCACAGAGACCAAGACCTCGAAGATTGATGCGCTGGGCAATCTGCTCTCCAGCGAAACGCTCGATGGATCAAACCGAAAGATCGAGGCGTATGTCTGGCAAGCCGACCTCACCGCGACGCGAACGCGGTACCAGGCGACAAATGGTGCGATTTCGTCCTTGGAGACCTTCACCGCTGAAGGCAAGATAAAAGCTGCCACGCATTTCGATGCGCTTGGTGCTCAAGCCTGGACTCGCATCGAGCAGGTGTTCAACGCATCGGAGCAAAAACTCTCCGAGACGCAATTCATGGACGATGGCACGAAATGGGTCACCACCTACGACCTTGCGAATGCCAAGACCTGGAAAGAGTACGTTCAGAACTTTGACAAGGCAGGCCGCCAGATCGGGGTCTATCAGGACAATGACAACGGGACATCGGTCAGATACCTGTTCGACCCTGCGAACAGCCAAGCTTGGTCCAGTGTTGAAACGCGTTATGACACAGCGGGGAAGGCGACGTTCGAAGTTATGAATTACGACAACGGTCGCCGTTCAGACGCTACATTCGACGTCAACAATGCCGCCTCTTGGAAGAATATTGTGCGAACCTATGATTCCAGCAACAGGCTACTTGAAGAAAGCATCCTGAATGACAACAACACCCGTGACGTGAATTATTTCGATACGGACAACACCCAAGGTTATTCAAAGGGAATAAAATTTTACGAGTCCAATGGGGTATTGGCGCGGGAAGTTATCTACGAAAACAATCCCGTAAATTACTACAGGCACACGTATGACGCGCTGAACAATCAAACCTGGATCAAGAAGACGCAGTACTATCAGGCGTTAAGCTTAGTTCGCACGGAAATCTGGTACGACAACGGGACCTATACGAGAAAAACTGAAGATCCCAATCGCCGGCCTATCGTCGTTGATCTGGACGGCGACGGGCAGGTTTCGATCACGGAAAATACATCCGTGGGCGGGGTCCGGTTTGACTGGGACGGTGACGGCTCAGCTGACACGACCGCCTGGGTAGGTCCCGGTGACGGATTGCTGGTGATCGATCTCGCCGCTGACGGTTCAGCCGGATCTGATGGCAGTATCGATCAGGCGCGCGAAATCGCGTTTTCGATGTGGCCGGCCGATACCGACGAAAACCCGGTTTCTGACCTGGAGGGCCTGCGGATCGCGTTCGATACCAATGGCGACAATGTTCTGGATTCCCATGATACCCGCTGGAACGAGTTCCGCATCTGGCAGGATCTCAACCAGAACGGCGTCAGCGACGCTGGCGAACTGCGGAGCATGTCGGAAGCGGGCATCAAGCTCTTCAATCTTCTGCCGAGCACCGAAGGCGCAATTACGTTCGCCGATGGTTCGGCCATCACCGGTACCAGCACCTACGAGACCATGGACGGACTGAAGCATCTGGCCGCCGACGCGACTTTCGCATTCACTCCGTCGAGGCAGGGTGTCACGGCTTGATGGAACTGACATAGTTCTCCTGGAAACAAATACACCCCACCACGTGCCGCGCACCTGGTGGGGTTTGTGTGTGTGTGTGTGTGTGTGTGTGTGTAGATGACTGGTCACGATCTTAAGCTTCACCAACAAGCAGATACCGGCCTTTCGGCGCTTTGCGCCATCGCTGGCTACTATCGCATTGCGGCACGACCGGACCATCTGTCCCGACAGCTCGCACTGGACCATCTCGCTGGCGAAGACGAAATCCTTCGCGCTGCCAAATCCCTCGGGCTCAAGGCGCGATTCCACCGGATTGGCAAGGCCGAACGGATTTCTGTCCTTCCTGTTCCTGCCATTGCCGTGATTGGCGAAGGATCCTTTGCCGTGCTCGGCGGAATGAACCCCGATGGATCATGCCGATTGATTGATCCGATATCGTTTAGCGCAAGAAACGTCACAACAAACGAGCTTCTGGAATTGACGCGCGGGCGCTTCATGCTTGTGCAGCGTCGTGTCGGAGGAGCCGGCTCAGCGCCCAAAAAATTTGGCTTCAGCTGGTTCATTCCCTCGATTTGGCGCTATAGCACTCCGCTCTTGCATGTGCTTGTCGCTTCGCTGTTTGTGCAGATCTTCGCGCTGATTGCACCTATGTTCTTCCAGGTGACCGTCGACAAGGTGCTTGCTCATCGCAGCTATTCGACCCTGATCGTGCTCGTCATCGGGCTTGCTGCGGTGGGGCTTTTTGACGTGATCCTGCAATACCTCAGGACCTATGCGCTGGCCCACACGGCAAACCGCATCGATGTCGAGCTTGGCCAACGATTGTTCCGGCACTTGCTGAGCCTGCCGCTGACGTATTTCGAGACACGACCGGCGGGGCAGACGGTTGCCCGAGTGAGGGAGCTTGAGACGATCCGCAGTTTCCTCACGGGCCAGGCGCTGTTTTCCGGGCTCGACCTCGTCTTCACGGTGATCTTCATTGCTGTGCTGTTTGCCTATTCCTCGACACTTGCCTGGATCGTTGTGGCGTCGATACCGCTCTACATCGCCGTCGGCGTTCTGGTCCGTCCTGCGTTGAAAGAGAGGATCGATGAGAAATTCGATCGCGGCGCAGAAAGCCAGCAAATGCTGGTCGAAGCCGTACTTGGCATTCAGACCCTGAAGGCCGCAGCGGTAGAGCCTGTGGTGGCCGCGCAATGGGAAGAGAAGCTGGCTGCCTACGTGCATTCATCATTTGCAGCGATCGTACTTTCCGCGAAGGGCCAGAATGTCATCCAGTACATCAACAAGTTGACTTCCGCGGCGCTCCTGCTTTTTGGCGCTCAGGCTGTCATCAATGGGGACCTGACCGTTGGTTCGCTTGTGGCCTTCAACATGATCGCCGGCCAGGTCTCCCAACCGATCTTGCGCCTGTCGCAGCTTTGGCAGGATTTCCAGCAGGTGCAGATCTCAGTGGCGAGGCTCGCTGACATATTGAACGCGCCGCAAGAGCCTCGCCCGGAAAACAGTGTGATGCTGCCACCGCCCAAGGGGGCGATCAGCTTCAAGTCCGTCAATTTCCGCTATTCACCGGACGGTCCCGACATCCTCAAAGACGTCAATCTTGCCGTGAGGCCCGGAGAGGTCATTGGCATCGTCGGTCCTTCGGGATCGGGAAAATCTACCCTGACCAAGCTGGTTCAGCGCTTTTACATTCCCAACCAGGGACAGGTGCTTGTCGACGGGCAGGACATCAGCCAGATCGATCCGGCCTGGCTGCGGTCGAATATCGGCGTGGTGCTGCAGGAAAACATGCTGTTCAATCGTTCGATCCACGACAATATCTGCCTCGTTAATCCGGCGATGCCGCGCGACGCCGCGATCAAGCTCGCTCGATTGTCCGGGGCCGACGAGTTCGTTTCAAAGCTGCCGAAAGGCTACGACACTCACATCGAGGAGCGAGGTGCCAACCTGTCGGGCGGGCAACGGCAACGCCTCGCGATCGCTCGCGCATTGGCGACCAATCCGCCTATCCTTATTCTTGACGAAGCAACCAGCGCTCTCGACTACGAAAGCGAAAAGATCATCCTCGCCAACATGCGAGAGATCGTGCGCGGCCGTACCGTCATCATCATTGCACATCGCCTTGCCACCGTTCGTCACTGTGACCGGATCATCGCGATCAAGGACGGCAGGATAGTCGAGGAGGGCACGCATGAAGTCCTGCTTGAGCGGGAGAACGGCCTCTATGCCCATCTGTGGAAACTCCAGAGCGGGTTGACACAAGCATGAATTCGACAGTTCCGACAAAGCCTAGGCCTGCAAGGCCCGTCAGTCGATCGCGGCTCGAAACGGAGTTCCGTCCCGCGGCGCTGGAAATCCTGGAGCAACCCGCATCTCCCATTCGCGCTGGTCTGATATGGGTGATCTGCCTTTTTGCGCTATCGGCGATTGTCTGGAGCTACTTCGGGACCTTCGACATTGTCGCGACCGCGCAGGGGAAACTACAGCCCCAAGGCAGGGTGAAGGTGATTCAGTCGATCGAAGCCGGGAAGACAGCGTCCATACCGGTCGTCAATGGCGCACGGGTCCATCGAGGCGATCTCCTTGTTGAGCTGGATGCAACCGATGCAAAGGCCGAACTTCGGGCGATTGATACAAAACTCTCGTCTCTTGCAGCAGGCATCACCCGACGGCAGGCCATTTTGGAAAAGATCGATGGCTGGATTCGGGGATCCGTCTGGGATGTGCGGCAGCCAATTGATTTGTCAATTTCTTTCGAAGGAGATCTGCCAGAAGCCACCGTGTTGCGCGAACGATTTCTCTATATCAGTCAGTTGGAACAACAGGCCTCTACCATTGCGAGCCTGAAGGCTCAGGGAGAGCAGCAGAAGGTTTCGCTCGCGCGCCTGGATGAGATGATTGGCGTCCAGACCAGGCTTGTTGCAACGCTGCAGCAAAAGGTTGCCATGCGAGAGGGGCTGGCGAGGGTGCAGGCGGGGTCAAGGGTCGGTTTACTGGACGCAGTGGAGGCGAAACAGCAGGAGGAGGCAACGCTCGTCGAACTTCGCGGCCAGCGGCTGGAAACGCAGGCGGCCCTTCAGACGATCACCGCTGAAGCCGACAAATCGCTGGCGAGCTTTGCCGCTGAGGTACGGCGAGAACTGGTCGAAGCCATGGAGCAGTCGGAAGAATTGCAGCAACAGCAGGTGAGGGCACGAAACCGCCTGAAATCGCTGACAATCACCAGTCCCATTGATGGGACGGTGCAGGCTTCCGCTCTCACTACGGTGGGCCAGGTTGTTGCGTCCGGAACCGAGGTCATGCGAGTGGTTCCAACGGACGCAGCGCTTGAGGTTGAAGCCTATCTACCCAACCGTGACATCGGTTTTGTCACCGTTGGTCAATCAGCTGTGCTCAAGATAGAGGCCTTCCCTTTTACCAGGTATGGCACCGTTCCGGGCATTCTGACCTCGGTCGCCTCTGATGCTATTCCGGAACCCGATGCCCAGCAATTGGAGGGACAGCCGGCCAAGGATCTTCAGAGCATCATACCGGTCGGCAATGCGCAGCGAACTCAAAACTTGGTGTTTCCGATAACTGTCCGTCCTACCGTATCCACGATCGATGTGGACGGGGCGTCGGTTTCCTTGTCTCCTGGCATGACAGTTTCGATCGAGGTCAAGACGGGTCAGCGGCGCATTCTAGAATACTTGTTCTCGCCAATCAGCGAAGTGACCTCGGAGGCGATGAAAGAGCGATGAAAATACAATGAAGGCCCTGGTTTCCGGGTTGGTTTGATGTTTCAAGCAGCGGAAACCGTCTGCGATTCAAGAAGGATTTTGAGGTGACAAATTACGTGGCAGGCCTGCCTGCCTTTCTTTCCTACTTTGCCATTGGCCTTGGCTGCTACGCGGCTTTTGCTACGATCTACACCCGTATGACACCTCAGAGCGAAACCCAGTTGATTAAAGAGGGTAACCTTGCGGCCATCGTGGCTTTCCTGGGGGCTCTGATTGGCTTCAGCCTGCCGCTGGCTTCAGCCGCTGCACACTCAGTCAGCTTGTTGGACTATGTGGTCTGGGCGGCGATAGGCATAGTGATCCAGGTGCTGGCATTCTATATCGCCAACTTCACCATGAAGGACCTGCACGGCAAGATCACAGACGGGAACGTCGCGGCCGGGCTCTGGGGTGGCGGGATTGCCGTCGTCGTCGGCATCCTCAATGCCGCCTGCATGACCTATTGAGGTTTCGGTATGCGTAGACGTCTGATTGGAGACCATCCGTACCTCGCTGTTGGCACCATCGCGGCCAGTGCCTTCCTGCTCCACACCTGCACCAGGGACGAAGCCGTTGTGTTCGCCTCGGCCGACCAATGCCTGTCCTCCGACATGGATCCCACCGTTTGCAGGGCCGCGGCCGAGGACGCAAAACTGGCCCACCTCGCGACGGCACCGAGATACAAGAACATGGTGGCCTGCGAGATGGAGTATGGCCCTCGCGGCTGCATTGAGCAGGTCGGAAACTCGGTCCCCAATAATCCGGCTGGCCAAAGCGTATTCATCCCCTTGTTGGCTGGCTTTGTCCTGTCGTCAGGGATCGATGATCTCAACGATTACAAAAAGTTCCGACGTAGGGAGGAAGAGGAGGAAGGTGCATCGCACGGCTCGACCACCATCTACCGTACCCGCTCCGGAGAGATGGTGACACCCATTGTGAAGAAGAGTGCGGGAGGAAGGTCGTTGGACGTTCCGGGTCCCATGAGCGTGAAGTCCTTTAATCTGAAGACACATGCAGCAAGCCGCAACGGCTTCGGCGGTCACTTCTTCTCGGGCGGCTGACATGCGACGCATCTCCATCCCACCGCGCCCGGATTGGCGTGAGAAGGCGAATGCCGTCGGATTCAGTTTTCACGAAATGTATGGCGAACCCTATTGGGTCGATGACGCCGCCTATTGTTTCGAGCTCGAGGAAATCGAGAGCGAGATTGAAGGGCCCAGCCAGGAACTGCACGAGATGTGCCTGGATCTGGTCGACGATATCGTGAGAAGCGAACAGGCGCTTGATCAGCTGGCTATTCCTCGTGAATTCCAGGATGTTGTGCGTCGCTCGTGGGAAAGGGAAGATCGCCACCTCTATGGTCGATTTGATCTTGCCTATGATGGAAGCGGACCAGCGAAGCTGCTCGAGTACAATGCTGACACACCCACCTCCGTGTTCGAGACGGCCTATTTTCAGTTCAATTGGCTGACAGACCAGATTACGGCGGGCAATCTTGCTCCAGGCACGGATCAGTTCAATTCCGTGCAGGAGTGTCTGGTCGAGGCGTTCAGTCAGTTCTCGCGCGACAGGATCTTCCATTTTGCGGCTATCACCGACAGTGCCGAGGATCTGGGCACGACTGTCTACCTGATGGATTGCGCCATCCAGGCCGGCCATCGGGCCCAGTTTCTTGATGTTCGCGAGATCGGCGTCGATGATCAGGGACGATATGCCGACCTGCAGAATCGTGTCATCGAGCGCTGCTTCAAGCTCTACCCGTGGGAGTTCATGCTGCGTGAGACCTATGCGGCCCAACTCGTGGAACACAGCGCTGTCTTCGTAGAACCTGCATGGAAGGCTGTGTTGTCGAACAAGGGTCTTCTGCCGTTGCTTTGGCGGCGTCATCGAAATCACCCCAATCTGCTCCCGAGCTTTTTTGCCGACGATCCAAAAGCAACTGCGCTGAGCGACTATGTGATCAAGCCACTCCTGTCGCGCGAGGGTGAAAACGTGCACCTGTTTCGTTCCGGACAGGAGGTTATTTCGGCGCCGGGGGACTATGGTGCTGAAGGATCGGTGATCCAGGCATACGCGCCCTTGTTCAAGAGTCACGCCGGTCATGCCGTCTTGGGAAGTTGGATCGTCGGGGATAGAGCCTGCGGACTTGGTATCAGGGAGGACAGGTCGTTGATTACAGCCAATCTCGCCCGCTATGTACCACATGTCATCATGGGGTGATGAGGCCGACTGGACTGCTCGCGCCTCTGGAAAAGACTGAACAGCCACCGAAATTTTGCCGACCGAAAAGATTGGGAAACACATGGCCACTGGACTTCTCGCACTTCTCGACGATGTTGCAGCCATCGCCAAGCTTGCTGCCGCGTCACTGGACGATGTTGCCACGCAAACTGCAAAAGCAGGGGCAAAGGCGGCAGGTGTGGTGATCGATGACGCGGCAGTCACGCCAAGATATGTGGTCGGCCTCTCTCCAGCGCGCGAACTGCCGATCATCGGAAAGATCGCGCTTGGATCATTCAAAAACAAGCTCTTGTTCCTGCTTCCGGCCGCACTGTTCCTTGGATACTTCGCGCCGTGGTCAATCACACCGTTGCTGATGCTGGGTGGTTTGTATCTTTGCTACGAAGGGGCGGAGAAGCTTTACGAAGTCGTAATGCCGCACAGTGCTCATGAACATGAGACGGCTATGCACGGCAACATGGATCCGGTTTCCCTGGAAGATCAGAAAGTCTCCGGCGCGATCAGGACCGATTTCATTCTCTCGGCGGAGATCATGGCCTTAACGCTCGCCAATGTCGCATTATCCAATATCTACACACAGGCAGCCGTCCTGGCATCCGTCGGAATCCTCATCACTGTTGCGGTCTATGGTGTCGTCGCACTGATCGTAAAGGCGGATGACGTCGGTCTGGCACTTGCTCGTTCCCCGCTCGGCTTAATGCAGGTAGTCGGACGTGGACTTGTTGCCGGCGTCCCTGCTTTCCTGAAAGCCCTTGCAATGATCGGAACCGCTGCCATGCTCTGGGTCGGGGGAAGCATTCTTGTTCATGGGATGGCCGAACTGGGCTTTCACGCACCTGAACACCTGATCGAGACGTTAGCGGGCGGTGTCGGCTCGGCTTCCGCCTACCTGCAGGGTGCATTGCAATGGATCGCGACGTCTGCGGTTCAGGCTGTGTTTGGTATCGTTGTCGGCGGGATGGCGATTATAGCGATTCAGGTTGCCGCACCTGTTATCAGGCGGTTCGGGTAGAGCCGGTGATGGCTGTTTGTTGATTGTCGCAGGATTTGACCCCCAATTGATTGCAACGAATTTGGTGGGTGAACGCGAAAACGAAAAAATAGGGCAAATTCTGCTGATATTCGACAGTCAGCACTTTTAGACTAGCGACGTCGACCTAGACACGCTCTCCGGCAGATCTAATTTTGATCTGCCGCCGGCATCACCGACCGTTTTGCTCGAATGAGTTAGCGTAGAGCGTCTCGATCTGCTTGACCTCGGTATCGTCTAGAGCGGCAAACTCCTTTGTGCGCGCCCTCTGTGAGAGACGGCCGCTATTCTGGTTGAGAAACTTGTGCAGCAATTCGGCTTGGGCCATGGGCATGTCGATGATCTCCTGAAGCTCGGCGGCGAAGAGATCAAAAGCTTGCAGGAAGCGAACTTCTTGCGGCAGGTCGTGATTCACAGTCTGTTCGACGCATTCGTAGAGAAAGGCCGCATGTGCCGTGGCATCGAAGTATCGGTAGAATGGCGCGGTGTCGTTCAGGACCTCAACGTTGCCAGCAGCCGTCGGACGCCATTCGATGAAGGGCAGGAGAGGCGCCGACCACGATTCCAGCACGGCTCTGTAACGTTCGATGTTCCGCAGAATGACTGCGCTGACGGGGAAAACGAGACCTGGTGGGCTGTAGGATGCGGCGGCAAGCGCGTGGTGGATTAACCAGCGGTGTAGACGGCCATTCCCATCCACATACGGGTGGATGTAAACAAACCCAAATGCCAGGCAGGCTGCGGCCACCACCGGATCCATCGTTCCCCGCGTCGCGCGCTCGGAAAATGCAATCAGTCCGCCGACCAGGCTATCAAGATCCTCGTGTCGGGCGCTCACGTGATCGGGAATGGGCAAGTTGGTATCGCGGTCATGGACGCCGACGAATCCACCCTCATCACGAAGACCGAGGCGCACGAAGCGGGCGTCACCGATGACGATCCGCTGAAGACGGTCAAGCTCTTCGAGACTGAGCGGTCGGACACCCGCCTGCGATATGGCCTGGCCCCAACGCGCCGCTCTTGGGCCGGACGGTTGTTCCCCTTCTATGGCGAATGAGGATTTTGAGTCGTTGAGCAGGATAAATGCAGCAGCGCGCGCGACCAGGTCCGGACGAACGCGTCCCATCGCCTCGCGCGCCCGCGCCCCAAGTGCCTGTTGCGAGAATGCGGCGAGGTTTGCTGTTTTCCGCACTAGCGGGCAAAATGCAGGTGTGCCGGGAAGGTTATTCAATACCTTGTGTCGAGGTGACGGATCACCCTCGGTGAGACCATATTGCTGGTCCCGGTCGATGACCGGCACCATTCTCACTTTGCCAGGATCGGGAAGATTGAGCCGCCGGCTTGTCAGCCATTCGTACAGGAACCAGAGGCGGCGGGCAAAGGCACCGGTCGGGGTCAGGCGTATGATGGCCTCGATCTCTTCAGGGGCAACGGTTTTGAAGAGAGCGGACAAGACCTGAAGGTCAATGCCTTCGTATCTGAAAGCGAAAACCAGATGTGAGCCAAGCGCCGGTTCCGGGCGATAGCGCGGCGTTTGCATCAGCCACGCCTCTGTTGAGACCGGGTGGTGCCGTTCCGCAATCGCTGCCATTCGGGATGGTGCGGGCATGATCAAGTCGAAGGCCGCGATGATAGCAGCATAACCCGCCGGTTCGCCTCGCTCAGGCAAGGGTCGCCCGTGAAAGTCATTCACGCTCTGCGTAGGCCATTCACCCATCTGTTGTCCCGCGAAACTGGATCACTTGGCCCAGACCCTTTGGTGAGAATCCATCACCATCAGCGAAAACCTATCACCTGTTGCACATTTTGTGAATTATATTCACGGAGGTAGGCGGGGGTGCTCCATGAGGGGCCTCGTGATGCCATCGACCTGAGCCTCAACCTCTCGCAGTCACCTCTCAGTTTCCGATTTTGTGTCGAAGGACTTGCAACGAGGCTTCATACCGCGCCGACGCACCTCAGCTTGCCGCAAGCTCACCCACAGCGCGGGCCCAAAATGGTCTCAACTTGGTTGTTTGGAAATTCGGATTGAGATCCCACACGGTTTCGCCGGCAAGATGGTCCCGCCGATCGTTGAAGAAGGCGATCCATTCCTGGGCATGCGGACTGGTCTCATCCGGCGGCCAGTAGCCTGGCAAGCTGTATCCCCGCCTCCCAGCTTTCACCGTCTGGACGCCCAGAGCTTGCATCGAGGGGAGATCACTGCGCTGCAGCCAATTGCGCCATTGCTCGACCTGGTCCGACTTCGTTTCGGCGACGAAAACGAGCGGGACGGCTCGCCGCGTCTCGACGCGCGGCGGGGCGTCCTCGCGCGGGTTAGGTTTATATATTATTTCTTTCTCTATGTTTGGTGGACATATTTGTCCCCCTTCGCTGGACAGATCTGACCGCCTTCCCGGACGATTTTGACCGCCTTTGTCTGGATAAAGGGTGACAATTTTGTCCGTCTTTTCACGTGCCTGCGATGCGCGTAGAGTCGATGACGCTGAGGGACGATATTCCGTGTTGTGCCCGACGCCGTTTCCGCGCTCGACCTCGAACCATCCGCTTAACTCAAGTTCCCGGACGGCGCGCTGAATGGTCTTGACGCTCTTGCCGGTCGCGTCGGCAATCGTTTGATAGGACGGCCACGCCTTCTCGGTGTGGCCGTTCAAATGCGTGGTGACGATGTAGAGCGCCACGGATCGCGCATTGTCGCTTAGATCCTTGTCGCAGCTGAGCTGCTGAAGCCATTGAAGCTTTACATCCCGAAATGGTCTCGTGCGGCTCATGCGTACCTCCCGTCACCTGCAAGGTGATGGGCGTTCGCCTGCCGGCACGCGGGCCGAGCCTTGCCAACCGCTCCTTGGCCCGTTACGGAGAAGGGATCGCGGATCTCGTGAAATAGGTTTGACGTTTCTGACCTAAGTCCTTGAAATTCAATCGGACGTTTGACGCCGCTTTCGAGGTAAACTACCAAATTCGCGACAACAAAATTGGATTGAAAATCCGCGTGTCGGTGGTTCAAATCCGCCTCCGGGCACCATTTTTCTTCAGCAAGATACATGTTTTTGCGGTGCCGGCGCTCATTGCGTTTGTCGGCGTGGGATGCGCCCGGGTGCATTCCGGGTGTCATTTTTGGTGTCAATCGCCATGCGGCAAAGCCTTCGGGCTGTGTTGGCCAGAGTTGAAGGAGCCTCTTCTCCCTTCCTGGTAGCCGCAGTCGGACGCTGGCTGACTGAGGCTTCTTTCTGGCTATCGAGCAACCTGCCTCACGGATCCTCTTCTGCCGGAGCCTGCGTCCTGGGTGATGCCCGGAATGGGTGTTCGGCTGGACCATTCAACTTCTGGCTATTTTCAGAAAATTAACGGTGATACGGCAAAGATAAGGACTTCCTAAATCATAAATCGTGGATAGACCGTGAAGAATCTCAAAGTTTCCCGAAAGCTGCTGGTGGCGTTTTCACTCATTCTCGTGATCGTTGCCGTATTCTGTGCCGTTGCCATGAACTCGCTTCAGCAAATCAGGACGGCGAACGCGGAAAATAGCGAGACGCAGAACGTTCTGAAGACGTCGGGAGAAATCCTTGCGACCCTCGTGGAGCATCAGAACGCAATGCGCGGATACGTCGCCAGCCTCAACGACGAATTCCACGGCCGGATGGCCAAATATGCAGATGCGGTGCCGCCCCTCGTCCAGGGGCTTGAAGGACTGCTTTCGCCAGAGAGGGCCGCCTTGTCTGTTCCGCCACTTCGCGCGGCCATAGCAACATTCAACAGCGAGGTCGCGGCGGCCGTTGCCGACGCGAAGGATCCGGCGAAACTTGAAGGGACCCGGTCGACAATCGCCAAGACGGCACGATTGACCAAGATTCGTGAGATTCTGACCGCGCTGAACGAGAGTGAACTTAAGTCGGCCGAGGCCCGAAACGCCGAGCTCGAGAACGCCTTCAACACCGCTGTCGCCACCCTTGTTGTCGGCGGGATACTCACCGGTGTTGTTGCGATTGTGATGGGTATCGTTCTGGCCCGCGGCCTCGGCAAGCCAATCGTGGCAATGACGGATATCATGCGCAGACTTGCCGCGGGCGATACCGGTGTCGTACTGGCCGAAGCTGGACGCAAGGACGAAATCGGCGCCATGGCCACGGCCGTCGAGGTCTTTAGAAACAACGCCGTCACGAACCTTCGCCTCGAATCGGAGGCAAGCCACCAGCGAGATCTGTCTGATGGAGAGAGAGCGAAACGTGCCGAGGAAGACCGGAAAAGAACAGAAGCGATGGCCGATGCCACGTCTGGTTTGGCCGGTGGCCTTTCACAGCTGGCAAGCGGCAATCTCACCATCGAGCTTTCCACGCCCTTCGCTCCGGAGTTCGAGAACCTTCGCATAGATTTCAATCGTGCCGTCAAGCAGCTCGCTGAAACTCTTGCAGCCGTGTCCCAGTCGACGGATTCGATTGACGACGGTAGTCGGGAGATCAGCAACAGCACGAATGATCTGTCAAAGAGAACCGAGCAGCAGGCCGCTTCCCTGGAAGAAACCGCCGCGGCACTCGATCAGATTACAGTCAATGTCATCAACGCTTCCAAACGGGCGGAAGAGGCACGTACAGCCGCAGCCGACTGCACGGCAAGCGCGGAACGCTCCGGCAATGTGGTGGCCAATGCGGTTGGCGCGATGGGCCGTATCGAACAGTCCTCGAGCCAGATCGCAAACATCATCGGCGTCATTGACGAGATAGCATTCCAGACAAACCTGCTCGCCTTGAATGCCGGCGTCGAGGCTGCCCGCGCCGGTGAGGCCGGGAAAGGGTTCGCGGTCGTCGCTCAGGAGGTTCGGGAGCTGGCGCAGCGCTCTGCCCAGGCGGCGAAGGAAATCAAGTCCCTCATTCGCACATCGACCGAGGAAGTGGCAAACGGCGTGAAGCTTGTCAGCGAAACGGGTGACGCTCTCAAGACGATCGAAAGCTTCATCGTCAACGTCAATCAGCATATGAACGCCATCGCAACGTCAGCCCGCGAGCAATCGGTTGGCCTGGGCGAAGTCAACACGGCGGTGAACCAGATGGATCAGGTGACACAGCAGAATGCGGCGATGGTGGAAGAGACCAGTGCTGCAAGTGCAACCCTTTCCTCTGAAACAGCAAGACTGCGTCAGCTGATCAGCCGCTTCGATCTGGGCGCTGCAAGTTCGACAAGGCGCCTGTACGAACGAGCGTCCTCTTCAAGGCCGCAATCGGACCACGGGGCTCGGGTGGCAAATCCCGAAATCGTGGCGACGAAGCAGAAGAAAACCGTTGTTGTTCTCGCGCATGGCAACAACGCGTTGAAGAATGATGATTGGGAGGAGTTTTGAGGGGGGCTTTGGCATCCCTTTGAATTGATCTCTGGGGCTTCTATCGCGAATGCTCCGCCTGAACGGCGCAAGAGGCATGCCCAATATCAGGAAAACTGGAAACTGAGACGGGATCGCGGTTGACTGGGTGCAGCAGCATTTTTCAGATGATTGAATTGCAACACCGAGCCGGCTGCGCGCCGGTTGGGTGTTGCGCAGTTACGCTTGCGAAGGGTGCGGACCTCGACCGCGCCATTCCCGCCGCAGGGTCGATCCCCCGACGCGCTGATTGCAATGCGCATGACATCTTCGCCATTCGTAAAGATTGCATTCAGCATTTCCCGGTAAAACTCTGTTAGCAATTGGTGTCCGTGTTTCCCGGCAGACCCGGTTTTCGGGGATTGCTGGCCTTGAGTGTTGAGTACCTGTGTCATGCGTTTGAAGCTTGTCTCGTCGATCCTGATCGGCTGCCTTCTCCTTGCCGGATGCCGCTCGTCCGGGCCTGACGAGGTACTGACCATCGGCTCGAGGCCCCTGCCGCAGGCCAGCGCCGTGGCGACGGTGTCGCAGCAGCAGGCACCGGTTCCGCTGTCGGACGTGACATCGTCGATCGTGCCGCCGGCGGCCGTCGAAACCAATCAGCCACATCAGGACGCGCTCGCCTGGGCCGGCCCCATTCCCGGCGGTGCGCCGCTGGCAGCCAGCACGATGCCGAGCACCACGATTCCGGCCAGCACGATGCCGACAAGCACGATGACAGCCGGCATGCCGATGCCGAACGAGTGGCCGGTCGCCATGCTCACACCGGTCGTGCCGCCGCTTCCGCAGGATCTCCAGGAAACGCCGCGCCAGAAGAGTGGCAATGCCGGTCGTTCGCGCATCTACAGCCACCGTTTCAAGGATGCCAAGCCGATCAATTTCGGCAAGACCAAGCCGCGCGACTATCCGGTTCACGGCGTCGACGTCTCGCGCTGGCAGGGCGAGATCGACTGGGCGAAGCTGCGCAGCCAGGGGGCGAACTTCGTCTATATCAAGGCGACCGACGGCGGCGATCATCTTGATCCGATGTTCAAGAAGAACTGGAAGCGCTCCAACGAGGCCGGCATCAAGCGCGGCGCCTATCACTTCTTCTACTGGTGCCGCACGGCCGGCGAGCAGGCCGACTGGTTCATCCGCAACGTGCCGCGCGATCCGGATGCGCTGCCACCGGTCATCGACGTGGAATATAATGGCGAGTCGAGCTGCAAGCGCCGCCTGTCGCCGGAAAAGGTCCGCGAGAAGATGCAGGTCTTCATGGACAAGCTCGAGCGCCACTATGGCCAGCGGCCGGTGATCTATACGGCGCCTGACTTCTACAAGGACAATCTGCGCAACGCCTTCCTCGACTATCCTTTCTGGCTGCGCGCCGTCGCCCAGCATCCGTCCAAGGTCTATCCGGGCCGCAAATGGATCTTCTGGCAGTATTCCGGCTCGGGCCTGTCGCATGGCGTCAAGGAGAAGATCGACCTCAATGTCTTCCATGGCAGCGAGGAGCAATGGCACCGGTGGTCGGGCCGCGGCGCAAGCTGACGCTTAGGCGGACGTGGCTTTCCTCGTCATCGCCGGCATGTGGGAAATATCCCAGACGGGCCGACGGGCACGGGCCGATGTTGCGCAACTGACCGAGCGGAAATGCTGGCCCCGAAATGATGTCTGGAGCTGATGCCCGGAACGGGTTGTCCGAGCTGGCCGTTCACAACGGTGTCCTTGCCACAAATCTCTCGTGTCCCGCCACCCGCCACCCGGTGCCTGCGCCTAGGCACCCGTGCCGGGCTCGACAATAGGAGGGTTGCGGGTCTCGTCCGGATTGGGGTTTGGCCATTCGTCCGGCAGCAGGTCCGGTGCCGGTTCTTCGACCGGTACCTCGGGTGTCCAGCCCGGAGCCGGCATCGGCGGCGTTTCCGCCGGTGTCGGGATCGGTGTCCCCGATGTTGTCGTTGTCGTCATCGTCATCTTGTTTCCTCCTGTACATAGGTGTGCGGATGCCAAAAATGACGGCATGGACCGCGGCCTGTCCTCTGTGCAATCCGTGACCGACGACATTGGTTCCGGTCATAGTCCCATTCATGCCCCGCCCGCGTCTTCGCCATTGGCCATCATTGGCACGTTTCCGCACGGCCGCGGCGGTCCGGAGCCTCCTGGCGCGACGAGGCAAGCGCATGGATCTCAGCCGCGCAGATCGTCGCGACACCGGGATCAACGCCTGCAAAAAATAATTGCGGAGGCCCGGAACCCTTTGCCACCGGCGCGCGTTTCTGCAGGACATGAGGAGGAGTTTGCCATGGCTCAGGTGTATTGTGATATTGTTCCCCAGGCGAACGGCTGGGTTTTTGTCTCCGACGGCGTGCAGTCGGCTGCCTATCCCAGCTATCGTCTGGCGGTAGAGGCAGCAAAGGCCCATACGGACCGGCAAACCGGCAAGCGCCGGACGTTCATTTTCCGGCAGCAGGATCTGAAGGGCGGCATGCTGGAAATCGGTGCCATGTCGCAGGCATTCGAACAGCGCGGCGCGGGTGCGGCCGGTCAGAAAGCGGCAGTGCAGAAATAACGGTTCGGAAACGGCAGTCTAGAATCTGATGAGATGCGGGTGAGTGAGGGGCGTTCCGGACGCGAACATTCGTTGGCAAGTCCATGGCTGCAGGCGCAGCCATGGTTTTTGGCGTTTCCCGAACCATCGAGGTCACGGCGCCTCGTTGCTTGCAACCGTGACCGTCACCTTCTCCACACCGGGAACGGACATGATGATATCCACGGCGCGATCGATCTCGCGACGCGAAGTGATCCGGCCACTGAGAACGATGTCCCGTCCCCTCGCAACCACCGTCAGCTCGCTGGCATCGAGCCTCGGCGAGACGGCAAGCGCCTTGGCGACCGCCATCTCCAGCCGCGCCGTGTTCGGGTTTTCCGTTTCGGCGACGGGATTGTCGTCATGAAAGCGCTGCGGCTTGAATACCATCGCATCGATCCTTCGTGTTTCATCAGGTTCAATTTCACTGGGTCTAACGCAGCTCCCGGCTTTATGTTCGCCTCGACGCGATTAAATTTGCTCCGTGTTTGTCTGTGGTTGCATAGTCCGGCACAGGCGGGGGTGGAGAGGCCCAGATCATGAAAGTCCTGACCAGCTATTTCGGCCGGCTTTTCCCGACGGCGTCGATCGGCACCTATCTGGCGATGATGGCGGTGCTTTCGACCTTGCCGCTGCTCGGTTTTGTCGTCTTCCTGCTGCTTGAACTGGAGCGCGGTCAGTTCCAGTCCCTGAAGCTCGAGACAGCCCAGGATGCGCAGACCGTCAGCCGCAACGTCGAGCGCGCTGTCTCGGACATGGCGACGACGCTGACCCTGGTCGCCAATTCCGCCGAACTGCAGCAGGGCAATCTGGCGGCCTTTCATCGCCGCGTGTCGGAAAGCCTGAAGGGCAGCTCGCTTTATGTCCTGCTTGTTCGAATGGACGGCGCCCAGCTTCTCAATACACGCCTGGCGTTCGGCACGGCGCTGCCGAGAATGTCAAATATCGCGTCGCTGCAATCGGCATTGCGTTCCGGGAAAACCGAACTGTCCGGCGTCTTCTACGGCGCGACCAGCAAGCGCTGGGTGATCAACCTGACGATGCCCCTGCAACCTGCCCAGCCGAGTGATGCCGCAGCCGTCGTGCTGACGCAGGATGCGGCCAGTCTTGCCAGCCTCTTGTCGACCGACAACCTTCCGCCAGGATGGACGGCCGGCCTTCTGGACGGCGATGGCCGGATCATCGTGTCGAGCGGACCAGATAACCGGCCATCCGGCGACCAGTTCGATCAAAGCTCGCTGGACTTGATGCATGGCTCCAACAACAGCCTGATCATCTACCGCGACGGCGTGCAATATCTGCTCGGTTATTCCAAGGTTGCCGACTGGCCCTGGAGCGTGGCGATCTGGGGACCGGTGTCGAGCGTTCAGGGTTCCTTCGTCACCATATGGAAAAACCTGCTGATCGGCAGCATGGTCTTCCTGGCGCTGAGCCTGTGCGTGGTCCTCACGGCGGCCCACCAGCTGCGTTCGGCGATCCGCAAGATTGCCGCCATGGCCGAGCGCATCGGCCATGGCGACATCGTATCGCCCGAACGCACCAAGATCCTCGAGGCGAACCAGGTGGCATTTGCCCTGTCCAACGCCTCCTTCGACCGCGCCCAGGCGGAGGAGCGCACGCATTTCATCCTGCAGGAACTGGTGCATCGCACGAAGAACATCCTGTCCCTGGTCCAGGCGATGATGCGCCAGCTCGCACGCGGAACCGACAATGTCGATGAATTCCAGCGCGCCGTCAGCGGACGTCTGGCCGGCCTTGCGCAATCGATCGAGGCCCTTGCCAAGCAGCAATGGGGTGGCATTCCCCTGTCGACCCTGGTTGAACTGCAACTGATGACGGTCGTCGGCTCGACCGAACGCGTCGCGCGTCGCGGTCCGGATCTGCTCGCCAATGCCAATGCCGTGCAGAATCTCGGCCTCGTCTTTCATGAACTGGCCACCAATTCGGTGAAATATGGCGCTCTCTCGGCGTTCGAAGGCAAGATCGTCGTGGAATGGACGATCCTCGATGCGCAGTCCGAGCAGCCCATGCTGGAACTGACCTGGACGGAGATCAACGGTCCGCCGGTCACCGAGCCCAGCAGGCGCGGCTTTGGCTCTACCGTGGTCGAGCGGCATGCCGCCAGCGCCTTTGGCGGCAAGGTCAGCATGGACTTCAATCCCGAAGGCCTGCGCTGGTCGCTCGTGGCGCCCCTGCAGGCATTCGTCAGCAGCTAAAGCCTTTTCGGGTTAGATTGAAACATTCTGCCGGAGCAGATTTTCGTCGGCGCAGAGGCGACTGGCGAGGGGCATACCCTTGGGCACGCCCGAGCCGATCGCCTGTGATCCCGGCGAAAAGATGCCCGGCCCTTCTGATTGGTTGAAACGGGCCGCCTCACGCGGATAAACGCGCTCGTGGCGCAACACCGTCACAAAGGTTCGCCAGACGGCCGTTCAGTCGCCGCGTTGCGCTTGAGCATGGCGGCTGAGCGCCTCGGCCCGAGCCCTGGCGGTTTCGAGGATCTGGCGGATCTCGTCGCTTCTCTCGCCGCCACGGGCAATCCCTGCCGATGGGGTCAGCCCCGGATCTTCAGCACCATCGTGCATCATCACCTCTTCCTCCAGGCTGCGCAGCAATTCGAGCGTGCTGTCAGGCCGCAGCAGCGCTGATGTGAGCAGCGAGATGAGGATCTCGCGATGGGCGTTCAACCGCCCCTCGATCATTTGTGTGTCGATCATTGAGTTGTCTATTTGCATCTGTCTTGCGCCTCCCTGCCACGATGCGTGGCCTTGGATGATGCAGGGGAACAATGACGGCGGTCAAATGTTTCATCGGCGGCCTGAAATAGTGCGCGAAAGGAGAGATTCATGGTTGATGCGACGGAAGACAAAGTCCGCGCACCACGCTGGCGCCGCCACAGCGACCCGCGGGACAGGTTGATCATGGCCTTGTCTGCGCAGCTGGAAGCCGAGCGGCAGAAGCGCGAGGCCCTGCGCATGGCGCTTCGCCATGGCGCGGTCGATCAGGCCTTGCTGGAGGCGGTCGCCCAGGAGCCCGTTGTGGCATTCAGCGAGGATATTGCGGCCCTCAAGCAGACTGTAGCGCTGCGCGACCGAACGTCCGGCGAGGAACATCGGCCGGAATTCTGGATGTAGGCCGCGACAAAAAAGGCGAGCGATCGCCGGCAGATCTTGCGCGGTCCTCAGAGGACCGATCGCACGCGGTTTTCGGTCAGCCTTGCGTAGACGTCCGCATAACTTTCGGCGCTGCGATCCCAGGAGTAGTCGGCGCGCATTGCCTGCAGCTGCATCCGCGACCACTGACGCCGGTCGCCATAGGCATCGGCTGCGCGCCGCAGGGCATGACGCAGCCCCTCCGGTCGCACCGGGTGGAACTGGAACCCGGTCGCGGCCCTTGCCGTCAGCGCCGCGTCATTTGCATCGATGATCGTTTCCGAAAGGCCGCCGGTGCGCGACACGACCGGCACGCAGCCGTAACGCAGCGCATAGAGCTGCGTCAGTCCGCAGGGCTCGAAACGCGATGGCTGGATGATGGCATCCGAACCGCCATGGATCTGGTGCGCGGTCTGTTCGTTATAGCCGACCGACACGGCCATTCGCCCGGGAAACCGGGCCGCCGTGGCCTGCAATGCGTTCTCGATGTCATGATCGCCCTGGCCAAGCACGATCAGGCGACCGCCGCGATAGAGGATTTCATCCGCCACCTCGGCCAGCATGTCCATGCCCTTCTGCCAGGTGAGTCGGGTCACTGCCGAAAACAGCGGCCCGTCGCCCGGCTCGAGCCCGAACCGCTCCAGCAGCAGCGCCTTGTTGCGCTTCTTGTTGCGGAGTGTCCTGGTGTCGTACCGAAACGGCAGATAGCCGTCCGTGGCAGGGTTCCAGACATCGTTGTCGATGCCGTTGACGATGCCCTGCAACCTGTCGAGCCGCGCATTCAGCACGCCATCGAGCCCCATGCCGAAGGCTGGCGACAGGATTTCACGCGCATAGGTGGGGCTGACGGCGGTGATATGATCGGTGCTCATCAACCCGCCCTTGAGATAGCTGATGTCACCGAAATATTCGAGCCCATCGACCGAATAGGCCTCCGGCGGCAGCCCGATATAGGGCAGGAGCGTGGACGAGTATTGCCCCTGGAAGGCGAGGTTGTGGATGGTCAGGACCACGGGTACGGTCGTTCCGAGCTGGCGCATGTAGACGGGCGTCAGTGCCGCCTGCCAGTCGTGGCAATGCACGAGGTCGGGTTTCCAGCCGGGCAGGGCGCCCGCCGCGATCTCCGCTGCCGCGAGCGACAATACGGCAAAACGTTTCCAGTTGTCCGGGTGGTCGATACCGTCCGGGTCAACGTAGGGGCCGCCGTCGCGCTCGAAGAGTGTGGGCGCATCGAGGACGAACAGGCTGAGCCCGTCGATGTCGAGATGCCGCAACATGGCCTTTTCGCCGAGCAAGTCATCGAACGCCATCAAGGGGGGATGCAGGCGCGTCAGTGCCAGAAGCGAAGGGTAACCGGGTACCAGCGTATGGGTTTCGATGCCGAAGCGCGACAACGCCTTGGGCAGGGCTCCCGTGACGTCGGCGAGGCCGCCGGTCTTGATCAGCGGGTAGATCTCCGAGGTTACCG
This sequence comes from Rhizobium sp. SL42, assembly GCF_021729845.1. Lineage (NCBI taxonomy): Bacteria > Pseudomonadati > Pseudomonadota > Alphaproteobacteria > Hyphomicrobiales > Rhizobiaceae > Rhizobium > Rhizobium sp. SL42. Next base: position 1,337,313 of record NZ_CP063397.1, read on the forward strand.
CAAGAACCTGCAGCGCCGCATTCGGGACGCCGCCCCTGGCAAGGCGTGCCTGGCCCTCGATCTGATGCGTATCGCGCAGGCGCTGGATGAATTGTGCCCGCCCCAGAGCGATGCCGATTTCCGCTTCGCCCATGGTCGTCATCTCTTGGGTGCTTTGACGGCCCTGGCCGGTCGGGCCGGTTGGTTGGAAGGCGCAAGGCTGTCCTCGATCGCCGAGGCCTGCGCTTCGGCTATGCGCCGGCCGGCATTGTTCGTCGTCCCGTCGGAAGCGGCTTGCAGCGTTTGCCAGTCCTGCAGTGCCGCATGCCAGTGATCGGCGTCGCGGCCGTGCGGGCGACCTTCCTCCTCCCATCGGGAGTAAGCCCTGCGGGCAATCCAGTCATTGTCTCTGTCGGGGTGCCTTTCGGGATCATTGTCGGTCATGGCTTCTCTCCGCTCGCCGCCGCGTTCACCTGTCATCACGAACAGCCTGACAGACCGACCCCGCTGGAAGCGGGCCGAAGCCAGGCATCTGAAGTCAGCAACGGCGACCTCGCACCGCAGCGTTGCTCCACTTCGTCCAGTTCATGCGAGAGATAGACATGTCAGTAACGCCAGCGAGGGGAAACGGTTCCCGGCGCAAACAGGGATTCGAGCGACCGCCGTGCAGTCCCGGTCTTGCGTGTCCCTGTTTTGGACACTGGTCGCGGTTCTTACGTGCATCCCGCCTGCAAAACTCCTCGGTGTCGGCGCTTTGCAGACCTCGCCGCTGTGTGCAGCTTCGGTCTGTTTACGACGCCTCTGCCCAGTTACGACACCTGGCAAGGCTATTCTTCTGCATATTAGCGGATTCGGTTCTGCGGCCACCATTCATTAACCTTCAGGCAAGGAATTAACCATAATGATTGCTGAACACGTCGGAGTGGGACTCACGGAAGAGTTTCCTTCGGGCATGACGCCGTCCCGTCGTACCGGTTTTGGCCCGGTCTGTAATAATCATGCAGGCAGTTCGAAAGACGGCTGGCCATGAATGCGGACGGACCTCCAGACGTGGTCCATGATTTTGCATCCGTGTTTAAGCCACCGCGCTATCGGTCTGCCCAGAAGGGGGCGATCTCGTTCGAGATCGCCGCAATACGGGCAATATGGCAAGTCAGGTCAATCCGACGGAACGGACAACGGGAGCGCAGGCAGGCAGCCTGGGCGAACGCTTGCGTTTTGCCGGCCTCGATGACAGCCACCGCGAACTGCTGCGCCAGAACCGCCATCTGCTCTCGCCGCAAGTGAAGACGGCCCTACGTGATCTCTTCCAGCGTCTCCAGACATTTCCCGATGCCGCGCGCGCCTTTTCCAGCGAGCGTCAATATGATCGTTTCCATGACCTCCTGTCCTCGCACTGGGATGTGCTGACGGATGCCCGTTTCGACGCGCTTTACGCAGAGCGGGTGAAGGTTCTGTCCGACAGCGAAAGCCGCATGGGTCTTGACCCAAGATGGCACATCGCCGGCCACGCGGTAGTTCTCGAACATCTGCTGACGGCCGTGATGACCGAGAATGCCGGCTCGGGGCTGCTGCCGTCCGCGCGCCGCCGCCATCGCGAAGTCACCGACCTTGCCGGTGCGCTCGTGCGGCTGGTCATGGTCGATGTCGAAATCGCCGTTTCCCTGCGGTTCAACGAACTACGCGTCAAGCACCATCGTGACCTGGCAGCCCAACGCGAGCGTGATCGTGCCGAGGTTGAGGCCGTTTTTGGCCCGATTATCGAAAGCCTGGCCGAGCGCGATCTGACGGTGCGCGTCGGTGCCGATGTGCCGGACGCCTATGCCGACCTCGGTTCGCGCATGAACGAGGCGCTGGAACAGCTGCAGACCGCGTTTCTGGCTTCGGAGGACAAGCTCGTGCAAGCCCGCGGCACGACCGATGCCATGGTCTCTGCTGCACGCGACTGTTCGCGCGGTGCCGATGCCCAGTCCGAGCGGCTGGGCGAGGCGTCCCGTGCACTCGATGCCCTGACATCCGACGTGCGCGTCAGCGCCGGCAAGACGCGCAAGGCCGAAGCGTCGGTTGCCGCCACCCGCCAGTCGGTCGAGGCCAGCGGCCATGTGGTCGGCCAGGCGATTTCGGCCATGGCCGATATCGAGGCGTCCGCCGAGCAGATCGGCCATATCATCGGCGCGATCGATGAAATTGCATTCCAGACCAACCTCTTGGCGCTCAATGCCGGCATCGAGGCGGCCCGTGCCGGCGATAGTGGCCGCGGCTTTGCCGTTGTCGCCCAGGAAGTGCGTGCGCTCGCCCAGCGTTCGGCGGATGCCGCCCGCGAAATCAAGACGCTGGTGGCGACGACCAAGAACCAGGTCGTCGCCGGTGTCGACATGGTCGCGCGGACCCAGGGGGCCATTGCCGATATCGTCACCCAGGTCGGTGGCATCAGCGGCACCGTTTCGGAAATCGCCAGCGAGACCGATGCCCAGGCGACCGGCCTTGCCGGCGTGTCGGGCATCGTGGCCGCTCTCGGCGCCGATGTCTCCGCCACGGCGGATCACGCGCGTCGCTCCAGCGGCAGTTCGGACGACCTGCACAAGGTCATCCTCGAACTCGGCGAGACGATCCGCGAATTCCACATCGAACGTCAGGTTCGCCCGTCAAAGCCGGTCTCGTCGCGTCTTGTCGTTTCGTCGGCAGCAGCTTCCCTGGCCGGTCCGCGGGGCCGTGACACAGATGACGTCGACAACGCACTGTTTGATGATGATTTCGGCTTTTCGGTCCAGATTGCTGGGCTGGGAGGATGAGGGGATTGTTTACCACCATGCGCTACACAAGAGGCTCAGGCGGCAAATGTCTCCGAACAAATGGTGGATTTCTCAACCGGTTACCGGCTGGACCGGCACGATAGCTGCGGCTGCGTGAAACAAGGAAAGAAATGATGGCAGTCAAGAAAGGCCAACAGAAGAGTTTGAAACTCGCGGCGGTATTGGACCTCAACGAGGCCTCCAATCTGAAGGCGAACATTCTCTCCTTGCGCGGTGCTCCGCTCACCATCGACGCCTCCGGCGTCGAGCGTGTCGGCGCCCAGTGTGTTCAGGTGCTGATGGCCGCGGCCAAGGCCTGGGAAGCTGACAAGCACCCCTTCTCTTTCGGCAAGGCCTCGGAGGCCTTTCTCAAGACCCTTCAACTGATTGGCGTGAACGTCGACCATCTGCTCGCTAAGGAGATCCGGCAATGAAGAAAAAAGTGCTTACTGTGGATGACTCCAGAACCATCCGAAACATGCTTCTGGTCACCCTCAACAATGCTGGCTTTGAAACCATCCAGGCCGAAGACGGCATCGAAGGTCTCGAAGTGCTCGAAGACTGCAATCCGGACGTTATCGTCACCGACATCAACATGCCGCGTCTCGATGGTTTCGGCTTCATCGAGGGCGTTCGCAAGAACGAGAAATACCGCGCCATCCCGATCCTGGTCCTGACCACGGAAAGCGACGCGGAAAAGAAGAACCGCGCGCGCCAGGCTGGTGCAACCGGATGGATCGTCAAGCCGTTCGATCCGACCAAGCTGATCGATGCCATCGAGCGTGTAACCGCCTAAGCCGGGATTTTCTCCTATGGATATGAACGAAATCAAAGAGATCTTCTTCCAGGAATGCGAGGAGCAGCTCGCGGAACTGGAATCCGGTCTTCTGAAAATGAATGACGGGGATCGTGACCCGGAAACGGTGAATGCCGTGTTCCGCGCGGTTCACTCGATCAAGGGCGGTGCCGGTGCTTTCGGTCTAGATGACCTGGTGGCCTTCGCGCACGTCTTTGAAACGACACTTGATTGCGTTCGTTCCAACAAGCTCGAACCTGGCCCGGAAGTGATGAAGGTCATGCTCAAGTCGGCCGACGTGCTGGCCGACCTGACCAATGCGGCCCGCGATGGCGGCAGCGTCGATTCCTCACGCTCCAGCGGCCTGGTCAAGGAACTGGAAGCACTGGCGCATGGCGAAATGCCGGCAGCATCGTCTGCACCGGCGCCTGCGCCTGCAGCCCCGGTCGCCAAGGCGCCGGCAGCGTCCGACGACAGCGGCTTCCAGCCGATTCCCTTCTCCTTCGACGGCTTCGGCGCTGATGAAGAGCCGGCCCCGTCGATCTTTGAGGTCAGCTTCAAGCCGCGTCGCGATCTGTATTCCAAGGGCAATGAAGCCGCTCTCCTGCTGCGGGATCTCTCGCGCGTCGGCGAGATGAGCATCAACTGCATCATGGACGGCCTGCCATCGCTCGATGACCTGGACCCGGAAGAAGCCTATTTCGCCTGGAAAATCCAGATCAAGCCGGAAAAGGGCGAAGAGGCCATTCGGACCGTGTTCGAATTCGCCGAATGGGACTGTGACCTCGAAATCAAGATGATCGAGGCGGAACAGGCCAAGCCCGCCGCCGAAGAGCTGCCGATGATCCCCGTACCATTCGACTTGTCGGCGCTCGACGACGGCCCGGAAATGGTTGCAGCCGAAACGGTCAATGCGGCTGTCGATGCTGCCGAAACCGCGACCCGTGTCAGCAAGCTTGCTGCCGCCAAGGCGGAAAAGAAGGAATCGCCGGCAGCCGCCGCCGCTGCCGCTGCAGCCGCCGCCGCCGCTCAGGCCAACAATGCCGCCGGCCAGACCATCCGCGTCGATCTCGATCGCGTCGACCGCCTGATCAACCTGGTGGGCGAACTCGTCATCAACCAGGCGATGCTGTCGCAGAGCGTCATCGAGAATGATGCGACGGGCACGTCTGCCGTCAACATGGGCCTCGAGGAGCTGCAGCAGCTCACCCGCGAGATCCAGGACTCGGTCATGGCGATCCGCGCGCAGCCGGTGAAGCCGGTCTTCCAGCGCATGTCGCGTATCGTCCGTGAAGTGGCCGACATGGTCGGCAAGTCGATCCGCCTCGTCACCGAAGGTGAAAACACCGAAGTCGACAAGACGGTCATCGACAAGCTGGCCGAGCCGCTGACCCACATGATCCGCAATGCCGTCGACCACGGCATCGAAAGCCCGGAAAAGCGCGCCGCCGCGGGCAAGGAGCCAGAAGGCACGATCAAGCTGACCGCGAAGCACCGTTCGGGCCGTATCGTCATCGAACTGGTCGATGACGGCGCCGGCATCAACCGCGAACGCGTCAAGCAGAAGGCCATCGACAACGAGCTGATCGCAGCCGATGCCAATCTGACGGATGAGGAAATCGACAACCTGATCTTCGCGCCCGGCTTCTCGACCGCCGACAAGATCTCCGACATTTCCGGCCGCGGCGTCGGCATGGACGTGGTCAAGCGCTCGATCCAGGCACTCGGCGGTCGTATCTCGATCACCTCGCGCCCGGGCCTCGGCTCGACCTTCACCATGAGCCTGCCGCTGACGCTCGCCGTTCTCGACGGCATGGTGGTCACGGTTGCCGGCCAGACGCTCGTCGTACCGCTCACCGCGATCGTCGAAACCCTGCAGCCGGAAGCGCAGAACATCCACTCCTTCGGTGCCAACCAGCGCCTGATCTCGATCCGCAATTCCTTCTGCCCGCTGGTGGATGTCGGCCGGATCCTGAACTTCCGCGGAACCCAGGCCAATCCTGTCGAAGGCGTGGCGCTGCTGGTCGAATCGGAAGGTGGCGGACAGCGCGCCCTGATGGTCGATGCCATCCAGGGACAGCGCCAGGTCGTCATCAAGTCGCTGGAAGCCAACTACACCCATGTTCCGGGTATCGCCGCCGCAACCATCCTCGGTGATGGCCGCGTCGCTCTGATCCTTGACGTGGATGCCGTCGTTGCCGCCTCGCGCGGTCAGTCCCTCAAGCAGGAAATGTCACTAGCAGTCGCAGGATAGTCTCATGTCGTATGCGGTCAGAAGCCTTGCAGAAGGAAATCGTGAACTCATCGCCTTCCGGATCGGAGAGCAGGAGTTTTGCGTGAACATAATGTCGGTGCGCGAGATTCGCGGGTGGACCCCCGCGACCCCGCTGCCACATTCGCCCGGGTATGTCCTGGGCGTGATCAATCTGCGCGGCGCCGTACTGCCGATCATAGACCTGTCCAAACGCCTCGGCATGAAGCCGGTCGAGCCCAGCGCGCGCCACGTCATCATCGTGGCGCAGGTTCGCTCGAAGATCATCGGCCTCCTGGTCGAGGCGGTATCCGACATCCTGACGGTGACCGAGGAAAACATACAACCGACGCCGGAGATCTCCTCCGACCTCGAACGCCAATATGCCCGCGGCATTCTCGCGATCGACAAGCGGATGATCTGCTTGATCGAGCTTGGTGCTCTTTTTACCGACGCCGAAAGCGAGGCTGCATGACATTTGCAATGAGTTCATCAAGGCAATCTGAAGACGAGGTCCTGGCCAGCGGTGAATACCCGCTGACCCGTCGCGATCTCAATGAGATCGCAGCGATGATCTATTCGGACGCAGGCATTGCCCTCAACGATTCCAAGGCATCCCTGGTCTATTCCAGGCTGTCGAAGCATATCCGCAATCTCGGCCTGTCGGGTTTCCGCGCCTACTGTCAGCTTGTCGCTTCGCAGGAAGGTGCCGCGGAACGGCGCGAGATGCTTTCGCACCTGACCACCAACTTCACCCGCTTCTTCCGCGAGAACCATCATTTCGAGCATCTGCGCGACGAGGTCCTTCCGGGACTGATCGCACGGGCGAAGGCCGGCGGCCGTGTCCGTATCTGGTCGGCAGCCAGCTCGGACGGCCAGGAGCCCTATTCGATCGCGCTGACGGTGCTTCAGGCATTTCCCAATGCCGCCGATTATGATTTCAAGATCCTGGCAAGCGACATCGATCCCAAGATCCTCGCCATTGCCCGTCAGGGTGCCTATGACGAGCAGGCGCTTGAAACGGTTTCTCCCGCCATGCGCAAGCAATGGTTCAAGGAGACCGAAATCAACGGTCGCCGCAAGTTTCAGGTCGATGACCGCCTCAAGCGCCTCATCACCTTCAACGAGCTGAACCTGATGTCGCAGTGGCCGTTCAAGGGCCAGTTCGATGTCATTTTCTGCCGCAACGTCGTGATCTATTTCGACGAGCCGACCCAGGTGAAGATCTGGGGCCGTTTCGCCGGGCTGCTGCCGATTGGCGGTCATCTCTATATCGGCCATTCGGAGCGTGTCTCGGGAGATCCGAAGAACGATTTCGACAATATCGGCATCACCACCTATCGCTATCTTGGCAAGCAGGGAGGGCGTAAATAATGGGTCATCCCGCACGCGTTCTCGTCGTCGACGATAGCCCGACCATGCGCGGCCTGATCACGGCCGTGCTCAGTCAGGATCCGGATGTCAGCGTTGTCGGCCAGGCCGGCGACGCCATGGAAGCCCGCGCGGCGATCAAGCAGCTGAACCCGGACGTCGTGACGCTCGACATCGAGATGCCGAACATGAACGGCCTCGAATTTCTCGAAAAGATCATGAAGCTGCGTCCGATGCCGGTCATCATGGTCTCGACCATGACCCATCGCGGGGCGGAAGCCACGCTGGCTGCGCTGGAAATCGGTGCCTTCGATTGCGTCGCTAAGCCCGTGCCGGGCGATGCGCGTCCGTTCGGCGAACTGGCGGAAAAGGTCAAGGCCGCGGCCCGCTCGCAGCACCGGCATGCACCGGCCCCGCAGGCCCAGCCGGCAAGCACTGCCCCGACAGCCGATTTCCGCGTCGGTCGCAAGATTGTCGCCATCGGGTCTTCGACCGGTGGCGTCGAGGCCCTGATCGCGGTGCTGCAGAAGTTTCCGCGCAATTGCCCGCCGACGGTCATCACGCAGCATATGCCGCCGACCTTCACCAGGAGCTTTGCCGAGCGCCTGAACAGGCTTTGCGCCCCGGTCGTCGAAGAGGCGACAGATGGCGCAAGGCTCGAAATCGGCAAGATCTATCTTGCCCCCGGCGGCGAGCGTCATCTGCAGGTGTCGAATGCATCGGCACCGTGCTGCCGCCTGGTCGAGCGGGCTCCGGTCAACGGACACCGGCCTTCGGTCGATGTTCTGTTTGATTCTGTTGCCGAACTTGCGGGCCGAAGCGCCGTTGGCGTGATCCTGACGGGCATGGGGCGTGATGGCGCCTCGGGCCTTCTCAAGATGCGTCACGCCGGTGCGCGCACCATCGGTCAAAACGAAAAGACCTGCGTGGTCTATGGCATGCCGCGCGTCGCCCACGAACTGGGCGCCGTCGAACATCAGCTGCCGCTTGGTTCCATTGGGGAGGAGATCCTCAAACTAACTGCCGCCCGAAAAGAAGGTATCGAATAATGTCCATAGCCGAAAAAATCAAAGTTCTGATCGTCGACGATCAGGTCACCAGTCGCCTCCTCCTGTCGGACGCCCTGACCCAGCTTGGCTTCAAGCAGATCACGGCAGCCGGCGATGGCGTCCAGGGCATGAAGATCATGGAGCAGCAGCCTCATCATCTCGTGATCTCGGACTTCAACATGCCGAACATGGATGGTCTCGGATTGCTTCAGGCCGTTCGCACCAACCCGAACACCAAGAAGGCAGCCTTCATCATCCTCACCGCGCAGGGCGATCGTGCGCTGGTGCAGAAGGCCGCCCAGCTGGGTGCCAACAACGTGCTCGCCAAGCCTTTCACCATCGAAAAGATGAAGGCCGCGATCGAGGCCGTATTCGGAGCATTGAAATAAAATGGTCGACGACAGTGCAGCTAAACGCGTCCATATAATTCAGGGCGAGTGGAAGGTGATCGACGACCCGAATGTGGTCTTGTCGACGATCCTTGGCTCGTGCGTGGCTGCCTGTATTCGGGATCCGAATGCGGGAGTGGGAGGTATGAACCACTTCCTTCTTCCTGGTTCGGCCGTCCCTGGTGCCGGTGGCGGCGATGCCACCCGCTACGGGGTCCATCTGATGGAGCTTCTGATCAACGGCCTTCTGAAAAAGGGAGCGCGCCGCGATCGATTGGAAGCCAAGATATTCGGCGGCGCAAAGACGATTGCGACGTTCTCCAATGTCGGCGAGCAGAATGCAGCCTTTGCCACCCAGTTCCTGCGCGACGAAGGGATCAGGGTGGTCGGTTCATCAACGGGCGGGGACCACGGCCGCAAGCTTGAGTTCTGGCCGGTCAGCGGCCGCGCCAGGCAGTATCCGCTCACGGGCGCGGAAACACAGAAGACGGTCGCGCTCGAAAGGCGCCCGGTTCCTGTGTCGAAGCCGGTGGAAAGTTCAATCGAGTTTTTCTAGTACTGGAAATCGGATGCAAAACGAAAACAAAGCCGACGTCGCGGGCCTCGAGGAAGCGTTGCCGGAGATCCTGATGCGCATCGTCAGCGAGCTGCATGACGTCGCCTATCTGATCGAGCGGGTCGAGCCACAGCTTTTGGAACTGGGCGGTTCAAAAGTTCTGGAATCCTCCGACAGCATCAAGGTGCTGCAGGGCATCGACCTCGCCGTGCAGAAGACCCGGGGCCTTGCCGAATTCATCGATACGATCACCGGATCGATCCCGTCGGCCTGGATGATCGACATGACGACGGCACTCAGCCTCGTCAAGCTTGCCGAAATGCAGAAAACCCTGGGCGCCGGTTTGCGCCATGGCCATTCCCAACCGCTGAGCAAGGCGGCTGGCGACTTCGACTTCTTCTAGCCCGAACCGGGTCACCGGCAAGGCATTTTCCCCCTTTCTTCTGGCTAAGCCGAAATGAATTCGGCATTTCAGCCTCGCGAAACTCTCGCACAAGTTTCGCTTTCTATGGTCTCGCCAAGGGCAAAAGCCCTCAAACCTTTCTTTTTGATGGTGCGAGACAGAATGAATCTGTTAAATCAATTACTTCAGGTGCTGAAGAACTTCGGGTCGTTAGGCCAGACGAAGCTTTTGGCCATGGGCGGTGTAGCCCTTGTTTCATTCGCAATCATCATTGCTGGTGCGCTTTACGTCAACAAACCGGCCTTCGAGACGCTTTATGTGGGCCTGGAACCGGTCGATTTGAACCAGGTGAGCATCGCGCTTGCCGAATCAGGTCTGAATTTTGAAGTCGGTACCGATGGTGCGAGCATTCGTGTTCCCGTCGGCATGACCAGCAAGGCCCGTCTTCTGCTCGCCGAGCGCGGCCTGCCCAACAGCGCCAATGCCGGCTACGAGCTTTTCGACAATGTCGGCTCCCTCGGCCTGACCTCCTTCATGCAGGAAGTGACGCGTGTCCGCGCGCTGGAGGGTGAAGTCGCACGCACCATTCAGCAGATCAGCGGTATCGCGGCAGCCCGCGTGCACATCGTCATGCCGGATGTCGGCAATTTCCGCCGTGGTGAACAGAAGCCGACGGCATCCGTGATGATCCGAGCGGCGTCCGATGCGGGCCGCAAGTCCGCCGCCTCCATCCGCCATCTTGTCGCCTCATCGGTGCCGGGCCTCGACGTCGAGGACGTTACGATTCTGGATTCGACCGGCCAGCTTCTGGCATCCGGCGACGAAACGGGCGGCGCCGCAACGCGCTCGCTCGGCGTTGTGCAGTCGGTGCAGCAGGAAATCGAACAGAACATCGACAAGGCGCTTGCTCCATTCCTCGGCATGGACAACTTCCGTTCCAGCGTCACGGCCCAGCTGAACACCGACAGCCAGCAGATCCAGGAAACCATCTACGATCCTGAATCGCGCGTCGAGCGCTCTGTCCGCGTCACCAAGGAAGCGCAGAAATCCCTGCAGCGCCAGTCGGATACGGCAGCGACCGTCGAGCAGAACATTCCCCAGGCCGCCCCGGAAAGCGGTGGCGCCGGTCCGGAATCGTCTGACGAGCAGGACAAGAAGGAAGAGCAGACCAACTACGAAATCAACAGCAAGACCGTTGCGACGGTCCGCAACAGCTACACGCTCGAAAAGATCTCGGTGGCCGTCGTGGTCAACAAGGGCCGCATTGCAAAGATGGTCGGCGAGCCGGTCGACCAGGCCAAGATCGATGCCTATCTTGCCGAGATGCAGAAGATCGTTTCTTCGGCCTCCGGCCTTGACCCGGCGCGCGGCGACGTCGTCACGCTGACGGCCATGGATTTCCTCGAGAACCAGCTGCTCGAAGAATCCGCCAGCGGTCCTGGCATCATGGAAATCCTCAGCCGCAATGTCGGCGGGATCATCAACTCGCTTGCATTCGTCGCCGTCGCCTTCCTGATTGTCTGGATGGGCATCCGTCCGATGGTCCGCAGCGCGGGTGGCGGTGGTGCCGCTGCCCTGACCGGCGACATCGGCGAACAGGCTGCAGGGCTCGAGCTGCCCGATTTCTCACCGGCGCTGGGCGGCGGTGCAGGAAGCTCGCTCATGGACGGCTTTGGCTCCGACTTCGGCTTCGACAGCACCGACGACCTGCTCACCCTCGACGACGACGCAGGTGGTGGCTTCAACCGCCGCGTCAAAGAAGGTCCCGAGCGGCGCCTGTCCCGCATGGTGGAGCTCTCCGAGGAGCGCGCCGCCAAGATCCTCCGCAAATGGGCTGTGGAAAACGCGGCCTGAGGAAAATCGATCTACAAACGCAAACCGCGCCCACCGGCGCGGTTTTTGCGTTATGGTGGTCGCGCGGCAGTATTACAGCGCGATCTCCCCAATGGGCTCTTCGCTTTAATTGGGGATCTACCGTGACTGGTTGTGATCTTTGACTATTTATATTTTAAAATGAACATGATTCGTTAGGCCCGTGAGATGAGGGCAAGCGTTGAGTCGGGTTCAGCCGATGAAATGCGCCTGTGGATCTTCTCGCTGGGATGTCACGTCCTCGAAGGGGCTACACTATATGGATGCCGAGCTTACAACGGAGGGATCAGGAAGCAGAGTGCGTTCACCCGCACGTGCTGAGCCTCCGCAGGGCTCGTCTTCCAGGGAAATCCTGATCCACAAACTGGCGGCGCCCGGGCAATCCGGTGATCTCGCCCAATGTTTTCGCATGCTGACCGAGTATCTGGGCGCGTCGCACTATCTGCTCGCCCGCTACGATCTGGTTCAAGAAGACGGCCTTGACTTCGTGGTCGCGGCCGATTGGCCCTTCGATCTCGTGCGTCGCCTCGACGCCGAATTGGCGACGACCTATTCGCAGTCCACCGAACTTGAAAAATGTATGTCGGTGCTGCAGCCGAAATACAATCTCCTGCCCGATGACGTGCATGTACCGGACGGGATCAGCCGCCAGTATTGCTCGATCACGCTCAATGTCGGGCGCACGCGTCTCGCACTGATGCTGCTGTTTCCGCAGGATCACGTCCTTGCGGCCGACCGTCTGCGCGAAGTGGGCCTGCTGATCGGCTATGTTGTCGGCCTGTCGGTCAACAAGGGCCAGAAAAGCGACCGTGATTTCGAGCTGACCGAACGTGAGCTTGAGTGCCTGTTCTGGATTGCCGAGGGCAAGACCAGTGACGAGATCGCCACGATCCTGGGGATCTCGCGCAACACGATCAACAACTACATTACCAGCGTCATGCGCAAGACGGCAACAAAGACGCGTTCTGAAGCGATCGCCTATGCGGTCAGAAACAATCTCGTCTGAGGGGGCGGCATGGGGCATCAAAACAGACCTGGCGGTTCTACTCTTGAAGACGCGACCTGGTCCAGCCAGCGCCCTGTCACGTCCCGCACCGATATCTTCCCGAAGCTTGTCTCGCTCCAGCGTTCGTTGAACGCCCGCGGGTTTGCCGCGTTCCGCGTCGCCGGCGCCAGCCTGCCGCACAAGCGCCGCCTGGATGCGGAATACGAAAACTGGAGTTCGGGCCTCAGCAGCGGTCGTGACGCCTTTGTCGCGGCCTATGGCGACACGCTGCTCGGCCATATCGAGGCCTCGACGCTGCCGCTCATGTGGTGTGCCGACGACGAATCGAGTTTCATCGAGGCTTCGGATTTCACCCCGTTCACCACCCAGGTCGACGCCCGCCTGCTGCCGTATTCCGGCATCGCGTTTCCGGTCCGTCTGGGTGCCGTGGGCAATGGCTACATCGTCTTTCCGACAGCCGGTGGCGCGGATCTGCCGGGCGAACTGGTGCTGTCCGTACACAGCCGCTGCTATCAGGTGATGACCGATATCCTGTCGCTCGATGAGCGCAAGGCGATGACGTCGGAAACCCTGAGCGAGCGTGAGATCGCTTGCCTTCAGCTGGCCGGCGATGGCCGCATCAGCGAAGAAATCGCCGAGCGGCTGGGCCTCTCGGTCCATACCGTCAACGCCTATCTCGGTTCGGCAACGATCAAGCTCGATTCGGTCAACCGGATCCAGGCGATCGCCAAGGCGATCCGCCTTGGCTATATTACCTGATCACCTCCCGCAGGTTCAGCCGTATAACGGAGAGGCCTGTGTCTTGACGAAGCGGGCTTCGCGCAACCGCTGTTCAAGCATAAGGGTATTGGCGTCCGGGTCGCCGGCCGTTTCATGAAACGCGATATGGTTGATCTCGAGCCCCGCGGTCTCGTTGGTCAGGGTGAGTTGCGCATAGATCGTGATGTCGCGCGGCTTGATCTCGAGGTCGAGCACGATCTCCGGCGGACCGCCCCATTCGAGCCGATACTCCCCTCCCGAGCCAAAATTGACGGTGCCCGGATGAAAATAGAGTTCCGCGGCCGAAGAAATGAGATCTGCAATATTCCCGTAAAGTTCAAAGCGTAAAAGCGAGATGAGATCGGCTGCGTCGAGCAGGCGCATTTCACTTGCGACGGGGCTGATGGCTTCTGCCACAATACGTTCACGCTGGGTGGTGTAAGAGCACTTTTTCATAGTGGCTAGCGTATCCGTCTCTTGGGGGCCTTCGACGCGTAGACTCGGTGGACGAGTTCGGCGACGGCCTTATAAAATAACGACGGGATCACGCTATCGACTGAGACTTGCGCAAACATGGAGCGGGCGAGGGGCGGATCCTCGAATATCGGAATATTGTGCTCGCCGGCGATCTCGCGGATCTTCAGCGCGACAAGGTCCTGGCCCTTGGCGACAACGACCGGCGCCTCGTTTTCCTCACGCACATAGCGCAGCGCCACGGCAAAGTGGGTCGGATTGGTGATCACAAGCGTGGCGCGCGGCACGTTGGCGATCATGCGCCTGCGTGCGCGATCCCGCGCGATCGAGCGCTGGCGCGCCTTGACCACGGGGTCACCTTGGGACTGCTTGTGCTCGTCCTTGATTTCCTGCTTGCTCATGCGCAGCTGTTCGTACCAGTGGTACCGCGTCCAGAACACGTCGACCGCCGCCAGCAGTGCCGTGGCCAGCAGAATGATGATCAGCATCTTTTTGACGATGACGGAAAACTTGATGAAGATGGTCTGCGGATCGGAGAACATCGAATCGATCATCGCGTAGTAGTCGTGCCGCAAGGCAAAGACCATGATCACCGAGACAATGACGATCTTGAACAGGGCCTTGCCGAACTCGACCATGCCTGGTCCGCTGAAGATCCGGGTCCAGCCCTTGGCAAGCGAGATGCGGCTGGCCTGTGGAGTGATCCGATCCAGTACGAAGCTCGGAAGATGCTGGACGATGCTGGAGCCGGCGCCCAGCACCATGAACAGGATGAAGGCCGGTGCCAAAAGCGCGCCGATTTCCCAGCCGAGATAGGTGAACAGCGAGACCACGTCGGTCGCCGTTCCGATCTTCCATTGGTCGGGCCGCTCGAACAGGTCCTTCAGCGTTTCGCCAAGCCGACCGATCCCGCCGGGCAGGAAGAAGACAAGATAGAAATAGAATCCCAGCGTGGAGGCAAACAGCGCGAGTTCGCGCGATATCGGGACATTGCCCTTCTCGTGCGCATCGCGCACCTTTTTCTCGGTTGGGTCTTCGGTTTTGCTGTCTTTATCTTCATCGTCAGACATGACCGTCGCAGCCCTTCAGACCTGTGGAGGCATCCACTGCCCGTGTGATGAAGTCGGCGCCGTCGAGACGTGCCGTCCGGCCACGATCATCGCGGCCGGCTGAAACGTAACCGCCCGCCGATTGCTGTTCAATCGGCGGGCGGCAATTTGTCGGGTTTTCAACAGAGGCGCAGGCCGTCAGCGGTTCCTGGCTGCAACGGGCAGCCCGAACGCCGGGCCGGCATGGCGACTGGGCTTATGCCGCCTGGTTCTCGCCTTCCGTCTCCTTGAGCTGGATCTGTCCGGCATTGGCGAGGCGAATCGCTTCCTGCGCCACGGCGCGGCGGGCGATGGCGATCTCGCGGGGATTGATCCCCGTGGTGCCGGACTGCAGATCGGATTCGATCATGCGGCGCGAACGCGGGCTGATCGATGCCAGGACACATTCCTTGATCTCGGTGCTGGCGCCGCGAAGCGCCATCGTGAGGATATCGGCGGAAATGTCGTTGAGCAGCAGGACGCGGCTGCGCTGCGGCATGGCGAGCAGATCCTCGAACAGGAAGATCTTCGGGCGAACCTTGTTGACCGATTCCTTGCTGATCGATTCCAGCGAGGTGAGCAAGGTATCGACTTCGTTCTTTTCCAGTTCGTTCATCAGCTCGGCAACCTTCGCCGAACCCGTCGAATTGCGGTCTGCGTCGATCTCGGCGATCAGGTCGTGGACCCGGTTCTCGATGATCTGCGCCGCTTTCGGGCTGACATTCTTCAGGTTGACGGTACGGTTCATGATGTCGGCGCGGCGGCTGTCCGGCAGCTTCAGCAGCACCTTTGCCCCGAAGGAGGACGGCAGCATCGACAGGATATAGGCGACGGTCTGTGGATGTTCGCGCATCAGGAACTTGGCGATGAAGTCCGGCTCCGCATCCTGCAGGCGATCCCAGATCGATGCCTCGAAGGCCTGGAAGGCGGTGCGGCGGCCGAGAAGACCATCGACTTCTTCCGGCGTCAGGCCTTCCTCGAGAATGCTCTCGATCGCCTTGGCATTGTCCATGAGGCCCGCACCTTCGGTGAACAGGTCCTCGAATTCGTTGACCAGTTCCAGCAGTTCATCCGGTGGAATGGTGCGCAGCGTTTGAGCCGATGCGATGATCGTCTGCAGTTCCGCCTGGGTAAAATATTTGAGCAGCTTGCCGGCAACACCCTTGCCCATGGCCAGCAGCACGGCGGCTGCCTTGTCGGCCTGGGAAAGCGGTTTACCGGTTATGGAGCCGCCAAAATCATCAAAGTCCATCATGGTCTTGTCCTCTCTGGCCCATCATGGGTCAGGATGTCTTGGTCGCCATCACTTCGATCAGCTTTACGCCGAAGCGGGTGTCGTCGTTTTCGAGAACGGTGATCTCGCCGCGCGCGATGCGCCGGCCGTTCACCATGATCTCGACGGGCTCGCCGATCTTCTTGTCCAGCGCGATGATGGCGCCTTCCTCGAGGTTCATGAGCCCTGAAACCTGCATGCGGCTGGAGCCGAGCACGATCTGGACATCGATCGGGATATCCATGATCAGATCGATATTGGCGCTCAGGCCGCTGCCCGGTTCCTGGCTGCTGCGGCTGGGAGCGCTGTCGAAGGACGAATCGCCACCGAAGCTGTCGCCACCAAAGCTCGACCCGCCGAACGCGTCATCGGTGCCGAACGCATCTGCGCCGCCCAGGTCGCTGGTCGTGGACGAGCCGCCGAAATCGGATTCGAAAGCGGCCAATGGATCGCTGGAGCCGCCGAAATCGTTCAGGTCCACGCCGAAATCGGAGCCGATGTCGGGGAGCGTACCGTCGGCATCTGCTTTCAGGACGCCGCGCAGGTCATCGACTGCCATGTCGAAATCCGCATCGGAACCCGGCATCGCCAGAGCGTCTTCTTCCGTCTTGGGGGTCTTTTTCGTAGCCATGGATTCATTATTCCTGTTGAAACTTGCCTCAAGCTGCCGTGGGGGGACCCCGGCCGAAAATGCTTAGCTCATCAAATGTCTTAGAATTTCATCTTCGCTGCTCACATTGTCTTTGACGCGGACGGTATAGCGGTCGCCGGCACGACCGAATTCGCAGCGATACATCTCTTTTCCATTGGCGCTGACGTCGACCATGACGTCACCCTTGTCCTGGAACGGAATGACATCGCCGGCGACAAGCCGCGAAATTGTGTTGAGTGTCAGTGTTTCCAGGCGGATCTTGGCTTCGAGCGTGACCTGCGAGCGGCGAACCTGCTCGGCGATCTGGTCCTGCCATTCCTTGCGCGTCCGCGATGATTGGTTCTTCGACTTCGGCACCGTGACGACCGTCTTCAGCAGCGCCTTCTGCGGAACCACAAGGTAGAATTCAGAATCGACCGTACCGAGCGTGACGCCCATCTTGATCGTCACCGCATATTCGTCGATGTGATCGTCTTCCGGCTTCGGCCGATCCTCGGCATTGTGAGCCTTTTCGATCAGCGGTTCGAAGCCGCCCGGGGCATTGACGCCCGAGCGCAGCACGTTGCCGATCTTGTCGAAGACCATTGTCGAGAGATCGAGTTCGATCTGCGACAGCGGCCTTTGGATGGGTTCCTGGATCGTTTCGGGAATTGCACCGAGCAGGTTTTCCATCAGCGTGATGATGAAGCTGTTGCCGCAGGCCATGACGAAATTCGGCGACCAGTTGCGCAGCTGCGTGTCGACCAGCGCGACATTGTCACCCAGATCGGCGATCAGGTCGTTCATCAGGCCGCTTTCGAGGCCGTTGAAATGGACGTCGATATGAAGTCCGGTCTCGCTGTGGAATACGTCGGGCAGGAACTCGATATACAGATGGCCGAAATCGGCGCAGAGCCGCTGCAGCGACTTCGCATCGCCGAGCCCACCGGTCAGGCGCGCCAGCAGCGCCCGGTCCATGACCGGCAGAGATGTATCTCGTGGTTTTGGTTCGCTCATGATCACGCCGCCTTGCTTTCACCGCCGCCGCCGGGGTTCATCATTTCCTGCTCGACCGCGTCGATCGACGGACGCTCGTAGGACGAGATTGTCTTGCGGCCATATTCGAGTGCCACCTGCGGAACCGAGCCATTCATGTAGGCAAGCAGGGTCTGCTTGACGATGATGTACAGGCGGTGCTGCTTGGTGCGAACCATCTTGATCTGCGAGATGATCGGGTTGCACAGGCAGTAGGACAGGAAGATGCCGAGCATGGTGCCGACAAGTGCGGCGCCGATCAGGCCGCCGAGAACTTCCGGCGATTCGTTGATCTTGCTCATCGCCTTGATAACCCCGAGAACCGCGGCAACGATACCGATGGCCGGGAAGCTGTCGCCCATGGCCGTGATCGCGTGATAGGGCTTCATCTTGTCGTAGAGGATGGTGTTGATTTCTTCGTCCATCAACGCCTCGATTTCATGGCTACGGGCGTTGCCGATGATGATCAGGCGGACATAGTCGCAGATGAAGGAAGTGAGTTCCTTGTTCTTCAGCAGGTTGGGCGCTGCCGTGAAGATGCTGGATTCCTCGGGATTGTCGATATGGGCTTCGATCTCGTTGCGCGACTTGGTGCGCAGGTCGCGCATCAGCGAATAAAGCACGCCCAGCACGTCGAGATAGGCGCGCTCCTTCGGCACGGCATGCTTGAACGCCTCGCCGATCGCCTTGCCCGAATCCTTCACCACTTTCATGGGATTGGCCATGATGAAGCCGCCAACGCCGGCGCCACCGATGATCATCAATTCGAACGGCTGCACCAGAACGTCCAGGTGACCGCCCATGGCCATGAACCCGCCGAGCACGCAGCCAATCGTAATTACAAATCCGATGATGATATTCATTTTGCCCGCACCTGAACGTTATTTTTCAGGTTCAGCGATACGGCCCGTGCCTTGCGTGAGGCTGAATCAAAACCGGCATTGCATGCCTTGCGCAACCATTTTTGCAGGGGCCGTTCACCAGACAGCTTCGCGCAAGCCATTTGCCGCAAGAAGAGCGCTGACGGACGCAAGCATCCCGTGGTCCGCGCAGTCGAGATTGTCCTTGTATATGACCAACCAGCCTCTCCGTCGACAGCGGCACAAAGCGCCCCATCGATCAGGCAAGTTCCTGGCGGTGAACGACAATCCTGACCGCGCCCGGAGTTTGCCTACCCCTTTTCGTGTCCGGTTCGACCCGTGTCAGGTTGGACCCATGGCGTTCTTTCATCTCTGATGCTCGGAGGCAAATGACATGCAATCCGGAATCTATGTCTCGCTATCCTCGCAGATCGCGCTTGAGCGCCGTCTGACCACGATCGCCGACAACATGGCCAATGTGAACACGGTCGGCTTCCGCTCGACCGAGGTGAAGTTCGACGAGGTGTTGAGCAAGACCGGCAATGACCTGAACGCCAAGATCGCTTTCGTGTCCCAGGGCAACGACTATCTGTCGACCAAGACCGGCGAACTGGCGCAGACCGGCAATGTGCTCGACTTTGCCATCAAGGGGGATGCCTGGTTTGCCATCGACACGCCGATCGGCCAGGTGCTGACGCGCGACGGCCGCTTCACCATGAAGGACACCGGCGAGCTGGTTTCGACCAAGGGTTACTCGGTGCTGGACGCCGGCGGCGCGCCGATCCAGCTCAACCGTGCCGGCGGACCGCCGGAAGTGGGCGCGGATGGCGCAATCATGCAGGACGGACGCCAGGTGGCGAAGCTCGGCGTCTTTACCGCCGACGTGCGCAACGGCTTCCTGCGCTATGAAAACAGCGGCGTGACCACCGTCGATGCGCCCCAGGCGGTCGTCGACAATCCGGAAGTCTCGATCATGCAGGGCTATGTCGAGAATTCCAACGTCAACGGCATCGGCGAGATGACCCAGCTTATCCAGGTCAACCGCGCCTTTGAGAGCGTCAGCGCGCTGATCAGCGGCAGCGAGAGCTCGATGAGCGAAGCAATCAAGATTCTCGGCGGCAGCGCCTGATCCTGAGATTGGAATAGAATGGCCCAGCCTGAGAACGCCCCCTTCGTCTTCTCCCCGAAGCTCAGCCAGCTGTCGGCGCTGGCGACCCGTTATGCCAAGCCCGAATATTCGGTAACGCATGGCGGCCATGTCCGGACGATTGCGGCGGGTCACTACACGGTGACCGGCCTGTCTCGCCATGTCCGGCTGGGCGAATTCGTCGCGCATCGGTCGGCGACCGGCGTGCATCTGGGTGAAGTCGTGCGCGTCGAGCCGGATATCGCCTATGTCTGCCCGATCGAGCCGGGCGAGCCGATCGGCATCCATGACGTGGTCATCCGCAAGGGTGCCTTCCGCATTGCGCCGGACGACAGCTGGTGCGGGCGCACCATCAACGCGCTGGGCGAACCGATCGACAATGGACCGGGCATGGCATCCGGCCAGGAGCGACGCCCGATCGCCACCACGGCGCCGCCCTCCATGACGCGCAGGCGCGTCGATCAGGGCTTTCGCACCGGCGTCAAGGCGATCGATATCTTTTCGCCGCTCTGCCTTGGCCAGCGTCTCGGCATTTTTGCCGGCTCCGGCGTCGGCAAGTCCACGCTCCTTTCGATGCTTGCGCGTGCCGATGCCTTCGACAAGGTGGTAATCGCGCTGGTCGGCGAACGTGGCCGCGAAGTGCGTGAATTCATCGAGGATACGCTCGGCGACAACATGGCCAAGTCGATCGCCGTTGTCGCGACCAGTGACGAAAGCCCGATGCTGCGCAAGATGGCGCCGCTGACGGCCATGACGATTGCCGAGCATTTTCGCGACAAGGGCGAAAATGTCCTGTTCATCGCCGACAGCATTACCCGCTTTGCCCACGCGATCCGCGAAGTGGCGACGGCCGCCGGCGAACCTCCGATCGCCCGCGGCTACCCGACCTCGGTATTCACCGAACTTCCGCGCCTGTTGGAACGCGCGGGTCCAGGGGCTGAAGGAGCGGGGACGATCACGGCCATCATCTCGATCCTGGTCGATGGCGACAACCACAATGACCCGATCGCCGACTCGGTCCGCGGTATTCTAGACGGCCATATCGTGCTCGATCGCAGTCTTGCCGACGAAGGCCGGTATCCACCGATCAACCCGCTTACCTCCATTTCCCGTCTGGCGCGCAAGGCCTGGACAGGCGAGCAGGAGAAGCTGGTCTCGCGCCTGAAGGCGTTGATCCATCGTTTTGAGGAAACGCGCGACTTGCGCCTGATCGGCGGCTACCGCAACGGCAGCGATCCCGATCTCGACATGGCGATCAAGCAGGTGCCGGTGATCTATGAAGTGCTGAAACAGTTGCCGAGCGACAAGCCCTCCAACGATGCCTATGCGGATCTCGCCGGTGCATTGAAAGCGGCAGCCGGAGGGGCGCAGGGCGGAGCGAGGCAGAGGGGATGACCATGACCGATTTTGACGCCGATGAACCCGTTGCACCGATCAGGCCGGCGCCCATTCGCCGACGTGTCTCGTCTGTTGACCGGGTACTGGCGGCGACCGGCGTGGCGCTGGCCTGCGCGGCTGCCTTCTTCCCCTGGTATGTCTTTTTCAACGAGGAAAAGTTCGGTGTTCGCGTTGCCGACTGGCAAAGCACGCGTGACCTGCCGGAAGGGCCTGGCCGTAACGTGTTCAGTGTCTCGCCGCTGGCGCTGGTCGACAATGATGACGAGAACGCCGGCGAAGGCAGCAATCCCCCGGCTGTAGATCAGATCGTCACGGCAACCGTGCCGACGCTTGGCAAGGAGCGTCCGCAGGGGCTGGATGTGCGTGCCGCCCAGCCGTTTCCGGGCCAGAGCGGTTTCCGCCTGCTGCATGTCGCCAACGGCCGTGCGCTGATCGAGGACGGCGGCACCATGTTCATGGTGCGTGTTGGTTCGATTCTGCCCGACAACAGCCGCGTCGCGACGCTGGAGCAACGCGACGGCAAATGGGTCATCGTGACCTCCAAGGGCGATATATATCAGAACAACTAAACTTGTGTGGGTGGGGCAAGTCCCACGCAAGATTACTGGCCTAGGCTCCGAGTGGTAAAAAGACGGAGTAACGCCCATGAACCCAATCCAGTTGTTCGAGCTGGCTTCCCGACAGGCCGAATGGCTTTCGGTGCGTCAGCAGGTTGTGGCAGGCAATATCGCCAACGCCAGCACGCCCAAATATCTGGCTAAGGACATCACCCCGTTCAGCGCAGTGCTGGACAATACGGCGATGGTACAGCACATGGCCGTGACCCAGCCCGGTCATATGGCGTCGAACGATATCAGCGCCGACAATATCGACATCGAGGAGTCCGAGCTCAACGACGAGATTGGCATCCAGGAATCGGGCAACTCCGTCGCGATCTCTGAAGAATTGTCCAAGACCGGCGAGATCAAGCGTCAGCATGAGCTGAACACCTCGCTGATGAGTTCCTTCCATCGCATGATGTTGATGACGGTGAAACGCTGATGACCGATCCTTTAAGTGCAGCCCTGAAAATTGCCGGCAGTGGTCTGGAAGCCCAGTCCACCCGCATGCGCATCGTTTCGGAAAACATCGCCAACGCGCGTTCGACCGGCGACACTCCCGGCGCCGATCCTTACCGCCGCAAGACCATCACCTTCGGCAGCGAGCTCGACAAGGTGTCCGGCGCGCAGGTGATCGAGGTCGAGAAGCTTGGCTTCGACAAGTCCGATTTCATCGAGGAATACGATCCGGGCAACCCGGCCGCCGATGAACGCGGCGTCGTCAAGATGCCGAACGTCAACGTGCTCATCGAAATGGGTGACATGCGCGAGACCAACCGAACCTATGAAGCCAATCTGCAGACCATCAAGCAGACGCGCGACATGATTTCCCAGACCATCTCACTGCTGAAGGCTTCGCAATGATTGATTCCATTTCCGGCGTAAGCGCATTTTCCAAGTCGATGGGTCTGGATTCGCTGACCACCGAACTCTCCACCTTTGACATGTCGACCCAGGGTGTTGCGACAGCCGGCCTCACGCCCGGCATGTCGACCGGCGAGACATTTCTTTCGACCCTCAACAGCATGGCCACCGAAGCCGTCGGCAACCTGAAGCAGGCCGAGCAGACCTCGTTCGATGGCATGACCGGCAAGGCGAACACCCGCGAGGTTGTCGACGCAGTGATGTCGGCTGAGCAATCGCTGCAGACCGCGATCGCCTTCCGCGACAAGATCGTCAGCGCCTATCTCGAAATCACGAAGATGCAGATTTAGTAAGCAGGGAACGGACACATGAGAGCTCTTGCCATCGCAGCGACAGGTATGGACGCCCAGCAGACGAATCTGGAAGTCATCGCCAACAACATCGCCAACATCAACACCACCGGCTTCAAGCGGGCGCGTGCTGAATTTACCGACCTGCTGTACCAGACCGAACGCGCCCAGGGCGTGCCGAACCGCGCCAACCAGGCGATCGTGCCGGAAGGCGCCAATATCGGTCTCGGCGTGCAGACGGCTGCCGTCCGCAACATTCATACGCAGGGCGAACTGACCCAGACCGGCAACGAACTCGACATGTCGCTGGTCGGTCGCGGCTGGTTCCAGGTCGAATCGCCGGATGGCACAACCCTCTACAGCCGCTCGGGCGCATTCAACATGAACGCCGAGGGTCAGCTGGTCACCATCGACGGTTATCTCGTCACCCCGCAGATCACCATTCCGCAGGATGCCAGCGAAGTTGTCATCAGCCGCACCGGCCAGGTCCAGGCACGCATCGGCAACGATTCCGACTATACCGATCTCGGTCAGCTGACGATCGCGAACTTTGTCAACGAAGCCGGCCTGAAGCCGCTCGGCGACAACCTGGTGGCCGAGACGGCAGCCTCCGGCGAAGCGATCGTCGGCGTGCCGGAAGATCCGGGCTTTGGCTATATCAAGCAGGGTTACCTCGAATCGTCCAACGTCGATTCCGTCAAGGAAATCACGGACATGATCTCGGCACAGCGTGCCTACGAGATGAATTCCAAGGTCATCCAGACCGCCGACGAGATGGCTCAGATCGTCAGCAAGAACCTGAAGTAAGGCAACTGGAGGCAAACATGAAGTTTCGCCGGAAAATCGGGAATGCAGTTCGGGCTGTGGCGCTTGCCACAGCATCCGTCATGGGCATCGGCATCGGCGCGGCGCTTGCGCAGGGAACCGCTGTCGTCCCCACCCAGATCATCTATCCCGGCGAGACCATCTCGGCCGCGCAGGTCAACGAGGTCGAGGTGACCAACCCCAACCTGACCGGCGGTTATGCACGCACCAAGGCGGAAGTTGTCGGCATGGTATCGAAGCGCACGCTTCTGCCGGGCCGCACCATTCCGACCAGCGGCCTGCGCGAAGCCTTCGCCATCAAGCGCGGTGCCAGCGTTCGTCTGACTTTCGCCATTGGCAACATGGTGATCAGCGCCGCCGGCACGCCCATGGTCGATGCCACGGTCGGCGAGGTCATCAAGGTGCGCAACATTGATTCCGGCACGATCGTCACGGGTACGGTCATGGCCGATGGGACAGTACAGGTGATGGCGAAATGAAGTTGTTTGCATCATCACGGATTGCCCTGTGTGTGCTGGCTCTGGTGCTGACGCCGTTTGAGCCTGCCATTGCCGCCAATTCGCGCATCAAGGATATCGCATCCCTGCAGTCGGGACGCGACAATCAGCTGATCGGCTACGGCCTGATCGTCGGCTTGCAGGGCACTGGCGACAGCCTGCGTTCTTCGCCGTTTACCGATCAGTCGATGCGCGCCATGCTGCAGAACCTCGGCATCTCGACCCAGGGTGGCCAGTCCAACGCCAAGAACGTTGCTGCCGTCATGGTCACGGCAAACCTGCCGCCCTTTTCCAGCCCCGGTAGCCGCATCGATGCGAATGTCAGCTCGCTCGGCGATTCGACCTCGCTGCGCGGCGGCACGCTGATCATGACGTCGCTGACAGGCGCCGACGGCCAGATCTATGCCGTCGCCCAGGGCTCGGTCATCGTGTCCGGCTTCAATGCGCAAGGCGATGCTGCCTCCGTGCAGGAAGGCATCACCACCTCCGGACGCGTCCCCGGCGGTGCGATCATCGAGCGTGAGTTGCCATCCAAGTTCAAGGATTCGGTCAACCTAGTGCTGCAGCTGCGCAATCCCGACTTCACCACCTCCTTGCGCATCGCCGACACGATCAACGCCTATGCCGCCGCCAACTACGGCGCACCGATCGCCGAGGCGCGCGACAGCCAGGAAGTGGTCGTCCAGAAGCCGCGCACGGCCGATCTTGCCCGCCTGATGGCGGATGTCGAAAATCTGGTGGTCGCGACCGATTCTCCGGCCAAGGTCGTGATCAACGAGCGCACGGGCACGATCGTCATCGGCGCCGAGGTTCGTGTTTCGCGTGTTGCCGTGAGCTACGGAACGCTGACGGTCCAGGTCACGGAGACGCCACAGGTCATCCAGCCCGAGCCATTTTCACGCGGCGAGACCGCGGTGCAGGAACAGACCGACATCATCACGCAGAAGACCGGCGACAAGGTCGTGATCGTCGATGGTCCTGACCTGAGAACACTCGTCAGCGGTCTCAACAGCATCGGCGTGAAGCCGGACGGCATCATCGCCATCCTCCAGGGCATCAAGTCCGCCGGCGCCCTACAAGCGGAGCTTGTCCTGCAATGACACAGTCCAGGCATTTTCTCTCGCTGCCTCCGATCCTGCGCAACGGCCTGATCGTCGGCGCCATCGCCGTCCTTCCGGTGTTTGCCGACAACGCCGTCGGCCAGCAGCAGCCGGTGAACCCGAGCGACGCCGAGATCCAGCAGTTCTGCACCGGGATCGCCGATGCCGCGCGCGACCAGCGCTATCTGTTGCAGAAGCAGGAACTGGAAAAGCTGCAGGCCGATGTCGACAGCCGCATTGCGGTTCTCGAAACCCGCCGGGCCGAATACGAAGACTGGCTGTCGCGCCGCAACGAATTCATGAAGCAGGCCGAAGGCCAGTTGATCGAGATTTACAAGAAGATGGCGCCGGATGCGGCAGCACCGCAGCTCGAGGAGACGAATGTCATCCTTGCTGCTGCGATCATCATGAAGCTGCCGCCGCGCCAGTCGAGCCTCATCCTTACTGAAATGCAGCCGGACAAGGCCGCCAAGGTCGCCGCGATCATGTCGAGTGCCGGTGATTCCACTACGTCGAAGGATCCATCATGAACAAGCGTTCCCCGGCATTGCTGGCTGTTCTGTTTCTTGCCGGCTGCCAGAGCCAGACCGTCAAGGAAATCGGCAACGCACCTGCGATGAGCCCGATCGGATCCGGCTTGCGTTTCAGCCAGACGCCGCAGATGGCCCTGTATCCCAAGCAACCGCAGGCGACTGCCAGCGGCTATTCGCTGTGGAGCGACAGCCAGTCGGCCCTGTTCAAGGATGCCCGCGCCCTCAACGTCGGCGACATCCTGACGGTAAACATCCAGATCAACGACAAGGCGTCGTTCGAAAACGAAACCGATCGCAGCCGCACCAATTCGAGCGGTCTGAGCTGGTCGACGGCCGTTGATCTGTTCGGCAACGAGATCCCGGCGACCACCGGTGACCTGAGCTCCGGTTCCGACACCAGCACCCAAGGCAAGGGCTCCACCGAGCGCTCGGAAAAGCTGACCCTGCTGGTTGCAGCCGTCGTCACCGGTATCCTTGAAAACGGAAATCTGCTGATCAGCGGTTCGCAGGAAGTGCGCGTCAATCACGAGATCCGCATTCTCAACGTCGCCGGTATCGTGCGACCGCAGGATGTCGATGCCGACAACACGATTTCCTACGAGCGCATCGCCGAGGCACGCATCTCCTACGGTGGCCGCGGCCGCCTGACCGAAGTGCAGCAGCCGCCCGTCGGCCAGCAGGTAGTCGATCTGTTCTCGCCGTTCTGACGGCGGGAACAAAAAGGCAGAGCAGGAACGGCAAGGTCCGATGGAACAAAACGAAGAGCCCACAGGCAAGAAGAAATCCGGCCTCATGACACTGCTCGTGCCGCTGGTCGTGCTGACCGTCGCAGGCGGCGGCGGCGGCTGGGTCATCGGCAACATGCTGGCACCGCAGGTGAAACAGTCGGAAGATGCGGCAAAGGCAGCCGAGGCCGCGCCGGCCGCCGGCCATGGCGAGGCAAAGAAGGAAGAGGGACTTCCCAAGATTGCCACCGAAGCCAATGGCATCGTTCAGCTGGAGCCGATCACGACCAATCTCGCATACCCGTCGGAAAACTGGATCCGGCTGGAACTTGCCCTGATGTTCAACGGCGCGCCCGACGTCAAGATTGCCGAAGACGTGCATCAGGACATCATGGCCTATCTCAGAACCGTCTCGTTGCAACAGGTCGAAGGACCGCGCGGCTTCCAATATCTCAAGGATGACATCCAGGAGCGTGTTGACCTACGCTCCGAAGGGCGCGTATCGAAGGTGATGTTCAGGACGTTTGTGATCGAATGATTCGATTTTTCCTTGTTGCCGCTGTCATGATGATGGCGCCGGAAATTGCGCATGCGCAGCAGTTTCCGACGGAGATCTTCAACACGCCGATCGATGGGTCGGTGGCGGCCTGGATTATCCGTACCTTTGGTCTGTTGACCATCCTGTCGGTTGCCCCTGGCATCCTGATCATGGTCACCAGCTTCCCGCGCTTCCTGATCGCCTTTTCGATCCTGCGCTCGGGCATGGGGCTTGCGACAACCCCCTCCAACATGATCCTCACCAGCATGGCGCTGTTCATGACCTTCTATGTCATGGCACCGACCATGGATCAGTCCTGGCGCACCGGCGTCCAGCCGCTGTTGGCGAACCAGATCAATGAGGCCGAGGCGGTGGCGCTGATTGCCGAGCCCTTCCGCACCTTCATGACGGCCAATACCCGTGACAAGGATCTGCGGCTGTTCGTCGATATCGCCAATGAACGCGGCCAGGCCACGGTTACAGGCGACAAGGTCGACTACCGCGTGCTCGTTCCGGCTTTCATGCTGTCGGAAATCCGTCGTGGCTTCGAGATCGGCTTTCTGATCGTTCTGCCCTTCCTCGTCATCGATATGGTGGTCGCCACGATCACCATGGCCATGGGCATGATGATGCTGCCCCCGACCTCGATTTCGCTGCCTTTCAAGATCCTGTTTTTCGTCCTGATTGACGGCTGGAACCTGCTCGTCGGCAGCCTCGTGCGCTCCTTCGTCTGACGCTTAGAGAATTGTTTACCACTTCCCTTGCTGCGTTGTTTACCAAGGATTTATCCAGCTTTATCGATCCCTAATTTGTTAAGGTGTTGGCAATACTTGACGGTCAGTTTGGTCCTCACACGAAGGGTCTGGTAGACGAAAAATTCGCTACCGAATGGCATGATGCCGAACTGTCGTAGCCGGTAATTTCCAGTCCGGTATGTCCCCAATAGTATCTTGTTTTAAGGGACAAAATAACATGGCCAGCATTCTGACCAACACCAATGCTATGTCTGCTCTTTCCACGCTGCGTTCGATCTCTTCCAACATGGAAGCGACACAGAACGCGATCTCCACGGGCAAGAGCGTTGCATCCGCCTCCGACAACGCTGCTTACTGGTCGATCTCGACCACGATGAAGTCCGACAACATGGCTCTCGGCGCTGTCTCCGACGCGCTCGGCCTCGGCGCTGCCAAGGTTGATACTGCCTATGCCGGTATGGACGCAGCAATCGACGTCGTAACGGAAATCAAGGCAAAGCTCGTCGCCGCCAAGGAACAGGGTGTCGACAAGGAAAAGATCCAGGAAGAAATCTCGCAGCTTCAGGAGCAGCTGACCTCGATCGCTGAATCCGCTTCGTTCAACGGCCAGAATTGGCTGGCGAATGAAGGTGGCGACGTGACTGTCATCACCGGCTTCGTCCGCGCTGCTGACAACACGGTCACGGTCAAGTCGAGCACGATCACGCTTGACGACACCAACATGCTGTTCAGCGCTGACGCAGCTGGCGTTATCGACGAAGCAACCGGCATCCTGGGCGCGAACGGCACTGCCTCGTCGTCGAGCATCGTCGGCTTCGAAATCGACAACGACACCGACTCCGACACGCTCGACAACCTGCTCACGGACGTTGAAACCGCTCTGACCAGCATGGTCAGCGCCGGCGCGACGCTCGGCTCGCTGTCCAGCCGTATCGATCTGCAGTCGGAGTTTGCCGACAAGCTGTCCGACGCCGTCGAAACCGGTATCGGCCGTCTGGTTGACGCCGACATGAACGAAGAATCGACCCGCCTGAAGGCTCTGCAGACGCAGCAGCAGCTGGCGATCCAGGCTCTGTCGATCGCCAACAGCGACTCGCAGAACATCCTGTCGCTCTTCCGTTAATCGCAAGAACGGGCCGGCCCTTGAGGGCCGACCAAACTGTCCCGACGCCGATATGCCTTGGTGGCTGACCAGAGGCGCGCGAAGGGAAAGCTTGACTGCTCGGAGGCTGAACCGGGTAAGTGGCTACGGAGGTCGCGTCTGGAAACAGACGCGACCTTTTCGTTTTATTAAGCATTTTTTGTTACGCGCGCGTGCACGCGAAGATTGCAAATTATTATCGCAATCAGCCTTCCCTTCGAATTGCCTTAGGCCTTCGTTAACCAACATGCGTTTATCTGAACGCATCGAAGGGGCGAGCTAACCATTCAAATTCAGCCGGTTAGCAGGCATGACGCTGTGCGCACCTACCGGTGATACCGGAATGCCCTTCCTATTCAGCCATTAAGGGGCACACTACTATGACGAGCATTTTGACAAACGTCGCCGCAATGTCGGCGCTCTCCACCCTGCGCTCTATCAGCAGCGGCATGGAAGAAACACAGTCGCGCGTTTCCTCCGGCGAGCGCGTCGGCGAAGCATCTGACAACGCAGCTTACTGGTCGATCGCAACGACCATGAAGTCCGACAACATGGCCCTCTCGGCTGTCTCCGACGCCCTCGGCCTCGGCGCCTCCAAGGTCGATACCGCTTATGCCGGTATGGAAGCCGCCATCGACGTCGTGAAGGAAATCAAGGCCAAGCTCGTAACGGCGACTGAAGAAGGCGTCGACAAGGCCAAGGTTCAGGAAGAGATCTCGCAGCTGCAGGGCCAGCTGATGTCGATCGCTGAATCCGCTTCGTTCAGCGGTGAGAACTGGATCGCTGGCGGTACGGACACTGCCACCACTCCGGCAGACGTCACGGTCGTTTCCGGCTTCGTCCGCGACGCCAACAACAACGTTTCCGTCAAGACCACCAGCTACACGCTTGATGCCAACACCCCAGGTAGCATGACAATGCTGTTCGGCGGCGATGGCAACGGTGCAATTGACGATGCAACCGGCATCCTCGGCACCGTCGGTGGCGATTGGTCGACAACAGACTTCGACAGCTCTACCGCAGGTGTTGACGGTGCCACGGGCGCTGTTGCCGGCATGTCAGTCTACAACCTGGATATTAACGGCTTCTCCAACGTCGATATGGCGGAAGCTTTGACCCTGGTAGACGCGGCGCTTGCAAACATGACGAGCTCCGGCGCAGACTTGGGTTCGATCTCCACTCGCATCGAACTGCAGGAAGACTTTGTTTCCACGCTCTCGGACTCGCTGGATAGCGGTATCGGCCGTCTGGTTGACGCCGACATGAACGAAGAATCGACCCGCCTGAAGGCTCTGCAGACGCAGCAGCAGCTGGCTGTTCAGTCGCTCTCGATCGCCAACTCTTCTTCGGAAGTCATCCTGTCGCTCTTCCGTTAAGCCTAGGCTTTCGGTCAACAGCAAGATATCGATTTTGGAAAGCCGCCCTTCGGGGCGGCTTTTTTATTTATCTTCTGCGCGTGTTAACCATGCATTAACCATGTCCGGATTACATGAAGGTCAAGTAACGATGGATTAACCAAAACGAAGAAGCGGTTAATAGCATTAGGCAAGACCATCGTTCCCGGACAAGCCGGGATGTCCCAGAAACTAGCCATTTTTAGGGGACGCGAAAGTGACCAGCATTTTGACCAACAATGCAGCTATGACTGCACTCCAAACTCTCCGCTCAATCGATGCCTCAATGGAAGGCACACAAGCTCGGGTATCGTCGGGCCTGCGTGTCGGCAATGCATCCGACAACGCCGCTTACTGGTCGATCGCCACCACCATGAGATCAGACAATATGGCCCTCTCGGCCGTGCAGGATGCCCTCGGCCTTGGTGCGGCGAAGATCGACACTGCTTATGCAGCGATGGACAGTGCCATCGAAGTCGTCAAGGAAATTAAGGCAAAAATCGTAACGGCAACCGAAGAGGGCGTCGATAAAAACAAGGTTCAGGAAGAAATCAGCCAGCTCCAGCAGCAGTTGATGTCTATCTCTCAAGGCGCATCTTTCAGTGGCCAAAACTGGGTTGCTGGTGGTGCTGACACCGAGAACGCTCCCGAAGACGTAACCGTTATTTCCGGCTTCGTCCGAGACAGCAGCAACAATGTTGCCGTTACGTCAACCTCCTATACGCTCGACGCCACGACAGCTGGTGAAATGACTGTTCTGTTTGGTGGTGATGCGGACGGTGCTATCGTTGACACGACCGGTATCCTTGGCACAGTCGCATCCGACTGGAGCGCGACCGACTTTGACCCGAGTACCGCTGGCACAATCGACGCTGCGGCTGGTCTCGTCTCGACCATGTCCGTCTATACTCTGGATATCACCGGTTTCGCCACCACTGACATGCAGGAAGCCCTGACGCTGGTGGACGCTGGCCTTGCTGCCATGACGAGTGCAGCTGCCGATCTCGGCTCGATCTCGACACGTATCGATTTGCAGGAAGATTTCGTCGGAAAGCTTACCGATTCCGTCGACTCCGGTATCGGTCGTCTGGTTGACGCAGACATGAACGAGGAATCGACCCGCCTGAAGGCCCTGCAGACCCAGCAGCAGCTCGCCATCCAGTCGCTGTCGATTGCCAACACCGCTTCCGAAAGCATCCTGACTCTCTTCCGTCAGTAAGGGCGCCTTGGCTAGGGGCGACTTCGTCCCGCGCTGACAAGTCGGATGTATTCGGTATGAACCGCACCCAGAAATGGGTGCGGTTTTTTTGTGCCTTGCGTGAGGCTGGCCGAATATTGCGGTTTTGCGTCGAAGCGGATTTCCGACCTTGCCAAATCGCGGTCGCGTTTGTTAACTGGCACCGTTAACGATTTGTTAATGGTTACGGGGACCAGCGGTATGCTGGTCTGCATGATGCCCCTCCGTTTCCACCGGTATGTTTCCGGCCTTTTGGATTGACGATTAAGGGCACCCCAATGACCAGCATCATGACCAACGCTGCCGCTATGGCGGCACTGCAGACTCTGCGCTCGATCGATACGAACCTGGAGACCACCCAGAGCCGCGTTTCGTCGGGCTATCGGGTCGAGACGGCGTCGGACAATGCCGGTTACTGGTCGATCGCCACCACCATGCGTTCCGACAACGCGGCATTGTCCACCGTCTCCGATGCGCTCGGACTGGGTGCCGCCACGGTCGATACCGCTTATACCGCGCTCGACAACGTCATCGAGGTCATGTCCTCGATCAAGGCCAAGCTGGTCGCGGCAAGCGAGCCGGGTGTCGACAAGGACAAGATCAACGAGGAAATGAAGCAGCTGAAGAACCAGCTGGTTTCCGCGGCCCAGTCCGCGTCCTTCTCCGGTGAGAACTGGCTCTACAATACGAATGTCAACGAACTGGGCACCAAGCAGGTCGTCTCGTCCTTCGTTCGCGGCGCAGACGGCAGCGTTCAGGTCACCACGCTGGATTTCGACACGGCCGATTCCGTCCTGATCGATACGGAGGACGCAAGCCGCGGCTTCCTGACCAAGGCCATCGATGCCGATGCGCTGCTGGCAGCCCCGACCGGCACTGCGCGCGAATACTATCTTCTCGACGTCGGCTCCGTCGTCCCACCGACCGGTGATCCCATCGAGATCGACGTCGACACCACGACGGAAGAACTTGATGACATGATCAGCGTCGTCGACGATCTGATCAGCCAGCTGACCGACGCTGCCGCAACGCTTGGCGCGATTACCAGCCGTATCGAGATGCAGGACAACTTCGTCTCCAACCTGATGGACGTGATCGACAAGGGTGTCGGCCGTCTGGTCGATGCGGACATGAACGAGGAATCGACCCGTCTCAAAGCCCTGCAGACCCAGCAGCAGCTCGGCATCCAGTCGCTTTCGATTGCCAACAGCAGCGCCGAAAAGCTGCTCACGCTGTTCCGCGAATAACCGCAGCCGACGGCACCATGGTCGAATACGCCGTTTACACGGCATGGAACTTCTGGGCCGCGCGATCATCCTGGCGCGGTCCTTCGCATTCATCCTCGCGCAAGTTTGAAACCCTAGCTTCGGCCAAAGCACCCGTGGGCAGATGCGCCCGCGACCGGCTCGATCCGAAGGTGATCTCGACATTGGAAGTGATGATGCTGCGCGTTCGGACAAGTTTGAAATTCAGTCTGCCTGAGATCGATGGCCGTTCACCGCGAACGGTCATTTTCGCCGATGGAGGCGATCGCCGATGAGCATGCCATTGACCCGCCTTTTGAAGGATTTTTCGGCGCCTCCCGCGCCGGCGCCTTCGATGTCGGCGCAGTTTGACGTAGCGGAACCGGATCCGTTCGACATGGATTTTCCCGCCTTGCCGGAACCCGTGCCGGTCGACCTCGGTGCCGAGCGTCGCGAAGCCTATGCCGAGGGGCATGAGGCGGGTGAAAAAGCCGCCGAAGAGCGTTTCGAAGTCGATCGTCAGGCGATGGAAGTCGCCCATTCCCAGGCAATTGCCGAACTCGAGGAGCGGCATCGCGCGGAACTGTCGAAGGCGCTGTCTGAAAAGCTGCCTGCCATCATCAACGAACTTTCGCTGGCGATCAGCGATCAGGTGGCGGTCGCTCTCGCTCCGCTGTTTTCCGATGCCATTGCTGAGAAGGCCGTCAGCGATCTCGCCCATCTGTTGAAAACAGCCATCAGCGCCGGCGAGGCCGGGGTGATCGAACTGCGGGGTCCAAAGGCACTGTTTACCATGTTGTCGACCCAGATGCCGGAACATCTCGGGCTTTTGCACCATGTCGAGGCGGATGATCTCGATCTATCCGCCGAGTTTGCTGAGGCCGCACTGGTCACGCGTATTTCGGCCTTCACGGCGAGCCTCAGGAAGGTGATCGGATGAGCGACGAGAATCACCACCACGGCAAGAACGAAATCATCATCATCAAACGCCATGGCGGCGGTGATCACGACGGTGCCCATGGTGGTGCCTGGAAGATCGCCTATGCCGACTTCATGACGGCGATGATGGCATTCTTCCTCGTTATGTGGCTGGTCAATGCTGCAAACGAGGAGACCAAGGCCTCCGTTGCCAGCTATTTCAATCCGATCAAGCTCTCGGACGAGAAGCCGACCGAAAAAGGTTTGAAGAAGCCTGTCGATCAGGCTGAAGGCGAGCAGAAGCAGGAGCGCTCGAAAGTCGAGGCCGAGGAGCAGACCGTGGGTGCGGCTGCCGCGACCGGCGAAGACCAGACGGCAACCTCCGGCGACCAGGCGAATTATTCCGAAGCCGATTTCTTCGAAAATCCCTATTCTGTTCTGGCCGAGATTGCCCAGGAAGTCGGACAGCAGGCCAATGTCAGCGCCAAGGGCGAGGGCGGTGCCTCCGATTCCGGTCCGTCTACGGGCGCCCAGGGCGGCGAAGCCTATCGTGATCCCTTCGATCCGGATTTCTGGACCCAGCAGGTGCAGACGGCCAATACGCCGGTCGGCAAGCCGACCGATGCAACGACGCCGGCCGAGCCGCAAACCGCAGAGATCCAGCAGCAGCAGGAACCGACAGATCCGACAATGCCGGACCAGCAGGTGGCGCTGGTCGTGCCTGGACAGAAGCCGCAGCTGCAGCCGGAAATCGCAAAGGAAGCCAAGCCTGAAGAAGGCAAGACCGAGCAGCCGCAGGACGGCAAGTCCGAAATGACCGCCGAGGCCGACCTTGCAGTCCAGCAGGCATCGGCCGACAGGCTGAAAGCGCAGATAGAGGCCGAGATCGGTGGCGTATCCGGCAAGCTTGCCGAAGGTCTGATCGTCACCCCGGCCGAAGGCGGCCTCCTGGTCACGATCAGCGACCAGAGCGATCAGCCGATGTTCAGCGTCGGCTCCGCCGTGCCCCAGCGCGAAATGGTCCTGGCGATGGAGAAGATCGGAAAGCTGCTTCAGGCCCGGCCGGGATCGATCATTATCCGTGGCCATACCGATGGCCGTCAGTTCAAGGGTACCGAGAACGACAACTGGCGCCTCTCGATGGCGCGTGCCCACAGCGCCTATTACATGCTCTTGCGCGGTGGCCTGACGGAAGATCGCGTGCAGCAGGTCTCCGGATTTGCCGACCGCCGCCTTCAGGTGCCGGATGACCCACTGGCCGATGCCAATCGACGCATTGAAATCCTGATTCAGGCGGAGCAGGGATAATGACGCTCCGCAGGCTATCCATTTCGCTATTGGCACTCGCTTCGCTTGTCGCACTGGGCAATGTGTCGGCGCGTGCCAATGACATGGATACCATCCAGCCCTTCCAGATGCTGCGCTCGCTGCAGTTTGTCCAGGACACCGTGGTTCTGGGCGATCACTCGGCGGCGGAAATGCAGCGCTTCATGCTGGGAACCATCGACGAACGCCTGCGCGGCGCCGATCCGGCAATCTTCGACGATCCACGCAATGTCGATGCGGCGCTTATCTACGCCATGAGCGGCGGTAACCCGGCAACGCTGGAATTCCTGGTCGCGCGCGACATCAACGGCAATTTCGACAATCGCATCACCGATAGCCTGCGCAAGTATCTGAGCGGCAAGGGCACTCTCATTGCCAAGTCCCTGGGCGAGATCAGCAAGGAATATCGCAATACGGACCTTGCGCCATACCTTGCTCTGGTCGCCGGCAATGTGACGATTACGCGCGACCCTGTTGATGCGCTGAAATTCTATGACTGGGCGCGGCTGACTGCTCCCGGCACGATCGTCGAGGAGGCAGCCCTGCGACGCTCGCTGGCGGTCGCGGTCGATGCGAAGATTGTCGACAAGGCAGGTGGTTATGCAAATCGTTATGCGCGGCGCTACCTCTATTCACCGTATGCCAGCCAGTTTGCCGATCTCTTCGTCCAGCTTGTCGTCGAGCACTACGACGTCATCAAGCGGGAGGATATCGAAGCAACGCTGGGATACATGGACAATGATCGCCGGCGCGAGGTCTATCTA
The DNA here is from genome assembly GCF_021729845.1 of Rhizobium sp. SL42. Classification (NCBI taxonomy): domain Bacteria; kingdom Pseudomonadati; phylum Pseudomonadota; class Alphaproteobacteria; order Hyphomicrobiales; family Rhizobiaceae; genus Rhizobium; species Rhizobium sp. SL42. The sequence continues at coordinate 1,373,252 of NZ_CP063397.1, forward strand.
CGCATTGCCCGCAAGGCGGCGATTGCCGGGCGTAAGGACCTGACCACCATGGCTGCAGACCAGGCGAGGGCCTTGTCCGGGGCAACCGAAGGCGATGATGCGCTGGCCAATCTCTATGGCAGCCTCGCCAGCATCTCGACGGAAAATGTCGATGACGCCATGCAGGCGATCATGAACATTCCGGCTGAATCGCTTTCACCCAAGGATCTGGCGCTACGCCGGGCGGCGGAAGCCGTTGCCAAGGAGGTACTGCGCAAACCGGAACCGCCGCCTGAAAGCCTGACGCAAGCCAACGCTAATACAACCGATGCGAATGCAGATGTGGGGGCGACGGCGGCAGCAGAGGATGATGCGGAATTGCAGGATCCGACAGCACCACCAATCGCTGACGCCGCGCCCGAGCCGCAGCCTGTTTCGGCTGAAGCTGACGCGGCCAGTGCCGCCAATCTCGATCCGGCGGTTCGTACCTTTGTCGATACCGGGCGCTCCAAGTTGGATGCGATCGATGATCTTCTCAAGCAGGAAGGCCCATGACCATGATGGATGCATATACAGCACCCAGGATCCCCACGACGGATACAGCGGCCTCCCATGCGACATCGGGCGGACGTGCCGACAAATCTGGAGAGGGCGGGTTTTCCGAAGCCCTGTCGAGTTCGGGTCGCCAGGCAGAGGGCGACGCGAAGGACAGCGAAATTGCCGGGGAGCCAACCTCCGGCGGCGATCAGACAGATACCGCAACGGACGAAACCGCGCGCGCCAAGCGTCCGATCATCGATCTGTCTCAGGCAAGCCTGCTGAAGACCGTTTCGGCGAAAGCGACGGATGGCGCTGCCGGGCAGGTCGATCAGCAGGCCGTGGCTGTCGAGGGCAAGGACAAGACCAAGGGCAAGGTGAAGGAGCACGCCGCGACCGACGGCAAGGCTTCTTCCGTCGATCAGAGCCAGATTGCTGCACTCGTGCAGAATGGCGGCCTGAAAGCTGCCGCGTCGGACGGTGCGAAAACCACAGAGGCAGATAGCGACGTTTCGGCGACCGAGGACGGTACCACGGTGGACGGCAAGAGCGCTGATCTCGGGGATGTCCTGTCGCTTCTGACCGCGGGGGCTGGGGCCGAGCAGGCCAATGGCCAGGCCATGACGCACGAAGCCGGCGAGAGCGGCAAGGCGATCGTCGACGGCCATGGCGAACAAATGGTCGACGCACTCTCTGCAAACGGCGTTTCTCCCGGCGATGGAGAGACTGGTGGCACTGAGGCAAGCGAAAGCGATCAGTCGTTTCGCTTCGTTCGTGCCGATGGCAAGGGACAGCCTGTGACGCTTAGAAGCGAAGCCGCCCAGTCGGTGCGGGATGACGGCGAGCCTGCAACCTCGACTGTCGAAACAGTCACCGTCATTGATGCGCGCCGCTTCCTGGCGCCGGTATCGACCACCAACGCCGCTTCGATCACCGCAGCCATGGTCGGCGACAGCGAGTGGATCAGCGCCATGTCGCCCGGCTCTGAATTGGCCAATGCCGCCACGCAGTCCAGCCAGGGCAAAGTGGTCAACACCCTGAAGATCCAGATGAGCCCGATCGAGCTTGGCAGCGTGACGGCGACGCTGAAGCTGACGGGCGAAGAACTCTCGGTTCAATTGACCGTTGAGAACCATGCAGCGCTGCAGAAGCTAACCAAGGATCAGGATGAGATCCTGAAGGCGCTGCGCGCGCAGGGACTGACGGTCGACCAGGTTCAGGTCAACATTCAGGTCGCGCCCGCCGAACGCAGTGCCGATAGCCAGAGCAGCGGCAATGGCCAGCAGAATGGCCAGGCGGCGGGACAGCAGGCGTCCGATCAGTCGGGCCGCCAGGCCGGTGGCGATCGTCAGACGCGCGGTGACGCTGCGAGCGACAGGGTGAGGATAACGGATGACAGGACGCTTCAGCCAGCTGGCAACCAGGGTGTTGCCGATGACAGCACTCGTCCTGATCTCATTTACATCTAGCGCCTCGGCCAGTGTTGGCATCTGCGAGCGTGAAATCAGCGCTGCTGCGGCCAAATACGGGGTGCCGGAGGGCATCCTCTATTCTGTCGGTCTGACCGAGACTGGTCGCAAGGGATCACTTCAGCCCTATGCCATGAATGTCGAGGGGCGGGCCGTCTATTCGGGCGACATGAACGAAGCGCTTGGCGCGTTTCAGGCGGCGCGCGGGCAGGGAGCCAAGCTGATCGACGTGGGCTGCATGCAGATCAACCAGCACTTTCATGGCGACCAGTTCACCTCGGTTCAGGCCATGTTTGACCCGAAGAAGAACGTCGAATACGCCGCCCGCTTCCTCAGCAAGCTGCACAATCGACACGAGACCTGGACTATGGCAGTGGCCCGATATCATGCCGGGCCGAACAATGACCCGGCGCAAAAGCGCTATGTCTGTCGCGTTATCGCCAATCTGGTCGCCACCGGCTATGGCACTTGGACGACCAATGCGCGTCAATTTTGCGGTGAATAGCAATCTTTGGTTGTTTGACAGCCACAATAGTGCCGATTTGCCAATTGTGGCAAGACTGCGGACAAATGGGGCAAAGCAAGAGCTTGCGCGAAGCTTGCGTTAACTTTTCCACTAAAAAATAGTGCTGACTAGTGGCTGTACCCACTATATATAGATCAAATCGGCACCAATTCGTTAATCAATTATTAATATCTATCATTAACTTTCGCCAGTTGTCCCTGAATCCCCCGATTCGTACCCATAGTGCATCGAAACACCACACTGATTCGGAGGCGGCTGAATGATCGTCGTGGTTGATGAGCGCGAGCTCGTGAAAGACGGGTACACTTCTCTATTTGGACGGGAAGGTATTCCATCCACCGGATTTGATCCGGCGGAATTCGGGGAATGGGTCACTACGGCGGCTGATTCCGACATTGCGGCAGTTGAGGCTTTTCTGCTCGGTCAGGGCGAAAGCACGCTGGAACTGCCGCGGGCAATCCGGGACAGAACCCAGGCACCGGTGATCGCGGTCAGCGATCAGCCGTCCCTGGAAGCGACGCTTGCGCTGTTTGACTGCGGCGTCGATGACGTCGTGCGCAAGCCGGTCCATCCTCGCGAAATCCTGGCAAGGGCAGCGGCCATTCGCCGTCGCCTGAAGGCAATTTCCAACTTCACCGAAATTGGCCCGATCCGGGTTTTCTCCGATGGACGCGATCCGGAAATTTCCGGCGACGTGTTTCCTCTGCCGCGGCGCGAGCGTCGCATCCTGGAATACTTGGTCGCAAATCGCGGCCGACGCGTCTCGAAGACCCAGATCTTCAACGCCATCTACGGCATCTTCGACGAGGAAGTCGAAGAGAACGTCGTCGAAAGCCATATCTCCAAGTTGCGCAAGAAGCTTCGCAAGAAGCTCAACTTCGACCCTGTCGATTCCAAGCGTTTCCTTGGTTACTGCATCGACTGGAACTGAGGTCGCAACCTGCGGACCTGTGCGTGCGTGAGGCGGCTTGTCGGATGAAATTGGACGACAACCGATATGTCATACAGCCTCACGCAAGGCCCATCTTCTAGTCTCCGAGATGACTACTGAAGCGAGGATTTTATTATGAGCCTTTACGGAACGATGCGAACCGGCGTGTCCGGGATGAATGCCCAGGCGAACCGCCTTGGTACCGTCGCCGATAACATCGCGAATTCGAGCACGGTCGGCTACAAGAAGTCGTCGACCCAGTTTTCATCGATGATTTTGCCAAGCACTGCAGGCCAGTATAATTCGGGCGGTGTCGAAACGGATGTCCGTTATTCGATCTCCAGCCAGGGCACTTTCAGCTACACCACTTCCTCGACGGACCTTGCCATCAATGGCGACGGCTTCTTCATCGTTACCGGCGAAGACGGTGTCAACTACCTGACCCGCGCTGGCGCGTTCACCCTTCAGGATGACGGTACGCTGCAAAATTCGGCCGGCTACACACTGATGGGCTACGAATATGATTCCGCCGCCGATCCGACGATCGTCGTCAACGGCTTCGACGGCCTCTCCGAGGTCAATCTGTCCGGTTCCGGCATTTCTGCTGTGGCATCTGATACGGGTATCCTTGCCGTCAATCTGCCGAATACGGCGGTAGATGGCGATACGAAGACCACCTCGCTCAAGGTCTTCGACAGTCAGGGTACCAGCCGATTGGTCACCTTCACGTACACGAAGACGGCGACAGATAATCAGTGGGATGTCGTGGCGACAGATCCCGATGGCAATACGATCCTGAGTGAGACTCTGGATTTTGACGTTGATGGCAAGTTGACTTCAACTCCCGATCTGACGCTGACTGGCTTCACCCAGGGTGGTGCAGAAGTTCCGGATATCGCTTTGAGCATCGCCGGCACCACGCAGCTTGCCTCTGACTTCTCCGTTCAGAACGGCAAGGTCAACGGCAACGCCGCCTCCAAGGTCAAGGGTTACGAAATCGACGACACCGGCGTGGTGTCGGTGGCCTACGAAAACGGCGACCTCGTGCCGACCTATCGCGTCGCATTGGCTAGCGTACAGAGCCCCGACAACCTCAATCCGGTTGCCGGCAACCTCTACACCCAGTCCAACGACTCCGGCGTGGTTGTCATGGGTTATGCCGGCTCCAGCGGCTTCGGCAGCATCATCTCCGGCGCTCTCGAAGACTCCAACGTTGACGTGGCTGAAGAGCTCACTGCGATGATCGAATCGCAGCGCAACTACACTGCAAACTCCAAGGTATTCCAGACCGGCTCCGAATTGATGGAAGTCCTGGTCAACCTGAAGAGATAGTCTGAAAAAGTTAGGGTAGCCTTATGTCGCTTGCATCATCGCTTGGCACTGCTCAGGGAATCTTCCGGAACACGGGGCAACAGACCTCCGTGCTCACGACGAACATCGCCAATGATGGAAACGAGAATTACGTAAGGCGCCAGGCTGTCGTCACCAACACCGTTTACGGTGCGACGATGGTCCAGAACGAACGTTCGCAGCAGATGGCTCTGCTGCGACAGTTCTCCAGCGCCACATCGCAGCAGAGTTCGCAAAGCACGCTGCTGGAAGGCCTGGAAACGATCTCCAGCGCGCTCGGCGGCAACGATTACGAACTGTCGACATCCACTTATCTCGCAAACCTTCAGAGCAGCCTGCAGTCTTTCGCAGCCGCACCGGGCGAATATGCACTCGCCTCCACGGTGGTCACCGATGCGATCGACGTTGCCAATTCTCTGAACAATGCGACGGCATCGACCCAGCAGCTGCGCGCCGATACCGACGCCCAGATTGCCGAACAGGTCGAGAGCCTGAACAAGCTGCTGGCCGAGTTCAAGACGGTCAACGACTCGGTCATTCGCCTGACGGCAACCGGTGGTGAGCCGAGCGACTACCTCGATCGCCGCGATACGCTGGTCAAGGAGATTTCCGGCATCGTTGGTGTCAGCATCAACATGCGCGAAAACAGCGACATGGTGCTCTACACCTCGGACGGCACAACGCTGTTTGAAACCGACCCGCGCGAAGTCACCTTCGATCGCAAATACAATTACGACGCATCGGTCACCGGAAACTCGATCTATATCGACGGCACGCCGGTCCGTGCGGGCGTCGGCGGCAATACCGACGGGCAAGGCACGCTGAGCGCGCTGGTCCAGCTGCGCGACGTCATTGCACCTACATTCCAGGTGCAGCTCGACGAAGTGGCGCGCGGCCTGATTGAGGCTTTTGCGGAAACCGATCCTTCGGGTGGGCAGCCGGATGCTCCGGGCCTGTTTACCTGGTCGGGTGGTACCACGCTGACATCCGGAACGGTCGAACCCGGTTTGGCCGCCAAGATTACCGTCAACGATGCCGTGCGTTCGGACGCCGGCGGCGATCCCACATTGATCCGCGATGGCGGCATCAACGGCACCGACTATGTTCACAACACGGCCGGCGCCTCGGGTTATACCGATCTGATCAATACCTATGTCGACGCAATGTCCGCCGACCGGGATTTTTCGGCGGATGCCGACCTGACCACGTCGACAAGCCTGCTGTCTTTTGCAAGCGACTCGATCGGCTGGCTTGAGGAATATCGTTCGACTGCCACTTCGGCAGGAGACAACAAGAGCGCGCTCTATGAGCGCACCTACCAGACATATTCGTCGAAAACGGCAGTCAGTCTCGACGAAGAACTTTCTCTGCTGCTCGATGTTGAGCAGTCCTACAAGGCCGCAGCCAAGCTCGTCTCGACAATTGACGAGATGCTGGAAGCCGTGCTGCAGATGGCGGGATAATCCAGGATGTCGACCTCGAGCGTATCGAATATCTCCATACAGACGTCCATGCGGCTGACCATCCGGCAGGCACAGACCGATCTGCTGCAGGCGCAGCAGGAGGTCAGCACCGGATATTTTGCCGATATCGGCGCCGAACTCGGCAGCAAGACATCGACGGTGGTCGATCTCAATCGCGAAAGCCTGCGCCTGTCCTCGATCCTGAGCAACAACAGCATCGCGACCCAGCGACTGTCTGCTTCGCAGGAGGCCCTGAGCCAGATTGCCAAGGCGGCCGAGGAAATGAACCAGTCGTTGATCACGATCTCGGGTTCGACCAATACCGATACGATCGGCACGACCATCGGCACGGTCAAGAGCTCGCTCGACACCATGACCGACATGGCCAACTCCTCGATCAACGGCGAGTTCCTGTTTTCAGGAATCAACACGGATGTGCAGCCGCTTGCCGATTATGACGAGACGTCGGCGGCGAAGCTGGCATTCGACAATGCCTTCACCAGCTACTTCGGTTTTGCGCCGACCAGCACGGCCGATACGGCGACGATCGTCGCCGAAGGCGGCGCGCCGAGCATGGAAGACTTCATCGCCAACGTCCTGGAGCCGATGTATTCCGGCGCCGACTGGACGACGGACTGGTCGAGTGCCTCCGACGAGGTCATGACGAGCCGGATTACCCAGTCGGAAACGGTCAACACTTCGGCATCCGCCAACGAAAACGGTTTCCGCTACTTCGCGCTCGCCGGGGTCATAACCCAGGAACTGATGAATATAGGCGCGCCGGCCGATGCGGTCACCGTGGCGATCAATTCGGCGATCGACTACACTGGCAAGGCCATCAGCGGCATCAACAAAACCAGATCTGAGCTTGGTCTTTCGGAAAACCGGATCGAAAAGGCCGATGCCTCGCTGCAGATCCAGGTCGATATCATCGAGACAAGTCTGTCCAGCAAGATCGAAGTCGATGCCTACGAAGCGTCGACGAAGGTCAATAGTCTTCTGGCGATGGTTGAGGCGTCCTACACGCTGACAGCCAAGATCCAGGCGCTGAGTCTCGTAAATTACCTTTGATGATCAAAGGGACTGAGTAAAACTGAAGGGCAAATGAATGTACCAGTTTTCATACGCCGAAATCATGGAAGATGGGGTGGCCGACGCGAAGGATCGCGAGCGTCAGGCCCTGGATCGGACGATTGATTTGCTGCGGGCGGCTGCACTCAAGGCCAGCTATTCGCGCGAGGCGATTGAAGCGCTTTACTACACCCGACGGGTCTGGGTCCGCTTCATTGAGGACCTGCAGCATCCCGAAAATCAGCTGGCTGTCGAAGTTCGCGCCAATCTGATCTCCATCGCGATTTGGATTTTGAAGGAATGCGACCGGATACGGAAGCGCCAGTCAGACAATTTCCAGGGCATCATAGACGTGACAACCATCATTAGGGATGGACTTAAATGAAGAGCACTTTGCGCATCTCGCTCAAGTCGGGCGAACGGATCTTTATCAACGGAGCGGTTCTTCGCGTCGACCGCAAGGTTGCTTTGGAATTCCTCAACGACGTGACCTTCCTCCTGGAAAATCACGTTCTCCAGCCCGACCAGGCCACCACACCTCTGCGTCAGCTCTATTTCATTGCGCAGATGATGCTGATCAATCCGGAGGGTCGCGAACAGTCGATGGCGATGTTCCGCAAGTCCATCATCATGCTTCTGAACTGCTTCCAGAACGAAGAAATTCTCGCCGAACTGAAGCGTGTCGACGCCATGGTCTCGTCCGGGCGGGCCTTCGATGCACTGAAGGCCATTCGTTCGCTTTATGCGGTCGAGGACCGGATTTTGAACAGCGATGAGATGAGCCCGGCGACGATCGAACAGATTCGCAAGGAGATCGCGCCATGGCGGTAGACGCAGTCACGAGTACGACCAGCACCACGTCGACAACGACGACCAACAACTCGGCTTCCAGCGCTTCGGCGTCCGCCTCGCTGGACTACGAGAGTTTCCTGAAGCTCCTGATCGCGCAGATGCAGAACCAGGATCCGACGGATCCGATGGATGCCAGCGAGCAGATCTCGCAGCTGGCCACCTTCTCGCAGGTCGAGCAGACGATCCAGACCAACTCGAATCTCGAGACCCTGATCACCGGCAACGCCCTGACCAACGCCTCGAACTATATCGGCAAGACCATCACCAGCGCTGACGAGAAGACGACCGGTGTCATCGAATCGGTCCGCGTCTATTCCGATACCATGGTTGCCACCACCACAGACGGTGACGAGATCCCGATCACGGTCGGCGTTCGTGTCGGTGAGCCGCCTGCGGCGGACACGGATACGGACACCGATACCGAGACGAGCGAGACCTAAAATGCTAAGCCTTCCGGAGTGGAGGGCCTGATTCGCCGCTCCGGAAGGACACCGTCTCATGAATGAGGCTGACGCACTCGACATAATGCAGGCTGCCATCTGGACCATCCTGATGGCGTCCGGACCCGCCGTGGCCGCCGGCATGATTGTCGGCGTGGTCATCGCGCTGATCCAGGCGCTGACCCAGGTCCAGGAAATGACCCTGACCTTCGTCCCGAAGATCCTGGCTATCCTGATCACCATCGGGATCACCGCCCCGTTTGCCGGTGCGCAGATTTCCCTTTTTGCCAATATGGTTTTTTCCCGCGTTCAATCGGGTTTCTGATCGGACCGCGGAAACATCCGACCGCTTCCTGACACCCTCGCGCAAGCTTCGCCTTCTATGTCTGTTCCCGATACTGCTCGAAGCCTTGGCTTCGGGATGACTTCTCATGAAGAGATGGAACGAACATGGCGCAACCTCCCGCACTCGTAATCCCGAAGGTCAGTCCGAGCGGACGCGATATCGGATTTGCCCTTGGCATCGTTCTTATTCTCGGCATTCTCTTTCTGCCGATCCCGCCTTTCCTGATCGACATGGGACTGGCCTTCTCGATCGCCTTTTCCGTGCTGATCCTGATGGTCTCGCTGTGGATCCAGCGTCCACTTGATTTCTCGTCCTTCCCGACCATCCTTCTGATCGCAACCATGATCCGCCTGTCGCTGAACATCGCGACGACGCGCGTGATCCTGTCGCATGGCCACGAGGGGCACGGCGCTGCCGGCGGCGTTATCGCCGGCTTTTCCAATCTCGTCATGGGCGGCGACTTCGTCATCGGTCTGATCGTCTTCATGATCCTGATCACGGTCAATTTCATCGTCATCACCAAGGGTGCCACCCGTATCGCGGAAGTCGGCGCCCGCTTCACCCTCGATGCCATCCCCGGCAAGCAGATGTCGATCGACGCCGACCTCTCCGCCGGCATCATCGACGAGAAGGAAGCCCAGCATCGCCGCAAGGAACTGGAGCAGGAAAGCTCCTTCTTCGGTGCCATGGACGGTGCCTCGAAATTCGTTCGCGGTGACGCTATCGCCGGCCTCATCATCACCGGCATCAACGTTTTCGGCGGCATCATCATCGGTTACTTCCGCCACGGCATGGAAATCGGCGAAGCCGCCGACGTCTTCGTCAAGCTGTCGGTCGGCGACGGTATCGTCTCGCAGGTTCCGGCCCTGATCGTTTCGCTGGCAGCGGGCCTGCTCGTCTCGCGCGGCGGCACGCCTGGCTCGACTGACCAAGCGGTTGTCAACCAGCTGAGCGGCTATCCCCGCGCTCTGTCGGTTGCCGCCTCGCTGATGTGCGCACTCGCCCTCGTTCCGGGCCTCCCCTTTGTGCCGTTCATGGCGCTTGGCGGCATGATGGCCTTTGGTGCCTGGTTCATTCCGCGTCAGGTGGAAGCCGAAAATAAGGTCAAGCGCGACCAGGAAGAAAAGAAGGTCATCCAGAACAAGGAAGCTGAAAAGGACTCGGTCAAGTCTGTCCTCAAGACTGCGGAGATCGAGCTTGCGCTTGGCAAGCTGGTTTCGACCCGTCTTCTCGGCGCCCACCAGGAGCTGGCGTTCCGCGTCGGCAAGATGCGCAAGAAGTTCGCCAGCCAGTACGGCTTCGTCGTACCGGAGATCAAGGTGACCGACGACATTGCCATTCAGGACAAGTCCTACCAGATCCGCATCCATGGGACGACGATCGCCTCGAACGCGCTGCGTGTCGGCGAAGTGCTTGTTGTCACGGGTTCAGGACGCAAGCCCAAGGTCCCCGGCGACGAGATTCGCGAACCCGCTTTCGGCATGCCGGCGGTCTCCGTCCTGGAAACATTCACCGAGGAACTGAAACGCGAAGGCTTCCACCCGATCGACAACGTCTCTGTCGTGCTCACCCATGTCAGCGAAGTCATCCGCAACAACCTGCCGCAGCTTCTCTCCTACAAGGACGTCAAGATCCTCATCGATCGCCTCGATCCGGAATACAAGAAGCTGGCCGATGAAATCTGCTCGTCGCACATGTCCTATTCGGGCCTGCAGGCGGTGTTGAAGCTTTTGCTCGCCGAGCGCGTCTCGATCCGCAACCTGCATCTGATCCTTGAAGCCGTGGCGGAACTTGCGCCGCATGTGCGCAAGACAGAACAGATCGTCGAGCATGTTCGGGTCCGCATGGCCCAGCAGCTCTGCGGCGACCTGACCGACAACGGTGTCCTGCGCGTGCTGCGCCTGGGCTCGAAATGGGACCTCGTCTTCCACCAGGCCCTGAAGCGCGATGCCAAGGGCGAAGTCGTCGAATTCGACATCGATCCGCGCAGCCTCGAAGAGTTCAGCGAGCAGGCGAGCCAGGTTATCCGCGACTTTATGGACCGCGGGCTGCCTTTCGTGCTTGTCACCTCGCCGGAAACACGGTCCTATGTGCGCATGATTATCGAACGCTTGTTCGCCACGCTGCCGGTTTTGTCTCACGTCGAACTGGCCAAGGGCATCGAGATTAAGATCCTGGGCTCCATTTCATGATAACAGACCCGGAAGGGACCGTTCTCGCACTCTTTGCGGTCTTCTGCCGCATTGGCGCCTGCATGATGACCTTGCCGGGTTTTTCCTCCGCGCGCATTTCGATGACGATCCGGGTGTTGTTGTCGGTCTCGATGTCTCTGGCCTTGCTGCCGATCCTCTTCGACACGGTCTATCCGCGTGTTTCCGGCGGCGGATATACCTACATCCAGCTGATTGTCGCCGAAGTGCTGATCGGCTCGATGTATGGCCTCGTCCCGAGGCTCTATGTGCTCGGCCTGCAGTTTGCCGGATCGGCGACATCCATGGCCATCGGCTTCAATTCGCCGGGTGCGGCCGACGTCATCGAAGATACGAGCGAAAACCAGCTGACGAACCTGATCAGCTTCGGCGGTCTGCTGCTTCTTTTCATGCTGGACTTCCACCATGTGGTCTTCCGCGCCCTAGTCGAATCTTATTCGGTGATGCCGCTGGGCGGCTTTCCCGATAGCCAGAAGATGTTGATCACGCTGAGCGATACGCTGTCCAAGACCTTCATGCTGATGCTGCGACTGGCCAGCCCGTTCATCATCTTCGGTCTGATGTTCAACGTGGGCGTCGGCCTGGTGAACAAGCTCGCGCCGCAGATCCCGATCTTCTACATTTCCACGCCTTACCTGCTGATTGGCGGACTGCTGCTGGTCTATTTCTCCATCGCTGCGATGGTCATGCAGTTCGCCCAGTCCTTCCCAATGATCTTCGACTTCTAGGCAGCGCCTGAGGACCACTGAAATGGGACCGAAAAAACAGTCCGAAAAGCTGAAGCGCCTTGTCGCCGTGCAGCGCCACATGGAACGCATGGCGGAGAGCGACCTGAGCACGACTGCCAAACGCATCGAGGAAAACACGGTCTCCATGGATGCGGTGATGGATGCGATCGGTTCGCTGGAGCCGGTGCATCGCCTGTTTGCGCAGAACTATGCCGACCGCTTCGATCGCCTGTCGAACACGGACAAGCAGCTCCACGGCCTGCAGCAGGTCCAGGAGATGAAGGTCATGCGTGAACGCGCCAAAGGCGACCGGCTGGAGGAGAACATGAAGGAAGCCCGTGACCACGAAGATCGCGAGGCAGACGACAATTCCATCTATGACCTGATCGACATGCAGTTCGCCACACCAGCCTCCAGCAAGCTTCACGAGTGATAGTCGCCCCGAACACATATCGAGGATGTCATCGTGGCCATTTCCCCTCCGAGCGATCTCGTGCTGGACGTTGTCCGCGCGGCTGATCCGTCGCAAGTTGCTGCAGCGCAGGAAAAGCTGAAGACAAACCGTGCGAATTTCCTGGCGACCAGCCTGGCCGAAAAGGGCGCAGGTTTCGGAAACGCTGTCGAGATCCTGAACAAGGCCAGCGCGGCCGACGCCCGCGCAACCGCCGCAGACAAGGCCGAGAGCAGCGAGCCGCCGAAGGTCTACCGTGACTTCGAGGCGGTCTACCTGACCAATTTCGTCCAGTCGATGCTGCCGGATGACAGCGAGGAAGTCTATGGCAAGGGCAACGCCGGTGAGATGTGGAAGAGCATGATGGCCGAACAGATGGGTTCGGTGATCGCGGATTCCGGTGGCATCGGCATCGCTCAGCAGATGTATAACGAAGCCCTGGCCCGCACCCGTGGTCAGGATACCGCCAATGCCAAGACGGACGAGGGAGATCGGAGCCGGGCCCTGAGCTGGGTGACCGATCTGGAGCGGCGCACGCTCGGCGCATCCGCTGAAACGAAGTCCGCACAATAATTAGAATACTTTTGAGGTGACATGATGGAAGTTGTTTCGAGCGAATACCGTGTGAAGACGGTTCTTGGTCGTCTGGAACGCATTATCGACAATGAAAACGAGCGGATCGGCAAGGATCGCGAATTCGATTTCAAGGTGTCGAATGCCCACAAGAGCCGTTGCCTCTATGAACTGACCATGCTGTTCAGAGAGACGGATCCGCGCGAAATCGCCGTCAACTATGTCGAGCAGATGCATTCGCTGAAGAAGAAGCTCGCCCTCAACATTCGCCGCGTCGAAGCCCATATGAATGCCGTGCGCGCCGTGGCCGATCTCCTGAAGAATGCCGTGCGCGACGCCGATGGCGACGGCACCTATTCCCAGGAACAGTTCCTTCTGCATAGCGAGTTCTGATGGGAAAGATTCTGGCCGTTGGTCTGTGGGTCTGCATCGTCACGCTCGGCGCCGTCTACGGTGCCATCAGCCTGGCGACGGCTCCGGCTGGCCCCAGCGCAGACGAGGAAAAGAAGGCCGCACTTGAACTGGTCAAGGGCGAGCCGATCACCATTCCGGTCATTTCGGAAGGCGGCGTGTCGGGTTACTTCCTCACCCGCGTGTCCTTCATGATGGACAAGGCGAAGATCACCGGCGTCGAACTGCCGATGACCGAGCTGATGACCGATGAGTTGTTCACCCTGCTGATCGGCAACAAGATGGTCGATCTTGCTAATACCAAGGGATTTGACGTCGCTGTCTTCCGCGAGAAGATCAAGACCGACATGAATGCCCATCTCGGCGAGGGCTTTGTCAGCCAGGTCCTCATCGAACAGCTTGACTACGTCTCCAAGGAGGTTGCCCGCAAGGCAGCCGATGGCGACAGCCGCGGTCCTCTGGACGCGACCGTGATCGTCGAAGGCGAAAAGGTCGAGGAGCCGGCGGCAGGTTCGGGCCACTGAGCCACCCGCTCGCGCAAAATACACAGCTTGAAGACAGGAGGGCAATGCGGATTGCCCTCCTGTTTTGCATCGCGCGAACCGAACTCGTTGCCGCAACTCTTGCAAAATGCCGCAATTTGACAGCATAGGACGGAGACAGGCCAACGCCATCGTCCCGAGCGCGCTAGCCTGTCGGAAAAGCGATGGAGGACCGGATACAGTGACGACGGTGATTGATGGAAAGGCGGCTGCCGCTTCTGTGGTCGACGCGGTAACCTCTGCGGCGGCAATCCTTGAAAAGCGCGGCCATCGCAAACCCGGTCTCGCCGTCGTGATCGTCGGTAACGATCCGGCAAGCCATGCCTATGTCGGCGCCAAGAGCAAGATGGCCAAGCAATGCGGCTTCAATTCCATCCAGCATACGCTGCCGGAAGACACGTCCCAGGACGACCTGATGGCGCTGGTCGCCTCTCTCAATGCCGACCCGGCCATTGATGGCATCCTCGTCCAGCTTCCCTTGCCCAAGCCGCTGAACTCCGATCCGGTGATCCAGTCGATCCTGCCTGAAAAGGATGTCGATGGTCTGCATGTGGTCAATGCCGGCAAGCTGGCGATTGGCGATACCAGGACCGGCCTGGTGTCCTGCACGCCGGCCGGCGCCATGATCCTGGTGCGCCAGGTGCATGGATCCGATCTGTCCGGCCTCAATGCGCTGGTCATCGGCCGCTCCAACCTGTTCGGCAAGCCGATGGCTCAGCTCCTGCTGGCCGCCAATGCCACGGTGACGATCGGCCATTCGAAGAGCAGGGACCTGCCGGCCCTGGCCCGCGAGGCCGACATCCTTGTGGCCGCCGTCGGGCGTCCGGAAATGGTCAAGGCGGACTGGGTCAAGCCGGGCGCGACGATTATCGATGTCGGCATCAACCGGATTGCCGCACCTGAGCGTGGCGAAGGAAAATTCCGTCTCGTCGGCGACGTGGCCTTTGCCGAGTGCAAGTCTGTCTCAGCCGCTATCTCGCCGGTACCGGGCGGCGTCGGTCCGATGACCATCGCCATGTTGATGGCAAACACCGTGATTGCCGCCTATCGCGCCGCAGGCGAAACGGCCCCGACATTCTGATCTTGGTCGGGCCAGGGATCGAACTTGCGATCAGTCTTTCGCCGGCGCCGGACCTGTCGACGACCTGACGACCAGATCGACCTTCCACAATTCCTGCTGCGGCTGCTGCATTTCCGTACCAGTATGAATCATTGCGATCAGCCGTTCGGCGACGCGCTTGCCGGCCTGGCGGAGCGATGAGCGTGTGGTCGTCAACGGGACGCTGAAATTTTCCGGTTTCAGCAGCGGCAATTCGTCGTCATGGGCGATGAGCGACACATCGACCCCAAGCTTCAGGCGGGCTTCGTTGAGTGCCCGGACGGCACCCAGAGCCAGAACGGTGCTGGCACAGAGCACGGCCGTCGGCCGCTGCGGTCCGCTGAGGATTTCCTTCATGCCGCGATAACCCTGCTCGTCGCCCATGAAGGTGTTTCGGATATGGGCCGGGTCGAGGGCCAGTCCCTGTTCGGCAAGGGCCTTTTCCGTGCCCTGCTTCCGGCGGAAGGCAAAATCCAGGTCGGCAGGTCCGTTCAGCAGCGCGAAGCGCTTGTGGCCGAGCTGCAGCAGGAAACGCGTCGCATCATAGAATGCGCCTTCGTTGTCGACGTCGAGAAAAGCATAGTCTGTCGCGCGTCCGTAGGAGCGGCCATGCACGATGAAGGGCAGGGACAGGGACTGCGCCATGGCGATGCGCGGATCGTTCTCGCGCATATAGGCGAGATAATAGCCATCGACGCTGCCGCTGGCCACAAGCCAGCGGATCGCTTCCTGCTCGTCCTCCACCCGCGCCGGCATGATGACGAAGTGAAAGTCGTGTTCGATCGCGACCTCTGCCAGGCCACCCTGAAACTCGGCAAAATGGATATCGGAGGCATGATCGGGCGAAACCGGCATGATCAGGCCGATCGATCCGGCTTTGCCGGTGGCCAGTCGCTGGGCAGCCCGGTTGGGCCGGTAGCCGGTTTCCTTGGCTGCCTTCAGCACGCGTTGACGGGTTTCCTCGTTGACCTCGGGGTAACCGTTGATGGCACGGCTGATCGTCGTTTGCGACAGGCCGAGCATGAGCGACAGTTCTTTGAGATTCACGGTAGGCAATTCCTCTCCCTCGCTGGGAAATCGCCGGTTCTTCCTCCCTCCGGCATTTCAAAGCGCTTCGACTATGCAGCAGTTTTCGCTTGGGCGACAAGTGCGAACTTGCCATAATTGCGCGCACCTGCACCATTTTAGGATGCGCTTTGCGACTATTTGGAGCAAATTTGCGATAGCTCTTGACTCTTCGGGGATGGGAGTGGGATGACTTGTAGGCCAAAGCGCTTTGAGGAAGGGGCTTTCGAGCCAATGGACGTTTGGCCGTCCATATGTGATGGGAGGTATATCACATGAAGAAAATGTTTTTGATCACGGTTGCTGCCGCTGCGTTGGCTGCCGGGATGACGTCTGCCGCCGAGTTGAAGTTCAAGCCGGGCGAGGACGCGAAGTTCAATTGGGCCAGCTTCGAAGAGTTCAAGAAGGCCAATGACCTCAAGGGTCAGACGCTGACCATCTTCGGTCCCTGGCGTGGCGAGGACCAGGCTCTGTTCGAGAGCATCTTTGCCTATTTCGAGGAAGCGACGGGCGCCGACGTCCAGTATTCCTCGTCCGAGAACTACGAGCAGCAGATCGTTATCGACACCCAGGCCGGCAGCCCGCCGAACATCGCCATCCTGCCGCAGCCGGGCCTGATCGCCGACCTCGCATCGAAGGGCCATCTGACGCCGCTGGGCGACGAGACGAAGAACTGGCTGCTTGAAAACTATTCCGCCGGCCAGTCCTGGGTCGATCTCTCGACCTACAAGGGCAAGGACGGAACAGCGGCCCTCTACGCACTGCCTTACAAGATCGACGTGAAGTCGCTCGTCTGGTACGTGCCGGAAAACTTCGAGGACGCCGGCTATGAAGTGCCCAAGACCATGGAAGACCTCAAGGCGCTGACCGAGAAGATCGTTGCCGACGGCGGCACGCCGTGGTGCATCGGCCTCGGCTCTGGCGGGGCGACCGGCTGGCCGGCAACCGACTGGGTCGAAGACATGATGCTGCGCACGCAGCCGGCGGATGTCTACGACAAGTGGGTCACCAACGACGTCAAGTTCAACGATCCGGCCGTCATCGGCGCGATCGAGGAATTCGGCTGGTTCGCTCGCAATGACAAGTTTGTCGATGGTGGTGCCAAGGCCGTTGCCTCGACCGACTTCCGCGACAGCCCGAAGGGTCTCTTCGGCGCCCCGCCGAAGTGCTATCTGCACCACCAGGCTTCGTTCATCCCGTCCTTCTTCCCTGAGGGCACGGTTGTCGGCGAAGATGCGGACTTCTTCTACATGCCGCCCTATGCCGCAAAGGCGGACCTCGGCAATCCGGTGCTCGGTGCCGGCACGCTCGCGATGATCGCCAAGGACAGCCCTGCTGCCCGCGCCTTCATCGAATTCCTGAAGACCCCGATCGCGCATGAAACCTGGATGGCGCAGTCGAGCTTCCTGACCCCGTTCAAGGGTGCCAACAAGGATGCCTATGCAAACGCCCCGATGGCCAAGCAGGGCGACATTCTGCTTAATGCCACCACATTCCGCTTCGATGGTTCCGACCTGATGCCCGGCAAGATCGGCGCGGGCGCCTTCTGGACCGGCATGGTGGACTATTCCGGTGGCAAGTCTGCGGAAGATGTGACCGGCGAGATCCAGAAGGCCTGGGACGCCCTCAAGTAAGTCTCTCCGAAGAGGGAGTATCGCCGGGCTCGGCAAAAACGAGCCCGGCGACATATACAAAAATGCCTGCGGTCCGGCGCCATGTGCTTTTGGCGAGGGGGACCCCGTAAAGGGAGGGAACGCAAGTGGAACAGCTATTCTTTGCATTTTTGACGATCGTGATCGGTGTCGCGGCAGCCATAGGTTACTTCTATGGGTCGAACCTGCTGCTGGACATGATCTTTCCGTCGCGCATTCCGGATACGGCCCGCGCGTCCGAAAACCTGCGCAAGGCGGCGCTGGTCCGCCCCTGGCTGTTTCTCGGCCCGGCGCTGATCTCGCTCGCGGTCTATCTGGTCTATCCGCTGTTTTCCTCGGTGGTCTATGCGTTTCTCGACCGATCCGGCGAGAACTATGTCGGCCTCGCCAATTTCCGCTGGATGATCCAGGATGGCGAATTCCGGCAGTCGATCTACAACAACATGCTCTGGCTGATTGTCGTTCCGGCCGCAGCCACGCTGTTCGGCCTGATCATCGCGGCCATGACCGACCGCATCTGGTGGGGCAATATCGCCAAGTCGCTGATCTTCATGCCGATGGCGATCTCCTTTGTCGGTGCGTCGGTCATCTGGAAATTCGTCTATGACTACCGGGATGCCGGCTCCGAGCAGATCGGCATCCTCAATGCGATCGTCGTGGCCTTCGGTGGCGATCCACAGATCTGGATCGCGCTGCCGTTCTGGAACAACCTCTTCCTGATGGTCATCCTGATCTGGATCCAGACCGGTTTTGCCATGGTTCTCTTGTCGGCGGCGCTGCGCGGCATTCCGGAAGAAACCATCGAAGCGGCCATCATCGATGGTGCCAATCCCTGGCAGATCTTCATGAAGATCAAGGTTCCGCAGATCTGGAACACCATCGCAGTCGTCTGGACCACGATCACCATCCTCGTCCTCAAGGTCTTCGACATCGTCCTGGCGATGACCAACGGCCAGTGGCAGACGCAGGTTCTCGCCAACCTGATGTTCGACTGGATGTTCCGCGGCGGCGGCGATTTCGGCAAGGGTGCCGCCATCGCTGTCGTCATCATGATCATGGTCGTGCCGATCATGATCTGGAACATCCGCAATGCCCGCCGCGAAATGGAAGGACACTGAGATGCACGCCACCAAGCTTTCGCCGCTGACGATCGTCGTCAATCTCACTGTTCTGCTCCTGGTCGCGCTCTGGACGCTGCCGACCGCTGGCCTGCTGATCTCGTCCCTGCGTGACAAGGACCAGATCGTCGCGTCCGGCTGGTGGACGGCGCTGACCACCTCCAGCCAGAACGGTATCTATCGTGCGCCGCCGGCCAGCGCCCAGGTCGAGGAAAACGGCCAGTTCGTCATCGCCGGCAATGTCTTCGACGGCAAGGGCGGGACCGTCAGCGCCTTCGGCATCAACATCAACAAACCGGCCGATTTCGAACCCGGCGCCGTTGCCGAGCGCAATGACGGCAGCAAGCTGACGCTGCAGGAAAACGGCGATTTCCGCCTGGAATCGCCCAAGGCGTTTGAAGGATCCCGCGGCGACCGCATCTTCTTCACCTCTGCGGTCCCGCCGCGCTTTACGCTGGAAAACTACCAGACGGTGCTGAATTCCGAAGGCATCGGTAAATCCTTCATCAACTCGCTCACGGTAGCCATTCCTTCCACAATCATTCCGATCCTGGTCGCCGCGTTTGCTGCTTACGCACTCGCCTGGATGAAGTTTCCGGGCCGCTCCATCCTGCTCGCGGTCATTGTCGGGCTGCTCGTCGTGCCGCTGCAGATGTCGCTCATTCCGCTCTTGAAGATGTACAATGGCGTCGGTGCCTTCTTCGGCGTCCCGGCCAAGGGTTATGTCGGTATCTGGCTGGCCCATATGGGCTTCGGCCTGCCGCTCGCGATCTACCTGCTGCGCAACTACATCGCCGGTCTTCCGCGTGAGATCATGGAATCGGCCCGTGTCGACGGTGCCTCCGATTTCGAGATCTTCATCAAGATCGTCCTGCCGCTGTCCTATCCGGCATTGGCATCCTTCGCAATCTTCCAGTTTCTCTGGACCTGGAACGATCTGCTGATTGCCATGGTCTTCCTCGGTTCCGGCGACAACGAGCTTGTCCTGACCGGGCGCCTGGTCAACCTGCTCGGCTCGCGCGGCGGCAACTGGGAAATCCTGACAGCGTCCGCCTTCATTACCATCATCGTTCCGCTCTGCGTCTTCTTCGCCCTGCAGCGCTACCTCGTCCGGGGTCTGCTCGCTGGCTCGGTCAAGGGTGGCTGAGCCTGCGATGCGCCAACTGACATGCAAAACGACTTACCGGCATAAGGAACTATCATGAGCTCTACGACGCAATCGACGCTGACCGCTGACAAGGACTGGTGGCGCGGCGCGGTGATCTACCAGATCTATCCGCGCTCCTACCAGGACTCTAATGGCGACGGCATCGGTGACCTCAAGGGCATCACTGCGCGCCTGCATCATATTGCCGAACTGGGTGCCGATGCGATCTGGATCTCGCCGTTCTTTGCCTCGCCGATGAAGGACTTCGGCTACGACGTGTCGAACTATGTCGATGTCGATCCGATGTTCGGCTCGCTGACCGATTTCGACGGGCTGATCGCCGAGGCTCATCGCCTGGGCATTCGCGTCATGATCGACCTCGTCATGTCGCACTCGTCGGATCAGCATCCGTGGTTTGTCGAAAGCCGCTCGAGCCGCGTCAATGCGAAGTCGGACTGGTATGTCTGGTCGGATCCGAAGCCGGACGGCACGCCGCCGAACAACTGGCTGTCGATCTTCGGCGGTTCGGCCTGGCAGTGGGATCCGACCCGCATGCAGTATTACCTGCACAACTTCCTGACCTCGCAGCCGGACATGAACCTGCACAATCCGGAAGTGCAGGACGCGCTGCTCGCCGCCACCCGCTTCTGGCTGGAGCGCGGCGTCGATGGCTTCCGCCTCGACACGATCAACTTCTACTTCCACGACAAGCAACTGCGGGACAACCCGGCGCTGGCACCTGAGCGCCGCAATGCCTCGACGGCACCGGCGGTCAATCCCTACAATTTCCAGGAGCACCTCTACGACAAGAACCGCCCGGAAAACATCGCCTTCCTCAAGCGCTTCCGGGCGCTGCTCGACGAATATCCGGCGATAGCCGCCGTCGGCGAAGTCGGCGACAGCCAGCGTGGCCTTGAGATCGTCGGCGAATATACGTCCGGCAATGACAAGATGCAGATGTGTTATGCTTTCGAGTTCCTGGCGCCAGAACCGCTGACGCCGGATGTGGTCAAGCAGACGCAGATCAATTTTGCCGCCGCCGCCCCGGAAGGTTGGGCCTGCTGGGCGTTTTCAAACCATGATGTGGTTCGCCATATCAGCCGTTGGGGCGCCGACGTGCTGGACCGCGACACCTATGCCAAGATGATGTCGGCATTGCTGCTCACACAACGCGGTTCCGTCTGCATCTATCAGGGCGAGGAGCTTGGCCTGACCGAAGCCGACATTGCCTTCGAAGACCTGCAGGACCCTTACGGCATTCAGTTCTGGCCGGAATTCAAAGGTCGAGACGGTTGCCGTACGCCGATGGTCTGGGACAATCACGCGGCACAGGCCGGTTTCTCGACAGCCGCCAAGACCTGGCTGCCGATCCCGGTGGAGCATGTGCTGCGCTCGGTGAACACGCAAGCCGGCAGGGACGAGACGGTTCTCGAACATTACCGCCGCTTCCTTTCCTTCCGTCGCCGGCATCCTGCATTCGCCAAGGGCGATATCGAATTCCATGCGGCCGGAGAAACGCAGCTGGCCTATACGCGGTCCTTCGGCAACGAAAAGCTGCTCTGCCTGTTCAACATGAGCCCGCAGGCAAGCGCCATCGCGCTTCCGGCTGGTGAATGGGCCACGCTCGAAGGCCATGGTTTTGCAAGTGAGATCAACGGCAACCACGCAGAATTGCCGGCATGGGGCGCGTATTTCGCGCGTCATGTCTAAAAGGGGAGGAAGACAATGACGGGCTTGGTTCTCAAGGACATTCGCAAGGCATACGGGCAGGTGAAGGTCCTGCATGGCATCGATCTGGAGATCAGCCAAGGCGAGTTCATCGTCTTTGTCGGGCCGTCCGGCTGCGGAAAATCGACGCTCCTGCGCATGATTGCGGGGCTGGAGGACATCACCAGTGGCGAGATGCTGATCGATGGCCAGCGCGTCAACGATATCCCGCCGTCAAAGCGTGGCATCGCCATGGTCTTCCAGTCATATGCGCTCTACCCGCATATGACGGTCTACGACAACATGGCCTTCGGCATGCGTATTGCCGGCGAGAGCAAGCAGGAGATCGACCGGCGCGTCCGCGCGGCAGGCGACATCCTGCAACTCGGCCCCTATCTCGACCGCCTACCGAAGGCCTTGTCCGGCGGCCAGCGCCAGCGCGTTGCCATCGGCCGCGCCATCTGCCGTGACCCCAAGGTCTTCCTTTTCGACGAGCCGCTGTCGAACCTCGATGCGGCGCTGCGCGTTGCGACCCGCATCGAGATCGCCAAGCTCAACGAGCAGATGCCGGACACAACGATGATCTATGTCACCCACGACCAGGTCGAGGCGATGACGCTTGCCGACCGGATCGTTGTGCTGTCGGCTGGCCGGATCGAGCAGGTTGGCCCACCGCTCGAACTCTACGAGCGCCCCGCCAACCTTTTCGTCGCCCAGTTCATTGGTTCGCCTGCGATGAATATCCTGCCGGCGACCATCCTCGAGACTGGTGCTGCGACCAGCTTGAAGCTCCGCGATGGCAGCGAAGTGACGGTCGATATCGCTACACAAGCCTCCGAGAAGGGCAAGGCTGCAAGTTTCGGCGTCCGCCCGGAAGACATCACGATTGCCACCGGCGATGCCTTCCTCTTCGAGGGCCTGGTCGAGATTGTCGAGGCGCTGGGCGAGGTGACGATGCTTTACGTCCAAGGGCCTGCCGAGGACGCGCCGATCGTCGTCAAGCTGCCGGGTATTGTCGATGTCAAGAAAGGCACCAAGCTGCGCTTTTCCGCGGACAAGCCGAAGCTGCACCTTTTTGACGCGGCCGGGCAGACATATCGCCGGTAGGGGCTAATTATTGCCATCAAACTGGTAAGGCCCTGTTAGCCGTAGTTGCGACAGGGCCTTTTTTCACCCAGGAATGAGCGGTCGGGAATACCGACTGTTAAACTGTCGCTGCTAGCTTTTTCCTCATAAGAACGGCAAAAAAACAGGGACAGGAACAATGGCAGCGCCAAGTGGCTCTCATTTTCTTAAAAAAGAAGAATCCTTCATGTACGACCGGGAAAACCGGTATCGCATGGAAGACACGATGAACGCGGGACGTCTCGAATATACCGAGAACGGCATGACGCATATGGCCGCGCGCCGTTGCGACGTCGTCCGGATCTCGATGAGCGGTGCGATCATCTCGCTGATCACGCAGGTCAATCTTCCCAAGCAATTCTACTTCGACATTCCGGATGCGCGCATCAACAAGATCGGCAGCATCCTGTTGAAGACGTTTTCCAACAACACGGCCGAGATCCGCTTCCTGCGCCTGCTGAGCCAGAAGGAACTCGATCGCATCTTCGTCTTCTCCACCCATCCGGCCCACAGGGACCGCGTGCTCGACGTTCGCAGCTGGTAGGCTCGCTCTTTCTTTTTGGTATCGAGGGCCGGTGTGGCGCAAGCTGCACCGGCCTTCAGTTTTTCTGACTGGACATCGAGTACAAAGCTCATGATCCTCCCGGCAAACAAAGGGAGAGATAGTCATGTCCGAACAGAAGGTTGCCATCATCACTGCCGGCGGAAGCGGGATGGGAGCTGCCGCAGCAAGGCGGCTGGCCGCAGATGGTTTCAAGGTCGCGATCCTGTCGTCATCGGGCAAGGGGGAGGCACTGGCCCGGGAACTCGGCGGGATCGGTGTCACCGGCTCAAATCAGTCGAACGATGATCTGAAGCGGCTGGTCGAAGCCACCATGTCAGCCTGGGGCCGGGTCGATGTTCTGGTTAACAGCGCCGGCCACGGTCCACGCGCTCAGATCCTCGAGATCTCCGACGAAGACTGGCACAAGGGCATCGATGTCTATCTCCTGAACGTCATTCGCCCGACCCGGCTGGTGACGCCGATCATGCAGGCGCAAGGGGCGGGCGTGATCATCAATATTTCGACCGCCTGGGCCTTCGAGCCGAGCGCGATGTTTCCGACCTCGGCCGTCGCGCGGGCCGGGCTTGCCGCTTTCACCAAGATCTTCGCCGATACCTATGCAGCGGAAAACATCCGGATGAACAACGTTCTTCCGGGCTGGATCGACAGCCTGCCGGCGACCGAGGAGCGCCGCGACGGGGTGCCGATGAAGCGCTACGGCACCAGCGAGGAGATCGCCGCAACGGTTGCTTTCCTCGCCTCTTCCGGGGCGGGCTACATCACCGGCCAGAACATAAAGGTGGATGGTGGCCTGACCCGCGCCGTCTGAGTCTTTGTCCGGCGCATAGCCGGTCATGCGCTGGCCGATGGCGGGGTGAGCGAAATTCATCCCGCCATGTGACAAGAAAGATCGGCGCGTAAACCTCTTGGTTACCAAACTTCTTCATTCTTTAGGGCATCCGACAGAACGGGCGATCCCGCTGTCTGACCTGTAAGCGTGTTGGCATCGCCGTATTGATGCCATGTGTGTTCGGTAGCGAGTAACAGTATGGCGTCCTCGACCAAGTTGGTGTCCGGTGGCAATGCTACCACCGTTTTGAAGACAAAGTCGCGCAGCAAGAAGCGCGGCTCCAGCATGCCGACGATCATGGGCATCGGTCTCGCTTGCGGCTTCTGGGCCATGGCGACGCTCGCCATCGTCAAGGGCCTGTCCAGTTCGGCCATCGAAGCGCCGGTCCTGGCCGGCCATTCGCTGCCCCGACCCGAA
Organism: Rhizobium sp. SL42; assembly: GCF_021729845.1. Lineage (NCBI taxonomy): Bacteria > Pseudomonadati > Pseudomonadota > Alphaproteobacteria > Hyphomicrobiales > Rhizobiaceae > Rhizobium > Rhizobium sp. SL42. Next base: position 1,397,855 of record NZ_CP063397.1, read on the forward strand.
CTGGCGCTCTCGCAGACGCTGACCCCGCGCAAGGCCGTGAAGGCTGATGCCCAGCACGCGGCGCTTGAAAAGATGCGCGCCCGGTTTGCCGAAGCGATCGCTGCGACCGATCATCTCGGTCTCCTGATGCTGCCGGCGGCCATGCGCCTTGCGGAGGTCGACAAGTCCGATCGCCTGCTGCTCGCCCGCATCGAAAGCTTCACCGATCCGCAGGCAATCGCCGTGTTGCGAAATGCGCTGGTCGAGGCGGAGGCGACGCGCCAGCAGGCCGGTCTTGCCACTGTCGCGCATGAGCGTCGTTCTGCGGCCGACGATGTCGATCCGGTGATGACCGCTTCCATTCCGGCGCCCGTGGCCGTCTCCACAACCATGGCGCTCGGCTATGCCGGTCCGTCGACCGCTGCCGAAGTCGTCGCATCTGCCGATCCGCGCGAGGAACCCTTTGTCGAATTGCTGTCCGAGCCCGACATGGACCACGAGTCCCTGCCGGACGATGGTCCGATGCCTGGTTCCAAGCCGAAGGCCAAGGCCGTCGTGGTCGAGCCGTTGAGCACAGAGACCCCTGCAGCGCCGGCCAAGCCGAAAAAGACCAAAACGCTGTCCAGCATGCTGGCCTATGCGAAGCCGGACAATCCGATCACCACCGATGATGGTGCCGGTGGCCTGTTCAGCCGCAAATCGAAACTTCCGGGTGCCGGTAGCCGGATCGCGGTCTATGTGATCGACGAAGCCGTGGTTCACATGCCGAACGGCGAAAAGCTAGAGGCGCATTCGGGACGTGGCCACATGCGCGACAAACCGAAGTTTGTGCACATGAAGAACCAGGGTCCGACCCCGCCGAACGTCTATAGCCTGCGCATGCGCGAATCCCGCTTTCATGGCATCGAGGCGATCCGCATGACTCCGGTCGGCGATTCCAGGATGTACAATCGCGATGGCTTCCTCACGCATACCTATCTTCTGCGCCGCCGCGGTGACAGTTCCGGCTGCGTCGTGTTCGAGGACTACAATCGCTTCCTCAATGCCTTCAAGCGCGGCAACGTGAAGACGCTGGTTGTCGTGCCAAGCATGCGCGAACTGCCGAAATACATGGCGATGCTCTAGCGTCTTCTGCCTTCGTCCTGACCATTCATTCACGCCCCCGACCATCCCGGTCGGGGGCGTTTTTGTTGCCGGCAAGCCTGCTTGCAAGGGAGCTTGGCGCCGGGCCGGTGATCGCGCCGCTATGGGGGCATTCAGGTGTCGATAAAAATTGCGCACCATTTAATTGATGGCAATTGACAGTCGTACAAATTTGACGATATAGATTGCGCACAATCAAATTGCACACAATCAAAAAAGGAGCTGCCAAATGTCGGATCGAAACTCAACTGCACTCTCCATCACCCGCAGGGACGCGCTGGTGGCCGGAACGGCATTCGCAGCCCTCGCTTTGGTGAATGCCCCGGCATTCGCAACCCCTTCATTCGCCTCTACCAACCCAGGAGATTTGATCATGAGCACCATCACCACCAAGGACGGCACCAACCTTTTCTACAAGGACTGGGGTTCGAAGGACGGGCAGCCTGTGCTCTTCTCGCATGGCTGGCCGCTGTCGTCGGATGCCTGGGATGCCCAGATGCTGTATTTCGGCCTGCAGGGTTACAGGGTCATCGCCCATGATCGCCGCGGCCATGGTCGTTCCGACCAGCCCTGGAACGGCAACAACATGGACCAGTATGCCGATGATCTGGCCGAGCTGATCGAGAAACTCGACCTCAAGGACATCGTCATGATCGGTCATTCGACCGGCGGTGGCGAAGTGGCCCACTATATCGGTCGCCACGGCTCGGCCCGTGTCGCCAAGGTCGTCCTAGTCGGCGCCGTTCCGCCGCTGATGCTGAAGACGGAAGCCAATCCGGAAGGCGTGCCGATGGAAGTGTTCGACAGCATTCGGGCCGGCACGGCAAACAACCGGTCACAGTTCTACTATGACCTGACGCTGCCCTTCTACGGCTTCAACCGCGAGGGCGTCACAGTCAACGAAGGCTTCCGCGAGAGCTTCCGTCTGCAGGGTCTCGCCGGCGGCATCAAGGGCCAGTATGATTGCATCCGCGAGTTTTCGGAAGTCGACTACACCGACGACCTGAAGGCGATCGACAAGCCGACGCTGATCATCCACGGCGACGACGACCAGATCGTGCCGATCAAGGCAACGGCTGAAAAGGCCGCCAAGCTGGTCAAGGGCTCCATCTTCAAGGTCTACGAAGGTGGTCAGCATGGTCTCGCCCAGACGCAGGCGGACAAGTTCAACGCCGATGTCCTGGGCTTCATCCGCGGCTGAGCCAATGCAGGAACCCTTCTCCCGTAACGCGGAGAAGGGGCCTTGGCGAAGGGGAGGCGGGTGAGGGACGAGCGTCGAACTTGCGACGCGCTGAACTCATGCCCCTCACCCTGACCCTCGCCACCCCAGCAGGGCGAGGGATCCTTTTGTGCCGGCTTTACATTGCCGGCATCACGGTGATCGCACGCACCGGCATCTCGACGCCGGCGAGCGCACCGGTCTTAGAGCCTGACTCGAAAAGACCTCAATAGGCATGGTACCTTGCGAGCCTCCGAGTGAGAATGCGGATATGAGCGATAAGCATCCAGGCTTCAGCGGAAGCGATTGATTTTTCCCAATCCTTGGCCAGTCGTCTGCATCGGCCAAGCCAGGCGAATGTGCGCTCCACGACCCAGCGACGCGGCAGCACTTCAAAGCCTTTTGCCTTGTCTGTTCGCTTGACGATTTGCAACGTGAACTTCGCGACCTTGCGCAATGCGGCCCGCAGCTTCGGACCGGCATAACCGCCGTCAGCAAAGATGTGCCTGAGCCAAGGCCAGCGTCTGAGGATGGTTTTGAGAGCCGCCACTGCACCATCGCGGTCTTGAATGTCAGCGCTGTGGACGGCGAGCCCCACCATCAAACCGAGCGTGTCGACAACGATATGACGCTTGCGGCCTTTGATCTTCTTGCCCGCGTCAAAGCCCGCAATCCCGCCGCTTTCAGTCGTTTTGACGCTCTGACTGTCTATCACGCCTGCCGTCGGTGAGGCTTCCTTTCCTTCCAGCTCTCGCGTCTCCATAACGAGATGATGGTTGATCCGCGTCCACAAGCCAGTCGCCCGCCACTCGTAGAAGTAACCCTGCACAGTTGAATAGGGTGGAAAATCTTTCGGTAGCATCCGCCATTGGCATCCGGTCGACGCGATATATAGCAGTGCGTTTAAAACTTCGCGCAATTCCGTCTTGCGCGGTCGACCAAGCCTACGGGGCATCGGCATAAACGGAGCAATCAGCGACCACTCCCTGTCCGTCAGATCACTTGCATAACGCCCCGTCCGTCGGCCATATTGGCGACGGGTGAAATCAGTCCAGCCCATTGCGGTCTCCATCGAATCCTAAGCAAATCCGAAGGAATCACAACTGGCTGATTTCACTCAATTCTTTTTCGGTCAGGTTCTTAGTGGCGGCACCAGTTTCCAGATTGACCGTGTAGAGGCTGTTGTCGGCCACCAGCCAGGCGGTATTCGTGCCTTCGCCGGTTGCTTGGATGTCGAAAGCATAGGTCTTCGGCATGCCTTCGATGCCGAGCTTGCCGATCGCCTTCAGTGTCCCGTCATTCGGCTTGGTCTGCTGGATCAGCGCGCCGATTGTCGCATCGATATTGTACATCGCCGTCTTTTCCGGCTTGCCCATCGAATTGGTATAGGCGGCCGCCACCGTGTTGGGCGCTTCGCCCTTGTGCATGTCGCCCTCTTCAAAGGCGAGATTGCCATCGACGGTGACGGCACCGGTGTCCGGATGAACGCGATAGTTCGTGGTGCCGGTCATGTAGCGCAGACGATCAGCAGCCGGGTTGAAATTGACGACCACGGGCGCCGCTCCGATCGTCAACGGCTTGTCCATCTTGGCGACTTCCGTTGCTGCGCCTGTCGCGGGGTCGATCGTGACGATGACGCTATCTGAGGTTACGCCGACGATCGTCTTCGTGCCGGGGCGAAAGTCCAGGCCGACCAGTTTCGTCACGCCGGTCACCTCCATCGTCTTTGTCGCATCCGGCTTGTCGGTGTCGAACATGACCAGGGTCTTGTCGCCGGCAAGCCCGAGGGCAGGCGCCGCATGGGCTGAAAACGCGGTCAGCGCGGTGGCGGCGGTAAGGCTGAGAATGCTCAAGGTCTTCATGGTCTTCTCCCGAATATGTTGATCCGGAAGGCGCCGGAATGGCACCTCCTGAACCCTAGACACGCGGGCAATGCAGTTTGGATGCAGCACAATCGGATTTTTTCTGCATCCAAATCGTCTGCCGCCGTGTCTCATGCGTAGATGGGATGAACACATGGGTTTGACCGGGTATGCGCAGTATCGGCGGCAGGGCGCACATGACGGGTCTTGCATTCGCCTGTCGCACCGTTACGCTTTGCAGAGACGACGAGAAGGAGTTCGGATGGAGGATCCGCAACAGCGGCTGGCGACGGCGCTGAAGGCATGTGCTGCCGGCGACCGAAAGGGGCTGGCCGTGATCTATCAGAGCGAGGCGGCTCGCATGGTGACGATCGCCGAACGCATCCTGCGGCGTCACGACTTGGCAGAGGAAATCGTTCAGGAAGCCTTCCTGCAGATCTGGCGAAAAGCCGGGCAATACGCACCGGAGCGTGGGTCCGCCCGCGGCTGGCTCTATGCCGTGGTCAGGAGCCGCTCGCTCAACGCAATTCGCGATGGACGTCGCGAGGAACTGACGGACACGGAAAGTCTGGAAAGGCTGCAGGACGAGGCACAGGACGGTCTCTACACGGATCTGTTCGACGGCCTCGACCAGTCGAGCCGCCTGCGCTCCTGCCTGTCGCGCCTGGATGCCCTGCGCCGCAAGACCGTCTTGATGGCCTATGTCTCGGGTTATAGCCATGGCGAGATCGCCGGTCGGTTGAAGCTTCCCCTCGGAACGGCCAAGGCCTGGATCCGCCGCTCCCTCCTGGCATTGCGGGAGTGCATGGCATGACCGACCGCCAGAACATTGATGAACGCGCCGATGCCTATGTGCTCGGCCTGATGGACGAGACCGACCGCCAGGCATTCGAAGCGGCGATGGAGGATGATGCCGCTCTGCAACGGGCCGTCGGTCTTGCCCGCGACCGCTTCCTCGAACTCGATCTGGCGGGCAAGGCAACCAGCCTGTCGGCAGATCTATGGACCCGCATCGAAAACCGTCTGGCGAAGCCGGATGCAGCTCAGTCGGGCACGCCGGACGAACGGATTGCAACCCCCGCCGCTCCACCGGCGAACGACAATGCGATTGGCGCGGTCGGACGCTGGAAACGCATGGCACTAGCGGCGACCGCCGCATCCGCGCTGCTGATCGCAAGCCTTGACTACACCCTGACCAGCAAGCCTGATCCGCAGGTCATCGCCATCCTCATGAATGACGCGGGCCAGCCGGTGGTGATGATCGAGGATTTCGGCAATGATGCCGCAAGGGTCACACCGCTGGTTGATGTCGACGTGCCCGCCGATCGCTCGCTGCAGGTCTGGACGCTGCCGTCGAAGGACTTGGGACCGGTCTCACTCGGCGTTCTCGACAGCTGGCGCACGGTCATGGTCGAAGGCCCCGGACTGCCCGGACCGCGGGAGGCGCAGCTTTATGAAATCACCGTCGAACCGCTCGGCGGCTCCCCGACCGGCCGCCCGACCGGACCGATCCTCGGCAAGGGGTTTGCCAAGGTGCCGCGTTGAGGCGGGCTTGATCCAAATCGCAGCCGATATCGCGGCGCCGGAGCCTGCCAGTGACCGGACAGACGTGCAGGCCGCGCCGGGCCTGCACCATGATCGGTCGGCTTCTTAGAACAGGACGCTGGCGCCCTGGTCCGCCGGTCCGGCGATACGGCGGAAGCTGGCAAACAGTTCGCGGCCCATGCCGAATTCATTGTCGTCGAGATTGACCGTCGCGGCCGGGCGGGCGGCAAATTCTCCGGCATTGACCAGCACTTCCAGCGTGCCGGCAATAGCGTCAAGACGAATGATGTCGCCATCCCGGATCTTGGCGATCGGGCCGCCGTCGACGGCTTCCGGTGTCACATGGATGGCGGCTGGAACCTTGCCCGATGCACCCGACATGCGGCCGTCGGTGACGAGTGCAACCTTGAAGCCGCGGTCCTGCAGCACGCCGAGCGGCGGGGTCAGGCGGTGCAGTTCCGGCATGCCGTTGGCGCGCGGTCCTTGGAAGCGCACGACGGCGATGAAATCCCGCTCGAGTTTGCCTGCCTTGAACGCTTCCTGCAGTTCCTGCTGGTCGTTGAACACGATCGCCGGCGCCTCGATGACATGGCGCTCCGGTTTCACGGCGGAGATCTTGATCACCGCCTTGCCGAGCGAACCGGTGAGCATCTTCAGGCCGCCGTTCGACTGGAACGGCTTGTCGAAGGTCGTCAATACCTTCGGGTCGGCGCTTGTCTCCGATGACGGTTCGCGTTTGACGGTGCCGTCGTCGGCCAGCTTCGGATCGATTGCATAGGCGCTCAGGCCCTGGCCATAGACGGTGCGCACGTCGTCATGCAGATATCCGGCCTTGAGGAGTTGCTTGATCAGGAACCCCATGCCGCCGGCGGCGTGAAAATGGTTCACGTCGGCAAGCCCGTTCGGATAGACGCGGGCCAGAAGCGGCACGATGTCGGAAAGCTCCGAGATGTCTTCCCAGGTCAGCTTGATGCCGCCCGCCCGCGCCATGGCAAGCAGATGCATCGTGTGGTTCGTCGAGCCACCGGTCGCATGCAGGCCGACCACGCCATTGACGATCGAACGCTCGTCGATCATCTCGCCGGCCGGGGTAAACTCGTTGCCGAGCGCCGTGATTGCCAGCGCCCGCTTGGTCGCTTCCCGGGTCAATGCGTCGCGCAGCGGTGTGCCGGGATTGATGAAGGACGCGCCGGGCAGGTGGAAGCCCATGATCTCCATCAGCATCTGGTTGGAATTGGCCGTGCCGTAGAAGGTGCAGGTGCCGGGGCCATGATAGGACTTGGATTCGGCTTCGAGCAGTTCCTCGCGGCCGACCTTGCCCTCGGCATAGAGCTGGCGGATGCGCGACTTCTCGTCATTCGGCAGTCCGGTGGTCATCGGACCGGCCGGTACGAACACCGCCGGCAGATGGCCGAAGGTCAACGCCGCGATCATCAGGCCAGGCACGATCTTGTCGCAGACGCCGAGATAGACGGTGGAATCGAACATGTTGTGGCTGAGGCCGATGCCGGCGGACATGGCGATCGCGTCGCGCGAAAACAGCGACAGCTCCATGCCCGGCTGGCCCTGGGTGACGCCATCGCACATCGCCGGAACGCCACCGGCGACCTGGGCGACACCGCCGACTTCAGCCGCTGCCTTGCGGATCTGGGCCGGGTAGGTCTCGAACGGCTGATGCGCTGACAGCATGTCATTGTAGGAGGTGATGATGCCGAGATTGGGGACGACGTCGCCGGCAAGGGCTGCCTTGTCCCCGGGGGAACAGACGGCAAAGCCGTGCGCAAGGTTGCCGCAGGACAGCGTCGAACGGTGCACACCCTTGGTGATCGCCTTGCGGGTCCGCTCGAGATAGAGCTCGCGGGTCGGCTTCGACCGTTCGACAATGCGCTTGGTTATGGCTTCGATACGGCGATCTGCACTCATCGGATGTTGCTCCTCAACTGGGCGCGAGCGCCTTGGGTACGCATCGCGCGGGGGACCTCGACAGGTCCGAACGGTCATCGTCTTGTCGTTATGAAGCCCTGCCGGTCTCCTCAACCGGCAGGGCAGGGCATGCCTCTCAGGGCGCCCAATAGATGTCGGGTGTCGTCGCAGCCCGTTCAAGCACGGCCCGGATCGGCATGTCTGCCTCGTCAGTACCGGACAGCGCCTTGTCCAGCACCGCCTTCTTTTCAGCGCCTTCGATATGCACGACCAGAAGGCCCGCATCCTGTAGCGCCGAGAATGACAGGGTCAGCCGTGCCTCGCCGGCACCAGGCGCTTCCATGGTCATCACCCGGCGTGGCTTCGAAAGGTCGAGCGCTGCCGCCAGATGATCGCCGCCGGGGAAGAAAGAGGCCGTGTGGCCATCGGTTCCCATGCCGAGAATGGCGACGTCGAAGGGCTCCGTCATGCCGGGAACGATGCCGGAAGCTGCCGTGGCCGCGTCCTCGATCGTTGCTTCCGGACGGTAGAGCGGCACGAATTCTGCCGATGCCGCTTCGTTCTTCAGCAGATGTGTGGCCACCAGGAGATGGTTGGACCTTGCATTGTCGGCCGGCACGAAACGTTCGTCCACCAGGGTGATCTTGACCTTCGCCCAGTCAAGTTTCTTCAGGGAAAGGGCCTCGAAAAACGCTTTCGGCGTGGAGCCGCCGGAGACGGCAAGGGTTGCCGCTCCCTTGGCGGCAATCGCCGCCGAAAGCGTGGACGTGACGCGCGTGGCCAGCGCCTCGGCCAGCGCCGAACCCGTTTCGAATGTGTGCATGTGATGCGCCATCGCGATCCCCGGTCTCAGTCGTTTTCGTGCCAGGTGCGGCCGTCGCGCTCGATCAGCGCGATGGCCTGGCTCGGACCCCATGTGCCGGACGTATAGCCCTGCGCCTTCTGGCCGATTTCTTCCCAGGCTTTCAGGATCGGATCGACCCAGTTCCAGGCCGCCTCGACTTCGTCGCGGCGCATGAATAGCGTCTGGTTCGAGCGGATGACATCCATCAGCAGGCGTTCATAGGCGTCCGGATTGCGCACTTCAAAGGCCTGGGCAAAGCTCATGTCGAGCGAGACATGGCGCAGGCGCATGCCGCCCGGACCCGGATCCTTGATCATCAGCCATTGCTTGACGCCTTCGTCCGGCTGCAGGCGGATGACCAGCTTGTTGGCTTCGATGCGTCCTGCGCTCTCGCCGAAGATCGAATGCGGGATCGGCTTGAAGGCGATGACGATTTCCGACATGCGGCTGGCAAGGCGCTTGCCCGTGCGCAGATAGAAGGGAACGCCCGCCCAGCGCCAGTTGTTGATCTCGGTCTTGATCGCGACGAAGGTTTCCGTATCGGAGGTCGCTTCCAGCTCTTCCTGATAACCGTTGACCGGACCGCCGGCAGAGGCGCCTGCGCGGTACTGGCCACGCACGGTCTGTTTCTCGACATTGGCGCCGGTGATCGGCTTCAGCGAGCGCAGAACCTTCAGCTTCTCGTCGCGCACAGCTTCGGCATCGAGCGACGACGGCGCTTCCATGGCAACGAGGCAGAGCAGCTGCAGGATATGGTTCTGCACCATGTCACGCAGCGCGCCAGCCTTGTCGTAATAGGTGACGCGACCTTCGAGGCCGACGGATTCGGCAACCGTGATCTGCACATGGTCGATATGGGCGGAGTTCCACAACGGCTCATAGAGCGCATTGGCAAAGCGCAGCGCCATCAGGTTCTGCACCGTTTCCTTGCCGAGATAGTGGTCGATGCGGAAGATCTGCTCTTCCTTGAACACCTTGCCGATCGTGTCGTTCAGCGCCTGGGCCGATGCGAGATCGCGGCCGATCGGCTTTTCCACCACGATGCGGGTCGACTTGGTGATCAGCTTGTGATCGCGGATCTTGTCGGCGATGTCGCCGAAGATCGACGGGGACACGGCGAGATAGAAGGCGCGCACGATGTCCTTGCCGGCGTCGAGCAAGGTTTTCAGCTGCGGCCAGCCCTGATCGGACTTGGCGTCGACTGCGACATAGAAGATGCGGGCGAGAAATTTCGCCAGCTCGGCCTCGTCGAGTTCTTCGGCTTTCAGATGTTCCTTCAGCGCGGCAAGCGTGTACTGGCGATATTCATCGTCGGTCATGGCCGTGCGCGAGGCCCCGATGATGCGCGTCGGCTCGGTCAGCTGGCCGGCCAGCTGGCGATGATAGAGCGCCGGCAACAGCTTGCGTTCGGCGAGGTCGCCGGTGCCGCCAAAGACGACATAGTCAAAAGGTTCAACGGGGATGATCTGGCTGCTCATACGGCGTCTCTCACTCGGCAAGTTAGTTGGACAGGTTTGTAATCTAATCGATTTAAAAAAGCCACCCCGCAGAGATGGAATTTGCATTCACTTATCGATTTGCGGCATGCGTTGGGTCTGGATACGTCCATTGATAACCAGGCCAGATGACGGCGGTGCTGCGGCAAAACCGAGCAGTGCAATGAAGAGAATGGCAATCCAGACGCGGTAGCGGGTCGCGTGAGGATCACTTCCTCGATCCTGTTCGGATTCAATTGATCGCAGCAATGCAGTTGTTCGTTGCGCTTGCCGCGCCGGGACACGGATCGGGATTCCTCCGATGGCGCCAGCATAATGTGGCAGGTTGGCAATGACGTGCCATTGCGCGGCCACGACCAGAATGCCATGGGCCTCAAGATAGCCGCGGGACACCGAAAAGTCTCGGATCCCGAAAGCGGTTGCAACCCACTCGAGGCTGTCGCCCCGGTCCGACAGGCAGGACGCAACCTTCATACTAGAACCGGTCCCTGAGCGCGTACCAAGTGAGAGCGAGGAACAGAAGCGGGCTTCGGAACCTTGCGCCACCGGGGAAAGGCGGGATTTTGAGTTGCTTGAGCAGGTCCAGTTCGCTCGAGTTTCCGGCAATCGAATCGGCGTACATCTTGCCTGAATAATTTGACAGCATCACGCCATGGCCGGAAAAACCGCCGATCGACGTGACGCCGGGCATGACCTCGCGGGCAAAGGGCTTGCGCGGCAACGTGATGCCGACCGAGCCGCCCCAGGCATGGGTCATCTCGATGTCTTTCAGCGACGGGTAGATCTCGGCGATCTGGCGCCGGATATGGGTGGAAATGTCGCGCGGGCTGTCCGACGTATAGGCCTCGCGGCCACCAAACAGCAGTCGCCCATCCTGGCTCTTACGGAAATAGCGCACGACAAAGCGGCTGTCGGCGACGGCTTCCGAGCCCGGGATCACATCCGGGAATTTGTCGAGCGGCACGGTTGCGCCGATGAACGAGCGGATCGGCATCACCCGGGCCGCCGTGATGGGTTCCAAATTGCCGATATAGGCATTGGTTGCGATCAGCACCTTGTCGGCGGTAATCGTTCCCTTCGGTGTGTCGATCATTGTCTTGCCGCCGTTCTGGCGGATCGCCGTGGCCGGCGTCATTTCATGGATGCGTGCGCCCGAAGCCGCCGCCACGCGTGCCAGCCCGATCAAGAGCTTCAGCGGATGGATATGGCCGGTGCCGGTATCGCGCACGCCACAGAAATAGCGCTCCGAACCCAGGCGCTCGGCGGTCTCGGCCTTGTCCATGAAACTGACATGCGGATAGTTGTAGCGACTGGCCATGATCTCGGCGGAGCGCCGATAATCGTTCTCGTAGCTCTTCTTGTGCGAAACATTCATCTGCCCCGGCATGTATTCCATGTCGATGCCATGCGTGCCGGCAAAATTGAGCAGGTGCTGCTTGGCGTTCTCGGCCATGTCGAACAGCGCCTTGGCACGCTCGTAGCCGAGCTCCAGCTCCATTTCGTCGGGCCAGGCGCGCTGGCCGGTGCCGAGCTGGCCGCCATTGCGCCCCGACGCGCCATCGCCAAAGCGATGGCCTTCAATCAGCACGACCGAAACGCCGCGTGTCGCCAGATGATAGGCCGCTTGCAGGCCTGTGTAGCCGCCGCCGATAATCGCGACATCTGCGTTCGTCGACCCGTCAAGCGCCGGATATTCCGGCCGCTCCCCGGCGCTGGCCTGATACCAGGACAGCCCGGGTGCGATAGGACTTTGCCATGCCATGCAACGCGCTCCCTATACGTTCAGGAGAAGGAATTCGCGTTCCCACGGGCTGATCACCTGCATGAAGGTCTCGAACTCGCCACGCTTGACGCCGGCATAAAGGCCGATGAACTCGGCGCTCAGCACTTCCGCCAGCGCATCGTCCGATTCCAGCTGCGACACCGCCTCCAGCAGTCCACGCGGCAGATCGACGGAACCTTCGTTGGCGGTGCCTTCGGAGGCAGCCGTCGGCTCGATATCTTTCAGGATGCCAAGCAGGCCGCAGCCGAGCGAGGCGGCGAGCGCCAGGTAGGGATTGCAATCCGAGCCGGGCAGGCGGTTCTCGATGCGCCGGGCGGCGGCGTCAGATACCGGAACGCGGAAAGCCGTGGTGCGGTTGTCATAGCCCCAGGCATTGTTGACCGGTGCCGACATGTCGGGCGTCAGGCGGCGATAGGAATTCACATAGGGCGCCATCATCACCAGCGCCTTGGGCACGAAGCTCTGCATGCCGCCGATGAACTGGAAGAACTCCTTCGACGGGGACCCATCGGGATTGGAGAACACGTTCTTGCCGGTCTCGATGTCGACCACCGACTGGTGGATATGCATTGCCGATCCCGCCTGTCCCTGCATCGGCTTGGCCATGAAGGTGGCATAGATGCCGTGCTTGAGGGCGGCCTCGCGGATCGTGCGCTTGAACAGGAAGACCTGATCGGCAAGCTCGATCGGATCGCCGTGTCGCAGGTTGATCTCAAGCTGCGCCGGCCCCTCTTCATGGATCAGCGTGTCGATTTCCAGACCCTGCTTCTCCGAGAAGTGATAGATGTCGTCGATCAGTTCGTCGAATTCGTTGATGCCGGCAATCGAGTAACCCTGGCCGCTGACGATGGCCCGGCCGGAGCGGCCCTTCGGCGGATGCAGCGGATAGTCAGGGTCGTCATTCGTGGCAACGAGATAAAATTCGATTTCTGGTGCGACCACCGGTTTCCAGCCGCGATCGGCATACATGCGCACAACGTTTTTCAGCACGTTGCGCGGCGTATACGGCACGTCCTCGCCGGTCGAGCCGACGATGTCGCAGATCACCTGCGCGGTCGGGTCGGTTTCCCATGGCACGACGGACAGCGTCGAAAGGTCGGGCACCAGCTTCAGGTCACTGTCGCGTGGCTCGTAGCGGAAATTGCCAGTTTCTTCGGGATATTCTCCAGAAATCGTGTGCCGGTAGAGCGCGGACGGCAGCGCCAGCGATGTGTTCGACGTGAATTTCGACGACGGCATCATCTTGCCGCGCGGCACGCCGGCAAGATCGGGCGTGATGCATTCGATGTCTTCGATGCCGCGGGCACGCAGCCATCCGGCCGCTTCCTTCCAGCTGCTAACGCCGCGCATCGATCTGGGGTCCGGGGGAATGCTCGCCTTTTTCTTTGCCGCGCCTTGGGGTCTCAGCATTGTCTTTTTAGGAGGCATGTCTCACCGGTTCGGATTGTTGATGCCAGCATCATAACCAGACTTTGCCAATTGGCGAGGGGGGACCGTTGACTTTGGCGGCCCGATCGAAAAGACAGGCCATCAACGTGGATCGGGAGCCAGATATGGCCAAGCAGTATGATGTCGCCATTCTTGGCGCAGGCGCGGCCGGCATGATGGCGGGCCTGACCGCCGGCCGGCGTGGCCGCTCGGTCGTCCTGCTCGACCATGCAAAGGCGCCGGGCGAAAAGATCCGCATTTCCGGCGGCGGCCGGTGCAACTTCACCAATATCCATGCCGGTCCGAAGAACTACCTGTCGGACAATCCGCATTTCGCCAAGTCGGCGCTGGCGCGCTATACGCCGCACGACTTCATCGCCATGGTCGATCGCCACAAGATCGCCTGGCATGAGAAGACCCTGGGCCAGCTGTTCTGCGATGACAGCGCCAAGGACATCATCCGCATGCTGCTGGAAGAAATGCGGTCTGCCCATGTCGATCTCAAGCTCTCGACCACGATCGACACGGTCGAACACGGCATCGACGGCTTTCGCCTGCAGACGTCGGAGGGCACGGTCATGGCCAGGTCGCTGGTTGTTGCCTGTGGCGGCAAGTCGATCCCGAAAATGGGCGCGACCGGATTTGCCTATCGCATCGCCGAGCAGTTTGGCCTGACCGTCACCGAGACAAGGCCGGCGCTGGTGCCGCTGACGCTGGAACCGAACCTGCTCGCCGATCTGGCCGAACTCGCCGGCGTTGCCGTCGACGCCGATATCCGCCATGGCAAGACCAGTTTCCGCGAGGCCATGCTGTTTACCCATCGCGGTCTCTCAGGCCCGGCGATCCTGCAGATCTCCAGCTACTGGCGCGAAGGCGACGAGATCATCCTGTCGCTGGAGCCGGATGTCGCGGTGCTTGAAGGTCTGAAGCAGGCCAAACGCGAAAACGGTCGCCAAGCGGTCCAGACGGTGCTTGCCCAGCACCTGCCCAAGCGCCTGGCCCAGTATATAGCCGACAGTTTGAAGCTCGACAGGCCGCTGGCCGACCAGTCCGACAAGGCTTTGGCGGCCGTCGAGCAGCATCTGCGCCGCTGGGTGATCAAGCCCGCCGGCTCGGAAGGTTATCGCACCGCGGAAGTCACGCTTGGTGGCGTCGATACCCGTCATCTGGATAGCCGGACGATGATGGCCAAGAATGTGCCGGGCCTGTATTTCATCGGCGAATGCGTCGATGTCACTGGCTGGTTGGGCGGCTACAATTTCCAGTGGGCCTGGGCATCCGGTTACGCGGCGGGCGAAAGCCTTTGAGGTTGCGAAATCGGCGGCAGGCGGCGCCACGCTGTTTCCCGCAACGATCCACGCAAGCTTCGCATGATAATTCAGCACTTGTTAACATGCGTCCGCCATCCTGATCGAATGCCGGAGCGGCTCCCCTCAAGGATCCGTGACATGACGTCGGGCCGGCAAGCCCGGAAAGGCATGCTTCCTGTCGAGTGACCCACCATGAGGACAGCGCTGATGAACAGACACGATCGCAAACCCCGCGCTATTGCCATTGCCCGCACGCGCGACGCCAACCGTGACCGGTTGCGCCACCTCGCGATCCTCAGCCTCTACGCCGCCAGCGCGCTGGCCGCCCTCGCCATCAGCCTGATCAACTGATCGCTGCCGGAGCAAGATGAACGCCCGGCCGGCAAAGGCCGGACCCGTGTGCTCGCGGAAACACAAACACCTGGCAGCAACGACACAGGCGCAAGCCCTGCTTCGCATCCGTTCCTGCGGACGCGTCGGCTCTTGACTGCGCGCATATGGACCCGTGCGCGGCTGATGAAACGGTCACGCGCGCTCATTTAACTTCGTCTTGATACTTTTGTTGCAGGCTTTTCGATGGAGACTTGCCGAAAAATCGCTGTGTGCTGTGTCAGGATGCGCGGCGATGGATTGCAGGCAGGGAGGAAGTCGGCGTGCAAGCGTCGCAATTGCTTGGAGGAAGCAAGTTGATCGATCGTATTTTGTCGCGTTTTTCGATATCGACCAAGGTCATGGCCTTCGTCCTGCCGTTTGTGCTGTCGATCACGGCCGTCGGCCTGATGGGCCTTTATGCGTCCGGCATGTTGCAGCAGCGCATGGAGATCTCCAACGGCACCATGCGTTCGCTCAACGGCTTCAGAAACGTCAACGCGACGATGGCCCGTTTCCTCAGCGAAACGTCGGAGGAAACGCGCGCGGCCGTGCTGGCGGAGCTGTCTGCCCAGGAGGGCACGCTGCAGGTCAACGTCACCGAAATCGGCGCGGATGGCGTGGGTCGCAATTTCCTCGACGAAGCGATTGCCGGCACCGGCGCGATCAACCAGAAGATCGACAGCCTGTGGCAATTGCATCAGGCTGAAGTTCAGCTCGCAACCGGCATCAACGAACATCTGAAAGGCCTGATGGCCCAGCAGATCCGTGTCTCCGACGAAGCGCAGAAATTGCAGCGCGCCGTGGTCTCGGGTGAAAACGATGCGAAGAGCGCGCTGCGCGAAGCAGACCGCCTGACCGCCGCCGCCAACTTCAT
Organism: Rhizobium sp. SL42; assembly: GCF_021729845.1. Classification (NCBI taxonomy): domain Bacteria; kingdom Pseudomonadati; phylum Pseudomonadota; class Alphaproteobacteria; order Hyphomicrobiales; family Rhizobiaceae; genus Rhizobium; species Rhizobium sp. SL42. The sequence continues at coordinate 1,413,633 of NZ_CP063397.1, forward strand.
GGCCACGCTCGCCAAAGACTATTTTTCCGCTGGCCTGCCAGAAGCACAATTCCCGGTCTTGCAGAAGGCGCTGCCCGAACTGGTCAAGACCCAGCGCAAGATTGCGACGGCTCTTCCGCCCCAACACAAGGACCTCGGCAAGACCCTGCAGGCGACGATCGCCGAATTGAAGCAAAGCCTGGCCACCGGTGATACCAGCCTGGAGACCGGTCGTGCCATCGGCTCGGTCTTGGCTAAGTTCCGTGGCTATGAGGCCATCCTGCGGGCCAGCGCGATGGAGAAGAATGCGCTTGCCGTCAGCCGCTTTGCCGCCGTCGAAACCAGCGCGGTGCAGGCCGCCGACGTACTGTCGGGCAGCCGCATGCTGATCGCCGATGTCTATGACCTGCGCCTGATCACAGCATCCTTCTTGATGGCCAAGGATGACAAGGCGCGCGATCCGCTGCTGCGCCAGATCAAGCTGGTCGGCGACAATCTCGCCGTGCTTGGCGGCAGCATCGCCGACAAAGCATTTTACGAAAGCCTGACCGCTGCAATCACCCCGCACCTGTCGGGCTTGACAGCCGACAGTGAGACGCTGGTCAAATCCAGTGCCGACCGCATTGCAAGCTATGCCGAAGCCAGCCGGACCATGGATACGATCTGGGCTTCGCTGACAGCCTTTGCCGACCTGCAAAAAGATGTGGCCGGCACGGAAAGCCAGGAAGCCAACCGCCTGTCTATCTCGACCATGGTGGCTGGCGTTGTTGTCGCCATCATCGGCGGCTTTGCACTGGTGCTGACGTTGCAGCGACCGATCGCGCGCATCACGGCCACCATGCAGCGCCTTGCGGAAGGCGACCTGGAAGCCGGCATCATCGGCGACAAGCGCGGCGACGAAATTGGTGCGATGGCGCGCGCGCTTGGCGTCTTCAAGACCAATGCCCATACCAAGATCGAAATGGAGGCGGAGCGCCAGCGCGAGCAGCAGGCGGCGGAAGCCGAGCGCCGTCGCAACGATGCCGACAAGCGCTCACTCGATGCCGAGATCGACCACGCCGTAACGAAGCTCGCCCAGGCACTGGAACGCCTTGCCAATGGCGACATCTCCTTCGAGATCGAGGACCGGTTCCATGGCCGTCTCGAAACCCTGCGCACCGATTTCAACCTGTCGCTGGCCCGCCTGCGCGACACCATGCGCCAGATCGCCGGCAATGTGGACATGATCCAGAACAACGGCCGCCAGATGGCGCAGTCGGCCGTCGATCTCGCCCGCCGCACCGAACAGCAGGCGGCCTCACTCGAGGAGACCGCGGCTGCCGTCGACGAGATTACCGTCGCCGTCAGGTCCGCCTCAGAACGTGCCGAGCGTGTCAACGGCGTGGTGCGCGATGCCAAGAAGAACGCCGATGAATCCGCGGTCGTTGTCGGCAGTGCGATTTCGGCCATGGGCCGGATCGAGGAAGCCTCGGGCCAGATTTCTAGCATCATCGGCGTGATCGACGAGATCGCCTTCCAGACCAACCTTCTGGCGCTGAATGCCGGCGTCGAAGCCGCCCGCGCCGGTGATGCCGGCAAGGGCTTTGCCGTCGTCGCGCAGGAGGTTCGTGAACTCGCACAGCGCTCGGCCGGTGCCGCCAAGGAAATCAAAGGGCTGATCAATCGCTCTGCCCAGGAAGTCGCAAGTGGTGCCACCCATGTGCAGCAGACCGGTGAAGTCCTGTCGCGCATCGGCAGCCAGATTTCCGCCATCAGCGAACATGTCGAGAAGATCGCCGAAACCAGCCGCGAGCAGTCCGGCGCTTTGCAGGAGGTCAACGGCGCCGTATCGCGCATGGACCAGATGACCCAGCAGAATGCCGCCATGGTCGAGGAAGCGACAGCCGCAACCCAGGATCTGTCGGGTCAGACGGATGCGTTGCGCGACCTGCTGCAGCAATTCCGTATCGAGACCGAGCGAGCCGGCGCGGCGCGGGCGGCGTAAGCGGAATAAGGTTTGGTATCGCGTCCGAGGCGCCACTGCAGTCGGCATTTCTCCCATCGGGGAAGTCGGCTGCAGGCCTCAACGCGCGTCGAGGCAATGTGGTGGATTGTATTCATCGCTAATGCAATCAAAAGACGATCACCAGGTTGGCAAAAACTAAAAGTTGACAATGCCGGTGTGCTTGCCTATATCGGGCCTGTCGATATTTTGCTTGCTGAGCTTTGGTTACCGCGCGTTTTATGAGCGCGCCCTGAACGAACCTTCATTTCAAAATTCGCTACCACCATCCGCAGCGCTTCGGCACTGTGGTTACTCAATACTGCTATGAAAGGGTTCATCATGATCACCGGCACAGTAAAATGGTTTAATTCCACCAAGGGCTTCGGCTTCATCCAGCCTGACAACGGCGACGCTGACGCGTTCGTTCACATCTCTGCCGTCGAGCGCGCCGGAATGCGCGAAATCGTCGAAGGCCAGAAGATCGGCTTCGACCTCGAGCGCGACAAGAAGTCGGGCAAGATGTCTGCTTGCAACCTGCAGGCTGTATAATCGGAAACTGCTTTCCTTTGACCACGGATGTACCGGCACTGTCGAAAGCAAGTTTACCCAGGGAGGTCAGGCTGATTGCCTGGCCTTTTTTTGTTGCTATCCATCGGATCGCCGTTAGGCCTATCTTGATTACTGGCTGGCAAGACCGCGCCAAAACATCGGGATGAGCTATGAATGATGCGAAGACTGTGACTGGTTCGAACAATCCATCATCGCTGGAGCCGCTGGGCTGGTCTGATTTTTTCAGCACGCAGGTCATGCCGGACGAAATGGATCTGGCGCCCCGGCGCATCTCTTCCGTTCATCGTGCACGCCTGGAAGCGATCAATGCGCATGGCCCGGTGGAGCTTGAAATCGGTTCGAACGTCAACACCGCAGACTTCGCCGTGGGCGACTGGGTTCTGGCCGATCCGTTCACGCAGATGCTGGTCCGCCGCCTCGACCGCAAGACGGTCCTCCAGCGTCGCACCGAACTCAAGCATGGCCAGCAACTGGCCGCCGCCAATGTCGATACGCTGTTCATTGCCACCTCGTGCAACGCCGATTTCAATCCGGCACGGCTTGAACGTTATCTGATCATGGCCCACCAGGCCGGCACGGTGCCGGTGATCGTGCTGACCAAGGCCGACACCGTTGCCGACGCCGAAACGTATGCGCAGCAGGCCAGGGCCCTGCAGCGCGATTTGTCCGTCGTCGTGCTCAATGCCAAATCGGCAGATGCGATCGCAGCGTTGAAGCCATGGTGCGGCACCGGTCAGACGGTTGCGCTGGTTGGCTCTTCCGGCGTTGGTAAATCGACGCTGGTCAACACGCTCGCCGGATCCGACGGCCTGCAGAAGACCGGTGGCATCCGCGAATATGATGCGCAAGGCCGGCACACCACCACGGCGCGCTCGCTGCATGCCATTGCCGGAGGCGGTTGGGTGATCGATACACCCGGTATCCGCACCCTTTATGTCAGCGATATTTCCGATGGCCTGGAAGCCCTGTTCGGCGACATCACCGATCTGGCGGAGGCGTGCCGCTTTCGCGATTGCACCCATGTCCACGAGCCGGGTTGCGCCGTCCAGGCGGCGGTGAAGACCGGCACGCTTGACGCGGACCGTCTGGAGCGCTGGCGCGGATTGCTGGAGGAAAGCCGCAGCCGCACACCGGTGCAGACAGGCCCGCGCGGCAACAAGAGTGTTCGCAAGAACAAATACTGACACATTCAGCAATTGGCGCCTTCGTTGAAGACGCCACATGACGGATGATGAAAGCGGGCGGGCACAAGCTGCGCCCGCCAAGTCATCATCCTTGAAACGACGCAGCCTCTTCCCACATAGAGAACACGTCAAGGCGGCCGTCTGCGCAGAGAGCGCAGACAGATTGGGCCGACCCGTTCCTCACGATTCAACACGATTTAACCGGCTTCGGCGTCCCGCCAAAGTCCGCACGAACGGAGACATCCATGTCCGAAAAGAACACAAACTCTGCATCCGAGCAGAAACCCTATGAGCCGATCGCCTTTGCCAAGAAACATCGCATTTCTGTGGAAGATGCCAAGGCGATCATCGAGAAACACGGTGCCGATCGCAAGTCGGCCGACAAGGAAGGTCGGCGCGTCAGCGTCTGATCTTGGAAACCGTCTCCGCGCCGGCCTTGCCGCCGCGGAGACGATCCAGGCTGTAATGTAAGCAATGAATGACTGATGACTCGGGCCGATTCATTTGGCCGGCAGTCCGTCGCAGCACCAGTCAAGCTTCGCTGCCGACAATTCGGCTGGCTGTTTCTGCCGCCAGGCACCGAAACCTCGTCTCAGGCGCGACCACCAGCTTTCCCGGTAAGCCTGATAGAAGGCCTCTTCCTCGAGGCGGGGGTTGCGCGCATGACGCGCCCGCGCGGCTTCGAAGGCCATTGCCGCATAGATCTCGACCATGATGGATCTCCTCTTTCTTCAATCCATCTCCTCATCTATCCGCTAAATTTAGCTCCATAAACACGCAGGAATGCGCTATGTCTTTCATCCATGAAAAACATAGCCTGGGATTCCTATCAGCTTTTCCTGCACGTCGCCCGGCTGGGTGGTCTGACCGGAGCGGCGTCGGCCAGCGGGCTGAGCCCTGCCACGATCGGGCGTCGCATGGTCGCGCTGGAGGAGGAACTGGGCCGCGCGCTGTTTCACCGCAGCCAGACCGGCTACACCTTGACCGGCGACGGCAGGGCCTTGCTCGATCATCTGGGCGAGCTGGAAGCGGCATCGCGCAAAGTCGACATCTGGCGTCGGGGGCAGGCATCCGATGCCCTGGTGCGGATTGCGGTCGGCACCTGGAATGGCTGGCTGCTGGCGGAGAACTTTCCGGCCATTCGCCAGGAGCGCGACGCTTTTCGCATCGATCTCTTTATCGGCGAGCAGCGTGCAAGCCTGGCGCACCGGGAAAGCGACATCGGCATGCGTGCCTTTGAGCCGGAGGAACTCAACCTTGCGGCCTTGCTTGCCGGGGAGGTCGCTTATGCACCCTACCGCGCCCGCAACACCTTCGATGCCGGACCTGAACGCTGGCTGGCGGTCGATCGGGAAAACGCCATTTCGGCCTATCTGCGCTGGCCGCATGAGCAGGCGCCGGACCGGATCATCGCCACCGTCAATCGGCCGCGCTCGCTCAGGGATCTGGCGCTGGCGGGTGCGGGCGTCGCCGTGCTGCCGTGTTTTGTCGGCGATCTCGAGCCGCGGCTGCAGAGGGCGGGTGACGAGATTGTCGAACTGCGCCATCGCCAGTGGATCGTGATGAACAATGATGATCGCCATCGCACCGAGATCCGCGTGGTTGTCGATCGCATGATGGGCCTGTTCAAGGCGCATCGGGAACTATTCGACGGGACGAGGTTCCGGCTGGGCGGTTGACCGCAGGGCGTCGGCTTGGGCCTGGCTCAGCGGCGGTCCGACATTGTGGATATGATGGGCGAGGCTCAAGGCATCGAACATGTCCGTCTGCGCCTGATGGAGCGTGACGCCGGTGCTGAAGAAGGTCTCGATGTCGAGGGCCGGCTGGAAAACCAGCAGCATGCGAGCCTTGTCCGTCAGGTTGCGGAAGCTGTGGGGCACCATGCGCGGTCCGAAGATGGAGCAGCCTGCTGTCGCATGAAACAGCTGGTCGCCCAGCTGGAACAGAAACTCCCCTTCCAGCACCATGAACCATTCATCCTGCAGGGCGTGATAGTGCAGCGGCGGACCGCCGCAGCTGTCGCGGAACGTATCAATGATGCACAGGGCACCGTCGGTATCGCGGGCGGAAACCTTGCAGTCGAAGCGACCGTTGAGAAAACGCACCGGCTTGTCGAAGCGATCGCGGCCAAAGCCGATCATGCCCGGTCGATCCTGCATATTCATCGTCTCGGCTCCGCAGCGAGAGAGCATTCCATGCAATCTTGCAAAAGTAACGCGGAACTAGGGGGCCGTCAAAGCAGGGCCGTCAAAAGCGGGGCCGTGGTGACGAATGGTAAAAAGCCCGCACAACGACCGTCGCTCCTCCCCCGAGGCGATCCTTGTGCGGGCAGCCGTTCCGGAGGTCAGGGCCGGACGGTAGGCGGTAAGCGGGCGGCGGTAGCCGGTTGTCGGATCAGGCGGCGTGGGTGCCCTGGGTGACAATCACCGGGATCAGCAGGTCGCCCCAGTTGCCATCGCCGCCGTGATGGCGGGCGGAGCGTACCAGTTCGACCGATACGCCGGCATCGACGGCCTTCATGATGGAATGGTTCAGGCGGTGCAGGTCATTGGCCAGCATGCGGATCATCGCCTGCTGATCGGTGCTCATGGCCGATGACTGTTCTTCTGCGCGTTCTTTGACTCGTGTCTGCGGGGTCATGGTGTTTCTCCTCTTGTATCCGGGGTTGTTGAATGGGTGGTCGTGGTTTTAGGCCCCTCCCAAACCCTCCCCACAAAGGGGGAGGGCTTAATCCGGAATGTCGGTCTTGCCAGCATCGGGCTCAAGGCGTCTGTTCGAGCAGATCGATCACTGCGGTCTCCGGCCCCTCCCCCTTGTGGGGAGGGGGTGGGGAGGGGTTTATTTATTCCGCCGCCGGGCGGAACTGGTCGTGTTCGGTGGATTCGCCCATCGCGGTCGTCGAGGACTGGCCGCCGGAAATCGCCAGCGATACCGCATCGAAATAGCCGGTGCCGACTTCGCGCTGGTGCTTGGTCGCGGTGTAGCCGTTGACCTCGGCGGCAAATTCCGCCTGCTGCAGCTCGGAATAGGCCGACATCTGGCGATCCTTGTAGCCGCGAGCCAGTTCGAACATGCCGTAGTTCAGCTGATGGAAGCCGGCGAGCGTGATGAACTGGAACTTGTAGCCCATCGCGCCGAGTTCCTTCTGGTACTTGGCGATCGTCGCGTCATCCAGGTTCTTCTTCCAGTTGAACGACGGCGAGCAGTTATAGGCGAGCTTCTTGCCCGGATGCACCTTGTGCACCGCCTCGGCAAACTTGCGCGCCTGCTCGAGGTCCGGCTTGGAAGTTTCCATCCAGATCATGTCGCAATGCGGTGCATAGGCGATCGCGCGGGCAATGCACGGCTCGATGCCGTTCTTCACCTGGTAGAAGCCCTCCGCCGTGCGTCCGGCATCATAGTCAACGAATGGCCGGTCGCGCTCGTCGATATCGGACGTCAATAGCTTGGCAGCCTCGGCATCGGTGCGGGCGATGATCAGCGTCGGCGTACCCATCACATCCGCAGCCAGCCGGGCCGCGGAAAGGTTGCGGATATGCGCCTGGGTCGGGATCAGAACTTTGCCGCCTAGATGGCCACACTTCTTTTCCGACGCGAGCTGGTCTTCATAGTGAACGCCGGCAGCGCCTGCCTCGATAAAGGCCTTCATGATCTCGAAGGAGTTGAGCGGTCCGCCGAAACCAGCCTCGGCATCGGCGACGATCGGTGCGAACCACGTTTCGACCGAAAGGCCGTTGCCTTCCTGGGTTTCGATCTGGTCGGCGCGCTGCAGCGTCTTGTTGATGCGCTTGGCGAGTTCCGGTGCCGCATTGGCCGGATAGAGCGACTGATCGGGATACATCGAAGAGGCGGTGTTCGCGTCGGCGGCAACCTGCCAACCGGACAGATAGATCGCCTTCAGGCCGGCGCGGACCATCTGCATCGCCTGGTTGCCCGAGAGTGCGCCGAGCGCGTTGACGAAGTCTTCCTCGTGGATCAGCTTCCAAAGGCGATTGGCACCCATCTCGGCGAGCGAATGCTTGATCTCGACCGAGCCGCGCAGGCGCTTGACGTCGTCGGCTGTGTAGCTGCGCTGGATGCCGTCATAGCGGCCCTTCGGTGCGTTCGGAACGAGATTGTAAAAATCAGTCATTGTATTTTTCCTTCCACTCCTCGATGCAAGATCTTGATCGAATTGTCTCGCTGTTGATGTGACTAGATTTACATCGCGCCGCACAAATAGGCTAGAAAAAACATGAAATCAACGCGTTGAAAGAGGTTACGATGTCTTGTCTTTGACAAAGCGGCAGTGTAAAATTGTAAATTATGTAAACATTGATCGGACTGAAGATTTGTCGGATATTGTAAAAGGGCTGTCGAATGGCTGAAAACAAGATCTTTGCCGGCCCGCGTGTCCGCCGTATCCGCAATGGTCTGGGGCTGACTCAGACGGCCATGGCCGAGGCACTGGAAATCTCGCCGTCCTATCTCAATCTGATCGAGCGTAACCAGCGCCCGCTGACGGTCCAGCTGCTGTTGAAGCTGGCATCCGTCTACAAGGTCGATCTGGACGAGCTGCAGGGCGAGGCGGGGGGCACGGCGAGCCAGCTGCGCGAGGTCTTCGCCGATCCGCTCCTGTCCGGCGAGTTGCCCGGCGACCAGGAGCTGATCGAGATCGCCGGAGCGGCGCCCAACGCGGCAAACGGCATCGTCAAGCTTTACCGCGCCTACCGCGAGCAGGCGGCGCGGCTTTCCGACCTCGCCGACCTTCTGGCCCGCGAGGGACACGAGACCTCGCTGTCGGGCGCCAGGCTGCCGACCGATGAAGTGCGCGAGGTGATCGAGAGGCGCGCAAACTTTCACGCCCGCATCGAGGATTCAGCCGAGGCATTTCACGCGGCGCTCGGATTGGTCGCCGGCGATGATCTCGCGGTCGCCCTCAAGGCCTGGCTGCGAAACAAGCATGGCATTGTCGTACGTGCCTTGCCGGTGCAGGCCATGCCGTCCTTGCGCCGGCGCTACGACCGCCACTCCATGCGGCTGTTTTTGTCCGAGCGCCTGTCGGCTTTCGACCAATTGCGCGAGGTGGCGATGGAAGTCTGCCTGCTGGCGTTGAATGACGAGATCCAGACGACGCTGGATGAACTGGCCCTGACGTCCGGCGAGGCGAGACGTCTCGGCCGTTTCGAACTGGCGCGTTATGCGGCCCATGCGTTGATGATGCCTTACAGTGCCTTCCTGTCGGCGGCCCAGCGCGCCCGCTATGATGTCGATGTGCTGCGCGCCCGCTTCAATGTATCGTTCGAGCAGGCGGCCAATCGCCTGACCATGCTGCAGCGGCCGGGCGCGCAGGGCGTGCCGTTTTTCCTGCTCGAGGTGGACAATGCCGGCAACCGCTTCCGCCGCAGCGGCGCGCAGGGCTTTCCCCAGGCGAAATTCGGCGGCCTCTGTCCCAAGCTCAACATTCATGTCGCCTTTGCCCAGCCGGCCCAGCTTCTGGTCGATCACGTCCAGATGCCGGATGGCGCAGGCTTTTTGACCGTTTCGCGCACGCTGGAGGGCCCGCAGGCGGGTTTCGGCGAACGCGTAAGGCGCACTGCTGTGCTGATCGGCTGCGACATCGCGCAGGCGGATGAAGTGATTTATGCGGATGCCGTCCGCGCGCCGGCGGTTGCGCCCGTTCCGATCGGTACGGCCTGTCGGTTGTGCGAGCGTTCCGGCTGTCTGTCGCGTGCCGAGCCGCCTCTGACGCGCCCGCTCGGGCTCGATGAAATGGTCACGGGATTGAGCGCCTTCGATTTCCAGTAATTCCGGGCGGGCCCAATTTTGCCTTAGCAGCGGCGAAGAATTTCGCTTGTCGCCCGTCCAATTCCTTTCTAGTCTCTTAAAAAAACAACGGGAATGGCATGCGGGACCCTCGGTCTCCAGGCTCGAACAGGAGAAAAAATGAAGGCTCATTTCATTCGTACGGCGTCGGTGGCCCTCGCGACGATCTTCATCGCATCGGCTGTCCAGGCGCAGGAGCGTGTCGTCCACGTCTACAACTGGTCGGATTACATCGATGAGTCCGTCCTTGAGGATTTCACCAAGGAAACCGGGATCAAGGTCGTCTATGACGTCTTCGATTCGAACGAATTGCTGGAGACCAAGCTGCTGGCCGGCGGCTCCGGTTATGATGTCGTCGTGCCGACCGGTCCGTTCCTGGCCCGCCAGATCACAGCCGGCGTTTTCCAGAAGCTCGACAAGGCGAAGCTGCCGAACCTTTCCAACATGTGGCCGGATATTTCCGAGCGCCTGGCAAAATACGATCCCGGCAACGAATATGCCGTCAACTACATGTGGGGCACCACCGGCATCGGCTACAATACCGCCAAGCTCAAGGAAGCGCTGGGCGCCGACTTCAAGGTCGACAGCTGGGATGCGATCTTCAAGCCGGAAAATGCTGAAAAGCTGAAGGCCTGTGGCATCAACATTCTCGACGCCTCGGACGAGACCTTCGCGATCTCGATGAACTACATTGGCAAGGACCCGGACAGCAAGGAGACCGCGGATCTCGAAGCCGGTGGCGCGGTCTACTCCCAGATCCGCCCATTCGTAAAGACCTTCAACTCGTCCTCCTATATCGATGATCTCGCCAATGGCGACATCTGCCTGACGATCGGCTGGTCTGGCGACATCCTCCAGGCCAAGGCGCGTGCCGAAGAAGCCAAGAATGGCGTCGAGATCGAATATGTGATCCCGAAGGAAGGCACCTATATGTGGTTCGACAATCTGGCGATCCCGGCGGATGCCAAGAATGTCGCAGAGGCCCATGAATTCATCAATTATCTGATGAAGCCGGACGTGATCGCCAAGGCATCCAACTATGTCCAGTACGCCAACGGCAACCTTGCCTCGCAGGCATTGCTCGATGAGGCGGTGATCAAGAACCCGTCCGTCTATCCGACTGAAGAGACCGTCAAGAAGCTCTTCACCATCTCGCCCTACGGGCCGAAGGAGCAGCGGGTGCTCAACCGGGTCTGGACCCAGATCAAGACCGGCAGCTAACGGTCAGAAACATCAGCCGGGCGCCTCAATCGCCCGGCTTTTTCTTGTGGGGCCGGAACTTCAAGCAAGCACAACAAGCAAGAGCAACAAAACAGTCGGGATCGGGCGATGGCGAAATCTCTGGGGCCAGTAAAGCGTAAATTCTCACCATGGACCGATCCGGACGCGGTTCCCTTCATCCGCTTCGAAAATGTCACGAAACGCTTCGGTGATTTTGTTGCGGTCGACAATCTGACGCTCGACATCTACGAGCGCGAGTTTTTCTCGCTGCTGGGGCCGTCGGGATGTGGCAAGACGACGCTGATGCGCATGCTGGCCGGCTTCGAGCAGCCGACCTCTGGCCGCATCCTGCTGCAGGGCAAGGACCTGTCGGGTACGCCGCCATACAAGCGCCCGACCAACATGATGTTCCAGTCCTACGCGCTCTTCCCGCACATGACGGTCGAAAAGAACATCGCCTTCGGCCTTGAACAGGACAGCCTGCCCAAGGGTGAGATCGACGCGCGCGTCGCCGAAATGCTGAAGCTGGTCAAGCTCGACCAGTTTGCCAAGCGCAAGCCGAACCAGTTGTCCGGTGGCCAGCGCCAGCGCGTGGCGCTGGCCCGTTCGCTTGCCAAGCGCCCCAAGGTCCTGCTCCTCGACGAGCCGCTCGGCGCGCTTGACCGCAAGCTGCGCGAGGAAACCCAGTTCGAGCTGATGGACATCCAGACCAAGCTCGGCCTGACCTTCCTCATCGTCACCCATGACCAGGAAGAGGCGATGACGGTATCCGATCGCATTGCCGTCATGGACAAGGGTTGCCTCATCCAGGTCGCAACCCCGGCCGAGATCTACGAAGCGCCCAACAGCCGATATGTCGCCGACTTCATCGGTGACATCAACATTCTCGAAGGCAAGCTGGTCAGCCGCGATGCGACAACCGGTACCGATATCGTCAAGGTCGATTGCGAAGGCATAACCGTTGCCGTGGAGCAGAACTGCGCGGCATCCCCCGGCAATTCGGTCGCCTTCGCCATCCGGCCTGAAAAGGTGCGCATCTCGCTCGATCAGCCGGTCGATATCTCGAGCAATGCCCTGCATGGCGAAGTCTGGGACATCGGCTATCTCGGCGATTTTTCCGTTTTCATCGTCAAGCTGGATGACGGCCGCATGTTCCGTGCAGCCCAGGCCAATGTCGCGCGCCTTGTCGACCGGCCGATCACCTTCGGCGACATGGTGTGGCTGTCCTGGTCGGCGGATGCCGGCCTTGTCCTAACCCGCTGAGGAGGCGACCATGGCCGAACCAGTCTCGACAAGCAAATCCGATCCGGCCCGCTGGCTGGTCGTCGTCATTCCCTATCTCTGGATGGTGCTGTTCTTCGTTGCACCCTTCCTGATCATCGTGAAGATCTCGCTGTCGGACACGGCAATCGCCATGCCGCCCTACACGCCGGTCTTCGAAGGCCTTGCCTCGATCCGCGACTATCTCTCGCAGCTGGATTTCGAGAACTATTTCTTCCTGCTCGAAGACCCGCTCTACATGAACGCCTACCTGTCCTCGCTGCGGATCGCGACGATCTCGACGCTTCTTCTGCTGTTGATCGGCTATCCCATGGCACTGGCCATGGCGCGCGCCTCCGTCACCATCCGCCCGACATTGCTGATGCTGGTCATCCTGCCGTTCTGGACGTCGTTCCTGATCCGCGTTTATGCCTGGATCGGCATCCTGAAGCCGGAGGGGCTTTTGACCATCGTGCTGCATTCGCTCGGCCTGATGGATCCGAACGATCAGGTGCAGATCTTCCGCACCGAGACCGCCGTCTTCATCGGCATCGTCTATTCCTATCTGCCTTTCATGGTCCTGCCGCTCTATTCGGCGCTGGAAAAGCTCGACGGAACGCTGCTTGAGGCGGCAAGCGATCTCGGCTGCCCGCCTTGGAAAGCGTTCTGGAAGATCACCTTCCCGCTATCCATCCCGGGTGTGATCGCCGGTTCGATGATCTGCTTCATCCCGATCACCGGCGAATTCGTCATCCCGGATCTGCTCGGTGGCGCCGAGACACTGATGATCGGCAAGACGCTGTGGACGGAATTCTTCGGCAATCGTGACTGGCCGCTCGCCTCCGCCGTGGCCGTCGTTCTGCTCCTGATGCTGGTCGTGCCGATCGCGATCTTCCAGAACCAGCAGCAGAAAGCCTGAGGGGAGGGTGCCAAGATGAAATCGGGTAAATTCGACGCGACGGTCCTGACCCTCGGCTTCGCCTTCCTCTACATTCCGATCCTGATCCTGGTGATCTACTCGTTCAACGATTCCAAGCTCGTCACCGTCTGGGGCGGCTTCTCGCTGAAATGGTATCGCGAGATGTGGTCGAATGCCGGGCTGATGGATGCCGCCTGGGTGACGCTCAGGGTGGGGTTGCTAAGCGCATCGCTCGGCACGATCCTGGGCACGCTGACCGCGCTCGCCCTGGTGCGCTACGGCCGTTTTCCCGGCCGCCTGCTGTTTTCCGGCATGGTCTATGCGCCGCTGGTCATGCCGGAAGTAATCACCGGCCTGTCGCTGCTTCTGCTGTTTGTCGCCGTCGGCGTCGATCGCGGCCTGGTCACGGTGATCATCGCCCATACGACATTCACCATGTGCTACGTGGCGATCGTCGTGCAGTCGCGATTGCTCACCTTCGACACCAGCCTGGAGGAAGCCGCCCAGGATCTCGGCTGCCCGCCGGTCAAGACCTTCTTCAAGATCACCCTGCCGCTGATCCTGCCGGCCGTCATTTCCGGCTGGATGCTGGCCTTTACCCTGTCGCTCGACGACCTCGTGATCGCGAGCTTCACCACTGGCCCGGGCGCAACGACGCTGCCGATCAAGATCTATTCGCAGGTGCGCCTCGGCGTGACGCCGGAAATCAATGCCGTCTGCACCATTCTGATCGGCATCGTCACCATCGGCGTCATCATCGCGTCCCTTACCACCAAGCAAAGGGAACTGCAGCGCCAGCGCGATGAGCATGTCGCGGCGCGGGCAACTTCATAGCCCCGGCTGACCATGCCGCCACGTCTAGTCGCGTGGCGGCAGCAGGATATAGGTGATCAGCCAAAGCGGCAGGACGATCATGGCGCCGAGCAGCATGCGCGGGGCGGCCCAGCCGAACCCGGCAATCATAGCAGCGTGGATCTCGTCGGGTGTGACGCCGAAATAGTCAAGAACGGCTCTCGGCGAGAGCCCGAAAAACGACAGGAACGAGCCGGCAATCAGCGACGCCAGCGCGATCTTTATCAATCCCGATAGTAATCCCCGCAACGTCCGTTCCCCCAGACACGCTTGATTCGGCCTATCTTAGCGACTGCCGAAACAATGGGAAGCACTGGGCCTGATCGCTCAGGGCGCGGGACTGGCGGGCAGGCGTGGCGCGACGGAGGGCGACGGGGCATTCGTCGGCACCGGAGAAATCACCGGATCGGACCAGACGCCGCCGATGAAGAATGACAGAGACTCGTCGGCATTCGCGTCGCCATCATCAATCGGGGTCAGTTCCCCCCGCAGGGCCAGCGCCTGACGCGTGAAGGGCGCAATCCCGCTCAATGTCAGTGTTTCGCTGCTGCCGGCGATCTCGGCTTTCTCGATTTCGGCCGATCCATGATCGAAGCGCGCCGTGAGGTCGAAATGGCTGAAAGCAAAATCGGCATCGCCGGCCGCACTGAGCTGAAAATAGGCGTGCCCTTTGGCCATCGCCCGAAGACCGTCGGCATCAAAATTGCGCAACACCCCGTCATCGGCGCGAAACCGCAGCGTTCCGGACATGGTCTCGAAGCTTTGCCTGAGCCCACCAGCGTTCCCGTCTGTCTGCCCGCCGGCCTGACCACTAGCCTGACCACCGGCCTGACCACCGTTTGGCAGGCGTGCCGCCAGATCGACCGAGGCTTGTCCGGCCGGCACCGTGCCGTCCAGAGCCAGGCCATCCATCAGCCGTTCAACGTCGATGTCCTCGAGAGACACGTTGAGTTCCGCATCCTGGCCAATCGCAGAGTCCGGGCGGGAAAACCGGGCGCTCAGCGAACCGCCGAGAAACGCCGCATCGCCGATCACCAGCTTCAGGCTGTCCCCCTTGCCGATCAGGCTGGCGCCGAGACCCGTCAGTTCGAACGGTGCTAATGTCGCGGTGCGTGCCGATACCGTCACATCGAAATCGAACCAGTCGACAAAGCCCGGCAAACGGGCTTCCGCCTTGTCGTCGACATCGATTTCGAGACCGCGCAGCAATCCGGCAAGGTCGAGCCGGTCAAGCGCCAGCGTGCCGTTTACCGTCGGACGCGTCTGGTCCGGCTGCGTCAGCGCGAGGAAACCGTCGCCACTGTTGCCGTTGATCTGGAAGGACAGGTCTTCAAACCGCAGTTCCTTGGCCGCTGTGACGAGATTTGTCTTCAGTGAGGCGGTTTGCCAATCCTCGCTGCCGGCAAGACGAAGGCCGCTGAAGGCGGCAAATGCCGGGACATCCGTTGCATTGAGCTCGAGACTGCCATCGCCGAGCCGAGCCTTCATCAGGTTCGCCTTGCCCTGGAAGCGGCCGCTCAGACCTTTGACATCAACCCCGAGAACCACATCCGCCACGTCGCCGCCGATAAGCATAAGAGGTGAATCTGTCTGGATCTGCAACGTGACCGGCCGGCCCTCGAAGCTCAAGGATGCCTTGGCGTCGAAAGCGCTGGACAGCCGTGGCCAGTCGATGTCCGCTTGCAGTCCCTGGGCGACGAACTCCCGCCCTGACGCTTCGTCGGCCAGCGTGACCTCGCCATCGACGACCTGCACGCTGTCGACCGCGGCGTCCAGGCTGGGATCGATCGTCTGCTGCCCGGCATCGTTGCGGTGTGCGTCGCGCACGGCAGCGGTCAGCCTGCCCTCGTTGCTCCAATCGAGCTTGCCGTCCCTGTCGCGCTCGATTCTGATCCTCGGACGGACAAATCGAAATTCTGAGAACTGTGGTTGGCCACGGATGGCGGAGTAGAAGCCGAACGAGGCTGACAGTTCATCGATTTCTGCCAGCAATTGATCGCTGCCGCCGTCAAGCTTGTGCACGCTGACATCGGTCAGCGTCACCCGTGGCTCCGGCCAGAAGCTGATGACCGGCGGCCCGTCGATCGTCACGTCATGCCCTGTCCAGCCGCTGACCGCCGATCCGATCGCCGAGCGCACGAGGCTGCTGGAGATCAGGTGTGGCGCTGCGATGCGAAGCAGTACCGATGCGAGAATAACACCGGCGGAAACCACAATGACGAGCCGTAGCAACCGGCGCCGGCGCCGACCGGGCTGTTGCCTGCTGTGCAGTTTTTTGCTCATCCGGATTTCGGACATTCAAGATCCTTCAGGCGGTGGCGCGTCCAGCCGTGATTGCCTAGTCTCGCCCGATACAGGAATTGGCGGAGCCGTGCAAACAGCAGGGCCGGTCATCCTTTATATTGCGATGCGGTATGATATACACATCGACCATGTGAGGAGGATTGCATGACAGATACTATGCCCCTTTGGACGCCGTCGGAAGCCTTCAAGGCATCGGCCCCCATGACGGATTTCATCACCTGGTGCGGTCACCGCAGCGGCAAGGCCTTCGATGGCTATGACGCGTTCTACGATTGGTCGATCAGCCAGCGTGGCCCCTTCTGGTCGGCAGTCTGGGACTATTGCGAGGTCAAGGGCGACAAGGGCGCTGTCGACCTGCTTGACGGCGATGTCATGCTCAAGGCGAGGTTCTTCCCCGAAGCCCGGCTGAATTTCGCCGAGAACCTGCTGGCAAAGGCCGGCGAGGGCGATGCGCTGATTTTCCGGGGAGAGGACAAGGTCTCCGAGCGTTGGAGCTGGCAGCGCCTGACCGCGACAGTATCCCGGCTGCAGCAGGCCTTGCGCGATTTTGGCATTTCCGAGGGCGATCGGGTTGCTGCCATGATGCCGAACATGCCGGAGACGATCGCGCTGATGCTGGCAGCAGCATCGATCGGCGCGATCTGGTCGTCCTGCTCGCCGGATTTCGGCGAACTGGGCGTGCTCGACCGTTTCGGCCAGATCGAGCCGAAGCTGTTCATCGCCTGCGACGGCTACTGGTACAATGGCAAGCGTCAGGACGTGGCTGACAAGGTCAAGGCCGTGGCTGTAAAGCTGGCAGTGCCGGTCCTGATTGTGCCTTATGCGGGCGACGCGCCGGCCCTGGTCGCATCGCTTTCCGATGGTCGCACGCTCGACCAGTTCATGGCAGCTTATGCCGTCAAGGACATCGACTACCTCCGTCTGCCGTTTTCCCACCCGCTTTATATCCTGTTTTCCTCGGGAACCACCGGCGTGCCCAAATGCATCGTGCATTCCGCCGGCGGCACGCTTTTGCAGCATCTGAAGGAGCAGCGCTTCCATTGCGGACTTTCTGCGGGCGACCGGCTGTTCTATTTCACCACCTGCGGCTGGATGATGTGGAACTGGCTGGTGTCTGGCCTTGCCTGCGGCGCAACGCTCTGCCTCTACGACGGTTCGCCCTTCCATCCGGACGGCAATGTCCTGTTCGACTATGCGGCGCAGGAGAAATTTGCCGTTTTCGGCACGTCGGCGAAATACATCGATGCCGTTCGCAAGGGTGGTTTCACGCCGAAGACCACCCACGATCTGTCCGGCCTGCGCCTGATGACATCGACCGGCTCGCCATTGTCGCCGGAGGGTTTCTCCTTCGTCTACGACGGTATTCGCAACGACGTGCAGCTCGCCTCGATTTCCGGCGGCACTGACATCGTCTCCTGCTTCGTGCTCGGCAACCCGCTCAAACCCGTCTGGCGCGGTGAGATCCAGGGGCCGGGCCTCGGCCTCGCCGTCGATGTCTGGGATGACGAGGGCAGGCCTGTGCGTGGGGAAAAGGGCGAACTTGTCTGTACCAGGGCCTTTCCATCAATGCCGGTGATGTTCTGGAACGATCCGGACGGTGCCAAGTATCATGCCGCCTATTTCGACCGTTTCGACAATGTCTGGTGCCATGGCGATTTCGCCGAATGGACCGAGCACGGCGGACTGGTCATTCACGGTCGTTCCGATGCGACGCTCAATCCCGGCGGCGTGCGCATCGGCACGGCCGAGATCTACAACCAGGTCGAGCAGCTCGACGAGGTGGTCGAGGCGATCTGCATCGGCCAGGATTGGGACGACGACGTGCGCGTCATTCTCTTCGTCCGCCTGGCGGCTGGGCTCAGCCTTGACGAGGCGTTGGACAAGAAGATCAAGACCAAGATCCGGACCGGCGCCTCGCCTCGCCATGTGCCCGCGAAGATCATCCAGGTGGCGGATATCCCGCGGACCAAGTCGGGCAAGATTGTCGAGCTTGCCGTGCGTGAAGTCGTGCACAACCGGCCAGTGAAGAACAAGGAAGCGTTGGCCAACCCGGAGGCTCTTGATCTCTTTGCCAACCTGGCTGACCTGAAGAATTGACCGGTTCTGGTGCGCCTGACGTCCCTAGCCGGCATGAGCCCCCTATTTCTGGGGTAGTGGCACGGCGCCATGCGTTAGGGATCTGTTAAGGGGCAGTTGGCATAGATGGGTCCAACTTGGAGACGCACGATGACTGTGCGGTGTGGCCCTGATCGGGGTCTGAAAACATGATGTTGATAGCCTTCTATCTCCGGTTCAACAGCATCAATTCCTGGGCGGCATTGGCCGCCCTTTTTTTATGCCGGGACAGACCGGCCGGTCGGCCCGTCAGTTGCCCGCGTCGAGCGAGCGCGACACCATGATCACCGGGATCAACCCAGCCAGGATGATGATCAGGGCGGCAACGGAGCTGTCTTGTGCCATGCCGCGCGAGGCATCCTCGTAGACGAGTGTTGCAAGCGTGTTGAAATTGAACGGCCTGAGCAGGATCGTTGCCGACAACTCCTTGAGTGTCTCGATAAAGACCAGAAGTGCCGCCGTGAGCACGGCTGGCCGCAGATTGGGCAGCAGCACCTCGCGCAAGGTCTGCAGACCCGAGCGACCCAGCGTGCGCGACGCCATGTCTAGATGCGGCGAAAGCTTCTGGAAGCCGGCGTCCATCGTTCCCTCCGCCATGGTCAGGAACCGCACCGTATAGGCGTAGACGATGGCAAACCCGGTGCCGGACAGAAGTAGCCCGGTGGAAATGCCGAGATGCGAGCGCAGCAAGCCGTCGACCGCATTGTCGAGCCCCGCAAGCGGGATCAGAACGCCGATGCCAAGCACGGTGCCGGGAATGCCGTAGCCGAGTGCGGCAAGCCGGCTTGCCCCGGTCGCCAGCCGCGATCGGTCGGTGCGGGCGGCGTAGGACAGGACGAAGGCAAGCGTGACCGTGAGGACCGCCGCGGAAGAGGAAACGAGCGCCGAATTCCACAGGGCCTTGAGCAGTCTGGGCTCGAGGAAGCCGTCGAGACGCCGCAGCGCAAAGCCGCCCATGACGACAACTGGAATGACGAAGCCGACCAGGATCGGAACGGCGCAAAACAGAGCCGCCATGAGCCCGCGTGCACCGACAAGCCTCAGTCTCACCGCATCGGCAACGATGGCCGTGGTTTTATGGCTGGCAAAGCGCTGCCGTTTGCGGGCCTGGCGCTCTACCAGCAGCAGCAGGGCGACGAAGATCAGCATGACACAGGCGATCTGTGCGGCGCCCGCCAGACTGCCGCGGTTGAGCCAGGTGTCGAAGATCGAAAACGTCAGCGTCTGCACGCCGAGATATTCCACCGCCCCGATATCGTTCAGCGTTTCCATCATCACCAGGGTCAGCCCGATCATGATCGCCGGCCGCGCCATCGGGATCTGCACCTTGGCAAACACCCGCAATGGTCCCGCGCCCAGCGTCCGGGCGACATCGGCCGCGGCACGCCCCTGCATCAGGAACATCGAGCGGCAGGCGAGATAGACATAAGGGTAGAGTACCGCAGACATCACGAGCACCGCGCCGCCCAGCGAGCGAATGTCGAAGAAACTGTAGTCCCGCGCGGTCCTGAAGCCGAAGATCGTACGATAGAGCGTCTGCACCGGCCCGGTGAAGTCGAGAAACTCCCCGAAGGCATAGGCCGCCAGATAGGATGGAATGGCAAGCGGCAGCACAAGGGCTGGCGACAGCCAGCGGCGAAACGGAAAGTCGCAGGCCGCGACCAGCCAGGCTGTGCCGATGCCGAAGAGAGCGGTCACGGCGCCGGTCAGTGCCAGCAGCCATAGGGTCTGCAAGCCGGCGCGCGGAACCACGTTCATCAGCATATGCTGCCAGTTCTCGCCATCGCCCGAAAAGCCGATGACGAAGATCGCGGCGATCGGCATGAAGACCACGGCGGCAACGACCAGCGCCGCCTTGGTCGCAGCACCGATCCCGCTGCGGGCGGGTTTCATCTTGGGGGTGGCGATCGGGCGCACGTCAGAGGCCAATCTGTCTGTCCTTGCGAAAGCGAAACTGGGTGTTCTCTACAGCATGCAGCGCAAAAGTATGCAGCGGTTTTGCGAGAACGACATGCGCAAAACCGAGGACCAAGGCGTACTCAGCGAATCTGAAACAACGCGTCACGCTTTAGCGGAAAGACCCGACAAAGGAAACGGCCGGCTTGACCACACCGAAATCAGCTCCGGGCCGCGGCCAGGCTTTCACTGATCAGCCGAATGCCGAGCGCGCCCATGACCGCGCCGGCGACGCGGTCGACCCAGAGCTTGAAGCGCAGATAGACGGCCTGTGAGCGTCTGGCGGAAAATACGAGCGCGACGATGGCGTACCAGCCGGCCTCGATGACGAATATCGCCGGAGGCAGGATCAGCAGCGCCGCAGCAGGCGGGTTGGCCGGCATCAGGGCGGCGAATATGCTGGCATAGACCACCGCGGTTTTCGGATTGCTGATCTGGGTTGCGAAGGCGATTGCCAGGCATTGCCCGGCCGAGCGTCCTTCATAGGCGCCGGTTTCGGCATCGGCGACAGGCAGGCGTGCCCCCTGCCAGATCCGGATGCCCAGATAGACGAGATAGGCGCCGCCGAGAACCTTTAGCGTCAGATAAAGCCAGGCCACCTGCTGCAGCAGCGCGGTCAGTCCCGCGAGCGCAAGCGTTGCGAAAAGCGCACCGCCGAGACCCATGCCGATCGCCGCGGCAAGACCGTGCAGACGAGAGCGCGAGACGGAGAGGCGTGACACGAGGATGAAACTCGGCCCGGGGCTCATCGCACCGATCGCGATGGCGCCGAGAATGCTGAAAAGCGTGGCCGTCATGGTGATGGACATGGGCGCAGTCCTACTGTGGGAGGAATTGCCCAGGCGCGCGGCGGTCGGTTGATCCGCGCTCCCCGATGGGGCTCCATCTTGTTGCGCCAGTCACGCGGATGGCGAAGTATTCCCTTGATCTTGCCAGAAATGCAAGGCCGCCGGGCATGGCAGTCGGCCGAAAATGCAGTCGCTATCTGCGTCCACTGGTTGTATTGTCTTGCTCAATCTGGGGGCCGGCTACGCAGGGCCAGACCACATGGGCTTTGGTTGACAGGATCTTTTTCCCCGAGACTATATCGACTGGATCGCCGCTCTCATTCTCTTTCCATCACCGTTCACAGAGAGATGAATGCATGGATGAACTGGCATGGATTACGCAAAGTGAAGTCGGAAGTGCCGTTCAGGGCTTCGATGGCGAGGGTCGTATCTCGTTCGTCGACGGGCCGTTTGCCGGGTTCATCGAGCGCGTCCCGGTGCGGCCGGGTATCGCTCTCTATCGCTCGCGGGGCCGTTCAAGCCATGCGTGGACCCTGAAGGCGCAAGGGGATTCTCCGGCCGGCAATCTGGTTCTCGGCACCATGCTCGATGGTGCCGGCACGATCGATGCGAGCGGGAATACCAGGCAGGTCTGGCACGAGCCGGGGCGTCCTTTTCTGCTCAGCCTCGCCGAACGTGACATCGCTTATAATCTGCAGGCCGGCCAGCATTGGAGTGCAGTGACACTGCTTCTGGAACCCGATGCGTTGGAGGCGCTTGCAGTGCAGGATGGGGTTCCGCCGCTGGTGCGTGCCGTGCTGGACAATGGACGCTTGCCTGTTTCACGGGTGCTGGAAGGCAACCGTATGGTGGCCCGCTTGGCGCAGGATCTCTTGAGCCCCGTCTACATGGGAAGCATGGGCGCCCTTTGGCGCGAGAGCAGGGCGATGGAACTCCTGGCGCATCAGCTCGATCACCTGGCGGAGGGAGCGCCGATCGCTGCGGCATTCACCCCGCGCGAACTTGCCCGCGTCCGTGAAGCCCATCAGCAGCTGATAGCGCAATTGCGTTGCCCACCCAGCCTGGACGGGCTTGCCAATCAGGTGCGCTTGTCTCCGCGTCGCCTCAACCACGCCTTTCGCCAACTGTATGGCATGACCGTCTTTGGGGTTTTGCTGGACGCGCGCATGAAAACCGCCCATCGGCTGATGCGCGAGCGGTCTTATCTCCCTTTGAAGCATGTCGCCTGGATGGTAGGATACCGCCAACTTTCCAACTTCGTTACCGCCTATCGCCGCCGCTTTGGTGTGTCGCCGGGACAGCATCGGCGCATCGACTGACGTCGCTTGACGGCTTTGCGAACGGACACGCCATGGTCGGCACAAAGCATTTCGTGACAAGGACAGCTCGAAGGGCCGCGACCCGCCATAGTGCGGCTTCTCCGTTCCGTTGAATGACCGAACAAAAGTTATGCGGAGCTGCAAATGACTATGCGGCTTTGATCGGCGTGTTGATCACGTCTGCAACCTGCGGGAAACAGTGCGCCATGTCTTCCCGGCCTGCGTCCGGGAGCGCGGCACGGCAGCGAGGGCGGCATCCATCAGGTGGCTCCACCGGTACACCTCCCGGATTGGCACCCGATCGGTCTCGTGTCGGCACACCCGGCCGCTCCTGTGGAGCATTGGCGAAGGAATACCGATATGCAAGCGTTCATTCTCGCTCTTATCCTGCGCGTACAGGCCTGGCGTGACAGTCGGCGCAATCGCAATCGTTAAGCCATCGGCGGTGGCGATCGGGTCGTGATGCGGCGGTCCCGATCGATCCATGCCACCGTACCGATGGCGCAAAGGAGCGGCAGGCGCGAGATCTCCTCCCGATCATCGCGGCAACCTGTCGCTCCACCATTTCCAGGGTCGCCGCAGACAGGCATGCGGCTCAGCCGGTTTCTGAATGCTTGGACCGCTGTCGCGCCTGTTCAGTCCGCCAGCACGCGCGGTGAGGGGAAGCTCACCTCGACCAGCGTGCCTTCGTTCGGCGCCGACGAAATGGCAAAGCTCGCCCGGTTGGCATCGACCATGGCCTTGGTCAGCGGCAGGCCGAGCCCGGTGCCGTCGCCGCGGCTGCGCGGGGTGCCGGTGGAGACCTGGCGGAACGGCTTCATCGCCTGCTCCAGTTCGGTGCGCGACATGCCGATGCCGGTGTCGCGGATCCTGAGCGCCACGCTGCCATTGGCTTCATAGGCCGTCGAAACGATGATCTGTCCGCCGGACGGCGTGAACCGGATGGCATTGGCCAGGATGTTCAGCACGATCTGCTTGATCGAGCGACTGTCGGCCACGACATTCGGCACAGCCTGCGACAGCGCCGTGCGAATGATCACGCGCTGGCTGTTGGCCTGTGGCTGGATGATCGAGACGGCCGCCTGCACGGTCTCGTTGAGGCCGACCGCGGCAAAATCGAGATCCATTTCTCCGGCTTCGATCTTGGAAATGTCGAGCAGGTCGTTGACGATGTCGAGCACGTGGCGGCCAGAGCGCACGATATCATGGGCATATTCGCCGTAGCGCGGATGGCCGACCGGGCCAAAATGTTCGTTCGCCATCATGTCGGCAAAGCCGATGATCGCATTCAGCGGCGTGCGGATTTCATGGCTGACCCGCGCGAGGAAGTCGGTCTTGTGCGCATTGGCGGTTTCGGCCGCACGCTTGGCATTGCGCAATTCCTCTTCGGTGCGCTTCCATTGCGTGATGTCGCGGATCACGGCGCAATAGCCGTTCGACGAGGTCAGTTTGCCGATCGTCATGAACAGCGGCAGGAAGCCGCCGGAGGCCTCGCGGCCGATCACTTCGCGACCGTCATTCAGCACGCTGGCCACGCCATGACCGGCAAGGCCGCTCAGATAGTCGAGGATCGACTTCTGGCTTTCATGGGCAAACAGCATGACGAAGGGTTTGCCGCGTGTTTCCATGTCGTCGAAATTGAACAGCGCGCTGGCGGCGCGGTTCATCGAGCGGATGTCGCCATCCGCATCGAGGATCACCACGCCATCGGTTGCGGTCTCCAGGATCGAGCGCATTTCCTCGACCTCGACTCTGAGGCGCGCAGCCTCTCCAGCCTGGGCTGCTGTCATCTCCGGCAGCGCGTGGACCGGCTCCGGGCGAGTGGCTTCGGGCTGCACGATCAAGGCCAGCATCAGCGCGCTGGCATCGTCGAAGCGCACCGACTGCAACCGCGCGGTCACCGGAACCAGCGTATCGTCGGCCCGGACGGCCACGACCCGCCCGGCCTGGTCGCCGCTGGTGTCGAGATCCTGGCGCTGGATCAATGCGTCGAGGCCGCCGGATTGTTCGAGGTCGTCCAGGGAGGCGTAGCCGGTCAGCGAGAAGAATTCCGGATTGGCATGGATCAGCCGGTCGCCGACATGCACAAGCAGGGCAACCGGCATCAGGTCGACGATCTCGGCCGTCAGGCTCTTTTCCCGCTTCAGCGGCAGGCCTTCAAGCAGGGGTGCTGTCGGCTGCGCGCGCTCTTCGCGCGGCGCATCGGCTTCGCCTGCCGGCATTGCAGGTGTTGCCAGAATTGTAGGTGTCGAAGATGCTTCCGGCAGTTCGGCGCCTGTGGTGACGTCGTCAGCCTCGGGCTCGGGTGCAATTTCGCTCGTCTTGGCCTGCAGGCTTTCGCTCAGCGATTCTTCGACCTTGGCACGAAGGCCCATCGGATCGAGCTTGCGGGCGATCTCGCGGAATGCGGCCTGTTCGCCTGGGGAAAGGCCGTCACGGATGCGCGTGCGGCGCTCTTCCAGCTGGACGATTTTCTCCGGCCTGACGACCGGCCGAACCGGCTCCATGATGCGCAGCACCGGCGGCTCGACCGAGCGGAACGGGGCGGACGGGATGAGGCTTGGCGGCTTCGGCAGGTCCTCGGCATCGGCTTTGGGCTCATTCACCACTTCTGCCGTATCTCCGGCCGGAAGATCGTTCTCCTGCTGATCTTCGGTTTCGGCGCCATCGATGTCGCCGGCATGTGCCAGTTCCTCGGCCGCGTCGTCCGCCGCTTCGGCTTGGACAAATTCCTGCGGCGCCTCGTCGAGCGCTTCGGCCTGCGTTTCGAGGAATTCCGGCGTTTCGTCTTCGAACCGATAGGCGCGGAACTCGTCCTCGTCGGTGTCATCGAGGATGTCGGCAGTTTCGGTTGCGAAAACCTCAGGCGTGGCTTGCGTGTCGGCGGCCCCGGCTGCCTGCGGCACGAAAGTCAGGCCGGTGGCATTCGGATCCTCGACCGCATCGCCGACCCGCACGATGCCGAAGCCGCGGAAGCCGTCGAAATCTCGGTTGCGCGTATAGGTCGGCAGGGCGGCCAGATCGACGGGAACCATCAGGCTGGTGCCTTCGGCCGGCCAGTAGATCGTCTTGCCGGACCAGGTGTCGCGCTTCTTCAGCAATTCGCCGATCTTGCCGTCGGGGTCGAGATTGAACAGGGCGGCGAGGTCGGAAAAGGCAACGCCGTTGATATCCGCCGCATGCGGGCCGACAGCCTCCGCGAATTCGCCGGAGACCTCGCTGAAGCGGCCCTCCGCATCGATCTTCCAGACAAAGCGGGAGGCGCGGCGCTCACGCGAGAAGACGAATGGCTGGTCGAGCGAAGCCTCAGGGTCTTCGGCGGCGACCGGTGTCATCTCCATGCGCGGCGGTTCGCTTACGATCGGGCCGCCCGGCAGGTCCGCCGGTGAGGGCACGAAAGCCGTATCGTTCGACGCAAGTGCCCCGGAATGTTCCGCAGTTTCCACAGCTTCGGCAAAAGCGGCCTCTTCGCGCGACGCGTCGTCGTCTGCCGCGATGTCCGTCGCCGATCCGGAAGGCGCGTGGGTCGGCAGGTCGCCTGTCACGTCGCTCGATGTGTCGGCGGTCTCGGCATATACCACCGGCTGTGCAACCGGCTCGGGCAGGTCCTCGTCAACAGTCTCGGCGGCGTCCTCCACGGCGGCCTCGGCCGGCGCATAGTCTTGCGCTTCCGCCACGATGTCTCCACCAGGCATGTCGGAAGCTGACTCGTCAGCAACCGGTGCTGTAGCCGGAGCCGCAATGTCGCCGGACAGTTCGTCGCCATAGCTCTCGACGGAGCCGAGTGCGTCGGCTTCGATATCCTCGGCCGAGACCTCGATTTCCTCGATCGTGCCGATCGCGGCAATCACGCTGTCGAATGGCGCAGAGGCGAAGCCGCCCATCCGGCTGTCCGCATCGGCCTCGGGCAGCGCCTGCAGCGCCGCCTGGCGCGACGGTTCCTCCGCAAGCGCCGGAACGGTGTCCTCGGCAGGCAACTCGTCTTCCAAGACGGGCAGGTCGTCCTGGGGGATTGCTGTGTCCTCGATGTCGGTCGCGGCCGGCGCCTCGGCTGCGATGTCCGGTTGCCCGGCAACATCGCTCGCCATGTCGTCCCCCAAGTCGTCCCCCAAGTCGTCCCCCAAGGCGCCCTTCAGGTCGCTGGCCACCGGCGCGGCCTCGTGCCCGTTGCGGGTCTCGGTCTCGATAATGTCCTCCGGTGCCGCCGCAGGCTCTTCCGCGACGGTCATGTCCGTTTCCGCCACCTCGGCCACGTCAGCCACCTGGGGCTCGGCTGCCGGTTCCTCGACCGGACCCGCTGCCGGCTGTTCCAACGACGGCGCCTGCGCGGCAGGCTCGGCAAAATCGGCGCTTGGGTCCATCTGGCCGAGAATGGTTTCGACGGCAAACAGCAGATGCAGTGCCGGCGTGTCCGAGATCTTGCCGATCGCCGCCGGCAGATAGCCACGGCCCGTCGGGATCGGCCGCTTGACCAGCCGGTCGCTCTCGCTCGATGTCAGCTTGACCAGGGTGCGGGCCGTGTGCGGGGTGATGCCGAGGGCGGCAAACTGTCCGGACGACGCCACCACCTGGCCATCGCCGTCGAACACCGCCATATGCGTGTCGGGATCGTCGAAGCCGGCCATCAGCTCCTGCGCCAGGTCCGTGAGGCTGGCCGTCTTGCCGATCGGCGGGATCGCCACCAGCACGACCCGCTCGCCGCGGCGGATCTCGACAAGCTCCGCCAGCGCCGTCACCGGCACCTTCTGGAAACCGGACGTGACGCGCAGCATCAGGTTGCGGCTGTCGCCTGTGTTAACCAATTGCCGCGCCGCCGCCTCGATCTGGCGAAACGTCACGTCGCTGCGGTTGGGGCCTTCCTCGAGAAAATCATAGATCGAGGCGTTGCCGAAAAAGCGCGCGCCGGCGCCATTGGTCCACAATACCCGCTCCAGCCCCGGCGAAAACACCATCAGCGCCTCGCCGCGCGAAAGCCGCGGGCGGATCTTGTCGTGGACGGCGACATCGATGAACGGGTATTGGGCGGGCATCAGCGGACCTGTCGTTTCCATTGCCTTCAGAGCACAAATTAACAGATTTTTAATAGCTAGCGAGACCCTCGGGGTCCAGCAACGCGGTTTTGTTTCGGAAGGTAAGGTTAATCCGCAAGCATGTTCGCATCAAAATTTTCGTGTTGCAGTGCACAATAATATTGCAATGCACCATCCCCAGTGTTATATAAGCAATATCAGTGCAAAAGAGGGGTCCGCAAAAACCCCACCAGATGAGGAAATGCGATCATGACCAAGGATATCTTCTCTTTCACCGCCTTCGATCCGTCCAAGCTGCAGGAAAGCTTCCGTGACTTCGCCGAAAAGGGCGCAGCCCAGTCCAAGGATGCCTATGCCAAGCTGAAGAGCGCGACCGAGGAAGCCACCAAGACCGTGGAAGCCACCGTCCAGACCGCCCAGGCCGGCACTGTCGAGATCGGCCTCAAGGCCATCGATGCGCTGCGCACCAATGCCGAAATGTCGCTCTCGCACATGGAAGCGCTGCTCGGCGTCAAGTCGGTTGCCGAACTCGTCGAACTGCAGACCTCCTTCATCCGCAAGCAGGCGGAAGTGACGGTCGAACAGGCCAAGTCGATCCAGGAAACCGCCAAGAAGGTTGCCGAAACCGTCTCCAAGCCGGGCAAGGACGCCGCCGAAAAGGTCATGTCGACCTTCAAGGCCGCCTGAGCCACGCCTCGGGCGCGATAATCGCCTGAAATAATTCTGAAGGGTCGGGCTTGTGCCCGGCCCTTTTCACATCCCCCAGTCCTTTTCACAGACAATGCAGAAAAGGCTTGAAAAAGATTCCGTCTGCTCGTATGTGACCCCTCGACGGCGTCAGCGACGCGGTCATGTGCGGTTGTAGCTCAGTTGGTTAGAGCGCAGGTTTGTGGCACCTGAGGTCGGAGGTTCGAGACCCCCCAACCGTACCATTTTTCCATGTCCATTGTAGCTAGCCGCGTAAAACCGGAATTTTGACCGAGGATTTGGAACTTCGAGATCTCTGTCAATATGTGCGGCTGTTTGATCTGTGCTGCTGTCGAAATACGATCAAAATCCCGAATGCATTCCCCATTCATCCCAGGGAACACTTACTGCCTCCAATCCACTTCGCACACGATGAGCGACGGCGGAGGAGTACACGTCATCTAAGCCCCACGGTCTCATAGCGCCTTCTCCCTCTCCTTCAAGGCCGGTGGCGCTATAGTAAGAGGCAATGTCTCGAAGGGAGACGTCGCCGTAAGCCAGCGATTTCATAATTCTGTGGACTAGGGCGCCAACAGGCTGAAATCGTACATTGCGGTCGCGATTTGCGTTGACTGTGCTCCCTGTGAACATCGTCATCATTCGATCTATGGGTCCACGCGCGACATTGGTACCCTCCAGCCAGAAGTCTTGCTGTGCTGGAATGTAATTGCATTGCCAAAAGCCGACGTCAGCTACGCACATTGCGTCGAGCAGTAATCTTGGATGAGCAACCAGAGCGCTGGCGTCAGAAAGCGTCTTTGTACAGTTGAATTCTGGTTTCGACGCGGCACCCTTCCACGCATGCGAATGAGCAAGGACACCGTAAAATAGCGGCGACTTGAGCTCTTTAAATGGGCTGCCTTGACGTGCAGGAAATAGGCTTTTGAACTTCACGCATCGCTCGACTGCATCCCTGATATTGGCCGCCGTAAGTGTATTTTTGCACTCGAACGCGGCCGCAACACCCCCGGCGAGCCAAGTAGGTTTCTGTCGCAGTCTTAGAGGATAGGCCGGCTTGAGCACGACAACGTCAATTTGGGGCGATAGCTCCCCATTCGCACCAAGTATTCTTCCCTTGGTCGCAACATGATAGTTTGCTGGTAGCCAACCCTTCAGTACCTCTGCCCAATTCAGCTCCCCCTCATCGCCCGCACTTCCGGGATCGCTCGCGGCATTGGCGTATATCCTGTCGTACTCTGACGCGATTTCAGCTGCAGTCTGATCCATGAAAGTATGCAGATCATGTGCCATGTGACTTATCCCATAATGTTGCTACTAGACCAACTCACGCTGCCTCCAGCACCGTCACAACAATCCGCTTGCCAAGTGCCTGCAGCGCGTCCTGCAGCGGGCCGAGTTTCGACCGGTGGTCGGGGTCGAGAAGCCGGCGGGCCTCGTTCTCGGTCTTGCCGATGCGGCGGGCGAGTTCACGTTTGGAGATGCCGGCTTGCCGGAAGGACTGGATCACCGCCAGTTTCACCGCGTCTTCTGCGTCGAGGGCGACGGGCTCGCCGCTGGATGCGACCGGCAGCGGCAGAGAACGGCTTTCCTGCAGAATACCCCTGAGAGCCAGGCTGAGTGCCTCGCGGGCGCTGGCCAATGCCTCGGCCCTGTTCTCGCCATGCGTGATGGCTTCCGGCACGTCCGGGAAGGTGACGAGGAAACCGCCATCGGGGTCCGCTTCCAGTTCTGCGAAATAGACATATTGCATCAACTGAGCACTCTTCTGCTTGAGAGCCGCGATGAGGCTCTTTGGTCGGTGATCGTGGGCAGACGCTATTCGATACCGAGCTGCTTCTTGATCAGTCGCACATAGCCGGGCGTAAGTTCGCTGGACTTCACGGTCGTAAAACGGCCGTCATAGTTCACCCGGTAGTGCGAGCCTTTACCCTTGTCTTCGAACACCTCGAAATGCCTGCCCTGATCCTTGGCCAGCTTGCGAAGCTCTCTCAGCAACTGCTCGCGTTTCATCCCGCCGCTCCGAAGGAGTATGCGCACAAAAATGTGCGCAATTCAAGCGCGACAGCTACCCCTGACAAAAATGCAGAAGATGGCGCGCGCCATCGCGCCAAGATACATGATGATCACTGAAATACACCCAATGATTGTATCACGTTGACAATACGGGCGAGCGGCCGGCTTCGCCTCACCAACGAAAAAACCCCGCCATGTTGCCATGACGGGGCTCCCCTCATTCCCAATCCCGCCAGCCGCTTACGCCAGCTTGACGTCCTTCACCCAGCCATGGCTGTCGGCGACGGTGCCGCGCTGGATGCCGGTCAGCTGGTTCCGCAGCTTTTCGGTCTCCATGCCGGTGCCGGCATTGCCGATGACGAATTCGCCGCCGGCATGGCGCACAGTGCCGATGGCGGCAACGACGGCGGCGGTGCCGCAGGCGAATGCCTCGCGCAGCTTGCCGCTGGTCGCGTCATTCTGCCATTCCTCGAAGGAATAGGGGCGCTCGACGACGTTGAGGCCGTTTTCCGTCGCAAGCTTGATGATCGAGGCGCGGGTGATGCCGGGCAGGATCGTGCCGGCGAGCGGCGGGGTGACGACGGTGCCGTCATCCATGACGAAGAACACGTTCATGCCGCCCAGTTCCTCGACCCAGCGATGCTCGGCGGCATCGAGGAAGACCACCTGGTCGCAGCCGCGCTTGGTGGCTTCCGCCTGCGCCAGCAGGCTGCCGGCATAATTGCCGCCGCATTTGGCAGCCCCGGTGCCACCGGGGCCGGCGCGGGTAAAATCTTCCGAGACCCACAGCGTGACCGGCTTGCCGCCGCCCTTGAAATAGGGGCCGACGGGCGATGCGATGACGCAGAAGATATACTGGCGCGACGGGCGTACGCCGAGAAAGGTCTCGCTGGCAAACATGAACGGCCGCAGATAGAGGCTGCCTTCGCCTTCCGGCACCCATTTGGCGTCGATCTTCACCAGCTCTTCGACCGCCTTGAGGAACAGTTCCTCCGGCACATCCGGCATCGCCATGCGCGCGGCCGACTTGTTGAAGCGGCGGGCGTTTTCTTCCGGGCGAAACAGGGTGATGCGGCCGTCCGGCGTGCGATAGGCCTTCATGCCCTCGAAGATTTCCTGGGCATAGTGCAGAACGCTGGCGGCCGGATCGATCTGGAAGGGGCCGCGTGCCTTGATCTCGGCCGAGTGCCAGCCCTTTTCGATGTCCCACTGTATCACGCTCATGTGGTCGGTAAAGAGCGTGCCGAAGCCGAGATTTTCAAACGCTTTCAGCCGATCGGCTTCCGCCATCGGCGTGGCGTTCGGCGAGATCGTGAAGTCGAGCAATGCGGTATCTGTGGTCATGGGGAGCCTGTGCTGGATAATTCGACAATGCCGTCGGCCATGCCCGCATGCTGCGACATGATCCGGAAGCCGTGGTTTGTGCGGTTCCGGGCGGTTTTGTCAACTGAAACCCGCAGGTGCAGCGCAGCAATCGCGCGCGCAAGCAACGCTCCGGATAACGGTCACGGGACCAGCCGCGAAATCAGCCGAACAGGGGCGCAAGCAGAAACCAGATCCCGCAGGCGGCGATCAGGCCGCCGAGCCCGCGCACAAGCCGGCCGGCAAGCACCGGTTTCAGCGCATAGCCGATGCCGATGCCGAGCACATGGATGACACCGGTCGAGACGACGAAACCGACGGTAAAGGCCGCAGGGTCGGTGGCGCGCGGCACAAGCACGCCATGCGGAATGCCGTGCAGGATGGCGAAGGCCGAGACAAGCACGAGCGCTGCCCATTCCGGCGCCTTCCATTCCGCCGCGATCACTCCGCCCAGCACCAGCACGGAGAGCGCGATCCCGACCTGGACGATCTCCGTCGGCAACAGGCCCAGCATGCCGAGCACGCCGCCGATGCACATGATCAGCGGAAAAGTCGCCGGCAGCGACCATACCGAGCGGCCGCCCATCTGCGCGCCCCACAGCCCGACGGCGAGCATGGCGAGGAAATGGTCGGGTCCGGCCAGCGGATGGCCGAAACCGCTGCCGAAGCCGCCGAGTGGCCCATCCATCACATGCGCTTCGGCAACCGAAGGCAGGCCGGACAAGAGCAATGCCAGGAGGACTGCCGGAAGCAATCTCGGCAACCCTGTCGGCAGCACTGCTGGCCTCGGGCCGGTCGGGATAGCTGCGCGTTGCGCGTGTCGATACGGGCGGTTCATGATTGTCTCCGGTCGAAGGCGGGCAGGGGGCCTTGCGGCTTTTATCCGCCCCTTGCTCTACCGTCATCGGCGATTCGGTTATAGGTGTGGCAAAGCCCTGATGCGTTGCCGTCGCCGTCGCGTTTTTGCCTCAAAGCTGCGTTTGTGCTGTAAGGGCTCGAAGTGCTCTGCGGCTATACCGGCAAAAGCGCTCGGCGGTCCCGTCGGCCGCCCTGTGCAACAGCCGCGAAATGGCGCACTTTAGGCGACCCCGCTTGCAATCGAAGTGCTTCACCCGTCGATCCACAGTCTTTCCATGTTCCGGAGACCGAACTCATGTCGCGCCACGTTTCCCGCTCCCGCCTGTCCATCCTTGCCGCAGCCGCCGTGCTTGTTGCCATGCCGGGTCTGGCAGAAGCCCATATCCTGACGGGCGAGGCGGGCGGCTTTCTGCATGGTTTCGAACATCCGCTGTCGGGCCTCGACCATCTACTTGCCATGTTTTGCGTCGGTCTCTGGGGCGCGCAGATGGGGGGGCGTTCGGTGTGGTCGCTGCCGATCGCCTTCCCGCTGATCATGGTCGCAGGTGGCATGATGGGCATTGCCGGCGTGCCGCTGCCGGGCGTCGAAAGCGGCATTGCGCTGTCGATCGTCGTGCTCGGCACGGCCATCGCCCTGGTCTGGCGCCCGCCGGAACTGCTCGCCCTGCTGGTCATCGGCGTCTTTGCGATTTTCCACGGCTATGCCCATGGCGCGGAACTGCCCAATGCGACCGATCCGGCCGATTATGCCATTGGCTTCGTCGTCGCGACCGGCCTGATCCATCTGGCCGGCATCGCCGTCGGTCTCGGTTTTCAGCGCCTGCGCGAAGGCAATCTGTCGCGTGCGCTGGGCGGACTGATCGGCCTTGGCGGCCTCTATTTCCTCGTCGCCTGATATCGGTTGACCCGGTGTGAATGGTGCAGATGCGGAAGGCGATGCAAAAATCCGGATGGGTGCTGCTGGCCGTCGGCGGCACTAGCCTGCTTTCAATGCTGGCGCTCGATCTCGTCGCCGGCCGCAGCTGGCTTCTGGCCGGGTTGTGCACGGCTGAACGCCTCCTGCCGCTGTTCGGGCTCGGCCTGCTGATTGGCCAGCTGCCTTCGCCGCCTGAGAGCCGGCTTTGGCCGGCAGCAGTGCTGCTGCTTGTCGCCGGTGCCCTGCTCGGGCTGGTGTTTCGCGAAGACGTCTATCTGTTGGTCGCACCTGTTCCGGGGGCGGCAGCCAATCTGTTCATGATGGGACCGCTCGCCTGCGTGCTGACCGGCGTGGCGCTGATTCCGCCACGTCCAGCAAGACCCTGGCTCGCCGTGCCGCTGATCCCCGTCGTGGGTGCCGCCATCGCGATAGCGACGCGGCTGGGCGACCCGACGCTCTACGCGCCGCACTATCTGCCCGCAGCACTCCTGGCGCAACTGTGGTTCGTCGCGGCCATCGCCTTGCCGGTCGGCCGTTTCGACCCGCCCTGGCTTTCGACCGGAAGCCGCATCGTTGCCAGCTGGATGATCGCCATCGGCCTACTCTACGGTGGCGCCTACCTGGCTGCCAGGGACAAGAGCCTCACGCCGCCACCCTTTGCCGTGTTGCAGGGCGAGGGCGCCGCTGCCGGGATCGCGACCGTCCTGCCGGCGCTCGACACAACCGGAGGCGCACCGTGAAGCAGCCCGTTCGACGTCTCGCAACCCTCAGGATGACGCATCGCGCGGTCTTGGCCGGCTTGCTCGCGACCGCGACCCTGCTCTTTGCAGCACCTGCCTTTGCCCATCCGGACATGGCGGTGACGGCGCGTGTGCTGTTCGACATCCGTGCCGGTCGGCTTGCGGGCATCGCGCAATTGCTCGCCTTCGATGCGGCAACCAGCGCCAGGCTGCTTGCCCGCGTCGATTCCGATCGCGACGGCGCGCTGGATGTCGAGGAAGCCCAGGCGCTGGCCACCGAGATGACGACCAGCCTTGGCACGCGTGGTTTCTTCACCGAAATGCTGCTTGCCGGAAGACAGGTATCGCTCGCGGCACCCATCGCCGCAGACGCGCGTATCGAGGGCGGGCATCTCGTGCTGAGCATGGCCTTTGCCGTTCCCGGCACGGCAATGCTGCAGGATGGCGCGCGGCTGGAACTGATGCTGCGCGACCGCGACCTGACGCTCGCCTTTCGCTTCGCGCCGGATCGGCCGCTGATCGTGCGCGGCGATCAAGGCCGCTGTACCGCCACGATCGCGCCGAAGCCCGAGGCGGCCTTTTTCGGCGGCCTGGTCACGCCGGACATCGCCATTCTCGCCTGCCGTTGAGGGCTGGCAATACCTGAAGAACTACGTCGCGGTTTTTGCGTCCGCACCGGCGTGAAAAACAGGCGTTGTCGCCTTGCAGGCGGCTTCATGCGCGCTGGAAACGCTAGCTGAAGATCGCCCGATCCCCTTCGACGGCCTCTTGCAGAAACTGCACCACGGCGCGCACGCGCGCCAGGTCGCGCGCGCTTTCGTGATAGGTGGTCCAGTAGGCGCGTTTCAGGCTGACTTCCGGCAGCACCCGGACGAGAGTGTCATGCTGGCGCGCGATATAGGCATGCAGGATGCAGATCCCGGCACCGGCCAGCACCGCTTCCGTCTGGCCGATGGCCGAGGATATTTCGAAGCCGGCATTCCAGTCGCGCATCACTTCGCCGGTGAAGTTCAGGGACGGCGTGAAGATCAGGTCCTCGACATAACCGATGCGGCGATGGCTTTTCAGGTCTTCGGCCGTAGCCGGCAGGCCATGCGTTTCCGCGTAGGCCCGCGATGCGTAGAGCCCGAGCGTATAGTCGACGAGTTTCGACGAAACCAGCCGCCCCTGGTCGGGCCGCTCCAGCGTCACCGCGATATCGGCCTCCCGCTGCGACAGCGAGAAGGAGCGCGGCACCGGCACCAGCTGGATCTTCAGCTCCGGATGTTGCTCGATCAGCGCGCCGAGCCGCGAGGCCAGGAAGAACACGCCGAACCCGTCCGGCGCCCCGATGCGCACGGTGCCAGCAACCCGCGCATCTGTCCGCCCGAGGCGCGCCTGCACTTCCAGCATTTCGGTTTCCATGCGCTCCGCAGCGGTCAGGAATGCCTCGCCTTCCGCCGTCAGTTCGCAGCCATTGGTGCGGCGAATGAACAGCCGCGTCTTCAGCGCCGTCTCCAGCGCCGTCAGCCGGCGCGACAGCGTCGCGTGGTTGAGGTTAAGCCGGCGCGATGCAGCCAGGATCTGGCCGGAGCGCGCCACAGCGAGGAAGATACGGACGTCGTCCCAGTTCATGCCGCGTCCTTTGGAGTGACTGCGTGTGGTCGAGCGACTGTTACATCACTGTCGGGACCCTGACAAACCGCTGTCCAGCCCGAGCAAGGCGAGCTTGTTTTCGAAACTGTCGGCGATATCCGACAGATGGATCGTCGAGAAACGCGAAAGCAGCAGGGCCTCTGCCTCGCGCCTTGCGTCCTCAAGCGCGTCGTTGACGGCGATCTCGACCAGGCAACCGGCATGGTCCGACGAGGCGACGAGGCAGAAGAGGTCCGGCCGCTCCAGGGCCTCATAGACGTCGAGCAAGGTGATGTCGGCAAGCGCTTTCGTCAGTCGCCAACCGCCGCCATGGCCCTTTTCCGACTGTACATAGCCGCGCTCGCGCAGCCCCGCCATCGTCCGACGCACGACGACGGGGTTGGTGTTGAGCATCTTGGCGATCATCTCCGATGTCATGCTGTCGGCATGGCGGTCGAGATGGATCAACACATGCAGCATGCGCGACAGCCGTGTGTCACCTCGCATCGGTTTATCCTTCCGGCTCTAAGCTCGTATCAGTTAGCGCAAAGCACTTTACGCAACAAGTGGAGTTACATCACTTGACGCCAGCCCGTTTCGTAACTTATGAAAGTACGTAACTTTAAAAGATACGTAAAAATGGAGCGCAGTCATGAAATTCGATGCGATCGTTGTCGGGGGAAGCTTCGCTGGCCTGTCCGCCGCCATGCAACTGGTCCGCGCTCGAAAACATGTGCTGATGGTCGACGCCGGCCGTCCCCGCAATCGCTTCGCTGCGACGTCACACGGCTTTCTTGGCCAGGACAATCGCCGCCCGGCCGACATCCGCGCCGATGCGCTGGCACAGCTCGCCCGTTACCCGACATTCACTCTTTGGCAGGACGAAGCGTTAAACGCAGAGCGCCATATCGGCGGTTTCCGTCTCGAACTGGCAAGGCATGAGCGCGCCGAAAGCGCGGTACTTGTGCTTGCGCTGGGCGTCGAGGATACGCTGCCGGCGATACCGGGCCTTGCCGAACGCTGGGGCCGAAGCGTGTTGCATTGCCCATATTGTCACGGTTTCGAGATCGGTGGCGGCCCGATCGGCATCCTCGCCTCGTCGCCGCTTGCCGCGCATCAGGGCGGGCTACTGCCGGACTGGGGAAAGACCACCATGTTTGTCGAGCCGGGCGTGACATTCGATGAGGAAAACATTGCGATGCTCACCGCCCGCGGCGTCACGATGGAAAACGAACGCATCGTCGAACTGCTGGGCGAGGGGCAAGGCCTCCAGGGTGTCCGCCTTGCCGACGGACGCATGATCGAGGTTCATGCCCTCTTTGCCCAATCCAGGGTTGCCATCGCCTCGCCACTTGCCGAGCAGCTTGGGCTTGCGCTGGAAGAAGGGCCACAGGGCTTCCACATCAAGGCGGACATGGGGCGCACCAGCGTGCCGGGTGTTTTTGCCGCCGGCGATGCAGCGAGCCCGATGCACAACGCCACGCTTGCCAGTGCTGCCGGTGTGATGGCCGGCATATCGGCCCATCGGGCGCTGATCGAGGCAGCCTTGTGGGATTGAACACGACGCGATGCCGGAATATGGCTTTAATTTATGCACAACAGATGCGTAAATCATCGCGTTGATTTGTGCAAATCAAAGCGCATACTGCCTCCATAACAATTCAGGAGGACACCCATGTATCAGGTAGGCCATTTCATCGGCGGCAAGCATGTTGCCGGCACTTCGGGTCGCAAGCAGGGCATCTACAATCCGGCCACCGGCGAAGTGCAGGGCGAAGTGTCGCTCGCCAGCGCCGAGGAGCTGAACGCAGCCGTCGAGAACGCCAAGGCGGCCCAGGTCAAGTGGGCAGCCACCAATCCGCAGCGCCGTGCCCGCGTTTTCATGAAGTTCGTCCAGCTTTTGAACGACAACATGGATAGTCTCGCCGAAATCCTCTCACGCGAACATGGCAAGACGATTGAGGACGCCAAGGGCGACATCGTTCGCGGTCTCGAAGTCTGCGAATTCGTCATCGGTATCCCGCATCTGTCGAAGAGCGAGTTCACCGAAGGCGCCGGCCCGAACATCGACATGTATTCGATCCGCCAGGCCGTCGGCATCGGCGCCGGCATCACGCCGTTCAACTTCCCGGCGATGATCCCGATGTGGATGTTTGCCCCGGCAATCGCCTGCGGCAATGCCTTCATACTGAAGCCTTCGGAGCGCGATCCTTCCGTGCCGATCCGCCTTGCCGAACTGATGATCGAGGCTGGTCTGCCGGCAGGTATCCTCAACGTCGTCAACGGCGACAAGTCGGCCGTCGACGGCATCCTGACGCATCCGGACATCTCGGCCGTCTCCTTCGTCGGCTCGACCCCGATCGCCCGCTACGTCTACGGCACGGCGGCGATGAACGGCAAACGCGCCCAGTGCTTCGGCGGCGCCAAGAACCACATGATCATCATGCCGGATGCCGATCTCGACCAGGCAGCCCAGGCCCTGATGGGTGCCGGCTACGGCTCGGCCGGCGAGCGCTGCATGGCGATCTCGGTGGCCGTCCCGGTTGGTGAAGAGACCGCCAACCGCCTGATCGAGAAACTGACCCCGATGGTCGAGAGCCTGCGCATCGGCCCCTACACGGATGACAAGGCCGACCTCGGCCCGGTCATCACCAAGGAAGCCCAGGCCCGCATCCGTGGACTGATCGACAGTGGCGTCGAGGCCGGCGCCAAGCTCGTCGTCGACGGACGCGACTTCAAGCTCCAGGGGTATGAGAACGGCTACTTCGTTGGCGGCTGCCTGTTCGACAATGTCACGCCGGACATGGACATCTACAAGACCGAAATCTTCGGACCGGTCCTCTCGGTCGTGCGCGCCAAGACCTATGAGGAAGCGCTCGACCTGCCGATGAAGCACGAATATGGCAACGGCGTCGCGATCTATACCCGCGACGGCGACGCGGCCCGAGACTTCGCCTCGCGCATCAACATCGGCATGGTCGGCATCAACGTGCCGATCCCTGTTCCGCTCGCCTACCACTCCTTCGGCGGCTGGAAGTCCTCGTCCTTCGGCGACCTCAACCAGCACGGCACGGACTCGATCAAGTTCTGGACCCGCACCAAGACGGTCACGAGCCGCTGGCCGTCGGGCATCAAGGACGGTGCCGAATTCGTCATGCCGACGATGAAGTAAGCGCAGCGATCCAGCGGAAAACCTGAAAAAGGGGCGGGGACTATTCTTCGCCCCTTTTTCCTGTCGGCAATATGAGTCTGCATGATGCGGGCCGTGTCATCGCGCACTTGAGAATGTCATGGTGCCGTGGTTTGAACGGCGTGGACGGCCCGGTCGGGGGACCGGTGACGCTTGGGCCAGGATCATTTGAGGGATATTTCATGCAACAGGCAGTCTTCGGACGGGCAGCCAACCTGAAGCGCGGTGATTTCCGCGGCAGCGCTGGCGAGTATTTCGGCATCTGGATCGTCAATGTTCTTCTGACGATCGTCACCCTCGGGATCTATTCCGCCTGGGCCAAGGTTCGCCGCAACCGCTATTTCTATGGCAACAGCTACGTTGACGATCACTCGTTCGAATATCACGCCCGCGGCCTGCAGATCTTCATCGGCCGCTCCATCGTCTTCGCCTATATCATCATCTACAATATCGTCCTGACCTTCATGCCTTTTGTCGGTATTGCGCTTGGCGTGCTGATGCTGCTGCTTCTGCCCTGGATCGTCATGCGAAGCCTGCGCTTCAACGCCCGGGTGACCAGCTATCGCAACATTCGCTTCGACTTTACCGGCAAGACCTGGGGCGCCTTTGTCGCCATCATCATCGGCGGTCTTGTCGCGCTGCTGTCGCTGGGCATTCTGGCACCCTTCGCCAGCCGCTGGCTCTACCGCTACATTTTCAACAACCTGCGTTACGGCGATCGCCTCTTCGCCACCGATCCAAAGATCGGCAGTCTGTACCGCGTCTGGCTTCCCGCTTTCCTGATCATGCTGGTCGGCATGGCGCTCGGCACCGGCCTTGGCCTGCTCGCCTATTTCGCAACGTCTGACAGCGCGGCCCTCGGCATGGACGACGACCCGACACTCCAGATCGTCATGGCGATCTATGGCGTGTTGATCCCCGCATTCCTGCTGTTCGGCATTGCCGCGATCTTCTATCGTGTCGGCGTGCGCAATGTCGTGATGAACGCGACGACGCTCGATACCCGCCATCACCTGTTTTCGGATCTCGGTCGGCTGCGTTATTTCTGGATCCTGGTGTCGAACCTTGTCGTCTCGGTCGTGACCCTCGGCCTGATGCGCCCCTGGGCCGCCGTGCGTGAGCACCGTTACATGGTTACGCATTCAGGCATTGTCGTCGATGGCGAACTGGGCGAGGTTGTCTCCTCCATTCAGCAGTCCGGTTCTGCCGTGACGGCGGAATATCTCGATCTCGAAGGGTTCGATTTTGGCTTCTGACCTTGTCCGCATCGCAGGCGGCCGCTGGCATCCGCCGGGCTCCAGCCTTGCCTCTCCGGCCGCGCTGTCGGCGACCGGCAAGACGCTGCTTGTCAGCCTCGACGGTGAAGCGCGCGATCAGGTGGCGGTCAACGACCTGTCCCGCGTCGATGTGTCCGCCCGCGTCGGCCGGATCCCGCGCCGCATCACGTTTGCCAACGGGTCTCTCTTCGAGACCGAGGACAATGATGCCGTCGATCTCTGGCTTCGCAGCCATCGACGCGTCGGCTTCGTCCATGAACTGGAGCGTTTCCATCCGCGCCTGATCGGTGTCGTGCTGGCAATCTTCCTGTTGGCCGGGCTGATCTATCGGTTTGCCGTGCCGGCTTTGGTGGAGGTCGCCGTTCTGGTCACGCCGCCCGTCGTCACGCAATGGATGGCAAGCGGCACCTTGCTGTCGCTCGACAGGACGGTGTTCAGCGAGAGCGATCTGCCGGAGACCAAGCGCCGCGAAATCAGCGACGCCTTTTCCAGCGTCGCGGCCGTCTCGGCGCGCGGTGTCGAAGGCTACAAGCTGAACTTTCGCCGGGGTGGCCCGATCGGACCGAATGCCTTCGCCTTGCCCGATGGCTCATTGGTCATCACCGATGAACTGGTCGAACTGGCGGCCGGCGACCTGGACATGATCACCGGCGTCCTTGCCCACGAGATCGGCCATGTCGAACGCGAACATTCCTTGCGTCAACTCTATCGTGCCGCGGGTACGGCGGGCCTGATCATGCTGATCGCCGGCGATATCGGCAGCGCCGGCGAGGATATCATGACCAATGGCGCGGCCTTGCTGGCGCTCTCCTATTCGCGCGATGCCGAGAGCGAGGCCGATCGTGTCTCGGTGGAACTGATGACCAAGGCCGGTCGCGACCCGGCGGCGATCAATCGGTTTTTCAGGCTGATCGAAGAGAAATACGCCATGCAGGATGACAGTTCCTTCTTGTCGACCCATCCCGGCACCGGCGAACGCCGCAAGGCAATCGAGGACTATGCAAAAGAGTTCTCCGGCAACAAATCGCCCTGACGATATGGGTTGCTGTCGCGCGCTTGAGGCGTCGACGGTCGAAACCTAACCGCATGAAAAAGGGGCGATCGTCAGATCGCCCCTTTTTTCGTTCGATGCCTGGCCGCGGCTTACTTGCTCGGGCCTTCGTTGAGGCCAACCTTGTCGACCAGTTCGGAGGCGACCTTGCGGTTGGCTGCGACATCGGTCAGCGCCAGGCTGTCGGGCTTGATCGTCCCGAAGCCGACAACGATATCCGATGGCTTTGCCTTCGGGCTGACCGGATATTCGAACACCTTCTCGGCATAGATGCCCTGCGCTTCATCCGAAGCAAGGAATTCCATCAGCTTGATCGCATTGTCCTTGTTCGGTGCGTTCTTGGCGAGCGCCATGCCGGAGACGTTCACATGCGTGCCGCGATCGCCGGAGTTCGGGAAGAGCACCTTGATGGCGGCAGCCCATTCCTTCTCCTCGGGATCCTTCTCGTTGGTCAGCATCAGGCCGACATAATAGGTATTGCCGAGCGAGATGTCGCATTCGCCGGCCATGATTGCCTTGGCCTGGCTGCGGTCATTGCCATCCGGCTTGCGCGCCAGGTTTTCCTTCACGCCGGCCAGCCATTTTTCGGTATATTCAGCACCGTGGTGGGCGACCATCGAGGCAAACAGGCCGATATTGTAGGAATGCTGCGCATCGCGCATGCAAAGCCGGCCCTTCCACTTTGGATCGGCAAGCTCTTCATAGGTGATCGTGTCTTCCTTGACGCGCTCCTTGGAGGCGTAGACGACGCGGCCGCGGGTGGTCAGGCCGAACCAGTCGCCATCCTTGTCGCGGTACTGCGCCGGGATCTGCGAGTTGATCCGCTCGTCGTTCAGCGCCTGCGTCACGCCCCCTTCCTTGGCTTCGGTCAGGCGGGCGATATCCACGGTCAGGATCAGGTCGGCCGGAGAATTGGCGCCTTCCGCGGCGATGCGTTCGACCAGGCCCTTGTCGAGGAACAGCACATTGGTCTGGATGCCGGTTTCCTTGGTGAAGGTGTCCATCAGCGGCTGGATCAGTTCGGGCTGACGGTAGGAATAGATGTTGACCTCGCCATCGGCAAGTGCGGCGCCGGCGGTCATCGACAGTGCGGAAACGGCACTCAGCGCAAGGCGGGTGAAATGGGCTTTTGTCATTGTTTTGCCTCCCTGTTAAATTACTTGACCGTCATATTCATAAATTGCTTCCCCCTGTCAATCGCGCTAGGTTGCGCTCACGATCACGTGAGTTCAGAACTTGAGTATTTTGGAATTGTTCAAAACTACAAAAGACGCTATATAAGGGCCAAGTGAAACTGAGGAATCATGCATGCGTTTGACAAAGCAGACAAATTACGCAGTGCGCATGCTCATGTACTGCGCGGCGAACAAGGAAAACCTGAGCCGGATTCCGGAAATTGCCAAGTCTTATGGCGTGTCTGAGCTCTTCCTGTTCAAGATTCTCCAGCCGCTGAACAAGGCTGGTCTCGTGGAAACCGTGCGTGGCCGCAACGGTGGCGTGCGCCTCGGTCGGGCCGCCGACAAGATCACCCTCTTCGACGTCGTGCGTG
Organism: Rhizobium sp. SL42; assembly: GCF_021729845.1. Taxonomy (NCBI): domain Bacteria; kingdom Pseudomonadati; phylum Pseudomonadota; class Alphaproteobacteria; order Hyphomicrobiales; family Rhizobiaceae; genus Rhizobium; species Rhizobium sp. SL42. The sequence continues at coordinate 1,456,197 of NZ_CP063397.1, forward strand.
TCACGGAAGACAGCTTCGCCATGGCCGAATGTTTCGAGGACGATGGTGATGTGGATTGTCCGCTGATCGACAGCTGTGGCCTGAATTCGGCCCTGCGCAAGGCCCTCAATGCCTTCTTCGATGTGCTGTCGCAATACACGATCGACGACCTCGTCAAGACGCGTCCGCAGATCAACTTCCTGCTCGGGCTGAATGAATATTCGCCGAAGGGCATCGCGGCTACCGCCGCCGCAGCAGCGGTGACTGCACCCGCTGCCTGAAGACTTCAACCTGGCGATTGGCGCCAATGCGCCATCCTGCTGATCAGACCTGATCCTGCCGACTCGCTGTCACCAGCGGGTCGATTTTATTCGGCGGCCTGTATCGTGACGATCCGCGCCTCGGTCTCGGTGCAGCCGTCATCGAGGCAGATCGCATTCATCCAGACTTCGCCATTGCCGAACATGACGCCGTCGCCGTTGACGAACAGGCTGCCATAATCCTGGTTGACGATGATATCGGCGATCTCCGGCGTGAAGATATCGTAGTAAAGCGGCTCGAGATCCTCCGCCTGGCGAAGCGTCTTGCGCTTGCCGTTGATCCTCACCGTGATCGGGTAGTCGATGAAAGCGGATACCGCGATCGAATCTTCATCGGCGATCCGCGCCTGCAGGTCGGTGATCGTTGCCTTGAACAGCTCGGCATTGCCCAGCAGGTTTTCGATCTGCTGGTCCACCTCGACTTCGTCTGCGGCAGCGGGCATTGGCGACAGCCCAGCGCATAGGACGAAAGCGAGCAGTGTCCAGGAAAGGATGGTCCGGGACCCGGGGCCCGCTTGCAGTTGAAGGTTCATGTATTCCCCAATGACACAGATGTGGCGCGAGCTTAGGAGTTCGAGCGCAATTTGGCCAAGCCTTTGTTGGCGGCGTCGAACCTCTTTTGGGAAGGCTGCCGCATTTTGCACCCGGCCTGGAGGTCGTGACCGATTTCCGCAGCGTTCCAGGCAGGGTCGAACCGGAGACCTGCTTTACGCCGATGGCACTGGTCGGGAAACGATTGATCTCTATATATGGTGCGTTGCAACAAAAGATATCGAGCCCCCATGTCCGCCACCGCCGGCAATTCTGTTCGCAATTCCGACAGCAATCGCATTTTCGTTTTTCAGGGCGGCGGCGCGCTTGGCGCTTATCAGGCCGGCGCCTATGAGGCGCTGCACAAGCATGATCTTGAGCCAGACTGGCTGGCCGGCATCTCGATCGGTGCCATCAATGCCGCAATCATCGCCGGCAGTCCAAGCGACAGGCGCATCAGCAATCTCCGCGCCTTCTGGGACATGGTCTCCTCCAGCCCGATTTTTGCCTTCGGTGATCAGGAGAGCAGCCTGCGCCGGGTGAACAACGATATTGCCGCAATGACCGGCACTCTTTTCGGTATCCCGGGTTTTTTCTCGCCGCGTCTCTATACCCCGTTTCAGCTCGCGGCCAATCCGGCGGCGCTGATCAGTTATTATGACACCGACCCCCTGATGAATACGCTCGACAATCTGATCGATTACGATCTGCTAAACGACGGATCGACGCGGCTGAGCCTGGGGGCCGTCGATGTCCAGTCCGGCAACTTCGCCTATTTCGACAACCGCAGGACCAAGCTCGACGCCCGTCACATTGCCGCATCCGGGGCTTTGCCGCCGGGCTTTGCCCCGATCGAGATCGATGGCCGCTTCTATTGGGACGGCGGGCTGGTCTCCAACACCCCGTTGCAGCATGTACTATCGGTCAACGAGGCGAACAGCGATCTCGAGATCTTCCAGGTCGATCTCTTCAGCGCCCGTGGCGATATGCCGAGGGATCAGTTCGAGGTGGAAAGCCGGGTCAAAGAAATCCGCTATTCCAGCCGGACCCGTATGAACACCGATGACTTTGCAAGAAAGCAGATGGTCCGCCGCGCTGCCAAGCGTCTCTTGGAAAAACTGCCGCCGGAATTGCTCGATGACGAGGACGCGAAGATCCTGCGTTCGATTGGCCAGGAATACGATGTCACGATCGTGCATCTGATCCATCGCCGCGCCGCCTATGCCACCCATGCGATGGATGTCGAATTCTCCCGCCGCTCGATCAACGAGCACTGGCAGGCCGGCTATGACGATGTGGCTTACACGCTCAAACATTCCAGGTGGCGCAACCGCGGCCGGCCCAAGGACGGCATCCAGATCTTCGACCTGGCGCGCGAACGTCACGACAAGCGGGCTGCCGCGTCCTGAGGCGAAATCGGCCGCACCCGTGCCGTGCCACCATCCCGCGATAGCGGTTTCGAAGGCTCGCGCCGGCTGGCGATAATGGCATGCGCCAGGGCCTCCATGTCTGCGCGGCGCGGATTGGAACGACGCCAGACCAGGCCGATTTCGCGGGCCGGCTGTGGTTCGGCAAAGGGCACGATGCGCAGGTGGTTGCGGCCGGTCTCGGTCTCGACGGCCATTTCGGGGATCAGCGTCATGCCCATGTCATGCGACACCATCTGCAGCAGCGTCGCCATGGAGGTGGCGCCGAAATTGATCAGGCTGCGTCGGTTGGCGGCCTTGCACACCGCAAGCGCCTGGTCACGCAGGCAATGCCCCTCTTCGAGCAGCAGCAGGCGTTCCAGATCGACCTGCGTCTCGGTGAGCGGCGACAGCAAGACGTCGCTGTCGTTTTCGGCCATGGCCATGAAGAAGCGGTCGGTGAACAGGTGGATATCGATGAAATTTTCGGCTTCGATCGGCAGCGCCACGATCATCGCGTCGATCCGCCCTTCGGCAAGGTCGGCTGACAGGCGGTCCGTGACGGCCTCCTTGAGCTCCAGTTCGATTAGCGGATGCATGCGCCGCAGATAGGGCACCACCTGCGGCACGAGATAGGGCGCGACCGTCGGGATGATGCCGAGCCTCAGCAGGCCCTCGAGTGTTCCGCTGTTTTGCCGGGCGGCCTGTTCCAGCCGGTCAACCGACGAGAGCACCGCCCTTGCATGAGCCAGAAGTTCGGCGCCTTTTGCCGTCAGCAGGGTTGATCCGCGGGTTCGCTCGATCAGCTTGACCCCGAGATGGCGCTCCAGTTCCATGATCTGCGTCGACAGCGCCGGCTGGCTGACATGCACCATTTCGGCGGCGCGACCGAAGTGCAGTGTGGTGGCGAGGGCCTCGAAATAGCGCAACTGACGAATGGTAATCATGATAGGATTACCTTATCGAAGATACCATCAAATACAATTGGGAATTATGGATCAATTGGGAGATTGTGCCTCACGACACGCAGTAACAGGAGGCCAATATGAACGAACATACGAAACCGACCGGCAAATGTCCGGTCATGCACGGTGCCAATACCGCGATTGGCAAGTCCGTCATGGACTGGTGGCCCAACGCGCTCAACCTCGACATCCTGCACCAGCACGACGCCAAGACCAATCCGATGGGTCCGAGCTTCAACTATCGCGAAGAGCTGAAGAAGCTCGACGTCGAGGCGCTGAAGGCCGATCTGCGCGCCCTGATGCTGGACAGCCAGGAATGGTGGCCGGCTGACTGGGGTTCCTATGTCGGCATGATGGCGCGCGTCACCTGGCACGCCGCCGGCTCCTACCGCGTCACCGACGGCCGTGGCGGCGCCAATACCGGCAACCAGCGCTTTGCGCCGCTGAACTCCTGGCCGGACAACGTCAACACCGACAAGGGCCGCCGCCTGCTCTGGCCGATCAAGAAGAAGTACGGTAACAAGATTTCCTGGGCCGACCTGATCGCGCTCGCCGGCACCATGGCCTATGACGTCGCCGGCCTGAAGACCTTCGGCTTTGCCTTTGGCCGTGAAGACATCTGGCACCCGGAAAAAGACACCTACTGGGGTGACGAGAAGGAATGGCTGGCGCCCAGCGACAATCGTTATGGCGATGTCACCAAGCCGGAAACGCTGGCGAACCCGCTGGCCGCCGTGCAGATGGGGCTGATCTACGTCAACCCGGAAGGCGTCAACGGCAAGTCCGATCCGTTGGCGACGGCTGCCCAGATGCGGGAAACATTTGCCCGCATGGGCATGAACGACGAGGAAACCGTCGCGCTGACCGCCGGCGGCCATACCATCGGCAAGTCGCACGGCAATGGCAGCGCAGCCAATCTCAGCGCCGACCCTGAAGCTGCAGGCCCGGAATTCCAGGGTCTCGGCTGGATGAATACCAAGGGTCGCGGCATCGGCCGAGACACGGTCGTCTCGGGCATCGAGGGCGCCTGGACCACCGAGCCGACCAAGTGGGACAACGGCTTCTTTGACATGCTGTTCAAGCATGAATGGACGTTGACGCACAGCCCGGCAGGAGCGTCGCAATGGGCGCCGATCACCATTGCCGAACAGGACAAGCCGGTCGATGTCGAGGATGCCTCGATTCGCGTCATGCCGATGATGACCGATGCCGACATGGCGCTCAAGGTTGACCCGATCTACCGCGAGATCTCGCTGAAGTTCAGGGATGACCAGGATCACTTCTCGGACGTTTTTGCCCGCGCCTGGTTCAAGCTGACCCATCGCGACGTTGGCCCGAAGTCCCGCTATTTCGGGCCGGATGTTCCGGCCGAAGACCTGATCTGGCAGGATCCGATCCCGGCCGGCCGCACCGACTACGACGTCGTCGCGGTCAAGGCCAAGATCATCAACAGCGGCCTTTCGGCTGGTGAGATGGTGGCGACCGCCTGGGATAGTGCCCGCACCTTCCGTGGCTCAGACAAGCGCGGCGGTGCCAATGGCGCCCGCATCCGCCTGGCTCCGCAGAAGGACTGGGAAGGCAATGAGCCCCAGCGTCTCGCCAAGGTTCTGGCGGTGCTCGAAGGCATTGCGACGGAAACCGGGGCAAGTCTTGCCGACGTCATCGTTCTGGCCGGCAATGTTGGCGTCGAACTGGCGGCAAAGGCTGCAGGCTTCGAGATCAGCGTTCCCTTCGCGCCGGGCCGTGGCGATGCGACCGCCGAACAGACCGATGTGGATGGCTTCGCCGTACTCGAGCCGGTCGCGGATGGTTTCCGCAACTGGCAGAAGACCGACTATGTCGTCAGCCCGGAAGAACTGTTGCTCGATCGTGCGCAGTTGCTTGGACTGACCGCTGCCGAACTGACAGTGTTGATCGGTGGCATGCGTGTCATCGGCACCAATTACGGCGGCACGGCCCATGGCGTGTTCACCGACCGCGTTGGCGCCCTGACCACCGACTTCTTCGACACCCTGACGGACATGGCCTATACCTGGGTCCCGACCGGCAGCAACAGCTATGACATCCGCGAGCGCAAGTCCGGCGCGACCAAGTACACGGCGACCCGCGTCGACCTGGTGCTCGGCTCGAACTCGATCCTGCGCTCCTATGCCGAAGTCTATGCCCAGGACGACAACAAGGAAAAGTTCGTGGCGGACTTCGTCGCGGCCTGGACCAAGGTGATGAACGCGGACCGCTTCGACCTGGTGTGATGGCTCGCTTGGTGCTTGCCGCCCTCTTTTGAGATGGCCAAGCACCGGGAGTACTCAAGGTTGTTATTTGTAGAATGTCCCGATGGCCGAACACACTCGGCCAAAGGATGCGAAAAAGGTCAGCGCCCGCCAGCGCTGACCTTTTTTGTGTTTGCCCTCTCAATTGCGGATGCCGCATTGGTTGCGTTAACCTTTTGGGCAGGTGCGTTGCTTATTGGCTTTGTATGAGTTTGAAGGGAGCCGGTGGGTACACCGGTTGAAATGTCGATGATCGACCACAATGAAAAATCGCGCATCCGTTTGCGCAAGAAGCCCCAGCAGGAACGCAGCATCCAGCGGCTGGAAGCCATCATGGCCGCAAGCATCCGCCTGTTGACGGAAAAGGGCATTTCGGGCCTGACCATGAGCGAAATTGCCGTGCGGGCGGGCATACCCATTGGTTCGCTCTACCAGTTCTTCCCGGAAAAGGCGGCGATCATCCGGGCGCTGCATGATCATTTTACCAAGTCGATCAGCGAAACCACCACCACGGTATTTCGTGGCGTGAAGACCCGCGAGGAGGCATGCGAACGTGCCGTCGTCGCACTCGCAAAATTCCATGAGATATTCAGCAGGGAGCCGGTCTATCTATCGATGTGGGCGGCCACATTGTCGGACCCCGACCTGAAGGCGCTGGTTACGTCCCATCACGATCAACTGATCACGGCCTTTCTCGCCGATCTCGGAGAGCTGGTCCCAGCCGATGATCAGGAGCGCATGCGCGCCAGCCTGAAGTTGCAGATCCTCTCCAGCGGCGAGGTCATTCGCTTCATTGCCGGGCTGCCGGAAGAACAGGCGCAGCTCCACCTTGGCCAGTGGCAGAGATTCGTCAAGGCGACGCTTTTTGCCCTCTAGGCTCTTGCCGGAGCCTACCAGCCGGGGATCATGTTGCCGGCCCTGAGGCGCGGATAGAAGCGTGAATATGCCTTCTGCTCGCCTTCCAGATCATCCTCCACCTGCGCCGGCGTGATGTTGTCTAGACATGCGGTGATGTGGTCGGTGATGGCGTTCAGCAGCGATGTAGACAGGCCGGGGCGTTTCATCAGGCCGATCTGCACCGGCGGCAGCGGCGGAAAGCCGTCGGCAGCCGTAAGCACCTTCATGCCTGTCCGCAACGCCGATTCCGGCAGGATCGACACAGCCATGCCGGCAAGCACGGCAGCGGCAACCACGGTGGACGACCAGCTGGTAAACAGGATCTGGTAGTCGCGACCGTCCGCATCCAGCGCTGAACAGGCCAGCTGCCGCCACTGGCAGTCGCGGCGCCCGACGGCCAGCGGGACCGGCGCGTTTTCCCGCAGCGGATGGTTGGCCGATCCGACCCAGCACAGAGGTTCCGTTCGCACCACATCCGACTGGCGCAGCAGCGGATTGTGGGTGACGAGTGCGATATCGAGCTCGCCCTTGGCCATTTTTTCGGCGAGGTCGACCGATGGCTCGCAGACGATATAGAGCTCGACATTCGGATGCGTCTTGGCAAAGCGCCCGATGATCTCCGGCATGTAGCGGTCGGCATAGTCGTCAGGCGTGCCGATGCGCAGCGTGCCCTCAAGCCGATTGTCGTCGAAGGCGGCAATCGCCTCGCTGTTCAGCCGGATGATCCGGCGCGCGTAGTTGAGCAGCTTGTCGCCATCGACCGACAACCGGTTGCCACGGCCATCCTTGATGAAAAGCTGTTTGCCGACACGCTCCTCGAGGCGACGCATCTGCATCGAAACCGCGGACTGGGTCTTGAACACGCGGCCGGCCGCCTTGGTGAAGCTGCCGGTATCGACAATGGCAATGAAGGTCTGAAGCTGATCGATATCGAGGGGTGCCGACATGACAAAAGCATCCATAAGGGTTGTTGATGCTTATCATTAGAAACATTCGTTGGACTGATCAATATCATTTCGACATTCTCGGTCTTGCAAATCGCATTGGCCGAAATCGGCCGCTCAGTTTCAACCCCCAACCTCATGACCTTTCCGCGCCTGCGGCAAGGACGCTTTTTCTCGTGCCAAATCGGAAGGATGATTACCATGCGCACGACTGATCGGATCCTCGACCTCGACCTCGTCACACCAAGGCCGACGCTTGCCGCGCGTCTTACGGCCTGGCTGGTGAGCCTGCGATCCCTTCGCTCTGCTCTACGCAATCACCGCGCTGCGAACCGCCTGATTGAACTGGATGACAGGCTCTTGAATGACCTCGGCCTAAGCCGAGTCGACATCCACGAAGTCCTCAATCTGGTCAGCTATGCGGACGATCCTTCGCCGCATCTGAAGCGCATTGCGCGTCGCCGGTCCGAGAATTCGTTGCGCGGGGTGCGCGCCGACTGACATCTCCCATCCCCGCAGGGTGATAGCCAATAGCCCTGCATTTTGCCCGGTCCTGAACGCGTTCAGGCCGGGCTTTTTTTAAAGGGTTCCGATGTGATGGGGCCGGGCAACAAGATTGCGCGGCAAGGAGTTGCAAGCTACGCCTTTTTCTCCGGCGGGGCATCGGTCTCGCCTTTGCTGGCGGCCAGATAGCTGTCGAAGATCTGCTCCATGCTCTTCTGGTAGCTCTTCTGCACTTCAAGTCCGCTGTCGAACATCGAGTTCATCATGGCGGTGAGGCTGGCCGGATCGTCACTTGCGGTCGGTTTCTGTTCTTCCCTGGCTGGCTGGCCGGCATTTTCCGCCGGCTTTGCACCCGCGGCGGCGCCATAGGCCGTCGCCATGTCCTGAAACGCCTTGGCGAATGGATTGTCGAAGAAGGGATTGCCGGCACCCGCCGCGGCTTCGGGCTTTTTCGCCCCGCCCATCATTTCCTGGAATGCCTTGGTGAACGGGTTGTCGAAGATATTGGCCGGCGGTTGCGGCTTTGGCTGCATGCCGGTGCTTTCCAGCCATTGCTGCATCATCTTATTCATCGGCGAATTGGTAAAGGCGTCAGCGCCGGGAAACTGTCCGGTCGTCTGCTTGAACAGGCCGCCCATGATGGTGTCTGCCATGGCGGGCATCATCTGCTTGAGCACGTCCTGGCCGATGCCTGTCAGTTGCGCGGCCTGCGCGGCAATCGCGCGCGACACTTCCTTCGAGCCGAACAATTGCTGCAGCACCTGATTGCCGTCGGCCACGCCCTGCGGCGTAAATGCCGAACTCATGTCCTCAAAATACTTCGCGTAGTTTCCGGACGTCATCGCCGAGATTAGGTTGGAAAAGTCATAGGGGTTGCTGGCGCTGCGCTTGAAGCCCGACGCAAAGGCCGGCGTGAGCGCCGCCATGGCCTTGGCGGCCTGCTCCTGGGCAAGGCCGAACTGCCGGGCCATGGCATCCATCGCCGTCCCGTTCTGCGCCTGAAGCATCATGTCGAACAGTGGCAGCATGGAATTTTCTCCCCGGATACGTGCAGATGGCTTCCGGCACTATAACCGGAAAAAACACTGCGCAAACCGGTTTTTACCGGTTTTGCCAAAGCGGCCCTGTGTTCCAGGCAGGCGGCCTGTTGCGGTTCCCTCGATCAATACTGGTATTCTTCGAAGACCGGGTCGATCCGGCCGTTCCAGCGGCCATTGTAGAGCGACAGCAAGTCGTCGGCGAGGGTCGTGCCCTTGGCGATCACTTCATCCAGCGGGCCGAGAAACACGCTTTCGTCCTGGCCTTCGCCATTCAGGCGCGCGCGCGACTTCAGGCCCTGCCGTGACAGTTCGACGGCATCGCGTGCGACGTCCAGAAGCGGTCGGCCGGCAACGGCAGCCTTGAGGCCCTGTGCCGGAACCGTGTCACGCATCCGGATCACGTCCTCGACGGTCCAGCCGGCGGTCAGTTCGTCTGCCGCGGCAAGGGCTGCATCGTCGTAGAGCAGGCCGACCCAGAAGGCGGGAAGCGCGCAGATCCGGCGCCATGGACCGCCGTCCGCGCCCCGCATTTCAAGAAAACGCTTGAGGCGCACATCGGGGAACAGCGTCGAGAGATGGTTGGTCCAGTCGCCGAGCGTCGGCTCCCATTCGGCAACTTCGCCCTTCAGCGCGCCATCCATGAACTGGCGGAAGGTGACATGCGTGCAATCGTGATAGCGCCCGTCGCGCACGATGAAATACATCGGCGCCTCGATCGCCCAGCGCACATAGTCGCCGAAACAGAAATCCCTGGAGAAGGTGAAGGGCAGGACGCCGGCACGCTGGTTGTCGGTATCGCGCCAGATATCGCCGCGCCATGAGACCAGCCCGTTCGGCTTGCCTTCGGTGAACGGCGAGGACGCAAACAATGCCGTGGCCAGCGACTGCAGCTTCATCGATACGCGCATCTTCTGGCGCATGTCGGCTTCTGACGAAAAGTCGAGGTTTACCTGGATCGTGCAGGTCCGGTACATCATGTCGAGACCCTTGCTGCCGACCTTCGGCATGTAGCGGGTCATGATATCGTAGCGCGACTTCGGCATGCGCGGTGTCTCGGCCAGCGTCCATTTCGGGCTGCCGCCAAGGCCGAGGAAACGGATGCCCATCGGCTCTGCAACATCACGCAGCACCGCCAGGTGATGGTTCGATTCCTTGCAGGTCTGGTGCAGGGTTTCCACCGGCGCGCCGGAAAGCTCAAACTGGCCGCCGGGCTCGATAGAGATCGCGCCCATACCCGATTGTTCGCCGAGACCGATGATGTTCTCACCGTCCATGATCGGATCCCAGCCAAGCTTTGCCTGCATGCCCTTCAAGAGCGCGGAAATGCTGGCATCGCCGAAATAGGGGACCGGGCTGTTGTCGGCGCGGAAAAAGGCGAATTTTTCGTGCTCGGTACCGATCCGGAACGCCTCTTTCGGCTTGGAGCCGGCGGCCATATAGGCGGCCATGTCCTCAATGGAGCCGAGGGGTGTATCGTCGGTCGTGTCACGAGCCATGAAGGTAACCTTGTTGGGCTTTGTCGCAAGGGCGCTCAGGCCCACAGAGACAGGTGATTGGACCGGAAATTTGTTGCGTGCAAGTGAAAAACTCTCAAGGCCTGCTCAAAAAAGAGAAACGGCATGCTCTTGAAATTGACGTTTGCAAACCCGCTTACCGCCAGTCGCCGATCGCCGCCTGCACGACGGCCATTGCCGCGACTGCCGCGGTATCTGCGCGCAGGATCCTGGGCCCAAGCGGGATGGCCGTAACGAAGGGCAGAGAGCGCAGCAACTGGCGTTCCTCGTCAGAAAACCCGCCCTCGGGGCCGACCAGCAGTGCCAGCGAACGCTCAGTTATGGCGGCAAGGGCCGGCAGCGGGTTTTGCGTGCTGGCATCCTCGTCGCAATAGATGATCCGCCGCTGCGAAGGCCAGCGCTCCAGCATGTCCTTCAGCTTCACCGTCGGCCTGACGGTGGGGATGGCGAGGACGCCGCATTGCTCGGCAGCCTCGACGGCATTCGCCTGCAGCCGCTCGATATTACCGATCTTGCCCTGCACGTGCTGGGTGATCACCGGCTGCAGGATGCCGGCCCCCATCTCGACCGCCTTCTGGATCAGGTAATCCATCCGGCCGACCTTCAGCGGTGCAAACAGGAAGTGCAGGTCGCAATCGGCAGGTTGTGGTCGTGTCTCTTCGACGGGCGTCAGCAGGATGCGCTTCCGTGTTGGAAAACTGACCGTCGCACGCCATTCGCCGTGGCGGCCATTGAAGACCAGCACCTCCGCGCCGTCTTCGAAGCGCAGCACATTGGCCAGATAATTGAACTGCTCGGGCGTTGCCTCGAATCCGGCTCCAGCCGCGAGTGCTGCGGTGACATACAGTCTCTGCATCCGGTAGTTGGCGCGCATGAAAAACCTCAGATATGGCCGAAAATCAGCGAAATGGAACCGTAGAGCAGTGCGGCCAGACCGGCTGAACACGGCACTGTCACGCTCCAGGCGGCGATCATGGTGATGAAATACGAACGGCGAACCAGACGGCGGCGACCGACTTCATCCGGATCGCGTTCGGCAACCTGTTCATCCTCGGCGTCCCAATGGCCGAATTTCTCCCGCAGATATGCGATGCGGCGCTTCGAGTTGCGGATATACCATTCGCGGTAAAGGCCGACGCCGAACACGGCGCCGATGGCGATATGGGTCGAACTGACCGGCAAGCCGAGCGACGAGGCCAGAATGACGGTCACTGCTGCCGACAGCGCGACGCAATAGGCCCGCACAGGATTGAGTTTGGTGATCTGCGTGCCGACGAGGCGGATCAGGCGTGGGCCGTATAGCAACAGGCCAACAGCAATGCCGAAGGCGCCGATCAGCGTCACCCAGGTCGGCGTCGCCCAAATCGGTGCCCCCATGCGCGCCGTGGCGGTATCTTCGCCGATCGCCTGGAAAATCGCCACCACCGGACCGATGGCATTGGCAACATCATTGGCGCCGTGGGCGAAGGAGAGCAGGGCGGCGGAAATCACCAGCGGCAGGCGAAACAGCTTGCGCAGCGACTGATTGCGGTTCTCAAGTCCTTCCGCCTGACGGCGGACCAGGGGAATGGCGACGAGCCAGCAGCCAAGGCCGATGCAGAAACCCGCGATCACCGAGTCATAGCGTCCGAGTTCGAACACCTGGCCGATGCCCTTGACGGTCAGGTAGAGGGTGAACGCGCCGGCCATCAGGCCAACCAGGACCGGGACCCAGCGTTTGGCAGCACCAATCTTGTCGATCCGGTAGAGGATGAACTCCTTGATGAAAGCGAGAAACAGGGCTGCCAGCCCGCCACCCAGGAGTGGCGATATGATCCAGCTTGCCGTGATACCGGCGAGCGCGCCCCAATTCACCGAGTTCATCCCGGCCGCTGCAATGCCGGCACCCATGACGGCGCCAACGATGGAATGGGTCGTCGAGACCGGTGCGTTCAGCCATGTGGACAGGTTGATCCACAGCGCCGCGGCCAGCAGCGCGACAAGCATGGCGGTTGCAAAGTCTTGTGGATTGCCGACGGCTTCAGGCGCCAGGATGCCACGGGAGATCGTCATCACCACAGTGTCGCCGGCAATCACGGCGCCGGCGATTTCGAAGACGGCCGCCATCGCCAGCGCGGCGCCGATCGAGATCGCCCGTGCGCCCACCGCCGCGCCGACGTTGTTGGTCACGTCGTTGGCGCCGATATTCATCGCCATGTAGCCGCCGAGAACGGCAGCCGCGACCATGATCACCGCGCCGGGACGATCGCTGACATAGATGCCGGCCAGCGCCATGACCAGAACCAGGAACACCAGGCCAAGGCCGAAGGGCAGCACGCGCCGCGACAGATGCTGCGCGGCTTCCTCGGCATAGGTGATCTTGTCGAGATCCTTGTCCAACGTCGGCTTGGACAGTTTGGGCTGCGCTCTGGGTGGCGGTTTCAGGTCGGGCTTGGTCATGTGCTGCTTTCCTTCGGATGGAATGACCCGATGTCTTGCCATCCGAGGCATTGGGATATGTGCGGAACCACAGGTCGCCAACCGGCGACGCGGCCGCGCATGTGATCTCCTTGCGTAAGCGCAAAAAGCCGGAGGTTCAATAAGCGGAGAATGTTGTCACGGCCTATTCGGCCTTATTCTGCGGCGTTGATCCGGCTGCGCGCCGCACCCTTGTTGATCATGTCCTGCTCAAACGTATGCAGCAGCACCTTCAGTTCCGGCTCCTGCACGCGCGATGACGCTTCCTGGCAGTTCACCCATTCCATCCGGCGCATGCCCTTTTCCGGAAAGTCGTCGAGCATGTCCTTGACCTGAAGTGCATGAACCTGCACCCGGCACAGGATCTTCAGTCCGCCATCCATGCGTTTGTGATAAGTATAGTAGCCGATCGGTTCCTTGCATGCCTTGCCCTTAACGCCAGCCTCCTCGTAGGCCTCGCGTTCGGCAACGGCATGGGCCTTCTTGCCTTCCATTGGCCAACCCTTCGGGATTACCCAGCGACCGGTGTCGCGGCTGGTCATCAGAAGCACTTCGAGATCACCGTTCTTCTTGCGCAGCCGAAAGCATATCGCCGCGAACTGCTGCCTGAGCGGTCGGCGGAACATGAGCTTCAGATCGGATGCCATACGGCGCAAAATAGCCAAAAATCCTATACCTTAACTTTCTAATATGAATAAGACACGATAACGCGACAAGATGAAGACGTGGCAGCAAAAGCAACAGGTCAATACACAGATTCGTTCTGCTAACAGCTGCAGACCAGACGAGGTCACCGTCAAGCGACATGTCATGACGCAACTGACTAAGTTTGGTTGTTTGCACGCAAGTCCAGGCAGGAGCAGTCAAAGCACCTGCCAATGACGCAAGCCTTCGATCACGCCGGCCGCGCAGCGACCTTGCGTCTGGACGATATGTGGATTGGCCTTCGCGAGGCTTGCGAGTTCGCCAAGCGCATTGCCCGGCATGATTCCGCGCACGCACGGCAGCTCGAACATGGCGCGATCATTGCCGGTATCGCCGGCAACGACCACCTCGTCCAGCCCGATCGCCAGCCTTTGGCAGAGCCAGGCCAGTGCCTGCCCCTTGTCCGCCAGAACCGGGATCACGTCGAGATCGCGGTTGCTGGAATAAACGACCCGGGCGGAATGCCCCTCATCCTGCAACAGCCGCTCCAGCTCCGCCAGCATTTCGGTCGTCGCATCGTGCAGAAACCAGCTCGATTTCAGTCCGTGCTGGAAACGTTCCGGCTGGCGACTGAGGTGGCCGAGGCCCGACAACAGCGTTTCGATCCGTGTGCTGTCGAAGTCGCGCCCAAGCGCGCCGGAATAATGTGGCGCAAGCGTTTCATCCTCTGCCGCATGCATCATCGTGCCCACGCCGCCAATGACGAAGTCTGCGGACGGCAGGCCTTCCTCTGATGTGAATTCCAGGATGTCCTCGACCAGGCGTCCGCTGTTATAGACGAGCAGCGGACGGGTCTTTGGATCGAGCGCATCCCAGAGCCTGGCAAATTCCAGCGTCGACCGGCAGTCGCCGGCAAGGGTGCCGTCGAGATCGGATGAAAAAAGCCGGATCGGTTTCAATCGCCGTCGTTCCATGGTTCGGCCCAGTCGCTTTCTTCCAATGCCTGCGCCACCGGACGCCCCTCGACCAGCGCCACCAGCTGCTGGGCGATGCCCGTCCAGGTGAACAGGCTGCGTGCCTTGTGCGCGCCCATGCGCGACAGACGGTCGTAGAGCCGCGGGTGCTTGAACGGCTTCATCATCGTAATGCCGAGATCCTCCTTGTCGAAGGGATCGGCAAACAGCGCATGACGTCCATAGCTCACCGCCCGGAACAGGCCGCCATGCACCGTGATCACGGTCGGCGTTCCGCTGGCCATTGCCTCGATCGCGGTCATGCCGAAGGGTTCGTAGCGGCTGGACAGCACGAACATGTCGGCCGCGCGGTAGTAGTCCGGCAGATCATCATCGGCGATGAAGCCGGAGAAGTCGACGCGCTCTTCCAGCCCGTATTGCTTGACCTTCGCATGCAGCTCGTCGAGGATTTTCTGTTCCTGTGGATCAAGGTTTTCGCCGCCAAGCGCCAGATAGAGCCGTGCATCAGGAATGCGGCTTGCCATCACTGAAAACCCGTCGATCAGCAGGTCATACCCCTTGTTGGTCGCCAGCCGACCGAGCGCCAGTACCACCGTACCCTCGAAGCCGAGCCGGTTGCGGATCATCTGCCGCGACGCGTTGGAGACCGGATAGAAGCGGTTGTCGTCATAGCCCGGCGGGATCATGTGCACGCGGTTGCGGGCGACGCCATAGTCCTGCGTCAGCATGTCGAGCTGGATCGGCGTGGTCGCCACGACAAGCTGGCAGCTGCGATAGACGATCAATTCGTGCTGGATGCGTTCCTTGAAGTTGAATTCGGTCTCGAACTTGTCGGCCCGCTCCGGATAGTCGGTCTCCATCTGTCGCTTCTTCCACATGCCGAGCGAATGCGGCGTGTGAATGTGCGGAATGCCCAGGGCCTCGGACAGGCGCTGGCCGGCAACGCCCGCATCCCAGTAGTGGCTGTTGATGAACAGATAGGACAGGCCTTCGCGCCTGATGAAGCGCAGTGCCTTCTCGTTCCACTCGTTCAGATGGCGATGAAGATATTCCTTCGGAATGAAGTCGCGACCGCCACAGGGGATACGCACCACGCGGACATTGTCGTCGACAATGTCGATTTCCGGCTGATCCTCGAAGCGACGCGTATAGATATCCACCTGATGACCGAGCTGCGCGAGCTTTTTGGCAAGCTCCAGAACATAGACCACCTGTCCGCCGGTATCGGCGGCCCCAAGGGGTGGATGCGCGGCCACGTAGCCATGCGTGGAAACCAGCGCGATACGCGGCGTTTCCTGCGGGTCGATATGTTTTGTCATGGTCCCCACTCAGAAAATGTGTTCGTATGAAGCGGATTGAAAACGCACATCATACGCAAAAGTTCCAAGTTGTGAGATTAAAATTTCAGAATTATGCATTTGCGTCATTATTTGACGACGTAAGTTGCTGAAATAAGCAACAAAAAACTCAAGGCTGGCTGGCGGCCCCGCGGCGGTGATCCAAGCGTCCGCAAGACCATCGGACGTGGCAATCCGATCGGCGGAAAGGCAGCCGGGCTTGGTATCTGGCTAGGATCAGTCGTTTTCCGGCTTGGCCTGTGCCGCGGCGCGCTGGCTGCGGGGCGACGTCGGCTGGCCCTCGCGGCGGATCATGCGCAGCCTGGAAACCCGACTCCACTCGTCCGATCTGGCCGTCTCGGCCGCTGCCTGCATGACGAAGTCGATATGCGCCTGAGCTGCCTTTTTCGCCATGACCGCATCGCCGGCGAGAATGGCGTCATGGATCGCGATATGTTGTTCGAGCAGCTGTTCGCGGGCATTGGCAAGCGAGAACACGGCCTGGCGATTGAAGAAGATACCCTCGGACAGCAGGCGGTAGCAGGCGCGCATCGTGTGCAGAAGGATCACGTTGTGCGCCGCCTCGCCGATCGCGTTGTGAAATTCGACATCGGCGGCAAGCTCGCCTTCAGGCTGGCCGATCGCGTGTGCCCTTCGCATATCGTCGATGATCCGCGACAGCAGCGCCTTGTCGGCCTCCGTCGCCCGCTTGGCGGCAAGCTCCGCCGTCAGCCCTTCCAGTTCGCGCCGGTATTCCAGATAGTCGCGGGTCGCGCGGGCATGCCGTGAAATCAGGTCGGTGATCGGCTTTGAAAATACCTGGCCGATGATATCGGCAACGAAAGTGCCGCCGCCGTGATGACTGACCAGCAGGCCGCGCGCTTCCAGTTCTTTCAGCGCCTCGCGCAGGATCGGCCGGGAAACGTCGAGCGATTGCGCAAGGTCGCGCTCGCCCGGCAACCTGTCGCCGTCGCGAAGCACACCGTCGAGGATCAGCAGTTCCAGCTGGTGCACGACTTCGTCGGCCGTCCGGCTATGGCTCACCCCTGCGAACAGCCCATCATCCTTCTCGCTCATCCGCGTCTCCTTTGGGGCGTTTTATCAAGCGGCAGCATAATTGGTCAAATTATCGATCCACTTTGTTCGTGGCGGAAACGCGACACTCGTCCGTTGCTTGCTGAGGCTGTGACGATTGGGCCTTTGCCGGATGTGCCTCCCGCTGCTACGTCTTGGCTGACGCAAGGGAGACGGACGCGTGGCGAAGGGTGATTTTGCATTTCCGCTGGCGCCGGACAGGGCCTTGGCGCTCGGCGAGATTCATGCGCGGCCCTATGCGCTGGTCAAATCCGGTCGGGTAATCTTCCAGCTCGCTTTCATGACGGATGGCGGCGCGGCCGTGCACCATGCCGCGATCGCCGAGCTGTCGCGCGGTCGCGGCATTGCGCCACCGGAGCGCCAGGCCCGCCATCACCAGCTGGCCTGGGGGCAGGGCACCCTGCGCTGGGAGCGCCACACCGAATTTTCCACCTGGTTCTGGGATGGTCCGGCGCCGGAAAAATTCGGTGGCGACGTGCCGATTCATCCCTTCGGCGATGGCTTCACCGCACCGGGTCCGCTGATTTCCGGCATCAGGCTGGAACTGCGCCCGGACGGCCCTGAAATTGCCGAGGCCAAGGCCGCGTTCGATCCCGCCAGTCTCTGTTACAGCGAATTGAAGAACGGCCAGGCTGCTGTGCTCACCGATTTTCGCCAGGACGGAAACGGCCTGACCCAGATCCTGGTCATCGATCGCGGCATGACCGAAGCCGGCCGCGGCGCGCTGGTGCAGCGCCTGCTGGATATCGAGACCTATCGCACGACGGCGATGCTCGGCCTGCCGCTCGCCCAGACCTTGTCGCCGGAAATCCGGCGCATCGAGGATGGACTGACGGCCGTTACTCAGCGCATGAAAGCCCATGCCCGCGAAGAATCCGACGAGATGCTGGCCGAGATCACCCGTCTTGCCGCCGAACTCGAGGCCAATGCTGCGCTCAGCCTCTATCGCTTCGGTGCCAGTCGCGCCTATGACGGGATCGTGCGCGAGCGCATCAAGACGCTCGACGAAACCCCGGTTCCGGGCCATGAGACGCTGGGCTCCTTCCTCGAGCGGCGTCTGGCACCCGCCATGCGCACCTGCCAGTCGATCGAAGAGCGCCAGGCCAACCTGTCGCGCAAGCTGTCGCGGGCGACGGGCCTCGTCCGCTCCTGGATCGATGTCGAGCTGGAGCGGCAGAACTCTGATCTTTTGACCACGATGAACCGGCGTGCCGAAATGCAGTTGCGCCTGCAGCAGACGGTCGAAGGCCTCTCGGTGGCGGCCATTTCCTATTATGTCGTCGGCCTGATCGGATATGCGGCCAAGGCGATCAGCCACGATATCCTGCCCTTCGATCCGGCGGTGATCACCGGCGTGTCCGTGCCGTTTGCGGTCCTCGGTGTTTGGTGGGTGGTGCGGCGGGTCCGGAAAAGTCACGAAGACGGGCATTGAAAGCCCTTGTCTTGCGGAAACGATGCCAATGCCTTGCCGGATTTTGTCCTGCCGAATTTGCTTGCCCGTCCTTGTCGGGCAGTCGATATAGGCTGCAACGGCAGGAACGGTACAAGCGGACTAGATGGCTAGGCAGACACGCGCAAAATTCGACAAGAAGGGCTTGTCCGGCCTTGGTCTCGACAAACTGGTCGAGATCCTGCTTGAGGAGGCGACGGCCAACAAGGCGCTGAAGGCGCGGTTGCTGACGGCGCTGGCGGGCGAAACCGGTCCGCACGAAGTGGCCCGTCTGCTCGACAAGCGCCTCGATACCTATGATCAGGCCGTAACGCGCATCAACAATGCCCGCGCCAAGGACATGGCGATCGAATTCGCCGGTCTGTCACGCAACATTCTCTCCGAACTCGGCGCTGCCGATCCGGCCGGTGCCGCTGAGCGCATCCTGCGTTTTCTGGCATTGCGCTTCCCGATTTCCGCGCGACTGGTGTCGGACAATGCGCGGCTGTGGAAGGTCTTCGACGATGCCGAAGTTGCCGCCGCCGAGTTGATCGGAACCATCGCGCCCGAAGAGCAGGTGCTACTGGTGCCGCAGATCGAAAAGCTGCGGCTGCGCGATCGCTACGGCGAACACACCGGCTTCCTGTCGGCGCTGACCGGCGTTCTCGCCAAACCGGCGGCCGACGTCTGGAAGGCGCTGTTGAACGAAGTCCTGCCCAAGGAGCCGTTGAAGCTCGGGGCACTGGATCTCTTGCAGTCGCTGGCGATCCATCAGGGCGATCTCGACACATTGCTCAAGCTGGAAAACGGCAAACCGGAAAACCGCCGCGACACGCTGGCAATGGCCGGTCACCTGCATTCAGCCGGACGATTTCAGGAGGCGCTGGAATGGGTGCAGCAGCGCCCGAACGGCCTGCGTCTCTTGCCGTTCCGGGGTGAGCTGGTTTCCGTCGGTCCCGAATATGGTGCCCGCGAGCGCCGCTTGCTGGAGGCGGACATTCTCGAACGGCTGAAGCGCCGCGAGGATGCCCAGGCGCTACGCTGGCGCGAGTTTTCCGAGACCTTCGATCCTGCCGTGCTCAAGCTCTACCTGTCGAAACTCGACGATTTCGCCGAATTCGATGAAATCGACCGCGCCTTTGCCGTGGTCGAGAATGCCAGCGACATCTATGCGGCCCTGGAGTTTTTTGTCACCTGGCCGAGGCTTGACCGGGCCGCGGCCCATGTGCTGCGCCATGATCATCGCTGGGAAGGTCGCTATTTCGAGGATCTGGCGCCGGCAGCAGAAGCTCTTGCAGACCAGCAGCCCCTGGCGGCGACGGTCCTTTACCGCACGCTGATCACCGACATTCTCCGCCGCGGCATCGGCGTCGCCTATCCCCATGCCGCCCGCTACCTCGTCGAGCTTGGCCGGATCGCACCGCATCTGCCGGACGATGCAAGGCTCAAGGATCATGAGGATTTCGTCGACGACCTGCGCCGCAATCATCCAAAGAAGCATGGCTTCTGGAGCGCGGTGCCGGGTATCTGGCCTTAAGTCGGGCAGCGCCTGCCTTGCCCCTGTTATGTAGGTGGATGCTTACCGATCCCAGTAGGGGTTTGGTCCGTAGAGTTCGGCCAGATAATCGATGAACAGCCTTACCTTGGCCGGCAGGAACTGCCGGCTGGGATAGACCGCCGACAGCGCCACGTTGCGCGAGCTTTCGTAACCCGGGAGAACCTGAACCAGTTTCCCGGACTTGAGTTCCAGGCCGATATCCCAGGTCGAACGTAGCGCGATGCCGAGCCCGGCGATCACGGCTTCGCGGATCACCTCGCTCGAATTGGTCGTCAGCATGCCCTCCGGCCGAAGCGTGACGGGTCCGGTCGGCCCCTCCAGCCGCCAGGCCTCATGATTGTGCGCCGGCAGGCAGCGATGGCGTTTGAGATCTTCCAGCGCCGTCGGTTCGCCATGCGCGGCGAGATAGTCCGGCGAGGCGCAGAGAACACGGCGGACCGGCGCGAGCTTGCGGGCGACCAGCGAACTGTCGTTCAGCTCGGCAATACGGATCGCCAGATCGAATCCGCTGCCGACAATGTCGGTGAACTCGTCGGAGAGAACCAGGTTGATCGCGAGATCGGGATGCGCCTGCATGAAGGGCTTCAGGTGCGGCGCGATATGCATGCGGCCGAACGAGGTCGGCGCCGAGATTTTCAGCGTGCCATTGACCTCCGACGAGCGGCCGGACGCAAAGGCTTCCGCTTCCTCCAGTCCGCCGAGTATCGTGACGACACGCTGATGAAACCCCTGGCCCGCCTCCGTCAGGGAAATCTGTCGCGTCGTGCGTTGCAGGAGTCGGGTTCCGAGCTTGTCCTCCAGCCGCTTGATGCGTTTCGACACCACGGCGGGCGACAAGCCCAGATCGCGCGCGGCTGTCGACATGCTTCCGGCCGCGATCACGCGAACGAACACTTCAAGATCCCCGAGGTTTGTCATGAGTAGGTGCCATTGTTTCCCAAATTGTCATAAGTGCATAGCATTTGCTGTTCGGCATTTAAAGTGGTAAGTAAATTATACCAGTTAAGCGGAGTTGAGCATGCGGTCGTCCCCGTCTAGGGTGGGAGTAAGGGGGAGAACAGATGTCCGAAGCCATCGCCTTTTTGCCTCCGCAGCCGGCGATCCTGTCGCGCCGCGCGGAAATCCTTGCTGATCTCGCCGAGCTTGTGCCGGCCGGACGTCTGGTGCATGAGCCCAATGCGCTGGTGCCCTTCGAGACGGATGGCTTCATCGCCTATCGCCGCCGGCCGCTGGCCGTCGTCCTGCCTGAAACCACGGCCCAGGTCGCGGCCGTGATGAAATATTGCCATCGGTATGCCATCCCGGTCGTCCCGCGCGGCGCCGGCACCTCGTTGTCCGGCGGCGCCATCCCGCAGGAGGACGCAGTGGTTCTCGGCCTGTCGGCCATGAGCCGCATCCTCGACATCGACCTTGCCAATCGCACGGCGACCGTGCAGGCCGGCGTCACCAATCTCAACATTTCCGACGCCGTCGGTGCCGATGGCTTCTTTTATGCACCGGATCCGAGTTCGCAGCTTGCCTGCACCATCGGCGGCAATATCGCGATGAATTCCGGCGGCGCCCACTGTCTGAAATATGGCGTCACCACCAACAACCTGCTCGGCGTCAAGCTGGTGCTGGTCGATGGCACGGTGATCGATCTCGGCGGCAAGCATCTCGATGCCGAGGGATATGACCTGCTCGGCCTCGTCTGCGGTTCGGAAGGCCAGCTCGGTATTGTCACCGAGGCAACCGTTCGTCTGCTCGCCAAGCCGGAAGGCGCCCGTCCGGTGCTCTTCGGCTTCGACAGCGCCGAAGCAGCGGGATCCTGTGTCGCGGACGTCATCGGTGCGGGCATCGTGCCGGTCGCGATCGAATTCATGGACAAACCGGCCATCGAGATCTGCGAGGCTTTTGCCAAGGCCGGCTATCCGCTCGATGTCGAAGCGCTTCTGATCGTCGAGGTCGAAGGCTCGGAAGCCGAAATGGATGCGATGCTGCTGTCGATCGTCGAGATCGCCAAGCGTCATGGCGTGAAGACGGTGCGCGAATGCCAGTCCGCCACCGAAGCCGCACTGATCTGGAAAGGCCGCAAATCGGCCTTTGGCGCCACGGGCCGCATCGCCGACTACATCTGCATGGACGGCACGGTGCCGCTCAGCCAGCTTGCCTATGTGTTGCGCAAGACATCCGAGATCATCGATCACTATGGCCTGCGTGTCGCCAATGTCTTTCACGCCGGCGACGGCAACATGCACCCCTTGATCCTCTACAATATCAACGACCCCGAGGATGCGGCCAGGGCGGAAGCGGCAGGCATGGAAATCTTGAAACTCTGCGTCGATGCCGGCGGCTGCCTGACCGGAGAACACGGTGTCGGCATCGAAAAACGCGACCTGATGCGCCACCAGTTTGCCGAGGTCGATCTCACCCAGCAGATGGCGGTGCGCGCCGCCTTCGACGAGGCCTGGATCCTCAATCCATCCAAGGTGTTTCCGCTGGAGGGCAGGGGATAATGGTGGCTTCGATGGTGCGCCCCCATCTGCCCTGCCGGGCATCTCCCCCTCAAGGGGGGAGATTGGCAATCCGTGATGCTTTTATATCGAGCCAACCGTGGTGCATGACGCGCTCCTTTGCGTCTTCGGCGTCTGAAGTGTGCAAGGCGCTGCTCCAACTGATCTCCCCCCGCGAGGGGGAGATGCCCGGCAGGGCAGAGGGGGGTATTCACACCCACCACGCCGACCGGCCAATCACACGTCGCTTTGCCCGAAAGCCCCTGCCATGCTGACCCCGACAACCGAAACCGAAGCCGCAGACATCGTCCGCGACCATGCCGGACGTGGCGAGCCGTTGCGAATATCCGGTGGCGGCACGCGTGCCGGTTTCGGCAATCCGGTCACCGGCGCCTCACCAATCAGCGCTTCCGGCCTCACCGGCATCACCGCCTACAATCCCGCGGAAATGGTGATCACCGCCCGTGCCGGCACGCCGGTCGCCGAGATCGAGGCAGCGCTGGCGCAAAACGGCCAGGGCATGGCCTTCGAGCCGATCGACCATCGCGGCGTGATGGGCACCGCGGGCGAGCCGACGCTCGGCGGCCTGTTTGCCAGCAATGCCTCCGGCCCGCGCCGCTTCACCTTGGGGGCTGCCCGCGACCATCTGCTCGGCGTGCGGTTCGTCAATGGACGCGGCGAAGTCATCAAGGCCGGCGGCAAGGTCATGAAGAATGTCACCGGGCTCGATCTGGTCAAGCTGCTGGCCGGTTCCCATGGCACGCTCGGCTTCCTCACCGAGGTCACGTTCAAGGTCCTGCCTGTGCCCAAGGCGGCTGTGACCGTGGTCCTGTCGGGCCTCGACGATGAGGCCGCCATACGGGCGATGGCCGTGGCCATGGCGCTGCCCGTTGAAGTCTCGGGCGCGGCACATCTGCCTGAAAGCGTGGCGGGTCGTTTCATCGGCGGCGCCTTGCCGGATGGCCCAGCCACGGTCTTGCGGCTTGAGGGGCTTGCCGCGTCCGTTGCCGTGCGCGCCGAAAAACTGCTGGCCGCCATGTCTGCTCAAGGGGCCGTCGCGCAGCTGTCGAGCGACCAGACGGCAAGCCTGTGGCGCGAAATCCGCGATGTATCGCCTTATGCCGATGGATCGCAGCGGCCGCTCTGGCGCGTATCCATGCCGCCCTCCGAGGGCTGGAAGCTGGTCGCCGGCCTTCGCCTGCGCGCCGGCGTCGATGCCTTCTACGACTGGCAGGGGGGCCTGATCTGGTTGCGCATGGAGGCGGACCCGGAAGCCGTGGTCCTGCGCCATGGCATCCGCACGCTCGGTGGCGGCCATGCCACGCTGATGCGGGCGCCGGATGCCGTTCGCGCCGTTACGCCGGCATTCGAGCCGCAATCACCGGCTGTCGCCTTGCTTTCGCAGCGCATCAGGGCAAAGTTCGATCCGCACGGGATATTCAATCCCGGAATGATGGCGCCAGGAGCTTCGCTATGACCGACCCGAATTCGCAAGTGCCGACACCCTCATCGACAGAAAGCTGGTTCACGCCGGGCCGGCTGAACGCCCAGCTGGTCTACGGCCTCTACCTTGTCAGCTTTGTCGTCGGCATCAGCGGCATCATCGGCCTGGTGATCGCCTACATGAACCGCGGCAAGGGCCCGGCCTGGATCGACAGCCACTACACCTGGGCCATCCGCACCTTCTGGATCGGTCTGCTCTATGCGCTGATATCGACCATTTTGACGATCTTCTTCTTCGGCCTGATCCTGCTCTTTGCTACCGCGATCTGGATCGTCGTGCGCTGCGTGATCGGCCTGCAGAAAGTCTCGGCAAATCAGCCGATCGAACGTCCCGCCAGTTGGTGGGTCTGAAACAAGCGCGTGACGAGAGCGACGTTCGCGGCGCTCTCGTCTGCCGCGTCCCGGGAGGATCGACGTGCAGACCAATTTTACCGCCGAGCAGCTTGCCGATCCGCATGTCGCCGAGGCAGAATCGATCCTGCGCAAATGCGTGCATTGCGGCTTCTGCACGGCGACCTGTCCGACCTATGTCACGCTCGGCAACGAGCTCGATAGCCCGCGTGGCCGCATCTACCTGATCAAGGACATGCTGGA
The DNA here is from genome assembly GCF_021729845.1 of Rhizobium sp. SL42. Taxonomy (NCBI): domain Bacteria; kingdom Pseudomonadati; phylum Pseudomonadota; class Alphaproteobacteria; order Hyphomicrobiales; family Rhizobiaceae; genus Rhizobium; species Rhizobium sp. SL42. The sequence continues at coordinate 1,480,651 of NZ_CP063397.1, forward strand.
GAACGGCCGAGCCGCCGACAAGGAGGTCGTGACCCATATCGACCGGTGTTTGTCCTGTCTGGCCTGCACAACGACCTGTCCATCGGGCGTCGACTACATGCATCTGGTCGACCATGCCCGCATTCACATCGAAAAGACCTATCGGCGCCCGCTGATGAACCGCCTGACCCGCGGCGTTCTGGCCATGGTCCTGCCTTATCCCGGCCGTTTCAGGATGGCGCTGAGGCTCGCCGGTCTTGGGCGCCCGCTGGCCGGTCTGTTTGACCGCGTGCCGTCGCTGAAACCGTTTGCCGCCATGCTCCGGCTCGCCCCGGTCACCGTACCGCCCCCCTCGCCACTGGCACTGCCCGCAAGCCATGCGCCGCAGGCAGCACGTCGTGGACGTGTGGCGATCCTGACAGGCTGCGCCCAGCCCGTTCTCGATCCGGGCATCAATGCGGCTGCCATCCGTCTTCTGACACGGCTCGGCGTCGAGGTGGTTGTTCCTCAAGGCGAGGGCTGCTGCGGCGCCCTCGTGCACCACATGGGCCGCGAGGAACAGGCGCTCGCCTCGGCCCGCCGCAATGTCGATGTCTGGTGTCGCGAGATCGCGACCGGCGGGCTGGACGCCATCATCATCACCACGTCCGGCTGTGGTACCACGATCAAGGACTATGGCCACATGCTGCGCCTTGATTCGGCCTATGCCGAAAAGGCGGCGCGGGTCTCGGCTCTGGCGAAAGACGTTACCGAATATCTCGCCAGCCTCGACCTGCCGACATCCGCACCGAAGGGCCTGACCGTCGCCTATCACTCGGCCTGCTCGCTGCAGCACGGCCAGAAGGTGACCATGGCACCGAAGCAATTGCTGAAGGCAGCGGGTTTCATCGTCAAGGACCCACCCGAAGGCCATCTCTGTTGCGGCTCCGCCGGCACCTACAACATCATGCAGCCCGACATTTCGGCGAGGCTGAAGGCCCGCAAGGTCAGGAACATCGAATCGACGAAGCCGGACCTGATTGCGGCCGGCAATATCGGTTGCCTGACCCAGATTGGCTCTGCCACGGGCATTCCGGTCGTACACACGGTCGAACTGCTCGACTGGGCCTATGGTGGAGAAAAGCCGGCTGCTCTCGACGCCCATCGCCGGGCAAGGGCGTAAATTATTAAGTGCTTGCTGTTATGCTGAACCTGGGACGGTGTAGTCCCGAGGAGGAAGCATGTTAAAGTTGGTGGCCTCTCTCGCCTTGGCGGTCCTGGTCGCGGTCTCTGGTCCGGCATATGCCGCTGGGCGCATCTATTGCGCCACGTCGGACGCGGTGCTGAACATGTCGCTGGAAAGCGGCTTCAGCAAGAAAGATCCCAAGAAACTCGTGCATTTTCGCGGCGTTGCCGCGGTCAAGGGCTCCGGCGCCCCGCCTGATCTTGGCCGGTTCGAGATCAATTCCGACATGCTCCAGCAATACTGGATGGACGGACGGGAAATGCGCTTTCAGATCCGCGCCTTTCTTCCGGCAAAAAAGCCGACGGCCCAGATCGAGCTGTCTGTCCTGACCCAGCGTCGTTCGGACCAGGAGCCAAGCTTCAAGGGAAGCTATGCCCTGAATGTCGCACGGCTGACCGGAGACACAAAAGCCCCGCGTGAAACAATCGTTTCGCACGAGGCTCCGATTTTCTGCACGATCAAATGATCCGGTTTCAGCCGTCGTGACGGGTTTTCACCACGCCGGCTATCTATGATTCAGCCGCCGAAAACGGTGCGCAGGAAATCGATCCCGCGGTCTTCGAAGCTTACATCCCCCTGACGATTGCCCGGACCGACGACGATGACCTTGGAACCGATCGAGGCACGTTCATACAGGTGCTCGACGTCCTTGTTCATCATGCGGATGCAGCCGGACGACATGTTGAGGCCAATTGTCCAGGGCTGATTGGTGCCGTGGATACGGAAGATGGTGTCACGGCCGCCCTTGTAGAGATACATGGCGCGCGCGCCGAGCGGATTGTCGACGCCGCCTTCCTGCACGACCGGCAGAATATGGCCCTTGGCCGCCTCGCGCCGGCGCATTTCGGCCGGCGGACGCCAGGTCGGCCATTCTTCCTTGCGGCCGATCTTCACCACGCCCGACCAGCCGAAGCCTTCGCGACCGACGCCGACGCCGTAGCGCAGCGCGCGGTTCTTGCCTTCGACAAGATAGAGGAACTTGTTATTGGTATCGATGATGATCGTGCCGGGCTGCTCGTTGGTCTGCAGGCGCACCGCGCGCCGCTTGAACTTTTCCGGAACCTGCTTCGGCTGCGCCACCAGCGTCACGTCGCTTGTCGTCTGGATGCGGTTGAGGTTGATGGCCTCGGCCGGCAAGGGCATGGCGAATGCGACCGCAAGTAAAGCGGCCGTGGCACGAAGTCGAATGCTGGTCTGCATGGATAGTCCCCCGAAAAACAATAGGAGGTGAGCCTAGCCGACTCCCCTCCCAAAGCAAGTGCTAACTGAAACGCAGGCGGCATCCCTGCCGCGTGTGTGTTTTACATCACGATAACCTTGGTGCCGACATTCACGCGTTCATAGAGATCGGTCACGTCTTCATTGCGCATGCGAATGCAGCCGGAAGAGACACCGTTGCCGATCGTCCAGGGCGCATTGGTGCCATGGATGCGGTAGAGGGTGGAGCCGAGATACATGGCGCGCGCGCCGAGTGGATTTTCCGGCCCGCCCTCCATCGAAGCCGGCAGATAGTGGCCCTTGGCGGCTTCGCGTTCGATCATTTCCTGCGGCGGGTGCCAGGACGGCCATTCGGCCTTGCGTGTCACCTTGTGCGTGCCGGCCCATTCGAAACCCGGCTTGCCGACACCGACGCCGTAGCGCTTGGCCTGCCCATCTGCCATCACGAGGTAGAGAAAGCGATTATTGGTGTCGATGACGATCGTGCCCGGCTTGTGCTCGGTCTCGTAGGCGACCATCTGCGGGAGATAGATCGGATCGAGCTGGGTGCGGATCGGCTTGTTTGGACGAACAGCCGCCTGCTGGACCATAGGCTGCTGCGAAACCGCGCCCGGCTGATCGAAAAGCGTGCGGCGCTGCTGACGGAGCTGGCGTTGCTGCACCGGGCGCTGCTGCTGCAGGACCTGGCGCTGGTAGACGGGAGTGGCGCGGCGCTGCGCCGGTGCGATCGCCCGCTGCCGCTGCTGTGGCACGCCACCCAGCTGCATCACCCACGGGGCAGAAAGATCAGGACTGACGATGACCGGCGGACGGTTCTGGTACCGCTCGCTGGCGGCAACCGGGAACGCAAGCGGCAGGCTGGCAAGGAACGCCAGCAGCATGGATTTCTTCGACATCGGACAACTCGCTACATGGGGCCGAAAACAATGGAAGGCGGCATGAAACCATGCGCCTTGCTGACGTGGATCGTGCCAGCGCCATGCCCGCAAATTGGTAAACGAGCGTTCATGAAAATGCGTTCGGCCGCGTAAACCTTTCGTCAGGGTTAGCGCCGCGTTTGGAATCTTCGTGAACAAATGGTAAACGCCAGATACGACGCACCGGTTGCAGGGGGGAGAAGGCTCGCATGACGACGGACGAGGCAGGATTGATCACCGGCGAGGACGGGCTTGTCCGCTGCTTCTGGCATGGCGGACTGGATGACTATCGCCGTTATCACGACGAGGAGTGGGGCAATCCGGTCACTGACGATATCCGCCTGTTCGAGAAGATCTGCCTGGAGGGCTTCCAGTCCGGTCTGTCCTGGCTGACCATCCTGCGCAAGCGCGACAATTTCCGCGCCGCCTTTGCCGGATTCGATTTCCACCAGGTTGCGCTGTTCGGCGAAGACGATATTGCCCGCTGCCTGGCCGATGCCGGCATCATCCGCCATCGCGGAAAGATCGTCTCGACCATCAACAATGCCCGCCATGCCATCGATTTGCAGGCCGAATTCGGCTCGCTTGCCCGCTATTTCTGGAGTTTCGAACCGGGCCCGAGCGAGCGTCCGGCGCGCATGGACTATGCGACGCTGCGCGCCAATCCGACCTCGCCGACCTCGATACGCCTTTCCAAGGATCTGAAGAAGCGCGGCTGGAGCTTCGTCGGACCGACCACCGTCTACGCCTTCATGCAGGCCATGGGTCTGGTCAACGACCATATCGAGGGATGCTGCTGCCGGCAGGGCATCGAAGACAAGCGCCTAGCTTTCGTGCGCCCGTAACGGCTAGTCAATGCTCATCGCCAGCACGCGGCTGATCTCCGTCAGGGAACGGCCGGACTGTTCGCGCCAGCGGTTGAACGCCGCCTGCACAGCGGCCCTGTCCTTGGCCGATGTCGGAGCCTTGGCGACCACGCCTTCGGCGATCAGCCGGTGGATGACGCTTCGCGACAGGATGAAGCTGTCGACGCCTGAAAACCGCAGGAAATACTGGCCGGTATTGCCGCCCAGCCGGGTGCCGCGCTTTTGCAGCAGGTCCAGCAGGCCGATGTAGTTTTCCGTCGGCCAGTCGGCAAGGAAGGCCGCTGCACTGCCGTGTTCATGTGCGACATCCGACAGGAAGGCTGCGTTCTGCTGCACGGCCCTGATCTTCGGACCATGCCGCACGATCCGTGTGTCGGAGACGAGCCGTTCGAAATCCTCGTCATGCAGCATGGCGCAGCGCCCGATGTCGAAGTCGTCGAAAGCCGCCTCGAAACCCGGCCACATGGCGTCCACGACCTTCCAGTTGAAGCCGGACTGGAAGATGCATCGGGTCATTGTCGCCAGAAGACGGTGGTCCGGCGTGGCGGCAATCGCGTCGCGCGACTTCGGCTGTTGCAGTCCGTCCTCCACCTCCGCCTCGCCCTTGCGATCGACGGCAAGCGACCAGATGTCTTCGAAAGTTCGCATCGTTGCTCCTACTGACCCAGCGTTTCGATCAGGGACGGAACGTCGCCCAGATGCGCAATCTCGCGAAAACGCGGTGCCTCGGTTGGCCTGTCGACATGCTCGAGCACCCAGGTCAGTTCGTGTGGCACGAACACGCCCCAGGCGCCTGCGGCAATCGCCGGCACGATGTCCGACTTCAGCGAGTTGCCGATCATCATCGACCGCTCCGGCCCCTCGCCATGTTTGCCGAAGATCCGCCGGTAGGTGGTCGCGGACTTGTCGGAAACGATCTCGACCGCGTCGAAATAGTCGCCCAACCCTGATTGTGCCAGCTTGCGCTCCTGGTCGAACAGGTCGCCCTTGGTGATCAGCACGAGGAAATAGTGGCCGGAAAGTGCTTCCAGGGCCTCGCGTGCATGCGGCAGACATTCGACCGGGTGACTCAGCAATTCGCGTCCAATCGACAGGATCTCGCCGATCACCGTGCCCGGCACCCGGCCCTCGGTGATCTCCAGCGCGGTCTCCACCATCGAGAGCGTAAAGCCCTTGATGCCGAAACCATAGTGGGAAAGGTTGCGCTTCTCGGCTTCCAGCAGCCGTTCCGAAACGCGTTCGCCTTCGGCAAAATCCGACAGAAGGCTCTGAAAATGCGCTTCCGTCAGCTTATAATACTGCTCGTTCTGCCAAAGCGTATCGTCGGCGTCAAAGCCGACGACGGTGATCGGACGAATGGACATCGCGCCCTCCGGGATGTGAATGCGCCAGAGATTAGCCTGCCACTCCGGCAAAGCAATGGCGCGTTGCCGCGCCATTGCGATTGTTCAGCGATGTTTCCCGGTGTGAGGACGGAACTACTGACCGTTCTTGGCCAGCCAGTCCTTCATCATGGCAATCTCGCCTTCCTGGGCATTGATCACGCCCTCGGCCAGTTTGCGGATCTCCGGATCCTTGCCGTAGTCCAGGACGATCCGGGCCATGTCGATCGCGCCCTGGTGATGGGGGATCATGCCCCGGACGAAATCGACATCGGCATTGCCGGTCAGTGGCACGGCCATGTCGGCGTGCATCTTGTCATTGGCCGCCTTGAAAGCCTTCGATGACGGGCCGTCATCGCCCATCGGCATATTTTGATCGCCCATCGGCATCATATGGTCCTGATGCGTCATATGGTTCTGATCCATCGTGTGGTCCTGGGCGATGGCGAACGTGGAGTTGAGAGAGAGCGCCAGAGACGCCGCAGCAATGGTATTCTTCAGCATGGTTTTTCCCTTTTCTCATACGGGATGATCGAATGGTGGTCTGGCGGTCAGGCCGCCACAACATCACCGATCAGCCGCGGGGAGGGGGCACCTGAGGGGCAAGGGTGCGTGAGAAAAGCCGCGGAGAAAGGCCCGGCGCTTCCGCCGCCCGCGCAGGTTTGCCGGCATCGGCAAAGGATATCTGGGGCGCCAGTGTCACGCAGGCGGCGCAATGTCCACCTGGCATCATCTTTGCCCCGTTCGCCTTGCCCATCGGCTTGGAAGCGGCGGCCGCATGCGGACAATCCGGATCGGCTGTTGCTGTCACCATGCCATGTTGGCCCAGATCCACGACCATGCCGTCACTGCCGGACACGTCCGCGCTCATCGCTGCCATGCTCACAGCCATCGCTGCCGCTCCGGAGATCGGCATCGCACCATAAGCCAGCGCTGCTATCAGAAGCATGAGGCGGATGATCATGTTCATGGCTGACAAGGTAAGCGCGATTGGGTCAAATGCAAGGCGTGGCTCATGGTGTGGTGCATGCGATAACCCGGTGGATGACCTGATAGTCCGGACTTTCCTCACCCAGCGGCACGACCGGCCAGTCCCAGCTTGTCTGATGGGCTGGCACCGCCACCGCATGCAGGAGATCGACGCTTTCGTGCTCATGCCCGGTCCGGTCGATCACGGTATAGCGTACATCCGTCAGCAGGCAGGTTGGCGCGGCGATATCGTGAAGGCCGTCGAGATGCGCTTCGATCAGTCGGCCCAGCGCATCGGCGGGCATCACACCGGCGGGCATCGCATCGCCGGGCATGGCGTCCAGCCGCTTCTGCGCGCCGGTCCCGATCTGTGAGAGCAGATTGGCCGAGACGACGAAATCGAGATAGGGCACCTGGCGCAGGAAGGAGAGCGGTTCGGGATTCTGCCCCATGGCCAATTGGTCGAAGCCGGAGAGATCGCGTTCGATCAGCCGGATGTTTTTCAGTCCCTTCGTCGCGATCCACGCCCGCGTGCTGGCAAGGTGCACGAGGTCGACCAGAACCACGGTGTCGAAGCGGTTGGCAAGCTCGAGGATCGGCACGTCGCGCAACAGGCCCGAGCCGAGCACCACGGCCGTTCGCCGCTGCCTCAACCCGTCGCAGGCCGCGAGGATCACCGCCTTGCTGTTTGCCTCATGCGCCGCCCAGTGTTTCGCGCAGCGATTGGCCCGTGACCAGAGATTGACGGAGGAACGAACGAAAGGCCGATGTGCCGGCATCGTCAGCGGCCAGCTTGCGGCATAGTTCAGGGCTTCAAGGATCATGCTCTACCGGTAGATCTGGCTGCGATGGCCGATCTCGACGACGAGCACGACCAACCTGTGATCCTGGATATCGCAGATGATCCGGTAGTCGCCAACCTTGTAGCGCCAGAGATGTTCAAACCGGGAGCCTTGAAGCGCATCGCCGAGCTGGCGGGGATTGTCCAGGAACAGCACCCGCTTTTCTAAATAGCTGAGAATGCGCGCTGCCTCCCTGGGGGCGATCCTGGCGAGTTGCTTGCGCGCCTTGTCGTCGATTTCAAGCGTCCAGACCAAGGGAGCTCACGACCTCTTCGAGAGTATAGGTCTTGTCATCGCCGAGCTCGCGAGCCTCCATGACGGCTTCTGCCCGCTTCAGGAAGTATGTATCTTCAAGGCGTTGCTCCAAAGTCTCCAGAATGTAGGCGTTCAGGGACATGCCTGCCTCAGTCGCATATTTCAGTGCGAGCCGCTGCATTTCTTCAGGTATCTCCAATAGCACGCGCTCGTTCATGTCCCCGATCCTCGGTTTCGTGCCGCAATATACCATCGCGAACCACTCTTCGCCAGCCTTTGCCACCCTTCGCCCTTGCCGCCAAAAGCTTGATCCTCTAAGACACCGGCACATTTTGAAACGAAGAAATCCGGTTGTGATCATGAGCGAAAAGAACAAGAAGCCGCAGAAACTCAAGGCCCGCCTGCCGCGCGGCTTTGTCGATCGCGAGGCCGGTGACATCCGCGCTGCCAACCAGATGATGGAGACCATCCGCGAGGTCTACGAGCGTTACGGCTTCGATCCGATCGAGACCCCGCTGTTCGAATATACCGACGCGCTGGGTAAGTTCCTGCCCGACAGCGACCGGCCGAACGAAGGTGTCTTCTCGCTGCAGGACGATGACGAACAGTGGATGTCGCTGCGCTACGACCTGACCGCACCGATGGCCCGCCATGTCGCCGAGAATTTCAACGAGATCCAGCTGCCCTTCCGCACCTATCGCGCCGGCTATGTCTTCCGCAACGAGAAGCCAGGCCCGGGCCGCTTCCGCCAGTTCATGCAGTTCGATGCCGACACTGTCGGCGCGCCGGGCGTCCAGTCCGATGCCGAAATGTGCATGATGATGGCCGACACGCTGGAAGCGCTCGGCATCAAGCGTGGCGACTATGTGATCCGGGTGAACAACCGCAAGGTGCTCGATGGCGTGATGGAAGCGATCGGCCTCGGCGGTGAGGAGAATGCCGGCCGTCGCCTGAACGTGCTGCGCGCCATCGACAAGCTCGACAAGTTCGGCCCGGAAGGGGTGAAGCTTCTGCTCGGCGAAGGTCGCAAAGACGAAAGCGGCGACTTTACCAAGGGTGCTGGCTTGATCGGTGAGCAGATCGAGAAGGTTCTCTTCTTCGTTGGCATCAAGAACTACGCCGACAGCGCCGCCGAACTGGCTGATCTGGTTGCCGGGACTTCCAAGGGTGCCGAAGGCGTCGGGGAACTTAACATGATCGGCGGGCTGGTCGAGAGCGCCGGCTACGACGCGGGCCGCATCAAGATCGACCCCTCTGTCGTCCGAGGCCTCGAATACTACACCGGCCCCGTCTACGAAGCCGAACTCACCTTCGACGTCACCAACGAAAAGGGCGAAAAAGTCGTCTTCGGTTCGGTCGGCGGCGGCGGGCGTTACGATGGTCTCGTCTCGCGCTTCATGGGCCAGCCGGTGCCGGCCACGGGTTTCTCGATCGGCGTCTCTCGCCTGATGACGGCCTTGAAGAACCTCGGCAAGCTCGGTGAGGATCAGGTGCTCGCCCCGGTTCTGATCACCGTCATGGATGGCGATGTCGAGAGCATGGGCCGCTACCAGCGCTTTACCCAGGCCCTGCGCAACGAAGGCGTTCGCGCCGAAATGTACCAGGGCAACTGGAAGAAGTTCGGCAACCAGCTGAAATACGCCGACCGTCGCGGTTCTCCGATCGCCATCATCCAGGGTGGCGACGAGCGCGCGCAAGGGGTGGTGCAGATCAAGGACCTGATCGAGGGCAAGCGCCTCTCCGGCGAGATCACCGACAATGCCGAATGGCGCGAGGCGCGCGTGGCGCAGGAAGTGGTGCCTGAGGCTGAGCTGGTGACCAAGGTGAAGGAAATCCTGGCCGCCCAGGCGGAAGACCGGCGTCGGGTGAAGGGTGCCTGATGTCTGAGCGGGTGGCTTTTCCCCTCCCCAGCCCTCCCCACAAGGGGGAGGGGGCAGCTTGGCGCGTGTGTTTTGCGTCAGGGATCGCCCCATCGCTGTGCTCTGCTGTGGACGCGAGCGCCTACCCCGAGGCTTCTCCCCCCTTGTGGGGGAGATGGGCGGTAGCCCAGAGGGGGGGGTCTCCCGCCGCAGGAGCCATAACATGCCGCTGATCGACATGCCGGATTTTGCCGGCGTCCTGCTCGACGAATTTGCCGCCCGCGCCACGACCCGCGTCGATACGCCGGTGATCCAGCCGGCAGCCCCATTCCTCGACATGGCGGGCGAAGACCTTCGCCGCCGTATCTTCCTGACCGAGAACGAGCGCGGCGAAAGCCTGTGCCTCAGGCCCGAATTCACCATTCCCGTGTGTCTCCGCCATATCGAGACCGCGACCGGCACGCCGAAGCGTTATGCCTATCTCGGCGAGGTCTTCCGCCAGCGTCGCGAAGGCGCCCAGGAATTCTATCAGGCCGGCATCGAGGATCTCGGCAATACCGGCATTGCCGCGGCCGATGCGCGTGCTGTCGCCGACAGCGTCCAGATTCTGACCAGCCTGCTGCCCGGCAAGCGTCTGTCCGTCATGCTTGGCGACCAGTCGGTGTTCGAGGCGGTGGTCAAGGCGCTCGGCCTGCCGGCGGGCTGGCAGAAGCGCCTGATCCAGGCGTTCGGCAATCCGGCCCAGATCGATCAGCTGCTGCGACGCCTGGCGACGCCATCGGCGGTGCCGGGTCTTGATCCCGAAGTGTCCGAACTGCTGTCGCTCGGCGATGAAGCAGCCTTGGTGGCCCATATCGACGAGACGATGCAGGCGACCGGTTATCTCACCAATGCCAGCCGCACCCCGATCGAAATCGCCCGCCGGCTGAAGGAAAAGCTGGCGCTTGCCGAAACCAGGCTCGATGGCGCGGCTCTGCTGCTGCTGCGTGAATTCCTGTCGCTGGAACTGCCACTGTCGGAAGCCACCGCAGCCCTTGCCGGGTTTGCCGATGCCGCCGGGCTGCAGCTCGGCGCCGCTGTCCAGCGTTTCGAAGAGCGTGTGGCCGCCCTTGCCAAGACCGGCATTCACCTGTCCGCGATTACCTACCGTGCGGCCTTCGGTCGTCCGCTCGATTATTACACCGGCCTCGTCTTCGAGGTTGTTGCGGAAGGTCGCCCGGCTGTGCTCGCCGGCGGCGGCCGTTTCGACCGGCTGTTGACGCTGCTGGGTGCCGAAACCCATATCCCGGCCGTCGGCTTCTCGCTCTGGCTGGACCGCATCGAAACCGAGAGAGGCCTCTGATGACCATCACCATCGGATTGCCCTCCAAAGGGCGGATGAAGGAAGACTCGTCGGCCATCTTCGAGCGCGCCGGCATGAAGATCGTCGCGGTCGGTAATGACCGCTCCTATCGCGGCCGTGTCGAAGGTTCTGACGATATTGAGATCGCCTATCTGTCGGCCTCGGAGATCTCGCGCGAGATCGGCAATGGCACGGTTGATTTCGGTGTCACCGGCGAAGACCTGATCCGGGAAGGCCTGGCGGATGCCGACAGCCGTGTCGAGATCGCCGCGCGCCTGGGCTTCGGCCATGCCGACGTGATCGTCGCCGTGCCGGAAATCTGGCTCGATGTCGATACCATGGCCGACCTTGGCGATGTCGCCGCCGAATTTCGCGCCCGCCACGGCCGGCGTCTGGCCATCGCCACGAAATACTGGCGCCTGACCCAGCAGCATTTTTCCGGCAGTCATGGCATCCAGCTCTACCGCATCGTCGAAAGCCTCGGCGCCACCGAAGGGGCGCCTGCCGCCGGCCAAGCCGATATCATCGTCGATATCACCTCCACCGGCTCGACGCTCAGAGCCAATCACCTGAAGATCCTGTCGGATGGGGTGATCTTGAAATCGGAAGCCTGCCTCGTGCGCGCCCGAAAGCCCGAGCATGACGGCAATCCGACTGTTGCCCGCATCATAGAGGCCGTGCGCGGAGTGCTGTGAGCCTGCCTTGCGGTCGGCTGTCGCTCCGTAGGGTAGAGGGGCGGCCTCAAGCTACACAACGAAAATTATCAAACTAAAAAACCCGCCGGACATTGTCCGGCGGGTTGTCTTGCCTGGAGGGCAGGTAAAGCTTAGGCGGCGACGGTGGCCGCGCCGCGACGGGCGTCGATCGAATAAGCGCCGGCACCGATGATGGCGAGCAGGATATAGCCGCCGGCCAGCGTGACATTCTTCATCAGCATGATCTGGTTCAGGGTGTTGATCCAGCCGAGCGCGCCTTCCGGCCAGCCTTCGATGGCAACGGTGCCGCTATGGAAGACGAGACCGGTGAACACGCAGAACAGGGCGAGCGCCCAGGCGGTCAGCCTGGTCTGGAAGCCGACGAGAACGAAGAGGCCGGCGACCAGTTCGAACAGACCGGCGGCATAGGCGAGCAGGGTCGCAGCCGGCAGGCCGGCGCCGGTGATCATGCCGGCAGTGCCAGACGGATCGGTCAGCTTGCCGAAGCCGGACAGGATGAAGATGAAGGAAAGAAGGATGCGGGCGACAACAAGAAGGGTGTTGTTGGTGCTGGACATGAGGGAACTCCTTTGAATGGATGACGCTGAAACCCGGGCGAGGTGGGCTTCAGAAAGCTGACCTCTAGATGCCTGTTTTTACCGTTATGCGATAGATTGACGACAATTGACTGATCGTTCACAAATAAGAGACAATGATTGTATGCGTCCGGCCTGGTCGTCCGCCGTGGCGCCTGCTCAGGGCTGTGTCTAGGCCGAAAACACGCAGACCTCCGGACGCTAACAGTCTTCCCGAACATCCACAATAAATGCCGCAGTTGCCGTATGGATGACGGGTGCTGCCGATCGCGCCGGAAATGGAGATGCTTAGGCGTTGTTTGCCGCTGACAGTCGGAAACGGGGAAAGATGAACAGTCCGACGATCGTGCCGCCGTCATTGCCGTCGAAGCCACCGGACTCGCCGATGCAGAATACCGGCTGGCGCTGGGCGCTGCCGGACAGGATGGTGGTGGAATAACAGAACCGCGACGGTGCGGTGGCGGCCTGTTCGAACAGGCGCAAGATATGGCCACGATCGCTCTGGTCATAGCAACGCATCATGGTCAGCAAGCCGCATTCGGCGCCGTCCAGCCCGTGCAGCTGGGCCGCCTTTTCGCCGAGCTTCAACAGCCCGTTGGTCAGGTCACCCGTCCAGTCTTCCGATACACCGAAACGAGACGCGTGTTCGCCCAAAGGACTTTCGCCCTCGAGCAGGGGTGACGAGAAATTTGCGGCGAGATCTGCGTTTGCAATCTTAAACAAGGTAGTCCCCAAGTCGAAAGCCGGTACAAGGCCCTATAAGTCTCGGATCAAATGTCTGTTCCAGAGCCAAACTTCCCCGTAAGGCTCTTCCGGCGATATGGCCGGATCCAGCAAGCCTGATGCTTGCCGATCTTCATTCCCCGGCGCCCAGGCAGAAACGCATTTCGCCCCGACGCGTTACGCTCCATCCAACTCGCCCGGAGGTTACAATTCAGGTCCCCACCTGCGTCATTCCGATTTCAGATACGAATGACCCGATGACGCGAGCCGAACGACCGATTTTCTTGCGATAACGCAAGAGTTGTAAATGAAACTGAGTCCGCTGAACCAAGGTGGACTTCGTCTTGCCTGCCTCTTCCCCTGCCAGCTTCGACTGATACCCGCATGTCCCATTCTGGGGCAGCAGGAATAGGCTGGTGGATATCATGTTTCACAGCACATGAAAACGCCTCATGTTCTTCCCAAAGGAGAATTCACCTCCCTTTTTGGCTGATCTTCAGGTATGAAATATTAGAAAAATATAATTTAAAGATTGCGGAAAATTGACGGCGTGGCTTTAGTTCGAAAATGAAAATGTAATCTTGGATTTTATAAGGTATCTTTTATATTCGGGTAAGCTTTGTCAATTCCAGCTCTGAAAAGTTGTGTGCTTATTTTGGGGTTGTTCACCGATCGCGTAAATCACGAAGCGATGCGCCAGCGGAATTAAAGGGGAAACGGTTAACGGATCAAGGTCTGATCCGGCAAGATCCCTTTTTGGTCTTCCGAACGTCAAGGAGCGGCACATCCAGAAATATGTCGCAGGAGTGCGACGCCAGGAAACGAAAAAGGGCGGTCCGAAGACCGCCCTTTCTGTAAGCTGTACCGGTTGACGGACAGTCCCGTAGTCAGACCTGACGGTCTGATCACATCATGTCCATGCCGCCTGTTCAGCGCGCTTGACGCGCTGAACCCCTTGGGTGATGGGCGGCTTTCACGGACAGTTCAGCAATCAGACCTGATGGTCTGATTACATCATGTCCATGCCGCCCATGCCGCCCATGCCGCCTGGCATGCCGCCAGCAGCTTCCTTCTTCGGAAGTTCGGCGATCATGGCTTCGGTGGTGATCAGCAGCGAGGCAACCGAAGCTGCGTTCTGCAGGGCAGTACGAACAACCTTGACCGGGTCGACGATACCCATGGCGATCATGTCGCCGAATTCGCCGGTCTGGGCGTTGTAGCCGTAGTTGTCGTTGTCCTTGTCGAGGATCTTGCCGACGATGATCGAAGCTTCGTCACCGGCGTTGTCGGCGATCTGGCGGACCAGCGACTGCAGCGCCTTGCGGACGATGTTGATGCCGGCTTCCTGGTCGTCGTTTGCACCCTTGACAGAGATCTTGGTCGAGGAGCGCAGCAGAGCCGTACCACCGCCCGGAACGATACCTTCCTGAACGGCAGCGCGGGTTGCGTTCAGAGCGTCGTCGATGCGATCCTTGCGTTCCTTGACTTCGATTTCCGTCGAGCCGCCAACGCGGATCACGGCAACGCCGCCAGCGAGCTTGGCAAGACGTTCCTGAAGCTTTTCCTTGTCGTAATCCGACGTGGTTTCTTCGATCTGCGCCTTGATCTGGGCAACGCGGCCTTCGATGTCGGACTTCTGGCCAGCACCATCAACGATGGTGGTGTTTTCCTTGGTGATCGAGATCTTCTTGGCGCGGCCGAGCATGTCGAGCGTGACAGTTTCGAGCTTGATGCCGAGGTCTTCGGAGATGACAGTGCCGCCCGACAGGATGGCGATGTCTTCCAGCATGGCCTTGCGGCGATCGCCGAAGCCAGGAGCCTTGACGGCAGCGATCTTCAGGCCGCCACGCAGCTTGTTGACGACGAGCGTTGCAAGGGCTTCGCCTTCGACGTCTTCAGCGATGATGACGAGCGGCTTGCCGGTCTGAACGACGGCTTCGAGAACCGGCAGCATTGCCTGGAGGTTCGAGAGCTTCTTTTCGTGCAGGAGGATGTACGCGTCGTCGAGGTCGGCGATCATCTTTTCCGGGTTGGTGACGAAGTAAGGCGACAGGTAGCCGCGGTCGAACTGCATGCCTTCGACGACTTCGAGTTCGGTTTCAGCGGTCTTGGCTTCTTCGACGGTGATGACACCTTCGTTGCCGACCTTCTGCATGGCTTCAGCGATATCGCGACCAACCTGGCTGTCGCCATTTGCCGAGATCGTGCCGACCTGTGCGACTTCTTCAGACGTCGAGATCTTCTTGGCCTTGGCCTGGAGGTCCTTGACGACTTCCGAAACGGCGAGGTCGATGCCGCGCTTCAGGTCCATCGGGTTCATGCCGGCGGCCACTGCCTTGTTGCCTTCGCGAACGATGGCCTGGGCAAGAACGGTAGCAGTCGTGGTGCCGTCGCCGGCGATGTCGTTGGTCTTCGAAGCAACTTCGCGGACCATCTGGGCGCCCATGTTTTCGAACTTGTCTTCAAGTTCGATTTCCTTGGCAACCGATACGCCGTCCTTGGTGATGCGCGGTGCGCCGAAGGACTTGTCGATGATGACGTTACGGCCCTTAGGACCGAGCGTTACCTTGACAGCGTCAGCGAGGATGTCGACGCCGCGCAGCATCTTTTCGCGCGCAGTGCGGCCGAATTTAATTTCTTTAGCAGCCATTTTCAAAACTCCCGGGCATCAGCCCATTGGTGAATTGTCTAGAAGGGAAGGGTGAAACGGCTGATCAGCCGATAACGCCCATGATGTCGGCTTCCTTCATGATCAGAAGGTCTACGCCGTCGAGCTTGACTTCGGTGCCCGACCACTTGCCGAACAGGACGCGGTCACCAACCTTGACGTCGAGCGCGACCAGGTTGCCCTTGTCGTCGCGAACGCCGGAGCCGATAGCGATGATTTCGCCTTCAGCCGGCTTTTCCTTGGCAGTGTCAGGAATGATGATGCCGCCCTTGGTCTTTTCTTCAGATTCAACGCGCTTGACTACAACGCGGTCGTGAAGCGGACGGAAAGTTGTGCTTGCCATTGTCTAATCCCTCGATCAAATGACATTCGCGGACCGCAGAACGGGTCCGCATCGATACTGTTAGCACTCGCTCTTGGTGAGTGCCAGCGAGGTTGAGATAAGGAGAGGCCCCTGATGAGTCAAGCACGGGGCGAAAAAATATTGCCGCGCCGTGCCCCTCGATCGCCGACCATCGTGCACGGAAATGCGACGATACTGCAGGCGTTGATCGGCCTTTTTCGCGGCAATATCCGCTGTCTCGGCTTGGCGACGTTATAGATGCCGAACACGCCACGACTGCAATGTCCGGGCATGACGGTGGCCGCATCGAAACCCCAGCTTTTCGCAGAGATGATTAACGGCAGCTTCGGCCCCAAAGCGGGCCTGCCGATAGCGGTGAACGGTGGCCAGCCTCTTGGCGAACAAGCACTCCCGGTGAACAAGCGAAGGTGAACAAGCAAAGGTGGCAAGCGGGCGGGTGAAACGATGCCGGGATGTTTGACAGCGTCCTGCAAATTTGAGAGGTTCCTGTCGTGGAGTGCGCGAAAGCTCCATGAGGCGCCATGCCGCAATTTCGCATCCGTCCGGTTCAAGTCACGGAGCAAATCATGGCACCCTATGGCGCAATTTCCGCCGACAAGCTCTTTCGCCTGCTTGGTTCATCCCAGTCTCCCCTGATTGTCGACGTCCGCATCGCCGACGATGTCGCGGCGCATCCCTTCCTCATTCCCGGCGCCTTCCGCCGTGATCACCGGCAGATCGGTGAATGGGCGGCGCAAGTCGCCTCCACTCCCACATCCGTTGTCGTCGTCTGTCACCAGGGGCGCAAGCTGAGCGAAGGCGTCGCGGCCCATTTGCGCCTTCTCGGCATATCGGCCGAAGTCCTGGAAGGCGGCAATTCTGCCTGGGCGGCGGCTGGCCTGCCGCAGGTGCCCATCGACCGGCTCGGTGATGGTCAGGGCGCCGGCTCGTCACTCTGGGTCACGCGCAACCGGCCGAAGATCGACCGCATTGCCTGTCCCTGGCTTATCCGGCGTTTCATCGATCCCTTCGCCCGCTTCCTCTTCGTGGCCTCATCCGAGGTCGAAGGCGTTGCCGACAGGTTCAATGCCGTGCCTTTCGATATGGAAGGCGTGTTCTGGAGCCATCGCGGCGACCGCTGCACCTTCGACACCATGCTTTCGGAATTCCAGCTGGAAACGCCTGCACTTCTAACTCTAGGGGAGATCGTGCGCGGTGCCGATACCAACCGGCTCGATCTTGCGCCGCAGGCCGCCGGTCTGCTGGCGGTGTCGCTCGGCCTGTCGCGGCTCTATTCCTCGGATCTCCAGCAACTGGAGCAGGGCTTGCTTCTCTATGACGCCTATTACAGATGGGCGCGCGATGCGATGGATGAAAAACACGATTGGGTGACGCGCGGTGGGCGCGATGGAGTGAAATGACAAACGCTACCGCTGAACATATGGCGCTGCCTGCCGCGCAGCCGCCGAGCTTTGCTGAACTGACCGCCGCCTTCGCCCGTGTCGGTGTCCTGAGCTTCGGCGGTCCGGCCGCCCAGATCGCCCTGATGCACCGCATCTGTGTCGACGAGAAGCGCTGGATCGACGAGGACCGGTATCTGCATGCGCTGAACTACTGCATGCTGCTGCCGGGGCCGGAAGCCCAGCAACTGGCCACCTATATCGGCTGGCTGCTGCATGGCGTGCGCGGCGGCATCGTCGCCGGCCTGCTCTTCGTCCTGCCGGGGCTTGCCGTCATCATGGGCCTCTCGACGCTTTACGCGCTCTATCAGGAGGCCGATCTCGTTGCCGGCCTCTTCTTCGGTCTGAAGGCGGCCGTGCTCGCCGTCGTCATCGAAGCGGTGATCCGCATCGGCAAGCGGGCGCTGAAAATCACGTTTCACCGGATCCTCGCAGCACTCGCCTTTCTCGCCCTGTTTGCCCTGTCGCTGCCATTTCCGCTGGTAATCCTGCTGGCGGCGGTCGCGGGCCTCGTTCGTGCCCGGATCACCCCGACAGAAGATGTTCCTGCCCCCATGAACCTGAAGGCCCGCCCGCCGGCGCTGCGTCAGTTGCTGACGCTGCTGTTCTGGGTTGCCGTCTGGCTGGCACCGCTGCCGATCCTTTGGCTGCTGGCGGCCGATACCGCCTTGCCGGATCTCTATGCCTTCTTTTCCAAGATGGCGCTGGTCACCTTCGGTGGCGCCTATGCCGTGCTTGCCTATGTCGCACAGGTGGCGGTCGAGCAGTATCAGTGGCTGAAGCCCGGCGAGATGCTGGATGGTCTGGCCCTGGCCGAAACCACGCCGGGGCCTTTGGTCCTGGTGCTCTCCTATGTCGGCTTCCTCGCCGGCTTTCGCCATGGCGGCGGGCTCGATCCGCTGCTGGCGGGCCTTCTCGGGGCCTCGCTGACCGCCTGGGCGACCTTCATTCCGAGCTTCATCTGGATCTTTGCCGGTGCGCCCTATATCGAACGGCTGCGCGGCAACCGCCTGATGAATGCCGCCCTGTCGGCGATCACCGCCGCTGTCGTTGGCGTCATCCTCAATCTCGCCGTCTGGTTTGCCCTGCATGTCGTCTTCGCCCGCGTCGGCGTCTTCGAACGACCATTGGTCGGGCCTCTCGCTCCATGGCTGAATGTGTCGCTGCCCGTGCCGGACTGGACCTCGCTCGATCTGGCGGCCTTGGCTGTCGCCGTTATTGCGGCCGTGATGATCTTCCGCTTCCATCAGGGCATAGGACGGACGCTGGTCCTTGCGGCGCTGCTTGGCCTGGCGCTGCGCATGCTCGCCTGAGCCGCGCCGCGGGCAGTCATTTTCTCGAAGAAACCGGCAAGGCTCTTGCCTTGCCGGCTTTCCTTTGCCATGTCAGCCCACACGATCTTGAAGTCAGGAATGAACATGGCACTCGGCATTTCCACCCTAGGCGACGTCACCGCGAACTATGATGTCATCCTCTGCGATGTCTGGGGCGTGCTGCATAACGGCATCGATGCCTTTCCGGCTGCCTCGGAAGCCTTGACGGCAGCGCGGGCTGCGGGTGTCACCGTCGTCCTGATCACCAATTCGCCGCGTCCGGCGCCGGGCGTCATCACCCAGCTCCGCGCCATCGGTGTCGCCGATACCGCCTATGACAGGATCATCACCTCCGGCGACGTCACGCGCACGTTGATCGCGGCCGGTCCTAAGAAGGTCTTCCTGCTGGGCCCCGAGCGCGACATGCCGCTGCTCGAAGGGCTGGATGTCGAGGCGGTGCCCGCCGATCAGGCCGATTGCATAGTCTGCACCGGCTTCTTCGACGACGAGACCGAGGTGCCGGAAGACTATACCGCGATGCTCACCGAATTCGTCGCCCGCAAGGTGCCGCTGATTTGCGCCAACCCCGATCTGGTCGTCGAGCGCGGCCACCGGTTGATCCCCTGCGCCGGTGCCGTGGCGGCCTACTACAACACGCTCGGCGGTGAGACCCGCATCGCCGGCAAGCCGCATGCGCCGATTTATGCTGCAACGCTCGCCGCAGCCGGCCAGGCACGCGGCGATGCGATCGACAAGTCCCGGGTTCTGGCGATCGGTGACGGCATGCCGACCGATGTGCGCGGCGCCATCGATGCCGGCCTCGACCTTCTCTATATTTCGGGCGGCATCCATGCGGCGGAATATTCGCCGACGGGCACGACGGACGAACCCGCGCTGCACGACTTCCTCGCGCGCGAAAACGCTGCGCCGAAATTCTGGATGCAGCGTCTGGCATAAGGCTGACAGGTCATGACCGTATTCCATCGCAACGAAAAGAAAGAAGCGCTGCCTTCGGCTCTCAGTGGCGGTGTGATCGCGATCGGCAATTTCGATGGCGTGCATCGCGGCCATCAGGCCGTGCTCAGCCGTGCGCTGGAGCGGGCCGAGATGCTCGGCGTCCCGGCGCTCGTGCTGACCTTCGAGCCGCATCCGCGCTCGGTCTTCAATCCGCAGAAGCCGGTCTTTCGCCTGACGCCGCCGCCTCTGCGCGCCCGCATACTTGAAGCCATGGGTTTCCAGTCGGTCATCGAATATCCCTTCGATGTCGACTTCTCCCAGCGCTCTGCCGAGGATTTCGTCCGCTCCATCCTGGTCGAGTGGTTGGGCGCGAGCGAGGTCGTCACCGGTTTCGATTTCCATTTCGGCAAGGGCCGCGAGGGTGGACCGGCATTCCTGATGGAAGCCGGCAGCCGCCATGGCTTCGGCGTCACCTTGGTCGATGCCTTCCGTGATGAAGGCGCCGACGTGGTCTCGTCCAGCCGCATCCGCAATCTGCTCGCCGATGGCAATGTGTCCGAGGCCTCTGGCCTGCTCGGCTACCGCTTCACCGTCGAGGCCGAAGTGGTCAAGGGCAACCAGCTTGGCCGCACGCTCGGCTTCCCGACCGCCAACATGAAGCTTCCGCCGGAGGCGACGCTGCGCGCCGGCATTTACGCCGTGCGCTTCCGCCGTCCTGATGGCGTGATCCGTGATGGCGTCGCGAGCTTCGGCTACCGCCCGACCGTCACCGACAACGGCGCCGCCTGGCTGGAAACCTTCGTTTTCGATTTTTCCGGCGATCTCTATGGCGAGACCTGTTCGGTTTCCTTCTTCGGCCACCTGCGCGACGAATGGAAGTTCGATGGCCTTGATCTGCTGGTCGCCCAGATCAGGAAGGACGAGCAGGAGGCGAGGGCGCTGCTCGCGGGCGTCCGGCCGATCGGCGAACTGGATGAAAAAATCGCGTTCTGAAGCGACGCAGCTGTTTCGCTCTCTTTCTGCCGCAGCGGCCTCATTCTCCGCTGATGCCCACGCTCCTTTCCTTATGAATTCTTTATACCCGACCCCGAACTTCCAGATCGAGACTTTATCTGCATCGACCTAATTTCCCATCCGCAGCCCATGACGGCGGCCAGGAGGAATGAAGCGATGAGATTGGGACTTGGAAACGGCGCATTTTCAGGACTGGTGCTTTCGAGCCCCCCGCGCGAGATGTGTGCTGGCCGCGACGAGATGGCGGGCGGTTCTCGCCACTCCCTGCCTGTCGTGTTTGCCCGCGATGCCGCAAACACGGACAATCCGGTGCCGTGTGGGCACCAGTCGTCAGCCGAGACCGGTGGACTGGATGAACTCGCCAAGCGCATTTCGATCTCGCCGGTTTTGCGCGAACATCAGGTCTGGGCCGCGATCCCGCTGCTGGAGCCGATGACGGGTCTGCGTGGTGACTCGATGGATTTCCGTGTTTTCACAGCGTTGATGGATCGCGACGCCCTGCTTGAGGCCTTGCTTTTTCTGGCCGGACGATTGGCGCCGGTGATCGAGTTTTCACGGCTCGTGCGTTCGCACGGCGTCTGGCTCTGCCGGGCCAAGGTGATGTGTACCGACCAGACGGGCGAGCGCACGCAGCGCTGTTTCAGGGCCGTGCATGCCGACGCACCGGCCGCCATGCTGCTGGCTATACTCATCGCGGCAAACCCGGCCTGGAGTTCGGCCCGATGACCCTTTCTTTCCAGCGGATCACCGGTGTCTTCACCGATCTGGTCACGCCGTTCCGTCAGGGGGAACTGGATCTCATCGGCCTGAAGACGCTGATCGAATGGCAGATCCGCTCCGGTGTTGCCGGTCTGGTCGTGTGCGGCGAGGCCGGCGAGGCGCCGGTTCTTTGCGACACCGAGCGCGCTGCCGTGATCTCGACCACGGTGGAGGTCGCCGCCGGCAAGGTGCCGGTGTTGGTCGGCACGGGCACCAATGCGACCGAAGGCACGATCGCCCGCACCCGTGAGGCGCAGGCATTGGGAGCGGACGCGGCCGTTGTGGTTCTGCCGTATTACAGCAAGCCGACCCAGGAAGGGCTTTTTCGCCATGTCGAGGCCGTGGTAGCCGCGGTCGATCTGCCGCTGATCGTGGTCAATCGTCCGCGTCACACCGCCATCGATGTGTCACCCGCCTTGCTCGAGCGCTTCGCCCGCCTGCCTGGCGTTATCGGATTTGCCGACTATTCCGGCGACGTCAGCCGGCCGTTGTTGCTGAGGGAGCAGGACCGTTGCCGAATGCCGCTGCATTCGGGCGATGATCGCACCGCACTGGCGCTCGGCCTGATGGGTGCCCATGGCACCTTCTCGCTGGCTGCGAATGTCGCGCCGCGTCTGGTCGTTTCGATGGATCATGCCTTCCGCGGCGGCAACCTGATGGCCGCGCGCGCCCTGCAGCAGACGCTCTATCCGCTCTTCATGGCGATCGATGCCGAACAGGCAGTGGCCGCCACCAAACAGGCTTTGGCCTTCGTGCTCGGGCTTGCCCCCGATGTCCGCCTGCCGTTGACGCAGGTGGAGGAGCCGGTGGTTGCGGAAATTCGGCATGCCCTGTCCCTGCTGACCGGTCCCATGCGAGGCGTGCTCCGGGAGGAGCGTGGCATGCACAGGCCAATCTGACGTTCAGGAACCAACGGACACCACGGAACAACGGGAATTCACTGTCATGGGTTGCTTTGATCAAAAAGCCTGGAACGTTCAGGCCGCCGCGCGCTTCACTGTGGGTCGGGATCATCACGGCTGGTGGGTCGTGCATGATCGCGAGGGCAGGGTGGGAGGGCTGTTTGCCACCGAGGATGCGGCGCTGCATTTTGCCGCCGGCGAGTGCAACCGACAGCCGGGTGCCATTTGCCGGGCATCCGAAAGCGATATTGTCGAGCTGGGTTCCTTCACCAGCGATCGCTGGAGCGGTCGACGTGCCGGCGCGCCGCGCCTCTGACTGCGGTACCGACCGGTTCAACGGGGCGGCGCGTATATTCCTCCGCCCGCCCCCTTTCAATTTGCCGCAAAAACACATAGACAAACGCCCGATGACAAGGGCACGGACGCAGATATCCCTCCGAATTACAGGCCCGGCCTTCCGCGCGCTTTGAAAGCAGCCGGAGGGTCCGGGTTTTTGGCGCTTTCCGAGCGCGTCACCGTCTTCAAGACTGTCCCAGATATTTTCAGCGCAGCCCTCCCGGCGCGCCATCAATGGCTAGATCATGACCGATACCCCTGAAAAGCTTGACTATTCCAAGACCCTCTATCTTCCGGAAACGGAATTCCCGATGCGCGCCGGCCTGCCGCAGAAGGAACCGGAGATGGCCGCCAAGTGGAAGTCGATGGACCTCTACAAGAAGCTGCGCTCGTCCGCTGCCGGCCGCGAAAAGTTCGTGCTGCATGACGGCCCGCCCTATGCCAACGGCAACATCCATATCGGCCACGCGCTGAACAAGGTGCTGAAGGACGTCATCACCCGCTCGTTCCAGATGCGCGGCTATGATGCCAACTATGTGCCGGGCTGGGATTGCCACGGCCTGCCGATCGAGTGGAAGATCGAGGAAAAGTATCGCGAAAAGGGCAAGGACAAGAACGAGGTCCCGGTCAACGAATTCCGAAAGGAATGCCGCGAATTTGCCCAAGGCTGGATCGACACCCAGTCGGAAGAATTTCGCCGCCTCGGCATCGAGGGTGATTTCGATCGTCCTTATACGACGATGAATTTCCACGCAGAAAGCCGCATCGCCGGCGAACTGCTGAAGATCGCGCTGTCGGGCCAGCTCTATCGCGGCTCCAAGCCGATCATGTGGTCGGTCGTCGAGCGCACGGCGCTGGCCGAAGCCGAGGTGGAGTATCACGAGGTCGAGAGCGATACGATCTGGGTGAAGTTCCCGGTCTTCTTCGTGGCCCGCGACGGTGCCAAGATCACGGATCTTCTTGATGCCTCCGTCGTCATCTGGACAACCACCCCCTGGACCATCCCGGGCAACCGTGCGATCTCCTATTCGCCGCGCGTCGAATACGGCCTCTATGAAGTGACGGCCGCCGCCAACGATTTCGGTCCGCAGCCGGGTGAAAAGCTTATTTTCGCAGACAAGCTGGCGCCGGAATCGTTCGCCAAGGCCAAGCTCGAATTCGTCCGGCTGCGGGCTGTCTCGGCTGAAGAACTAGCATCAATCACCTGCGCGCATCCTTTGCGGGACATGGGATACTATTTCCCAGTTCCTCTATTGGACGGCGACCACGTCACCGACGATGCAGGGACAGGCTTTGTCCACACCGCGCCATCGCATGGTCGCGAAGACTTTGACGTTTGGATGAACAGCAATGCCGCATTTCAAACATTGAACCGAAAGATCGCTCAGGGGGAAATTGAGTATCGCCAAGGCTCCCCGTTGGCTCAACACCTGGAAAAGACCATCCCGTTCCCGGTCGACGATGCCGGCTTCTACACCGAAGACGCGCCCGGCTTCGGCCCGTCGGCCGAGGGCGGTGCCGCCCGCGTGCTCGACGACAACGGCAAGAAGGGCGACGCCAACAAGCGCGTCATGGAGGCGCTGATCGCGGCCAACAGCCTCTTTGCCCGTGGCCGTATCAAGCATGAATATCCGCATTCCTGGCGCTCCAAGAAGCCGGTCATTTTCCGTAACACGCCGCAATGGTTCGTCTACATGGACAAGGACTTCGGCGACGGCACGACGCTGCGTTCGCGCGCTTTGTCCGCCATCGACGACACCCGCTTCGTTCCGGCCGGCGGCCAGAACCGCCTGCGCGCCATGATCGAAGGCCGCCCGGACTGGGTGCTGTCGCGTCAGCGCGCCTGGGGCGTGCCGATCTGCGTCTTCGCCGATGCCGAGGGCAATGTGCTGAAGGATGAAGAGGTCAATGCCCGCATCCTCGAAGCCTTCGAGAAGGAAGGCGCCGATGCCTGGTTTGCCGAAGGCGCAAAGGAGCGCTTCCTAGGCAATGGGCACAACGGCGAAAAGTGGCAGATGGTCACCGACATCCTCGACGTCTGGTTCGATTCAGGCTCGACCCATACCTTCACGCTGGAAGATCGCCCGGACCTGAAATGGCCGGCCGACGTCTATCTCGAAGGCTCCGACCAGCATCGCGGCTGGTTCCATTCGTCGCTGCTCGAAAGCTGCGCGACGCGCGGCCGCGCGCCCTACAACGCCGTCGTCACCCATGGTTTCATCATGGATGAGAAGGGCGAGAAGATGTCGAAGTCGAAGGGCAATGTTACCGCCCCGCAGACGATCATGAAGGATGCCGGTGCCGATATCCTGCGCCTCTGGGTCATGTCGTCCGACTATGCCGAGGACCTGCGCGTCGGCAAGACGATCATCCAGACCAATATCGACGCCTATCGCAAGATCCGTAATACGATCCGCTGGATGCTCGGCACGCTCGCCCATGACAAGGGCGAGGAGATCTCCTATGCCGACCTGCCGGAACTCGAAAAGCTGATGCTGCATCGCCTGGCCGAGCTCGACCAGCTGGTCCGAAAGGCTTACGACGAATTCGACTTCAAGCGCATCACCCGTGCGCTCACCGATTTCGCCAATGTCGAGCTGTCGGCCTTCTATTTCGACATCCGCAAGGACACGCTCTACTGCGACGCGCCGTCGAGCCTGAAGCGCCGCTCGGCCCTGTTCGTCATCCGCAAGCTTTTCGATAGCCTCGTGCTGTGGTTCGCGCCGATGATGCCGTTCACCACGGAAGAGGCCTGGCTGTCGCGCGATCCGAATGCCGTGTCGGTGCATCTGGAACAGTTCCCGGTGATCCCGGCCGAATGGTCGAACGAGCCCGTGGCAGAGAAGTGGAAGAAGGTTCGCACCGTCCGCCGTGCCGTCACCGGCGCGCTGGAACTCGAGCGCAAGGACAAGCGCATCGGCTCGTCGCTGGAGGCAGCCCCGGTCGTGCATGTCGCCGATCCGGACCTGCTGGCGGCGCTCGAAGGCCTAGACTTTGCCGAGATCTGCATCACGTCGGATATCGCCGTTGTCGGTGGCGAAGGCCCGCAGGACGCTTTCCGTCTGGACGACGGCACCAGGGTCTCGGTCGAGCCGAAGCTTGCCGAGGGTGTGAAATGCGCCCGCTCGTGGAGGATCACCAAGGACGTTGGCAGCGACGCCGACTATCCTGATGTCTCGGCCCGCGATGCCAAGGCCCTGCGCGAGCTGGCGGCAGCACTCTGACGAAATATTGCCGGATGGTTTGCGCTTTGGCGGGTCATCCGGTAAAACTGCCTGAAAATGGCCGAAATTTACTGTCAGCGGACACGCTGGGAATTTCGACAAGACAGAACGAAATGCGGCGAGGCTGGTAGGCATTCATGAAATCGGCATATCTGTTCAGAGTTGGCTTTGGTGTGGCGGGTCTCCTGGGCGCAACGCTCGGCCTGACCGGCTGCCTCGGCAGCCCGACCTATGGCACCGACAAGACCGCGATCGAGCAGCTGGCCGATGACGTCGGTTCTGCCGTCTCGATCGGTGGCAAGGAGCCTGCCAACAAGGGCACCAAATACAATCCGCGTCCGGAACTGGTCATGCCGCCGTCTGTCGCCCAGGCCACCCTGGTCGCGCCGCAGCAGTCGCTGGCCAGCAAGGAAAACCCGGAATGGGTCGAAGCCCCTGAACAGACGCGTGAGCGCCTCGTTGCCGAGGCCGATGCGAATGCGGACAACCCAAACTACCGTTCGCCGCTGCTCGCCGGTTACGGCACAGCCGGCACGATGACCGAAACCCAGAAGTGGCAGGCCTTCCGCGAAGCCCGCAAGCTGCAGAAGGGGGCCTATCTCGACCAGCGCCGCCTGCTGTCGGATCCGCCGACGGAGTATCGCAAGACTGAGGAAACCGCGCTGACCGATCTCGGCGAGCCGGAATTGAAGAAGCAGAAGCGTCGCAAGAAGGAAGCCAAGGCCGCCCAGCAGAGTAATAGCTCCTGGTGGCAGCCCTTCCAATAAGATTTACAAAGATGACTTCGATCAGGGCAGGGCGGCAACGACCTGCCTTTTTCGTCTGGATATGGCACAATGACATTCACCATCCGCCCGGCAACCCGTGACGACGCTGCGACCATTCTCGGCTTCATCACCGAACTCGCGGTCTATGAAAAGGCCGGTCACGAAGTGGCCGCGACCGAAGACAGCATTCGCCAGTCGATCTTTGGCCATGGTTCTGTGACCGAAGCTGCCATTCTCGAGGCTGACGGAAAGCCGGCCGGCTTTGCCGTCTGGTTCTACAGTTATTCGACCTGGCTGGCGCGCAACGGCCTCTATCTCGAAGACCTCTATGTCTCGCCCGACCATCGCGGCGGCGGCGGCGGTAAGCGGCTGTTGCGTCATCTGGCGCAGATCGCGGTCGAAAAGGGCTGTGGCCGCTTCGAATGGAGCGTGCTCGACTGGAACGAGCCGGCGATCCGGGTCTATGACGCGATCGGCGCCGAGCCGCAGTCGGAATGGATCCGCTACCGTCTGTCGGGTGATGCGCTGAAGGCCTTTGCTGCCGACTGAATCCGGAGCATTTCCGACGAAAACACAGCCGCCTTCGATGCTCGATCTCTCTGATTTTACGCAATTCAGGACGCAAGGCCGGTTCCCACCTCCGCTGGAATTGCTCTAGCTCTCGCGCCTTTCCTGGAAAAAGCTCCGGAGCAAATCGGCCGCTTCCGTCTCGCGAAAGCCGGAATAGACCTCCGGCTGGTGGTGGCAGGTGGCTTGCGCGTAGAACCGCACGCCGTTGTCGACCGCGCCCCCCTTCGGGTCCTGCGCGGCATAATAAAGCCGCCGGATACGGGCAAAGGAGATGGCTGCCGCGCACATGGTGCACGGTTCCAGTGTCACATAGAGATCGGCATCGACCAAGCGTTCGTCGCAGACGATGGCTCCGGCCCGGCGGATCGCCAGGATTTCGGCATGGGCGCTGACGTCGTTTTGCGCCCGCGTCTCGTTGCCGGCCCGCCCGATGATTGCGCCATCCTTGACCACGACGGCGCCGATCGGCACCTCGCCACGCGCCCCGGCAGCGTGCGCCTCGGCAAAAGCCGCGTCCATGAAGCCGTTTGTCTTAGTCATGCGTGAACTTTCCACTTAACCAGAGCCGCGCGACCTGATACGACAGCCCAAACCACAGGCAAATAGCAAATGACATTCAAAGACAAGTCCAAGCGACCGGCGGGCAAGCCCTCTGATCGCGGCGCAAAGCCGCTCTCTCGCAAGCCGGCCGCCAAAACCGAAATCAACCCCGCACGCGCAGCCCGCTCCGGCGCATCGGCTGGCGAGGAGGGAATGAAGCCCGAGCGCATTTCCAAGCTGCTCGCGCGCGTTGGCGTGGCCTCGCGCCGCGATATCGAGCGCATGATCATGGAAGGCCGCGTCAAGCTGAACGGCACCGTGCTCGACACCCCTGTCGTCAATGTGACGCTGTCCGACAAGATCGAGGTCGATGACCAGCCGATCCGCGGCATCGAGCGCACAAGGCTCTGGCTCTATCACAAGCCGGCCGGCCTGGTGACCACCAATTCCGATCCGGAAGGTCGCTCGACCGTATTCGAAAATCTGCCGGAAGACCTTCCGCGCGTCATGTCGATCGGCCGCCTCGACATCAACACCGAGGGCCTGCTGCTGCTCACCAATGACGGAGGCCTCGCCCGGGTGCTCGAACTGCCGACCACCGGCTGGCTGCGCCGTTACCGCGTCCGCGCCTTTGGCGAGGTCGATCAGCCGGCGCTCGACAAGCTCAAGGAAGGCATGGCCGTCGACGGCGTGCTCTATGGTGCGATCGACGCAACGCTCGACCGCAAGCAGGGCCACAACGTTTGGATCACCATGGGCCTTCGCGAAGGCAAGAACCGCGAGATCAAGAACGTGCTCGGCGCGCTCGGCCTCGAGGTCAACCGTCTGATCCGCATTTCTTACGGCCCGTTCCAGCTCGGCGACCTGCCGGAAGGTGATGTCCAGGAAGTCCGCGGCCGCATGCTGCGCGACCAGTTGGGGCCGCGCCTGATCGAGGACGCCAAGGCGAATTTCGACGCACCGATCTTCGCCCACGGTGGTGCTGTCGAAGACGAGGACGATGAGGTCGTTGCCAAGGCCAAGCCCGCCAAGGCGGAATGGGCGCGCGAAGAGCGCCGCGACGAGCGTCCGGCCAAGCCGCGTTTCAGCGAAAAGCCCGGCGACAAGCGCGAACGCGCGCTCG
This sequence comes from Rhizobium sp. SL42, assembly GCF_021729845.1. Classification (NCBI taxonomy): domain Bacteria; kingdom Pseudomonadati; phylum Pseudomonadota; class Alphaproteobacteria; order Hyphomicrobiales; family Rhizobiaceae; genus Rhizobium; species Rhizobium sp. SL42. The sequence continues at coordinate 1,509,495 of NZ_CP063397.1, forward strand.
ACCGCCTTGATACCCGTCGCGATGACAGCCGCGCCAAGCCGGCCGGCAAGCGCGATGGCGAAAAGCGAGGCTTTGGTGCCCGCGACGAAGCCAGCCGCTTTGGCGACAAGCCGAAGCGCGCGCCGATGGCGCCGAAGAGCCGCACCGCCAATGTCTGGATGGCGCCCGGCGCCCGTCCGGTTGCCGAGAAGAAGGCTGCCGTTGAAGGCGAGGAGGCCAAGGCGCCCCGCGTCCGTCGCGAAGGTGCACCGGAAGGCAAGCGCTATGGTCGTGGCAAGGATGGCAAGCCGACCAAGGGGTCTATGCGCTTCAACCCCGACAGCAAGGGGCGGAAGGATTTTGCCGACCGCGATACCGGTCCGCGCGTTCTGGTGAGCCGTGCCCGCGACGAGGACGGCGACTGGATCCGCGCCGATGGCCCGGACACCAAGCCAGGTGGCCGCGACGGTGGTCGTGGTGACAGCCGCGACGGCGAGAAGCGTGGTGGTTTCGGTGACCGCGGCCCGCGCCGCGATGCTGGTGACCGCGGCCCGCGCCGTGATTTCGGCGATCGCCCCGATCGTGGTGACCGTCCGGCCCGCGCCGATCGCCCCCGTGGCGACAGTGCGCGCAGTGATGCGCCGCGCGGCGAACGTTTCGGCTCGGACCGTCCCCGTGGCGACCGCCCTGCTGGTGATCGTCCGCGTTCGGATCGTCCCCGCGATGACAGGCCCCGCGACGACAGACCTCGTGAAGACCGTCCACGCGGCGAAAAGCCTTTTGGTGCAAAGCCCTTCGGTGACAAGCCGCGCGGCGCAAAGCCGTTTGGCGACAAGCCTGCGGGCAGATCCTTCGGCGGCAAGCCGGGTGGAAAGCCCGCTGGCAAGTCTTTCGGCAAGCCCGGTGGACGTCCGCCAAGCACGCGTGCCGATGGCGGCCCACGCGGCGCCGGAGGCAGGCCTTCGGGCGCCGGCCGTGCTGGCCCGCCAAAGGGCAAGAGGTAAGCCGGCATGCGGGTTGTCGGTGGGGAATTCCGTGGCCGTTCTTTGGCCACGCCCAAGTCCAATGATATCCGGCCGACCATCGACCGGACGCGCGAGAGCCTGTTCAACATTCTCGCGCACGCCCATCCCGGTCTCCTGGACGGGACGCGTGTTCTAGATCTCTTTGCCGGCACGGGTGCTGTCGGCATCGAGGCCTTGTCGCGCGGCTGCAAATCGGCGCTATTCGTCGAAAACAGCGTCGAGGGCCGCAGCCTGCTTTGGGAAAACATCGACGCATTCGGCCTGCATGGCCGCGCGCGTATCCTGCGCCGTGATGCGACGGATCTCGGGCCTTCCAACAACATCGAGCCCTTCGATCTGCTGTTTGCCGATCCGCCTTATGGCAAGGGCCTGGGCGAGAAAGCTCTGCTGTCCGCCCACAAGGGTGGCTGGCTGGCGCCGGGTGCGCTGGTCATTCTCGAGGAACGCGGCGATGTCCAGGTCACGGTTGATCCGGTTTTTGCCTTCACCGAGGAACGGACCTTCGGTGACACGAAAATGTACTTCTTTTCCTATAGGCCTGCCTGATATCGATCACGAGAAAAGGTGCCATGGATAGCATTGCCGAAACCGCGCTTCCGTCCCTGGGCTCCTCTTCTCAACCCACCATAGGCTTGGCGCTTGGCGCCGGCGGTGCGCGTGGCTTTGCCCATGTCCCGGTGCTGGAAGTCTTCGACGAACTCGGCCTGAAGCCTTCGATCATCGCGGGATCCTCAATGGGAGCCCTGATCGGTGCGGCCTATGCCGCCGGCATGACCGGCCGAGACATCCGAGAATATGCGCTGCATCTGGCTGACAACCGTGCCCAGGTGCTGAACCGCCTCTGGGGCTTGCGCCCGGCCAGCATGCGCGACGCGCTCGGTGGCTTTCGCCTCGGCCAGTTCAACCTGCAGCGTGTGCTGCAAGCCTTCCTGCCGCCGGAAATCCCGACGCATTTCACCGGCCTTGGCATTCCCCTGAAGGTGATGGCGACGGATTATTACGGCCAGTGCGAGCAGCTCTGCGACCACGGCGATCTTTATGAGGCGCTCGCCGCCTCGGCCGCAATCCCGGCTTTGTTTGCCCCGGTCACCATCAAGGGCCGGCTGATGATCGACGGCGGCATCTTCAATCCGGTGCCTTATGATCTGCTGATCGGTCAGGCCGATATCATCATTGGCGTCGATGTTGTCGGCGCCCCGGAAGGCGACGGCTCCCTGATGCCCAATCGCATAGACAGCCTTTTCGGTGCCTCGCAACTGATGATGCAGTCGAATGTCGCGCTGAAAATGAAGATCTGCCAGCCAGACATCTACCTGCGCCCGGATGTCAACGCCTTCCGCGTGCTCGATTTTCTCAAGGCCCGCCAGATTTTCGAGGCATCCGACGGCCTGAAGGACGGCCTTAAGCGGGAGATTTCAGCCCGCATGGAAGATTTCGTCCGCCGCTGATCTGCCGGGGTCGCCCGGCTAGCTGTGCGGACCGGCCTCTTCTCCAACCATTGGCGCAACCGGGCGCTTCGGCTTGACCAGCGGTTCCGGCTTGACCGGCCGGTTGTGCAGCATGTCGCGTCCGGCCTGGATGCCTTCCTGTGCCTGGATCCGCAGCCGCTCCTCGTCGCGGCGGCGGATATCCTCACCGATATCATAGGCTTCGTCTTCCGAAACACCGAGGCCTTCCAGCGTCCGGCGCCCGAACAGCAGACCGGATTCCAGGGTTTCGCGGATTTCATAGTCGACGTCGCGGGCACGAAGCGACAGGCTGTGAATACGGTCATAGGAGCGCACATAGAGCCTGACATCGGGATATTCGCTGCGAATGAGGTCGACGATCGCGTCGGTCACTTCTTTTTTCTGCGTACAGACCGCGACGATCTTCGCCTTCTCGATGCCGGCGGCGCGCAGCACGTCGATCCGCTTGCCGTCGCCGAAATAGATGCGGAAACCGAATTGCGCCGCCTGTCTCACGCGGTCGGCGCTGTCGTCGATGATGGTGACGTCGCGGCCGCTGGCAAGCAGGATCTGCGCGGCGATCTGCCCGAAACGCGAGAAGCCGACCATCAGCACATCCGCGCCGGCCCCTTCGAAATCCTCTTCCAGTTCTTCGCGGTCGCCGCTTTCGTCGGAGACCAGCCTCTTGGCCAACAGGGTCGCCAACGGGGTGAGCGCCATCGACAAGGTGACGATCGAGATCAGCAGCGACGAGGTCGCGCCGGACAGGATGCCGCTGGCGGCGGCCGTGGTGAACAGGACGAAGCCGAATTCGCCGCCCTGCGGCAGGAGCATGGCGATCCGGATGGCATCGTTGTGCGGCGATCCGGCGATCCGGCAGATGCTGTAAAGCACAGTCGCCTTCACCAACATCAGCACCGGCACGGTGAGCGTGATCAGCAGCAGGTTGTCGACGATGACTTGGATGTCCATCGACAACCCGACGGCCATGAAGAACAGCGCCAGCAGCAAGCCGCGGAACGGCTCGATATCGGCTTCCAGTTCATGCCGATAGGAGGATTCCGCCAGCATCACGCCGGCGAGGAACGCGCCCATGGCCATGGAAAGGCCGCTGACCTGCATCAGGTATGCGGAGCCCAGAACGACAAACAGCGCCGCCGCGATCATCACCTCGCGGGCACCGGTCCTTGCGATCACCTGGAACAGCGGCGTCAACAGATAGCGACCGGCCAGGATCATCGCGACGACCGCGCCGACTGCCATGGCGATCTCGACAAAGGCGGACGTCCCCTGTTCTCCGCCATTGCCGTCGAGGATCGAGATCATCGCCAGCAGCGGCACGATGGCGAGGTCCTGGAACAGAAGGATCGAGAACGAGCGCTGCCCATGGCGACTATTCAGCTCGCCATTGTCATTGAGGATCTGCAGGGCAAACGCCGTGGACGACAGCGCCAGGCCGAAACCGGCGACGACGGCGCCGCGCCAGTCGAGAAGACCGGAAAGCAGGATCGCCCCGGTCATGGCAAGGCCTGTCAGGATGACCTGTGCAGATCCCAGTCCGAAAATGTCCCGGCGCATGTGCCAGAGCCGGCTGGGTTTGAGTTCGAGCCCGATGACGAACAACAGCAGGACGACGCCGAGTTCCGCCACCGCCAGGATGTCGCCCGATCCGGCGATCATGTGCAGCACCGGACCGATCACCACACCGGCGGCGAGATAGCCGAGAACCGTTCCCAGACCCAGCTTTCGAAACAGCGGGGCCGCGACAACGGCACCGCCAAGCAACAGCAGAGGCTGGGTGAAAAGCGCTTCGGTTGCGGTGGACAAACGCGGTCTCCTTTGTGGCATGCCGTGCTCGTGAACGGGAAAAGCCCGAACCGCCCTTGATGCCCTCTGGAATGCACAATAAATGGTGCGGGAAGGAAAGGCCAAGCCATGCCCAATGAAATTGATTCCGTCAATCTTCTCCAACGCGCCGAACAGCTCGTCGACCTGGCCCGCAAGGCGGGTGCCGATCGCGCCGATGCCGTCGTGGTGCGATCTCGCTCCAAGGGTGTCAGCGTCCGCATGGGCAAGGTTGAATCGACCGAAGCCTCGGAAAGCGATGATTTCTCCCTGCGCGTTTTCATCGGCAACCAGGTGGCCAGCGTCTCGGCCAATCCCGGCTTCGACCTGACGGCGCTGGCCGAGCGGGCAGTTGCCATGGCGAGGGTTTCGCCCGAAGATCCCTATGCCGGCCTGGCCGACGAACAGGATCTGGCCCGCACCATTGCCGATCTTGAGCTTTACGATCCGACCGAAGTGTCGAGCGACAGCCTGCGCGAGAGTGCGCTTGCCATGGAAGAGGCCGCCCGCAGCGTCAATGGCGTCAGCAATTCGCTCGGCGCCGGCGCCTCTGCCGGCATGGGTGGCCTTGTTCTGGTCACCTCGCATGGTTTCTCCGGCAGCTATGCCGCATCGCGCTTTTCCCGTTCCGTTGGCGTGATTGCCGGCGAGGGGACCAAGATGGAGCGCGACCACGATTTCGACAGCCGCCTCTATTTCGCCGATCTCGATGACGCCGAAGTGATCGGCCGGCGCGCTGCCGAGCGGGCGATCAAGCGCCTGAACCCGCGCCAGGTCCCGACCGCCTCCAACCTGACTGTTGTTTTCGACCCTCGTGTCGCCCGCGGATTTGTCGGCACGATCGCAGGTGCGATCAATGGCGCATCCGTTGCCCGCAAGACCTCGTTCCTGCGCGACAAGATGGGCCAGCAGGTTCTGAAAGCCGGCCTCAACGTCACCGATGACCCGCTGAAGGTTCGCGGATCGGCCTCCCGGCCCTTCGATGGCGAGGGCGTCAGCGGCGAGCGCCTGACCATGATCGAGGATGGCGTGCTGAAGCACTGGTTCCTGTCGTCATCGGCTGCCCGTGAGCTGGGCCTGCGCACAAATGGTCGCGGCGCCCGTGGCGGCACCGCCGTTTCGCCGTCCTCGACCAATCTCGCGCTGGAGCCGGGCGACATCTCGCCCGAAGAGCTGATCCGCAATGTCGGCACCGGCCTCTACATCACCGACATGATCGGTCAGGGTGTCGATATGATCACCGGCGAATACAGCCGCGGCGCAAGCGGTTTCTGGATCGAGAATGGCGAACTGACCTATCCGGTGTCCGAGGTCACCATTGCCTCGAATCTCAAGGACATGTTCATGCGCGTCACGCTCGCCGATGACATCGACCGTAAGTTCGGCGTCGCGGCTCCAACGCTTGCCATCGAGGGCATGACCCTTGCCGGGCTCTGACGACAGCGGATCGCCAATCCCCACGGCTTTGGGCGATTTCGACTGGCAGGCTGATCTGGAACTGATCACGACAGCCGCCCGCGAGGCCGGCCGTGTCGCGCTGTCGTTCTTCGGCCAGTCGCCGGAAGTATGGTGGAAGAACGAAGGCCAGTCGCCGGTCAGTGCCGCCGACTACGCGGCCAATCTTTCGCTGGAGACGGTGTTGCGCAGCGCCCGCCCGAGCTATGGCTGGCTGTCGGAGGAGACGGATGACGATCCGGCGCGCCTCGCCTGCGAGACCCTGTTTGTCATCGACCCGATCGATGGCACCCGCGCATTCATCGCCGGCAAGAACACCTGGTGTGTCAGCGTCGCAGTCGTGCACAAGGGACGCCCTGTTGCCGGAGTTCTCGTCGCGCCGGCACTGGATGAGGAATTTGCAGCCGTCCTGAACGGGCAGGCCTCACGAAATGGCGCGGCGATCCGCGTCTCATTGGCTCAAAGCGGCGGGCCGTTGAAGATCGCCTGTGCGCAGGACATGATCGCAGGATTTCAACCGACGATCCGCTCGCGCATCGAACGGGTCGAGCATGTTCCATCGCTCGCCTATCGACTGGCACTGGTGGCCGATGGCCGGATTGACGCAACGCTGGTCAAGCGCAATTCGCATGACTGGGATCTGGCAGCAGCCGACCTGATCCTGTCTTGCGCTGGCGGAAGCCTGACCGATCTGGCCGGCGAGCCGCTGGTCTACAACAGGCCGGATGTCACCCATCCTGTCCTTGTTGCCGCCGCCAATCAGGTCTTGCCGGAGCTTTTGGGGACCCTTACCCCAATTGCCCGGAGTTGACCTTTCAAATGAAATCGCGCAGATGAAACGTCTGCAAAAATTCTATGGGATGAAACCGAAACCATGACCGAGTCCAGCGACAAGAAACAGCTTCTCCATCTCGTTTTTGGCGGTGAGTTGTCGAACCTCGAGCAGGTTCAGTTCCGGGATCTGAATGACCTCGATATCGTCGGTATCTTTCCGGATTACGCCAGCGCTCTGGTGGCATGGAAGTCCAAGGCACAGGCGACCGTTGACAATGCGCACATGCGTTATTTCATCGTCCACATGCACCGTCTGTTGAACCCGACCGAATAAGTGGCGTCCGGCGCCGCGACCGTGCTCCCAGCCGTCGCCGCTATGATAGACCCGCATCGAGGGTCACGTTTTTAACTCAGTCTTTGTGCATCTGTTGCTTTTTGCATGGCCCACTTTTCGAAAGGGCATATTGGCATTGTCGATGAAGATGAGCAGGTTTGGTCCATGGCGCTAAGCGACGGTTTGGCAAAGATCGCTGTCGCCTCCTACGGATGGCTGGGGCTGGTTGCCTATCCGCTGTCTCGGCCGTTGCTTGCCTATCGTGCGGCCAAGGGCAAGGAAGACCGCGCGCGCCGCAACGAGCGTTTTGGTCACGCCAGTCTGGCTCGGCCCATGGGCCCCATGGTCTGGATCCATGCAGCCAGCGTGGGCGAAACCGTCGCGGTCGTGCCCCTGATGCGCGAGCTTCGCCGTCGTGATATCCATGTCTTGCTGACCACAGGCACGGTGACCTCGGCGGAAGTCGCCCGCAATCGTCTGGGCGATACGGTCCTGCATCAATATGTGCCGCTCGACCTTCTGCCGGCCGTGCGCCGCTTTCTCGATTACTGGCAGCCCGACGTGGCGATCGGCGTCGAATCCGAAATCTGGCCGGCGACCCTGATGGAACTTCATCGCCGCCAGATTCCGCAGATTCTTGTCAACGCCCGCATGTCGGATCGCTCCATCGATCGCTGGATGCGCTACAAGTCGGTGGCGGAAGCCCTGTTCGGCAAGCTCGCACTGGTCATTGCCCAATCCGACGTCGATGCTGAGCGGTTCCGCGATCTCGGGGCCTGGCCGGTCGGGATTTCCGGCAATATCAAGGTCGACAGCGACGCTCCGCCCTGTGACGAGGCAGTTCTGGCGCGCTACATGCAGCAGATCGGCACGCGCAAGACCTGGGCTTCCATCTCGACATTCGAGGGCGAGGAAAAGATCGCCGCCATGGTGCACCGCGCCCTGAAGGCGCATACCGGCCTTTTGTCGATCGTCGTGCCCCGCCATCCCGAACGCTCCGATGAGATCGAGGCGATGATGGTGGAAAAGGGCCTGAACGTCGCGCGCCGCACCCGCGGCGACGTGATCACGGCGGAAACCGATGTCTTCCTCGGGGATACGATCGGCGAAATGGGCCTCTATCTCCGCATGACCGATATCGCTTTCGTCGGCCGCTCCCTGTCTGCCGATGGCGGACAGAATCCGCTTGAGCCGGCCATGCTCGGCTGCGCGATCCTGTCCGGTCCGCAGGTCAGCAATTTTCGCGAGAGCTATCAGCGGCTGGTGCGCAACGGCTCCGCCCGTATCGTGCGCGATGCCGAGATGCTGGCCAAAGCTGTCCATTTTCTCATGACCAACGATCTCGCCCGCACCAAGATGATGGAAGCGGGAACCGAGAGCATGCAGGAAATGCGCGGTGCGTTGACGGCAACGCTGAAAGCGCTGGAACCCTATATCAGCCCGCTTTCGGTCAAGGCCAAGCTTGAGCCGCGCACTGCCAGCCAGAGCTGATCACCACTGCCTTTGAGGGATGCCGATATGAACGCCAAGCCAGAGATTGCCGGTATCCTTTTCGACAAGGACGGCACGTTGCTCGATTTCGACGCGAGCTGGGGTCCGGTCAATCGCATGGTGGCGCTGATGGCAGCCGATGGCGAACAGGCCTTGGCCGATCGGCTTCTGGCTGCCTGCGGCATGCATCCCGTCTCGGGCGACATCGTTCCCGACAGCCTGTTTGCCTCCGGCAACACCCGCGAGATCGCCGAGGGCATGATCGCCGCCGGTTCACCGCTGGCGCTGTCGGATCTCGTGCCGCGCATCGACGACTGCTTTGCCGAAGCGGCCCAGCTTTCGGTGCCGATCACCGAGCTTCAGCCGCTGTTTGCCCGGCTGCACGGGCGCGGTCTGCGCCTCGGCATTGCCTCGAGCGACAATGAGCGTTCGATCCGGGTCGCGGCCGATCGTTTCGGCATAACCCAGTATGTCGATTTTGTCGCCGGCTATGACAGCGGCCATGGCGCCAAGCCGGAAGCCGGCATGGTGCTCGGCTTCTGCGCCGCGACCGGCCTTACTCCCGCGCAGGTCGCCGTCGTTGGTGACAACAATCACGATCTGCACATGGGCCAGAATGCCGGCGCGGGCTTGAAGATCGGCGTTCTGTCCGGCACGGGGTCGCGCGAGACGCTGACGCTTGCCTCCGACATGGTTCTTTCCGACATCACCGAGCTTGAAGCGGTGCTCGGCTGACCCGTTTTGTTTCCATTTGATACACCGATGCTTGACCTTCTGACGCGCGCAAGGCTTCTTGTTGCTCGCTGGGATAGCGGGAGGAGCCGTTCATCCCGGCGGGGCGACCGCGTGGGGGGCAAGGGCAGGATGGTTTCGGAAGCACCGCCTTTCTGGTGGACGAAGATGGATTGGCAAGCGCGCTGCCTGCGGCCGGTCGCCTTTGTCTATGGGCGGATTGCAGCAAGCCTGATGAACCGTCGGCGCCGCCATGCCGTCGCTGTGCCGGTCATCTGCGTCGGCAATTTTACCGTCGGTGGTGCCGGCAAGACCCCGACCGCGATCGCCATTGCCCGTGCCGCCAAGGCAAAAGGCCTGAAGCCTGGGTTTCTGAGCCGTGGCTATGGCGGCTCGCTCGATGTGACGACCGTCGTCGATCCGCAGCATCATCGTTCGTCTGCCGTCGGGGATGAACCCCTGCTGCTCGCCCGCGAGGCGCTGACCGTGATTTCCCGTCGCCGCGTGGCGGGCGCCGAACGCCTGGTGGCGGAGGGCGTCGATCTGATCATCATGGACGACGGCTTCCAGAGTGCGCGGTTGAAGGTCGATTTTGCCCTTATTGTCATCGACACCGTCCGCGGCATTGGCAATGGCTGCACCGTTCCGGCCGGGCCCGTGCGTGCGCCCATCCGCACCCAGATGCGCCATCTTGATGCCATCCTGAAGGTTGGATCGGGCAATGCCGCCGATGCATTGGTGCGTCAGGCGTCGCGCGCCGGAAAGCCGGTTCTGGTCGCCAATGTGAAACCGCGCGATGCGCATGACCTGAAGGGCAAGCCCGTGCTCGCCTATGCCGGCATTGCCGATCCGGGCAAGTTCTATCGCACGCTGGAGGAGGTCGGGGCCGTGATCGCCGATCGCCAGGGCTTCCCCGACCATCATCATCTCGCGGATGACGAAATCGCCGATCTTCTGGAGCGTGCGGACAAGCAGGCACTGCGGCTCGTGACCACGGCCAAGGACCAAGTGCGCCTTGTCGGCGGCCATGGTCAGGCAGCAATGCTTGCCGAAAGATCGGTCGTGGTCGAAATCGACATGGCCTTTGACGATCCTAAAGCCCCGGATCAGATCATCGACAAGGCATTCGTCGCCTGCCGGACGCGCAGGCTTGCTGCGAAAGCCTGACGATCAGCGAGACTGGTTCGGCAATGCCCCGGCGCGTTTTTCCGCATCAAGCGAAGCCGCCGCATCCACATAGGCTTCCTGCCGCGCCACGCTCCAGTATTTCAGTTCGTCGATCAGGATCGGCCGGCCGGTCATGGCGCAGACGACATGGCTGCCGGGCGCCAGAATCTGGAAGTCCGCGTCGAGATAGCGGATCTTGGCCTCGCGGTTGCCGCTGCCTTCGAAACGGTTCATCTGTTGTCTCCTGCGCCTGTCACGGTACTGCAATACAGCGCCCTCCGGGCGATTTCTAGAGCCGGCCGCGGAAAACAGCATGCCTGCTTTGCCACGGCAAATACGCGCCAGCCATGCTGCGATGACCCGTCTCAACTGCGGCCAAACAAGCGTTCGATATCCGACAGCTTGAGCTCGACATAGGTTGGCCGGCCATGGTTGCACTGGCCCGAACCGGGCGTCTGCTCCATCTGGCGCAGCAGCGCGTTCATTTCCTCGACGCGCAATTGCCGGCCCGACCGCACGGAGCCGTGGCAGGCCATGGTCGCGGCGACATGCTCGAGCCGTGCCGAGAGCCGGTCGGCCGTGTCCCATTCGGCAATCTCGTCCGCCAGATCCCTGATCAGTCCGGTCACATCCATTTCGCCCAGCATGGCCGGTGTTTCGCGCACCGCAACGGCGCCCGGTCCGAAGCGTTCGACGGCGAGCCCCAATTGCTCCAGCGCCTGCGCATGCATCATCAGCCGGTCGCAGTCTTCCTCCGGCAGGTCGATGATCTCCGGGATCAGGAGGCCTTGCGATGGAAGTCGGCGGCCAGTCAGCGCCTTGCGCATCTGCTCGAACACCAGACGCTCATGCGCGGCATGCTGGTCGACGATCACCAGTCCATCGCCCGTCTGGGCAACGATGTAGTTGGCATGCACCTGCGCCCTGGCGGCGCCAAGCGGAAATTGGCGCGCGGGTTCCGCCGCCGAAACAGCCGCCGGCGCCTCGCTGCGTGCCGCTGGCTGGCTCAGGGTTTCGAATGCCGCCTGGCCCGCTTCGGCAAAGGTAAAGCTTTGGCTGGTATTCGGCGACGAGGGGGCCGATGTCATGGACGCAGGATCATTGTTGAACGGTCGATAGGGGGATGTGCCGGCAGACCAGTTCGCCGATGGCTGCGGGCTGAAGCCGGGGCGAAATGCCCGCAGCATGCCGCCGGCGCCCGTTGTCGCCGACCTGTCCCCCTCACGCTGCAGTGCCTGGCGCACGGCGCCGACAATCAGTCCGCGGACCAGGCCCGGATCGCGGAAGCGTACGTCCGACTTCGCCGGATGCACGTTGACATCGACCAGGGCCGGGTCAAGCGCCAGCGACAATACCGCAACCGGGTAGCGCCCGTGCGGAATGGTTTCGGCATAGGCGCCGCGAATGGCCGACAGGATCTGCTTGTCCTGCACCGGACGCCCGTTGACGAAGGCATATTGATGCGCCGAGTTGCCACGGTTGAAGGTCGGCACGCCGGCAAATCCGGTCAGGCGCACATCTTCGCGCTCGGCATCGAGCGCAATAGCATTGTCGCGAAAGTCGGAACCGAGGATCTGGGCGATGCGGGCCAAGTGATCGTCGCCGGTGGAGGGAAACTCCAGCGTCGACCGGTCGGTACCCGAGAGGACGAAGCGGATGCCGGGAAAGGCGATCGCCATGCGCTTGACGATTTCGGTGATCGCTGCGGCTTCCGCCTTTTCCGTCTTCAGGAATTTCAGCCGGGCAGGGGTGGCAAAGAACAGGTCGCGAACCTCGACCGTCGTACCGGGATTGGCAGCGGCCGGCCTGACCGCGCCAACCTTGCCGCCTTGTACGGAGATTTCCGCACCCGCCGTTGCACCGGCCGGCCGGCTGGTGATCGTCAGCTTCGCGACCGAGCCGATCGAGGGCAGGGCCTCGCCGCGAAAGCCCAATGAGCGGATGTCGAACAGGGTCTGGCTGATCTTCGAGGTGCAGTGCCGGCGGATCGACAGCTCCAGATCCTCCGGCCCCATGCCGCAGCCATTGTCGACAATACGCAGCAATGTCTTGCCGCCACCCGCTGTCGCGACTTCGATCCGGGTTGCCCCCGCATCGATGGCGTTTTCGATCAGCTCCTTGGCCGCGCTGGCCGGTCGTTCGATGACCTCGCCGGCGGCAATCTGGTTGATCAGGGTTTCTGAGAGCTGCTTGATCATCATGCGGTCATTTTCCGGGATTCGGGCTGCCGGGGAAAGGCCTAAATGCGGCGCCCTGATTTCGCTTGCATCATTAAGCGCGCCTTAACGGAAAGGCTCTAGTTTTCGAGGCAACTTGAAATGTTTTCCACGGTGGGCTTGCGAGCCAATGGAGGAAGAGCGGACAGCCGGATCGCTCTTCACACACTCCCACCCTCCTCAAGTGATTGCCGGAATGTCCATTGCAAGCACGATTCCGATTCCAAACCTGTTGCGTCCAGTGATCAGGTTCTTTGAGGCAGCATTGTGAGCGAGTTTCCACCGGTCCCCGGCGAAAACAGGGGACATAACGGAATAGCGGGCGAGACATCAGACAGCTTTCTCCAGGCTGCGATGCTTGACGCCGTATCGGAAGCGCTGAATGCCGCCTTTCTCGTCTACGACCGCAATGACCAGCTGATCTTCGCCAGTCGCGCCGTGCGAAACTTTGTGCCGGCGCCGTCGAGTTTCTTTGAGCCCGGGACGCGGCTACGCGATTTCCTCGCCGGCGCCTACGACAATGGCTGGCGCGATCAGGGGGAAAACGCCGCCCAGAGCCGTGATGAATGGCTGAGCCGGCAGATATCCGCCCACTGGAAGGAGCGCTCCGAACAGCAGTTCTGTGACGATTCCAGGCGCTGGACCCGCTATTCCAAGCGCCGTCTGCCCTCCGGCTACGGCATCTGCGTCATCACCGACATCACCGAGCAGAAGAAGCGCGAGGACCAGTGGCGCGCCGATCTGGAGCGGGTGCAGCTGACCGAGGAAATCCTCGACAACCTGGCGCATCCGGTCTTTGTTCAGGACCGCAGCCTCCAGCTTGTCGCCGTCAACAAGGTTTTCTGCGCGGCAATGGCGGTCGGAGCCGATAATGCGCTCGGCGGCAGCCTGAACGCGATTTTCGAGGCGGAACTCGCCACGACCCTGACCAATGTCAGCCGGCACGTGTTGGACACCGGCATGAGTTCGTCCGTGACGCTGAACATGCGCCTCTACGGCGATCCGTCCCGGCCGATACTGACCCATGTCCAGCGTGTCGGAAAACCCGGTCGATACTTCGTCGTCGCCAGCCTCGGCGAGGTCGGCTCGATGGCAACGACCGTCGAAATCGACACTGGCCTGACGGGCGGTACTCCGAGCAAACTGTCACCGGTCGTGGACCCGAAACTCGATCAGCGGCTACGTGGCCGAAAGGCGCTGCTTGTCACCAGCGATCGGGAGTTCGAGGCCGCCGCACTTAACACGCTTGAGATCCTCGGTCTCGACAGTTGCTGCGTCCGCAATGACGACGAGCTGGATGCCTTCCTCAATGTCGCCCTGTCCGTCGGCGTTGCCATCGATCTTGCCATCGTCGATGTCCAGATGGATGTCCGTTGCCTTGAGCTGATCCAGACCGTCGATGTCGACTACATCACCATGGACGGTTATCAGCTGTCGACCGAACTGGCTTTCACCGTCCTCGATCGCCTGACGGCCCTGCAGGCGGCGCCGTCCCCGGTCGATGACTGGGAGATCACCACCGAAGAGAGCGTCGAGCCGCTCAAGCCCTCGACATCTCCGTCGCTGGTGCTGGTGGCGGAAGACAACGAGATCAACCAGATCGTCTTTGCCCAGATCCTCGAAGGGCTGGGCTATGCCTATCGCATCGCCGCAACCGGCGAAGAAGTCGTGCGGCTTTGGCAGGAACTCGCTCCGGCGATCGTTCTGATGGATGTGACGCTGCCGGATATCAACGGTTTCGACGCAGCCCGCCGTATTCGCGAGCTGGAGCATGCCACCCTGATCACGACACCGATCATCGGCGTGCTGAGCCAGGCTTTCGAGCGTGACCGTGAAGGTTGCTATTCGGCCGGCATGAACGACGTGATCTTGAAGCCCCTGAGCCCCGATATAATTGATGCGGCGCTGACACGTCTTGTGCCGAGCATAGCCAAGCTCGCTTCTCTGGCTTGATCGCTGTCAACCCCCCAAATAAGGGGTCGCCGGGGCGCGTCCGGCGAGCGATATCGATATGATAATTTTAATGTTTCCGCCTCATTCTCACCAGCGTGGAAGGAACTGAATCAGGAATCGTGAATGGGCCCCGCTGGATCTGCCACCGAGCAGTTTAACCAGAACGAATTGCACGCAATGGCCTACACCGATCATCTGACCGGTCTGGGTAATCGTCACCGGCTGCGTGACAAGGCTCGCCAACTGGCCGCCGATCGGGCCTCTGATCCCGCGCCATTCACCGTCGGCATCGTCAATCTTGATGGTTTCAAGCCGATCAACGACCTTTTCGGCCAGGCGGCCGGCGACGAAATCCTCTGCCAGGTTGCCCATCGCCTGAAGGCCTGCGCTCCCGACGGTGCCACAGTCACCCGCCACGACGGTGACGAGTTTGCCATCATCCTGCCTTTGGTCTTCGAGCGCGCCGGTGCCGAACGCGCCGGCCAGATGATCAAGGACGTCTTGTCCGCTCCCTACGACCTCGGCGACCGCAATGTGCGCCTCTCCGCCTCGCTCGGTTTTGCCATCTATCCATTTGCCGGCAATGATTTCGAGGAACTGATGAAGAGCGCCGAGACAGCGCTCTATCGCTCGAAACGCCGCGGCCGCGGCCAGATCACCGTCTATTCCCGCGAGATCGCCCAGGAAATGAAGCGCGCCACCCAGCTGGAGCAGGCCCTTCGCAACGCCATCATCAACGACACGGTCGATGTGCATTTCCAGCCGATCGTGCGTCTGCGCGACAACCGTGTCGTCGGCTTTGAAGCACTCGCCCGCTGGATCGATCCCGATCTCGGGTTTGTCTCTCCGGCTGTATTCGTGCCGCTGGCCGAAGAGCGCGGCTTTATCGATACCCTGTCGGAAACGCTGCTGCGCAAGGCGGCCGAAGCAACGCTCGCGTGGCCGCGCGACCTGTTCCTGTCCTTCAACCTGTCTTCATGCCAGCTGATGGATCCGCGCACCTCGTTCAGCACGCTCTCCATTCTCAACAGCGTCGGCTTTGATCCGCGACGGCTGGAACTGGAAATCACCGAAACCGCCGTGATGACCTCGGCCGATACCGCGCGCCGGATCATCAAGGATCTGAAGGATGCCGGCATCCGCATCTCGCTGGATGACTTCGGCACGGGCCAGTCGAGCCTCGGCCGGCTGCGCGAATTCACCTTCGACAAGGTCAAGATTGATCGCGCCTTCGTCTCGGCCATCACAACCGATCGCACGTCCGAGCACATCATCAAGGCGATCGTCACGATGTGCGAGGGCCTGGATCTCGAAGTGGTCGCCGAAGGCATCGAGACGGAGGCGGAAGCCGACAAGTTGCGTGCGCTCGGCTGCGGCATGGGGCAGGGCTACTTTTTTGGCAAGCCGGTCGATACCGCAGCCACCTTGCGCTATCTCAGCGAACATCACCACGAATTCGCCCTCGTCGAGCGCGCTTCTGCCTGACGGAGTTTCCAGCGCCTCAGGCCTGCGCCAGCAGCCAGTCGCGCACCCGGGTCGCTGCGCCATTGAGCTCGCGGGATCGCGGCCAGACCACGTAGAAGGCGTTGCCCGTCAGCAGTGCGTGACCTCCGACCTCGACCAGTTGCCCCTGCTTCACCAGGCGATCGACCAGATGCGTCCAGCCGAGCGCGATGCCTTCGCCGGCAAGCACAGCCTGGACCACCAGGACATAGTCGTTGATCGCCAGACGCCGTCCCGTCGGCTTGTAGTCGATCCCGGCCGATGCGAACCATTCGGGCCAGTTGCAGGCTTGCCGCACCGGCTCCTCCAGCCAGATCAGCCGATGTTGCGCCAGAGCCAGCGGCGTGTCGGGCCGGCCATGCGCCTCGACAAAGGCGGGGCTTGCCACCGCCGTGATCACTTCAGGCGCAAGCTGGGCTGCGTGATAATGCGGCCAGTCCTTCGGATCGCCACCACGCACACCGAGCGGGAT
Organism: Rhizobium sp. SL42; assembly: GCF_021729845.1. Taxonomy (NCBI): domain Bacteria; kingdom Pseudomonadati; phylum Pseudomonadota; class Alphaproteobacteria; order Hyphomicrobiales; family Rhizobiaceae; genus Rhizobium; species Rhizobium sp. SL42. The sequence continues at coordinate 1,525,889 of NZ_CP063397.1, forward strand.
CGCCTCATCCTCAAGGTCGAGATCGCGCACGCTGGTCTGGATACGCAGATCGATATCCGCCAGGTCCGCGCGCAAGGCGGTCAAGCGCGGCAGCATCCACATCGACGCAAAGGCCGTCGATGCGGCAAGCGTGACGTTGACTTCGCGCCCCTTGCTGCGGATGTCTTCCGCTGCCCGGCCGATCCGCGAAAGTCCGGCCGAGACATCCGCATGGAAGCGTTCGCCGACCTCCGTCAGCTTGGCGGCCCGGTGCTGGCGTTCGAACAGCTGGGCGCCGAGCTGCTGTTCCAGGCCGCGGATGGCATAGGAGACCGCCACCTGCGACATGCCGAGCTCTTCAGCCGCGCGGGTGAAATTCTCATGCCGGCCGGCCACTTCGAAAATCACCAGCGCATTCGCCGAAGGGATCAGGCTGCGAAAACTTGTCATAAGTTCAGCTTATTGCATATCCAGATTTTTTCCAGCGTCACATCCCGATTTCCCAAGGCTAGCCTTCAGAAAAATCAGGGGAAAGCACAATGGATGGTGATCTGCTGGAAACTGGTCGGCCCCGCCGCGCGCGACCAGGGCGGCGTGAGGCGTCAGCCGCACCGCATCTGAAGGTGCCCTTCATCAGGCGCAATATCCCGACCTACGACATCTTGTCGGAGGAAAACCTCCAGCGGATCGAAAAGACGGCAGACCGCATCCTTGCCGAAATTGGTATAGAATTTCGCGATGATCCCGCGACGCTCGACCTGTGGCGCGGCGCCGGAGCCGAGATGGATGGGGTGAGAGTACGTTTTCCCCCCGGCATGTTGCGCGAAATCGTGGCTTCAGCGCCGCAGCGCTTTGTCCAGCATGCCCGCAACCCGGCCAACAATGTCGAGATTGGCGGCAGTGCTGTCGTCTTTTCTCCCGCCTATGGCTCGCCCTTCGTCATGGATCTCGACAAGGGCAGGCGCTATGGCACGATCGAGGATTTCCGCAACCTCGTCATGCTTGCCCAGTCCAGCCCTTGGCTGCACCATTCCGGCGGAACGATCTGCGAGCCTGTCGATCTTCCGGTGAACAAGCGTCATCTGGAGATGGTCTATAGCCATATCAAATATTCCGACCGCGCCTTCATGGGCTCGGTGACGGCCGAAGAGCGGGCGGAGGAATCGATCGAAATGGCCCGCATCCTGTTCGGCGCCGATTTCGTCAACGAGAACTGCGTCATCCTAGGCAATGTCAATGTCAACTCGCCGCTGGTCTGGGACGGTACCATGACCAAGGCGCTGAGGGCCTATGCGCGTGCCAACCAGGCAGCGGTCATCGTGCCGTTTATCCTTGGCGGTGCCATGGGGCCGGTCACCAATGCCGGCGCGATTGCCCAGTCCTATGCAGAGACGCTCGCCGGCTGCGCGCTGACCCAGCTGGAACGAAAAGGCGCGCCGGTGATCTTCGGCAACTTCCTCTCTTCCATGTCGCTACGCTCGGGCTCGCCCACCTTTGGCACCCCGGAGCCGGCGATCGGCTCGATGGTCATCGGTCAGCTTGCCCGCAGGCTGAAGCTGCCGCTGCGCTGTGCTGGCAATTTCTCCAATTCCAAGTTGCCCGACGCCCAGGCCATGCAGGAAGGCGTGATGTCGATGTTGTCGGCCGTGCATTGCGGCGCCAATTTTATCCTGCATTCCGCCGGTTTCGTGGATGGCCTGCTTGCCATGTCCTATGAGAAGTTCATGATGGACAGCGATTTCTGCGGTGCCTTGCATTCCTATCTCGCCGGCGTCGTCGTTGATGACAACACCCTGGCCATGGATGCCTTCCTCGAAGTCGGCCCCGGCAGCCACTTCCTCGGTTCTGCCCATACGATGCGCAACTACCAGACGGCTTTCTGGGACAGTGCGGTCTCCGACAACGAGCCGTTTGAGAAGTGGTCCGACGCCGGCTCGACCGATATGGCGAGCCGCGCCAATCTGAGGTGGAAAAAGGCGCTTGCCGACTATTCCGCGCCGCCGCTGGACATCGCCATCGACGACGCCTTGCGCGACTATATCGATCGCACCAACCGCGCGCGCCCCGACGCCTGGTACTGAACTGGAACCCATCACGCATGACAGCAAGCAAGGACCCGCTTCTTCAGCCGTATCGGTTGAAGCATCTCACGCTGAAGAATCGTATCATGTCGACGGCCCACGAGCCTGCCTATTCGGAAGCCGGCATGCCGACGGAGCGTTACCGGCTTTATCATGTTGAGAAAGCCAAGGGCGGCATCGCGCTGACCATGACCGCCGGCTCGGCCAGCGTCAGCCGTGACAGCCCGCCAGCCTTTGGCAACCTGCTTGCCTACAGGGACGAGATAGTCCCGCATCTCAAACGCCTGGCCGACGACTGTCACGAGCATGGTTGCGCCGTGATGATCCAACTGACCCATCTCGGCCGTCGTACCAACTGGAACAAGGGCGACTGGCTGCCGGTGCTGGCGCCCTCGGCGATCCGTGAACCGGCACACCGGCATTTCCCCAAGGAGATAGAGGACTGGGATATCGAGCGCATCGTCACCGATTATGCCAGCGCCGCCGAGCGCATGCAGGCCGCCGGCCTCGATGGCATCGAGTTCGAAGCATATGGCCACCTGATGGACAGCTTCTGGTCGCCGGCAACCAACCGGCGCGACGACGCCTTTGGCGGCAGCCTCGAGAACCGCATGCGCTTTTCCGAGATGGTGACTGAGGCGGTCCGCAAGGCCGTCGGCCCCGATTTCATTGTCGGCATCCGCATGGTCGCGGACGAGGACTGGGACAAGGGGCTGTCAAGGGAAGAGGGTATCGAGATCGCCCGCCGCTTTGCCCTCTCCGGCAAGGTCGACTTCCTCAACATCATCCGTGGTCATATCGAACATGATGCGGCCCTCAACAACGTCATCCCGATCCAGGGCATGGCGGCATCGCCGCATCTGGATTTCGCCGGCGAAGTGAGGGCGGCGACGAAATTTCCGGTCTTCCATGCCGCCCGCATCGCAGATGTCGCAACGGCCCGCCATGCGATCGCCGAGGGCAAGCTCGACATGGTCGGCATGACCCGCGCCCATATCGCCGACCCTCATATCGTCAGAAAGATCATCGCGGGGCGCGAGGCTGAGATCAGGCCCTGCGTCGGCGCCACCTACTGTCTCGACAGGATCTACGAAGGGGGCGAGGCGCTCTGTATTCACAACGCGGCGACCAGCCGCGAGGCATTGATCCCGCACGAGCTTCCGAAGGCCGGCATGACCCGCAAGGCTGTCGTCGTCGGCGCCGGACCCGCAGGTCTGGAAGCAGCCCGCGTACTGGCCGAGCGCGGCCATGACGTCGAGGTGCTGGAGGCGATGGGTGAGCCCGGCGGGCAGGTCAATCTGCTGGTCCGCAATCCACGGCGCAAGGAGATGGTCGGCATCGTCGATTGGCGTCTGGCAGAACTTGAGCGGCTCGGCGTGCCGATCCACTATAACACCTATGCCTCCGTCGAGGATGTGCTGGAACGCAGCCCCGACCTCGTCGTGGTTGCAACCGGCGGCATCGGCCAGTCGCCTGAGCTTGAGGCAGGCGACGACCTGGTCGTGTCGAGCTGGGATATTCTCGCCGGCACAACCAGACCCGAAGCATCGGTCCTGCTGTTCGATGACAATGGCGGCCATCCGGGCATGAGTGCTGCCGAGGTGATCGCCAATGCTGGCGCCGAGCTGGAACTGGTGTCGCCCGAGCGTTTCTTCGCCCCGGAAATGGGTGGCATGAACCATGTGCCCTATGCCAAGGCTTTCGCCGAGAAGAATGTCCGCGTGACGATCAATACGCGCCTGTTGGCCGTCCGCCGCGAGGGTAACGGTCTTGTCGCAATCCTGGGCTCTGATTTTTCAGATGTCCGGACGGAGCGCCGCGTGGCCCAGGTCGTGGTCGAGCACGGAACCATGGCCAATGCCGATCTGTATCTCGAGCTGAAACCGCATTCGCGCAACCGGGGCGCGGTTGATTATGATGCGCTGATTGCGCGCCGGGCACCGTTGCCGCAGCTAGATCAAAATGCGGCATTCGATGTCATCCGCATCGGGGATGCCATCGAGAGCCGCAATATTCACGCTGCGGTCTACGATGCCTTGCGCTACTGCAGCCTGTTGTAGGCACACAGAAAAGGCGGCGCCAAAGGCGCCGCCCATTGAAACGTCAACACGTCTCTCGTTCCGGAATTAGTTCTTCGTCGACGAGGTAGTTGTGTTGTCGGCCGGCATGGTGGCCGGAGCCGTCGCACTTGCGTCTGCAGCCTGGTCATCAAGCGTCTTGAATTCAGGCGCGTTGCGCAAGCTTTCGGCGGTCTCGGTGGTGGTCAGGCGCACATCGCCTTCGGCGCCGTTCTCACCGGCTTCCCTGGTCAGCGTGATCTTGCTGAACGGAACGGCCACATCCTTTTCACCGATGCCCAGGAAGCCGCCGACGCCGACCACGGCCGCGACGATGCCGCCATCCTTTTCGACCAGCAGGTCGTTGATGTCACCGATGCTCTGGTTGTCGCCGGTATAGATCGCCTGCCCCATGAAGTCGTTGGCGCTCATCTGCGATTCGCTCTGTGCGGTCAGATAGGTTTCGCCAGTGGCAGTGCCGGTCGTGGTCTGGGCAGTGGTGGCCGTCGTGCCGGTTGCATCGGTGCCGGTCGCGGCATCAGGAGCGATCGGGGCCGCCGCGGGCGGCGCGCCGGTCGTGCTTTCTGTGCCGGCTGCAGGCGCAGTGGCGTCCTGTGCGACGGCGAAAGGTGCAATGGCGGTGGAACCCAGCAGCATGGCCGCGGCGAATGTCTTGAAGGACTTGTTCATGATGGACTACCTTTCCTCTGAGATCGTCTTCGACTGACGCCACCGTCCCGTTCGGGTTATTCAGGTTGCGTCGGTTCGAGAGGAAAATGCCCGGCAGGTCCGATCGTTCCCATTTTTTTCATCAGTTTATTTTGCCGGATGACGGGAACATTTGGGTCGTTGTTTGGTTTGCGGCGCCCCGCAGAAGGCGCCGCAAGTCATTGTAACACTTGAAGTCAGAGCTTGAAGCGCGGTTCCGCACGCCCCTGGACGGCAACGCCGAGCTCGAAGGTTGCTCCCGCCAGGGGATCGTTCTTCAACTCCTCGGCCGACAGTCCCTCGAAGCAGGACGTGACCGCCAGGCGATCGAATTTCGTACCAAAAAACGCCGGGCAGGTAACGCGGCGCGCCGGCATTTCGTAGCGCGCGATCTGGCGGCCATCCGGCGCATAGCGGTCAACGGCGCCGCCGTCCCAGTTCGCGTTCCAGATCGTCCCTTCAGCATCCACCACCGATCCGTCGATGACGCCCGTCGTCCGTGCCGACTGGTCGATCAGAATGCTCGGCTCGCCGGTCGGCAGGCCCGTCGCCGGATCGACGCTGACGCGCATCAGGTGGTTGACCTTGGAATCGTTGAAATAGCCGATCGTCCCGTCCGGCGAGAAGCAGATCGAGTTCGGAATGCTGACGGCGTTGAACAGCTTCGTCACTGTTGTGCCGGCCACGTGATATATGGCGCCGGCGCCGGTTTCGGCCGTTCGGCTCATCGTGCCGATCCACAGCGCGCCACTGGGATGCATACGACCGTCATTCGAGCGGTTCTGCGTCTTGCCGGGTTCGATCTCCACATAGGGGTGAAGCGCGCCCGACGCCGCATCACGCAGGAAAAGCCCCTTGTCGGATGCAAGAAGGTGCTGCTTGTCGTTAATGACCGCAAACACGCTGCCGAGGAAAGGCAGGTCGTGCTTGGTGAAGGCTCCAGAGGCGATGTTGAGCTGGCAAAGGGTCTTGCCGAGAATGTCGAACCACCAGAGGCAATCGGTCAGCGCGTCGTAACTTGGGCCTTCGCCCAATTCCAGCCGCTCTTCCGTGAGAACTTTACCTGTGAATGGTGTCATTGAAATCACTCTATCCTCCTGCATTGGTCGCCGCGACCTTTGCCGCTGCGCCCCTTTGTTTGACAGGGGTTTACGGTAAAATAAAGAGGTTGCTGGACGCGGAGTGGTTTACAAGTCTATTGTGTGACAACTTGGGAAACGGATTCGTTGGTGCTCGATATAAGACCCAACATGAGGTCGCGTTCTCGATAAATCCCGTGATCGCGTACCAGCCAACAAGCCTGACGAGATGGTTTTGTATCGTGTTGTTGGGATTCGCACTTGATGACATTTTGCTGTGCCAATGGCTGTGAGACAGACCGGTACTGCCACGGATTGGGAATACCGCCTTGGAAAATGTGGATCGTCATGATGGCCGAACATATCGTGCAGAAAATGATGCCATGACCACGAACGATACCCCCGACTCCAGCCGCATAGAGGCGCTGGTACTCGAGGTGAAAAGTTTCAAGACACAGTTCGACGTGTTTCGCTTCATGAAGCGGGCGACGGAGCAATATGGTTCTCGCGCGTTCATGGTTCTGAACATGCCGGGTGCGACGTCGCTGGATCTGTCCAGCAGTTCGATCATCACCAACTGGCCGTCGGACCTGCTGACCGAATTCGATCAGGGGGCGCTTCTGGCCGGAAGCCCGGTCCTTGCCGTGCTGCGCCGCGCCTCCATACCCTTCACTTACGATATCGATGAGGTCGTAGCGCAGCGCGATCCGCGCAGTGCAGAACTTTCAAAGACGCTGTTTCATCGCTTCCGCATGAATCGCGGCGCCTATTTCCCGGTGCATGACGCAACGGGCGCGCGAGGGGCCGTTTCGTTCAGCGGCGAGCGCAAACCGTTCACGATGCGCGAGATGATGGAACTGAGCTATCTGGCAGTCCATGTCTTCAATCGGCTGGCCGAAATCCGCGACATGGACAGCCGCAACAGCGATATGCTGACTGAGCGGGAACTGGATTGCCTCAACTGGACGGCTGCCGGCAAGACCAGCGTCGAGATCGCCGAAATCCTGACTTTGTCCGAGCACACCATCAATCACTACCTGAACCGTGCAACGAAGAAGCTCGATGCCGTCAACCGCACCCAGGCAGTCGCCAAGGCGCTCCGCCTCGGCTTGATTAAATAACTCTGACCTCTGTTGATTTTTTGTGCGGTCCGCGCGACCGGCGCCTAGATTGTTGGCAAGTGGGTCGCCGATTGGGGTTTTCTCCCGCAAGAAAACCGCCGGAAACGCCGATTCTCCTCCGGGTTCCAGTCTGGCACGCTTCCTGCTTTCTCTATTTCAGTCCAGAGGGGACGCTGCATGGTACCCAGCCAAGGGTGCTGCAAGGACAAGCCGCCGCGGTGAACATCGGTTCCTGCTGGCGGCTTTCCTGTTTCTAGGGCGCTGGCGTCTTTACCGGGCGCCCTTCCGTCTCGGGCCGGACTGACTTCCCCCTTGCTTCCATCTGGCTTTGTCCGCTCCTGTTGTCGTGGGGCGTTTTGTCTCCGCATTTGCGGTTGGCGAAGTCGCGCTCCTCTATTATCTACGCTGTCACGACACGCTAAGCTCTGACGCCAGAGCCTAGAAAATGAGCCAGGAAAGAGGACGTCATGACCGAGTTGACCCGCGAGCAGGTTCTGGACGCATTGGGGCGCGTGCGCGGTCCCGATCTGGATCGCAGCATCGTCGAGCTGAAGATGGTGTCGGATGTCTTTATTTCCGACGGCAAGGTCTATTTCTCGATCACCGTACCGGCTGAGCAGGCCGAGGCGCTGGAGCCCTTGCGCCAGGCGGCGGAGCGCACTGTAAAGGCCATTCCGGGCGTCAAGGGTGTTCTGGCCAGCCTTACGGCAGAGCGCAAGCAAGGTGCGGCGCCAGCAGCCCGGCCGCAACCGCCAGCCGCCGCTGCCCGCGGTCACGATCACGGGCATGATCATGGGCACAACCACGCACACACGCATGGACCAGGCCACGCCCAGCCGCAGCAGCAGCGCACAAAGGCCGGCGTGCCGGGCATCGAGGCGATCATTGCGGTTGCCTCCGGCAAGGGCGGCGTCGGAAAGTCGACCACAGCGGTCAATCTGGCGCTTGGCCTCAAGGCCAATGGCTTGCGCGTCGGCATTCTCGACGCCGATGTCTACGGTCCTTCCATGCCGCGCCTCCTCGGCATTACCGGACGTCCGCAGCAGATCGAAAACCGCATCATCGTGCCGATGGAGAACTACGGCATCAAGGTGATGTCGATGGGTTTCCTCGTCGACGAGGGCACCGCGATGATCTGGCGCGGGCCGATGGTCCAGTCGGCGCTGATGCAGATGTTGCGCGAAGTCGCCTGGGGTGACCTTGATGTCCTGGTCGTCGACATGCCGCCAGGCACGGGCGATGCCCAGCTGACCATGGCCCAGCAGGTCCCGCTTTCCGGTGCCGTCATCGTCTCGACCCCGCAGGATCTCGCCCTGATCGATGCGCGCAAGGGGCTGAACATGTTCAATAAGGTCGAGGTGCCGGTGCTCGGCATCGTCGAGAACATGAGCTATTTCATCGCGCCCGACACCGGCAATCGCTACGATATCTTCGGTCATGGCGGCGCCCGTGCCGAAGCCGAGAAGATCGGCGTACCCTTCCTGGGCGAAGTGCCGCTGACGATCTCGATCCGCGAAACGTCGGATGCCGGAACCCCGGTCGTCGTTTCCGATCCCGAAGGTCCGCAAGCGGCCGTCTACCGCGAGATCGCCGGGAAGGTCTGGACAGAGGTCAAGGCGCGCTCGGGCCGTGCCGCACCGGCCATCGTCTTTGAATAGCGCCATACCGGCAGGAGTGCGCCCTCTGTTTTGAACGGGTTTCGAGGCGGTTTCGGATGTTATTTTCGGGCATCTGAAAGCCGCTGTCGGGCGCATTCCGGAAAAGAGCAGTGTTCGGGACAGAATACTGCGGTGCAAAATTCGACTTGCCTTTTTCTTGCCATTTGTGTTTGGGTCCGGGCAATTTGCCACTCGCGGGTAGCCATGAAGGTAACTTTGTCTTGATCCGGGCCTATAGAACTGACGGCAGCGCGGAGGTGATCGGCCCGGATGACGCCACAGGTGACTTCGACGCGTCGATCATCTGGCTGGACCTGATAAGCCCCACGAAGGAAGAAGAGCAGCAGGTCGAAAAAAGGCTCGGTATTCCGCTGCCGACCCCTGAGGAACTGAAGGATATCGAGCCTTCAAGTCGTCTCTATGTCGAGAACGGCGGTGTCTACATGACCGCCTCGCTGATCTACAAGGTCGAGACGGATCTGGCGCGGCTGACCGATGTGGCGTTCATCCTGCATGGCAACCGCCTCATCACCATCCGCTACGCAGAGCCGAAATCCTTCGCGCTCTTCAGCGCCAGCCTCTTGCGTGCCACCGAACAGTGCCCGACCGGGACCGTTCTGCTCGGGCGCCTGCTCGAGACGGTGGTGGACCGGACGGCCGAAGTGCTGGAAATCCTCGCGACGCGCCTGGATGCGCTATCCATTTCCGTCTTTGTCGATCGCAAGGCTGCCAAGCGCCGCCCGCCGCGCTTTCTGGAAGACAAGCTGCTCGATATCGCCAGTCACCACCAACTGGTGAGCAAGGCACGTGACAGCCTCATCTCCCTGTCACGTCTGGTTACATTCCTGCAGTCTCAGCAGGTCGTGCGGCGTGAGGAGGAGGCGGCCGAACTCTGTCTGGTCGTGGCGCGCGACGTCCAGTCGCTCGCCGAGCATGCGGCTTTCGTCAGCAACAACATTACCTTCATGCTGGATGCCTCGCTCGGCCTGATCAATGTCGAACAGAACGCCATCATCAAGATCTTCTCGATTGCCTCGGTGGTCTTCCTGCCACCGACTTTGGTCGCCTCGATATACGGCATGAATTTTCACTTCATGCCGGAACTGGACTGGAACTATGGCTACGCATTGGCGCTTTTCGGCATGCTGATCTCCGCCGTCATTCCGTTTCTTTTCTTCCGCTGGAAAGGCTGGCTCTGAAGGAGCCCGACATCTTATGGAACACGACAAACATCATGCGTCAGCAGCTCACAAGGGTCCGCGGGGGATGTTTTTCCTTGCGCTCGGTTCCGTCGGCGTCGTCTATGGCGATATCGGCACCAGCCCGCTCTATGCGTTTCGTGAAGCGCTGAAGCCGATCAGCGAAGGTGGCGTCACCCGCATGGAGATCATCGGTCTGATTTCGCTGATGATCTGGGCGCTGACCATCATTGTCACGATCAAATATGTGTTGTTCCTTCTGCGCGCCGACAATGATGGCGAGGGCGGAACCCTGTCGCTGCTCGCATTGCTGTCGAAGACCGCCAATGGCCACGGGCCGATCCTGATGGTGCTTGGTCTGATCGGGGCGGCACTTTTCCTCGGCGATTCCATGATTACTCCGGCGCTTTCGGTGCTGTCGGCGGTCGAGGGGCTGAAACTCGTGGCGCCGGACCTGTCGGACTATATTGTGCCGATTTCGGTCGCGATCCTGATCGGCGTCTTTGCCGTGCAATCGCATGGCACCGCGGCCGTTGCCCGTTTCTTCGGCCCGATCACCGCACTCTGGTTTCTGGTCATGGCGGCCGGCGGCGTCAATCACATCTTCGACGACCTCGGCATTCTCTCGGCCTTCAATCCCTGGCATGCCGCCAGTTTCATGCTGCGTGAAGGCTTCCTCGGCATTGTCGTCCTCGGCGCCGTCTTCCTCACCGTAACCGGTGCGGAAGCGCTGTATGCCGACCTCGGCCATTTTGGCCGCAAGCCCATTCAGTGGGCCTGGTTCGTGCTGGTCTTTCCGTCGCTGGTGCTCAACTATCTCGGGCAGGGCGCGCTGGTGCTGCATAATCCCGCTGCCATGGAAAACCCGTTCTACCTGATGTTTCCGCAATGGGCGCTGTTGCCGGTCGTCATTCTGGCGACCTTCGCAACCATCATTGCCAGCCAGGCCGTGATCACCGGCGCCTTCTCATTGGTGCGCCAGGCGATCCATCTCGGCTTCCTGCCGCGCATGCAGATCCTGTTTACCTCGGAAACCCATACCGGCCAGATCTATCTTCCCTCGGTCAACGCCCTGCTGCTGGTTGGCGTTCTGGCGCTGGTGCTCTTGTTTGAAAGCTCCGAGGCCTTGGCCACCGCCTATGGCATCTCGGTCACCGGTGCCATGGTCGTCACCACGATCATGGCCTTCGAATTTGTCCGCAAGCGCTGGAACTGGAGCCTGACCACTGCCGTGGCTGCGCTGTTGCCGCTCCTGGCGCTGGAAATGGTGTTTCTCGGCGCAAACCTCTTAAAGATCCACGATGGCGGCTATATCCCAGTCCTCTTTGCCGGCGTCTTCACGGTCATCATGTGGACCTGGCGTCGTGGCAACGGCATCCTGTTTGCCAAGACCCGCCATACGGATGTGCCGCTCGCGCCGTTCATCGCCTCCATCGAGCGCAAGAGCGACCATGCACCGGCGAGCGTTCCGGGTACCGCGATCTTCCTGACCAGCGATGCCGAAACGGCGCCCGCCGCGCTTCTGCACAATCTCAAGCACAACCATGTTCTCCACGAACGCAACATCATCCTGACGATAAAGACGATCGGGCGGCCACGCGCCACCGCCGACGAGCGATTTGTCATCGAGCCTTTGTCAGAACGTTTTTCCCGCGTCGAGATCCGGTTCGGCTTCATGGAGAACCAGAATGTCTCCAAGGCCCTGGCCAACCTGCGCCGCTGCGGATTGAAATTCGACATCATGTCGACCTCGTTCTATCTCGGCCGGCGCAAGCTGGTGCCGGATGCCAAATCCGGCATGCCCTACTGGCAGGACCGGCTCTATATCTCGCTTGCCAACGCGGCAGCCGACCCGTCGGACTATTTCCGCCTGCCAGCCAATCGCGTGGTCGAACTGGGCTCGCACGTCATCATCTGACGCAGATGCCGGAAAATGCATTCGAGGGCCACCGGATGATCCCGGTGGCCCTTCGCGTTGGTGCGGCCCGCTTTCACGCCGTATTGCAGCCGGCGTTAACCATGCATCAAGGTTAATGAGAGATGTTTTTCTAATGTATCTCGCGTCCTTGTGCTGGAGTTCGGTTTGCGTTCCTCATTTCGCCCGTCCAAGAAGGTCCTCTCCCGGCTGGAGATGTGGACCTCGCCTCTGCTCTTCGGCCTCGTCTCCTGGCTCGCCTTCCCGACAATTGCAGCCCAAGCGGATCTGGCCGGCCTTTTGGCCGGCAGCGACCGCGGCGCCAGCAATTGGCGTATGGTTCTGACCGCATCGCCGGCAGGTTCAATCCATCAGGCAGAGTTGGCATTTTCTGCCGACGAAACATCGTCGGCCCTGTCCAATGACACCGGCCTTGTGCTGCCCGACGGCCGCCGCATCGCCTTTGACGGCGGCAAGCAGGCCGCCGATCCGCTGCCGGATGAAATGCGCGTCACCCGAGACCTGAAGAAGGGCAGGGTGATTGCCGTCGAGCAGATGCTGCCACCGCGTGCCTTTTCGGCGGGATCGATCCTGAAGCGCACCAGTTCGCTGCTCGACCCAAGGGATCGCGCGACCGAACGCACAGCCTTTGCTCGGGAGAAAACCGAGACGAAGCCGGTCGAATTGGCGAGCTTCTATTTCAAGCGCAAGGAGCAGCCGGTCGATCCGGCGCTGCCGGCCATGCTTGCCGGATTGGTGACCAACCGAAACCCGGACGTTCTGGCCACCGCCTACGCGCCGCCCGCACCGGATTACGCCAGTGTCTCGCCCTTTGATGCGATCCTGACGGAAAAGCAGACGGCGCGCGGCCGCTTCATGCCCGAGATCGGCCCGCAGGATCATGCCTGGGCTGCAACCGCTTTGCCGGCCGGCGTATTTTCCGACAAGGAACAGAAATGCCTCGCCGAGGGCATCTATTTCGAAGCCCGAGGCGAATCGGTGAAGGGGCAGGCGGCGGTCGCCCAGGTCATCCTCAACCGGGTACGCAATCCGCATTATCCATCAACGATCTGTGGTGTCGTCTATCAGAACGAGGATTGGCGCAACCGCTGCCAGTTTTCCTTCGCCTGCGACCGTATCCCCGACCGCGTGACATCGCCGTCCCATTGGCGCATCGCCAAGGAGATTGCCATGGCGGTCACCGCCGGCAAGATCTGGTTCAAGGAGGTGGGATCCGCCACCCACTATCACGCGACCTATGTGAAGCCGGATTGGGGTCCGACGATGAAGCGGGTTGACACGATCGGCAAGCACATCTTCTACCGCACCTATGGCGGTGGCTGGAGCTGACACGCCAGCATCTGCGCGAAGGCGGGCGCCCTTTCAGGATTGCGGCGGCATTTTCGGACTTTGACGCCGGCCGAACATGATTTCGTTTTCCGCTGACTTGCTTGTGCCGCAATGTGGCATGGCGCGGCATCGATTATGGCAGATTCTCTCCTTCCATCGCGACCAAGTGACACGATTTGGCGTCTGTCATGTGAGTTGAATCGGCAATATTTATCTAACCATCTGAATTTTATGGGTTAATTTGTCGTGAAACTTGGCCCCCATATGCCTTGACTATGCAGGTCCTCAAAATTATGGTGCGGCCGACTTCAAAGCGGGCCAGAAGGGTTTCTATCCTGCCGTTTCTGCATTCAAATCGGGTGTATTGTGCCCTGTGAGATACGGATTGGGACGGGAGGAAGCCATGACGGATAATCGGGAAGAAGGTCTGGAAGAGCGTCGCCGGAGACTGGCTGCCGAATTGGCTGTCCGGGACACCAAGGCGAAGAGCGAGGAAAGCGCGGAGATCAACGCCGAAGAAACCCGCAAGGGTTACGGAATGGCGATGAAGATCTCGAGCGAATTCATCTCCGCCATCGTTGTTGGCGCATTTCTGGGCTATCTTTTTGACCGCTTTGTCGGTACGGCGCCCTGGGGCATGATTGTCATGCTGCTCATCGGGTTCTGCGCCGGCGTGTTGAACGTCATGCGCGTCGTTGGAATTGTGGCTTCGCCGCATCCGGCTGATCGCAAGTTGGACTTGAAAGAAAAAGGCGACGGTCGCTGAGGCGATCCGAGCACGACGATAAGATATCCGCCCCGGCGGCAAAACGCGAAAGAGCAGAACGTGGCCAACGATCCTACTCATCAGTTTCTGATCCAGAAGATTGTTCCGATCGAAGTGGGTGGGATTGATTTTTCGTTCACCAATGCGTCGCTGTTCATGGTTGCAACTGTCGCAGCCGCTTCAAGCTTCCTCTATTTCTCGACGTCGAACCGGGGTCTGATTCCGACCCGCATGCAGTCCGTCGCTGAAATGGCCTATGAATTCATCGCCTCGATGCTGCGCGAAGGCGCTGGCAGCCATGGCATGAAGTTTTTCCCGATGGTGTTTTCGCTGTTCATGTTCGTGCTGACGGCAAACTTGCTCGGTATGTTCCCGTACTTTTTCACCATTACCAGCCAGATCATCGTCACCTTCGCTCTGGCGCTGTTCGTCATCCTGACCGTCCTGGTCTATGGTTTCTACAAGCACGGCCTGAAGTTCCTCGGCATCTTTGCGCCGTCCGGCGTGCCCATTGCTCTGCTGCCGCTGGTGTCCACGATTGAGGTTGTTTCCTTCCTCTCGCGTCCGATCAGCCTCTCCGTCCGTCTGTTCGCCAACATGCTCGCCGGTCACATCACGCTCAAGGTCTTTGCCGGCTTCGTCGCGTCGATGAGCGCCATGGGTGCGGTCGGTGTCGGCGGCGCAATTCTGCCCCTTTTGATGACGGTCGCCATGACCGGTCTCGAATTTCTCGTTGCCTTCCTGCAGGCCTACGTCTTCGCGGTACTCACTTGCATGTACCTGAACGACGCAGTGCACGGCGGTCACTGAGAATATAGTCGCTGGCCCCGGCGCAACCGGGGCCAAAACAGCCGCAACAACCATTTCGAAGGAGTATCCATATGGAAGCGGAAGCAGCAAAGTACATCGGCGCAGGTCTCGCATGCCTCGGCATGGCTGGTACGTCCCTCGCACTCGGCCGTATCTTCGGTGATTACCTCTCCGGCGCACTGCGCAACCCGTCTGCTGCCGACAGCCAGTTCGGCCGTCTGGTATTCGGCTTCGCCGTTACGGAAGCTCTGGGCATCTTCTCGCTGCTCATCGCTCTCCTCCTCCTGTTCGCCGTCTAATACACGGTTGGAGATTGGGATCACGGCGTGCCTTTCGCGGCGGCCGTGATCTCGTGCATTTGTGAATACACCTGGAGGTGAGCATGTTTGTGACCCCCGCCTATGCCGAGGAAGCGCCGGCAGAGGGCACTGTCCACACCGAGACCGGCGTTCCGAATACGGAACATGCCAGCGGTGTGTTCCCGCCGTTCGATTCGTCCACCTATGCCTCGCAGCTGTTGTGGCTGGTGATCACGTTCGGCATCTTCTACATGCTCATGCAGAAGGTCATCGTGCCGCGCGTTGGCGGTATTCTCGAAAACCGTCACGACCGCATTGCACAGGATCTCGACGAGGCAGCACGCCTGAAGTCCGAGGCCGACGCTGCGATTGAAACATACGAACGCGAGCTGAGCGCGGCCAAGGCGAAGGCCGGCCAGATTGCCTCGGTCGCGCGCGACGAAGCCAAGGTCAAGGCCGACGCGGAACGCGCAAGCATCGAAGCGGATCTTTCCGCCAAGATCGCTGCCGCCGAAGTCCGCATCGGCGAGATCAAGGCCAAGGCATTCGCCGAAGTCGACACGATCGCCATCGACACGGTCGGTTCGATCGTTGAACAGCTGATCGGCACCAAGGCGACCGCCGCCGACATCAAGGCTGCCGTTTCCGGCGCCGCCAAGCAGGGAGCGTGATCGCCATGCATCTCGACGCAACATTTTTTGCCCTGGTCGGTCTGGTTCTCTTCTTCGTCCTGCTCGCTTACCTCAAGGTTCCGGGCATGATGGCCAAGGGGCTTGACGAGCGCGCTGACAAGATCCGCGACGAACTGGCGGAAGCCAAGCGCCTGCGCGAAGAGGCCCAGCACCTGCTGGCCGAATACCAGCGCAAGCGCAAGGAAGCGGAAGCAGAGGCCGCAGGCATCGTTGCTGCTGCCGAACGCGAAGCCGCTGCCCTGACGGCCGAAGCCAGGCAGAAGACCGACGAGTTCATTGCACGCCGCAATGCACTCTCGGAGCAGAAGATCAAGCAGGCCGAAACCGAAGCCGTCAACGCCGTGCGCGTAGCGGCCGTCGATCTGGCCATCGCTGCGGCTGAAAAGGTCCTGGCCAAGAAGACTGACGGCGCGGTTCAGGACAACCTGTTCAAGAACGCCGTGGGTGAGGTCAAGTCCCGCCTGAACTGATCGCAGGATCGGTCTTGGAATTGAAGAAAGCCGGGTTCGCCCGGCTTTTTTGTTGTCTGCAATATGGAGTGTTGCTGCCGCCCAGCCGGATCGGTGATTGTCACGGGCAGCAGCGTTGCCTCAGTCGATGAGGTCTTCCTGTCGCAATGGCCGAAAGCTCATACGGTGCAGCGGGCAGGGGCCATGCAGCGCGATCGCTGCCCGATGCATGGCCGTGCCATATCCGGCATGCTGTGCGAACCCGTAGTGGGGATAGAGCAGCCCGGCCCGTGCCATCATCCGGTCCCGCATGACCTTGGCAAGGATCGATGCTGCGGCGATCGACACCGAGCGGGCATCGCCCTTGACCACGGCCGTGCCGGAACAGGAAAGTCCGTCCGGAACGTCCTTGCCGTCGGCCAGCACATGCATGGCGCTCAATTCAAGCCCGGCAACGGCACGCCGCATCGCGTCGAGGCTCGCCTTGCGGATATCGCGTGCATCGATATGGCGGGGTGACGAAGAGGCGATAGAGACGGTGGCAGTCGCAAGGATCTCGTCATACAGCCGCTCGCGCTGGGCCGCGGACAGTTTCTTCGAATCGTTCAGCCCCTCAGGGATACGCTTCGGGTCGAGGATGACCGCAGCGGCCACCACCGGCCCCGCCAGCGGCCCGCGGCCGGCTTCATCGGTTCCGGCCACCGGCCAGAGCCCGCGCCGCCTGGTGCGGCTCTCGATCGAGAAATCGGGTGCCAGCGGCATGTCGGCAAACAGGCTGGGAGAATCGGGTGGCGTTCGCGTTTTCATGCGGCAGAACTCGCACGCACACCCGATCTCCTGCAAGCCCCTGGTCCCTTTCTCTCGTTGGACGCGAGAGCAAGGGGCGGCTGACCAGGGACACATCCGGCGCGAGGCGGCGGATAACCGCGCCGGAAGTCGAAACCCGGCCTGGACCGGGAGGCGCAATGTCGAGGCGGTGCCGGCCGCCCGGACATCACGATAGGGATCCTGCGCCTTTGTGAGGCGCCAGTTTCACAACAGTGCCAGTTTCACAGCAGCGACAGCTGCACGCCATGGCTGTTCGGCGACAGGAACAGGTCCTCACGCAGATGCAGACTGCGGCGGGTCAGGCCAAGACGCTTGGTCGCCATTTCGAAGCGGCGGCTGATCTGCCAGGCGTAAGGACCGGCGCCCTTCATCCGCTTACCGAATTCGGCATCGTAATCCTTGCCGTCCCGCATCGAGCGGACCAGCGACATCACATGCCGGTAGCGGTCCGGATAATGCTGCAGCAGCCAGTCGCGAAACAGCGGGCTGACCTCAAGCGGCAGGCGCAGCAGCACATAGCTGGCCTCCGTCGCGCCCGCTGCCTTGCCGCTGTCGAGAATGCGTTCGATCTCATGGTCGTTCAGTGCCGGAATGACCGGCCCGAGCATCACGGCAACCGGGATGCCGGCTTCCGACAGCCCCTTGATCGTCTCCAGCCGCTTTGACGGCGTGGCCGCGCGTGGCTCCATCAGCCGGGCAAGCTTGCGGTCGAGCGTCGTTACCGAAATGCCGACCTTGGCGAGGCCGCGCTCCGCCATCGACTTCAGGATGTCCACGTCGCGCAGCACCAGCGCCGACTTTGTGACGATCACCACCGGATGATTGGCCTTGTCGAGCACTTCGAGGATCTGGCGCATGATCCGCCATTCCCGCTCGATCGGCTGATAGGGGTCCGTATTGGTGCCGATCGCGATCGGCCGCGGCTTGTAGCCCGGCTTCGACAATTCCCGTTCCAGAAGCTTCGGTGCATCCGGCTTGGCAAACAGCCGCGCCTCGAAGTCGAGACCGGCCGAGAGCCCCATATAGCTGTGCGTCGGGCGGGCGAAGCAATAGATGCAGCCATGCTCGCAGCCGCGGTAAGGATTGATCGAACGATCGAAGGGAATATCCGGCGATTCATTGCGGGTGATGATCGTTCTCGGCTTCTCGACCTGCACTTCCGTCTTGAACGGCGGCATGTCCTCAAGGCTCTGCCAGCCGTCATCGAAGGCCACGCGTTCCGTTGGTTCGAAGCGACCGCCCGGGTTGAGCGTTGCCCCGCGACCGCGGCGTCGGTCGATCTCGATCCGGAGCCCGGAAGAGGTCATCACCGCATCGGCAATATCTGCCGTATTGCCAGGCTGAAAGGCAGCCTGGCCCACAAGAGACAGCTCGTTCATGTTTAGCTCCTCGCGGGGGCAATCAGTCCCGCCGAATGACTATATTCCTACCATCATCAATGAGAACATTGCAAGAACAAAATTGAAAAATCGGGCCGCCGCAAAGCGGTGGCAAATCTTTGTGCAATGCGATAGAGATAGGCAATGTTGACAGTGATCATGGAATGCCGCGATCAGGAGCCTGAACTTGCTCAGACGCTGTCGGTTCTCGTAGCCGGCGCTGTTGAAGGCCTTGTGAGCGATGTTATTGTTCTGGACCACGGCTCCAAGGACGGTTCGTCCTTTGTGGCGGATGCCGCAGGCTGCCGCTTTTATCAGCAATGGGACATGAAGGACCTGCTCGGCACGGCGCGCGGCGAGTGGCTGCTCCTGGTCGAGCCCGGGGCGCGGCTGACACAGGGCTGGATCGATGAGGTCGCCGAATACGTCGCGCTCAACAAGATGCCGGCCCGGTTTTCGGAATCACGTGCCTATCGGCTGCCATTGTATCGCCGCCTGACCCGGTCTCGCCCGCCACTGGAAAATGGCCTGCTGCTGCCCAAGCGCCAGGCGCAGACGCTGGTCAGGTCGGGCATGGATCTTCGCGATCTGGCAAATGGCCACAAGCCGCGGCGGTTGACGTCTGAAATTATCCCGTCCTGGGTCGCGCGCGAAGCCAGGCGCTGAAGCGCATACTGGCGGTGTTATTTGCCGCGCGTCAGGTGCTCGTCGAGCCGTGGCATGATCTCGACGAAATTGCACGGCATATGGCGGTAGTCGAGCTGCAGCTTCAGGATGCCATCCCAAGCATCCTTGCAGGCGCCGGGCGATCCCGGCAGCACGAAGATGAAGGTCGCGTTGGCGACCCCGCCGGTTGCCCGCGACTGGATGGTCGATGTGCCGATCTTGTCGTAGGAAATTCGATGAAACACTTCGGAAAAGCCGTCCATGCGCTTTTCGAACAACGGTTCCAGCGCCTCCGGCGTGACGTCGCGGCCGGTAAAGCCGGTGCCCCCGGTGGTGATCACCACATCGACGGCATCGTCTTGCGTCCAGGCCTGAACCTGATCGAAGATCGACTGCCTGTCGTCCGCAACGATGGCCCTTGCGACAAGGCGATGACCGGCTTCCGTGATCCGCTGGACAAGCGTGTCGCCCGAACGGTCATCGGCCAGCGTGCGTGTGTCGGACACGGTCAGCACGGCAATGCCGACGGGAATGAAGGGCCGGGCCTCGTCGATGCGGCTCATGCCATGTCTCCTGGATATGTCTGGCTCGCCTGAAAATACCAGTCCGGCCGCTTTTGGCGAAGGGTAGCGGCGGCTTGCTCGGCATGGTGCTGGTCGGCAAAGATCCCGAAGCATGTCGCGCCCGAGCCGGACATGCGGGTGAACAGCGCGCCCTCTGCGGCGAACATGTCCGACAGCATGCCGATCTCCGCCAGCAACGCGCGCGCCGGCGGCTCCAGGTCGTTGCGCAGGGTGCCCAGCCGCTCTATCCAGTCAGAAAGTGCGGCGTCGGTCGGCAAGTCTGGCATGACAGGATTGGCCTTGTTCGCCAGCAGCCGGAAGATGGTCGGCGTCGAGACGCCCTTCAACGGATTGCCGAGCACCAGTGCCAGCGCCGGCATCTGGGGCAGGGGCGTCAGGATTTCGCCGATGCCGCTCGCCCTAAGCGGCCTCGACTGCAGGCACATCGGCACGTCGGCACCGAGTGCGAGTGCGAGCCTCTGCAATGTTTCGTCGGATATGTCGGCGCGCCACAATCGCAACAGCCCGCGCAATGTCCCGGCCGCGTCGGCAGACCCGCCGCCGATGCCCGACGCGATCGGGAGTTCCTTTTCCAGCACGATCGAAACCGGCGGTGCGGCACTGTTTTCCGCCGCCAGAGCCTTGCGCAACAGATCACGCGCACGAACAACCAGATTGCCGTCGCGCCCATCCGCATCGGCTGAAAGCATGGCGCCAAACCGGCCGGTAATCTGGAATTCATCCTGATCCGACAGCGTGAATGTCAGCCTGTCGCCATGCTGGCAGAACGTTACCAGGCTGTCGATCAGATGGTAGCCATCGTTGCGCTGGCCCGTGACATGCAGGGCCAGATTGATCTTGGCCGGCGCGGTCTCTTCGATCCGCACCGGCCGAAAATCGGCGCCATGCATCATGATGGTCAGGATTTCTTGTCGATCTCAGCCGGCTTGACCACCGGCTGTTCGTTGATCTTGGCCGCATCGGATTCGACCGGCGGCATGCCCTTGTCGATCTTCGCCTGGATCTTCGGCACTTCGGCCTCTTCCGGCTCGGAAGCAAGTGCGCGTTTCCACTGATACGTGGCCTCGAGCTTGCGGCCGACGCGCCAGTAGGCGTCGCCCAGATGGTCGTTGATCGTCGCGTCGCCGGCGCGCAGCTCGGCTGCCCGCTCCAGTTCGGCGACCGATTCGTCGAAACGTCCGAGGCGATAATAGGCCCAGCCGAGCGAGTCGACGATGTAGCCGTCATCGGGCCTCAGTTCGACGGCCTTCTTGATCATCTCCAGCCCTTCCTGGAGATTGCGGTTCATGTCGACCCAGGAATAGCCGAGATAGTTGAGAACCTGCGGCTGCTCCGGGTTCAGCTCCAGCGCCTTGCGGAAATCCGGCTCGGCCTTGTCCCACTTCTTCAGGCGTTCGTTGGCGATGCCGCGCTGGAAGAAGATCGACCAGTGGCTCTTGATCGGCGATTGACCGATGACTTCGACCGCCGTGTCGTAGTTGGCGGCCATCGCCGCGTAATCCTTGGCCTCGGACAGCACGCTGCCATAGGCCAGGTAGCTGCGTATATCCTTCGGATCGGACGCGATCAGACCCTGCAGATGCTCGCGTGCATCCTCGACCTTGCCGGTTTCGGCAAGCGTCAGGCCGAGCTGCAATTCGGAAATCCGCCGCATCGGCGAGGCTTCCGGAACCTGGCGGTAGAATTCGATTGCCTTTTCCGGCTGCTTTGCATTCTCGGCAATGCCGCCGAGCAGGACTAGGGTGTCTGCCGCTTCCTTGTCCAGCGCATGCGACAGCTGGAGATAGAGCATTACCGTGTCTTCGGCGCCTTCGCGGTTGAGCGCGCCACCGATGGAAAACAGCACGCCGGCCGCACCCTGGGCTGCATTCTCGACCATCGGCTTCGGTTTGCCGCCAGCTTCGATCTCGTCGCGCAGCGCCTTGAACGGTGCGTAATTGTTGATCAGCTCGTCACCGGCCGCCAGGGCATCCAGGGCCTTCTGCCTGTTGCCGGCATTGGCTTCGAGCGTCGCAAGCGCAATGACCGCCCGCGCAAAGGTGTCGGGCGCTGTTGCGCCACCACTACGGTCGATCAGCGTGTCAGTGAGTGCCTTGCGGGCCGTATCGTCATCGCCGGTCAGCGCGGCGATGACGCCGACATTGTAGTTGCGGAAGATCGCGTACCAGCTGGGGCCTTCCAGACCCTTCACCAGATCGAGCGCTTCCTTGCCCTTGCCTTCGCCGACCTTGGTCCAGGCTACCAGCAATTCGTTCATCAGGCGGTCGAGGTCGTTCGGACCCTCGTATTTGAAGCTCTTCAGCGCGTCGTCGTAGCGGCCATCCCGGATCGCCTGGAATCCCAGTGCGACGGAGGTCACGCGCTCGACGGCCGGATCGTTTTCCAGTTCCTTGGCGAGCTTGGCGCCCTCATCGAAGTCGCCGTTCATGATCAGGGCGATCATCAGCCGCTGTTGAATATCCAGCTCGTCCGGCGAAAGCTCAAGTGCCTTCTTGTACAGGCCGATGGCATTTGCGTAGTCGCGGTCGGCCTCAGCCGTCCGGGCCGCCAGAAAGGCGCCGGCAAAGCTGTCTACGCTTTCAAGGTCGAAACTCTCCGATTCCGCCGGTTTGTCGGGCGACGCCGCAGACACGATCGGGGCTTGGAAGACGCTGAGAAGCAGCGCCAGGGCAGTGCCGGCGAGAAAACGAGTGGCGGGACTTTGCCGCATGAACGAGCCTTTCAAGAACCGATAAAGAGCGCTGTCGTGCTTATATGGGAACGACGCGCGATGATTCACGCATAGAATGGCTTTTTTGAAGCAGGCCCGCAAGGCAATCGGCCCGTACGCCACGATTGTCCGCGTCAATTGACGCGGGCGATACAGAAGTCGATCACGTCGTTGAGCGCATCTTTCCACGGCGTCTCGGGCAGAGGTGCCAGGGCATCGCGGGCAATGGTGCCGTAATGCTGTGCCCGCTGGATCGTTTCGCTGAGCGCACCATAGCGGCTGATCAGCCCCAATGCCTTTTCGAGCCGGGCGTCGTCGTTCTGGCCGCCTTCGATCGATTCCCGCCAGAAGTCGCGTTCGGTGGAGGTGCCGCGGCGATAGGACAGGATCACCGGCAGGGTGATCTTGCCCTCGCGAAAATCGTCGCCGACATTCTTGCCGAGGTCTGCGGCCTTGCCGCCATAGTCCAGCGCGTCGTCGACCAGCTGGAAGGCAAGGCCAAGGTTCATGCCATAGGATTTCAGCGCATTGCGCGTCGCCTTGTCGGTCTGGGCCACGATCGGCCCGACTTCGGCCGCCGCCGCAAACAGCGCAGCCGTCTTGGCCCGGATCACCGAGAGGTAGTCGTCTTCGGTGGTCTCCATGTTCTTGGCGACGGACAGCTGCAGCACTTCGCCTTCGGCGATCACAGAGGCGGCCGTCGACAGCACGTCGAGCGCATCGAGCGAGCCGACATCCACCATCATCCGGAAAGCCTGGCCGAGCAGGAAGTCGCCGACAAGAACGCTGGCCTGGTTGCCCCAGATGGTGCGTGCCGTCGATTTGCCGCGCCGGAGATCGCTTTCGTCCACCACGTCGTCATGCAGCAGCGTTGCCGTGTGCATGAATTCGACAGCGGTGGCCAGCTTGATGTGATGGTCGCCCTCATAGCCGAACATCGATGCTGTCGCCAGCGTCAGCATTGGCCGCAGCCGCTTGCCGCCCGACGAAATCAGGTGGTTGGCGACTTCCGGGATCATCTGGACATCCGAGCCCGCCTTCGACAGGATCAGCTGGTTCACCCGTTCCATGCCGCTTTTGGTCAGGTCCACCAAGGGCTTGATGGAAGCCTGTTTGTTTTTGTTTTCCTCAAGCGGTATGACTACGCCCAACGCACCGGACTCCTGTTCAATTCTGCCTCGACAATAAAAAGCCGAGGCACCCACGGCAAGGGGCGAATTGTCCCGGAACGGCAATGAAGAAGGTTTTCTGGGTAAAATGCACGAGATCATCCGTTCGAACGACGTCGTCCTTCTCTCCTTTGCCGAAAGCCTGATGCGGGACGCCGGGATCGCTGTGATGATTGCCGACCAGCAGATGAGCATTCTCGAAGGCTCGCTGGGCATGCTGCAGCGCAGGCTGCTCGTCGATTCAGAAGAGGTCGGTCAGGCGCGTCGGATCCTCACCGATGCGGGTCTTGCGGCCGAGTTGCGGGACGACGAGGCCTGAAGCCCGATGTTGCACCAGCCATCTTCCGAAACCATCGACGCCTTTCACCGCGGCCGCTTTCATCTGGTCCAGCCGCGCGGCCGGGGTCATCGCGCAGGCATGGATGCCATGTTGCTGGCTTCCCTGGTGGTAGAGGACGGGCCGTTTCGTCTTGCGGATCTGGGGGCTGGCGCCGGTGCGGCAGGCCTTGCCGTGGCCTCCAGGCTGCTGGATGCAGACGTGGTGCTCGTCGAACGCTCGCCCGACATGGCGGAATTCGCCCGAAAGAGCCTCGCACTGGCTGAAAATGCACAATATGCCGACCGGATCTCGGTTCTTGAGACGGACGTCACGCTGACCGGGCGCGCCCGTGCTGCTGCGGGTCTATGCGATGACAGCTTCCATCATGTCATCATGAACCCGCCGTTCAACGATGCCAGCGACCGCCGCACGCCGGACGTCTTGAAGGCAGAGGCGCATGCGATGACCGAAAACCTGTTCGAAAGCTGGATCCGAACCGCTGGCGCCATCGCCCTGCCTGGTGGGCAATTGTCGCTGATCGCAAGACCCCAGTCGATCGCCGAAATCATCGCCGCCTGCGGTCGCCGCTTCGGTGGCATCGAGATTACCGCCATCCATCCGCGGCCGGGCGAGAACGCGACCCGCATTCTGGTTACCGCGATCAAGGGGTCGCGGGCGCGTCTGCAACTGCGGGCGCCGCTCTTGATGCATGACCGCGGGGACAGCCATGCCTTCGCCCCTCTTGTCGATGATCTGAACAATGGCCGTGCCGGTTACGCCCGTCAGCGCTGATCGTGCATCGCCCGAATTTTGTATGCAGCCATTGCGTTTGGGGGCCGGCTTCTTACATCTCGACAAGGTTTTGACACGTAGGAGGATAGTGCGTCCATGGCAGATTTTTTGAAGCGGCTGGTGCCGAAACGCTTCCGCAAGCAGGGGATCGTCATCCCCGTCGTGCGTCTGCATGGTGCGATCATGAGCGGAGGTTCCAAGTTCAGGCCAGCGCTCAATCTTGCCAGTGTCGCGCCACAGCTGGAAAAGGCCTTCGCCATGAAGGACAGCCCCGCCGTTGCTCTGTCGATCAATTCTCCCGGCGGTTCGCCTGTCCAGTCGCGCATGATCTTTGACCGTATCCGCGCCCTTGCCGAAGAGAAGAACAAGCGCGTTCTCGTCTTCGTCGAGGATGTGGCAGCGTCGGGCGGCTACATGCTCGCCATTGCCGGAGACGAGATCATTGTCGACGCGACCTCGATTGTCGGTTCCATCGGTGTGGTCTCGGGCGGCTTCGGGTTCCCGGAGCTTTTGAAGAAGATCGGCGTTGAGCGCCGCGTCTACACCGCCGGCGAAAACAAGGCGATCCTCGATCCGTTCCAGCCCGAAAAGGAAGGCGATATCGAGTATCTGAAGACCCTGCAGCTGGAGATCCACGAGATCTTCATCGACATGGTCAAGGCCCGGCGCGGCGTGCTTCTGGCCGAGGATCCGACCCTGTTTTCCGGCCTGTTCTGGACCGGCCGTCGCGGCGTCGAGCTTGGCCTTGTCGATCGGCTCGGCAATATGCGCCAGGAAATCAAGACGCGGTATGGCAAAGATGCCAGGCTCGAATTGATCAGCGGTGCCAAGAGCCTGTTCGGCAAGCGCGTGACGGGTGTGGATGCATTCGGTTCCATCGACCAGATTGCCGCGCAAACCGTGGCGGGACTTGCCGACACGCTTGAGGAAAAGGCATTGTGGTCGCGCTACGGTCTCTGACCGCGGCACGGCATGGTTAGGACGCGACGGGGCGAGGGGACATGGCGCAACTGATATTTTTCGGACTGCTGTTCGGCGGCGGCTGGATGCTCTACCGCAAATTTGTCAGCGATGCGGAAAAGCTCGCGGCCAAGTCCCGTGCGGCGGAGAAGGAGCGCGAAACGGGTGCGATCGGAACGCTGGTCCAGGACAAGGAAACCGGCGAATACCGTGTCCGCCGCGACGACGAATAGTCCTGCGCTGCGAAAGCGCCGTCCATATTCTGCCCGGTTCTGGAGGGGCGCCGATGGCCGATGAGGCACACTCTGATGGTGCGGCCGTGACGCCGGCACGCGATCATTGGGACAATGTCTATCGTCACAAGGCCGAACACGAAGTCAGCTGGTTTGAGGAGCGGCCCGATCTTTCACTGTCGCTGTTACGATCGGCGGGCATCGGGCTGGATGTGGCCGTCATCGATGTCGGTGGAGGGGCCTCTGCTCTGGTCGATGCCCTGATCGTTGAAGGGCAGGCCCATGTCACGGTGCTGGACCTGTCTGCCGCCGCCCTCGATCGCGCCCAACAGCGCCTGCCGGGTGTCAGAAGCGTGGATTGGGTTGTCGCCGATATACGTAGCTGGACCCCGACGCGCCATTTTCATGCCTGGCACGACAGGGCTGCATTCCACTTCCTCACCGAAGTCAGCGACCAGAATGCCTATGTAACCGTGTTGAAATCGGCACTGCTGGTCGGCGGCGTGGCGGTCATCGGCACCTTTGCGCCGGACGGGCCGAAAAAATGCAGCGGTCTGCCGGTCGCCCGTCACGACTGCACCAGCCTGCAACGGTTGCTCGGTCCCGATTTTGATCTGCTCGGCAGTATCAGCCATGAGCATCATACGCCGTCGGGATCGGTGCAAAAATTCCAGTTCAGCACATTCCGCCGGCGCGGCGCACCTTGATGCTGCGCGTTTTGCTCCGGCCCGGCGTCTTGAGTTGCAATGTGTTTCGCCCTATTTTGAGTATCGTTTGATCATTAAGCCATGCGCGGAATTGAGGGGGTTGTTCTGCCGCCTGGTGACGACGGCCTCGAAGGGGTAGCAATATTCGTACGCAGGATTTCCTCAATATTGGCGGAGAGGCTGCAATTGAAATTTGCAGTTTTGATTGGGCCTCGAGCGAATTGGGACCGATCGACAATTGGCCGCAGTCGCTGAAATCGACGCTCCGCCTGGTTCTCTCCTCGCGCCAGCCCATGTGCTTCTGGTGGGGTGAAGACCTGCTGCAGTTTCACAATGATGCCTATCTGCCAATGCTGGGCAAGCGTCAGCCCGCCATCGGCAAGCCCTTCAAGGAGCTTTGGTCGGATGTCTGGGAGGACGTCCTGCCTTTCGTGCGCAGTGCGCTGGCTGGCAAGGGCACCTGGATGGAAAACCTGCCGCTGACCCTGACCCGCAACGGTTATGAGGAACAGACCTATTTTACCTTTTCTTATAGCCCGCTCTATGACGACACTGGCGATATCCGCGGCATCTTGAATGTCGTTACGGAAACGACACAGGCCATGCAGGATCGCGTAGCCCTCGAACGGGCCTATGCCGATGCGACGAGCCATATCCTTGAGCGCGAAAAGCACGAGGAGGAACTCAAGCTCCTCAATCGCGAGCTTGCACACCGGATGAAGAACACCCTGGCCATGGTCCAGTCGATCGTCAGCCAGACCCTGCGCGGCGCCTCGTCCCTGTCGGACGCCGCCTCGACGATATCCGCCCGCATCCAGACGCTTGCCAAGGCGCAGGATCTGCTTACCGGCATGAGCGTGACGGCAGCCGAGGTGTCGGCGATCGCCAATGCCGCCGTCGCGCCGCACAGCGACAGCGAGATACGCTTCCATATGCAGGGTCCGAATGTTTACCTGTCGGCGCAACAGGCGCTTGGCCTGTCGCTTGCCATCCATGAGCTTGCGACCAACGCGACCAAATACGGCGCCCTGTCGCTGCCTGGCGGGCGTGTCGATGTCAGTTGGGCCCGGCAAGGCAGCGAGGGCTTTTCCTTTGACTGGCGCGAAAGCGGCGGTCCGCCGGTCAGCGAACCGCCCCGACGCGGCTTCGGCTCAAGGCTGACCGAGCGCGTTGTCTCGGACCTGTTCAAGGGCGAGGCGAAGATCCACTTCCTGCCGGATGGCGTGATCTTCTCGCTGAGCGGCCGGTTGAACCAGATCGCCGATCTGGATCGCTAGAACGCGATCGCGCCTATCGCTGAGCTCGCAATCCCCTTCACATGCTTGACCCGTCCGCCCCGTCGTGGCACCAGACGGACCACGCATTTCAAGCCAAGTTTTGGACGATATCCCATGACCACGTCTCTCGCCCCGCATATGGACCCGAAGCGCTCTTTCCAGGCGCTGATCCTGACATTGCACGCCTATTGGGCCGACAAGGGCTGCGCCGTGCTGCAGCCATATGACATGGAAGTGGGCGCCGGCACCTTCCATCCGGCAACCACCCTGCGCGCGCTTGGCCCCAAGCCGTGGAAGGCCGCCTATGTGCAGCCCTCGCGCCGTCCGTCCGACGGTCGTTACGGCGAAAACCCCAATCGCATGCAGCACTATTACCAGTACCAGGTCATCCTGAAGCCGAACCCGTCCAACCTGCAGGAGCTCTATCTCGGCTCGCTCAAGGCCATCGGACTTGATCCGCTGCTGCATGACGTGCGTTTTGTCGAAGACGATTGGGAAAGCCCGACGCTCGGCGCCTGGGGCCTCGGCTGGGAATGCTGGTGCGACGGCATGGAAGTTTCGCAGTTCACCTATTTCCAGGCCGTCTGCGGCATCGACTGCTCGCCGGTCGCCGGCGAACTGACCTATGGTCTCGAACGCCTGGCCATGTATGTCCAGGGCGTCGACAATGTCTACGACCTGAATTTCAACGGTCGCGAAGGTGAGGAGAAAATCTCCTATGGCGACGTCTTCATGCAGGCCGAGCAGGAATATTCGAGGCACAATTTCGAATTCGCCAATACCGAGATGCTGCATCGCCACTTCATCGATGCCGAGACGGAATGCCAGGCGCTTCTCGCCGCAGGCGCGCCTTCCGACAACGATAACCAGCGCCTGCACAAATGCGTCTTCCCGGCCTATGACCAGTGCATCAAGGCAAGCCATGTCTTCAACCTGCTCGATGCCCGCGGCGTGATCTCGGTCACCGAGCGCCAGAGCTACATCCTGCGCGTACGCACGCTCGCCAAGGCCTGCGGCGAAGCATTTTTGCTGACAGATGCCGGCGGCGTGAATTTCGGCAGGGCCGCCTGATGCCGGGCCACGCCTGACTAAGATTGCCCGTAGCGCCGAACCCCGATGACTTTGCTGTGCTGACCGGCTAACGTCTGCGCATCGAAGCTGGGGAGTTGCAATTACATGTTCACGACGCTTGCCATTATTGCCGCCATCGCCGCCTATGTCGTCTTCATCTACAATGGCTTGGTCAAGGCCCGGCAGATGGCCGAGGAAGCCTGGTCGGGCATCGACGTGCAGCTGAAGCGCCGCGCCGATCTGATCCCCAACCTGATCGAGACGGTCAAGGGCTATGCCGGCCATGAAAAGGGCACGCTGGAAAGTGTCATCGAATTGCGCAACAAGGCCCAGGCCGTGCCAGCCGGCGACGTCGCCGGTCGTGCTGCTGCCGAAGGTCTTCTGGGGGCTGCCCTTGGCAAGATCGTCGCCCTTGCAGAAGCCTATCCCGACCTGAAGGCGAACGACAACTTCGTCGAGCTGCAGAAATCGCTTGAAACCATCGAGGGCGAGATCCAGATGTCGCGTCGTTACTACAATGGCGCAGCCCGCGATTTGAACGTCAAGGTCGAGACCTTCCCGAACAATCTGGTCGCCGGCCAGTTCGGCTTTGCCAAGAAGCCGTATTTCGAGATTGCCAACGAGGCCGACCGTGCGGTACCGACGGTCAAGTTCTGACACCAGGCCTGCTGCCCCCTCCGAGACGAGACAATGAAGACTGACAGACTGACCATCATTCCGCCTGCCCATGCCCTGACCGGCCGGGTGAGCCCTCCGGGTTCGAAGTCGATCACCAACCGCGCGCTGCTGCTCGCCGGCCTTGCCAGGGGCACGAGCCGCCTGACTGGTGCCCTGAAAAGCGACGACACCCGCTATATGGCCGAAGCCCTGCGCGCCATGGGTGTGACCGTCGAGGAACCGGACGCGACCACCTTCGTCGTCACAAGCTCCGGCGAATTGAAAGAGCCGGCAGCACCGCTCTTCCTCGGCAATGCCGGCACCGCGACCCGCTTCCTGACCGCGGCATTGGCGCTCGGCAAGGGCCGTTACGTCGTCGATGGCGACGAACACATGCGCAAGCGGCCGATCAAGCCGCTGGTCGATGCGCTTCAGTCGCTCGGCGTCGCGATCGCGGCTCCTTCCGGTTGCCCGCCGGTCGCCATTGATGCCAATGGTTCGTTCAGGAAGAACCATGTCGTTATCGATGCCGGCCTGTCCAGCCAGTATGTCTCTGCCCTGCAGATGGCGGCCGCCTGCGGCTCCGAACCCTTCACCATCGAGCTCGCCGGTGCCGATATCGGCGCGCGCGGCTATATCGACCTGACGCTGTCGGCCATGCGCGCTTTTGGAGCCCAAGTGGAACAGCCGACGCCGTCCTCCTGGGTGATTCAGCCGACCGGCTATACCGCGACCGATTTCCACATCGAGCCGGATGCCTCGGCCGCCACTTATCTCTGGGGCGCGGAAGTGATGACCGGCGGGGCGATCGATATCGGCACGCCGGCCGACGCCTTCACCCAGCCCGACGCCAAGGCCTATGATGTGATCGCCGCCTTCCCGAACATGCCTGCGGTGATCGATGGCAGCCAGATGCAGGATGCGATCCCGACGATCGCCGTGCTTGCCGCCTTCAACAACCATCCGGTCCGTTTCATTGGCATCGCCAACCTGCGCGTCAAGGAATGCGACCGCATCCGTGCGGTCTCCACCGGCCTCAACAACATCCGCGAAGGACTGGCATCGGAGGAGGGTGATGATCTGATCGTGTCGTCCGATCCGTCGCTCGCCGGCCAGTCGCTGCCGGCCGATATCGACACCTTCGCCGACCACCGCATTGCCATGAGCTTTGCGCTTGCCGGCCTCAAGATCCGCGACATCACCATTCTGGACCCCGATTGCGTCGGCAAGACCTATCCCGGCTATTGGGATGCGCTTGCCTCGCTCGGGGTCGAGCAGGTCAAACACAACGGATAAGCCCTATGCTCCTTCGCCTTTGCGCCGCCTTGCTTCTCACTCTCTGGACGGCATGCGGCGCATGGGCCGAGGAGGTGATCCGCTCCTATCACGCCGATATCGCGGTTTCCGCCGACGCTAGCCTCGAGGTGACGGAGACGATCACCGTCAATGCCGAGGGCATCGACATCAAGCGCGGCATCTTCCGCGACTTTCCGCTCTATTACACCAATGAACGCGGCAAGCGCCGTGAGGTCGCGTTCGATCTGACCTCGGTGGAGCGCGACGGCGAGCCGGAGCCTTTTCACACCGAGAGCATCGACGGAGGCATCCGCATCTATGCAGGATCCGCCGATGTGACGCTCGACCCGGGCGAGCACACCTATGTCTTCACCTACACCACAGCCCGGCAGATCCGCTATTTCGACGATCATGACGAACTCTACTGGAATGTCACCGGCAATGGCTGGCTGTTCCCGATCGAGGAGGCGAGCGCCAGCGTCACCCTGCCGGGCGATATCCAACCGACCAGGACCGCCGTCTACACTGGTGCTGTCGGCTCCACCGACAGCAATGCCCGCGTCGTTCCCGGCAGCGGTGGTCTGGAATTTGAAACCACTGCGCCGCTTGGCGCGCGGGAGGGCCTGACCATCGTGCTCGCCATGCCCAAGGGCACGGTGGCCGCGCCCGAGCCGGAAACGGGCCTCTGGTGGTATCTGCGCGACAATTTCGCCGATATCTTTTCCATCGGCGGCCTGATCCTTGTGCTGGGCTACTACCTGCGGTCCTGGATGGCGGTCGGCCGCGACCCTGCCAAGGGCGTCGTCGTGCCGCGCTGGGATGCGCCGGACGGCATCTCTCCGGCTCTGGTCAACTATGTCGACAACAAGGGCTTTTCCAACGGTGGCTGGACGGCCCTGTCCGCGTCGGCCCTAGATCTCGCCGTCAAGGGCTACATCACGCTGGATGACCTGGAAAATTCCATCACGCTGACGCGCACGGACAAACCGGCCAGGGAGAAGTTGCCTTCTGGACAGGAGACACTGCTGTCAGCCGTTGGGTCGAAGGGCGACACGCTGACCATAGACAAGGCCAATGGCAAACGTGTTCAACAGGTCGGCAACAGTTTCCGCTCGGCGATCGAGAAGGAACATCGCGGCAAATACTACCGCGGCAATACTGGCTATATCGCCGGCGGCATCGCCATCAGCGTCGCCATCCTCTTCCTGTTGCTGATGTTCGGCGACCTGCAGGAAGACACCGTGGCCCTGATGATCGTGCCGACTTTCTTTTCCGTCTTCTTCGGCATTTTCTCGGTTGGCATCGGCAAGGGACTGCGGCGCGGGGCGCCTCTGCTCACCCGCATCGTCTCGATTGTCATCGGCGCTTTTGTCGGCTTTGTCGGCCTGTCGATCTTCGGCACGATCGTGATGTCGATCCTGCTCGATCTGTCGCATAGCGGCCAACTGCATGTGATCATCGCCATTGGCGGCATCATTCTCGCCAACTTCCTGTTCTTCTTCCTGATGGATGCGCCAACCCCGCTTGGACGCAAGCTGATGGACGGCATTGAAGGTCTTCGCATTTACATGACACTGGCCGAGAAGGACCGGATGAACATGGCGGGTGCCCCGACCATGTCGCCGTCGCATTTCGAAACGCTTCTGCCTTATGCCGTCGCGCTCGGCGTCGAAAAACCCTGGTCGGCAACGTTCGAAACCTGGCTGGCCGCGGCCCGGGCCGAGGCCGAACCCTATCAGCCGATGTGGTATCACGGCCGCAATCGCGGCACGTTCGGCGACCGCATCGGTGGCTTCTCGTCGTCGATGGCAACGACGATCGCCTCGACCATTCCGGCCCCACCGCCGAGTTCCTCGTCCTCGTCGACATCCGGCTTTTCCTCCGGCGGATCTTCCGGCGGCGGCGGAGGCGGCGGCGGTGGCGGGGGATGGTAGAGCCAACGACTATTTTCGGCGATTGCATGGATGACTTTTTCCGCGCGGCTTGCTAAGTCCCCCGCAGCCCTATGCAACAAGCGAAAAAGTCAGTCTGATGCCCGATTTACTGCTCGAACTCCGCTCTGAGGAAATCCCCGCCCGCATGCAGCGCAAGGCTGCTGGCGATCTGAAGAAGGCGGTCACCGATGCGCTGGTCGATGCCGGTCTGACCTACGAAGGTGCGCGCGAATACTGGACGCCGCGACGCCTGACGCTCGACATTCGCGGCCTGACTGCGCGTTCCGCCGATATTCGCGAAGAGAAGAAGGGCCCGAGCGTTTCGGCGCCGCAAGGCGCAATCGATGGCTTCCTGCGCGGCGCGGGTCTGGCCTCGATCGACCAGGCGGCGATCAAAACCGATCCGAAGAAGGGCGACTTCTACGTCGCCTATATCGACAAGCCCGGCCGCGCGGCGGAAGAGATCATTGCCGACGTGATGCCCGGCATCATCCGTTCCTTTTCCTGGCCGACCTCGATGCGCTCCGGCTATGCCTCCATGCCCAAGGGTTCCACCTATGGCGGCGTCGAGGGCAAGGGCATGGAAAGCCTGCGCTGGGTCCGTCCGCTGCAGTCGATCATCTGCACCTTCGGCCCCGAGCATGACGAAGTGCAGGTCATCCCCTTCGAGATCGACGGCATCGTGGCGTCCAACATCACCTATGGCCACCGCTTCCATGCGCCGCACGCCATCACCGTCCGCCGCTTCGACGACTATGTCACCAGCCTCGAGCGCGCCAAGGTCATCCTCGATGCCGATCGCCGCAAGGACATGATCCTGCACGACGCCCGCGACATCGCCTTTGCCAATGGCCTCGACCTGGTTGAGGACGAAGGCCTGCTGGAAGAAGTCTCCGGCCTGGTCGAATGGCCGCAGGTCCTGCTCGGCACCTTCGAGGAAGACTATCTGTCGATCCCGGCCGAAATCATCCGCCTGACCATCAAGACCAACCAGAAGTGCTTCGTCGTGCGGCCGCAAGGCGAGGCCGACAAGCTGTCGAACCATTTCATCCTGATCTCCAACATTGCCGCCACCGATGGCGGCAAGGAGATCGTTCACGGCAACGGCAAGGTCGTGCGTGCC
Source organism: Rhizobium sp. SL42 (assembly GCF_021729845.1). NCBI lineage: Bacteria > Pseudomonadati > Pseudomonadota > Alphaproteobacteria > Hyphomicrobiales > Rhizobiaceae > Rhizobium > Rhizobium sp. SL42. The sequence goes on from NZ_CP063397.1 coordinate 1,559,757, forward strand.
CGTCTCTCCGACGCCCTGCATTTCTGGAAGCGCGACCAGGGCGACCTTCCGGATCTCGGGACGTTGAAGGCCTCGGCCGCCAAATTCGACCTCGATCTTCAAAAGCCGCTCGACCAGCGCATGGCCAAGCTCGACGCGCTCAACGTCACCTTCCACGCCAAACTCGGCACGCAGGGCGAACGTGTGGCGCGCATTCGCGAACTCGCCAAGGTACTCGCCCCGATCGTCGGTGCCGATCCGATTCTCGTCGACCGCGCCGTGGTGCTGGCCAAGGCTGACCTGCGCACCGAAGCCGTCGGCGAATTCCCCGAACTCCAAGGCGCAATGGGCCGCAAATATGCTCTCCTGCAGGGGGAGGACGCCTCGGTCGCCGCCGCAATCGAGGACCACTGGAAGCCGAACGGCCCCTCCGACCGCTTGCCGGCCGACAAGGTTGGGTTGACGGTCGCGCTCGCCGACAAGCTCGATACGCTCGTCGGCTTCTGGGCGATTGATGAGAAGCCGACGGGGTCGAAGGATCCTTACGCGCTAAGGCGTGCGGCGCTGGGTATGGTAAGGGTCATTCTGGAAAAGGGGATACGACTTCCGCTGCTCGGTGTTCTCGTTTCTCAGGCGATCAACCTAGCGCGCTTGTTCGCCCGGGAGCACATGGCACAACTAGCGGGGAGTCTTGCTGAAGCCGAGCGTCTTTCTGGTCGACCTGATCTACTCGTCAAGTTTTTGCCTGACCTTATGCGTTCAGTTCCGGAGGACTACGACGTTGGGTTCTCACGAGAGGTGCTTGCCAAGCTTCCATCTGACCTCCTCTCCTTCTTCCACGACCGCCTTAAAGTCTACCTCCGCGACCAGGGCGCCCGCCATGACATCATCGATGCCGTTCTGACGCCGGAAACCGACGACCTGCTGATGGTTGCGCGTCGCGCCGAAGCACTGACCGCCTTCATCACCTCGGAAGACGGCCTCAACCTCCTCGCCGGCACCAAGCGCGCCACCCAGTTGCTGGCCGCCGAAGAGAAGAAGGGCACCGTCGTCGCCGATGGCGTCTCCGCAGACCTGCTCAAGCTCGACGCTGAAAAGGCGCTCTACGCCGCAGTCACCGAGGCGACCAAGGCTGCCGCCGAGGCGGTCTCGAAGGAAGACTTCCGTGCTGCGATGCAGGCCCTCTCGACACTGCGTGCCCCGGTCGACAAGTTCTTCGAGGACGTCCTGGTCAACGACGAGGATGCCGCCATCCGCGCCAACCGTTTGGCCCTCCTGAAGGCGATCCGCGAGGCGACGGGCACCGTCGCTGACTTCTCGAAGATCACCGGCTGATCCCAAGCCCCGCTCCGGCGGGGCTTTTTGTATCTGCTCATCCCCTGTAGTATAATCCGGCAACACCAGTCCTTTGCGCATAGGAGCATGGATGAACAAGTCGGTTCAGATCATATTGGGCGAGCCCCTGGAAAGCTTCGTTGACGCGCAGGTCGAGAGCGGCCAATTCGGCTCTGCCCAGGAGGTCGTCGAGGCGGGGCTGCGGCTGTTGAAGCAGGAGCAAGACAAGCTCGAATGGCTGAGACAGGCCTTGATCGAGGGTGAACACAGCGGCCCTGGCCGGTATGTAGATAAGGATGAGTTCATCGCGCGCATGCGCGAGCGTACACTGTGAGCTCGTACAGCCTTCGCCCGTCGGCAGAGGCTGATCTCGAAGAGATCTGGGACTACACCGCCGAAATCTGGTCCGTGACACAGGCCGAGCACTATGTCTCTGACATCTTTGCGTCGATTAGCCATCTGGTCGCCAACCCACATCTGGGGCGGCCGGTTTCTGGCTACATTCAAACTATCGTAGATACAAAGTCGGGCACCACCTGATATTTTATGTGGTCGAGGTCGATTTGATTGATGTCATTCGTATAGTTCACGAAAAACGCGATATTGCCCGGCAACTCAACGAATAGCATCTATGCCCGCCAAAATCTTCATCAGCGCCTGCCTTCTCGGCCGCCCCGTCCGTTATGACGGCAAGGGCAAGCCGCTGCATCACCCGGCGATTGTCCGCTGGCAGGCGGAGGGAAGGCTGGTCGGCTTCTGCCCGGAACAGGCGGGTGGCTTGCCGACGCCGCGTCCCCCGGCGGAAATCGAGAACGGCATGAGTGGTGCCGATGTGCTCGCCGGCCGCGCGCGGGTGCTGGAAGTCACCGGAGGCGACGTCACGGCCAAATTCATTGATGGTGGTGAAAAGGCCTTGGCCTTCGCCAAGGCGCAGGGCTGTCGCTTCGCCCTGCTGATCGACGGTAGCCCGTCCTGCGGTTCCGGTTTCATCTATGACGGCTCCTTCGCCGGCAGGCGCCATGTCGGAAACGGCGTCACGGCGGCGCTGATGCAGTCGGCCGGCATCGAGGTCTATTCCGACCGTGAGATCGATGCGCTTGTCACCAGGATCGAGACTGTCTGGCGGACATAGAAAAACCGCCGGATCGCTCCGGCGGCTCGCAACTGTCGTCGAAATCTGGCGTGCTCAGCTCGCCATGCGCATCGGCTGATGGCCATGATCGGCCTTGGCGCCCGATGTCCGGAAGCCGCGGATCAGGGCCAGCAGGTCGCCGGTATCGTTGGCCAGAACCTCGGCCGATGCCGTGGTCTCTTCGGCCATAGCGGCGTTCTGCTGCGTGGCCGTGTCGAGCTGGTTCACCGAAGACGAGATCGAGCGCAGGGTTGTGTCCTGTTCCTGGGCGCTGTGCGAGATCTTCGAGACAATGTCGTTGGCGCTGGCGATCTGGTCGGAGATCCGTTTCAGGGCCTCCCCGGTCTGGCCGACGAGCTGCACGCCCTGTTCGACCTGGGCTGAGGACCGGGCGATCTGGTCCTTGATCTCCTTGGCTGCCGCAGCCGAACGCTGCGCCAGTTCGCGCACTTCCTGGGCAACCACGGCAAAACCCTTGCCGCTTTCGCCGGCGCGTGCGGCCTCGACGCCTGCGTTCAAGGCCAGGAGATTGGTCTGGAAGGCGATTTCATCGATCACGCCGATGATCTTGGTGATCTCCTCGGACGACTTTTCAATGCCGCTCATCGCCTCGATGGCGCGCGATACGATTGCGTCGCTCTGGCGGGCTTCGGTTGAGACGCTGCCGACGCGGCTGGCCGCCTCGCGGGCGCCGTCGGCTGTCTGGCGAACGGCAACGGTCAGTTCGTCGAGCGCTGCCGAGGTTTCTTCCAGATTGGCCGCCTGGCGCTCCGTCCGGGTTGCGAGTTCGCCGGAGGCACGACGGATTTCTTCCTTGCTGACGGCAATATCGTTGCCCTTCAGGCTGACGCGCGCCATGGCTTCCTCAAGACGGCCAAGCGCTTCGTTGAAGTTTTCGCGCAGGGTCGCATATTTCGGGCCGAGGTCGTTGCAGCGGACCGTGAGATCGCCTTCTGCAAGCTTGACCAGCGATGCGCCGATGGTGCTCACCACATGCGCCTGCTGATTGGCCTCCGCCACCTGCATGTCGGCATTCTGCTGGCGCTCGCCATCGAGTTCGCGCTGCTGTTCTTCCTGGCGCTTGGCCAGCGCATGGCGTTCGCGGATCTTCTCCTGAAGCGCCTGTGTGGCATTGGCCATCATGCCGACTTCATTGCGCATGTCCGTATGCGGAATGGTGATGGAGACATTTTCTTCGGCCACGGCCTCGAGAGCGGCATGGATGGCATTCAGCGGCTTGGTGATGCCGCGCACCACCACGAATGCCGCGCTGAGCGCCAACACCAGGATCCCGAGTGAAACGCCGATGGTCTGCATGATGTTTGCACGCACTTCGGCTTTCAGGTCGTCGGTGTAGAGGCCGGTGGCAACGACGATCTTCCAGGGCTGGAAGGTCATGCCATAGGCCGCTTTCGGAAAGCTGTAGTCGTTCGGGTCGTGGCCGGGCTTCGGACCGATGAACTCGACATAACCGCCGCCATTCTGTCCAAGCCTGACCAGTTCGTCGCGATAGGCATAGCCGGTCGGATCGCCCTTGCCCTTGCTGCTCTGACCCACGGATTTGGATGTCGGGTGGAAGACGAGAACAACGTCATAGTCGTAGCCGAAGAAATAGCCATCGGGTTCGAATTTCAGCTTGTTCAACGTCGCGAAAGCCTGTGCCTTGGCGTCATCCAGCGAGAGTTCGCCTGACTGTACCCTGTCGTCATAGGTCTTCATGACGGAAATCGCCGTCTCGACCTGCGTCCTCAGCAATTCATAGCGCTGCTGATAGATGGCGTCCGAGGATGCCTTGACCTGGAAAAAAGTGGCGATGGCAAAGGCGGCCATCAGGCCGCCGACAAGCAGCATCAGCTGCATGGAAATCTTGAGGCGGTTCATAAACCCTCGCAGGATCGGAAGTGAGAGCTGTTGTCCGTCGTGCCCGCTCAAGGTCGATGATGACGGAGGCCGCTTGAGTCTCGCTGCCGATGCTGCATTGCATTGTCGGTAAACTACGTATCAAATATTAATAAAATAATAGGCGCCGATGTAGGTCACTCCCTTGCTTGCAAGCCTTGATCCGCGAGCCCGAACTTGCACTGCCTGTACTTGTGCTGCCCGACCCCCGCGCCGTCTGGCGGCAGGAAATGCAAACGCTCCGGACATCCCGGAGCGTTTGTCCGCATTCGCGCGGCAGCCCGCTCAGCCTGGATCGTGCGGCTGGATTTGGGCAAGGGTAGCTGAAACAGTCACTTCAGGCGCAGGTCGAAACCGGCGGTATCGAGATCAAGCTTGCCATCTGCGGGCGGCGCCACGTTGACGGCTGCAGTGGTTGCCTCATGGTCGATCTGCCCGGCAGATGGCGCGTTGCCAGCAATCACCATCGAGCCATTGGTCGACCAGCCCTCTGCAGAGCTCATGATCACGACCGGCGAGCCGCCGAGCCAGCTTTCAATCCGCTTCAGCTTTTTCTCGCCGCCGACATCGAGGATTTCCGCGGTTTGCGAGCCGCTTGGGACGGTCGGAACCTGATAGGCGTGTTTGTCTTTCTTCACCTGCGGGGGCGGGCAGTTCGGGCAGGCGATCGCCGTGATGCTGTGCGCTTGCGTCGGCGTGCCGCTGATGACCTCGATCGATGAGGCGAAAGCGGGGCTCGTGCCTGCAAGCAACATGGCCGTCAAAAGAAACTTGCGCATCTCGTATTCCTCGGATTGTTCACGAGGACCCTAGCGCCGCTTTCTTTCGATCCGGTCAGAGGGAATGGTAAAATTTGAACGAATGCGCAATTTTCCGGCAGGTCACCCTGGATGTGCCTCTTCGCTCAGGCTTTTTCCCGCGCGATCGCCTGCCAGCCGATATCGCGGCGGCTGAAGCCATTGTCCCAGGAAACCGCATCGACCAGCGCATAGGCGGCAGCCTGTGCTTCCGCCACGGTCCGGCCCGTTGCAGTCGCGTTGAGAACCCGGCCGCCGGTGGCGACCAGCTGGCCGTCTTTCGATGCCGTACCGGCATGAAACACCTTGGCGCCGTTCGTGGCTGCGGGAATGGCGGCGATCGGCGTGTTCTTGGCATAGCTGCCCGGATAGCCCTTGGAGGCTAGAACCACGGTGAGTGCCGGATCGTCGCTCCATTCGGCAGAAACCTGGTCGAGCGTGCCCATGGCTGAGGCATGCAGGATTGGCAAAAGATCGCTCTTCAGCCGCATCATCAGCACCTGGCATTCCGGGTCGCCGAAACGCACATTGTATTCGATCAGCTCCGGGCCTTTTGCCGTGATCATCAGGCCGGCGAAGAACACGCCGGAAAACGGCATGCCGAGTTCCGCCATGCCGCGCATGGTCGGCTCGATGATCTCCTTCATCGTCCGCTCGACCATGCCGGCTGTCATCACCGGGGCGGGCGAATAGGCGCCCATGCCGCCGGTGTTCGGGCCGGTATCGCCGTCGCCGACGCGCTTGTGGTCCTGGGCGGTGGCAAGCGGCAAAAGCGTCTTGCCATCGGACAGGCAGAAGAAGCTCGCTTCCTCGCCGTCGAGATAGGCTTCGACCACGACTTCCGCGCCGGCCGCGCCGAACGCGCCTTCAAAGCAGTCGTCGATGGCAGCAAGTGCCTCCTCGACGGTCATCGCGACCGTCACGCCCTTGCCGGCGGCCAGGCCATCGGCCTTGATCACGATCGGCGCGCCCTGTTCGCGCACATAGGCCTTGGCCTTCGGCGCATTGTTGAAGCGCTGATAGGCGCCGGTCGGGATGTTGAAGCGGGCGCAGATATCCTTGGTGAAACCCTTGGAGCCCTCCAGCTGGGCGGCGGCGGCCGACGGCCCGAAGACCGCAATGCCCTCGGCGCGCAGCACGTCGGCAAGGCCCGCTACCAGAGGCGCTTCCGGCCCGACGACAACGAAGTCGATCAGGTTTTCCTTGCAGAAGCCAACGACCGCGTCATGATCCTCGACAGTGACCGAAACCAGTTCTGCATGCTCGGCAATGCCCGGATTGCCGGGAGCGGCATAAAGTTTGGAGAGCAGGGGAGACTGGGCAATTTTCCAGGCCAGCGCATGTTCGCGTCCGCCCGAACCGATCAACAGAACCTTCATTGCCCGACCTCCGATTGCCTTGGATAGGCGGCGGTTAAGGGGGAAGGGGGCAAAGGTCAAGGAAAAACCCGGAACTGCCGTATTCCTGTGGAGGGGTGGAGCACTTTGTTGCCTTCACTGCTGTCGCGGCTATGGTCGCCGCTTGAAAGACTGGAGAATTCCCATGGCCGACGACATCAAATCCATTGCAGCCCTGATTGCGACCGAGATCAATGCCCGCCCCGATCAGGTGGTGTCGGCGGTCGGTCTGCTGGACGAGGGCGCAACCGTTCCCTTCATCGCCCGCTACCGCAAGGAAGTGACGGGCGGCCTGGACGATACGCAGCTGCGCAACCTCGCCGAACGGCTGATCTACCTGCGTGAGCTGGCCTCCCGTCGCAAGGCGATCGTCGAGAGCATCACCTCGCAGGACAAGATGACCGACGAGCTGGCGCGCAAGATTGCGCTGGTGGCAACCAAGGCGGAGCTTGAGGATATCTATCTGCCCTTCAAGCCCAAGCGCCGCACCCGCGCCGAGATCGCCCGCGAAAAGGGCCTGCAGCCGCTGGCCGACGCGATCTGGGCCGACCGCTCCGCCGATCCGCAGGTGCTGGCTGCCGCCTATGTCACCCCTGATGTGCCGGACGTGAAGGCAGCGCTGGAAGGTGCCCGCGACATCATCGCCGAACTGATCTCGGAAAATGCCGATCTGCTCGGCCGCCTGCGCAACGACATGAAGGACCGCGCGATCCTTTACTCCAAGGTTGTCGAGGGCAAGGAAGCGGCCGGCGAGAAATTCGCCGACTATTTCGCCCATTCCGAACGTTGGGCAACGGTGGCCGGCCACCGGGTACTCGCCATGCTGCGCGGCTGGAACGAGGAATTCCTCACCCTGTCGATCGAGGTCGACCGCGACGATCCATCACCGGTGAAGCCGTCGCAGCGCACGATCGCAGCCGCCTATGACATTGCCGCCAAAGGCCTGGCCGACAAATGGCTTATGGATGTCGCGGGATGGACCTGGCGGGTGAAGCTCTCGGTATCGCTGTCGCTCGACCTGATGCGCGACCTGCGCGAACGGGCCGAGGAAGAGGCGATCCATGTCTTTGCCCGCAACCTGAAAGACCTGCTGCTGGCGGCTCCCGCCGGCTCGCGCCCGACCATGGGCCTCGACCCGGGCATCCGCACCGGCGTCAAGGTCGCCGTGGTCGACGGCACGGGCAAGGTGCTCGACACCTCGACCGTCTATCCCTTCCAGCCGCGCAACGACGTGCGGGGTGCCCAGGTTGAACTGGCCTCGCTGATCCGCAAGCACGGTATCGAGCTGATCGCCATCGGCAACGGCACCGGCAGCCGCGAGACGGAAAAGCTGGTCGCCGACATGCTGGCGCAGTTTCCGGCCACAGCCCCGAAGCCGACCAAGGTCATCGTCTCGGAAGCCGGTGCCTCGGTCTATTCGGCGTCGGAAACTGCGGCGAAGGAATTCCCCAATCTTGACGTCTCGCTGCGCGGCGCCGTGTCTATCGCCCGCCGTCTGCAGGACCCGCTTGCCGAACTCGTCAAGATCGAGCCGAAGTCGATCGGCGTCGGCCAATACCAGCACGATGTCGACCAGGGTCGTCTCGGTCGCTCGCTCGACGCCGTCGTCGAAGACGCTGTGAATGCGGTCGGCGTCGATCTTAACACGGCATCCGCGCCGCTGCTCGCCCGCGTCTCGGGTCTGGGCGGCTCGATTGCCGAGGCCATCGTCAGCCATCGCGACCAGACCGGTCCGTTTCAAAGCCGCAAGGATCTGCTCAAGGTTGCCCGCCTCGGCGCCCGCACCTTCGAACAATGCGCCGGCTTCCTGCGCATCCCGAACGGCAAGGAGCCACTCGACGCCTCGTCCGTTCACCCGGAAGCCTATGGTGTGGCAAAAAAGATCGTCGCCGCCTGTGGTCGCGATCTGCGCGCTCTCATGGGTGATAGCGCCACGTTGAAGGCGCTTGATCCGAAACGTTTCATCGACGAGCAGTTCGGCCTGCCGACGGTCAAGGACATCCTCGCCGAACTGGAAAAGCCCGGCCGCGACCCGCGCCCGAGCTTCAAGACCGCCACCTTTGCCGATGGTGTCGAGGAGATCTCCGACCTGAAGGTCGGCATGTTGCTCGAAGGCACCGTGACCAATGTCGCCGCCTTCGGCGCCTTCGTCGATATCGGCGTGCATCAGGATGGGCTCGTGCATGTCTCCCAGCTCGCCGATCGCTTCGTCAAGGACCCCCATGAGGTCGTCAAGGCCGGCGATGTCGTCAAGGTCCGTGTCGTCGAGTTCGATGTGAAGCGCAAGCGTATCGCGCTCACAATGCGCAAGGATGGCGGAGAAGCCCAGGCTCCATCTCCGCGTGGCGATACGCGCGGCAACGCCAATGCCATGCGCCACGCCAATGCCAAGCCGCCCAAGCCGGAAACGCCGGCCGTTGGCGGCTTCGGCGCGGCGCTGGCCGAGGCCATGCGCAAGAAATAATACTCGCCGAACGAAAAGGCCGGAGCGTTTCGCTCCGGCCTTTCAAGTGTCCAAGCTACCTTTGTGCTCAAGCGCGCGCCGGGGTGTTACCGGCCTTGTCGTCCGGCGGCACATTCCTGGCAAAACGGCGTATGCGGCACGGCCGCAAGTCGTGCGGCAGCAATCGGTTGCCCGCAGGTCACGCAGGTGCCGAAGGTTCCGCCGTCGATCCGGTCGAGCGCCGCGTCGATGGCCCGAAGCTCCGCTTCCCCGACCTGGCCGAACTCTTCCAGCACTTCGTCATTTTCGGTTTCGGTTGCCCGCTCCTCGCTGTCTGCGCTGCGCTGCTGGCCAAGGTCGTCATCGATCCTGGTCAGCCGCGCCTCGATCTCCGCCTTCCGCTTGGTCAGGATGCGTTCGTAGCCTGCGATATCCATGGGCGTCCTCCGAACTTTCTTGTTGTTGTAGTTTGTGTCAGCGGTCCACCAGGACCGAGACCTTCGAGTGGCGCACAACCCGGTCTGCGGTCGCGCCGATGAAGTAGTTCGAATAGTCAGGAACATGCGAAGCGACAATGATCAGGTCTGCCGAATGATCTTCGGATGCAGCCAGGATTTCGCGGGCCGGGGCCCCGGAGCGGATCTCGATCCTTGCCGCGATCGCTGTCTTTTCTTTCAGTTCGACCAGCTGTGCCTTCGCATCCTTGATCGCGCCTTCGATCAGGTCCACCGGCACGTCGATGGCCAGATAGCCGGGCAGATCCTCGACAACGGTCAGAAGCACGATCTCGCCGCCGGCATCCAGAAGCGACGCCGCCTTGCGCAGGCTTTTCTCTCCCTTGTCGAGCGCCGCAGGGTCTACCGGTACAATGATCTTCTTATACATCATGGTCTCCTTTATCGCGACGCCTTTCAACGGCGTTTCCGCTCGATGCGCTGACAATGGTCCCGCGACCTGAAAGCCGCATTGATCAGGATCAAATTTTCACATGGCGACATCGTCAACAAATGTCGAACGATAAGTCGAAAAGATGTCATCTATCGTGAACGATCGAGAGGGCGCATATAGGTGGCATCACGCCACAGAGAGCGGACCGAAATAGGAGCCATGACCATGACCGATGTCGCTGCAGCCACGGACGACAGTTTCGCCCTCACTCGTCCGGTGCATGTCGGACGGACCCATCTGGTGGTGACCGACCTTGCGACCGTCAGCGATTTCTATCAGACGATACTTGGCCTTTCGGTAATCGAAAAGAGCGCCTCCGGCGTCGTTCTGGGTGTCGCCGGAAAGCCGCTGTTGACCTTGACCACGCGCGGCGACGTGGCGCGTGCGCCGCGCAATGCCGCTGGTCTCTTTCACACCGCCTTCCTGATGCCCAGCCGACAGGAACTCGCCCATTGGCTTGCCCATTCAGCCCATCGCCATATCCGGCTTGACGGTGCCAGCGACCATCTGGTCAGCGAGGCGATCTATCTGTCCGACCCGGAAGGCAATGGCATCGAGATCTATGCCGACCGCAAGCCGGGTGATTGGACCTATCATGCCGATGGTACAGTACAGATGGCAACCGAACGCCTGGACCTGCAGTCATTGTATGACAGCGCGCCCAAGACCGAGTGGGGTGGCATGGCGCCGGATGCGGCCATCGGTCATATGCATCTGCAGGTCGGCAACGTACCGGAAGCCGATCGTTTCTACGAAGGTGTTCTTGGCCTGAAGAAGATGGCGAGCTATCCCGGCGCGAGCTTCTTTGCCTCCGGTGCCTATCACCACCACATCGCCGCCAATGTCTGGAACAGCCGCAATGCCGGCGCCCGTTCTGGCGCCATGAGCGGGCTCTCGGATTATTCCCTGGTTTTCAACGACAAGCCGAGCCTCGACACGGTTCTGGCGACCCTGGAGGGCCTGGAAATCCCGGTGACCCGGACGGCCGAAGGCTACAGCCTGAGAGATCCCTGGGGCATCGGCATCACACTCGCCGCCTGACTTTGATCCATCGCCATGGAACCCCCGGCAGGCTCGCGCGTTTGCTGGCAGCGCAAGGGGGATATGACGATGGAATCGAGACCGGAAGGAGAAAGCTCGGCGAGCGATGCCTATGCAATGTCGCGCATGTCGCCGATGGAAAGGGAAGCATTCCGGGCCATGCAGAAGCGGCGATATACGCCGCATCGCGTCAAGGTGCGCAAGACCGGTCTTGATTTCGCGCTCGCCTGGTCGGTCATCGGAATTTTCACCGTCATGGGCGTCGCGGCAATCTATCTGGCCTCGGCCGTTCTGATGCCGCTGACCCTGGCGATCGTTGTCGGCCTCATCCTGGGGCTTGCGGCCGACAAGCTGGGCAATCTCGGCATTCCCCCGATGATGACCGCGTTCATCCTGTCGAGCCTGTTTGCTGGTCTGCTGCTGTTTGTCGGCAGCGCCCTTGCCGCGCCGCTCAGCGATCTGGCGAGCCGCGGCCCAGCGATGATCGAACAGGCTGTCGACCAGTTGATGCCGCGGCTCGAGCGGATCTCCTGGCTCAAGCGTCCGATCGAGGCGATGACCAGCGGTCCGGTCACGCCGGAAGCCATGCTGGAAAACAGCGGTGCGGTTCTGTCGACCGTGGCCGTCGGCATCACGCCTGCCCTTGTGCAGACATTGATCTTCTTTGGCGGCCTGATGTTGTTTCTCGGCAGTCGCCTCTCGCTGCGCAAGGCGCTGATCATCGGCTTCAAGGACCGGGCACGCCGTTTGGCCGCGATCCGGACCCTGAACTCGATCGAACGGGCCCTCGGCTTCTATTTCGCCACGGCCATCGTCCTTTATGCCGCCTCGGCGGTAGTCGCGGCCGCGGCCGCGATGGTCGGCGGGCTTGGCAATGCCCTGCTGTGGGGCCTGTTTGCATTTCTTGCCAGTTTCGTCCCCTTTCTCGGCATTACGCTGATCACCTTGTCCATGGCGGTCGCGGGACTGCTCGTCCAAGACAGCATCCTGATCGGTCTCCTGCCGGCGATCGTCTACTTCACCGTGCACGGTATCATCGAAAACCTCGTCACCCCCGCTGTGATGGGGCGCCGCCTGGAAATCAACTCCTTCATGGTCTTTGTCGCCATCGTGTTCTGGACATGGATGTGGGGAGCCATCGGCGCCATGCTCGCTGTGCCGCTCTCGCTGATCGTGATCACGATCGCCAACGAGTTGCTGCCGCAGACAAAGCTTCAGCCCAAGCTGCCGGGCTGAGTAGGCTGATAGTCGAGCGGCCCTACGACGCCAGCCGGTGCGATTCCGCCTGGAGGTAGTTCATCGCATCGAGACCGGCCATCGGACGGCCGAAGTAAAAGCCCTGGACCTGATGGATGCCGGCTGCGCGCACGGCTTCCAGGTCGAAATCGGATTCCACACCCTCGGCCAGGCATTCGATGCCCAGGCTCATCGACAGGTCAGAAATGGCGCGCAGGATGTTTCCGCCCACGCCATCGTCTTCGCGCAGGCGCAGCACGAAATTCCTGTCAGTCTTCAGCTTGTGCAGCGGGAAACGATTGATATAGCCAAAATTCGAATAGCCGGAGCCGAAGTCGTCGAGCGCGATCAGGCACCCCATGCCGGCCAGCAGTTCCAGACTGTCGCGGGCGCGGTCGAAATCCGACATGACGGCGGTCTCGGTGATTTCGAAGATCACCCGGTTGGGTTCGATATTGCTGTCGCGCACGATGTGCACGACATTGCTGATCGATCGAGGCGACATGAGATCGTTAGCAGACAGGTTGAAGGATAGCTTGACATTGTGCGGCCATGTCGCCGCCGTGGACAGTGCCTTTTGCAGCAGCACGGAGGTCATGCGTTCGATCAGGCCGGAACGCTCGGCGGCAGGAATGAATGTCGAGGGCGAAACCGGCCCGAGTGTCGGGCTGTTCCAGCGTGCCAGTGCCTCGAAGCCGATCGTCCTGCCGGTATTGATATCGATTTGCGGCTGGTAGACGAGCGACATTTCCTTGGCGAGGTCGCAGTTGCGCAGCGTCTGGTCGATGCGGCCGACATCCTTCATTGCGGCCTCATGGCTGGCCGAGAAGATCACCACGTCGCCGCGGGTCGCACGCTTTGCGCTGTAGAGGGCATGGTCGGCACGCTCGTACAACTGGTTGGCCGTGCTTCCATGGGTCGGACAATGCGCAAAGCCTGCCGATGCGGAAATGGCAATGCTCAGGCTGTCGAGGATAAACGGCTCCCGCATGCCGTTGCACAGCCGTTCGCCCAGCGCCTGTACTTCGCTCTGGCCCGCGATGTCCGGCACGATCAGCGCAAATTCATCCCCGCCCAGACGGGCGATGAAACAGTCGCCGGACAAGGCTGCGCGCAGACGCTCTGCAACCTCCGTCAACAACCTGTCGCCCGTGACATGGCCATAGAGATCGTTGACCGGCTTGAAGCCGTCCAGATCGATGATGCCCATGTAGAAGCCGGAGGTCGTCACGTTTGCCTTTGTCAGCGCACGATCGAGTTCTATGAAGAAGCTGCGCCGGCTCGGCAGCCCGGTCAGCGTATCGAAATCAGCGAGCACTTCCGCCTTGCGCCGCAGGTCGTCGGCCATCGTCCTTGCCGCGACCGCCTTCAGGATGGCCGTGCGCATCAGCCATGCCATGCCGAGCGCGGCAAAGGTGCCGGCAAGGCCGATAAACGCATACTGTAGAAAGACGTCCGGCCCGGCTTTGTGGGCGAGCCAAAGCATTGTCGCCAGAGACAGGGCGGAGCCGATAACGATCACCCTGGCGCTCACGGCCGATGTCGAAATCACCAGCACCAGCAGGACGAAGTAGACGAGCTTGTGTTCTTCGAAATGGATCGAAAGATATGTCACGATATTCACATACATCGCCAGATGCATGCTGAGGCCGATCAGTTCCAGTTTTCCGTGGCTGAGATCGCCTTGCAGGCTGCGCAGAAGAGACAGCGCCAGCAGGACGGTTGCCAGCGACATGCCCGTCAGAATGATCTGTTCCGTGCCGGTCTCGGCGAAAAAATGCGCGATGGTAATCAGCGTGTAATAGACGATGGCCGGCAGGAGAAAGCCGCGAATGATCGGCGCGAAGGCTTCGGCAACGCCGTTGTGGAAGCGCTGGCGCGCGTCTTGAGTTGCGTGCTTGTCATTCGGCAGGGCCGAGAGCGGCGATGCGTTCAATGATTGATCCATGAAGAAAGCAGTCCAGTTGCAATAGGCGCACGCAGCAGAATCGTATTGAACGTGCTTTCATAGCAACCCAGATCACAACCGGATCCATTCATCACAAAGGAATATCAGGGAAGTCTTTAGGAATAGAAAACAATTGCTCGGGCGCTGGGCCAAAGTTTAGACACGGATTTTCGATGTCATCTCAGTGTCACGGCGACTGTGTAGAGCGCGCATACTGAAACGCATGTGTTGAAATCGTATATGTCGCAAGAATCTCCTGTTTTGCGCCTCGGCGTCATTACCGATCCGCAGTATGCCGCGCTGCCTCCGCATCCACAGTTGAACCGACACTACGCAAGGAGCCTGGAAAAGCTTTCCCAGGCAGTGGATTGTTTCAACACCATGCCTTTGCATGCGGTCGTCGTTCTGGGTGATCTGATCGATCGCGGCTTCGAGAATTTCGCCCCGGTTCTGGCTGAATTGGACCGTTTGCGACACCCGCGCATCCTGCTGCCGGGCAATCACGACTTCGCGGTGGTCCAGGAGCGACTTGGCGAGATCCACCAGGTGCTGGCCATGCCCGCCCCCTATCACGACCTGTCGATCAACGGCATTCGCATTATCGTCACCGATGGCAACGAGATCTCGCTTTTCGCATTGGCCGAAGGCGATCCGCGGCGCATCGAAGCGCAGGCACGCCTTGCCGCCATGAAGGCGGCGGGTGCCGTCAACGCGATGGACTGGAATGGCGGCATGAGCGCAAGCCAGACCGCGTGGCTGGCGCTTCGGCTCAAGGACGCCGAGGCCGCGGGCGAGAAGGTCATCGTGCTGGGCCACTATCCGATCCATCCGTTCTCGGATCACTGCCTCTGGCAGGCCGAAGACCTGGCGCGCATGTTGGCCGGATCTCCGGCTGCCATCGCCTATCTTTGCGGCCACGATCATGCCGGCAACTACGGCCTGCTTGGAGCCACACATTTCATCAATTTCTGCGGCATGGTCGACACCGAGTTCGACAACGCCTTCGCCGTGCTCGACCTTTATCCCGACCGGATCGAGATCGAGGGTTTTGGTCGCGAACAGAGCCGCCGACTTGCCCTCTAGGCTGATGCCGCATTTGCGGCGCCGCTCGCCCAGCCGCTCGTCCAAATGGCGCGCAAACGGTCGCCTTCGCCCTTGAAAAAGCGGTCCTGCGTCTTGCACTCAATGATGCGCTCGCTGCGGAAATTGCGGATCGCCTGCCGCAACTCGCACCAGGCAACCAGATTGACGGACTGCGCATAATAGATCAGCGCCAGCGGCTTTATCATCCGGCGACTGGCCTCGCCTCGATCATCGCGATAGTCGATCCGCAGCACCTGTTCGTTGCGTATCGCTGTGCGCACCTGTTCCAGCTCGAAATCCTTCGGCATCTGCGGCGGCGAGCCCCAGGCATAAAGCGTGGCGGATTGCAGGCTCTGCCGCAGGGGTTCCGGCACCGCGCCGGCGATCTTCCGGTTCACCGATTCCGCCGAGCGCCTGAGCGAGGTGTCGCCGCTGCGCTCGAGCATCTGCAATCCGAGCACGATTGCTTCCGTTTCCTCGACGGTGAACATCAAGGGTGGCAGATCGAAACCTGGACGGAGGATATAACCCAGTCCGCGCTCCCCCTCGATCGGAACGCGCATCGCCTGTAGAGCGGCGATGTCGCGGTAGATCGACCGCATGGTGACTTCGAGCTGGTCGGCAATGCTTTGCGCTGTCACCGCGGCGCGGGAAAGCTTCAGGATTTGGATGATCTCGAACAGCCGCGACGCCTTGCGCATGTCGCCCTCCTTGTCTCTCCTGACACTATGCTGTCAGGAGCCATTCTGTATGCAGCGGGTAACAAATTGATTGTTTGAAACAAAAGTCCTAGCCGTTGAATTCCGTACCAAGGATACTGACATGAACTACGCAGAAAATCTCTGGCTTTTTCTTTTGCTGCTGACGGGTATCGTGGTCGTGCCAGGCATGGACATGATCTATGTCCTGGCGAGCGCTCTTTCCGGCGGCAAGCGCGCCGGATTGGCCGCAACCACCGGAATGATGGCCGGAGGTGCGATCCACACGATCTTCGGTACGCTCGGCACGGGTGCGCTGGTGGCGCTGGTGCCTCAGCTTTTTACCCCGCTGCTGATCGTCGGCGCTGCCTACATGGTCTGGATCGGCATCTCGCTGGTTCGCAGTTCCATCACCGTCGAGGCCGTCCAGACCGGTGCCGCCAGGCGTCTTTCGTCGACATTTGGCCAGGCCCTGGCCACCTGTCTGCTCAATCCCAAGGCTTATCTCTTCGTGATTGCCGTCTTTCCGCAGTTCCTCAAACCGCAATATGGATCGCTGCTCATGCAGGGCACGGTCATGGGACTGATGACGATGGCCGTGCAGGGCGTGGTGTATGGCAGCGTTGCGCTCGCGGGCCATGGTGCCCGTCACGCGCTGGTGGCAAACCCCGGCGTCACCAGGGCCATTGGCCGTGGCGCGGGCCTGCTTCTGATTGCCGCTGCGATCTTTACCCTGGCGCATGAACTGCGGTAGCGCAGAGAGCCCCGCTTGGTTTGCAGTGCAGGCCGATCTGTCATGAATATCAGATGATTGATGCTCCGTCGCATGATCACCGCTTTGTGACTTCATTCCGCCAGTCCAAACCTGCAAACATCCCCATGCTCGAAGCTAACGTCGGTCCGCCGGCAAACTCCGTGGGAGAATGGGAATGAAGTTGAAGCTCGTTTTGACGGCCGCTGCGGCCATCTGTCTTGGCGTGACGGTGGCCATCGCGGCGGGTGAGCCGCAGGTTGTCCGTCAGGAAATGATGAAAAAGACCGGCGGCGCCATGGGTGCCCTGGCGGCGATCGCCAAAGGCGAAAAGCCGTTCGATGCAGAGGTCGTCAAGGCTTCGCTGACCACCATGGTCGAGGTTGGCAAGACATTCCCCGACCAGTTCCCGGCCGGCTCGGAAACCGGTCTTGAAACGGAAGCCAGCCCGAAGATCTGGGAAAACATGGACGACTTCAAGTCGAAGTCGATGGCCCTGGCGACTGCTGCCGAAGCGCAGCTCGCCGCTCTGCCTGCCGATCAGGCCGGCGTCGGTGCGGTGATGAAGGCCGTCGGTGGGACCTGCGGCACCTGTCACGAGACCTACCGCCTGAAGAAATAAGCATTCGGCGCGCCCGACGGTTTAACTGTCGGGCGACTGTCCGTTTCGGCCCGTTTGGGGCAGCGTGATTCTTGCGGAGGCTCTGGATGGTTTCGAAATGGGTCAAGGGCCTTGTCGGCCTGTCGGTCATCGGCGCCCTGGGTGCGGGCGGATTTCTCGTCGTCACCGCACCCGCGCGCCAGGACCCATCTGTCTGGGCCGGGCTCGGTGAACCGGATCTTGCCCATGGCCGGGAGGTGTTTTTTGCCGGCGGCTGTACCAGCTGTCATACGCCGGCCGGCAGCGCGGGCGATGCGCGTTTGATCCTGTCGGGCGGCGCGCCGATCCACAGCCCGTTCGGCACCTTCCATGCACCAAACATCTCCAGCAGCCAGACGGCCGGCATCGGCGCCTGGACACTTGCCGAATTCGGTGATGCCATGACCCGCGGCGTCGGGCGTCGGGGCGAGCATCTGTATCCATCCTTCCCCTATGGCTCCTACTCGCGCATGTCGGCGAAGGACGTCAACGACCTGTTCGGCTTCATCAAGACACTGCCGGCGAGCGACGCCGTGGCGCCGGCGCATGAATTGCCGTTCCCCTTCAATATCCGCCAGTCCCTCGGCGGCTGGAAATTTCTCTATTTTACCGACGAGCCGCGCGTGGCGTTGACCGACGCCAGCGACATGGTCAAGCGGGGCCAGTATCTGGTCGAAGGCCCCGGCCATTGCGGCGAATGCCATACCCCGCGCGACATGCTCGGCGGCTTCAGGGGCGGCCAGTGGCTGGCCGGTGGTCCCAATCCGGAAGGCGAGGGGACCATCCCCAACATCACGCCAGGCTCGAAGAGCATCGGATCCTGGAGCGAGTCGGATATCGCAACCTATCTCGAAACCGGCTTTACCCCGGACTTCGACAGCGTCGGCGGCACGATGGTCGAGGTGCAGAAGAACATGGCCGAACTGCCAGCCAGCGACAGAGAGGCGATTGCGGCCTATCTCAAAGCCATTCCCGCGATACAATGATTTGCGAGCGGCGGGCGCCTCTCGCCCTTGCCCGCCGCCGCGGATTGAAACCGTCGCCTCAAGCATCGCGCAAGCCAGCACCGTCATCATGCAATCCACGAAATGATTTCGGAGGATTCATGAGCATCGAACGTCGGCGGATGGAATCGGCAATCCGCTCGCTGCTCGACAATTATCCTGATCCCGCCCTGCATCGCTGGGTGGACGAGACGGTGCGTGCCTTCGAAAGACGTCTTTCGGCCATTGTCGATCCGCGCGAGCGCGATCATGCCCAGCAGGCGGCGCTTATTCTGATCAAGACAACCTTGCAGAAATGGTCGGAAAAGCCGCCCGTGCGCCATTGAGCCTGGCTTTGGGTTGCCGGCTTTCCCGACCATGTTGCTGACTGGTCCTATCCCGCCGCACTGCGGGAATCCCGCTTCGCCTGTGCGGCCGCCGCGGCCGCGCGCAGGCGTCCCCGTTCAGCGGGGCGGACAAGGCTCTTGTAGCGTTTGGATTCGATGGCTCGCATGCCGGCATGCGCATGGCGCGAATTGTAGCTGTCGTCTCGCTCGACCTTGGCACTCTGCTTCAAGGCCAGGGCGGCGCGCATGTTCTCGACCAGTTGCACCTTGCCCTGCATTTTCTGGCGGCGGGCATGTTCGCCATTCAGCCGGCGCATGCTCATGGCCAGGATTTCGAGCTTGCCTCTTGTGCCGACATCCTTCCTGACCGGCTCTACGCCTTTCGCCGCAGCCTTGCCGCGCAACTCGCGGGTCTGGCGGTGAGCCTCGGTCTTGGCGCGATTGCGTCTGTCACGAACCTGTTTCAGCAGTTTGGTCAGGTCGGCATCGTTCAACTGCTGAACCGCGGGGTGGTGGGACTGCTGAACCAGATGCCACTCCTCCTCGGTCAGCAACCGCTCTTCCTGTTTGCGCGAAATCGCCATGTACGCCTCCTCCGTTTTTTGCTGTCGTGTCGTTGATCCAGATGTTTGAAATGGGGACAGGTCGGCGTTCGACCGATAAACGCGTTTCAAGGCTTCGGTTAAGCGCCGCCACGCATGCTGCAAGGGCCGTCAGCCTTGCAGTGTCAAACATACGCTTGCGCGATGGCCTCGACAAGAACGCAGCGCATCGGACCAAGGCCCGGAAGGTCTCGAAAAGGTCAGGCGCCCGTGGCGGTCGGCTCCGGGGCGGGCGGATAAAAGCGCAGGGCGACCTTTGCCTCAGACAGGCGGCGATGCAGCTTGGCCTGTTCCCGCAGCGGCCAGGAATCATAGAGCAGGATGTTCAGCGGATGCCACAGGGCAACCCATCCGACGATAATCGCGCCTTCCTCCAGGAAATGCGAGATACGGCCGTAGGATGTCAGCGCAGAAACGGCCTGGCCGAACACAAGACACAAGGCAAGCACCGCGAGACCGAGCAACAGGGCCCGGCGCCCGGTACGCAGAAGTTCGCGCAACTGGTGTTCGACAACCCCGTGGCTGTAGAGGAAATAGTTCGAAATCGCCCGATCGAGGCTCTGGACCTCCGCCTGCGAGGCCGCGTCTTCGGGCAGATGAACCGTGATCTGGATCGGTTGCTTTTTCGGCATCAGGCTTGCGTGCCGGGTAATGTATTCGATTGCATCCTGCGACAATTCCCGGCCCCTGAACGGATAGGGATCCAGCGTTTCGAAGATCTGGGAAACGTGTTCAAGGCGCATTTCCACGGCATCGTCCATCGCAGACCTCCCCGGTTCAAGTCGTCCGAGAGGCTAGCGCGAAGCCTGTCGGATATACCACCGATTTCTTGCTGGACGGATGCTGCACCATGGCGCGGTCATCAATCAGGGTCGTTAGTCGGCCGCATGGGCATGTCGGCTAGTGCGTGCCCATGCCGTTGCCGCATGGTTCAGGCAGCCTTGATCTCGATCTTCTTTTCACTGCTGACCGCTTCGGCGGTCTTCGGCAGCGTCACGCTGAGCAGGCCTTTGGAAAAAGTCGCCTCGATCTTGTCCCGATCGATACCGTCGGGCAGGGCAAAGCTCCGCTGGAACGAGCCGTAGCGCCGCTCCGAAAGATGATAGTCTTTCTTGTCTTCGCTCTTCTCTTCGGATTTCTCGCCGCGGATCGTCAGGACACCGTTGGCAACCTTCACCTCGACGCTTTTGTCGTCCATGCCGGGCAGCTCGGCCGTAACTTCGTAGAAGCCGTCCTTTTCGATCATGTCGACCGCTGGCGCGACCTTCCATGGGAAGGCTGACGGATCGAGACTGCGCAACCCTCGAGCGACGGGTGCTCCCAACGAAAACGGATGGAAGTCGGTGAACAGCCGGTCTATCTCCTGGCGCAGTGTATCAAGCGCTGCCCAAGGACGATCCGTGATCGATGTCTGCGGATTTTCGGTGGTGATCGGAAGCTTTTTGACTGAATCATTCATGGTCATCACTCCTCGTTGATCTTGATGCCCGCAGCCGATGTTGCGGAACATCTGCCTCTGAATTGTCAATCCAATATTAGCCAAAGACGCAAATCAGGTCATTGACTACGGTCAAGCGGCGGAGCATTTGCCTTGGCATCATGGCGCGGCCGGTGCGCCATGCGGCGCGTCCGATTGCGGCTTTCCATGCATAAGCCCTGCAGTCTGCAAGGCACAGAACCTCGCCGCAGGACGGCTGGCTGCCGCTCAATCCTGGAGACTTGCCCAGGCGTCAGCCGACGGCGCCATGCGGCAGATGTTCGTTGGCAAACACCGCGATCTCGTCTTCCGCTTCGCTGCTCCACAGATCCAGCGCCTTGAGGATCTCCATGGTGAAGGTGATCGGGGAATTGCCGGGCGCCGTGATCACCTTGCCGTCCGACACGGCCTGAGGCTGGTCGCGGTAGAGTGCTGCGCCTCCGTAGCCCGGATATTTCTGGTGCGAGGCAAGACGGTTGCCGGTATGGGCCACGTCGTTGAGGATGCCTGTCGCCGCAAGCGCGCTCGCCGCAGCGCAGATCCCGCCCACCACCTTGCCCGAGCCGTGAAATTCACGGGCCTTTGCGGTGAAGTCAGGTGCGTTGCCTTTTTCCCAGATGAGGCCGCCCGGAATGATCAGCGCGTCAAACGCCTCTGCATCGAATGCATCATAGGCGAGATCGGGCGTGACTTTCAGTCCGCCCATCGACGTGACCGGCCGGCCGTCGGGCGAAGCGGTCCGGATCTCGACGCCGAGATACGACCGCGCCACCGCCATCAACAGCGCGCATTCCCAATCGGCGAAGTCTTCGGTCAGCGCAATGGCTATGCGAGTCATCGACATCTCTCCCTTCAGCTTGGCACCCACGGTTACGAAAGGCGCTGAATGTAGCGCATGCCGGTCACCGGGCGCGGTACGAAATCCATGTGTTCGTAGAACCGGTGAGCCGCCACATTACCGGTCGCGGCGCCAACCGAAAGGTAATCGCAGCCGGACTGTACGGCGATGTCGCGGGCGCGGGCAACCAGATGTTGGCCGATGCCGTTGCCGCGCTGGCCGTCCCGGACGAACAGATGATGCAGGTCCATGCCGCGTTTGCCTTCGTCGGCCCTGTAGAGCGGCACGAGTATGGCGTAGCCGATCAGGCCTTCGCCGCCATCGGCAACCAGGGCGGTGATCCAGGGCAGGGCGCCGAACAGGTCGCGCTCGAGCGTTTCTGGGGTCATCGCCGAGGCATCGCCGTGATGGGCGGAAAGCGCCTTTATCATGTCGTTGAGTTGTGGCAGGTCCTGGCGCCGGGCATGGCGGATCACCACGACGGGCGGGCGCGGCAGCGTAGCTTCGGTATCTTCGGTCATTTTCGCTTCCCTTTTTTATGTGCCGTCAGGGGAAGCTGCGTTTTTTAAACAACAAGGCCGCCTGACGGCGGCCTGTTGACAAAGTGATCTGTCGAGCCGCCGGTTACCGGTAGGCCCAAAAATACGTGCAGGAGATGGTTGCGCGTGCGTCGATCATGAAATTGAGATGCGCCGAATTCAATCGATTGTCAATGGCGATCGCTGTGGATCATCGCGCTATCTCATTCCCCGCCCTGTCGGTCAGCCGCTTGTCGAAATTTACCTTGGTGAGCAGCATGTCCTTCTGGGTATAGTGCACCACATCATCCGGCAAGCGGGTGCCGACGACGAGATAAATGGCATCGACCGCAGAACGGTTTTCCAGGCAATGGCCGATGGCCACGCCAGCCTTGAAGGTCGCGGCGTCGCCGGCCTGCATTTCAGTCACGTCATCACCTTCGAGCAGCGTTACCCGGCCTGACACCACGAAGATGAACTCGTCCTCCCGCTCGTGCCAGTGCTGGTGCGACGAGCGTGAACCGGGCGGCAGAGTCTCGAGGAAGGCGCCAAATTGTGTCAGCCCGCCGACATCGCTGAGAAGTCGCGCCGAATAGGGGCCGAGTTCGGCATGGATACCCTCCGCCTTGCCTTCTTCAAGCGCCGCATCCTGTTGCCTGATCACCGGCATTGCCGAATCCTCAATGTTCGTGTTCGCAAAGGCCGTGGTCGGACAGCGCGCGGATGACATAACAATCGCCGACGATATGGCCTTCGCAATGGGAGACGATGCGGGTCAGTTCGTCTTCAAGCTTGCGCAGCTTGGCGATCTTGTCGCGAACATCCGCCAGTTGTTCGCGGGCGATCTGGTCGGCCGTGCCGCAGGGCTCTTCCGGATGGCGGCTGAGCGTCAGAAGCTCGCGGATTGCCTCGATCGGGAAGCCGAGGTCACGCGCATGGCGAATAAAGGCCAGCTGGTCGAGCTCGGCTTTTTCATAGCGTCGCTGGTTTCCCTCGGTGCGGTCGGGGGCCGAGATCAAGCCCATCTGCTCGTAGTAGCGGATGGTCGGCACCTTGACGCCCGTGCGGCGGGAAAGATCGCCAATCGAGTACATTGCTGAAAATACCTCTTGAACCTCTAGTCGCTATAGATCCTAGAAACGAAACAGGACGAGATCAAGCAGGAAAGGAAATCTCATGAGCGCCTCTTGCGGCCATAGCCACGGCCCCTTCGACGGCATGTCGGACACCTACAAGCGCCGCCTCTGGCTGGTGATCGCCATCAATGCCGGGATGTTCTTCATCGAGATGACCGCCGGCCAGCTGGCTCGGTCCCAGGCATTGCAGGCGGACGCTCTGGATTTCTTCGCCGATGCCGTGACCTATGGCATTTCGCTCGCCGTCATTGGCGCGTCGATCCGCGTGCGAACGACGGCCGCTGCTGCCAAGGGCCTCAGCCTGTTCGTGATGGGGCTTTGGGTATTCGGTTCCACGCTTTACCGCGTCTTCTACATGAACCTGCCGGAAGCACCGGTCATGGGCGCCATCGGCTTTCTGGCGCTGATTGCCAATGTTGCCAGTGTCTTGCTTCTGATGAACTACAAGGATGGCGATGCCAATGTACGGTCTGTCTGGCTATGCTCGCGCAATGATGCGATCGGCAATGTTATTGTCATGATTGCCGCCATCGGGGTCTGGGGCACCGCCACCGCATGGCCGGACCTGATCGTGGCGGCCATCATGGCGGGTCTGTTCCTGACCTCTTCGATCCAGATCCTGCAGCAGTCCTGGATGGAGTGGCAGCAGGGTGGCCATCAAGCGGGTCACCATGCGGATGAGCATGGTGTTCAGGATGCGGTGCCTGTCATGGCTGAATGCTGCGCGGATCATGCCCATCACCACCACCACGAGGGGCATCGGCACAAGCACTGACAGTCCTGTCCGCGATCGCGCATGAAAAAACCGGCCGGGTTGCCCTGGCCGGTTGTGTGGATGCTGTCCTTGAAGCTCAGAATTCGGCGTAGTCCGACAGGTCGTATTCGCGGTACGCCGCTTCGACCTGCTGCGACACCGAGTTGGAAGCACGCTCGTCGCTGTTGGCGGTCGCGGACTCTGCCGTCAGCGAAGCCTTGCGTCCGCCTTCGACGGTCCAGAGCGCCGAAGCAAGCTGGTTCGACAGCAACGTGCTGGAAAACGTGTTGGGGCTGCCGGTGCGGGCCTTCGAGCTCGTGCTGGTATCCGGCGCAGCATCATCGGCATCGGTCGTGCTCGGCACGTAGCGATTCTGATAGGAATAGTTGCTGCTAAGACCGCTATCGATCCTCATGGCGGACGCCTCGGTTGAAAGAATTAACCATTTGTTAACCTTTGAACCTTGCGCGAAGCTTGCGTGTTGCGCCGCAAGAGCGAGATTTGGCCTTGCGCGAAGCCCCGGCTAGGACTACGGCCCCGCCGAATCATGGGTGCGTGGAATTCATTTTTTAGAAGTCGCGCAAGCAATCACAAAAAGGCACCCGTGAAAGCTTGCACGTCTCCAAAGACGGATCACATCTTGCCCGCGACCTTGATCGCGAACGCATATTCAAAC
Organism: Rhizobium sp. SL42; assembly: GCF_021729845.1. Lineage (NCBI taxonomy): Bacteria > Pseudomonadati > Pseudomonadota > Alphaproteobacteria > Hyphomicrobiales > Rhizobiaceae > Rhizobium > Rhizobium sp. SL42. Next base: position 1,584,415 of record NZ_CP063397.1, read on the forward strand.
GCAATCTCCTCCAGCCGCTGGAAACGGCCGGACTTGCCGCCGTGACCGGCTGCCATATTGGTCTTGAGCAGGAAGGGACCGGCATCCGGCGCATGCTCGCGCAGCTTGGCAATCCATTTGGTCGGCTCCCAATAGGTCACGCGTGGATCGGTCAGGCCCGAAAGCGCAAGGATCGGCGGATAAGCCTTGGCGGCGACATTGTCATAGGGCGAGTAGGCGGCGATCCAGTTGTATTGCTCGACGGATTCGATCGGATTGCCCCATTCCGGCCATTCCGGTGGCGTCAGCGGCAGAGTGTCGTCCAGCATTGTGTTGAGCACGTCGACAAACGGCACGGCCGCGATGATGCCAGCGAATTTCTCCGGAGCCATGTTGGCGATCGCGCCCATCAGCATGCCGCCGGCCGAGCCGCCCTCGGCGATGATGTTTTCATAAACCGTGTATTTCTCCGCCACGAGGTGCTCGGCTGCCGCGATGAAATCCTTGAAGGTATTCGCCTTCTTTTCCATCTTGCCGTCTTCGTACCAGGCGAATCCCTTGTCTTTACCGCCGCGGATATGGGCGATTGCGTAGACGAAGCCACGATCGGCGAGCGACAGGCAATTGGTGTTGAAGCCGGCCGGAATGGTGATGCCATAGGCGCCGTAACCATAGAGCAGGCAGGGTGCCGAGCCGTCGAGTTTGGTGTCGCGACGATAGAGCAGGGTGACTGGCACGTCGACCCCGTCATGCGCCTTGGCGAAGACGCGACGGGTGATGTAGTCGTCCGGGTTGTGACCCGACGGAACTTCCTGCGTCTTCAAAAGCGTGCGCTCGCGCGTCGCCATGTTGTAGTCGAACAACTGGCTTGGCGTCGTCATCGAGGAATAGGAAAAGCGGATGACGTCGGTGTCATATTCCGCCGAGCCGGAAAGCCCGAGCGAATAGGCCTCCTCGGCAAAGGCGATGGAATGCTCGTCGCCGGATTTGCGGTCGCGGATCATGATCACCGGCAGGCCTTCGCGGCGCTCGAGCCAGACGAGGTGTCGCGCAAAGGCCATGTGGCTGAGGATCAGCCGGCCCGGTTCGTGCGGCACGACCTCTTTCCAGTTTTCCTTGCCCGGAGCCGTGACCGGTGCCTCGACGATCTTGAAGTCCTTGGCGTCGCCGGCATTGGTCAGGATGTAGAAGACGTCGCCGCCTTCGGTCATCGCATACTCGATGCCTTCCTCGCGCTCGGCGACAAGTTGCGGCTCGGCGGTCAGGTCCTTGGTCGAAAGCAGGCGGTATTCCGAGGTCTCGTGGTCGTGGATGTCGATATAGATGAAGTCGTCGAGTAGCGAGCCGCCGACCCCCATGAAGAAGCCGGGATCCTTCTCTTCGTAGACCAGCCGGTCGGAAGATTGCGGCTCACCCACGATATGGTGGAAGACCTTCGACGGCCGGTGGTTTTCGTCCTGAAGCGTATAGAAGAAGCTCTTGCCGTCCGGCGCCCAGACGCCACCGCCGGCGGTGTTCTCCAGCACATCCTCGAGATCCTGCTTGGTGGCCAAATCGCGGATGCGCAGGGTGTAATATTCCGAGCCCTTGTCGTCATAGCCCCAGATGCCGAAGGCATGATCGGTCGTATGGTCGATGCCCGACAGACGGAAATAATCCTTGCCTTCCGCCTCCTTGTCGCCGTCGAGCAGAAGATCGCGTAGCGCCTCGTCCTTCGGGTCGCCATCGCGCGGAATGCGGAAATAGCGCGGCTGTTCACCGCCGGTGACGAAGGCCGAGCCATAGGCAAACGGGCCGTCCTTCATCGGGATGGACGAATCGTCCTCCTTGATCCGGCCCTTCATCTCGTCGAACAGGGTCTTCTGCAGGCCCTTGGTATCGGCCATCGCCGCTTCCATATGAGCATTTTCCGCCTCGAGATAGCTGCGGATTTCCGGATCGAGGATCGAGGTGTCCTTGAACATCTGCTGCCAGTTGTCGGCGCGCAGCCAGCCATAGTCGTCGGTGCGGGTGATCCCGTGGCGGGTGTCGCTCACGGGCTTCCTGGCAACAGTCGGCGGGCTGGGCAGGTTCTTGAAGATGGACAAGGTGATTTCCTTCCGGAATTGGAACAGGCAGTTCAGCGAGAGATAGAGAGGCTGGCCGCCGCGATCAAGGCGCGGCCAAAGCTTACATGCTCAGCCGTCCGTGCTCTGCGACGACTTTGCCCAGTCCATGTAGAGATCGAGCGCCTTGCGGGTCACAGGTCCCTCCTGCAGTTGCAGGTCATCGAGCCGTGTCACCGGCACCACCTTGGAATAGTTGCCGGTCTGGAAGATCTCGTCGGCATTCAGGAAGTCCTCGACAGACAGCGTCGCCTCGCGCACCTCGAAGCCTGCATGGCGCAAGAGGCCGATGACCCGGGCACGGGTGATGCCGGCCAGGAAGGTGCGGTTTGCCGCCGGCGTATAGACGATACCGTCCTTGACCATGAACACGTTGGAGGAGGCGGTCTCCACCACATTGCCGTTCATGTCGCGCACCAGCGCATTGTCGAAGCCACGCTTGCGAGCATCGATGATCATCCGACCGGAATTGGGGTAGAGGCTGCCGGTCTTGGCATCAGTCATCGCGCATTCGGGCGTCGGGCGGCGGAATGGCGACAGCGTCAGCGACGACGGTTTTGCCGCGTGCATCGGGGCCTCGAACAGGCAGAGCGCAAACCGCGTCGATTCCGGATCGGCGGCGACAACCGAGCCGGCCTGGCCATGTTCGGCCCAGTACATCGGCTTGATGTAAATGGCAGTCTTTCCGTCGAACTTGCCGATGCCTTCCCAGGCGAGGCGTTCGATCTCGCTGGCGTCGACCGTCGCCTTCAAGCCCATGTTTTCCGCCGAGCGATTGACCCGCTGGCAATGCAGGTCGAGATCCGGCGCGATGTCGTCGAACCAGCGGGCGCCGTCGAATACCGTCGAACCCAACCACATGGCATGTGAGGTCGGCCCGATCAGCGGCGGATTGCCGGCAAACCAGTCGCCATCGACATAGGTGAATGTGGTCGTGCGGGCAGAGGAATCGACAGCCATCAGAGGTCTCCTGTTCTCGTTGCCGAGGAGGAAAGTCTCCTGGCCGGCTCAGGTCAAGGAGAAAGTGCCGTGTCTATGGGTAAAGCTTGCATGGCGTTGGAAATACCCGGAACACTGACGGAATTTTGACGAAAAATCAGAAGCTTGCCTGATCGATCGATCAATATGCGTGATCGGTCTGCACGCTCCCGGATCATTGGCGCGAATGGTGATTCCACAGTGAAGATCACCGCCTTGGTTAAAGATCCCGTAACGCATTCCTGCAATATTGATCCAGTTCGCCTCCGCCGCTGCGGGGCTTTGTATTGCGTATAGTCTGGGGTCCATCATGCGAAATGCCGCCCGTGCCATCGTCTTGTCTTCCTGCGTCCTGGCTTTTGCCGGTCAGGCGAAAGCCGAAGGATTCTGGTCGGGAAACTGGTATCTGACGCTGGGCGGCTCCGGCATTTCCGCGCCGAAATTCGAAGGTGCCAAGGACAACAAGCTGTTCTTTTCGCCGATCATTTCGCTCGGCCGTGGCAACCAGCCGCGCTTCAGCTCGCGCAATGACAGCGCCTCCTTCGCCATTTATGATACCGACGTCCTGCGTGCCGGTATCGCCGGCAAGTTCATCCCCGGCCGCGATGCCGGCGATGCGGACGAACTGATTGGCCTTTCCGAGATCAAGTGGGGCGGGGAACTCGGCGGCTTCGCTGATGTCTACGTCACCGACTACCTGCGCGCCCGTGCCGAACTGCGCCAGGGCATTCGCAGCCATGACGGCCTTGTCGCCGATCTTGCGCTCGATGCCTTCACCGATATCGCCCCGGATCTGCGCATTTCCGGTGGTCCGCGCGCCACCTATGCGACGAGCGGCTATACCAAGGCCTATTACGGCGTCGATGCCGGTGAATCTGCAGCCTCGGGCCTCAGTGAATATCACCCGGATGGTGGTTTCACATCCGTCGGTGCCGGCGCGGCGATCACCTGGGATGCCACCGAAAAACTGCAGATGAGCGCATTTACCGAATACAAGCGCCTGACCGGTCCCGCGGCCGACAGCAGCCTGGTCGAGGAACGTGGCAGCAAGAACCAGCTGACATTCGGCGTTTCGGCCAGCTACAAGTTCGGCTTCAGCCTCGATTGAGACACCGGCATGTCTGCCGGGCGCTGTGCTGATTTTTCGCGGTTGCTGACCGGCATCGCGGTTTTCTTGGCCGCCGCCATGCTCTATCACTGGCGTCATGAACAGTTCAGCCGACCACCACGATCGCGTTATCGACGCTCCTTCCGACAACTGGGTCTACCGCGCGTTGCCGCGCTGGCTCTGGCCCTTCGCCCAGCTCGCCCGCTGGGACCGGCCGATCGGCTGGCAATTGCTGATGTGGCCGTGTTTCTGGTCCTCGGCACTGGCGGCCAACGTGCTGGCTGCCGACGACCGGCTGAACCCGACGCTGTTCGTCTTTCACCTCGCTTTGTTCTTTCTCGGCGCGGTCGCCATGCGCGGTGCCGGCTGCACCTATAACGATCTCGTCGACCATGAGATCGATGACAAGGTTGCGCGCACCCGCTCGCGTCCCTTGCCGTCCGGCCGCGTGTCGCGCCGCGATGCCAAGATCTTCATGGGGCTTCAGGCGCTGGTCGGGCTTGCAGTTCTGCTCTGCTTCAACATGTTTTCGATTGTCCTGGGCATAGCCTCGCTGGCGGTCGTGGCGATCTATCCCTTTGCCAAGCGCTTTACCGACTGGCCGCAGTTCTTTCTCGGCCTGGCCTTTTCCTGGGGCGGGCTGATGGGCTGGGCGGGCCTGCATGGCAACCTGTCGCTCGCCGCTGTCCTGCTCTATTGCGGCGCCGTCGCCTGGACCATCGGTTATGACACGATCTATGCCCATCAGGACAAGGAGGACGACGCACTCGTTGGCGTGCGGTCCACGGCGCGCCTGTTCGGTGAACAAACGAAACTCTGGCTCGCCGGTCTTTACGGTCTGACGTTGCTGTTGCTTCTCGTCTCCTTTGTCATGGCGGGCGCCGGCTTTCCTGCCATTCTCGGCCTGATGATCGCCGGTGGGCTGTTTGCATGGCAGATCAAGGTCCTCGACATCGATGACGGCGCTCAGTGCCTTGCGCTGTTCAAGTCGAACAACCGCGTCGGAGCGATCATTTTCCTCGGCCTGCTTCTGGCGCTTCCTTTCGCCTGAAATCAAACGTGATGCCCTTTGCCGGGCGGGCGCATTGCGATCAACCGCAAAATAGGGTACCCCCCTATACTATGAGCCATACACACAAACATCAGGCAAAGCTGCTGGCCCGTGTCCGAAGGATGAAAGGTCAGTTGGAGGCGATCGAAACCGCGTTGCTGGCCAAGGCACCCTGCGCCCAGATCCTCAATCAGGTCGCGTCCGTGCGTGGTGCCATCGGCGGTCTGACTGCGGAACTGATCGAGGATCACATTCGCGAGCATCTCGTTGATCCCGATCACGAGGCCGATGCGGCCAAGGCGAAAAACGCCGCAGAACTCATCGATGTCATCAGGAGCTATCTCAAATGAGCGGCCACGAAGACCACCACACGCATTCCCATCCACACCCGCACCACCATGGGCACGGGCCCAACCATCCGCACCGGGCGATGCCGCAGGGTGTTGGACGGCTCGCCAGCCGACATGCCCATGTCTTTCTCGGCGCGGATCACGATCGCAATGCGCGCCGCACATGGATTGTCATCGCCATCACCGCAACGATGATGGTCGCGGAAATCGCCGGCGGTGTTCTTTTCGGCTCCATGGCGCTGCTTGCCGATGGCTGGCACATGGCGACCCATGCCGGCGCAATTTTGATTGCGGCCCTTGCCTATCGTTTTGCCCGTCGCAATGCCGACAACGGCAGATTTACCTTCGGCACCGGCAAGGTGGGGGATCTGGCTGGCTTCGCCAGCGCCATCGTCCTGGCCATGGTGGCGCTGCTGATCGGCTGGGAAAGCCTGTCGAGGTTCAGGGCGCCCGTGTCGATCAATTTTTCCGAGGCGATCATCGTCGCGTCGGTCGGTCTAGTGGTAAATCTGGTCTGCGCCGTTCTCCTGCATGAAGGCGGCCACTCCCATGCTCCCCATGATCATGGTGATCACCACGGCGACCACCATGTCCATCATTACGGGCATGACGGCAATCTCCGTGCGGCCTATGTGCATGTGCTGGCCGACGCGTTGACCTCGGTCCTGGCGATTGCCGCACTGATCTTCGGCAGTGTCTATGGCTGGCTTTGGCTCGACCCGGCGATCGGCCTTGTCGGTACGCTGATTATCGGCCGCTGGGCATTCGCTCTGATGCGCCAGTCGGGATCTGTGTTGTTGGACTACACGCCGCGCGATGCGCCTCTGTCGGAAGAAATCCGCGATATCATCGAGGGCGAGGGGGCTGAAATCGCAGACTTGCATGTCTGGCAGCTCGGTCCCGGCCATCATGGCGCGATCGTCTCGCTGTCCGCCGATGCACCGAAACCGCCCTCTCACTACCGTGAAAAGCTTGCTGCCCTGACGGCGCTTTCGCATGTCACGGTCGAAGTCGAGTGGCACGGATCAGCACGCCTGGCGTGATCTGAGACACAAACGGCAAGGCCCGGAAGTTGCCTTCCGGGCCTTGATATGTTCCGTCTTGGGACGAAATCAGCTACGCGCGATGATTTCCTTGCCGGAAATCTTCATGGTTACACCCAGCGAGCCGGTCGTGCGGCGGACCAGGAAGCGCGGGCGGCGCTCAGCGAAATAGGAATGGCGTCGGCGCGGTTGCGTATCGCGGGTGCGCACGTCGCCGATATGATCCTCCAGCGGCCGGGCAACGCCGTCAGCCTCGACCATCAGCATCGGAATGCGGAAGGCATCAGACCAGCCGCGCCAGTCGGCAGCGATATCGCAGAGGTCATGGGCCACGAGCAACGGGATGCACAGATCCGGATCGTCGTGATGCAGCTCGAGGGTAACCGTCACTTCGCCGTCGCCATGGTCGATCGCCCGGGCTGCAACGCCTTTGAAGGCGCGGGCCGGCAGTGCGAAGGAGAGGGGAAGGCCGCTGCCCGGAAGGATCTTGCGCAGGACGGCGCCGCGTTCATCGATGGTGATTGTCACATCGCCTAAGGAGCCGTGCAATGCGTAGGAAACCTGCTGGGGGAACCGTGCCGGATCCAGTCGCAGAGTGCTTCCTGCCCAGTCGGGCTTCATAACCGTGTTCGTCATCTTCATGCTACCCTTGTTTTACCCGAGAGCGCGTCATGTGCTCGTCTGTTTGGGACTTCTCGTCCTCTGTAGGGGCAACATAGCCAGCGGCTGTTCGAGACAGCTTAAAAATCGCGGTAAAAAAAACCTTGCAGTCTCAAATGGTTAGTTTTGTCGTACCGCGCAGGGTTGCTGAAATGTGAAAATCGGCACCGATCTATTCCAGATCGATACAGGTGCGGGAACGGGGTGATGTGATGCTGCAGGAGCCTAGCGCATCCTGTCCGATGCGGGACCGATGTGCCGAAAAGCGCATTCGAAACGCTTCTTCACGAAGTTATAAAGCTCCGTGCAAGGATTATGGCGCATTATACGATTCGTATGATTGGATTTTGCTGCCGAGGACGCGATGGTTTCCACGTATTTGAGCTATGATCTCGCGACGCGGGATTTGAAGTCGAGCCTGAACCGTGTCGCCTCCGATAGCCAGGTAGCGCGCGAAACCGCGTATTTCGAAGAGAATATCGGCAACGTCACGTCCGTGGACGAATTCCTCGACGACTATCGCCTCTATTCCTTTGCAATGAAGGCCTACGGTCTCGAAGAGATGACCTATGCCAAGGCCTATATGAAAAAGGTCCTGGAAAGCGATCTCAACGAAAGCACCAGCTTCGCCAACGTTTTGTCCGACGATCGTTATCGCAATTTCGCCGCAGCCTTCCAGTTCACCGGCCAGACCAAGGATTCCCAGACGTCGGCACAGGAGACCAAGCTGCTTGCGCTGCTGGACGAGCAGCTCGTTGCCGAAAACGACGCGATCGAGACCGAAACGTATTACTACGAGTCGGTGATCGACACCGTCACGTCGGCCGACAGCCTGGTCAAGAACACCCGTTTGTTCAACTATGTGCTCGACGCCTATGGCATTGACGGCACGTATTATACCAAGGAACATTTCACCAAGATCCTGACCAGCGATCTCAGTGACAGCACAAGCTACGTGAACCAGTTGGTGGAGAATGACGCGTCGAATTCGGCGGCCTTCCTCAAAATGGCCCAGGCGTTCAGCTTCAATACCGATGGCTCCCTATCCGGCACGACGGCCCAGACCGCCGAACAGAAGGAAAGCACGGTTGCTCTCTATATCGAGGAAGAGCAGACCTACGCCTCGGAATATTATCTGCAGCGCGAGAAGGCCTACTATACCGCCCAGATCGCCAATGTAACCACGGTCGAGGATATCACCGGCGACGAGCGGCTGTTCAACTACGTCAAGACAGCCCTGGAACTTGATAGCACGGTCACGGCATCCGTGTTCAAGTCGATCGTGACCAGCGACGTCAGTGCCTCGAGCAACTACGCCATCACCAATGGCGGCAGCGCATGGGTCGCGGTTGCGCAAAAGTTCAATTTCGGCACGGATGGCAACGTCCAGACCGGCTATTCGGCACAGGGCAGTGCCCAGCTTGCGTCGACGCATACCGGCTTTGCCGAGTTTTACGATGACGAAAGCGAAGAGATGAAGACGTCGACCATCGACTACTTCACCGAAAAGATGGCCGAGATCACCAGTGTCGACGATCTCTTGGACAACAGTTCGCTTCGCCTGATGCTGCAGCGCGCTTTCGGATTTGAAGGAGACGAATTCACCAATTCGGAGCTGCGCAAGGTTCTGACAAGCGACGTCACGGATCCGAACAGCTACGCCAACAAGTCGAAGGATTCGCGCCTGATCGAAATGGCGACCTTGTTCAACTTCGACAGCGAAGGTGAAGCCAAGGCGCCGTTGCAGGCGCAGAACCAAGCGACTGCGACCAATATCGCCAAGGACTACATCGTCAAGCAGATCCTCTACCTGGAGGGTGACGAGCAGACGACGGCCAAGGAAGCGGCCACCAAGGAATCGGAATATTATCAGGAGCAGATCGCCAGCATTCGGACCGCTGACGAACTCCTGGCCGATCGTCGGGTCGTTGATGTCGTGCTCGGCGCCTTTGGTTTCGACGGCGACGAGGTGACGGACGACTTCCTCAAGCAGCTGTTTGCGTCGGATCTCGAGGATCCAAAGAGCTTTGCGAACCAGCAGACCGATGCCAAATGGGCGGAATTGCTCGCGTCCTTCAATTTCGACAGCGAGGGCAACCTGACGGATGACACCGTCGGCACGGTACAGCAACGCGGCGACACGCTCGAAACCATCAATCTCTATTTGCGCCAGACGTTTGAAGAAAGCGAAGGCGAAAGTAATCAGGGTGTTCGCCTGGCGCTGTATTTCGAGCGCACGGCACCGACACTGACCGACGCCTATGACCTGATCGCGGATGAAGCGCTGCTGGAAGTCTTCCGCACGACATTCGGCTATTCGGAAGAGTTCTCCAATATGGACGTCGACATGCAGGCCAAGATTGTCGAGGACAATATCACGCTGTCGGATTTCCAGGATCCGGAAAAGATGGAGCGCTTCCTGCAGCGCTACACGGCCATGTATGACACCGAGAATGCCAGTTACGACACCTCCGCACTGACAATTCTCCAGGGCAGCGGCGGCGGCATTTCCGCCGATCTTCTGACCAGCCTTGCCGGCTTGAAATACTAGTTCGGCATCATTCGGTCAGCGCTGTTGGCGCTATCGGATATGATCGTGATCTAAATCTGCCGCGACTTGCCGGCAGATTTTTTTTGAACTATCGATGTATTCACTGGGATATATCGAAGTGGAGATGTGCGTGACGAAAAAGTTTTGGAAACGAATGGCAGGTGGCAGCCGTGTAGCCGTTGCTCTGGCTGCATTTTTGGCAGCCCCGCTGGCCGCTTTCGCCGCTGAACCGGTGACGGTATTTGCAGCCGCAAGTCTCAAGGAAACCGTCGAGAAAATCGCGAACGACTGGAAGACGGAGACGGGAAACGACGTGCGCCTGTCCTTTGCCGGCAGCTCCGCGCTGGCCAAGCAGATCGAGGAAGGTGCCCCCGCCGATCTCTTCATTTCGGCCGATCTGAAATGGATGGATCACCTCGACAAGGCCGGCAAGATCAAGTCCGATAGCCGGGTCAACCTGCTCGGCAACCGCATCGTGCTGGTCGCACCGAAGGGCTCGACCCTGACCGCCAGTATCGCACCCGGGTTCCCGCTTGCCGCGCTTCTGGGTGACGGCCGTCTGGCCATGGCCAATGTCGAAGCCGTGCCCGCCGGAACCTATGGCAAATCGGCCCTGGAAAATCTCGGCGTCTGGAACACAGTGAAGGACAAGGTTGCGCAGGCCGAAAACGTCCGTGCCGCGCTGCTTCTCGTATCGCGCGCCGAAGCACCTCTCGGTATCGTCTATGAGACCGATGCCAAGGTCGATCCCGCGGTTACCATCCTCGACCGGTTCCCGGAGGACAGCCACAAGCCGATCGTCTATCCGGCAGCCTTGACGGCTGAGAGCGCAAACGCGGACTCCGCCGCATTCCTCGCTTACTTGCAGGGTGCCCAGGCGCATGCCATCTTCACCGAAGCAGGCTTTACTGTCCTTGCCAAAACGAACTGACCCGAACGGACGAGCCACCGCAATTGACCGTTGGAAATTGATCGGGGCTTGGAGACTGCAATCAGGATGACCGCGTGACGCTGACAGCTGAGGAATGGACCGCTATGCTGCTCAGCCTGAAGGTCGCGGCCGTCGCCGTGGCCTTTTCGCTGCCTGTGGGCATCGCTGTAGCCTGGTTGCTGTCGCGCCGTGAGTTCTGGGGCAAGACGCTGCTCAACGGTCTGGTCCATCTTCCGCTGATCATGCCGCCGGTGGTGACCGGCTATCTGTTGCTCATCACCTTCGGTCGCAAGGGCAGTGTCGGCATGCTTCTCGAAAGCTGGTTCGGCCTCGTCTTTTCCTTTCGCTGGACAGGGGCTGCCCTTGCCGCTGCCGTCATGGGTTTCCCGCTTCTTGTGCGTTCCATTCGGCTGTCCATGGATGCCGTGGATCGCCGGCTGGAAGCCGCTGCCTCCACGCTTGGAGCACCGCCGGCCTATGTCTTCCTGACCGTGACCCTGCCGCTGATCCTGCCGGGCATCGCCGCCGGTGCAATATTGTCCTTTGCCAAGGCGATGGGCGAATTCGGTGCGACGATCACCTTCGTGTCCAACATTCCCGGCGAAACCCAGACCCTGGCGAGTGCCATCTACACCTACACCCAGGTGCCAGGTGGTGATGTTGCGGCCATGCGTCTGACCCTGATCTCGATTGCCGTTTCCTTTGCCGCCCTGATTGCCTCCGAAGTTCTCGCCCGCCGACTGGCCGCACGCATGGGAGACGCATGATGCTGGACATCGCCATCCGCCATGTGCAGGGCAGTTTTTCCCTGGAGGCAGATCTACAGATCGGCGAAGGCCTGACAGCGCTGTTTGGCCCTTCCGGCTCCGGCAAGACGACGCTGATCAATCTGGTCGCAGGCCTTGTCCGTCCGGGCAAGGGACAGATCCGGCTTTCGGGCGAAACCTGGAGCGACAGCGATCGTGGTGTCTTCCTGCCTCCCCATCGCCGGCGCATCGGCTATGTATTTCAGGAGCCACGGCTCTTTCCGCATATGACGGTGCGCCAGAACCTTGCCTATGGCGAACGCCTCTTGCCGCGCATCGAACGGCGGGAAAGCCTGCCGCGCGTCGCCGATCTGTTGCGGATTTCCGCCTTGCTGGATCGCCGTCCGCAACATCTGTCGGGTGGAGAAAAGCAGCGCGTGGCGCTGGGTCGCGCCCTGATGGCGAGCCCGCGGCTGCTGCTGATGGATGAGCCGCTGTCGGCGCTCGACAGCGAACTGAAGCTGCAGATCCTGCCGGATATCGAGCGCATCCGCGACGCGGTCGGCATTCCGATCCTTTATGTCAGCCATTCGGTCGAGGAGGTCGCGCGGCTGGCTACCCGCGTCGTCGTCCTTGAACGCGGCAAGACCATCGCCATCGGCGCGCCGGATACAGTTCTATCGAGCGTTCCTCGCGGTGCCGGCGCCTTGCCGGCCGGCAATTTCATTGCCGCGACCATCACCGCCCATCATCAGGCCGACGGACTGACCGAAGCGCTGTCCAGTGCAGGCCCCCTGTTTCTCCGGGCGGTCGAACTACCGCCCGGTACCGAAATCCGCGTCTTTGTCCCCGTCGCCGATATCGTCCTTGCCACCGCCGAGGTGAGCGGCCTGTCGGCGCTCAATCGCCTGGCGGGCCGAATCACAGATATCCAGCGGGAAAACGGCTCGGCCGTCGCAGTCGTGGTCGATTGCAGCGGCGAGCCCATGGTCGTCGAGGTCACCCGCCGTTCGGCAACCCAGCTTGGGCTCGCCATCGGCAAGCCGGTACATCTTCTGTTCAAGACGGTATCGATTGCGCGGGAAGGCTTGTTTCGGCGGGGCTGACTTACTCGACGTCCGGCTTTTCCGGCGCTCCGGTTTCAAATTCCCGGTTCATTGCCTCCTCGAGCCAGTCGAGATCCGCCGTCAGGGCCTTTCGGCTCTCGCTGTCCATTCGCCGGCAACAGGCAAGCAATCGCTCGCCAAACGGCGTCAGCCCGGCGCCGCCGCCGCTCTTGCCGCCATGGCGGGTGAAGATCGATGGTTCGACGAACATGCGGTTGATCTCGTCGGCAAGCAGCCATGCCCGGCGGTAGGACATGCCGATCGCAGCGCCCGCCGCCCTAATCGACCCATGCTCGCCGATCAGCGCCAGAAGCTCTGCCTTGCCCGGACCGAGACGCGCTCCGTTGGCAAGGTCGATCCTGAGCGTCAGGCGCGTGTCCCTTGTCATCTTCAGTCGAGCACCTTGCCGGGGTTCATGATGCCTTCGGGGTCGAAAGCCTGCTTGATCCGCCGCATCAGTTCGGTCTCGATCGCCGGCCGGCTGGCGGACAGCTCGTCGCGCTTCAATTGTCCGACACCATGTTCGGCGGAAATCGAGCCGTTGTGCTTGTGCACGATCCCGTGCACCACGGCGTTCATTTCGCGCCAGCGGCCGATGAAGTCAGCCTTGTCGGCGCCGACCGGCTGGCTGATATTGTAATGGATATTGCCGTCGCCGAGATGACCGAAAGCGCAGATGCGGGCGTCCGGCATCACGCGGCGCACGGCCTCGTCCGCTTCGCTCAGAAAGGCTGGAATGCGCGACACGGGCACCGAGACGTCATGCTTGATCGAGCCGCCTTCCGGCCGCTGTGCCTCCGACATGCTCTCGCGCAAATGCCAGAACGCTTCCTGCTGCGCAAGCGAGCTGGCGATCGCGGCGTCTTCGATCAGGCCGGCCTCGAAGGCATCTTCGAGCAGAGCCTGGATCATCGCATCGGCCGTCTCGGCAGAATCGGAGGTGGAAATGTCGATCAGAACATACCAGGCATGGGCCGAGGGCAGGGGATCGCGCACGCCAGGGATATGCTTCGTGGTGAACTCGATGCCGAGGCGCGGCATCAGTTCGAAGCCGGTCAGTGCCGTGCCGCAATGCTGCGATGCCTTTTCGAACAGCGCCAGCGCCTGTGCAGGGCTATCGAGACCGGCAAAGGCCACCTGCTTGCCGCGCGGGCGCGGATACATCTTCAACACCGCGCCTGTAATGATGCCGAGCGTGCCTTCCGCCCCAATGAACAGGTCGCGCAGGTCATAGCCGCTATTGTCCTTTTTCAGTCGGCGCAATCCGTCCCAGATCTCGCCGGTCGGCAGGACCACTTCGAGCCCGAGGCAGAGCTGGCGCATGTTGCCATAGGCAAGCACGGCTGTGCCGCCGGCATTGGTCGACAGATTGCCACCAATCCGGCAGGACCCTTCTGAGCCGAGCGACAGGGGAAACAGCCGGTCATGCTCTTCCGCCGCCTTCTGCACGCTTGCCAGGACACAGCCGCCGTCGACGATGATCACATCGGCAAGCGCATCGACTTCGCGGATCCTGTTCATCCGCTCCAGTGACAGCAGAACGTCGTCGCTGCCCTCGCGCGGAACCTGCCCACCGACAAGGCCGGTGCCGCCGCTGACCGGGACGATCGGCGTTCCTGTCGCGCTGGCGAGTTTCAGGATCGCCGAAACCTCCGCCGTGGAAGCCGGCTTCAGCACCAGCGGCGACGAGCCATGATAAAGCCCACGATTTTCGGTGAGGTATGGTTTGATGTCGTCCTGCAGGACCAGCGCATGGGCTTCCCCAACGATATCGATGAAGGCGCGCAGCGTCTCGGCTCGCGTCAATGTCATGCTCATGCACTGTTTCCTTCCGCGTCACGCGGGGCGGCTGCCCGCACCAGCCGATCGTTGATTGCCTCGCCGAGCCCATGATCCGGAATGGCGACGACTGCGATGCCTTGCGCTCCGCTTGCGTCTGCTCGTTTCAGGTAGTCGAACAGATTGGCTGCTGCCTCTGCCAGATCTCCCGCCGGGCTGAGGTTCAACACCATGACGGCGTCGGCTTCTCCGCTGATCGGTGTGCTGCCGAATGCCACAAGCGCCTCATCTTTCGCGACGGAAGTGGCGTTCAGCCGCACGGTGGTATCGGGCGCATAATGCGAGGCTAGCATGCCGGGGGCTTCGATGATTGCGGTACCGGCGACCTTGGGGCGCTCGACAGTGACGCCTGCAAAGGCCTCTATGGCTTCAACGGAAATACCACCCGGTCGCAGCAGGCGTATTTGCCCGTCCTCGATCTTCAGAATGGTCGATTCAACCCCGACTTCGCAGGCTCCGCCGTCGATCACAAGATCGATCTTGCTGCCCAGATCGTCATCGACATGGGCTGCCGTTGTCGGGCTGATCCTGCCGGAGGAATTGGCGCTCGGTGCGGCGAGCGGCCGGCCGAAATGCCGGATCAGGTGGCCGGTGAAGCCGACCGGTACACGGATGCCGACGCTGTCCAGGCCGGCTGTCGCCAGTGGGTGGATGTCGCTTTCCGGTTTCAGCGGCAAGACCAGCGTCAGCGGCCCCGGCCAGAATTGTTCGGCCAGCCTGCGCGAAAGCGGATCGAAATCTGCGTGCTGCTCGGCCATTTCGAGGTTGGCCATGTGGCAGATCAGCGGATTGAAGCGCGGCCGGCCCTTGGTCTGATAGATGCTGGCAATCGCAGCTGGATTGGTTGCATCAGCAGCAAGGCCATAGACGGTCTCGGTCGGGATTGCCACCGGACGGCCGAGCGCAAGAATGACCGACGCGGCGTTGATCGCCTCATCCATGCCGCTGCCGATTGCGATGATCCGGGCCATGTCCCTGCCTTGTTAGCTTTGTTCCCTGTGTCCTTAGCGTGTTCCAACATGCGCGATCAAATGCCTTTTTTGATGAGCGTAAGCATACATTGTTCCACAGTAAATTTTGAGGGGAATTGGCACCGCTAAAATTTTATATATCGATGTAACCGAAATAAAGAATTCTTCTGCGTATAGTCACCGGCAACGAGACAAAAGCCGACTCAAGCCGGGAAGCCACAGATGCAGCAAGTCAAGAATCCTGCCTCCAGCATTGCGCTTCGTGTGGCAACCGCCATGCATCAGATGGGCATTGACGGGCTTCCCCGCAATTATGAGCTGGTCTACGAGGCCTATGCGGGCAGCAATCCCGAACTGGTCCGCGAATTCATTGCGCTCGGCAAGCTGAAGAGCCAGGAAGCGCTCGACGAGTTGGGCCGCAAATATCTGCCTCATCATCATGAGGATGGCTTGCTGAGCCGCCAGAGTGGTCAGGTTCGCGCTGAAATGAGCAATTTCATCAATCTGCTCAATGAGGAAAAGATTTCCCTGACCGACTATGGCCGAGTCATCGGCAATGCCTCGAAAACCATCCTTACGGAAGCCGATCTTGAAGGAACACCGCTCGGCCAGTCGATCAAGGCACTGAAGGCCGCGACCGAACGGCGCGCGCATCAGAACAGCAATGTCGTGCGTGCCGTGGTCGACAAGACCGCATCGCTGGCCGATATGCAGCGCGAGGCCGATGAGGCCGAGGCGGCGAAGTTCGTCGATCCGCTCACGCGCCTTGCCAGCCGCCGCGCCTTCAACAAGGCCGTGGCCAAGATCTATGCCAACCCGGACATGCCGGTTCTGTGCGGCGTCGCCGTCGGTGAAATCGACGATTTTGCCCGTATCCAGGAGCAGATGGGGCCGGCTGTTGCCGAACGTTTCCTGATGCAGGTTGCCAAGGTTCTGGAAGCGGTTTCCGGCGGCGGCGATCTTGCCTGCCGCTTCGATGCCGGCCGCTTCGGGCTGTTGCTCTACACGTCCGACGAGGATGAGGTCAGCCGCGTCATCGAGCTGGTGCGCGCCAAGCTGAAGGCCACGGCCTTTGTCGGCTCCTCGACCGGCCGCGCTCCGGGCCAGATGGCCATGTCCTTCGGGGTGTGTTTTTCCGAGCAGGCGCCGAACGCCTTCGACTTCACCAATTTCGCCGAGAAGGCGCTGTCGACATCCAAGGCCAATGGCGGCGATACCGTCACGATCTACGGCGCCAACGACTATGCCTCCAAGGACTGGCTGATCTACAAGAACAAGCCGGTCGGCGGCTTCGGCGCCTGACAGCGAGAGGGCCCGGCGTCTAAAGCTTGGCGATGATCTTACGAATTTCCGTATCCCGCGCGCCGAGCATCAGCACGTTGCGCAGCGCTTCCTTCGGATCGTGGGTGCGAAACAGCAAGCCGTTGTCACGGATCGACCTGTCGACCACCATCGCCTTCTGCTCGGTCTCCGGCTTGATCGCCACGGCAAAATACATGCGCGTGTAGCTTTGCCGGATCTGTTCGAAGAACTGCTCGGTCCCGCCGATTTCGGCAAAGAAATTGGCAATGTAGAAGGCCCATTTCACGTCGGCATATTGGGCGAAGTTGGTGCGCGCCGCCGTGACGTGACAGTAGCCGAGATGCGGACTGTCATCGAGGGTCTTGTGGAAGATCATCTTCGGAAACTGGATCGACCGGTGGAAGCCGTTGATCCGGCTGTGGGTGGTCTCCGCCGCCGTTTCCAGCCGGCGTCCGGTGCGAACGGCAACCTCCGCATAGGTGAGGTAGCGCTTTTCCTCCGCCAGCCAGTCATCGCGATGGCGCGAGATACGGCCGGTGCGCAGGAATTCCGTGTGCGCGGCCTTGCTCGCGGTCGCGCTTTTGTCGGGGACTCTCGGGGCCGCGTAATATCGAAGTTTTTGCATGTCGAGGCTCTGACGGTTACTGGCTCGGTACGCCGATATTACAGCGACATGGTTAATCATGATTTGCAGGCACTGTGACCTCTTGAGGTTTCGCGAGGCTTGCCGCAGTGCACGTTGGTTGACGCAACTCGTTCCGCTCTGATGATTTCTTCCGGGTGCGACAGACATTGGCGGCCAATCGCCTCGAATTGTCATTTTGCGCCATTGCAATAGTTTCGGGCGCCACCGATCTCCTCTATCTCCAAGAAAATACACATCATTTTTGAGGGGCGCGCTTTTTGCGCCTTTGCGCGGGCATGTCGCAAACATTCCCGGCGGTGTCGTTTCGCAACGCAGTACCGGACTGCCGCCTGTGTTTAGATATCTGCAAGCTCGAGGTGCCGCCCTGCTAGGGAGGGTGGGAAATCGGGAAGCCGGTCAAAATCCGGCGCTGCCCCCGCAACGGTGGTGGAGATAGACGTAACGGCAAAAGGCCACTGGGAAGGTCCTGGGAAGGCGCCGAACGTGTCTGGCAACGGACGTCTCCAGAGCCCGGAAACCAGCCTTGAAGCAATGATATTTGAGGTCGCGGTGGGCGACCGGAGATAGCCGTGATCGCCCTTTTCGGGTCGATTGGTGCTGCGCTCCTGTTCCATCGCCGGTGAAACGAACGAGGACGACATGGATCTGCACAGCACGGTATTGCGGCAGTTGAAGAACCGCCGGGAAGGCTTCAGCCTGGAGCAGCCTTTCTACATCGATCAGGATTATTTCAAGCTCGACATGGAGCAGATCTGGTATCGCGACTGGCTGTTTATCGGCCATGACTGCGAGATCCCGCGCGCCGGCAACTATTTCACCGCCCAGGTCGGCGACTATCCGATCGTCATGGTACGCGGCAAGGACCAGGTGATCCGCGCCTTCCACAATACCTGCCGCCACCGCGGTCACCGCGTCTGCACCTCGGACCGCGGCGCCTCCGCCAAGCTCGTCTGTCCCTATCACAACTGGACCTATGATCTCGACGGCTCGCTGGTCTTCGCCCGCCAGATGGGTGAAACCTTCGACAAGAACGAGTTCGGTCTGAAGCCTGTTCATTGCGAAAGTGTAGGCGGTTACATCTTCATCTGCCTCGCCAACGAGCCTGCCGATTTCGCACCGGTCCGTGCATCGATCGAACCCTACATGAAGCCGCATCGGCTGTCAGAGGCCAAGGTCGCTCATCGCAGCACGATCATCGAAAAGGGCAACTGGAAGCTCGTCTGGGAGAACAACCGCGAGTGCTACCACTGCGCCAGCAACCATCCTGAACTCTGCCGCACCTACCCGGAAGCCCCGACGGCAACCGGCGTCCAGGGCGCCGGTGACGATCCGGTCATCGCCGAACACTGGCTGCGTTGCGAGGCCGCAGGCCTGCCGAGCACGTTCAAGATCGACCCGAGCGGCCAGTTCCGCACCGCCCGCATGCCGCTGATCCAGGAAGCCGAGAGCTACACGATGTCCGGCAAGCGCGCCGTCAGGCGGCCGCTGTCCGACGACGTCTCGACCTCGCACATTGGCACCATGCTTCTGTTCCACTATCCGTCGACCTGGAACCACATTCTCGTCGATCACGCGATCTCATTCCGCGTCACCCCCCTGTCTGCCGAAGAGACGGCCGTCACCACCACGTGGCTGGTACACAAGGACGCAGTCGAAGGCGTCGACTATGACCTCGAGGAACTGACCCATGTCTGGGAAATGACCAATGACCAGGACCGCTCGATCGTCGAGGAAAATGCCTTCGGCATCCGGTCCCCGGCTTATGAGCCTGGCCCCTATTCGGTCGAGCATGAAGGTGGCGTCATGCAGTTCGTCGACTGGTACACGACCTTCATGATCAACCGTCTCCAGGGTGAAAAGACTCGCCTGTCCGCGGTCGCGTGAGATGAACATGATGCTCGCTCCCTATCGCCACGTTGATGAAATGCGCCCCTGGTCCGACCGGGAGCATCTGCTGGAATGCGTCGCCGTCACGCCGGAAGCCCCCGACGTGATGACGTTCACCTTCCGGCCGAACAAGCCGGGCCTGTGGTTCCGCTATCAGCCCGGCCAGTTCGTTACGCTGGAGATCCCGGTCTCGAACGAGCCGGTGATGCGCACCTATACGCTGTCGTCCAGCCCGTCGCGGCCCTACACGATCGCGATCACGGTCAAGGCGCAGAAGGACTCGATCGGGACGCGCTGGATGTTCGACAACCTGAAGCCCGGCATGGCACTGAAGGCGATCGGCCCGCTCGGCGATTTCTCCTATGCCCGTCATCCGGGCCGGAAATACCTGTTCATCTCGGCCGGCTCCGGCATCACTCCGATGATGTCGATGAGCCGCGACATGGGCGACCGCTCGCCCGACAGCGACATCGCCTTCCTGCATTGTGCCCGCTCGCCCGACGACATCATCTTTCGTTGGGAACTGGAAGCCAAGGCGCGCGACATGCCGCATTTCACGCTCGGCTTCATCATCGAACAGCTCGGCCGAGGCCAGCTTTGGTCAGGCTTGAAGGGCCGTATCGACAAGGCGAAGATCGCGCTTCTGGCCCCGGATTTTCTCGAACGCACGGTCTTCTGTTGCGGGCCTGAGCCGTTCATGGCGACGGTGCGCGAGGCCCTGTCCGGTGCCGGCTTCGACATGAGCCAGTATCACGAGGAGACTTTCCAGCCGGCCAAGCCGCAGCCGCCGATCGTCGTTGCCGATCATTCGGATGGCGAGCAGCCGACCAAGGTCACGTTTGCCATGTCCGGCAAGAACGGACTCTGCGCGCCAGGCCATACGGTACTTCAGGCAGCCCGCTCCTCCGGCGTGCGCATCGGTGCGGCATGCGAATCCGGCCTCTGCGGCACCTGCAAGGTGCTCAAGATTTCCGGCGAGGTCGAGATGGAACACAATGGCGGCATCCTCGACGAGGAAATCGACGAGGGCTACATCCTCGCCTGCTGTTCGCGGCCGAAGGGCGATATCGAAATCGAAGCGTGATCTCTGCCAGACGATGGCGATCATCAGGGCGCGCCGCTTGTCGGGTGCGCCCTTTTTCGTGGCGTGATTTTCCCCACTTTATCGTTCTTTCGCAAGGCGATGGAACAAACGGAACAGCCATCCGTTGACAGGCAATCGCGGTCGTTGACCGCGGCCAACCGGACCGCGCAAACACAAGAAGTTTTAGAATAAAACCAATGTTAATGCTGGGTTCAGGATGAAGCCGATACTTTTCATTTCAGGATCAGCAGTCTCAAGGGCATGGGCCGGGACACCAAGCTGGTCGCGAAAAACCGCAGGGAGAAAGTCGCATGAAGACTGCATTCAATCGTCTGGCCGGTCTCGTACTGGCTGCCGCTGTTGGCTTCACCGGCATCGTGCCGGCACAGGCCATGAGCCTGCCGCGCGCGCCTGTCGAAGCAAGCTCCGACGTCGCCCAGGTCCAGTATCGTCGTCGTGAGTATCGCCGCCACTATAACGGCCATCACTATCACAACGGCCATCGTGGCTATTCGCACCGCAGGCCCGGTTATCGCTATTACAACGGCGCCTGGTTCCCGCTGGCCGCCTTCGCAGCCGGTGCGATGATCGGCGGCGCCGTCGCTGCGCAGCCGCGGGTAAGTGCCGGTGGCATCAATCCGAGCCACTACCAGTGGTGCGCCAACCGCTACCGCTCGTACGACAGCCGCAGCAACACGTTCCAGCCCTACAATGGTCCGCGTCAGCAGTGCCTGTCGCCCTACTATTGAGCCAATACCTCTCTGATCGGCGTGCCCGAACAGCTCGCCCCGTCAGCGCTTCAATGCCCGGCCTCGTGCCGGGCATTGTCGTTTCGGCCCGGGCGTTCAGCCTGCGCTACAGGATGCCCGCACGCCGCAGGAGATACCAGGCGGCGGCAATCGAGATGACGATGAAGCCGATCGCGAAGATTGTGCCATCGGCCTCCGCCGCAAACGGCAGGTTGGATGTGTTCATGCCGAAAAAGCCGGTGACCAGGGACGGCGGGAGCAGGAAGGCCGTCATCAGAGACAGGATATAAAGGTGCCGGTTTGTCTCCGAGGTCAGCTTGGAGTCGATTTCCTCATGCAGCAACCGGGCGCGTTCCTGCAGTGCATGCACGTCGTGATCCACGGCTTCCAGCCTTGCCGTCAGCCGTTGCGCCACCTCGTCGAAGCCGAAGGGCATGTCCTCGTCGTCGCTGGCCGCGGCGCGGCGCATCAGCGACAGCATGGTGCGCAAGTGACGGTAGAGCCGAACAACCACCCGTCGGACAGGAGCAAGCCGGCGCCGCTCGTCGCGCAACTCGCTGTCATAGACGAAGTCCTCGATCGCGTTCAGTTCCTCGGTCAGTTCGATCACCACCGAAATAATGCCGCGCTGGAACTCGGCGACAAGTGTCTCGAACAGATGCATGGGACTGCGATATTTCGCGGAGTTCTTTTCCACCGCGGCCCGGACCCGGTCGATCGAGCGGATCGGCTGCAGTCTGGTGGTGATGATGAACCGATCGGACAGCGCAAAGTGCAGCCAGGCGAGGTCGCGTGTCTCCTTGTCGAACTCCCGCTGGAAGTCGACGAGGGTGCCGAACACCATCTGGTCGTCCACCGTCAAGGCGGCATGCGTGTCATGCGTGGTCAACACGGAGCGCGCCTGCTCCGTCAGCCATTCGAAGCCGTCGAGAAGAGCCCCGACGCGCGCATCCGCAATGTTGAGATGCAGCCACAGAAATCCCGGACCGTCAGCCAGCAGTGCCGGCGTGACGTCGGCTGGAAGCCGTGTTGCCGCACCGGATGCAGGATCGATCCGATAACCCCAGACAAGGCCGGGCAAAGCGTGAATGGCATTGAGCATGGGCGTGTCCTTCGGGGTACGCGGCGGTTGGCGGGACCTGTGCGAAGCGGAAAACGCAAAAAGCGCGCCGGTTGAACCGGCGCGCCTCGGGATCGTCTAGTGCGAGGGCTTAGCCAATTCTGGCATTGTCTTCGCGCTTGACGGCGACGATTGTCGAACGTGGCAACTTGCCTTCGCCATCAGGGAAGGGGGCGTTCGGGTGCTGGATGCCGACGAACATCGTCCGCTTATCGCCTGTCCAGGTCATGCCGGTCACTTCGCCGCCCTTCGGGCCGGTGAGGAAGCGCTCGATGCGGCCGGTGGCCGGATCGCCGGCGAGCATCTGGTTGTTGCCCTGGCCGATAAAGTCGCCTTCGTTCGAATCTTCACCGTCCGTCTGGATCCACAAGAGGCCTGTGCTGTCGAACATCATGCCGTCCGGCGAGTTGAACATGTTACCGGAATTGATGTTGGACGAACCGGCATAGGCGCCGTCCTTGTGCACGTCCGGATTGCCGGCCATGACGAACAGGTCCCACTTGAACTTGCCATCGGCATGGTCGTCGTTTTCCGGATACCAGCGCACGATCTGACCGAACTCGTTGCCTTCGCGCGGGTTGGCGGCATTGATTTCCATCACGTCGCCGCCGGCATTGGTGCGCATCTTGCCGTCCTTGAGAACGGCGCGGTGCGAATTGTTGGTCAGTGCGCAATAGGCTTCGATCGCAACCGGGTTGACCGCGACCCATTCCGGGCGGTCCATGGTGGTCGCGCCGACCTTCGAGGCGGCCTGGCGGGTGAAGACGCAGATCTCGTCCATCTTCATGCCTGTGGTTTCTTCCGTCAGCGCCAGCCATTCGCCGGTGCCTTCGTCGGAGAACTTGGCGACGTAGAGCGTGCCTTCGTCGAGCAGCTTGGATGTGTCGCTACCCGGGACGTAGATGCCGGTGGAAACGAACTTGTAGAGGAATTCGCCACGCTCGTCGTCGCCCATATAGACGACCACGCGGCCATCGCGGGCCACCACGACGGCTGCGTTTTCATGCTTGATCCGGCCAAGCGCGGTGCGCTTGATCGGCGTCGAGGACGCATTCGACGGATCGATCTCGACGACAAAGCCGGCGCGGCGCGGTTCGTTCGGGTTCTTCGACACGTCGAAGCGCTCGTCGAACTGCTCGTAGCCGTAGCGGGTCTCGGCGGCAATGCCGTAGCGCTTGAAGTCGTCCGGCATCTTGAAGTTTGCGTCTGTGGAGCCGAAATAGCCGTTGAAGTTTTCTTCGCAGGTGAGGTAGGTGCCCCACGGTGTCTTGCCGGCGCCGCAGTTGTTGAAGGTCCCGAGACAGTCGACACCGGCAGGATCCGCAGCCGTCTTGACGAGGTCGGAGCCGGCGGCAGGACCGGACAGCTTCATCGGCGTGTTGTGGTGGATGCGGCGGTTGAACGGGCTGTCGAGCACGATTTCCCAGCCATCAGCGCCTTCGGCCACTTCCATGACGGTCACGCCCTGCATGTTCTGCAGGATCTTCACGTCGTCGAGGCTCTTGGGCATGCCCTTTTCATTGTTGGGCAGGTTGGTCTCGTTGTTCACATATTCATGGTTGACGGCAATCACCTGATGGGTGCCGATCAGGAAGCTCTCCATGCCGTCGGTGTTTTCACCGAACACCTTGTCGGAGGCTTCGAGCGAAACGCCGTTGACCGGGTCGATATCGGCAACGTTGGAAAACAGTGGCTGGCCCCACTTGGCAAGCGGCCTCCAGCTATAACCTTCCGGCACGTGGATGGTCGTGTCGGTGGCAATGGCGATCGGCTTGAACGGGAAGCGCGAGGCGGCTTCCTGGGCCTGTGCGGAAGTCGAGTTCATCAGGTTGCCGACGGAGCCCATGGCGACAGCGGCCGAGCCCATGGCCAGGACGCCGAGAAAGCCGCGGCGGGAAATGGCGCGTTCGACGACTTCGTCGAAATCGGTAGTGGCGGGTGGCGGGTTCTGCAACTCGTCCCATTCGTCCCAGGACAGATGGTTCGTATTTGTGTCGCTCATGGTTGACCTCCGAGGTTTGATTGGAATGGTTCCAGCCTTGGGTTAGTCAGTCGCGATGACAGTCATGTGACGAACGGGTGACGGCAATGCATATCAGGCGTGGCTCAGCAACCGGCCGTCAGCGCCCGCAGTGACGCTAGGCCATGGCCCGCAACGCCGCCGAGAAGCAGATCAGGGCAAACACCGCCGGCACACTGAACCGGATGGTGGCGCGGATCGCCGGCTCCAGGTGGCTGTATCGCGCTTTGCCGGGATAGTTGGCATAGATCAGCACGATGTCGAGTAGAAGCACGAGGATCAGGTAGAAATAGCCGAGCGAGACCATGAAGGCGATCGGCGAGTTCATCGAGATCGAGCCGGGAAAGCTCGATTCGTAGGTGAAGCTCAGCGCCGCCAGCGCCAGCAGCGCCGAATAGGTGATTGGCGCCTTGTCACCGATCAGGCTGACCTTGGCCCAGAGGATGAAGATCGAGACAGACATGACCGCAAGGAAGGGCACGAAGATCGGCAGGACGAAATATTGCCAGTCGCGCTCGACGGTCGCTGTCGCAAGAACCCGCACGAAAGGCCGCGCATTCCAGCCGTGGAAACGCTCCATCACCACGTCGAGCGCATGCGCCGTCCAGTTGGTCGCGGAAATGTCCTTTTCGATCGCCGAAAGTTCCCGGTCGATGTCGTTCATCACATAGATCATCTGCTCGGCCGGATAGCGCGGCGAGACCATGGAGAGCGTCAGGCGCTGCTGGTCGAAGGGAAAGGTCGTCATGTCGATGCCGACCCGGAAATCGGCATCGAGCCGGCGGATCCGCGTCACCGTTCCGTCGGCGCGCAGGGTCAGTGCCGTCGACTGGGTGCGTGGTTCGCTGATCTGGTTCTCGATCTCCGTGCCCGGTGTCCACATCGCCGCGAGCCTGTCCGTGGCTTCCTGGCCGACATAGTCGAAGCGGTTGAACCCGGTGATCTTCGGATCGAAGGCCTCGCCGGGATTGGTCCAGCGCTCGGTGACCTCGATCATCATCGAGGCTTCCCCGAGCGTCTCGTTGATGCGCGACACGTTGAGGACCCGGATCGACAGATGCACCGGAAGCGGCAGGTAGACGCCGGAGGGTAGCGGCCTGGCGCTTTCTTCGGCCAGAAGCGGGAAGGCGGCGATCAGCGACAGCCAGAGCGCCAGAGCCATGCGCCAAAAGGCAAGCGCTGGGTGAGGGAACGGCAGGGCCGGTCGCGATCTCACATCTCGTCTCCCTCGATGCGCCGTTTGCCATGCTCTGCCGCCAGCGCGTCGATCGCCTGGCGCAGGTCTGCGAATTCCTTGAGCCCGCTGCTGTCCGGCGCGTGGCCACCCTCAGAGCCGGCCGCCACGGCGGTCGCATGGGCT
Organism: Rhizobium sp. SL42; assembly: GCF_021729845.1. NCBI lineage: Bacteria > Pseudomonadati > Pseudomonadota > Alphaproteobacteria > Hyphomicrobiales > Rhizobiaceae > Rhizobium > Rhizobium sp. SL42. The sequence goes on from NZ_CP063397.1 coordinate 1,610,001, forward strand.
GCAAGCGCGCCGAGCGGCCGCAGCACAAGCCCCCGGACGGCGATCATCACCACGCCATAGCCGGCGAGCAGGCCGATCAGGCCGACGGCAACCGCTGCGATCACGGCGCGGTTGAAGCCGCTGTCGATCTCCGAAATGTCGCGGGCGATGAAGATCGTGCCGATCATCCGGCCCGAATAGTCGAGCAGCGGCTGGGCAAAGGTGCCGAAGCGCTTGCCGTCGATGCGCGCTTCCGCCTGGACCGGCGAGCGCTGGAGGCCGATGGCGCCCTGCCGGTGCAATTGCTCGAACAGCGCGGAATTGGTGGCCGATTCCTGCACTAGTCCGGCGCTGTCCTTGGCGATTGTCTGGTCCTTGGGCGTAAATCCGGACATGGCCGGGCTGAGAAAAAGGGCGAAGTCGGCGCCGGAGGCGGATTTCGCCAGATCCATCAGTTTCTTGAGGTCGACGCCAACCTCGAAGGTTCCGATCAGCGTCTCACCCTCTGCAACCGGCGCCACTGCGCGCAGGCTGAGGCCGGCCAGTCCCACCTCCAGCCCTTTCTGCAATTGCCGGCTGCGATTGGCGGCCAGGATCATCGGCCGGATGCTGGAGAGATCCTGCCCGAAATTCTTCGGATCCTGCACGCGCAGGAAGCTCTTGATGTCGGCGGAATGGAAATGCAGCATGTTGACGCCGGCTTCGCTGGCCAGCGCCTGATAGCTCGGCTTGAGATAGCGAGTCAGGCTGTCGCGATCGCCGGCCTTGAACATGCCGACGACCAGTGGATCGCGGGCAATCTGCATCGCATGGGTGGCCGAGAGGCTTGCCGCCTGCTCCATCGACGAGGTGAGAAGCAGAGCCGTCACCTGCATTTCGCGGCTCTTGCTGGCGGCAAGCTGTGCCTGGTTTCCGCCGATCACGACCGCGCCGCCGATGGCAAAGACAAGGCCGATGCAGAGCGCCGTGACGAGCGCGAGGGTTTTGTCCACAGTCATGGGAATCCGGAAGGTTGGCAGCGGCGGGAACATTTTCCGTAGGACAAGTCGCAGTGACGGCAAACAGCCAAGTTTGGGCCAATATCGGGCAAGCTTTGGGTGGATTGAGCCCGCTTCAGCGCCTTGTCTGCCTCCCAGGCGACCGGTGATGGTGGCCAAGACGAGAGGCATGCGATGACCGCCGGCCAGCGCCGCGCCATGCAAATAGTTTGACGTTTACGTAAAAATCAATTAGCCAGAGTGGGAAGCTTCGCACATCCTGGGTGGGGGATGATGGCGGGCAGTTGCACGGAAGATGTGGAGGAGAATGCCATGTACAAGGCGCCCGTGGAGGAGATTGCGTTCACCTTGAAGCATGTGGCCGGTTTGGCCAAGTCCATCGATGAAGGAAAGCTCGGCGACCTGAGCGACGACCTTGTCGATGCCATTCTGTCGGAAGCCGGACGCTTTGCCTCTGATGAAGTGGCGCCGCTCGCCGAAATCGGCGACAGGCAGGGCGCCCGTCTGGTCGATGGCAAGGTTGTCGTGCCCGATGGCTGGGCCGACCTCTATCGCCACTGGGCCGAGGGCGGCTGGAATTCGCTGACTGCATCGGAAGACTTCGGCGGGCAGGCATTGCCGCATATGCTCAATGTCGCAGCACTCGAAATGTGGAACTCGGGCTCGATGGCCTTCGCGCTCGGCCCGACGCTGACAATGGGTGCGGTCGACGCGGTCACGGTCCATGGCGCAGACAGCCTCAAGCAGACCTATCTTCCGAAGATGGTCTCCGGCGAATGGACCGGCACGATGAACTTGACCGAGCCGCATGCCGGCTCCGACCTCGGCGTGATGAAGTCGCGCGCCGAGCGCCGCGACGACGGCACTTACCGCATCTTCGGCCAGAAGATCTTCATCACCTGGGGCGAACACGAGATCACGGAGAACATCATCCATCTTGTTCTCGCCCGCCTGCCCGATGCGCCGGCCGGCACGCGCGGCATCTCGCTCTTCCTCGTGCCGAAGTTCCTCGTCAATGCCGACGGCTCGCTCGGGGCCCGCAACGACCTCCACTGCCATTCGCTGGAACACAAGCTCGGCATCCACGGTTCGCCGACCTGCACCATGATCTATGGCGACGGCAAATATGGCGATGAACCGGGTGCGATCGGCTATCTGATCGGCGAGGAAAACAAGGGCCTCAACTGCATGTTCACGATGATGAACAATGCCCGCCTTGCGGTCGGCATGCAGGGCGTTGCGATCTGCGAGGCCGCCACCCAGAAGGCCGTGCAATATGCGAAGGACCGCACCCAGGGCAAAGCCCCGGGCTGGACTGGTCAGGGAATGAGCCCGATCATCGAGCACCCGGACGTCGCCCGCATGCTGGTGACGATGAAGGCGCTGACGCAAGGCGCCCGCGCCATCTGCTATACTTGCGCCCACGCCACCGACATGAGCCATCATGAGGAGGGTGACGCAGCCCGCCACTGGGCCGAACGTGCGGCCTTGCTGACCCCGATCGCCAAGAGCTTTGCCACCGATGCCGGCGTCGAAGTGGCCTCGCTCGGCATTCAGACCCATGGCGGCATGGGCTTTATCGAGGAAACCGGTGCCGCCCGCTTCTGGCGCGACAGCCGCATTGCCCCGATCTACGAGGGCACCAACGGCATCCAGGCCGCCGACCTCGTCACCCGCAAGCTGCCGCTCTCGGGTGGCGCCCAGGTGCGCGGCTTCATCTCCGAGTTGAAGGACATCGTCGGGGCTGTCCGCGCCTCCAATCTCGGTGGCTTCGGAGAGACTGCAGGCCGCCTGGCCGCGAGCCTCGCTGATCTCGATGAGACGACGGGATGGCTGCTGGCCCAGTTGGCCGCAGGCAATGCCACCGCCGCTCTCTCTGGCGCCACGCCCTACCAGCGTCTCTTCGGCCTGGTGCTGACGGGCGTCTATCTCGCCAAGGGCGCTCTGGCCGACGAGGAGCACGGCCGCGACAACCGCCTCGCGCTCTGCCGCTTCGCCGCCGAAAACATCATTGCTGAAACGGCAGCCCTGAAGGACCGCGTCATCAATGGTGCCGCGAGCCTCGAGGCGGCGCGGGTCTTGTTCGCATGAAGTATCCACCTCCCCCTTGAGGGGGGAGGTCGCCGCGCAAGCGGCGGGTGGGGGTGACCTCGCCAAGACCAGTAATGTCGTTGTTCACCCCGCCCCGGAGCTTCGCTCCGACCCTCCCCCTCAAGGGGAGGGTGGGGACACCCTAGGAAACCGAGATGACCGACCACATCCAGATCACCCGCCCAGACACCCATCCCGGCGTGCTCGTCCTGCGCTTCAACCGCCCGGACAAGAAGAACGCCATCACCCAGGCCATGTACCAGAAGCTCACCGCCGGTCTCCTCGAAGGCGAGGCGGACGAGAGCATCCGCGCTATCGTCTTCCTCGGCTCGGAAGGCTGTTTCTCGGCCGGCAACGACATGGCCGATTTCCTCGGCTTCGCCATGGCCGGCGCCGTGGGTGAACCCGCTGCCTTCGGCCTTTTGAAGGCGTTGACCGAAGTCACCAAGCCGCTGGTCTCCGGCGTCGATGGCCTCGCCATCGGCATCGGCACCACGCTGCACATGCATTGCGACCTGACGATTGCCTCCGACCGCAGTCTGTTCAAGACCCCCTTCGTTGATCTCGCCCTGGTGCCGGAGGCAGCTTCCAGCCTGATCGCGCCGCGCATCATGGGCCACCAGCGCGCTTTTGCCATGCTCGCCGCCAGCGAAGGGTTCTCCGCCGAACAAGCGCGGGAAGCCGGGCTGATCTGGAAAGTGGTCGCGCCGGATCAGGTCGAGGCCGAAACGCTGAAAATCGCCGCTTCGCTCGCCGCAAAGCCGCCGGCTGCGATGAAGATCGCGCGCGCCCTGGTCAAGGGAAATCCGGACGAGATCCGCGCTCGCATGCAGGAAGAACTGGTGCATTTTGTCGCCCAGCTGAAGAGTGTGGAGGCTCGCGCAGCCTTCGAAGCGTTCATGAAAGGCCGGTAGTCTCGGCGCGCGCTGAGTGGCAAATGACATTTGTCATTTTATTTTTCAGCGTGAGCTTTTGCTTAAATTCCTCTTAATTCTCTCGGCCTATTCATGGGTGAATAGCGATCCTAAAGGATTGCGGCATCGACATGACGTCGCTCGCTTTCCACCCATGACCCAGTGGCACTGTCCGGCCAGGATGCGTTTGCGCGCCTGAGCGCCGGATGTGATTTCAGGAATTTCCCAGTGAACGCCCGTTCAAACCTCATGACCAAAATCCTGCTGGTCGCGTCCCTTGTGGTCGTGGCCGCTCTGACCGGCTTCTCGGTCTATATCGACAGCCTTCAGCGCCGTGCCGCGACCGACGCCGTCGAAAGTGAGATCAACTCCTCCGGCCTTCAGGCCTCGCAGAGCATCTCCAACTGGTTGGGCGCCCGCGTCATGCTGACCGAACTGGCCGGCAATGCCGCCTCCAAGGCAAGCGACGCAGCCGGCATCGCGGCCGCCTTCGACAATCCCGTGCTGATCCGCGAATTCATGTCGACCTATGTCGGCGACGAGCAGGGCGTGTTCACCTCCGTGCCGAACCAGCCGCTGCCGGAAGGTTACGATCCGCGCAAGCGCCCGTGGTATCAGGACGCGGTCAAGGCCGACAAGATGGTCCTGACCGATCCTTATGCCGATGCGTCGACCGGCAACCTGATCATCAGCGCCGCCATGCCGGTCAAGCGCGACGGCAAGCTCTTCGGCGTCGCAGCCAGCGACTTCTCGCTGACATCCCTGGTCGACATGGTGAAATCCGTCGACATGGGCGGCAAGGGCTCGGCTTTCCTCGTCAAGGCTGACGGCACCATTCTGGTCCATGCCGACAATGCGCTCGTGACCAAGAAGCTCGCCGATGCCTTCCCGTCCAATACGCCGGTGATCGGCAACGGCATCAGCGAAAGCACGTTTGCCGACACATCCGTGCTGGTCAGCTTCCTGCCGATCAAGGGCCTGCCGATGGGAGACTGGTATCTCGGCGTCACCGTCGACAGCGATCTGGCCTATGCCAGCATCGGACAGTTCCGGGTGGCCGCCACCATCGCCACGATCATCGGCGTCATCGCCATGACCGCGGTACTCGCAGCCCTGCTGTCGCGCCTCGTCGTGCGCCCGGTGGTCGACATGACCGGTGTCATGGGCAAGCTCGCCGGCGGTGATGTCTCGGCGGATATTCCAGGCACCGACCGCGTCGATGAAATCGGCCAGATGGCAGCCGCCGTCGCCGTCTTCCGCGACAACATCATCGAACGCGGACGCCTGGCCCGCGAGGCGGACGAGACCCGCACGACGACCGACCAGGAACGTCGCGAGCGTGAAGCCCTCAAGGCCCGCGAGGCTGAGCAGGTATCCTTTGCGGTGCAGGCGCTGGCCGATGGCCTTGGCCGTCTTGCCAATGGTGATCTGGTCCATCGGATCGAGACACCGTTTGCCGGCGATCTCGATCGCCTGCGCGCCGATTTCAACAATTCGGTGACCAAGCTGCATGACGCACTGGCCATGGTCGGCCGCAATGCCCGCGCCATCGACAGTGGTGCGACCGAAATCCGCTCGTCTGCCGACAATCTCGCCCGCCGCACCGAGCAGCAGGCCGCCTCCGTCGAGCAGACCGCGGCAGCCCTTGAAGAGATCACCACCACGGTCAAGGACAGCGCCCATCGTGCCGAGGAAGTCGGTCAGCTGGTCACCCGTGCCCGTGGCGGCGCGGAAAAGTCCGGCGAGATCGTCCAGCGTGCCGTCGGCGCCATGCAGGGCATCGAAAAGTCGTCCGGCGAGATCTCCAACATCATCGGTGTGATCGACGAGATCGCGTTCCAGACCAATCTTCTGGCCCTGAACGCCGGCGTTGAAGCAGCCCGCGCCGGTGAAGCCGGCAAGGGATTTGCCGTCGTCGCGCAGGAAGTGCGCGAACTTGCCCAGCGCTCGGCCAATGCCGCAAAGGAGATCAAGACGCTGATCGGCGCGTCGGGAGATCAGGTGCGGGCCGGCGTGGAACTGGTCAATCTGACCGGTCAGGCGCTGGAAGTGATCGTCCGCGAAGTCCAGGAGATCAATGGCCATGTCAATGCGATCGTGACCGCGTCGCGCGAACAGTCGACCGGCCTGTCGGAGATCAACACCGCCGTCAACACCATGGACCAGGGCACCCAGCAGAACGCTGCCATGGTCGAGGAGCAGACGGCGGCAAGCCATGGCCTTGCAACGGAAGCCGCCGCCCTGACAGGCCTGCTGGCCCAGTTCCGCATCGATGAGCGGGCGAACGTGCAGGAGACGCGCAATCGCCGCTTCGCGGCCTGAAAACGCTCGATACAGGCTCACGAGAGACGCAGGAACGGCACCCATCGCGGTGCCGTTTCCATTTAGCCTCCTCTTCACTCATCGGTTCAGTTTCTGTTCACCGGTTCTGCGGATAGTGGTCGCACAGATGTCCGTCTCATGCGTTGATCGGGACGGAGCGTGAAAAATGTTCGAGGTTGCCATGTTGCGTGTGTTCTGCGTTGCCCTATGCCTGGCCTGCATTGGCCTGTCGCCCGTCGTTGGCCCAGCCCAAGCGGGTGGCCGGACCCAGACCGATCTGCAACTGGTGAATGACAACAATGATGTCATCATCCAGAGCCAGTCCCGGCGCCAGAGGCAGCCGGGCGTCCGGCCGCAGCGCTACTATTGTGTCATACCGCCTTCGGGCACCCGCAACGGCGGGGCCGAGGCCTCCTGCCCGGCAAGTCCCGGCCGCGTCGGCGGCAGTTGCCGCTGCGCCAACGCCACCGGATCGGGCATCCTGCAGACCTACTGAGCCATATATCCGGCATGTCTTGACCGGCTCATTCCGTGCCGGTTCACCCAGCGCCAATCGGATTGATATCACCGACGAAGCGTACGAGATCGGCCATGGTGAAGTGGCCGGGCGTCTCGCCTGGCAGATCGGGCACCCAGTTTGACCTTTGCCAGAGGAACGAATTCTCGTCTCCGTGCACCAGCCCGAGAAAGGTTTCGGCGATGATCGTCGAACCGACAGGCCCCAGCCGTTCACCCTTGTGCAACTGCTCCGCCTCTTTCAGGATGTAGTACCAGAGCGGCGTCCGCTTGTGGAAGCCGTGGCGGGCGGCGACCGCGCCATCCGGGCCGCTGGAGAGCATGGCCTGGCTCAAAGGCGCGATGCCCATGGCCAGACAGACGTCCTGGCTGGACGGCAGGCCGATCTGCACGCCGCGCCTCAGATTCCGGAACGGCAACACGAATTCGCGCGCCTCCGGTATCGTCATGTCGGCCGGATGCCCGGGCAGCTGGTGCAATTCGGGGATGATGAACGGATCGATGCGGCGCGACATGTTGAGCGTGAACGTGGGGTCTGCCAGTGTGCCGAGGTCGAAGAAGCGGCGCCAGTCGATCACCCAGTTCGAGGGCAGGCTGCGCAAGGGTCCAAGCGGGGTCGGCGGGACGCCCGGCGCGAGGTCGCCGACGATCTGGCCGGATTTGCCGGTGAAATTGAACAGCAGGTTGAGCGTGCCGTCGGCAAGACCTCCCGGCCGGAAGACGGCGTTGTGGCTGTAGGACTGGCGCACCATCGAATGTCCGTTGCGATAGGCCGCAGCGGCAAACTCGGCCGGCATGTAGGGCTTGGCGCGAAAGCGGTAGAAACGGCGTCCTTCTTTCTTGATCCGTCGAACCAGCCCGGGTTCGGTCAGTCGCTCGACGAAATCGAACAGCACGATCCACTGGTAGTGCCAGGTGACGACGCGTCGCGCCTCGTGGAAAAGATCGAGCCCTTTCAGGCCGGGCCTGCTGGCCTCGATTTCATCGACCACTTTGTTGTGAAATTTCAGCATCAGCAGGTGGAACTGCGCCACCAGCAGGTTCTCGTCATTGCGCTCGTCGAAGATCAGCGCATGGCCGTGGCTGTTGCGGGGCAGATCGTTCGGCAGATCAGGAATCCGCGCTGTAACCAGGCCGGGTGAATCCAGCGCTTTGCCGATCAGGAAACGAGGTCCCGGTGGGTCGGTCAGGCCATCCTTCGCATAGAGATAGGGATGGATGCCCGGTCCGTCGCCATAGAGCGAGTCGAGATCGAGTGCCGGCGAGCGGAAGTTGGTGGTCGCCAGCGGGTCGGCCTTCTGTTGCTTGAGCGGCGTCGTATCGAGCGTGATGTCGTGATCGACGAACTGCCCCAGATAGGTATATCCGGCCGGAATATTCGGATTGTCTCCCGCATCGCCTTTGACGTCCTTCATCGCGAACGCCAGCTCGAACAGCGCATCCTCGCTGGCCACAAGTGGCGGCAGATGGGGGAACATCAGACCGAATTTTCCCGGATCGGCATTTCCGGCAAGCGCCATCAACGAGGCGCGTTTCATCCCGCGGACACCGTGTCCGTGCATCGCAATTTCCGCCATGACAATCTCCCTGATGCTCCGCGCGCATATGCGGCGGATGCAATCATGGGGCGAAATCAGGGACTGCGCAAGCGACTGAAATGCACGCAAAAGACGTATCTGCGTGCAGTCAGATCCGGTATTGCGATGGTAGCCTGGGCCGGTTCAGCCCTTGGTCAGGGTGGCGACCGCCTCCACATGCGGCGACCAGAGGAACTGGTCTATCGGGGTTACCTGGTCGATCCTGTAGCCGCCGGCGATGAGGATTGACAGGTCGCGGGCCAGCGTCAGCGGATTGCAGCTGATCGCCACGATCTTCTTCACCTGCGATTTCGCCAGCTCGGCGCATTGCGCTTCGGCACCGGCGCGCGGAGGGTCGAACACCACCGCATCGAAATGCTTGAATTCCGATGTCATCAGCGGCCGGCGGAACAGGTCGCGCCGTTCGACGCTGAAGGTTTTCAGGCCCTGCGTCATGCGAGCGCCCTGATCCAGCGCCTTGATTGCCTTCTCGTCGCCCTCCACGGCATGCACTTGCGCCTTGCGGGCAATGCGCAGTCCGAATGTGCCGATCCCGGCAAATAGGTCCGCGACCCGCTTGGCCTTGCCGATATGGGCAATGGCGATCTCCGCCATCTTTTCTTCCGCTTCCAGTGTCGCCTGGGTGAATCCGCCCGGCGGCAGCGAAACCCGCGCCCCGCCAAAATCCAGCATCGGCTTGTGCGGCTCGATGACGATCTCGCCATTGGCCGAAACGCGGGCGATGTCGCGCAGCCTGATCACCGCATCGCTGACGGCACGCCGTTCGCGATCGCCCAGACCGCCGCGCAGGCCGTCGAGTGAAATGTCGAGGCCCGTCAGCGTCTCCGTGACCGTCAGGCGGAAGGCATCGGAGCCGCAAGCCTTGGCGATGATCTTCAGAGCGTCGAGCCGGGAGATGATCCCGTTCGACGCGATGGGACATTCCTCGATCGGCACGACATGATGAGTCTCGGCCTGGTTGATGCCGATGACCAGATCCTTCTCGCGCCGACGCACGGTAAACACGATCCGGCGGCGCTGGTGCGCATGCGCCTCGACCATCTCGCTGACCGGTGCCTCTATGCCCTTGGATTGCAGTGCCGCGATCAGGATCTGCCGCTTGAAGGCATTGTAGGCGGGCTTCGCCAGATGCTGCATCGAACAGCCGCCGCAGGTGCCGCCGACGCCGTCGGGGCCGAAATGTTTGCATATCGGCGCGATCCGGTCCGGCGAGGTCGTGGCAAAGGACATGACGGTGCCCTCGCTCTTCACTTGCGCGATCGACACGGTTTCGCCGGGCAGCGCGAAAGGCACGAAGATCGGCCCGATTTCGCCATGCGCAACGCCATCACCCTTGGCGCCGAGGCTCGAAATGGTCACGGTCTCGGCGCTCATTCGGCGTCCTCGTCCATGTCGACATCGGTATCGTCACCGGCGTCTTCGTCGAGTGGCTTTCGCCCGGCCAGCAGGAACTCCTCATTACCGTCGCCGCCGGCGATCGGCGAGGCGATCAGGCCAAGACTGGTCCAGCCCATGTCTTCCGTCAGCCAGCGTTCGAGCTCGGCGGCCACCAGCGGTGCGGTTTCCGGCGCCTTCAACAGGCCAGCCTTGCTGATCGCGTCGCGACCAGCTTCGAACTGCGGCTTGACCAGAAGCAGGCAATGGGCGCCCGGCTCGGCAATCTCCAGCGCTGGCACCAGCGCCAGCTTGAGCGAAATGAACGAGACATCCGAGACGATGAAATCGATCTCCCGGTTGTCGATATCCTCCGGCTCCATGTAGCGGGCGTTGAGGCCCTCGATATTGGTGACGCGCGGATCCGACGCCAGGCGTGGATGAAACTGGTCGTGGCCGACATCGACGGAGGTCACATGCGCGGCCCCGCGCTTCAGCAGCACTTCGGTGAAGCCACCTGTCGAGGCGCCGATATCGAGGCAGTCGCAGCCTTCGGGCGACAGGCCGAAATGATCGAGGCCGGCCACCAGCTTCAGCGCCGCGCGCGAGACATAGTCCTGTGCCGGGTCGTCGATGGTGAAGACATGTGTGGCGGCAAACACCAGGCTCGGCTTGCTCACCACCTTGCCGTCGACCTTGACGGTTCCCCGCTGGATGGCATCGCGGGCGCGCGAGCGGCTGGCAAAAAGGTCGAGGGCGACCAGCAACTGGTCGAGGCGTTGGGGCTCGGGAAGATCTGTCATGCCCCGTCAATGATCCGAGAGGGCCTTCGGCGCAAGTCTTTTGTGCCGATCCGGCCCGCTCTCAGGTCGCATTTCTGCCCTTGTCGGTGCTGGACCCTTGTCGGCTGCGTCGATTTCTGGTTAATTAGCAATTAATTAATAAAATGACTCTAATGTTCGTATGGGTTTGTACAATAGGATCTCCTCCATCCGCCGCAGACCCGGCAAAGCATGCAGCCTGCGGAACCTCCTCCTCCCGGACCGCAGACAAGCAGAAGCCCTCCGGTTTCGGGCCCGGAGGGCTTCGGCGTTTTGGGCGCTGTTCTGTGGCATTGGTGAGGATATCCGTTTTGTTGCCTGCTCACCTGTTTACCTGCTTGCCTTGCCTAAGTCTCGGTGAAGGCTTGTGAAACAAGCGAGGGTAAGCGTTAGGTAACGCTAAATTAAATCAAATGCATTTTATTGAATGACGAAGCATGAGGGCCGATGGACGGCCAGGTGAGGGACATGACATCCCGGTTTCCCCATCGGAGTGTCAAGAATGAAACGCCCAAGCATAAAAGTGGCCATCATTGCCATGCTGTCTGTCATCACGGTCCTGATCGCGACCCTGTCCTTCGTTTCGCTGCGCGGCATCGGGACGCTGAACGGCAATACCCGCGAGATCAGTGGCTACTGGATGGAGCGGCTGGTTATTGCACGCACCATCAAGGGCGATTTCAACCTCTTGCGTCTCGCCTATGCCAAGGAACTGCTGGCTGCATCATCCGACGAGTTAAAACTTGAGACCAATGAGATCGGCAAGGTGGAGGCAGAGCTAGTCAGTGCCATCAAGACATATGAAAGCGGCATTCGCACCGAACGCGGTCGCGAATTGATCACGAAGTTCAAGCAGTCACTGGCTTCCTATGAACAGCTCGGTGACGAACTTCATGCCCTCAAGACTGCCGGCAAGGAACAGGAGGCCATAGCACTGCTGAAGACCGGAATGACCGAAGCCGCGAGCAAGGCCAACGCAGACGTGGACACGTTGGTCGCTTTCGTCGTCGAACGAGTTCGCGATTTTGCCGCCCAGAGCGAAAGTGCCTACCGTTCCGTTCTTACCTGGACACTTGCCATTGCCAGTCTGGCGATCGCCGTCGCGGTCGTTGGTGTACTGTTCGCCGTGACCGGTATTGCCAATCCGATCCGCCGGATTGCCGCCTCCATGCGTGTTCTGGCAAGCGGTGATCTTGCCGCGGAAATTCCCTTTGGTGGCCGCGCTGATGAAATCGGCGATATGGCGTCAGCCGTAGAGGTCTTCCGCCAGGCCGGTCTCGCCAACAAGGAACTGGAGCGCAAGGCCGAGGAAGCGCGCGCTCGCGAAGGCGCGCAGGATGCCGAAAGCCGCCGTCGCGCCGCTGAGGAGGCAGAAAAGCTGCGTTTCGCCACGGCCACACTCGGCGACGGGTTGAAGCGTCTGGCGGATGGCGACATTTCCTTCCAGCTGACCGAGGCCTTCGCCCCCGAATACGAGCCCTTGCGCCAGGATTTCAACGCATCCGTACAGCAGCTGGGCAAGACGATCGCATCCGTCCTGGAAACCGTGCACAGCATCGACAACGGCACGCGCGAGATCGCCTCTGGCGCCAACGACCTGTCCAAGCGCACCGAACAGCAGGCTGCGGCCCTCGAGGAGACGGCAGCAGCGCTGGACGAGATCACCGTCAATGTCTCGAATTCCTCCAAGCGCACGGAGGAGGCCCGCTCGGTCGCCATTCTGGCCAATGAAAATACCCTGAAGTCGGTCGAGGTGGTGTCCAATGCCGTCGATGCCATGCAGCGCATCGAGCAGGCGTCCAGCCAGATCGCCAACATCATCGGTGTCATCGATGAGATCGCCTTCCAGACCAACCTTCTGGCCCTGAATGCCGGCGTCGAGGCCGCCCGCGCGGGTGAAGCCGGCAAGGGCTTTGCCGTCGTCGCCCAGGAAGTCCGCGAGCTGGCGCAGCGTTCGGCCAATGCGGCGAAGGAAATCAAAGGCCTGATCCAGAACTCCTCGGGTGAGGTCGACAACGGCGTGAAGCTGGTGCGCGATACCGGTGTCGCCCTCAAGGCAATCGGCGATTATGTCTCGCAGATTAACCAGCTGATGGACGCCATTGCCACCTCTGCCCGCGAACAGTCCACCGGCTTGGCCGAGGTCAATACCGCCGTCAACCAGATGGACCAGACGACGCAGCAGAATGCCGCCATGGTCGAGGAATCGACGGCCGCATCCGCCACGCTGGCCCAGGAAGCCGGGCGGCTGCGCAGCCTTGTCGGCCAGTTCAAGTTGTCGGGCCAGGGCACGGCTGCACCGGCAGCCGCCGATCGCGGCTATGCCGGCACATCCGCTTCTCGTGCTCCGGCAGCCCCGGTGAGGCGCGCCCCGGCTGTGCAGGGCAATCTGGCCGTCAAGGAAGAGTGGAGCGAATTCTGATTGCTCCGACGACGGAACGCTGGACCTGAAAGCGCCCCCGGTTTGCGGGGGCGTTTTTCGTTTCCTCGGGGCGCCGCCCGACCTCTCAGAGGAGCGCTGCCGTGCCGACGACGGTTTGCAGAATTCCCTCGAGAAAGGCGATGACGAAAGCCGACCTGTATGCAGGCGAAACACGTCGCTGGGGCCGGGCGCCCGGACATTTTGTCGATTGTCCCCAGCCAGCCTTGACAGTCGTCAAAACCGAACGGCGGCGGTAACACCTTGTAAAGTGGTTTGCGCAAGTATCCGCCCGATCGAAGAGAACCGGCGGTTTTCGACGCGCGTCATGATGTTCGCGCTAGCCCGGATCGGATCATGGACCCGCATTATCGGCGCATGTTTGATGCTGCGCATGCCCGCAATCCGCGCGGGCCGGAAGGTTTCCGTTATGTCATTCAAAGACCTGTCCTTGAGCAAGAAACTGATTTTGACCTTCTGCGCCATCATGGCCGGTTGTTTCATTGCCTCACTTGTTGTCCTGCTACAGGCCTACGGCGCCAAGTTTGCCTCGCGTGATCAGGATCGCTCGCAGCGGATCGTCAATCTCGTCGACACTGCTGTTGCGGCCATGCTCGAACAGGCGGTCAACCAGCGCGGCTACCTGCTTGTGCGCAGTGACAGCACGCTGGCTGCGGTCTCGACCGAGCGCCAGGCACTGGACAAGGCGATCGCCGAAGCCAGGACGGTTGCCGCCGGCGAAGCCGATATCATCCGCTCGCTCGATACGATGCGCGCGTCCGCCGACAGCTATGCCAGCGAAGTCGTCGATCCGCAGATGCTCGCGGCCAGAACCAGCGATGCGCCTCTCGCCGAGATCGTTGCCATCGGGCACAAGGAGACCGGCGGCCAGCTCGACCAGTTCCGAAAGGCCGCAGCCGACATCAAGGCGTTGCTCGCGGCCCGGACAGCTCAAACTCGCGACGCGCTCGAAGCCGCCCATCTTCAGCTTGAGCTTGCGCTCTTCTTCGGGTCAGCGGTCGCCGGCGTCTTCGCCATCGGCCTGATCTATCTTCTGGCCCGCTCGATCGTCACACCGATCACAGGCATGACCGAAGCCATGACCAGCCTTGCTGCCGGCAATCACGCCATTGATGTCCCCGCTGTCGATCGCGGTGACGAGGTCGGCAAGATGGCCAAGGCCGTTCTGGTCTTCAAGGATGCGGCGATCGAAACCGCCCGCATGGCCGAGGAGCGTCAGTCGATGCGTCAGCAGGTCGAGGCGGAGCGGCAGAAGACCGAGGCTGAAAAGGCTCGCGAGGCGGAGGAAGTCGGATTTGCCATGGGACAATTGGCCGAAGGCCTGTCCGCGCTCGCCAATGGCGACGTCGTCTTCCGCCTTAACAAGCCGTTCGCCACCCGTCTCGACAGCCTGCGCGGCAATTTCAACGACTCGCTCGACAAGCTTCAGGCGGCGCTTCATTCGGTCGGCGCCAACGCCCAGGCGATCAATGCCGGTGCAGCAGAAATCCGCGCTTCGGCCGATGATCTCTCCCGCCGCACCGAGCAGCAGGCAGCGTCCGTCGAGGAAACCGCCGCCGCCCTCGAACAGGTCACGACCACCGTCAAGGATACCGCAAGACGCGCCGAAAATGTCGGTGAGCTGGTCGCCCGCACCCGTACCGGCGCCGAGCGTTCCGGCGATGTCGTCCGCAATGCGGTCCAGGCGATGACCGAAATCGAGAAGTCGTCTGGCGCGATCGGCAACATCATCGGCGTCATCGAGGATATCGCCTTCCAGACCAACCTGCTAGCACTGAATGCCGGTGTCGAAGCGGCCCGTGCGGGCGAAGCCGGCAAGGGTTTTGCCGTCGTCGCTCAGGAGGTCCGCGAACTGGCCCAGCGCTCGGCCAATGCCGCCAAGGAGATCAAGGGACTGATTTCCAACTCCACCACCCATGTCGGCAACGGCGTGTCGCTGGTTGGCGAAACAGGCATGGAACTGGAAAAGATCGTGTCAGCGGTGCAGGAAATCAGCCAGCACGTCAGCGCGATCGTGACAGCGGCCCGCGAACAGTCGACCGGCCTCCAGGAAATCAACACTGCCGTCAACGCGATGGATCAGGGCACGCAGCAGAATGCCGCCATGGTCGAGCAGCAGACTGCAGCGTCGCATTCGCTGGCCGCGGAAGCCGCATCGCTCAACACGCTGCTTGCCCAGTTCCGCCTTGGGCAGGGCCAGCCTGCACAGGGTCAGGCTGGAAAGGGACACGTGTCCCCGGTTCGCGCTCCCGCTGCCGACTTCCGTCCAGCCGCACCTGTATCGCGCGCCGGATCGCCGAAGATTGCCTCTGCTGCACATCTTGCCGCCCCGTCCCCGGCTCGGGCCCTGGCCAGCAAGCTCGGCCGCGCCTTCGGTGGTACCGCAGCTCCGGCACAGCCGGAACAGGAGTGGTCGGAGTTCTGATCTGCAACCGGGCGTGGGGCGCGCATATGTGTCCAACGCCCGGTCGTGGAACGACAAACATTGTTTAACAATATCTCTCCTTTTGATGGTCAGATCTCGCATTTTTGAACGGAAAATTAACGGCAGATGCCGAATTTGTTACCGTTAACATCGCCGCCGGGAGAGCGGCTCTTGCACGGGATCAATATGTTCAATTCATTGAAGAAACTGCCGCTCTCACTCCAGATGGCTCTGGGCATCGGCATCGCCGTCGTGGCCATCCAGGCGGCAACTGCCGCCTACGAGATATCGTCAGAGCGCCTGACGCTCACCGACAAGGCCGCCAAGCGCGGTGACGCTGCCTTGGACATGCTCGAATCGGTCCACACCCAGGCCATGCTGAACCGCAAGGAAGTCGGGGAAGACGACCCTGCCATCGAGACACTCGATGGCACCATGGAGCAGTTCTCCAATTCCGGGGGTAGCGTCAAGCTATGGCTGGTCATGGCACCGAAAGTCATCGATTTCCAGAAGTCGCAAGGCGAGACCGAATTTGAGGGTCCGCATGACAGTGTCGATCAGCAGGCCATCGCGACCCTCCAGCGTCTGAACAGTCTGGAAGGTGAGCGCTTTCGCATGACCCGCCCGGTCATTCTCGGGCAGGGCAGCGCGACCGATGAAAAATGTGCCTCCTGTCACACCGCCAAGATGAATATCCAGCCGGGCGAAGTGCTGGGTGTCTACAGCGCCGAGGTCGATCTCGCCCCGGAACTTGCCGCCTGGCGCACCAATGCCTGGAAGCGGCTCGGCATCGGTACGGGCGCGCTGGTGCTGATGATCTGTCTCATGGTCCTGATGCTGCGCATCACGGCAATCAATCCGCTGCGCAAGCTCGCCCGGGCGACACAGGGGCTGGCCAACGGAAACCTCGAAGTCGATGTCGGCAACGATGATCGGCGTGACGATCTGGGCATCATGGCCCGCGCGCTGGAGATCTTCCGGGACAACCTTCGCCGCACGCGTCAGCTCGAAACTGAAACGCAGCAGGCCCGGCACGAGGCAGAGGAGCACCGTCTGGCGGTCGAACGCCGAGCGGAAGAAGAGAGTGCCGAAAAGTTGCGTTTCGCGACCGCCGGTCTGGCAGGTGGTTTGCGCCGGCTTGCGACGGGCGATCTCGCCTTCCAGATAGACGTTCCCTTTGCCGAGAATTTCGAGGCACTCCGTCACGATTTCAATGCGTCCATCCGTGAACTGGCCAACACCATGTCCGCGATCCAGAATGCTGCCGGCACGATTGACCAGGGCAGCGGGAACATTGCCGACGGTGCAAGCGAACTGGCCCGCCGTACGGAGAGCCAGGCAGCCTCTCTGGAACAGACCTCCGCCTCACTGAAGGAGATCAACGACACCGTCCACGCCTCGAACCAGCGGGTGACGGACGCGCGCGATGTCGCCAAGAGGGCGAACCAGAGCGCGCTCACGTCGGGCAAGGTGGTGACGGAAGCCGAGCAGGCGATGCGGCGGATCGAGGAGAGCGCCCAGCAGATCTCCAACATCATCGGCGTCATCGACGAGATCGCATTCCAGACGAACCTGCTGGCGCTGAATGCCGGCGTCGAGGCGGCCCGTGCGGGAGAGGCAGGCAAGGGCTTTGCCGTGGTGGCACAGGAAGTGCGCGAACTTGCCCAGCGCTCCGCAAATGCCGCCAAGGAAATCAAGGCGCTGATCCAGAACTCCACCGCGCAGGTCGAGAACGGTGTCAAGCTGGTGCATGGCACGGGCGAGACGCTGGTCGAGATCGGTGGTCTCATCCAGACCATCAACGACCATATGGATGCCATCGCCAAGTTCTCGCACGATCAGTCGAACGGCTTGCGTGACATTGCCGGCGCGGTCGATACCCTGGATGTCGTCACGCAGAAAAATGCCAAAGTCTCTGACCAGCAGAGCCTCGAGGCGAGCCGCCTCGCGCAGGAAGCGGCCGACTTGCGGGTGATGATCGAGCGGTTCAGGCTGGTGGCGGATCACGCCGCCATACGGCGTGCCGCCTGACCGCAGGCGATAGACAACCCGAGAAACGAAGAAAGCCCGTGGCGTGCCACGGGCTTTCTCATTTTAGCCTGTCAGGCGGGCCTTCTTATCGCACTTCGCCAACATCGTCCACGACCGTGGTCTCCGGACGGTCAGCACCGTCGGCATGTTCGTGATGCCAGTTGCCTGCCTCGTCCTGCCAGCTGATCTCGGCATCGCCATCGGCAAGCTGCTGCGCGCCGGCTGCATGCCGCGCGGCACGAACAGCATCGGCATGCGTGGCGAAGGCCTCCGAATAGACCGCGCCGAGCCGATAGGCAAAGCCGTCATCATGTGCAACGACGTGATAGGTGACTTTGGCCATCGCGGTATTCCTTAGTGCCAGGACCAGCGGCTGTCGCGCGGGGCAGGCGTCGATGTTGCCATCAGGTAGCCGATCAGGCCACCGAGGACGCCGATGGTGAGCAATGCAGTCGAGGTCGCGGTCGGATGGCGACGCACCACCCCGGCAACGCTGTCGGCACCTTCGCGCGCATAATCGGCAACCACACTGGCGGTACGGCTCGCGCTCTGCGCAGCACCCTGGACGACGTCATTCGCCTTGTGGCGCAGGTCGATGCTTTTCCGGCTGGCCTGCTGTGCAATGATATCCTGCAGTTCGCTCATCTGCTCGCGCAATTCGCGCAGTTCTGCCTGAAGGGCTGAATTCGTGGCCACGGTAGATCCTTTCACGGTTGTTTCGGATTTCGAAGAGCAAACGTCGGAGGCGTTCAATTGTTCCATCGACCACCGTCTTGCATCGGTGCCGGATGTGCAAAAGCCCGACACGTTTCCGTGCCGGGCTCATCTGCATGACGAATGTCTGCCGAATTACTTCGAGGCAGATTCGTACATTTCCAGGACGTAGTCCCAGTTGATCAGGCTGTCGACGAAGGCTTCGAGATACTTCGGACGGGCGTTGCGGTAGTCGATGTAGTAGGAGTGTTCCCAGACGTCGACACCGAGGATCGGCGAAGCACCGTGAACCAGCGGGTTTTCGCCGTTCGGGGTCTTGGAGATTTCGAGCTTGCCGTCCTTGACGGAGAGCCAGGCCCAGCCGGAGCCGAACTGGGTCGTGCCGGCTGCGACGAAATCGGCCTTGAACTTGTCATAGCCGCCAAGGTCGCTGTCGATCGCGGCCTGCAGCTTGCCCGGCAGCTTCTTGCCGCCGCCGTCCTTCTTCATCCAGTTCCAGAAGTGGATGTGGTTGTAGTGCTGGCCGGCATTGTTGAACAGGCCGGCATTCTTGCCATAGGACTGCTTGACGACTTCTTCCAGCGACAGGCCTTCCAGGCCCGAATCCTTCAGCAGGTTGTTGCCGTTGGTGACATAGGCCATGTGGTGCTTGTCGTGGTGAAACTCCAGGGTTTCAGCCGACATGAACGGGCCGAGCGAGTCGTAGGCATAGGGAAGGGCGGGCAATTCGAAGGCCATGGTGGTATCTCCTCTTGGCAAAAGATTGCGTTTTGGCAGGTGACGGGAACATAGGTGCGGAACAGGGGTGAGGCAACCGCAGATCCGCTAAAATCAGTACGCGAAAGGAAAGATTTGTCTCTTCGCCGCCATCTTTTGCAGCAATGGTTTAGCCGGAATCACAAGGCTCGAATATTCATTCAGAGGGATATGGCATGTCACGCTTCACGCTTGCTTTCGCAATGGCTTTGGCGACGTCCACTTCGGCTTTTGCGTCGTCGGATACTGCCTGGGCGGACTTTGCCAAAGATGTTTCCGCCAAGTGCCTGAAGGCGGTTGAAGGCCGCCTCGAAAAGCCGTCGATTGTTGTCGATCCGTTCGGCACGGAAAGCCACGGTGTCGCGCTCCTGAACGGCAAGGCCGCCGGTGCCGACGCCACGGTCAGCTATTTTTGCGTCTATGACAAGCAGGACAAGACAGTCCAGATCGGCAGCGAATTGCCGGCCGACACACTCGGGGTCACAATCCCCTGATCCAGCCTACTCGAAATAGACGTCGGGTTCCGGAAGCCCGTTCAGGCTGAAGCCGAATTCGGCCCGGGCGATCTTGCATTCCTCGTCACCCGGCATGCAGGTGCGACAGACATGCGGACGCACCGCATAGACCGCGCAGCCGACATGTTTGCCGACCTCGCCGGTCAGCGCCGCGCAGCGGCCGTTCTCGAATTTCATCCCGCTTTCGCCCTTGGCGATCATCGCCTCGGGAATGGCGGCAAGCTCTTCATCGCTCTCCAGCGAAAAGCGCGGCCAGTCCGCCGAATAGGCGCAGCAGGCGCCGCAGCTTTGACAGTCGAAGATTTCCGGGGGCGAGGTTTCAAGCATCGGCTCCGCCTCAGATCCGCTGCCGGATGCGCAGCAGGTTGACCGCAAAGACGAAGGTGAAGACCAGCATCAACAGGCCGGTAAAGATCGGTCCCGCATCAAGCGAGACAAGATCCATGGTGGCACCCGTCGCGCCAGAGCCGAAGGCGCTGCCGATCGCATAGGACAGGGCAAAGACGGCGCTGCCCGACACCAGCAGCCCGCCACGGAAGCGTTCGCCCAACAGGGTGAGGCTGGCCGTATAGAGCGAAAAGCTGGCCGCGCCGAGAATGGAGACTGCGACCAGCAAGCCGGTTTGCGACGTCATCAGCGGCAGGGCGAGAAAAGCGAGCGCGGCAATCAGCGAACCGGAAACCGCAACGACCGGTCGCGATACCCGATCGAGCAGCCAACCGACGAAGGGCTGCGCGAGTGCCGTCGGCAGGGCGACCATGGTAACCACGAAGGCGGCGAAATTGGTCGAATAACCGCGCTCGACGAAATAGAGCGGGATCATCGAGATCGCGGCGATGTCGGAGAAGCCGAACGCGAGCACCATCAGGGTCAGGATCGGTGCAAGCTTGACGAAGGTCACCAGCCCGCCGGCTTGCGATGCCTCCGGCTTGGTCTTGGCGAAACGTCCGAGCATCACCGAGGCAAAGGCCACGAAGGCGACATAGATTGCCGTCAGAGCAAAGGCGAAGCCGTCCTCGGTGCCGATCAGCGGTATCGCCAGCGGCCCGGCGGCAAATCCCGCGCACATTCCGGCGCTGTAGGCGCCCGATACCCGCCCGCGCAGGCGGTCGGGACAAGCCGTGTTCAGCCAGGCTTCGCTGACGGTGTAGATGATGCTGGTGCAGAAGCCGAGCACGAAGCGCGCGGCAAACCACACCCACAATTGATCGAAGACGGAAAAGGTCGCAAGTGCAACCGACACCCCGCAGAGCGAGGCGATGATCAGCCGGTCGCCGCGCATGCGGCGCGTCAGCGTGCCGATCATCAATGTCGAGGATGCAAGTCCGAACGCAAACACCGATGCATTCAGCCCGGACATCGTCGAGGAGACACCGCGGCTTTCCAGGATCAGCGCAATCAACGGATAGGTCAGGCCCTGGCCGACGGCAAAAGCCGTAACGCCGAGGATGACGACGCCGATCGCCGCCCAGTCGGGCGCGAAGTCCTCCGCTGTCGTCAGTGTGTGCATGGTGACCTCCGGGGCGCCCAGGAGCGCCGGCTCATCCTCGCCTCAATATCCGGGCGGGGAAGGGAAGTCCAGCAGGAGAGAATTACTGGTCACGTTCACTAAAGGGAGTAGTCACCCCGCCGCGTTCACCCCGGCTCGGGTTTCGCCGAGCGCTGCAAATACGGTCTTGAGAATGCCGGCGGCATCGAGGCCGGCCTTGGCATACATCACTTCCGGCTTGGCCTGATCCATCCAATAGTCCGGCAGGACCAGCGAACGCATCTTGAGACCACCGTCGAGCAGGCCTTCATTGACCAGAAGATGCACGACCTGGCTGCCGAAACCGCCGACGGCGCCTTCCTCCACGGTGACCAGCACCGCATGTTCGCGCGCCAGGCGCCGGATCATGTCGACGTCGAGCGGCTTGGCGAAACGGGCATCCGCCACGGTCGTCGAAAGACCGGCCGCGTCAAGATCTTCGGCGGCCAGCAAACAGTCGGCAAGCCGCGTGCCGAAGGAGAGCAGCGCCACCTTGGTGCCTTCCTTGACGATCCGGCCCTTGCCGATTTCGAGGATCTCGCCGCGCTCGGGCAGCGCCACGCCGACGCCTTCGCCGCGCGGATAACGGAACGAGATCGGGCCGTCGTCATACGCTGCGGCGGTGCGCACCATGTGTTTCAACTCCGCCTCGTCGGCCGCCGCCATAACCACGAAGCCAGGAAGCGATGCGAGGAAACCGGTGTCGAAGGAACCGGCATGGGTCGGACCATCGGCGCCGACGAAACCGGCGCGATCGATCGGGAAACGCACCGGAAGCCCCTGGATTGCCACGTCATGCACGACCTGGTCATAGCCGCGCTGCAGGAAGGTCGAATAGAGCGCGCAGAACGGCTTGAAACCCTCGGACGCAAGGCCAGCGGCAAAGGTGACCGCATGCTGCTCGGCAATGCCGACATCGAAGGTGCGTTTGGGAAAGAGTTCCTGCAGCTTGTCGAGCCCGGTGCCGGACGGCATGGCGGCGGTGATGCCGACGATCTTCTCGTCAAGCGTTGCTTCCTGCACCAGCGCATCGCCGAAGACGGCGGTATAGCTCGGCGCATTCGGCTTGGCCTTCGCCTGCGTGCCGGTGATCACGTCGAACTTGTTGACGCCATGATATTTGTCGGCCGCTGCTTCGGCAGGGGGATAACCCTTGCCCTTCTGCGTCACGACATGGATCAGGACGGGACCTTGCTGGTGGTCGCGCACATTGCGCAGGACCGGAAGCAGGTGCTCGAAGGAATGTCCGTCGATCGGCCCGATATGGTAGAAACCCATTTCCTCGAACATCGTGCCGCCCGTGACATAGCCACGGGCATGTTCCACTGCGCGGGTGATGGCCCTGTCGATATTCTTGCCGAGATAGGCGGTCAGCTTCTTGCCGAAGTCGCGGAAGCCCATATAGGTGCGGCCGGAGGCAAGGCGCGCAAGATAGGCGCTCATCGCACCGGTCGGCGGGGCGATCGACATGTCGTTGTCGTTGAGAATGACGATCAGCCGCGCATCGAGCGCGCCGGCATTGTTCAGCGCCTCATAGGCCATGCCGGCAGACATCGCGCCATCGCCGATCACGGCGATCACCTTGCGGTCTGACTTCGACAGGTCGGCCGCCACCGCCATGCCGAGGCCGGCGGAAATCGAGGTCGAGGAATGGGCCGCGCCAAAGGGGTCGTATTCGCTCTCGGCGCGCTTGGTAAAGCCGGAAAGGCCGTCCTCCTGGCGCAGCGTACGGATCCGCTCGCGCCGCCCGGTCAGGATCTTGTGCGGATAGCACTGGTGGCCGACATCGAAGATCAGCCGGTCGTCCGGCGTGTTGAACACCTTGTGGATGGCGATCGTCAGTTCCACCACGCCAAGGCCTGCACCCAGGTGACCACCGGTCTTCGACACGGCGTCGATCATCTCGTCGCGCAGTTCGCGGGCGAGTTGCGGCAGGTCGCGGTCTTCGATGCTCCGCAGGTCGGCAGGCAGATTGACCTTGTCGAGAAGCGGGGTGTCGGGCAGGGATGTCACGGGCTCATGCCTCTTCGAGTCGTCGTTGGGTGCGCGATACCATCCCCGGACGATCAGGGCAAATCTGCGGCACCAGTCACTTATATAGACATCAACGACCTTCCGGCAAAGGCACAAACTCTTCCTCATCACCGGGAACGATGTCGAAGCGCCCGGTTCTCCACTCTTCCTTGGCCTGTTCTATGCGTTCTTTCGAGGAGGAAACGAAGTTCCACCAGATGAATTTCTGCGAATCCATCGCCGCACCGCCGAACAGCATGACATGACAGCCCCGAGCGCCGCCGGTGAGTGTGATCTCGTCGCCGGCCCGGAACACCAGCAACTGGTCGGCAGCAAACCGGTCACCGGCGATCTCGATCTCGCCGGACAGGATGTAAAGCGCCCGTTCCTCCTGGCTTGCATCGAAGGGAAAGCGGGCTTGGGGCTGCAAGGTCAGGTCGACATAGAGCGTCTCTGAAAACGATGTGACCGGCGACGTTACGCCGCCCATCGATCCGATCACCACGCGCCCGGACGCGCCGCCGGCGTCAAACAGCGGCAGTGCGGTCTTCGCCGTATGGGCAAACGCCGGATCGATCTCTTCCATCTGCGCGGGCAGGGCAAGCCAGGTCTGCAGGCCTGAGATCGACAGCGGATGACCGCGCAGGTTCTCCGGCGTGCGCTCCGAATGCACGATGCCGCGGCCGGCCGTCATCAGGTTGATGTCGCCCGGCGTGATGACCAGTTCCGTGCCGAGGCTGTCGCGATGCTTGATCTCGCCGTCGAATAGATAGGTAACGGTCGAAAGCCCGATATGCGGATGCGGCCTGACATCCATGGCATCGCCTGCCTTCAGCACGGCCGGCCCCATGCGGTCGAAGAAGATGAACGGCCCGACCAGCCGTCGCCTCGCCGAAGGCAGCGCCCGGCGCACGGAAAAATTGCCGATGTCGCTGGATCGCGGAATGATCAGATGCTCGATGGCATCGCAGGCAAAGGCGTCGCCGGGGACGGGGTCGTTGCCGGGAAAGAAGGACATGGGTGCAGTCTCCGGTTTGTCGTTATCGGCACTGTAATCCGGGATTGTCGCCGCGCACAGTATCAATGGGCCCTCTGTGACGTCACGCAGCGTTCGATATTCGGGAGCTTAAACGTTAAGGCGCGAAAGCGTTTCCTGTTCTTCGGGATACATCGCCAGAAAGCCCTCGAGGTCTTGCAGCAGAGGCGGAAGGCGCAGAATAAGCGTCGCCCAGATGACCGAATCCAGAACGCCGTGATAATCATGCCTGAGCACATCACCGAGGTTTCGGATGGCAAGCCAATCATGAGCCGGGAACAACTATTCGGCTAGGCTGGCGAGCTTCACTGCCGCTTCCGAAATGCGGGAGAAACATCGTTCAGTGGCGTCGCGAGCCAAGCGGTTCTTCCTGTACGCATCGAAATCGATATTCGTCGTGCATTCCACGATCGCTCGGCTGTTTTCGACGATATCGCGCATACGGGTCAATGGGCGCTTAGTAGGCAATGGCGCGATCCCGTTCCATGGAACGCCGTACATTGTCCTTTTCGATCGATTCGGCGATCACATCGACATTTTGAAAACCCGTGATGGCAGTGATCTTTTGCTGAAGGACCGCCAGCGCGCTGAAGTATCCGAGACCGGACTCGGTCGCTGGTCGAGAAAGCTTGACCAGAATGTCGAGATCCGATTCTTCTGTTGCTTCGCCGCGCGCAACGGAACCGAAAACGGACACATGCTCAGCGCCCATCGCCGACAACTCGTCGCGATGCTCCCTCAGCTTGGCAATCACAAGGTCCTTGTCCATTGGGGCAATATACGGGAATTTCCCGTTCCGGTCGAGGTCCGGGCTGAGCGACTACCGTAAACTCACTGCCCGTCGAGCGGCTCCACTCCGGCCGGCTTACCGGCGCGATCGAGGCGGATCTTCTCTATGCGGTTTTCGGCGGCCGACAGCAGCGTCTCGCAATGCTTCTTCAACAGTTCGCCGCGCTCGTAGATGGCGATGGATTCGTCCAGCGCCACGTCGCCGCGTTCGAGCCGCGCCACGATACTTTCGAGTTCGGCAACTGCCTTTTCGAAGGAATAGCCGGTCAGGTCGGCAGGGGCAGCGGTGTCGGACATACTCAACCCTTCATCAGTCTGGCAATGTGCAGGCCGGCCGATTCGGCGAGCCCCTCCAGATCATAGCCGCCTTCGAGCAGGCTGACGACCCGGTTCTTGGCGAAGCGGTCGGCAACTTCGAGCAGGCGCCCGGTTGCCCAGTCGAAATCCTCGCCAACCAGGTTGATCTGTGCAAGCGGATCGCGATGATGCGCGTCGAAGCCGGCCGAGATCAGGATCAGGTCAGGCGAAAAATCATGCAGTGCCGTCAGCACGCGCGATTTGAATGCCTCGCGAAAATGGTCGGAGCCGACATTCGGCGAGAGTGGCGCGTTGACGATATTGTTCTTCGTGCCGGTCTCGTCCTTGGCGCCGCTGCCGGGATAAAGCGGCATCTGGTGGGTCGAGCAGAACAGCACGGACGGATCGTCCCAGAAAATGTCCTGCGTGCCATTGCCGTGATGCACGTCCCAGTCGACGATTGCCACACGCTCGACGCCATAGACCATCTGCGCATGACGCGCAGCGATGGCAATCGTGTTGAACAGGCAGAAGCCCATCGGCTTGGCCTTCTCGGCATGATGGCCTGGCGGGCGCCCGGCGACGAAGGCATTGTCCGCCTTGCCGGTCATCACGTCATCGACGGCCGAAAGCGCGCCGCCGATCGCGGTCAGCGCTACCTGCAGGCTTTTCGGCGAGGCATAGGTGTCTGCCTCGATCTGGTTGATCTCGCCGTCTTCCTCCGGGATATGGCGCATCACCGCAAACAGGTGCTCTTCCGGATGAGCCAGCGTTACCGCGTCCTCGTTGGCCTGTGTCGCCTCGATCCGCACCAGCCGTTCGAAATTCGGATGCTCCAGCGCGATGTTGAGCGAACGAAGCCGGTCGGCCCTCTCCGGGTGTCCCGGCGGCGTGTTGTGTTCGAGAAACAGCGGGTTCTCATAGAGATGGGTGGTCATGGCATCTTTCCTCGGTCGCGCCTGTACATAACGCGTGAGCGCGCCATCTTCCACCACAGTCAGGCGTTTTTGCCGTATTGCCGGCACACGGTGCAGTTTACCCTGTTTGGCGACGGTTGGCGGCCGGCCTTGTTATCTTTTAGCCAATGCCGTTAAATGTGCCAAAGCCATGGAAAGACAGGCCTTCTTCATGAATGAGATCGAACGGGTCGAGGTGAGCCAACTCGCCATCCCTTATCGCGACATCGGCATGTCGGGCGAAATGCAGGCGGCTGCCTATGTCACCCATGCAGAGGCTGCCCTCACGCATTTCTGGCGCTATCGTCCGCCGCTCGAAGACGAGCCGAACTACGGCATGTCCAAGCTCGAACTGCGGATGTATTTTCCGCTGCGTTTCGAGGACAAGGTCACGCTGACCGTCAAGATCGACAAGATCGGCGGCAAGTCGCTTGGCTTTGAGGTCCTGTTCGACAAGGACGGCCAGACGGCGGCCGAGGTCGACGTGATCTGGACGGCGCGGGATCCCGAGACCACTGAACCGGTGGCGCTTCCCGAAGATACGCGCGATTGGCTGTATCGCTACCTGAGGTGATTTTCAGAGCGGTTCGCTCAGGATGACGGCGAGAATTCGACGCTGCTCGTCGAGCGTAGGTGACCCGCTGCGGCGCATCTCAACCGTCGTGATCAAGGTCTTCCACAGCACCCAGCCTCTTGCCCGCTGCCACGTCGCCGCATCAAGTGGCAAGGCGGCGCGAAAGCGCGCTCTCGCCTCTCCATCGAGGAAGCTCCAGGCGAGTGCGAGATCGCAGGCGGGATCGCCGATGGCAGCCGTTCCGAAGTCGATCACGGCTGCAAGTTGCCCGTCCGCCACCAGCAAATTGCCGGGCGCGAGGTCGCCGTGAACCCAGAGCGGTGGCCGCTCCCACCGGCTTGAAATGGCTTCATTCCAGATCGCGGTTGCGGCCTTGCCATCGATCTCGTCCCCAAGCTCGGCGATCGCCGCCACAGTCTCGGCACCGTAGATGCCAAGGTCGCCGCCACGGTGGAAATTGTGCTGGCCGGCCGCTGGGCCGCCATTGGTGTCGGCCTGATGCAGGGTCTTGATGAAGCCGGAAAGGCGGTCGGCAAATCCGTTCATGTCCGCAATCGGTGCCGTCATGGCCGGTTCGCCCGTGATCCAGCCGTGGATGCCGAAGGCAAAAGGATATAGCGACGACGCCTTTCCCCGCGCGAGCACAGTCGGGATCGGCAGGGAAAGCTGCGGCGCCAGAACGGCAAGGATCGGTTGTTCCTTCGTCACTTGCGCCGCATAGGCCTCCGCACTGGGCAGCCGCACCGACATCGTTTCGCCGAGCCGGAAGGTCTGGTTGTCCCAGCCGCCGGGCGCCACTTTGCGCACCGGCAGGTCTGCCCATTGTGGAAACTGGTCGGCGACCAGAGCGCGGACCAGGGGCTCGCTTATGTCCAGCCGGTCACTCACGACAAGTGCTCCATCTGTGCCAATGCCGTTGGGCTGGCATTCTGATCCGTCTGCTCACGCGCTCCGGTGCAGGATCGGGTAGCCGACCATCACGGCGCGGCCGGCAAGGCCAGCCACGACCGCCTTCAAAAGGTCACCCGGGATAAAGGCGAGCGAGCCGTAGAAGGCTTTTTCAAAGCCGAGGCCGGCGCCGAAGGCGAGATAGCCGATGCCGAAGAGGTAAAGCACCAGGACGCCGCCGATAGCGGCGGCTGCGATGAAGCCGAGCGTCTGCTTGGTTGCGGCGAAGGTGTAGCCGGCAAAGCCTTCGGCGATCCTGCCGGTGACATAGGCGGCCGGCAGCCAGCCCAGCAGGAAGCCGACGGTCGGGCCGGCAAAGACGCCGAGGCCGCCGCGCCCGCCTGACAGCACCGGCAGGCCGATCGCAACCAGCAGGATGACCAGTGCCACCGCAAGCGTGCCGCGCTTTGCGCCGAGAACCACGCCGGCCAGCATGACGCCGAGAGACTGGGCGGTGATCGGTACCGGAATGAAGCCGAGCGTGATCGGCGGCACGGCGCCGAGCGCAACGATGATGGCGGCAAACAATGCGATAAGTACGAGGTCCCGTGTCTTCATGACATCCTCCTGATAAATCTGATCCTGCTTCACTGCCCGCGAATGCCGCGGGCGTCAATGGCGGCGGCGATGCTGTCCGCATCCTTCAGCGTCGCGATGATCAGCGGCGCGATGACGGTGCCGGCTCTCGGTTTCAACCCGCGCGCGCGATGAGCCTCCCGGATGGCGTCGTAGCGTGTCAGGATTTCCGGGATGAAGCGCATGACCAGCCCGACCGCAAGGCCGATATCGGCGGCCGTCAAGAGCCCCAGCCGTTCGAGCGGCATCGCGGCCCGTGTGATTACCGCCATGAAATCCGAAATGCTCGTCGTTACGGTCACGCTTGCGGCGAGCAGCATCAGCGCCGTCAGGCGAAGGCCGGTCACGCTCGCTTCCTCGACACCGTTGAAGACGAGATGCAGTCCGACCACGGCGAGGATGGTGGCGAGGATCGGCAGCAGCGGCCGGATGGCGACCCTGAGCGGCTGGCCGAGTCCAAGATAGATCGCCCAGGTCGCGAACATCGCGAGTGCCAATAGCGGGATCGAGCGTGTCAGGAAGAGAAGCACGGCGAATGCCATCAGACCGGCAAGCTTGGCCGATGCCGGCATCCGGTGCATCAGCGTTTGGCCCTCGTGATAGAGGCTTCTCATGCGCCGACGATCTCCAGATAGTGGGCCACGGCAGCCCCGCCCGGGCCGTCGAAGGCCAGTGATCCCTCATGGAAGACCAGGGCGCGCGGATAGTCAGCGATCAGGTCCAGGTCGTGCGTGATGACGATTGCCTGCTGGGCCAGGCCCTCGATCGCAGCCTTCACCATCGCCCTGTTCTTCAGGTCGAGCTGGTTGGTCGGCTCGTCGAACAGGATCAGCGCCGGCTCGGTCACCACGACGGCCGCAAGTGCCGCGAGTTGCAACTCGCCACCGGAAAGCTCGTGCGGCCGCCGGCTGGCCAGATGCGCAATGCCGAATTGCTCCAGCACGCGGTCAACCGCAGCCTCGAGCGCCGGGCCTTTCAGCCCCCGGCTTTTCGGCCCCATGGCGATGTCGTCGCGGATGATCGGCAGGATGATCTGGTTGGCCGGGTTCTGGAAGATGAAGCCGGCCTTCGCCATCACCGCCTTGTCGTCCTTCACCGTATCGAGGCCATCCAGCGTGACGGTCCCGGATGTCGGCTTGGCAAGGCCGTTGACCAGTCGGGCGAAACTCGTCTTGCCCGAACCGTTCAGCCCGATCACGCCGATCCGAGGCTCGCACAGCGATAGAGTGAGCGGCGCAAGTGCTGATTGTTCGCCGTAGCGCAGTTCGGTCTGGTCGAAACGGATATGCAAGGGCGAACGTCTCCTGATCCAAGCCGCTTCTATAGTCTGGGCACTTCCCAAGTTCCAGCCTGTCTCGTTCGACCTGAGTGCCCTTCTGATCCTTGCCCCTCACCCTGACCCTCTCCCCGCTGGCGGGGAGAGGGGACGGACACGTTTGCGATCGTCAACGGCATGTTCCCGAGTCCAAAGGCTGGCGGATGAGGGGCGGCGTAAGTGGTGTCTGTCGGTATTCCTACGCGATACAAATCTTTGCGAAACACGCATTGAACAAACCACGAACATTCGCTAGCCTCTGCCCATGGCGATTCCGATCTCAAATCCGCAGGCGCGGCGTATCTTCCTCGAGCGGCAGGGGCTTTCCCGTCCGCCACACAAGGCGCTCGGCCGGGAAGGTCTCTACGGGTTGATCCATGACCTGGGTTTCGTTCAGGTCGACAGCATCCAGGTCGTCGAGCGGGCCCATCACCAAATCCTGTTTTCCCGCAACCAGACCTACCGGCGCGAGGACCTGTCGCACCTGCTCGAAAGGGATCGCTCCCTGTTCGAGCACTGGACGCATGACGCCTCGATCATCCCGTCCGCCTTCTTCCCTTACTGGAAGCACCGCTTTCGCCGTCGCGAGGCGAAGATCCTCGAAAACTGGCGCAAATGGCAAGGCGAAGGTTTCGATCAGGCCTTCGAGGAGACCTATGAGCGGATCCGGTCCGGTGGCGCAATCCTGTCGCGCGACGTCAAGGCCGAGGATCACAAGTCCGGCGGCTGGTGGAACTGGCATCCCAATAAGACGGCGCTGGAATTCCTCTGGCATACCGGCAAGCTTTCGATCGCACGGCGCGAGAACTTCCAAAAGGTCTATGACCTGTCCGAGCGCGTGATCCCGGGCGAGCACCATGCCGGCGAGGTCGATCACGACAGCTTCGTCGACTGGGCCTGCCGGTCAGCCCTGACCCGCCTCGGCTTTGCCACGTCGGGCGAGATCGCAGCCTTTTTCGACATCATCACGCCCGATGAGGCCAAGGTCTGGGTCGCCGCCAATCGCGATGCGCTGGAGGAGGTCCTGATCGAGCCGGTCGATGGCAGACCGCGTCCGTCCTTCGCCTTGGCCGAAGGGCTGGAAATGCTGCTCGATGCGCCGGAACCGCCGGCACGCCTGCGTGTGCTCTCGCCCTTCGATCCGCTGATCCGCGACCGCAATCGCACCGAACGCCTGTTCGGTTTCTTCTACCGCATCGAGGTCTTCGTACCCGAACCCAAGCGGCAATATGGCTATTATGTCTTTCCGCTGCTCGAGGGTGACCGCCTGATCGGCCGTATCGACATGAAGGCCGACCGCAAGGCGGGTGTGCTCGACGTCAAGCGCCTGTGGCTGGAACAGGGTGTGCGCCCCTCCGCAGGACGTCTCGAGCGGTTGCAGGCGGAACTCGCGCGCCTTGCCCGTTTCACTGGCGTCGATCAGGTCAGCCTGCGGGACGGCTGGCTCGGCTGAGAGTTCAGCGTCGGCTGGTCCATATCCGGCGCTCCCGTCAAAGTCCAATCTCCATCGCAATCAGGAAAATATGCCGCAATGCCCGCCACTACTGACGCCTATCGCATCGAACCTGCCATCCCTGCTGTTGACGATTATCTTCGCCTGCGCACGGCGGCCGGCCTCAGCCCGTTTTCCAAAGAGGCGGCAACGCGCGGCCTCGCCGGCAGCGTGCATGGCGTCACCGTCCTCTTTGACGGCGCGGCCGTCGGCATGGGCCGCATCATCGGCGATGGCGGCTGCTTTTATCAGGTCACCGATATCGCCGTCCTGCCCGAGCATCAGGGCAAGGGGCTCGGAAAGCGCATCATGTCGGCACTGACCGGCTACATGAAGGCCCATCTACCGGCGACCGCCTATGTCAGCCTGATCGCCGATGTGCCGGCCAACAGGCTTTACGAGCAGTTCGGTTTCGTCGAGACGGCACCACGTTCGGTCGGCATGGCCATGAAGATCGGCCAAGACTGAAGCCTGGATCGAATGTTGTAAAATCCATCAAATGACATATATATTAATCGTCATTTGATGGAGAAAAACGCCATGCAGGCAATGCGCGACAGAACAGGGCCAAAGGCCGCCGCTAGGCCGCAGGGTTTTGCAGCCGAGACGGATCGCGACCGCCTGTCGAAGTCGGCGCTCAAGGCCTTTCGCCGCATCGTCGCCCATTGGGACCTCACCAGCCAGCAGGCGGCGGCTTTGCTTGGCGTTTCCATCAGCACCTGGGAAAGGCTGAAGCCGGAAAAGGCAGCGAAAACCCTGAGCCAGGACCAGATGACCCGCATTTCCGCCCTGACCGGCATCTACAAGGGCCTTCATCTGCTGTTTGCCGACAGCATGGCCGATCGCTGGCTGTCGCTGGAGAATTCCGGTCCCCTGTTCGATCGTCGTTCGCCGGTCGCGGCCATGATCGAGGGCGGCATCCCCCATATGCTGGAGGTCCGCCGCTACGTGGACGCGGTGCGCGGAGGGATGTGATTGAAGATCGACGGCGTACCGATCGCAACGATCGCCTATCCGAAGACCGTGCGGCTGGTCTCGACCGCGCGCCTGCGCGAGGCGGTTCTTTCCGCGCTTGTGGACGATGAAGCCGAGTTGGCGGAACTGGCCGAGATCGAGGCGGCCACCAGCAACAGGATCATCGCCGAGACGCGCGGCATCTCCGGGCTTGCCGCCAACGAACTGGTCTATGACGTGCCGCACGCGCATTTCATCAATGCCTGCTTCGCCTATGCCAAGCCGCGAGAGCCAAATCGTTTCAATGGCTCCGACCGTGGCGCCTGGTATTCGGCTTTGACCGTTGAAACCTGCCTTGCTGAAATCACCTTCCACATGACCGACTTTCTCGCCCGCGCCGGTGATTTCAATGCGGTCGTCGAATATGCCGAGATGTTTTGCAGCCTGTCGGGCGATTTCGCCGACCTGCGCGCGCTACCGGCACATCCCGCGCTTGATCCCGACAAGGCGCGCGGCTATCCGGCCGGCAATCTGCTTGCCGAAGGCACGCGCAGGGCAGGGGCGAACGGCGTCGTCTATCCCTCGGTGCGGTATCAAGGCGGCACCTGTTTTGCGGTCCTTCGCCCCGCCGCCGTCCAGTCCGTCCGCCAAGGCGATGTCTACCGGCTCGTCTGGTCCGGCAACCCGGCACCGACGCCAGAAGGCCCGATCACCTCTCCACCCTCCCCTTGAGGGGGCGGACCGAAGGTCCGGGGCGGGGTGACAGCTTGTGGAGACGCGGCGGATGCGGTGATGCCTGATGCGAAAGGTCACGGGTGACGCCTTGCTCCATCGCCCGTGATCACGGCCCGGTTTACCAAGCGGCGCCTGATAGTCCTCAGACGATCTCGGTCGCCGAGATCTTGATGCCGAAGCCTTCGAGCCCGACATAGTGACGCTCGCGCGACGACATCAGCTTGATCGAGGTGACGCCGAGGTCCTTCAGGATCTGCGCGCCGAGCCCGATTTCCAGCCACTCGTTTTCGCGCGCCTGGGCCTCCTGATGCGCCTCCCGGTCGTGCTTGCCGGTGCGCGCCGTTGTCGAGACGCCGACGCCGACCGAGCCCTCGCGCAGATAAACGATAACACCGCGGCCCTTTTCTGCGATCTTCCTCATGATGCCGTCGATCTGCCGGTCTGCACCGAAGACGTCGGCGCCGACATGCTCCAGATGCAGGCGCACCGGAATGTCCTCGCCGTCACGGATATCGCCGAAGACGACGGCCAGATGCTGCATCGGGTCCCAGGGCAGGGAGTAACTGTGACCCTTGGCGGTGCCATAGGGCGTCTGGATATCGAAGCTCGAATGCAGCTGGATCAGCGTTTCCTTGCGCTGGCGATAGGCGATCAGGTCGGCAACCGAAACCTGCTTCAGCCCATGCTGCTCGGCAAAGCTGGCCACCTGCGGCCCGCGCATCACCGTGCCGTCGTCATTGACCAGTTCGGAAATAACCCCGATCAGCGGCAGCGAGGCGAGCCGGCAGAGATCCACGGCCGCTTCCGTATGGCCGGACCGCATCAGCACGCCGCCTTCGCGCGCCACCAGCGGAAAGATATGGCCGGGCCGGACGAAATCGGCGGCACCGACATTCGGATTGGCCAGATTGCGCACGGTGAGCGTCCGGTCATCGGCCGAAATCCCGGTCGTTGTGCCGTGCTTGAAGTCGACCGAGACGGTAAAGGCCGTCGTATGGGCGCTGTCATTGTCGGCGACCATGGCCGAGAGATTGAGCCGCTTGGCCTCGTCCTTCGGCATGGGGGCGCAGACGATGCCGGAGGTATGGCGCACGATGAAGGCCATCTTTTCCGGCGTACAGTGAACCGCCGCCACGATCAGATCGCCTTCGTTCTCGCGTCCGTCATCGTCCATCACGACGACGATCTCGCCGGCTTCGAAGGCACGGATCGCGTCGACGACGCGCTTCTGGTCGTAGCTCATGGGTCTGGCCTCACTTGAGGCGGCCGGTCTGGCCGCGGTCCCTCAGAATATGATCGAGAATGGTGCAGGCGAGCATCGCTTCGCCGACAGGCACGGCGCGAATGCCGACGCAGGGGTCGTGCCGGCCCTTGGTGCGCACATCCACCTCATTGCCATCGGCATCGATCGAGCGGCGTTCGGTGAGAATGGAGGAGGTCGGCTTGATGGCAAAGCGCGCAACGATCGGCTCGCCGGTCGCAATCCCGCCCAGGACGCCACCGGCATGGTTGGACAGGAATACCGGCTTGCCGTCAGCCCCCATGCGCATCTCGTCGGCATTTTCCTCGCCGGTGATCTCGGCCGCCCCGAAGCCGTTGCCGATCTCCACGCCCTTGACGGCGTTGATCGACATCAGGTTGGCAGCGATATCCTGGTCGATCTTGCCATAGATCGGCGCGCCGATCCCGGCCGGAACGCCCTCTGCGACCACTTCGATGACCGCGCCGACGGAAGAGCCAGCCTTGCGGATGCCGTCGAGATAGTCTTCGAAGACCGGAACCATCGTGGCATCCGGGCAGAAGAACGGGTTCTGATCGACTTGCGCCCAATCCCAGTTGTCGCGATTGATTTTATGGGTGCCGATCTGGGTCAGCGCGCCACGGATCGTGACGCCGGGCATGGCAAGCCGTGCCAGCGCGCCGGCCGCCACGCGTGCCGCCGTCTCGCGGGCCGACGAGCGTCCACCGCCGCGATAGTCGCGGATACCGTATTTCAGGTCATAGGTGAAATCGGCATGGCCCGGACGATAGCGCTTGGCGATATCGCCATAGTCCTTCGAGCGCTGGTCGGTGTTTTCGATGAACAGCGACACCGGCGTGCCGGTGGTGATCATCGAGCCGTCTTCCTGCGGCATTACGCCGGAGAGAACCTTGACGATATCGTCCTCGCGCCGCTGGGTGACGAAGCGCGACTGGCCGGGCTTGCGCTTGTCCATGAAGACCTGAAGATCTTCCTGGCGGAAGCGCACGCCCGGAGGGCAGCCGTCGACGACCGCGCCGAGCGCCGGCCCGTGGCTTTCGCCCCAGGTGGTGACGCGGAAGAGATGACCAAAGGTATTATGCGACATGGGAGACGAACCATTACATTCTGATCGGCGAGGAAGTCGCGCCGGCGCGGGCCTTGCATGGCGTCACTCATAGAGCAATTTCGGGAAAGCTGTGAAGCGCTTTTCCTCTCCGGATCGCCCAAAAAGCGGACGAAACGTTTTCTTTGCCCGCTGCATCCGTGCGAATGCCGTTAGCAGTGGCATCCGGGACGGGTGGGCGTCGCCTCTCCCGTTGCTAGGAAGCCTGTCGCTGCGGCAGGCGGGTGACGAAGCGGCTGAAATCCTCGAAAGACAGCGGTTTGGCAAATGCGTAGCCCTGCAGGTAGTCGCAGCCGAGCTGGCGCAGCAATGCCGCATGTTCGTGGGTTTCCACCCCTTCCGCCACCGTCTCGATACCGAGGGAACCGGCGATCTCGACGATCGAGCGCACCAGGCTGCGTTCCTGCGGCTGTGTGGTGATCGGCATGACCAGCTGGCGATCGATCTTCAACCGCTTCGGCTTCAGCTTGAGCAAGCTGACGATCGAGGTGTGGCCGGTACCGAAATCATCGATTTCGATATCGATGCCGAGCGCCTTGATCCGGTCGATATTGCTTGTGGCGATGGTGTCGCTTTCGTCGAGGAAGATGGATTCGACCAGTTCGAAACAGATCGACCCCTGCGGCACATTCAGGCCTTCCAGCTGTTCGATCAGGTTTTCGTCATGCAGGCGCTTGGACGAGACGTTCACCGATATGCGTGGTACCTGCACACCAAGCGCCGTCCAGCGCATCTGGTCCTTCAGCGCCGTCTGCAGCACCAGCTGGTCGATGCGGGCCATGACGTTCAGGTCTTCGGCAACCTTGAGGAAGGCACCGGACGCCAGTACGCCACGATCGGGATGGCGCCAGCGTACCAGAGCCTCGGCGCCGCAAAGCTGCATGCTGTTGGTTTCGAACTGTGGCTGGTACCAGACGATGAATTCGTCGCGTTCAAGCCCGGTCAGCATGTCGTCGGCCATGCGCTTCTTGGCGATGATGTTCGCCTGCAGGTCCGGCGTGAAGAATTCGTAGCAGTTGCGACCCTTTTCCTTGGCCTGGTAGAGCGCGATATCCGCGTTGATCAGGACCTTGCGCGCATCGGGGGCCATGCCGACGGACTGGGCAATGCCGATCGAAACGCCGCAACGGCAGTCGAAGCCTTCGAAGTCGATCGGCTGGCGCATCTCCGTGATGATCCGGTTCGCCAGGTCGGTCAGCTCGTCCATCGTCGTCGCCCGCCGCGCCAGGATGACGAATTCGTCGCCGCCGATACGCGCGACCAGATCGCCGCGTGGCACATGCCGCATCAGTACGCGCGATGCATGCACGAGCATGGCGTCGCCCGCCGCATGACCAAGCGTGTCGTTGATTTCCTTGAAGCGATCGAGATCGAGATGCAGGATGGCAAACTTGTGCCGCTGGCTCTCGCCCTTGCGTGTCAGCGTGTCCAGTTCCAGATCGAGCTTGCGCCGGTTGGCAAGCGACGTCAGCGGGTCATGCAATGCATTGAACTCGATGCGGTTCTTGGCCAGCTCCAATTCGATATTGCGCATGTCCGCTTCTGCCTTCGCCGAGCGCAACTGCTCGGCCAGCAGCGAATCCGCTGTCACGTCGAAAGCGATGCCGATCAGCTTTTTCTTCCCGTCCCGGCCGAAATGCGCCTGTCCGACCGAGCGAATGTAGCGGACTTCGTTGTTCGGCAGGATGACCCGCTGAATGGTGTTGAGTGTCTGTTCGTTGGTCGTTGCCCGCTTGGTGGTGATCAGGATGTCGCCACGCTCGTCAGGATGCAGGCAGGCCATCCATTGATGTTCCGTCACCGGCTGTTCGCTGTAGGGCAGGCCGTAAAGCTGGTGCATGCGCTCGTCCCAGACGGCGGTGCGGCTGACCGGATCACCTTCCCAGATCCCACAGTTGTAGGATGCCAGCGCCAGGTCGAGCCTGTGCGACAGTTCCGCCAGCTGATGCTCGCGGCTGGACAACTCATCGAGCGCCAGTTCAAGCTCGGCATTCTTGATGTCGCTGGTTTCCTTGGCCTGGCTCAGAGACTGGGTCACCAGGGTATCGGTTGTCACGTCGCAGACGATGCCCGTCAGGCGCCGTTTGCCGCGTTCATTGATGGAGCTGGCTCCGGCCGAGCGCAGGTAGCGGCAGGTCCCGTCGGACAGCTCGATACGGTAGGTGACATCCCAGACCGTTTCCGTGCAGGCGATCACGCAGTCGAAGAACTGTTGCTCGGCCTTCTGCACATCGTCGGGATGGATGGTGGCGTACCAGTCGGCCAGGCGATCCTCGTTGTCCGTCTGGCTGACGGGAAGGCCATGCAGACCGGCGGAACGTTCGTCCCAATGTAGTCCATGGGTTTCTTCATCGATATCCCAGATGCCGATATTCGACGTTTCCATCGCCAGCTGGAAGCGGTGCGACAGGTCGATCAGTCTTTCCTCCCGACCTTGCAGCTGGCTGATATTGCGATTGCGCTCGCGCAGCAGGAAAAGCGCGAGCAGCACCGGCACCATCATCGCGGCAACGGTCGAAAGCACGATCATTCTGGTGGGCATCAGACGGCTCATGGCCGCATCCCAGCCCTCGGCCGGCGCGCCATAAAGCACGAAGGAGAGATCGTGATGGCTGAATTCCTGGGCGATCGGCAGCTCGTCGTGGATGTTGGCCGTGCCGAACAGCATTCTTCCGTCGGGTCCGGCGGTCGCGATCGCCAGATGCAGCCGGTCAAGGCCGTGATCGGGATCTGCAGGAGAGGCGGAGCCATCGGCAGCCGAGAGATCCGAAAGCCCCGCGGCGTCGAAGATCCTGTTGATGTCCAATGAGACGGTCATCAGTTTCCACGCCTTGGTCGTCTCCCAGCTCGGCGGCGGCACCGGAATGCTCAGTTCAACGGTATTGTGCGCAAGCGACAGCTTCGGCTGGAACGCCATCCTGTGGATATCATTCAACGGAACGAAGGCAACGGTAGTGATATGCGGGTCGCGCGAGACGATCTTGTTGATCGTGCGGTTCAGCTCTGTCGGTGACAGCATGGGATCGTCGGCTATATCGTCCGCGATCGCCAGAGCATTGGCGACATCGAGATTGAGCCGGTTGCGAATCGATACCTGTGCATGCCGAAGGGCATCAGCGACTTCATGCTCGACGCGTTGCTGTTCGTATTGTGCAGAACTGCGGTCGATCATCACGCCGGCGCCGATGATCACCGTGCTGATCACGCCACCCAAGACGAGCCATAGAACGCCTTTGCTCCACCCTTCGCCGTCTTGGCGCTGTCCTGCATCGAAGATACGCAACTGTAAAATTCCCGTCACCCCAAGTTACGGGAAGTCTATAGGCGGCGGGTTAATTTAGCCTTGCCCGAACAAAACAGCAGCGCATCTAACCCATGGTTCCGTTTGACCATTTTTGACTTTCTCAGCGTTCGGCGGGAAATCTTGTGCGAGATTGCCGACCAGCCGCGAATATCAAAGTGGGGAGGGTTGATCCCCGCCCTCGTTACGGTCCACAATCTTTGCGAAAAGGTCACATCTACGGGCGAATTTTGCCACATTCGGGAGGCTATTTTGAAGCATATATTTTTAGTCGTTTGGTCGAGGGTGGTCCGCATGCGCATCGTCATTTCTGTCTTGCTTGCTACGGCAAGCTTTTTGTCTCCTCTCTCTGCCTTTGCCGGCAGTGATGACGTCGAGGCAACCATCGAGGCGGTCAACGTCGACAGCATGAGTCTCGTGCTCGACGACGGCAAGACCTATACCGTGCCGGCGGAGTTCAATTTCGACGGTCTGGAAAGCGGACAGAAGGTCATCGTGTTCTACACGGAAGTCGACGGCAAGCGTGTCGTGGACGATCTCGAAGTCATCCAGTAAACCGGCTGAATATGGTGCGACGGCGGAGACCCCGGACCGGTTTCCGCCGTTTTCTATTTGTACATTCCTGTTGTTTTACATCCAGCCTATGACGCCGGCATCGCGGTCGATCTTCAGGATCCGATCCTGCGGAATATTGATCTCGCAGGCCTCGTCCTCGTCCATGCCGCCAATCAGGCGGAAGCAGCTGCGAATGACGCCGCCATGGCTGACGCAGACCGTCGGCTGCTCCACCGAGTTCAGCCAGGCGCCGATGCGCCAGGACAGGATCTCGTAGCTTTCGGCATCCTGTCCGGGCGGAATGAATCCCCATTTGCGCCGGGCGCGTTCCTTGACCCGTTCCGGCGCGGCTTTTGCCAGCTCGGCCAGCGTGAAGCCCTCCCAGTCGCCGAAGGACAGTTCCTTCAGGCGCTCGTCGAGCCGATAGGCGAGGGGGTCCAGTCCCATCTCGCTGCGCATGCGTTCCATAGTTTCGCGCGTGCGCCTGAGCGGCGAGGCGACAAAATCGAACCGGCCGACGGTATCGCCCAGTACATGCGCCAGCATTTCGCCGTTGCGCATGGCCTGGCCGCGGCCGGTCGCATTGAGGTCAATGTCCTTTTGACCCTGCATCCGGCCTTCGGCGTTCCAGTCGGTCTGGCCGTGTCGGATCATGTAGATGAGCACGGCGTCAGACCCCTGAACTTAGTCCTTGGCGACCGAGATATCCGGCGCGTCGACGGCCTTCATGCCGACCGTGTGGTAACCACAGTCGACGTGATGGACTTCTCCGGAAACGCCGGTCGACAGATCCGACAGCAGATACATGCCGGAGGTGCCGACTTCATCGGTTGTGACATTGCGCTTCAGCGGCGAGTTATACTCGTTCCACTTGAGGATATAGCGGAAATCGCCGATGCCCGAAGCGGCCAGCGTCTTGATCGGACCGGCCGAGATGGCGTTGACGCGAATGCCGCGGCCGCCCATGTCGACGGCGAGGTAGCGCACCGAGGCCTCGAGCGCGGCCTTGGCAACACCCATGACATTGTAATGCGGCATGACCTTCTCGGCGCCATAGTAGGTCAGTGTCAGCAGCGAGCCGCCGTCGTTCATGATCTTTTCGGCGCGGGCGGCGACTGCCGTGAACGAATAGACGGAAATGTCCATCGTCTTGGTGAAGTTGTCGCGGGTCGTCTCGATGTAGCGGCCGGTCAACTCGTCCTTGTCGGAAAACGCGATCGCGTGCACGACGAAGTCGATCTTGCCCCACTTGGCTTCGAGATTGTTGAAGACGGCATCGATGCTGTCGAGATTGGTGACGTCGCAATCGCCGGCCAGAAAGGCGTCGAGCTCTTGCGCCAGAGGTTCGACACGCTTCTTCAGTGCATCGCCCTGCCATGTAAATGCGATCTCAGCGCCCTGGTCGTGACAGGCTTTGGCAATGCCCCATGCGATGGAGCGATTGTTTGCAACGCCCATGATGACGCCGCGCTTGCCTGCCATAAGGCCGGAACCTTGAGCCATGTTGTGATCCCCTGATACTTTCGATGGACTGCCTATGGCATAGGCCGTTCCGGCGTACAAGATTGAACCGGATCATCAACTGTTAGGTAGCGTAACAAAGGGTGTGTTCATGAAAAAACGACCATAACACAGCGTGAAAGCTGCGTTTATGGCCAATTGGGACCGTTATTCTGTTGGGGTTCGCGCGCATGGTTGGCAGAGATCCGGCCATGGAATTTCACAGGATGCGTCGGGACCGGCGATCGCCAGCCATCAGTCGCGCCGGCTGGCCGGAAGATGATCGCGGACAATAACCGCCCGCAGGCGACGCGCGGTCGGGTGCTTCAGAGATAGAGCCCTTCGCGCATCAGCCGCATCAGGTCCGTCACCTTTTCGTCCGGCTTTTCCCACAGCATGACACGCAGCTCGACCAGCAGCGCGCCGCGTTCGCCGGCGCCGTCCGGCAAACCAAGCCCATCGATGCGGATCACCTGATCCGAGTTCGACCAGGCAGGAACGGTGACTTTCACCATGCCCTCTGGGCCTTCGACTTCGACATCGCAGCCGAGCACGGCATTTTCGAGCGTGATCGGCAGGACGGTACGAATGTCATAGGCATCGACGAGGAATTTCTCGGTGCGCACCACCTTGATGGTGACGGCGACATCGCCGCGCTGCATGCCCTGGAATTTCAAACCCTGCGCCTTCAGGCGAACGACATGACCATCGGTCACACCGTCGAGGGGTACACGCACTTCACGGCCATCATTGAGCGTGATCGGTACGGATTTCTGTTCGAGCAGGTCGCTGATCGCGACAACAGCTTCGGAAAAGACATCCGGTGCTTTTTCCGGCGGTGGCGGCGGAACGCCGCGGATGCGACGCACCAGCGAGCTGATCAGTTCGATAGGCGCCAGCAGCGGTGAGCTGGGCGCACGAAGCGGCGCACCTTCGTTCAGCTCGGCCGCTTCCGCGTCTCGTTTCAGGTTTTCAGCCGCAGCCGCGGCTTCGGGGCTCTCGCCGAAAATTCGACTGACCAGATCCTCCGGGCCCTCGGGCTTGCCGGATTGCGCGCTGGCGCTGCCGGCCTTCTTGTCCTGTTGGCCGGCACCGGCCGTTGACTGTGTTTGCTGGGACGTATGGGCGCTTTGGCCTTGGCTAGCGTCTGTCTGTTCAGCCTTCGTATTTGCCTGAGCCTGAGCCTGAGCCTGAGCCGACTGCGCTTGCGCCGTCTGGGCCTGCGCCTGGGTTTTCTGGGCGTGTGCCTGAGCAGCCTTGGCCGCTTGGGCCGCCTGCGCCGCAGCCGTGTCGGCCTTTGCCTTTGCGGCCTCGGCCTGGGCAAGTTCGGCCAGGATGCGCTCGGCATTGGCCTTGGCCTGCTTTGCTTTTTCGGCAGCTTCGCGCGCCGACTGGCGCTGCTGCATGATCGTCTGCTCGCGTTCCATCGCCTCGACCTTCACGCGTTGCTGGTCATATCGGTTGCGTTTTGCGGGATCTTTCAGGACTTCGTAGGCACGGCCGATTTCGGCAAAACGGTTATTGGCGTGCGGATCGTCGCGGTTCTGATCGGGATGCACGCTTTTCGCCTTGGAGCGCCAAGCCGCCTTGATCTCGTCTGCGCCCGCATCGCGCTTAACGCCGAGGACTGAATAAAAATCTCGCATCAACGCCACCAACATCAATCGACCAGATGCGCATCCGGATCATGGAGCGGTCACTGGCGAATACTCAAAGCCGTCCCGCGAAATTGTCATGCGGTCTCGGCGTTACAATGTCTGGAGAGGTTCGCACGCAAGGAGCTAATTGAATCTTACGGGTCAGAAGCTGCGGCGGGGTGTTTCTTCTTGTTTGCTTAAGCAAACGTTTCAAATCCGAACGAAATCAGGATTGACGGTCGAAACTCAGCAGCTGCCAGTTGCCGGAGCCGGATGTGCAGGTCTTGCCGGAGAAATAGGCGATGCCTTCATAGGAGTGGCGCGTCGTCGAAAAGTTGCGGCAGATGACGCCTTGGCCTTTTTCTTCCTGGATCGCGGTGACGACGCCGGCGCTGCCGGTCGTAGCATTGGCCCAGGGCAAGGGTTTGCCTTCGGTCTTCGACAGGTCTGCCGACGACACGGCGCTCTGCACGGTCAGTTCGTCGGACCCGTTTCCGGATGCGCGGCCCTTGGAGATGGTATTGGTCGAGATCGAGCTATCGACTGTGTCGGAACCGAAGAGGTCCATGCTGCCGCCGAAGCATCCGCTGAGCGGAAGTGTCGCAGCAAGAGCGAGAAGGATCTTGCGTTTGCTCATGCACCTACCCTTTGTACGCTCGACCGACTTTGCTATGTCTACTTCCAAATGGGGTCCCGTCCAATATCGTGTTCTGGACACCTATCATGAAGGTCAGGAGCATTTGAGGCAATATGTCGGATATCGGGTTAACAAGTGGTGACTTTACTGAAGAGAGTGAACCCTTCGCCCTGTTTGGCGCCTGGTTGCAGGATGCCACGGCGTCAGAACTCAACGATCCCAATGCGGTAGCGCTCGCGACCGTGGATGCGGATGGTCTTCCGAATGTCAGGATGGTTCTTCTCAAGGGTTTTGATAGCCGCGGATTCGTATTCTATACCAATTTTGAGAGCCAGAAAGGACAGGAAATTCTCGGCCAGAAAAAGGCGGCAATGTGTTTTCATTGGAAATCCCTGCGCCGGCAGGTGCGTCTGCGTGGAGCCGTTGAGATCGTCTCAGATGCCGAGGCGGATGAATATTACGCCTCCCGGCCTCTCGGCAGCCGTATCGGTGCCTGGGCCTCGAAGCAGTCGCGCCCGTTGGAAGGCCGCTTTGCACTGGAGAAATCGGTCGCCGAATACACTGCCCGCTACGCGCTCGGCAACGTGCCGCGCCCGCCCCATTGGTCGGGTTTCCGCATCGTGCCGCAATCGATCGAATTCTGGCACGACCGCAAGTTCCGCCTGCATGATCGCATCGAGTTCCGTCGCGAGACACCCGCAAGTGCCTGGTCAAAGGTCCGCATGTATCCGTGACCTGTTTGTATAAGGTACGGTCGCGGACGTCAGCAGCCGCCATAGGCGAGTTTGGTTGGAATGCCGGACGTCAGTGCGGTGACATAGCGGGGCTTCTGATAAAAGCCGTTGAGCGACAGGCGCGGCAGGCTCTGCGGCGCTGACATGGCATTGCAGCAAAGCGTTGCCGGTCGTGTCGTCACCGACAATTTGAAGCCGGCCCAGTCGGCAAGCGCTGCGGTTTTCGGCGTGGCGCTACGTGTGTCGCCATAGGGATAGGCGAATGTCGTCGGCCGGGAGCCGGAAAGCGTTGCCACATAGTCGGCGCTCTGGTTGAGTTCGTCGAGCACCACGTCGTCCGCCAGGAAGCCAAGGCCGCGATGGCTGACCGTATGCGCGCCAAGAGAGACCAGTGGATGTCCTGTCGCCAGGGCACGCAGTTCGTCCGCATTCATCACCGTATCCGCGACGATCGCATGCGGGTCTATTCCGGCACTCTGCGCCGTGGCGTTCAGTCTTTCGATAGCGCTTGTCTCATCGCCGACGAAGATCTGTTTGCACACATGGTCGAAAGCACCAAGCTTTCCCGAAAGCGTGCGCGTGTCGAAAGCGATCGCGCCGCCGCCGAAATCGAGGGTAACTTGGTCCTGCGCGCCGATCAGCGCGGCGGCAGTCTCCCACCACATCGTATGGCTGCGCTCGGAAAGGCCCTTGCAGACGAAGATCGTGCAGGGCACGCCATGCCGCTCGAAAATCGGCACGGCATGTTCGGCATTGTTGCGGAAACCGTCATCCAGGGTAAAGACCACGAAGGGCGCCGACTTGTCGCCCTCTGCCATCAGCATGGGCACATCAGCCAGTCGAGCAAAGCGAAATCCGGCGGCTTTCAGCTGCAGAATTGTCCTTTCCAGGAATTCGGGCGTGATT
The DNA here is from genome assembly GCF_021729845.1 of Rhizobium sp. SL42. Lineage (NCBI taxonomy): Bacteria > Pseudomonadati > Pseudomonadota > Alphaproteobacteria > Hyphomicrobiales > Rhizobiaceae > Rhizobium > Rhizobium sp. SL42. The sequence continues at coordinate 1,654,344 of NZ_CP063397.1, forward strand.
TCCAGGTGACGATTGGGTGCAAACGCAGCCGGCCTGAATGGCTGGACATGGTGCAATGTCAGGATCATCCCGCGGCCGCGTGCCGACGCAAGAACGCCAAGCTTCGCCAGACCGTGAGCAACCTCCAGCCCGCCAGTGATTGCCAGCCGTCGCAGCAGCCGTTTGAAATCCGCCTTCGTCATGACACCGCGCGGGATTTCGCCGCCCCGCTCTCCTCAAAGCGGCAGACTATGCGGACACAGGTTAAGCTTCGCTCAATGATGCAATGAAACATGTAGCAATTGAGAAGACACGGCTGATCTTGCGGCAGGGCGTCATCTTGCCCTGTGACATTAACATGACGGTAACCATAAAAGTTGCAACTCTTGGGGACGATTGGTTTCACATGATCCCGCTTGGCTGATTGTCGCCCCATTCTTGCCCTAAGCGCACTCCCGCGTCCGGTGCGTTGCGGGAATCAGTTTTGCCGGAACAGTCATCCAGATCCAGGCGGCTATTGGAGTTTTCATGAGCAAGTTAATGATCGTACTGTCGTTTTGCGTGGCGGTCTTTTCACTTTCGACGACGGCTCATGCAGGCAGTGCCCAATTCTTGCTTGATGCCCGTACTGGCGAAGTTCTTGCCTCAGAAAACCCCGATACCCTCAATCACCCCGCATCCTTGACCAAGATGATGACCATCTACATGGCGCTTGATGCGATCCGCGCCGGCAAACTCAGCTGGGACAGCCCGGTTCCCTTCTCGAAATACGCAGCCGCCCGCCCGCCGACCAAGCTGCGCGTCAAGGCCGGTGACAAGATCACCGTCAAGGAAGCGGTTCTGTCGCTGATCATCGTGTCGGCCAATGATTCCGCGGCAGCACTTGGCGAAAAGCTGGGCGGTTCCGAGGAAGCTTTCGCCGGGATGATGACCCGCAAGGCCCGTGCGCTCGGCATGATGAACACCACGTTCTTCAATGCATCCGGCCTGCCGCACGACCAGCAGTTCACCACGGCGCGCGACATGTCGACGCTCGGCATCGCGCTGATGCGTGACTTTCCTGAAGACTACAAGCTGTTTGCCACCAAGAGCTTCACCTTCCGGGGGCGCACGATCAATGGCCACAACAATCTGATGTATCGTTACAAGGGCATGGACGGCATCAAGACCGGCTATACCAATGCCTCCGGCTACAATCTGGTGAGCGCCGTCGAGGACGATGGCCGCCGGGTCATCGGCGTCGTTATGGGTGGCCGCACGGCCGCAAGCCGCGACAAAGTCATGGAAAAGCTGATCACGGCCAATATCCGCAAGGCTTCCACCGGCAGCAAGCTGCTGGTCAGCCGCTCGACCGGCGTGCAGATGGATATCGCCCGCCTGGATGGCGCCGTGCCTGTTCCGGCCCCGCGCGCGTCGGCAGTTGCTGCCGTCGAAAGCATGGCGGGTGCCTCCGCGGCGCCGGCCTCGACCGCGACGGCCTATGCCGGCGGCAGTATCGCCTCCGTAGACCAGCCGTTTGCCGCGCCCGTACCGCGCGCAAACATTGCGTCGGCTCGCGTGGCAACGCAGGGCGGTTCCCAGGCATCGAGCCCGTCGACGAGCGCGAAGGATCGCAAATGGCAGATCCAGATTGCCGCCGCGACCAGCGCCCAGGCCGCCATGGATATGCTGTCGGATGCCCGCAGCAAGATCGGCCAGCCGCTTCAGGGCCTCGATACCTATACCGAAATGGTCACGCGCAATGGCACGACATTCTACCGCGCCCGCTTCACCGGCTTTGTCACCAAGGACGAAGCCCGCGCGGCCTGCGACATGCTGGTGCAGAACCGCTACGACTGTGTGTTGATGCCCGCCCGCGGGTGAGGGTTAGTCGGAAGTATTGGGCCATCTTTGTGCGGCGTGCAGGATGGTGATGATCTCCACCCGCGAGTTCGCGACACTGTAGATGACGATGTATGGCGTTCCGGATACGATCAACTCGCGGGTACCTTCGACGCGCCCTGACCGCCCCACATTGGGGTGATAGGCAAGGAAACTCGTCGCTTCACCAATTCGGCGAAAGATCTTCTCTGCGGATTTGGGGCTGTCTTAGCCTATACATGTACCGATATCCTCAAAATCTTGAGCTGCGTCATCGGTCCACAGGATCTCAGCCATTTGGGACGAATTTTGCTACGATTACCTTGATGCGGTCGGGACTTGCAAAACGCCCTTCATCGGCAGCTTTCAGGCCACGTCTGATTTTCTTCTTCTGCCATTCTTCCAGCGCCGCGTCCGGATTATCGTCCGTCGGAAACGTCAGGTCATCGAAGGGTAGGGGTTTCGGCTTTTCGTTCATCCTTTGATCATCGCACATTCCACCCGAACCGCAAGCGCCTCAGGCCCTTGCCTCATGCCGTCCCTCGAAGAAGGCGAGGCATTCCAGCAGGCTCTCCGCCACATGGGCGCAGAGGCCGGCGATCTCGTCCGTCGGCGCCAGCAGGTCCGGCACCATCACGGCCATCATGCCGGCGGATGATGCCGAGCGGATGCCGTTGTGCGAATCCTCCAGCGCCAGGCACTCTGCGGTTGCAATGCCAAGCCTGTCCGCTGCCACCAGATAGGGGTCCGGCGCCGGTTTGCCACGCTTGTAGTCGCCCTGCGCCACCACTGTATCGAAGCGGCGGATCAGGTCGAAATCGGCCAGGTGGTGCTCGACCTGATGATGGGCCGAGGACGTGGCGATGGCACGCGGGAGCCCGAGCCGATCGAGCAGATCCAGCAGTTCGACGACGCCGGGCTTGAGGCGCAGTTCCTGCGCCATCAGGCGGTTGAAGTGTGAAAGCCAGATGGGGCGGAAACTCTCGGCATCGAACTCGGCGCCATAGTGCGCCATCAGCAGTTGCGCGTTGCCCGACCAGGGTTGTCCGAGCATGCCATCGTAGAGCGAGGTGGTCATCGACAGGCCGCGTTCCGCGCCGGCTGCCATCAGCGCGTTGCGATAGTGGATTTCGCTGTCGATCAGCAACCCGTCCATGTCGAAGATCACGGCTTTTGGTGGGCGTGGCAGCATGATGCGCGGATTGCTTTCCAGGGATCGAAGGGGAGGGGAGACGAATTGGCCGCCGAGGCCTGTGCTTCGGCGGCATGCGGTCAAGCCTTGGTGCCGCCGACGGTGATCTGGTCCATTCTGAGATGCGGCTGGCCGACGCCGACCGGCACCCATTGCCCGGCCTTGCCGCAATTGCCGATGCCGGTATCCAGCTTGGTGTCGTTGCCGATCATCGAGATCCGTTTCATTGCGTCGGGACCGTTGCCGATCAGCATGGCGCCCTTGACCGGCGCGCCGATCTTGCCGTTCTCTATCAGATAGGCCTCGGTGCAGCCGAAGACGAATTTGCCCGACGTGATGTCAACCTGGCCGCCGCCGAAGGACACGGCATAGATGCCCTTCTTCACCGAGGCGATGATTTCCTCCGGCGTCTTGTCGCCGGACAGCATGAAGGTGTTGGTCATGCGCGGCATCGGCTGGTGTGCATAGCCCTGGCGACGGCCGTTGCCGGTTGCCTTCATGCCCATCAGCCGGGCGTTCTGCCGATCCTGCATGTAGCCGACGAGACGGCCGTCCTCGATCAGCACGTTATAGGCGGACGGCGTGCCTTCGTCGTCGACCGTGATCGAGCCGCGGCGATTGTCGATCGTGCCGTCGTCGACGACGGTGACGCCGGGAGCCGCGACCATCTCGCCCAGAAGTCCGGCAAAAGCCGAGGTCTTCTTGCGGTTGAAGTCGCCTTCCAGCCCGTGGCCGACGGCCTCGTGCAGCATCACGCCCGGCCAGCCATTGCCGAGAACGATGTCCATCGTTCCTGCCGGTGCTTCTTGCGCCTCAAGATTGACCAACGCCTGGCGCAGCGCCTCATCGGCACCCTTGTGCCAGCTTTCCTCGCTGAGGAACTCGTCGAAACCCATGCGGCCGCCAACGCCGAAAGATCCGCTTTCCTGGCGCTCGCCCTGGCCGGCGATGACGGAAATGTTGATCCGGGTCATCGGCCTGATGTCGCGCACCCGGTGGCCGTCGGCGCGCAGGATTTCCACCACCTGCCAGCTGGCGGCGATCGAGGCGGTCACCTGCCGCACCTTCGCATCCTTGTCGCGCAGATAGGCGTCGATCTCGGACAGCAGCTTGACCTTCTCCTCGAAGCTCGGCGAACCGATCGGATTGTCCTCGCCGTAGAGCTTCGCATTGGTCCGCTGCGGTGCTGCCGCATAGGAGCCGGAATGGCCATGCGTAACGGCGCCGACCGCATCGGCCGCGCGCGAAAGGGCGGAAAGCGAAAGCTCGCCGGCATGGGCGTAACCCACCGCTTCACCGGCGACCGCGCGCAGGCCAAAGCCCTGATCGGTATTGAACGAACCGCCCTTCAGGCGGCCATTGTCGAAGGTGAGCGATTCCGCTTGGGCGTGCTCTATATAGAGTTCGCCGTCATCAGCCCCGGCCAGGGCGTCCGCGACGCGCTTCGTCAAGGTTGCCTCGTCGCAATCGAAGAGGGAGAGAAGGTCCTGGGTCATGCTGGTCTCCTTGGCCGTGGCCCCTGCATGTAGGCGCCCAGACGAAAAGGGGCAAGCCTGCTCGGCCTGCCCGCACCATTCCGGTCATCACGAAAAGCGGAGCCGCAGCTCCAATCCTTTATATCAAGGCAGCTTGTCGTAGCCTTCGCCGAAGCCGGCGAGCTCGATCGGGATGCCGACGCGGTCCTGGTCGGCGGATTCACGCAGCGCGAAGACCGCGGCCTTGCCGGCCCGCAGGATCTTCATCAGCTCCTCGTCGATCTCGACCTCGACATAACAGCCCTCGGAGAAACAGCGGGTGAAATAGGCGCGGCCGATATTGTTGCCGTCAACGAACAGCTCCATGCCATCCTTGAGCAGCACGCCGAGTGGTGCCAGGATGCGCAGGATCCGGGCCTTGCGGTCGGCAGTCTTCAGGACCACGACCGACAGACCAACCTCCGGCCGGTCGTCGGCGATGACATTCTGCATCAGCGCGCATTGCTCGACCGTCGCGCCGGCCGGCTTGTCGCAGATCACCGACCAGGCGCCATGGTTGGAGCGGATCGTGCCGGGCGGTTGTTGTGGCTGTTGGCCCTGGGCCGGCATGGAAAGCGCGCCAACGAAAAGGGCGCCTGCGGTCAAGCCGGACCAAAGCAGTCTTGGGAGACCCATGGATACCTCTGGAAAACGAATCATCCCGCACATTCTTGTCGTGGGGGTGGGGAAATGAAAGCCCCGCCGTCTGTTTTAAGGGGGAGTGCGGCATAATTGGGACCGCATTTCACCTTCCGGGAGCAAGATTGGCGCCTTCGCCAACCCCAACGGGCGAAAGCCATGCAATTGAGACCATTGTCAATTGATGAAGCGCAAAATGCCGCACAGGCTTTGCCAGAGGCGTATTGCGAATGCGGCCAATCTATGATTTGAAACGACGACACTAGCATGATTTTTGCGCTATGGTTTGATGTGGATCAAGCGCTTGTGGGAGACTTAACCGTGATGAAGAGAACCTATGCAGCATTGGCCGCGCTGGCCTGTCTGCTTTTCGCTTCTGTAAGCTTTGCTGACCAGCCCAGGCCCTGGCAGATGACGCTGCAGGAAGCGGCAACGCCGATCATGTCGCAGATCAGATGGTTTGAGCAATATACCCTCTGGTTCATCGTGCCCGTCACGATTTTCGTTCTGATTCTTCTCATTCTCGTGGTCGTCAAGTTCAACGCGCGCGCCAACCCGGTGCCGTCGAAGACCAGCCACAATACGCTGATCGAGATTGTCTGGACGGTTGCGCCGGTGCTCATTCTCTTCGCCATCGCCATTCCGTCCTTCAACCTGCTGACCTATCAGCTGAAGATGCCGGAAAATCCTGACCTGACGATCAAGGCGACCGCCACCCAGTGGCTGTGGAGCTATGAATATCAGGGCGAGCAGGCTGTATCCTTCGACAGCTACCTGCTCAAGGACACCGACCGCGCTGCAGCCGGCAAGGAAGACATTGCGCGCTATCCGCGTCTGCTCGCCGTCGACAACGAAGTCGTAGTTCCGGTCAACAAGGTGGTCCGCATGCTGGTCACCGCAGCGCCGACCGATGTTATCCACGCTTTTGCAATGCCGGCATTCGGCGTCAAGATCGATGCCATCCCGGGCCGCCTGAACGAGACCTGGTTCACTGCCGAGCGCGAAGGTCTCTACTACGGCCAGTGTTCGGAGCTGTGCGGCAAGGACCATGCGTTCATGCCGATCGCCATCCGCGTGGTCTCGGAAGAAAAGTATGCTGCCTGGGCTCAGGCGGCAACGAGCGACCTCGCTGGCGCAAACAAGGCGCTCATGGCAGCTGTCGACGGTGCTCCGGCTGCCGTCCAGACCGCCGCAAACGTTTCGAACTAATAAGGAGTGCGGACAATGGCTGGACCTGTTGCCCACGACGATCACGCCCATGGCGCGCATCATGACCATCACGATCACAAGCCGAGCTTCTTTGCTCGCTGGTTTCTGTCGACGAACCACAAGGACATCGGCACGCTCTATCTGATCTTCGCGATCATCGCTGGCATCATCGGCGGCGCGCTGTCGGTCGCCATGCGGATGGAGCTGCAGGAGCCAGGCATCCAGATCTTCCACGGCCTGGCTTCCATCGTCTATGGCTTCGAGGGTGATGCTGCCATCGACGGCGGCAAGCATATGTTCAACGTCTTCACGACGGCGCATGCCCTCGTCATGATCTTCTTCATGGTCATGCCTGCCTTGATCGGCGGTTTCGCCAACTGGATGATCCCGATCATGATCGGCGCGCCGGACATGGCCTTCCCGCGCCTCAACAACATTTCCTTCTGGCTGATCGTTCCGGCCTTCCTGCTGCTGATCCTGTCGATGTTCGTCGAGGGCCCGGCAGGTGCCTATGGCGTCGGTGGTGGCTGGACGCTTTATCCGCCGCTCGCGACATCCGGTCAGCCTGGCCCGGCCGTCGACCTTGCGATCTTCGCGCTCCACGTCTCCGGGGCGTCCTCGATCCTCGGTGCGATCAACTTCATCACCACGATCCTCAACATGCGCGCTCCGGGCATGACGCTGCACAAGATGCCGCTGTTCGCCTGGGCCGTTCTGGTCACCGCCTTCCTGCTCTTGCTGTCGCTCCCGGTTCTCGCCGGCGGCATCACCATGCTTCTGACCGACCGCAACTTCGGCACGACCTTCTTCGCGCCGGAAGGCGGCGGCGACCCGATCCTCTACCAGCACCTGTTCTGGTTCTTCGGTCACCCGGAAGTCTACATCCTGATCCTGCCCGGCTTCGGCATCGTCAGCCACATCGTCTCGACCTTCTCCAAGAAGCCGGTCTTCGGTTATCTCGGCATGGCCTATGCCATGGTCGGCATCGGCGCAGTCGGCTTCGTCGTCTGGGCGCACCACATGTACACCGTCGGCCTGTCGCTTCAGGCGCAGCGCTACTTCCTCTTCGCAACCATGGTCATCGCGGTGCCGACCGGCATCAAGATCTTCTCGTGGATCGCGACGATGTGGGGCGGCTCGCTGACCTTCCGCACCCCGATGGTCTGGGCAATCGGCTTCATCTTCCTGTTCACCGTCGGTGGTGTTACGGGCGTGCAGCTCGCCAATGCCGGCCTCGACCGTTCGCTGCATGACACCTACTACGTCGTGGCCCACTTCCACTACGTTCTGTCGCTCGGCGCCGTCTTCGCCATCTTCGCCGGCTGGTACTACTGGTTCCCGAAGATGTCCGGCTACATGTACAACGAGTTCGTCGGCAAGCTGCACTTCTGGGTCATGTTCATCGGTGTGAACATGGTGTTCTTCCCGCAGCACTTCCTCGGCCTCGCAGGCATGCCGCGCCGTTACATCGACTACCCGGATGCATTCGCAGGCTGGAACTATGTCTCGTCGATCGGCTCCTACATCTCGGCCTTCGCGGTCCTGATCTTCCTCTATGGCGTCTTCGAAGCATTCGCCAAGAAGCGCCTCGCCGGCGACAATCCTTGGGGTGAAGGCGCGACCACGCTGGAATGGCAGCTGTCTTCGCCGCCGCCGTTCCACCAGTGGGAACAGCTGCCGCGCATCAAGTAAGCGCCGGTTCAGCTGACATTCAAAAAACCGGGCGTCGCGATCCCAAAGGACCGCGGCGCCCGTCAAGACCTTGGAAGGCGAGTTTAAGAATATGACAGTCATCGACAATCGCGATCTTTTCGGCATGGAAGGCGAAGTGCGCCTGTCCGAAGCCGGCCCGCGCGATTATTTCGAACTGCTGAAGCCGCGCGTCATGTCGCTTGTGGTTTTCACCGCCTTCGCAGGCCTGGTCCTTGCGCCGGGCTCGATCAATCCTTTCCTCGGCGCGATTGCGATCCTCTGCATCGCCGTAGGTGCCGGCGCCTCTGGCGCGCTGAACATGTGGTATGACGCCGATATCGATGCCGTCATGACCCGCACGGCCACCCGTCCCATTCCCGCCGGCCGCATCCAGCCGACCGAGGCTCTGGCCTTCGGCCTCGTGCTTTCGGTGTTTTCCGTCGTCATTCTCGGCCTTGCCGTGAACTGGTTCGCCGCCGCTATCCTCGGCTTTACCATCTTCTTCTACGCAGTCGTCTACACGATGTGGCTGAAGCGCTCGACGCCGCAGAACATCGTCATCGGCGGAGCCGCGGGCGCATTCCCACCGATGGTCGGCTGGGCTTGTGTCACCGGTGGAGTCTCGCTCGACAGCGTCGTGTTGTTCATGATCATCTTCCTCTGGACGCCGGCCCATTTCTGGGCGCTGGCGCTGTTCAAGATGAAGGACTACGGCGCGGTCGGCGTGCCGATGATGCCGAATGTCGCGGGTATCCCGTCGACCAAGCGCCAGATCTTCGCCTACGCGGTCCTGACCGCCGTGACCGGCGTCATCCCGACTGTCACCGGGCTTGCCTCGATCGGCTACGGCCTGTTTGCCGGCGGCCTCGGCATCGTCTTTGTCCTCTGTTCCATCGCCGTCTGGCGCATGCCGGATGGCGACGAAAAGATGGTGCCGGCCAAGAAGCTCTTCGCCTATTCGATCTTCTATCTCTTCGCGATCTTCTCGGCCCTTCTGGTCGACCACTACATTGCGTCGTTTGTCCAGTTCTTCGGAGGTGTCGCCTGATGGAAACCGTCAAGCTGAACGAAACCCAGAAGAAATCGCGCCGCGGTCGCAACGTTGCGCTCGGCCTGCTTCTGGCCGCCCTTGTCATGATCTTCTACGTCGTCACGATCGTCAAGATCGGCAGCGTCGGGCATTAAGGAGCAGCGGACGTGAGCGAACTCATCCAGAAAGACAAGACCGCCAAGCGCCGCGACCTGCGGGTTGCCACCGCATGTTTCGTCTTTGTCGGCGCGATGGTCGGCGCGGCCTATGCCTCGGTGCCGCTCTATCAGCTGTTTTGCCAGGTGACCGGTTATGGCGGCACGACCAAGCGGGTCGAGCAGGCCTCCGACGTCATTCTCGATCGCAAGATCAATGTTACCTTCGACGCCAATGTCTCGAACGGCCTGAACTGGGAATTCCGCCCGGTCGACAAGCAGGTCAGCCCGCGCATCGGTGAGACTGTCGAAATCCGTTATGTCGCGACGAATCATTCGTCGCGTCCGGTCACCGGCGAGGCGATCTTCAACGTCACGCCGGGCGAAGCCGGCGCCTACTTCAACAAGGTCCAGTGCTTCTGCTTCACCGAGACCACGTTGCAGCCGGGCGAGACCATGGAAATGCCGGTCGTCTTTTTTGTCGATCCCGCGATTGTTGACGCGGAAGAGACAAAGGGCCTTGGCACGATTACCCTGTCCTACACCTTTTATCCGCGCGAGGATCAGAAGCCGGTGGCCGCTCTGTCGGCCGGGGAAGAGGTTGGACAGCCGAAACTGTGAGAGAGGGGTCCGGTTCGCCGGGTCTCGTTATGAAATTGACATTCGGGGATTGCTGAGATGGCCGAAGCGCACACCAAGAACCACGACTACCACATCATCGATCCGAGCCCTTGGCCGCTACTGGCGTCGATCGGTGCATTCATCATCACCTTCGGCGGCGTCGGCTACATGCGCTACCTGTCGGGTGGCTCGTTCAAGCTGTTCGGTCTCGAACTGGCGCATCCGTGGCTGTTCTTCATCGGCCTGGCGATCATCCTGTTCACCATGTTCGCCTGGTGGGCCGACACGATCAAGGAAGCCCATGCCGGTCACCACACCCGCGTGGTCTCGCTGCACCTGCGCTATGGCATGATCATGTTCATCGCGTCGGAGGTGATGTTCTTCGTTGCCTGGTTCTGGGCCTTCTTCGATGCCAGCCTCTTCCCGCACGAAGCGATCCAGGCAAGCCGCGTCGAGTTCACCGGAGGGCAGTGGCCGCCGGTCGGCATCGAGGTTGTCGATCCCTGGCACCTGCCGCTCTACAACACCATCATCCTGCTGCTGTCCGGCACCTGTGTAACCTGGGCGCACCATGCCCTGCTGCACAACGACCGCAAGGGCGTGATCACCGGCCTGACCCTGACGGTCCTGCTCGGTATCCTGTTCTCCTTCGTGCAGGTCTATGAGTACATGCACTCGCCGTTCGACTTCAAGAATTCGATCTATGGCGCGACCTTCTTCATGGCGACCGGCTTCCACGGCTTCCACGTTCTGATCGGCACGATCTTCCTGATTGTCTGCCTGTTCCGGGCGCTGGCCGGCCACTTCACGCCGCAGCAGCATTTCGGCTTCGAAGCCGCCGCCTGGTACTGGCACTTCGTTGATGTCGTCTGGCTCTTCCTCTTCTTCACCATCTACATCTGGGGTGGTTGGGGCGCGCCGGTGGCGCACGGCTGAAGGCCTGCGTGACATCCGATCAAGGGCGGCGCCAATGCCGCCCTTTTTTTATGGCCGTGCTATTGGTCCTGCTGCTTTTCCAAGTGCCTGCGACCATCCGGCCGATAGAGTAGAGCGACGCATTGGTCTAAAGCTTGGCAAAAGCCAAAGTACTGCCATGTTGGAGAGCGCCATGACCAAAGATACCGCCCAGTTTCCGCCCGTCGATCCGGTCAAGGCGGCGCTGCATGCGTCCTGCCCGCGATGCGGCAATGGCCGTCTGTTCGACGGCTTGACCAAGCCAAAGGCAAAGTGTTCGAGCTGCGGCCTGGACTATTCCTTCATCGATGCCGGCGATGGCCCGGCGATCTTCGTCATCCTGCTCGTCGACTTCCTCGTCGTCGGTCTGGCAATCTGGGTCGAGATCAACTACCAGCCTTCGATCTGGCTGCATCTGCTCGTCTTTGCGCCCCTCGCCGTCGCCCTGTCGTTGTGGCTGATGCGCACTCTGAAGGCCTGGATGATCGCCATGCAGTACAAGCACAATGCGTCGGAAGGGGCGATCGATCGTGGCTGACGAAACGCCAGCGCCAGTGGCCGTATCGGTTGAAGCACCATCGCCGCCACCCGCGCGCCGCTGGCGCTTCTGGGTTGGCCTCGTGCTGGTGCCGCTGGCGTTGGCAATCCTGGTGTCGCTTGGCACCTGGCAGGTCAAGCGGCTCTACTGGAAGGAAGCGCTGATCGCCTCGATCGAGGAGCGTCGGCATGCACAACCATTGGACATCGCCGGGATCGAGGCCTCGCTGGCGGCGGGCGACGATGTCGACTACCGCGCAGCCTATGTCGAGGGCCGTTTCCTGCATGACAAGGAGCGCCATTTCCTCGCCACCTTTCAGGGCCAGTCGGGCTTTTATCTCTATACGCCGTTGCAACTGGCGGATGGACGTTATCTCTTCGTCAACCGCGGTTTCGTGCCTTATGACCGCAAGCAGGCCGCCACCCGTCCGCAAAGCCTCGTCGAAGGGCCATTGAAGGTCATCGGCCTTGCCCGCGCCCGCCTTGCGGAAAAGCCGTCATCGATGGTTCCCGACAATGACGAAGGCCGCAATATCTTCTTCTGGAAGGACCTGACCCGCATGGCGGCAACGACCGGCCTGCCGGAGGACAGGGTGCTGCCGTTTTTTCTCGATGCCGATGCGACCCCCGTGCCGGGTGGCCTACCCACGGGCGGCGTGACCCAAATCGATCTGCCCAACAGCCATTTGCAATATGCCGTGACCTGGTACGGCCTTGCCGTCGCATTGCTCGCCGTCTCGATTGCCGGCCTCTTCAGCCGCAGGAAGCCGCCGGGTGCGTCCCCCTCGTGACACGCGTCGAATTCCGCTAGAATTGACGCTTGGCCGGATTCGCACCGGCCCATGGGGGACACTGACACAATGGGTTTTCTGGCTTCGACACTGGTGGCGCTCGTTGCGCTCGAACATATCTATATCCTGATCCTTGAGATGTTTCTCTGGACCACGCCCTATGGCCGCAAGGCCTTCGGCATGAAACCCGAACAGGCGGAAGCGACGAAGGTGCTGGCCGCCAACCAGGGTCTCTACAACGGCTTCCTCGCCGTCGGCCTGATCTGGGGCCTGCTGCATCCGGATCTGTCCTTCGGTTATCAGATACAGCTGTTTTTCCTTGGCTGTGTGCTGGTCGCTGGCCTATATGGGGGAATGACGGCCTCGCGGAAGATCTTTGTCATCCAGGCATTGCCCGCCGCCATCGCCATTCTTGCTGTCCTGATTGCTGGCTGACCTTGATGAACATGCATATCGACCGACCCTCGCTGACGATCAGGCTTTGCGGCCCGCGCGGATTTTGCGCCGGTGTCGACCGTGCCATCCAGATCGTCGTGCTCGCGCTCAAGCGCTACGGCGCTCCGGTCTATGTGCGCCACGAGATCGTCCACAATCGCTACGTTGTCGAAGGCCTCGAGGCCAAGGGTGCGATCTTTGTCGAGGAACTGGACGAGATTCCTGTCGAGCATCGCCAGCAGCCGGTGGTCTTTTCTGCCCATGGCGTGCCGAAGTCCGTGCCGGAGGATGCCGAAACCCGCAACCTTTTCTATCTCGACGCGACCTGCCCGCTGGTCTCCAAGGTCCACAAGCAGGCAATGCGCCACGAGCGCCTTGGTCGCCACGTCATCCTGATCGGCCATGCCGGCCATCCGGAGGTTGTCGGCACCATGGGTCAACTGCCGCCGGGGACCGTTTCCTTGGTCGAAACCATCGAGGATGCGGAAAACTATCAGCCGCTCGATCCTGACAATCTCGGTTTCGTCACCCAGACGACGCTCTCGGTTGATGATACCGCCGGTGTCATCGCCAAGCTGCAGGAGCGGTTCCCGAACCTGACGGCACCGTCGGCCGACAGCATCTGCTACGCCACGACCAACCGTCAGGAAGCGGTCAAGCAGGCTGCTCCCGGTTGCGACCTGTTCATCGTCGTCGGTGCCCCCAACTCGTCCAACTCCAAGCGCCTTGTCGAAGTGGCGCTGAGGGCAGGCGCAACCCGCTCCATGCTCGTCCAGCGTGCCTCCGAGATCGACTGGGATTATGTCGGCGAAATCGGCACGCTCGGCATTTCCGCCGGCGCCTCGGCGCCTGAAGTCATCGTCGACGAAATCATCGAGGCCTTCCGCACCCGCTTCGACGCCCGGGTCGAACTGGCGATCACCACGGAAGAAAACGAGCACTTCCTGGTCAATCGCGAACTGCGCGATGTCGAACTCACCCGTGACGACATGGCCTGGGTCAACGGCTGAGGCATCAGCGTCTCCCCACCGTGGCGGGGAGACGTTTTGACTAGCAGGCTCAGAAGTCCTGCGATGTCGGTCGCAACACGATTTCACTGATATCCACATCGGCCGGCTGTTCGATCGCAAAGGCAATGGCCCGTGCAACGCTGGAGGCCGGTATGGCCTGCTTGTAGAAGTCGTTGACCGCATCGCGGCTGACCTGATGCGACGAGCCCAGTTTCAGTTCGGATTCGACAGCGCCCGGTGCGATCGTCGTGGTGCGGATCATCGCGCCGACCTCATGGCGCAGGCCTTCGGAAATCGCCCTGACGGCAAACTTCGTCCCTGAATAGACCGTGCCGCCCGGGCTGAACACCTTCTGGCCGGCAACCGACGAGATGTTGATCACATGGCCGGATTGCTGCGCCTGGAAGACAGGCAGTGCGGCGGCAATGCCGTAGAGCACGCCCTTGATGTTGATATCGATCATCCGGTCCCATTCCTCGGTCTTGACCTCGAACATCGGCGCGATCGCCATGAAGCCGGCATTGTTGATCAGGACGTCGATGCGGCCGAAGGTCTCGACGGCCCCCTTGATCAGCGCTTCGACCTGTTCCTTCTTAGTCACGTCGGTCGCATAGGCCTTCGCCTTGCCGCCGCTTGCGGTGATGTCGGCAACGATCGTGTCGAGCATTTCGGTGCGGCGGGCTGCCAGCACCACGGTGGCGCCGAGTGCCGCCAGATGCCGCGCGGTGGCCTCGCCCAGTCCGCTCGATGCTCCGGTGATGACGACGACTTTGCCTTCGATGTTCTTGCTCATGATAGACCTCTTCGGGTTGGGCAGACGGGGATGCCCGCCGCTGACCCAAGAAGTAGATCAATGCGTCGATTTGGATAATGCCATGAGTTTTAGACGCACTGTTGAATATGAAACAACAATGATCTAGCTTCGTGGATCGATACCGGGCTCTCCCGGCGGAAACAGGATCAGCCGGAGGATCTGCGCATGTCGAAACTGGATGCCAGCCAGATCATCGAACTGCTCGCCTTTCAGGCCGTCGCGCGCCACCGCAATTTCGGCCAGGCCGCCATCGAGCGCGGCATGACCAAATCGGCCATCAGCCATGCGATCCGGCGTCTGGAGACCCGGCTGGACCTGCGCCTGTTCCACCGTACTACCCGCAGCGTCTCGCTCTCCGAGCCGGGCGCCAAGCTGTTTGCCGAACTGACCCCGGCTCTCGATGGCGTCGATCTCGCGCTGGAACAGCTCAACCAGTTTCGCGGCGGCGCATTGGGCACCGTCCGGCTGAATGTGCCAAGTTCGCTGGCACCTTTCGTCGTCATTCCCATGCTTGACCCGCTGCTGCGCGACAATCCCGGCCTGCATCTCGATATCGTCGCGACCGACCGCCTCATCGACATCGTGGAAGAAGGTTTCGATGCCGGCATCCGCCTGAGCGAACGCCTGTCGCAGGACATGATTGCCGTCAAGATCGGCGCGCCATTGCGGTTTGCCGTCGTTGCCTCGCCGGAATACAGCCATCGTCGTGGCATGCCGCAAACGCCGCACGAACTGGCGGACCATGCCTGCATCCGCTACCGCTTCCTCAGCGGCAGCCTGTTCCATTGGGAGTTCGAACGCGACGGCCAGGCCCTATCGGTCGAGGTTCAGGGCCCGCTCACCTTCGATAGCCAGTTGCTGATGGTCGAATCCGCCCTTGCCGGACATGGCCTCGCCTATGTCTGGGAACCGCAGGTTCGCCAGCACCTTACGTCAGGCAGTCTCGTCCAGAGCCTGGAAGACTGGTGCCCGCTGATCGACGATCTCTTCGTCTACTATCCCAGCCGCCGTCACATGTCGGCCGGCCTGCGCGTCGTCATCGATGCCCTGAAGGCGACACGCAAGGCGTGAGATAGTCGCGTCAATCTGCGGCCCTTATTCCTCCTGGTCAGGCGTTCACGACCGGAAATAGATCGCCCGGTCGATATCGGCGATCAGCGTCGGTTGATCCGGTGTCCAGCCGAGCGTTTCGCGTGTCCACGCGCTGGAGGCGGGGCTGTCGATCCCGGCGAAATGCGTGAACCAGCCGAAATGCTCCGGTGCCTCCTGCGCTGATTTCGACAGGACCGGCACCCCCAGCCGCCGGCCGATGACCTCGGCGATCTGGCGAAACGGCACACCCTCTTCGGCAACCGCATGGTAGCGCACGCCGGCGGTGCCATTTTCCAGCGCCAGCCGGTAGACCTTGGCGGCATCCAGCCGGTGCACGGCGGGCCAGAGGTTGGAGCCGTCACCGATCATCGCGGAGGCGCCTTTCTGTCGCGCCATGCCGATCAGGATCGGCACGAAGCCATGGTCGCCGTCGCCATGGACCGAGGGCGGCAGGCGCACGATCGAAACCGATCCGCCTCGTGCTGATATCGCTTCTGCTGCCTGTTCAGACCTGCGTGGCGTATGGCGCGATGTCTGCGCATCCGCTTCCGTCGCCAGCCGTCCAGGCGACAGAAGTCCGGTCCCCGAGGTCACCAGCAACAGGCGGCCGGTTCCGGCCAATGCATCGCCGAGCACGGCGATCGCGGCCGCATCGACCGCGCAGTTTTCCTCGAAACGGGAAAAGTCGTGGTTGAAGCCGGTATGGATGACACCATCGGCTAGCGAGGCTCCACGCCGCAGGCTGCCGGCATCCTCGAGATCGCCGCGATGCGGTGTCACTCCGGCGGTCAAAAGCTGAGCGGCGGCGGCATCCGAGCGGGCAAGCCCGGTCACCTGATGTCCTGCCTGCAGCAATTCCCGGACGATCGCCGACCCGACAAATCCTGTGGCACCTGTAACGAAGACACGCATTGCATTCTCCTGTTTTCCGTCTGTCCGCATGTAAGGCCAAGGCACGGTGCTCGTGCCTTTGTTGATACAGGCTAGATCATCATGGAAAGACGTACTATGTTGTAAAATCCGCATTATCTTTTCATTCGTCCGGAAATCGTGATGGATCCACTGTCAAATGTTCTGTCATTGCTCAAACCGCAGAACTATCTTTCTGCCGGTTTCGAGGCGGCGGGTGAATGGTCGATCCAGTTTCCCGATCAGCAGAAAGGCATCAAATGCGGTGCCGTCGTCTCCGGCGAATGCTGGCTTTCGGTAGAGGGCGTGGAGGCGCCGGTCCGGCTTCTGCCCGGCGACTGTTTCCTTTTGCCCGGCGGTCGCCCGTTCCGGCTGGCAACCGATCTGACACTGCCGCCGCTCGCCGCAGCCACGGTGTTTTCTGCGGTCCGGCGCGGCGGTGTTGCAAGCCTCCATGGTGGCGGCGATTTCTCGCTGGTCAGTTGCCGCTTCGGTCTCGCCAGCAATCATGCCGGCATGCTGCTGCGCATGCTGCCGGCCATCGTGCTGATCCGCGACGAACCGGGTCAGGCGGCCTTGCGCTGGTCGGTCGAGCGCATGATGGCGGAGTTGCGCAACCCGCAACCGGGCGGTTTTCTCATCCTGCAGCATCTGTCGCACATGATCCTCGTTCAGGCGCTGCGGCTGCATCTGATTGAAGGAGCCGGCGTCGGCTGGCTGTTTGCCCTTGCCGACGAGCAGATGGGGCGGGTGATCGGTGCCATTCATGACAGCCCCGGACAGCGCTGGACCCTGCAGTCGTTGGCCGCCGAGGCCGGCATGTCGCGCTCGACATTTGCCGAGAAGTTCAGGAACACCGTCGGCACGCCGCCGATGGACTATCTCGGTCGCTGGCGCATGATGCTCGCCTGCGACAGGCTGGAGAATTCGGGCGATCCGATCTCGGTCATCGCGCCGGCACTGGGCTATGAGTCGGAAGCCGCCTTCAGCACGGCGTTCAAGCGCATTGTCGGCTGCCCGCCGCGCCGCTATGGCCGGCGCGCAGGCGGGGAGGGGCAAGCGCGGCACCACCAGCATCCGGGTGCGGAGACCGTCGCCTGATGGCATTGCGGTAGCGATTCCAGCCTCCCACGGGATTTCCCCGAAACTTGTGCCTGATGTCGCTTCGGGACTGGCACTTGCCGACCCCGCGCGCTATGCGTTCAGCTTCATTCCATGCAGCACGGGAAAATCGCTGTGGCAGTCTATACCGACATTTCCGAAGGCGATCTGAAGGCCTTTCTCGAGCAATATGACGCGGGCGAGCTGACCTCGTACAAGGGCATTGCCGAAGGCGTGGAGAACACCAATTTCCTGCTGCACACCACCCGCCAGCCGCTGATTCTGACGCTGTATGAAAAGCGGGTCGAAAAGAACGATCTGCCTTTCTTCCTCGGCCTGATGCATCATCTTTCCGAGCGCGGCCTGTCCTGCCCGCTGCCCCTGCCGCGCAAGGACGGCCAGCTTCTCGGCGAGCTCTCCGATCGTCCGGCAGCCCTGATCTCCTTCCTCGAAGGCATGTGGCTGCGCAAGCCCGAGGCCCAGCACTGCCGCGAGGTTGGCAAGGCGCTGGCACAGATGCATATCGCCGGCGAAGGCTTCGAGATCGCGCGGCCGAATGCGTTGTCGCTTCAAGGCTGGCAGACGCTCTGGGCAAAGTCGAAGGATCGTGCCGACGAGGTCGAGACGGGCCTGGAAGAGGAGATCGGCGCCGAACTGGATTTCCTCGCGGCCCATTGGCCGAAGAATCTGCCGGCCGGTGTCATCCATGCCGACCTCTTCCCCGACAATGTCTTTTTCCTCGGCGACAATCTCTCGGGCCTGATCGATTTCTACTTCGCCTGCAACGACTTTCTCGTCTACGACCTGTCGATCTGCCTGAACGCATGGTGCTTCGAAAAGGACGGCGCCTACAACATCACCAAGGGCAAGGCGATGATCGAGGGTTATCTCTCGGTCCGCCCGCTCTCCGACGACGAGATCGCCGCCCTGCCGATCCTCGCGCGTGGTTCCGCCCTGCGCTTCTTCCTCACGCGCCTCTATGACTGGCTGACCACGCCGGAGGGCGCGCTGGTGGTGAAGAAGGATCCGCTCGAATATCTGAAGAAGCTGCGTTTCCACCGGGCGGTGGCAAGTGCTGGCGAATATGGACTGCTGTCATGAAACATGTCGAGATCTATACCGATGGTGCCTGCTCGGGAAATCCAGGCCCCGGCGGCTGGGGTGCGATCCTGCGCTATGGCGAGGTGGAGAAGGAACTGTTCGGCGGTGAGGCGGAAACCACCAACAACCGCATGGAACTGATGGCGGCAATTTCGGCGCTGAACGCCCTGAAGACGCCGTGCGAGATCGACCTGCACACTGACAGCAAATATGTCATGGACGGCATTTCGAAATGGATCTTCGGCTGGAAGAAAAACGGCTGGAAGACCGCCGACAAGAAACCGGTCAAGAACGGTGAACTCTGGCAGCAGCTCGATACCGCCAACCAGGCGCACAAGGTCAAGTGGCACTGGGTCAAGGGCCATGCCGGCCATCCTGAAAACGAGCGCGCAGATGAGCTGGCCCGCCGTGGCATGGAGCCGTTCAAGACCTCGAGCTTCGGCAAGTCGCTGCTGGTCAAGTAACGGTGCCTCTCCGGTCGCGATCGGAAATGCAGCACCCGGTGACCTTGCCCTTTCGTCCATTCTCCCTATGCTCCGACAAAACATGTAAAGGGAGATGTCGATGATCCAGCACTGCGTATTCCTGCGCTTCAAGGCCGCCGTTCAAGAGGCCGAGAAGAAGGCGATTTATGTGGCGATTGCCCAGTTGAAGGATGTCGTGCCGGGCATGCTGGACGTCAAGGCCGGGCCGAATGCGTCGCCGGAAGGCCTGAGCAGCGGCTACAATGACGGTTTCATCGTCACGTTCGAGGATGCGATGGTGCGCGATTATTACCTGAAGCACCCGGCCCATGTCGCGGTCGGCGAGCGCATCGTGCATGCGACCGACGGCGGCCTCGCCGGCATCCTCGTCTTCGATCTGGAGACCTGACATCCTGACATCAAAACGAAAGGCCGGCTTCCGAGGGAAACCGGCCTTTCGCATGACACGTAATTGTTATTTATAGCTGTTCGATCATTGTCGCCGCAGACGAGACGGTTGCCTGACCTGGATTTTCCTCGACATTCAGGCTCTTCAGCACGCCGTCCTCGACCAGCATCGAATAACGCTTGGAGCGTACGCCGAGCGCGCCGGCGGACAGATCCGCGTCAAGGCCGAGCGCCTTGGTGAAGGAAGCGTCCCAGTCGGCCAGGAAGTGGATCTTGCCCAGGCCGCCGGTATGTTGCGCCCAGGCGCCCATCACATGCCAGTCATTGACGGAAATCACGGCGATATCGTCAACACCGCGTGCGAGAATCTGGTCGCGGTTTTCCAGGTAGCCCGGCAGGTGGTTCAGCGTGCAGGTCGGCGTAAACGCGCCTGGCACGGCAAAGACAACGACCTTCTTGCCGGCAAATAGCTGTTCTGTGGTGGTTTCCACCGGGCCGTCGGCCGTCTTTTCCTTGAACGTGGCTGTGGGCAGCTTCTCGCCAATCGCAATCGTCATGAAATTCTCCTCGCTTTGTGGCGCACACTGGCGTCAGGCGCAGTGCATCGTCGCGGTGGAAATATAGAAGCGGGTCAATCAAAGGCAAGCGTGGTTTCCATCGCACGCCCGGCTGCCAGCACAAGGATGCCCCAGCGCTTGCCGGTCAGCGTGTAGGTCTTCGGCAATTTGCCGATCGGCACCGAGACCTGGACCTTGCCATCCCCCTGGATTTCGGCCTTGCCATCGAGAAACACATGGCCGCTCGGTCCGCTGACGAAAACCTGGGGCTCCGTCGTTCCGGCCGGCAATCGCAGCGTCAGGTCCAGCTGTTTGAGATCGGCGCGCATCGCATAGTGGGTCACGGCAAAATCGTCGGAGGGTGCTTCCGGCAGGCGCTGCCTGGCCGCAGAAATCATCGAGGCTTCCTCGGCCACGGCCGCGTCGCCGCTGGACAGCGCGACGGTCAGATCCGCCTGGAAAGGGATGCAGATATTCTTGCAGACGCCGACGAAGGCATTGACCGTCAGGGTCTCGGTCTCCGGCCCAGCACCTGCGATCACCAGCGGCAATGTCACGGCGTGATCGTAGCCAACGTCACGCATGCCGCTGTTGTCGAGCAATTTCGGCACGGGAAATCCGATGCTTTCGATCACGGCCGTACTTCCCGGTGAAAGCGTCAGCGCCGGCGGAATGCCGACATCGCCGGGTTCCTTCCAGTAGGTGATCCAGCCGGGATTGGGCTCGATCACCAGCGCACCCTCGCGTCGACCGTCCGGATCGGCGGGCAGCACGACGAGACGCATTCGTCCACCCTCGTTGACCGCCCAGTCGCTGCTCGCGGCTTGAGTGTCGCCGATGGTTAGCGCCAGGGTTGCAAGCGCAAGCAGGAGACCGAATGTCAGCCCATGTGTGAACTGGACAAGGCGACGGTTCATGTGGTGGCGGCTCTGGTGCATCATGGCCATCGGCTCTAGAGGATCGCCCGGCGGCTTGCCAGTCACGGTTATGAAATTGTCATCATTTTCGGTTGATCGCAAAGCCCTTCTGCCCCATCTTGAAGGGGAGGGCCTTTTAAACCACGCATCCGGTCCATTGCCCATGGGCAAGTTGAGGGAGGCAGGCATGGCTTTGTCATCGATCAAGGGAGAACGGGAACGCGGCTTTCTCGACGGCCAGTTCCTGATTGCGATGCCCGGAATGCCGGACGGTAATTTCGCGCGCTCCGTCGTCTATATCTGTGCCCATTCGCCGGCGGGAGCCATGGGTTTCATCATCAACCGTGCGCAGGCGGTGACCTTTGCCGACATCCTGCTGCATCTTGAACTGATCGATCGCAACGACGCGATCATGCTGCCCGAGCATGCCCGGCATTTCCCCATCCAGTGCGGCGGCCCGGTCGAGCAGAGCCGCGGTTTCGTGCTGCATTCCGACGACTATCTCTCCGACAGCAGCATACCGGTCAGCGATGATATTTCTCTGACGGCGACGCTCGATATCGTTCGCGCCATTTCCGACGGCCGCGGCCCGAACCGTGCCACCATGCTGCTCGGTTATGCCGGCTGGGGCGCCGGCCAGCTTGAACTCGAGATCGCCAACAATGGCTGGCTCAATTGCCCGGCCAGCGAAGAACTGATCTTCGATCGCAGCCTAGACAACAAGTACGAGCGCGCTTTATCCCTCATGGGTATCAATCCGGCCATGCTGTCGATGGATGCGGGCCACGCGTGAGGAGTTCGGAGTGGCCTATCTGAACGGCCGATCTGATCGGGTTGCCTGATTGCTTCTTGCACGGATCTGAATGGCAGGCCAAAGTACCGGTCGTGCGGCCTCAGGGTCGGATCCAACCGGAATTGCCCTATGCCCTCGATCGATATCCTTATCGCCTTCATGCTGACCACCGCGGTCTTTGCCTTCATTCCGGGGCCGGCAATGCTCTATGTCGCCGCGCGAACGCTGGCGGCGGATCGGCGCGCCGGGCTGATGGCAACGCTCGGCATCCATATCGGTTGTTATGTTCATGTGGTCGCGGCGGCTGCGGGCCTGTCGATCCTGTTTCATCTCGTGCCGACGCTGTATCTCGCGGTCAAGCTCGCAGGCGCAGCCTACCTGATCTTTCTCGGGATCCGGATGTTCCGCGCAAGCCGCCGAAGCGCTGAAGGACCGACGACGACATTCGGGGCAAAGTCGGCCGCGCAGGCCTTTGCCGAAAGTATCCTGGTCGAGGTTCTCAACCCGAAGACGGCGATCTTCTTCCTCGCCTTCCTGCCGCAATTCATCGATGCAGCCGCAGGCTTTCCCGTCTGGCTGCAGTTCCTGATCCTCGGAACGGTGGTCAACCTGACATTCTCCTTCGCCGACGTGGTCTGTGTCCTGGCTGCCGGCCTCGTGACACGGCGGCTGTCGCGGATCTCCTCGCTACAGCGCAATCTGCAAAGGGCTGGCGGTGCCGTTCTGGTCGCGCTCGGCCTGCATGTCGCCTTCCAGCGCACCTGATCCTTGATACGGTTGAGAAACGGGCCTTACGCCCGTTTCATCAGCGGAAAGCGTTCCTTCAGCAGCCTCAGCACCGATTCCGAGCCGAGCGGCGGGCCGAACAGGAAACTCTGGCCGAAATCGCAGCCCATCTTGGCAAGCTCGGCCGCGTCCTGGTCGGTCTCGATGCCTTCCGCCACCACCTGCATGTCCAGTCCGCGCGCCATGGCCACGACGGATTTGAGCAGGATCGAGCGTTTCTCCGACTGGTCGCAGACCAGCGCCTTGTCGAGCTTGATCGTGTCGAACGGGAAACGCGTCAGGTAGGCGAGCGAGGAATAGCCGGTGCCGAAATCGTCGAGCGCCAGGCTGATGCCGGTCTCCTTGAGTTTTTCCAGCATCAGGCGCGCCTGTTCCGGATTTTCCATAACGACGGATTCGGTCAGCTCCAGCTTGATCCGCTTCGGCTCGCACTGGGTCTTGGCCAGCATTGCGCGCACGTCGTTGTAGATTTCGCTCGAGATCAGTTGCGCCGAAGACAGGTTGACCGACAGGAAGATCGGCAGTTCGCCGGTCTGCCGCTCCCAGTCCATCAGGTCGGTCGTCGACCGTTCCAGGGCAAACATGCCGAGCGGCTCGATCAGGTCCGACATTTCCGCGATCGGAATGAACTCCGATGGCGGAATGCTGCCGCGCTTGGGGTGGTCCCAGCGCATCAGCGCCTCGAAACCGGCAATCTCGCCATTGGCCAGCCTGACGATCGGCTGATAGGCCATCGTCAGTTCCTTGCGCTCGATGGCGCGGCGCAGGTCCGTTTCCAATTGCAGCCGGTCGGTGCTGACGCTGCGGAAGGCCGGACGGAAGGGCTCGACCCTGTTGCCGCCGCCGCGCTTGGCCCGGTACATGGCAAGTTCCGCGTCCGACAGAAGGCTGGCAGCGCTTTCCTGCTGGTCGACCCAGGAGACAAGGCCGATCGAGGCGGTCAGCACCACTTCACGATTGGCGAAGTTGAGTGGCACCATGATCGCCTTGGAGACGGCATCGGCAAAGTCGGCAACCTTGGCCGGATCGCGCTCGGAGACCAGGATCAGGCCGAACTCGTCGCCGGAAAGCCGCGCCAACGTGTCCTGCGGCTTCAAGAGGCGACGCAGGCGGCGGGTGATGGCAATCAGGATATTGTCGCCGGCAGCAATGCCGAGACTGTCGTTGACCTGCTTGTAGCGGTCGATGTCGATGGCCAGAACCGTCGGGCGCACCGTTTCCGATGTGCCCGCCAGCGACAGGACGCTCTGCAGCCGGTCGAGGAAGACCTCCCGGTTGGGAAGCCCCGTCAGGTTGTCATGCATCGCATCGGTAAGCAGGCGGTCGATCGAGTTCTTCTGCTCGGTCACGTCGATGATCGTGCCAACGCAGCGGATGACCTCGCCATTGGAGCCGAGAACCGGCCGGGCGCGTATCTTCAGCCAGTGGAAATGGCCGTCTTCGGCGCGGATGCGGAATTCGTGGCTGAGCCGTCCCTTGCGATGTTCGAGCAGCACGTCGAGCGTGGCGCGGAACCGATCGCGGTCGTCGGGATGCAGGCGCGGCAGCCAGTTGCGGGCCGGGCCGTGCATCGTGCCGGGAGACAGGCCGAGACGGACGGAGACGTCCGGGCTCGTGACGACGCGGTCGCGGGCCACATCCCAGTCCCAGACGGTATCGCCGGATCCGGTCAGTGCCAGCGATTGCCGCTCGAGATCGGAAAACAGGCCCTGCTGATAGGCGCCGCCGGCAAAGGCATGCTGCATGACGGTGAAGCCGATCAAAAGCACGATGAGGACTAGGCCGCCGCCAAGTGCCGGCTGGATGATGTCGTTGTCGAGCCGGCCGGTCACCGTCAGCCAGCCGCCGAACAGCCAGACCATGATCAGCGCCCAGGTCGGTACCAGCAGGATCGCCCGGTCATAGCGGTTGATGCCGAGATAGATGATCAGGCCGATCCCGGCCGTCGCCGTCAGCGCGAAGGAGAGACGCGCGATGCCGGACGCGATCGACGGGTCGTAGATCGCGACCCCGAACAGCAGGGCAAGGCCGAGGATCCAGGCAAATGTCGCATAGCCGAGATGCACATGCCAGCGATTGAGATTCAGGTAGGTGAACAGGAAGATGACGAGCGAGGAGGCAAGCGCCACCTCGGCACTGGCGCGCCATATTCGCGTGTCGCCGGACGTGATGCTGATCAGCTTTTCAAGGAAGCCGAAGTCGACGCAGATATAGGCGAGTACGGCCCAGGCAAGGGCTGCAGCGGCCGGCAGCATCGAGGTGCCCTTGACGACGAAAAGGATGGTCAGGAACACCGCAAGCAGGCCGGCAATGCCGAGCACAATGCCGCGATACAGCGTAAACGCGTTGACCGTGTCCTTGTAGGCATCCGGCTCCCACAGATAGATCTGCGGCAGGTTCGGTGTCGCAAGTTCGGCGACGAATGTGATCACCGCGCCCGGATTGAGCGTGATGCGGAAGACGTCGGCATCCGGGCTCGCCACCCGGTCGAGCGCAAAGCCTTCCGAGGGCGTGATCGCCATGATGCGTTGCGAGCCGAGATCCGGCCAGAACATCCGCGATCCGGCCAGACGGAAATGCGGCGCGACGATGACGCGCTCCAGCTGTTCCTCGGAGACATTGGCAAGCGCGAACACCGCCCAGTCGCCCTGATGTTCGGGGCCGCTCGAGCGCACCTCGATGCGCCGGCGGATGCCATCGGCACCTGCGGCGGTCGAAACCTGGAAGGCCTCGCCCTGATTGGTATAGATTTCGGTCGTGGCCGTCAGGTCGAGTGCATTGTCGTCGCGGGCGATCTTAACCGGCTCGACGGCATTGGCCAGGGGGGCAAAAAGCGATGCAAACAGGGATGCAAGCAACAGGGTAACGAGGAACGGCAACTGCGAACGGCCGGCCTTCGGGGTGTTATTCCAGAAACGCGTCATGAAGCTGCTTTGCCGTTCCGTGTCTTCTGGTCTCTTATTTTGGAAAACAGCATGTGATCGCGCCACTGTCCGTTGATTTTCAGATATTCGCGCAAGAGACCTTCTCGCTCAAATCCCGATTTTTCGAGTAGCCGTATGCTGCTGACATTGTCCGGAATACAGGCTGCTTCAATTCGGTGCAACTCAAGAGGCCCGAAGATGTAGGGAATAGCCAATTGAAGTGCGGCAAACATATGTCCTTTTCCCGCATGGCGCTCGCCCATCCAGTATCCGATCATGCAGCTTTGCGCAGCGCCACGGCGGATGAGGCCGATGGTCAGGCCGCCGATCAGGACTTCATCATCGCGTGAAAACAGCAGGAACGGCACGGCCATGCCGGAATGGAATTCCTGTTCGTTACGGACCACCCGCTGGCGATAGGACCGTTCGGTCAGCTCGTCCGATCGCCAGCTCGGCTCCCAGGGCTGCAGGAAGGCGCGGCTGTCGCGGCGGATCTCGTGCCACTGATCGAAGTCGCGGTAGCGGGGCAGGCGCAGCAGATGCCGTTCGCTGGTCAGCTCCGGTGGCTCCGGCTGCCGGGACAGAAACCGAAACACCGAGCGCGTCATTTGCCGTCCCCAAAAAGAAAGCGCCGGCGGTTCAATCCCGCCGGCAGATCAGGTTTAGTGCTCGTTTCAGCCTGCCGCCTTTAGCGAGGCGGTGTTGCGTGCGGACAGGGCGCTGGAGATTTCGTCCAGCGAAACCAGCTGTTCCACCGGGCCGATCGCCGAAAGCGTCGGTGCCGTGTCGAAGAACAGGCGGCCGGCAAGGTCGGTCAGGCGCTGCGTCGTGATGCCGGCAAGCCGTTCCATCATTTCCGCGTTTGGAATGGTGCGGCCATAGAGCATCATCTGGCGGGCAATCTGCCCGGCGCGTGCAGCCGGGCTTTCCTGGCCCATCAGCAACTGGGCCCGGATCTGCGCCCGGGAGCGCTCGATTTCCTGCTGGTCGATCGACTGCGACGCCTTGCGCAATTCTTCGATGATGACGGGAACCAGTTCCGGCAGATTGTCGCCGCCCGTGGCGGCATGGATGCCGAAGATGCCGGTATCGGAAAAACCCCAGTGGAAGGCATAGACCGAATAGCACAGGCCGCGGATTTCACGCACTTCCTGGAACAGCCGCGAAGACATGCCGCCGCCGAGAATGTTGGCGAGGATCTGCGAACAGTAGAAGTCGCGCATGTGGTAGGCCTTGCCCTCGAAGCCGAGCAGCACCTGCGTATCCATCAGGTCGCGCTCTTCGCGCGCCTCGCCGCCGGTGTAATGGGCGACATCCATAACCGGCGCGGCCGACGGCTGGGTCGGAAGGCCGGCAAAGCGCTGTTCGACCTGCTTGACGAATGCGTCGTGATCGACGGCACCGGCCGCCACGACGAACATCCGGTCCGTGGTGTAGTTGCGCGAAAGATAGGCGCGGATCTCGTCGCTGGAAAACGACAGAACCGATTCCGGCGTGCCGAGAATGCTGCGGCCGAGCGTCTGGTTCTGGAAGGCGCGCTCGGAGAAGCGGTCGAACACGACATCGTCCGGCGTGTCGTCGGCCGCGCCGATTTCCTGCAGGATGACGTGCTTTTCGCGGGCCAGCTCTTCCTCGTCGAAGACCGATTCTGTCAGGATGTCGGCGAGAATATCGACGGCCAGCGGCACGTCGTCCTTCAGCACGCGGGCATAGTATGACGTGGTTTCCGTGGAGGTGGCGGCGTTCAGTTCGCCGCCGACATTCTCGATTTCCTCGGCGATTTCCCGGGCGCCACGTCGGTTCGTGCCCTTGAATGCCATGTGCTCGAGAAGATGCGCGATGCCATGTTCGGCCTCCGTCTCGTTGCGTGAACCGGACTTGATCCAGGTTCCGAGCGCCACGCTCTCGAGATGCGGCATATTCTCTGTTACGACCGTCAACCCCGAAGGCAGCCGGGTGCACTCAACATTCATGGTCCGTCTTTCTGCGTTTCTTATTTATCCGCCCGGGCATGTAAGCCGACAAAACTTTCGACGGCTTTAAGGTCCGCGGGCAGGATATCGAAACGCTCCTCCCTGTCCATCAGATCAGCAAGCCACGATGGAAGCGCGGGGTCAATACCGGATGCTGATTTTACTGCGGCAGGGAACTTCGCCGGATGGGCCGTCGCCAGCACCACCATCGGGCTTTGCGGCTTTTCGAACTTCTTGGCCACATGCATGCCAACGGCGGTATGCGGATCGAGAAGATAGCCGGTTTCGTCCAGTACCGCCTTGATTGTCTTGGCGACTTCCTTCTGCGTCGCACGGCCGGCGCGGAAATCCTTGCGGATGAATTTCAGCGCCTCGTCCTTGATTTCGAACGCGCCGGATTGCTTGAGCCCTTCCATCGCGGACCGGATCGACGCGGCGTCGCGTCCGTAAGCTTCAAACAGCAGACGCTCGAAATTCGACGAGATCTGGATGTCCATCGACGGCGACGTCGTGGCGGCCACGCCCTTCATCTCGTAGCGGCCGGTCTTCATCGTGCGCGCCAGGATATCGTTGTCATTGGTGGCGATCACCAGCTTGTCAATCGGCAATCCCATCTTCTTGGCGACATAGCCGGCGAAGATGTCGCCGAAGTTTCCGGTCGGCACGGTGAACGAGATCTTGCGGTCCGGCGCACCGAGCGACACGGCGGCGGTGAAGTAGTAGACCACCTGCGCCATGATGCGTGCCCAGTTGATCGAGTTGACGCCCGAGAGCTTGATCCGGTCGCGAAAGGCGATGTCGTTGAACATCGCCTTGACGAGGTTCTGGCAGTCGTCGAAGTTGCCCTCGATGGCGATGGCCCGGACATTGCTGGCCGTCGAGGACGTCATCTGGCGCTGCTGCACCGGCGAGACCTTGCCATGCGGGAAGAGGATGAAGATGTCGGTGCGCGAGCGGCCGGCAAAGGCGTCGATCGCGGCGCCCCCCGTGTCGCCAGAGGTGGCGCCGACGATGGTGGCGCGTTCGCCGCGGCTTTCCAGAACGTGGTCCATCAGGCGGGCGATCAGCTGCATCGCCACGTCCTTGAACGCGAGCGTCGTGCCGTGGAAGAGTTCCAGCACATAGGTGTTCGACCCGGTCTGGACCAGCGGAGCCACGGCCGGATGGCGGAACGTGGCATAGGCCTCGTCGATCATCTTGCGGAACACGTCCGGCTCGATTTCGCCGTCGACAAACGGCGAAAGAACCTCGAAGGCAACGTCCTGATAGCTCTTGCCGCGCAAGCCGCGAATGGCTTTCTTCGACAGCTGCGGAAAGCTGCGCGGGACATAGAGGCCGCCGTCACGGGCAAGGCCGGCCAGCAATGCGTCACAGAAACCGAGGCTTTCCGCCTCTCCGCGGGTCGAGATATATTCCACGAGCATTATCCTTGATCAGTAGAAGCGGGGAGTGCTTGCCCCGGAGACTATGGCGTTTTCGATAAAGAGGTTTGCCATTTTGCGCCAGACTTGGCGGCTCAATTTCGCAAGCCCGGCAGCAGCACGCAGATGGAGCTTCCCCGTCCTGAATGGCGGACATTGGAGATGAGGTGAAATTTGAATCAAAACGCCGGCTACCCAATCGATTTTTGTCAGCGCCGCTGGTATAGACCATCCGCAAGGGCGCTGAAAAGCCTCAAGTTCGACAGTTTTGCGGCTCTTCGAGCCGAGCATGCGGAAGGTAGAGTCTCGTGTCTGTATTGGTGTCGCGCGGTGTAGTGGCCGTTTCGCTTATGATGCTTCTTGCCGGATGCAACTCCGGCAATCCAGGTGGCGATTTTGTCCTGGTGGGCAAGCCTGACCCTATGCAGGGCACCGGAGACCCGGCCACGCGTTACACCCGGGTTCCTGTCGCGACGACAGCAGAAGCCGGCGCCGTCGTCCAGGGCTTCTGCCCGGCCGTCGTCCTGCGTGACGGCACGGCCTATCATCGCAGCTATGCTGGCGGCAAGCAGGACGATCCGCAGCAGGTTGTCTACCAGGCGTCGCTCGCCGACAGCACGCGTGCCTGCGCCCGCACCGACACCACGCTGACCATCACCGCCGTCTTGCAGGGCCGACTTGTTGCCGGGCCGCAGGGCAAGACCGGGACCTTCAACCTGCCGATCCGCGTCACCGTGCTCGATGGCGAAAAAGAAGTCAGCTCGCAAGTCGTGCAGCATCCGGTCACTCTGGCCGACGTGAACCAGCCGACGCAATTCGTCTTCAGCAATCAGGTCACCGTGCCGGCTGACGTATCCGGCGCGACCCGCGTCTATGTCGGTTTTGAAGACAAGAAGAAAAAGTAACCCTGCTGCTCTAGTGTCATCCCCGCAACCGGGCGCCTCTCCATCGGGAGGCTCGCCCGGGATCTGCCGAGCCGGATTTCGCCGCCCAGGACAGGTCGGCACAGCTCAGCACAGGACACGCCAGAACAGGGCAGGGGATAGCGCCGCGTGAAGATCGCCATCATCAGAAATCCGGCTGCAGGCGGCGGGAAGAATAGCAAATTCTGGAACCCGGCGCGCGATGCCTTTGTCAGCCGTTTCCCCGGCATCGACATCCGAGAGAGCCGCTTCCCTGGCGACGTCAACCGTCTGGCCACCGAACTGGCCGACGCGGGCTATGATATCATCATCGCTGCAGGCGGAGACGGCACGATCAACGAAGTGGTCGACGGTGTGTTGAAATCGACGCGACCGCAAACGGCGATTTCATTGATGCCACTCGGCACCGGCTGCGATTTTGTCCGCAACTTCGTCCTGCCCAAGGACCCGGTCGCGCTCGCCGAGCGCATCGCCAATGCCTCCAGCCGTCGCATCGATGCCGGCCGCATTACCAGCAGGACCGCCAGTGGCGAGACCGTGTCGCGGTACTTCGCCAACATCGCCAGCGCTGGCATTTCAGGTGAGATCGTCGAGGCGGTCAATGCGCCGGGCAAGCGCAAGGTACTCGGCGGCCCGGCCCGGTTTCTCTACCATTCCATCCGCGCGATCTTGAGTTTCCGTTCCTACATGTTTGCGGTCCGGATCGACGGGGCGCTGATCTATGAGGGGCCGCTGGCCATTGCGGCGATCGCCAATGGCGGCTGGTTCGGCGGCGGCATGCATTGCGTGCCGCAGGCGGATCTGGCCGATGGCCTTTTCGATGTCGCCATCATGCGTCAGGATACGGTCCTGGGATTGCTCGACCTGCTCGGCAGGCTGTATTCGGCAAGCCATATCGGCCATCCGAAGTTGAGCTTTCATCGCGGCCGCAAGGTTGAATTCCAGCCGCTCGTGCCCAAACGTTTTCCGGTGGAAGTCGATGGTGAAACCCTCGTCCAGGGCGGGTTCATTGCCGAAATACAGCCAGGCGCCCTGACGATTCGAATTTGACGACATGCATCTGCCGACACCGCTCTGAGCGTATCGATTTGATGAAGCCGTCAAGAATGAGCAGCTGTCGCTGAGCTGCGGCGCCTCAGATGGCGCCGACCCAGTTCTCCATCGCGGCAATCACTGCCGGCAGGTCGACCATGCGGGCAATGACCGTTTCCGCGCCGGCATCCGTCAGCCGGTCGGCATGTGAAGGATAGGTATGCGAGGCGCCGGTGAAGCCGATCACCCGCATGCCGGCTTCGCGCGCCGCATGCACGCCGTGCACCGAGTCCTCGATCACCACGCAACGGCCCGGCGCAACGCCGAACTGGGCAGCGCCATGCAGGAAAATATCCGGCTTCGGCTTGACCCGGTCCGCGCCCAGATCCTTGGCGGAATAGATGTGCGGGGCGAAATGCTCCTTGAGACCGACCTTGCTGAGCATCATGTCGAGTCGCGAGGAGGAGGAGTTGGAGCAGATGCAGCGCGGACCCTTGAGCCGCGCCAGCGCAAAGGCCACGCCGTCGATCGCCTTGACTTCGCGGGCTAGCCGCTGGTCGAGCAATTCTTCCGACTTGTCGATCAGGCTGGCCGACAAGGGGATGTCGATTTCTTTTTCGATCGACAGCAGGATGTTCTTCCAGGTCATGCCGGCAAAGCGTTCGCCCATCTCTTCGACGGAGATCGGATATCCGGCTTCGCTGAGGAGTTTGGATTCCACCTTGGCGGCGATAATCTCGGAATCGACGAGCACGCCGTCGCAGTCGAAGAGGATGAGGTCGAAACCGCTCATGTGGGGAAATCCGTTTGTCGTCCAGGGAGGCGGCCTGACTACACGAATAAGACGGCAAGGACAATCCGCACCGCACGCATGGCTGCCGAGCGGCGTGGGGACGAACTGAAAGGGATAATTTGCGACGGGCGCCGCTTAGCCGGCCTTTGTCGGACCCGATGCGATGGCCAGCAGTTGCGCCTCCAGTTCCTGCGGATAGCGCTTCAACCCGGCCTCTTTTTCCAGCATGTCGGCGAGCCATACGCCATCGGCGGCAAGCCTTGCTATCGTCAGCGTCGGCATGGTGTCGGTGTCGCGGTGGCGCGCCAGCCGGTCGTCCAGCCAACCCGACCAGATCGCCCGCAGCGCGGGCTCGGAAATGGTGGCGACGGAAAGTGCGGCCCAGAGGCTTTGCCTGCCCTGGGTCCGGTCTGCGAAGCAGGCGCGAATATAGGCGCGGGTAAAGCTGCCTGTCGGTTGCGGGTCGGCATCGATCGCGATGTCTATCTGGCGGTCGAGCTGTTCCAGCAGGTCGGCGAACACCGCTTCGATCAGCGCCTGCTTGCTGTCGAAATGATGCAGCAGGCCGCCTTTCGTCACGCCCGCACGATCCGCAACCGCCTGGATGGTCAGTGCGCCAAGCCCTTGTTCCGTGGCTATGGCCGCCACGCAATCGAGCAGGGCGCGCCGCACCTGTTCCGGCTGCTTCTTGCGATGGTGGGCCTCTGCCATCCTAGTGCGAGACCGAGTTGGAAAACAGGTTCATCACCACCACGCCGGCAATGATCAGTCCCATTCCCACCAGTGCCGGCATGTCCAGCGACTGCTTGAAAACCAGCAGGCCGACGGCCGCCGTGAGCACGATGCCGAGCCCGCTCCACATGGCATAGGCCATGCCGAGCGGCAGTCCCCTCAGGGCCTGCGACAGGAGGTAGAACGACGCCACATAGAACAGCACCATGGCCGCTGTCGGGGCCAGCTTGCTGAACTGCTCCGACTTCTGCAGGAATGTCGTTCCGATCACCTCCAGGACGATGGCGGCGGCAAGGGAGCCGTAGACGAGCAGGGAGGGGTTCATGGCGGATCTCTCAGGAAAGCGGCAATTGCCTTAAAGATACCGGATGGACGGTTTCTTTGCAAGAGGGCGATCGATGCGGTCCCGTGAGGGACGGTGTGGCTGTCGCGCAAAGGGTCGTGGAGCCCGTTACGCGGGCCGTACCGCCTCGCGTGGTTCAATCCACGATGGGAAACATCTGCTGGAAGCGCCGGTCGCCTTCCGGGGAAAACTGGATGACCCGGCTGCCTTCGATCCGGCGGGCATGGCCCGGCTCGACGAAATGCAAAAGCAGCGCCTTGCCAAGGCTGCCGGCCATGTGCGCGCGTCGCTCGCTCCAGTCGAGACAGGAACGGCACAGCGGCCGGCGCAGCGCCCGCATCGGCGCAAGTTCGATGCCGTGCTGCCCAAGCAGGTGTTCGCCGGACGCCGTGACCCGCAGCGCGTCGCCTTCGACCTCGATCGCGCCCTGGCCCACAAGACTGTCGAGCATGCGCACGCCATAGTCGCCCGCCAGGTGATCGTAGCAGATACGCGCCTTGCGCAGGGCCGGCTCCTTCGGTCCGAGCCGATGACGCAGGTGCCCCCGGCTCGCGGCAAAGCCCATCAGCCCTTCGATCATCCCGCCGACGGTATCATCGGAAAGCGAAAAATAGCGATGGCGTCCCTGCTTGCGTTGCCGCAGCAATCCGCCATCTTCAAGCTTGGAGAGATGCGAGCTGGCCGTCTGCAGCGTGACACCGGCAACACCCGCCAGTTCCGTTGCCGTCAATGCCCTGCCGCCCAGGAGGGCGAGCAGCATGTTGGCGCGGGCGGGGTCGCCGATCAGCGACCCGATGCGGGCTATGTCTGGACCTTCAGCCATGGTTTGATCCTAGTCGAACTGTTCTTGTCTCACAACGCATCTGCTACCGGCACGTCTGCCCTATGCTTCGATGCGCATCGAAGCATCAGCCTATTTCGCCATGGCAAGTCCGGGTTCCCGTCCCGGAGCCAAGGAGCCTTCCATGATCACCTGCATCATCCGTTATCAGATCGACCCGTTCGCTCGCGAAGCCTTTGCCACATATGCCCGTAACTGGGGTGAGGCGATACCACGCTGCGGCGCCGATCTCATCGGCTATTACGGCCCGCATGAGGGTTCGGCCACCACCGCCTACGGCATCTACAATGTCCGGGATCTGGCGGCCTATGAGGCCTATCGCAAGCGGCTTGCCGCCGATCCGCTCGGCAGGGCCAACTACGATTTTGCAGCAAGGGAGCGTTTCATCCTGAAGGAGGATCGCCTTTTCCTCAGCAAGGTCTCCGACCTGCCATCCGATCGGGTGCAACCATGATCGCCGTCATCTTCGAAGTGACGCCTTTTCTTGGCGAGCGGCATCGCTATCTCGATCTGGCCGGCGACCTGCGCTGCAAGCTCGAAAAGATCGACGGTTTCATTTCCGTCGAGCGTTTCGAAAGCCTCAGCCTGCGCGGCAAGCTTCTCTCCCTGTCTTTCTGGCGCGACGAGGAATCGGTGCGCAGATGGCGCGAGACCGATGAGCACCGCGCGGCACAAGCTGAAGGCCGGGGCGGTGTGTTCGCCGATTATCGCCTGCGCGTCGCCCATGTGCTGCGCGACTATGGCCTGGACGCGCGCGACGAAGCGCCGCCCGACAGCCGTTCGCTGCATGGCTGATATCGATGGCTGGCTGTGGGTCGAGGCGGTGCGCCTTCGCCGCCTGCGCGCCCATGCGGGTTTGGCGCTGCGCAGAGCCGCAGTCGGCCTTTCCCATGCTCGACAAGTGCCGAGCGGCTGACTATGCAGGACGCATGGAAAACGATCGGGACGATACCCTTGCAAGCCGCATCAGCCGCGCTTTGGCGGAGCGCATCATCCATGGCGAACTGATCCCCGGCTCGCGTCTCGGCCAGGACCATATCGCCGAGGAGTTCGGCGCGAGCCATGTGCCGGTGCGCGAGGCCTTTCGAAGGCTGGAAGCGCAGGGTCTGGTCGTCAGCATTCCACGCCGCGGCGTGCGTGTCGCTTCGTTCGATCTGAAGCAGGTGCGTGAAGTCGCTGAAATGCGTGCGGCGCTGGAAGTTCTGGCGCTCAGGCATGCGGCGCCCAACCTGACGGCGGACGTGCTCGATGCCGCCGAGCAGGCTGCAAGTGATGCCGACAATGCCAAGGATGTGCGCAGCTGGGAGGAGGCCAATCGCCGCTTCCATCGGCTGATCGTTTCGACCTGCGACATGCCGCGCTTGCTGACCGTCATCGACGACCTGCACGCTGTCAGCGCCCGTTTTCTATTCATTGCCTGGCGCGCCGCCTGGGAGGCGCGCACCGACCACGACCACCGCGCCATTCTGGGCGCCCTGCGTGACGGTGATGCCAGCGAGGCCTGCCGCATTCTCGAGCGTCATGTGCAGTGGATCGGCCGCGCGCCAATGCCGCTGAACGGTGTCCGCGACGATGAAGGCTTTGCCATCGTCGGCTAGTCTCCAAAATTATAGATAAAAAATTGCGACCTGTGGACAATATCACCGCAGCGGTTCCGTGTGTTCTGATTTTTCACGTTAATTTACCGATATGGCTCCCTGATCATGGTCTTGGCAGCTAGGCCGGCAGCCTCTCAGGGTGCGGGTCGGTGAGCGTCGCGCTTGTTTCAGTTCAAAATTATAGATAAAAGATTCGCTGTGCGGAAAATTATCTATAAAATGGAGACTCGATGACTTATTTCACCACGGCACCTGCCCATCGCTTCGACCCGCTTGGTATCGAGCACCGCTCTCTCGCCATTCGGGCCGTACTTCTCCTCATTGGCACCGGCATTCTCGCGATCGCCTCGCAGATCAGCGTGCCCATGGTCCCGGTCCCGATCACCATGCAGACATTCGCGATCACGATGATCGGTGTGCTGTATGGCTGGCGGCTCGGCGCCCTGACGTTGCTTGCCTGGCTGGGCGAGGCGATGCTCGGTCTGCCGGTGCTTGCCAATGGCGGCGCGGGCCTTGCTCCCTTTGTCGGGCCGACGGCAGGTTACCTCGTGTCCTTCCCGCTGATTGCCGCTCTTGCCGGGTTCCTGGCGGAAAAAGGCTGGACCGGCGAGCGCATTGTCTTGAGTTTCGTCTCCCATCTCTCGGCCAATATCCTGTGCCTGGCCATCGGCGGCGCCTGGCTCTCCTGGCTGATCGGGCTGGAAAAAGGCCTCGCACTCGGTGTGACGCCCTTCATCCTCGGCGCCGTGCTGAAATCCGCGCTTGCTGCTGCCGTCCTGATGGCGATCGGTCGCCGCGCCACCGGCCGCATCGATATCTGAACCGGTCATGACCGTCAGGCTCCGCGCCCATCACCTGCTCTGCATGCTGACCTATGTCGGCAAGGGGTATTCGCCAGCCTTCGTCGACAACTACGAGGCGATCGCCGCCCGATTGTCGGCGGGCGAGGAGATCGAAATCGTCGACGGGCCTGACGACATCTGCGCGCCGCTTCTCTGCGGCGCGCAACCGCATTGCCTCGGCGAAAGCGTCGCTGAGCGCGACCGTAAGGCGGCTGGGGCTGTGGCCATGCTTCTGGCCATGCCGGTTGCGATTGGCGCTTTGATCAGGCCGAACGCCTTGCTGCTCGGTCGCCTGCGCCGGGCTTTTGCCGCAGGCTCGATCCGCACCGCCTGTGCAGGCTGCGAATGGTCCGGCCTGTGCGATGCGGTCTCTGATGGTGGCTATGCCGGCGTCCGCATCGCGATTGCCACAGCCTCCGCACCCAAGCACCGTCAGAGCGCCTTGCACGGATGCAGCCAGGCGTGACGAAGGCTCGGGCCTCTGGCAGACTGCCGGTGGGAGGAATGCACATGCTGACGATTGACGACCTGCGCCAGATCATCCTCGCTTTGCCGACGACGGAGGAAACCACCTCCTGGGGAGCCGTTTCCTTCAAGGTCAACGGCAAGGCCATGCTATTCTGGAACCCGACCCACGACTGCCCGGTGTTCAAGGTGCCGTACGAGGAGCGCGACCACCTGATCGAGATCGACCCCGACACCTTCTTCACCACCGACCACCACCGCCCCTATCCGATGGTGCTCGCACGTCCCGACCGCCTCGACATCGAATGGGTGCGCGAAAACCTCACCCGCGTCTGGCGGGCACAGGCCAAGAAGGCGGTAGTAAAGGCCTGGGATGCGGGACGCGGTCCTCTTTTCCCCAGCGGGGAGAAGGTGGCGCGCAGCGCCGGATGAGGGGGTAGAGCAGGCGGTTGTTGACTGCCTAAGAATCAATGACCCTTTCCGGTGCCATTGCTTCAGGTGGCACTGACAAGTTATCGGCCTCAGAAGTGGTGTTTGGGAATTCTTTGATTGCGAGCGGTAGCGTGATTTCACCTTGCAAAAGCGCCACCAATCTTTTGCGGATAATCGTTTGTTCCGCCTCAAGATCTCCATGTGCTTTCGGTGAGTATATGTCTCTCAGAAGCTGCGTTTTGCTGAATCCATATCCGAGAAACTGAGAAATGAGGTGCAGCAGATCGATAAACAGATCTACCCGCTTCTGCGCCCAAGCCTCATTGTAATTTAGTCGATCATCATAGTGGTCAAGGTACAGTTTCCACGACTCATTTATTTGCCGCAGCTTTGCTCCGGAGCCGTAAAATTCCATTGGTACCGCATTGAGAGCCTCGACGTGAGCCGGAGAAAGGATTGCAGCTCGCGTCGCCATTAATGTCCGAAAAATGGCTAGCCGCCTCTCTTTCACCTCTCGCCGACGCTCAAGGAATTTCTGAGCTTGTACAGCTAAAACCGGCCCAAGCAAAGTTGCGCAGATAATGGCTACATCAGTTGTGCCTAGAGAGGTTAGCCAGTCCAATTTCTGATTCCTTATTCCGTCGCTCACAATTGTAAGTCGGAATACTGTCGTAGCAAAGCAATCAGAAAAGCGTAACTGCACCATCGCGCGCTTAGTTTCGGTGCGGTTCTTCGTCCGCCTCCTGCACCCCATCCCACCCCCGCACAAAATCTCAGCCCCTCTTCACGCTTCAGTAACCAACTTCGGTAACCATAAGCCTCTATTCCCGTGCTGCGTCAGCGTAAGAGTGAGTAACCGATGGCTTCTGTATTCCCGCTTGCCGAACTCCGCCGTTCGTCCGACCCGCTCGCCTGGGTCGACAGCATCATCAAGGGCGATTGCGTCTCCGCTCTCGAGGCCCTTCCCGACAAATCCGTCGACGTCATCTTCGCCGACCCGCCATACAACCTGCAGCTCGGTGGCGCGCTGCATCGTCCTGACCAGTCGCTCGTCGATGCCTGCGACGACGAATGGGACCAGTTCGCCTCGTTCCAGGCCTATGATGCCTTTACCCGCGCCTGGCTGCTCGCCTGCCGCCGCGTGCTGAAACCGACTGGCACGATCTGGGTCATCGGCTCCTACCACAACATCTTCCGCGTCGGTGCGACCCTGCAGGACCTGAATTTCTGGATCCTCAACGACATCGTCTGGCGCAAGACCAACCCGATGCCGAACTTCAAGGGTCGTCGTTTCCAGAACGCCCATGAGACGATGATCTGGGCTTCGCCGGATCCAAAGGCAAAGGGCTACACCTTCAACTACGATGCGCTGAAGGCGTCGAACGACGACGTGCAGATGCGCTCCGACTGGCTCTTCCCGATCTGCTCTGGCGGCGAGCGCCTGAAGGGCGACGATGGCAAGAAGGTCCATCCGACCCAGAAGCCGGAGGCGCTGCTCGCCCGGATCCTGATGGCCTCGTCGAAGCCGGGCGACATAGTGCTCGATCCCTTCTTCGGTTCCGGCACGACCGGTGCGGTGGCCAAGCGCCTCGGCCGGCATTTCGTCGGTATCGAGCGCGAGCAGGACTATATCGATGCGGCCTCGGCCCGCATCGCCGCCGTCGAACCGCTTGGCAAGATGGAGCTGACGGTTCTGACCGGCAAGAAGGCCGAGCCGCGCGTCGCCTTCAACACGCTGGTTGAATCGGGCCTGATCAAGCCCGGCCAGGTCCTCACGTCGGAGAAGCGCCGCCATTCTGCCATCGTTCGTGCCGATGGTACGCTGGTGTCGGGCGGCGAAGCCGGTTCCATCCATCGCCTCGGCGCAAAGGTCCAGGGCCTTGATGCCTGCAATGGCTGGACGTTCTGGCACTATGAAGACGGCAAGACCCTGCGCCCGATCGACGAATTGCGCACGGTCATCCGCAACGGAATGGCCAGGCTGGACTAACGATCCATCCAGCCTGGTTTTATGACGAACTTTTCCCGGCGGTTTTGTACCTCTAGTCCTGCCGGGGAAAGCCCGACGCCCGGTGTTCGCGCACCGGGCGTCCTTCATTTTGGCGGGCTCGCTGTCCCTTCCCCCGTCAGACCTTGTAGTCGGTGACGTCGACCGAGATGATCTTGCCATCCGCGTTGAAAGTGATCGTTTCCTCGCCGAAACGCACCAGCGGCTCGCCGGTTTCGGCATGCGTCGCCTTCAGCCGCCACACCGCGCGTGCGGCCATCGGCGACACCGCTTCCGTCAGTTCGTCGACCGCCACCTGGTCCGGATAGGTATCGAAATAACGCCGGAACGCCGCCATGATCTCGGCCTTGCCGCTCAGCTGGCCGACCTTGATCGAGCCATAGACGGCGTCGTCGGCGAAGAAATCGTCGATCACGGCAAAGTCGAGATCGTTGATGGCGTGATGAAAACGCTGGGCGGCAGTCACGGGGTCAAAGGTCATGCGGGCTCCTGGCCAGAAAACAGGCTCCCATCTTTGCCGAGCCGACAGCTTCGGACAAGCCGGTCCACATAACCAGATGCATGAAAGATGGGGACGACGGGAAAGCCGGTCGTCCCTCATTCGCAATTCGACCGCTTGCGGTCGAACTGGCGCGGGTTGAGGTCCGCCAACTTCACCCGCGCCAGGATCCCTTCAACGGATCAGACCTTGATCCCGTGGGATGCAAGATCCGTCTTCAGCTGATCTGCACCGGTAAAATGCACCGCCTGCCAGCCGGCCGCACGTGCGCCTTCGACATTCGCATAGCTGTCGTCGATGAAGATCGTCTGGGCGGGATCAAGCCCGAAATCGCGCGCATGCTTGTCGTAGATCGCCACATCCGGCTTGATCAGGCCGATCTCGCCGGACACAGTGACGCCGCGCGGGATGTTGAGGAACGGATACATCTTGCGCGCCTCCGTGAATGTGTCGGCGGCGAAGTTGGTCAGCATGGTGACGTCGCGGCCCGCATCGATCAGCCCAGTCATGATCGCGACGCTGTCGTCATAGGCATGCGGCACCATTTCGGCCCAATTCTGGCGAAAGGCGCGGATCTGTGCTTCCCGTTCCGGATACTGCGTGATCAGCAGTGCTTCGGCCTCGTTCCAGTCGCGGCCGCGATCCTGCTCGAGGTTCCAGTCATGGGTGCAGACATTGGCGAAAAACCACTGGCGTTCGTCGGCATCCGGGATGATGCGCGAATAGGGCAGGTTCGGATCGTAATGGATCAGCACCTTGCCGATGTCGAACACGATATGGCGGATTTCAGCAGGCATGTTTTATTCCTTGGTGTTGGCAAAGGCGGTCGGAATAGCGGCGGCAATTGCTTTTTTCATGACAGTTGGCAGCGCTTGTCCATCAAGTTCGGTGACGGGCACCCAGAAACCGTGATCGCCCGGTGGCGCTACGATCGGCCCGGCCCGGAAGATCGAAAGCCTGAGTTCGAAATGGGTGAAGACATGCGCGATGCTGCCCGCCGCCTGCCAGTCGGCCGGGAAGGGGGCGGCGTCGGTTCCGGTCTCGCCGTCGATGCGCGCCGTCCATGCGGTCGTCGGCACCTCGGTCATGCCGCCGAGCAATCCCGTCTCCACCCGCTTGCGCAACAACAGCTTTCCGTCGCGATCGACCGCGATGAAGGCAGCCCCCCGCCGCACCGGCTTCTCCTTCTTTGCCGCCTTCACCGGAAAGCGTTCCGGTTCGTCGGTGAATAGCGCCAGACAGGCATCGTTGAACGGACAGAGTGCGCAGGCCGGCCGTTTAGGCGTGCAGATGGTGGCGCCGAGATCCATCATCGCCTGGGCAAAATCGCCCGGCCGGTCGGCGGGCGTCATGGCGGCCACCTGCGCCTTCATCTGCGGCTTGGAGCCGGGCAGGGGGGCGTCGATGGCAAAGAGCCGCGAGATGACCCGCTCGACATTACCGTCCATCACCGCCGCCTGGCGGTTGAACGCGATCGCCGCGACCGCAGCCGACGTGTAGTCGCCGATGCCGGGCAGGGCGCGCAGGCGGTCTTCGGTGTCGGGAAACACGCCGCCATGCGTGAAGGCGACGGCCTCGGCGCATTTCTTCAGGTTGCGCGCCCGGGCATAATAGCCAAGCCCCGCCCAGGCGGCCATCACGTCCTCCGTCGGCGCCTGGGCCAGGTCCTCGACCTTCGGCCAGCGGTCAATGAACCTGGCGAAATAAGCCTTCACCGCAGCGACCGTCGTCTGCTGCAGCATCACCTCCGACATCCAGATATGGTAGGGGTTGGGCCGGACGCCGCGCTTGGCCATGGCTGGCGAAATGCGCCAAGGCAGCTCGCGGTGATGGCGGTCATACCAGCCAAGCAGGGCTGCGGCGGTCGGTTGTATTTTGGGAAATTTGGGCAGTGTCGCGCGCTTCATTTGCTGGAATGGGGGTCAATGGCGTATATCTGTGCAAATCGCCCTCATGTTCAAGTCTGTTGAAGGGCGTAAGCGAAGGGATCCCCATTCTCCATGGCACCACGCAAGGGTGTTACCCAGATCGCTGAGATCGCCAATGGCATTATCGACCCGGTGCTCGCTCGCCGCGCCGGCATCAATACGGCTTTGCTCGGTTCTTGGGATGAAATCGCCGGCGACAGTTTTGCCGATTGTACGCGGCCGGAAAAGATCACCTGGCCGCGTCGGGGCGATCTGCCGGAAGAGGGTGGCCACCGCCCGGGCGTTCTTACCATTGCCTGCGAAGGCGCCCGCGCGCTGTTTCTCTCGCATGCCCAGGGCGAACTGATCGCCCGCATCAACGGCTTCTTCGGCTATCCGGCGATTGGCCAGATCCGCATCGTCCAGAAACCGGTTTCCAATGCTGACCGCCATCCGCGACGGCTGCGCAAGCTGGAAGGCGAAAAGGCGCGCCGCCTGGAGGGCATGATGGAGGGCATAGAGAACGAAAACCTGCGCCGCGCCATCGAGCGGCTCGGCACCGGCGTGTTTTCCGCCAAACGCAAATGAACGCCGCAACTGAGCGCGCGCCTCGTACGAACATGGACAAAGTTTAATCGCGGCCGCGCCTAAATGTCACGGAACTTTGATATTTCGGTTCCCGCAGCGCCTTGTTTGCCACCCTTTCGCGTTATATCGGTTGGCCACGTTCAATTCATTCCTAATGGGTAAGAGACATGTCGATTTCTGAACTTTCGATCACCAAGCGTCGTCTTCTGGGCGGTATTGCCGTGGCTACTGCGGGCATGACTTTCGGCGCCGCAACGGCGTCGGCG
Source organism: Rhizobium sp. SL42 (assembly GCF_021729845.1). Classification (NCBI taxonomy): domain Bacteria; kingdom Pseudomonadati; phylum Pseudomonadota; class Alphaproteobacteria; order Hyphomicrobiales; family Rhizobiaceae; genus Rhizobium; species Rhizobium sp. SL42. Next base: position 1,696,491 of record NZ_CP063397.1, read on the forward strand.
GTCGACATGCCAACGGCCGACCGTGACATCGACATGGAAGCCGCTTTGAAGCCGGGTACATTGAAGGAAATGGCGCTCGGCGACCCGAATGCTCCGGTCAAGATCATCGAATACATGTCGATGACCTGCCCGCATTGCGCCCATTTCCATGAAACGACCTTCGAGCCGATCAAGACCAAGTATGTCGACACCGGCAAGGTTTATTTCGTGCTGCGCGAATTCCCGTTCCCGCAGGACACCGCATCGCTCGCCGCCTTCATGCTGGCGCGCTGCACGACGGAAGACAAGTTCTTCCCCTTCGTCTCGATGTTCCTGAAGCAGCAGCGCACTTGGGCGGCCCCGGCGGACAACGATGTGCGCGGCGCCATGCTGCAATTGTCGAAACTCGGCGGTTTTACACAGGAGACCTTCGATGCCTGCTTGACGAACGCGAAGCTTGCCGGTGATGTGTCGGCAGTCCGCGATCGCGGCGCTGAGGAATTCGGGGTCCAGTCCACTCCGACCTTCCTGATCAATGGCAAGGCCTATTCGGGGGACATGTCGGTTGACTCCATGTCGGCCCTCATCGACAGCCTGCTCTGACCCGCGTTTCGTCGCCATGACGGGCAGCGGCCGACGCGGTGCGGCCGCGTTTGCGGTCTTGTATTTGCGGGGGCTGGGTGGCCGTGGCTTACCCCCCTCTGTCCTGCCGGACATCTCCCCCACAAGGGGGGAGATCGGCCTGCAGCCAAACCCTTCGCACCCGACAAACCTTTTCGAAGCGGCATCCGCACGACATCTTTTGATGTCCGGCGACATGAATTCTTTCCGATCTCCCCCCGTGTGGGGGAGATGCCCGGCAGGGCAGAGGGGGGCGATCTTGCACGACGCCAGCTGCCTCCATCCGGCGGTGACGGCATGAAATTCAATCGCCTGCGCCTTCTCGGTTTCAAGTCTTTTGTCGAACCCTCAGAATTCGTCATCGAGCGCGGCTTGACCGGCGTCGTCGGCCCGAACGGTTGCGGCAAGTCCAATCTTGTCGAGGCCCTGCGCTGGGTCATGGGCGAGAATTCATACAAGAACATGCGCGCCTCCGGCATGGACGACGTCATCTTCTCCGGCTCCGGCAATCGTCCCGCCCGAAACACAGCGGAAGTGGGTCTCTATCTCGACAATTCCGACCGCACGGCACCGGCCGCCTTCAACGATGCCGACGAGATCCAGATCAGCCGTCGCATCGAACGCGGCCAGGGCTCTGTCTACCGGATCAACGGCAAGGAAGCCCGCGCCAAGGATGTGCAGCTGCTGTTTGCCGATGCCTCGACCGGCGCCCGCTCGCCCTCGATGGTCGGCCAGGGTCGCATCGGCGAGCTGATCGCCGCCAAGCCCCAGGCGCGTCGCCAGCTCCTGGAAGAAGCGGCCGGCATTTCCGGCCTGCATTCGCGCCGCCATGAGGCCGAGCTGCGCCTGCGCGCCGCCGAGACCAATCTCGAGCGACTGGAGGACATCACCGCCCAGCTCGAGACCCAGATCGAAAGCCTCAAGCGCCAGGCCCGCCAGGCCAACCGTTTCAAGATGCTCTCGGCCGAGATACGCAGCCATGAGGCCATGCTGCTGCATATCCGCTGGGCGCAGGCCAAGCAGGCGGAAGGCGAGGCGGAAAGCGCGCTCAATCAGGCGATGTCGATCGTCGCCGAAAAGGCCAATGCCCAGATGGAGGCGGCCAAGACCCAGGCGATCGCCAGCCTGAAACTGCCGGAACTGCGCGAGGAGGAGGCAAAATGCGCCGCCGCCCTGCAGCGCCTGCAGATCGCCAGGTCGCAACTGGATGAGGAGGCTTCCCGCCTTCTGCGTCGCCGCGACGAACTCACCCGCCGCCTAGCCCAGCTCGATGAAGACATCCGCCGCGAAGAGCGCCTGGTTGCGGAAAACGCCGAGGTCATCGAGCGGCTGACCAGCGAGGAAGCCGAGCTCGAGGATATCCTCGCCGATTCTGGCCGTTTCGGCGAAGAAGCGAAGGAAGCATTCGAGGCTGCCGCTGCTGGCCTGGCCGAAAGCGAACGCGCCTTCACCGCGCTGACGGCCGAGCGCGCCGCTGCCGCTGCTGGCCGCAACCAGTTCGAACGGCTGATCCGCGATCTTGCCGACCGCCGCGGCCGCCTGGAGCGTCAGGTCGGCGACGCCGCCCGCGACCTCGAGGAGGTTGCCGCAAAGATCGCCGCGCTTCCCGATCCGGACGAAAAGCGCGAAATGGTCGAGATGGCCGAACAGGCACTGGCCGATGCCGAAAGTGCCGCCATGGAAGCGGAAGCGGCCCTCAACGAGGCGCGTCGCACCGAAGCCATGCTGCGTGCGCCGCTCGATGCCGCCCGCGCCAAGGTCAACGGGCTTGAAACCGAAGCCCGCACCATCACCCGCATGCTGGCCTCGGCCACCACCGGAGACTTTCCGCCCGTCGCCGACGAACTCTCCGTCGATCGCGGTTATGAGACCGCACTGGGTGCTGCCCTCGGCGACGACCTCGAAAGCGCGCTGGATCCATCAGCTCCGGCCCACTGGCATGGCAATGGTGACGGAACCTCCGATCCAGCGCTACCGAGCGGTTGCCAGCTGCTGCTCGCCCATGTGCGTGCACCCGCTACGCTCACCCGTGCGCTGCGCCAGATCGGCGTCGTGGAGGCGGCAGACGCGCTGGCGCTGATGGCGAGGCTTCAGCCCGGCCAGCGCCTCGTCACCCGTGAAGGTGCCGTCTATCGCTGGGATGGCCATGTCACCGGCTCGGAAGCACCGAGTGCGGCGGCCCTGCGCCTTGCCCAGCGCAACCGCCTGGCCGAGATCGAACGCGAGGCTGAGGAAGCGCGCGACGCCATGATCGAAGCGGAAGATCGTCTCGCGGAAGCCGCCGAAAACATTCGTGGCGAGGAAGCCCGACTTGCCGATACCCGCGATCGTCAGCGCTTGACGGTCCGCCAGTTGGCGGAGTCCCGCGACGCGCTGGCTCAGGCCGAGCGCGCCTCCGGCGATCTGATCCGCCGCCGGGAAGTGGTCGCGGAAGCGGTCAACGGCCTCAAGGCGCAGATCGAGGAAGCCCTCGAACAGGAAGAAAACGCCCGCATCGAGATGGAGGAGACGCCGGACCTTTCCGAGCTCGACGCCCGGCTCGCGCAGGCCGAGTCGACTGTCGCCCGCGATCGTGGCCTTGCCGCAGAAGCGCGCGCCCGTTTCGAAGGCCTTGCCCGCGAAGATGACATGCGCCGCCGCCGCGTGCTCGCCATCCAGCAGGAGCGCGCCAGCTGGCAGACCCGCGCCCGAAGCGCCGAGGACCATATCGCCACCCTGCGTGACCGCGAGGCAGAAGCCCGCGACGAGATCATGTCGCTGGAAATGGCGCCCGACGAATTCGAGGACAAGCGCCGCCAACTGATGTCGGCGCTGGAAAAGGCCGAGAAGGAGCGCCGCGACGCCGCCGACCGGCTGGCCGAGGCGGAAACCCGCCAGCGCGAGGCCGACCAGAAGGCTGCGGCAGCACTCGCCGAACTCGCTGAAACCCGCGAAAAGCGCGGCCGCGCCGAAGAGCGCCTCGTCTCGGCCAAGGAATGGCGCAAGGATGCCGAGACCCGCATTGCCGAGGCGCTGAACGTGCCCCCGCATGAGGCTTTCCGCCTGACCGGCCTCAAGGACGCCTCCGAAATCGGCGACCTGCGCGAAGTCGAACGCAATCTCGATCGGCTGAAAATGGAGCGCGAGCGCCTTGGCGCCGTCAACCTGCGCGCTGAGGAAGAACAGAAGGAGCTGTCGGAAAAGCTCACCGCCCTGATCAAGGAGCGCGACGATATCATCGACGCCATCCGCAAGCTGCGTGGCGCGATCCAGAGCCTCAACCGCGAGGGCCGCGAACGCCTGATCGCTGCCTTCGACGTCGTCAACGCCCAGTTCCAGCGGCTGTTCACCCATCTGTTCAACGGCGGCACGGCCGAACTGCAACTGATCGAAAGCGACGATCCGCTCGAAGCCGGCCTCGAAATCCTCGCCCGCCCGCCGGGCAAGAAGCCGCAGACCATGACGCTGCTGTCCGGCGGCGAACAGGCGCTGACCGCAATGGCGCTGATCTTCGCCGTCTTCCTCACCAACCCCGCGCCGATTTGCGTGCTCGACGAAGTCGACGCGCCGCTCGACGACCACAATGTCGAGCGCTACTGCAACCTGATGGACGAAATGGCCGCGTCGACGGAAACCCGTTTCGTCATCATCACTCACAACCCGATCACCATGGCCCGCATGAACCGCCTCTTCGGCGTTACCATGGCCGAGCAGGGTGTGTCTCAGTTGGTGTCGGTTGATCTGCAGACGGCAGAACAGCTGCGCGAGCGGGATCTGGTCTAGCATGAAGGCGACCGTTCCAGCGATACTTGTGGCCATGTTTATGGCCACCTTCGCCAATGCTCAATCACCTGATCCTGGGCTCTCCGGAAATTTCCTGCCCGCCGTGATTGCCTCGTCCGCGCCGCATCGCGAGAGTCTGGTGGCCCTGATCAAGGGTAAGCAGGGACTGCCCTCCTGGGTTCGAAACATGGTCCGGCAGCCGCGTTACGTGGCGCTCGCCTCCAAGCAGGTCGAGGTTGCCGGCAAGCCGATGCAGGTGTTCGAGGCCTGCGAGGCGAAGCGTTGCGAGGAAAGCCGGATCCGGGTGCTCTATTCCGCCGATGGCAAGCGCGCCGTGTTGCGGGCCTCCGATGTGAAGCTGGGCGAAAAGATATTTGGTCAGCCCTCGTCGGGCGAAATGCGGGCCTTGGGCCTGTAGAACGCGTCATCGCGGTCCCAGTGCTGTTCGATGATTTCGGCGGCGCCACCAACCTGGCTTTGGAACGTCAGCGTCGGTGCCAGCGCCCGCCCGTATTCGCCGGCCTGCATTTGTCCCTCTTGCATTCTTCCGGCGGCAGTCAGGCCGCCACGGCTTCGCGCCCGACTGGTGCCGTTTCCGACAGCGCGCGGCTGGCAAAGATCGACGCGAGGATCAGCGGCAGGCAGACGAGATAGGCGTTGCGGATGCCCCATGCCTCGGCGACGAAGCCGAGTAGTGGCGGAGCGAGGAAGAACACGACAAACGCCATCTGCCCCAGCGCCGCGACATTGACCACGGCCGGTCGGTCGCTTCGTTGTGCGGCGGCCGTTACGGCCATCGGATAGACCGCACTGCAGCCGCCGCCCATCAGCGCAAAACCCGCCAGGGCGACATAAGGGCCGGGGGCAAGCCAGACCATGGCAATACCGAGCGCTGCCGTTGCCAGCAAGACCAGCGCCACGCGCCTTGGCCCGTATCGATCGACAACCGGATCGACCAGCAGCCGTGCCAATGCCATGAAGAAGGCAAACAGCGTCAGCCCGGAGCCACTGACGAGGGGTGAGACGTCAAACACGTCGTCCATGTAGATCGCCGACCAGTCGATGCCCGCACCTTCGATCAGGAAGGCGGACGTGCCGATCAGGCAGAGAGGCAAAAGCCCGAGCGTCGGCAGCGCGAAATGCGGCGCTTTCTCGCCGTCCGCCATGGCTGTGACCGGTGCATTTTTCATCCCCGCGATGATGATCGCGGCGACCACGAAGACCACCCCGAGCACCAGATGCAGGTGGAGCTGCATCGAGATGCCGGCCTGTCGGATGACCGAGGCGGTGATTGCGGTGACGAAGAAGCCGAGGCTCCAGCAGCCATGCGCCCTGTTCATGATGCCGAAGCCGATCTGAGCCTCGATCCGGCCGATCTCGACATTCAGCGTGATTTCCAGCGCGCCGGCGAGAAGGCCGATGCAAAACAGCGTGCAGAACACCGCTTGCGCGTTCGGCATCAACGGAATGAGGGACAGCAGTGCCACGATGCCGAGCAGGGAGATTGCCAGCGAAACTTTCGTCCCCAGACGCACCAGCAGCGGCGACGATGCGGTCAGCGAAATCAGCGTGCCGATCGCCATGCCGATCAGCGTCAGCCCGAGTTCGGCCTTGTTGAGCCCGAGGCTCGCCTGCAGGTCCGGCATGCGGGCAAACAATGCCCCGGTCGACATGGCAAACAGGAAAAACGCGAGATAGATACGAAACTGCGGGGGCATCGGCATGACGGGACTCAAATGGTTTGAAACGGGCGTCATGGCAGTGACATCATGCGTCCGCAGTGTCCAGCCGCGATCACGCCCGGACGGTCTCGATCTGCCGGCAATGTGAGCCCGCGCACAGTGTCACGGGCCACTTTCCGCGGCTGAGGGGACAGGGCTTCAGCGCTATGCTTTCACCAGTCGCACCCGCGTGCCCCATGGATCCAGCGCCTCGAAACCGCCGTCTATGTCGCTGACCGCAAAACCCTTGGCGGCAAGCTCCGCCTTTCGGGCGGCAAGGATCGTGTCGTCCTTCGTCTTCAGCGAAAACCAGTCGAGACCGGTCATGCTGTCCTGGCGTTGGCCGGCATCCCGGCTGTCCCAGATATTGGCGCCGACATGGTGGTGGTAGCGTCCGGAAGACATGAATGTCGCGCCGCGCTGGTCGTCGCCCGCAACCACGTCAAGCCCGAGGCCGGTATTGTAGAAACCGCGCGCCGCCTCCAGCGCCCCGACCTTCAGGTGGATATGCCCGATCCTCAAGCCGGCCGGCACCGTCTTGTAGTCGTCGCGATCGGTGCGCGTCTTCGTCTTGATGAAGATGTCGTCGATATCCAGTTCCTTGGTACCCATCGATACCCGGTCGCCGGCCCACAGCCAGCCATCGACGGGCCGGTCGCTATAGACTTCAACGCCATTGCCCTCGGGGTCGGCGAGATAGACGGCCTCGGACACGCTGTGATCGGCAAAGCCGACCAGCGGGAACTGGCTGCGCGCCACATGCACCAGCCAGCGGGCGAGATCGGGTCGCGACGGCATCAGGAAGGCGGTGTGGTAGAGACCGGCCTGGCCGCTGGCCTCCGGTGTCGCGTCGGGACGGCTGAGGATATGCAGGAGCGCCACGCCACCGGCACCGAGCGTCACCTCGTCCTTCGTCTCGGCCAGAAGCTCAAGCCCCAGCATGCCGGTGTAGTAGTCCTTGAGCAAGCCCATGTCGCGGGCCCGCAGGCAGACCGCGCCGACATGCACCGGCCGCGTCAGCGCGAAGAGCGGGGCGGTCGATTGTGCTGCCGTCACGCTTGCCTGGTCTGCGGTCAAGCCTTCCGCCTTGAGCGCGCCTGCCATCGCGCCGGACAGCGTCGCCGTGCCCGCCAGTGTCAAAAGCCGTCGTCTGGTTACATCCATCCGCATGTGTCGCCCCAAAATACATCGCCCCAAAACGTGTCGTTCAGATCCCCCTGGGATCGTGATTCCGATCACGATTTCGCATACACCGGACGCTCTGGTTTCGCCTGTCACGACTGCACCGGCAATCTCACTTTGGCGTGAACCTGTTTATGTTCATTGCCGCAATTATGATGCAATGCAGCATAAACATCTGGGCTTGGCGTTTTCATTCCGTCACATTTGCTGTAAACGATGGAAAAACAAGCCTGTTTGGGTGGAGAGGGCAATGAGGAAGTGGGTTTACACCTTCGGCGGTGGGAAAGCCGAGGGGCGTATGGCCGATGTCGACCATTTGGGCGGCAAGGGCGCCAATCTCGCGGAGATGGCGAGCCTCGGCCTGCCGGTGCCGCCCGGGCTGACCATCGTTTCCGATGCCTGCGGTTTCTACTACAGCAATGCCAAGACCCTGCCGGATGATCTGAAGGCCGAAGTGCTGTCCGGCATCAAGGGGATCGAAGCGATCAGCGGCCGCGGTTTCGGCGATACAAGCCATCCGCTGCTGCTCTCGGTGCGCTCCGGTTCGCGCTCCTCCATGCCCGGCATGATGGATACGGTGCTGAACCTCGGCCTGAACGATCATACTGTCGAGGCGCTCGGCCATCATTCCGGCGACGCCCGTTTTGCCTGGGACAGCTATCGCCGTTTCATCCAGATGTATGGCGATGTCGTCATGGGCCTCGACCACGAGGTCTTTGAGGAAATCCTCGAAGACGAGAAGGGCCGTCTCGGCCACGACCTTGATACTGATCTGTCGGCCGTCGAATGGCAGCATGTCGTCTCGCTCTACAAGGAGACGATCGAGCAGGAACTGAACCAGCCCTTTCCGCAGGATCCGCATGTCCAGCTCTGGGGCGCGATCGGCGCGGTCTTTTCCTCGTGGATGAACCCGCGCGCCGTCACCTATCGCATGCTGCACAACATTCCGCAGGAATGGGGCACGGCGGTCACCGTACAGGCCATGGTCTTCGGCAATCTCGGCTCGGCCTCGGCCACCGGCGTCGCCTTCACCCGCAATCCCTCGACCGGTGCAAAGGAGCTTTACGGCGAGTTTCTCGTCAATGCGCAAGGCGAGGACGTGGTGGCCGGCATCCGCACGCCGCAGTCGATCACCGAGGAGGCCCGCATCGACAGCGGCTCCGACAAGCCGTCGCTCGAAAAGCTGATGCCGGAAGCCTTCGCCGAATTCGGCCGCATCTGCGACCGGCTGGAAGCCCATTACCGCGACATGCAGGATCTCGAATTCACCATCGAGCGCGGCAAGCTCTGGATGCTGCAGGCCCGCTCCGGCAAGCGCACGACAAAGGCGGCGATGAAGATCGCCGTCGACATGGTCGCGGAAGGCCTGATCACCGAGGAAGACGCCGTGCTGCGCATCGAGCCTTCCTCGCTCGACCAGTTGCTGCACCCGACCATCGACCCGCGCGTCCAGCGCCACATCATCGGCTCCGGCCTGCCGGCCTCGCCGGGGGCTGCCACCGGCGAGATCGTCTTTACCGCCGAGGAGGCCGTCGAGGCCGAGACCGAGGGCCGCAAGGTCATTCTCGTTCGCGTCGAGACCAGCCCAGAGGACATTCACGGCATGCATGCCGCCGAAGGCATCCTGACCACCCGCGGCGGCATGACCAGCCATGCGGCGGTGGTCGCCCGCGGCATGGGCATTCCTTGCGTCTCCGGCGCCGGCACCATGCGCGTCGACCTGCGCAACGAACAGCTGATCGGCATGGGCGTGACCCTGAAAAAGGGCGATATCATCACCATCGACGGCTCCGCCGGCCAGGTGCTGAAAGGCGAGGTGCCGATGCTCCAGCCCGAACTGTCGGGCGATTTTGCCCAGCTGATGCAATGGGCCGACCGCACGCGCCGCATGACGGTGCGCACCAATGCCGACACGCCGGGCGATGCCCGCGCCGCCCGCTCCTTCGGCGCGGAAGGCATCGGCCTCTGCCGCACCGAACACATGTTCTTCGAAGGCGACCGCATTCATGTCATGCGCGAGATGATCCTCGCCGAAGACGAGACCGGTCGCCGCACGGCGCTGGAAAAGCTGCTGCCGATGCAGCGCTCGGATTTCACCGAGCTTTTCACCATCATGCACGGCCTGCCGGTGACCATCCGCATGCTTGATCCGCCGCTGCACGAGTTCCTGCCCAAGACTGACGAGGAGATCGACGAAGTCGCCGATGCCATGGGCCTCGAGCCAGGCTTCATGCGCCGCCGCATCGACGCCCTGCACGAGTTCAACCCGATGCTCGGCCATCGCGGCTGCCGGCTTGCCATTTCCTATCCGGAGATCGCCGAGATGCAGGCCCGCGCCATTTTCGAGGCGGCCGTTGCCGCTGCCCGCGACACCGGCGCGCCGGTCGTGCCGGAAATCATGGTGCCGCTGGTCGGCCTGCGCTCCGAGCTCGACTATGTGAAGGCCGTCATCGACCGCGTCGCCCGCGAGGTGATGACCGAGGCAAAGCTCGAGATCTCCTATCTCGTCGGCACGATGATCGAGCTGCCGCGCGCCGCCATCCGCGCCCATATCATCGCCGAGGCCGCCGAATTCTTCTCCTTCGGCACCAATGACCTGACCCAGACCACCTTCGGCATGTCGCGCGACGACGCCGCCGCCTTCATCCCGACCTACCAGAAGAAGGGCATCATCGTGCATGACCCCTTCATCTCGCTGGATTTCGACGGCGTCGGCGAACTGATCCGCATCGCCGCCGAACGCGGCCGCCGGACAAGGCCCGACATGAAGCTCGGCATCTGCGGCGAACACGGCGGCGACCCCGCCTCGATCCATTTCTGCGAGGATGTCGGCCTGGATTACGTCTCGTGTTCCCCGTTCCGCGTGCCGATTGCGAGGCTGTCTGCGGCTCAGGCGGCCATCAAGGCGCGGGGGTGAGGGCGCCAGGCTTGCGCATTTGTAGTTTCTAGACGACAGTTTGTTCGAGTTAAAGCACGAGACTTTCCGGAAATGGCGCGTCGGCTTCAGGGGGGCGGCTTTTGGAGAGAGCGATGACTGAAGGTCTCACCGACTACGATCCGGCCGAAGACCTGGACTCTGGGGAAGCCATTTCCGCTTTCGTCAACGCGGCGCTGAAGACGGATGATGCCGCCTATATCGCCCATGCACTCGGTGTTGTGGCTCGCGCCAAGGGCATGGCGGGGATTGCGCGGGAGGCGGGGCTTTCGCGGGAGCAGCTGTATCGAACGCTCAGCAGCGAGGGCAATCCGACGCTCAAGACCACCCTTGCGGTGATGAAGGCGCTGGGGATTTCGCTGACGGCGGATGTGCTGGGGTGAGGGCGCCCAAGTTGAAAGCGAGACGTGAGATGGAGGCTGCTTTGCGCCCTCGTTTCGGTAGATGGGCGGCAACCCGTCAAATACCAAAAGCAGCGGCTCGCCTAAGCAAATCGCGAGGCATGTCAAATTCGAGACAAATTCGTACGTCGCGGCCGACGCGAGTAGATGTTATTCTCACTGGTAGAAGTTGAAATCTGAGAATGTAGAGCTCATCGCATGCCAAAATCTCGTGGCCGGAAAAAGCCTGTTAGAAAAACGACGCCAAGAGTGGGCGGCGCCGCGTTCGACACTTTCTCAATAGGAGAAGAAAGGCACGAGGAATTCAAAGACGCGATCCTAAGCGCAGCGCGAAAGAACGTCGCCGAGTTTCCTAATCTGATCGAAACGCTTCAAGAGATATTCCGGGAGACAACGCCGGAGGGCATTCTAGCGACTTTCGGATTCTATGGCGCGCGAGCCACTATCGGCTCTGACGGGGCAACCCGATCGCTGACCAAGGACATTGAGCAGCACCATATCGAGCTACTGCAAGCCTTGATCCTTACGCTGCCGCTGAAAGACTGGGGCAGTGGGCCATCCCACGGCGGTATAATGCAGCAGGTGTTCGATATCATGCCGAAGCTGGCGGACACGTTTTTTCAGATGCGCTTGCTCGAAAAAGAAAAGGAGCCCGATTTACAAAAGCGGGCGATTTCGTCGCTGCAAGAAAGTATCCGCCTCCACACACAGGCGGTTCGCAATTGGGGATATTACAACGAAGTAATTCGGCTAAGCCGGGAACTGTACTCGCCATTGGATGGCAAATTTGCCGCTACCCTCGGCTTTACCGCAACTGACGTGATCGACATCGCCGAAAATCTCGTGTCCGAAGTCGAGCGTCGTTCGGGCGAGCATATCACCCGTTTAAGGAAGATATCGCACGGCAAGAACTCGAAGGAACTCGTTCGTTTATATTTCAAGCATATGGCCGACCTGCAGGGCACACCGGAGGAGTTGATGGAAATCATCCCGCCCGGAACGACGCGGGAGGGTGTGTTGGGTTGGATAATGTCGCACATGGACCTGCGGCACTTCGACCTGATGTCTTTCACTGCTGAGGAAGTCGCAGGCCTATCGGGCAAGCCGAAGGAGGTGGCGGAAGGCATTTTGTCCGCGCTCTCACTGTTGCCCGGTGAACTAGTGGGAAAAGATGTCCGGCATCTGTTTCTAGCGAACCCAGTTTGGGCCAAGCCCGGTCTGAATCTGAGAGGCGGCTACCTGTTTGCGGCACCCCAATCCATATTCAGCCATATAAACGAGATTATGAGAGGTTTCGCCGAAACGGCACGGCTCGAAACGGTCCTGGCAGACCGCCGAGCGGCCTACCTTGAAGCCAAGATGATCGAGACGTTGCAGGCCGCACTTCCAACGGCGCGGATATTACCTAATGCGAAATGGACCTTGGGGGGGCAGCAGTTCGAGACGGACGCTATCGTCATTGTGGACAGAACGCTGATTATCGCGGAGGCGAAATCCCATAGAATCACGCCACAGGGTTTGCGTGGCGCCCCGGACAGGCTCAAGCGACATCTGGTTGATCTCGTCATCAACCCATCAATTCAATCAGAGCGGCTGGCGAAACTGACGATTGCCGCCCGTGCTGGCGATACCGACAGCCAGCCTATCGTAGGCAGGCTCGGTATCGACGCTGGAAAAATAGATACGATCATTCGGGTTTCCGTCACGCTGGATGATCTATCTGTTCTTAGCTCCGCCGAGGAGGAGTTGACTGAGGCGGGCTGGATGCCAGCGGGGCATAGCCTTGCTCCCTCGCTGCATATTGCCGACCTGATCTGCATCCAGGAAATGCTGGAAAACGAGATCCTGTTCCTGCACTATTTTTCGGAACGCTTTCACTTCCAAAAGCAGTTCGACCTTCTCGGTGACGAACTGGATTTCCTCGGGCTTTATCTCTCCACGGGGTTCAACTTGGGGGCCAAACGTGAAGACTTCCGGCGCATGATCATCAGCGGAATGTCGGCGCCGATAGACCGCTTCTATGATGGCACGGACGCAGGTTTGTCTGTTCCCAAGCCGAAAGCGCGGCTGCACCCGGTATACAGCGACATCGTCGAACGCCTATGCGAGCGAAAGCCCAACGGTTGGACGACCATCGGAATGCATCTGCTAAATTCGGCGAGCCCCGAGGAGCAGAAGGAGATTGAGCGAGGTCTTCAACGGTTGAGAAAATCCGTGATGCGGAAATCAAAGCCGCAGGGCCACGAATGTTTCATGGCGATCATCCCGCCGCTAGACCGAAAGGCGACTGTTGGATTTTTCGTGTACCCAGACGCCGAAAAATCGGGCCGTCGCGCGGCGATGGAGCACCTTGCCTCCGAGGCTCTTGAGCGAGAAGATGCGAAACTGTGCGTAATCTTCGGCAAATGCGCGGAGAGGCTGACCGCGCCATACGAGGCGGTTCTGATGGCACAGCACGACGACGAAAGGCTAGCTGCTCAGACGGAAGAGAGATGTGCCCCCCGACATGCATCAGTGTCCAATTCTCGTGATCATCCGTGACGAACCGGCCAGTCAGCAAGCTGCCCTAACTCGGCCCTCCAACGCCTCCTACCCCACGGCCGCCGCTCACACCCCATCACCCCGGAAACACCTCCACATGCGTCTCGGCCGTGCGCCCGAAATACACCACGCGCCGTCCGAGGAAGGACACGATATACCCCGCACAACCCGCCCCCTTCGCCTCGGCGCTGAAGGCCTGGTAGCTGTAGTCGTCCGCACCCGATTGCGCCCAGCGCACCAGCCGTTCGATCTCGTTGGCGTCGAAAGCCGCGCCGATCGCGCCGGCATGCGCGGGCATGGCCAGCACCGTGCTGTCGCCATCGGGCAGGTAAAATGTCTGGCTGTCGCGCCGGTAGTCGACGGTATAACCCTCGAAGCCGGCGGCGATCAGTCGGCCGACGATCTCGGGAAAGCTGAGGCTGCCGTCATGGGCGGCATCCAGGCAGGTTTGGGCGATGGAAATGCTTTCCGCGTCCATGGCGGTTCTCCTTGTGTTTGAAAGCTTGGCTGTGTCCGGTGACGGTCAGTCGACGGTCAGTCGACCGGGATGGTCCTGATCCCGCGCCGTTCGGCGAGGGTTCTCAATGTCTGGCTGAGCAGCGCATGTTCCTCCGGCGTCAGCACGCCGAAATAGTCGGCATCGGTGGCGTCGGCCAGCGCCGCGAGAACCGGCACCTTCGCCCGCCCGTCTACGGTCAGGAACAGCCGGTGCGCGCGCCCGTCACGCTCGTTTTCGGCGCGTCCGACCAGCCGCTTTTCCTGGAGCCTGTCGGCCAGCTTGCTGATGGCGCCCTTGGTCATGCCCATCCTGTCGGCCAGCGCCGATGGCGCCATGTGAAATTGCCCCGTGTCGTCCTGGTCGTAGAGCGCGCGCATAAAAGCCCATTCCGCAACGGTCACGCCTTCGCCGGCCACCTTGCGGGAAAATTCCTGCGATACCGCATTCGACACCATGCGCATCCAATAGCCGGTATGGGCGGTGAGGTCGGATACGGTTGCCATTGTTGCGCTCCATTATGATTGACTAGGAAACTAGATCAATATGATTTCCTAGTCAATCTGTTTTGCGGGCCAGTCGCGGGAGCCCACCTGTCACGGACCAGTGCGTCTCATCAATTGCGGATTGCCGCCCCCGCACGCCCGCGATAACCTCGGGCGCAACCCATGGCGCAACCGCTTTTCCCCTTCATCCGCCGTCATACCATCCACGGAGACCTTCATGCCCGGCTATTCCGCCCGCCCGCCTGCCATCCCGACCGTCGTGCTCGACGATGCCGTCACCCGCATCACCCGCTGGGATTTCGAGCCGGGTGCTGCCACCGGGCATCACACGCATGGGCTCGGATATGTCGTGGTGCCGATGACCGATTGCCATTTCCTGATTGAGGACGAGGCCGGCGAGCGCCGAGTGACGAGCCGCGCCGGCGAAGCCTATCGCCGCGATGCCGGCGTCGAGCACAATGTCATCAATGGCGGCGATCAGCCCATGAGTTTCATCGAGATCGAGTATAAATGACCAGCGACAGCGAGGAGCTTTCTCCAGAGTCTGGCAATGAGCCGACCCCGGAATTCGTCACGCGTTTCGAGCCGGCCCACGGAACGCTGGTGCCGCTCGCCGACGGCGTGGCGCGCCTGACGGTCAACAATCCGGGCCCTTTCACCTTCCACGGCACCAATACCTATATCGTCGGCGAGCGCTCGGTCTGCGTCATCGACCCGGGCCCCGAGGACGAGGCGCATTTCCTGGCGCTGATGCAGGCGCTGAAGGGCCGCGAGGTCACCCATATCGCGGTCAGCCATACCCATCGCGATCATTCGCCGCTTGCCCGCCGGCTGAAGGCCGAGACCGGCGCGATCGTCGTGGCCGAAGGGCCGCATCGCCCGGCGCGGCCGCTCTTCGAAGGCGAGACCAATCCCTTTGCCGAAAGCGCCGACAGCGATTTCAGCCCCGATGTCACCTTGGCCCATGGTGAAATCTTCGAGGGCGACGGCTGGCGCCTGTCCGCGCTGCATACGCCCGGCCACACCGCCAATCACTGCGCCTTTGCGCTGGATGACCGCGGCATCGTCTTTTCCGCCGATCATGTCATGGCCTGGGCCACCTCGATCGTCGCACCGCCGGATGGCGCCATGGCCGATTACATGGCCTCGCTGGACATGCTTCTGGAGCGCCAGGACCGGATCTATTTCCCCGGCCATGGCGGCCCCGTTGCCGATCCCCCCGCCTTCCTGCGCGGCCTGCGCACCCATCGCCGCATGCGCGAGCGCGCCGTGCTCGAGCGCATCCGCCAGGGCGACAGGCTGATCGCCGACATGGTCCGGGTGATCTATGCCTCGACCGATCCCCGCCTGCATGGCGCAGCCGCCCTTTCGGTGCTCGCGCATCTCGAGGATCTGGTCGACAAGGGCCTTGTTGTCACCGATGGGCCGCCTTCGCTGCTCGGTGCCTACCGGATCGCGTAAGGCGGTCAGGCGCGGGCCGGATCAGTTGCCGGCAATGCCCAGCAGTTCCGCATCGAGCGCATGCAGGAAGGCTTCGGCAATCTCGTCGCCCATGCCGAGGTCGTGCGGCCCGAAGCGGCTGGCAACCCGCATGTCGACCAGCGTCATTTCCTCTTCCTCGCGCAGGCGAATGACCGCATCGAAGGGCAGGCCGAGCACCAGCGTGCGGGTGGCGAGCTGCAGGCGAACGGTGCCCGGCGGCTCCGTCGGTTCCGGCGGCATGCTGGCCACCTCGGCGCTCGGCCGCGATGTCGGCAAGGGGCCTGTTTCGGGCAGGGCTTCGTCGGCCGGCGGCAGGCTTGGTGGAGCCTGATCATTCGCGGTGACGATCTCTTCCGTCGTCGGGCGGAGCGCGAGGTCCGGCATCGCATATTCCTGACCCCGGCTTGCCGTCACCACCAGCCGGTTCGCCTCGGCGACCTTGCGCACGGCTTCATAGACGCGGTCGAGCGCACCTTCGTAACGCCGGCCGGTGAGGCCCGGATAGGCGGAGCCCTGGGCCGCGGCGGCTCCGGGCGGCGGCGCCGGACGCTGCAGGAAATGCTGCGGTGCATCGGGTACCGACAGCCATTCCGGCCGCTCGGCGAGGTCGCTTGATACGTCGTAGAGCGCCGGCCGGGTCAGGTATCGGTAGAGGCCGTAGCCGGGCAACGCCAGCGGCAGGGCGGCATAGATCAGCGCCCAGGTGGCGGCAACCCCGCCCAGCGCGCCGATCTGCCAGAGCCTGGCAAGGCCGAGCAGCGCCAGCGGCACGGCCAGCATCGCCGGTATCGCGGCAATCAGCACCAACGCGACGAAATCCGGCGTCTTCAGCGGCCCGAAACGGTGTGCCAGCAGCACCAGCACCAGCATGCCGAGCGCAAACAGCCCGAGACGACGCGCCAGGAAGGCGGAACGGGACACGGGGCGGTCAAAGCGGACGATCATGCGGAAACACCGGAATCAAAGCGGTTGGCTCTTCTGTGTAGCCGCTCCCTGCCGGGGCGTCGACCGCAAAGCGTCGCACAGTGCCGGCCAGCATCACCGGTCAGCATCACCGGTCAGCATCACCGGTCAGCATCACCGGGCAGCATCAACGGTCAGCGCCCGGCTGGCCAGCGCCCGACTGGCCCGTCGACTGGCTGCCCGACTGGCCGTTCGGCTGAGATTGCGGTTCGGGATCCGATCCCATGCCCGGCATGAGATCAGATCCGGGATTGGGCCCAATATACGGCCCAGGATCCGGCCCAAGATCCGGTAAAGCATCCGGCCTTCGAGCCGGGCCGAGATCGAGGGGCCGGCCATTCAGCAACGGATTGGCACCATCGTCCGGGATCATCAGCTCGAAGCCGCTGTCGGGCGCGTCTTCAAGCCCTTCCTCGACGGCCGGATCGAGCGGCGGCAGCGCGGGTGCGTCCAGCTGTCCGTTCAGGTTTCCATCCTGGCCCCCAATCGGGTCCCCGCTTTGGCCCCAGTTTTGGCCCCAGTTTTGGCCATTGTCCGGCATGCTCGGATCGGAAAGCGGCGGCGCATCGTTGCCGAGCGGCACATAGAGCGAAACCATCACGATGATGCCGATCACCACCAGCCAGGAACCGATGATACGCGCCGGGATTGTCAGCCAGGGGCCGCGAAAGTTTCGCAGCAGCAGGCCGGGCGCGAGCAGGATCCACAGCGCGCCGAGCACGGCCGTCAGGGTAAATTCCTGGATGCCGATGCCGAAATCGTCCAGCCCGATGAACAGCGACAGCGAAAAGCCGATCACGCCGGCCGCGACAGGCGCGCCGATGCGCCGCGCCCGCGCCGGAAGCCAGAGCACGACGCCGGCCAGCATCACCGCGATCGGGGCGATCAGGAACAGGGCTTCACCCAGCGGGCTTTGCAGGATGGCGTGGAAGATCGGGTCGAAGGCCAGCAGCATCGGCGCCATGACGCCGAGGAAACAGGCGATGATCACAAGGATTTCCGCGCGACGGCCCGCCATCCCGACGGCCACCGAAATGCCCAGCATCGCGAGCACCAGGTCGTAGATCGACAGGGTGAACAGAAAGCCGAGTTCGAAAAAGGCAAACTCGTGCGGGATCGACAGGGCGAGCGCCACGATGATCACCCCGGCCATGAACAGCGCCAATGACCAGCGGAAGGCAGAGGTTGCGGCGGCACGGGCAAACTGCATGCGCAAAGGTGAAGGGCCACCCGCCTTTTTGCCGGCATTGTCGCCGGTATTGTTGGCGGCATCCGGCGTGCCGCCCGCTGCCGCCACGCCGGACTGTGCGTCCGTGCGCCTGTGCCGGCTCTTCTGGTTTGCCCTCTGCTGCAGCCGCCGCTGGCTCATGCTTCAATCCGCCGATCGCGATCTGTGATCTTCCGGCTATTTCACACTCAGCCAGATTTGTCACCGCCAACCATGTTGCATGCGCCTGTCGACCATGCGCAGCGCTGGACTTTGCAAAGCGCCGGACGTGGCGAGGATGCGGCAAACCATCTGATCTGCAACAGCGGCACGAGCGACTGCGCTGAAAGACGCCGCCACTCCGCCGCCGATTTTGGACGAGCCTCCGCTCCGGGCTGACCCGGATCGAATGAAACTAGGCTACACGCTATGCCGCACGGCTCTGGTGCGGCCCTTCCTCGACTTCCTCGATGATCTTGGCCACGAACGCGTCGAGGTCGCCAGGCTGGCGCGAGGTGATGATGCCGTGGTCGACAACGACCGGTTCGTCGAACCAAATGGCACCGGCATTCTTCAGGTCGGTCTTGATCGATCCATAGGAGGTTGCCTTGCGGCCGCGAAGCGCATCCGCCTCGACCAGCAGCCACGGGCCGTGGCAAACGGCGGCAATGGTCCGGCCGGACTTGACGAAGCCGCGCACCAGGTCGACCGCCGTCTTGTCGTTGCGCAGGATGTCGGGATTGATCTGGCCACCGGGAATGACCAGCGCATCATAGTCCTCGACCTTGACCGCATCGACCGTCAGGTCGACATCGACGGTATCGCCCCAATCCTTCTGATCCCAGCTCTTGATCGGCGCTGGCGCCAGCGAGGCGATCGAAACCCTGGCACCGCTGGCCTTCAGCTGCTCAAGCGGCTTGCGCAATTCAGAGCGTTCATAGCCGTCGGTGGCGAGGATCAGGATATGGGCGGATTGAATGGAAGGCATGGAGATGTCCTTTCGTTTCTCTTTTCGCTTGGGATCCATGAGAAACCCGAGAGACGCAGGATCGTTCCGGTAAAAAACTGGCAAGTTGCGGGCAAGGGGTGTTGCCGCTGGCCCTGCGCTTTGCTAATCAGGCGCCACCGCGATTTGGGAGCCCAGTCTCCCGGATCCCGTTGGGGCGTCGCCAAGCGGTAAGGCACCGGTTTTTGGTACCGGCATTCCCAGGTTCGAATCCTGGCGCCCCAGCCATTTTTTCATTTGTCTAATCCGGTCCTTGGACGAATTGCTGCGTGTTGCGCACACTGAATGTGTTGCACGCCTCATCACTCGTTTGAGCGCGGTCTCATCAAGCGAAGGCAGACCCGGACTGAATTCTGCCCGCCATTCAGCGGGGTCGGCCTCCACTGAATCGGAATGAAAGGTAGAGATACACCACATACATTAGACCATAGCCAACAGCGTAGGCGGCTAGAGTGTTCCGGTATGTCGCAAAGGTAGTGAGTGTTACGACTGTGATTACGAAGAGGCAGACCTGCCACACAAGATCGATTGGTTGCTTTTCTGCGATAAAGAAAGTGTAGCTAAGCGGACTGCTGACAAAACGCATTGCGAAGAGGGGGAGCAGGATCAAGGCTACCCTGCCGGCCTCGGCCCATTCCGGTCCAAAGGCGAACACAAATAGCTCAACTCCCACAAGATAAAACGCGATGGTTACGACCATGGAGCCGGCAGCAAGAACCGTCAAAGTCTCAAGATATGGACCGCGGCAGGAGCCTGTTGCCCGCCAGCTTTCCGATGCGCGCCGCTTAAATACATCCAGCACCGCCGAGCCGAGGAGTGAGATTGGCGCCCCCAGCATCCGGAATGCCATCGCGACATAGCCTGCAATGTCTGCACCGAAACGGTGTGATATTAGAATGAGTGGAAGCTGGGCCGCCGCCGTGTTCACTGTGCCCGCCGGAAGTGCATAAATCGGGAAACGCCTGTAGCGTTTCCAAAAGTTGAAAAGTGTTCTGCGTCCCTCGGCAAGCCTGGGCGGACGCAGTTTCCACGCCATCAGCAAAGCGCCGCTGACAACGCCGGTCAGGTGTGCCTGGGCGAGAGTGCCTGCCGATGGCTGAACGAAACCAACGGCGATTTGCAGTCCTGTTATGATGGCTGCCTGCGTGATCCGCATCATGGACAGAGCCCGAAACTGGCCTTCCGAGGCCGCCCATGACTGCAGGATAAGCACACTGGCCGCTGCCGCAACAGCCGGGACGAAGAGCGCAATCAGTGTGGATGGGACGTCTTCGAGATACGGCGCGTAAAGCGGCCAAAGGCATGCACCGGTTATCGCAACGGCACTTAATATGGCCGCGGCCGTGATCAGGGCGGAGCTCGCAGCCTGCGCTCTTGGCGCGCCATTTTCCTCCAGCGGCAATGCGGTTTCAAATCGTCCGGTCGACAGCACGGCTCCGATTTGCACAAGTCCGAACCAGGTCATGAACATCCCGAACTCGGCTGGAATGAAAAGTCGTGCGATGACCAGCGAACCCAGGATCGGTATGATCTGTGCAGCCGCGGTGCCTGAAAACACGAGCAGGACTGCGCGCCAGTAGCTTCTACGTTCACCGGTCAATCGGGCTGCCTTTGCTTTTCCGGCCGCTGGAAGGCCTTCGTCGGTAGCAATTTCTGTCGGCGGAACTCCGCGAGGACAAGATTCTGTGCTGGCGCTGATTACCCAAAACGGGCGGATATGGCAAATTCAAAGGATTTTTTTGTGGCTTCAATTCCTGTGGGGTTTGGCGCACGCGCTTGCATGGTTTGGCCTCGTTGGTTAAGCGTGAACGCAAAGAGTGAATCTCTCCCTGGCACAACAAAGCTGGGCCACATGCGAGCCGACAACGCCGATCGCGAATGAAAGCAGTCAAATGCCAGAAATTTCACTTGTAATCCCAGCCTTCAACGAAGCGGCGATCATTACCAATACTGTGAAGGAGCTCGATGACTATATGCGGGCTTCCATGCCAGGGCGAACCTTTGAAATCATTGTGGTTGACGATGGTTCGACGGATGGGATGGCCGATCGGTTGGATGGTTTGGCGATGGATAACCTGAAGGTAGAGCGTCATCCACGCAATCTGGGCAGGGGGGCGGGAATTCGCACTGGCTTTGCGGCTTCATCAGGCGACTTTGTGGTCACATTGGATTCGGACTTGTCCTATTCTCCTGACCATATACCGAGGCTGATAGCGCCGCTTGAAGCCAATGTTGCTGATGTCGTGCTGGCGTCAGCGTACCATCCAGACGGCACGGTAAGAAACGTGCCGCTTTTCCGGGCCAAGCTTTCGTACTACGGCAATAAGGTACTGAGCGCTGGTGTACGTGGCCAACTTCACACTTTGACCTGCATGGTGCGCGCATATCGGCGCGACGTTGTGAAAAGTCTGGAACTTGTCAGTGCGGGCAAAGATCTCCACATCGAGATTATCCAGAAGGCAAATCTGTTCGGATTTCGTATCGCGGAAATCCCGGCTGTTCTCGACTGGCGAGATAAGTCTCGCGCGAAACGCGTGGGCAAAGGTGGTTCTTTCCCGTTATTTGCGATGTCAGGTACTATCGCGGCTCATCTTGTGTACAACTATGTATTGCGTCCTGGCGCTATGCTGTTCTTGCCGGTAGCGGCGCTGTCAGCTGTCGTTGTAATCGGGTTGCTGCTGTTGCTGGTCAGCTTTGCGATGCGAGCTTACCAGTTGCTGGATCGGGGAATCCTGGCGGCGATTTATGAGGGACTCCGTGAAACCCTGCTAAACGGAAGCTTGACGCTCGGTCTGGTGGCGGGCAGCCTTGTCTTGCTGCTTATATTCATTGCCTTCTATTTCCAGTCTCTGCAGAGCAAGAAGCAGTTTGAAGAAATGTACATTCTGATGTCGCGCATGAACGACAAGATTAAGCAGTTGCAGCGGGACAGAGAGGCCTGATGTGCGGAATATGTGGCATCTATGGGCCGGAAGCTTCGTCAGACTCCGTAGACACCATGTTGTCGCTGATGGAGCGCCGCGGACCCGACGGTTTTGGCAGCTTCGCGTCTGACGGAGTTGTGCTAGGGCACAGGCGCCTTGCGATCGTCGATCTTTCCGACCGTGGTCGCCAGCCGATGATATCCGATGATGGAATGGTCGCTATATCGGTCAATGGCGAGATCTATAACTATCAGGCGCTTCGCAGCGAACTGGAAGCACTCGGCCATGTTTTCCGATCTGATTGTGACAGTGAAACGGTCATTCATGCATGGCGCGCTTGGGGGGCGGACAGCTTTGCGCGGATCAATGGCATGTTTGCCATCGCACTCTATGACAAACCAAGCCATTCGCTCTATCTTGTCCGCGACAGGATGGGCATCAAGCCGATTTTCTTCTGGCGCAACGCGGACACAGTACTCTTTGCGTCCGATATGCGGGCGATTGTCGCAGCCAGTGGACGCAAGCAATGGCCACTTTCGACTACGGGCCTTCAGCAATATCTTACATACCAGAATCGTTTCGATGGAGAAACGATGCTGGAGGGCATCCACATGGTGCGCCCCGGTGAGATGCTGCGCATCCACGCATCAGGTCTCGAATCCACGGCCTTCGCCAATCCTCTTGACGCGGGAGAACGACATGAGCGGTCTTTTGACAAGGCGGTATCGGACTTCAAGTCCATCTTCTTAGATGCAGTCGATCGTCATCTGATGAGCGATGTGCCGCTCGCATCTTACCTAAGCGCTGGAATTGACAGTGGCATGGTCACGCTTTCGGCTGCGGCCCGTTTGCAGGGGAGTGGGCCAGCTGCTTTCACCGGAACTTTCGATCGCGGCGGTTGGTACGACGAGGCCACAGGCGCCAGTCTGACGGCGGCGAGCATGAAGCTTAGCCATCAATTGGTTCATATTGATGCAGACAGATTCGAAGAAAATTTTGACGATTTGATCTATGCTCTGGAAGAACCGCGCATGGGTACCGGGGCATTGCCGCAATATCTCGTCGCAAAAAAAGTTGCGGAAACGCATAAAGTCGTTTTGACCGGTCACGGTGGGGACGAACTATTTTCCGGGTATCCGGTTTTTAAATTTCTTGCTCTTCGCAATGCGTGCGTCAAAGATCGACGAAATATCTGGCCCCTACTGCGCTCGCTCAGAATTTCAGAAATACCGCATATTGTCTATTTCACTCTCTCTGCGATCTTTGGTCGCTCAGACAGGCCCTTCCTGCCCGTGCTGTTCGGTAGGAAGCGGCTGTCGAGGTTGCTGCGTCCTGAAGTTGGCGCCGCGGTGCTGGGTCCACTGCGCGGATCCGGGGGCGTCAATCCCGTCGAAATGAGTTTTGACGAATTGATGCGTCAGTACATTCAGGATTATTTGCCGGGACTGCTTGTCGTTGAAGATAAAATTTCGATGGCGCACGCGTTGGAGTCAAGGACACCGTTGCTGGACAACGAACTGGTGGCGTTCTCGCTTTCGCTGCCCCCGGCAGTGAAATTACATGGCAATAATTTGAAGGCAATTCCAAGGGCCGCTGCACGAGGGATCTTGCCGGACGCAATCTTCGACATGCCGAAAAGGGGATTTCCAAATCCGCTTGCCAGTTGGCTGCGCGGTCCCTTGTCCGAGTGGATGCGAGCGCGACTGTGCGATCCACATGGCTCTCTCAGCACGATATTCGATCGTGGCGCTTTGGATACCATGGCAAACGGATATTTACGTTCTTGGCGGCGCCGGTTTCGTCCGCTCGACGAGATCGCCACCCATCGAATTTTCATGCTGCTTTCGCTGGAGAGCTTCATGCGCCAATATCGCGACAGGTTAGGTGTAGTGCTGACTCCTCCATCGAATGGAGAGCAAAGCTGATGCTTCGCCTCCTAAGGCCTGATTTGGCCCGCAATGCCTATGCATTGGAGCTTGATGCACAGCTCCCGCGTGTATTGGCGCTTGCGGATCGAGATTCTTTGAGCAGCACGCGCGGACTGGGCGACCGGCAATACTGGGGCTGGAAGCTGATTGACTTTGCCAACGGAACCCTGCAGGGCGGCGTTAATGGCCTGTCCGCTCTGCTGAAAGCCGAAGCCTTTGGTCCGTCCATCGACCCGTCGGCTGTTCGCAATCTTGTTTCGACGATGATGGACGCCACCGTCCGACTCATGCGGAAGGATGGCAGTTTTGAGGAAGCTCTGCCGTACGAGCAGTCCTATTGCGTGACCGCGCTGGTACTTTACGATCATTTGCAGGCACTGTCTCGACTGTATCCTGATGCCGGCACTCAAGCTGCACGATTGGCTCCCGCCTGCCGTTTCCTTGTGACGCGCGACGAGACGCATGGCATGATATCAAATCATCTTGCGACAGCGGTCGCTGCGCTGCTGCGCTTTCACGCGTTGACGGGTGATCGATCGGCATTGGCAAAGGCCGAACTACTTCTGACCCGCATTCTCGACCGCCAATCTGATGAAGGCTGGTTCGAGGAATACGGCGGTGCCGATCCGGGCTACCAGACCTTGTGTATGAGCCATTTGGCCGATGCCGCAATTTTGATTGATAGCACGCGTCTCTGGAATGCCTTGGCCAAGGCAACGGAATTCATCTCGCATTTCGCTCATCCCGATGGGTCATTCGGCGGGATCTACGGAAGCCGGGCGACGCGAATCTATTATCCGGTCGCAATGGAGAGGCTTGCTGCACGCTTCAATCGTGCCGCCGTGATCCGCGATTTTATGCGCAATTCCATTCGCCGTCATGCAACGGTTACCCTTTCGGCAATCGATCAGCCGAATCTACTGCCGGTGTTCAATAATTATGCGGAGGCGCTGTGTGAGGACGCCACTGCCGACAATTCTGAAGTGCTCTCGCCGGTAGTGCCGGGCCGTGTGGTCATGCCTCAAGCCGGTCTGTTGGTGGATATTGGGCCCCGCCACCACAGCATTATCTCCACGCGCAAGGCTGTCGTCTATCACTGGTCCGACGCACCGTGCCCGTTGATCGACACGGGTGTCGCGCTGGCCGATTCCGGAGGGAATGTCTTTACAAGCCAGAGTGATCCCGATCCATGCATCAGCATTGACGGCGATCAGGTGATCATCACGGGACACCTTGCCAGGCGTGTCATGCCCTTGCCCAATCCTTTCAATTTCTTGGTTCTGAGGATCCTTGCTACCACCTTGATGCGCGTACCCTCGCTGGGTGCACTGGTGAAGAAAATTATCGCGAGACTGCTGGTTGGAACCCGTAGACGGAGCGTTCTGCGTTTTAGACGCGTCATTACTCTGGGTGAAACCCTCACGATCTCGGATGAACATGATGGCGGTCTTCAACGGCTGCCTTGTCTCGGCACCTTCTCTGTCATACACATGGCGAGCTCGGGCTATTGGCAAGTCGGAGACACTGCCGGGGAACAGAAATGATACCGCGCCTGCGCCCAGCGACGGGATTGTTTGATGTTATCGCAGCGTTCGTCGGGCGATATCATGTCGTTGAGTTCGAGAGATCTTTCGCCAAGCTTATGGGGCAGGCCCATGCGATCGCGTTTCCCTACGGTCGCACGGCGCAGATGATGCTCATCGAGGCGCTTGGGTTCAAGGATCGCGATATTCTCTTGCCAGCATACAGTTGCGTGGTTGTCGCCCATGCAATTGTTCTTTCCGGAAATCGGCCGGTGTTCATAGATAGTGAGCCGGGTGGCTTCAATATGGATCTGGACAAGGCTGAAGCTGCGATCACAGAGCGCACCGCCGCCATCATTGCAACATCGATACATGGATATCCGGTCGATCTCGATCGTTTGGAACGGCTTTCAGCGGCACATTCCGAAGTGGTTATCCTTCAGGATTGTGCCCATTCATTTTCTGCAGAATGGCAGGGTAGCCCTGTGCAGCGAGCCGGCCGCGCTGCTATTTTCGGCCTGAACATCTCGAAATTGATGACGTCGATCTTTGGTGGAATGATTACGACCGATGATACGGAATTGGCCGAAAAGCTGCGTGCCGTTCGGGCCAGACAGATCAAGGGGGCAGGGGGACGTCGCATCGGGCGAGCATTGTATCTCGGTGCGGCGACCGTTGCGCTTGTTCCATCGATATTCTCTTTCGTCCGGTATATTTCAAGGTTTGGACTGCTTGATCGCTTCGTGCGGTATTATGATGAAACTCTGATCGACATTCCTGCCGACTATCTGGACCAGATCGGGCGCGCAGAAGCGTCTGTCGGTGTTCGCCAATGCGCAGCCTACCCCGGAATTGTTGAGCACCGGCGCCACATCGCCGGAATCTATAATACGATGCTTGAGAGCCGATATCCGGAAGGTCGGCCTCCGATGGTCGAGGGGGCAACATGGTCTCACTATGTGTTGCGCGTGCCGGACCCCGAAAAGCTGGTCCGAGAAGCAGCAGCGCGCGGTATTGAGATAGGCCGGATAATCGACTATTGCGTTCCGGATATGCCCGCGTATCGGGAAATTGCCGCAAGCCAGGGTCCTTTCGACGAGACCCGCAGGCTCAATGCATCGGTCGTCAATCTACCCTTGTGGGTGAGCGAAAGAACTGCACGAAGGGTGGCTGCGACTTTGGGAGCTATTTTATGAGCGACACCAGCAAGCACGATATCGTGCCAACGATAGACAGCGTCCGTGCCTTTTGGAATGGCAATCCCCTTTGGACTGGCGAGAGCGATTTCGAGCCGGGAAGCAGGCCGTTCTTTGAGGAACACCGCCGAGTCTGCCGAGACGACTGTTTTGCCGGGCAAGTCGATGACCGCATTTTCGCGCCGGCCGCAGACGCGCGCGTGTTGGATCTGGGATGTGGCATCGGATTTTGGCTGGTGGAGTTTTGGGAACGCGGCTTTCGCAACCTGACTGGGGTAGACCTTTCACACAATTCTTTGGAAATCGCTCGCCAGCGTTGCAATGTTTATGACGTGTCTGCGCAACTGCATGTTGGAAACGCTGAAGCACTTGATTTCGAAACGGGAAGCTTCGATCACGTCAACTGCCAGGGCGTTATTCATCACACGCCGAACACACAACAGGCACTCAACGAAATCGCGAGGGTGCTGCGTCCTGGTGGCACCGCTTCGGTATCAGTATACTATCGCAACGTCGCTCTGAGAC
The DNA here is from genome assembly GCF_021729845.1 of Rhizobium sp. SL42. Classification (NCBI taxonomy): domain Bacteria; kingdom Pseudomonadati; phylum Pseudomonadota; class Alphaproteobacteria; order Hyphomicrobiales; family Rhizobiaceae; genus Rhizobium; species Rhizobium sp. SL42. The sequence continues at coordinate 1,723,389 of NZ_CP063397.1, forward strand.
ACTGGAGTTTGGTTCGACCTCTGGCAAAGTTTGCGGCGGTGCTGGGAAGCCGGCTCAGGGGTAGAGGCCGCGAAGGCATCTATGCGTTAGCAGATGCTGATGAGATTGTGCGACACTACGATGGCGATGCCAATCCGGTAGGAAAGGCCTACACGCGCCAACAGTTTGAGGACATGGCACGCGAGCAGTTTGAGATCACTGAAGTGTACTATCATTTTTTCCCGGCGCGTTCTTTGCCAATTCGTATCCCTGCGGTTCTCCATCGTGTCCTCGATCGACACCTTCCATTCATGATATATCTCAATCTCAGACGCCGCGAGGCACGCTGATGCAAACGGAACGGTCTGCCAAATGAGTTTCAACGCCTATGGGCACCAGTTGCCTTATGCCATCTCGAAACGCCTTTTTGGTGATCGGCGGCGATTTGGCAAGTTGCCGGACGTAAGCGATCCTTCCTGGCAGGAATGGCTCCGTCGTGACTTCGATTTCTACATGGCAAACCAGCGTACATCCGTAGGCATGACGGTAAATCAGTCAGGTTATAGAGTCGTGTCGCGGTCCGATCTCGAGGGCAAGCGCGTGCTGGAGATCGGTCCCGGCGCGGTCGAACACATTCAGCACTGGGCGGGGAGGCCGTCACATTGGACGAACTACGATATCCGCGCCGACCTTCTTGAAGTGGCGGGAAAGCGCATTGACGAAGCCGGCGTGCCCCACGACGATGTGCTTGCAAACCCGGACGCGAAAAAGCTGCCATTCGCGGACAATTCCTTCGATGCTGTCTTCACCTTCTATGCGCTGGAGCATATCCACCCGCTCGACGAGCACCTTGCCGAGATTGAGCGCGTGCTGCGTCCCGGAGGCCAACTCGTAGGCGCGATCCCTTGCGAAGGAGGGCTCGCATGGGGCATGGGGCGCATGCTCACTTCACGGCGGTGGTTGAGAAAACACACGTCCATCGATCCCGACAGGCTTATCTGTTGGGAGCATCCGAATTTTGCCGACTTGATCTTGAATCAACTGACTGCACGCTTCGAACGTCAAACACTGTCATTCTGGCCGCTCGCCGTGCCTTCGATTGATCTGAATCTGATTGCCAGTTTCGTATTTAGGAAGCCAGGTAAGTGACGGTTCTGTTGGCAGTCGGCGATGATTATTGGGGCGCGAGAGCAGAGGCAATTGCGGCATCCTATAGCCATGTTTGTGTTGCCGTTGACCGCTCGGGTGGGCTTGGCAGGGCGTTGAGATTGGTCGCGCGTGGCTCGATACCCCTGCCGGCAGCAATCAGCATGTTTGCCGCGGCGCACTCGCTTCCCTCCAGCAGACCGAATACATCACAGTCATTCACGAGCAATCCGGATCTGCGCGATCTTGCGGCCAGCAAAAGAGCTTCGCTTATCGTGCTTTTCCGTGCCGGTTTGATCATATCGGGCACCACACTCGATGGCTATAAAGTGACGAATGTGCATTGTGCCGATATAAATGGGTTTGGCGGTCTTGCATCCATCTGGCGTGCTTTGAAAGCTGGGGCGGTAAAGCAATGCGCGACACTTCATGAAGTGACCAATCGAATTGATGAAGGAAATGTGCTGGACACAGAACCCTATTTGCTGGACCGTACGTCTAGCTACGCGAAGAACGAATATGCCGCATATCAAGCCGGCTTGCGCTTACTTGATCGCACTCTTGCTCTAACTAAGAGCGAGCAATGAGATTGAGGAGAGCAAAGCTCTTGGCAGCTGTTTCTGACAGGTCTTTGTTCCGATTCGCGATATTGTTAATCCTTCTGTTTGGCCTTTTATTGTGGCTTGGCAATCGCTGGCCAGTGGAAATATCGATCTGGGAATCCATAGCGGCTATCGTACTAAGCATGCCCTTTATGGCCGTATCGGTGCTCACAGCTGGTTTGCGGCTTTCCTGGCTTTGTGGCCCGCCAGTAAGTATGGGAACTGGCGTCGGCGTCAATGCGATCGCCCAATTGGTGGTCCTGCTGGTTCCCAGTCGCATTTCGGAAGCAGCTAAACCTGTAGGCCTTCTACTCGTTTGTGATTTGCCGCTATCGCGTGGTTTCACGGTGCTCACAGTCGAGAGGTTGATAGATGCCGCAGTTCTGGCATTTTTGATACTGCTATCCATGGTGTTCGTCAGCGGACCTTTTGACAGGCAATTGGCGTGGAGTGGCATGATTTTGGCTTCCATTGCATTTACCGGAGGGGGCGTGGTCTTCATTGTGGGAATAAACCCCGGTTTGTTACGCCGCCTCACGAGAAAGCTGTCGTCGCAAAGATTGATCCTTCAGATAGAGCACCTTGTCGGGCAGTTTGCTCATATCGCCGATGCCAGAAGATTAGTTGTTTCCTTATTTCTTTCGGTAGTGACGTGGATTTCCTCATATTTGGTGCTATTGACCTTCCTATCAATTGCTCTGGGTTCGGCATTGGCTCCGTCACAGGTCCTCGTGGTCTTTGTTGCAAGCACCTTGGGGCTGATTGTCTCCGTGGCACCCGGTGGTCTTGGCACATTTGAAGCGGCGGTAGCATTGTCGCTGATTGCATTCGGCACTGAACCTGCAGAGGCGGTAGCTGCCGCTATCTTGTTGAGAATTACTCTTGTTCTACCTGTGGTTGCATTGGCCGGATGGTATCTCTTGATCAGTCCCGTGAGCCTTGGAGATGTGCTCAAGGGAGTACGCAACAGGGACACCAAATGAAAAAGCCTCGACTTGGTTGCGGGCCCGCTGATCGGGTCTGGGCCATTGAGTGCGGTAGCCGATATTGGCTGAACAGCGCGCAAGGTGAAAAATATGCAGGAAGGCGGCAAATCGCAGCATTGCCGATTGCCACCACCACCGGAATTCTCGGTGCTGATCCCAGCTTACTCAAGGTGCAGCTGCCCGTCTGGGCTGCGGATATCGGAGTTAACGGTGCGCTGCTAGTATTCGCCGATATGATTGAAACTGGTGACGCACCCGAATGGAAACGTTGCGACTGGTTGTCGGTGGCGTTTCACATGCTGGCTTCGACTCCGGAGCGGGTCCATGAAGTTGAGAATGGCCCGTCACTGTCCTATGCATTCCGACTGTCTCCCCGAATGGCACCGCTTTTCGAACGTGCTTGGGTCAATCGTATCTTCCTCTTTCTAAGGCGTTGGGCCGCACACGATGCTGGCTTGGCAGAGGAAGCATTGTTCGGCCCCTTACCCGAAGCCCAGATTCTTCTCACGCATGATCTCGATGCCATCCGGCTGACACCCGAAATCCGTTTGAAGCAGGGGGCCTTTCAGACTGTTAATGCTGCGCGTGCCTTGGCGACGGCCAAGCCGGCCGCCGCGCTACGCCGCATGGGCGATGCGGCGCGCTACCTCTTCTCCCGCGGCGATTTCCGAACACTCGGGAGGTTACGGGATATGGAGCGGGCCGCTGGCCTGACGAGCATTCTGCATGTCTACGGCGGAAAGGCTGGTCTTAAACGTGGATCGGTTCGGCGCATTCTGATCGATCCTTCTTATGACGTCCAATCGATAGCGGCTGAGTTGCGGAGGTTTCGGGATGAGGGACACGAGGTTGGCTTGCACCAGTCTTTTGATGCCTGGGAAAGTGCCGCTGCCATGGAGATGGAAAAGTGCCGGGTCGAGAGGGCACTAGGAAGTGTCATAACCCATTGCCGCCAACACTGGCTGCATTTTTCCTTTGCCAAGACCTGGGCCGCTCAGCACGATGCGGGCCTACGGTTCGACAGCACACTTGGTTTTAATGATCGTGCTGGATTTCGCGCAAGTCACGCTCTCTCCGTTTCTCCACCCCCAAGCGCCGCTCAGGCGACATTGGCGATAGAAACCGTGCCTATGATCCTTATGGATTCGCACGTTTATGACTATGCCGGCGTCAATCGAGTTGGCCCAGAAGAGGCGATAAAGCCGTGGTTGGATGAGGTACGGGCAGTCCGAGGTATCGCGTCGGTGAATTGGCATCCCCACACCATTACCCCTGTATACGGTTGGGGCAATGGTTTCGAGACACTTCTGGAACTGCTGTCATAAGGCCTCGCTACATCAGAGCGCAGGTCTGACAACCGCGAAACTCTCATTTTCGTAGACGATGTCGAGCCCGGAAACTTCACTCCGAAAACTGCGGTTGAAGACAAAATACGCAATCCCGTTCTCACGGCTGAGTTGCGCCAGCGCTTTCCCATCAAAATTGTTGTAGGTAGACCTAAGCTTGGTTGTCAGGCTCAAATATGCTGGCGCCCGTTCCATCGTCCAGGCATTTTTCTGTAAGTCTTCCTGTGACACGCCGAGAAGGGCTGCTCGCCGCAAACCTTCGGTCAGTACAGCACGGTCGGACTTGTAGATCCAGCCGGCATAGAGCCATTCCCGCATGGTACCGAAGGATGGGCGCTGCGAGTACTGTCGCCAACCATAGGACATCGTCGGCTCGACCATGAACACTGAGCCCGGCTCAGTGTGGTTTCGTGCCCAGAGCTGAACGTCCAGGAAGTCGCCTGCAAACGCAATATCGGCAGGTTTCTTGACTGGGTCGGCTGTCTTGCTCCAAAGCAAGGCGCCCACACAAATGGCGGCGATTGCAGGGACCGGTGAGCCGCTGATGCGCCCCAGGATCAAGAGCACGAATGGAAGGATGAAGCCGATCGTTGCCAGTGTCCCGAGCGTCAACAGGCTGTCGAACGCAAACGGTTGGAAATGGCCGTTTACGGATAGGATCAAAGGTACGGCGACGCAGCTTGAAAGAGACAGCCAGATGATGCGCCTTCTCATCTCCGAGAGGTCAGTCACCAATCTACGCGATTGTAGTAGAAGAAGGCTGATAAACAGGATCAAGCCACCGATCGGTAGACCATGTGACCTAACGAATGTCAGGGCGATAAGGGCGGCAGCAAAGATTGAAAGTCCAATCGGTCCTTTTGATGCGAGCACAAGCAAGCGCGGGATGCTGAGCCCGGCAGCCATCAAGAATGCAATCAAACTGGCGCGTTGGAGCGCCAGTTTGACAAGGAACGGATTTTGCGAGGTGTCGGATAGATAAACGCCGATCAACGAAGTCAGGAGAAGGACAAATATTGCTGTTGCAATCGATCGGTCGACTGGAAGGTTGTTCGCGGGAGCGATTGCCATCATTACGGCACAGAGAGCCCCAAGTGCCGATGCCGGCAGGATGCTTTCCCATGCACGTTCGCCGAAGACGCCGATGTAGACGGGGTGCCAATGCGAACTCATCAGCCGCGTCAATGTAACGAATAGCTGGCCATCGATTGCGCCTCCGGAGATGTTCGTATCCTTGTAGGCGAAGAGAAACCAGGCGCCTGCAAGGCCGGTGGCGAGAAGCGCGGATACGACGAACTGGGCAGGATGGTAGCTGCGCAGCCTGCCAAGGACCACGATCCCGGCGGGTATTGCGAAAAACAGCGTGATGATCGGATGAATGGTGGCTGCCAATCCCAAAAGGAGGCCGCTGAGCCACAGACGCCGTCCAAGAGCCGCCGCCACTGCCGCGAGTCCAAGCCCGAATGCAAAATTGTAGACGGATCCGTAGACGGGGTGTCCCCATCGTCCGAAATCAGCGCTGGCAATGCCGCTGGCGCCGAGCAGGATCGCTGCTGCGAAAGCGGTCCAGAGCGGTAGGTCTGGGTTGGTCCGTCGCGCGAAATAGAAGCCCCCTGCAAAAAGGGTGAGCGCTTCTGCCACCACAACCAGGAAAGCGCCGGCAAAGTCCGAAATCCCTGCCTGCCCCAGCATTTCGTAAACATGGCCGATGAGAGATTTCATCATCTCGGCCTCGCCGTTGGGAAAGTTCCCTCCGAAATCGGCGAAATCGGTGACCGAATGCATCATGCCGACTGGCGTATAGCCGTTCAACGCTGTGTAGAGGACGACGTTGCGCTGGGTGAACCAGGCAATGGCGACCGCGACCAAAAAGCCCAGAACCGATAGAATGACAGGGGTTGAGGAAGAGATCGATTTAAGGGATTTCATTCAGTCAGATCCTGCACGCCGGCTGTCAAGTATCGCACTTCTGCGAAATCGCAGCGCACCACCAAAGTGTTCGACGCTGTCAATTTGGACTCTTAACCCAATGACACCGGCGCGGGAACCTCATATTCGAAGTGCCGTTCTCTGAATGTCACCAGCGTGCGAGAACCATGAATTGAATCCCCACTGACATGCTGGTTAGTTGCCATTTACAGGGATCAGCACACCTTTCTTTGCCTCCAGGAACGTGCCATCGAAATTGTAAGTCTCGACAACTGTTTCCATGCCTATGATCTTGCTCGGCTCAAATTTCCCGACATAGTCGAGCGAATTGTTGTCCGATAGATTGTGAGATGGATAGGCAAAACGACCCAAAGCCCATTCGTGCGGCATTCGACCGGTTTCCAGCATGGGATAGATTCGTTTGTAGTTGTCGAACATGAATTGCACGAATTTTTCGGTCTCGGGTATTGCGTCGCTAAAAGCCCGACGGAAGCGTCCATTCATAGTCACAGGCTGAAAGAAGGCATGATTGTACCAAATCTCGTCGCCGTCTTGATTTACCAGCTTGTAACCGCTGACCACGATCGGCCGCGACCGGTCTACGTGTGCGGTCCATCCGAAAATTCCGCCATAAAACGGAGCCATATACAGGCCTGGGAAGAACGCAAACACAAGAATCGCGAATGGAACAATGGCAGGGATTTTCCCAATCTGCGGATCCGCACCGTATTTCCGGTATAGATCGACCGCCACTGCGAGTAGCGGAAGAATGGTTATGAAAGCAGCGAGCCTGCGAAAAAGAACTATATCCAGCGTGTTCACGATCAGAAGCAATATGGCAACATAGGCAATCACAATTGACCAGTCCGCCTGCCTGATGCGGTTGTATATCTGGCGGGCATAGGCGGCTTTGTAGAAAAAACGAGTCCAGGCGGCTACGGCGGTTACTGTAAGGAGAAGAACCGGGAGTAGCTGAAGCGCCTTCATTGGGTAAGATCCGAAGACCCCAAGCCGAGTGAGCCCGAGGACGGTCAGCAGTAGCGCCGACATTCTGACGAGACGCGGCCCAAGACCTTCTTGCGTTGATTCTTGCCAAGGCTGACGCTCGTACTCGATCAAGGTCCCTCCTTGGGCGATAAGGACGAGATAGCGACCAAACACCATGACCGGATACAGAAGGCGCGCGGCCTGCGGATGCTCGCCGATCAGGAACAGCATGCGGCTCAAAAAGTTTCGCGGTTCCGCAAGTGTTGTCAGGTAGTGGAATGCATGCGAGCCATAGAGAACCTTGCCGTCATGTTCGACCACGAAGCCAGTATTGACGTTAAGCCCCGAGGACAGAATTCGCCTGACATCTTCGTTGTCCTCTCTGAGTGACATGAGTTGCACCTCGCCAACAGCATGCCGGAGAGATAGCAATCTGACAAAATTAGTGCAGAAATAGCAGTCGCCATCATAGAATATTTTCATGGTGTTTCACCAATCAGGTCGTTGTCGTCTTTACTCCCGGCAAGTCGCGCTATGATCTGGCGCCAAGGAAAAAGAACCGCCCAGACGAAAATGTAGCCTGTAAAGCTGATTCCGACCCCGAATGTCATGAGGTGAAAAGCGCAATAAAACAGAAAGAACTTTAGTATCAGTGTTCTTCGAAAGAATACCATGGGAACCAAAAGGTGTGAGATGTAGACCAGTGGTGGTCCAATATAACTCAAAAAACCTAGCCCATGCATGTATTGAAATAAATAAATTGTATCCAGCGTGCTATGCGCCGCCCTTATTGTATGCTGCTCGATTTCCCCGACTAGATCGTACTTGAACCATTCGCTGGGGTAGATATCAGTGAGCTTCTTGATCCCTGATGCGAAGTAGTAGAAGACAAACACGAGCACGAGGTTCGACATGCTGCGCCCACCATCGCGTGACGGCCGGTGATGATAAAGTTCCGATAACTTCCATATCGGTACGTCGTCATACGAACTGATACCAAGCGCAAGCAGCATGCCGAAATACAGATCGACGGCATCGATTTCCTGCCCGAGCAGGAACAGATATCCCCAGAGATAGATTAGAAGAGCGTAAGTGACTACGAGGATAGATTTCCGGGGGCCGCAACCAAATACCGCGAGACATATCAGGCTTACGATCGCGAGGCCCTGCACAACGCGCATTAGCATCAGTCCGGGGTGCGGCAGAAACCAGTGAACCCAGTGGAACGTGAGTAATTCCTGTATGATTGGCAGGCCAGTTAATATTGGTCCGGCTTTTATTGAGTATATTTGGTACGGATAGAAGTAAAATACCTCTTCCGGAAGCGTTCCAAAGAATCCATAGTCACGACTTAACAACTTCCAGATGAAGAATGCGCAGACGATGAGCCGAGCTGCGTTCGCGTTGAATTCGAATCCTGATGCGTTGTAGGCTGTAGTGAACCGAGAAAAGCCCCGATCAATCAAAGAGTCGCTGGGCATGCAGTCCTGCTCCAAAGTTTTCGTGGCTCCAGATGAACAGTTGGTGCCCCCGTGTCAAATGACAAGAAAGCCTGCATTTGCATTTCTGCATTGAGGTCCCGGCAAAGACGGCGAGGGCCGCACTGGCCGGTCCCCAATATTGGATCGGCATATTCGCATTGAAATCCAAAAATACGGTGTGGCGATATCAATTTGCGTAGGGACGCTTTGCATAGTGCCTGGCCAAGACTGAGTTGCTTCTAAAGAGAAGGCGCCCTGAGGTTTTCCTGCCATACGGCTCTGTAAGGTGGAAGCACTGCTGCTCATCCCAGCAACACCTGCTCCATCCGCCGGGCAAGCTGGGCGTAGTCATAGTGTTCCACCGCCGCTTTGTGGCCGTTTTCGCCCATTCGCCGGCGTCCATCCTCAGGCATGCCATGGAGGCGGCGAATGGCTTCGGCAAGAGCCTTTGGTTCCTCTGCGGGTACTGTGATGCCGCAGTCGAATTTCATGACGGGATCACTTCCGCCGCTGAAGCTATGAACAATGGGCTTTCCTGAAAACAGATATTCAGGAATCTTGTTAGCGGCAATTCCCCATTGATAGAGTGGCGAATTTAGCCAGCCGATGTAGCAGGCGTCGCAAGCGCCCAGCACAGACTGGACCTGTTTTTTCGGTACGCCGTTTAGAAAATGCACATTGTTCAGCCCGAGTTCGTCTCGTCTTGATTCCAGAAATGCGCGTTCGCGGCCTTGCCCTACGAGGATGAAATGCACAGCCGGTAGATCGTTCAGCATCGCCGCCGCGTTGAGCAGGGTCTCGAGTGCATTTGCCGCTCCCAGCGTGCCGGTGTAGGCAATGCGCAAGCCGTCCTTAGGGATTTGCGCGGTGACCTCTGCTGGCAAGGGGGCCGGAGTTGCAACTTCGTCAAGAGCGATACCGTTTGACACCCAGGTAAACTTGCTGGCGTTCATCCCGCGCGATGTCATGTGCCCAACTGCCCCCTCCAGATTTGAGACCACTCTGTCGGAGTTGTTGTAGGCGCGATCTTCAATCCATTGCAGAAAGCGGATGAAGGGATGGCGGGGGCTGTAACCGCCGACCTCGACCAGGGTGAGCGGCCAGATATCACGAACTTCGAACACCAGTCGCGCTCCACAGCGACGTGCGAGCCTTTCGGCTGCCAGATATCCCACGGGATGCGGCGATGAATACAGCACCGCGTCAGGCTTTTCGCCTAGCCGGCGGCGCAGTTGAAGCAACCGTGCAGCAAAAACGAACCAGGCGAGGATTCGCCGCTTATCATGCGCATGGGAGTAGCGCGGCACATCGATCCGCACGAAGCGATAGCCGTCGACAATTTCTTCAGTCGGCAGTCTGTCTGCGTCCACATCCTGACGCAGCAGATGATGCCGTCTTGCCGCGACGAGTGTTACCTGGTGTCCAAGTCGGCTGAGCGCCTTTGCCAGATAATGGTGCCGCCCGCCCATTCCTGTCGAAGGTGTTGAGGAGTAGGGATTTATCAACCAGATGCGGCTCAACCCAGCATCCTTTCAAGTCTATCCACGATGATCCCTGAGGCATTGCCGCTGCCATACGGCGCGATGTCCAACCCCCTTGTTCCACGGGCCTCAAGAATTGCCTGATGGATTGCTGACGGATCATTCGGGATGACAAGACGGTTCCATCCTGCCTCGACCAGCTCAACCCATTCGGTTTCGTCGCGCAAGGTGATGCAGGGGACTTCGTAGAAGAAAGCCTCTTTTTGCACGCCGCCTGAATCGGTCGCGACCACAGCGGCATGCTTCTCGAGCGCAACCATATCGAGGTAGCCTACAGGCTCAATAATGTGGAGCGCTTCGAGCCTGTCTGTAAGATCTGCCGCGTCAATGCGGGCCCGTGTCCTCGGATGCAGGGGGAGCACGACCTTTAGATCACGAGTCACCGCTGCCAGCCCATCGAGAATGGCGGCAAGACGAATCGGATCATCGGTGTTCTCCTGACGGTGAACCGTTGCCAACGCATATTGTCCGGGCGTTAGGCCAAAACGGGCCGGCCCGGCATGATCTGCTTCTGCCTTCCTGCCGAAATGCAGAGCAGCATCGAACATCACGTCGCCGCATTCTACAATATGTGCTTCTGGAACCCCTTCGCGCAGCAAATTCTGTGTGGCTGTTGCCGTCGGCGTGAGCAGCAAGTCCGAGCACTGGTCTGTCAATATACGGTTGATTTCCTCCGGCATGCGCTTGTTGAAACTACGCAGTCCTGCTTCCACATGCGCGACCGGAATGTGCAGCTTTGCTGCCGCAAGCGCGCCGGCGAGAGTGGAATTTGTGTCTCCATACACCATCACGATGTCAGGACGTACTTCAAGCAACAAGGTTTCAATGGCCGCGAGCATTCGCCCGGTCATGGCACCGTGTCCGCCACCGGCGATTCCAAGATGATGCGCTGGATGCGGTATCTCTAACTCGTCGAAGAAGACATCCGACATGTTGGCATCATAGTGCTGTCCCGTATGGACCAACATCTCATTGAGTCCTTGAGTCTCTGCGATCTGGCGAGAGACCGCCGCGGCCTTGATGAATTGTGGGCGAGCGCCGATGACGGTGAGGATTTGGGGCATTAAAGTGTCTCCAGTATCAAGTGGCCGGCAACAAGTCTCGATAGAGCGCGATCAGGCTTTCGCTCTCCGCATCCCAGTTGTAACGCTCTTCCACAGCCATGCGGCCACGTCGGCCCATTTCGGCCGCTTCAGCGGGATGGTCAACGATCCATTGCATCGCGCCAGCAATTGCCTGTGGATCTCTAGGATCAACGAGCAGGCCGCAGCCCGCACCATCAACGATTTCGCGCCAGAGCGGAAAATCGGAAGCAATCACAGGCAGACTTGCGGACATGTATTCAAACAGTTTATTGGGCTGTGCACGTATATGGTTGGGTTCAGGATAGTAGAGGACGAGGCCCGCTCTGCATTGCGCCAGCACCTTTGATACTGTTGTTCTGTCAGCCCAGCCATAAAGATCGACACGTTTCCAGCCCTCGATCCGCTCTAGCTCCTGGCCCAAGCTAGCTGAAAACGTGCCAGCCATCTGTAGTCGGATTGTCTCGTCGCGAACGAGTTCAATTGCCTTTACCATCTCAACAGCTGCGCGAATGCGGGTGACTCCGCCGACATATGCGAAGTGATGTGGCAGTTGAGTGCCCTGGGTTACCTCGTCGATCTGGAGTTCGTCGAGGAGCGGGAAGTTCTGCACGAGCTTCGGGTTCAAGTTGGAAAAATTCTGGCCTATTGCAGGGGTTGCAGCCACAACCTTGGTGCACAGTCTTGCAAAAAATCCTTCAACTATCGCAACGGTGGCCGCAAGCGGCTTTCGCAGGGCAGGCTTGATATAGGGTTTGCTCAAGGTGGCGGCCGGCAGATCTTCATGAGCGTCGTAAATAACCTGTATTCCGGAAAGCCTTAAAAGCGCAGCCCAAGGCAAAAGTTCAGGGTCGTGGAAATGCGCAATCTTCGGACGCGCGGCGCGGATGGCCGAGTACATTTTCCATGCTCCGAATGTCATGCGCCGAAGCCTGCCTTGCGCTACGGAGCCTGTATCGTGGACACAAAATCCGTTACCAGCATCCACCTCGTCACCTTTGCCGTCCTGCACGAATAGTGCAATCTCATTGGGCCATTCACGCGCGAGCGTGGTTACTTCCTTGATGCGAATACGGGTGTCACTGCGTGGATGCACGGTAGTGAAGTGAATGATCACCGGACTGGTATCGTCAACTGTGCGGGTCGTGGGCAAGATGTGTCTCCAGTTCAGGCTGCGGACAAATGTCCGCGGTAGATAACGATGAATTCCTCGCTTTTTTTCAATGTAAAACGTCCTTCATCGATCTGATATTCACCCTCGCCAATTGCCCGCTTCACCGTGCTCATGGGTGAAGGCGGGTGTGGAACAGAGCCATGTGGCGGTGAATTTATCTCGTTACGGGCTGAGACCTCGGGTCGGGAGACGATTTCAGGTCGAGCTGTGAAAGGCCTGTCCCTCCGATCAGAAATGCAGATGTGATCATTGCCATGAGCCACCCGCCTGACAAAAGTGTGGTATGCAGCGCAGTCGATGCCATCATTAGGATGAATATAAGATTGATGGAGAGAAATGCCGGTCGGCTGACTTTGCTCATCAATAGCGTCGCGACGCTGATTACCATGGCAGCGAGCGCGCCGGCCAGAAACAGGCCGGGAAGTCCAAAATTGGCATATTCTTCCATGAAATGTGCAGCGTTTTTACTGCCGCGTATGCCTTGAGCGACTCGATCTGGGTACTGGATAGCATAGACAAGGCGTGCGTTCTGCTCGAATTTGCAGCCGACTATGGGGGCCAGAAACCGATAGCCGCAGCCCTGTTCGAATGGAACTTTCGCCGGAAAGATTTCGAACCATTCTGCTACTACCTGACCGGGTACAAGGAACGCGCGTCTGACAAGCGCCCTTGCCAGCCGTTCCGCGGCGGGAGCCTTTTCCACGCCCTCAATATCGTCAGGCAACGGTTCGACGATCATTTGGCAAGCAGGATCCGACGTATTGGTGGAAAATTTGCAAGCCGCGTTGGCAGCGGGATTCGTTACGACCATTACGGCGTAGATAATGGCACCAGCTGTGACCAGAAACAGACCTGCCTGGAGAAATCGTTTGGTTAGTGCGCAATATAGAATAACCGGAAAGGTTGCGAAAATAACATGACCTTTCGTGATGGTCAGGAGCCCCACGGCTGCCGCGGAGAGGAAGACGAAAAAGGCTGTCATGAATTTGTTCTGATGCAGAAAGTAGACAATGATGGCCGGCGCAATCGATCGAGTGACAAGTGCCGGAATGTAGGATTCGGGGAAACCGGATTTTGATATGTCTGTTCGTATTCTGGTGACGGCGTAGTATTCATTCGCCCGAATTGCGTCGATCAGAGGAACGTTGCCGAGTAGTATTACGTATGTCGCTAGCAGAACGACGGGAGTTAAAACCAAGACCCAGGCATATTTTTCAATATTCAGACCTGTGAATATAGAGTAATTCGTGGGTGCTAAGCGATGAACGATCACAAGCAGGATGACGATGGTGACGCAGAAGCCCAAAAAATGCGTCAGGAAATGCTCAGGCCGCACGTATTCGCCGACTGAAAGCGCGACTATCCAGACTAAAGACATTAGCATCAGATAGGATGCCGAAAGAATAATCAATCGTGGTCTAAGCTCTGCCTTCATCATTTCGATAGCCTTGTAGGTGCGCAATTGAATTGAGGAAAGTCAACGCATTGACGTGCGGATAGATCCAAAGAAGGATCCTTATGTAGCTTCGGTGCGATTTTCTGCGCCGCTCAGAAAGCCTTGTCCATTGCGCTTATGATATGCGCCTGATCATCGCTGGTGAGATAAGGGTGCATCGGCAAGCTGAAGACCCGATCCGACAGATATTCGGTATTGGTCAGGCTTCCGGAGATCCGACAGAGATCTTTGTATGCAGGCTGCCGGTGCAGCGGTGTTGGATAATGAATGGCGGTCGGTATGCCGCTGGCGCTCAGGGCGTCTAGGAGCTTTTCCCGTTGCTCGCTGATCACCGTGAATTGTGCCCAGACCGACGTACGTTCCGCACGGACGGTTACCGGACGGACTAGGTTATTGCTGGCGATCAATTCTATATAGCGCTGTCCGATTGCAATGCGGCGTTCCACCTCCCACTCGAAACGCTCCAGCTTTGCCAGAACTACGGCGCACTGGATCGTATCCATGCGCCCGCCGACTCCGATCCGCGTATGGTAGTAGCGACGTTCTTGACCGTGAACACGGATCTGTCGCATGATCTTGGCCAGATCTTCACGATTTGTGAAGATCGCGCCACCATCGCCGTAACATCCAAGCGGCTTGCTCGGGAAGAAGCTTGTGCAGCCGATATGGGAAACATTGCAGGATTTCTGTCCGCGGTAGTTGGCGCCGAAGCTTTGTGCTGCGTCCTCGATCACCGTGATATTGTCGTGTCGCGCGGCAATTGCGTTGATCGCGTCCATGTCCGCGGTCTGTCCATAGAGCGATACCGGAATAATCGCTCGGGTACGTTCGGTGATCGCCGCGTCGATCAGCGCGGCGTCGATATTGCCGGTATCGCTTTCCACATCGACAAAGACCGGGACGGCGCCTAGAAGGGCGATGACTTCTGCAGTGGCAATGAATGTGAATGCCGTTGTAATCACTTCGTCACCCGGCTTGATGCCGAGTGCCATCAGCGAAATCAGAAGGGCCTCCGTACCGGAGGCAACGGTGATGCAATGCGCTGATCCCGTATAAGATTCAAGCTTCTCTTCAAGCTCTCGAACTTCGGGACCCATGATGTATTGGCCGTGGTCGAGTACTGTTTGAATGCGCGCATCGATCGACGGCTTGAGTTCCGTATATTGGCTCTTCAGGTCAATGAACTGGAATTGTCTGGTCATAAAGGTTTGCACTCTTCTGCCGAAATTTCATATCGATTGCCGCATTCGCAGCGCACGCTGCCGGTGCCTTTTAGCTGGGTTCCGCATCGGCACATCCAGCCTTTGCGGCGCGCCGGCACACCGAGCATAAGGGCGTGGGGAGGGACATGCGTGTTCACGACGGCCCCGGCGCCGATAAAGGCATTCTCCCCGATTGAGTTGCCGCACACGATGGTGCAATTGGCGCCGAGCGACACCCCGCGACCCACCACCGTTTCCCGATATTCGGATTTGCGTGCAATTGCCGAGCGCGGATTGTAGACGTTGGTGAACACCACGCTCGGGCCACAGAAGACATCGTCGCCGAGACGAACGGCATCGTAAACCGATACATTGTTCTGGACCTTCACATTGTTGCCGATGATCACATCATTGCCGACAAAGACATTCTGGCCGAAGGAGCACCCTGTGCCGATCTTTGCACCAGCGCATATATGGGTCCAGTGCCAGACCCGGCTGCCGTCACCGATCTCAGCGCCTTCATCGACGATCGCTGTTGGATGAATGGTAACCGCCATATCAGTAGTCCAACGGCAGGGCTATGCGTTTGCCATCGCGGGCCGAGAGATAGGCGGCAATCAGAACTTCCAGTGACTTCAATCCCTCTCTGCCATCGGTTTCCGGTTCGGCTTCACCGCGCATCACATTGATGACATTGTCGTAGTAGAGGGGATGACCAAATCCATAGACGGAAGTGGTCGCATAGGACGCGCCCGCGACCTCGGCATCATCGGGATGCGCGTCTTCAAACTCCCAGTGGGAGATCTCGTTCACAGCAACGCCGCCCACGCGGACCGTGCCTTTTTCTCCGATGATGGTAATACTGCCTTCAAGATTCTTCGGATAGGTCAGCATTGTGACGTTCATGGAGCCCAGCGCACCGGAACGCCAGCGTACACCTAGTACCGCCGTGTCCTCGGTTTCGATATTGCGGGCAAGCGTGGCCGTATAGGCCTGAAGGCTCTCGATCGGTCCAATCAACCAGTCGAGCAAATCCACATAGTGGCTGGCCTGGTTCATCAGCGCGCCGCCATCGAACTCCCAGGTCCCCCGCCAGGACGCGCTGTCATAGTACTCTTGTGGTCGCGTCCAGAAGACGTTCAGGTTGACCATGTAGATACGGCCAAAACGCTTTTGCTCGACCGCGCGCTTGAGAAGTTGCAAAGTGGCATTGCGACGGTTTTGCTTGACGACAAACAGCCGAACATTGGCCTCGTCGCAGGCCTTGACCATCCGAAGTCCGTCTTGCCAACGTGTTGCCATCGGCTTTTCGGTCATCACGTGACGTCCGCTGGCCGCGATTTCGGTGGTTTGCTCCGCGTGCAGGCCGCTCGGCGTAGTCAACACGACAATATCGGCCTCGGTTGAGGCAAGCAGATCAGACAGTCTCGAATGACCTCTGGCGCCCGTCAGTTCGGTAGCTTTAGCCAAGGCGACCGGATCGATATCGCAGACATCGACTATCTCCGCACGATTGCCGTGCTGTTTCATGGCACTGAAATGGTTTTGCGCGATACGGCCACAGCCAACCAATGCAAACTTGATTTTGCGATCCGTGACGGGGGAGGCGAAACTGCGCATGATCAGGCCTTCACAATATGACTGGAGGGCTCGAGATAACGGCCACGGGAATCAACGATCAATTGCGAATGCTTGCTGATCATCTCGTAGTCGAAACGATCATGATCCGTTGCCAACAGGACGCAATCATAACTTGCAAGCGCCTCTGCTGTCAGCGAGACGCTTTTCAGATCGAAACTGTGGTCGCGCATCTTGGGGAACGCCGGGATGTGCGGGTCGCTATAGGCAATTTCCGCCCCTAGATCGCGTAGGCGCTCCATGAGGGCGACAGACGGTGACTCGCGCATGTCGTCGACATTCTTCTTGTATGCGATGCCAAGGACAAGGATTCGGCTTCCTGCAATCGATTTGCGAACGGCATTCAGTGCCGAAGTAATTTTCGATACGACATAGTCCGGCATGGAGGAGTTGATTTCGCCTGCGAGTTCGATGAAGCGCGTGTGGACGCCGTACTCGCGTGCCTTCCAGGTCAAGTAGAACGGATCGATAGGTATGCAGTGTCCGCCAAGACCGGGACCAGGATAATAGGCGACGAATCCAAAAGGTTTCGTGGCCGCAGCCCGGATAACTTCGTGGATGTCGATACCCATCTTGTCAGCCACGATTTTCATCTCGTTGACCAGACCGATATTCACAGCCCTGTGAATGTTTTCCAGCAGCTTGGTCAGTTCCGCGGCGCGCGTCGAGCTAACAGGCACCACCTGATCGATCACTTGCCCATAGAGCGCCATGCCCGCCTCGAGACAGTCGGGTGTGCAGCCTCCGCAAACCTTGGGAATGGTATTCGTTGTAAAATTTGCATTGCCCGGATCTTCCCGTTCTGGGGAAAAGACAAGGAAGATGTCTTCACCAATCGCGTGGCCGAAACGTTCGATCCGCGGTCGCAATTCCTCATCGGTGGTGCCGGGATAGGTCGTGCTCTCAAGTGATACAATCTGGCCCTTGCGCATGTGCGGAGCCAACGCTTCCACAGTATTCATCACGAAACTCAGATCGGGTTCGCGATATTTGTTCAGTGGCGTCGGAACGCATAGAATGAGCGCATCGACCTCGGAGGCGCGAGAAAAATCAGTCGTTGCGTCGAAGCCATGTTCAATGGCCCGGGCCACGGCATTGTCGGGAATATGCTCGATGTAGCTCTTGCCGGCGAGCAATTTGTCGACCTTTTCGCGATCGATATCGAAGCCCACGACCTTGTAACCGACCTCGCAGTAACGCAAGAGCAGCGGGAGCCCCACATAACCCAGCCCTACGATCCCTATAACCGCCTGCTTGGTCTTGAGGCTTTCAATCAAACGCGCTTTCACAGAGTTTCCTTCCAAGCCAACTTTTGCGGATCAAGCCGCGTTTGGCCTTTCCACCGAACATCATTTGTCGGCTGCTATATCAAGAACAAATGCAAAGGAAAATCCACAATCACCGATTGGCCCACGCCAAAGCACCCAGAATTTAAGACAAACAGCATTTTCCACATCTATATTCGAAGAATGGCGCGTTTAAGGCCCGTGCCCTGTCCGGCGCATCGTGGAAACGCCAGATAGCCGGTACATATCCCCTTGCTATTTTCGGGGAGGCCTGGCGTTTTCGGCTCTTGCCGGTGCCCGAAGTGGTGACTTTCAACCAAAGATTGCGATTCTCTGGCGACGCCATATGACTTCGTCCTATAGTTTGTCGACCAATCTCTCCTTGATGGAAGACCTGGCACTTTGCGAAGAGGCGTTCGTGAAAATCGCGCTTTGATGAGGCGCACTCAAGTTCTGTTGCCGATAGGCCAATTTCCAGGTTTCTAATGATCCTGTCCAACTTGCGGGCAATCTGTCCACACAGACTACTTTTGTGGCGGCTTCAGCAGCAAGCTGCGAATCCAAGTGTGAATACCCCCTTCCGCTCAAGGGGGCGCATAAATTCGGGCACAGGAAGTGCTGCTGTTGCAACGTTTAGAAGTTGGGGCTTCGGGTCATCGAAAAGCTTTCGGCACAGGCGGCGGGAACAGTCTGCCGGAACACCTCTAGCCGAGATTTCCTTTACATTGCAGTAGGTTGATAGAAAACAAGACGTTGGGGGAAGTTGGATTATGCTCCTGGCGTCCCAGCCACGGACAAATGGTTATGTCGGCTCCAGCGCCAAGACGATGCAAATCGCCGACACGTTGCAAGTCTCGGCGTGAACGGGGCCTCGATCGCGCCATCCCAGTTCGGTGACACCAGACGCCAAGATCGCCGCTGTATCTCGTGGAAGGAATGCGGCTGCAGCGACAATCCTGAATGCGGCAATCCAGGGAGGGATGGGCGGCGAATAGGGCCTGTCTCACTTTTGGACCGTTGAGGTACCGTAAACAACATCCATTCTAGGTAATTGAAAATTAATCATAAACCGATTGTCCGTAAGGCAATCGTTAACCCTGTTTCGCCTATAAAAAAGGCGCTTCCATAAGGTCATGCGTTGCGAAGTTTTCGGTTTTTGTTCTGCGTTGGGGAGGGCGTCATCCACGGTGCCCTCCCGCCGCCGTTTGTCGGGTGCCGATCACCGGTGGTCAGCCGTAGTGTGCGGCAAATACCGATTTTTCCGCCCCTGTCTGAAAAAAAAACACCCCCGGCGCGCAAGCGGCCGGAGGCGGATTTTTGCGTGCCTTCACACAGGCCGTCAGGCGCCGCCGAGGAATTCCTCGCAATAGCTCTGGCCGCCGTTGACGCCGGGGCGATCCACGACGGTCCGCACGCTGCGGATGATATAGTCCGGCGACACCGTCAGTTGCACTTCGCAGCGCAGGTATTCGGTGCGCGCCTTGCTGATGATCTTGCCCTTCTTGCCATCGACCTGCTCATAGACGGCCGGCACCACACGGGTCTTGTGGCCGCCGCGCCAGGTGTAGATCGTCGAGCTGCCGGCCGCGGTGTCACCCACCGGCGGGCCGAACTTGGCAAAAAAGACGCCCGCCTGCTGGCCGTTCCAGCGGGCCTCGACATCATTCTTGGCCACACCCGTCGTCGTGCAGCCCGCCAAAGCGACAGCCAGGCCGAGTGTCGCGCCTGCCTTGATCATACCGCGGAAGTTCATTGTCCTGTCCCTCAAGCCCATCTATCCCGAAAGCGCCCGGCATCCAGCCCCTGCTGGCTCCTCAAAAGGCACCAAGTCCCGCTCAAGGCTTTATCCTCAAATCGAGGCTTGGGAAATCGGTCTTTGCGCGCTGAACATGCTATTTTTGCCGCGCTGATGCGAGCCTGCAACGACGGCTGGGACAAACAGCCGCGCCAGGCAGGCAATTGCCCTGAAACGGCGTCAGGTCGTCGCTGCGAACGCTCCTTTTTCGCTCTCTCCGTGCATTGCCGGACACTGGCATCGAAACCGAACATCCGGAAAATCCATGCCTTTCAGAAGTTTGGCCCTGCCTCGCCGCGATATCTCCATCTTTCTTTCGGGTTTTTTGTTTTGCCGGCTTGTGCAACAAAATTCGCTGGTCTATAGAGGCGCCGCTGGTCACGGAGTGTAGCGCAGTCTGGTAGCGCACCACGTTCGGGACGTGGGGGTCGCAAGTTCGAATCTTGCCACTCCGACCAGTCGTAACCCTCGGCCATTGCGACCGAAAGACAGGGTTCAGATCTTTCCCGAATTTTTCCATGCGAAGATAAACTGATGGCCGTATTGTCGTCTGCTGTTGCGCCCGCTTGAATAGGCCTCTGCGAAAGCGGACCACGTCAATCCCAGCTGATGATGTTCGGAAACCCAGTCCAGCAGAATTGCAACGGCATTTGATACATGTTGTCGGCCTCTCCCGCGACGAGATTGGCCGCGACCTGTGAGGATCGCGGCCATGTCGGTCAGCCGATTGTCATCAGGCTTGCATTGCCGCCGGCGGCGGCAGTGTTGATCGAGGTGGAGACCTCTTCCAGCAGCCAATTGAGGCAATAGGCGCCCGGGTCGCGAGAAAGTTCCTCGGTCGTTGCGGCCTGGACGAGGACCAGCGGGCCCTTCAGCTGCGCGATCCGGCCATTGATGTCCTTCACCCGGACGGCGTCACCTTCGACCAGCGCACCGGCAAACGGTCCTGCCGCATCCCAGTCGGACCGCCATGAAAGACGCGCAGCCACCGATGAGGGCAGGGCGCTGAGCGCCGTGTCGAGATTTGCCCCCGGGTCGATGACCACGTCATTGCCGGTTGCCAACGCCGCTGCGAGCTGCCGGAACAGCCCTTTCAGCGTGGTCGGCACGAGAAGAATGCGCCCGCGCGGATGCAGTGCGTAGAGATTGAGTTCCCCGACAGGGCCGGCCAGTTCCTGCTTCAGGCCGAGCGCCGAAACCTCGGCCAATTCTCGGGCGGCCTCCGCATCGGCATTGTGCCCGCGGCGGCCGAGCCACGAGGCGAAGTCGCGAAGGGCCGGATCGGTATGAACCGAGCTGTGCCGCGGCGGCACGGGAGCCCGCTGCACGAGGCGCCCGATATACAGCGGTCCGCCCGCCTTCGGTCCTGTCCCGGAAAGGCCGCGACCGCCAAACGGCTGAACGCCGACGACCGCGCCGATGATGTTGCGGTTGACGTAGAGATTGCCCGCCTTGATCCTGCTGGTGACGTGCTCGATGGTCTCGTCCAGCCGCGTATGCAGGCCGAAGGTCAGGCCGTAGCCGGATTCGTTCACCTCGTCGATCAGGCGGTCGAGATCGTCGCGCCGATACCGGATCACGTGCAGCACCGGGCCAAACACCTCACGTGTCAGGTCCGACATTTTTTGAAGCTCGATGATTGTCGGCGGAACGAAGGTGCCGGCTTTCGCGGCCTCGGGGAGCGGCAGCTGTTCCACCTTGCAGCCCAGCGATCGCATCCGCTCGATGTGTTTCTCGATCTCGGATTTGGCCGGCTCGTTGATGACCGGGCCGATATCGATGTTGAGCCTGTCCGTGCGGCCGATGCTGAGTTCCTTGAGCGCGCCCTTGAGCATGTTCAGCGTGCGGTCGGCGATATCCTCTTGCAGGCAGAGAACGCGAAGCGCCGAGCAGCGCTGGCCGGCACTGTCGAAGGCGGACGCGATCACGTCGAACACGACCTGCTCGGCGAGCGCTGACGAATCGACGATCATTCCGTTCTGGCCACCGGTTTCCGCGATCAGCGGCACCGGCTTTCCGGTCGCCGACAGCCGTTCGGATAGCTGCGCCTGGATCTGCCGCGCCACTTCGGTCGAGCCGGTGAACATGACGCCTGCGGTTTCGGGCGCCGCGACCAGGGCCGCGCCAAGCCGGCCGCTGCCGGGCACGAACTGCAACGCTGCGCGAGGAACCCCCGCTTCGTGCAGGATCTTCACGCTCTCGAAGGCGATGATCGGCGTAACGCCTGCCGGTTTCGCCATGACCGAATTGCCGGCCACCAGCGCTGCCGCGACCTGGCCGGTGAAGATCGCCAGCGGGAAATTCCACGGGCTGATGCAAAGCACGGCGCCCAGCGGCGCGTGGGACGGGCCGAGTGTCTTGCGCGCCTCGACGGCGTAGTAGCGCAGGAAGTCGATCGCTTCACGGACTTCGCCCACGGCGTTGGCGGCGGATTTTCCAGCTTCACGCATGGCGATGGCCATCAGGACTTCCAGCCGTTCCTGCATGAGGTCCGCGGCGCGTTCGAGGCACCGGGCGCGGTCCGTGGGCGCGGTCGCAGCCCACTCGGCAACACCCTCGGCCACCATTCTGGCGATCCGGCCCGCGTCCTCAACCTTGAGCTCGGTCACCATGCCGACGACATCGTCATGATCCGCCGGATTGAGGATGGGCCGCGTGTCGCCTTCCAGCGACCCGTCGGCCAGCAGCGGGGTCGCGTGCCAGCCCTCAGCCACCGTTCCCTCGAGCTTGCTTGCAAGGGACGACAGCGTCGCCTCGTTGGAGAGGTCGAGACCCTTGGAATTCAGGCGCTCGCGGCCATAGAGAGACGACGGCAGGGCGATCTGGTCGTGCGGCATGCCGACCACGGGCATGGCCTGGACGATATCCACCGGATCGGCGATCAGCTCCTCGACAGAGACGTTTTCATCCGAAATGCGGTTGACGAACGAAGAGTTCGCGCCGTTCTCCAAAAGCCTGCGCACGAGGTAGGCGAGCAACGTCTCATGTGTGCCGACAGGTGCATAGATGCGGCAGGGGCGGTCGAGCTTGGCCTTGCCGACCACCTCGTCGTAAAGGGGTTCTCCCATTCCGTGAAGGCACTGGAACTCATAGGTGCCGACTTTGAAATCCGGCCCCGCCAGGTGATAGATCGTCGCCAGAGACTGGGCGTTGTGGGTGGCGAACTGTGGGAAGACGGCGTCCGGCTCGGCCAGCAGCTTGCGCGCGCAGGCGATGTAAGCGACATCTGTGTGAATCTTGCGGGTATAGACCGGGAAACCCTCCAGCCCGTCGAGTTGCGCGCGCTTGATCTCGGCGTCCCAGTAGGCGCCCTTGACCAGCCGAACCATGATCCGCCGGTTCGAGCGTTTCGCCAGGTCGATGATGTAGTCGAGCACGAACGGGCAGCGCTTGCCATAGGCCTGCACCACGAATCCGAGGCCGTTCCAGTCTGCAAGCTCCGTGTCCAGGCTCAGTTCTTCAAGCAGGTCCAGCGAAAGCTCGAGCCTGTCGGCTTCCTCGGCGTCGATGTTCAGTCCGATATCGTAGGACTTAGACAGCAGCGCCAAACGTTTCACCAGCGGCAGCAATTCGCCCATGACGCGTTGCGTCTGGCTGCGGCTGTAGCGCGGATGAAGGGCGGACAGCTTGATGGAGATGCCCGGACCTTCGTAGACGCCGCGCCCTGCGGACGCTTTGCCGATCGCATGGATGGCGTTTTCATAGTCGCCGAAATATCGTTCGGCGTCGGCCGCTGTGGTCGCCGCTTCGCCGAGCATGTCGTAGGAATAACGGAAGCCGCGGGCCTCGAGTGCCTTCGATCGCTTGATCGCTTCGTCGATGGTCTCGCCCGTCACGAACTGCTCGCCCATCATGCGCATCGCCATGTCGACGCCGCGGCGGATAACGGGTTCGCCTGCTCTAGCGATCAGGCGGGTCAACGCGGCGGCCAGATTGCGATCGTTGACGGTCGACGTCAGCTTTCCGGTGACGACCAGGCCCCAGGTGGCCGCATTGACGAACATCGATTTCGTGCCGCCGAGATGCGACTTCCAGTCGCCTTCGGAAATCTTGTCCCGGATCAGGGCGTCGCGCGTGTCCGTGTCGGGAATGCGCAGCAAGGCTTCGGCAAGGCACATCAGCGCCACGCCTTCCTGGCTCGACAGGGAATATTCGTGCACGAGCCCTTCGACGCCTGTTCCCTTGTGCTTGGCACGCAGCGCCTGGATCAGCTTGCGCGCGGTTTGGGCGATGTCGGATTTCGTCGCGTCGGAAAGCCGCGCCGCATCGACCAGTCTCGGCAGGCATTCCGGTTCCGGCGTGCGGTAGGCCGCGGTGATCGCCTGCCGCAGCGGCGACTGGGGGCGGATCGGTGGAGCGAACGAGGCGAACGGTCGGGCGGTCTCGATTTCAGGATGTTTTGCGGGCAAGGACGACATGGGTAGACCCTTTCGACGGTTCGGTTGCCGATGACTGTGCAGGCTTCGGCGATACGGTTCAATGCACTGTGGTCGGCTGCCGCTCGGAAACCCTTATGCTCCGCGTTTTGTCAAAACGGCGCGAACCGGGTTTCACTTGCATTGCACTCGACGCTGTCTGGGAATGCAGGTTGGGCTGGCCATCGGTGCCATGTCTGGCTGCAATGCCGCGTTCGCTCCTCCAAGCCCTTTCGGCGCACACTAGCAGAAGCCCTATAGGCTTTCCGACTATGTTAGAGTATCCTGTCTATCAAGATCACTTATTTTAACTGAGTGGATAGGCGAAATGGCTGCTGATGCTGGTATGGTTAGCGAAATTGATCATTTTGATCGCAATATCCTCGAGGTGCTGTCGAAGGATGGCAGGATCTCCGTCACGGAACTGGCGGAAAGAGTAGGGCTGTCGCGCACGCCGTGCCAGATCCGCATGAACCGTCTGATCGCCGACGGGTATATCGAAGGCTTCACCGCCATCATCAACCTGTCGATGCTGCAGCTTGAGCATATCGCATTCGCCGAAGTGAAATTGTCGAACACGCAGGAAGATGCGCTCCTCAAGTTCAACGCTGCCGTGAGGAAAATCAAGGAAGTCGAAGAGTGCCACATGATCGCTGGCAGGTTCGACTATCTGCTGAAGATCAGAACCCGCGATATCCGCCGCTACCGCGAGGTGCTGGGAGAGCGCATCTCCAATCTTCCTTACGTCGCCAGTACGTCGACGAACGTGGCGATGGAAACGATCAAGGAAAGCGCAAGCACGGGCATCGTCGCCACTCTGGCTCCGGGCTAGGCGTTTTGAGAGGCGCCGCAATAAGGCACCCGCATCGGCCCAAGCGCGTTAAGCATCTTCCCGGCTTTTGCTGGATATGATTGCATTAAGGTATAATTAACTGCTCTCGGAGGATCGAGAGCGAGACGGGCGATGAACTACAGGTCCATACACTATCTGCGTGCCGTTGCGGCACTGATGGTGGTTTTCTGCCACATAGAAATTCCGCTGGCGCGCCTCGGCTATCAGGGGAGCTTGCCCGGTTTTCTCGAAGGTGGCGTCGATATCTTCTTTGTCATCAGCGGTTTCGTCATCTTCCTCTCGATCCAGTCGAAATCGGTCAGTCTCTTCGAATTCTACAAGCGCCGCATCCTGAGAATTGTCCCGCTTTACTGGATGGTCACCACCTTCCTGGTGCTCGTGGCCGTTTTCGCGCCGCAGTTCCTCAAGAGCGTGCGGTTCGATACCCTGCATATCGCGGCGTCCTATGCCTTCCTGCCTTATCCGTCGCCGGCCGACGGATTGCTCTATCCCATTCTGGTGCCCGGCTGGACGCTGAACTACGAGATGCTGTTTTATGCGGCCTTCGGTCTCAGCCTGTTGTCTCCGCGGCGTTGGCGCATCATGGCGATCAGCGGCATGCTGATGGCCTTGCCACTGCTCGGATTGGTCTTTCGACCGGCGTCGCCGGGCCTGATCTTCGCGACGTCGACAATTCTTCTCGAATTCCTGTTTGGCGTCATGATTGCCTGGTTGCTGAGCAACCGGACGGGCTCGCGGACAGGAGGTGCCTGGCTTCTTCTTCTGGGTGTGCCGCTGTTTGTCGCCGCCCCGGTGATCGCGCAGTACATTCCGCTGCAACGTTTCGTGCTGCTCGGCATTCCGGCCGGCATGATCGTTGCCGGTGCCCTGCTTGTGGAAAAGGCCGTCGCGCTGCCGGCATGGCGACTGCCGAGACTGCTGGGCGATTCGTCCTATTCGCTCTATCTCACCCATGGCATCGTGCTTTCGGCCATGGGACAGCTTTGGCTGCGGCTGCCATTTGGCAATGGCGGGTTTTCCCTTGTTGCCTTCGGTGTCCTCGCTCTGCTGGCAAGTGTGCTGGGCGGGGTCGTGGTCTACCGCCTCATCGATGAGCCGCTGCAGAAGTATTTTCGCTCGGGCGCCAACGCCAAAGAGGGCCGCCTTGCCGCGCAGCCCGTCGCGGCCAGGTAGGGACGTATCCCGGTTTCAACGACGTTGGTGTCGTGGTCCCTGCGTGACGCGGGGTGCCTCATCCACCTGCATCGGCAGGCGCCGGCCCGGTCGTAAACCCCGCCCTTTCGGCCACGAATGACCGTGTCGTGAACGGCATGGCAGCACCCGCCAGGCTCCGTTTTGCAAGGTCCCGGTTGCAGCTGACGCGTGCGGCAGCGCGGGTTGCAGATCGCCAATACCGGTCGATTCATGTGTATATCGCGCTAACCAATTGCGACGGCTGATATTTTCGGGCAATCTTGGATACACATTATGCGTTCCTGCATTCGGCCTTGAAAAGGCGGATGCAATGTCAGGCTGCAGATTGGGCCGGGTGCGAAGCCGATGGGATTTGGGACGAGAAGACGGCGCCAGCGCCGCGACAAGGTAACCCTGTCCGATGTGGCGCAGGCCGCAGGGGTCAGCGCCATCACCGTATCGCGGGCCCTGCGTGATCCCGACAAGGTGTCGCCGACCCTGCGCGACCTGATCCTGAAGACCGTAGAGGAGATGGGTTATGTGCCCGATCTCGCGGCCCGGGCGCTCGCCAGCAAGAACAGCGGCATCATCGGGGTGATGTCGCCCTCGCTGACCAACTATTCCTTCATCGCCGTCATGCGCGGCATCGAGGACAGGGTCCGCGCCACCGATCTGCGCATCCAGTACGCCAATCCCGACTACGACAAGCAGGATGAAGTCCACCAGCTGCGGCTGTTCCTGACCCAGAACCCGGCCGGTATCATATATGCCGGCCTGTCGGAAAACGACGAGCTGAACAGCATGCTGCGCGCAGCACCTTGCCCCGTCGTCGAGATCATGGATGTCAGCGGCGATCCGCTCGAAATGGCGATCGGCATCGACCACCGCGCCGCAGCCGAGGTCGCCACCCGCCATCTGGTGCACAACGGTTATCGTCGCATCGCCCTGCTCGGCGGCCGATGGGATGTCCGGTCGCGGCGACGCCTTGACGGCTACCGCGCCGTTCTGGAAGAGGCCGGGATCTACGATGCCGGGCTGATCCTGTCTGTCGACGGTCACACCAGCGTCGCCCTCGGGGCGCATCTGCTGGAGCGTCTGATGAACGAGCATGCCGATGTCGATGCCGCGCTGTGCCACAATGACGACGTGGCGCTCGGCGTCCTGTTCGAATGCCAGCGGCGCGGCATCGCCGTACCCGATGCGTTTGGCCTTTGTGGCTTCAACGATCTGGATTATGCCGGCGTAGCCTGTCCGTCGATCACCTCGGTGCGCATCCCGCGCTACGAGATCGGCTACCGCGCCGTCGACATGCTGCTGCGCGCCACGGGCGAGGGTGCCCCGCCGCCGAGCCTGGTCGATCTCGGCTTCAACCTGATCGAGCGCCAGTCGACGTCGCGACGATTGCTTGCGGTTTGACCCGTAGTCCAGGCGTGTCTGGCCAAATCCGTCTGAAATGACAACAGCCGCAAACATGACCCGGCAGGGGGCATGTTTGCGGCTGTTGTCGTTGCGGCGGTTCAGACTGACCTGAGTGGCCTGTCTGCCAACTTATCCGTCGATGTCGTCGAAAAGGTCGCGCGCTTCGGCGGTCGTCAAGCGGCGGGTTTCCACCTCGTCGCGGCGATTGGACAGAAGCTCGGTCGCAAGCAGCTGTTCGGCGAGGTCCGCCGGCAGCGACAGGATCACGCGGCCTTCATGGGCGTGCAGCCCGCCCAGCTCGGTGCGCTTGGCGGTAATCATGCCACCGGCCACCGTGTTGTTGGTGTCCGGATCGATCAGGATGAAGGCGCCGGTTCCGCGGTTCTGTTCATACGGGTCGAAGATCGCCGTTTCGTCGAAGGACAGGTGAACCTTGCCGATGGCGTTCATCTGCAACATTTCCGTCGAGATCCACTTGCCGCTCTTCAGGTCGAGCTGCGAAACCGGTTCGACCTGCACGCGCTGCCGGCGCGAGCCGGCCTTCAGCCAGTAGCGCTTGCCGGGCACGATACCGTCCGGCTGCAGTGCCACCATCTGCGCGTCGAAGGCAAGGCCGGTCTGCGGCTGGGCGTCGAGCGAGACGATCATGTCGCCGCGCGCCACGTCCACCTGGCGGTCAAGCACCAGCGTGATCGCGTCACCGGCAACGGCCGCGTTGCGGACCAGGTCGAAGGTGACGATCTGCTTGACATTGGCCAGCTGGCCCGATGGCAGAATGGCGACGCTGTCGCCGGGCTTCACAGCGCCGCCGGCAACCGTGCCCTGGTAGCCGCGGAAGCTTTCACCCGGACGCGAGACGCGCTGTACCGGCAGGCGGAAACCGGTCGACTGGCCGGAGCGCAGCGTGGCCAACTCCAGCGTTTCGACCAGCGTCGGGCCTTCATACCAGGGCATCACGGCGTCGGCCGCATAGACGACATTCTCGCCCTTCAGTGCCGACATCGGGATCGCGGTCACCTGACGTACGCCGAGTGACAGCGCCAGAGCCTTGAAATCATGGTTGATTTGCTCGAACACCGCCTTGTCGTAGCCGACCAGATCGAACTTGTTGACCGCAAGCACGAACTGCTTGATGCCCATCAGCGAGGCGATGTTCGCGTGGCGGCGGGTCTGCTCAAGCAGGCCGGTGCGCGCATCGACGAGCAGCACGGCGAGGTCGGCGGTCGAGGCGCCGGTTGCCATGTTGCGGGTATACTGCTCGTGGCCGGGCGTGTCGGCGACGATGAACGAGCGGCGATCGGTGGCGAAATAGCGATAGGCGACATCGATGGTGATGCCCTGTTCGCGTTCCGCCTGCAGGCCGTCGAGCAGCAGCGCGAAGTCGGGCAGGCCGAGATCGTTCTGCTTGCCGCTGTCGCGGTTGAGGGCTGCGGCCTGGTCTTCCTTGACCGCCTTGGTGTCCCACAGCAGGCGGCCGATCAGCGTCGACTTGCCGTCATCGACGGAGCCGCAGGTGATCAGGCGCAGCGGGCGCGAATCGCGGGTGATGACGGCCGGTTCTGCCTGCGGTGCGGCGGAGGCGAGGGCGGTGTTGGCTTGAGCGGTCATCTCAGAAATATCCTTCGCGTTTCTTCTTTTCCATCGACCCGGCCTGGTCGCGGTCGATGGCCCGGCCCTGGCGCTCGGACACTGTGGCAATCTCGAGCTCGGCGATCACGTCGTCGAGCGTGGTGGCGTCGGACTTGATCGCGCCGGTCAGCGGCCAGCAGCCGAGCGTGCGGAAGCGGATCATGCCTTCCTGCACTTTCTCGCCGGGCAGCGGTTCGAAGCGCGGATCCTCGGCCCAGAGCAGCATGCCGTCGCGTTCGACGAACTTGCGGTTCTTGGCATAGTAGAGTGGTGGCAGCGGGATGTTTTCCGCCTGGATGTAGCGCCAGATGTCGACTTCGGTCCAGTTCGAAAGCGGGAAGGCGCGCACGCTTTCGCCGCGCCGGACCATGCCGTTGTAGATGTTCCAAAGTTCCGGCCGCTGGTTGCGCGGATCCCATTTGTGGTCGGGCGTGCGGAACGAATAGATGCGTTCCTTGGCACGGCTGGCTTCCTCGTCGCGCCGTGCGCCACCGAAGGCCGCGTCATACTTGCCGGCATCGAGCGCCTGGCGCAGCGATTCCGTCTTCATCACGTCGGTGTGGTAGGACGAGCCGTGGGTAAACGGCGAGATGTTCTCGGCCGCACCGCGCGGGTTGATATGGACGAGAAGGTCGAGGTCGAACTTTTCGGCCATCTCGTCGCGAAACGCGATCATCTCCGGAAATTTCCAGCCGGTGTCGACATGCAGGAGCGGGAAGGGCACGCGGCCGGGGAAGAAGGCCTTGCGCGCCAGATGCAGCAGCACGGACGAATCCTTGCCGATCGAATAGAGCATCACCGGACGCTCGAATTCGGCCGCCACTTCGCGGAAGATGTGGATCGCTTCGTTTTCCAGCGCCTTCAGATGCGGATCAAGCGGCGGCTTGCTCGCGGCATCCTTGGAATGCGGATCGAATTCGGATGTGTGTACGTGCATCTGTCTATCTGCCTTGATGGCCATCAGTGATGGCATTTCGTGGACCTCTCTCTGTCCTGCCGGGCATCTCCCCCACAAGGAGGGAGATCACGTCCCGCCACCGTCTTGACCTTGAGACTTGGTAAGGCGGCGTCAGTCTGGCACTTCGATCTCTCCCCTTGTAGGGGAGATGTCGCGAAGCGACAGAGGGGGGTAAATTCTGGCTCTGCTAAGCTGGCGTCGGTATCGCCGAAGCTGTCGCCTCGGGCACATGCAGGCCGCATTCGCGCTTTTCGTCGTTTTCCCACCACCAGCGGCCGGCCCGTTCCGGTTCACCCGGCTTGATGGCGCGGGTACATGGCTCGCAGCCGATCGACGGATAGCCGCGGGCATGTAGCGGGTTGGTCGGAACGCTTTCCGCATCGACGTAAGCGTTGATGGCCTCGATCGACCAGTCGGCCAGCGGATTGATCTTGATCAGGTCGCGCTCGGCATCATATTCGGCAAATGGCGTGGTGGCGCGGTTGCCGGACTGTCCGCGGCGCAAGCCCGTCACCCAGAAGCGGGCGTCGACAAGCGCCTCGGCCAGGGGAACCAGCTTGCGCACATGACAGCAGGCATGGCGCGCTTCGACGCTCTCGTAAAAGCCGTTCAGGCCGAATTTCGCCGTATAGGCGTCGACATCGTCCTGCCTCGGGGTGAAGCGCTGGATGGCGATGCCGAAGCGTTCCTCGGTCTCGGCGATCAGGTCCACCGTTTCCTTGAACAACCGCCCTGTCTCAAGTGTCGACACATCGATCGGCAGGCGTGCCAAACCGATAGCAGCCGTGATCACCTGATCCTCGATGCCGAGGCTGGTGGTGAACACGGCGCGGCCTTCATGGGCGGCGACAATGCGAAGACGTTCGGTCAGGTCGGCATTTTCCAGCGTGATGTTGAGAATGCTGGCGAGCTCGGCATTGCTTGGAAGGTTCATTTGTTTGTTCCTGCTATAGGCGGGCATTATCCCGTAAACGGGCAGGCGCGAACAGGAATTGCCTTTCAAGCACATGCACAGAAAGAGCAAATATCTCTCCCCAGCGATGCAAACACGGGATTTCGTCCCGCTCCGTCGCGCCCGCTGTTTCAGGCGGCGCCTGCAATTTCCAGCCACCTGTCAGGCTTGGCCGCGCTTCAGGACCAGCATTGGACCGTGAATCGCCGAAGGGGCGGAAAAGGACATTTGAACCCATGGCGGATTTCGGCTATTGCGACATCGTGCGGACGCCGGTCCGCATAAGCCGGTGTTCTGTGATGATTTCCCAACGAGCCAAATATGCGCTGCGGGCGCTGAATGTCTTGGCACGCGCCATGCCAGGCGAACCGGTGCAGATTCCAGACATTGCCGAACAGCAGCGTATCCCGAAGAAATTCCTCGAGCAGATCCTCCTGGAGCTCAAGCGCGGCGGCATCGTCGAAAGCAAGCGCGGCAAGCAGGGCGGTTATCTTCTGCTGCGCGCCGCCTCCGACATTACCTATGGCGAGATCCTGCGCCTGATTGACGGTCCAGTGGCGCCCTTGCCCTGTCTGTCGCTCTCGGCCTATCGCCGCTGTGAGGACTGTGCCGGCGAGCAGGATTGCGAAGTCCGCCACGTCTTTTCCCGTGTTGCCGACGAGACGCGTGCCATCCTCTTTTCCACCAGCCTCGCTGATGCGGTGTCCACGCGCCACACGGAACTGGTCTGATCCCAGCACCGGCTTCCGACCGTCTTGCAGCGGTAGCAGAGGTGGCCTTTTCTCTTCCTCCCGCCTGGCAGCATTTTGCAGCGACGCTTTTTCGCAGTATTTTCCACCCGGATCGGCGGCTCCCGGCGCAAGCCTGTTCTGCCCCGGCCCATCGACCGGGGTACGGTTTTGTTATTTTTCGCCTTGCGTTGACTAACACTACTCGTCCGGTAGTCTTAATTCATCGAAAACCGAGATGAGGAGGAAGACGCATGAAAAGCATCCTGAAACGGCTGAGTGCTTTGCTGATCGGCCTAGGGCTGACAGCGGGTTCGATCGCTCCGGCATTCGCTGATGCCCAGCTTCTCAATGTCTCCTATGATCCGACGCGGGAATTCTACAAGGAATACAACGAGGCCTTCGCCAAGCATTGGCAGGAAACGGCTGGCGAGGCGGTAACGATCCGCCAGTCGCATGGCGGCTCCGGCAAGCAGGCCCGTGCCGTGATCGACGGCCTCGACGCCGATGTGGTGACGCTCGCCCTGCAGGGTGACATCGATGCCATCGTCGAAAACACCGGCAAGATCGCCAAGGACTGGCGCAACCGTTTCGAAAACAACTCCGCTCCCTATACCTCGACCATTGTCTTCCTGGTCCGCAAGGGCAACCCCAAGGGCATCAAGGACTGGGGCGATCTGGTAAAGGGCGACGTGCAGATCGTCACGCCGAACCCGAAGACCTCCGGCGGTGCGCGCTGGAACTATCTCGCCGCCTGGGCCTGGGCCCACAAGGAATTCGGCGGTGACGAGATGAAGATCCGCGAATACATCACAGAAATCTTCCGCCGCGCGCCGGTGCTCGATACCGGCGCCCGCGGATCGCTGACCACCTTTGCCCAGCGCGAGATCGGTGACGTCCTGCTCTCGTGGGAAAACGAGGCGCATCTTGCCGGTCAGGAATTCGGCGCAGATGCATTCGAGATCGTCACGCCGTCGCAGTCGATCCTCGCCGAGCCGCCGGTCGCCGTGGTGGATGGCAATGTCGATGCCAAGGGCACGCGCAAGCAGGCCGAGGCCTATCTTGCCTATCTCTATTCGGAAGAGGGCCAGCGCCTCGCCGCCAAGCATTTCTATCGCCCGTCCAAGCCCGAGCTTGTCCCGGCGGATGCTCTGGCCGCGCTTCCGAAGATCGACCTGGTGACGATCGATGATCCGATCTTCGGCGGATGGGCCAAGGCGCAACCGACCCATTTCGGCGATGGCGGTGTATTCGACCAGATCTACCAGCCGGCACGCTGACAGCAATTCCTCCCCGGACCGGGCCCCGACCTCGAGATTTGAGGCCGGGGCTTGCGAGTGCGGAGAGATCAGGCATCATCACTTCGGGATATGGAATGACGGGACGGCTCATGAAGAACTGGCGCCAGCCAAGCATACTGCCAGGATTTGGCCTGACGCTTGGCTATACGATTACCTATCTCACCTTGATCATCCTGATCCCGCTCGCCGCGCTCGTGGTGCGAACGGCATCGCTCGGCTGGGCTGATTTTTTCGCCGTCGTGATGGACGAGCGCACCCAGCTGGCACTGCGCACTTCCTTCGGCGCGGCGCTGATTGCCGCTGCCGTCAACGTCGTCTTCGGCGTCGTCGTCGCCTGGGTTCTGGTGCGCTATGATTTCCCCGGCCGTCGCCTGCTCGATGCGATTGTCGATCTGCCGTTTGCCCTGCCGACGGCCGTTGCCGGTATCGCGCTTGCCGCGCTTTATGCGAAGAACGGCTGGATCGGCGGCCTGCTCGATCCGCTCGGCATCAAGGTTGCTTTTACCCCGCTCGGCATCGTCTTCGCGCTGATCTTTATCGGCCTGCCATTCGTCGTGCGCACCGTGCAGCCGGTCATGGAAGAACTGGACCGCGAGGTCGAGGAGGCGGCGGCCACGCTTGGCGCCAGTCGTTTCCAGACCATCCACCGCGTCGTTCTGCCAAGCCTGACGCCCGCCATCCTCACCGGCTTCGCGCTTGCCTTTGCCCGCGCCGTCGGCGAATACGGCTCGGTCATCTTCATCGCCGGCAACATTCCCTATGTGTCTGAAATCGCGCCGTTGCTGATCGTCATCCGGCTGGAGGAGTTCAACTATGCCGGCGCGACCGCCATCGCCTCGATCATGCTGATCATCTCGTTCGCCATGCTGTTGTTCATCAACCTGCTGCAGATGTGGAGCCGCCGGAGATATGCCAATGTCCGCTGATACGCGCGCCCCCTTCCGCTTTCGCGATGCTGCGACCGAAACGCCGCTCGCCCGTTTCATCCTGATCACCATCGCCATCGGCTTCCTTGCGCTGATCCTGCTGCTGCCGCTGCTGCTGGTCTTCATCGAGGCTTTCCGCGAAGGCATTCCGGCCTTCATCGAGGCGCTTGGTGATGTCGATGCGCTGGCGGCGATCCGTTTGACGCTGTTGGTCGCCGCCATTGCCGTGCCGCTCAACCTGGTGTTCGGCGTCTCGGCCGCCTGGGCGATCGCCAAGTTCGAATTCAAGGGCAAGACCTTCCTCACCACCCTGATCGACCTGCCGTTCTCGATCTCGCCGGTCATTTCCGGTCTGGTCTATGTCCTGCTCTTCGGCGCCAACAGCTATCTCGGCCCGATCCTGAAAGGCTGGGGCATCGAGATCCTGTTTGCCGTGCCCGGCATCGTGCTTGCCACGGTTTTTGTCACCTTCCCCTTTGTTGCCCGCGAACTGATCCCGCTGATGCAGGAACAGGGTACCGGCGACGAGGAGGCGGCCCTGTCTCTCGGTGCCAATGGCTGGCAGACCTTCTGGTACGTCACCCTGCCCAACATCAAATGGGGTCTGCTCTACGGCGTCCTGCTCTGCAATGCCCGCGCCATGGGCGAGTTCGGCGCGGTGTCCGTCGTCTCCGGCCACATCCGCGGCCTGACCGAAACCATGCCGCTGCATGTCGAGGTCCTCTACAACGAATACAATTTCGTCGCGGCCTTCGCGGTCTCGACGCTGCTCGCCCTCCTTGCTCTGGTCACGCTCGCGCTGAAGACGATCCTCGAGATCCGTTACGGCGAAGAGCTGTCGGCAAGCCGCAAACACTGAAAGGTCAGTCCCGATGGATGTCACGATCAACAATATCCGCAAGGATTTCGGCCAGTTTCCGGCGCTGCACGATGTCTCGCTCTCGGTCGGCACCGGCGAGCTGATTGCGCTGCTCGGCCCGTCCGGCTCCGGCAAGACGACGCTGCTGCGTCTGATCGCCGGCCTTGATCAGCCGACCGAAGGCCGCATCTTTTTCGGCGGTGAGGATGCCTCGCACAAAAGCGTGCAGGAGCGCCATGTCGGCTTCGTCTTCCAGCACTATGCGCTGTTTCGCCATATGACGGTCGCCGACAATATTGCTTTCGGCCTCAAGGTCCGCCCGCGCGCCACCCGTCCGCCGGCGCATGAAATCAAGCGACGTGTCGCCGACCTGCTCGAAATGGTCCAGCTGACCGGCCTCGCAAATCGCTATCCGGCCCAGCTCTCCGGTGGCCAGCGCCAGCGCGTCGCGCTTGCCCGGGCCATGGCGATCGAACCATCCGTGCTGCTGCTTGACGAACCCTTCGGCGCACTCGATGCCAAGGTCCGCAAGGACCTGCGCCGCTGGCTGCGCGAATTTCATGATCGCACCGGCCACACCACATTCTTCGTCACCCACGACCAGGACGAAGCGCTGGAACTGGCTGACCGCGTCGTGGTCATGAGCCAGGGCAAGGTCGAGCAGGTCGGTACCGCCGATGACGTCTATGATCGTCCCAATTCGCCCTTCGTCTTCTCCTTCATCGGCGAAAGCTCGCATCTGCCGATTTCGCTGAAACAGGGAAATGTCCTGTTCCAGGGACAGCAGATCGGCATTTCGGAACAAGCGGGCGACTGCGACGGCATGCTGTTCTTCCGCCCGCAGGATGTCGTGCTCACCGATCATCCCGAGGCGCTGTCGGGCAAGGTCACCGCCAGCCGCCGCCTGGCCGGCACCCGGATCGTCGAGATCGATATCTCCGGCAGTGGCGAGGCGCATCACATCGAGATCGAGGTGCCGCTTGAAGCCAATGTCGCGGTCGGCGGCGAACTCAGCTTCCGCCCTGAGACATGGAAGATCTTTCGCGACGCACAGTAAGCATCCTGCGGAGAACTACTGACGATCGTCAGTTCCTTTTCAGGAAATACACGCGATGGTATAGTTCCCCCGTTCAAAAGGGGGAACACAACAATGCCGATGCTTTCCATCTGGTTTTTCCGGACCGCAATCCTGTTTCTGATCGCCGGGATCTGTCTCGGTCTCTATATGTCGATCACCCATCAATTCGAGGCGACGGGCGCACATGCGCACATCAATCTGCTCGGATGGGTGACCATGGCGCTCTTCGGGATCTACTACGCGCTCAATCCCGTTCAGGCGGCAAGCCGCATCGCCCGCCTGCAGTATTTCATCTACACGCTCGGCATTCTGGTCATGGCGCCGTCGCTGTTTCTGATGTTGAGCGGAAATCCGGCCATGGAGCCGCTGGTGGCGATTTCGTCACTGGTCACTTTCGCCGGTGTGCTGCTCTTCGCCTTCATCCTGTTTACCCGCAAAGCCTGACCCTCGGACAGGTTTGGGCCACGTAGAAAATCGGCTGGCGCCTTTGCTCAGGCGCCGGCCGAACTATGTTCAGACCAGGAAGATCGAGATGATCGGAAACGCCGTCAGCAGGATGATGCGCAGCAGGTCGGCGGTGACGAAGGGTACGATGCCCTTGTAAGTCTCGCGCATCGGTACATCTCTCGACATTGCCGATATGATGAACAGGTTGAGCCCGACGGGCGGCGTGATCATGCCGATCTCCGCCACCATCAGCACCAGGATGCCGAACCAGATGGCGAAATGCTCCGGGCTGAGGCCGAAGTCCATTGCCGTGACGATCGGGAAGAAGATCGGGATGGTCAGGATGATCATCGAAAGCGAATCCATGATGCAGCCGAACACCACGTAGAGGGCGAGAATGATGATCAGCACGGTCATTGGCGCATAGCCCTGTGCCGTCACCCATTCCGCGCCGAGCTGCGGCAGGCGCGAGAAGGCGAGGAAGGAGTTGAACACCGAGGCGCCGAGGACGATGAAGAAGATCATGCCGGTCGAGACGGCGGTTTCCTTGAAGCACTCGAACAAGGCCTCCTTTTTCAGCCCGCCCGCCTGCCAGGCAACGAGGCCGGCGCCGGTCGCCCCGATCGCCGCGGCCTGCGTCGGCGTGAACCAGCCGAGATAGATCCCGCCGACGACGAGGAAGAAGATCGCAACGACCGGCCAGACCGCAATCAGCGCCGGCACGCGTTCCGCCCAGGGAATACGTTTCGCCTGGCCGGCGCTTTCCGGCTTCAGTCGTACATAGATGGCGATCACCACCAGATAGGAGATCGCCGCAATCAGGCCCGGCACGAAGGCGGCAAGGAAAAGCTTGGCGATGTTCTGCTCGGCAAGGATCGCATAGATGACCAGCACCACCGAAGGCGGGATCAGGATGCCGAGCGTGCCGCCGGCAGCCAGCGTCGCCGTTGCCAGTCCGCCAGCATAGCCGTTGCGCTTGAGCTCGGGCAGGGCGACCTGCGCCATGGTGGCAGCCGTTGCCAGCGAAGAGCCGCAGATCGAGCCGAATCCGGCGCAGGCGCCGACGGCAGCCATGGCGACACCGCCCTTGCGATGGCCGAGAAAGGCCGCTGCCGCATTGAAGAGCGCCTGGCTCATGCCGCCGCGCGCCGCAAACTGTCCCATCAGCAGGAAGAGCGGAATGATCGACAGCGAATAGTTCGCGTTGGTCGACCATGGCAGCGCCTTCAGCTGCGACAGGATCGGCGTCCACTTGCCGAGCACCAGATAGGTGCCGATCACGCCGGTTCCGAGCATGGCAGCGGCAATCGGGACGCGCAGGAAAATCAGAAGAATGAGGACGGGAAAGGACCAGAGCCCGATTTCAACACTGCTCATCAATGGGCTCCAAGCGATGCGACGATGGTCCGGCCGCTCTTGATCTCGCGGATATCGGACAGGATGATGAAGAGGCAGATGATCAGGTTGGCGATCATCAGGACAAGCGCAATGGCAAAGCCCCACCAGACGGGCAGCAGCAGCAGCGCCGTCGTTTCGCCGTTCTCGAACTTGTCGAATGTTCCGATCGCGTGACGCCAGGTCAACAGGCCGATCAGGGCTGCGATGATAATGTCGCCGATCAGCTGGGTCCAGTTCATCGCCTTCGAGCCGAAGGCGGAAATCAGGATATCGACGCCGACATGGCCGCGCTTCAGCTGGCAGAACGGCAGGAAGGCAAAGACGGCGAGGCCGCAAAGCGCCTCGACCAGTTCGATCTCGCCCGGCAGCGGCTTGAACAGCAGGCCGCCGAAGATCGAAAGTCCGGTGAGAATGCAGGCTGCGACGAGGCAGAAGCCGCCGAAGGCAACCAGGACGCTGGCAAGCCGCTCGCAGGCATGTTTCAGGCGTTCAAAGCTGGTTTGGGAGAAGGTGGCCATCAGGCATCCTCGACTTAATGTGAAAATCCGGGCGCCGCAGGCGGCGCCCGGAGACAGGGTTGTGGGATTATTTGCTGTATTGCTCGATCAGCGCAACGGCATCCGTGTGCAGCGTCGTTCCGTCGAGACCTTTGCCGTCCATGTCGGCGATCCAGGCCTTGGTCACGGCTTCTCCGGCGGCTTTCCAGCGGGCGGTTTCCGTCTCGTCGAGCGTGATCGTCGTATTGCCGGCCTTGTCGGCAATGTCCTTGCCGCGCACGTCGCCTTCGTCCATCGCCACGCCGAACTGCTGTGCCAGCGCCTTGCCGGAATTGGCGTCGATGACCTTCTTCAGGTCGTCGGGCAGGGCGTCATAGCTGTCCTTGTTCATCGCAAACAGGAAGGTGCCGGTGTAAAGGCCGTTCTTGCCGGAAAATGCGGTGTGGTTCGGCGCAAGCTCGGCGATCTTGATCGCCGGCGTCACTTCCCAGGGAACCACGGTTCCGTCGATGACGCTCTTCGACAGGCTTTCCGGCACTGCCGTCACCGGCATGCCGACCGGGGCAGCGCCCATGGCTTCCAGCATCTGGTTGACCACTTTCGACGTGCCGCGCAGTTTCAGCCCGTTCATGTCTTCCAGCGATTTCACCGGCTTGGCCGCGATCGTGTGGATCAGCCCCGGACCATGGGTATGCACCGCCAGAACGTGGAAGTCCTTCAGCTCATCGGTCAGGTGCTTTTCATAATAGTCGTAGAATGCCTGCGACGTCGCTGCGCCGGTGGTCATCACGAAGGGCAGTTCGAAGGCTTCCGACTTCGGGAAGCGCCCCGGCGTATAACCGAAAAGCGTCCAGGTGATATCGACGACGCCGTCCTTGACCTGGTCGACCAGATCGGCCGGCTTTCCGCCGAGCTGCATGGCCGGATAAAGCTCGACCTCGATGCGTCCGCCGGAATCGGCCTTGATCTTCTCGGCCCACGGCGCGAGCACCTTGGCGGGGATCGTCGCTTGCGGCGGCAGGAACTGGTGCAGCTTCAGCGTCACCTCGGCCGCGAAGGCCGACGTGGATATTGCCGCCAATGCGGCTCCGGACAATCCGGCAAAAAGGAATTTACGCAACATGATCTCCTCCAGACGTGCGCGTGACGTATATCGGGGAGGTCTGTTGCTCAGCCATGCCGCAACGCCGGATGAAAGGACAGGTGCAATCCCGGCCATTTCGCCTCCGGAGTGACGATCCTCCGTGATCGCAGCTCCTCCCCCAATATGGTTATGTTTGCAGAAGTGCCGGACGCCCGCAAATAATAATCTCGGCATAATCCATAACGATACGGATATGTGTGAGGCAAATGATACGAAGATGACAGGCACCTGCATTGCATTCTTTCGGCCGTGTGGCCTGTGTGCGACTTGGCGAATGACAAGCCGCACAGTATAGGTTCCGCCGGCCCGACCATGATGGTTCGAACAGGGCGGCGAAGGTCAAGGACAGGTCTGGCATGAGTGTTTCCCGCGTGACGAGCCGCAATCTGCGGCCAGGCATGGTTCTTGCCGTCTGTATGGCCATCGGATTGTCGGCCTGCGCCGGTCGACCCGGACCGGAAACACTGGCTCCGATCAGCGATGCGAAGTTCAAGCCGGTCAAGGTCGAAACGCTCTATGCCGTCACCACGCGAGACCGGGCCGAGCCGGGC
The DNA here is from genome assembly GCF_021729845.1 of Rhizobium sp. SL42. NCBI lineage: Bacteria > Pseudomonadati > Pseudomonadota > Alphaproteobacteria > Hyphomicrobiales > Rhizobiaceae > Rhizobium > Rhizobium sp. SL42. The sequence continues at coordinate 1,763,347 of NZ_CP063397.1, forward strand.
AAGAATGTCTTCACGGCCGGAAAGGCGCGCACTGTCAATTACGCCAGCTTCGACGTGTCGATCCCGGCCAGTCACAAGCCGTCCAATATCGAATGGCCAAAGGGCTCCAAGGTCGATCCGTCCACGGATTTTGCCGTAATCGATCAGTCCGTCATGCAGCGCGAGCAATTGCTCGATGCGGTGGCGCGGCGAACCGGCAAGAGTTCCATTCCGACCGTCTTCGTGCATGGCTACAACTACAATTTCCAGGAAGCGCTATACCGCCTGGCGCAGTTGAAGACCGACAGCGACATCGACGGTTCGCCGATCGTGTTCTCGTGGCCCTCGCATGCCGCCATCCCCGCCTATGTGGCCGACAAGGAATCGGCCACCTATTCCCGTGATGCGCTGGCCCAGTTGCTTGTCGATCTGACCGCCCGGACCAAGGGAACGGATGTCGAGGTCTTTGCCCATTCCATGGGCGGCTGGCTGACCGTCGAGGCTCTGCGCCAGTTGAAGCTGCAGGGCCGTAGTGACGTCTTGAACCGCCTGCGGGTCATTCTGGCCGCCCCCGATATCGATGCGGATGTGTTTGTCTCCCAGCTGGATGTCATTGGCCCGATGCGCCGTCCGATCACCATTCTCGTCTCGCCGGACGATCGCGCACTCAAGGTGTCGAGCATTCTCGGCGCTGGCTCGCAGCGTGTCGGCGCGGTCGATGTCAACGATCCCAAGGTCGCCGATGCGGCAAAGACGGCCGGCGTCAACGTCATCGATATCTCCTCGCTGGAATCGCTCGATGCCACCAATCACAATCGTTATGTCGAGGCGGTGGCCCTGGCAAAGACATTGGGCAAACCGACGGCCAATGCCGGCCTCGGGGATGCCGGCGCGTTCATCTTCGATGCCGCGGCACAAACCATTTCCAGCCCCTTCTCGCTGGCGGCCACCGTGCTGCGCGGCAACTGATTGCCGGGCCTCGCCAACCGCAAGACAAGCCGATCGGATGATGAGCCGGCCGAAAGCTTGACCGATCTACAGCAAGCTTGGCAAGGCGTCCGGCGGAGCCATCGGGCGATCAGCGCAGCCTGGGGATAGTCAGTTGCACAGCGTTCTCCACGGTCGTTTGCGGTTGACCGGTCGCAGGATCCGGTGTCTTGGCGAGGGATGCTGGGGAGCGTCGACTCGCGATCGCTTCGCGACGCAAGCTCCACTCCATGCATGGGCGCTAATGGGCGTTCTATCTCAATGAATTAGTGGTTACCTGCATGGCGCAATTCGCCGTTGAAACCGAGATATCAGCGCCCGCCGTCCCGGTCGCTCGCGCAACCTCTGTCTTTGTCTCCCTATTGGGCGCATCTCTGCGCGGATTGGCACGTTCCGGCCGCGTCGGCGCAATGCTTGTGGCGCTCATCTCGCTTGCCATGGCCGTGCCGCTCTTCTTCGAGGAAAGCCTGTTGCAGGTTGCCTGGCGCTTCTGGTTGTCGCGCCACATCGCCGATCCGGCGGAGAGCACCCTTGGCGTCACCATGATGATCGGCGCCATCGCCTCGCGCGGGCTGGTCCGCCTGCCGCGTCGCCGAATAGAGCCGCCGTCCGATGACGATGTCGCCCGCGCCGTGGAGATCCTGTCCAGCCAACCCAATGCCAGCGCCGGTCTCGTCCGTCTCGGCGACAAGAAGCTGCTGTTTTCCGAATGCGGCAAGGCTTTCATCATGTATGCCCGCCGCGGCCGCTCGATGGTGGCGCTGTTCGATCCGGTCGGGCCGAAGGCGCTCTGGGCGCCGCTGGCGTTGAAATTCATCACCGAGGCGAAAAGCCGCCGTTGCCGTCCGGTCTTCTACCAGGTCTCCGCCGACTTTCTCCCGGTCACAGTGGAAGCGCGGCTGAATGCGCTGAAACTCGGCGAGCAGGCGGTGGTCGATCTGTCGAGCTTCAGCCTGGCCGGTGGCGATTGGCTGAAGCTGCGTCGTTCGATCAATCGTGCCGAACGCGACGGCCTTCAGTTCCAGTTGCTCGCGCCGGCCGACGTGCCGTCGGTGTTCGACGAACTGTCCGCCGTCTCCGATGCCTGGCTGGCCGCCCACAAGGCCGGCGAAAAGGGCTTTTCGCTCGGTACGTTCAAGCCGCATTATGTGATGTCCGAACCCGTCGCAGTGATACGCCTCGAAGGCCGCATCGTCGCCTTCGCCAACATCCTGACCACGGCTTCGGGCGGCGACGCCTTCATCGACCTGATGCGCCATCTGCCGGGCGTGCATCGCGGCATGATGGATCTGCTGTTTGTCCGGATCATGGAGCATCTCAAGGCGGAGGGCTTTCGCAGCCTCAATCTCGGCATGGCGCCGCTTGCCGGTCTCTCGACCCATAAACGCGCGCCGATCTGGAACCATGTCGGCCGCCAGCTGTATGAAAATGGCGAACGCTTCTACAATTTCCGCGGCGTGCATGCTTTCAAGTCTAAGTTCGACCCCGACTGGCAGCCGCGTTACCTGGCCGTTGCCGGCGCCGGCTTCCCGATCGCCTCGCTGCTGGATGTCACCATGTTGATCGGCGGCGGCCTGAAGGGCGTGCTGCGCCGATGAACGGCCGGATTGCTTTGTTATGCATCGGGCTCGCAGTTTCGGGCGTGACACTGCCGGGGCCGACAAGCGCCGAGATGGCGCCGGCCGAGCAATTCACCACGGTGAGCCTGCCGACCGACCGTATCCTGATCCCGAAGAGCGAAGCTTCGGGTCTCGTTATCCTGCTGTCTGATGCCGATGGCTGGACTGGGGAGGAGCAACACATCCAGCAAAGCCTGGCCGACAATGGCGCGATCGTCGTCGGCGTCGACCTGCCGACCTATCTTGCGGCGCTCAGCCGGGAGACGCGCGATTGCCTCTACCTCGTCTCCGACATCGAAAAGCTCGGACGCCAGATCCACCGCGCCCAGGAGATCGAGACATTCCATCCGCCGATCGTCGCCGGCTGGGGCGAAGGTGCAACGCTGGCACTGGCGATCCTCGCCCAGACGCCCAATTCGACCGTGGCTGAGACGGTCGCAGTCGACCCGGAAGCCGTGCTGCCGCTTGCAAAGCCGCTGTGCACGCCAGCCGAGAAGACGCAAGAGGGCGCCGGCATCGTCTATGGCCTGAAACCGGCACCGCTACCGGATCCGCTCAGCCTCATTCTGTCACCAGCGACAAGCGAGCGCGGCCGCAGCCATGCGCTGGCGCTAAAAGCCGCAAAACCGGAGATCCGGCTGGTCGAAAGTCCGGAAACCGAAGAGGCCGAAGGTGCGGCCTCCCTTCTGTTCGAACGCGAAACCCTGGCGGCGGTCGATCGAATGAGAGCAAGCCGCGCACCGCTCGATCTGCCGATCGTTGAACTGCCGGTCGAGCCGCGTTTCGATACGCTTGCCATCATCTATTCCGGCGACGGCGGATGGCGCGACATCGATCAGAAGCTCGGCGGCTTCCTCCAGGCCGACGGCGTACCGGTCATCGGCGTCGACGCGCTACGCTATTTCTGGCAGGAGCGCAGTCCGCAGCAAACGGCCGATGATCTGTCGCGCATTATCTCGACCTATCGCACTCGCTTCGCCGTCACCAAGGTCGTGCTGGTCGGCTATTCCTTTGGCGCCGATATCCTGCCCGCCACCTACAACCGCCTGCCGCCGGCCGACAAGGCCGTGGTCAGCCAACTCTCCCTGCTGGCGCTGTCGCACAAAGCCGATTTCGAGATCGCCGTTACCGGCTGGCTCGGCATGGCAGGCAACGGTAAGCACGGCGATCCGGTCGAGCACCTGAAAATGGTTGATGCGGCCAAGATCCAATGCATCTACGGCGTTGCCGAAACGGCGAGCGCCTGTCCTGCCCTTGTTGCTGTCAGCGGCGCCGAGGTCATCGCCCGCCCAGGCGGCCATCATTTCGACGGCAATTACAAGCTGCTCAGCGATCTGGTCCTTGCCCGTCTCCGGGCAGGTCTCTAGCCCCTTAGCCGTGCTGTCTCGGCGTGGGCAGATGTTCGTCGGCCCGCACCACATTGCGCCGCTGGCGGATGGCCTGGGCGATGAAGGCGCGCGACAGCCCGTGATAGAGCGGTTCCGGCGAAACGAGACGCGAGGTGATATAGCCGATCATCGATGCCGCCATGATCGGCAAGACGGCTTCGTGATTGCCGGTCATCTCGATGATGATGACGAAGGCGGTCATCGGCGCCTGCACCACGCCGGCAAAATAGCCTGCCATGCCGAGGATCGCAGACAGGGCAATGCTTGCGCCGAGCATCGAGCCGATGGTGCCGCCGAGGCCGACGCCGACAGAAAGCGAGGGGGCAAAGATGCCGCCTGGAATGCCGGACGCCATCGACAGGAAAGTCGAGGCGAGCTTGGCGATGAAGAACATCGGAGACAGTGGCTCGCCGGCCAGAACCCGTTGCGATTCCTCGTAGCCGGTGCCGAAGGTCTGGCCGCCCGCCGCAATGCCGATGACTGCGACGGCAAGGCCGCAGACAGCAGCCAGTGCCAGCATACGCCGGAACGGATCGGGATGTGCCCAGAGCCGGATCCGCCGCGAGGCCGCAAGCGCTGAGCGGCTGAACGCAGCACCGAGCGCGCCGCCGATGACGCCACACAGCACCACGGCCACCCAGTCACGCGGTGTCGTCGCCGAAACGATGCTTTCGCCGAAATAGGTATAGGAGCCGACCAGACCCATGGCGGCAAGACCCGACAGGATGACGGCGGTCAGCACCAGCCCGTTGGCGCGCGACTGGAAGGTGCGGCTCATCTCCTCGATGGCAAAGACGATGCCGGCCAGCGGCGTGTTGAACGCGGCAGCAATGCCGGCGGCCGATCCGGCGAGGATCAGTCCGCGCGCCTGCGCCATGCCGCCAATACGACCGCTGGCCAGCATGATCGACGCCCCGACCTGCACCGTCGGCCCCTCGCGGCCGATCGATGCGCCGCAAAACAGGCCGATCACTGTCAGCAGGATCTTGCCGGCCGCAAGCTTCAGCGACAGCAGTCCGTTGCGCGAATCCGCATCCTCAAGGTGACGGGCGGCAATCGCCTGCGGAATGCCCGAGCCTTGCGCATTGGGAAAAAGTTTCATGCTCAGCAGGGCGCAGAGCAGGAAGCCTGCCGGCGTCAGCGCCAAAGGAATGAGATAGCCGAAACGGCTGCTTGCATGTAATGCCCGAAACAGCGTCTAGGCCTCGTCGGCAGCGGCAGCAAAACCGACGCTGACGACGCCGATGGCGATTGCACCCAGCCAGAAGACAATCCGCGGCTTCCACAATCGCCACGACCATCCGATGACGCGGGAGCGGCGGCGGAGTTTCGATTTGTGATAGGACAGAGGCATGACGAAGGTACCGATATGAAAAATATCGGCTCGTTATTTGCCCCTGGGTCCGCTTTTGCAACCCCGAAATGAACCACCGCGGCCCAGGCTCCGGCGGCAAATTGCCTGTTTCCGGCCAAGTGCGGGTCTCGGATTCTGGCCCATGGTTGCGGCCCTTGCCACAGCTTCACACCGTCTCACCGGTCGCTCGTCTCCCAGCGCGGATTGATCCACGGCTCCTGATTGCTGCGGGGCAGAGGCTGCTTGCCGAGAATATGATCGGCGGCCTTTTCGCCGGTCATGATCGAGGGGCCGTTCAGGTTGCCATAGGTCAGGCGCGGGAAGATGGACGAGTCCGCGACGCGAAGCCCCCCCACCCCGATCACCCGGCATTCCGGATCGACAACCGCCATCGGATCATCCTTCGCTCCCATCTTGGCCGTGCCGCTCGGGTGATAGGCGCTTTCCAGATGTTCGCGCAGGAAGGCATCGATCTGATCATCGCTCTGCACGCCTTCGCCCGGCTGGATTTCCGGTCCGCGAAACGCATCGAAAGCCTTCTGGCCAAAGATCTCGCGGGTGAGGCGCACACAGTGGCGGAACTTCACCCAGTCTTCCTCATGGCTCATATAGTTGAACTTGATCAGCGGATCGGCCATCGGGTCGGGCGAGGCAAGCGTGACCGCGCCGCGCGACTTCGAATGGTTGTAGCCGACATGTACCTGGAAGCCATGGCTTTTCGCCGCCGCCTTGCCGTCATAGGATATGGCGACCGGCAGGAAGTGGAACTGGATATCGGGCTGCTTGACGCCCGCCGCCGAGCGCACGAAGGCGCAAGACTCGAACTGGTTCGAACCGCCGAGCCCCGTGCCGGAAAACAGCCACTGCGCACCCGCCACCCCCTGCCAGAACCAGGGCAGCCAGGAATAGAGCGAGACAGGCTTCGTCGAGACCTGCTGGAAATAGAATTCCATATGGTCCATCAGGTTGGCGCCGACGCCCGGCCGGTCGACCTTCACCTCGATGCCCATCTCCCTCAGATGCGCCGCCGGCCCGATGCCGGACAGCATCAGCAGCTTCGGCGTGTTGAAGGTCGATGCCGAGACGATCACCTCGCGATTGGCCCTCACAACTTCAATCTTCCCGCCGCGCTCGATCTCGACGCCGACGGCCCGGCCGTTCTCGATGACGATCTTCCGGGCAAAGCAGCGCACCAATTCGACATTCGGTCGCTTCATGGCGGGCTTCAGATAGGCATTGGCGGCAGACCAGCGGCGCGAGCGCCAGATGGTCTGCTCCATCAGGCCAAAACCTTCCTGCTTCTCGCCGTTATAATCTTCGGTCGTCTCGAAACCGGCTTCCCGGCCCGCCTCGACAAAGGCGCGCACCAACGGATTTTTCGCCGGCCCGCGCTGCACATGCAGCGGCCCGTCCGTGCCGCGCCAGCCCTCCTGGCCGCCATGTGAATTTTCCATGCGCTTGAAGTAAGGCAGCACGTCGGCATAGGCCCATCCGCTGGCGCCAAGATCCTCCCAGCTGTCGAAATCGTCAGCCGAACCACGCACATAGACCATGCCGTTGATCGAGGACGAGCCGCCGATCACCTTGCCGCGCGGCGCGGTGATCCGCCGGTTGTTAAGGTTCGGCTCGGGCTCGGAGAGATAACCCCAATTGTAGCGCTTCATGCTCATCGGCCAGGCAAGTGCTGCCGGCATCTGGATGAACGGCCCGATATCCGAGCCGCCATATTCCAGCACCATGACGGTATGCTTGCCATCTTCCGACAGCCGGTAAGCCAGTGCCGAGCCGGCCGAGCCGGAACCGATGATGATGAAGTCTGCCTGGTTCATTGCGGTAAAAATCCCAGCCTCGGAAGTGTGATGATGGTGCCCGAGCTCTCCCAGTGAGAGCTCGGGTGGGTCAAATCAATACGGCGCCTCGCATTTGCCCATGCCGACATAAACCGTCTTCAGTTCGGAATAATGCTCCAGCGCTGCCGCGGAATTCTCGCGGCCGAAACCGGACTGCTTCGAGCCGCCGAACGGGATCTCGACCGGGCAGAGATTGTAGGTATTGATCCACAGCGTCCCGGCCTCGAGCTGGTCGACAACCCGGTGCGCGCGGGTAAAGTCCGCGGTGAACACGCCGGCCGCCAGGCCGAATTCGGTGGCATTGGCACGCGCGATGACCTCGGCCTCGTCGTCGAAATCGAGCACGCACATCACCGGGCCGAAGATTTCCTCGCGGGCGATCGTCATCTCGTCGGTGACATCGGCAAACACCGTCGGCTGGATGTAATAGCCTTCGCCGGCCCCCTTGCTCGGCGCGACGTCGTTGGGAATGCCGCCGCCGGTCACAAGCGTGGCGCCCTCGGCCTTGCCCTTCTCGATATAGGACAGCACCTTTTCGCGTTGCGCCCAGGAAACCATCGGCCCCAGCTGCGTCGCCTCGTCCTGCGGGTCACCGATGATGATCGCCTCGGTGCGTTCCTTCAACCGGGCGAGGAAGCTATCCTTCATCGCCTTGTGCACGAAGACACGTGTGCCGTTCGAGCAGACCTGGCCGGTTGAATAGAAATTGCCGAGCATGGCGCCGGAAATGGCGCTTTCGATATCCGCATCGTCGAACACGATCATCGGCGACTTGCCGCCGAGTTCCATGGTCACATGTTTGAGTTGGGCAGCCGCTGCCCCCGCCACCTTGCGGCCGGTCGGCACCGAGCCGGTCAGCGATACCTTGGCGACGTCAGGATGATTGACCAGCAGCGGACCGGTGTCGCGGTCGCCCTGGATGACGTTGTAGACGCCCTTCGGAACGCCAGCCTCGATCAGGATCTCGGCGATCCTCAGTGCTCCGAGCGGGGTCACTTCCGACGGCTTGAACACCATCGCATTGCCGGCGGCGAGTGCCGGCGCCCCTTTCCAGCAGGCGATCTGCTGCGGATAGTTCCAGGCGCCGATGCCGACGACCACGCCGAGCGGCACGCGCTTGGTATAGGCCCAGTCGCCGCCGAGCGGTATCTGGCTGCCGTTCATCGCTGATGCGATGATGCCGCCGAAGAATTCGAAACTGTCGGCGCCCGAGGTCGCATCGGCAACGATCGTTTCCTGGATAGGCTTGCCGGTATCAAGCGTCTCGAGTTCCGACAGCTCGCGATTGCGCAAGCGGATGATCTCGGCAGCCTTCCGCAGGATGCGGCCGCGCGCCGTCGGGCTCATCGCGCCCCATTCCTTCTGCGCCCTCTTGGCCGATGCAATCGCCTGTTCGACGATCGCCGGCGTTGCCGCATGCAGCTTCGCGATCACTTCGCCGGTCGCCGGATAGATACTCTCGATGACGGTGCCGGCTTCGTCCTCGACATACTCGCCGTCGATGAAATGGGAGGCTTTCGGTTGGGCTTTCATGATGTCTCTCCGGACGGGTGGTTTCTCTCCACCTCCCCCTTGAGGGAGGAGGTCGCCGCGAAGCGGCGGGTGGGGGTGATCTCTATGCTTCGCTTCGCTCGGCATGCGCGGCTCATGCATCACCCCACCCCGGACCTATGGTCCGCGCCTCCCCCTCAAGGGGAGGGCGGGAGGCAAGCTGCCCCGTCACATAATCCTCGACCAAGGCGACCGAGGCCTCGATCGACAGTGGGGCTGCCTTCAGAGACTGCCGGATATAGAGCCCGTCGATCATCGCAGCCGCGCCATCGGCAATCCGACCCGCGTCCTCAAACCCGCAAAGCGGTTTCAGACCCGACATCAGGTTGGAATGCAGCCGCCGCGCATAGAGGGCAAGCAGCCGGCGCACCGCTTCCGAACGCTGGGCCTGCGAATAGAAGGCCAGCCATGCGGCCACCACGTCAGGCGCGAACTGGTCGGCCTGGAAGGAAATCCGGATGACCGCCGAAATCCGTGCGCGCGGCGTCTCCGCCTGGGCCAACGCCAGGACCGCATCCGCCCTGAGCTGCCTGAGAAGCGAGCGGATCGTCTCGATCAGCAATTGCTCCTTGGAGCCGAAATAGTGATGGGCCAGCGCTGGCGACACACCCGCCTCGCGGGCGATCTCCGACATCGTCACCGACAGCGAGCCGTGATGTCCGATCGCCTTCAGCGCGGCATCGACAAGCGCCTTGCGGCGGACCGGTTCCATTCCGACTTTCGGCATCGAGACATCCTTTCAATCGTCAATATATTTTTGATTGACTGATCAATCAATAAAAAACTTCGGTGCCCTCGCGATGATCGCGACAGACTTAGCCAGCCTGTCGACGGTCTGTTTACGGTAAATCCAGACACTGGCGCGGGGTGGGGCGCAACCGGTGGTTCGCCACGGGCAAGGGCCGGCAATGTGGGCGAAATGGCAAAAGTGCTTCTGCGCCGGGCTATCAAGACGGCAAGCACCTCGCGGCGCAGGTGCCGCAGTGCTTGCCCGTCTCGCGCGCTGGTAGGGCCGTCATCAAATGTTCATATGGCTGTCACATCCGGGAAAGGTTTTCTTGAGGAATTGCAGGCCAAGTTTCGTTCCATAAAAACAAATGCATACTGGAGAAAGTCATGGTTCTGGGCGTTGTTGAGGATGGTGGCGTATTGCGTCGCTTCGCCAATGACCAGCTGCTTACCCTGGCCAAGCTGGTGGTCGAAAACGCGCTGCAGCCGATCGTCGAAGTCGGAACTGGTGCTGTCTTCGGCTATGAAAGCCTGATGCGCGGCCATGATCGCATCGGTTTCCAGTCGCCGCTCGATCTGCTCGACCAGGCCTATGAGAGTGGCGAGCTGCTGGCGCTGGAGCAGATGGTGTCGAGCCGCGCGCTCGCCAAGTTCGCGACCCTGCCGGATTGTTCTGCCGCCACGCTGTTCCTCAATCTCGATGTCCGGCTGATCCGCGACGGCAATGCCCTGGTCGATACGCTGCTCGACCAGTTGCGCAAGGCCAATATCCCGCCATCCTCCGTCTGCTTCGAACTGTCCGAGCGTTTCGACAATACCCAGGTGCCGGAATTCGCCGGCCTGATCGCGCGGCTGCGTCGCTCCGGCTTCAAGCTGGCCATCGACGATTTCGGTGTCGGCCATGGCGAGATGAAACTGCTCTGTGATTTCCCTGTCGACTACGTCAAGATCGACCGTCATTTCATCGCCGGCCTCGACAGCAATCCGCGCAAGCGCCATCTGGTCAAGAACATCGTCAATTTCTGCCACGTTCTCGGCGTGCGCGTCATCGCCGAGGGCATCGAGACGGAAGCGGAATTCATCGCCTGCCGTGAATTCGGCGTCGATCTCGTCCAGGGCTGGTTCATCGCCCGACCGACCACGATGATCACCGAACTAAAAAGCGCCTTCCCGCATCTGCAGGAAGTCGGCAAGGTCCGCCGCAGCACCCAGTCGCTCGACGAAGTGCTGATCCGCAAGCAGATCGAGCTGATGCCGACCGTCTACGAGCACGAGAACATCGAGCATGTCTTCGATCTCTTCCGCCGCAATCCGGGCCAGAGCTTCTTTCCCGTGCTCAACGCCAATGGCGAGCCGCGCGGCATTATCAACGAGATCCACCTGAAGGAATATATCTACCAGCCCTTCGGCCGCGACCTGCTGAAGAACAAGGTCTATGAACGCTCGATCTCGCATTTCGTCGATCGCGCCCCGATCGTCGGGCTGGATGCCGATGCCGAACGGCTGATGACCATCTTCGCCAATATGGAAGGCTCCGACTGCGTCATCCTGACCGAGAACATGCGTTACGCCGGGGTCGTCTCGGCCGCATCCCTGATCCGCGTGATGAACGAGAAGCGCCTGAAGACGGCGCAGGACCAGAATCCGTTGACCGGCCTGCCGGGCAACCGCGCCATCCGCGACTACATGCGCGACATCGCGCTCGACGGCGATGAGACGCGCTATTTCTGCTACTGCGATTTCGACAATTTCAAGCCGTTCAACGATCACTACGGCTTTCATCTCGGCGACCACGCGATCAGCCTGTTTGCGGCACTGCTGCGCCGCTATTTTTTCTCCGACGGCGATTTCCTCGGCCATGTCGGCGGCGATGATTTCTTCATCGGCGTCAGCGATTGGAGCCGCGAGGAACTGACCGAAATCCTCGACCGGCTGCTGTCCGACTTCCATGACGATGTCATCGAGCTCTACAGCGAAAATGACCGTTCGGCCGGCCGTATCAAAGGCGTGGACCGGCACGGCCAGGAACGCGATTTCGCGCTGATGCGCTGCTCGATCGGCGTGCTGGAATTGCCAAGAGGGCGGGTGATCGACGACGTCAGCCGCATCAGCGCCGAAATCGCCGACCTGAAGAAATCCGCCAAGGACAGCGATGCCGGTCTGGTCCTGGGCACGTTCGGCGCCGGCTGATCGACGCGCGGATCCGCGTCGACCTATGGCCGCCAATCACTGCCTGAACAGCTGTAATATGGTTTCGGCGCTGCTGTTGGCGATCTGCAGGGACTGGATGCCCAGCTGTTCCCGCGTCTGAAGTGCCTTCAGCCGGGTCGAGACCTCGTTCAGGTCCGCATCGACCAAGCGCCCCACACCCGTGTCGATCGAATCGGAGAGTTTTTCGGCGAACTCGGCCTGCATGTCGATGCGTGTCTGGAATGAGCCGAGCTTGCTCGCGCTGGAGATGGCAAGCTTCTCCATGTGGTCGACGCCCTTGATATATTGGTCGATGGTGCGCAGGTTCTGGGTAATATCCACCTCTGCGAGGTCGAAATCCGGCGCATAGGGCGGGTTGGACTGGACATTGCCGACATAGACTCGGGCTGCGCGATTGCCGGCCTCGGGATAGACTGTCTGATCGGCCGCGAAGGTAATGCTGTTGCCGCTCGCCGTCGCGCTCAGGGCGCTGCCGGCAGACGCCTGCGTGATCACGGCTGCAAGATCGGCGGCGGAGCCGATATAACCGTCGCTGGTGCCGAGTGCCGTATCGACCACGCCGCGGTCGATCGTATAGGTCTGGCGTCCCCCTGAGCCGAACTCGACGTCGAAATAGACCTCCGCCAGCGCCGAGACGGTAAAAGGCGTCGTGAAGGAGATCGATGCCTCGGGATACATGTTGTCGTGCTTGTTGGCGGGCGGGTTTTCGAGTCCCATGGCGAAATTCGCCGGATAGACGCCGCCGAAATCCGAGGTCACGGCCGAAATCGCGATACTTGAGCCGTCATGGCCGGATGTCTCCAGCGAGCCGATCTCGAACTGGGTCGTGGACGATACGCTGGTGAACATGCTCTCATAGGCCGTGGCGGGCACGCCATTGTCCTGGAACAGGCGTTCCAGTACGGCGCGCAACTGCACTGCCGTGTTGATCTTGCCGTCGGTCGTCCCCAGTGCCGCGTCGACCACCGTTTTGTCGATCGTCAGCGCATAGTCGTTGCCGGCCGAATAGGCGCCTGCATCGACGGTCAGGGTGAAATTGATGTAGTCGGTCGCCGTAAACGTGCTGCTGCCCGTGAACGCATAGCTCTCATGGCCCTCATGGGCGACGGAGTTGACGCCGGTGTCGCGGAAGCCGCCGATGTCGCCGACGCTGTGCAACTGCTTTTGCAGGATGCCGCCGCCACCGGTGTTCAGCATGCTGGTCTGCTTGAGGTCGACACTGATCGTCTGCACCTGCACATTGTTGTTGGCATCGCGCGTGAACGAGGAGACCAGCGATGTGTTGAGCTGAGCGGTTTCGCTGATATGCGTGACCGCAGTCGTCTGCAGCCAGTTCTCGCCACTGAAGCCGGACGAGGCAACCACGCTTTCCGCCTGGGCATTGAACTGGTCAAGCTCCTCCTGGATCTTCGCCCTGTCCACGCCCTGTTCCTTCGCGGCGACCAGCTTGGCCTTGTATTCGCCGAGGATATCGACGATCGCCTCCGTGCCCGTATAGGCGGTATCCACCGTGGCGGCGCCAAGGCCCAGTGCATCGCTGACCGCCGAGATCGCCATATTGTCGGAGCGCATCGTGGTGGCGATCGACCAATAGGCCGCATTGTCGGCGGCGACGGCGACGCGCAGTCCCGAAGAGGCTTGCCCTTGGGCTGTTTCCAGATCGGAGGCAATAGAACGCAATGTCTGGAGCGCGTTTATAGCGCCCAAATTCGTGTGAATACTGGCCATGAAAATCTCAAGCGATTGATTTTTGGAGCCCGTCATGGGCGAAGTCTTATTGTTTGATACAACCTGCTTATGGTTATCGATCGGTTAACGAAGCATGCCAAGAAACGGCGCCGACGTCGCGCTCACGAAACTGTGATTGGTGTTCATCCCTTTGATTTATCGCACTGTTATCGGCATATCCGAGTATGCTAACCATCGGATCTGCGCCCCCCTCTGCCATGCGTGGCGCTTCGCGGATCGGGTATCGCGAGTTGTAGGGCGGAGCCTTTCCGAAACAGAGCGGGCGTCGGCCGGTGAGATGTCGTACCGCTTGCCCGGCGCCATTTGTCGCGCGTGGCAAAGAGCCTCCTTTTCATCGCAATTGCGCTGCTCTATGCCGGTGAGCATTCAAATCCAGGGAGCCTACCGATGTCTCTTCCCGCCACCATGCGCTATGTCGATCTGCCCACCCACGGTCAAGCCGAGGTCATGCGGCTGGCGACCGGGCCCGTTCCCCGACCGCGCGCCGGCGAGATCCTGATCCGTGTCGCGGCAGCCGGGGTCAACAGGCCCGATGTCGCCCAGCGCCAGGGAACCTATCCGGCCCCGAAGGATGCAAGCCCGATCCTCGGCCTCGAGGTTGCCGGCGAGGTGGTCGAGCTTGGCGAGGGCGTTTCCGGCTTTGCCATTGGCGACAAGGTCTGCGCATTGGCCAATGGCGGCGGCTACGCCGAATTCTGCGCGGTGCCGGCAACCCAGGCCCTGTCCTGGCCGGATGGTTATGACGCGATCAAGGCGGCGGCCCTGCCGGAAACCTTCTTCACCGTCTGGGCCAATCTCTTCCAGATGGCGGGACTGACCGAAGGCGAAACGGTGCTGATCCACGGTGGGTCTTCGGGCATCGGCACCACCGCCATCCAGCTTGCGCGCGCCTTTGGCGCAACCGTCTACACGACGGCGGGATCGGCGGAAAAATGCGCGGCCTGCATGGATCTCGGCGCGGCCCGGGCGATCAACTACAAGACCGAGGATTTCGTCGAACTGGTCAAGGAAGAGACTGCCGGCAAAGGTGTCGATGTTGTGCTCGACATGATCGGGGCCGCCTATTTCGACAGGAACCTGCAGGTTCTCGCCAAGGATGGTTGCCTGTCGATCATCGCCTTCCTCGGAGGTGCCGTGGCCGACAAGGTCAACCTGTCACCGATCATGGTCAAGCGACTGACGGTGACCGGATCGACCATGCGTCCGCGCACGGCGGAGGAAAAGCGCGCCATCCGCGATGAATTGCAGGTTGAGGTCTGGCAGTTGCTCGAAGCCGGCGACGTCGCCCCCGTCATCCATCGCGTGCTGCCGATCGAGGAGGTGGTCGAAGCGCACCGCCTGATGGAAAGCTCCAGCCATATCGGCAAGATCGTGCTGACGCTGGGCTGATTTTGCGGTGGGAACTGGCGGAAACGGCGGCGCCTCATGGCGGGGCGGTGTTCTCCAGCGCGCGAATGATCGTTCTTTCGAGGACAAAAGTCCAATAAAGAATCTCCGGCGCCTGTCATATAACGTGGCTTGCAGAAGTGCTGCGTTGCACCTACCTTTTAGTCATCGACAACGTAACGAAAGGAAGGTGATCCAATGTCTAATGAGATTTCGGTCTGCGTTTGGGGCTTTGGCAAGGTGATGGTTTTGACGGGGCAGCCCTCGGCCTGACACCACCTTCCTTTGGTCGCTGCCTGTCAGCGTCCGGGTCCAGCTTTATGACCAAAACTCATGGAGAGCCGCCTTGTGCGGCTCTTTTTGATTCCGGATATTCGCCGAATTCGCTCACCAGCCGACATAACCGAAGCCGGGAACCTTGAGGGCAGGGCGATTGAAATCCAGGCCCGCCACCAGCCCGAGGAAATTGACCTCGATGCCGCTGCGCGCGCCCAGCGAAACGCCGGCAAGTCCGGCAAGACTTACATGCAGGTCGCGACCATCCCCGTCCAGCGCAACAAAACCGCCATTGTCCAGATAGTCGCGTCCCACTGCATCCGGCGGCAGCACGGCGCCGAGTTCCGGGACATTGCGCAGCACATGGGCGACGAACGTGTTCGAATTCGGTCCCGGATAGATCCGGTAGCCACCCGGCTCGCCATGCGGATAGCTCCTGATCGCGCCGCCTCGATCTTCGGGATCAGCCGCTCTGCCTCCGCCCCCTTGATCTCGACAACCAGCCTTGGCGGATTGGAATACCAGAAGCCGTCCGGCGCACGGTGGTTGCGACGGATCGGCGTGCCCCAGCCGACCTTGTCATAACGCTGATAGGCGCCGTCTCTTTCCTTGGTCACGATCCAGGCATGGCTGGCGACGGCACCCTTCAACCCGCCGGTCATGGCCGAGAAGACATGGATCGAGGCTTCGGGCGAAGCGTCTGCCCCGGGCAGGATGCCGGCCGAACCCCAGTTCGCCTCGTTCCACCGCCCCGGTCTATCCGCCGTCGCCCACAATCCGGCAGAAACCAGCGTCGGCAGCACGAAGACCAGCAAAAGCACAGCCATAAGGCGGATGATGATTTTCAAATCTTGACCTCGTGCATCGATCCTCGGTTTGCGCTATGAGCCGGAAACAATCCGGGAATTTTGAGGCAGGACATGAACAATCCGATCACGGTCGAAGTCACGCGCGGTCAACTCGTCGAGAGCCGCCATCGCGGCATGGCCGTGGTTGTCGATGGCGACGGGCGCATCGTCTTTTCCGCCGGTGATGTCGATGCCGCCACCTTTCCCCGTTCCGCCTGCAAGGCGATGCAGGCCTTGCCATTGATCGAGACGGGCGCTGCTGATGCCTATGGCTTCGGCAACCGCGAGCTGGCGCTCGCCTGTTCGTCGCATTCCGGCGAACCGGAGCATGTCGCCACGGCCGCCGCGATGCTGAAGGCTGCCGGCCGCGACCTTCAGGCGCTCGAATGCGGCGCCCACTGGTCGTTCGACCAGGCAACCCTGATCAACCAGGCCCGCAGCCTCGACAGGCCGACCGCCTTGCACAACAACTGCTCCGGCAAACATGCCGGATTCGTCTGCGCCTGCTGCCATGCGGGCGACGATCCCGCCGGCTATTCCGGCTATGACCATCCGCTGCAGCAGCAGATCCGTGCCATCATGCAAAGCCTGACTGGCGCGGTGCTCGGCGCGGACAATTGCGGCACCGACGGCTGTTCGATCCCGGCCTACGCCATCCCGCTCAAGGGCCTCGCCCATGGGTTTGCCAGGATGGCCACGGGTAAGGGCCTGGAGCCGATCCGCGCCCGCGCGGCACGACGCCTGATCGATGCCTGCATGGCCGAACCCTTCTATGTCGCTGGCAGCAAACGCTTCTGCACCCGCCTGATGCAGGTCGCCCCAGGCCGGATCTTTGCCAAGACCGGTGCCGAAGGCGTGTTCGTCGCCATCCTGCCGGAAAAGGGCCTGTCTTTTGCGGTCAAATGCGAGGATGGCACCACCCGCGCCGCCGAAACCATGATTGCGGCGTTTCTCGCCCTGAACTTCGACAGGGACAGCGCCGAGCGGCAGGCACTGATGGCGATGGCCAATCACACGATGAAGAACTGGAACGGCATCGAGGTCGGCACGGTGCGCGTGACCGATGCGCTGTTTGGCTGAGCAGAAAGGGCGCGCAGACCTCCCCCTCACCAAGAAAATCCACGATTTAGCTGACGCTAAGATCGTGATTTTCTATCCTCTCCCTCCCGGGGACAGGCAGGACGCCGCGCCAGCCGCATCTTTCTTCTCCCCTTGAGGGAGAAGAAGCGAAATCGAGGGCTTAGCCGCAGGCTAAACCTCAGATTTCGCAGATGAGGGGGCATTTCCATGAACCTCTAAGCCACCACAATCTCGACACCCGCTTCCCGATAGTCGGCAAGCCTGTCAGGCTCATTCCCCGTCGCAACGATCAGGCCCGTGACCTCAGGCACTTTCGCCACCAGGCACGGCGACACCGCGCCCAGTTTGTCAGCCGTCAGTGGCACATAGGTGGCGGCGCTGCGCTCGAGGATCCTTCGCTTGATCGCCGCTTCCTCGAAGTCACCGGTTGTCAGCCCCTCGACCGGATGGGCGGCGGTGACGCCGAGAAAGAAGACGTCCGGCCGCAAGCGGTCGATCGCGGCAATCGCCGCGGCGCCCACGGCAACCATCGAATGTTTGTACAGCCGTCCGCCGATCAGGATCACCTCGATGGCGGGGTGATGCTCGAATTCGGCAGCTAACGTCGGCGCATGGGTGACGATGGTCAGCGCCATCGCCTGCGGGATCTGCCGGGCAATCTCCGCTGTCGTCGTGCCCCCGTCGAGAAAGACCATCTGGCCGGGTGACAGCAGCCGGACGGCGGCCGATGCCAGCCGCTGCTTCTCCTCGGTCGCCATGCTCTGCCGGGCGCTGAAATCCGGCAGCGCCGGCGCTGCCGGCAAAGCCCCGCCATGCACGCGCTTCAACAGCCCTTCCGCCGCCATCTCGCGCATGTCGCGCCGGATCGTGTCTTCCGAAACCTTCCAGTCGCGCGCGAGTTCGCCCGCCAGCGCGCGTCCCTCCCGCTTCAGGATGTCGAGGATCATCTGCCGTCTCTGTTCGGTGAGCATGATTTCGCCTGCTTGTTCACGATATTGCACGATAATAGCAAAAATGATTCGACAATCCAGCAGAATCATGCGGAAATGTGCACATTACCGCATGAGGCGGGACAAATAGGAGATGACTTATGTTGATTTTGATAGCTGGCCCCTATCGCTCGGGCACCGGCGATGATCCGGTGAAGATGGCAGCCAACCTGCAGGTGCTCGAGGCGCCGTCCCATGCTCTGTTCAAGGCGGGCCATGTGCCGATGATCGGTGAATGGGTAGCGCTGCCGGTCTGGCATGCCGCCGGCGGCAGGGAGGTCGGTGACGACCTCTACGAGGAGATTTTTCACCCCGTCGCTCACCGTCTTCTTCAGCTTTGCGAAGGCGTCCTGCGCCTGCCCGGCGCATCCAAGGGCGCCGACAACGATGTCCGCATCGCCACCGAGCGCGGCATTCCGGTCTGGTACCGCTTGGAGGACGTGCCGGGCGTGGCATGACGTGACGTCCACCCTCCCCTTGAGGGGGAGGGTGGACCAGAGGTCCGGGGCGGGGTGATGGCGCCTAGGGTGGACGGCCGAAGAAGCCGGCCGATCCGTCTTGATTCGTCACTGCCCCCTTGTTGGGGCAGCTCCCCTCACTCCACCTCCGCCAGCCGCTTCTGCCACATCGCCTTGAAGCCGGGGCGATCCTGGATGCGTTTCAGCCAAGCGCCGGTCTTCGGATGTGCGTCGAACAGGGGCTGGTAGGGCTGCGCATAGCGCACGATTTCGCCGAGGTTGATATCGGCCACGGTGAAGCGGTCGCCGACGGCATAGTCGTGTTCGGCGAAGTGTTTTTCCAGCACGCCGAACGGCCGCGCCAGCATGCGCGCCACGACCTTGGCCTCGGACTGGCCGGCCTCCGTCGAAAGCCGTCCTTCATTGTTGCACTGGGAAATCTTCAGCGCGTCCGTCTCGATCGAGGTCGCGCCAAACAGCGTCCATTGCTGCATCAGCGCCTCTTCGGCGATGTCCTTCGGCGCCAGCGGCCCGCCATGCTTCTTGGCCAGATAAAGCGTCTGCGCCAGTGATTCGTTCAGGATCAGGCCGTCGTCGTCGATCGTCGGAATGCTGCCCATCGGGTTGACCTTGAGGAAATCCGGCGAACGGGTGTTGAGCCGCGCATCCGGCGCCATCGGGTCGGCAAGCTTGTAGGCCTGCAGCACTGGAACAAGCTCGAAGGAAAGCCCCAGCTCCTCGGCCAGCCAGAGGATGCGCGTCGCGCGCGATTTGTAAACACCGTAGATCTTCAGCATGGATATCTCCTGGTTGCGGATGGCGACGCTAGCCGCTGGCCGCCGCGGAGAAAAGCCGTGTTGCAGTGATCCAGCGATGAAATTCGCTGATGGCACAGAAGATTGGCCACCCTCCCGTTGAAGGGGAGGGCCGAAGGTCCGGGGAGGGGTGATCCGCTGCTTGCGCAGACCGGCACCAGACTTGCATTCGCATGTCAGACGACAATCGCCGGCCCCAGCAGTCGCCCTCAGCAGGCGACGGCGGTCTCGGCCAGCAGCGCGTGGTCCGCGGTGATGTAGCCCCGGCCGTCGCGCAGCAATCTCAGCGTGGCGTCCGGCTCGAGCGCCTTGGCATAGAGATAGCCCTGGCCGCTTCTGCAGCCCATGGCGGTCAGTCTGGCGGCCTGTTCCACGTCCTCGATGCCCTCGGCGACGACGAGGATGTCCAGCCCGTGGGCGATGTCGAGCAGGCCTTTGATGATCACGCCGCCGGCCCGATCCAGAACCATCCTCTGGACGAAACATTTGTCGATCTTGATGATATCGACCGGCACGGTCAGCAGATGCGTGAGCGAGGCAAAGCCTGTGCCGAAGTCATCGAGCGCCACCATCAGTCCGGCTGCGCGCATGGCGCGGATCTCGTCGGCGACGATCTGGTCGCGCTGTCCGAGATAGACCGATTCCGTCACCTCGGCGACAATCTTGTGCAGCGGCACGTCGACCCGCTCGAACACCTTGCCGATCCGTGCGGTAAGCCCGCCGCGATAGAAGTCGGCGGCCGTCAGGTTGATGCCGACGCGGTTGAAACTCAGCCCGGCATCCATCCAGCGACGGCAATCGACGGCAATTTTCTCCAGCATCCTGTCGGTCAGGTCGATGGCGACATGCGCATCCTTGAGCGCTTCCTGGAAATGGCCGGCAGCGATCACCTCGCCACTCGCCGTGCGCATCCGGCACAGCGCCTCAAACCCGTTGAGCCGCCCGGTCGAAAGCTCGACCAGTGGCTGGTAATAGGCCTCGATGCGGTCGTCGCGCAGCGCTTCGCCGACGTCGTGAATGGCGCGGAAACGCTTGACTATGGCGGTGCCCAGGCCAGGTACATATTCGATGTAACGGCCGCGGCTGCGTTCCTTGGCATGATAGAGCGCATAGTCGGCATTCTGGCGCACGGAGGCGGGGTTCTCGCCTTCGTCCGCCCGCGCGCCGCCGATGGTGATCGACGGATAGAGCATATGCCCGCCGCACTCGCAGGGTTCCTTGGCCGCAGCAAGCAGGTCGGCCGCGAGCGTGCCCGGATCCTGCTCGGAAAGGCAGGGGATGATGATGGCGAATTCGTCCCCGCCCAGCCGGAATGTCATGCCCGGTTCGGCCCGTTTCGCCAGCCGTTCGGCCACGGTGCTGATCAGGTCGTCGCCGGCCTGATGGCCGAATGTGTCGTTGACCATCTTGAGATTGTCGACATCGGTGAGCAGCAGCCCCCAGCGACGCCCGCTCTCGGCCTGGTTCTGGATCACATCGTTGAACCGCGCCCGGTTCGGCAATTGCGTCAGCGCGTCCGTCTCGGCCAGCCGCCGCCGTTCGGCAATGCGCCGGTCGCGCTCGATGGCGATGGCGCACAGATGCACGCAGGCATCGACCAGTTCCCGCTCGAGCGGCGATGGCCCGCGCCGGGTCGTGTAGTAGAAAGCGAAGGTGCCGACGACCTCGCCCGACACCTGCATCGGCGTCGACCAGCAGGCCAGCATGCCATGCACGAGGGCAAGCTGCTTGAAGTCCTGCCAGTAGGGATGGGTCTCGATGTCGTCGACCAGCACCGGCTTGCCGGTATAGGCCGCGGTGCCGCACGATCCGATGCCGGGTCCGATCTGAACGCCGTCGATCGCGGCGGCATAGGCCTTCGGCAGGGATGGTCCGGCGAGATGGTGCACCCGGTCGTCGTCGTCCAGCAGCAGCACCGAGCAGATGATGTCGGGCGCCGTCTTTTCCGCTTCCCGACAGAGAAAATCCACGGTCTCCGATACCGGAACGCCCGTGGCGATCATCTCGAGAATGGTATTCTGTAGCTGGAGCGGCAGCATCTTCGACTTCACTGGAACGAGGTGTCCGGCAACTAAAGCATCGCAACGCTTAAACAGGGATTACGATTTTGCGTTGACGCTAATATTAGTGATTGGAATTTAAACACTATCGCTAACACTTGATGAAATTGCCGGGAATTGAGCCGTGCAGTCAGCGCAGGGCTTGCCTTGGCCATGTTCATCGGCGATCCTGATAGACGCAGGTTTCAGCCGCGCCGGTTGCCTTCAACGACAAGCGTGTCAGACGCCTGTGAACCTTCGACCAGCTCCTGCGTGGCCTTGTCGGCCCATCGATAGCCGAGGATCGCGCCCGTCGGCGTTTCGGCCACCAGGTTGTGGCTGACCACGACGCTGCCGGTTCCCTCGACGACGCTGATCATGATGCCGACCGGTGCCTTGCGGATGATGTTGTCGGAGACGATGACATTGCGCAGATATGGTCCCCATCCGAGCATCAGCCCGGCCTTGGCGGCAGTCTCGACGACATTGCCGGTCACCGTTGTCTCCGCTTCCACCGCGATGCCATAACCGAACCCCGCGCCGTCATGCACATACGGACCCTCAGCGGTGACGTTGCGGACGATATTGCCGCTGACGGTGGCCAGCCGGCCGCCCTGGTCAAAATTGACCACCGAAATGCCGTTGGCGGCGCCATCGACCAGATTGCCGGCAACCAGCGCGCCCTCGAACGAGAACTCGGCATAGATCGCCGTTTCGCCCGAGCGCAAAGCCTGGTTGCCGCTGATGATGACATTGGACGCCGAATTCGCCCGGATGGCGGAAAAGGCGCAGTCGGAGACATGGTTGCCTTCGATCACCACGCTATCGGCGCGAAACAGGTTGATGCCATTGCCGTGCTGGCCGGTTCCTCCGTCGGTGGCGGCGATCCTCGCGATGCGATTGCCGGTGACGATGGCGTTGTCGGCGCCCTTGGTCCAGCGATGCACCAGAATGCCGCCATTGCCGCAGTCGCTGATCTCGTTGTCGCGGATGGTCATGGCGCGCCCCTCCACCGACCAGATCGCCGCCTTTGCCGCCCCGGTGATCCGGCTTGTCGCGATGCGCCCGCCGCAGCGTTCCAGCTGCACGCCGTATTTGCGGCTGCCGGCGATGGCGCAATTGTCGATCAGCACCTCCTCCACGCCGCGAAAGGCGATGAGCCCTTCGGTATAGTCGGCGAGCCAGCGGTTGGCACCGTCGAAGGTGATGCCGGACAGGCTGACATGGCGCACGTCTCGGGCAGCCACCAGATGGCCGTCACCGCGATAGAAAAGCCGCGTCGCGCCGGGCACGCCGGACAGACGGGTGCCCTCCGGCAGATCGAGATTGGACACTTCATAGGTCCCCGCCGGCAGGAAGACCGGCTGCCCGGCCCTGGCTGCGGCATCGAGAAGCGCCTGCAGCTTGCGGCTCTGGTCATCGTCGGCGCCCGGCATGATCCCGGCATCCGCCGCATCGAACCCGCCGCGCAGCTCGACATGACTGAGCGACTGCGCGGCGGCCAGTGGGCCGTACACCGCGGAAAGGCTCCCGGTTGCAATGAGGCCGCTGATGCCGGAGAGGAGGCTGCGTCTGGTCGGCATGATCGTTTCCGGGGCGTGGGGCCGCATGGGGTGGGATCGAACGGCATCCGGTCACCTTTGCCGGATGGGCTCAAATCTGGCTGAAGCACCGACCGACAGCAAGTCATCTGCCCGGTCCACCCCGATTCATGGTGAATCCCGCCAACCTATTCGGGGCAATCCTGCCCGTTACTTGCGCCACGCTGCGATCAGCCGGATCGAGGCGGGCGGGACTACGACTTTGGTCTGGTCGGATGGTGGAAACGA
This sequence comes from Rhizobium sp. SL42, assembly GCF_021729845.1. Classification (NCBI taxonomy): domain Bacteria; kingdom Pseudomonadati; phylum Pseudomonadota; class Alphaproteobacteria; order Hyphomicrobiales; family Rhizobiaceae; genus Rhizobium; species Rhizobium sp. SL42. The sequence goes on from NZ_CP063397.1 coordinate 1,786,484, forward strand.
TTTGCGCCAGATCAAGGACATCGCCTGTCCGGACCCTAATGTCTGCATCAGGCAAATGACGCTCAGGGGGTCGAACATGCTGGGTCTGACTGCAGTCCTTTATATCCTCGTCGCAAGTGCGCTTGGCGGCGCTGCGGTGATCACCGTGCTCGCGCTGGATCTGGTCCAGGGCTGGCATATCGCCGGTGCCTTCCTCAGTGGTTGCCTTGTTGCGCTGCCGGTCGCGATCCTGCTCGGGCGCAAGATCTACAACGCGCTTCAGGGGCCAAAAGCCATCTGATTTCGCATTCGACGCGCGGATCGCACAGGACGTCTTTGGCTTTGGGCGAGGCAGTGACGAACCTGGGGATGCGTCCCGCGTCGGCCGGCCGGCATTCTCTCGGGGGAGGGGATGCCGGCCGGGTAGTTTTCGGCTTATGCTCCGGTTCCGGCTCTCGTTCTGGCGGCAGCCCTATTCGCCCTGCTCGAACTGGTCGAGTTGGGCTTCCAGCCCGACGGTGAACCGGTCGTAAAGCGTCGCGAATCGCGCGATATCGTCCTGCGGCCATCCGGCCGTGGCTTCGATGATCAGCTCCCGCTTGATCTCCTCGATCTGTTCCAGCACCTGTTTGCCGGCCTCCGTCATCCGCACGATGCTGCGTCGTCCGTCCTCCTGCGAGGCGGCCCGCTCCAGCAGGCCCTGTCTCACCAGGTCGGCAACGATCCGGCTGCCGCGCGACGGATCGATCCGCATCTGTTCGGCAATCGCCCCGACCGTCACCTCCTGATGCGGCGCCACCCGTTTGATGACGCCGATCGCATCGATATCGGACAATTCCAGCCCGGTGCCGATCCGCTTCAGCGCCATGCGGCCGACGAAACGCCGGCCGATCAGGAGGCGCATGCGCGTCATCGCCTGGCCGATTCCCGCAAGGGCGGGATCGGGACCAGGCTGTGTTTCACCGTCGCCGGCTTCTGGCCGCGTGTCTGTTGGGTTGTGCTTGTCCGTCATGGCCATCTGAATAGCAGGTTCTGCGCCGCTGTAAAACCATAATATGTGATTTTAGCATTTATATGCTGTTGACATGTAATTCCTGTTGGCCCATTTTGCAGCCAACAGGAGCCCCCGATCCATGGACAATTCCGTATCCCCCGTCTCGACAAAGCGCGTTTCCGTCACGTCCCCGCCTGCAGGGCCAGGCGATGGCCTCGCGTCCCCATCCGCGTCCCCATCTGCTTCATCGGCGCCCTCTTTCTCCGCGCCGGCAAGTCTTCCGCCGCTGGTAACCGACCCCAGGTTGCGTCTTGTCGTCTACCTGCTCCTGCTCGCCGCCATGTTCATGGCCACGCTCGACAACCAGATCGTCTCGACGGCGCTGCCGACCATCGTCGGCGAGTTCGGTGAACTGGAGCGTTTCGGCTGGGTCGGCTCGGCCTATCTGTTGACCACCAGCGCCGTCATGCCGCTCTATGGCAAGTTGGGCGATCTGTTCGGCCGCAAATACGTTATCATCGCCGCCGTCACGATTTTCACCCTGGGTTCGCTCGTCTGCGGTCTGGCCGTCTCGATGAACACGTTGATCGCCGCCCGCGTGCTGCAGGCGCTCGGCGGCGGCGGCATCATGGTGTCGATCTTCGCCATCAATGCCGACCTGTTCGAACCGCGCGAACGCGCCCGCTACCAGAGCTATTCCAGCCTCGTGCTGATGGCCTCCGGCGCACTCGGCCCTGTGCTTGGCGGCACGCTGTCGGATCTCTTCGGCTGGCGCTCGATCTTCCTGGTCAACCTGCCGATCGGCATCCTGGTGCTCGCCGGCCTGGTCTGGCTTCTGCCGTATCGCAAGCCGCATCGTCGCCCGAAGATCGACTATGCCGGTGCGCTGCTGCTTGCTGGCGCGGTGGCCAGCGTCGTGCTCTGGGCCGATAGCGGCCAGATCTTCGGCTCGCTGATCGCGCCTGAAAGCCTTGGCGTCGTTGCCTTCGGGGTGCTGTGCCTGATCGGCTGGATCTTCGTCGAACGCCGGGTGTCCGAGCCGGTCGTGCCGCTGTCGCTGTTTTCCAGCCGCACGGTCAACCTGCTGCTGTGCATCTCGCTGGTCTCCGGCGCCATCGGCATCGGCTCGGTCAACTATGTCGCGCTCTTCCTGCAGACCACCACCGGCCTGTCGCCGTCGATGGCCGGCCTGCTGTTCATCGCCACAACCGGCGGCATCGCGCTCGGCTCGCTGTCGGCCGGCCGCATCATCTCGAAGACCGGCCGCTACAAGCCCTTCGCCATCGCCTCGACCGCGACCGGCATCGTCAGCCTCGCCGTGTTCAGCCAGATGCATGCCGGAACATCGATCATCCTGCTTGGCCTGGTCATGCTGCTGCAGGGCATCGGTATCGGCATCGGCCAGCAGGTTCCGGTGATCGGCGTGCAGAATGCCGCCTCCGGCGCCGATGTCGGTGCTGCCACCGGCACGGTGACGCTGACCCGCATGGGTGGCGCCGCCATCGCCATCTCGATTTATGGAGCGATCATCAGCGCCGGCCTCGCCCATGTCTCGATCGCGCTGCCGGACGGCGGCGATTTCCGCAACCTGACACCGCAGATGCTGTCAGGCCTGCCGCAGGCGGTCCAGGCCACCGTCGCCAACGCCTATTCCGACGCCTTCCTGCCGCTGTTTCTCACCGCATCCGGCATGATGGCGCTCGGCCTGATCGCCGCCCTGATGCTGCCCAATGTCCGCCTGCCGGTGGCAGGAGGCAGGGACGCCTGATCGGATCGCGCCCGCCGCACCTCTCGTCTCAACGCCGCACGTCGACCTCTCCCTTCAAGGGGGAGGTGGGTGGCTGCTACTGGCCTTCTACCCTCCTGTTGAGGCGGGCGGACCGAAGGTCCGGGTGGGGTGACCGTGCCGCGGGCCCAAGTAGAGGACGGCCGATCCTCCATACCGGTTCCCCTGCGAACCTTTCCAAACCACCAGCCTCGCGCCAGCCGCGACTGCCATGGTGCCGCCGTCGAGCTCAGTCTGAATCGGTGGAAAATGGTATCTAAGGTCTTCGTCTCCGGTATGTCCCAGCGCCAGCCCATGCTCACCCGTGTCGTCGGTCTTGCCGCGACCGGTCTGATGCTGTCGCTGCTGTCGAGCTGCATCCTGGTCACCGATACCAGCCGCATGAACATCGACGTCTTCCAGGACGAGGTTGCGCCCGTCTGGCATGATCCGGCCCGCACCCCGCCGGCCGCCACCCAGCCGGTGCCGCAGCGCCGCGAGCTTTACCAGACCCAGTTCCACCAGACCTATGGCCTGCCGGTCACCAATCCGCTGCACCGCACGATGTATGGCGTGATCCGCGACAATGATCACACGCTGCCGGCCATTCCGCTCGACCGGGTCAATCGCGACATGCTGCGCCAGGAGGTCGACTACCAGACCGCCGAGCGTCCCGGCACCATCGTCGTCGATACCAAGGCGCATTATCTCTATTTCGTCCAGGAAAACGGCAAGGCCGTGCGCTACGGCGTCGGCCTCGGTCGCGATGGTTTTGCCTGGTCGGGCAGGGGCGTGATCGAGCGCAAGGCCAAGTGGCCGCACTGGACGCCATCCGACGAGATGGTCGCCCGCCAGCCCAACCTGAAGCCAGTTTCGGCCTCCGAAGGCGGCATGGTCGCCGGCCTGAAGAACCCGCTCGGCGCCCGCGCCCTCTATATTTATCAGGACGGCAAGGACACGCTGTACCGTGTCCACGGCACGCCCGACTGGCAGTCCGTCGGCAAGGCGACCTCGTCCGGCTGCGTGCGCATGTTCAACCAGGACGTGATCGATCTCTTCGACCGTGTGCCCAACAAGACGCCGATTGTTGTCATTTAGAGACAGGCGCGGACCGCGAATGCCCCTCTCGCAAAGTTGAAAGGGCTGCGCGGTTGCCTTTGTCGGTGCTTTCCTGTTTGCATCGCCATCGGGGCGGAACAAAGCGCCAGCTGAGACGTCTTAGGGTGTCTCGCTGCATTGCTACAGGAAATCAGTATCTCCATGTCATCTTCGAATAACCTGACCCGACGCACGCTTCTGTCGCTGACGGGTCTTGGCGCGGCAAGCCTACTCGCCAGCTGCGCCTCTTCCCGTCCGATGCCGCCGAGCCTGCGCCTTGACGGCCCCGTCGCGCGTCCCGTGGTCGATGCGCCGCCGACCGGCCGCTCGCCCGAGCTCGACGCCATGTATGGCGAGATCTTCGACGGCGGCTATGTCATTCCGGCCGTGCCGTACTGGAATATCCCCGAGCGCTTCTATCGCCAGCAGGTCATCGACCCGACCGGCCAGCCCGCCGGCACCATCGTCGTCGATACGCCGAACCGTTTCCTCTACCTCGTCGAGCCGGGCGGCACAGCCATGCGCTACGGCGTCGGCATCGGCCGCGAGGGTTTTGCCTGGCAGGGCACCGGCGTCATCCAGTGGCGGCAGAAATGGCCGAAATGGACCCCGCCGGACGAAATGGTCGCCCGCCAGCCGGAACTGGTCAAATATTCCATCGCCAATGGCGGCATGCCGCCCGGCCTGAAGAACCCCCTCGGCGCCCGCGCCCTCTACATCTTCCAGAATGGCGAAGACACGCTCTACCGCCTGCACGGCTCGCCGGAATGGAACTCGATCGGCAAGGCCGTCTCGTCGGGCTGCGTGCGCCTGATGAACCAGGACATCATCGACCTCTACGAGCGCGTTCCCAACAAGGCCAAGATCCAGGTCTGGCAGTGAAATGATTTGAGGGGAGGGGCGCATAGGCCCCTTTCCACCCTCGCCTTGAGGGGGGGGAGGGTGGATAGAGCGCGAGCGGTTCGTCCCGCTGCCGGTTTCAGGAGAGGCCGGTGCAAAATGGCACATGGGGCAATTCTTGATCCTCTCCTGTCCATCCCCTTACCCCTCGTTCCCCAATTGCATCTGCAGCCGCTTGAGGCTGTCGCGCAGGGTCTCGACCTCGGCCAGCGAACAGCCGGTCTGTTCGCCGATCGCGCGAAAGACGCCGACGGCCTGTTTCTTCAGCGCCCGGCCGGTGTCAGTGAGTGTGATGAACACCTGCCGCTCGTCGGTGGCGTCGCGGCGGCGTGCGACATGGCCGGCCTGTTCCAGCCGCTTCAGCAGCGGCGACAGCGTCCCGGAATCGAGGCCGACCTTTTCCCCGAGCGCCTTCACCGGCACATCGTCATTTTCCCATAGCGCCATCATCACCAGATATTGCGGATAGGTCAGTCCCAGCGGCGTCAGCAGCGGCTTGTAGGCGCGGGTAAACGCATGCGCCGCGCCGTAGAGCGCAAAGCACAGCTGCTTGTCGAGCGTCAGCTCTTTTTCCAGCGTTTCATCGTCCATGGTTTGATCGAACCTCCAGAGACACGGATCTGCATTCGACTGTGTCGGAAAGATTATTTTCATGCAATGCGCAAAAAACAATTGCGCACAAAATAATTGCGCAATATATAAACCCTATCGCAACGCAAGACAAGGACTTGAACCCATGGCTATCCTCTACACTGCACATGCTTCCGCCACCGGTGGCCGTACCGGCCACGCCGTCAGCGACAATGGCGTCCTTGACGTCGCGCTGACCACCCCCAAGGAACTCGGCGGCGACGGCGCCACCGGCACCAATCCCGAACAGCTCTTTGCCGCCGGCTATTCCGCCTGCTTCCTCGGCGCATTGAAATTCGTCGCCTCCAAGGAAAAGCTGAAGCTTTCGGAAGAGACCAAGGTCTACACCGATGTCGGCATCGGCCCGCGCGCCGATGGTGGCGGTTTCGAAATCGATGTGAAGATCTCGGTCGAGATCCCCGGTGTCGAGCGCGAGCTGGCGGAAAAGCTGGTCGCTGCCGCCCACATCGTCTGCCCCTACAGCCACGCCATGCGCACCTCGACCGAAGTGCCGGTCTCCGTCCGCTGACACGGGCCTTTGCCGCCTCTGCCGCCAGGGGCGTGCAGGCTGGCCGATGAACCGGCTACCTCCGGCCGGTTCATCGCCGTCGATCCATTGGCTGTTACCAATGTCTTACTTCAATGCCAGAAGGCCGGCCTCAGCCGGCCTTTTGCTTTTCGGGCTACCCTCTTGCCGCCAGAAAGAAAGCGCCTATACCCTTTCCCAAGGAAAGGATGTCCCATGCTGTTCGAGACCAGTGACGCGCCGGAAGACGGCATGTTGGAAGCCGTGACGGTGACCAGGGCGGTCATCGCCGCCGCCGAGCGACTTGGCCTGTCCGCCCGCCAGCTTTCCGTCATCCTTGGTCTTTCCGAAGCCTCGCTGTCACGGATGAAACGGCTCGAATTCCGCCTCGAACGTGGCACAAAACCCTTCGAGCTCGGGCTTCTTCTCATCCGCCTGTTCCGCGCACTCGATGCCGTCACCGGCGGCGACGAGCTGGTCGCCCGCGCCTGGCTGAAGAACGGCAACAGCGTGCTGGGCGGCATTCCGGCTGAACGTATGTCCACGGTCGCGGGCCTTGTCGATGTGCTTGCCTATCTCGATGCTCGTCGTGCTCTCGTTTGAACCGCAGCCGTTCAGCGGCACCATCTGGCGCATGGCCGAGACCCAGCATCAGGCATCGGTGATGAAGCTGGTCGACACGATCGAGGAGCAGGCTTTGCTCGAACGCCTGCTGGAAGAGACGAAACCGGCCCTGCCGCGCGAATGTGCCGGGCTCGACCCGCTGCTGTCGGCGCCATTCCGCTACGGTGCCCCCGATCCCGGCGGTTCACGATTCCGCAGGGCAGGGCGCACGCTCGGCGTCTTCTACGGTGCCGAAACCGTCGAGGCGGCGCTCGCCGACATGGTGATCCAGCGTATCAAGCTCTTCGCCGAGGCTCCGGCCACGGCCTTGTCCACGATGCCCGGCGATTTCATCGCTTTCGCCGTTCCGGTCTCGACCATGCGAGCGATAGATCTTGGCGCCGAGAGGTTCCAAGAGGGCGAGGTTGCGACTGATGCTGCCTGCCAGTCCTTAGCTGATGACGCTCGTGAGGCTGGCGTCGAAGTGATCGTCTATCCGTCGCCGCTCTATCGCTCACCATCAGTAAAGGCCACTGGTCGCAGTATCGCCCTTCTGTCACCCAAGGTCTTTGCCTCGCGCGAACCGGTCGAGCGCCAGCGGTGGCGAATTCGCATCTCTGCAACCACGGTTTCCGCAGTTTGCGACATGCCGGCCCGCAGGTTCGGGTTTTCACTGTCAGATCTGATCGATGACCGAGATGGAAATCAGCGCTAAGATCCACCGCCTGCTAAGGATCCGATCTACACAGGCACCGCGAGTAAATCCGACAGCTGCATCTCAGTCGGCTTTCTGGCAGGTTCGCAAGCGAACAATCTGTGGGTTCTCTGTGCTAACCACGTAGTCAAAATCCTGAAGGGAAAAGTCGTCGCTGGTTTCGTAGTCGAGATTTGCCAAGACCGATGCTCGACTATTCCAACCGGTCGGGCAAGAAGTCGAGCGTGAAACGAGTAGCAGAGTTCCTGCTGGCATCCAGCTGCTGGAGACCATGTTTTCGCGCCTCGTTTGAGCCGCTTCAAATGCAAGCACTGTGACTATGCTGGAGAGTGCGGCGATAAATACTGTCCCCAATACGTTCATCAATATTTCTCACGACAATGATCCGGCCGATATACATCGGCGTGATTCTCCTGTCGATCTTCCTGCCTCTGAATCGAGGAAGGTTGCGGGCCGCTACCATCTAGGCTTCTTAAACAGTACCGCCTAGACGCTGACCTCCAGCATGCCCTGGCGCAGCACATCTGAATCCACGGTCAGTTCCGCCTCGATCTCGGCATGCACCGCACGCCAGATCGGCACGGCGGCGGAAAGCACGGCGGTGCCGTCCGGCGTCAGCCTCAGGCGCCGCCCGCGTTTGTCCTTCGGGTCGGGTTCCACCGCGATCCAGCCACGCCGCTCGAGCGGCTTCAATGCGGCCGTCAGCGTCGTGCGGTCCATGGCCAGCAGTCTGGCGACGGGCCCCATCGGCGGCGGTTCCGGCCGGTTCAACGCCATCATCAGGGAAAATTGCTGGTTGGTCAGGCCAAGGGCCTTCAGCGCCGTGTCGAAGCGGCGGGCCAGCGCGCGCGCAGCGCGTTGCGCATGCAGGCACAGGCACGAGTCGCGGATATGGACGGTGGTCGAATAGGGAATCGGCGTGGGATTTGACATATGCTATTTATGTTGATATCAACGTAAAAGTCAAGAGGAGGACGAGGAAATGGAACATTCTGTCGTATCGCGTGAGGAGTGGCTGGACGCCCGCAAGGCGCTGCTGGCGAGTGAAAAGCAGATGACCCGCCTGCGCGACAAGGTGAATGCCGAGCGTCTCGCGCTGCCCTGGGTCAGGGTCGACAAGGACTATGCCTTCGACACGCCGGCCGGCCCAAGAAGCCTTGCCGACCTGTTCGACGGACGCAGCCAGCTTGAAATCTATCATTTCATGTTCGGTCCTGACTGGGATGCCGGCTGCCCCGGCTGCTCGTTCTTTGCCGATCACATCGATGGCATGTTGCCGCATCTCAACAATCACGACGTCACATTCGTCTGTGTCTCGCGTGCGCCGCTCGACAAGATCGAGGCCTACAAGCGCCGGATGAACTGGCAGTTTCCCTGGGTCTCGTCCTTTGGCAGCGATTTCAATTTCGACTTCCACGTCTCATTCACGCCCGAACAGCTGGAATCCGGCAGCGTCTTCTACAATTTCCGCGAAACACCGCGCGAAGATGCCCATGATGAACTGCCCGGCCTGTCGAGCTTCTATCGCAATGAAAAGGGCGAGATCTTCCACACCTATTCGCAATATGCCCGGGGTGGCGAAGAAGGGCTCGGCGCGCTGATGATGCTCGATGCAGCTCCGCTCGGCCGTAACGAGACCTCGACGCTGAGTTTCGTCAAGCGCAAGGACGAATACGAACAGAAGCCGGCGACCGCGTCCTGCTGCCACTGACGCTCGTGTCGCTGGCCCAAATGACGCAGGTGTCCTGATCGCCGGCGCATTCCGGTAATGCTGCGCCGCAAAAGTCGCGACGGCAAGGCCGCGCCTGTGAATCTGCGTCTCCAATGACATCGAATGCAAACGCGCAGTGCATCGCCGATGGGATGTGTCATCGATGATGCCCTGACTGCAGATGGGAGGAAATCATCATGGAATTTGCAAAACCGCGCGAAGAACATCGCTTTCTCGACAGGCTCCTCGGCGACTGGATCTATACCAGTTCCACCGGCCACAAGGACTATGACGCCGATGATCCGGACAAGGTCTGGACGGAGACCGTTCGTTCGATCGGCGGCCTTTGGGTGATCTCGGAAGGCGAGGGCGGCATGGGCGATGGCAGCCGATCTTCGATGATCATGACACTTGGCTATGATCCCCGTCTCGGGCACTATGTTGGAACCTGGATCGGGTCTATGATGGACAAGCTCTGGGTCTACAAGGGCTGGGTCGAGGACGAAGGTCAAACGCTCGTGCTGGAGGCGGAGGGACCGTCGTTCGAAGATCCGTCAAGGACGGAGATCTATCGCGATGTCATTCATTTCCACGATGATGATCACCGGTCGTTCTCCGGTAGCGTCCGCAAGCCGGATGGCAGTTTCCATGTTTTCATGACCAGCGAAAGCAAGCGCCGCGCCTGAAGCGGCCCAAAGGGAGAACACCATGCACAGCATGCACGGCAAGTTTATCTGGTATGAACTGATGACCAGCGACACCGCTGGGGCGGCCAAATTCTATGGCGAGGTTGCCGGCTGGACCGCCAAGGACAGCGGCATGCCGGACATGAACTACACGATCCTGTCGATTGCCGGTTCCGAAATGGGTGTGGCCGGCATGCTGCCGCTGACCGATGAGGTAAAGGCCCGCGGCATTCCCTCGAACTGGACCGGATATGTTGCCGTCGATAATGTCGACCGGGTTGCGGATCACTTCGTCAGCGATGGCGGCAAGGTGGTCCATGGCCCGATCGACATCCATGGCGTTGGCCGCTTCGCCGTGCTTGCCGATCCGCAGGGTGCAGTCCTCGCCGTGATGACGCCGATCATTCCCGCAGGTGGTGTGCCGCCCGAACCGGCTCCCGATACGCCCGGCACCTTCGGCTGGCGCGAACTGATGGCGCGCAACGGCACGGAAGCCTTCGATTTCTATTCGGGCATCTTCGGCTGGCAAAAGGATACCGCCATCGACATGGGTCCGATGGGCGTCTACCAGCTGTTCCGCAAGGACGACCAGGTGATCGGCGGCATGATGACCAAGCCCGCCGAAATGCCTCTCCCCTGCTGGGGTTACTATGTCAACGTTGACGCGATCGACGCGGCCGTCGCGCGGGTGCAGAAAGCAGGCGGCACGGTGATCCAGGAGCCTATGGAAGTCCCTGGTCCCGCCTGGATCATCCAGGCCATCGATCCCCAGGGTGCCTATTTCGCCCTCGTCGCGCCCAAGCGCTAACAGCCTTCGCGCCCGGCTCTGCGCGCGCCGCGATCGCCCGCGTCCCTGATCCTCCCTGTTCGCGGGCAGGGGGGCTGCCACGGCTGTCATTACGGCAGCATTTCCTTCAGGGGCCGGCAGGCGCTGACGGGGAGGGAGACGGTATGCGCGGCTTGATCACGACCGTCATCGTACCAGCGGAAAGCGCACCGTAGCAGCGGCAGTCAGGTGCTCAAGCCAGGGAGAAAAGCCATCACGACGGCGTCCCGACAGGCGAAAAGCGGCAGTCGGCGGGTTGGACACGATCGAATATCAGGAAGAAACGCCCGATCCGCGGGATCAGGCCAATGGCCGAGCCCGAGGCAGGGCCGGTCGGCACTATGCTTTGGTGACGGCAACCTTGCGCGGCGCGCGGGTCTTTTTTGGTGCCGGTGGTGCCACGGCCTGCTCGGCTTCACGCTGCATGCGCAGGGCGCGAAGCGCTTCGGTCTTGCGGTCGCGTTGTATGACTTCCTGCTCGATGATCGCGCGTGCGGCGCTGTCGGTCGTCGTCGCCTTGTCCTGGGCGGCGATTTTCTCGGGCTTGAAGAATTTGTCCTTGGTCGCTGTCATATCCGTCCTTCCTCCGCGGTATGGGCCGTCATTCTTTCGGCCTCCACGGTATCGGTCGTCATTCGGGATTGGGTTGCTTCTTGCGTGGTTGCCGACCTGGGAGACAGGCAGCGGCGGGCGCGCGCCTCTGGCGCGCCCGAACCCATGGCCCCTTAGCGGGCCGGGCGCAGCACCTTCTTCGGCGCCGGCAGCAGGCCTTCGCGCTGCAGCTTCTTGCGCTGAAGCTTGCGCTGGCGGCGAATGGCTTCAGCCTTTTCGCGCGTGCGCTTTTCCGAAGGCTTTTCGTAAGCGCTGCGGGTCTTCATTTCACGGAACAGGCCTTCGCGCTGCATCTTCTTCTTGAGAACGCGCAGGGCTTGGTCGACATTGTTATCTCGGACGAGGACTTGCAAATTCGCTTCCTTTCCGGGCTGTGGGCCCGCGAGTTTGAATGGACGGAATATGGGGATGAACGGCAAATGCGCCATTCCCCTCGAAAGATCCCGGAAAAGTGCCGAAATCGCTGAAAATGGCCTCTCGGCCGAAAACAATAAAAAGGCCGGGAAAACCCGACCTCTTCCTGTCACTCAGCCGGCCGTTCCGGAAAATCCGTGGCCGGCGGGGCGAGCGACAAAATCAAGCGGCGCGAAGATTGTCGGCCGAGCTCTTGCCCGTGCGCTTGTCCTTCACGATTTCGTATTCGACCTTCTGGCCTTCGGTCAGTTCGCGCATGCCCGAACGCTCGACGGCCGAGATATGCACGAAAACGTCAGCGGAGCCTTCGTCAGGCTGAATGAAGCCGAAGCCCTTGGTGCTGTTGAACCACTTAACGGTACCTGTGCTCATAACGATTTCCTTTCAATCGTTGGATTGGCCGGAGAGATATTCCACCGGCTCTATCGATCTTGAGAGGAAATCTGGCGTGCGCCGCTGGCGCGTAGACAAAGGTCACTAGCAATCTTCGATGGGCGCAATATAGACTGCCAGCGATCAAACACAAGAAAAAAGGCCCAAGGCCGCGGCGCAGGCCTGCGTCATACAGCGATAAATCCGGCCGAACAGCCTGTTTTCACAAGGATATACGCAAGGGTTGCCGCCGGATTCTTTCTACCCGCCACCACTCCGCTACAGGGTTGCGCGACGCCATTCCCTGCTTGTTTAGCATATTGGCGGATTTCCCGGTCCGCATGCCGTCCCCTGCAGAAACAGTACAACGATTCTGTCGTCCGCCTGCTAAGGGAAGAAGCGCGCAGCGCCGCGGTCGCCTGGTCGATCCGGTTGGTGCACATCCACAAAACGCTATCCACAGGCCATATCCGATGCAGAAATTTCTTGCCGCGACAGCCATGCTGCTGATCTCCGCCACCACGTCCCTCGCGGGCGAGTTCGCCTTCCCCTCCGACGCGCCGGTAGCGACCGTCACCATTCCCGACAGCTGGCAGCCGTCGGAAACCGAGTATGGCGTCGAAGGCACTTCCGATGACGGCGGCACCTATATCTCCTTCGATATCGCCGGCGACAGCGACATGGACGCGGTGATGACGCAGGTCTTCGACTTCCTGTCTGAAAATGGTGTCGAGCCGGATCCGGCAACCCAGAAGGACAGCAAGGATACGTTGAACGGCATGCCGTTCGAGGCCATCGACTGGAAGGGCAAGGACAAGGACGGTCCGGTCTCGATCGGCGTCGGTATCATCGGCCTGTCGGCCGAAAAGATCGCCATCGTCACATATTGGGCGTCAGCGGAAACCGAAGAGCGCAACATGCCGGAAGTCGCCAAGATCCTCGCGACGGTCAAGCCGGTCAACTGAGACGTAGGCCGAACCGTTCAGACAGGTGGCGCGCCGATACGCCACCTGTTTTTGACCACGGTCGATCCGCTTTTGGCAGGCCGTGCGGCCATTGATTTCCCCGGATGCGTCTAATTGCGCAAGCGGAATTGGTTTCTTTTACCGCCAAAAAAGGCTAGGGGAGCTTATCCCCGCGCTGATGACCGTCCGGGGGCACTTGTTTCGGGACGATCTGAAAGCACTATGACGATGTATTCTGCCGATAATTCGCGTGTCGACTTTGCGCCTCCTGCAGCCAAGCCGGCGCCCGCCGCCGTCTTTGCGCCTGTTGCGAGCCACGAGATCGGAGGCCGCTCATGAGTGCGGCACTGGAATTCTCCGTCGAAACGCCAGATGTTGACGACAGCCGCGACGCCAAGGCGTGGCTGAAGATCATCAACGCCTACCGCCAGCCGAACCTCAAGCGCAGCACCTTCGAGCTGGCCGTCACCTGCCTTGCCTTCGTGCTGCTCTGGGTCGCCAGCTGGGCGCTTCTGCACTACGGCTATTGGGCCGGCCTGCTGTTGACCATTCCGGCCGCCGCCTTCCTGCTGCGCCTCTTCATCATCCAGCACGATTGCGGCCACGGCGCGTTTTTCGCCCGCCGCCGTTTCGATGACTGGACCGGTCGCATTCTCGGCGTCTTCACGCTGACCCCCTACGACTACTGGCGCCGCGCCCATGCCGAGCACCATGCATCGGCCGGCAATCTCGACGAACGTGGCATTGGCGACATCACCACGCTCACGGTTGCCGAATACAAGGCGCTCTCGGCCCGCGGCCGTCTTCTCTATCGCCTCTATCGCCATCCGCTGGTTCTGTTCGGCATCGGCCCGGCCTGGGTCTTCCTTCTCAAGCAGCGTCTGCCATTCGGCATGATGCGCTCGGGCGCCTTGCCGTGGATCTCGACCATGGCCACCAATGTCGGAATGGTCGTTCTGGCAGCAGTTTTGATCTGGGCCGTCGGTCTCGGTCCCTTCCTCGCCGTGCATCTGCCGATCGTGCTGATGGCCGGTGCCGCCGGCATCTGGCTGTTCTATGTCCAGCACCAGTTCGAGGATACCCACTGGTCGAACCCTCCGGCATGGCAGTTCCAGCATGCGGCGCTGCATGGCGCCTCGCATTACGACCTGCCCTGGGGCCTGCGCTGGCTGACGGGTTATATCGGCGTGCATCATGTGCATCACCTGTCGAGCAAGGTTCCCTACTACCGCCTGCCGGAAGTGCTGCGCGATCATCCGGAACTGCGCGGCATCAGCCGCATCACGTTGCGCGAAAGCTTCGCCTGCGTGAAGCTCGTCCTCTGGGACGAAAAGCTCGGCCGGCTTGTGTCTTTCCGCGAAGCCAATCGCAAGCCCGTCGCGGTGTGATCGAACATCGACTGATTGAAGGAGGGGAGGGCGGATCGCTCTCCCCTTTTTCGTTTCACAATCCCACGGCCTTGCGCAGCGCCTCGTTGATCCGCGATTGCCAGCCATCGCCGGTTGCCCTGAAGCGCGCGATCACCTCGGCATCGAGCCGGATGCTGATCGCCTGCTTGGGCGCGTCCGATTTCGGCCGCCCGGCAAGCTTGCGGTCGATCGCTGCGGCAATATCGGGATAAACATTGCGAAACGGCCGGAATTCCTTCAATTCTTCTTCGGTCGCTTCCGGATTGTCGTCAACATCATCCCAGTCGGCGCGCGAATAGCCACGGCCTTCTGCGAAGGCTTTCAAAGGTTTTTGGCGCTTCATCGGATCAATCTCCTTTCCTGCAGGTTTGCCGGACGCATTGAAATAACAGAGAGACACTCCGAGCCGAGGAGAACGAAGATCACCACGATCCTCCCGTTTTCGAGCCTTCCAATCGCCTGCTTTCGTCCGCGTTTGGCTGGCCGGACGATGGCCGTCGAGAAAAGCCCAGCGACAGGTCAGCGAAATCGAGCCCGTGCTTGTCGAGATTGGCGAGCCGTTTCGGTTCATCCCAGACGATCATCATAATTTATGTATATACGGAAATTCCGCAAGCAGGTATTCCGGGTTTTGAGGGGAAATCGGCCCAAAACGCTCAATATGGCGGCGGCCGGGCCGTTAACCTCGCTGCGGCAGCAGGATCACCATGGCGCCGACAAGGCAGATGGCCGCCCCGGCCAGATCGAAACGATCCGGGCGCTGGCCCTCGATGAGCCACAGCCATGCGAGCGAGGCAGCAATATAAACGCCGCCATAGGCCGCATAGGCGCGCCCCGCAACGTCCGAAGGTACCAGGGTCAGCAGGAAGGCAAACAGCGCCAGGGCAAGGACGCCGGGCGCCAGCCACACCGGCGAATGGCCTAGCCGTAACCAGGCCCAGAAGGCAAAACATCCGGCAATTTCGGCAAGGGCGGCACTGGCATAGATCACGAAAAGCATGGCCGACCCTGCCACGATCCCGGCCGACATTCCAGTGTCATCGACCGTTTCTGCACATGAGGCACGGGTGGGCGGGGGATCAGCCGCTGCGGCCCTGCAGGTTCAGCACATGACAGACCCTTGGCACCATCTCGGCCTCCTTGGGGAAACAGACGAAATAGCCCTGGATGCTGTCGACCCCGAGATGCAGGGCGGCTTCCATCTGCGCCTCGCTTTCGACGCCGGAGGCGGTGATGGTGATCCCGAGGTCATGCCCAAGGCCGATCACATGGCGGATGATCGCCCGGTCGACCGAATTGGTCAGCGCATTGCGGATCAGGCTCCGGTCGATCTTCAGCCGGCTGAACGGATAGCGACGCAACGCCGACAAGCCGGCATAGGTTGCACCGAAATTGTCGAGCGCCAGCGAGAATCCGGAATAACAGAGCATTTCGATCGCCAGTCCCACCTCGATGGCGCGTGGCCCGTAGAGCGCATTTTCCGGCACCTCGATCTCGATCATGTCCGGCGACAGCCGGTACAGCTCGAGCATGGTTTCCAGCCGGCCGGCGAGATCGCCTGAGCACAGGTCGAAGGCGGTGGTGTTGATGCTCAACCGGCCAAAGTGATGGCCATCGTCCTGCCAGGCGGCGGCTTGGCGAATGGTGTTTTCCAGCACGAAATTGCGGATAGACAGCGACATCGACGGATCGCGGAAAATTCCGCGGAATTCTTGCGCGGCCGCCAGCTTGCCCGGCTCCATGCGCCAGCGCAGCAGCGTCTCCAGGCTGTCGACCTCCCTGTGGCCGACCGAATAGATCGGCTGGTAGATCAGCTCGAAGCGGCCCTTCTCAAGGGCCCGTCTGGCATTGTTCACCAGGACGACATGGTTCAGGCCGCTATCCACGCTACACCTCACGCAAGACTGGACAATCGCCAGTCATCGATAATCTGCCGATCATAACCCAGTATCCGTTGCGCTTCGGTGAATAACCAGCCCCATTTCACGCTGAGGTTTAACGGGTCAAATATTGTGGTTCGGTTCGACTGTCCTGCTCTGGAACAGCCAAAGCTTTCGCCCGCGTAAAAGCTTTGGCCTCAATATTGAGTAAAAACAGAGACTTTCGCAATGGCAAGTTGATCTTGTTGCTATGTTGCCCCGACCGGCAGGGCCGGCATTGATGCGCCCCGGCAAGAGGGTCGCCGCCAGCCGCGAAGACGACAGCAGGTTGCAGTGATCTTCGCGGCGAAGGTGGTGGTCGACTGGCAGCGCAGATAACGGGTTAGCGCCTGAGGCTGCCCAGGATGCCGCGCACCAGGGCCCGGCCGACGGAGGTGGCGACCGAGCGGGCCGCGCTCTTCATCGCAGCTTCGATCACCGTCTCGCGCTGGTAGCCTGACGATTTGCGCGTCGGCTTGCGCTCGCCGTCCTCGTCTTGCCGGTCGTCGTCGCCGAAACCCGGCAGCGTCCAGCGGCCGGACGCGCTGTCCTCTGCCTCGCCGTTTTTCGCCCGTTCCTCGGCGGCGCGCTTGGCGGCCGCGGCTTCTGCCGCCTTGGCGGCGCGGGCGTTCAGGATCTCGTAGGCCGATTCGGCGTCGAGATCCGCATCATACAGGCCGGCGACCGGGCTGAGGTTCATCACCTTCTGCCGCTCGGGATCCGAAAGCGGCCCGACGCGGCCAGACGGCGGACGCACCAGCGTGCGCTCGACGATCGACGGCGCACCCTTGGCCTCGAGCGTCGAGACCAGCGCCTCGCCGATCCCCAGCTGGGTGATCGCGGTGGCGCAATCGAAGGCCGGGTTGGGGCGGAACGTGTCGGCCGCCGTCTTCACCGCCTTCTGCTCGCGCGGCGTATAGGCGCGCAAGGCATGCTGAACCCGGTTGCCGAGCTGGGCGAGCACTGTTTCCGGCACGTCGAGCGGGTTCTGCGTGACGAAATAGACGCCGACGCCCTTGGAGCGGATCAGCCGCACCACTTGCTCGACCCGTTCGGTCAGCACCTTCGGGGCGTCGTTGAACAGGAGATGCGCCTCGTCGAAGAAGAAGACCAGCTTCGGCTTGTCGAGATCGCCCACTTCCGGCAGTTCCTCGAACAGTTCCGACAGCAGCCAGAGCAGGAAGGTGGCATAGAGCCTCGGGTTCATCATCAGCTTGTCGGCGGCCAGCACAGAGATCGCGCCGCGGCCGTCATTGGTGGTGCGCATGATGTCGGTGATCTTCAGCGCCGGTTCGCCGAAGAAATTCTGCGCGCCCTGCTGCTCGAGTACCAGCAATCCGCGCTGCAACGTGCCGATCGAGGCCTTGGAGATCAGGCCGAACTGGCTGGAAAGCTCGGTGGCGTTTTCCGCCATATAGGTCAGGAGCGCCTGCAGGTCCTTCAGGTCGAGCAGCGGCAGCCCTCCCTGGTCGGCGATCTTGAAGGCGATGTTGAGCGCCCCTTCCTGGGCTTCGGACGCGTTCATCAGCCGCGACAGCAGGAGCGGGCCCATCTCGGCGACGGTGGTGCGCACCCGGTGGCCCTTTTCGCCGTAGAGATCCCAGAAGATCACGGGGAATTCGGCGGGCGCATAATCTGTAAAGCCGATCTGCGTCGCCCGCTGGGTGATCCAGTCCTTCGGCTCGCCCATGGCGGCAATGCCCGAAAGATCGCCCTTGATATCGGCGGCAAACACCGGAACCCCGGCCTCGGAGAAGCTTTCGGCGAGAACCTGCAGCGTCACGGTCTTGCCGGTGCCGGTCGCGCCGGTGACGATGCCATGGCGGTTGCCATATTTCAGCGCCAGATATTCGCCCTTGTTCAGGCTGTCGTCCGGATTGCGGCTGGTGCCGATATAGAGTTCGCCGTCTTTCAGCATATGCACTCATCTCCCTGGCGCTAAACGCATTCGTCCGCTTGCTCTTATAAGGATAGTGTGGAACATCGACAACGTCCGGTATCGGTCATTCTCGAATGACACCCGGTCTGCTATCTGGCCAAGCATCTGGCAAAGAACCGGCCACCGAACGGGTCATTCGACGGTTCAATGAACCGGCCAAAGAACTGGCCACGGAACAAGGTAGTGTTCCGAAAGGCGGTGAAATGGCGGCCAGGGCACGTGCCTCAGGGCAGAACCGGGCGAGGCGGGGCGATATTGGCGCTGCGGTTTTGCACCGATTATCGGCATCCGCACGCCAAAGTCCGGCACAGGTCACTTGAGTTCGATGAAAACATCCATTACGTTGACGTTAACGTCAATATTCTACGGGCAGGAGGCCTCCAAATCATGAGCGAAATCGTCACCCGCATCGCCGACAGCGTCGGCATTTCCCCGGATCTCGCCGAAAAGGCGCTCGGCATGATGCTCGGCTTCCTGCAGCGCGAAGCAGCCGACGGCCCGGTCGCCCGGATGATCGAAGCGATCCCTGGTGCTGCCGAACTCGTTGCCGCCCACAACGGCGAAGGCTCCGGCGGCGGCGGTCTGCTCGGCGGTCTGATGAGCGCCATCGGCGGCGGCGGCATCATGGGTCTCGGCCAGCAGCTGATGGCCCAGGGCCTCGGCATGGGCGAAATCACCACGCTGGCCAAGGAAACCATGGCCGTTGCCCGCGAATACGCCGGCGCCGAAACCGTCGATGAAGTCATCGCCTCGGTCCCGGGCCTGAGCCAGTTCGTCTGAGTTGATCTGCAAGGTCGAAATGCAAAAGCCGTCGGGGCGACTCGGCGGCTTTTGCGTTTTGGCCGTTCGTCGCCGCAGCGCCGGCGACTGCTCCTCTCCCCCTCGGGGGAGAGGGTGGCCGAGCGAAGCGGAGGCCGGGTGAGGGGAAACCACAGGCGCAATGCTATCCTGCGGTTGCAGGCAGCGTAACCCGCAGCTAGTCTCGCGATCACCTTGAACCTCTGGGGCCACCATGCTGATCCGAACCTATGCCGACATCGAGAGACTGGAAGGTGAGGTCGCGCTCAGCCCCGCCGAAAAGAAACTGATCGAGGGCTGTAAGCATGGCGAACTGACCACCCTTGGCAATGGGACCCGGCCTAAGCGCCCGAGCAAAGCGCGAACCATCCGCGCCGACCTGCTGCGCTACCTGATCATCGGTGGCTGTGAGCAGTGCCGGGTGCACGAGAAGGGCGTGCAACTGGAGGGCGCCTGGATCGTGGGCGAGCTGGACCTCAGCTTTGCGTCTGCCAAGGGCGCGGTTCTATTGCTCCGATGCGCTTTCGCGGAATCTATCGTGGCTGATCAGGCCAATTTCGATCGCCTGGTCCTCAATGGCAGCAGTCTGCCCGGCCTGAATGCGGGGGGCGCCAAGATAAAGGGCCAAGTCTTCCTCGACAATTTGAAGAGCACCGGCGAGGTCTCGCTTTCTGGCGCCGAGATCGGCGGTCAACTCTCGGCGGAGGAGGCCGAGTTGAATGGCGGCGAGGGTGCAGCCCTGAATGCGCAGGGCGCCACGATCAGGGGCGGCGCCTTCCTCGATAACTTGAAGAGCACGGGCGAGGTCTCGCTTTCTGGCGCCGAGATCGGCGCTGTCCTCTCGGCGAAGGAGGCCGAGTTGAATGGCGGGGAGGGCGATGCCCTGAATGCGCACAGCGCCACGATCAGGGGCGGCGTCTTCCTCGACAATTTGAAGAGCACCGGCGAGGTCTCGTTCGCCGGCGCCGAGATCGGCGGTCAACTCTCCGCGGAGGGGGCCGAGTTGAATGGCGGGGAGGGCAGGGCCCTGAATGCGCAGGGCGCCACGATCAGGGGCGGCACCTTCCTTCGCAAACTGAAGAGCACCGGTGAAGTCTCGTTTTCCGGCGCCGAGATCGGCGGTCAGCTATCGTTCAATGGCGCCGAGTTGAATGGCGGGGAGGGCATGGCCCTGAACGCGCAACGGATGACCGTCCTTAGTAGCCTTTTCTGGTGGAACATCAAACTCGTCACCGGAACAGTTCACCTTGATGCTGCGCATCTCGGCGATCTGGTGGACGACGAACAAAGCTGGAATACGGTGTCTTCGCTGGGGCTTGTTGGTATGACCTATGAAAACCTGGTCGGCCCTCACAATCTCCCCTTCCGCAAACGTTGGCTCCAAAAAGGCGCAAGCCATGTGGGCCAGTTCCACCCCCAGCCCTATCAGCAACTCGCCAAATTCTACCGCGAGACCGGCCATCGCCATGAGGCGCGGGAAATTTTGATCGAGAAGGAGAGGGAACAGCGCATGGCCGTGCGGGCGTCAATCCGCAAAGGCAGACGCAAGGCCGAAAGCGATGTTCCATTTTCGGTGAAAACAGCTTTGCCGTGGTCGTGGGATGCAACCAGGCGCTGGATCAGCTTCTATCTGTCGCCCTGGCTGAGGATCGGTTGGAACTGGTTCTGGGATGTCCTCATCCGTTACATCGCCGGCTACGGCTACAAACCCTGGCTCAGCCTTGCCTGGCTTGCGGGTATGATCGGCATCATCTGGACTGTTGCCTACTTCACATGGGACGCCGGTGACTTCGCGCCCAACTCTGCCATCGTCCTGACATCTCCCGAGTGGAAGGCTGTGGCAGATTTGCCCGAGGTCTATGCATCCCTCTCCGAAAACGAGAAGCAGATGATCGTGGAAGACATGACGCCTGCACATCCTTGGTCAAACTTCGATGCCCCCGGCAAGGACTACGAATCCTTCTATTCCCTCGCCTACGCCCTCGATGTCGTCGTCCCCGTCCTCGATCTCGGCCAGACCGACGCCTGGGCGCCGTCCCCGGCGCGCGGCGACTGGGGCTACCGGATGTTCTACCTCCAGAAGATGTTCATCGTCCTCGGCTGGGTCGTCACCGCCATCGCCGCCGCCGCTATTTCCGGCATGATCCGCCGCGACGACTGAGCTTGCGCCCGGCATTTCCGCTCACGTCTCTCGTCTTGTGCTCCACCGGCCACCGGCCCTAGCCCGGCGGCCCAGCGCATAGGCACAGGCACGCACCTAGGCGGGTTGAGCACCACAATCCCAAGCCCGGCTGCGGTCTCGATCCGGCAGCCAACACGCCACCCCAACGCGCCTATCTCCAAAACAAGCACGCCACCTCATCACGCCACGGCGTGTGAGGCCTGCACGTCGCGGACGGGCGGCAGTCCGAACAGGCGACCGTATTCGCGGGTAAACTGGGATACGCTTTCATATCCCACCTTGAAGGCGGCAACGCTTGCCGGCGCGCCCTCGGACATCATCAGCCTGCGGGCCTCGATCAGGCGCAGATGTTTCTGGAATTGCAGGGGAGACAGCGAGGTCACGGCCCGGAAATGATGGTGAAACGAGGACACGCCCATCCCGGAGACCGACGCCAATCGTTTCACCGGGATCGTTTCGGCATAGTCATGCCGCAAGACGGCGACCGCGCGTGCCACGCGTTCGACATGGCTTCCCATCATGCCCAGACGTCGGATCGCATCGCCATGACGCCCCGCCAGCAACCAGTAGTGCATCTCGCGCAAAAGCTGGCTTTGCAGCACGGGGCGGGAGGAGGGCCTATCAAGCAGGCGCATCAGTCGGAATGCCGCGTCTGACACCTCGGCATCCGTCGGGCCGACCTTGACCGCGGCCTGGTCGCCGACCTGTGCGGCAATCATTTCCACGCCAAGCTCGGCAATGATCGCCGGATCGAGTTCCATCACCAGCGAATAATAAGGCGAGGCGATACTGGCGCGGGTGATCTGACTCACCGTCGGCACATCGGCGGTGATCAGCAGCGTGTCTCCGGTGGCGAACGCATATTGCTGCGTTCCCATCGTCACCTGTTTTGCACCTTGCACGACAAGGCATGCCAGCGGCCGCGATATATCGTGCATCAGGTTGCTCGGTGCCGTCGCCCTGACGGTTGAAAGCCCGGGAATGGGTGTCAGGGCGATGCCTGTCGCGTTCGCATGGGCATCGGCATATCTGCGGACCGTATCGAAAAGCGTTTCCATTCGGCGACCATACGCCTCGCTCAGGGGCGCGCCTAGTCCCGTTGGAGGATTAGGCAAGAGTTGACGAGATTCTGGCAACACGGCCTGATCGATCGAAGCGATAAAGCGGTCAGGCCATATTGGGCCAGATCACATTGGGGTGGTCGCCAGGAAAGACATGGATCATGACCAAGATTTCTCTGATCACGGGCAGCAGCCGTGGTCTCGGGCGCAACACCGCGCTCAGTATCGCAAAGGGCGGCGGCGATGTTGTCGTCACCTATCACAGCCGGTCGGACGATGCCGATTCCGTCGTATCGGCCATTCGTTCAATGGGCCGCAAGGCGGTCGCCCT
This sequence comes from Rhizobium sp. SL42, assembly GCF_021729845.1. Taxonomy (NCBI): domain Bacteria; kingdom Pseudomonadati; phylum Pseudomonadota; class Alphaproteobacteria; order Hyphomicrobiales; family Rhizobiaceae; genus Rhizobium; species Rhizobium sp. SL42. Next base: position 1,808,919 of record NZ_CP063397.1, read on the forward strand.
TCAGCTCGACACCGGCACGGTCGCCAGTTTCGATGCCTTTGTCGAGACGCTGCGCACAGCGCTCCGTGACACCTGGCAACGCGACAGCTTCGACGCCCTTGTCAACAATGCCGGTCATGGCGAGTATGCCCTTATCGGCGACACCACCGAACAGCAGTTCGATCGGCTCGTCGACGTCCACTTCAAGGGCGTATTCTTCCTGACCCAGAAACTGTTGCCGCTGCTTGCCGACGGCGGTCGCATCGTCAACCTGTCTTCCGGCCTGACACGCGTCTCGGCTCCCGGCTGGTCAGCCTACTCGGCGGTCAAGGCTGCGGTTGAAGTCCTCAGCGTCTACATGGCCAGGGAATTCGGCAGCCGCGGCATCGCGGTCAACACCGTCGCTCCCGGCGCGATCGAAACCGATTTCTTTGGCGGCGCCGTTCGCGACACGCCCGACTTCAACAAGTTCTTCGCCGACATGACTGCGCTGGGGCGTGTCGGGGTTGCCGACGATATTGGTCCGGTGATCGCCGGCTTGCTCAAGGATGACAACCGCTGGATCAACGCACAGCGTATCGAAGTGTCGGGCGGTCAGGGCATCTAACCTGTGTGGGCTCCGCGCCAGGCAAGTCGCGGGGCCCGACCTTCTGCAAAATTGACCGGCGCGGCATCAATCCGCCTTTGCCGCGGATTGATGCCGCCCGATAAAGCGCTCAATATTTGCAGCTTGGGCCTCGACGTTTGCCGACGATCGCACTTCTCCAAAAGGCAGCCGCCGCTCAAGCTTCTCTCGTCTTGTGCTTCGGCTGCTTGTGTTCCGGCCGCAGCAGGCCGTGGATCATCGTGCCGATCCGCCGTCTCAGGGTGCGCCACACCCGGCTCCACACCAGGGTCTGCTCGTCGAGAAAGATCACATTGACCGGCAGCGATGACATCGTGCGCACTTCGGGTCGCAATGGCCCGTCGGGATCGCGCACCTCGTAGAAACATTCATAATCCGGCCAGTTGTAGCCGTCTTCCCATGTCCAGCAGTTATGTGTCTGATAATGCTTCATTAGCTGTGCGCCAAGCGCCTTGTCAGTCGGCAGCATGGCGAAGGCCGGGCCGAGGCGAACGGTATTCCTCTCCATGAAGGACAGGACCCGGTCGCTGACATAATTGCTGACGAAAAGCCGGAAATCGCGCTGGCGCTTGATATGCGAGACGGCGCGGAACACCTGCACATGCTCTTCATGGCCGTATTCGCCCCACGGGTTATGGGTGACGACGATGTCTCCCGCGTCCAGATGCGCTTCAAGCGCTGCCGTCAGCAGGTGGAAGTTTTTCGCATAGGCATCGCTGTTGCGCTCACAGCGGATGCCATAGACGGTCTCCTCCGGCTTACGCCAGTTCGTCGTCTGGTAGGTATTGGATTCGACAATGGCGAGATCGACGACGGTCTTGAGCGGAAAGTCCTGGAAGACCGTCCGCCGCCCCAGGCTGATATCGCCGCTATTGGGGGCTTCGTTGTAGCAGATGATGATTTTCTTCGCCGATGCCAGGATCGAGCTGGCCCAGAGAATTTCGTCATCCGGGTGAGCCATGACGACCACGGCCCCGCTGAAATCATCCAGTGTCATCATCGAAAAGTCTTGTGCCCCACAATCATCGTGCCACATCGGCGTCCGTCATGGACCGGCCGGCGCGGCAGACACCGGCTGCAACCAACCGGCGTATCCATGCGTCACATCCATCGTCCCGCAGCGGCTGCCCGCATCGTCTCGATGGGCGCCTCCTGTCGCGCCATCAGAGCGCTTCGGGTAACATTGCTTGTCCGGCGATGAACCGGTGCTATCAGCAGTAGCAAAGGCATATTGTATTGAGATCCGGTTATCATGCCGGTGTTCTCCAGCGGATTTTGCCCGGATCGCGAATATGTGATCGAAAATGTTCGGACGGCAGCAGCTCGCATGCCACGCTTTTCCGATCCTGCTTGAAGAAGCGAGCTGCATGCGACCCGTGCCGGAGACTGCCGGCGCCGGGCGTCGTGCCAAGCCCCGGACTGCGGAAAAGACCGGCGGAGGCATCGATCGGTTCGCAGCGATCCGCAAGGGCGCCCTCGCGCGTCAGGCTATGCCGCGGTAGAACAGGTGGCGTCCGATCTTCCGTTCCATGAACGCGTTTGGAGATTTTCGCACCCAGTCGGGACTGCCGATCGATGTGGAGTGATAGTGCAGTACGGCGTCGGTCAGGTGATTGATCTTCCCGGCCAGGGCATCGCGTGCCACGACGAGGCATTCATCGAAGTGCTTATCCGCACCGGGTTGGAGATTGATGATCTGCGAACGGTTGGGATCACTGGCATTCCAGCAGGAAAATTGCGAGGGTTGCAGGCAGACCTCGATGATGCTGTCCGGATAGCGGTGGGACGCTTTGCGGTTCAGGATGACCTCGGCCACGGCCTGGCGCCCCATCTCGCTTTCGCTGCGTGCCTCGCCGTAAATCGTCCGCGCCAGAATCAGCTGCTCGTCGCCGGTCGGCATGTCCACTTGCGTCAGCGCCCGGATCGATGCGACCCGGCTGAGATCGAAAGGCTCGGTGCGCACGGTGTCGCCCTGGTTGCCGCCGATACAAGTCAACTTGCGGGAACTTTCCATCCGGCTGAGCGCGAAACAGGCATGCCCGGTTGTGCCGGTATCCTTGCCGGGATGCAGCACGACGACTGCGCCTTCCAGTGCGGCCTGTACCTTGAGGTCAGTCAGCCCGCCCTTGCGCAACTCCACCGTTCCCCAGGTTTTCCAGCTTTTTGCCGTGGCGGCCTGTTTCACGACAGGAGCGCCTGCCTGTGTCAGGCACCAGGCGACGAAGGCACCGCACCACGGCTCTACCGTAGGCGGATGATGCTCTGTTGCGCTGAAATAGGCCTTCACCCTGGCCTTGCCGGCTGGCGTCGTTTCGCTGACATTGGCTCGTGCCCAGAACGTCTGCTCGGTCTGCGCGAAGGCCAGCCACGGCGTTCCACCCCCAAGGGCGGTCACCGGCGGAATGGCAAATTCAGGAAAATGTTGTTTCAGCTTGGAAAAGCCGACCTGGAACGCTTCGTTCAACACGGCTGCGGTCTTCTCGACGAACTCGTCCACCGTGGTCACGTGGCCGGCCAGCCCCTGCTGCAGGAAGCGCTGCCGGCGGCCGATCAGCGCCTTCCGCTCGGCAGCCTTCGGAAAAAATTGTACAAGCGCGTCGGCAACCGGCGTCTGCGCATTGCCCTCGGCATGGATCCGGTCGATGGCAAATGCCGCCTCTGCACCCACCAGTCGCGACTGGAAGAGAAGCAGGAAGCTTGGGATGAAGCTTTGCTCCGGCTCGGCAATGCCGGAGGTGACGGCCTCCGCCTCCAGAGTTTCCCAGTCTCGCTGCGTCAGGAACTGTGCTGCCGTCACCTGCGAGAGTGGGTTGTAGCGCTGAAACGGCCCATATCCGGCTTCCGGATTGGCGGCCACGAAGCTTGCCCATTCCTCCTCGGTAATCTGGAATGGCCCGATGGCCGACGTTCCAGGCAGCCGGTTGCCGAACTTCGTCAGGTCGCTTTCGATCCAGGCCAGCGCGATTAGATAGTCCGCAAGGATCGCCGGCGCCCCGTCCGTTTCGCTGGCATGTGCCTGGATTTCTATCCGTGCGCAGTGCTTGACGAATACGTCCTCGTCCACCGGCGGCACATCGAATGTCTTCAACGGACCGATATGACCGATTTGGATCCAGCCGCTGTCGCCCACGGCGCCTGAGGTCGGTCTGTAGGTGACATGGCGCCATTCTTCGAGTGCCGATACGTTCTGATCTGACGAAAGGTCGAGGTAAATCGTGTCGTCGATGGAAAGGATGTTGACCAGAGCGGAGTCCGTCGATGGCTCTTGATAGAGCCGTGCCCGACGTTTCTGGCCAGACGCCACTACGACATAGACTTGCTCCATGGCCGGCTCCTATTGTGCGGCTGCGGTTGCTAACTTCTTCACGAGTTCTGCGCTCAGAGACCTATTCTGATTTGTGGTGGTGGCCTGCATCCCGTACAAGTTTCTCGCGTCTGCGATCCTGTCGCGCAGTTCCGGCGTGTTCAGCGTCACTGTCGCCTTGTCGAGGGCGGGAAGCTTCTTGATCACGGCGTTCAGGTCGTCGATCAGGTCAGAAAGCCGGTTTGGATTGTCGCGCATCACCACCGCTTCGTAGAAGTTTTTCACGCCCTTTTCGGGATCGCCCGACCTGCAGCCCGATGTGGCTAGGAATTCGAACTCAGCCCTTTGCAGCGGGCCGGTATTCCGGGATCCCTGGGTGTCGCGATAGTTCTGGATGCCCGCCAGCGTGTCCGAGCCGGGTTTTCCGTCCTCTGGGACGCAGATCGCGCGTTGCACCAGCTTGATCTCGGCCTCCGTATAGCCGCTTTCCTTCGGAAAAATCTTGTCGCATTCCTTACAGGAAACCTTGCCGCGGCTCGGCTTTTGATCTGCCTGCATGCCAGCTGTGGCAGGACCTTTTCCCGACTTGAAGGCGCTGATCGCGTCCACTTCCTGTTGTATGCTATCGGCAAGCGATTGCGGCGCGATGCCGGAGGCGGCAGCGAGCGCATATGTATTGGCATCGAGCACGATCGTTTGTGGCGTGCAGATCCGCAGATAGCCGCGCAGTGCGAAGACCATTTCCGGACTTTTCGAAAAAGTCACCTGCATAAACTGGCGGCGGAACTCCAGCCGTCGCTCGTAGACGATCCGCTTGATCGTGCTGCTTTCCAGCCCCATCAACAGGGAATTGTTGAAGGCGTCATACAGCGACCCGGTGAGGCCCAGTGCCTGGGCGACATAGGCAATCGTGTCGGTACTGGCGCTGGCGATCGTCAGGACGCTTGTTGCAGCACTACCGATCGCCACCAGCGAGGAATGCACGCGGCCGGCCTCGACCCGCTTGTTGTCGATCCATGCCAGATAGTGGTCGCACCGGGCGTCGATATCGTTGAATCCGGCCTGCACGAGCATCGAGTAGTCGCTGCAATCGGCCGCGGTGCCGCTGCGCTGCAGATTGGTCTGGTTGCAGAGTTCACCGAAGTAAGCGGCAATATTGTTGGTCGCGCGGGGTGTCTGGCTGGAATACAGATCCTGCCCGACCCCTCTGTCGCCAAGCGCCGGGGTGCAGCCGGCGATGAGCCCCAGCGTGATGAGAAAGAGTATCCGCCCCAGTATCACGATCATGCCCCTTCACGTAAGACATGTCGGAAAATCTGCGCTCGCGTTTGACGAGCGTCAAATAATTTTTATTAGAAGTTGATTGATGTTGCTGACTTGTCCACAAGTTGAGTAAATGCTGTTGTAATATATCTCGGCGGATGCAAGTGAAATCATAGTATTTTATAATTTGTTATCGGCAGTCTGGCCTGTTTTGACCGGCTGTATTTCCCGTATCCGGTGCAGGCGGTTGTGCCTGAAGGGGGGCAGGTACGCGCCGTTCGTTTTCATCCCTTGATCTTGATCCCGGCCTCGATCGCCGCCGCGATGAACGCCTTGCGGGCATCCTCGTCGGTTTTCTTGCCGGCATCGACCGCCGCGCAGACCAGCAAGGCCTTGTCCAGCGCGGCGCCGTCTTCCGTCGGCCAGTCCTCGATCAGCGCCCAGCAGGCGGCCATGGTGCTGTCGATCGTGACGTCTGCGCCATCGTCTCCGATGGCAAGCGTTACGGGTTGGGTCCAGGTCTTGTGCATCGGGCTTCGGCTTTCGAAAAGGCGGGTGGAACTGTGGGCGGGAACCGCAGGCAAGGAATTGCGGGCAGGGAACTACGTATAGGGGCCGGCAGGCGACCCCGATTTGTCCTCTATAGTGCCAAGTGCGCCCCGCCGCCACTACACTATCTGTACTGGACGGCCGGTGGCCGCAGGATCATAGTCGGGTCCGGCGGAGGATCTTGCGCGGAGGATCTGTAATGTCCAGGGACGGCTATCACCAGTTTTGCCCCGTGGCCAAGGCTTGCGAATTGCTGGAGCCGCGCTGGACCATGCTGTTATTATGCGAGATGTGGGCCGGATCGACCCGTTTCAACGAGATCCAGCGCGGCGTGCCGGGCATTTCGCCGACGCTCCTGTCCAAGCGCCTGCGCGAGATGGAGGAGCGTGGCCTGGTCGACCGCCGGGAAGGCCAGAGCGGCGGCGAGATCCACTACCGCACGACAGCGGTTGCCGATGAACTGGAGCCGATCGTGCATGCGCTCGGCGAGTGGGCGCATCGCAATGTCGATACCGAGGTGACGCTGGAGCATCTCGATGCCAGGCTCCTGATGTGGAACATCCGCCGCAAGGTCGATCCCGGCTTCCTGCCGCCCGCCCGCCGCTCGGTGATCCAGTTCACCTTTCCGGAATTGCCGCGCGAGGATCAGAGCTATTGGCTGGTTGCAAAGCCCGGAGACGTTGTCGATCTCTGCTCGATCGACCCGCGATATAATGTCGATCTCTTCGTCCGCGCCGATCTCTACGCCATGACTGCCGCCTGGATGGGCCACTCGACCTTTCCCGCCGAAATCGCCCGCGAACGCATCGCCCTGATCGGCGATCGCACGCTTGCCGCAACCATCGACCGCTGGCTGGTCCGCAGTTCCTATGCGGCGGTCTGCCCCAGCAATTCCAGGAAAAGTGCGTAAGCAGTTTTCCGTCAGGAATTGCGTCTTGGAGGCAAATTCCAGGAAAAGTGCGTAAGCGGTTTTCCGTCAGGAATTGCGTGCTGGGAGCCAATTCGAGGAAAAGTGCGTAAGCGGTTTTCCGTTCGCAAAAACGCAAAACCAGTTCCCGGCAAATCCGACACACAAGACGATCGTCATGCTCGGCCTTGTGCCGAGCATCTGCCAAAGCCGGCCAAAGCCCGTAATTAGCAGATAAAAACAATGCAAAAAGCAGGACGCAGCAGACCCGCGGGACAAGCCCGAGGGTGACGTTCGAGAGCGCTGACGCACCGTTCGAAAAGAGGCGCCTCGCCGATACCACCCGCCTTTGCTACACTTCCTGTATCGCCCGCTACACTTCCTGCACTGGCCGCGCCTGGGGCGCGGGCGCATCCTTGGTCTCAGCAGGTCAGGCCTTCGCGCCGGCCTGTCATCACCTCAATCCGCCCAAGGAGACATGCCATGACTTCCCCTCACTCCTCCGTGCATCCCTCGCCATCGGCAGCCCCGATGCCGCCCGGCTCGCCCGCGGCCACGGCTGATCTCGCCGCCGTCAAGGCGCGCCAGCAGGGCGCCTGGTCGTCCGGCGATTATGCTGTGATCGGCACCACGCTGCAGATCGTCGGTGAAAACCTGTGCGAGGCGCTTGACCTGCATGCCGGCAGCCGCGTGCTCGATGTCGCCGCCGGCAATGGCAATGCGACGCTCGCCGCCGCCCGCCGCTGGTGCGACGTCACCGCGACGGATTATGTGCCGGCGCTCCTGGAAAAGGCCAAGGCAAGGGCAAGAGCCGAAGGTCTCGACGTGACCTTCCAGACGGCCGATGCCGAGGCTTTGCCTTTTGCCGACGAGAGCTTCGATGTGGTTCTGTCGACATTCGGCGTGATGTTCACGCCGGATCAGGGCAAGGCGGCCGCCGAAATGCTGCGTGTGGTCAAGCCGGGTGGCCGCATCGGTCTTGCCAACTGGACGCCGGAAAGCATCATCGGCCAGCTGTTCGCCACACTCGGCCGGCATCTGCCACCGCCGGCCGGCGTCAAGTCTCCGGCGCTCTGGGGCACCCGGGCAAGGCTGTCGGAATTGTTCGAGGATGCGGAACGCATCGAAACCACCCAGCGCAGCTACACTTTCCGCTATCGCTCGCCGGCCCATTGGCTGGATATTTTCCGCACCTGGTACGGCCCGGTCCACAAGGCCTTTGCCAGCCTGCCGGATGATACGGCGCGTGCCGCCCTCGAACGCGACATCCTGGCCGTGATCAACGGCCACAACCGGGCCGAGGACGGCACGCTGGTGATGTCGAGCGACTATCTCGAGGTCATCGTCACCGCCCGCTGAGGCGCCCGGCTTGCCGCAAATCGATCGAGACAGGATAGAGCCGTCGGAGCCTTCCGGCGGCTTCTGCGCGCCGCCCGCAGCCGCTGTGGCCCTGGCGGCCTTGGCCGCCTTGGCCGGCGCGTGAAGACCGCAAATACCCATCTTGACTTGCCGTCCGTCAGGGTCCATGTGCCCCTGATGGGTGCGCCGCAACACGTGCCACCCGAACCGAGGACAGGAAGATGAACCCCGACAGTCGAAGTTCGACGTCTGACAGCCCGCGAACAACGGTCATCTAGCCCTCGTCGAGGCGCCCGGTGACCGCGAGGTCGCCAAGGAGTGCCCCATGCTGCGCAATTTTTCGCGTCAAGCCGATCATATCGTGTCTGCAGATCCTGCTGCCGTCGAGCCCATGCCCGTCATCTGGTTCGACCTGCTCAACCCGGCTGCTGACCAGAGCCGCGCGGTCGAAGCGGCCCTCGACATCGCCATCCCGACCCGTGACGAGATGGAGGAGATCGAACTCTCCGCCCGTCTCTATCAGGAGGACGGCGCCGAGTTCATGACGATGACGGCGCTCGCCGGCCTTGACGGCGACGATCCGGTCAAGACGCCGGTCACGTTCATCCTCAAGGGTGAAAGCCTGGTCACCGTGCGCTACGCCGATCCCAAGCCCTTCGAGACCTTCATCATCCGTGCCAAGCGGGCGAACGGGCTGGTCTGCACCAATGGCGAAACGGTGATGCTCGGCCTGCTCGAATCGATCATCGATCGTCTCGCCGATGTGCTGGAGCGGGTCGGCAACGAGATCGACGGCGTCTCGCGCGAGGTGTTCCGCTCCAAGGCGGCCAAGGTCAACAAGAAGACGCGCGACCTGCAGTCGCTGATCGAGCAGATCGGCCGCAAGGGCGACCTCCTGACCGCCGCCCGCGAAAGCCTGGTGTCGATCTCGCGCCTCGTTGCCTATCATGCCGCGCTGGAAACGCCCGCCCGCAAGGTGGCCAAGGAAACCCGCCAGCGCATCAAGCTTTTGCAGCGCGATGCGGTCTCGCTTGGCGATCACGCCCAGTTCCTGCAGGGCAAGATCAATTTCCTGCTCGATGCGACGCTCGGCCTGATCAATCTCGAGCAGAACCAGATTATCAAGATCTTCTCGGTCGCCTCCGTCGCCTTCCTGCCGCCGACGCTGGTTGCCTCGATCTACGGCATGAATTTCGAGACCATGCCGGAATTGCAATGGCAGATCGGCTATCCGATGGCGATCGGCCTGATGGTTCTCTCGGCGGCACTGCCCTACCTCTATTTCCGCCGTCGCGGCTGGCTCTAGCATGGCATGAGGCGAGGGGGGCGTTGCCGGCGCAACGGTCCCCTTCTTGACGGTCCTGTTCGTGTTGCTCCCCGTCTTCCCGTCAGGCGCGCACGGCGACGACGAACAGCCGCGGAAAACGCAGCAATCGCCGCCCGTCGGCAAGCGGCGGATAGGCGTGGTCGATCCTGGCCGTATAGTCGGCGAGGAATGCGGCTTCGTGCTCGGTGCCGGCAGCCGCCAGATAAGGCCGAAGGCCGGTGCCGCGCACCCATTCGACGATCGCCTGCGCATCGACCATCGGGTGATTGTAGATCGTATGCCAGATGTCGATGCGGGCTGAGAGCGGCGACAGCGCATCGATGTAGCGGGCAGGCAGCGGCAGCGACGTCCGGCGCAGCCGCCCGCCGGCAAAACGATCGGCCCACGGCCCGGCAGCGCCGGTCTCCTCCATCATCCGATGCGTCGGCTCGTCGAGATTGTCGGGCATCTGCACGGCGAGAACCGAGCCGGGTCGAAGCGCTATCAGCCATTGCTGCATCAGCGCTAGATGGTCCGGGATCCATTGCAGCACCGCATTGGCATAGAGCAGATCGGCGTCGGCCGGTGGCGCCCATTGGCTGAGATCGGCTTCGGCAAAGCGGATATGCGGCAGCCGCGCCCGCGCCTTATCGAGCATGTCCCGGTCGCTGTCGATGCCGCTGACGGCGTCCTGTCCGAAGCGCTCGACCAGCAGTTCGGTCGAATTGCCCGGCCCGCAGCCGAGATCGATCACGCGCGAAGCAGAGGCCAGCGGCACCTGCGCCAGCAGATCCCGCGCCGGGCGGGTGCGTTCATCCTCGAATTTCAGATATTGCTCCGCCGACCAGGCCATGGCGATACTCCCTTTTGCCGGCACTATAGGTCGACGATGACCGCTTCTGGCTCAACTGGTCAATGTGTCGGCTTCTGCAGCTGCTTTTCCCTAATCTTGATCGTAATCTGCGGGTCTTCTATTCGCACGATCTCCTTGGTAGCTTCGGAGCACATGTCCAACTGGTTCGCGTGACAAAGTGCCGCCAAAGTTACGGCAACTCCTCCAACTTCTTGGCCTGGGTCGCCGCTGGGACGGTCGAACACATAGGCTACTAAGCTCGATGCTTGCTCTTTGGTGCATCCCAATGACTGCACGAGCTCCAAAGCCTCTTCTAAGAATCGCCTGTTGCGCTCGTCTCTGTCTTGCGTGAGTTTGTTGCCGAAGCAGCGTAACATCCACGAATGGACCCGGGCCTGAAATTCGCCTTCGTTCGACGCCATATCATTTTCTCGTCATTTCTGGCTGCGACAGAAACCTGTCACAGGGAACTGGAGCAACAAATTCCGGCTCGGCGCTAAGTTGTCAATCAGTCAAATTGGTTATCGACACGGCAGCTTTCCACCTCATCTCAGACATCTGTGAACCGGTGCTGGAATGGCAGGTTCGGGCAGACTGCGGACGATAATCCCGCATCGTCCCGTCCGGGAAAAAGCACGAAAGACGCTCGACCTCACACCGCAGAATAGAGAAGATTCGTGGCGTGACAGGCGCGAGAACCGCTCGCACACCGCGATGCTACCCGCCGAGATCCTGGTCGATCTCGGTCAGCGCCCTGTCGACATGGCCCTCGAAGACCAGCGTCTCTTCCTCGGTGATGATCAGCAGTTCCGGCGCGCCGTGCACCCGGACATGCTGCGATTGGCCAAGCCCTTCGGTCAGCCCGCGCATCAGCAGGTCCATGAAGCGCGTGCCGGGGCCGGTGATCGCGATCGGCATGGTTTCCTCGGCAAGGCTGAGCATGCGTGACAGGCTCTGGCCGAGCGCAAGGCCTGCCTGGCGGAAGGCATATTCCGAAACCCGGTGTCCCTGGCGGGCCCGGCTGGCGATCTTTTCCATTTCGGTCAGCGGCACGAATTTCGCCGGGATCGTATCCGGCGGCACTTCGAAGGCGGCGCGCAGGATACCGTAGAAACCGGCCGACGCCTCGACGCACCCATAGGCGCCGCACCGGCAGAGCTTGCCATCCGCCGCATGCAGCATATGGCCGAAATTCGGGGCGACGACACGCACCAGCCCGTTGCGGTCGCGCAGCGCCACCCCGAGCCCGATCGAGTGGCCGAGCGATAGCGTCGCCAGCGCGGGCAGGGGTGCTTCACGGGTCTTTTCCAGCCGAAGCAGCAGCGCATGGGTGACAAGCAGGCTCTCGTTGAACAGCCGGATGCTGCCCCTTTCCGAAAAACCGGAGTTTAACAGACCGGACAGCGCGCTCTCGAAATCGAGCGATTCGTAGCCGAAGATCGGCGACCACAGCAGCTTTGCGCCATCGCGGTCGGCGATGCCCTTGCTGCTGATCGAGATCGTCGTCACAGCGTCCTCCGGCAGGCGCGAACGCCGGATCAGCCGTTCGATCGCTGCGCGAAATCCGGCGAGAAAGGCCTGGCTTGTGGTCGCGCCATGGTCGCGCGGCTCTTCGATCCGGTCGATCAGCGTGCCGCGATAATCGGCCAGCGAATACTGTACGGCATGCGATGAAATGCGCACGGCGATCACATGGGCCGCATCCCGACGCCGGCTGAACAGCACGCGCGGCCGGCCGCGATGGCCGACATTGGCAACCTCCCGCCGCTCGATCAGGCCGGTTTTCTCAAGTTCTGCGGTAATTGCCGAAACGGTTGCCGACGACAGCCCGGTCGATGCCGACAGGTCCGTATGGGCCAGCGGCCCGTCGTGTCGCAGCGCCTGCAGCACCAGTCCGCTGTTCTGCTGGCGCACGCTTTCGTTGCTGGTCTTCTGGCTGGACTTGTTCAGCATGGGCCTTGTGGCCGGTTTTTGTGTATCCACCGCATGCTCCTCCCAAAGCATTTGGTCGGCTGCATTGCAAGCCAGGACAGGCCTGTGTTGACAGCACCGGAATCTTCTGCCAGTTATTTTCTCGACTGTCGAGAAAAACCATTGGACGGGGGTCCATGGGGTAAGGGCAGTTTTGCAGCGGGTCGTTTGGTTGGGAGGTCTTCCAACGGTCCGCTATCACCTTGGGAGGTTTAAAATGAAATCCGTATTGAAGCTGATGGCGTGCACCGCCGTCATCGTGAGCCTGCATTCCGTCGCAAGCGCCAAGGACATGATCGTCGGCGTTTCCTGGTCCAACTTCCAGGAAGAGCGTTGGAAGACCGACGAGGCCGCGATCAAGGCTGCACTGGAAGCCAGTGGCGACAAGTACATTTCGGCTGACGCCCAGACGTCTGCCGCCAAGCAGCTGACCGACATCGAAAGCCTGATCGCCCAGGGCGCAAACGCCCTGATCGTTCTCGCCCAGGATTCGGAAGCCATCGGCCCGGCCATCGAGAAGGCTGTTGCCGAAGGCATCCCGGTCGTCGGTTATGACCGCCTGATCGAGAACCAGAACGCCTTCTACATCACCTTCGACAACAAGGAAGTCGGCCGCATGCAGGCCCGCGAAGTCATGAAGGTCAAGCCGGAAGGCAACTACGTCTTCATCAAGGGCGCCTCCACCGACCCGAACTCCGACTTCCTCTATTCCGGCCAGATCGAAGTGCTGAAGGAAGCCATCGACGGCGGCAAGATCAAGAATGTCGGCGAAGCCTATACCGACGGCTGGAAGCCGGAAGCTGCCCAGAAGAACATGGAGCAGTTCCTGACCGCCAACAACAACGCGGTTGACGCTGTTGTATCGTCCAACGACGGCATGGCCGGCGGTGTTGTTGCTGCTCTCGAAGCCCAGGGCATGGCCGGTTCGGTTCCTGTCTCGGGTCAGGACGGCGACAAGGCAGCTCTGAACCGTGTGGCACTCGGCACCCAGACCGTGTCTGTCTGGAAGGACAGCCGCGAACTCGGCAAGAAGGCCGGCGAAATCGCCTCGGCCCTCGCAGCCGGCACCGCGATGGATGCCGTTGAAGGCGCCGTGAAGTTCGCTGGTGGCCCGAAGGGTCTCGAGATGAACTCCTACTTCATCGCCCCGCAGCCGATCACCAAGGAAAACCTCAACGTCGTCATCGACGCTGGCTGGATCTCCAAGGAAGAAGCTTGCCAGAGCGTTGCTGCCGGTTCTGTCGCAGCCTGCAACTGAATGCTTTGGTTTAACTGACCACCGAGCTTGAGCCGCAAACGCCGCAGCCCAGTTGCTGCGGCGTTTCGGCTGATCGGGAACTTCAAGCGGCAAGACCTTTGACGCGACAATCGGCACCATGAGGCTGTCCGTCACCCGGGCGCCCTTCCGGCCGGTACGGGTCCTTGTCCGTTGCAGGAAGCACTCGATCCGCATTGCCGGCCAAAAGGCCGGCGCCGCACGCAACGATGCGGCAAAGGTCGCAAGCCGTAAAACGACTGGGGAGATATCTGTATGGCGGATCATAGCCTTGCCACGCCTGCGCCCGCAGCCCGGGCATCCAATATGTCAGCGGTAAAACGCTTCTTTCAAGCCACCGAAATTGATACGCGCCTGCTCGGCATGGTGATCGCGCTCGCGATCATCTGGATCGGCTTCGACGTCCTGTCGAACGGCCTGTTCCTGACCTCGCGAAATCTCTGGAACCTCTCGGTTCAGGCGGCCTCCGTCTCGGTCATGGCAACCGGCATGGTGCTGGTCATCGTCACCCGCAACATCGACCTCTCGGTCGGCTCCATTCTCGGCTTCGTCGGCATGATCATGGCCGTCCTTCAGGCCCGCATCCTGCCGCCGATCATCGGCTTCGAACATCCGCTGATGTGGGTGATCGCGCTTGCCGCCGGCATCGCGGTCGGCACGGCGATCGGCGCCTTCCATGGCGCGATCATCGCCTTCCTCGGCGTTCCCGCCTTCATCGTCACGCTCGGCGGCCTGCTTGTCTGGCGCGGAGCGGCCTGGATGGTCACCTCAGGCGCGACCGTTGCCCCCATGGACAGCACCTATCGCCTGATGGGCGGTGGCGCGGATGGCTCGATCGGGGTCACCGCCAGCTGGATCGTCGGCGCGGTCGCCTGCGTTCTGATCGTGCTGTCGATCTTGAACACCCGCAAGCAGCGCCGCCGCTTCGGCTTCCCGCTGCGCCCGCTCTGGGCCGAATACTTCCTCGTCGCCTCCGGCTGCGCCGCCATCCTTGGTGCCGTCTGGGTCGCCAACAGCTATTACATGCCGGTCAACTTGGCGAAGAAATATGCCGAAGCCCACGGCATCGCCTGGCCGGACGGCGGCCTGCAGATCGGTCTCGGCATCGCCATTCCGGTCCTGATCGCCATCGGCATCGCCATGTTCATGGCCTTCATCACCAACCGCACCCGCTTTGGCCGCTACGTCTTCGCCATCGGCGGCAACCCGGAAGCCGCCGAACTCGCCGGCATCAAGGTCAAGTGGGTCACCGTCAAGATGTTTGCGCTGATGGGGGCACTCTGCGCTGTCGCCGCCGCGATCTCGACCGCCCGCCTGAACGCCGCGACCAATGCGCAGGGCACGCTCGACGAGCTCTATACCATCGCTGCGGCCGTGATCGGCGGCACGTCGCTCGCCGGCGGTGTCGGCACCATTGCCGGTGCCATGCTCGGCGCCGTCGTCATGCAATCCTTGAATTCGGGCATGGTCCTGCTCGGTCTCGACACACCGCTCCAGAGCATTGTCATCGGCATTGTGCTCGTCGTCGCGGTCTGGCTCGACACCGTCTACCGCGCCCGCGCCAAGTAAGGGGAGTTGAACCAATGACAGAAGACCGCACCCCACTGGTGGAAATGCGCAATGTTTCCATCTCCTTCGGCGGCATCCATGCTGTCGACGACGCCTCCGTCGATCTCTTCCCCGGTGAAGTCGTAGCCCTGCTCGGCCACAACGGCGCTGGCAAGTCGACCCTGATCAAGATCCTGTCGGGCGCCTACAAGCGCGACAACGGCGATATCCTGATCAATGGCGAATTTGTCGACATCGGCAATCCGCGCGATGCGAAGAAATACGGCATCGAGACGATCTACCAGACGCTCGCCGTCGCCGACAATGTCGATGCCGCCGCCAACCTCTATCTCGGCCGCGAGCTGCGCACCCCCTGGGGTACGCTCGACGACGTCGCGATGGAAGCCAAGGCCCGCGAAGTCATGGGACGCCTCAACCCCAACTTCCAGCGCTTCAAGGAGCCGGTCAAGGCGCTCTCCGGCGGCCAGCGCCAGTCGGTGGCGATCGCCCGTGCCATCCTGTTTGACGCCCGCATCCTGATCATGGACGAGCCGACGGCAGCGCTCGGACCGCAGGAAACCGCCCAGGTCGGCGAACTGATCGTTCAGCTGAAGAAGGAAGGCATCGGCATCTTCCTGATCAGCCACGACATCCACGACGTCTTCGACCTCGCCGACCGCGTCTTCGTCATGAAGAACGGCCGCGTCGTCGGCCACGCGCGAACCCAGGATGTCACCAAGGACGAAGTGCTCGGCATGATCATCCTCGGCAAGTGCCCCCCCGGCGCAATCCCCGGCCCGGGCGCCATGCAGACGGCGTGAAGATCGGCAGTGATGTGATAGATGCGAGGGGGCGAAAGCTCCCTCGTTTTCGTTTAGGGTGCGCGCCCGGCTCGCGCCAACGCGATCGAAATTGTCTTCCTTGAGACGGCGGCGATTGCGACTAGAAGTCGCTTTGCGGAAGGGGCTGCCCCAAGGTGTGTTCGGCCGAGCCTTACCCGGATTGCCGCGCCGCCTCCGCAAGCGCAGCAGCTATATGCGAGATCGGTCGCAGCAGCCGGAACGGATCGTCCTTTGAAGGCATAAATCCGCGCCGTGTCCAGAACAGCCGCGCCTCCTCGTCGATCGCATTGACGATCAGCGCCCGCCCGCCGACCAGCGCGGCTCCCTGCACGCAGCGCGACAGGGCGTGCTTGAGCAGACCCGTCCCGATCCCGTATCCGCCATAGTTCCGGTCGACGGCGAGCTGCCCGAGCAGCAGGCAGGGCACCGGATTGGGAGGCTGGCCGGTGCGGATGGCGCGCGGCAGGCCGGCCGGAAGGACCGCCGTCGGCGAGAGTCCGTAATAGCCGGCGACCCGTCCCTCGTCATGCACCACGATGACAACGGTGAAGCCGTTCTCCTGATTGCCGCGGGCCCGTGTCTTCAGCCAGCTGTCGAGGGCGGGCTTGCCGCAGGAAAAGCGTCTCAGGTCATGGCCGTCATGCAGCGGCTCGGGAGCGGAAAGCGCCATGCTCAGCCCTTCGGTCGATAACCCGCTTCCCAGGGTGCAGGCCGGCGCAACACCTCGACCATCCCGGCAGGAGCCTCCGCCGGGGCCGAGAGGAGCGTGATGAAATCGGCAAATCCGTCTTGCGTCATGCGAACCAGCTGCTGCTCCATCACTGCTTCCTCTGCGGCTCGAACGGCGGCCTCGCGGACGAAATCGGTACGCGAACGTCCCTTCAGCGCTGCGGCACGGTCAATCATCGCCACATCCGCGTCCGGCAGACGCATGGAAATCGGATGGTCTTTACGATCGGTCGCGCGAGACATGACATCACTCCTCATAAGCGGTCAGTATTGCAGTTTGTATTGTGAAATACAATACGGTTCATACGCCGTTCGTTTCCCCGCTAACCCCTGCGCGGGCCCAGTGCCACGATCCTGCCGGCCGCCTTCGTCTTCCAGGAGCGTGGCGAAGATGGACAAAAGCTGCGGGAAATCCTTGCGAAACGCAGCAGGTGAGGTCAGGGATTGCCGGGCCTGTTGTAGTGCGCCACCGCTGCTGCAACACACGTATCATTCGGCGGGGAAGGGACCATGCGTCTTGTGATCCTTCGAAACGAAATTCCCCCTCGACGCTTCGCCGTCGCTCGGGCATAGGATCGGTAGAGTGAAATCCCGGCCCGACCAACGACGTCGAAGAGCCGCCGCAACATGGCCATCTGCGCCAGCCATGGAGACGAAAATTATCAAGATCATGGTATTGCTGCACAGCGCCGAGGGCACCGGCTGGCAGACCCCACCGAAGGGCACCAGCCTGAAGACGCTGAGCGAAGCCGAAGAACAGGGCTTCATCCTGATCCGCGGCGAGTTTCAAAAGCGCCAGTTCTGCCTGACCAAGCTCGGCCTGGACCACGTCACGCGCGACAAGCGCCGCCTTGAGGCACGCAAGCTTTGAGGCGGTTGGCCGGCGGTCTGAGGCACATACATCGCGCCACGCATTGGGCTGCTACTCTGGCCGACCGGTGACGTGACGGAGGGGCCACGCCAACGGCGGTTGATGGACCATGTCCAGATCGCGCCAACAGCGGACATCCTGCTTTTCTCTAAAGTTGTGTGATCCATTCATGCCCAGGATACATCGCATCAAGCCAACAGCGCAGGTCAGCCTTTTCCTGATCGTCAAGCTTAGGCAAGGCAGCATGCAAGTCGTCCAAATCCTTGGCTCGAACGTGTTTTGCTTTAAACAACAGGGCAAGAGCAGGAGCGAGATAAGGAATTCCGCTCGGTGTTTCTCGAACCACAGTCGACCTGGGCAAACGGAAAGATGGATCGCGTTTGTAAATCCAGTTTTCTGGGGTTCCATGTTCGATCATCATGTCTACACGCCAGCAAAGGTTCGCCATATCGGCTCCCCACAATTGGGTAGTTTCTGGCCGAGGCCTAGTTTCTGGTGCAAGGTAGGTAAACGTGCCATTCTGGACTTCGAAGAAGTCCAACTCACGTAACTCTGAGCGAAAGAGATCGACATCTTCTGAGAGTATACAGAACTCGAGGTCTTCATGATCGCGGGTCTGGTGGCCGTGCCACAGGTCCAGTGCCCAGCCACCGACAACGTAGCAGGGTGAACTCTGATAGCAGAGGCGCTCGAAAAGCAGTCCCGGTGCCCAAGCATCCCAGGCATCATCTGGAATATGCTGCATCTCCGTTACCTGCCTCCGAATGGATGGGAACCGTAGCGTTTCCTCATGTTTGGCCAAGACCCTTGCTGGCTCGCAGACGACTACACCGTTCCATGAATCTAGCTTTCCGAATAGCTCCGAATGTCAATGTCCGCAAAGCGCCGACGGCCGCCATGCCATGGAAGCGCTAAAAGGCGACATCAGAATTGATGCCTGCACGTTCTGAGCTACACGCTAGCCGCGGCTGTCCGACCAATCGCATTTCGCCCCCGTGTTTCCTGATCCGCAATGTGCTCCCCCGCGGAGCTGTCATCGCACTCAGCAATCGCACGATTGATATCTGTCGCGAACCAGGACGCAGCAGCCATAAGAACCAGCACAACGCCGCTCACGATCAAACCACGCAGCCCCCCAATCACCCCATCTTCACCAGCGCCCCGATCGTGCCCCCGACCAGCAGCACCAGCCCGATCAGCGTCGTCAGCGCCGCCCCCGGTCCGCGCTTATTCGCATCGGTGTAATATTCTGCCGCATAAAGCGCCCGCGCCGCCGTCCAGCCGAGACCGAGAAGGCCGGCGAGCTGGTCCGAGACATAGGTGCCGAAGATCCACAAAGCCGGCAGGAACAAGACCAGCTGCTCGACCGTGTTCTGCTGCACCCGGAAGATGCGTTCGAAATTCTGGTTGCCGGAGGTCTTCGGCGCTTCGACGCCGAACTGCTTGCGCGCCCGCGCCACCTTGATCATGAACCAGCAATAGGTCATCAGCGCCGAGAATGTCGCCAGAATGGTGAACCGCATCGAAACCTGCTCCAAAATCATTCTGAAAACGACCATCAAACCGTCATTGAGTAACCATCAACTGGTAGGAGAAAGGCCAGGGCCGCGCAAGCGCCATGCTGCGGCGCACCGCATCAAAGCTTGCGCCAAACGACGAATTCCGCCATCATTCCACAAGCTGCATTGCAGCCTGTGCGCGCAGGAAAGGCCGCCTTGATGACTGCCGAAACGACCCCCGATCTGGCCCTCGATCTGGGCCGCGACCTGGCCCCCAAGCTGGCCGCCAAACTGGCCAGCAAAGCGAACGGTGAAACAACCGCCGGACCGACCCATGCACGGAGCATGGACGCGAGCGCCGGGGAGAACGAGGAAAGCTTCAAGTTCGGCCGTGCCTATGACCTGCACGAGCTGGTCGCCGACGGCATCATCCATGGCATCGGCGTCGTCTTTGCGCTGGTCGGCGCCACTGCGCTGATCTTTTATGCGACGGTCTATTCCGGCTATGCCGATATCGCCGCCTCCTGGATCTACGGCCTCGGCCTTGTCATCGCGCTCGGCGTCTCCTTCACCTACAACATGTGGCCGCATTCGCGTATCAAGTGGATACTCCGCCGCTTCGACCATTCGGCGATCTTCATCCTGATTGCCTCGACCTATACGCCCTTTCTCGTCCAGGGCGCCGACCAGCCGATGATCCTGGCGCTGCTGATCGGCATCTGGCTGACGGCCGCCCTCGGCATCTGGCTGAAATTCCGCTATCCCGGCCGTTACGACCGGCTCGCCATCCTGCTCTATCTTGGCATGGGCTGGAGCGGCGCGCTGGCCATGGGCCCGATTTCCGAGATCATCCCCGGCATCACGCTGACCCTGATCATCATCGGCGGCTGCATCTATTCCGCCGGCGTGATCTTCCACGTCTGGGAACGCCTGCGCTTCCAGAACGCCATCTGGCACGGCTTCGTCGTCACCGCCGCCGTGGTCCATTATTCGGCGGTGTTTACCGCGATCGCCTGAGGCGAGGGGCGGGAAACGGCAGTTGGATCGTCACCCGCCGGACAGAAAAACCACCCCTCAAAATTACAGTTTCTTGAGTAATTTCTCAAACGTCAAAGACACGAAAGGGAGCAGCGCGACAGTAGATATAAGATAAACAAAAAAGCTTCCCGTAAAGTATTCATTCGCGCCGAACAGGAAGTACAGGGCGCCGCAGCGAGAAGAATCACATCGACTATCCGGGTAAATGTGGTTATATCCGAGGAAAAAAGCAATAAACAATCCAATCAATACCGCCAATGCTACAGTTATAAAACTCGCAGATGGAGAAATAAGTCGCGAACCGAGATTAGATTCACTACTGCATCGCAAATATAACATAAATATTACTACAGATAATGAAGATGAAAGCTGAAGCAGGTATACGATATTACGATTCGTCGGTTCATATAGAGCCGAAAATATGGCTGCAAAAGTAGAAGAAATAACGGACAGCGAACCTATCGTGACTCCGTCAAAATCCGATTTAGATCTTGTTTTGTTTCTTACATGCAGCAATGACGCCAAAAAAAGGAAGATAGTTACCGGTCCGACTGAAAGCATTTCATATTCTTCTACAATTAAAACAACCTAGCGACAGACTGATATTGATTCAACCTTGGGTCAATAAGTGCAAAGGCAGAATGTCAGATTTTGCAACTTATGTTCTGATCCCAAAATCTGGAGGTCAATTGGGTCTCAGGTCATAGCCTACCCGAAGTCGCTGTAATGAGGGTATAGGCTGCAACAGAAGAGTGTCTGCCCGAGGCGGCCCGGTGACCTGAGATCCAAAACGCAAAGACCACCACCATCATATGGGAGCGGAGAGACTATTATGTGTCGTTGGCTGCGGGGATTGCCTTCAAATCTCTACAGCAAGCAAATGCAGGTCTCGGTGAAAACCTGCCCGAGCATGACGACAGACAGGGGCTGGATCATACCCCGTCCGTCATCCTCGCCACACCGGCCGTCCTCTTCGGGCTCATCACGCCGTCATCCTCGACCTCCACATCCACCGTCATCCTCGCGCTTGACCCGAGGACCTACCGAGTCCTGCGACAGGCGAAACATATCCGCATCCATCCGATCGGCGAACGCTGGAGCCCAGCTCTCCGGGAAAAGCGTGTGACCGACACAATCACCGCCTTCCGCAATCAGGCAAGCCACCCTATAGCTCTGTACAGGACCAACGCCCACAGCCATGAGCATGCCCATGACCGACCTCATCATCCGCGACGCCACCGAA
Organism: Rhizobium sp. SL42; assembly: GCF_021729845.1. Taxonomy (NCBI): domain Bacteria; kingdom Pseudomonadati; phylum Pseudomonadota; class Alphaproteobacteria; order Hyphomicrobiales; family Rhizobiaceae; genus Rhizobium; species Rhizobium sp. SL42. The sequence goes on from NZ_CP063397.1 coordinate 1,830,081, forward strand.
GCCGATCTGCCGGCGATCCGCGACATCTACAACCACGCCGTCGAACACACCACGGCGATCTGGAACGAGGTGCTGATCGACGTCGACAACCGCCGCGCCTGGCTGGAGCTGCGCCGCGCCAAGGGTTTTCCGGTGCTGGTCGCCGAGCGTGACGGCAAGGTGGCAGGTTATGCCTCCTACGGTGACTGGCGCGCCTTCGACGGCTATCGCCACACGGTCGAGCATTCGGTTTATGTCGACAAGGACTGCCGCGGCGGCGGCATCGGCAGGCAGCTGATGGCAGCACTTGTCGAACGGGCAAAAACCGGCAATGTCCATGTGATGATTGCCGCCATCGAGGCCGAGAATGCTGCCTCGATCGCACTGCACCAGCGCATGGGCTTCACCCTCGTCGGCATCCACCGCGAAGTCGGCACCAAATTCGGCCGCTGGCTCGATCTGGCGATGATGGAGTTGAGGGTCTGAGCGCTTCGCGCAGAGACAAAGCGATGAAGGATTGAGAGGTCACAAGCTAAGACGGTTTTGTCTTGATCTGCCGTTACCCCCCCTCTGGCCTGCCGGCCATCCCCCGACACGGGGGGAGATCAGATAGACGACATCACTTGCACTCCGTCGACTTCACCTTGTGTTATCAAGGTTCAACGGTTGGACGACGAGACAAGCTTCTCAGCCGATCTCCCTCCTTGTGGGGAGATGCCCGGCAGGGCAGAGGGGGTAGGCTCGGCACCGCAATTCAGCCAGACGTCCCATCTCAGCCCGCTGCCATCTCCTGCCAGCGCACGCCGGAGATCACCACGCCGTCCTTCGGCCGGCATGGCATGTCCGACAACGATACGGACATATCCTGCTCTGCCGGCATGTCGTAGTCGATCGCGGTGGTCAGTAGCCGCACGCCTTCCTTGATGATCGAAAGCGTCGCCTCTTCGCCGGGACAGCGATGGCCGTCCTTCACCGATCCGGCCCCTTGCGCAACGAAGCTGTAGTCGTTCGGCCCGTGCCGCAGTTCGCGCAGCGGCCGGAACTCGCCGGCATTGTGAAAGTGAGCCTCGTCGTGGCAGGTGCCGTAGAGGTCAAAAAGCAGCCATTGACCGCGCCGGATCTGGTGGCCGTTCCAGTGGAAGCCGGTGCGCGCCACGGCACCGACAAATGGATAAAACGGCACGCAGCGCCGCACTTCCTCGGCAAAATCGGTGAGCAGCCGGTCGTCCGGCACGCGCAGGATCTCCCGCCATTCGCCGTGCCGCTCCAGCTCGACCGCGGCAAACAGGATGTAGCGCCCGAGCGAAGCGATTGGTCCGAGCAGGTTGATCAGCTCGCCGGCCGCAACGGCCGGTGCCAGCGGCTGGCCCTTCTGATCGCGGTAGCCGGCAATCATCGCCATCGGCGTGCCCGGCAGCGGCGCTTGGCGGCCGCGGCGGATCTGCCGAAAGGCGGCCGTCAGCCGCCGCTCGAGGGCTGACCGCCGACCCAGCAGACCCGGCAGCAGGGGCAGGGGCAGGCGGCGCGGCCCGAAATGCCCGGCCTGCTCGGCGAGTTCCGTCAAAAGCGCGTCGTCCCTGTCGATCTCCTCCGGATCGATCGGCGCATGCGTCCAGGCAAGCGCCGTGCGGATCAGGATCAGGTCCAGCTCCGCCCCGAGCGGCACCGCCCCCCAGCGGATCCAGTCCGGCACCCGCTCGATGAAATTGCGCCGGAAGATCGCCACCAGCCGGTCGATACCGGTGCGGTCCTCGACCAGCATGCGCACGAACATCGCCTTGCGGTGCCGGTGCTCGGCGCCGTCGAGCTGCTGCACGCTGCCTTTGCCCGCAAGCAGCCGCAGTACCATCTGCGGCATGGCGCCAACCCGGGTCAGCCGGTCGTCGTCATAGATCAACCGGGCAGCATCTGGCCCCGTGAGGCAGAGCACGTCGCGCAGCATCAGCCGGGTGCGAAAGATCGGGCTGTTCATCGACCGGAAGCGCTGCGACAGGAAATCATAGCCTTCGCGCGCAAGCTTCACGGTTTCATCAAAGCCGGGGCTGCGCGGGATCGCCGGCTGACCGGCCGCACCCGCCGGCTCGGTTGATCCGTCCGCACCGTCCGGCAGGACGCCAGGCGGAGGCGAAGGCGGCCGGGAAGGTGCAAGCGAAGGTGGGCGGGAGAATGCATCCGGCTGGCGGTGAAACTCGCTCTGGTTCATGCCGTCCCCTCCCTGGCGTACCCGGTCTGCCTCGACAATACTCCGAAATCCGGACGCGCTCCATGTGCTTTGTTCCCTCTTCTGTCCCTCCCTTGCGTCCGGTGATGCCGCACGTTTGCGCCTATTCGATCCTGACCCGCGCCATCTCGCCGCGAATGGTGATCGACGGCCTGGCGCCCGGCGTGTTCGGCAGCGCGCTGTCGACATAGGAAGCGACGGTTTCGACTAGGTAGCTGATCGGCGTCGGCTGCAGGAAGCGCACGGTCGCATCGAGCATGGTGCCGGAGATCATGATCGCTTCGGTCTGCATGACCCGCTCGAAGGTCAGTCGTGCCCGAAGTGCTGCCCCCGAAACCGCGATCGATGCGGCGTGGCCGGTAAAGGCGATATCGCCGGCATCGCTGCGGATGTCGAGCGCCGAGAATTCTCCGTCGAGCCGCGTGCGCGCCGCCTGCTGGTCTATGGAGACGGAGGCGCCGGGTTGGAGATTGGCGGTCAGCGTCATGGTGCAATAGCTCCAGTCGAAGAAACGGCCACCGCGCCCGACATCGACCGTCAGCATGTCGCCATCTATCCGCATCGAGCCCTTGGCCGGGCAGGAACCGGAAAACCAGCTGGAACGCCAGAGCGCGCCCCAGCCATGCCGTTCGCCGGTCAGTTCGGCAACCTGCGGCGCGTCCGCCTTGGCGGCGATCATGATGTCGCTCGCCGTGCCGGTCACATGGAGCTTCTTTATCCCCGCAAGGTCGAGCGGCCCGGACAGGCTGTCGCGGGCGCTGATCAGCGACACGGCGCCATCGATGGCAAGCATGGCGACGATCACGCCGGCGACGGAGAAGAGAATGGTTCTGGTTTTCATCGGGCTGGGCTCCAGGTTTGGCCGCGTCGGGCCGTGGTTTGAGCCCCGACCGTGCCGTCTGCCTGTGCGCATCGCGACCTTGATCGCGTTTCAGGTCGAAGCGGATCGCGTTTGAGGTCATGATGTGCCATGCATCGGGCATTGCCCCGCATCGGGTGGTACTCCTCAGGAGTGACGCCCGCCCATTCCACATCCTTTCGTTTCAAGACGCCGATGATATTTGTCCCGCTGTCCTTTCTTGTCTCGCTCTATCTGGCGGTCTTTCTGGTCCGGCTGCTGCTGCGCGGCCGCGAAAGTTTTGCAGCCAACGGCCTCTTTCTGCTGCTTATTGCCGTCTATATCGTCCAGACCGTGCTGATCGGCCTGCGCTGGGGTTATGGCGTCATGGCAGTGCTGCCACTGCAAATGACGCTGGCCACTCTGATGCCGCCCTTGTCCTATCTCGCCTTCCGCGATCTCGCCCGTGAACGGCACGGCCTGTCATGGCGGGACTGGCCGCATCTCGTGCCGACAGCCGCGCTGATGCTCATGATGCTGGTCTGGCGCGATCTGCTCGACCTGTTGATCATTGCGGAATTTCTCGCCTATGGCCTGGCGCTGCTCTGGCTCGCCCGTCTCGGCCCCGATGGCCTTGTCGCAGCCAGGCTTGACGGCACGCTGCGCTCCTATCGCTCGCTGCAGCTGACCGGGCTTGCGCTGATCGGCTCGGCCTTGACCGATATCGCCATCAGCCTCGACATGCTGTGGAGTGGCGGCCAGTATTCCGCTCTGGTCGTTTCGGCGTCAACGACCGCCATTCTTTTGCTGCTCGGCATTGCCGCCGTCGCTGCCGGCTCGGAAGAAGGCGAGGGCGATGGGCAGGACGAGATGGAAGGATTGGATCCGGCACCAAAGGAGGGGCGCGCGCTTGGGCTTACCCACGGAACCGAACAACCGTCCGCCGCCACCGTCGTTTCACCCGAAGACCGGCAGGTGGCCGCCGATCTCGATCGCCTGATGGTCGAGCGCCGCCTCTATGCCGATACCGGCTTGAACCTGGCGCGGATTGCCCGCCGCATGGGGCTTCCCGCCCGCAGCGTCTCCCAGGCGGTCAATCGCGTCCACGGCATCAGCGTTTCGCACTATGTCAACAACCACCGGATCGGCGAGGCCTGCCGGCTGCTGGCCGAGACCGACCTGCCGGTCACCCGCATCGTCTTCGACTCCGGTTTCATGACCAAGTCCAATTTCAACCGCGAATTCCTCCGGGTCACCGGCATGAGCCCGAGCGACTGGCGCCGGCAGTCGCCACGATCCGCTGAGGACGAAGCGACCGTTGTCGCAACAGGCCGCAGATCGATCCGCTGAACCGGTATCTGCCTGCCGGCGAGCCCGTCCGTCCCGATGCCGGGAACCGCTGTATGTTAATGCCGGCAACCAGACTGCGCTCCGGTCGAGCATCCTCCGACGACTTCGGCGGCGATGCTGCATGGCCCAGAGCCGCCCCGCAACCCGCCGCCTCACAAAGTGTGCAAAGCAGCATTCTCAAGCCCGAACTGCCTTGCCTTTCGCCTGATCGCGCTGTTCCTTTGGCGCATGATTTGATCACCCAGGAATTTAAGATGCCTCTCAAGCTTTATCTCGCCGGCCCCGAAGTCTTCCTGCCCGATGCCAGAGCCGTGCTCGACGCAAAGGCCGCCATGACCCGCGCCTATGGTTTCGAGCCGATCTGCCCCGGTGACATCGCGATCGAACCGGCCCCGACCCGCCATGAATTCGGCCTGAAGATCAGCGCCGTCGACGAGGGTTTCATGAACGCCGCCGATGGCGTCATCGCCAACCTCACCCCGTTCCGCGGCATTGCCGCCGATCCGGGCACGGTCTTCGAGCTGGGCTACATGTGCGCCTCCGGCAAGCTGGTCGCCGCCTATACGAATGTCACAGACAGCCATTTCGCCCGCACCAGGGCCTGGTATGGCGGCGAACTCACCGTCGACGAGAACGGCCGCCAGCGCGGCCCGGACGGCCATGCGCTGGAGGATTTCGAGATGATCGAGAACCTCATGCTGCACGGCGGCGTCACCCGCCGTGGCGGCCATATCGCCATCCACGCCGCCACCCCCGACCGCCTCTACCACGACCTGACCGCCTTCGAAGAGTGCCTGAAGGTGCTGGCCGCGCGCGGCTAGAGTATCGCGATATTCGGGATCTGCCTCCTAGCCCTGAACCTCTCGCGCAGGCGGGGCAACCGACAACCCGTCCACCGATCGTCCCCAGCCGTTTCCCGTGCTTTTTCACGGCTTGCCAAGCCGCATCGCCAATGCTCCGTTGCGGTCGCACAAGGAATCGTCATGAACCAGCATGTCACGCCACAACCGAAGCTCGGTGCCAGTTTTTATCGCCTCTGGCTGTCGAGCGGCCTTGCCAATCTCGCCGATGGCGTCGGCATCGTCGCCTGGCCCTGGCTCGCCTCGCTGATCACCCGCGATCCGCTGGCAATCTCGATGGTGGCCGCCGCGCAAAAGCTGCCCTGGTTCCTCTTTGCCCTGCCATCCGGCGTGATCACCGATCGCCTCGACCGCCGCATGTTGGTGGTCGCCATGGATTTCGTGCGTTTCGTCACGCTGATGGCGCTGGCCGTAGCGCTTCTGGTTCCCGGCCTCCTGCCGGAAAATCCCGTTGCCGATTTCCCCACGGCCACGCTCTACTGGCTTCTCCTGCTGGCCGCCCTGCTGGTCGGTTTTGCCGAGGTGCTGCGTGACAATTCTGCCGTCACCCTGATGCCGGCAATCGTGCCCCTGGAGCGGCTGGAAACGGCAAACGGCCGCATGGGCAGCCTCGAAGTGCTGATGAACATGATGATCGGCCCGCCGCTCGCCGGCCTGCTGATCGGGCTCGCTTTGCCGCTCGCCTTCGGCCTCTATGGGCTGGCTTTCGCCTTTGCCGGCATGCTGATCCTGTCCATTCCCGGTCGCTTCCGTGCCGAACGGGCCGCCCCGCGCCATTGGGTCGCGGAAATGCGCGAAGGAGCGGCCTATCTCTTCCGTCACCCGCTGCTGCGCGATCTGGCGATCGGTCTGGGCGCCTTCAATGCGGTGGAAAACATGCTGCTGATCGGGTTGGTGCTCTATGCCCAGGAGGTCATGGGCCTCAATTCGGCGCACTATGGCCTGCTGCTCACCGGTGCCGCTGCCGGCGGCCTGCTCGGCGGCCTGTCTGGCGAACACATCATCCGCCGCCTCGGCCCATCAGCCTGCCTGAGGCTTGCCATCGCCGCGTGTCTCTTGCTCGCTGTCGTGCCGCTTGTACTGCCGTCCGCCGTCGCCGTCTGGCTCGCTTTGCTGCTCGCCAGCCTGACCGGCATGATCTGGAACATCATCACCGTGTCGCTGCGCCAGCGCATGATCCCGCCGCATCTGCTCGGCCGGGTCAACAGCGTCTACCGCTTCTTCGGTCTCGGCACCATGCCGCTCGGCTTGATCGTCTCCGGCCTGAGCGTCACCATCGCCGAAGGCTTCATGCCGCGCAGCCAGGCGCTGGCCGCCCCGTTTGCCCTGGGTGCCGTGCTGTCGCTGCTATTGCTGATCGGCATATGGAAACGGGTATCGCCAAAGGCACTCAGGGATTTCAGCGGTCGGTGACGACATGGGGGCAAGATCAGCAATTCAAAACGGTTTCTCTCCCCGGAAGGACGGGGAGAGTGCCGCCGCCGTGCGATGACCCGGCGTCTCGCTCATTCCAGCGGTTCAAACACCATCGAGTGACCGTTGATGCAATAGCGCAAGCCGGTCGGCTTCGGGCCGTCGGGAAAGACGTGGCCGAGATGGCCGCCGCAATTGGCGCAGCGGATTTCGGTGCGCACCATGCCATAGGCGGTGTCGCGATGTTCGGTGACGGCGTCAGGCTTCACCGGTTCGAAATAGCTTGGCCAGCCGCAGCCGGCATCGAATTTCGTGTCCGACACGAACAACGGTTCGTCACAGGCGGCGCAGCGATAGAGCCCCTTGTCGTTCGTGTCCCAATAGGGGCCGCTGAAGGCGCGTTCGGTGCCGTGCTCGCGCAGGATCCGGTATTGTTCCGGTGTCAACTGCTCGCGCCATTCCGCTTCGCTCTTGGTGATCTTCGGTGCAGTGGTGCTGTCGCTCATCATGTCGTCTCCGGCTGGAATTTCGGGCCAAAATCTCGAATTGGTGGCCGGCGATCCGGCCCCCCTTTGTCCTATGGTTTGTCCTATAGATAGGACGCCGGGGCGGTTGCGGCAAATCCTCTTGCACGCAGTCTTCTCCGCGGCGCCCCGGTCGGGACGCAGGACAAGCTCCTGTGCCGTCAACGCACGGCGCGAAAGGCGGTTTGGCGAGAGGAAACCGGGGGTTGACGCCTCCGTGATGGGATTTTGGTCCGTTTTTGCTTGAGGCCACGCCCCCCATGTCCTAACACGGAACCTCCTTGCATCGCAGCCAAGTTCACCATCGAACGACCGCCCGGGGAGGTGGAATGCCTGTTTTGACCGGCGATCTGACCTGGATCGCAATGTTGCTACCCTTTGCCGGTGCGCTTGTCGCGCCATGGTTGACGGCAAGGCTTGGCGCGTCGGCAGCCTGGCTGCTCGCCCTGGTCCCGGCGCTTGCCTTCCTGCATTTCATCGGCTTCATGCCCGAAATCGCCGCCGGCGAGGTGGTGACCGGCGGTTATGCCTGGGTGCCGAGCCTCAATCTGTCCTTTTCCTGGTTCCTTGACGGCCTGTCGCTGACCTTCGCGCTGCTGATCACCGGCATCGGCGCGCTGATCGTGCTCTATGCCGGCGGCTACATGAAGGGCCATGCGCAGCAGGGCCGCTTCTTCGCCTTCATCCTGCTGTTCATGGGCGCCATGCTCGGCGTCGTCGTTTCCGACAGCCTGCTGATGCTCTTCGTCTTCTGGGAGCTGACCTCGATCACCTCCTTCCTGCTGATCGGTTTCGACCATGGCCGCGAGGCCTCGCGCCGCGCCGCCCTGCAGGCACTGGTCGTCACCGGCGGCGGCGGTCTTCTTCTGCTTGCCGGCCTGATCCTGGTCTGGAACATCACCGGCGTCAGCCAGTTGTCCCTGCTCCTGCACATGGGCGACAACCTGCGCGCCAGCCCGTTTTATCTGGCCGCCCTGTTCCTCGTGCTCGGCGGCGCCTTCACCAAATCGGCGCAGTTCCCGTTCCATTTCTGGCTGCCCAATGCCATGGAAGCGCCGACGCCGGTCTCGGCCTATCTGCATTCCGCCACCATGGTCAAAGCCGGCGTCTATCTGCTGATGCGCCTCAATCCGGCCATGGGCGGCACGCCAGCCTGGGAAATCCTCTTGCCCTTCTTTGGCGGCGTCACGCTGATCGTCGGCGCGGTGCTTGCCATCCGCCAGACGGACCTGAAGCTGATGCTCGCCTATACCACGGTCGCCTCGCTCGGCCTTCTGGTCATGCTGACCGGCTTCGACACGCCCTATGCGACCGAGGCGGCGGTACTCTATCTGGTGGCCCATTCGCTGTTCAAGGGCGCGCTGTTCATGGTCGCCGGCGTCATCGACCATGAAACCGGCACCCGCGACGTCAGAAAGCTGAGTGGCCTGCGAAAGGCCATGCCGGTCACCTTTGCCGCCGGTCTGATTGCCGCCCTGTCGATGGCCGGCCTGCCGCCGCTCTTCGGCTTTCTCGCCAAGGAAGAGATCTACACGGCCCTTGTCGGGACAAATCCGCGTGCCGTCGTCTTCACCACCGTAGCCCTGTTCGGCAATGTGCTGATGTTCGCCATCGCCTTTGCCGTCGGCCTCAAGCCATTTGTCGGCCCGCTGGCAAAAACCCCGAAACATGCCCATGAAGGCCCGGTCCTGCTCTGGCTCGGGCCGCTGAAACTGGCTGTTCTGGGTCTGCTGCTGGCGGTTTTCTCCCCGCTCGCCCATTGGCTGATCTCGTCGCCTATGGCCAGTGCCATCGATGGCGAGAGGCAGGTCGTGTCGATCAGCCTGATCCCGCATCCCGGCATGCCGCTGGTCCTGTCGCTGCTGACGATCGCGCTCGGCATTCTGGTCTACCGCAGTCTCGACCGCGCCCGTGCCCTGGTTGCCGAGCTGCTCGAGGCGATCGGCGCCGGTCCCGACCGCGGCTTCGATCATGCGATCGGCGGCCTGGTCAAATTATCCTATCACCTCACGCGCAGGCTCCAGGGCGGACGGCTGGAAGTCTATATCACCAGCACCTTTGTGTTTCTCGCCGTGGTCCTGCTCGTACCGCCGCTGGTCTATGACGAGTTTCCGGGTCTGCCCGCATGGCCGGCGAACCTGCGTTTCCACGAACTGGCTATCTTCGCCATCGCCGTCATCGGCGTGCTCGCGGTGCTCACCGCCAAGGACCGTCTGACCGCGATCGTCTGCCTCGGCATCCAGGGTTTTGCCATCGCGGTCATCTTCCTGCTTTTCGGCGCGCCGGATCTGTCTTTCACCCAGTTCATGGTCGAGACCCTGTCTGTCGTCATCCTGGCGCTGGTCATGTCGCGCCTTAGGCTGTCGCTCTCTGATCACCGCCCGCTCTGGGCCACATTCGGTGATGGCGCCGTGGCGGTTGCCTGCGGCACGGGCTTTGCGCTGCTGCTGATGGCGGCAACCGAAATGCCCTTCGACACGACGCTGACTGAATTCTTCAACACCTATTCCAAGGTGATTGCCCACGGCGCCAATGTCGTCAATGTCATCATCGTCGACTTCCGTGGCGTCGACACGCTGGGCGAGATCTCGGTGGTGATGATCACCGGCCTGTCGATCCTCGCCCTGATCCGGGTGCGCAGCCGTCCGGCTGCCCTAACGGTTCCGGCGACCGCCGCCAGCGCCGCGGAGCCGGCAGCGCCGGCCGCGAAGAAAAAGAAGGGCGCGAAGAAATGAACACCCTGATCTTCCGCACGGTTGCGCCCTTCCTCACCGCGCTGATGCTGCTGTTTTCGATCTTTGTCCTGCTGCGCGGCCACAACGAGCCCGGCGGTGGCTTTATCGGTGGCCTGATCGCGGCCTCCGCCTTTGCCATCTATGGCATCGCGTTTGGCGTACAGGCCGTGCGCCGTGCCCTTTATTTCCATCCGATGTCGATCGCCGGCTGTGGCCTGCTGGTCTCGACCCTGTCCGGCTTCGTCTCGGCGCCGCTCGGCCTGCCGTTCATGACCGGCGTGTGGATCTATCCGAGCCTGTTCGGCGTCGAGGTGCCGCTTGCCACCGTCATGTCCTTCGATGTCGGCGTCTATCTCGTCGTGCTCGGCGCCTTCACCTCGATCGCGCTGGCGCTCGAAGAAAGGGACGACGGCTGATGGAAGCACTGTTTGCAGTCCTGGTCGGCATCTTCTTCGCCGCCGCCCTCTATCTGATGATGTCCAAGCATATCATCCGTGTCCTGCTCGGCGTCGTCCTGCTCGGCAATGCCGTCAACCTGCTGCTGTTCACCACGGGCCGGCTGACCGCGGAAGTGCCGCCGATCATCCCGGTCGGCAGCGACACGCTGGCCATGAGTGCCGCCAATCCGCTGCCGCAGGCGCTGATCCTGACGGCGATCGTCATCTCGTTCTCCTTCTTCTGCTTCCTGCTGGTGCTGACCTACCGCGCTTATCAGGACCTCGGCACCGACGACACCGACGACATGCGTGTCGCCGAGCCGAAGGATGAACCCATGCCTCCGACGGGATATTGATGATGGCCGTGTCTCCATCCACCCCGATTGACCTGTCCGCAGCCATGGTCCTCGATCCGGCAACCGCCGCCCATTGGCTGGCCATCCTGCCGATGGGCCTGTGCCTCGGCACCGGCGCGCTTCTGATGATGATCCGCCATCGCATCGCCTGGCATCCGCCGGTGGCCCTGGCTGGCCTGGCGCTGCTGGTGCTGGTCGATATCCTGCTGCTGTCCAGGGTTCTCGCCGATGGGCCGCTGACCATGATGATGGGCCGCTGGCGTCCGCCCTTCGGCATCGCCATCACGGTGGATCTCACCGGTGCGCTCCTGGCGCTGGCTGCCGCCATCGTCGCCTTCGCCGCCGCGCTTTATGCCGAGCTCGATATCGACAATAGCGGCCGCCGCTACGGTTTCTATCCGCTGCTGATGGTGCTGATGGCCGGCGTCTCCGGCGCCTTCCTGACCGGCGACATCTTCAACCTCTATGTCTGGTTCGAGGTGCTGCTGATCTCGTCCTTCGGCCTGCTGATCCTCGGCTCCGAGCGCGAGCAGATCGACGGCGCGCTGAAATACGCGGTGCTCAACCTGATCGCCACGACGCTGTTCCTGATCGCGGTCGGCTACCTCTATGCGATCTTCGGCACGCTCAACATGGCCGATATCGCCCTGAAGGCGCCGGAACTCTCGGGTTCGGCGCCGCTGATGACGCTGTCGGCGCTCTTCGTCCTTGCCTTCTCGATGAAGGCGGCCGCCTTTCCGGTCAATTTCTGGCTACCGGCCTCCTATCACACGCCGCGCGTCGTCGTGTCGGCGCTGTTTGCCGGCCTGCTGACCAAGGTCGGCGTCTATGCGCTGCTGCGCGTCATGGTCATGCTGCTGCCGATCGAACGCGAGGCGCTGAGCCTCGTTATCGCCATCGTCGCAGCCCTCACCATGATCCTCGGCGCCATGGGCGCGCTGGCCCAGACTGACATCCGCCGTTTCATGGGCTATATCGTCATTGCCGGCATCGGCAACATGATGGCCGGCATCGCCATTGGCGGCGAGGCGGCGGTCGGTGCGGCGATCTTCTATGCGCTGCATTCCATCCTGCTGATGACGGCACTCTACCTCGTCGTCGGCGAGGCGGCCCGCCTCGGCGGCGGTTTCAGCCTGACGAAGCTGGCCGGCCTGTGGACATCGGCCCCCGCCTTTGCCGGCCTGTCGCTCGCTTTGTTCTTTGCCGCAAGCGGCCTGCCGCCGTTCTCCGGTTTCTGGCCCAAGGCGCTGCTGGTCAAGGCCTCGCTCGATATCGGCGCCTGGTGGCTTGCCGGGTCCGTTCTGCTGTCCGGTTTCCTGTGCACCATCGGTTTCGGCCGTCTGTTCCTGCTCGCCTATTGGCGTCCCGCCGTGGTGAGCGGCCCCCCGTCTGCGACGGAGACGACACCTGCACCGGCCGCCTTCGCGCCGCCGCCAGCGGCCCCCCGCACAAGCCTGTGGCGCAGCGCGCCGATCCTGCTTCTCTCAATCTTCGTCGTCTGGTTCGGCCTGTTTCCCGATCCGCTCATCGTCGTCAGCCAGCAGGCGGCCGCTGGTCTCTCCGATCCGACGGCCTACATCCTGTCAGTCTTTCCCGAGAAAGGTGCGCCATGAGCCTGTTTGCCATCAGCGTCATCATGACCGCGATCTGGGCGGCCGTCAGCGAAAGTGCTGCCCTGCACAATCTCCTGCTCGGCTTCGTGCTGTCGCTGGTCATCCTCAGCCTGCTGCGCGAACAATTGCTCGACGGCGCACCGCCCAATCGCACCCTGCGCATCCTGTCGCTGGTCTGGCTCTTCCTGGTCGAGCTCGCCAAATCCGCCTGGAAGGTCGCCGTCATGGTCACCCGGCCGAAGCTCGACGTGAAGCCCGGCATCTTTGCCTATCCGCTGACGGTCACCAGCGATCTCGAGATCACCCTTCTGGCCAATCTGATCACGCTCACCCCCGGCACCCTGTCGGTCGATGTCTCGGATGATCGCAAGACACTCTATGTCCATGCGATTGACTGTGCCGACCCGGACGCCGCCCGGCTGGACATTGCCAACGGGTTCGAGCGCAAGATCCGCGAGGCCTTTGCATGACCACCCCTGGCCTGATCGTCGAATATGCCTGTGTCTTTGCCCTGCTGGCGCTCGGCATCGCCTTTCTGCTGACCGTCTATCGCGCCGTCGTCGGCCCGACCCTGCCGGATCGGATCATTGCCCTCGACATGCTGGTCGGCATCGTCATCGGCTTCATCGCGGTGATCGCGCTGCGCTCCGGCTATATGCTCTACATCGACATCGCGATCTCGCTCGGCCTTGTCGGCTTCCTGGCAACGGTCGCCTTTGCCCGGTTCATCCTCGCCCGCGGTATGGTTGGCGAGGGAGAGGCGGATGATTTCCGTGGATTTGGCACCGATCCAAAACCACAACCTGTATTAGAAAAGCCACCCCGGCCGGCCAAGGCATCGAAGCCGGCAAAATCCCGCACCAGCCCCCGCAAGGAGGCCAAATGATCGATATTCTCGTCGCGCTCGTGATTGCCGCCATCATCGTTGCCGGCGCGCTGTTTTCCCTGGTGGCCGCGATCGGCCTGAACCGGCTGCCGGATCTCTATACGCGCATGCATGCGGCATCGAAGGCGGGCACCGTCGGCTCGGGTCTGCTGCTACTCGCGGTCGGCCTCCACTCCGGCGAATTTGCAATTTTTATCCGTGCCTTGGCCGGATTCGTGTTTTTCATCCTGACCGCCCCGGTATCGGCCCATCTGCTCGCCCGCGCCGCACACAAGGTTGGCTACAAGCTATCGGCTGTATCACTGCAAGATGACATGAACAAAAAACTGTCATAGTGGTCTCTCAGGTTATTTTAGCAGATCCTCTGCAATCTGTGGGCGGTAAAGGCCGGGTTGCTCAAAGCAAAATCAGAGTAAATCCGGTTTATACCCGTGACATCTAGTAGAAATATCCGGTGGACATTTGCGCAGGGAGTGCTAATCCACTGATACGCTGCTTATTCGCTGTATTCGTTGATTGAGAGTGGGCCGGAGCCAATGATTACCACTTGGTAATATTCGCGGTGACGGTCATATCAACTGCGGTACAGGACGGGACGGTTTGGGGCCGAACCGGAAGATAGGCGGGTTGTGGGGTGGTTACTGGTTCCGGGACTGGTCGATAGGCGACCGGTAGGAACGCACATAATTGACTAATGTTGGGTGCGGCGGCGGCCAACGACGAGATGAACAGGAGAATGAAATGATTGAAGTACAACAGGGCCCGGGCCAGCAGTTGCTGGTCGAGCTGACTGCCGATATTGTTGCGGCCTATGTCAGCCACCATGTGGTGCCGGTTGGCGATCTGACCAATCTGATTGCCGATATCCACCAGGCCTTGAGCAATACATCGTCGCCTGCACCGGTGGTCGCCGTGGTTGAAAAGCCGAAGCCGGCTGTCGCCGTGCGCAAGTCGGTTCAGGACGATCACATCGTGTGCCTGGAATGCGGCGGTTCGTTCAAGTCGCTGAAGCGTCACTTGATGACCCATCATTCGCTCGGCCCGGAAGAGTACCGCGAAAAGTGGGATCTGGCTGTCGACTACCCGATGGTCGCGCCGGCCTATGCCGAGGCGCGCTCGCGTCTCGCCAAGGAAATGGGTCTCGGCCAGCGCCGCAAGCGCGGCAAGTAAGCCGCAGCAGGATCCGGCGCCATAAGCCGAACAGGAACCGGGCCCAGGGGTCCGGTTTTTTGTTGTTCGGGAATGTGAAAATAATCCCATTGTGCCCTGTTTGTTGATATCCAGGTGCGGTGACGCACAAGACGTCGACGGTATCGAGCGGCCCGGATTCGGCGCTGAATTCCTTGTTATATCTAATTTTCGTCGCCAGCGATGAGGTCGCCATCATCGGGCCAGCCGGATGACTCAGTCCCACCCCTCGAAATCTAAGGGTATCTTTCCGGTCAGACTCTGCTATCAATGTAGGAAGATAATCCTATTTTGGAGTTGCCGATGTCTAGTGTCTCCGAGCCCGAACCTCACCCGCTTCCCGATGACGCACCTGATTGCCTGGCGCAGGCGAGGCCGCTCACTCCGGAGCGTCGCTTGTTGTGCATGGTGGTCCGCCAGCTTGCCATCGAGCTTCTGACCGCCGTCGGCTTCGACGCCGAGCGCGACGGTCGACGCCGCGCCAACAATCACGTCCGCCAGATCGCCATGTATGTCTGCCATGTCGCCTATTCCATGCCGATGGTCGAGGTCGCCGAAGCCTTCGGCCGCGACCGCACCACTGTCCGCCATGCCTGCCGCATGGTCGAGGATCGCCGGGACGACCCGGCCTATGACGGTTTTGTCGCCATCGTCGAGCGCATGGCCTGCGCCGTCGTCCTTGTCGCCGGCCCGAGGCCATGAGCGGCAAGGCGTGATGCTGCCCGTTCCACCCGTTCCCATGGCCCTGAAAGCGCGGCCCCGCATGCCTCTCCACAAGACCACTCGTCAAGGCGGAAAAGCCCCGGCCGAAAGGCATGCGCGCCGCCCGATACGCCAGACCGATATTGACAGCGAGGAGATCCGATGACGAAGCCCCGGCCAACCGCCATTCCCCATGCACCCCGAGACCGCAATGCCTCCAGCGGTGCCGCCGCTGCCCGAAGCTCAGGTGCCGACCGCTCAGCCAAAGGAAGCGCTGCCGCCACACCCCCGAGCGCCGGCATCGACAAGGCCGCCATCACCGGCACGGCGCTCAATCCCGCCGACCGCAAGCAGGTCCGCCGCCTGCTGCGCCTGGCGATCGATGGCCCGCTGCGCCTGTCAGGGGAGGGGGAAGCCCGCAGGGACGTCGTAGCCGGCGGCCGGACGGTCACCGGCGTCGATCCGGGCCTGCTGCGCCGGCTCGTTGCCGATGGCCTGCTGGTCCGCGTGCCCGAGGGCTACGCCGCCACGCGGGAGACCGCAACCTGGCTGCGCCGTTCGCTCAGTGATGCGGCGTCGGAACCCTTTCTCGACCAGCACCGCGTGCTGGAGACGGTAACGTTGCAGGAGCCCGAGGGCCGCCGCAGCGTGCGCCGCAATCTGGCCGAACAGCCGCTGTTTCCGCTGCTGCGCCTGAAGGACAGGCAGGGTCTGCCGTTTTTGCCGGAGGATGCGGTGCGGGCCGGGGAACGGCTGGCGCAGGATTTCGAGCGTGGCGGCCTGCAGCCCCGCATCACCGCATCCTGGGAGCCGCGCCTGTCCAGTCGGGCGAGGGGGCAGGCGCCGGCGGCAGACGATCTCTCCGACATGGCGCAATCCGCCCGCCGCCGTCTCGCGGCCGCCGTCGCCGCCATGGGGCCGGAACTGTCCGGCGTGGCGCTCGATGTTTGCTGCTTCGGAAAGGGGCTGGAAACGGTCGAGCGTGAACGCCAGTGGCCCGCCCGCTCGGCCAAGCTCCTGCTGCGCGCAGCCCTGCTTGCGCTCGCCCGCCACTACGCCCCGCCGCCAGGCAGGCAAGGCCAGCGCCGCCCGCGCCACTGGGGCGAAGAAGGCTACCGGCCTGAACTTCCGGGTTCGACCAGATGAGGGGCGTCAGCGATTTTAGCCTCTCCGCTCCGCTTTGGGATCGATTGTATCCAGCGCATCGGCTGGATCGGGATCGACATTCGCCACTCTGTCCAGGATGGCCAGAGCCGCATTCGCGTCACCGCGAGCGGCACGCGCCTTGAGAGTCATGATCGCCCTGCGGTGGCCGATGCCGTCGGCAACCAGCGCTGTCAGCAACTGGTTCAGCGAGACATTGTCCTCTGAAGCTGCCTGCCGGACCTCGTCCATCACATGCTCGGGCAGTCTTAACGGATAGGTGCTCATCGATCGGTACTCCTCGTCGCCAGTTCTCTCGCGATATCGCTCGCTCTGCATGTATTCAGGCCGAAAGCCGCCATGGCGGGATGGTTGAAGTGCTTGTCATTGCTGACAATTGTCTTGGCACCCGCGCTCAAGGCACATTCGACATAGAGATCGTCTTTCGGGTCATCGAGAAATGGTCGAAACCGGAAATGCGGCGAGACGAGTCGGGCTCTGCTGATCATCGCATCCAGCACCACATCTATGTCGCTCGTGCTGATCGTGGAGTGACGGCCAAGAATGCCGGGGCGCTTGAGCACATCTTCGTATTCCACGACCACGGCAGGCGAAACCGCAAATCTCAGTTGGCCAGCGATCAGGGCGCGCAAGACAACATGCGATGCACCGTTTGAAGAGCGCATGGCTGACAGCAAGACATTCGCATCGACAACGATCATGTGCCTATATGATATCATCGGTGATATCATGTCAAAGGAGGTCCGTTGACTTTTACACCAGCCGGCGGGCCGCTTCCTCGCGGATCCGCTGGATCATCGAGCGCAGGCCGTTGGCCCGTTGGGCCGACAGATGCTCAAGAAGGCCGAGCTGCTTGAACAGGTCGATCGCGTCGAAATCGACGACGGCGGACGCGGTCTTGCCGGAATAGGCGGAAAGCACGATGGCGACGAGGCCGCGCACGATGAAGGCGTCGCTGTCGCCGCGATAGGTCATCACCGGATCCGCGCCATCGCCCGACGAGGTCGCAAGCCAGACTTGGCTGGCGCAGCCCTGCACCTTGTTTTCGGTGCTCTTGTCGTCGTCGGCAAGGTCCGGCAACGCCTTGCCGAGCTCGATGACGAACCGCATCCGGTCCTCCCAGTCGTCGAGATAGGCAAAATCGTCGATCATCTGCTCAAGCGTGGTCATGGCGCACCGGGTCTGTTCCTGTTGCAAGCCATATAGGCGAAGCGACGGCCGTTTTGAACCATCTCCGTCACGCGAAAAAAAGAAAGCCGCGAGGCGATTAACCTCGCGGCCCGGCAAAATGCCAAAGGGACAGTTTAGGACAGGCAGACAGGCATCCGCACAACCGTCACGGGGACGGTCGCTCTGATGCAAGAGGGGTGGGGCGCGGGCCCCGGATTGCATGGCGTTCGAGACGATCTGCTGCAGGCTATGCTTGCGCTGTCGCTCCGGACGGTGGAAGGTTCGGCCGCCTCAAGGCTTCGGCGGCGTATAGGGTTTCGGCAGGTTCTTGTTGTCCGGCCGCGGTGTCGGCACGACGGTGCCGGTCACGATCGCTGCCGTGTCGAGGCTTTCGGACAGGTCGACCGGCATCGGATCGAGCGCCTGGCCGGCTGCGGTTTCGACGGCCGGCTTGACGATCTCGACGCGGCCCTTGGCCGGTGATGCAACGTCGCTGGCGCCGTCATCGGTAAACTGTTGGTCGAGCAGCTGGAACGCAACCAATGCGCCTTCGCGGGCCCGCTGGCCGAGTGCCTGGAAGGTTTCCTTGCCCTTTTCGCAGACCTCCGGCTTCTCGACGCAGATCGCCGAGACATATTGGTAGGCATCCGTTGCCGCCGCGATCGCATCGCCCATGACGAGGCGCGGTCCGCCGGCGGTTTCCTCCTGCGGCGGATTGCCGAAGAACGACAGCACCACCAGCGCCATGGAGCAATAGAAAGTTCCCTTGATCAGAAACCACATTGTCGTCACCAAATCCCTGTTGCCGGTCGTTGCCGGACCTCTCGGGTTGCGTCCCGAATTCGTGATTTGAACCTATCGCTGAGTCGCAAAGATCGCTTTTCAGAAGCTGTTCGGCTTTGAGACAAGATTGATTAAAATGCCACCTAAATCGCGTGTTTCGCGCCTTTGTTTCAAATTGTAACGGTTGCCGTTAAGCATAATTGTGGCGCCCGCCCGACAATCCCGCAGCTTTTGCCGGCAGTGGTCGACACAAGTGTTAACGCGACTGTGAAAACTCTTGGAAATCCGTTGCTTACGCCCGATTAACCATAAAATCGAAAGCCCGGCCCGGCTGTTCTGTTTCGGGTCAGATGAGCCAATTCCGGGCCTTCCGAAGGCCTCGCCTTATCGTTTCCTTAAGCGCGTGAAGCCTATGGTCGGGCTCGAAAAGACGAAAATGAGTCTCGGATTTCCCGCGTGTTTGTATTGCGTAAAAATGTGGATGGACTGACGGCGATCATCGATCGCCTGGCTGCACGGTGCCTGCCGCGCCAGTCCCATGGACGCATGGCCGATGCCGCCGAAATCCGGCTGATGCGCAAGCTGACCCTGGCTTTCCTGCCGGCCCTGCCGGTCGTGCCTGCCGCGGTCTCGCTGACCCTCGGTGCCGCCATCGGCCTGCCGCTCGGCTTCGGTCTCGTTGTCGCCCTCTATATGATGGCCGCCGTGGCGCTGATCGCCGGCCGCCGTGTCGGCGCCGAAAGCGTTGCCAATCTTGCGGCTGCCGCCGCTGCTGCCCAGTCGGCCGACGCCGGCTCGCCCTACGATCTCTGCCCCGGCCTGTTCCTCGGCCTCGATGCGGCCGGCCTGGTGCGCACCGCCGGTGGCCGCGATCGCCAGATGTTCGTCTCCTTCCTGCGCGAACCGTTGTCGCGCCCCTTCGTCGATCAGGTGCATGTCTCCGACCGCCTGTCCTTCGTCCAGGCGCTCGATGCCCTGCGCCAGGGTGCCGATGCCGTGGTCATCGACCTTCGCCTCGATCGCCCGGTTCTCGGCCTCGACCAGACCCAGTTCCTCAATGTCCGCATGGACATGACCGCCGTTCGCTGTGCCGATGGCGCGCTGACCGGCGTCCAGGCGCAGATCCTCGACATCGAGGGCGAAATGCAGATCCGCGACACCGTCAGCGTCAAGGAAAACGAGGCGGTTGCCGCCCATGAGGCGAAAAGCCGGTTCCTCGCCGCCGTCAGCCACGAATTGCGCACCCCGCTCAATGCCATCCTCGGCTTCTCCGACATTCTCGCCGGCGAATATTTCGGCAAGCTCGCCAACGACCGCCAGCGCGAATATGTCCATCTGATCCGCCAGTCGGGCGCTCATCTCCTGTCGGTGGTCAACACCATGCTCGACATGTCGAAGATCGAAGCCGGTCGCTACGAACTGCTGCTCGAGCCGTTCGCCATTGCCGAAACCGTCACCGAATGCGAGCGCATGCTGTCGCTGCAGGCGGCCTCCAAGGGCGTCAAGCTGACCAGCCGGCTGCCGCGCGGTCTCGGCGAAGCGGTCGCCGACAGCCGCGCGCTGCGCCAGGTGATCATCAATCTCGTCGGCAACGCCATCAAGTTCACCGACAATGGCGGCGCCGTGATCATCGATGCCAGCCGCACCGCCACCGACCTGGTGATCAGCGTCAGCGATACTGGCATCGGCATGGCGCCGGAGAAGCTGAGCATGCTCGGCCGGCCGTTCACCCAGGTGCACGACGAACTCAACCGCAATTATGAAGGCACCGGCCTTGGCCTGTCGCTGGTCAAGGGATTGATCGCCCTGCATGGCGGCACATTCGCGATTTCCAGCCGTCCGGGCGAAGGGACTGTGGTTACCGTCACGCTGCCGGTTGACGGCTCGGGCGCTGTCGCGCAGGCTGGCAATGAAGATAATATGGTCGAGTTTCCGCCGCGCCTGACCGCGCAGCCGGCGGCTCGCAGAAGGGAAGGCAAAGAGACCGGGTATGACCAAGCGAACGCGAAAATCGCCTGAGAAGAAGAAAAAGCCGACGCAGCATGCGCTCGGCCTTCTTTCGGCCGGCGTTACAGCGCTTGCGCGGCTTGCCGGGCGCCATCCGCGCCTGGTGGGTGGTCTTGCCACGTTCGCGGTGATCTTCGGCACCGTTGCCGCTAATGCGCTCTGGTACCAGCCGGGCCAGCACCCGTCGCCGTTCCTGCGCACCCGTGATGCCGCCAATTTCAGCGCCCTTGCCGGCGTGGGCCGCGCCCCGCATCTGGCCGAACCGCCGCATGCCAATGTCACCACATTCAAGATCGCCCGCGAGGGAGAGCAGGACCCGGCAGCCGAGGCGGCCGCACCCGTAGAGGATAGCCTTGATGTGGCAGCGGTAACGCCCGCCGCGGCGATCGCCGAGACAGCGGCTCCGACCGCTGCGCCGGCGACATCCACCGATTGGCCTGTCGCAACCGGCGAGACGGCCGTGCTCATCCGCGATGTCCAGGCCGAGCTTTCCCGCCGCGGCCTCTACGACGGCGATGCCGATGGCGTGATTGGTCCACGCACCGAAACCGCGATTGCCGTCTTCCAGAAATCCGTCGGCATGGAGCCGAATGGCCTGGTCAGCGCCGAACTGGTCGCAGCACTGAGGGTTGATCGCAGCGTCACGGCCGCCGTGCCTGCCCAGCGCCCGGCGCCGGATCTGGTTCGCGACAGCGCAGGCGTCGACCCGGTCGCCGCAGCGATCCGCCGTGCCGAGACCCAGGTCGTCACCGCGCCGCGTCGCGAGGTGGCCAAGCCATCCACGCCGACACCGGTTCCCCCCGGCGAGATCCGCGCCACCGCAGCCCGTCCGGATGCGCCGCTGCCGGTGCAGCAGGCGAGCTTCGATCCGGGACTGGTGATGGAAATCCAGCGCGGCCTGTCCAACATGGCCTATAGCGACGTCACCATCGACGGCGTGCCCGGCGAGCAGACCCGCAACGCCATCCGCCGCTTCGAGCGCCACTACAAGATGGCCGAGACCGGCGAGCCGAGCGCCGTCGTGCTGAAGAAGCTGAAGTCGATCGGCGCTCTGTAGATTCAGTCGTCACGGCCCGTGGTCAGTGGCTCCTCATCCGACGAAAGTCGAAAACGCCCGTAAGCATCTCGTTAACCATACCATGGCCAATATTCCTCACCGGAGGAGAGACCAGGCCATGAACGCTGTGAACGGCATGCCTCGCCATGAGGATGACCTGGCAACCGCGCCGACAGGTGCGGATGCCGAAACCCTGAAGCACATCATTGGCCGCCTGGCCGACGAGGCGTCGAGCCTGGGCATCGACATCGTCGACATCGCCGGCGCCATTCAGGATGTCGCGGCAACCTCACGGCGCCATTCCGGCACATTCGATCAGGTCACCCGCACCGCGCTGTCGATTGCCGAAACCAATCGCGAGGTCGCGACCGCCTTGCGCGAGACCGACGACACGGCAGGAGAAGCGCGCCGCATGCTCGGCGAATCCGCCACCCGCCTGACCGGCGCCGTCGGCAAGATCGATCACATGGTCGCCACCTCCGAGGAGATCGGCAACGAGATCGGCACATTCGCGCACTCGCTTGCCGAGGTCGACAAGGTTGCCGAGGAGATCGGCGCAATCGCCCGCCAGACGAATCTTCTCGCCCTCAATGCCGCCATCGAGGCGGCGCGGGCCGGGGAGGCGGGCAAGGGATTTGCCGTCGTCGCGAGCGAAGTGCGCACGCTGGCATTGCAGACCTCGCAGGCCACCGGCGCCATCCAGCAGACGCTGGGCGTGATCCGCACCAGGATCAACCGCCTGACCGAGGCCGGCCGGGGCGCAAGCACCAGCGCCCGCGACGTGCGCCAGACATCGCAGGCGCTGAACGGCTCCTTCGGCGCCATGGAGCAGGTGATCACCCGCATTCTCGACGGCTCTTCCGCCATGGCGCAGACGACCGACATGGTCGACCGCCAGTGTGCCGAATTCGTCGCCACGCTCAGCACCATGGCGGGCGAGGTCAAAGGTTCGGACGCGGCGCTGCAGAATGCCGCCGGCCGGGTCGACAAGGTGGTAGCACTGTCGGAAACGCTGATCCAGCTGACGGCGAGCGCCGGCATCCGCACCGCCGACAGTGAATGGATCGACACGGCAACCGCCGTCGCCGCCGATGTGTCCGCCGTCTTCCAGCGGGCGATCGACAGCGGCCGCATCACCATGCAGGCGCTGTTCGACCGCACCTATCGGCCGATCCCCGGCACCGATCCGGTGCAGATGATGACGGCCTTCACCGATTTCACCGACCAGGTCCTGCCGGCGATCCTCGAACCAGCCGCCGCCATTAGCGAGCGTATCGGATTCTGCGCCCCGGTCGACGAGAACGGCTACCTGCCGACGCATAACCGGAAATTCTCCGCCCCGCAGCGTCCCGGCGACACCGTGTGGAACACCGCCAATTGCCGCAATCGCCGCATCTTCAACGACCGCGTCGGTCTGGCCGCCGGCCGCTCGACGGCGCCGTTCCTCGTCCAGACCTACCGCCGCGACATGGGCGGCGGCAACTTCGTGCTGATGAAGGACATTTCCGCCCCGATCACCATTTCCGGCCGCCACTGGGGCGGGTTGCGACTGGCCGTCAAGGTCTAGCCCGCCATCCTGCGGTCCGGAGATCGCCGTCATGCCGGTTGGCGCTGTCGGTACACCGGAACGCTACGCTTCGGTCCCCCTGCTTCCCATCCGTCCCGACATCGCCTACACCCGTGCCATGCGCATCCGCTCCGACATCTTCGTCTCTGCTCTCACCCGCCGCGTCTTTTCCGCCGGCGGCTTTGCCGCGGTTGTGGCCAAGGGATCGGACGCCTCCGGCGCGATCTTCATCCGCCAGCGATTTCGCGACGGGCTGGAGACGCTTTATGGTCCGGCCCCGCAGTCGATGGTGATGGTCGAGGATCGCGATGATCGCCAGTTCGAGATCCGCCTGGCGCGTGCCGAGCCGGAGGCGTTGAGCGCCCTGATCGCCCGCGAACAGCGCTTTGACAGCGATCTCTGGCTGGTGGAAATCGAGGTCGACGAGATCGGCGACTTTGTCCCGCTTGCCGGTGGGCAGGGCTGAAACGCATCGCTGCGGTTATCCGCCCTATGAAATCCGGCGAATTCAGGCGAGGATGATCCGCTCTAGTTTCGGGGGAACGCTGATGGAAGACCACGAGCCATATCTGCGCGAGGCGATTGCGCTGTCGAGATCTGCGATGGAGCACGGCAACGAGCCGTTTGGCGCGCTGCTGGCCAGGGATGGAGAGGTCATCCTGCGCGCCGAAAATAGCGTTTTCACCGGCCATGATATGACCAACCATGCCGAGATGAACCTGATCAAGCTGGCCGCAAGGCACTACGACGCAGCTTTCCTCGCCGATTGCACCGTCTATACCAGCACCGAGCCCTGCGCGATGTGTGCCGGCGCCATCTACTGGTCGGGCGTCGGGCGGATGATATTTGCCTGCTCGGAAGTGCGGCTTGGCGAGATCGCCGGGATCGGCCTGAACGTGCCGAGCCGGGCGATATTGCAGACCGGCGCACGCGTCGTCACGGTGCTTGGCCCAAGTCTTGAAGAGGAAGCAGCCGACGTGCATCGGGAGTTCTGGCCGAAGCATCTCGGCAAGGCCTAGAGCCGCAAGCCGAAGACGCGGGCTCCGGAGCTGGGCGCCTGGAGTCTGGCGCCTGGAGCCTGGCACCTTGAGCCGGTTGCTTGGAACCTGGCGCCTAGCGCTTGCGCGCCCTGAGCAGTTGCCGGCCGAGTTCGTCGCCGACCGGCTTGCGCGCCGAGGCCGGCGGGCTGGGCGCAACGGCCGCCCTCGGACCGTTGCTGGCCGCCGTCACGCGCGTTTCTTCGCCATCCGTGCCGCCATCTGTACCAAATGTATAGCTGTCGGCCCGCTGCCAGCTGTCGATGCGCGCTTCGCAATCATGCGGATCGAGGCTGGAGACCAGCCGGTCGGCCCGGCTGACGCCGCCTTCGGCCCGCGCCAGATGCGGATAGATATGTTCGAGCACGAATACGGTTTCGGCCAGCGGCATCGCGACGCCAACCAGCGTCGTGGCCAGTTGCCGGCCGGAAATGTCGAGCAGGATGCGCTCGGCAAGCCAGCGGCTCGACGACAGCAGATCCGCAAGCGTCGTGACGAAATGGCCGCCCTCGTGGCTGCGGGCGAAACGGATGAGCAGTGCAGCCTGCATCTGGCTGACGGTCCGCCGGCCAAGCCGGTCGCTGTCGGGCGGATTGAGGTGATGGGCGAGCCGCTTGATCTGCTGGCGCAGCTCTTCCTCGCGCGCCAGACGTTCATCGTCGGTCGGCGGCGGTGGAATGTCCATTTCGGTCCGGCGCACATTCGGAATGGTGCTCAGCCCCGGCATCATGGCGCCGGTCTCGCCGACCGCCGTTCCCGAGCCCATCCCCGTTGCCTGTACAGTCTCTCGCGCCAGTTTACGCTCGATGTCGCGGGCGGTCTCGCTGTGGCGCAGGCCGACCAGCGCATCGATCACGGTTGGCGACAGCTTTTCGCGCTTGACGATGGCGCGGGCATGGTCCGCCCCTTGCGTGCGGGCGATCATCACCAGCATCTCGTCGGTCAGGGCCGGCGAGGCGGCGAGGAACGGTGCGGCGATGGCGATCGGCTGGGTGGCGATGAACACGGTGATCGCCATCGGCAGGTTCGGGCTCTGCGACAGCGCCGCGACTGCCTCGCGGCGGGCCTCCACGGTCGAATTGGCAAACAGCGGCTGGAACAGCTCGGCAAACAGTCGAAGCTCCGACTTGCCGGGGAAGG
The DNA here is from genome assembly GCF_021729845.1 of Rhizobium sp. SL42. Taxonomy (NCBI): domain Bacteria; kingdom Pseudomonadati; phylum Pseudomonadota; class Alphaproteobacteria; order Hyphomicrobiales; family Rhizobiaceae; genus Rhizobium; species Rhizobium sp. SL42. Next base: position 1,855,108 of record NZ_CP063397.1, read on the forward strand.
AGAGCGCCTGAAAACTCGTGACCGTGGCCATCAGAACAACGTCCTTTTTACGCACGCTGATGGGCTTTTCCAGCTCCCGAAACTGATCGCTCACGACAAACCCACCCCAACGCAATACAACTGTGGCTCAGTTTAGAACGAATTTGTTAGCAAGCTGTTAACTAACCTATGGCTTGATCAACAAACGCGGATGGCACTGGACGGCGATTCGCGTAGTGTTTCAGATATTAGGAATATGCGTGCCCCGAGTAGAGTGGGCCAGATCCACGACAGAAGGGGCGCGTCAGAGAAAGGCGCAGATGACCCCGGATTGTGCGAAATCTTCCGCGACACGACCCGGATTGTGCCAGCCCTCCTAACCGGGGGCAGGGTGAAATCGATCTTTTCATCCGTCTCGACTGCTCAATGGAGACGAGGCATGGCGGAAATCATCAGGATGAAGGACAGGCTCGATCTGTCGCGAACCCGTGAACAGACCGAGGGCCGCAAGGCGGAAATCCTGCTCTTCACCGGCATTCGCTACGAGCGCCGCGAAACGGCGCAGATCCCCACAACACGCAAGAACAAGCCGCGCGTGCCGGCTTTGCCCAAGCCGCTCGACCAGAGCGTCAGCCCGGACGTGATGCCGTTCTAGAGAAATTCCAGCATAAGTGGGAACCGGTTTTGCGTGCGCAATTGCGAATGCAAAGACACCGGCTGAAAGACCGCAGCTAAAAAATCACTGGCCTCGGGCCGGTCGTGGCCGGCTTCGCAAAAAAAATCACCGCCCGGTAAACGGCAGGCATTCGGCCTCGGCCAGGAATTCGCGCGCCTCCGCCTCGAAGCTCGGCTGCGCCACCATGCTGCGCAACACCGCATAACCCGTCGTGCCGCGATGTTCGACCAGGATCGTCTGGGCCAGCGCCGGGATCGGCGTCTTGCGCAATTGCGCGATCTGCACCGGCGTCGCCAGAAGCACATCGACATCGCCGGCAACCGAGGTCCGGTCGTTCATCGAGAACACCTCGTTGGAATCCTTGTCATACAGCGAGATCGACCAGAAGCTGCCGCTGCCCAGCGCCACCAGCGACAGCGGCTGCCGGCTGATGTCGAAATGGCAGACCGCGACCCGCATATAGGGATCGAGGCTCGACAGCCCGGTTGCGTCCGGCTTGACCTCGAGCCGGTGGAAGACGAAAGGCGCGCCCTCCGCTACCACCCGCGTATAGGCATCCTTGCCGGTAAAATGCGGAATGCCGAGAATGATGATGATATGCAGGAGCACCGCGCCGAAGACCCCGGTGATGACGGCGTAAAGCAGTCTACTCATGGCCGCACCCGAGCGTCTCGATCCCCGGCATGTCGAGGCCGATCAGCCCCGTCGAGCCGGCCGCCGGCGTGTCGAGCAGCGTCAGCACCAGCGAAAATGCGCCCGTATCCGGCAAAGCCAGCCAGTTGCCGGCCTTGGCCGTCGGCGAAATCGTCACCGAGAACGTGCCGTCGCGCTGGCGCAGAACGGTCTGCGAATTCAGCGACGTCGGCAGGTCGGCGCTTGAAACCAGCGGCAGGCCGTCGCCGTCTGCGGCATAGAGCGTCCACAGCCGTGCCGTCGGCGTGCGCCCGGACAGCTTGTAGGTGCAGGTGCCGGTCAGGCGCTGGCCGGCGTCGTCGGCGGACGCGGTAAAGGTCAGCCCCTCGGCCGAACCGTAGAGCAGCCGCCCGGCCTTGGCCCGATGCGCCTTGGCATAGGGATCGGCCTCGGCCGTCTGGGCGGCGGGAAAGGCCGACCACACCCCGATCCGGATCGCCCCGAAGCCGACAGAGGCATTCAGCGCCGACAGCGACGACAGGATGCCGCCGCCAAACGCGATGATCAGGGTAAGCGCAATGAGCAGGGGGACACGAAACACGTCTCGTCAGATACCTTGTTCGACCTTGCCGGCGACCGCCGGACTTGGCGGCTAGCGGTATCACTGATTCGGCATCGGGAAAAGGCAAGCCGCAGATCCCGCCGCCGGCCATCTCGCCCCCCCGGGCCCGCCCCAAGCGCGCCCCAGGCCCGCCAGAGGCCCACCCCGAGAAGCCTATCCAGCACCTGGCCATCAAAAGCCCCGCCATCCCGCCACCGGCCGCCGCCATGCCGAGCAGCCCTGCGTGGCCCCCATGGCCCCCATGGCCCCCTCCATGGAACCGATGCCGGCGCGAACCGTTGTCCAGCCAGAGCAGCAAACACCGATACGACGAGAACCATGAGGAGAACGAACATGCGCAACAGGCTCATTCTGGCAACCGCCCTGGCCACCACCGCAACATTTCTGACGCTGTCCGGAACGGCCGGCGCCCAGGAAACCGTCATCATCCAGCAGGCGCCCGCGCCGGCGCCGCAGACCGTCGTCATCCCCGGCGAGGTCCGCACCTATGTCATGGAGCAGCAGGTCCAGTCGGTGCCTTATGAAGGCGACGTGCTGATCGGCCGCGTCATCGACGATCCGGTCGAGCTCTACCCGATCGATGGTTATGACGGCTATTCCTACACCGTCGTCAACGAACGCCGCGTCATCGTCGACCCGCAGACCCGCGCCGTCGTCCAGATCCTCGACTGACGCTCATCATCCCGAGGACGATCTGCCAGAAGCCCGGCGCCGCGCGCCGGGTTTTTGCGGTTAGCGGCCGCTGGTTATCCTTGAGACGAATGGCGTTTGAAGAACAGGACCCGCGCCGACCGGCGCTCACCAGCTGCCGGGCTCACCAGCTGCGAGGCTCTCCAGCTTACGGGCTCACCAGCTGCCGGAAAGCGCATTGCCCGAGAGCGGGATCTCCCGCAGCTTGCCGCGCGGATCTTTCCGCGGATCTTTCGACGAGATTGCGCTTGCCATATGTTTCGGCGAGCGGCGAAACCATTGCGCGGCCACGGTTGCGAGATCGCCGATCATCGCCTGGCCGCGCCATGCGGCAAACCGCCGGGCGCTGGCTTCAGGCTCGGACTGGTAGAAGAAATCGCCCGACTGGCCGAGCGCATTGATGTCATCCGCCATCGCTGAAAGCGGCTTCTGGAACATCTTCGACGGCAGCGCCAATTCCCGCGCGCTTTCCGAAAACGCCGGTGCCATGAAGTCGATCGCCCAGCCGTCCGCCTCAACCCAGCAATGGAAATTCTCCCCCGCCCCGGTCACATGCCCGTCGTCGCGGTGATCGGCAAACAGGATCAGCGTGCCCCCGAGATTATAGGCCGCAAGCCCGCTCTTCGGCACGGCATTGACCTTGAAATGCTGCTTGAGAATGAAGGCGCCGAAGGTGGCAAAATACATCGCCCCCACCGCCGGATCGGCATTTTCATTGACCAGCAGGCTGTTGATGACGCGGTAGATCCGCTGGTAGTCGCTCTGCTTGATCAACATGGATGGCACCTGCACATATGGGGGAGTTGGGAGTGCGCTGTCTGTAGGCGAGGGAGGCGCGGATGTAAACGGAGGAGGGGGAGGGAGTGGCGGCGTGTTGGCGAGGGCAGTCCACTTACGCTACGTTATTCGTGGGACTGGTTGCTGAAGCGCTAGCTGGTAGTTAAGTATTGGCGGTCGGCCCTTGCAGAAGCCGACCTGTAGGAGGCCCAACTCAGTGTCTGACGCATATCTCCGCCAAGTGCTGGCGAGGCTCCGAGTAGACACGGGCCCCAATTCGGCGGCTCGTGGGGTTCAGGTGAATTTGCGGCCCTCACTGCAGCGTTGGGCTGGCCAGTATTTGGTCAGCATGGAACCGAGCGGCTCATTTGCCAAGGGTACGGCAATCCGTGGCGGCACCGACATTGACATCTTCGTCTCACTCTCTAGCCAAGTGACTGACAGCCTCGCGGTGATCTACAATACGCTGTTCAATCAACTGCTGAATGAGGGGTTCAGTCCGCGGCCACAGAATGTTTCAATCGGCATCAAGATCGGAACTTATTCAGTCGACGTTGTCCCTGCGCGCCGACAGGGGCCAACGGGTCAGTTTCACAGCCTCTATCGCCGCAAAGCTGAGAGCTGGACCCAGACCAATGTCATTAGCCACATCAACACGGTTCGGACCTCAGGCCGCGCCGAGGAGATCATGATCGTGAAAGCTTGGCGAGAGCAGAAGAGACTCACGTTCCCATCGTTCTACCTAGAGCTTGTCACGATCGAGGCATGCCGAGGCCGGAAGGTTGGTGACCTTTCGGAAAATGTCTGGGCGACGCTTGCATATATCCGCGACAACATTGCAGCGGCCGTTTTCATCGATCCTGCAAACACTAATAATAGGATCTCCGATGATCTGACCGCAGCCGAGAAGCAGACTCTTGCCAACGCGGCTGCTACCGCACGGCACGCCACCAACTGGAGCCAAATTGTAGTATGAGTTGGTCCCTTCCGATCCTTCTCGATGAGCTGAATGCGTCAGTGACTGCAGACCTGCAGCGTGCGCGTAAAACCCTCGGGCATCCAACTGATCTGGGGGATGCGACTGAAGAGATCTGGATTGAGCTTTTCAACAAGTATCTTCCTCGCCGTTATCACGCTATCAAGGCAACGGTCGTGGATAGCAAAGGAACTTTCAGCGATCAAATTGACGTGGTCATTCACGATCGACAGTATACACCACTTGTTTTCACCTTCAAAGACAAGCATGTCATTCCTGCCGAGAGCGTTTATGCTGTGTTCGAATCCAAGCAAGAGATGAACGCACACCACATTGCTTACGCTCAGCAGAAGATTTCCTCCGTGCGCAGGCTTCACCGGACATCGCTCCCGATCCCCACTATCGACGGCACAAAGAGGGCAAAGGAGTTGACTCCGGTCTTGGGTGGAGTTTTGACCCTCAGTTGCAAATGGCGTCCGGTCTTCGGTGACACCATGCTTGGCTATCTTGAGAGTGGGCAGGGCGATAAGCGTCTCGACCTTGGCTGTGTCGCCGACTGCGGCAACCTCTGGGTCAATGAAAATGGTGGCTATTCCCTTGCTGAGGAAACGAAGCCAGTCACGCGTTTCCTTCTAGAGTTGATATCGAGACTGCAGGCGGTCGCGACAGTGCCTATGATCGACATGCGTGCCTACGCGGAAAAGCTGGAGTGAATCGTAGGCTTATCTTTCTAGAACAACAAATATGATAATTCAGGAAGGAGAATCGAACATGTCTCCTATCTTATTGATGCCCTTGGAGAGAGTCTGGATGCCATGCCCGATGGGCAGGGATTCGGCCCACCCCATCTTCACCCTTCCTTCGCCAATCCCTGATACACCGGGCCTTCCCACACTCCAGAAGGATTTCCGATGAAGAGAATGCTCGTCCTCGCCATGGCGCTCGCCATCGCGCCCCTGTTCGCCCCGATGCTCGGCCCGATCCGCGCCGAAGCCGCCACGCTTGAGTTTCCGAGCGATGCGCCGATTGCCTCGGTGAGCATTCCGGACGCCTGGGAGCCGAAGGAAACCATTTCGGGCATCGAGGCGACCTCGCCGGATGCGGCGATCTATTTCTCCATCGATGTCGCCTCCGATGCGACGATGGACCAGGTGATCAACGATGCGATCAAGTTCTTGACCGACAACGGCGTGACGATCGACGAGACGACCAAGAGCGATTCCGGCGATGTCGAAATCAACGGCATGACCTTCGGCAGCATCGAATTCGACGGCGAGGATGCCGATGGCCCGGTCGAGGTGTCGCTCGGCTTTGCCTCACCATCCGCAGGCAAGATGCTGGTCGTCACCTATTGGGGCACCAAGGAAACGCAAGGGGCTCACAGCAAGGACCTCGTCGCCATCCTGAAGTCGCTGAAGCCGGCCAACTGAGCGGGCGCAAACGACGCGCTCCATCGCGCTTGCCGGCGCTGCATCCGGGGAACGGCCCCTTGCCGTTCCCGCACCGGCTCCCCCTGCCTCTACATGGCCTCGCGGGCTCCGCCAAAATCCCCCTCGCCACCGCCTATCCCCCGCGCTATGTCTTGCCCGGGCCGGAAGACACGGCACAAGACATCATGCATCGGGAGGAGCAGGCATCATGGGCAAGCGGATCATCTTTACCGGCGGCAGCGGCAAGGCCGGGCGCCATGTCGTGCCCTATCTGACCGGCCGCGGCCATGCGGTCCTCAATCTCGATCTCACCCCGCTCGATTGCCCCGGCGTCAACACGCTGCTGACCGACCTCACCGACAGCGGCCAGGTGTTCAACGCGTTCTCCCAGCATTTCGGCTTTGACGGCTTCGACACCGGTGACGGCCCGGCCAAGGTCGATGCGGTGGTGCATTTCGCCGCCGTGCCGCGCATCCTGATGAAGCCGGACAACACCACCTTCGCCACCAATACCGTCTCGACCTACAATGTCATCGAGGCGGCGGTGAAGCTCGGCATCCGCAAGGTGATCATCGCCTCCAGCGAAACCACCTACGGCGTCTGTTTTGCCGAAGGCGACAAGGACTATCACCAGTTCCCGCTGACCGAGGACTATGATGTCGATCCGATGGACAGCTACGGCCTGTCCAAGGTGGTCAACGAAAAGACGGCCCGCGCCTTTGCCATGCGCACCGGCGCCGACATCTATGCGCTCAGGATCGGCAATGTCATTTCGCCCGAGGATTATGCCAATTTCCCCGGCTTCCTCGCCGATCCGCCCAGCCGCAAGCGCAATGCCTGGAGCTATATCGACGCCCGCGACCTCGGCCAGATCGTCGATCTCTGCGTGATGAAGGATGGCCTCGGCTTCCAGGTGTTCAACGCCGTCAACGACACGATCACGGCAAACGAACCGACCCGCGATTTCCTCGGCAAATGGGCGCCCAATACCCCGATCACCAGCGATCTCGCCAACGATCTGGATGGTTATGCAGCGCCGCTGTCGAACGCCAAGATCCGCACCGTGCTCGGCTTTCGCGAACAGCATAACTGGCGCGACGAACTGCCGGACGGCTCGATGGACTGAGGGAGCGGCCGGCTTCGGCAAACGACAAATCAGGGCTGCGCCTTTCGGCCCAGTCCTGATCGCTCGTTTGCCTGATGTCAGGCCTCATTTTCTGGCCTCACTGGCAAGGTGTCAGTCCGCCCGGATTGACGACCGCTGCGATGCCGACATGGCTGATCGTCGGGTCGTTGCGTGCCTGGAAGCAATAGACGTCCTGCGCGTCGGGTGCGGCAACGATGCACGAATTGAAGCCGGCCGGCACGACATAGTTGTTCAGGCCGTTGATCGAGAACACGGTTGCGTCCCCGGCCGGATGCGGCACCGGATGTTTGGACAGCAGGATGGCGTTCTGCGGCGGGTTGACGTCGAGCGGCGTGAAGATGGCGCAGTTCGGCGAAAAGGCCATCTGTGCAGTCGCGGGGGTCGAGCATGCCGCAAGGGCGGCGACGACGATGGCCATGGCCGCCTTTGCCCGCGATGCGGGCGCCGGCTGCGGCCCGTTCCGGCCCTGCTGCGGCGCTGCGTGTGTGCTTTGGTTCTGAATGTTCATGGTGATGTTCCTCAAGTTGGTTTGACATCGGGGTGAATGATCAAGGTACTGAAAGTTCTGGAATTTCCGCATGCTGGCTGGTTCTACGGCCCTCCTTTCGTCGAGAATGTGCCATTGGCGTTGTAGGTCGCGGTGATGCTGGCAAAGCCGGTGGTGAAGTCGCAGCGCGCAGACAGGCTCTCGTCATAGGCAATGACGTTTCCCGTCGGCTCGAAGCCGATCTTGACGAAATAGACCGGCTGCGGCGCGCAAGCCGTCGTCATGTTGGGCGTCGGCGCGACGAAGCTCGACAGCACGATGTTCTGCCCGCCGGTCAGCGCTGCCACGCCGCAGAAAAGCTCCGGCATCGGCGCCGGCGTAAAGGGTGGCACGGCGATGCCGAAACTGCCGGCCGCAAGTCCTGCCTGATAGGCCGGCGCCGAAAGCCCGAGGGGGCTGAGCGCAAGCATGGTGCAATTGGCGGGGCTTGCTCCTTGCACGCCGGTCGACAGCGCGATCGGCTGGGCAGCCGCCGTACTCGTCACCAGATATTGCGTCGCAGCGGGCTGGATCAGCGCGTTGAACTGCGGTGGCGGCAAGGGCGCCATGGTGCTGACCGCGCCGGCATAGACCTGGGTGTCGAAGGAAAAGCTGATCTGCGCACCCGACATGCCATAGTTGCCAAGGCTTTGGCAGCCGAGGCTGCTGGCGAGGATCTGGCTGGCGGCGGCCGCCGGCTGGAACCGAGCCTGCTTCTGGAAGACGAAGAAATACTGCGTGTTCTGCGACAGGTTCCGCACGATGATCTGGTAGGAACTGGCCATGTCTGCAGCACTCCTTTCCGTGTCCGGCGCAAGCCTCCGTCCGTGTCGGATCTCGGGGGGGGGAGAGAGGCGCGGGGGCGTGCCTCGCCCTCACCCCCGGGATCCGCCAGGCAGGCGCTACTGCAGCTGGACGTCCCAGTTGCCGTTGGCTTTCAGGTTGACATTCGCGACCCCGTAGCCGCCGGTGAAGTCGCACAGCGCCGCATTGGCGCTCGACTGGGTGAAGTTCATCACGTTGCCCGGCGTATAGGAGCCGGTCTGCACGTAATATTTCAGGATCGGCTGGCAATCGGTATTGCTGGCCGGATTGGCCTGGACGAAATTCGACAGCACGATCCCGCCCATCACCGAGACCGCCGAACCGACATTGTAGTAGGGCGGCGAGGTGAAGCTCGGGGTGATGATCCGGAAGGAGCCTTCCTGGATGCCGGCGACAAACACCGGTGCCGACAGGCCGAGGCTGGTATTGGGCCCGCTGACGGTTGCCGTCGTCGTGTCGTTCGGCTTGGTGGTAATGCCTTGCGCCGGCGCCAGCTCGATGGCGCGGCTGGCCGAGGAGAAGCCGGAGGACGAGCCGACCTGTGGCGGTTGGTTGGCCTGCTGGATGCCGGCATAGAACTGCAGGTTGACCTGGAAGGTCAGGATCGCCCCGGTCGCGTCGTAATTGCCGAGCGATTGGGAAAACAGGCTGTTGGAATAAACCTGCCCGCCGCCGGTATAGAGCGCCGGTTGCTGGAAGAAGTAGAAATTCTGCGTCTGCGGCTCGAAATTCTTCACATTGATCGTCAGCATGGTCGACATGGTCTCACCTTTGTGTTGCGTTGCCGTGTTGCGTTGAAACTCGTGTTGCGTTGAAGACAAAAGGGCCCCAGCACCCGTCCAGCCCGTGTGGCGCGGATGTCGATGTCGTGTGTGGCTGTCGTGCTGAAACCTGCACATATTTTGGTTGAGTTATGAATTTAAGCAACCAATAGCTGTTGAGCGCCGGTTGAAATGTCATCGGGATTTGCGTTCAGCGCAAACGGCTCAGCGCGCGGGGCCGGCCGGCGGGATCGCCTCGAGCAGCTCGACTAGCAGCCGGCGGATCCTGTCCGGCCGCGCCCGCAGCCCGACGATCCAGCCGATCTCCGCCGCTGAGACCGAATTGTCGCGGTGCCAGTCGATCGTGCCGCGCCCGAGCAGCAGCCAGTCGAGCGATATGTCGAGCAGTTCGGCGAGCGCGCAGGCGCTTTCCAGCGACAGGTGGCCGCCGTTCTGCCAGCGCGACACCGCCGCCGCCGAGACGTCGAGCTCGGCCGCCAGCGCCAGTGTCTTGTGAATCTGCCGCTTCAAGATCGCATCGCGCACGCGCTTGCCGCGCGCCGGGTCATGGGACATTGCGGTTTCTCCCGAGGATTGCTCCCCTGAATGATAAGCAACTAATGGATGTTATCAATTCCAAGAATGTCAGCTTAAAGTTGTATTCGGTGGCAGGCAAATGCCGGCCTGCGCATAGGCTCCGCTCGGCGGACCGCGCAGGCCACCCTGTGCCCTGACAGGCGAGGCCTCTCCGCGCTCGGACGCCAATCCCGAATTTCTCGATCCTGGATCCTCGACCTGAATGCCGGTCTATGCACCGCCTGACCTGTGGTCACCCGTTCTCACATCTTGAGAATCATCCCCGCCGCTGCCAGTGTTGCGCTCGGCAATGCCGTCTGTCGGGCCGAGCCGGGAGGCCGCGGCGGCTAAGTGAAGGCGACCGGCGGCCCACCTGATGTCGGCAGGCGAGCCGCCGGAAACGCCAGACTGCCAGCCTGCCGAACCGACAGTGACTGCCCAGAACGAAAGGCCCGACCGCCATGAACTTCCTTCGCGCAACGCCAATCCTGGGCGCCCTGCTTGCCCAGGCGCTGGCAGCGCTCGTGGTCGCCGGCCTTCTTCAGGCATTGCTGCCATCGCTGAGTGCCCGGTTCGGCATCGATCCGATCCTCTGGGCTGCGCTGGCGCTGCAGGCGCTGCTGTCGGCCTGCCTGACCCGGGCGCTCGGCCTTGCGGTCTGGTGGCAATGGATCGCGCTCGCCTTTCCCTTCGCCATGGCCGCGGCCCTTGCCGCCGGCAGCCTGCCGGCCTGGCCCTTCGGCCTCGCTTTCCTGCTGCTTTACCTGTTCTTTTCCAACACCGCCCGCGAGCGCGTGCCGCTTTATCTGACCAACCGCCCGACGATCGAGGCGCTGCGTAAGTTGATGCGCGAGCACGGCGGCACGAGGTTCATCGATCTCGGTTCTGGCCTGGGCGGTGTCGTCCGCGGACTCTCCGGCGACGGCCGCAAGGCCGAAGGTTATGAGACCGCGCCGATGGCCTTTCTCATCTCGGCCGTCTTGTCGAAGCTGACCGGCCGCGGCGCGATCCACCGTCGCGACATCTGGTCGGCCGACATTACCGACGCCGATCTCGTCTATGTCTTTCTCTCGCCCGAACCGATGCCGGCGATCCATGCCAAGGCAAGCCGCGAGATGAAGCCCGGCAGCCTGCTGGTCTCCAATAGCTTCGCCATTCCCGGCCTCGATGCCGACGAGATCTGGGACCTGTCCGACCGCCGCAAGACACGGCTGTATCTCTATAGGATGAAGGGATGAGCGGGGAAGCGGCAAGAGAAGGGCGAGGGGCAAGAGAAGGGGCGGTGGCAAGAGAAGGGCCGACATGGTCGTGCCTGGAAAGTGCAACGTTTACCTAGGTCCGCTCAGTAACTCGCCTTGCGCCAACCGGCGACCCGCGCCTCGTTCTCGGTGCAGAACCAGCGTTCGCCACGGTGCGGTAATACCCGGGATTCGGCGTACCAGTACTGGCCCGGCACATGATAGATGCGTTCGCCGCTGGCAGCGCTGATATTGCCCTTGATCTTGCAGGCCGGGTTGAGCGCGTTCGGCAGCGAGCCGACGCTCGGTGACGGCAGATATGCCTGGCCACCGGCACTGAGGAATGCAATTGCGGCGCTGATAATGACAAGCGTTGGAAACTTCATGTTCCACCCCCGAACCACAGGCCAGGAGTTGTAACATTGAAGGTCTGTCTTTCTAGTAAAAGGAATCGCTAAAATACGATGGGTTCGACGGCGGCGCTGCGGCCAGGCCGCTCTGTCCCCCGGCCGCGTAGGCTGTCAGGATGCCCCGCGCCGCCCATTGCACGCCCCGCTTGAAGCCCGGCGTCGCACCCATCCTCACGCCACGTCCTGCGCCACCGGCCGCCGCTCGTTCACCCGCCAGCCGTTGCGACCGTCGGCTTTTGCCGCATAGACGGCCTGGTCGGCGCAATCGAGGAGGGACTGGAAGTCGTCGTCGTTGAGGATCGTGCCGGTCGCGGCGCCGACGCTGACGGTCACATGCCGGTTTCGGTCGCGGGTAAACTCGTGCGCAATGCCGAGCTGGCGCACCGAGCGGCGCAAGGCTTCGGCGATGATCGCCGCGTTTTCGGCATTGGTGGCCGGCAGGATGGCAAGAAACTCCTCGCCGCCCTGGCGGGCCAGGTGGGCGTCGAGCGGCAGGGCCCGGCGCATGGCGCGCGCCACCCGTTTCAGACAGTCGTCGCCGGCGCCGTGGCCGTAGCCGTCGTTGAAGGCCTTGAAATGATCGACGTCGATGATCAGCACGACCGCGTTTTCCATCGCCTGCGGCATTTCCAGCCGAAGCCGCGAAAGCTCGCTTTCGGTGCCGCGCCGGTTCGACAGACGGGTCAGCGGATCGGTCACGGATAGCCGCGCCAGGTCCTTGTTCTGCCGTGACAATTCCCGCTTCAACACTTCGTTTTCCTGCATCTGCAGGAAGTTGGCGATCGCCTCGCTTTCCAGCTGGTAGGTGACCAGCAGTGTCATGCCCACGGTCGGCAGATAGACCGCCATATGCTGCAGCACATAGGCCGGGCTGCTGTCTTCGAGGAACCAGATGACGGTATAGTTGAGCACGAAGATCAGCAGGCTGGCGATCAGGCTGGGGCGAAACGGCGAGGCGGCGGCAATGGTCACGACCATCTGGAACGAGGCGGCGGCATAGAAATAGCCGAGCACCGCCGGATTGCGGCTCGCCAGCAGTATGATGCACCAGCAGACATTGCCGAGGATGGCGACACCAAGGGCTGCATGCTCCTTGTGCGCGATCGGATGGTCGCCGCTGACATAGGTCATCAGCACCAGGGCCGCCGGCAGAACCACGCCGAAGCGCAGGCTGATTGCCAGCAGCGTCACATCGCCGAGCAGCAGGATGTCGAACAGGATGCAGCAGAGGTAGAAGCCGCAAACGCCGATCACCGAGCTTTGCAGCAGCCGGGTCCGGGCCGGCGTGCGCAGGACAAGAAATGCGTTCTGCTGGTCCGCCGTCATGCGAAGTCGCGGGAACAAGGTCGACCATCTCGTCATGGATGTACAATCACCGAAAGAAAATGCGTTGATCAAATCTGGCCGGATTCTTAGCCCAGCCAATTTAAGCATGGGTGAAGGATGTGTCCCGATGCGGGAAACCCGGGACGATCGCTTGGACTATGATTAATGGCACCCTAAAAATGGGGTGTCGTCGCCCTGCCGGTCGGGGCGCATCTGTGTCAATTCAGGATGGATGCGCTCTGCCGGGGCCGGGGCAGCGCCGCCAGCCGCAGTTTCGCCGCAATATCGCGAATCAAATTCGTGGCACGCCCTATCGATCGCTTTTCACACGCATCTGGAAGACAAGGATGAAAAGGTTGATTGTTGTGAGCGCGAAGACTGCGCTTGCGTAAAAGCCCACGAAATTGACCTGGCCGGGCAGCCCGAAAACATAGCCCTCGCAGGCAATTGGCGATCACGGCCTTGACGTGGAACCAGATGCAAACGGGCGTGACGAGACAGAAGAGGCCGCCTCGCTGGTCCAACCCGCCCAGGAACGAGAAAACCGCGTCGATGAACTCATGGTTCTCCGAAATCCGCATTTGGAGACGGAGAAACAGGTGTCTCAGTTCGTCGTCGCGCCTGCCGTCGCGGTCTGCTGCGGGTCGACGCTGCCGCGCAGCGCATTCGCCGATGGCCCGAGCGGCGCTGCCAGCCGCAGTTTCGCGGCAATATCGCGAATAAGCCGGGTCGATTGCGACGACAGCGAGCGGGGCCGCACCATCGGCGGCAGGGCGGCCGGGTCGTCGGCCGGCTTGGCGTCTGCCACGGCCTTTGCCGCATCCGGGCCTGGCAGGGGATTTTCGATGCCGGGGATCGGCTTCAGGTCGATGCCCTGGTGGGCATAATCCATCAGCTTCTTGAAGGTCATCGCCGGCAGCGAACCGCCGGTCATGTTGTTGGTCGAGGTATAGTCGTCGTTGCCGAACCAGACGGCGCCCGTGTAGTTGCCGGTATAGCCGACGAACCAGGCATCGCGGTAAGCCTGGGTCGTGCCGGTCTTGCCGGCCGTGACGATGCCGTGATCGAGCGCTGCGCGCCTAGCCGTGCCGATATAGGGGATCTTGGTCATCATCTGGTTCATGTAGGCGGCGGCCTGCGCCGTCAGGATGCGGTCGGCCGGTTTTTCGTCACGGTCGAAATCATAGAGCACGTCGCCCTGGTAGTTCATGATCTGCGCGATCCCGTGCCGGCGCGACTGGTAGCCGCCGGCCGGCAGCACGGCATAGGCCGTTGCCTGGTCCATCACGGTGACTTCCGTCGTGCCGAGCGGAATGGTCACGTCCTTGCGCAGAGGCGTTTCCACGCCCATCGCCTTTGCCGTCTGCATGATCGCGTCGATGCCGAGCTTTTCCTTGGCCAGCCGCACGGGGATGGTGTTGATCGATTTCGCCAGCGCCGTCTCGATGGTGATGCGGCCGGCATAGCTGTTACCGTAATTGTGCGGGCTCCAGTTGCCCCAGGAGATCGGCCCGTCGGTGACCATGGTCGAGGGCGTATAGCCGTTCTCCATCGCCAGCGCATAGGTGTAGATCTTGAACGACGAACCCGGCTGGCGCAGCGCCCGCGTCGCCCTGTTGAACTGGCTTTCGCCGTAGTCGCGCCCGCCGACCATGGCGCGCACGGCACCGCCGCTTTCCAGCATCACCAGCGCGCCCTGGCGGACATTGTAGCTCTCGCCATATTCGCGCAGCGACGAGGCGACGGCCTCGTCGGCCGCCTGCTGCAGGCCGGTATCGATCGTGGTGCGCACGACCAGCGTATGATCCTTGAAGCGCGCCGCGATCCGCTGCACCTCGTCGAAGGCCCAGTCGAGGAAATAGTCGGGCGCTTCCGCTTCGTTGCGATCGACCACGGTTGCCGGATTGCGCCGGGCCGAGACCACCTGGCCCTCGCTCATCAGCCCGCCCTGCACCATGTTGGTCAGAACGTCATTGGCGCGGGCGCGCGCCGCCGGCAGGTTGACATGCGGGGCATATTTCGCCGGCGCCTTGAACAGGCCGGCGAGCATGGCCGCTTCCGCCAGCGTCACCTCGGTGATGCTCTTGCCGAAATAGAATTGCGAGGCAGCCGCCGCCCCGAAGGTGCCGCCGCCCATATAGGCGCGGTCGAGATAGAGCGACAGGATTTCCTTCTTCGACAGGTTGGCTTCCAGCCACACCGCCAGGAAGGCTTCCTTGATCTTGCGCTCGATCGACCGTTCATTGGTCAAAAACAGGTTCTTCGCCAGCTGCTGGGTCAGCGTCGAGCCGCCCTGCACGACCGTGCCGGCCTTGGCGTTTTCGGTCATGGCGCGGGCAAGGCCGAGGAAGTCGATGCCGAAATGCTCGAAGAAGCGCCGGTCCTCGGTCGCCAGCACCGCCTTGATCAAGTGATCGGGCAGGTCGTCGATCGGCACGAGATTTTCATGGATGATGCCGCGATGGCCGATCGTATTGCCGTAGCGGTCGAGAAAGGTGACGGCGAAATTGTCGTGGTTGCGCCAGTCCTTCTTGGTTTCCTCGAGTGCCGGCTGGGCCAGCGTCAAAAGCACGACCATGCCGGCCGTGCCGAGCGTCATCGCCTCGCCGGCGATCTCGAAGCCAAGCTTCTTCAGGCCGCGCACCCGGAACCTGCGAAAGAAGATGGTGATCTCTTCCCAGATCTCGACCAGGTCATAGCCGGCATTCCACAGCGTGCTGTCGAGCCAGCTGTCGATCCGCAGGAAGAAATGCCGCTTCAGGCGGGGCTTCTTCTCCGGTGCTGGGGTGTTGTCCTCGGTCACCTTGGTCTTGCCTTTTTTCTCAGCCTTACATCAGGCAGATCGCATTGTCGCGGCCATCACCGTTCGGCCCCCCGTCGGCCTTGCAAGTCGGCCTTGCAAGTCCGCCCGCAAGTCGGATTCGGGCACGCTGCCGGGCCGACCTGGTCCAAATCCCTTGACGCGAAGGTCTGAACGGGTCAGGACCGGGGCGGGTGAGGGGCAAATCGGCCTTTGCTGATTGATGGTCGATTTGGCCACAAAGAACAAGAAGAATTGCATGCAGGGCGCTCAGGCCGGCATCGGAACCAGCAAGCGAACCAGCATGACGGCAGGCACGAGAAAGAGCATGGCAGGCGGCATGACACAGACCCCTTACTGGAAGACCAAGAGCCTTGTCGAAATGAGCCTTTCCGAATGGGAAGCCTTGTGCGACGGCTGCGGTCTCTGTTGTCTCAACAAGCTGGAGGACTGGGACACCGGCGAGGTCGTCTTCACCTCGGTCGCCTGCACTTTGCTCGACGGCAACAGCTGCCAGTGCAAGGACTATCCGAACCGCCAGAAGATCGTGCCCGACTGCATCCAGCTCACCCCTGACCAGGTCGACACCATCGCCTGGCTGCCGCCGACCTGTGGCTACCGCCTCGTGCATGAGGGCCGCGACCTCTACTGGTGGCACCCGCTGGTCTCCGGCGATCCCGATACAGTGCACCAGGCCGGCATTTCCGCCCGCGGCCGCACGATCTCGGAGGACGAGGTCGATGTCGAGGATTTCGAGGATTTCGTCGTCGACTGGCCGCTGACCGTCGGGGAGAGGGCGGAGTAAGGCACGAGGCACCGCCTGGCCGTGCCTTGTGTCGCCCGGCAGTCAGTCTTTCGCCGGAATGCGCGCGACGACCTTGATCTCGAAGTCAAAGCCGGCAAGCCAGGTAACGCCGACGGCGGTCCAGTTCGGATAGGGCGCCTCGGGAAAGACGCGGTTTTTCACCGCCATGATTGTCTCGAACTGTGTCTGCGGATCGGTGTGGAACGTCTGCACATCGATGATGTCGTCGAAGCCGCAGCCGGCGGCCTTCAGCACGGCCTCGAGATTGGCAAAGGCCTGCTCGACCTGTTTGCGGAAATCCGGTTCTGCGGTGCCATCCTCAAGACTGCCGACCTGGCCGGAGACGAACAGGAAGTCGCCCGAGCGAATGGCGGCCGAATAGCCGTGGGCTTCATAGAGTGCGTGCCGGTTCGCCGGGAAAACTGGGTCGCGTTTGCTCATTGTCGGTTCCTTTGCTGATTGCAGGTGTCGATGCGCCGCAGGGCGACGATCGAATGCGGATGCTTCCCGTCATCGGCGGGAGGTGATATACGGTTCGTATGTGAAATTGATATTCGCATACGGATCGTATGTCAAATTCAAATACGCAACGTATGTGAGAGAGGAAGCGCCATGGCTGCCAAGCGTCATGAAAAGATGGAGGAAAATCGTGCCCGGCTGATCGCGGCCGCGCGCCGGGCCTTTGCGGCCAAGGGTTATGCAGCGGCGTCCATGGATGAATTGACCGCCGAGGTCGGCCTGACGCGCGGCGCGCTCTACCACAATTTCGGCGACAAGCGTGGCCTGCTGGCCGCCGTTGTCCACCAGATCGACAGCCAGATGGCGGCGCATGCGAAGGCAGTCGGCGCAGCGCATGCAGACGGCTGGCAAGCGCTTCTGGCCGAGGGGGTCGCCTATATCGAGATGGCGCTGGACCCGGAGATACAACGCATTGTCCTGCTCGACGGCCCCGCCGTCCTCGGCGACCCTTCGCGGTGGCCGAGCCAGGACAGCTGCCTCGTTGCAACCCGGCAGGCCATCACGGACCTGCTGGCGCAAGGTGTCCTGAAGCCGGTGGATGCCGAGGCCGCGGCGCGGCTGGTCAGCGGTGCTGCCCTCAACGCCGCACTGTGGATCGCCGCCAGCGAGCGCCCGCGCGACGTCCTGCCCAAGGCCATCGAGGCGTTTCGCGCCCTGGCATCCGGCTTGTTGAAGGAGGCGTGAAGATTGAACGTGAACCCGATCACTTGAGTATCGGAAGTCACATTCATTGTTTCAAACTTGATTGCTTGATGTACCAGGCTCGGTTGACAAAGATTTGTCCCGTCTCCCTGCGGACGCTTTGCTGAGGCTCCCGCCGCTCCGCACTGTGTTGATATCACCGCTGATCTCAGACAAGCCGACCTTAATTTTGCGGTGAAACGTCGGTTGTGCCTTTGTTGTCAGAGGTGTCGTTCTCGATCACCAATCGTATCCGTAGTTGGTCGATAGCCCGTTGAAAAACGGCAGGATCGTCCATTGCCCGGGAAAGAACAATTGCCCCTTGAATAGCAAGAACGGCCTCTTCCGCGAGGATGCGCGATTGATCGGCTTCACGGCCCTGCCGAACAAGGGCTGACTGCAAAGCGTCGACCCAGGCGACGAAATAGCCTCGGATGGCTTGCGCGAAGAGGTCACGTGTATTGGCCACTGCCAAGGCACCGACGAGGCATACGCGCCTGCCGGACCTGAAATACTGGTCCGTCGAGGCAAGCATGGCACGGATGGCGCCATTGACATCGCCCTCGTTGCGCAACGGGGAATATACGGCATCCTCGAACCATTGGCCGATTTCGTCGAGAACAGCCCGCACCATCTCTTCCTTTCCGTTCGGGAAGAAATGGTAGAGGCTGCCCTTGCCGAGACCGGTCGCCTTGCCGATCAAGGCAAGGCTTGCGCCTTCATAGCCATGTTCGCGGAAAACTTCAGCCAACGGGGCTATGACGTCGGCTCTTTCAGCGACCATGCGAGCCATGATCAGAGGCCCAGATCGCTGAGGCTGGCGTGATCATCCGGCCGGCGGCCAAGAGGCCAGTGGAACAAACGATCGCTTTCAGCAATCGGCATTTCATTGATGCTCGCGTGCCTGTGCGCCATCAGACCGTCCTCCGCGAATTCCCAGTTCTCGTTACCATAGGCGCGATACCAGCGGCCGCCATCGTCGCGATATTCATACGCGTAACGTACCGCGATGCGGTTGCCGGTGAAAGCCCAAAGCTCCTTTATCAGGCGGTATTCGTGCTCCTTGTTCCACTTACGTGTCAGAAATGCCTGAGCTTCTTCGCGATTGCTCGCGAACTCGACGCGGTTCCGCCAGCGGGTGTCGAGCGTGTAGGCCAGGGCAACTTTCGCTGCGTCTCTCGTGTTCCAGCCGTCTTCGGCCAACCGGACCTTTTCGATGGCGCTTTCGCGGGTGAACGGGGGGAGTGGGGGACGTGACATCTTCAGTTCCTTGTCAAGTTGAGGTTTGTACCAATTGGTAATCAGTTTACCGATCGGTACAATCGCGAATGAACATGTGCTTGTCAAGTGGCATTTCCGTCTGGCTGTTTGAGATCGATTTGGCGTGGTGCGCGGTAGCCTCGCTGGCGGCGGCTGCCGACCAGGTCGGAGTGTTCTCACTGGCTGCGGGCGCTAACGGGGACATATCAGGAGGCCTTTGGTCGATCACGCGGCGGCTTTGCGCCACAAATCCACGCCCGGGCACACGGTCAGGGACGCCCTCTCGGCTTCGTCCTGACGGACGGGGAGGCTTCAGACGACAACGCCGTTCCGGACCTGCTGGCGATACCGGTCGGCAAGAAGAGGCTGCCCTTTGCTGGCAAAGGCTACGACGGTGATTTCCTGCGTGAACAACTCCTGATCCACAGGATCGGGCCGGTACTTCTGCCGAAGGCAAGCCGGAAGAACCCGCCCACCGAGGACTACCGGGCCCACAAGCACCGAAACCGCATTGAGCGGATGTTCAACCGCCTCAAGCAATTCCGTCGCGTGGCGACCCGATGCGACAAGACACGAAAAATCGCCTTCCACCCCTTGACCCTCCCATGATGGGAAGGTCCATGTAGGGGGCAGAGGTGATGATGATGAATGTGCAATCCAGAACGTTTTTCGATGTTCCGCCGCTGCAGGTCCCGGTCGAGGGCATGACCTGCGCGTCCTGCGTGCGCCGTGTCGAGAAGGCGGCGGCTGGCGTTGAGGGCGTCGCGGCGAGTGCGGTGAATTTCGCCACCGAGACGCTGAGCGTCACGCCGGGGCCGGGCTTTTCGGCGGCGGCGCTGATGCGGGCGATCGCCGATGCCGGCTATGAGGCGCGGGCGGAAAAGCTGGTGCTCGAGGTCGAGGACATGACCTGCGCCTCCTGCGTCAGCCGGGTGGAAAAGGCGCTTCTGTCGGTGCCGGCGGTGGAGACGGCCTCGGTCAATCTGGCGACCGGCGAGGCGATCGTCACCGTGCTGGGCGGCGCGCTGGCGCTTGCCGACATGCAGGCGGCCGTCGACAAGGCCGGTTACCGGCTGCGGCCGGTTGTGCCGCAGGCAACAGGCCGGCCGGCGGTAAATGCCTCGGACCCTGCCGGCGGCAGGGATGGCACGCGCCACGGGCCGATGGCAGATGCGGGCGTAGGCGGACAGCCCGACGACAGCCGCGAGGCGCGCCGCGCCCGTGAGATCGCCGCGTTGACGCGTGACATGTGGATCGCGCTTGTCCTGTCGCTGCCGCTCTTCGTCATGGAAATGGGCAGTCATCTCTATCCGCCGCTGCATCACATGCTGATGCAGGTATTCCCGGGTAACACGTTGTATTATCTGCAATTCGTGCTGGCGACGCTGGTGCTTTTCGGCCCCGGCCGGCGCTTTTTCGCCAAGGGCGTGCCGGCCCTCATCCGGCTGGCGCCCGACATGAACGCGCTGGTCGCGATCGGCACCGGTGCCGCCTATCTGTATTCGCTGGTGACGACGTTTGCGCCCGGCCTGCTGCCGGCCGAAGCCCGGCATGTCTATTATGAAGCCGCCACCGTCATCGTCACGCTGATCCTGCTTGGCCGCCTGCTCGAGGCCCGCGCCAAGGGCCGCACCGGCGCGGCGATCCGCAAGCTGGCCGGTCTGCAGGCAAAAACCGCGAGGGTCGAGCGCGACGGCCGCACCGTCGATCTCGACATTGCCGAAGTCGTGGTCGGCGATACGGTGTTGGTCCGGCCGGGCGAACGCATTCCGGTCGACGGAACGGTGATCGACGGCACGAGCGCGGTCGACGAGGCGATGATTTCGGGCGAGCCGATCCCGGTCGAGAAGGGGCCGGGGGCCACCATGATCGGCGGCACCGTCAACGGGTCCGGCAGCCTCAGGTTCACCGCGACCGGCGTCGGCGCCGACATGATGCTATCGCGCATCATCCGCATGGTCGCGGAGGCGCAAGGGGCCAAGCTGCCGATCCAGAAGCTGGTCGACCAGGTGACGGCCTGGTTCGTGCCGGCGGTCATCGCCGTGGCGATCGCCACCTTCTTCGTCTGGCTGGCCGTCGGGCCGGAGCCCGCCTATACTTACGGATTGATCGCCGCCGTCGCCGTGCTGATCATCGCCTGCCCCTGCGCCATGGGTCTGGCCACCCCGACCTCGATCATGGTCGGTACCGGCAGGGCGGCCGAACTCGGCGTGCTGTTCAGGAAGGGCGAGGCGCTGCAGACCCTGGCCGGCATCGACACCGTGGTCATGGACAAGACCGGCACCATCACCCGCGGCCGGCCGGAACTGACCGGGATCGTGGTGGCCGAGGGTTTTGACGAGGCGGAGGTGCTTGGCCTCGTTGCGAGCCTGGAGGCGCGCTCCGAACATCCGCTCGCCGACGCGATCGTCAGGGCGGCGGAAGGGCGCGGGCTTGGCCTATTGCCGGTCGAGGCCATGCAGGCCGTGCCTGGCTTTGGTCTTTCCGGAACAGTGGCCGGTCGCAAGGTTTCGGCCGGCGCGGATCGCTACATGGTGAAGCTCGGGCTCGATGTGACACCATTCTCGACACGTATTGCCGAACTGGCCGATCAGGGCGCAAGTCCGCTCTATGTCGCGATCGATGGCAGGCTTTCGGCGGCTTTGGCGGTGGCCGATCCGCTGAAGGAGACCAGCGCTGCTGCGATCGCCGCCCTGAAGGGGCTTGGCCTGAAGGTGATGATGGTGACGGGCGACAACGGCCGCACCACAAGGGCGATTGCTAAAAAGGCCGGCATCGACGACTTTGTCGCCGAGGTTCTGCCGGAAGGAAAGGTCAGCGTAATCAGGGACCTGCAGGCACGTGGCGCAAAACTCGCCTTTGTCGGCGACGGCATCAATGACGCGCCGGCGCTGGCCACTGCCGATGCCGGCATCGCGATCGGCACCGGCACCGATGTGGCGATCGAAAGTGCCGATGTGGTTCTGGTCGGTGGCGATCTCGCCGGCGCCCTGCATGCGATCGAACTTTCGAGAAAGGTCATGCGCAATATCGGCGAGAACCTGTTCTGGGCCTTCGGCTACAATGTGCTTTTGATCCCGGTTGCCGCCGGCGCGCTCTATCCGGCCTTCGGCTGGATGCTCTCGCCGATGATCGGCGCCGGCGCCATGGGCCTGTCGAGCGTGTTTGTGCTGTCGAATGCGCTGCGGTTGAAGCGGGCGAGGGTGACGGATGTTGTGGCTGATGCCGTCGTCGGGCCGTCCCCCTCATCTGCGAAATCTAGCACTTAGCTGAAGCTAAGGTGCTGATTTCGCTTCTTCTCCCTCCAGGGGAGAAGAAAGGCGGCGCAAATCCTCTCCCTTGGAGGGAGAGGACAGAAAATCACGATCTTAGCGTCAGCTAAGTCGTAGATTTTCCAGGTGAGGGGGCTTTGTCATGCGAAAAAACCATGGAGAGACAGATGAATATCGGTGAAGCCTCGGCGGCCTCCGGCGTGTCGGCCAAGATGATCCGCTACTACGAGGAAATCGGGCTGATCGAGCCGGCCGGGCGCACGGCCGCCAATTACCGGGTTTATGATGAGGACGTGGTCAACCGGCTGCGCTTCGTCCGGCGGGCCCGCAATCTCGGCTTCTCGCTGGAGGAGACCGAGCGGCTGCTGAAGCTCTGGGCCGACAAGGAGCGGGCCAGCAGCGAGGTCAAGGCGCTGGCGGTCAGCCATATCGCCGACCTTGAGGTCAAGATCGCCGAGATGCAGTCGATGGTCGACACGCTGACGCATCTGGCCGACAGCTGCCATGGCGACACGCGGCCGCATTGCCCGATCCTCGCCGACCTTGCCGGTCGTCCGGTGCGGCAAAAGGCCGGGGGCGAAGTGGTGAAAAACCCTTGACCTTGCCATCGGGGCAGGGTGCAGAAGGGTGATCTAGAGATCGGCGACATTGGAATTTACAGGAGTGTGACGTGAGCATGCGTGCAGAATTTTCGGTCGAGGACATGACCTGCGGCCATTGCGAGAAGGCCGTGACGAAGGCGCTGGCCGACTCGCTGCCGGGGGCGGCCGTGCACATCGATCTGACAGCCCATACCGTCAGCATCGAGGGCGACACCGGCGTTGCCGGCAAGGCCGAAGCCGCGATCCGCGAGGCGGGATACACGCCCGTCAGGCTCTGACGGATCGCCCGGCTCATTCCCGTTTCCATGCCTATTCCCAAGGCGCTCCGCGCCGCCGGACGCGCTCGGATCGCCTGTTCCTATCCCTTGCGATAATCACCTTGCCGGCGCGCCGGGCCAGCTCGCCTGAGCCGATCCCGGTGCTCGGACTGTGGCGGAAAGGCCGAAATACCGGGGAAAATGACGGTCGTTTCAACTTTTAGCGATTGTCGCGTCTAATTTAGAAAGCTGTTTGCGAGACAAGCGGATCTGTTGTCGGACGCGCCATGCGTTTCCCGACGGTCGAGGCTTTGGCATGCAGGCAATGAAACGGGGTGGCGCCAGGCAGGACTGGCTTTTGCGGATGGGCGCCGAGGTCGAGGCGGCCCATGAGCGCGCCTATGGCGCCATGCGCATCGTGCACCTGCGCCAGACCATTCTGGTCGGACTTGCGGTCTACAATGTCTACAACCTGACCAGTTTCTACCTGATGGCCGATATCCAGTTCTGGACCGTCTTCCTGCGCCTCTGCGTGCTGACGCCCGGTTCCCTGCTGATCTTCTGCCTCGTGCCGCGCCTGCCGGCAGCTTGGCGGGAACTGATCCTTTTGCCGGGGGTGATGGTTGCAAGCCTGCTGCCGCTCTTTCTGCTCTGGTTGTCGCAATCGCCGCTGGCGACCTACACGATCGGCGAATTGCCGCTGACGCTTGTCTTCGGCAACATGCTGCTGGTGCTGCGGTTTCGTTATGCCGTTCCGTTCACCGTGATCACCTGCGGTGTCGCCATGCTTGTGGTATCGACCAGGGCCGGCATCGATCCGGCGCTGCAATTCCCGTTTTTCGTGCAGATCGTCACCGGCTCCTTCCTGACGCTTTATGCCAACTGGCATGTCGAGCGCGTGCGCTGCCGGTCCTATCTTGCCGAGTATGATGCGCGCAGCCGCGCCGACCGGGCCGAACGGCTGGGCGACCGGCTGCGTGACCTGTCGCGCACCGACACGCTGACCGGCATCGCCAATCGCGGCCACCTCGACGAGACGCTGGCGGGCTGGCTGGAGGACGGTTCCGACGTGCTGGTGATGATGGTCGATGTCGACCACTTCAAGGCCTATAACGACCTGCTTGGCCACCCCGCCGGCGACGAATGCCTGAAGCTGGTGGCGCAGCGTCTGGCCGACTACGCCCGCTACTATGACGGCTTTGCCGCCCGCTATGGCGGCGAGGAATTTACCCTGATTTTCCAGATGGATGCGGCCAATGGCGGATCCTTTCTCGCCGACCGCGTCGTCAAGGCGGTGCGCACGCTCGCCATTCCCCATCCGGCCCGCAGCGACGGGCTCTCGGTGGTGACCGTCAGCGCCGGTTTCGCCGGCACGCAGGCCGGATTGCCGCGCACGGCCGGCACGCTTCTCGCCCGCGCCGACCAGGCGCTCTACGAGGCCAAGCGCCAGGGTCGCGACCGCTCGCGGGCAGCCTGAGGGGCAGGGTAAAATAGGCGAGATAGGAAAATAATCCTTGACGGCGTGACGCTGCTTTGCTAGTGTTTGGTCATGGTCGGGAATCTGCGGATGGCGGCCGGTCTGGTTCGGTACTGACGTTGAAAGCTCGGGTCTGCCCGGGCTTTTTTGTTTTCGGGAGGCAGACATGATGGCCGATGACGAGGCTGTGGATCTGGCTTTGCTGGCCCCGCTCGAGATGAAATCGGGTGATGAGGTGGTTGATGGTGCGGGTAGTGGAATGCCGGTTGGTACGCGCGGTGGCGCTGAGGGCGAACTGGCGCGGCTGCTCTCCGATTTCACCCTCGAGATGCGGGCGCAGTTTGATCTGTTCCGCCGGCTGCGCTCGGCGGCGGAGGCGCTGCTCGACGGTGCCGATGAGGCAGCGGCCAAGCTGGCCCGCGCCGACATCAAGGCGGCGACCGATGCGATCGCGCTGATCATCCGCACGCTGGAAAAGATCGACAGCCTGCAGCGCCAGCTGGCGCGCGACCGGACCGAGGCCGATGAACGCCGGCAGCTGGAACGCGATCCGCAGGGCCTGCGCCGGAAGCTCGCATTGATGATCGAGGCGCGGGTGGCGGAGCGGGTCGAAATGGAGTTGGCCGCGCGGGCGCCGCCTTGCGGGTGAGTGTTGGCGCGCGGGCGAGTTGCCGGCCGCGGTATGTCCCCTCATCTGCGAAATCTGAGGTTTAGCCTGCGGCTAATTCCTCGATTTCGCTTCTTCTCCCTCGATGGGGAGAAGAAAGGCGTCGAGGTTGGCGCTGATGGCGCCACCATAGATGGAGTTTCGGGGCTGGGCTTTTGTTTCGACGGGCTTTTGGCACAATTTCGAAAAGAGGTTTCGCCATGTCCAGGACCCTTCCGCCACTTGCCCGCAGCAGAGCGCGATCGATGCGCCTGGATGCGACGGATGCCGAGGCGATCGTCTGGTCGCATATTCGAAATCGTTTGTTGAATGGCTTCAAGTTTCGCCGACAGGTGCCAATCGGTCCGTATATCGCGGATTTTGGCTGTCAGGAGCGAAAGCTTGTCGTGGAACTGGACGGGTTTCAGCATGCGGAAAGCAGCCATGACTTGGTGCGGGACCAATATCTGAACACGCTCGGCTACCGGGTTTTGCGCTACTGGAACCAGGACGTCTATTCCAGCCTTCACGATGTGCTTCGCCATCTTGTCGAGGTTCTCGAAGGCCGCGCTTGAACGCGACGCCTCGCTTCTCCCCTTGAGGGAGAAGAAGCGAAATCGAGGGCTTAGCCGAAGGCTAAACCTCAGATTTCGCAGATGAGGGGGGGGGCTCGGAGTGAACGTCCCCTTCACCAGGAAAATCTACGACTTAGCCTTTGGCTAAGATCGTGATTTTCCGTCCTCTCCCTCAAAGGGGAGAGGAAAGGCGTCAGGAGTGGCGATGACCAGGAGCAGTGATGATCGGGTGCAGCGCGGTCAGGAGCGTAGGGCGATTGGCATCTTGGATCGATATTCAACCGGTATGGACGCTGTCAATGCGCATCGCACCATGGCTTTGGCCTCGGGAAGGGCGGCAGCGGAGGCGATCGGTGGATCGATCCATGGGCGGAGCGGCCGGGAAATCGCCGGGCCGGTTGATGCGCTCGGCGCTGCTTCGGTGCCGGGTCGCATGGTTTCCGACCTGGTGGGGATGGACCTTTCCGGCACGCTTTCAGACCTTGAACCTTCGGCGCTGGCCTTTCTGCTGCGCGACTGGTCGCTGGTCGGCCGGGCCGAGCAGCAGCCGCCGGACGGCGACTGGCTGACCTGGCTGATCCTCGGCGGTCGCGGCTCGGGCAAGACGCGGGCCGGGGCCGAATGGGTGCAGGCGCAGGTATTGGCCGCCGGGCGGCGCACGGACCTGCGCATCGCGCTGGTCGCCGAGACGCTGGGCGATGCCCGGGAAGTGATGATCGACGGGGCTTCCGGCCTTGCGCGCCTTGCCGGGCCGATGGTGCCGGAGGTCGAGATCAGCCGCAGGCGGCTGGTCTGGCCGAATGGCGCGATGGCCCAGATCTTTTCCTCCGAAGATCCCGAAAGCCTGCGCGGACCGCAGTTTCATCTCGCCTGGTGCGACGAGCTGGCCAAATGGAAACATGCGGACGCGACGTTCGACATGCTGCAGTTTGCCCTCAGGCTGGGCGAGCGGCCGCGCCAGGTGGTGACGACGACGCCGCGCGCCGTGTCGCTCTTGAAGCGGCTGATCACGGACGCAACCACGGCGTTGACGCGGATATCGACGGCGGGCAATGCCGGCAATCTGGCACCGGGTTTCATCGCGACGCTTGACGCCCGCTATGGCGGCACGCGGCTCGGGCGCCAGGAACTGGACGGTGAACTGATCGAGGACCGGCCGGACGCCTTGTGGAAACGCGAGCGGCTGGACGACATCGTCGTCAGGGTGACCGAACCCTTGCGCCGCATCGTCGTGGCGGTCGATCCGCCGGCCGGCGGCACATCATCCTGCTGCGGCATCGTGGTCGCCGGGCTGAAGGAGAACGGCCAGGCAGTGGTGCTCGCCGATGTTTCGGTCGAAGGCGCCAGTCCGGCGGTCTGGGCCCGCGCCGTGGTCGCGGCGTTTCGCCGGTTCGAGGCCGACCGGGTGGTGGCCGAGATCAACCAGGGCGGCGACATGGTGGCAAGCGTCCTGACCGGCATCGAGGCATCGCTGCCGATTACGACGGTGCGGGCGACGCGCGGCAAGTTCCTGCGCGCCGAACCGGTGGCCGCACTCTACGAGCAGGGCCGGGTCGTGCATGCCGCGCGGTTCTCGGCGCTGGAGGACCAGATGTGCGATTTCGGCCCGGACGGCCTGAGCAGCGGCCGTTCGCCCGACCGGCTCGACGCGCTGGTCTGGGCGCTGACGGCGCTTTTGCTCGAGGCCGGCGGCGAGCCGCGCATCCGGGGGATCTGAGCGGAAGCACGGGTCTGACGTTGAATTGGAGACTGGCCCTGATGAGGCTGGCCCGGACGAGATAGGCCCGGACAGGACTGGCCCAGAACAAAGACGGCCCGGACAAAAGACGGCCCGGACAAAAGACTGGGCAAAACAAAACCGGCGCCTTTCGACGCCGGTTTGAAATCTGGGCGGTGGATCGCTTATTTCGAAGCGGATGATGGCTGGGACGAACTTGCGCGCATCTGGCGCCACTCGTTTTCCAGGCGTTCCAGCACATGGGCCGGGATGGGCGCCGCTGACGTGGCTGCTACGGCCGTGGCCTTGGTCTGGGAAGCGGTATTCGTCTGCATGTGTATCCTCCTCGCGTTGGAAGTCTGTGCCTCAAACGTCCTTGTGAGACGAAGGTTCCACAGTGTTAAATCTTTGTAAATATGGGCCGATGCCCCTTTAAACGATTGAATTTTCTTCAATCGGTTTAAATCCGCAGATTTTTTCAGAGCCACCTCAGCGCCCTTGACCTTCGCCATTTTTTCACCCGCCAGAAGTGAGGGATCGCCATGCCGATCGCCAGAAAGACGTTCTTTGCCGGCGTCCGCGCTGCCGTGTTCGGCGGCCGGCTGACGGCTGATCAGGTGGCGGGCATGGAGGCGATTCTCACCCGGTTCGAGCGGCGCGGCTGGGGCGATCCGCGCTGCCTTGCCTATATGCTGGCCACCGCCCATCACGAGACGGCGGCAAGGATGCAGCCGGTGCGCGAGACGCTGGCGGCAACGGACGACGAAGCAATCGCCATCCTGGAACGCGCCTGGCGCGGCGGCCGGCTGCCCTGGGTGGCGACGCCGTACTGGAGGCGCGATGCAGACGGAAAGAGCTGGCTCGGCCGCGGGCTGGTGCAGCTGACGCACCGGGCGAATTACGCGGCCATGAGCCGGGTGACGGGCGTCGACCTGGTGGCCGACCCCGATCTCGCCCTGCGCACCGATATCGCGGTGACGATCATGCTCGCCGGCATGACCGAAGGCACGTTCACCGGCCACCGGCTGAAGGACTATTTCGATGGCCAGAAGGCCGACTGGACCGGTGCGCGCCGGATCATCAACGGGCAGGAGCGAGCCGGCAAGGTAGCGGCGACCGCGCGGCTGTTCGACGCGGCGATCCGGGCAGGGCTCTGAGTGCTGGGGCTAAACGGGCGGGGGGCTGAGACTTTGGGACCGAGATTTGGGGGGCCAGGACTTGGGGGCCTAAGACTTTGGAGCCTAGGACTTGGGGCGTGCGCGAAACCGACCGCCGATCGCCGGTCCTGGGTCAGGCAGGCGAACGGAAGCAGCGCCCGGCGCGGCGGTCCGGCATTGAGCCGGGCAGGCGGTCATGCTATCGCGCCGCAGCATTCGTTTGTTGCCGGGAGCCTGTCCATGATCCGCCATATCGTCTTCTTCACCGTCCGGCCGGAGAATCTGGATGCGGTGCGCGCGGGGCTGTCGATCCTGACCGGCATTCCGCATGCAAACAGGCTTGAAATCGGCACCAATGTGAAGACCGACCAGTTCGATCAGGGCATCGACCTGGTCGTCTACGGCGAGTTCGACGATGCGGCGGCGCTGGCCGCCTACAAGGCGCATCCGCTCTATCAGGAAAGCATCGACCGGGTGAAGCCGCTGCGCGACGAGCGTTATGCCGCGGACTACGAGGTTGGCGCGGCGGTGACGGCGGCGATCTAGCTCAGGCGATCGGGACGGCGCTTTGGGGCACCCCCCTCTGTCGGCTACGCCGACATCTCCCCCACACGGGGGGAGATCGGCCGCCAGCCTTGTGCTCGACCCACATACCCGACGCATTGTGCCTTTGATATTTGCCGCGCCGCCTTTGTGATGTTGGAGCGATACTGCTGAACATTTGGGGCAGAGCCGTGCGGCAGATCGATCTCCCCCCGTGTGGGGGAGATGCCCGGCACGGCAGAGGGGGGTAACCTCCCTGTCGCTGTGTGTGCATCCCCGACCCTAACCGCAGGCGAAACGCCGCATTCGCGCAGAACGACCGTTCCTCCACGATCAACGGAGACACCCGATGAAAATCCCATTTCGAATGCCGTGGACCTGGTCTTCGGCAGGCAAGGCCGTGCGGGACGAAAAGGCCCTAACGGGTCCCTTGGCGCTGATTGCCGGCGAGGGGCAGGCGCGCTGGACCGGGCGCTCCTACGGCGCCCTGTCGCGCGAGGGCTTCATGAAGAACCCGGTCGCCTATCGTGCGGTGCGGATGATATCCGAGGCGGCGGCCAGCATTCCCTGGCTTGCCTATCAGGGTGCAACCGAGCGGCCGGATCATCCGGCGCTGGCGCTTCTGGCGCGGCCCAACGCGGCGATGACCGGGCCGGATTTCTTCGAGACGCTTTATGGCCACCTGCTGCTTGCCGGCAATGCCTATGTAGAGCCGCTGAGCCTTGCCCAGCGCGCCGCCGAACTGCATCTGCTGCGACCGGACCGGACAGGCGTGGTGCTTGGCGCCGATGGCTGGCCGGTCGGCTACGACTACCGCGCCGGTGCCGCGGCACGGCGGATCGCGGCGGGCGGGCTGCTGCATCTGAAACTGTTTCATCCGCTCGACGACCACCAGGGCTATCCGCCGCTGGCGGCAGCCCAGGTGGCGCTCGATCTGCACAATGCCTCGGGCCGCTGGAACAAGGCGCTGCTCGACAATTCGGCGAGGCCGTCGGGCGCGCTGGTCTACCAGCCGAAGGAGGGCGGCAACCTGTCGTCCGACCAGTATGAGCGGCTGAAGACTGAACTCGACGAGGGATATTCCGGCCCGATGCGCGCCGGCCGGCCGTTGCTGCTCGAGGGCGGGCTCGACTGGAAGTCGATGGGGCTGTCGCCGAAGGACATGGATTTCGTCGAGGCGAGGAATGATGCCGCTCGCGACATCGCGCTCGCCTTCGGCGTGCCGCCGATGCTGATCGGCATTCCGGGCGACAATACCTATGCCAATTACCAGGAGGCCAACCGCGCCTTCTACCGGCTGACCGTGCTGCCGCTGGTGGCGCGCATCGCCGCCAGCCTGTCTGTGTTCCTCGGCGACCTCACGGGCGAGGCGTTGCGGTTGGCCCCGGATCTCGACACCGTGGCGGGACTGGCCACCGAGCGCGACGCGCTCTGGGCACGGGTGGGCGCGGCGGGGTTCCTGAGCGACGACGAGAAGCGCGAGGCTGTGGGCTATTGAGGGTGCGGGAGCGTTTGCCGGTGGCGCGTTGTCGCGCGCGCTGCAGATGCTATCCTCGCCCGTCTGGGTTCCTTCACAAGGGCAGCATATGAACAAGGCCATTCTGTTCGGCGCCGATGACAGCGTCTATGTCCGTATCGCGCGTCTGACCCTGTATGAAAAGGGCGTCAACTACGAACTGGTGCCGATCGACATATTTGCACCGGACAGCGTGCCGGCGAGTTATGGCGACAGGCAGCCCTTCGGCAAGATCCCGTCCTTCGACCATGACGGTTTCCGCCTGTACGAGACCGGAGCCATCACCCGCTACGTTGACGAGGCATTTCCCGGACCGGCGCTGCAACCCGAAGACCCGAGGCAGCGGGCCCGGATGAACCAGTTGATCAGCATTGCGGACGCCTACATCTATCGGCACCTTGTCTGGGGACTGTATGTCGAGCTGGTTTCGAAACCGGCCGATGGCGAGATGCCCGATCCGCGACGGGTTGGTGAAGCGCGTGCCAAGATGCCGGTATGCCTCGGTGTCCTGTCGGATTTTCTCGCGGACGGCCCCTGGCTCTGTGGCGACAGACTGACGCTTGCCGACCTCTATCTCGCGCCGATGCTCGACTATTTTCTGATGGTGCCCGAAGCCAGACAAGCCGTGGGCAAGATCATCAACCTGCAAAGATGGCATGAACGCATCGGGAGCCGGGCAAGCTTTGTAGCGACATGCACCACCAACGGGCGTTGAAAGTGTGTGGCACTGGGGCGGAGCCTACTGGCTCGCCCGATGGCGATTGGGCCGAATGATGATGGTCGGCTGGGAGCTTCTTCGAGTTCGCCGCTTCCTCAACCTGAATCGGAACCGCAAGCACTTCATCCGCCACATTGAGGCGCGGACTCAAAACCTGAGCTTTGGCGCCTAAGCGATTCCATCGACTCGCGAAAACGATCGCACTTCATGTGAGACATGAAGCGCTAACCGCCGGATGACGCGGGTCTTGCGAGGGGGAAGTTGCGCCGGCCGACGCCTACAGAGGCGGGATCGTTCAGGCCGGCGCGGGTAAAAGACTAATCGCGAAAGATGAACAAATGACTGACTTCAGCCACGACGGCGGCGTGTTTTCGGCACGGCTGATCGGTGCTGTCGCGGGTTCCGCGATCTCGCTGATCTATCTCCTGCCCAAGGGTCGCCGCGAGGCGGCGGTGCGGCTCGCGACCGGGGTCGCCTGCGGGCTGATCTTCGGCGGACCGGCAGGCGTCTGGTGCGCGACGCGGCTGGGACTGACGCAGCATCTGCGGGCGTCGGAGGTCATGCTGGCCGGCGCGACGCTCGCTTCGTTCACCGCCTGGTGGGGGCTCGGACTCCTGGTCCGGCTGACCACGCGGGCGGGGCCGAAGTCGGGGATGTGAGGGGTGGTTTTTTGGGGGGCACGTTTGCGGTCCGGGATACCCCCCTCTGCCCTGCCGGGCATCTCCCCCACAAGGGGGGGAGATCGGCCGGATGGGCGGCACTGGCCTTTTTGGGCGTTGGCGAGCTGGGCTTCGGGGGGCTGGGCGTTGGTGGGCTGGGCCGTCACCCCACCCCGGACCTTTTGTCCGACCCTCCCCTTCAAGGGGAGGGTGGCGGCTGGGGTTGGTCTCTCAATCCGGCGACAAGCTCTGGGCGCCGAGACGCCCGACACAGATCATCACGACTACGAGGAGAGCAAGATGCTGCGACCATCAAGGGCGGGGGCAGGAGCAGGTCAGGGAACCGGAGCTCCGAGTTTCAAATATGCCGACCTGGTGCTCAAGGGCGTGGCCGGCGACGGCACGTTTTCCGGCTATGCCAGCTTGTTCGGCGAGGTCGATCTCGGCCGCGATGCGATCGAGCCCGGCGCGTTCAGGGCCTCGCTCGCCAAGCGCGGAGCGGGCGGCGTGCGCATGCTCTACCAGCATGATCCGGCCGACGTGATCGGCACATGGACGGCGCTGCGCGAGGACGAGCGCGGCCTGTATGTCGAGGGCCGGCTGGCGACTGACGTTGCCCGCGCCCGCGAGGTGCATGCGCTGATGAAGGCGGGCGCGCTCGACGGGCTGTCGATCGGCTTTCGCGCGGTGAAATCGCGCAATGATCGCAGGACCGGCGTGCGGCGCATCCTCGAGGCGGATCTCTGGGAAATCTCGGTGGTGACCTTTCCCATGCTGCCGACAGCCAGGGTCTCCAACGTCAAGCATCAGCGGTTCTACCGCGACAGGGAAACCGAACTCGTCCGGCTGATGCGCCGGGCGGCACGGTCGATGGCAGGAACACTCTTCACGAAAGGATGACGCGATGAACGAACAGGGGATAGAGGATAGCGCGATGACGCGGCGGACAGGTCGACGGGCAGGTCAACAGGCAGGCGATGCAATGGCGCCGGTGGCGCCCGAGGTCAAGGCAGCGCCGGATACGGTGACGGCGGCGTTCGAGGACTTCATGCAGGCCTTCGAGGCCTTCAAGGAAGGCAATGACCAGCGGCTGTCGGAGATCGAGCACAAGCTGACTGCCGATGTCGTGACCCGCGACAAGGTCGAGCGGATCAACAAGGCGATGGACGACCATGGCCGGCTGCTCGATGAACTGGCGTTGAAGAAGCTCAGGCCGCCGCTGTCGCGCGGCAGCCGCGATAGCGGGCACGATGGGGGCCATGATGGTGGGGGCGATGCCGAGCACAAGGCGG
Organism: Rhizobium sp. SL42; assembly: GCF_021729845.1. Taxonomy (NCBI): domain Bacteria; kingdom Pseudomonadati; phylum Pseudomonadota; class Alphaproteobacteria; order Hyphomicrobiales; family Rhizobiaceae; genus Rhizobium; species Rhizobium sp. SL42. Next base: position 1,888,196 of record NZ_CP063397.1, read on the forward strand.
CTTTCGAGGCCTATATCCGCCGCGGCGACGATGCGGCACTGCGTGACCTCGACCAGAAGGCGCTGAATGCCGGCGTGTCCGGCGAGGGCGGTTATCTGGTTCCGCCGGAAACAGACGGCGAGATCGGTCGGCGGCTGGCCGTGATTTCGCCGATCCGCGCGCTGGCGACGGTCCGCCAGGTATCGGGTTCGGTGCTGAAGAAGCCGTTTTCGGCCGCGGGCTTTGCCGCCGGCTGGGTGGCGGAGACAGCGGCCCGACCGCAGACGGCGACGCCCGAACTGTCCGAACTGTCGTTTCCGACCATGGAACTCTATGCCATGCCGGCCGCAAGCCAGGCGCTGCTCGACGATGCCGCCGTCGATATCGAGGTGTGGATCGCCGCGGAAGTCGACATCGCCTTTGCCGAGCAGGAAGGAACCGCCTTCGTCTCGGGTGACGGGATCAACAAGCCGAAGGGTTTCCTCAGCTATACGCAGGTCGCCGACAGCGCCTGGACCTGGGGCAGCATCGGCTACAAGGCGACCGGCGTCGCCGGCGGTTTTGCCGCCAGCGGCGCCTCGGACGTGCTGATGGACGTCATCTATGCGCTGAAGGCCGGGCATCGTCAGAACGGCAGCTTCGTCATGAGCCGCAGGACGCAAGGCGAGATCCGCAAGCTCAAGGATGCCGACGGCAACTATCTCTGGCAGCCGCCGGCACGGGTCGGCGACACGGCGTCACTGGTCGGTTTCCCGGTCGCCGAGGCGGAAGACATGCCGACGATTGCCGCCGGCGCGACCGCGATCGCCTTTGGCGATTTCCGCGCCGGCTATCTGGTCGTCGACCGGGTCGGGGTGCGCGTGTTGCGCGATCCCTATTCGGCCAAGCCTTATGTGCTGTTCTACACCACCAAGCGCGTCGGCGGCGGGGTGCAGAACTTCGAGGCGATCAAGCTGGTGAAGTTTTCGGCTTGAGGGGCAGGGGGGTGCCGCCGGGTAAGTGTGGGGTTAGCCCAGTAGCCCGGTAGCCGACTGGTGCCGTGGTTACCCCCCTCTGCCCTGCCGGGCATCTCCCCCACACGGGGGGAGATCGGTTGGGGCGGCGGCGGTGCATCCACGAAACCTTCGAAAGCTCGGATACGACAACCAGATCGATTGCGCGTGGCCGCGACGCGTCGGTTCATCTCCCCCCTTGAGGCGGAGACGTCATCGTCCCCCTCATCTGCAAAATCTGAGGTTTTGCCTTCGGCTAAGCCCTCGATTTTGCTTCTTCTCCCGCAAGGAGAGAAGCGGGCTGCGGCGCTGACGCAGCTCCAATCTTCCAATCCATACAACAGGAAAAAAACCATGACCTATATCCGGACGGCGCCGCCTGCGGTGGAGCCGCTGACGCTGGTCGAGACGCGGGCGCATCTGCGGCTTGATGGCGAGGATGAAGACGCGCTGCTGCTCGGCCTAATCGCTGCGGCGCGCCAGCATCTGGAGCGCGAGACGGGTCTGTCGCTGATCGCGCAGGGCTGGCGCCTGTGCCTCGATCGCTGGCCGGACGACGGTATCCTGCCGCTGGCGCACGGGCCGGTGAGGGCGGTGACGTCGGTGATCGTCTACGATGGCGAAGGCGCGCCGCAGGCGGTGTCGCTCGACGGGCATCTGCTCGATGGCGAAGCGCGGCCGGCGCGGCTCTGGTTGCGGGACGTGCCGCAGCCGGGCCAGGCGCTGAACGGCATCGAGGTGGATTTCGAGGCGGGCCTGGGCGCGACCGGTGCCGATGTTCCCGACACGCTGAAGCGGGCCATGCTGTTGCATGTGGCGGCGATGTTTGCCTTTCGCGGCGTGGTGGCGCCCGATGCCCAGCCGGCTGTGGTGCCGCCGGGCTACGACCGCCTGATTGCGCCCTATTGCCGGCGGAGGCTCTGAAAATGACGCTTATGGATCTCGATCCCGGCCGGCTGACGGCACGGGTGGTGCTGGAGCGACCGGAGCCCGTCGGTGACGGCCAGGGCGGGACCGAGATTGGCTTTGTCGAGATCGCCAGCGTCTGGGCGCTGATCGAGCCGGTGAGTTTTGCCGAGGAAGAGCGGGCGGCGGGCGCGGTTTCGAGCGTGACGCACCATGTGACGCTGCGGGCAAGGGCCGATCTGGCGCCCGGCCAGCGGTTTCGCAAAGGCGCGCGACTGTTTGTCATTGCCGCCTTGCGCGATCCCGACGAGACGGGGCGCTATGCGCTTGCCCGCTGCCGGGAGCTTGTCGGATGACGACGCTTGAGGAAACGGGAACGGCTCTGGCGCGTCTGCTGCGACGGGCCTTGACGATGCGCCTCGAGCGCCGGGAGCCCGAACGTCCATTGCCGGTGGAAACCGGACAGCATGACGCAATCGCAAACATGGCGGAGGGCAATGATGAGCGCGCCGGTAAATGAACTGCTGGCCGCCCTGCAGAGGGCGGTCGTGGCCGACGCGGCGCTGGCCGCATCAATCGGCGCGGAGGGGTTCTCAGACCGGAGGTTGCGCGCGACGCGCCTTCCAGCCGCCAGCATCGGCAATGTCGAGGCGCGAGACTGGTCGACGGGAACCGAGACCGGCTTCGAGATCATCCTGACGCTGGAGGCCTGGAGCGAACGCGGACGGCGCGAGGCGGAAGAGGTGGCGGAGGGTCTGCGGCGGGTGGCACAGGGATTGCCGCCGGAACTGGCAAGTTTTCGGTTGGTCAACATGGTCCATCGCCGCACTGTCAGCCGGCGGGAGGCGAAGACGGGGCTGTTCGTGGCGGAGGTGACGATGCGGGCGGTGGTGGAGTAGCGGGGGCTGGTTGAATGTTCGGAACCCAGCCGAGGTCCCCCTTTGCCCTGCCGGGCGTCTTCCCCACAAGGGGAGAGATCAGTCGGACGCGCGATGGTAGTACAGAGACAGGCGGCTCCTCAGGCCGTCGCTGCGGACCGACGCGCGATCATGGCAAGCGCCACCACGCTGAGCAGGGCGACAAGGGCGAAGGCGGTGCACAGATAGAGGCCTGCATCGACGCCGGAGCGGTCGATGATTGCGGTCATCAGCACGGGGGCCAGCGCATTGGCGAGGTTTTGCGGCAGGGCAAGGCGGGCCGATTGCGCGGCGAAGCGGCTTGCCGAAAAGAAGCTCAGCGGCAGAAGCGCGCGGGCGATCGTCGAGACGCCGGAGCCGAAACCGTAAAGCGCGGTAAAGATGAAGAGGCCGGTGGTGTCGCCGGTTGAAAAGATCAGCGACAGGGTGGCCAAGACCAGCAGGCCGGTGCCGATCAGGCCTGTGATCAGCGGCGTCGACCGCGTGCCGAAGACGACATCGACGGCGCGGGCGGAAATGCCGAACACCGCGCGCAGTGCGCCGAGTTCGAGCGCCAGCTGCGGCGTGGCACCCGAGAGTTCGAGGATATGCAAGAGCGACGGCGACAGGCCGAAGGTGATCAGGCTGACCAGCGAGGTCGACAGGGCGATCAGCAGGAAGGCGGCGATGCCCATGCGCCGGCTGAGCGCCAGCGGCTCGACGCTGTCGGCGGCGCGCTCCGCATCGGAGCGCTCGATCGCGATCCGGCCGATGCCGAGATGGATCGGCAGGCAGAGGATCAGCTGCGCAAGGCCCGATGCGACCAGCGCACCGCGCCAGCCGAGCGCCTGTTCGGCGAGCGCCAGCAGCGGCCAGCAGATCGCCGACGACAGGCCGGTGAAGATCATCAGAATGCCGATCGTGCGCTTGGCGCCGCGGCCTTCGCGCTCGACGACGGCGGCAAAGGCCGGCACCGAGAGGCCGAAACTGCCGCCGAGGCCGAGCAGCAGCCAGCCGAGGCCGTAGACAACGAGCCCCTGCGCGGCCGCCAGCGTGAACAGTCCGAAGGCCATCAGCAGCGAGCCGAGCGCCAGCGTGCGCGCCGCGCCATGCTGGCGGATCAACCGGCCGGTCAGCGGCCCGAGGGCAGCCATCACCAGCATCATCACCGTCAGGCCGGCAAAGGCCGCCTCATTGGCCATGCCGAGATCGGCGGCGATCTTGCGGCCGAGCAGGCCGGGCATGTCATAGCTTGTGCCCCAGCCGATGATCTGGCTGGCAGACAGGGCGGCAATCAGGGCGGTGCGGGAGATGTTCATGGCGACTCAGATGGGGGATACAACCGGAGGGATGGCGCGGTTGTAGGGGCAAAACACGCACTGCGACAGCGGTAAATCTCGTCCAGTGAGACATTCCAATAGTTCTGTAAACAGAGGGATCGTGGCCATGGTGGCACAGAAGGGCAAGGACCTGCTGCTCAAGATTGACGAGGGCACGGGGTTTGTGACGGTGGCGGGGCTGCGGGCGCGGCGGCTGGCGTTCAATGCGCAGACGGTCGACGTGACCGATGCCGAGAGCGCCGGGCGCTGGCGCGAATTGCTGGCGGGTGCTGGCGTCCGGCGGGCCTCGCTGACCGGGGCCGGGCTGTTCAAGGACCAGGCATCGGACGCCTTGGTCAGGGCGAGTTTCTTTGCCGGTTCGATCCTCAACTGGCAGGTCGTGATCCCCGATTTCGGCACGGTAACGGCAGCGTTCCAGGTGACCGCGCTGGAATATGCCGGCAATCACGACGGCGAACTGACCTTCGAGCTGGCGCTGGAATCGGCCGGCGCCGTCTCCTTTGCCGCGTTGTGAGGTGGCGATGCGCGACCCTGTGACGGTAAACCGTGCCAATCGCCATCGCGGCGAGGTCGAGGCGATGATCGATGGTGAACGGCGCATCCTGTGCCTCACGCTCGGCGCGCTGGCGGAGCTGGAAACCGCCTTTTGCGCCGAAAGCCTGGCGGATCTCGGCACGCGCTTTTCCGGCAACCGGCTGAAAAGCGCCGACCTGATCCGCATCCTGGCCTGCGGCCTGCGTGGCGGCGGCAACCGGCTGTCCGACGACGATGTCGCCGACATGATGGTCGAGGGCGGGCTGGCGGGAGCCGCAAGACTGGTCGGGGACCTGCTGGCGGTGACGTTTGCGGATGGCGATGTCTCGGGGGCGCAGGAGAAAAGTCGGTCCCCTTGATGGCCGCAGGCGATGAGACGACAGGCGCGCCGCGTCCCTTTCCATGGGACATGGCGATGGCTGTCGGGCTCGGTCGTCTGCGGCTTGAACCAAGCGTGTTCTGGGCGCTGACAATGCGCGAATTTGCCGCCGCGGCCGGGTTGATCGGCGAGGGCGGCGGTGCGCTGACGCGGCCGGTTCTGGCGGGGTTGATGCAGCGGTTTCCCGATCAGTGACCCGCTGGCTGGAGGTTCTCCTTGTGGTGATACGCCATCAGGGCGGAAAATCACGGTTGACGGGACGGGGGATCACCCCCACCCGCCGCTTCGCGTCGACCTCCCCCTCAAGGGGGAGGTGGGGAGCGCTGCCGGCATTCGTAGTAGCCTCTTATCGATGCGGCGCATTCGGCAAACAATCACAGGAGAGACCCGATGACCGATGATGATGATCGGCTTGCCGTTTCGCTCGATCTCGACGGATCGGCGGCGCTGGCCGTGCTCGACGACCTCGAAAACCGCTCGGCCAGTTTTGGGCGTGCGCTGACCGGGGCGCTGAAGACGGCGACAACGGGTGGCAAGGGGCTGGAGGAGACGTTGCGCACAGTCGGGTTGCGGCTCTCCGATATTGCTCTGTCCGCCGGGCTGAAGCCCCTGGAAAACCTGCTGGGCCAAGCGGCGTCGGGGCTGGTGTCGACCCTGACTTCTGGCCTGACCTCGGGTCTTGCATCCGGGCTTTCCGCCGGCGCGGCCTCCACAACGGCCTTTGCTGCCGGCGGCTTGCCGGGGCGCATCATGCCGTTTGCCGATGGCGGCGTGGTCTCTGCGCCGAGCTATTTTCCGATGGCCGGCGGCTTCGGCCTGATGGGCGAAGCCGGGGCCGAGGCGATCCTGCCGTTGAAGCGCGGCGCCGACGGATCGCTCGGCGTGGCATCCGCAAGCGGTGGCGCGCCCCAGATCCATTTCAACGTGACGGCGACCGATGCGGCAAGTTTTGCCCGCAGCGAGGGCCAGATCACCGCAATGCTGGCCCGCTCCGTCGGGCGCGGCCGGCGCAACCTGTAGGCCAATCGGCGTAAGGCGTAGCGGCTACGGGCGATGACGTCGGCGGTAAGGCAGGAATAGGCGAGAACCGCGTCGCCGCTGGCGCCATGGCTGTGGCCGACATTGATCAATCGGAGAGAACCATGAGCTTCCACGAGGTGCGCTTTCCGCTGCGCCTGTCGCTGTCGGTCAGCGGCGGGCCGGAACGCAAGGTCGACATCGTCAACCTGTCGAACGGCCGCGAGGCGCGCAACCGGCGCTGGCGCGATGCACGGCGGCGCTACGATGCAGGATCGGGCGTACGGTCCGTTGCCGATCTGTACGTGCTGCTCGAATTCTTCGAGGCGCGCGGCGGCGCATTGCATGGCTTCCGTTTTCGCGATCCGGTCGACTTTTCCTCGAGCGCGCCGGGGGATCCGGTGACCGGCCTCGACCAGCCGATCGGGATCGGTGACGGCGAGACGGCGGTTTTTCAGCTGACAAAGACCTATGGCGATGTTGCCGCGAGCCATCGGCGGCGGATCGAAAAGCCGGTCGAGGCAACCGTGCGGGTCGCGGTCGGCGGCATGCCGGTGGCGGCAGACGCCTTTGCCGTCGATACGGCGACCGGCATCGTGCATTTTGCCGAGGGCCATGTGCCGGCAGAGGGGGTCGCCATCCGCGCCGGTTTTGAGTTTGACGTGCCGGTGCGCTTCGACCTCGACCGCATCGAACTCAACCTCGAAGCCTTTCGCGCCGGCCGCATTCCCTCCATCCCGCTGATCGAGATCGCACCATGAGAACGCTGCCCGAGGCCTTGAAGGCCCATATCGCCTCAGGCGAAACGACGCTGTGCCGCGCCTGGCGGCTGACGCGACAGGACGGCGCGGTGCTCGGCTTTACCGAGCATGACCATGCGCTGGACTTTGCCGGCACGACATTCGAGGCGGCAAGCGGCTTTGCGGCGACCGAGGCGCGGGCGGCGAGCGGATTGCAGGCGCCTGCAGCGGGTGTCGAAGGCGGGTTTTCCAGCGTGTCGATTAGCGAAGCCGATCTCGCCGCCGGACGCTATGACGGTGCCCGTGTCGAGTTGTTCATGGTCAACTGGCAGGTGCCACGGGATCAGCATGTGCTGCTGGCGGTGCAGGAGATCGGCGAGGTCAGCCGGGCAGGGCCGGGTTTCACGGCGGAACTTCGAAGCTTTGCCCATCGGCTGCAGCAGCCGACGGGGCGGATCTACAACCGCCGCTGCGATGCCGAACTCGGCGACATCCGCTGCCGTGTCGATCTTGCAATTGCCGGCCGCCGCGTAACGGGTCTGGTCGCGGCGGTGGAGACGCCCGACAGGCTGCTGATTGCGGGCCTGCCGGACCTGGGCGCCGGACATTTTCGCCTCGGCCGCCTGCGGTTTGATGGCGGCGCACTGGCCGGGCGAACGGTGGCGATCGAAGACAGCGGGGCGACGGACGAAGGCAGCGCAAGGGTGCGGCTGTGGCTGCCGCTGGAGGCGGCGCCTGCGGTCGGCGACGCTGTGACGCTCAGTGTTGGCTGCGACAAGAGTTTTGCCATGTGCCGGGAGCGCTTTGCCAACGGACTGAACTTCCAGGGCTTCCCGCACATGCCGGGCAGCGACTTTGCCTATTCCTATGTCGGCGGCGAGACCACGCATGATGGGTCGGTGTTGTTTGAGTGAGTATCGTTATGCGGGGGTCCCCCTCACCAACAATTTCTAGCACTTAGCTAAAGCTAAGCTGATGAAATTGTGTCCTCTCCCTCGATGGGGAGAGGGAAGACGTCGAGGTTGGCGAGGCCTTTGTGGCCCAAACCACTTTCATCAAGGATAGTCGGATGAGCATCAATGCGCGGGTGCTGGGCATTGCCGAGCAATGGATCGGCACGCCCTACCGGCATCAGGGCTCAGCGATCGGTGTCGGCTGTGATTGCCTGGGGCTGGTGCGCGGCATCTGGCGCGAGCTCTATGGATGCGAGCCGGAACGGGTGCCGGCCTATGCGGCCGACTGGGCCGAGCGCTCGGGCGAAGAGCGGTTGCTGGAGGCGGCCGGACGGCATTTCGAGCCGGTGGTCTCGCGGCATCTGAGCCTGCCAGGCGATCTGGTGATCTTTCGTTTTCGGCCAGGCTGTGCGGCCAAGCATGCGGGCATTCTCGCCGGGCCGGGTGGCTCCTCCAACGGTGTTTCGGCCGCAGGTGTTGTGTCCGGCGCGCGGTCGCCTGCCTGGGACGCACCCGACCATTTCATTCATGCCTATGAGCAGGCCGCGGTGATCCGCTCGACGCTGGTGCCGGCGTGGCGACGGCGGATCGCCGGGGTCTACAGGTTTCCGGAGGTCTGATCCATGGCGACAGTCTTATTGCAGGCGGCGGGGGCCGCGCTTGGCTCGGTATTCGGGCCGGTCGGCGCGGTGCTCGGCCGGGCAGCCGGCGCCCTGGCCGGCAGCGTGATCGACCGCAGCCTGCTGGGCGGCACGACGGTCTCCGGCGCGCGGCTGTCGTCGGCGCGCCTGACCGGCGCCAGCGAGGGTACGGCCATCCCGCGCCTCTATGGCACCGCAAGGCTTGGCGGAACGCTGATCTGGGCGACGCGCTTCGAGGAGGAGACGGTGACAGAGCGGGCCGGCGGCAAGGCGAGCGGCACGCGGACCAAGAGCTATCGCTACTTTGCCAATCTGGCGCTGGCGCTGTGCGAGGGCGAGATTGCCGGCGTGCGGCGGGTTTGGGCCGATGGACGCGAGCTGGATCTTACCGGCATCGAGATGCGTGTTTATCGCGGCACGTCCGACCAGCCGGCCGATCCTTTGTTGCTGGCTCGGCAGCGGGAGACCAGGGTTCCGGCCTATCGCGGACTGGCCTATGTCGTCTTTGAGCGCTTGCCGCTCGACGACTTCGGCAACCGTATCCCGCTCTTGCAATTCGAGGTTATCCGGGCTGTCGGCGAGCTGGAAAGCCGGATACGCGCGGTGACGATCATTCCGGGCGCGACCGAACATGGCTACGCGACGATCAAGGTGTCGGAGCAGCCAGGCGACGGTGAGCAGCGTTTTCTCAACCGCAATACGCTGACCGCCGAGACAGACTGGCAGGCGTCGCTGGACGAGCTGCAGGCGCTGTGTCCCAATCTTGTCCATGTGGCACTGGTGGTCGCCTGGTTCGGTACCGACCTTCGCGCCGGGCAATGCCGGGTTCTGCCCGGTGTCGAGGTTCCGGTGCGCGAGGGTGAAAGCCGCGCATGGAGCGTGGCGGGCATCGCTCGCGACGGCGCCCATGTCGTCAGCCGCTACGATGGAGGGCCGGCCTATGGCGGCAGTCCGAGCGATGACAGCGTCATCGAGGCAATCCGCGACCTGAAGAACCGTGGCCTGAAGGTCACGCTCTATCCCTTTGTTATGATGGATATTCCGGCCGGCAACGGCCTGCCCGATCCTTATGGCGCAGCCGAGCAGGCGGCCTATCCCTGGCGCGGGCGCATCACCGCCTTTCCGATGTCGGCCGATGGCACGGCGGCGGCGCGGGTCGATGTCGATACCTTCGTCAACCGCGCCGAGGGCTATCGGCGCTTCATCCTGCACTATGCGGGGCTTGCAGAAGCGACGGGCGGCGTCGACGGCTTCCTGATCGGGTCGGAGCTGCGCGGGCTGACGACACTCAGGGACGGTGCCGACGGCTTTCCCTTTGTTGAGGCGCTGGTCGGGCTGGCGCAGGCGGCAGGCACCGTGCTTCGGGCCGGCACGGCAATCACCTACGGCGCCGACTGGAGCGAATATTTCGGCCATCAGCCGAGTGACGGGTCCGGCGACGTGTTCTTTCATCTCGACCCGCTCTGGGCCGCGCCGGCGATCACCGCTGTCGGGATCGACAATTACATGCCGCTGGCCGACTGGCGCGACGAGGATCTGGAAAGCGCAAGTCCGGACGGGTTTTCCGGTGCGGACGACCGGGCGGGTTTTGCCAGGATGATCACGGCGGGCGAGGGGTTTGACTGGTACTACGCCTCGGACAGCGATCGGCAGAGCCGCATTCGCACGCCGATCACCGATGGTGCGGCGGGGAAACCCTGGGTTTACCGGTTCAAGGATCTCCAGGGCTGGTGGGGTAACCGGCACTACAACCGGCTGGGCGGCGTGGAAGTGGCGAGCCCGACGGTCTGGCAGCCGGGCATGAAGCCGATCTGGTTCACCGAACTTGGTTGCGGCGCGGCCGACAAGGGGGCGAACCAGCCGAATGTCTTTGTCGACGGCAAGTCGGCGGAAAGCGCGAGGCCGCATTTGTCGGCGGGCCGGCGCAGCGAAAGCCAGCAACGTCGCTTTCTCGAGGCGCATCTTGCCCATTGGCAGGATGGTGCTGCCGACGGTGGGGCACCGGTCGGCATGGTCGATCCGGATCATGTCTTCGTCTGGACTTGGGACGCCCGGCCGCAGCCGGCATTTCCGGCCGACACAAGGCTCTGGGCCGACGGCCACAACTGGCGCACGGGGCATTGGCTGAACGGCAGGCTCGGCACGGCAACCCTGGCCGATACCCTCGCGGGCATCCTGACGGATCACGGCTTTTCCGAATTCGATGTGTCGGAGGTGGCCGGCGATCTCGGCGGCTATGTCAAGGGCGACCTGACCTCGGCGCGCGAACTGATCGAACCGCTGATCGAGGTGTTCCAGATAGATGTGATCGAGGATGCCGGGATCCTGCGCTTTCGCACCCGCACGACGGCAAGCCTGCCGGCACGCCGGATCGATGTGCTCGCCGACATCGACGGGCAGACGCTGTGGCGCGAGACGCGGGGCCATGACGGCGATTTTGCCTCGGAAGCGCTGATCACGTTTTATGATCCGGCGGCAGATTATGGTGAGAGCAGCGCCCGCTCGCGCAGGCTGAACGCCGCCACGCAACGGCAACTGGCCCGCGACCTTCCGGCGGTGATTGCGGAGGAGACTGGAATTGCGGCCGCCGAAACCTGGCTGCGCGACAACCGTCTGGCGCGCCGGACATTGCAGCTGGCGCTGGGGCCGGGCGAGATGGCGGTGCAGCCGGGCGATGTGCTCAGCATCGCCGATGGTCCATCCGGCCGCTTTCTTGTCACCGAGATCGATGACGGACTGGAGCGGCGGCTGACGCTGCGCAGCTTTGCCGGGCAGGTCTCGGCACCGGTGCTGCCATCGGAGACGGGCCGCAGCCCGGACAATCCGGCAGCCCAAGGCTTCGCGCCGATCGTGCGATTTCTCGATCTGCCAAGGCTGGAGGATGGCGCAAGCGCCGGCGATGCGGCCGTGGCTGCGTTTTGCCGGCCCTGGCGGCGTATCGTCGTGTCGAGTTCGGTGGAGGCGGAGGGCTACCGGCCACGGCTGGTGCTGGAGCGGCCGGCAACGCTCGGACGACTGGTCGAGCCGCTTGCGCCGGGGCCGCCGGGGCGGTTCGACCGTGCCAATGCGCTGGTTGTCGACCTTGCATTCGGGGCATTCGCGTCCGCCAGCCGGCTTGCTGTGCTGAACGGCGAAAACCGGCTGGCGCTCGCCTGCGCGAACGGGCTGCTGGAGGTCATCGCCTTCACCACGGCCGAGGAAATCTCGGTCAACCGGTTCCGCCTGACCGGTTTGTTGCGTGCGCTCGGCGGCACCGAAGATGCGATGGCGTCGGGTGCTGTCGAGGGGGCGGCGGTGGTCCTGCTCGATCAGGCTGTGCAGCCGCTCGGGCTTGCCACGGGCGAGCGCGGCAGGGTGCAGAACTGGATGTTCGAACCGCTCGGCATGGCTGCTGGCCAGGCGCAACGGCATGTATTTTCCGGCGGCATGCGGGCGGAAACGCCACTGACGCCGGTGCATCTGACGGCGACCCGCAAGCCGGGCGGCGATGTCGAGATCACCTGGACAAGGCGCGGGCGCATCGAGGCGGATGGCTGGGCCGCAGCCGATATTCCGCTCGATGAGCCGGCCGAGGCCTATCGGCTGGAGATCTTTGACGCGGTCACGTCGGGTGGGAGCGCGAAGCGCCTGCTGGACGTCGCCGCGCCGCGCTGGACCTATGCGCGGCTTGCGGAAATCGCCGATTTCGGCGCGCCGCAGGTCACGCTGGCGCTGCGGGTCACCCAGATCGGCCGGCTTTCGGCCGGTATTGCAGCCGAGGCGACGGTCCGCATCCGCTGAACTTCACTCACCTTGAACAAACGGAGAGACATCATGCTGGATATGAAACCCTGGTACCAGTCGAAGACCGTTTGGGGCGCCCTGATCGCCATGGCGGCCCCGCTGCTGCGCGGCGTGGGGCTCGATCTCGGAGGCAGCGATCAGGCAGCCCTTGCCGATGCGCTGGTGACGCTGGCCGGCACGTTCGGCGGCCTGCTGGCGCTCTATGGCCGGTTGACGGCGACGAAGGGCGTAGGCGGCTGACGGCCGAAAAGGCGGCCGGATCACGCTCATCCACACCACATGGACAAGCATTCATTTGCCATTCAGAAGGCTTGCGGTACATAAATTCATGAGAGTGGACCTCACCAAGAAGAAGCAGCAATGGCATTATTCATGAAAATCACGGGATTGGCCTTCGCCATAGCCGTGTCTGGGGCCGTATCGGTTGCCGCGTCCGCGGCGGTGGCGCCCCTGCCTGCATCCGGGCAAGAGGCTGCGAAGCCGAAGCGGGTTGAAGGTCAGATGGTGGCGCAAAACGCGGCCGATTGCCGCGCGGCGGCGGCGCGTGTCGTGGCGGAAATCGGCGGGCAGTTGCTTTCGGTGCGCGAATCGGGCGGTGAATGCGTGATCATCGTGCTCGTGCCGGGCAATGGCAGCGAGCGTCCCCGCAAGGTTACCATGCGGGTTGCCGGATGATTTGACTCCGGCCGCCTGGCCGGGGCGCCGATACATTTGCCAGGACATGTGACGATGCACATGTCCAATACAGGGGTGGGGCTTCATGCGCATTCTCGTCGTCGAGGACGATATCAATCTCAATCGCCAGCTGGTCGAGGCCCTGCAGGAGGCCGGCTATGTTGTCGACAAGGCCTTTGACGGCGAGGAAGGTCACTTCCTTGGCGATACCGAGCCCTATGACGCCGTCATCCTCGATATCGGCCTGCCGGAGATGGATGGCATCACGCTTCTGGAAAAATGGCGGGCCTCGGGTCGTGTCATGCCGGTGTTGATCCTGACGGCCCGCGACCGCTGGTCGGACAAGGTTGCCGGCATCGACGCCGGCGCCGACGACTATGTCACCAAGCCGTTCCATGTCGAGGAAGTGCTTGCCCGCATCCGCGCGCTGATCCGCCGCGCCGCCGGCCATGCCTCGTCGGAAATCGTCTGCGGTCCGGTGCGCCTCGACACCAAGAGTTCCAAGGCCGTGGTCAACGGCGTGACGCTGAAGCTCACCTCGCACGAATACCGGCTCCTGTCCTATCTCATGCACCACATGGGCGAGGTCGTGTCGCGCACCGAGCTGGTCGAACATCTCTACGATCAGGATTTCGACCGTGACAGCAACACCATCGAGGTGTTTGTCGGCCGTCTGCGCAAGAAGATCGGCATCGACATGATCGAGACCGTGCGCGGCCTCGGCTACCGTATCCAAGCCCCTGCTGCATGAAGATCCGCTCGCTCACCGCGCGCGTCCTCCTGCTCGCCACCCTGTGGTCGGCGCTGTCATTTGTGACGATTGCGGTGGCGATTTCCACCCTCTACCGGGAGGGTGTCGAGCGCGGCTTCAACAATCTCCTGCGCGCCCAGCTCTACAATGTCGTCAATTCCGTCTCGATCGGCGATGGCGACAGCCTTGCCGGCAGTCCGGCACTCGGCGACCTCAGGTTTTCGCAGCCGGAGACAGGCTGGTACTGGCTGGTCGAGCCGCTGGGGAACTACGCGACCGCGCCGCTAGCCTCGGCTTCGCTCGGCATGGCCAATCTCGCGGTGCCGGGTCTCGACGAGACGCCGTTCGACGAGAATTACGAGCGGTTCTATGAAATGGACGACAGCGTCGGAAACCGCATCCGTGTCGTCGAAACCGAGGTCGTGCTTGACGACCAGGGCAGGGCGGCGCGGTTTCGTGTTTCCGGCAATCTGGAAGTCATCGAGGAAGAAATCGCCTTCTTCAGCAACCGTCTCTATGCGGCGCTGGCCGTGGTCGGCATCGGCGGTCTGATCGTCAACGGCCTCGCCATTCTCTACGGCTTGAAACCGCTCGACCGTGCCCGCCGGGCGCTGGAGCGTATCCGCCGCGGCGAAGCCGAGCGGATCGAGGGTGAATTCCCCCGCGAGATCCAGCCGCTGGCAAGCGAAATCAATGCGCTGATCGAGAGCAACCGTCGCCTGGTCGAGCGCGCTCGCATGCAGGTCGGCAATCTCGCCCATTCGCTGAAGACGCCGATTGCGGTCTTGCTCAACGAGGCACGCACGCTCGACAAGACCCATGCCGAGGTGATCAGCAGCCAGGCGGAGGCGATGCAGGCGCAGGTCGGCTCCTATCTCAACCGCGCCCGGATCGCCGCCCAGCGCGACAGCGTGCTGGCGAGGACGGATGCCCAGCCTGTGCTGGAGCGTCTGGTGCGGGTGATGCGCAAGCTGAATGCCGAGATCGATTTTGTCCTGGAGGTCGCACCCGACCTGACCTTTGCCATGGAGCAGCAGGATGTCGAGGAGGTCGTCGGCAACCTGCTCGAAAACGCGTCGCGTTTTGCAAAGACGCGCGTCGTCACCCGCATTGCCGCAACGACACCCGTCGAAGGCGCCCAGGACGGACGGCGCAGCTGGGTCGAGGTGACCGTCGAGGACGACGGACCGGGACTGAAGCCCGAACAGATCGGCGAGGCGCTGAAGCGTGGCCGTCGGCTCGACGAAAGCAAGCCGGGAACCGGGCTGGGTCTGTCGATCGTCAAGGAGATTTCCGGCGAATACCAGGGCAGTTTTGGCCTGTCGCGGGCCGATATCGGCGGACTTCGCGCACAAGTGACGCTTCCGGCTGTGACAAAGGACACTGCGTGATCAATTTTCCTATGAGATTACATAGAGCTATGAAAGTATGGCGGTGGGCCGTAAATATGCCATGTGTTTGACACAGCAAGGCGGATACCGTGGTAATGCTTGAACGTTTCGATGAGACTTGGACTGGTGTGATGGGTGTTTCGCGATATGGGTCCGCGGCTGTCGCCATTGTGGCGATGCTGGCGCTTTCGGCTTGCACCACGACGGGTGGCAAGCAGGGCGCGTCGACAAAGACTGATTCCGCCGTGTATATTGCCGCCCTTCAGGGTGGCATCGTATCGCGCACCGGCGTCAAGCTGTCGAAGAGTGAAACGCAGCGGGCCCTCGAGGCCGAATACCGTGCGCTGGAAGCAGCCGCCGGCGGCCAGCCGGTGATCTGGGCAGGCAGCAGCGTCAGCGGCCAAGTGGTGGCGGCGGCTCCCTATCAGGTTGGCAAGCAGAATTGCCGCCAGTTTACCCACAAGCTGAACGACGGCGGACGCGAGATCCAGGCCCGCGGCGTTGCCTGTCGCAATGCCAACGGCACGTGGACACCTTTGAGCTGACGCAGGTCTGAACCGGTGCCGACGGTGACTTGATCGTCGCCGAAAACCCCGTCTGGAATTGCGCTAGGTCAAAGTCGGGCGCCATTCGCTCCCCTATAGATCCGGCTTGCGGCCAAACGCCTCAACTTTGTGTCATTGGCCGTTTGTCTGTTGGAATGCGACTTGCGTTGAAGTAATTGGGCCTCATGCTGTTCTGGATCCTATCCGCCTTGTTGACGGTTGCCGTCGCTGTCCTGCTCCTGCTGCCGCTGATGCGCGCTGGTGCCCGTACCCATGGTGAGGACGAAGGCGAAGCCGCTGTCTACCGCGACCAGCTGCGCGAACTCGAGCGCGACAAGGCAGGCGGGCTGATCTCGAGCGAGGACGCCGCCTATGCCCGCGCCGAAATCGGCCGGCGGCTCCTGGCCGTGTCCGTGGCGGACAGTGCCGCTGAGACGGAGGAAGCCGGGCCCGAGCCGACCGCCGCACCGGCGAGGCGCAAGGCCTATACCCTGTCGCAGGCCTTCATCATTCTCTGTCTTCCCGCCGTCGGGCTCTATGTCTATCTGCTGACCGGCAGTCCCGGCACGCCGGCAGCGCCGCTGGCAGCGCGCATCGAGAACCCCGGCGACGACGTGACGCTGCTGATCGCCAAGGTCGAGCGGCATCTGGCGACCAGTCCCGAGGACGGCGCCGGCTGGGACGTCCTGGCACCCGTCTATGTTCGGGTCGGACGGCTCGGCGATGCCGAGCTTGCCTATCGCAATGCCATTCGCCTGCTGGGGCCGGGCGCCGATCGCATGAACGGGCTTGCCGAAACCCTGGTCACGCTCAACGACGGCATCGTGACCGAGGACGCACGTCAGGCCTTCCAGGCCTCGGTGCAGCTCCAGCCGGACAATCCGCGCGCCGACTACTATCTTGCCCTGGCACTGGAACAGGCCGGCCGGAAGGTGGACGCACTGGCGGCGTTCGAGGCGATCGCCAAGGCTTCGCCGCCAACGGCGCCCTGGATGGACCTGATCAACCAGCACATCGCCGCCAACAGCGCCGGCATGCCGCGGGCCGATGCCCCGGCCGCAGCCGCTGCCGAGGCCGGCGGTCCCAAGCCGCTCGGCGCACCGACGGCCGAGGATGTGGCTGCGGCTCAAGGCATGACCGAGGGTGACCGGTCGCAGATGATCCGCGGCATGGTCGACAGCCTCGATGCCAAGCTGAAAGAAGATCCGAACAATTTCGAAGGCTGGATGCGGCTAGTCCGCTCCCATGCCATGCTCAAGGAACCGGACCGCGCCGTTGCCGCATTGAAGGAAGGCCTGAAGACCTTTCCGGCATCGGGTGCAGAAGGCCAGCAGCTGATCGCCGCCGCGCGCGAGCTCGGGCTGGCTGTCGAGGAGATCGTGCAATGACCCGCAAGCAGAAGCGTCTCGCCGTGATCGCCGGCGGCATGGGCTTCATCCTGACGGCGGTGCTTCTGGTGATGTTCGCCTTCGGGCAGTCGATCGCCTATTTCTACATGCCGTCCGACATCGCCGAAAAGGGCGTCGGCCCCGATACCCGCATCCGCCTCGGTGGGCTTGTCGCCGAGGGCTCGGTGGTGCGCGGCGAGGGCTCGACGGTGAAATTCTCCGTGACCGACGGCAACGGCACCGTGCCGGTCACCTATACCGGCATCCTGCCTGACCTGTTCCGTGAGGGGCAGGGCGTGGTGACCGAAGGCATGTTCACCGCCGGCAGCCAGGTCTTCGTCGCCGATACCGTTCTGGCCAAGCATGACGAGAACTACATGCCGAAGGAAGTCGCCGACCGCCTGAAAGAGGACGGCGTCTGGCAGGGCGAGGAAAAGACCCAATGATCATCGAGCTTGGTCATTATGCGCTGGTGCTGGCGCTTGCCACCTGTCTCGTCATCTCGGTGCTGCCGGTGATCGGCGCAAGGCGCGGCGACGCCGCCCTGATGGCGGTGGCGACCACCGGAACCTATGCCCTGTTCGGCCTTGTCGCCTTCTCTTTCAGCGTTTTGACCTGGGGTTATGTCGTCTCGGATTTTTCGGTGCAGAACGTCTACGAGAATTCGCATTCGATGAAGCCGATGATCTACAAGATCTCCGGCGTCTGGGGCAATCATGAAGGCTCGATGATGCTCTGGGTGCTCATCCTGACCCTGTTTTCGGCGATGGTGGCCTTTTTCGGCACCAATCTGCCGGACCGCCTGAAGGCCAATGTGCTGGCGGTGCAGGCCTGGATCACCACGGCGTTCACGCTGTTCATCCTCCTGACGTCCAACCCCTTCATCCGCCTGTCGCCGGTACCGGCCGAAGGCCAGGACCTTAACCCGGTGCTTCAGGATGTCGGGCTCGCCATTCATCCGCCGCTGCTCTATCTCGGCTATGTCGGCTTTTCCGTCTGCTTCTCCTTTGCCGTCGCCGCCCTGATCGACGGCCGCATCGACGCTGCCTGGGCGCGCTGGGTCCGGCCCTGGACGCTGACCGCCTGGACCTTCCTGACAGCGGGCATCTCGATGGGCTCGTACTGGGCCTATTACGAGCTGGGCTGGGGCGGCTGGTGGTTCTGGGACCCGGTCGAAAACGCCTCCTTCATGCCATGGCTCGCCGGCACGGCGCTCCTGCATTCGGCGCTGGTGATGGAAAAGCGCGATGCGCTGAAGATCTGGACGGTGCTGCTGGCGATCATCGCCTTTTCGCTGTCGCTGCTCGGCACCTTCCTGGTGCGTTCCGGCGTTTTGACCTCGGTGCATGCCTTTGCCACCGATCCGACACGCGGCATCTTCATTCTCGGCATCCTGGTGATCTTCATCGGCGGCGCGCTCTCGCTCTTTGCCCTGCGCGCACCGATGCTGAAGGCCGGCGGCCTGTTCCAGCCGATCTCGCGCGAGGGCTCGCTCGTCCTCAACAACCTGATCCTGACAGTTTCGGCAGCGACCGTCCTGATCGGCACGCTCTATCCGCTGCTGCTCGAAACGCTGACCAACGAGAAGATTTCGGTCGGGCCTCCCTTCTTCAACCTGACCTTCGGCTTCCTGATGTCGCCGCTTTTGCTGGCGGTTCCCTTCGGGCCGATGCTCGCCTGGAAACGCGGCGACCTGCTGGCGGCGCTGCAGCGGCTCTATCTGGCGGCCGGACTGGCGCTGGTGGCGGGGCTTGCCCTCTTCTATGCCGAGAACGGCGGTCCTGTGCTCTCGGTCTTCGGCCTTGCCGCTGCCTTCTTCCTGATCTTAGGGGCGCTCGCCGATCTCTGGTATCGCGCCGGCTTCGGCAAGCAGACCGCAGCGGTCGCCTGGGGCCGCTTCAAGGGCCTGCCGCGCTCGGCCTTCGGCACGTCGCTTGCCCATATGGGGCTTGGCATCACCGTGCTCGGCATTGTTGCCGTGACCACATTCGAGACGGAAACCGTGGTCGAGATGAAGCCCGGCATGACGGCCGAGGCGGGTGGCTTTGTCCTGACCTTCGACGGCCTGCGCCCGGCCCAGGGACCGAACTATACCGAGGACCGCGGCCATTTCACCATCCGCAAGGGCGGCGTGGCGGTCGCAGACGTCTGGTCCTCGAAACGTCTCTATACGGCGCGACGCATGCCGACGACCGAGGCCGGTATCGTCACATTCGGGCTCAGCCAACTCTATGTCTCGCTCGGCGACCCGATGGCCGACGGCGGTCTGGTCGTGCGGATCTGGTGGAAGCCGTGGATCCTGTGCATCTGGCTCGGCACGCTGGTGATGATGGCGGGCGGTGTCGTGTCACTGTCCGACCGGCGTCTGCGCGTCGGCGTGCCGAAGCGCAAGGCCAAGGCGGCGACGCCCGTGCCCGAACAGGTGGCGGAGGCGGCGGAATGAAACTGTCGGATATGTGTGCCAGACAAGCACCCCCCTCTGTCCTGCCGGACATCTCCCCCAGACGGGGGGAGATCGATGCGCGGACAGCATTCCGATCCTCTCTGACCTCAACCCAGCGGATGGCGAACTCGCATCTTGACCTCTGCGAGAAACGTGAACCGGCGCTCCATGCGATCTCCCCCCGTGTGGGGGAGATGTCCGGCAGGACAGAGGGGGGTATCGAGACGGCGCGACCGGCGACCAAACGGATCGCTGCCGTGGCGCGCCTCGGCGCAATGCTGATGCTGCTCCTTGCCCCCATCCATGCCTTTGCCGTCAATCCCGACGAGGTGCTGGCGGATCCCGTGCTGGAACAGCGGGCGCGCACCCTGTCATCCGAATTGCGCTGCATGGTTTGCCAGAACCAGTCTATCGACGATTCCAATGCCGAGCTTGCCCGCGATCTCCGGCTTGTCGTGCGCGAGCGGCTGGTCAATGGCGACACCAATGAGCAGGTGCTCGACTATGTCGTGTCGCGCTACGGCGAATTCGTGCTGTTGAAGCCGCGCCTGAGCGCCAAGACGCTGATCCTGTGGGGCGCCCCCGCGACGCTGGCCCTCATCGCGATGATCGTCGCGGTCTTCTATGCGCGCCGCCGGGCAAGCGAGCCGGTGGAAAAGCTGTCGGCCGAGGAAGAAGCCCGCCTCGGCAAGCTGCTGGACGAGTGAGGGACGGATCAGTTCGGCAAAAGGCTGCCGACTAGAGCATTTCCAGCCGAAGCGTAATCGCTTCGGCGTCGGACAATGCGGAAAAACAAAAGCCTAGAGCATTTCCGGTGATCACGGGATCACCGGAAATGCTCTAGTCTCCCGGGATGTCACGGTCCACCGCTTCATAGTCGAAGTCGTCCTCAATCTCGATCCCGGGCGGACGCTGGCGTCCATGCCGGATTGCCAGGATGACGATTGCGGGCCCCTGAAATTCGTAATCGATCAGATAGGAGCCGACGACCAGCCGGCGTATCCCGGCGACTGGGATTTCCTCCGCGACATGCCCCAATTCAGGAAAGCGGCTGAGGTCGCGGCGTACTTGCTTGAGAATTGCGCCGAACTGCTCCGCTGCCTGCGGACTTCGTTCTTTCAGGTAAGTCGCTTCGGCGACGGCATATGCTCTGGCATCCGGTGACAGGACAACCTTCACGCGGCAGCGCCCTTGACGATCGCATCGACCTCATCAATCACGTCATCGAGATCGACGCCGAGGCCAGCGCCGACATCGCGCCTTGCCTTGTCGAGTTCGATGATTTCACGACCTTCGGCGGCGAGAAAGGATTTCAACGCGCGGACAAGAACCCAGCTGCGGCTTCGCTCACAGATAGCGGCGATATCTTCGATTTCGGCCAGCAGGTCGAGCGGCAGGCGCACCGTGATCGGGTCGGAAAGTTCACGTTCTGACATCGTTTTTCCCTTCATTTGTAATACAAGACTACAATGCCATGGCAAACGCGTCAAACAATGCCCAGGTCGTCGGCAAGCGCTGCATCATGTCTCATAGGACGATCGCCATTTTGGCACGCGCCGGTTGGCGGAACAGGCCCGTTCCTTGCCGGAACCTTTCTGCCAAGATTACGAAGAATTCATCTGCCGTACAGTTCGCAGTAAGGTGACAACACCTATATCTCTCTTCATCCACCGCTTCAAAACCGCCGATAGCCGGCGGCTCCAGTCGGAAGAAACGATGAAGGTAAGATCCATGACCGAGACTAAAGATCGCTCCCACCTCAAGACGATCCTGAAGAATTCGACCGTTGCCGGCCTGGCTGCCGCGATGATGGTCGGCGCGGTTCCGCTTGTTGTGCTCAACGCCTATGCCGATCCGGTACAGGTCGCCGCGCCCCAGGTTCCGAGCTTCAGCGATGTCGTCGCCGCCGTACAGCCGGCCGTCGTGTCGGTTCGTGTTCAGTCGAACATCCAGAACACGTCCAACGACGAAAGCAATTTCTCCTTCAATTTTGGCGGTCGCGATTTCAACGACCTGCCGGACGACCATCCGCTGAAGCGCTTCTTCAAGGAATTCGGCGGTCCGGGCGGCCCCAACGAGGAAGCGCGCCCGCCGCGTGGCCCCAAGGGTCCCGGCCGTCATGAAGGTCGCCTGCGTCCGACGTCCCAGGGTTCCGGCTTCTTCATCTCCGAAGACGGCTATATCGTCACCAACAACCACGTCGTCGATGACGGCGCTGCCTTTACCATCGTGATGAACGACGGCAAGGAACTCGATGCCAAGCTGGTCGGCAAGGACAGCCGCACCGACCTTGCGCTGCTCAAGATCGAAAACCCGAAGCAGAAGTTCACCTATGTGAAGTTCGCCGATGACGAAAAGTCCCGCGTCGGTGACTGGGTCGTCGCTGTCGGCAATCCCTTCGGCCTTGGCGGCACCGTGACCGCCGGCATCATCTCGGCCCGTGGCCGCGACATCGGCTCCGGCCCCTATGACGACTACCTGCAGATCGACGCAGCGGTGAACCGCGGCAACTCCGGTGGTCCCGACTTCAACCTGAATGGCGAAGTCGTCGGCATCAACACCGCGATCTTCTCGCCGTCCGGCGGCAATGTCGGCATTGCCTTTGCCATCCCGGCTTCCGTGGCCAAGGATGTCATCGAAAAGCTGAAGGATGGCGGCACCGTCGAACGCGGCTGGCTCGGCGTCCAGATCCAGCCGGTGACCGACGACATCGCCGACTCGCTCGGCCTGTCGGAGGCGTCGGGTGCGCTGGTCGTCTCGCCGCAGGCGGGTTCGCCGGGTGAAAAGGCAGGCATCAAGCAGGGTGACGTGGTTACCGCCGTCAATGGCGAGCCGGTCAAGGATCCGCGCGATCTTGCTCGCCGCATTGCAGCCTTTGCCCCCGACACCACGGTTGATGTTGCCGTCTGGCGTGAGGGCAAGTCGACCGAAATCAAGGTCAAGCTCGGCGAACTGCCGACGGAACAGGCTTCGGCTGCCGACGGCACCGAAGAGGATGCCGCACCGGCACCGGCCGTCGAGCAGGAACTGGCCAATCTCGGCCTCTCCGTTCGCCCGGCTGAGGACGGCAAGGGCCTGGCCATCGTCGATGTCGATCCGGATAGCGACGCGGCCGACAAGGGCCTGAAGGCCGGCGAGACCATTACCTCGGTCAACAACCAGCTGGTCTCTTCGGTTGAAGAAGTTCAGAAGGTGGTCGATCAGGCCAAGAAGGACGGCCGTACCCGGGCCCTCTTCCAGGTTGAATCGGAAAGCGGCAGCCGCTTCGTCGCTCTCCCGATCAACCAGGGCTGATTACCCGCCAGATGACGAGGGCGCCGACGGTTTTGCCAACCGGCGGCGCCCTTTTCCATTCACGGACAGGGAGAAACGGTATGGCCGGCGAGCAGACGACGAACCTGGATGGCACAGCCGTGCAAAGTGGTGAAACCGGTTGGACGGATGCGACAGCCGGCGCTAATGTCGCCCATATGAAAATACTGGTGATTGAAGACGACCTCGAGGCTGCGGCCTATATGACGAAGGCTTTCCGCGAGGCCGGCATTGTCGCCGACCATGCGAGCGACGGTGAAAGCGGGCTCTTCATGGGCTCGGAGAACACCTATGACGTGATGGTGGTCGACCGCATGTTGCCGCGCCGCGATGGCCTGTCCGTGATCACCGAACTGCGCAAGCGCGGCGTCGATACGCCGGTGCTGATTCTCTCGGCCCTCGGGCAGGTCGACGACCGCGTCACGGGCCTGCGCGCCGGCGGCGACGATTATCTGCCCAAGCCTTACGCCTTTTCCGAACTGCTCGCCCGGGTGGAAGTTCTCGGTCGCCGCAAGGGCAAGCCGGAACAGGACATGGTCTACCGCGTCGGCGACCTGGAGCTGGACCGGCTCTCCCATGAAGTGAAGCGCGCCGGCAAGGATGTGCTGCTGCAGCCGCGCGAATTCCGCCTGCTCGAATATCTGATGAAGAATGCAGGACAGGTGGTGACCCGCACCATGCTGCTGGAAAATGTCTGGGACTACCACTTCGACCCGCAGACCAATGTCATCGACGTGCATGTCTCGCGCCTGCGCTCGAAGATCGAGAAGGATTTCGACCGGCCGTTGCTGAAAACAGTGCGCGGCGCCGGCTACATGATCAAGGACGAAGGCTGACATGCCGGTGAAAAGCCGTTTGGGCGTGTTGTTCAAGTCGACGGCCGTCAGGCTGTCTGCGCTCTACATCCTGCTCTTTGCCCTCTGTGCGGCATTCCTCGTGTTTTACGTGACGGGCCTTTCCGAGCGCATCCTCAACAACCAGACCCGCGAAAGTCTGAAAGAGGAAGTGCAGGAGATCGAGAAGGCCTATGAGCGGGGCGGGGTCACCCAGCTTCTGCGCACCATGGAACGGCGCTCCCGCCAGCCGGGCGCAAACCTCTATGTCATCGCCGGGCCGAACGGCGAGATCGTTGCCGGCAATGTCGCATCCGTCCAGCCGGGTGTCTTCGATGAGGAGGGCTGGACAGGTTTTCCCTTCCGCTACGAGCGCTACAACGACAGCGGCGGCGTGAAGCGGCATCTGGCGACGGCGCATGTGTTTTTCCTCGACAACGGCTTTCGTGTCCTGGTCGGGCGCGATCTCGGCGAACCGAGCAAATTTCGGCTGCTGGTGCGCCAGGCCCTGATGGTGGCCCTGCTGATCATGGGCATTGGAGCCGTGGTGATCTGGTTTGCCATCGGCCGCAATGCGCTGAAGCGCATCGACCGCGTCTCGGCCGCAAGCCAGAAGATCACCGCGGGCGACTTGTCGCAGCGCCTGCCGGTTTCCGGCTCGGGCGACGAATTCGACCGGCTGTCCTCGTCGCTGAATGGCATGCTGGGCCGTATCGAGCAGTTGAACGAGGGATTGCGCCAGGTCTCCGACAATATTGCCCATGACCTGAAGACACCCCTGACACGGCTGCGCAACAAGGCGTCCGATGCGCTGTCGGCTGTGGACGAGAGTGCCAAACATGCAGCGCTGGAAGCGATCATCGTCGAATCCGACCAGTTGATCCGCACGTTCAATGCTCTGTTGATGATTTCACGCGTCGAGGCAGGCTCGATCGCCGCCGAACTGACGGATATCGATCTTTCCGCCATTGCCGCCGACAGTGCTGAACTCTACGAGCCGGTTGTCGAGGAGGCGGGACAGCAGATGGTCTGTGACATCGCGCCGGGGCTGTCCGTGCGTGGCAACCGCGAACTGATCGGACAGGCGATTTCAAACCTGATCGACAACGCCATCAAGTATGGCGCGGGCAATTCCGACGCTGTGCATTCCGATGATCCGGCCAAGGCGGCGCCAAAGATCACGGTCAGGGTTGCCAGGGGTGCGTCAGGCGTCGAGATTTCCGTTTCCGACCAGGGGCCGGGCGTGCCGGCAGACAAGCGGGCCGAGGTGGTCAAGCGCTTCGTTCGGCTCGACAAGAGCCGTTCCAAGCCGGGAACCGGGCTGGGCCTGTCGCTGGTCGAAGCGATCATGGCTCTGCATGGCGGGCGGCTTGTGCTGTCCGATACAAACGGCGGCGACGAAGGCGCGCGTGGCCTGACGGCAACCATGGTCTTTCCCGGCATGAAGCCATAACCTGCCAGCGCTTGAGAGATTCGGCGAGATCTCCGGCGCAAGGGAAGGGAGGCTCATGCGATGGCGCAGCAATCTGAGGCGAAACAGGCGGCAAGACGGCTGGCCGAGGTGACGGACGGGATCATCCGGCCGTTCAACCAGGCCGAACTGAAGGCCGCCAACGCGACGCTGAAGGATCTGGCCAGGCAGGAGCCGCTGATTGCCGAGCTGATGGCGGGCGATGGGCCGCTGAAGACATTCCTCGCCACGGCTTTCACCCTGTCTCCCTATCTGCGCGACATAGCCAACCTGAAGCCGGCACTTCTGGCCGAGGCGATCAGCCAGCCGCTGGAACCGCTGCTCGAGACCGCGGTCGCCGAGGCGAGGGCAGCCTGGCTGCCAAGCGCGGAGGGGATCGTTCCGACGGAAGCCGAGGTGATGACCCGACTGCGCAATGCCAAGCGGCGGGTGTCCTTCTTCACCGCGCTGGCCGATCTCGCCCGGATTTTCGACGCGCGCGACACGACGGCCTGGCTGAGTGCAGTGGCCGACGCGACCGTGGCCGCGGCTATCGACCATCTGCTGCTGGCGGGCCATCAGTCCGGCAAGCTGACTCTGAAGGACACGGCGGCACCGGCGACGGGGAGTGGCCTGATCGTGCTCGGCATGGGCAAGCTCGGTGCCTGCGAGCTGAACTATTCCTCCGACATCGACCTTGTCGTCTTCTTTGATCCCGAAGCCGGCATCCTCAAGGACCGGGACGATGCGACAGAAACCTATGGCCGCATGATGCGCCGGCTGGTGCGCATCCTGCAGGAGCGCACGGCCGACGGCTATGTCTTCCGCACCGACCTCAGGCTCAGGCCCGATCCAGGCTCTACGCCGCTCGCCGTGCCCGTCGAGGCGGCACTGATCTATTACGAGGGTCGCGGCCAGAACTGGGAACGGGCCGCCTATATCAAGGCGCGGCCGGTCGCCGGCGACCTGAAGGCGGGCGAGGGCTTCCTGCGTGAACTGACGCCCTTCGTCTTCCGCAAATATCTCGACTACGCAGCGATCGCCGACATCCACTCGATCAAGCGGCAGATCCATGTGCACAAGGGCCATGGCGCGATCGCGGTGAAGGGCCATAACGTCAAGCTCGGCCGTGGCGGCATCCGGGAGATCGAGTTCTTCGCCCAGACCCAGCAGCTGATCGCCGGCGGCCGCATGCCGGACCTGCGGCTACGTCCGACCGAGGCGGCACTGAATGCACTGGCCGGTGCCCACTGGATCGATCCGCTGACGGCCGAGGAACTGATCGGCTGCTACTGGTTCCTGCGCGATGTCGAGCACCGCATCCAAATGGTGCATGACGAGCAGACCCATGTCCTGCCCGATACCGAGGCCGAGCTGAAGCGCATCGCCTTCATGCTGGGCTTCATCGACACCACGGCCTTTTCTAGCCGGCTCGAAACCGTGCTGAAGACGGTGGAGCGCCGTTATGCGCGGCTGTTCGAGAAGGAGGAGGGCCTGTCGAGCGCGACCGGAAACCTGGTCTTTACCGGTCAGAAGGACGATCCAGACACGCTGAAGACGCTGAAAGGGCTCGGCTTCGAGCGCCCCGAAGACATCTCTCGCGTCATCCGCACCTGGCATTATGGCCGCTACCGCGCAACGCAATCGGTCGAAGCGCGCGAGCGCCTGACCGAACTGACGCCGGACCTGTTGAAAGCCTTCGGCGAAAGCCGGCGTGCCGATGAGGCGCTGCTGCGCTTCGACAGTTTCCTCGCCGGACTGCCGGCCGGCATCCAGCTGTTCTCGCTGCTCGGCAACAACCCGGCCCTCCTGGACCTGCTGGTCAACATCATGTCCTCGGCGCCGAGACTGGCCGAGATCATCGCAGCCCGGCCGCATGTCTTCGACGGCATGCTCGATCCGGGCCTGATGGTGGAGATCCCGACCCACGATTATCTGGCGAAACGGCTGTCCGCCTTTCTCGGCGGCTGCCGGCACTATGAAGAAATCCTCGACCGGCTGCGTATCTTTGCCGCCGAGCAGCGTTTCCTGATCGGCATTCGCCTGCTCACCGGCTCGATTGCCGGCAGCCAGGCCGGGCGCGCCTTCACCGACCTCGCCGGGCTGGTGATCGAAAGCGCATTGAAGGCAGTGATTGCCGAAATGGAGCTGGCCCATGGCCGGCTGGCGGGCGGGCGCGTGACATTGGCCGGAATGGGCAAGCTCGGTTCCTATGAACTGACGGCGGGCTCCGATGTCGACCTGATCCTGCTCTATGAGCATGACGACGACGCGCACGAATCCGACGGGCCAAAGCCGCTCGATCCCGTGCGCTACTATACCCGCCTGACCCAGCGGCTGATCGCGGCTTTGTCGGCGCCGACGGCTGAAGGCGTGCTCTACGAAGTCGACATGCGGTTGCGTCCGTCCGGCAACAAGGGACCGGTCGCGACACGGCTGAGGGCTTTTGCCAAATATCAGCGCGAGGAGGCCTGGACCTGGGAGCACATGGCACTGTCGCGCATGCGGCTGCTGTGTGGCGATGCCTCGCTCATTGCCGATGCCGAGGCGATCGTCGCCGAAATCATGGCGCTGAACCGCGACGAGGCCAAGACCGCCAGGGACGTCTCCGAGATGCGGGCGCTGATCGACAAGGAAAAGCCGCCCCGCGATATCTGGGACCTGAAGCTTGTTGCGGGTGGACTGATCGACATCGAGTTCATTGCCCAGCATCTGGCGCTGGTTGCCGCCGGCCGCGGCGTCCCCGTGCGGACCAATGGACTGTCGACGACAGAGGCGCTGAAGGCGCTGGCCGCCCTGATCGATCCGAACGATCTGGACACCTGCCAGCAGGCGCTGAAACTCTACACCGATGTGTCGCAGGTGATCCGGCTGTGCATTGAAGGCCCGTTCGAGCCGGCCCATGTCCCGGCCGGCCTGACCGACCTTGTTGCCCGGGCCGGCGACAGCCCGGACCTGAAATCGCTGGAGGCGGAGATCAGGCGGTTGTCCAAGGCGGTGCGCAAGGTGTTCGGCAGGGTCGTCCAGCGCGGCTAAGGCGCGGGGCTGGAGGGAGCGGGTCCGTTGTCGACCGACCCGCGTGTGCGGAGCCGTCAGGCCCGACGGCGCATCGGCATCACGATCATGTCCGGGATGCGCAGCGACACGACGGTGCCCTGTCCTTCGCGGGAGCGGATACGCAAGGATCCGCCGTGCAGCGAGACCAGCGAGCGCGAGATGGCGAGCCCAAGGCCCGAACCACCCTTCGATTTGGCATACTGGCTTTGCACCTGCTCGAACGGGCTGCCGATCTTGCTCAGCGCGCTTTTCGGAATGCCGATGCCGGTGTCGACGATCGACACGATGACGGCACCTTCGACCTTGTGCGCACGCAACGCGATCTTGCCGCCGTCATTGGTGAATTTGACTGCATTTGACAGGATGTTGAGCAGGATCTGTTTCATCGCGCGGCGGTCTGCGACCACCGACAGGCCATCATCGACACGCTGCGAAACGGTGATGTTCTTTTCCAGCGCCGGGATGGCGGTGAGGCGCATGCTCTCTTCGATAAGCGGTCCGAGATCGATGGTCTCGCAGCGAATTTTCATCTGCCCGGCCTCGATCTTCGACATGTCGAGAATGTCGTTGATGACGTTCAGCAGATGTTTGCCGCTCTCGTGAATGTCCTTGGCATATTCCTCGTATTTCGGCGAACCGACCGGGCCGAACATGCCGGCGAGCAGGATTTCCGAAAAGCCGAGGATGGCGTTGAGCGGCGTGCGCAACTCGTGGCTCATGTTGGCGAGGAATTCCGACTTGGCCTTGTTGGCCGCTTCCGCACGCTGTTTCTCGGCCAGGTATTTTTCGTTCGCATCCGACAGTTCGGTCTTCTGCCGCTCGAGGATTTTCTGTGAGGACGACAGATCGCCGATGGTCGCCATCAGGCGGCGCTCCTGGTCACGCAGCCGTTCCTGGTGACGCTTGAGCAGGGTGATGTCGGTGCCGACAGAGACGAGGCCGCCGTCACGGGTACGGCGCTCGTTGATCTGCAGCCAGCGTTCGTCGGCAAGCTGGACTTCCGTGGTCCGCGACGTGGTGCCGAGATCCGGATCGGCGATGCGGCGCTGGATGATCGGACGCGAGGCCGAGCCGAGCACGCTGGCGCGTTCGGTGCCGGGCACGAGCACGCTGTCCGGAAGGCCGTAGACCTTCTGAAAATGCGCATTGCACATCACCAGCCGGTCGTTCTTGTCCCACAGCACGAAGGCTTCGGACGTGCATTCGATCGCGTCGGCAAGGCGCTGGTCTGCTTCGGCGTAGCGCTGCGCCAGGCGGTGCTGTTCGGTGACGTCCATCGCGATGCCGATGACATGCAGGCAGCCGGTATTGGAGCAGATGATCTGGGCGCGGGCGCGCAGCCAGACATAGTGGCCCTGGGCATGGCGCATGCGGAAGACCTGATCGATCTGGCGCGAGCTGCCACGGCCGACCGAGCGGGCCAGTGCATAGAGATTGCCGTCGGCCGGATGCATCAGGCGGGCCGCATCGGCAAAGGCCAGCGGCTGGTTGGACGGCGCGAGACCGAGCATCTCGTACATCGAGCGCGACCAGATCAGCTTGCGGCTTGACAGGTCGAAATCCCACAGCCCGCAGCGGCCGCGTGACAGGGCGGCTTCGACGCGCATGTTGGATTCGAGGAAGATATCGTCCGCCTCGCGGGCCCGCCGAACCTGATGGAAATAGGCGTAGAGTACTACCAGCAGCGTCAGCGAGATGCCGGCAAACAGCGTCACATTGAGCGCCAGTTCGCGGCGCCAGAACTCGTTGACCGATTGCAGCGAATGGGCGGTCAGGATCAGGGCGCCATCGGTGCCGACGGGGGTGACGACCGCATAATGCGGCTCACCGTTGATATTGGTCTCGATCGCGCCGGATCGGTCGCCGAAGCGACGGATGGTGGTCACCTCCGGCAGCAGGCTCGCGAGCATGAAGCCGACCTGGCCGGAGGCGCCCGGCGATGCGCCGAACACGCGGCCCGCCGGATCGACCAGCAGCACGAAGGCGCCGTCGGACAGATATCCCGGTGTCAGATAGGAAAACAGCGCCTGTTCGGCACCTTCGCGATTGCGACCGGCAAACAGCTCCGGCCGGGTCGCAAGCACCGACTGAGCCGTGAGCGAGATCAGCGAGGTGGATTGCCGGATCGACGCTTCCATCCTGCCATGCTCGGACACGATGCCGACGAACCGCGCCAGGGCGACGACGGACAGGAATGCGATGATCAGGATCGGGATGGACCGGCGCAGCAAGGTTTCGACGGGGCTCGACGGCCCGCTGCCATCCTCCCGCAGGGACGGTGAAGACCGGAGCAGCCTCCGGCCGAATTCTTCGAACACTGCCGCAACACCCGAAAATTTGATGCGCAACCGATCATCGGCTGCGGAAACCCGCCGCGCGTTCAACATTGCCCCTGCCTCTATCCCTCGTGTGATTCGCTGCGCCGCTCGCCCGAACCGTATCCAAGGAATCATGCTCGATTCGGCTTGTCCAGACCGGGTGGGTAAAGAAATTCTTAAGCCATTCTTCCGAATCCGTTTTTTCTGCGCCGGTATCTGACGATGAAGGGTCAGGATTGAATATCTGCCTCGCTGCCGCCTCTCGCTGTAGTCCGGCGCATACGCAAACCGATGGCTTTGGCCTCAGGTTTGTCCCCTGCGGCAGTGCTTCGGCTCCACGGTTTTCAGGATTGCAAACGAAAGTGGCGCGGGACTTGCCCGCGCCACTTTCGTTTGTTCGGCATGGTTCGTTGCGAAGGCGATCAGCCCTTCAGGATACGCTCGACGATATCGCTGACATCGGTGGAAAGCGTGCCGGTGCTTTCGATCACCTGCAGGGCCGAGCGGGCATGCTCTGCCCGAACCGGCTCCAGCAGGCGCCAGGAGCGCAGCGCCGTCAGCAGGCGCGCTGCAAGCTGCGGGTTGCGCGGGTCGATGTCGAGGATCTGCTCGGCGAAAAACCGATAGGCCTTGCCGTCGGCGCGGTTGAAGCCGGTCGGGTTCGAGAAGGCAAATGTGCCGACCAGCGAGCGGACGCGGTTCGGATTGCTGGCGATGAAGTGCGGGTTCTTCATCAGTTCCTGCACACGCTCGAGTGCGGCAGCACCCGGAATGGTCGCCTGGATGGCGAACCACTTGTCCAGCACCAGCGCATTGCTGGCGAAACGCTGTTCGAAGCTGGAGAGCGCCGACTTGGTTTCGGCAGCGTCGGGGAAGCGATGGGCCAGCACCGTCAGCGCCTGCGACAGGTCGGTCATGTTGTCGGCCTTGGCGAAAGCGTCTGCGGCGAGTGCCGGGCTGTTTTCCGCCTGGGTCAGGAAGGCAAGGGCGGCGTTCTTCAGCGCGCGGCGACCGGCGCCGGCCGCATCCGGAGTAAAGGCGCCTGTGTCCGAATGGGTCGCGTGCAGCGTGCGGAAGATCTCCACGCCGGCATTGGCGATGGCGCCCAGAACGGCTTGGCGGCCGGCATGGATCGCATCTGGATCGTTGTTGCTGCCGAGTTCGCGGGCGATGTCGGCTTCGCTGGGCAAGGCGAGCGCCTGGGCGCGGAAGGCCGGCTCCAGGCTTTCGTCGGCCGCGATGGCCAGAAGTGCGTCGGTGAGAGCCGCATCGGCGAGAATTTCGCCACCGCTGCGGGCCGCATCGGCCGATGCCGTGAGGATCGGCAAGGCGAGGTCGGTGATCGCCTGCCAGCGGGCGAAGAGATCGCTGTCGTGGCGGGCAATATGGGACAGATCGTCCTTGCTCTGGTCAAAATGCAGCGTGACCGGGGCAGAGAAACCGCGGTTGAGGGACACGACCGGACGCGCGCCGATGCCGGAGAAGGTGAAGGTCTGGCTGCGCTCGGTCAGGTGCAGCACGTCGTCCGAAACCTCGCCGCCGGCAATGGCGGTTGCGGTGGCCTCCGCGCCGTTCTCCGTCAGCAGCGAGAAGCGCAGCGGAATGTGCATCGGTTCCTTGGCCGTCTGGCCGGGGGTCGCGGCAACCATCTGCTCGAGCGAGAGCGACAGGGTCTTGGAGGCGGCATCGAAGGTCGAGGACACGGTGATCTGCGGCGTACCCGCCTGGTGATACCAGAGCGAGAACTGCTTGAGATCGCGACCGCTCGCTTCCTCGAAGCACTTGACGAAATCCTCGACGGTGGCGGCATCGCCGTCGTGACGTTCGAAATAGAGGTCCATGCCCTTCTTGAAATCGTCGCGGCCGAGAATGGTCGCGATCATCCGGGTGACCTCTGAGCCCTTCTCATAGACCGTCGTCGTGTAGAAGTTGTTGATCTCGCGGAAGGTGGTCGGGCGGACCGGATGGGCGAGCGGGCCGGCATCTTCCGGGAACTGTTCCGAGCGCAGGTGGCGCACTTCGGCGATGCGCTTGACCGACCGCGAGCGCTGGTCGGCGGAGAATTCGTGGTCGCGGTAGACCGTCAGGCCTTCTTTCAGGCACAGCTGGAACCAGTCGCGGCAGGTGATGCGGTTGCCGGTCCAGTTGTGGAAATATTCGTGGGCGATGATCGCCTCGATGTTGGCATAGTCCTGGTCGGTCGCGGTTTCAGGGTCGGCCAGCACATACTTGTCGTTGAAGATGTTGAGGCCCTTGTTCTCCATGGCGCCCATGTTGAAGTCGGACACGGCGACGATCATGAATATGTCGAGGTCGTATTCGCGGCCGAAGACCTCTTCGTCCCATTTCATCGAGCGCTTCAGCGCGTCCATGGCATAGGCGGCACGCGCCTCCTTGCCATGCTCGACATAGATCTTCAGCGTCACTTCGCGCTCGGACATGGTGACGAATGTATCTTCGACCACGCCGAGATCGCCGGCAACCAGTGCGAACAGATAGCTCGGTTTCGGATGCGGATCGAACCAGGCGGCGAAATGTTTGTCCGGGCCGAAGCCGGCACCGCCGAGGAAATTGCCGTTCGACAGGAGCAGCGGATTGGCCGCCTTGTCGGCGATGATGTTGACTGTGTAGACGGCGAGCACA
The DNA here is from genome assembly GCF_021729845.1 of Rhizobium sp. SL42. Taxonomy (NCBI): domain Bacteria; kingdom Pseudomonadati; phylum Pseudomonadota; class Alphaproteobacteria; order Hyphomicrobiales; family Rhizobiaceae; genus Rhizobium; species Rhizobium sp. SL42. Next base: position 1,921,162 of record NZ_CP063397.1, read on the forward strand.
TCCGGGCGATCGGGGAAATAGGTGATGCGGCGGAAACCTTCGGCTTCGCACTGCGTGCAATAAATGCCGTTCGACCGATAGAGGCCCATCAGCTGGGTATTGGCCTCCGGATTGATCATCGTGGTGACCGTGATCTCGAAGGGAGTTTCGGCCGGAAGGCCGTTGATCGTCAGGCTCTCGGGCGTCGCGGTGTAGCGGTCTTTCGCCATTTCGACCTGGTCGAACAGCAGGCTGGTCATGTTGAGATCGTCGCCATCAAGCACGAGCGGTGTGGAGGCATCGACGCCTTCGCGCCGGTGGAAGATCAATCGGGCTTCCACCTTGGTATCAGTAGGGTCCAGTTCGAAGGTCAGATCAACCCGTTCCAGAACGAAGTCAGTGGGGCGGTAGTCTGCCAGATGAACGATCCGGCCCGTGTCTGTGCGCATGTTTTGTCCTGGTCGCTTCGAGGCTAGGCCGGAACAAGGCAAGGGTTTCCCTCACCTCTCCAGGCCAAATCGAGGGCGATGATTGCACCAATTTCTGAACGATTATTAAAACACGATACAATTTAATGCGCGAAAGACCGATAAAGGTCGAACCACGCGAGGCAAATCCGGACGGTCGCATAGAATAGCGATCCGCCTGTCGCCGGTTCAACTTCGCCTGCATGCGTATTTGTCGACGCCGGGGTGTTACTTCAGCGACAATTGGCGACGGATCGCGTCGTCGCTGTCGGATTGCTGGATGATGACGCCGTACCAGCCGAGGCCATCGTAATCCTCGTAACCAAGGGTCCGGGCGAAGGCGACGATTGCGCCGTTGTTGTCATAGTAACTGCCACGCATGGCGCGCTGCGGATTGTGCAGGGCGAAATGCGTATAGGCGCGCTGCGGCCGGCTCGAGGCGATCACCATGTTATTGCCGTCGAGCAGCAGGACTTCCGTCTTTTCGGCAATCTGCGGCGGCAGGTTGGCTTCCTTCTCGACGATGGCCGTGCCCTGGCCCTGCCAGTCGAAATAGACGCCGAGCGTGCCGACAAGCGCGCCATCGCTGCGGCCGCCGTCGCGGATGCCTGTGGCATAGACGAGCACGTCGCGATCGTCATGCAGGGCGCTGCGCCTGACTTCGTCGACGACATAATCGTCACCGCTCTTGCATTCGCGCGCCGCCTTGAACCAGGCTTCGGTGGCAAGATTGCAATCCTTCGTCTTGCGCTGGTGTTTCGGGTTGGCCGAGGCGACGACCCGCCCCTTGGTGTCGGTCATGACAAGATCGAGATACACGGTGTAGAAGCGATTGATTACGCCCAACCTCTCGGCGGCATGGGCAAAGGCGTCGGCCGAAGGCTGCGCCAGCGCGCCCCAGAGCGCCGAGTCCGTCGCCCACCAGCGCACATCCGCGGTGCGTTCGAACAGGTTGCGGACGATGAACTGCACCAGCGTCTGGGCCAGATCTATCAGCCGCACGCCTTCCATTTCCTCGACCAGTGCATCGGCCATCGACCGGCTGAGACCAATGCGGGTCAGCACGTTTTCCTGGAAGCGATCGGCAATGTCGGCCGCGCCCTGTGCCAGTCGCTGGACCTCGTTGGCAACGACGGCAAAGCCTTTGCCGCTTTCGCCGGCCCGCGCCGCCTCGATCAGCGCATTGATGGCGAGCAGCCTGATCTGCCGCACGACATGAGTATTGTCGGCGCTGAACTGTTCAAGATCCGCGCCGATGCTCTCGGTGATCAGCCGCATGGAACGGGGCGTGGCGAGTTCGGCTGCGAAGGGGGCTGTTTTGGCCGCTGTCTGTGTCATGGCAACATCCGGGGGTAAAAAAGGAACCGTTTCAAAAATCAATGTCATGCGAACCGCAATTCGGCGGCCAAACTTGCTACTGGCGGGAAAGATAATTAATTGAGATTAAAATAACCGTTAAGGAAATCAGGCGAGAAACCCCCGATTTCAAGCCATTTCTGGGTTTAATCTGGTTAATTTGCGGGCTTGTCTGTCGGCTGGCGAAGTGCAAGGTTGGTTGCAGCGATTCATCCCGTGGCATTCCCGGTCACGGAACTTTCCCGTCGCCGTTCTCCGTCGCCCTGTTCCGCATCGATACGTTAGTCAATTGCATGGCATTTGCCGACCCTGATCCGCTTCGCGGCATTATCCTGAAAATCTGTTCCGTCACCGTTTTCGTCGGCATGCAAACCTGCATCAAGCTTGCCGGTACCGGCATTCCGGCGGGCCAGATCAGCTTTCACCGATCGGCATTCGCCATCCTGCCGATCATGCTCTATCTCGGCTGGCGGGGCGAATTGCGCCAGGCGCTGCAGACTGACAATCCCTTCGGCCACGTCAAGCGCGCGCTTCTCGGCGTGTTTGCCATGGGCGCCGGTTTCTACGGCCTCGTGCATCTGCCGCTGCCGGATTCGATCGCCATAGGCTACGCCATGCCGCTGATTGCCGTCGTGTTCGCCGCGGTCTTTCTCGGCGAAACGGTAAGGCTTTACCGCTGGACCGCCGTCGTGGTCGGCATGATCGGGGTGCTGATCATATCGCTACCGAAGCTGAGTCTGTTCGGTGATGGCGAAATGGGATCGGAACAGGCTTTCGGCGCCATTGCCGTGCTTGTCGCCGCAATGCTCGGTGCTGCCGCCATGCTGCAGGTCCGCCAGCTCGTGCGGGTGGAAAAGACCTCGACAATCGTCCTGTTCTTTTCCGTCATCGCGGCTTTGCTCTCCGCCTGCACCTGGTTCTTCGGTTGGGTCGAGCTGTCGTGGACCGCGCTCGGCCTCCTGGCGATTGCCGGCTTCTGCGGTGGGCTGGGGCAGATCCTGCTGACCGAGAGCTATCGCTTCGCCGATGTTTCGACGATCGCCCCGTTCGAATACTGTTCGATCATCATGGGCTCGGTCATCGCCTATATCCTGTTCGACGACATCCCGACCTCGACCACGTTGATCGGGGCGGCGATCGTGGTCGGCGCCGGGATCTTCATCATCTTCCGCGAGCACCAGCTGGGCCTCGAGCGCCGTGCGGCGCGCAAGGCCTCGACCCCGCAGGGCTGAGCGGCCTGCCTGTCAGCGCAGCCGCTCGTCCGGGTCCGGCGTGTTTGGCGAGCCGGTGACGTCGGTGCCCTGCATCGGCAGGGCAACGGCGAGGAAGTCTGTCTTGTCGGCCTGGTTGCCACTGTCGGGGCGGCGCGAAATGCGCCAGCCGGCATAACCCGCATAAAGCGCAAAGGCCGTTGCCAGGAACCAGATCAGCGCACCGGGACCAAGCCACTGCATCAACGAGCCCGCCATGACCGGTCCGGTGACTGTGCCGAGACCGTAGAGGATCATGATGGCGCTGGACAGCGTCACATATTCATCCGGCTCGGCCAGGTCATTGGCATGGGCGACGTTCAGCGAATAGACCGGATAGAGAACGGTGCCGACGAAAAAACCGGCGATATAGACAGCGACGGCATTGTCGGCATCGAACATCGTCATCATCAGGCAGGCCAGGACGCCGAAGATCCCGGCCCCGATCATCACCAGTCGGCGATCGATCCGGTCCGACAGTCGCCCGATCGGCACTTGCGATATGGCGCCGCCGGCGAGAAGGGCCGCCAGAAGCGTTGCGCCCTCCGTCGTGTTCATGCCGATATTCTGCGAATAGACGCCCCCCAGGCTGCCCCAGGTGCCGGACAGCGCGCCGGACAGCAGCGAGCCGAAGAAGGCCAGGGGAGAACGGCGATAGAGCCGCTTCAGGTCGAACTTGGCCTCGGCGATCGGGGTCGGCGACTGGGCCGTCGACAGCGCCACCGGAAACAGCGCCAGCGAAAAGATCAGCGCGCAGACCATGAACAGTTCCGGTCCGTCGGGGTTGCCGAGCGGCACGATATACTGGCCGCCGATCGAGCCGACGAGGCAGGTGACCATGTAGACAGAAAACAGGGCGCCGCGATTGGCATTGTTCACCCGTTCGTTCAGCCAGCTCTCGATCAGCAGATAGGCACCGGCAATGGCGAAACCGGACATGCCGCGGAAGATCATCCATGCCCACCATTCGACCACCAGCGCGCAAAGCAGGATGGACACGGTGAGCAGGGTGATCAGCGCGCCGAACACCCGCACATGTCCGACGCGGCGCACGAAGATCGGCGTGACGATGCACGAGACCGTGAAACCGAACGTATAGCCGGTGGCGATGACGGAAATGGTGAAGGTGGACCAGCCCTCGCTGATCGAGCGGATCGGCAGCATGAATCCCATCAGCCCGAAGCCGGCCATCATCAGCAGCGTCGAGAACATCAGGGTGGCGATCGAGGCGAGGCTATTGATCAATGGGGTACCTATCCAGCGCGGGAAAACGGACTCTGCCAATATTCGCTCTTGGGTGAACTGTCGATTGCGACGTGAAACGACGCAAAGCTTCTACGTCGTTTCACGTATTGTCATGTTGGCGCGGCAATAATTGATTGAAAAAGCGACACGAATTCATTTACGATATTAAGAATTCCCAAACGGTGAACGTGACGTGCGGGGAATGCTTAAAGCCACAGGGGTTCCATGCATCTTGAACACTCTCCAATGCTGCGACGCGCTGTCCCTTGCCGGACGGCGATCGATGCATTGTGCCGGTTTGGTTCAGGTGCCGACCGGCTGGCGCGGATTTATCGAGACAGGGCCCATGGACGCCAGGTCAATGGGCACCCGAGCAATGGCCAAGTGACCCGTGAAGCATCGGCTGCTGGAGATTGCCGATGGCTTTGAAGGTGGAAGACGTGACGGGCCATCCCGGCTTTATCGAGGCATTGCAGGGATTTGCCGCCACGCTTCGAGCGCAGTTCGATGAAAGTCCCCGGCTGTCACGCATGCTGGCGTCGCATCAGCGGTGGCTATTGAGCCAGGCTGCCTTTGCCCTACAGCTCGAATACGATGCCAGCCAGCCGGGAAGCGGCCTGACGACCACGAACCTGCGCGAGATCATCACGTCCAGCAATGCGGCGAGCCGCAACACCGTGCTCAACTTCCTCGACCAGTTGCTGAGCTATCGCTTCCTGCGCATCGCCGGGGAAAGCAACCGTCGCCCACGCCGCTATGAGGCAACCGAAATCTCCACGGCGGCGATGTATCGCTGGGTTCTGGCCAATCTCTCCGTTCTTGATCGGCTTGACGGAGCAGGGCGCGTGGCGCGGCTGATCGAAGAACCTGCGTTGATGCACAAGATACAGCCGCAGATCGCAAGGCGCGCCTGCCTTGATCCGCGCTGGCTCGAGCCGCCGCCGCGTGTGGCGCTGTTTTTATGGACCGAAGCCGGCGGCCTGGTGATGGACGATCTGATCCGCCGGGCGATCCATCTGGCGCCGGGTGCCGACGGTTACGACATCGGCCGTATCGACGCCCGGCTGATGGCTGAGCAGTTCATGATATCGAGAACGCACCTGCAGCGCCTGGTGCGCCGTGCCGTCGAGACCGGTTGCCTCGCCTGGTCGGACAAAGCCAAGAGCCGGTATCTGCTGAAAGCTGATTTTCTAGCGGAATATTGCGGCTGGCAGGCGGTGAAATTCTCGATCGTCGATCATGCCTACGAGATGATCTGCGGGCCGGCCCGTCTGGAAGACCCGGAACCGCATCTGGCGGCGGTCTGCGAGGCGTGAGCCTGCGAGCATTGGTTTACCGCAATGCCTGATAGGCCGGGCGATTTCGCCGCGGGCCTCATCCTGTGTCGGGCTGTATTTTAAGCTATCGGATCAATCAGAAAGCCAGCGGCTGAACCGCCGGACGTTCGCCGCGTGACAGAGAGGCCTGACGCTGGCGGGCGGCGTGGGAATATTCGGCCGAGGCGTTGACGGCGTGGCCGATCTGATCAACGACCTGGCGCAGGCTGCGGACGGGATGGAAGGGTAGGGTCATGGTCAGTCCTCTGCTTTCGATGCATGTCAGCGTGAAGGTCTTTATTAGTTCATGACTGAACGTTTTGTGCAATGCACAAATCGAAGACCCTGCTATGCGCCATATGCAGGCGTGACCGCGGCAGGCCGCACCGAACTGTGCCGGGCTAGTAATCCCTGCGGATTATATCGGAAAAGCGGCGCTGATCGAATGCTGGCGGCACGATCCGCGCGTCGCTGAAGAAGCGCTGCGCGGCTAGGGCTTCACGCCAATTGGCTCAGGCGCGGAAATCGGCGAACACGCTCGCCGGGCGAGCGATGCGACCATTGGCTTCGGTGAAGCGGGCGCTCAGTTGTTCGCAGGCGGCAAGTGCGGCGCCGCGGTGATAGGGGTTGCTTGTTCGTGCGTATTCGCCCGCGAGGCGCACGGTTTCAAACTTGCAGTGGATCGGGCGTGTGCGAAGGCTCACGATGAAATTCCTTGTTAAGCACGTCCTCCCTTTCTGCGGACAGATATCGCAGTGCAACATAGATTCGGCAAGCTCGCCAAGCGCGGCTCTGCCTTGCGTAAAACGCATGGCTGATTTCATATTTCTTTAATGATGGCGCTTTTTTAGTCAGTTTCGCCGGTTTGGATCCGCGCGGCAAAGGCCAAAAGATCCTGCCAGGCCAATGCCTTGCTGGCCGGCGCGGTCAACAGCTCTTGCGGATGCAGGGTTGCCATGGATTGCACCGCGTGGCCGCCGGCGCCAAGCGAGCGCCACTGTCCGCGCAGGGCATGGATCGTGCCGTTCTCGCCAAAAAAGAATCGTGCGGCAAAATTCCCGAGCACCAGCACCTGTTTCGGTGCGGCAAGCGCGATCTGTCGTTCGATGAACGGCCGGCAGATCGCGCATTCCGGAACGGACGGCATGCGGTCGCCGGGCGGGCGCCAGGGAATGATGGTGGTGATCGTCACCGTCTCGCGGGTCTGGCCGATTGCGGCCAGCATCCGGTCGAGCATGAGGCCGGCGCGTCCGGAAAAGGCCTGTCCCTCGCGGTCGTCATCGGCGTTGGGCATCGGCCCGATCAGCATGATCCCGGATTCAGCACCGCCCGCGGCCGAGATGGTCGAGCGGGCGCTGGTTTTCAGGTTGCAGCTGGCAAAGCCTTCGATGGCCGTCTTCAGTTCAGCCAGCGAGCGTGCGCTTTCAGCGGCAAAACGGGCTTCCGCCACGGCGTTTTCATCGGGAATGGCGGGCAGGGCAGAGGACAGCGACGGGGCCGGCCGTGCCGCCTGGCGTTCATTCGCGGATGTTCCGCGTTGTGCCTGCGCAGCGGAGGCCGCTTGCGGCTCGGGCGCTGTCCGCGCGACCTGCCGTGCCGTCTTCTCCGCGGCAAAGGCTGCGATCCTGTCGATCGGCTGATCTTCGACCAGCCACTCGACCCCGGCTTCCGCATGGAAATGCAAAAGCGCGGCCAGTTCGGCATGCGTCATGTCACGGGCTTGGATCATGGCCTTGTTCTAGCCTTGCCCGCCATCGTAATGCAAACCGATTCCGCGGTCGCAAGCCTGTCGCCAGCCTTTGGCCTCAGGCTGTCCACTGACTGATGTCGTCGCGCTCGCCGATCAGGGCAAGACCATGGGCGATCGACACGAGTTCACCACCGGTTTCGATCTTGTCGGCGGCAAAGCGCCGCTTGAAGATGTCGCGCACGGCCGGCACGAAGGACGTGCCGCCGGTGAGGAAGACCTTGTCGATCTCGCCGGTCGTTGTGCTGGTCTCGGTCAAAAGCTGGTCGAGCGCCGCTTCCATGCGCGAAAGGTCTTCGGCGATCCAGCTTTCGAACTCGGCGCGGGTGACCCGCTTTTCGCCGGCCTTGCCAAGCGGTGCGAAGCGGAACTCAGCCTCGTCGGCCGACGACAGCGCCATCTTGGTGGCCGAGACCGCCTGATAGAGCGGGTAGCCCTCGTCATGTTCGATCAGTTCGATGAATAGCTCGAGCTTGTCCGGCTCGACAGCCTGACGCACCAGCGACTGCAGATCGGTAAATTCCTTCATCGTCTTGAACACCGACAACTGGTTCCAGCGCGAGAACGACAGATAGTAGTTGCTCGGCACGTCGAGCAGCTTGCCGAAGCTCTTGAACTGACTGCCCTTGCCGATTTCCGGCGCGACCAACTGGTCGATGATGCGGGCATCGAACTGGTCGCCGGCGATGCCGACACCGGAATGGCCGAGCGGCCGTGCCGATAGCTTGCCGCCGGCGGTTTCGAAGCGGATCAGCGAGAAGTCGGTGGTGCCGCCGCCGAAGTCGGCGACGAGCACTGTCGCGTCCTGCTTCAGGTTTTGGGCGAAGTAGAAGGCCGCCGCTACCGGCTCGTAGACATAGTGGATCTCGGGGAAGCCGAGCCGCGACAGGGCTTCGTTGTAGCGGGTGGTGGCGAGCGCCGGATCGGCGCTTGCGCCGGCAAAATGTACCGGGCGTCCGGCGACCAGCCGCTTGGCGTCGCTCGGCCAGCCGTCGCCGGCATAAGCCTCAAGGCGCTTGAGGAAAACCTCCATCAGGTCCTCGAACTGGAAGCGCCTTGCATGCACCAGCGTGCCCTGGAACACCGCGGAGGCGGCAAAGGTCTTGATCGACTGCAGGAATCGACATTCGCCGGGATTGTCGATGAAGGTGCGGATGGCGGCCTGCCCGGCCTCGACCTTGAGCGCGCCTGCACCGAGCTGGCGATCCTTGAGGAAGGAGAGCGCCGTGCGCATGCTGTCGGACGTGCCGGCCGGCGAGGTATAGCGGATCGAATGGGTCTGCTCCAGGTTTTCGGCCTGCGCGATTACCGTATTGGTCGTGCCGAAATCGAGCCCAAGCGCGTGTGCCATGGCCGCCGCTCCTTCATGGTGATACTGTCAGAGAATGCCGGTCAAGCCGGCACATGGCCCGGGCGTCTGGCCGGGCACGGGAAAGCGCGCCTGATGCCACAGGGGTGGCTGAAGGGCAAGCAGAAATGCTGCGTTGCGAAGCGCGGCAAGGTCTATCTGCGCCGCCGGACGAACAGGAGGACGGTAAAGCCGACAGCCGCGAGGATCGCGCCGCGCAGGATCCACGGCGTTTGGTTGATCATGAAACTGGAGGCCGGGTAGGGGAAGACGCCGGTTCCCTGGCCGATCCAGATCAGGCCGATCAGCGCGGCGAGCACGCAGATGACCTGCAATACGATACGAATGACTGCCATGACACGGATCCTCTGGACGAATAGGGGCATGCAAGCTTGGCAATGACGCGGCCGATATGCCGCCGTTTCACCGAAGGGCGCTGTGATGATGCGCACGAAGGGTGGCAAACATGCGCGTCGATAGTCATCTGGTCTCTGCACAGGCAGGCAATGGAGTGCCATGCCCGCCTGTGCCGATTGCACTCAGTTCGATTTCGCCGCGCCGCCGTCGACGCGCAGCATGGTGCCGGTGATGTAGCTGGCCTGGGCCGAGCAGAGGAAGGCGCCGGCTGCGGCGAATTCCTCGACGGTGCCCAGTCGCTGGGCCGGGATCGACTTGACCGAAGCGCTGCGGATTTCCTCCAGCGACTTGCCGCTACGCTTGGCATTGGCGCCGTCGAGTTCATCGATGCGGTCGGTGTGGATCCGGCCGGGCAGCAGCATGTTGGCCGTCACGCCATAGGAGGCGACCTCCGAGGACAACGTCTTGTTCCAGCCGACGAGCGCGCCGCGCAGCGTGTTGGACAGCGCAAGGTTCGGGATCGGCTCGAACACGCCCGAGGACGCGACGGTGAGGATGCGGCCGAAGCCTTGCGTCTTCATCAGCGGCACGAGCGCATTGGTGAGCGTGATGACGCGCACGACCATGGACTGGAAGAAGTTGTAGAGCTTCTCGGCATCCATATCCTCGACCGTGCCGGGGGTCGGCCCACCGGTATTATTGACCAGGATGTCGATGCCGCCGAGCTTGTGATGCACTGCCGAAAGCATGGTATCGACGAAATGCGCGTCGGCGAGATCGGCAACGACATAGTCAGCCTTGCCGCCGGAAGCCTGGATCGCCGCGACATTGGCCTTCAGCTTGTCTTCCGTGCGGCCGCAGATCAGCACATGCACGCCTTCAGCCGCAAGGACCTTGGCGATGCCGAGGCCAAGGCCGCGCGAAGCGGCGAGTACGAGAGCGCGTTTACCGGAAATACCGAAATCCATGGCGATGTCCTTGTCTGATGCAAATGTATTGAACGCAGTCTATCGAGCGTTGATGGCGGACGGAAGCCTGACCTCCGTCGGCAGTCGCAAAATCAAAACGGCACCTTGCCCGGATTGAACAGGCCGTCCGGATCGAGCAAGGTTTTGAACTGCCGCGCGAGTGCCTGTTTTCCCGGGTCTGCGTGTTCGAGATAGGCACGGTGCTTGTCCAGCCCGACGCCGTGTTCAGCCGAAAAACTGCCGCCGCAGGCGGTGATCCCAGCATAGACGGCGTCTTCCACATCATGCTTGATGTCGGGCGAAAGAGGGCCGGGCGTGGCCAGCGCGATATGCAGATTGCCATCGGCAATATGACCATAGACATAGGTGTCGTAGCCGCTTCCGATTGATCGAAGGCGGTGGGTGAGTTCGGCCACATAGTGGTCGACGAGCGTCGGCGGCAGAGAGACGTCGAAAGAGGGAGCCTGTGGAAAAGCTGAAAAATAGAAGCCCGAGTCTTCGCGCAGGTCCCAGAAACGCCGCGCCTGCTCCGAAGATTGGGCGACGATGCCGCCCTTGATCTCGGCCGCGTCCCAGATTGCCGCGAGTTCTTCTTCGAGAAGCGAGGTCGCGTGGTCACCGCTCTGCGCCGATATTTCGACCAGAAGCAATGAGGCACGGTCTTCGAGCCATGAGAGGTCGAAACTCTTCAGCTGTGCATGGTCGCGCACATAGCGCGGCCACATCATTTCGGCGGCTTCGAGCAAGAGGGACGGATGGCGTCGCAGGCGTGCCGCGACCTCGAGCGCACGGCCGGCATTCGTAACGCCGAGAAGGGCCACCGCCCGATGCGGCCGTATCCGCTCCACCTTCATCACCACCCGCGTCACGAAACCGAAGGCGCCTTCGCCGCCTATGAAGATTTGCTTGATGTCGGGGCCGGCCGACACCTTCACCACTCGTGTCATGTCCGACAGGATCTCGCTCGAGGGCAGGACGGCTTCCAGACCGAGGATCTGATGGCGCATCACGCCATTGCGGAAGGCGAGGATGCCGCCGGCGTTGGTCGAAATCATGCCGCCGATGGTGGCGGATCCTCGCGAACCGAGATCGATGCCGGTGGTCAGACCATGCGGCGCGAGTGCGGCCTGCAGCCCTTCCAAGGTCACCCCGGCTTCGACCTCGACGGTCTCCTCATCTGCATGGATGGCAATGACGCGGTTGAGCCGGGCGCTGGAAAGGATGACATCTCCATGCCGGCTGACGCCGCCGCCGACCAACCCGCTGAGGCCTCCTTGCGGAACGATCGCGACATGATTTGCCCGGCACCAGGAAATCAGTGCCGCCGCCGCAGCCGTCGAAGCAGGCTGCGCCACGACGCCAGCGGCCAGATTAGTCGGATCCTCGCCGGGATGGCGGCCAGCCATCGCGTCCGGACCGAGGATGCGCAGATCCGGGTGCAGCCCGTCGAGTGCGCGGGCGATATCATGGGGAGAGAGGGGCGGATGTGATGCCATGGGAAAAGCCTGGAAATGTCTTTCGGCTTCTTCGCCGGAAAGACGGATCGCCGCAAGTGACGACGTTCGCTTTGCTCGCTCAAAGCTCCGCCGGAAAGCCCGGTGCGCGCAGATCCGTGCCGGTGGCGTCTTCGAGCAGCTTGACCACCTGCGACGACCAGGCGTCTCCGCCATAGGTGGAGCGGGCGCGGATGAAGGTCTGCAACGCATGGCCGGCAAGATCGAGCGGTACGCCGTATTCGCGGCCGAAGCCGAGGGCAAAGCCGAGATCCTTGACCGCGAGATCCATGGTGAAATTGATGTTGTAACTGCCGTTCAGGATCACCTGGCCCTCGGTCTCGTGCACGAAGCTGTTGCCCGAGGAGGCCTTGATGATGTTGAAGGCACCGGTGAGGTCGATGCCGCCCTTCTTCGCCAGCATCAGCGCCTCGCCGGTCGCGATCAGGTGGATGAAGGCGAGCATGTTGGTGATCACCTTGATCACCGAGGCCTTGCCGAGCGGGCCGGCGCGGAAGATCTTGTTACCCATCGCTTCGAACGCCGGCAGGTGCAGGGCATGCAGGTCGGCGTCGCCACCGGTAATCACGGTGATCTCGCCGGAGGCCGCCAGATGCACGCCGCCCGTGACCGGCGCCTCGAGCATGCGCACGCCATGATCGGCCGCAAGTTTGCCCAGTCTAAGCACCTCCTGCTCGTCGAGCGTGCTCATCTCGATCCAGGTTCTACCCGATTTCAGTCCGGCAAGGATGCCGCGCTCGCCGGCCAGCACCTTTTCGCTGACACGCGGCGAGGGCAGGCAGGTGATCACGGCATCGACGGCCTCTGCCACCGCTTGCGGATCGTCCGCCCAGCGTGCGCCACCGGCGAGAAGGTCTTTTGCGTTGTCCCGGTCGAGGTCATGGACCGTGACGTCAAATCCTGCCCTGACCAGGCTGCCCGCCAGATGCCGGCCGAGATGGCCGAGACCGATGAAACCGTATGTGACTGCCATGTCGCGCTCTTCTCCTTCAGTCGTTGCAAGGGAGACTGCGCCAAAGCGGGCGGGTGTTCAAATGCAGTTTTTGGGGCGGGCACGTAATTGCTATCAAGGACAGGCCGGCCACGCGATAGGGTCAGGGATTTTGCCGGCGTTGTCGGCCGGCAAGAACGATCGCTGCGCGATCGATCTGTTTGCCAAAATCCATCGACCTTTGGTCATGCCGGCGATCAGCGACGGCGCATCTCGTCGATCTGAGCGGTCAGCACGGCATACATGGCCGGATCCTGGCAATGGGCAACATTGAAGCGGAGGAAGGCGCCGGCCGATTGCGCCACGCTGAAGACATTGCCCGGCGCCAGGACCACGCCTTTTGCCAGGGCCGACTGTGCCAGTTCGGCCGAGTCCAGGCCGTCCGGCAGCCGGCACCAGAGATAGAAGCCGCCGCGCGGCATGTGCCACGGCTCGATGCCGAGATGCTGCAGGCGTTCGGCGGTCTGGCGCCGTGCGCGCGCCAGCTTCTGGCGCAGTTCGTCCATGTGTTTGCGATAGTTGCCGCCGGCAAGAACGTCGAGGGTCAAGGCCGCGGCAACGGGACTTGCGCCACCGAAATTGGTCGCCACCTGCAGGTCGACAAGCGCCTCGATCCAGTCCGCCCGGCAGGCGATGTAACCGCAGCGGACCGATGACGACAGCGTTTTGGAGAAGCTGCCGATGCGGATGACGCGGTGCAATCCGTCAAGGGCCGCCAGCCGCGATGACGGCTCGGGCTCGAAATCGGCAAAGATATCGTCTTCGATGATCGTCAGGTCGTGCAGCGCTGCCGCGTTCAGCAGGCGGTGTGCGACCTGGGGCGCAAGCGTTGCCCCGGTCGGGTTGTGCAGGGCGGAATTGGTGATGTAGAGGCGGGGCTTCTCGGCGGCAAGCACAGCCTCGAAAGCGGCGACGTCCGGGCCGGTGGTCGTATACGGCACGCCGACGATCCTGACCTGATGGGCGCGCAGCAGCGCCTGGAAATTGAAATAGCAGGGATCGTCGATCAGCACGGTCTCGCCGGGCCGAAGCAGGAACCGGCACAGCAGGTCCAGCGCCTGGGTACCTGATCCGGTGAGCAGCAATTGCTCGGGTGCGGCTTGAATGCCATCTTCGGCAAAGCGCGACAGCAGCAGCCGACGCAGAGCCAGCGGGCCGCGCGTATTGCCGTAGTCCGACAGCAGCGCGTCATCGGCGCGCGACAGGCTGCGCAGCGCCCGCCTGAGCGCCGTATTCGGCATCCACGCTGCCGGCAGCCAGCCACAGCCGGGCCTCAGCACCGCGGCATCTGCATCGAGCGACTGGCGCGAGACCCAGAATGGATCGACCGCCCGCTCGAGCGGTGCGGATGCCTCGGCGAGCTTCAGGGGCATGAGCGCACTAGTCGAGACATAAAAGCCCGAACCGCGTTGCGCCCGGATCAGACCTTCCGCCGCCAGGCGGTCATAGGCCTCGACCACGGTGGAAGGGGAAACGCCCATCGTGCCGGCAAAGCTTCGAATCGACGGCAGGCGGTCGCCGGAGCCCAGCGCCCGGCCGGCGATCCTTTGCCGGATGGCTGCCATCACCTCGCCGGTGCGCGTGTTGCTGTCCATGGTTCTGAAACTCTCCGGAAGGCTCGACTGTATGGGCAATGAACCAGTACAGTTTTGCTCAATTGTACCGAACTGTTGCTGTCTTCGCCAGTGTTCCAAAGCTAGGACGGTGTCAGAAAGCGAGGGCCAATGAAAACATCCATGGACGGTTGGGGCAGCGGTCTGCTCGGCGTATTGATCTTCAGTGGATCATTACCGGCGACACGCGTCGCCGTCGGCGGTTTTTCACCGCTGTTCCTGACTTCGGCGCGGGCCGTGATCGCAGCCCTGCTGGCCGCAGTCCTGCTGGTCATCTGGCGTCAGGCGCGTCCGGTTCGCCGCGACATGGTCTCGCTTGCCATCGTTGCGCTCGGTGTCGTCGTCGGTTTTCCGCTGCTGACCGCCTTGGCGCTGCAGACCATTACCGCGGCGCATTCGGTGGTTTTTGTCGGCCTGCTGCCCCTGATGACGGCAGTCTTTGCGGTCCTGCGCGGCGGAGAGCGACCCAAGCCACTGTTCTGGCTGTTCTCCTGCCTCGGCAGCGCCATCGTTGCCGGCTTCGCCCTGGTCACCGGTGACGCAACATCAAGCCTGGGCGATCTTCTGATGATCGCGGCCATTGTGCTCTGTGGATTGGGTTATGCCGAAGGCGCCCGGTTATCGCGCCGGCTCGGCGGCTGGCAGGTGATTTCCTGGGCGCTGCTGTTGTCGCTGCCGGTCATGGTCGCGCTTGCCCTGCTGACCATGCCCGTGTCCTGGCAGGCCGTCACCATGCCCGCATGGCTCGGGCTCGCTTATGTCTCGGTGTTCAGCATGCTGGTCGGTTTCGTCTTCTGGTATCGCGGACTTGCGCTCGGAGGGATCGCCGCGGTCGGCCAGTTGCAATTGTTGCAGCCGTTTTTCGGCCTGGCCCTTGCCGCGACGCTGCTGCACGAACAGGTGAGCCTCGGCATGCTGGCAAGCACGGTGGCGGTCGTGCTGTGCGTCGCCGGTGCAAAACGGTTCGCCCGGTAGACGGTATGCGCTGACAGGTCGTTGGCCCCATCAGTCGTTCACAGTCGCTGCTTGGGGGAGGGCTGGCCGCCGGGCATTCTGCACATGGCGACAGCCCGAAACAGGGTAGGGGCACTCCCTATTTTGCCTCTGGCTACCTGATTGACGCTTACGTGCACGTCAGATATTCTCGTCCTTCACACCACCCTGCCGGAATTTGCGCCTGTGCGTGTCGCGCTTCGGCTCGACAATCAGGTTGGGTTTTGTCAAGGAGATAGGCGCAAAGAACCGCCGCGCGGAGGATTGACGATGAGCACTGAGATGGAACTGCCGGAACGCGAAAGCATGGAATTCGACGTGGTGATCGTCGGCGCGGGGCCAGCGGGCCTGTCTGCGGCGATCCGGCTGAAACAGGTCAATCCGGACCTGACCGTGGTCGTTCTGGAAAAGGGCGCCGAAGTCGGCGCGCATATCCTGTCGGGTGCCGTGGTCGATCCGATCGGCATCGACAAACTCTTGCCCGAATGGCGCAAAGAGGCCGACCATCCGTTCAAGACGCCGGTCACCGATGACCAGTTTCTGCTTCTCGGGCCTGCTGGCTCCATCCGCTTGCCCAATTTTGCCATGCCGCCGCTGATGAACAATCACGGCAATTACATCGTCTCGCTCGGCAATGTCTGTCGCTGGCTGGCCGGCCATGCCGAAGCGCTGGGCGTTGAAATCTATCCGGGCTTTGCTGCGACGGAAGTGCTTTACAACGACGAAGGTGCCGTCATCGGCGTGGCGACCGGCGACATGGGCATCGAGAAGAATGGCGAGCCGGGTCCGAACTTCACCCGTGGTATGGAACTGCTCGGCAAATATGTGCTGATCGGCGAGGGCGTGCGCGGATCGCTGGCCAAGCAGCTGATCGCCAAATTTGACCTTTCCCGCGACAGCGACGTCCAGAAATATGGTATCGGCCTGAAGGAACTCTGGCAGGTCAAGCCTGAGCACCACAAGCCGGGCCTCGTGCAGCACTCCTTCGGCTGGCCGCTCGGCATGAAGACCGGTGGCGGCTCCTTCCTCTATCACCTCGAGGACAACACGGTAGCGGTCGGTTTTGTCGTGCACCTCAACTACAAGAACCCCTATCTCTATCCTTTCGAGGAATTCCAGCGCTTCAAGACCCATCCGGCGATCGCCAAGACCTTCGAAGGGGCAAAGCGCCTGTCCTATGGCGCCCGTGCGATCACCGAAGGCGGCTATCAGTCGGTGCCGAAGCTGTCCTTCCCCGGCGGCGCGCTGATCGGCTGTTCCGCCGGCCTCGTCAATGTGCCGCGCATCAAGGGCAGCCACAATGCCGTGCTTTCGGGCATGCTCGCGGCCGACAAGATCGCCGATGCCATTGCCGCCGGCCGCGCCAATGACGAGCCGATCGAGATCGAAAACGAATGGCGCAAGACCGATATCGGCAAGGATCTGAAGCGCGTGCGCAACGTCAAGCCGCTGTGGTCGAAGTTCGGTACCGCACTCGGCGTAGCGCTCGGCGGCCTCGACATGTGGATCAACCAGATCTTCGGCACCTCGCCGTTTACGCTGAAGCATGGCAAGACCGACGCCCAGTCGCTGGAGCCCGCTGCAAAACACAAGCCGATCGCCTATCCGAAGCCGGATGGCGTCCTGACCTTCGACCGCCTGTCGTCGGTCTTCCTGTCCAACACCAATCATGAGGAGGACCAACCGGTCCACCTCAAGGTCAAGGACATGGACCTGCAGAAGCGTTCCGAACTCGGTATCTTTGCCGGTCCCTCGACCCGCTACTGTCCGGCCGGCGTCTACGAATGGGTCGAAAAGGATGGCGAAGACGTCTTCGTCATCAACGCGCAGAACTGCGTGCACTGCAAGACCTGTGACATCAAGGACCCCAACCAGAACATCACCTGGGTTCCGCCACAGGGCGGCGAGGGGCCGGTTTATCCAAATATGTAAGTGTCACGAAAGGGCCGCCAGTGTGCGGCCCTTCTTCGTATTGGGATGGCCCTGCATTTCAACAGAAGGCGTGGCACTGCGGCGCGTTGTCCAAGTAAATCCGCGCGCCATCCGCCACAATTATGACGCGGTTGTTAATCGCCTCATCCTCGATTTAACCAGGCATTAACCATAAATTTCCTAGGCTTCTCGGCAGAAGAATCATCTCCGAGGACGTTTGATCCATGACCATTTCCCGTCGCAGCCTGCTGATCGGCCTGCCGCTTCTCCTCGCCGGCTGCCAGTCCATGCCCAACCAGCAGGCGATGTATGGCGACGTCACGACCGAGCCCTTTCCGCTGAAAAAGGTACCGCTCGACAAGATCAAGCCGGAACTGCGCCGTCAGGAAGTGGCCTATGAGACGGCCCATTCTGCGGGCACGGTTGTCGTCGACACACCCGAGCGCCGCCTCTACTACGTTCTCGGCGATGGTCGTGCGATGCGCTACGGCATCGGCGTCGGCCGCAACGGTTATGCGCTGGCGGGCAATGCCTATATCGGCCGCAAGGCGGAATGGCCGACCTGGACGCCGACACCCAACATGATCCGCCGCGACCCGGAAAAGAACCTGAAATATGCCGGCGGCCTGCCGGGAGGCCCGAACAATCCGCTCGGCGCCCGCGCCATGTATCTCTATCGCGGCGGCAACGATACGCTGTTTCGCCTGCACGGCACCAACCAGCCATGGTCGATCGGCGAGGCAATGTCGTCGGGCTGCGTGCGCATGATGAACCACGACGTCATCGATCTGTATGCCCGCACCAAGGTCGGCGACAAGGTTGTCGTGCTGCAGGCCTGATCCCTATTGACGCTTGCGCATCTGTGACGGGCTGACGCCCGTCAGTCGGCGGAACATTGCGATAAAGGCGGAGGGGTTGCTGTAGCCCAGCCGCTCCGCCACCCCATGAACGCTTTCTCCCTCATCGAGCAGCGCAAGGGCGGTCAACAGCCGGAGCCGCTGGCGCCAGTCGTTGAACGACATGCCGAGCACCTCCTGGCAGCGGCGCGATAGCGTGCGTTCGGTGGTGCCGGCGCGGTTCGCCCATTCGGCAGCCGAGCGTTTGTCTCCCGGTTCCTGCTGCAACTGGCTGAGCATCGGGCCGAGCAGAATATCGTCGGTGGTCGGCAGATATTGTGCGAAACGGGGTGCTGCCCGCACCTGGTCGACGATCACCATCGCCAGTCGCAGATCGTCGGGCGTGCGCGGATGGCGGATGCCCCGCCGGGCGAAATCGGCGAGAATGGCTTTCAACAGGGCACTCAGATCCAGCGTGCATGGCTGCTGCGGCAGATCCGCGCAAAGCCCGGCCTCTATATGGGTCGTGACGTAAAGCACGTCCTGCGGGTTGATGGCATCGTGTTCGAAACCCGGCGGGATCCAGATGGCGTATTGGGGCGGTGACAGGAAGCGCACGCCTTCGATGTTGATCTGGGCGATGCCCTGCAGGGCGTAATTCAATTCGCCCCAGACCTGACGCTTGGCGGGAAATCCGCTGCCGCCCTGGTAGCGAACGGTGCGGAACGATATCGGTCGGGGTTGTTCGCCATCAATCCCTTCATGCGCATAGAGCATGGCCGTTCTCCGCAATCTTGTGTCCAAAATTCATTATATAACGAAATCAGGACGCCTGCTAGAGAAAGGGGCGACGATCGCAGCCATCAGGGTTTGCGGTCCTGAAGGTGAGGCACGCAGGATGACAATGGCAGCGCAGACGACCAGTCGGATGAGCCATGGCTTCGTTATGGCTCTGATCCCGCTGCTGACCATGTTGATATGGGCGGGCAATACCATCGTCACCAAGGCATCGGCCGGGTTGATCGAGCCGGCCTCGATCGCATTTTATCGCTGGCTGATTGCCCTCGTGCTGCTGACGCCTTTCGTCATGCGTGGTCTGTGGGCCAATCGCCGGCCGGCCCTGCGACACTGGTGGAAGCTGGCCGTGCTTGGAATGCTGGGCATGGTGATCTACCAGAGCCTCGCCTATGAGGCGGCCAAGACCACGACGGCGCTCAACATGGGGCTTCTGGCGGCACTGATGCCGCTGATTGCCATTTTCCTGGCTTCGGCTTTCGCCGGCGAGCGCCTAACCCGGTCGCGCATGCTGGGTGGGGCGTTGTCGCTGCTGGGGGTCGTTTATCTGATTTCCCACGGCGATCCGCTTCAGCTCCTGGCGGGCGGCCTTCATGTCGGTGACGCGCTGATGATCGTCGCCATCGTTGCCAATTCCTTCTATGGCGTTTTGCTCAGGCGCTGGGCACTGCCGCTGCCGATGTGGCAGCAGATCTGGTGCCAGATCGCCGTGGCCACGGCGTTCCTGTTGCCGCTCTGGCTGCTCAGCGACATCAGTCCGATCACGGCGGACAACCTGCCGCTGGTCCTGTTCGCCGCCATTCCGACATCGCTTCTGGCGCCGTTCTGCTGGATGATTGCCGTGCGCGAACTCGGCGCGGCACGCAGTGCGCTTTACATCAACCTGCTGCCGCTACTGGTGGCGGCGCTTGCATGGTTGCTGCTCGGCGAAACCTTGGCTCTTTTCCACCTGGTCGGTGGTGGCATGGCGCTGGTCGGTGTGGCGATCGGCATGCGAAGCCAGGCTTCCATACGTGTTTCAACCACCGGCGAAAGGCCCTGATCGGAAAAAGCCCGGGCCGGCTCGGCGAAGGAATGTCTCAGCTGCGTGCCGTCCGCTTATCCAGCCCGACGGAGATCAGGAACACCACCAGGCCGAGTGCCGACAGGACCGAGCCGACGAAGCCGGTTGCGCCATAGCCGTAGCCGGCTGCGATGACCACGCCGCCGAGCCAGGCGCCGAGCGCGTTGGCTATGTTGAAGGCCGAATGGTTGGACGCGGCGGCGAGCGTCTGGGCGTCAGCCGCCACATCCATCAACCGGGTCTGCACGGCCGGGCATGCGGCAAAGCCGCAGCCGGTCAGGAAGACGCAGACGCACAGCATGATCGGGTTATGAGCCGTCAGCGAAAAGACCGCCATCAGCACGACATTGAAGGCGAGCACGCCGCCGATGGTGCCGTTGAGGGAATAGTCGGCCATGCGCGAACCCACGACATTGCCGACATTCATGCCGATACCGAACAGCGCAAGCACGATGGCGACCATGGTGGTCGGCAGTCCGGCGGTGTCGGTCGTCGTCTTGGCGATATAGCTGAAGATCGCGAACATGCCGCCGAAACCGATTGCCGCCACGGCGAGCGAAAGCCAGACCTGCAGGCGCCCGAAGGCGCTGAGTTCACGGCGGATGCTGGCACCTTCGGCAACCTCGTCCTTCGGCAGATAGATCGCAATCAGCGCAACCGTCAGGCCGCCGATTGCAGCCACCATGAAGAACGCAGCCCGCCAGCTCATCAACTGGCCGAGGAAGGTCGCTATCGGCGTGCCGATGAGGGTGGCAATGGTCAGGCCGAGCATCACGCGGCCGACCGCGCGAACCCGCTTGTGTGGCGGAGCCATCGAAGCGGCCACCAGGGCCGCGACACCGAAATAGGCGCCATGCGGCAGGCCGGTGATGAAGCGCAAGGCGGTGAAGGAGAGGAAGCCGGGCGCCATGGCGCTGGCGAAATTGCCGATGGCAAACAGGCTCATCAGCAGCAGAAGCAGGGTCTTGCGCGGCAGCTTGGCCGCAAGCGCTGCGATGATCGGTGCACCGATGACCACGCCGAGTGCATAGGCACTGATGACATTGCCGGCATCCGGTACGCTGACCTGATAGGTGGTGGCGACCTCCGGCAGAAGGCCCATGATGACAAATTCGCCGGTGCCGATACCGAAGCCGCCGGCAGCCAGTGCAATTTCGATCAGCAGGACGGTGGCGGGCGATAGCTGGGCCGGATCGATCCGGCGGTCAACGAGGGAACGGTCGGCGGTCGTGCAGTCGGTCATCAAAACACCACGGGGCGCCGGCTGGGAGCGACGGCGCGTAGAGCTTCAGCAGAAGCAGGGAATGGAAGGCGGTCCTTGATGGACCGAAGCAAAGGCAGAATTGTTATTTATCATATCATTGTGCGCTGCGGCAAAGGCTTTTGTCCACGCCCTTGAATTTTAGCGCTTCGGACGCGATCTGTTGCGATAAGGAAACAATTGACGAAATGGCGCGTTGTCGCAAGCTGCGGCGCATGTTGGCACTGCGAAAGGACGAGATGAAGATCACGGCTGTACTCAATCGCGACGGTGGTACCTTCAAGACCACCGACATGCAGGCCTATTGCGCCAGCGCCGTCAAGGCGTTCGCGGCCAAGGGGCATGATCTCGATTGCGCCGTGGTCGGCGGCGACGAGGTCGTTTCGGCGCTCGAAAAAGCCAGCATTTCCGGTGCGGATGCGCTGGTGGCGGGTGGCGGCGACGGCACGATTTCGGCCGCGGCGGGCGTCGCCTGGAAAGCCGGACTGCCGCTTGGCGTGGTTCCGGCCGGCACGATGAACCTGTTTGCCCGCTCGCTGAAACTGCCGCTGGATATCTGGAAGGTGCTCGACACGCTGGCCGATGCGCAGGTCCAGTCCGTCGACATCGCAACGGCCAATGGCCGTCCCTATGTGCACCAGTTTTCAGCTGGCCTTCACGCGCGCATGGTGCGCATGCGCAATTCGATGAATTTCGCCTCCAAGCTCGGCAAGATGCGCGCCAGCACCAATGCCGCCTTCGGCGTGATGCTGGATCCACCGCGTTTCGAGGTGATCTTCGACATCGACGGCGACGGCCGCAGCGACGAACGGCCGGTCTCGGCCATTTCGGTGTCCAACAACCCGCTGGGCAACAATGCACTGTTCTTCGCCGATGACCTGACCACCGGCAAGCTTGGCGTCTATCTCGCCGATCCACTCGAGCCGACGGGCGTGTTTTCGCTGGCTTTCGATATCATGCGTGGGCGCTTCACGGACAATCAGGCGGTGACCGCCTCGACTGCCAAGGTACTGCGCCTGCATTTCCCCAAGCATCGTCAGGGGGCAGCCTGTGTTGTCGACGGTGAACTGCTGCGCATGCCGCGCGATGTCGAGATCAAGATCCACGCCGGCGAGTTGAAGGTGCTGGTTCCGGCGACGGCGTAGACGAGTTTTCATGTGCCAGTCCGATAACCTCTCCTCTGCCTTGACCGATATCTCCCCCTTGAGGGTGAGATATCGGTGTCGCCGACAGAGGGGGATACCCTTCGGGCAGGCAGTTTGCTATGCGAACGCGGCTGCGATCAGCGTCTTGGTATAGTCCTCTGCTGGCCGCTCGAAGATGGCTTCCGTATCGCCCTGCTCGACGATCTTGCCGTTCTTCATCACCACCACATGGTCTGACATCGCCCGGACCACTGACAGGTCATGGCTGATGAAGACATAGGACAGGCCGTGCTTGGCCTGCAGGTCACGCAGCAGTTCGATGACCTGCAACTGAACCGATCGGTCGAGCGCGGAGGTCGGCTCGTCGAGCACGATGACCTTCGGTTTCAGGATGATCGAACGGGCGATGGCGATGCGTTGACGCTGGCCGCCGGAGAACTCGTGCGGATAGCGGTTGCGGGCTGCCGGATCGAGGCCCACTTCACTGAGGGCGGCGATTGCCCGCTTGTCGCGGTCTGCCTTGGTCAGTTGCGGCTCATGCACATAGAGGCCTTCGGTGATGATCTCGCCGACGGTCTGGCGTGGCGAAAGGGAGCCGTAGGGGTCCTGGAACACCAGCTGCATCTGCCGGCGATAGGGCCGCATCTGGCTGCGGTCGAGCAGCGAGATATCCGTCGTCTCGAAGCGGTAGCGACCGTCCGACGCCAGCAGGCGCAGCAGTGCGCGACCGAGCGTCGACTTGCCCGAACCCGATTCTCCCACCACGCCGATGGTCTGGCCCTGGCGCAGCGTCAGGCTGACATTGTCGACGGCACGGAACGTCTTCGTGCCCTTGAACAGCAGTCCGCCGCCAATGTTGAAATCGACGACCACGTTGCGGCCCTCGAGCATGATCGGCGCGTCATCGGCGGGCGGTGCCTTGGTGCCATGCGGCTCGGCCGCCAGCAGCATCTTGGTATAGTCCGCCGTCGGTCGTTCGAAGATGTCCTCGCGCGAGCCCTGTTCGACGACCTCGCCGCGCCGCATCACGACGACGCGGTCGGCGACATGCTTGACCACGCCGAGATCATGGGTGATCAGCACGATCGCCATGCCGAAACGCTTCTGCAGGTCGGCGAGCAGGTCGAGGATCTGCGCCTGGATGGTAACGTCCAGCGCCGTGGTCGGCTCGTCGGCAATCAGCACGTCCGGCTCGTTAGCAAGTGCCATGGCGATCATCACGCGCTGGCGCTGGCCGCCGGAAAGCTCGTGCGGATAACTGTCGATGCGCCGGTTCGGGTCTGGAATACCGACCAGGTTGAGCAATTCGAGCACGCGTTCGCGCGCCTGTCGCTTGCCCATGCCGCGGTGGTAGCGCAGCGGCTCGGCGATCTGCCTGCCGATCGTGTAGAGCGGATCGAGCGAGGTCATCGGCTCCTGGAAGATCATGGTGATCTTCGAGCCGCGCACCTCGTTCAGTTCCTTCAGTCCGGCATGGGCAAGATCGGTCGCGCCGTAAAACGCCGAACCTTCGACCCGTCCGTTCGATGCCAGCAGCCCCATGATGCCCATCATCGTCTGGCTCTTGCCGGAACCGGATTCGCCGACGATGGCAAGGGTTTCGCCTTTCTTCACGTCGAAGGTGACACCCTTCACCGCCTGCACCTCGCCGTCCGGCGTGGTGAAGGTGACCTTGAGGTCCCTAACGGCAAGCACGTTGTTCATCTCTGTCTTGTCCATGCTTATCGGTCCTTCGGATCAAGCGCATCGCGCAGGCCGTCGCCAACGAAGTTGAGGGCAAACAGCGTGATGACGAAGAAGATCGCCGGGAAGATCAGGAGCCAGGGCGCACTCTGCATGTTCTTCGTGCCCTCCGAGATCAGCGTGCCCCAGCTGGCGAGCGGCGCCTGGACGCCGAGGCCGAGGAAGGACAGGAAGCTCTCGGTCAGGATCACCTGCGGCACCACGACGGTGACGAAGACGATGACCGGTCCGACCGTGTTCGGGATGATGTGACGGCGGATGATCTGCCAGTCGGTGAGGCCGAGCGCCTGGGCTGCGCCGACGAATTCGCGGCGCTTCAGGGACAGGGTCTGGCCGCGCACGATGCGGGCCATTTCCAGCCATTGCACCGCGCCGATGACGGCAAAGATCAAGACGATCGAGCGGCCGAAGAACACCACCAGCACGACGACGAGGAAGACGAAGGGCAGCGAATAGATGATCTCGACGAGACGCATCATCACGTTGTCGACCCGCCCGCCGATATAGCCGGAGGTCGCGCCATAGATGACGCCGATCCCGAGCGATACCAGCGAGGCGGCAAGGCCGACGGCGATCGAGATCTGGCCGCCGAGCATGACGCGCACCAGAAGGTCGCGGCCGTTGCTGTCGGTGCCGAAGAGGAAATACTGCTGGTCGACCGAGCCGGTCAGGGTCATCGACAGCTCATCAGCGGAGGTTTCGGCGACGGTGGTGTTCTTGAATTCGTTGACCCGGTCGAAATAGCGCACGGAGCGCGGATCGATCGGACGTGCCGAGGTCACCTTGGCGGTGAACACGCCACTCTCGATCTCGAAGCTTTCCAGTGTCAGGCGCGCGCGCTTGGCGGTGCTTTCGGCAACCTCGGCCAGTGTCTGCGGATCCGGCCGTGGCGTCAGGCTCGGCGGGATGGAGACATAGGACGGGAAGACCTGGTCATAGCTATGCGGCGAGACGAGCGGGCCGGCAAACGAGAACAGGCAGATCAGCAGCAGCACGACGCAGCCGGCCATGGCCGCCTTGTTGCGCCGGAAGCGCATCTTGGCCAGCTGCCCGAGGCTGCGGCCTTCGACGACAGGCGCATGAGATGTTGTCGTTGTTGTATCAGTCATGGCGGACCCTCGGATCGAGCAGGCCATAGGCGATGTCGACCAGCAGGTTGAAGACGATCACGAACAGCGCGACGAGAATGACGGTGCCCATGACCAGAGGATAATCGCGGTTGAGCGCGCCGAGCACGAAGTAGCGACCGACGCCGGGAATGGTGAAGATGCTTTCGACCACGGCGGAACCGGTGAGCAGGGCGGCGGCGCACGGGGCCAGATAAGAGACCACCGGCAGCATGGCACCGCGCAGCGCGTGGGTGATGACCACCACCCGCGACGGCAGGCCATAAGCCTTGGCGGTGCGGATATGGTCGGTATGCAGGGCCTCGATCATCGAGCCGCGTGTGAGGCGCGCAAACACGGCGAGCTGCGGAAGCGCAAGCGCCGTCATCGGCAGGATCAGGTTGCGGGCCGAACCGTCACCCCAGCCACCGGCCGGCAGCCAGGACAGCATCACGGCAAAGATCAGCGTCAGCACGGGGCCGACGACGAAATTGGGCACGGTGACGCCAACGGTGGCAAAGGCCATCAGGCCGAAATCGAGCGCGCTGTTCTGGCGAAGGGCGGCAATGGTGCCGAGTGTCACGCCGCCGATCAGGGCGATCAGGATGGCGTAGAGCCCGA
This sequence comes from Rhizobium sp. SL42, assembly GCF_021729845.1. Lineage (NCBI taxonomy): Bacteria > Pseudomonadati > Pseudomonadota > Alphaproteobacteria > Hyphomicrobiales > Rhizobiaceae > Rhizobium > Rhizobium sp. SL42. The sequence goes on from NZ_CP063397.1 coordinate 1,946,808, forward strand.
GTTCTACCGAATAGGGCAGGGCCTTGCCGATCAGCTCGGAAACCGTGTTGTCCTTGTAGATGAAACTTGGCCCGAAATCGCCGGTCGCGGCATTGCCGAGATAGTTGACATATTGGCGCCACAGCGGCTGGTCGAGCTTGTAGGTGGCCATGATGTTGGCCATGGTTTGCGGCGGAAGCGGGCGTTCGAGATTGAACGGACCACCCGGCGCAAAACGCATCAGGAAGAACGAGATCGTCACGACGACGAACACCGTGGGCACGGCGCTCAGAAGTCGGCGCAGGACAAATGAGATCATGGTGAAAAAAGATGACGCGCGACAGCCATCATGCTGCCGCGCGTCATTCCCTATGTTCGTTATTCGGAAACGCTGAGGAACTTCGACAGGTGTTCGTTCACCGGATTGTCGCCCCAGCCCGAAACGCGCGAGGAAACCAGCCACAGGTTGGCGGTGTTCATCAGCGGCGCAATCGGCTGATCGTTCATCAGAACGCCTTCAGCCTTCTTCAGCTCGTCCATGCGCTTGGCCGGATCGGCTTCCTCGTAGGACTTCTTCATCAGCGCATCGAATTCCTCGTTCTTGTACTTGCCGTAGTTGAACGTGGTGTTGGTGCTGACGTTGAGGGCGAGGAAGTTTTCCGGATCGGCGTAGTCGGCGTTCCAGCCGGCGCGCGCCACGTTGAACTTGCCGCCTTCCTGCAGGTATGCGTAGTGCGAGGCCACGTCGAGATTGACCAGCGACACCTTGGCGCCAAAGGTGTTCTTCCACATGTCGGCGACGGCGGTTGCGACGCGTTCGTGGTTGGCGTTGGTGTTGTAGCGGATCTCGATTTCCAGCGGCTTGCCGCCTTCACCGTAACCGGCAGCCTTCATCAGCTCGACAGCCTTGTCTTCGCGGTCGATCTGCGACAGCGTCGCGAAGTCCGGCTGCGGACCCTGGCCATAACCTTCGAGGCCCGGCGGTACGAGGTTGTAGGCTGGAAGCTGGGCGCCGGCATAGATTTCCTGGGCCAGGAAGTCGCGGTCGACAGCCATCGAAAGCGCCCGGCGCACATTGACGTCGTTATAAGGCGGCTCGCGGTTGTCGAAGACGTAGTAGTAGGTGGCGAGACCCGGCGTCACGTGCACCTGGTCGTTATAACTTTCGCGCAGGCGCTTGATCTGGTCTGCCGAGAAATTGTAGACGAGGTCGAGTTCCTTGGCTTCGAAGCGGCGAACCGAAGCGGCATCGTCGTCGATCGGGTAGAAGATCACCTTGTCGAGCTTGACGTTGGCCGCATCCCAGTACTTTTCGTTCTTCACCACGGTCAGCGTGTCGTTCGGGACATGTGCCTGAAGCAGGAAGGCGCCATTGGTGACCATGTTGCCCGGCTTGACGAACTGGTCGCCGAACTTCTCGAAATTGGCCTTGCTGATCGGCAGCGCGGTATAGTGCGCGAGCAGCTGCAGGAAGAACGGGGTCGGGCGCTCAAGCGTGATCTCGACGGTCTTGGCGTCGATCGCCTTGATGCCCAGCTGGTCGATCGGCACTTCGCCCTTGTTGGCCTTTTCGGCGTTCTTGATCGGATAAAGGATGTTGGCGTATTCAGCGGCGGTCTTGGGATCTTCGAGGCGGCGCATTGCAAAGACGAAGTCTTCAGCCGTGACCGGCGAGCCATCCGACCAGTTTGCATTTTCGCGGATCTTGAAGGTGTAGACCGTGCCGTCGTCGGACACCGTCCAGCTTTCGGCCGTGCCCGGAATGATCTCGCCCTTGGCGTCGAAAATCGTCAGGCCTTCGAACAGGTCGCGGACGACGAAGCCTTCGATGTCGATCGAAATATGGGCATAGTCGAGTGTCTGCGGTTCGCCGGCATTGCCGCGATGCAGGACGGCTTCGGCAAATGCCGGAGCTGCACCCATGAGCATGGTACCGAACAGCAGTGAGGTCGCCAATTTTTGAATTTTTGTCATTTTGTTCTCCCCTTTCAGGCGTGATGGAAGGCCGAAACAGACGAGAAAAAGACATGAAATACAAGAGGCCAAATTTAGTGCACGCGCCGGAATTGATCGAAGTCGGTGCAAACGCACGATTTCAAACGGAAATTTGATTCTGGCGCAATCAATGCAAAGATTGCGTCGCAATCACGACATTTTTAGTTGTCCGATAAAATTGGTATTGTTGATATCTGCTAGAGCCGCGCGAGATATGTCTGATAGTCGAAGCTGGAAACGGTGCGCAGATAGGCAATTGCCTCCTTGCGCTTCGTGTCGCCATAGAGCTTCTGGTAACCCGCACCGAAGACGTCGGCGATGAACGGCGAATGGCGGAAACGATCGACCGCGGTCAGGAAATCATGCGTCAGCATGGCCGGATTTTCCGGTGCGCTGGTCGGCGTGGTGACCGGGCCGGGATCGAGATCCTCGTCGAGGCCGAGCAGCATGCCGCCGAGAATGGCGGCGAGCAGCAGATGCGGATTGGCGTCGGCGCCGGCAACGCGGTGTTCGACACGGGCGGCAGGGCCATCCTTGTCTGGAATGCGCACGGCGGTGCCGCGATTGCCGAAGCCCCAGTCGACCTTGTCGGGCGCAAACGAACCCGGCTGGAAGCGGCGATAGGAATTGGCCAGCGGCGCAAAGATCAGCTGGGCGTCCTGCATGGTCTTCAGCATGCCAGCCGTCACCGAGCGCAGCTTCACCGGATCGCCGCCCTTGGCGTCAAGGATATTCCGGCCGTCCCTGTCGATGATCGAGGCGTGCACATGCAGGCCGGATCCGGCCTGGTCGCCATAGGGCTTGGCCATGCAGGTCGAGCGCAGGCCGAGGCGACGGGCGGCGAAATCGACGACGCGCTTCAGGTAGATGCAGTCGTCGGCTGCGGCCAGCGCGTCGGGCTTGTGCAGCAGGTTGACCTCGAACTGGCCCGGGCCGAATTCGGCGGTCGTCGCATCGGCCGGCAGGCCCATGTCGTCGCAGTAACGGCGGATGATCGAAAGATAGTCCTCCATCGCCGCCGTCGCGCTCATGTCATAGAGCTGGAAGCCGTTCGGCTCGCCGCGATAGGTCAGCGCCTTCGGCGGCGTCGGCTTGCCGGTTTCGCGCCAGTCGTCTTCGATGACATAGAATTCGAGTTCGGTGGCGACCACCGGCGTCAGGCCGCGCTCCTCGTAGCGTTTCAGCACCTTGGCGAGGATGGCGCGCGGGCAGATGAAATGCGGCTCGCCCTCCAGCGTGTGCATGGTGGCAAGCACCTGCTTGGAGCCCGCCGGTCCCCAGGGCAGGGAGGTGAGCGATGTCTTGTCCGGCACGCAGATGCCGTCAGGGTCGCCAAGCGTCAGCGACAGGCCGGTAATGTCGTCATTGTCGTCGCCCCAGATGTCGAGCGATTGGGTCGAGGCCGGCAGCCGCACGGTATTCTTCCAGACCTTCTCCTCGGCGCCGATCGGGATCATCTTGCCGCGCAGGTCGCCATTCATGCCGACAAGCAGCACTTCGATGCGTGCGGAAGCATCAGGTGTATTCAGGTCGGCGGCCTCGGTCTGTGCGGTCATGCGGAAGGACTTTCATGGGCTCGATGGGCACGTTTCTGGCTGAAGGAACGAGGCACGCGGTGCCTTGCCAAACGCGTTTTGGAAGGTCATGTTCGTAGCCGATAAAGTTCCGCCTTTCAATGCGGAGGCAGGCGCCAGACCGGACCAAGATTGGCCGGGCGAGCGGTCCCATCGCCTCCGGCAAGGATCAGAAACCATGAACAAGATTGCCTCCACCGCTTCCAATCTCGGTGCCATTGATGCCGCCCACCACCTGCATCCCTTCTCCAACATGAAGAAGCTGAATGCCGAAGGCACCAAGATCATCAACCGTGCGGATGGTGTGCATATCTGGGATTCCACCGGCAAGAAGTATCTCGACGCCTTTGCCGGCCTCTGGTGTGTCAATGTCGGCTACGGCCGCAAGTCGATCGCCGACGCGGCTTATGCGCAGATGCAGGAGCTTCCCTATTACAACACCTTCTTCGGCACGACGACGCCACCGACAACGCTGCTGGCTCAGAAGGTGGCGGAAAAGGCCGGTCCGACGCTCAACCACGTCTTTTTCTCCAATTCCGGCTCTGAAGCCTCCGATACCTGGTTCCGCATCGTGCGCGTCTACTGGAAAGCGCTTGGGCACGAGACCAAGACGCAGGTCATCGCCCGCAAGAATGGCTATCACGGCTCGACCGTTGCCGGCGCTTCGCTCGGCGGCATGAAGTGGATGCACGAACAGGGCAACCTGCCGATCGAGGGTATCCATCATATCAACCAGCCCTATTGGTATGCCGAGGGCGGCGACATGACGCCGGAGGACTTCGGCCTGAAGGTGGCGCGGGAGCTGGAAGACAAGATCATCGAACTGGGCGAGGAGAATGTCGCGGCCTTCGTGGCCGAGCCGATCCAGGGAGCCGGCGGCGTCATCGTTCCGCCGTCGACCTATTGGCCGGAGATCAAGCGCATCTGCGCCAAGTACAAGATCCTGCTGGTGGCGGATGAAGTCATCTGCGGTTTCGGCCGTCTCGGCACATGGTTCGGCCATCAATATTTCGGCTTCGAGCCGGATCTGGCCCCGATCGCCAAGGGCCTGTCGTCCGGCTATTTGCCGATCGGCGGCGTGCTGGTCTCCGACCGCGTCGCCCAGGTGATGATGGACGAGGTCGGCGATTTTTATCACGGCTATACCTATTCGGGGCATCCGGTGGCGGCAGCCGCAGCGCTTGAGAATATCCGCATCATCGAGGAGGAGGGGCTGGTCGAGCGCGTGCGTGACGATATCGGTCCCTATCTTGCCGAGGCTCTGGCTTCGCTTGCCGACCACGACATGGTCGGTGAGGCGGTCAGTGTCGGACTGATGGGCGCCGTGCAGATTACCGCCGACAAGGCCACCCGCCAGCGTTTCAAGAAACCCGATGATACCGGCGCGTCTGTCCGCAACCAGTGTGTCAATGCCGGCGTGGTGTTGCGCGCCACCGGGGACCGCATGCTGTTTTCGCCGCCACTGATCATCTCTCGCTCCGAGGTCGACCAGGCGGTCGGAGCCCTGCGCGACGGGCTGGACTGGCTGAAGGACAATCGCGGCGAGGGATGAGGCGTTCATTGGTGCTGCCGCGGGAGAAATTCTCAGTGGCGTGATAGGCTTCGATCCTATCATTTGGAGCACTCATGCGCACCTTGGTCGATATTCCGGAAACACAAATAGAAGCCCTGGACAAGCTTGCTGCCCAGAAGCAGGTCTCCCGTGCTGATCTCATCAGGGAGGCTGTGGGCGATTTGCTGGATCGGCAGAAAGACGATGCTGTCCGCAACGGTTTCGGGCTTTGGGGCAATACGGAGGATGGGCTGTCGATACAGCGCCGACTTCGCTCCGAATGGTGAAAGTCCTTTTCGATACCAATATCGTAATTGATATCCTCAACGGCTTCCCTGAGGCGTTGGAGGTCGTGAATACTTATCCAGAGCCGGCGATCAGCATAATCACCTGGATCGAGGTCATGGTCGGGGCTCCGGCAAGTTTTGGCGACGCCACACGCGCATTTCTCAAAGGTTTCGACGTGATTGGTTTGTCGCAGGATGTTGCTGACGAGGCGGTTACGGTGCGGCAAAACCATCGGCTGAAACTACCCCGATGCCATGATATGGGCATCGGCAAGGGCGAATGGTCTCTTGTTGTTAACTCGTGATACCAAGGGCTTTCCGCGTCAGCATCTCGACATCAGAGTGCCATATGAACTCTGATGTCGAACTAGGCAGGTCCATCACGGCATGAACTGACCGCCGTTCACGTCGATTGTCTGGCCGGTGATGTAGCCCGACAGCATGTCCGAGGCGAGGAAGAGATAGGCGCCGACGCAATCGTCGGACGTGCCCGCCCGTTTCAGCGGTACGGCAGATGCCACCTGCTCGGCCTGGCCGGGCAGCGCATAGTTGTCCTGGAACGGGGTTGCGATGAAGCCCGGCGCCACGGCATTGACGCGTATGCCGTATTTGCCGAATTCCAGCGCCATGCCCTTGGTGACCGCGCCGACAAAGGCCTTGGACGAGCCATAGACGCCTGACCCGGCGGTGCCGCCGGTTCGAGCCGCAACCGAAGTGGTGTTGATGATGAAGCCGCCGTGTTTCTTCAGGTGCGGCAGTGCGGAATGGCTGGTCGAGATGACCGAGCGGGCATTGACGTCCATCACCCTGTCGTAGTGCGCGTCCGTCATGTCCTCATAGGCCACGCGGGCAATCATGCTGCCGGCATTGTTGACCAGGCCGTCGAGCCGGCCAAACGCCTGTGCCACCTGGTCGACCGCCGTCGCCATCTCGGCAGAGTTCGTCGCATCGGCCTTGATGGCAATGACCTTGCCGCCGGACGCCGTGATTTCGCCGGCGATCGCTTCTGCAGCCTCGGCCTTGGAATTGTAGTGCAGGCCGACCAGAGCCCCCTGGGCGGCAAAGGCGCGTGCCAGCGCTGCACCGATACCACTCGAGGCACCGGTGATAAGCACGGCTTTGCCGGAAATGTCTGGAATGGTGAGGTGATCGGTCATGCGGCAATCCTTTTGTTGCCGGACAAGCTTAGACCGGTCATGCCGTCACTTGGCAAGACCGGTCTGAAGAATATCCGTTCCCCGCTGCGCGCAGCGGAGGATCTTGTCTCAAGCGGCTTGCCACGCGAAGGGAAGCGGCGCCTCGCGGAAGGCGAAGCGATCGAGATGGCTGGAAACCACGCCCTTCATTCGTTCGAGCACCTCGGCGTTCTCGCCCTCGATGACGACGATCAGGCCGGCCTCGTCCGATGTCATGGTCGCCGTCGCTTCCGAGAATTTGACCACGCCCTTGTTATCCGTGAGTTCGACCTCGAGCTTGTGTGCCCAGTGCTTGCACAGCTGCTGGACATATTTCCAGCCGTGTTGGGTGGTCACCGTTGCCGTTACTTTCGCCATGATCAGAGCCTTTCGATCTTGCTGGCCGCTTCGTCGAGAATGCGGGCCACTTCCAGTTGGGTTTCGCGTGTCACGCCGTCAAGGGCGAGGCGGTCCTGCAGGGCGGCGCGCAGATTGTGCATGGCACGGCGAACCGGTGCCGCGTCCGTGCGTTCGGTGACCTTGGCAAGGGCTGTCAGGCGCGCCATCGCGGTGGCCACCTCGTCGGCGCGCTCGGCCAGATGCTGGCGACCCGCTTCGGTGATGCCGAGCAGCTTGCGCGGACCGTCGCTTGCTTGCTCGTCGGCAAGGCCCATGTCGAGCAGCAGCGTCATGGTCGGATAGACCACGCCGGGGCTTGGTGCATAGGCGCCACCCGAGAGGGTTTCGATTTCGCGGATCAGGTCGTAGCCATGGCGCGGCTGTTCCTCGATCAGCTTCAGCAGCACGAGGCGCAGTTCGCCGCTCTCGAACATCCTGCGGCGTTCGCCGCCACGTCCGCGGGGTCCGCCTTCCGGCCGGCCGCCGAAGGGGCCTCCATGCCGCATACCATGACGGATGCCATCACATGCGCCGTGCATGGCGCGGGCAAACCTGTCGCGTCCTTTGTGATCATAGTTCGAATGTCTCATCTGGGTTTCTTTCTGATAGGTTTCAATTGCATCTAAGATATATCTTAGTGCGATCAATGCAAGAGCGGCTGCGATTAATTTTTAACAAGATGCAGGGCAGGGCCGTGCGGCGCTTTCGGCGGGATGGCGCTTGGCCTATCGTCGTGCAAATCAACGCGACAGCATTCGGGCGCGGCTGGTGAACGGGCAAGGCAGCAGGAGAAACAACAATGACCGACAAGCGCCACGAGTATAAGGTGACCGTTACCTGGCAGGGTAATACCGGAACCGGTACGTCCGGTTACCGCGACTACGGCCGCGACCATGTGATTTCGGCGGAAGGAAAGCCCGACATCCTCGCCTCTTCGGACGTCGCCTTTCGCGGTGATGCCGCCCGCTGGAACCCCGAAGACCTGTTCCTCGCCTCGTTGTCTGCCTGTCACAAGCTCTGGTACCTGCACTTCTGCGCCGTCTCAGGCGTCATCGTCACCCACTACGAAGATCACGCCGAAGGGGTGATGGAAATCGACGCGGAAGGCACCGGCCGCTTCACCGACGTGCTGTTGAAGCCGCGCGTGACGATCAAGGCCGGCACCTATCCTGACATCGCTGCCGAACTGCATGCAGAGGCACACGAAAAATGCTTCATCGCCAATTCGGTCAATTTCCCGGTCCGCTGTCAGGCCGAGATCATCGAGGCGTGACGACAATGGCACCGTCGAGCGGCGGCGCGGGTGCTGCGACGCCCGTATTTCAGCGGCCGACGCGATCCGCCACCTAGGTATCTGGCGCCTGGATCAGGAGACCGACGGCCGTGGAAGAGGCTTTTGTCGCCTCAGGTCGTCGTGGATTCTCGAGCCGCAAAATAGGCGCGCAATCCATCAGACAGCGCCGTGTAGCGCGCCTCGGTCGATTTCGGAGCGTCATTCCACGAATAACCCATGCAAGCGGGCCGATGGCGCTTGTCCTCCGGCTCCGAAGCGTATCGCGGCATGATATGGGCATGCAGTGCAGGTTCCGCATTGCCCCAGATCTCGTAGTTGACCCGAGCGCAATCGGTCACCTCGATGAGCGCGTCACCGATCAGTGCCATGTCGCCGAGAAATGCGACCCGCTCCAGAGGTCCAAGAGCATTGAGGCTGGGCACAACGGGATCCGCCAGCAACAGGCAATATCCGGCAAGGGGCTGTACGTCGCCGATCACCAGCCAGCCGGAGGCAAGCCGCGAAATGACGAACGGATTTGTACCGGCCCGCGCCATCGCAACCCTTTGTTCGATCAAATTCATGGTCATGGTCTCCGAAAGGCAACCGGATCTGCCCGGTTTTTGTCCGACGATGGTGTGTTTCGCCATGCGCGACGATCGCTGGAGCTGCTGATCCCCGTGCGCGGTGCAGCGCAGAAGGGTGCCGATCCCGTTGTGACGTCCTTGGAGCCGAACGGCCTGCCTGCCATTTGCCGCTCGGCATGGAGCCGGGCAGCCGACAAGGGAATATGGAGACACAAGACCCCGGCACGACGCCGAGGCCGCGCTTCCTCACTGAAACGCCGTCTCGAAGAAGCTTCTGAGCTTGCGCGAATGCAGCTTTTCCTTCGGCATCGCGCCGAGTTTCTGCAGTGCCCGGATGCCGATCTGCAGGTGCTGGCTGACCTGGGTCTTATAGAAGGCTGTCGCCATGCCCGGCAGTTTCAGTTCGCCATGCAGCGGCTTGTCGGAGACGCAGAGCAGGGTGCCGTAAGGCACGCGGAAGCGAAAGCCGTTGGCGGCGATGGTGGCCGATTCCATGTCGAGTGCAATCGCGCGCGACTGTGACAGACGCTTGACCGGTCCGCGCTGGTCGCGCAGTTCCCAATTGCGGTTGTCGATCGTGGCGACCGTTCCGGTGCGCATGATGCGTTTCAGCTCGAAGCCTTCGTAGCCGGTGACTTCCTCGACTGCATCCTCGAGCGCAAGCTGCACTTCGGCGAGCGCCGGGATCGGCACCCAGACCGGAATGTCGTCGTCGAGAACATGGTCCTCGCGCACATAGGCATGGGCAAGCACATAGTCGCCGAGCCGCTGGCTGTTCCTGAGGCCGGCGCAATGGCCGAGCATCAGCCAGGCATGCGGCCGAAGCACTGCGATGTGGTCGGTGATCGTCTTGGCGTTGGACGGGCCGACGCCGATATTGACCAGCGTGATGCCGGCATGGCCCTTCATCTTCAGGTGATAGGCCGGCATCTGGGGCAGCCGTCCGAGAGACACACCCTCGCTTGGCTCGGTATCGCCGGGCTTGGTGATGATGTTGCCGGGCTCGACAAAGGCCGTATAGCCGTCACCGCCGTCTGCCATCAGCTTACGGGCATAAGCGCAGAACTCGTCGACATAGAACTGGTAATTCGTGAACAGCACGAAGTTCTGGAAATGTTTGGCGCCGGTTGCCGTGTAGTGCGACAGGCGGGCCAGCGAATAGTCGATGCGCTGGGCGGTGAACGGCGCAAGCGGATGAGGCTCGCCCGGCTTCGGCTCGTATTCGCCATTGGCGATCTCGTCATCGGTGACGGCAAGGTCCGGCGTATCGAAGATATCGCGCAGCTGCATGTCGGCGAGACCGCCGGCCGAGGCCTCGACATGCGCGCCTTCGGCGAAGGCGAAATGCAGCGGGATCGGGGTCGCCGACTCGGACACGATGACCGGAACCTGATGATTGCGCATCAGATGCCCGAGTTGTTCCTTCAGGTAGTGGCGAAACAGAGTCGGGCGCGTGATCGTGGTGGTGTAGAGGCCCGGAGACGTGACATGTCCGTAGGCGAGACGGGTGTCGATATGGCCGAAGCTTGTCGTCTCGAGCGCAACCTGCGGATAAAATGACCGGTAGCGGCCCGCGATCGGTCCACCTTGCGCAAGGCCGCCAAAGGCATCAATCAGAAAGTCGGTATTGCGCTCGTAGAGCGCAGTCAGCGCATCGACCGCTTCGGTGGCATTGTTGAACGCCTGCGGTTCATACGGCTTGGGGCTGATGAAATTGACGGGTGCGGAAATAGGGATTCGTGTGTTCATGACGCATTATAGGAAAGAGTGATTGACAAGCAAACGACGTTTTGGTGACGAATTTCAGAATTCAGCGGCAGGTCACGTCTTGCAGAAGCAGCGGTCGGCGCGATCTCGTCGGGTTTTGAGTTTTGCTGCCTGGGGCGGCGACCGTATCGCTCGCCATCGGATGCTGGCGGCGGCATGAAGCGCGTGTCGGATCAAGCCAAGATTTAGAATATAGAAATATTTAAATTTTGCGGACGCTTTCCTGCAGATGGTATGCAGCCTACAATGCAACCGTTGTTCCGTCCTGGTGGACGGGACCGTTTGGAGGGCGATTGTCATGGATATCGCATCAATCCTGGCCCAGATCATCGGTGGCGCGGCCGGTGGAACGGCGGGCGGCAAAATTCTGAAGGATTCGGATCTCGGTCAGATCGGCAATCTGCTTGCCGGTGCGATCGGCGGCGTTGGCGGCGGAACGATTCTGGGGTCGCTTCTCGGAGCGGGAGGAGCCGCTGCCGGTGGCGTCGATATCGCAGCCCTTGCCGGCCAGTTTGTCGGCGGCGGCGTCGCGGGCCTGGTCGTGCAGGTGGTCGTCGGCCTGATCAAGAACAAGCTGCTGGCCAAATAGGCGGTGACTGCAGGCCAACTGGCCGAGGCCGAGCTTCAGCCCGGGCCAGACGCAAATCCATGCTTAGAAGACAGCCTTGCACAGCGGGCTGCCGGGAAGGCCGCAGTTCGATATTGCGGCTGCCTGCCCGTGCCGCAAGCCGGGTCCGGTGGAGACGACCAGCTGGGCGAACAGGAAGGCGAAAACCGCCATGGTCAGTGTCAGAATGGTCATGCGGCGAGAAAGCGTGCTCATGTAAAAGTCTCCAGTCCCTTGTCCCTGTGACCGACTATGCTGACAACTGGCTGAACAACTTCTGAGAACCGGGTTCATCCGGCATTCAGGATGGCGCGCCGCATTCCATGCCGGCCAGGCAGGTACCTTGGAACGAGACGCGGGCTGATGCGGTGACCGTTTACAATTCGGCTCTCACAAAGATCTCCGTCACCCAGTCGAGAAACACGCGCAGGCGCGCCGCGGTATGCCGGTTCTGTGGATAGACCGCCGAAAGCGGCGTGGGCGAGGGGGGATGGTCCGGCAGAACCTCGACAAGACGCCCCTCGGCGAGATCCTGGGCCAGCCGGTAGCGCGGCGCCTGCATCAGGCCGAAGCCAAGACGGCAAAGCTCCGTCATCGTGTCGGAATTGTTGACCGTTACACGCGAGCCGAGCGCGACCAGCCGGACCTGCCCGCCGTCCATGAATTCGAGCGGCATCACCTCGCCGGTGCGCGACGAGACGAAGCCGACGCACAGATGCCGGGCCTCAAGCTCGGCGGGTGTGGCCGGAATGCCGTGGCGAGCGAGATAGGCGGGGCTGGCGCAGGTGACTTCGTTGATCGTCGCAAGCCGGCGCGCGATCAGGCCGCTATCGGCCAGCTCCCCGGCGCGAAGGGCGCAATCGACGCCTTCCCGCACCATATCGACCAGCCGGTCACCCTGGCCGATATGCAGATCGAGACCGGGATAACGTTCGAGAAACGCCGGCAGCTTCGGCAAAAGGAAGGTTCGCGTCAGCAGCGGGTGTGCATCGATCCGCAAAAGCCCGCGCGGGCGGCTGTCGCGAAAGGCCGATTCCGCCTCCTCGATGTCTGAAAGAATGGCCAGGCAGCGCTGGTAATGCGCCTGTCCTTCCAGCGTCGGCGTCACATGCCGCGTCGTGCGCTCCAGGAGCCGGGCGCCGAGATCCGCCTCCAGCTGCTTGATCGCTTCTGTTGCCGTCGATCGGCCCAGTCCGCGATCGGCCGCCGCCGCAGAAAAACTGCGCCGCTCCACTACGCGAACAAAGAGCTGCATGCGATCCAGACGGTCCATGCCGTATTGTTCGCACTGTCAGAATTATAATGTCAAGTTCTGCATGATTGTTTGAGTTTCATATCGGGATATCTTCTCGGCAGACAGAACAAGGAGCGTCTTCATGACTGAGAACAGCAACAGATCCGCCATCGTTACCGGCTCGTCCAAGGGCATCGGCGCGGCGATCGCCAGGCGTCTTGCCGGTGATGGCTTTGCCGTCGTGGTCAATTATGCAAGCGGCGCCGATGCCGCCGCAGCCGTTGTCGACCAGATCGAGGCGGCAGGCGGCCGTGCCGTCGCCGTGAAGGCCGATATCGCTTCCAGCGATGGCATGAAGGCACTCTTCGATACTGCCGAAGAGGTTTTCGGCGGCGTCGACGTGCTGGTCAACAATGCCGGCATCATGCAGCTTTCGCCGATCGCAGAGACGCCGGACGTGGCTTTCGAGCGCCAGGTCGCGATCAATCTCGGCGGCGTCTTTCGCGGCATGCGCGAGGGCGCAAATCGCATCCGTCCCGGCGGCCGCATCATCAGCTTTTCGACCAGCGTCGTCGGTCTCTACCAGCCGGCCTATGGCGTCTATGCCGCGACCAAGGCGGGGGTGGAGGCCATGACCCATATCCTGGCAAAGGAACTCGGCCCGAAGGCGATCACCGTCAATGCGGTAGCACCGGGCCCGGTCGAGACCGAACTGTTCATGAAGGGCAAGTCGGACGAACTGGTCAACACGATTGCCGGCATGAACCCGTTGAAGCGGCTCGGCCAGCCGGATGACATTGCAGGTGTCGTGTCCTTCCTTGCCGGTGCCGATGGCGGCTGGGTCAACGGCCAGGTGATCCGCGCCAATGGCGGCGTGGTCTGAAACATCCCGATCGCAAGCGGAGAAAACCAGGAGAACAAGATGCCTTTCGTCAATATCAAGACCCCGGAAGGGGCGCTGTCCAGGAGCCAGAAGGAAGAAATCGTCCATCGGACGACCGCCATGCTGGTCGAGTATCTTTCCGAGGCGGCCCGACCGCATACGATGGTGCTGATAGAAGAAGTCAAGGATGGCGGTTACGCCCGCGCCGATATGGTCTTCACCATCCCGGACGCCTATCGCGCCGTCGACTAGCGTCGTTCACGCCGCAAAAGATCGGGCGGGGGATCGCTCCCGCCGCCCGGTTCCCCTCTTTATAGTAAAGGTGTCAGTCGATCAGAGCCGTGACCAGGTCTGGCTCTTGCACAGCACGGCGAGAACGCAGCCCTTCATCTTCAGCGAGCTGCCGGAGACGGTGCCAGATCCCGAATAGGTCTTGTCCGTTTCCGGATCGGTGATTTCGCCGGAATAGCTGTCGCCGCTTCCCGACATCTTGCCGATCTGCTTGCCGGTGAACTTGCCGCTTTTCAGCGTGACGCAGAATGCGCCGCCACAAGGCGCGATCTCGGCCGTGGCGCCGGTTGCCGTCTTCCAATTGCCCTCGATGGGCTCGGCTGCCTGCGCGGTGATGGCCGAAAACGCCAGCGCGGCTGCAATGATGATGGTCCGCATGTTTGATGTCTCCTCCCGAGATGATGGTGCCAGCCGCTGAACCCGCGTGTTGTCCGCGGAAATCACGGGTCCATCGGTTAAGAAATATCTTACGCACACGTAAAGGTAAAATGCAATCCGCTGCATTTGACGTCTGTGGACGAGGCGAAAAACCGGCATTTCCGGGCTTCGTAAAAACCGCCTTCGAATTTCGTGGTGAACAATCGGTTGATTTCCAGAACTGAAATTTTCGTAAATTTCACCGCAAATTCCTTAAAATGCAGGGCATCCGATGCTTAACAAAAACCCAAGTTTACGAAGCATTTGTACTTTGTTTTCAGCAAATTAAGCATGCATTTTAAGCGACCATTGAAAGCCTTCCGGCATAGTTGGGTCATCAAACGAGCAGGGAAAAACCCGCCGATACCTGAAGGTTCGAAACGCCACGCAAGAAGATGGCAACGGTCCGGAAGGCGCTCCGAAAGGGGCAAAACAGGGACAGTTTAAACCACTAGGCTAGACAGGGACAAATCCGATGGCACGCTTTGAAATGCGCAATTCCGAAATGGCCACAATGGGTGGCGAAACCCGAGCCGATGTCTTCTGCGACATGGGTCTGATGTACGCAACCGGCCGCGGTTGCCCGATCGACCTGGTCTCGGCGCACAAGTGGCTGAACATCGCCGCGATCAAGGGATGCGAGCGCGCCGCCGAGCTGCGTGCCGATCTCGCCCAGACGATGAGCAAGCCCGATCTCGCCGCAGCGCTGCGCGCCGCACGCGAATGGATGACCATCCACTGAAGAAGATTACCCCGCCTGTGGCGGGGGCTGAAAAAGCACAAGAACCCTGAAGAGGGGAACGTGGCGGGGGACCTTTGGACGGGGCCAGTGCCAACACATCCGAACCGCGACCGGCAGGAACAAGGCCGGCGCGGTTCTTTTTATTGCAGGTTGGCCGCCGCTACGCCAGCGACGCCAGAACCTTGGGCAGCGCATCTTCGAGAAGATCCATATCGGCCGACAGGCCGGTCGATATACGGATGCAGCGGTTGAGCGGCGCGACACCGGGCATACGAATGAAAACACCATGTTCCATCAGTCCATCGACGATCGCACGCGCATAGACGCCGTCTCGGCCAGCATCGACAGTGACGAAATTCGTCGCGGATCTGAGCGGTTTGAGGCCATTGGCCGTGGCGATGGCTGAAATGCGCGTGCGCGATTCCGCGATCCGGGAAAGCACATCCGACAGATAGGCCTGGTCCTTCAGCGCCGCGAGGGCGGCTTCCGTCGAAAGTCGCGGCATGCCGAAATGATTGCGGATCTTGTCGAAGGCGGAAACCGTGCCCGCCGTCCCGATGCCATAGCCGACGCGTGCGCCGGCAAGACCATAGGCCTTGGAGAATGTCCGCGTGCGGATCACGTTGGGCAGGTCGATCAAGGCATCGGCCGCCGGGATCGAGCCCGCCGGTGCCGTTTCGCTATAGGCTTCGTCCAGAACGAGCAGGGTCGTCTCGGGCAGGGAGCGGGCAAAGGCGACAATCGCGTCCGCATCCCACCAGCTGCCCATCGGATTGTCGGGATTGGCGAAATAGACGAGCGGCGCATCCACCGCCTTGACGGCTGCAAGCAGTCCGTCGAGGTCTTCGCGGTCGTCGCGATAGGGCACGGTGACCAGGCGACCGCCGAAGCCGTTTACATGGAAATTGAAGGTCGGATAGCCGCCGAGCGACGTGACGACCGGCATGCCTGGCTCGATCACCAGTCGGACGATCAGGCCGAGCAGGTCGTCTATGCCTTCGCCGATGACGAAATTCTCCGGCTTGAGCGACAGATGTGTCGCCAGCGCGGTCTTCAGGGCGTGGTTTTCCGGATCATTGTATTTCCAGATCTCGACCGATTTTTCGGCAATCCTGGCGATGACGGAGGGAGCAGGCCCGAAGCCGCTTTCATTCGCTCCGATCCGGGCTTTCACCGGCAGTCCGCGTTGGCGCTCGATGGCCTCTGGTCCGATGAAAGGCACCGTTGCCGGCAGGGAAGATGTCAGGGGCGTGAAGCGAGAAAAGGCGGACATGCGATGCTGGGATCCCTGGCAGATGTTGAACTTTGCCCACAATAGGATTCCGCAGGACGCGCGCAAGGGCGGCAAGACGGGTCAAAGGCCCGCTTCAGACGTTTTGCAGCAATCAGCGTCCGAGGCGCGCGCCGTTTCCATTGGTGAATGGCTTGATCGGCGCTTCCATCTTTTCACCCAGCATGAAGTCGGCACGCACGATCCGGTGCAGCATGGCCTCCGGGATGGGCCGGATGAATTTCACGCCGACCCGGTTGCCGTTTCGATAGGCTTCCGCGCAGCCGATGCGATCGGCAAGGCCGACGACCTGCAGGTAATAATGCGAGGACAGCCCGATGGTCGTGGTCATCACAAGCGCAGCGCCGCCTTGCGAGATGTCCACGACTTCACAACTGCGGATCGTGATGCCGCTGAGCCCCGGGCTGACCGCCATCACCTTGGCGGGACGCTGAACGTAGAAGCGTTCCCATTTGCGCTCGTACATTTCCGACTTGACGGTCGCCAGATGCGTTGCGTTTTCCATTATCAATCTCGCGTTCCAAGCCCGGTGTTGCTTGCACTGTGGGTTCTAATATTTGCATTAGCGTCAATAGGATCAGTCAAGTTTTAGGTATCTTCGTTTTACCGAATATGAGGAGGAAGAGACCGCAGGAAAATACTGTGATGAAGCGCGTTGCATGCTGAACCGGCGCGCCAAGCTCTGTCTCGCCGCGCCGCGTGTCGATTTTAGTGGTTGAGTTCGAAGGACAGACGGACAACGTGATGCAGGAATTCGGGGTCGATCAGCATGTTGAAGCCGATCGTCAGTTTTTCGGCTTCGCGGCGGACCAGCGTGCAGCCGATTTCATCGTGGATGCCAAGGATCTCCAGGAAGAAGTTGCTCGGCATCGGCAGATGCGGCGAGACTTCAAGCTCAGCCCCGTGCAGGGATATCGTGCGGATCAGGCAGCGGAGTGAGGTTTTCGTGCTCAGGTGATGGCCGACGAATATGATCTTGCCCGGCCTGTCGATCTTGAACTTTTCGAAGACCTTGTCCTGCGGAATGTTGGCTTTTGCGTCTGGTATCATCTGTAAGGGCATTTCACCCTCCTTTGGTGATCTTGCACGGTCCCAAATTAACGCATCTTCTTCGACACTTTCTCTATCCGATCGTTAAAATGCGATGCAAATCGGTTTTTTGCTTTGGACTCAGGTGTTTACCCTCGGCCGCAGGACAAACGGCGCCATCCGGCGCTTGACCGGAATTCGCCACAAAGCTAGGCCTTGATCTTTCATCCGCTGCCTCTGTTCGGGATGGTGGCACTGTTCAGGATTTGAGACGAGGCGCGACACGTGGCGGGCAGATTGGTGATCATCGGTGCGGGCCAGGCTGGATTTGCCCTGGCGGCGAAACTTCGGACGCTGAAGGACGAGCGACCTATCACGCTTCTGGGTGCGGAGCCCTGCCTTCCCTACCAGCGTCCGCCGCTGTCGAAAAAATACCTGCTCGGTGAGATGAGCTTTGATCGCCTGCTGTTTCGCCCGGAGAGCTGGTACGAGGAGAATAACGTCGAGATCCGGCTCTCGACACCGGTCGAGGCAATCGATCGAGTGGCCAAGCAGGTTCGCCTCTATGACGGTTCGGTGCTGGACTATGAGACGCTGGTATTTGCCACCGGCGCGACGCCGCGGCGCCTGCCACCCCAGATCGGCGGCGATCTCGACGGCGTCTATACCGCGCGCGACAAGGCCGATGCCGACCGTCTCGCCGATGAGATGAAGGCGGGGCGGCGTCTGCTGATCGTCGGCGGCGGCTATATCGGGCTGGAGGCGGCAGCCGTTGCGCGCAAGCTGGGTCTTGACGTGACCCTGATTGAAATGACCGATCGTATTCTGGCCCGCGTCGCAGCGAGTGAAACTGCCGACGCGATGCGTGCGATCCATGCGGCCCAGGGTGTGATCATTCGCGAAAAGACCGGCCTCACCCGGTTGATCGGCGAGGACGGGCGGGTCAAGGCGGCCGAACTGTCGGATGGCAGCGTCATCGATGTAGATTTGGTCATTGCCGGCATCGGCGTCGTGCCCAATGATCGGATTGCTGCGGAAGCCGGGATCGAAACCGCCAATGGCATCCTCGTGAACGACATGGAGCAAAGCTCCGACCCGAATGTCTATGCCGTGGGCGATTGCGCGGTCTTCGACTGGAAGGGGCAGAAGATCCGGCTCGAGTCGGTGCAGAATGCCGTGGACCAGGCGGAAGCTGCGGCAACCAATCTGGCGGGCGCTACGCTGCCTTATCGGCCAAAGCCGTGGTTCTGGTCGGATCAGTACGATGTCAAGCTGCAGATCGCCGGCTTCAATCTTGGCTACGACGAGACGGTTGTCCGGCCCGGCGCAAGGGAAGGCAGCCTGTCCGTCTGGTATTTTTCCGGGGGCGAATTCATCGCTGTCGATGCGATCAATGACGCCAAGGCGTATGTCGCCGGAAAGAAGCTTCTCGATCTGGGCCGTACCCCTGACAAGGCGGTCATCGCCGACCCCGCGGTGGACCTGAAGACCCTGATCACCTGATACGCGGACCTGCAAAGGCAACGTCAATATATAGAGACAGAAAGGGGCCCCGGTTTTTTCACCGGGGCCCCTTTTGCGTTGTGACGATAACTGTTATCTAGAATAACAAAATCGAGCAATATCAAAGTGATGGTAGCGCTATCATATCACTTACAAAAAAATGAACTGCTAGTTTGCCGCCGCACGCTCCAGAACGGGCACACACATGTCGAGATCATGCGAGGCGAGGTGTGCGTATCGCATGGTCATTGTCAGCGTCTGATGGCCGAGCCACATCTGAACGCGTCGGATGTCGATTCCGCCCTGGACAAGACGGGAAGCGCAGGTATGGCGCAGCACATGCGGTACCACGTCCTTGTCGTCGCCGAGACCGATCGCCTCCTTGGCATTGTGCCAGGCGATCCGGAACTTTTGCTGGTCGATCTCCGAGAACGGGCCAGGGAAACGTCGATCCGAGGCCGAGATCGCCGCCGCCGCCCGGTGGGTGAGGGGAACAGAGCGGGAGCGACCCGACTTGGTCACCCAGAAGGTGGCACGGTGCGCGTTCAGATCGCCCCAGCGCAGGTCCGTGCCTTCACTGAGACGAGCGCCGGTATCCACCAGGAACGTGCAGAAGCGGTAGTACAGTTCGTTATGCGCGCGGATTTCGGCAAACAGCAATTCCTCTTCGTTTCGATCGAGGAAGCGGATACGCCCGGCCTTTTCCTTTTCGCGCTTGAATTCGGGCAGACTGTAGACATCTCCCATTTTATACGCCTTTCGCAGCAGTTTGCTTAAGGCCGCCATCTTTCGATTGATGGTGGCGTTGCTGTTACCGCGTTTGCGCAATTTTCCAATCAACTGGTCGAGCATCTCCTGGGAAAAGGTCGAGAAGCCCGGAATATCCAACATGTCATGAAGCTCGGCGATGAAGTTAGTGACGTTGTATTTGTGGCTGCCATTGAGCCAGAGGATGTCGCCATATTTCGCGAACAGCGCGCGCAGCGATGTGTCGCGAACTTCAAAAAGCTTGTTCGCGGACCCATACTGATAATGAACGGAATAGGAAGGCACTTCGACGGCTGTGTCGAATGCCTCGCTTTTTTCCGATATCATGTTGTTCACGCGATTGCCTCACTACGATCCGGCCAGCGACATGCGGGCCTCACGAGATCGAATATCGTTATACATTATAAAAAGTATAGATCATAATTGCGCAGAAGCACGGATGGTGGAGTTTTTTCCTCACGTAACGATGCATGCCGGCAACAGTCGTCACAACTGGCCAGCTCTGGACATTTCAAAACCTGTATCTGGCAAAACCACGTCTTGACGGGTTTTGAGTGAGATCCGGCCCGAAGGCCGGATCTCGTATCGATCCGCAGAACGGATTAGAACGAACGCTGCAGACGAACGAAGCCGTCCCATACGCCGTCATCAGCTGCGTCTTCGTCGAAGTAGTTGACGGCAACCTTGGCAGTCAGGCCTTCGGTGACCTTGTAGTCGAGGGTCAGGCCGGCCTTCCAGGCGTCGTTGCTGGAGTCGAAGTCGTCAGCCGAAACCAGGCCATAGCTGTCCCAGTACTGAACGCCAGGCGTCAGGGTGAACTTGTCGCTCAGCTTGACGGCGTATTCGGCAGCAACGGTCCATTCGGAAACGTCGTAGTAGGCGTTTGCGCCGGTCGAGTAGATGGCGGCCAGGCCGAATGTGCCCGGACCAACGTCAGCCAGCAGCTTTGCACGGATCGCGCCGTTTTCTGCTGCGAAGTCGTAAGAACCGAGAAGTTCTGCCGTTACAACGCCGAAGGTCGCAGCGATCTGGCCTTCAACGCCGAGGTTGTCGTTGTCATCATAGAAGGTGTCGAAGTCGCCGGAATAGGTCTTCGTCAGCTCGTCGAGGAAAACGCCAGCCGAGAATGCATCGGCAGTGTACTGATAGCCGATTGCGTTGATGCGGTTCGAGCCGAGATCGTCGGTTTCGCCCGAGAGATCGTTATCCCAGTAGTTGTACATGTAGCCGACCTTCAGGCCGCCGACAGTGATGTAGGCTTCGTCGATCTCGAGGTCGTTGCCCGAACCGCTGTCGGTGCCATCGCTTTCAGCCCAGGTGCGGACTGCGATGTAGGAACCAACGGTGCCGAGTTCGGAATCGCTCTTGGCTTCGAAGTTGATCTTGGCGCGGGTGCGCATGTTCCAGTCGAGGTCTTCGTTGTCGTCTTCGGAGAACTGGGTCTCGAAGCGAACGTAACCGCTGATCTTGAGGCAGGTTTCCGAACCCGGGATGTAGAAGTAGCCGGTGCCGAAAGCGTCGCAAACGCGAACGTATTCCATCGGCTCAGGCTCGGCTGCAACGATAGCGTCGGCAGCCTGGGCGCCAGATACTACAGCGAGAGCTGCAGCGGAGCCGAGAAGAAGGCTCTTGATGTTCATTATTGACCTCCAGTCAATTATAGACCAGAGCGCGTCAATTATTTCCATATTATTATTTGAAATTAGATAGTTAGTGGAGTATTGCCCGCAGGCGCCCGCGTCGTGCCGCCTGCTTTCGGCCGCTGAACGTGCCAAAATGGTGCCCAGGTGGCATAGCCGCCGACGCTTGGAGAGGGCGTGCGCAACCATGAACCTGTGCAGCTCTGCAATGCAGGCACCACACGCAATCGAAGGAACTTGGGAATTTTGTTGAATGGCGGAGAGGATGGGATTCGAACCCACGATACGCTTTTGACGTATACTCCCTTAGCAGGGGAGCGCCTTCGACCACTCGGCCACCTCTCCGGTGCGGCCTGATTATGTGCTTGAATCGGCGATTGCAAGGGATTTTCGCATCTCTGCACATTTTACCTGACCGGGTGCTCGATTTTCCAGGTCTTTGCACGCGGGACATGGCGCCGGGACCTGGCCGATTCTCGAATCGCAAAACTTTTCTGCGTGTGATTCTGCTTCGCCGGGCAAAAACCGGTGGCCGCTCGCAGCGTTTTGCGTCAATCGCCGCGCTATATATAAAGGAGACGCACGACGCGGTTGCGAACAGGAATTGCGCTGCAGCAGGGGATCTCGGTGTTTTTGGCCGGAAATTGATCGATGTTTTGAGCTGGCCCAACCCGTCCTCCGGCCGCTAAGTCCCCATTTCCTAAGGGGTTTCTTAACGAACTGTAAATTTTTAATGATCCCTGGACACGGTTTTGTGTCCTTTGAGCAACAATGCAGACGGAAGGGTTCCCGGTTTCTATTCATTCCGCTGTTTGGTGATTGCATGACCGGCCGCGTTTTGTATTTTCAACATCGGAAGCGAGGCGGTGGATCGTCCGTCTTCTGAGAAACCGACGGGGATGGGGCAGGAACTGCTGTCCTTCAGCCAATTTGGCCAGACCCATACGAAACTTGACTGGAGGTCAATAATGAACATCAAGAGCCTTCTTCTCGGCTCCGCTGCAGCTCTCGCTGTAGTATCTGGCGCCCAGGCTGCCGACGCTATCGTTGCTGCTGAGCCTGAGCCGATGGAATACGTTCGCGTTTGCGACGCTTTCGGCACCGGCTACTTCTACATCCCGGGCACCGAAACCTGCCTCCAGATCGGTGGTTGGGTTCGTGCACAGGTCGACTTCGGACCGAACGCTGACTCTGGTTCGGACAACGACTACGACATGCGCGCTTCGGCCCTCGTAACGGTTGACGCAAAGTCGGACACCGAGCTCGGCGTTCTGCAGTCCTTCATCGCTCTCGAAAGCGACATCTCCGTCGACAACGAAGCCCAGGGCTTCTACGCTGACGAAGCCTTCCTCGCTCTCGGCGGCTTCAAGGCTGGCTGGTTCTACAACTGGTGGGATCTGGGTATCGCTGGCGAAACCGACGGCCTCGGCAACCAGACCGAATTCGTCTCCTTCTCCTACACCTACACCGCAGAATCCTTCTCGATCGGCGCTTCGGTTGACGAAATCCAGTCCATCGTGACGGATACCGCTGACATCGGCCTGTCGGGCACTGTCACCGCGACCTTCGGTCCGGCTTCGATCGCCATCCTCGGCGGTTACGACTTCGACGTAGAAGAAGGCGCAGTTCGCGCTATCGGTTCGGCTGAAGTCGGCCCGGGCACCTTCTACCTCGCTGGTATCTACTCGTCTGACCCGAGCGCCTACTACGACGACGCTGAATGGTCGGTTGCTGCTTCCTACGCCTTCAAGGCAACGGACAAGCTGACCGTTACCCCGGGCATCCAGTACTGGGATAACCTCGAAGACGGCGGCGCATACGTCGGCGGCGACAAGCTGAAGTACGGCATCACGCTCGACTACAAGCCTGTTGAAAACCTGCTGGCCCGTCTGTCGGTTCAGTACGACGACGTAACCGACAACCCGTACGGTTACTTCCGTCTGCAGCGCGCATTCTAATTCAATCCTCGGATTGGATAGGGAAAGCCCGGCCTTGTGCCGGGCTTTTTCCGTTTTGGCCGACATTGCCGACAAATGGTCGTGCATGTCCTCTCGCCGATAAAGCCAAGGGCGTCGTCTCGACTGAGCTGTTTCGACTAGATGGCTCTGCTGAGGAACCCGGCGATCTGCCCGGGCAGGTCCTCAAGATCCAGCAGCGGGGCATGGCCCTGGCCAGCCGCCGTTACCACAACCAGACCCGGATGCCGCTCACCCATTGCATCGACAGTATCTGATGACAGAAGCCTGGAATGTTGCCCCCGGATCACCATGACCGGATGGCCGGCCAGCAATGCAAACTGCGGCCACAGATCGGCAAGCGGTTGGTTGAAGTCCGCGGCGCGGAACTGCGCCCCGATTTCAGGATCATAGTCTGTGACGATCTCGCCCTCGGTTTCCCGGTAGATCGCGGTTGCCAGGCCTTGCCAGTCTTCGTCGGACAAGGCCGGAAATTCGGCCCCATGCGCCGCCTTCAGGATCAGGGCCGCCTCGGCAAATGTCTGCGGCTTTCGTCGCCCGCCGAGATACGCCTGGATCTGTCGCAATCCATCGACCTCGAGAACAGGCCCGATATCGTTGAGAATGACGCTGGCGATCCGATCCAGATGGGTGATCGCAAGCACATGCAGGATCAGCCCTCCGCGCGATGTGCCGATGAAATGGGCCTTGTCGATTGCCAGGTGATCGAGAACCGCCATCACATCCATGGCCTCCACCGGGATCGTGTAACGGGAAGGATCCGGATCGCGGTCCGATAGCCCGCGCCCGCGCGAGGTGATGCTGATGACCTTGAAACGATGCGGCGCTGAGGACAGGATTGCCGCAAGTGCCTCAAAGTCACGGCCATTGCGGGTCAGCCCAGGCAGGCAGACGACGGGCAGGCCGGCGTTTTCAGAGCCAAGAATGCGGACATGAAGCTTGAGGCCATCGGGAACGCTGACGAAGTGATCCTTGATGCTGACGGTCGCGTGTTCGTGCATTTGGTTCTCCGCTTAGTGGTGCTGGAGAACACGCTATCAGAAGATCTGCGGCCGCGTCGATCAGCGGCCGAAGCGCAGATCGTGCACGATGTCCGTCTCCTGGCCGAGCCGGCTCTTGTAGACCTGATAGTTTTCCATGACCCGCTGCACATAATTGCGGGTTTCGGGGAAGGGGATGCGCTCGATCCAGTCGACGACCTCGTCGATCGACTTGCCGCGCGGGTCGCCGTAACGGCCGATCCATTCCGGCACTTTCCGGGGGCCGGCATTATAGGCAATGAAGGTCATGATGTAGGAGCCGCCGAACGTGTCGATCTGCTCGCCGAGATAATGCGCGCCGAGCGTGGCATTGAAGCCGGGGTCGCTGGTCAGTTTGGCCGGTGCATAGGCAAGCCCGTGCCGGGCAGCCACGCCTTTTGCCGTCGAGGGCAGTAATTGCAACAGGCCGCGCGCATTTGCCGGCGAAACGGCGGCCGGGTTGAAGGCGCTTTCCTGCCGCGCGATGGCATAGGCCAAAGCCTTGCCGGAGCCGGCGATGTTGGCGGAGGCGGGGATGACGCCGATCGGGAAGGCAAGGGCCGGCACGTTGATGCCGCGCGCATAGGCGGTTTTGCCGATCTGCAGCGAAAGCTGGTGCCCGCCTTCGGATTTTTCCGCACGCGAACTGAGGAGAGCAAGTTCGCCGGGATTGTCGAGCTGTTCGGCAAGCGCCCGGTACAGACTTTGCGCACGCCAGCCGTGCCCGGCCGCTTCATAGCGTGAAATGGCCTGAACCGCTTCACGCGAGGCAAAAAGATCCCGCTCGGCGGGAGACGGTGCCGGATATGGGATCTTGATTGCGCCCATCTGTACCCGCGCGCTGGCCAGCTGGCCGTAAAAGGTGCTTGGATGCTGGGCTGCACGATTGAAATAGTCGCGCGCCTTGCCATCGCCGGCAGCCTCGGCTGCACGGCCAAGCCAGTACCAGCCGCGTGACGCCGAAAGCGGACGGTTGGATACCTCCAGAATGCGCTGGAAGTGTTTCTGTGCCGTCTGCGGATCCTTCAGGCCGCGCAAGGCATACCAGCCGGCGTGGAATTCGGCATCGGCAACATCGGCCGTCTCGCTCGCCGCATGGCGGGCGGTGACCTGGTAGGCGGCGCGGAATTTGCCGAGATCGGCAAGCCCACGCGCCACGATCCGCTGTTCATTCCACCATTCGCCGGTATTCACCAGCTTGGCCTTTTCGCGTGGCATCTGCTCGAGAAGCTTGGCGGCGTCTTCATACTTGTCCTGGCGGCGCAGGGTCTCGATCCGGATGAAGAGATAGGCCGGATCGGAGGCCCAGCGGCTGTCGACCGATTTGATCAGCGCGGCGGCATTGCCGGATTTCTGGATCAGTGCCGCCCAGGCATTGTAGAGGGATTGCGCCTCGCCAAGCGACGAGAAGCGTTTGGCCTGGCTCGTGCGACCGCGATACATCAGGTAGTCCATGCGCGTCTTGTGATCGGCCGGCCGCAGAAGTGCGGCGAACTCGCCGAGAATCCTGTCTTCCGTCGGCTTGTCGAGCCCATCTTCGTACCAGAGCTTGCGGATCACCTTGGCCGCCTGCGCCGGGTTTCCGGTTGCAAGATGCGCGCGCGCCAGCAGTATCGCGCCCTCGGTCGTTTCGGCTGCGGAATTCCCGAATGCGGCGAGAACGCCTTTCGCAGGAGGGTTTTCCCGATAGAGTGCCCGCTCCGAATTGGCACGGAAGGATTTCAATCCGGGCCAGCCCTTGAGATCACGCTGGGCGGTGGCGATTTCGCTGGACGATACGTCGCGCAAGCCTGACATGGCGATCGACCAGGTCAGCATATGGCGATCGAGCCCCGCTGCCATCCTGTCGCGAATGGCAAGCGCCTTGGCGCCATCCTTGTCCGATAGCGCGTCGAGGCCTGCCTTCAGCAGCGGGTTGACCGATGCAGCAGGCGAGGAGGTCTTCGGAATGGTGCCGGTGGTCTCGAAGGATGGAGGTTCGGCCTTCATCGGGGCAAAGCCGAGCGGCTTCGCCGCCGGAACCGGAACGACGGCCGGGACGTCGGAAAGCGCGGCGACGTTCTGTACGCCAATGAGCGCGGCCATGCCGAGCCCCAGGACCGAGACAAACAGAGACGACTTTCTCATCCAAACACCAGATCTATATGCGCCACCTCTCCAGTAAGGCGAAGCCTTGCTTAACAAGTCCTTAACCGGGGTGATCACATTCCGTCGATCAGCCCGTTGAAACTATCACAAAAGCACGCGACATGCGCTTGTCGCACCCGAAGGCGCGAAGTAATGTGCCCCCGATTTAAATAGAGAATGCGGCCGAAGCGTGGATATCGGCCCTGAGGAGTTCAGTGCATGTTTCAGGGATCGATTCCCGCTCTCGTTACCCCCTTCACAGAAGCGGGTACTGTTGATGAAGCCGCTTTCGCCGCGCATGTCGAGTGGCAGATCGCCGAAGGTTCATCCGGTCTCGTGCCGGTCGGCACCACAGGAGAATCGCCAACCCTCTCCCACGCCGAGCACAAGCGTGTCGTCGAGCTCTGTATCGAGGTGGCGGCCAAGCGCGTGCCGGTGATTGCCGGTGCCGGCTCCAACAACACCAAGGAAGCGATCGACCTCGCACAGCATGCTGAAAAGGCCGGTGCGGATGCCTTGCTGGTCGTGACGCCCTACTACAACAAGCCGACACAGAAGGGCCTGATCGGCCACTATGCCGCGATCGCAGAGGCCGTGACGCTGCCGATCATCATCTACAATATCCCGGGACGTTCGGTGGTCGACATGACGCCGGAGACCATGGGCGTGCTCGCCAAGGCGCACAAGAACATTGTCGGCGTGAAAGATGCGACCGGGAAGATCGAGCGCGTGTCCGAGCAGCGCATCACCTGCGGACAGGATTTTATCCAGCTGTCCGGCGAAGATGCAACCGCGCTTGGCTTCAACGCCCATGGCGGCGTCGGCTGCATTTCGGTGACCGCCAATGTCGCACCGCGCCTTTCGGCCGAATTCCAGGCCGCCATGCTGGCCGGTGATTATGCAAAGGCGCTGGACTATCAGGATCGCCTGATGCCGCTGCACAAGGCCATCTTCATGGAGCCGGGGCTGTGCGGGGCGAAATACGCGCTCAACCGCCTCGGCCGGATGAGCCGCACCGTGCGCCTGCCGCTGCTGGGCACGCTGGAGGCCTCGACGGAGGCCGCGATCGACGCGGCGCTGAAGCATGCGGGACTGGTGAACTGATCGGTCGCCAGCGTGCGGTTGGCTGACCAGCGAGGTTTCCGGACGCTGGATGCCGCGTTAGGTCGCGAGTGGCTCTGGAAAGAAACCCGGCGTTTGCGGCGGCTTGGCAAGTCGCTGCCCATCGCCGCCGGGTTAATGGTTTAGACACAAGTTTTCTGGCCGTTGTAACGCTTGGTTTAGCTGGTGCAGCTAAAGTACCGATTTCGGCGAAACGCTTCGGAAAGACTCGTGGACGCGCTCTTCAACCATCTTTTGGCCAACTGTGCCATCATTCTGTTCGGAATTCTGGCCTGGACCAATCTGCCGCAGCGCAAAGGTCCAGAACGTTTCTCTTCATCCGTTCGTTTCGGAATGTTCTTTGGTGTGTGCGCCATGGCCGTCATGCTGCGCCCTTATGAGATCCAACCGGGCATCCACGTCGATCTCAGAACGGTTCCACTGTCGATCGCGGGTCTCGTCGGGGGCTGGCCCGCCGGCGTCGTTGCAGCATCGATGGCAAGCCTCCTGCGCATCTGGCTGGGAGGAGCGGGCGCGCTGCCGGGGGTCACGGTGATCGTTTTGACGACCGGCGTCGGCATCCTAGCGTCGGTATGGCTCGATCGCCGCTATGCCAATTATCGTGAAATTGCCGCCTTTTCCGCCCTCGTTGCTCTGGCGGACCTGGTAGCGCTTTTGGTGTTCACCCGCAGTTCTGCCCTAGAAGAGATGCAAGGGGGCGCACCGTTTTGGGTGGGTCTGGTTTTTGTGGCCACGATCTTCGGCTCCCTGGCCGTCTTTGCCGAACTGCGACGGCGCGATACCAATCAAAGCTTGAAGATGTACGAAGCGGCGATCCAGTCGCTTCCGGAAAGCCTCAACGTCAAAGACAAGGAGGGGCGTTTTCTTCTCGCGAACGCGGCCACCGCGCGGCTGATGAGCCAGGAATCGCCGAAGTCGCTGTTGGGTCGCACCATCCATGATTTCTACCCCTCGGACATCGCCGACATGTTTCGAAAAGAGGAACTTGACGTTCTCTCGCAAGAGTGTGCCAAAATGTCGGAGCAGGAATTCGTTCACAAAGATGGACGGCATCTGGTCCTCTCTACATTGAAGGCTCCGCTGCATGACGAGTCGGGAGCGCTCTTCGGCCTGGTCACGCACAACCGGGATCTGACGGAGAAGAAGCGCCTGCTTCGTGCGCTTGCAGAGAGCGAGAAGAGGGCCAATATCGCGCTCAGCAATATGGCCGACGGCCTGATCATGTTTGATGCCGAGCTCAATGTAGTCTTCTGCAACGAACAGTATCGCGCCATGTTTCCATTGACAGCAGACGTGCGAATTCCGGGCGTTCCGGCCCGGACGATCCTTCAGACTGCGATCGCACGCGGGGAGTTCAAAGATATCGCGCCGGAAAAGGTTACGGAATTCATCGAAGGTGCCATGTCACGCCTCAGGCTTCCCGGTATCGTTCAGTTCCCCCTATACGACGGTCGATGGGTCGAATCGCGCACCACGCCGTTTGAGGACGGGGGATGCCTGGTCGTGTGCTCCGACATTACGCGCTCGAAGCGAGACGAGGAGGAATTGCGCGACCTGAACGTCAAGCTCAGCGAAATGGCCATGACGGACAGCCTGACGGAGCTTCTGAACCGCCGTGCCTTCGACACCGCGCTAGCCTCCGAGATTGGTCATTGCCAGGCACGGGGTTCGACCCTGAGTTTGCTGATGATCGATGTGGATCGCTTCAAGGCCTACAATGACACCTATGGCCACACGACCGGCGACGACTGCTTGAAAAGGGTTGCGCAGGTCGTGCGCTCAATCGCGCAACGTCCCGGCGACCGTGCGGCCCGATACGGTGGAGAGGAGATGGCGGTCGTATTGCCCAACGCCTCTGAAGAGGGTGCGCTGGCGCTCGCGCATGAACTGAAGACAAGAATCCGCGCTCTCGACATTCCGCATATTGGCAGCGAGAAGGGCGTGGTGACCGTCAGTATCGGAATCGCGACTTTGGATGGGTTTTCTCGCGGCGTGACGCCGGTTCAGTTGGTTCGTAATGCTGACGAAGCGCTTTACCGCGCCAAGGCATCTGGTCGCGACGCGGTCCGAAGCTGGGAGACGAGCGGTTTCGAGCCGAAAGAGAAAATTCAGGTCGCAGATGCTGCATCGTGATCTTGTCCCGAGCACCAGAGGTGACCTTCACCTATTGGCATGATTGCGTGTGACCGCGAATAGCCCGGGCGATCGAAATTGTGCCGCAGTCGTCACGGGTTGAATTCAGCGAGGTTCCACTGCTGAGGCGTGATGGCGAGGCCAGTGTCAGGATGCGGGACTGGCCTCAGTCTACGTCGCCGCCTTTATTTCCACCCCGTCCTATACTACATGGTAACCCAACAATCGCGCTCCGCCCAGGCGCGGTCGAAATGCCACAAAATCCCGGGCGAAACGGAAGATCAGGCCATGGCCCCCAAAGGCTCACAGCGCACCATCAACAAGATCGTCGCGGAAAACCGCAAGGCGCGCTTCAACTACGAGATCATCGACACCTACGAGGCCGGTCTGGTTCTGACCGGCACCGAGGTCAAGTCTCTGCGCGAAGGCAAGGCCAATATCGCCGAATCCTATGCGTCTGACGAAGGCGACGAGATCTGGCTGATCAATTCCCATCTGCCGGAATATCTGCAGGCCAATCGCTTCAATCACGAGCCGCGTCGCCGTCGCAAGCTGCTGCTGTCGAAGCGCGAGATCCATCGCCTGCGCAATTCGATCAATCGCGAAGGCATGACGCTGGTGCCGTTGAAGATCTATTTCAACGAAAAGGGCAGGGCGAAGCTCGAACTGGCGCTCGCCAAGGGCAAGAAACTGCATGACAAGCGCGAGACCGAGAAGGAGCGCGACTGGAACCGGCAGAAGAGCCGCCTGCTGAAGACGGGTGGTTGATCGGATGAGTGTATCGCATTTGAAGGTCACCGTCGGCCCCTTCGTGTTCGAAGCTCGCTTCGAGCTGGAAAAAGCGCCGGAAACCTGCCGGCTCTTCCAGACCTTCCTGCCGTTCCGCAACCAGACCATTCATTCGCGCTGGAGCGGCGAGGCGGTCTGGGTCCCGCTCGGCGATTTCCAGTTCGGTCCGGGTTTCGAGAACCACACCTGCCATCCGTCGCGCGGCGATATCCTGCTCTATCCCGGTGGCTACAGCGAAACCGAATTGCTGTTTGCCTATGGCAGTTCGCATTTCGCCAGCAAGATGGGCGCGCTTGCCGGCAATCATTTCCTCACCCTGACCAAGGGACAGGACCAACTCGAAGCCATGGGCAAGATGGTGCTGTGGCAGGGCGCGCAACCGATTGCGTTCGAGCCGGTCTGATATCAGCCGTTTGCTGATTGTCGATTGGGCATGGCTTCGACCATGCGGCGCTCGTGCTCGAGTAGCCATTGCTTGCGCCACAGCCCGCCGCCATATCCCGTAAGGCTGCCATCGGCCCCGATCACCCGGTGGCAGGCGATCACGATTGCGATCTGGTTCGCGCCATTGGCGCGGGCAACAGCCCTGACGGCTGACGGTCGATCGATGTCAGCGGCGAGCCCGGAATAACTGCGGGTTACCCCGATCGGGATCTGTCGCAGCGCCTGCCAGACGGCGCGTTCGAACGCGGTTCCGTGGCCGGCAAGCCGGGTCTGGAACGGGGCCGCCGAACCGTTGAAATAATCGTAGAGTTCGGCCGAGATTTGCTCGATCACCACGTTGCGCCCGAGTGCGACCGCCTGGCCGTTCAGCTTCTGCAGCCGGCGGATCTCGTTCGGCAGGGCAGGGCGATCGGCAAACTCCAACAGGTGCAGGGCATGATCGTCGGCGATGGCCATCATCGGGCCGATCGGCGTCTCGATCCAATCCGCCTTGAGCAGGGATCGACCCTTGAGTTCGGCAGGGGCTGCGCCAAACAACTGGGTGATGGCATGACGGAAACCGCTGCCCGACTCGTAGCCGGCATCGAGTTGCGCATCGATCACCGCTTCGCCCTGCGAAAGGGTCTGGGCGGCTTGGCCCGCTCGCCTCAGTCTGGCGATCTCCAGAAAGCTCATGCCGAACCGCTTCTTGAAGTTGCGACGCACCGTCGAGGGGTCGTGACCGAGCGCGACAAGATCGTCCTCGCTCCAGCGTCGGGAGGGATCCATATCAAGGGCCTCCAGCAGGCTTTTCACCAATGGATCCGGCGTGCCGTAGGCCAGCATTGGACGGCAGCGTTTGCATGGCCGGAAACCGGCCTCCATGCAGGCGGCCATCGTCTCTTCGAAAATGCAGTTTTCCGGCCGCGGCTTGCGCGCGCTACAGGTGAAACGGCAAAAGATCTTGGT
Source organism: Rhizobium sp. SL42 (assembly GCF_021729845.1). NCBI lineage: Bacteria > Pseudomonadati > Pseudomonadota > Alphaproteobacteria > Hyphomicrobiales > Rhizobiaceae > Rhizobium > Rhizobium sp. SL42. Next base: position 1,978,359 of record NZ_CP063397.1, read on the forward strand.
GGATGTCACGCAGACATAGGCAAAGCCGTCATAGGCGGCGTCGCGATTGACGAGTGCGGTATAGAGCGTGTCGTGGGTGGGGCGTTTGAACAGCATTCGGAGATGCTAGCGCAAAGCGGACGTTTTGCCGCCGAAAATCGGGCGCCGATATTGCTCAATTTCTTTGAGCGAGGACGAAGGAGGCAATCCTCGCTCCTCGGCTCGACGTGTTCAGTGGTCGTGTTCGCTTGCCGGCACGGGCTCGGTGATCACGCGCGGCGCTGCCCGCTCGCTCGGGTCACGACCGATTTCCGCCTTCAGCGTCATCAGGTCGATGAAATGATCCGACTGGCGACGCAGGTCATCGGCGATCATCGGCGGCTGGGTTGCCATCGTCGAGACCACGGAAACCTTGCGGCCCCGGCGCTGCAGCGCTTCGACCAGTGTGGTGAAATCCCCGTCGCCGGAGAAGATCACCAGATGATCGACGGTTTCCGACTGCTCCATCGCGTCGATGGCCAGCTCGATATCCATATTGCCCTTCACCTTGCGGCGGCCCATGGAGTCCGTGAACTCCTTGGCCGGCTTGGTAATGACCTTGTAGCCATTGTAGTCGAGCCAATCGATCAGCGGTCGGATCGACGAATATTCCTGATCCTCGATCAGCGCCGTATAGTAATAGGCGCGCAGCAGATAACCGCGCTTCTGGAAGGCCTTGAGCAGCTTGCGGTAGTCGATATCAAAGCCAAGGCTCTTGGAAGCAGCGTAGAGATTGGCGCCGTCGATAAAAAGGGCGATCTTCTCGCGGGGGTCGAACATCGGAATTATCCTTGAATGCAAATATTCATGCGGGGCAAAAAGTAATCAAAACAAGACTTTGCCTTTCAACTTCAGAGCACCCCAGGTACATTAAGAAGTGTTCATATATGAAAATATGTAGGGCAGGATTTCTAATATTCCAAGCACGCACAGGTTGAATCAGGTGACGCTTTTTGGCTTTCCCGCGTTTTATTGGCCGTTCCGGCAAGGGAGAATGACGAAAAACTTGAATTTCCCCTCTATTGATTGTATCGCAGCCCCAATCCCATGCATTCATGACCGCAAAGGACAGGCAATGGCCCGTGTCACCGTTGAAGACTGTATCGACAAAGTCGAAAATCGCTTTGAGCTCGTGTTGCTCGCAAGCCATCGCGCCCGCCAGATTTCACAAGGCGCACCGATCACCATCGATCGCGACAAGGACAAGAACCCCGTCGTCGCTCTGCGCGAAATTGCCGACGAGACCTTGTCCCCCGACGATCTGAAGGAAGATCTGATCCATTCGCTGCAGAAGCATGTCGAAGTCGACGAGCCGGAGCAGGATTCGGGTTCGATGATTGCCGGCTCTGGCGCCTCCAAGACCGACGACGAGGATGACATGCCGGAAACCGTGACTTTCGACCAGATGTCGGAAGAAGATCTTTTGGCCGGTATTGAAGGCCTCGTGCCGCCGGAAAAGAGCGACGATTACTAATCGTCAACAGGTCAGACTTTAGTCTGCTTCGGACGGTTGAATTGCGTGCGCCAGTCACACAGACTGGCGCGCTTTTCGTTTCTGGGAGACGTCTGAATGATGCGGCAGTATGAGCTTGTGGAGCGGGTACAGAAGTACAAGCCCGATGCCAATGAAGCTCTTCTCAACAAGGCTTATGTCTATGCCATGCAAAAGCATGGCAAGCAGACGCGTGCCAGTGGCGATCCCTATATCTCCCATCCGCTCGAGGTCGCTGCTATCCTCACCGACATGCGTCTCGATGAATCGACGATTGCCGTTGCCCTGCTGCACGACACGATTGAAGACACATCCGCGACCCGTGCCGAGATCGATGAACTGTTCGGCGAGGATATCGGTCGCCTCGTCGAAGGCCTGACCAAGCTCAAGAAGCTCGATCTGGTCTCTAAAAAGGCCAAGCAGGCGGAAAACCTGCGCAAGCTGCTGCTCGCCATTTCCGATGACGTGCGCGTACTGCTGGTCAAGCTCGCCGATCGTCTGCACAACATGCGCACGCTCGAGCATATGCGCGACGACAAACGCGCCCGCATCTCGGAAGAAACGATGGAAATCTATGCGCCGCTTGCCGGTCGCATGGGTATGCAGGACATGCGTGACGAGCTGGAGGATCTGTCCTTCCGTTACATCAATCCCGAAGCCTATGAGACCGTGACCCAGCGGCTCGCGGAACTGTCGACCCGAAATGAAGGGCTGATCACCAAGATCGAGGATGAGTTGCGTGACCTGCTCGTCGCCAACGGACTGCTCAACACTTCCGTCAAGGGCCGGCAGAAGAAGCCCTATTCGGTTTTCCGCAAGATGCAGTCGAAGTCGCTGTCCTTCGAACAACTATCCGATGTCTACGGTTTCCGGATTCTGGTCGATGACATTCCCGGCTGCTACCGGGCGCTCGGCATCGTGCATACGCGTTGGCGCGTCGTGCCGGGCCGCTTCAAGGACTATATCTCCACCCCGAAGCAGAATGACTACCGGTCGATCCACACGACCATCGTCGGTCCGTCGCGCCAGCGTATCGAACTGCAGATCCGCACGAGCCGCATGCACGAGATCGCCGAATTCGGTATTGCCGCGCACGCCCTCTACAAGGATGGCGAAAACGGCGAGCCGGGTGAACTGCTGTCGAGGGAGAGCAATGCCTATTCCTGGCTGCGCCACACGATCGAGGCGCTTGCCGAAGGTGACAGCCCGGAAGAATTCCTCGAGCACACCAAGCTCGAGCTGTTCCAGGACCAGGTCTTCTGTTTCACGCCCAAGGGCAAGCTGATCGCGCTGCCGCGCGGCGCGACCCCGATCGACTTTGCCTATGCGGTCCACACCAACATCGGCGATACGACCGTGGGTGCCAAGATCAACGGGTCGATCATGCCGCTGGTCACGCGCTTGTCGAATGGCGACGAAGTTGAGATCATCCGCTCTGGCGTCCAGGTTCCACCAGCCGCCTGGGAAGAGATCGTCGTCACTGGCAAGGCCCGCGCCGCCATCCGCCGCGCCACGCGCATGGCGATCCGCAAGCAATATGCCGGTCTGGGACAGCGTATCCTCGAGCGCACGTTCGAGCGCGCCGGCAAGGTCTTCTCGAAGGACAATCTCCGCCCGGTCCTGCACCGGCTGGGCCAACGCGATGTCGAGGACGCCATCGCTTCCGTCGGTCGCGGTGAAATGTCGTCGCTGGATGTCCTGCGCGCCGTCTATCCGGACTATCAGGACGAGCGTGTCACCGTGAAGCCGAATGCCGATGAGGGGTGGTTCGCGATGAACAGCGCCAACGGCATGGTCTTCAAGATTCCGGGCAAGTCCAGGCCGGTTGGCGATGCGCCGACAGCGGGCGACGGGCCGGAGCCACTGCCGATCCGCGGTCTTTCGGGCAATGCCGAAGTGCATTTCGGTCCGGCGGGCGCTGTCCCGGGCGATCGCATCGTCGGTATCATGGAAGACGACAGGCGGATCACCATCTATCCGATCCAGGCCTCGGCGCTGCAGCGTTTCGATGACGAGCCAGAGCGCTGGATCGATGTGCGCTGGGATCTGGACGAGGCGAACAAATCGCGATTCGTCGCGCGCATCCTGATCAATGCCTTGAACGAGCCGGGCACGCTTGCCACGGTTGCGCAAAGCATCGCACGCCTCGATATCAACATCCGCGTGCTCAACATGATCCGGATTGCCACCGATTTCACAGAGATGGGCCTTGATGTCGAGGTTTGGGATCTGCGCCAGCTCAACCAGCTGATCGGTGAACTCAAGGAACTCGACTGTATCTCAACGGTCAAGCGGATCTACGACTGAACCTTCCGGTCGGTTGCCTTGCCGTTCCCACATGCTGCGGCATGCAGTGTGGCCCGTCCGGGCCACATTGGCGGCGACCTGCCTTACTTTTAGTCACTATTCTGCCTAAAACGTAAACCTGAAGGGCCTAGACATGCGCCTTGCGCATGGCTGGTGTCGCCAATCAGGACTGGTGGTTTGTGCGGCGCAATATTATCTTCTCCTCAACAGATGAAACACAGAACTGAGGACAGAAAAATGTTTGCTCCTATCCGTAAATTTGCTCGTGCCCTTCGCGTCCCGACTGTTGCCGAGCGCGAAATGAACTACCTGAACGGCGCCCGTGACCTGGTTGACCTGGAATATCGTCAGCGCGAAATCGATCGTGGCGCTTTCCGTCGCGGCTTCTAAGCTGATCGATCCTATCCGATCGTGATGATTTCGACGCCGGCTTTAGTGCCGGCGTTCGCTTTTGGGCCTGATGTCGAATTTCGGACCGGCTCTTGCGGGATGCATGTTCGATCCACTACATGTGCAGCATGCTGTTCAGACGCCGCCAACCACAGCCCTTGTCACAGAAACTCCGGGACTTCTTCTGGCCCCGCAAGGGTTTCGTGCGTTCGGTGCACTATGTACGCAAGCGGATCCTGCGACTGACGGCGTCGCCGCATGCGATCGCGGCCGGAGTGGCTGCAGGCGTCATCTCTTCCTGGACGCCCTTCATGGGCTTGCACATCGTGCTCGCGCTTGCCATCGCCTATCTGATCGCCGGCAATCTTGCCGCCGCCGCTCTTGGCACGGCATTCGGAAATCCGCTGACCTTTCCGCTGATCTGGGCTTCCACCTGGGAAGTCGGCGAAGTCATGCTCGGTCGCGGTGGACCCCAACAGGGAGCCCCGCTCGACTTGCATCATCTTTTGCATTCCCTTGATCTGACCCATTTGTGGGAGCCGGTATTGAAGCCGATGTTGATCGGCGCAATTCCGCTGGCCGCCATCAGCGCGGCTGTGATCTACGGCGTGACTTACTGGGCGGTGCACGGCTTTCAGGGCCGGCGGCGCAGTCATCTGGCAATCCGAGCCCGCCAGCGTCTGGCCGAGGCACTCGACGGAACCGCGAGCGTCTGATCATGATCATCGGCCTTGGAAGCGACCTCATCGACATCAGGCGGGTGGAAAAGTCCATCGAGCGCTTCGGCGACCGCTTTACCCATCGTTGTTTCACCGAAATCGAGCGCATGAAGTCGGATGGCCGCAAGAACCGCGCGGCCTCCTATGCCAAGCGTTTCGCCGCCAAGGAAGCCATGTCCAAGGCGCTCGGAACGGGCATTGCCCAGAATGTCTTCTGGAAAGACATGGGCGTGGTTAATCTGCCATCCGGCAAGCCGACGATGAAGCTGACCGGCGGGGCGCAAACCATTCTGCTTGGCCTGATGCCGCCCGGCCATGTGCCATCCATTCATTTGACAATCACCGACGACTACCCGCTAGCCCAGGCATTCGTCATCATTGAAGCCCTGCCGGAGAGCCGCTGAGCTGCTTGGTCGCGCCTGTTTGCCACCGTCGGCGGTTGCCGCGTCGATGCGAACCGACTAGACAGGGCAAGAAATTCGCAAAAAGGAATAGAACCGCGTGAGCGAACGAGCTGAAAAGACGCATAGCGCCCTTTGGGAGAACATCAAGGTCATCATTCAGGCCCTGCTGCTGGCCATGGTCATCCGCACCGTGTTCTTCCAGCCTTTCACGATCCCGTCCGGATCGATGATGCCGACGCTCTTGGTTGGCGACTACATCTTCGTCAACAAGTTTTCCTATGGTTATTCGAAGTATTCGCTGCCTTTCTCGCCGAACCTGTTCGAGGGCCGTATCTTCGAAAGCGCGCCGGAGCGCGGCGATATCGTCGTGTTCCGCTTCCCGCCGAACCCGAAGATCGACTATATCAAGCGCCTTGTCGGCCTGCCGGGCGACCGTATCCAGGTGATCGACGGTGTGCTGAACATCAACGGCCAGCCGGTACCGCGGGCGCCGGACGGTGCGTTTACCTCCGACTACCGCATGGACCCGGGCACGGATGTGCCGGTCTTCCGCGAAACCATGGACAATGGCGTCACCTATCAGACGCTTGACCAGGCACCGGATACCCGTGGCGACAACACCCGCGAGTTCATCGTGCCCGAAGGCCATTACTTCATGATGGGCGACAATCGCGACAACTCGCTCGATAGCCGCTTCGATGTCGGCTTCGTGCCGGCCGAAAACCTGATCGGCCGCGCTTCTGTGATCTTCTTCTCGCTTGGCAACGACACCTCGTTCCGCGAGATCTGGAAATGGCCTGCCAACATGCGTTGGGACCGTCTTTTCAAGGTTGTCGAATGAAAAAGGCAAGAGGGCTCGGCGAAGAGGATTGGAAGCAGCTTGAAGCTGTGATCGGTCATAGCTTTGCCGAGCGCGAACGGCTGCAGCGGGCGCTCACGCATGCGAGCGCCCATGTCTCGAAGAGCCGTGGCGATTACGAACGCATGGAATTCCTCGGTGACCGGGTGCTCGGCCTCTGTGTCGCCGAACTGCTGTTTTCCATCTATCGCAATGCGACGGAAGGGGAGCTTTCCGTTCGCTTCAACCAACTGGTCAGTGCCGAGACCTGCGCTGCGGTTGCCGACGAGATGGAGCTTCATCGCTACATCCGCACCGGCGCCGACGTGAAGGCAATCACCGCGTCGAACATGCTCAATGTACGCGCCGATGTCGTCGAAAGCCTGATTGCCGCGATCTATCTCGATGCCGGCCTGGAGGCTGCACGCGGTTTCATCCTGCGTTTCTGGACGGCTCGCGCCAGCCGCGCAGATGGCGCCCGCCGCGATGCCAAGACGGAACTGCAGGAATGGGCGCATGCCAAACATTCGGCATCGCCAATATATAAGGTTGCCGAACGCTCCGGACCGGATCATGATCCCCGCTTTACGGTGATCGTCGAAATCCCCGGCGTGAAGCCGGAAACGGGAACGGACCGTTCCAAGCGTGCCGCCGAACAGGTGGCAGCCACAAAGATTCTCGAACGCGAAGGCATCTGGGCCAAGACTCCAGACGCAAACTGATTGGAAGATATGACAGAGAACCAAACTCCTGACGTCGGTGAAGCGCCCGACGCCAACCCGACCCGCACCGGCCCGACCCGATCCGGTTTCGTTGCGCTGATCGGTCCGACCAATGCCGGCAAGTCGACCCTGGTCAATCGTTTCGTCGGCGCCAAGGTGTCGATCGTCAGCCACAAGGTGCAGACGACGCGCGCCGTGATGCGCGGCATCGCGATCCACAAGAACGCCCAGATCGTCTTCATGGACACGCCGGGCATCTTCAAGCCGCGTCGCAAGCTCGATCGTGCCATGGTCACCTCGGCCTGGGGCGGCGCCAAGGATGCCGACCTGATCCTGCTCCTTATCGACAGCGAGCGCGGCCTGCGCGGCGATGCCGAAGCGATCCTCGAGGCGCTGAAGGATGTGCCGCAGCCGAAGATCCTTGTGCTGAACAAGATCGACCGTGTCGAGCGCGAAGCGCTGCTCAAGCTGGCGACCACCGCCAACGAGACTGTCAAGTTCGACCGCACCTTCATGATCTCTGCAACCACCGGTTCCGGCTGCGAAGACATCATGGATTATCTGGCCGATACGTTCCCGGAAGGTCCCTGGTATTATCCTGAGGATCAGATCTCCGATCTGCCGATGCGCCAGCTTGCCGCCGAAATCACCCGCGAGAAGCTGTTCCTGCGCCTGCATCAGGAGCTTCCCTATTCGTCCCATGTGGAGACGGAGAAATGGGAAGAGCGCAAGGATGGATCGGTGCGCATCGAGCAGGTCATCTATGTCGAGCGCGACAGCCAGAAGAAGATCGTGCTCGGCAAGAACGGCGAGGCGATCAAGTCGATCTCCAGTTCGTCCCGCCGCGAGATGTCGGAAATCCTCGAGCAGCAGGTGCATCTCTTCCTGTTCGTCAAGGTTCGCGAAAACTGGGGCAACGATCCGGAACGCTTCCGCGAAATGGGTCTGGAATTCCCGCGCGACTGACGTCGCGCGGTTTGCCTAAGCCGTCAGGCGTCGGGCGACAAAGCTGGAGATCGCCGGGCCGATCAGGATGATCAGCAACAGGCGCGTGGTCTGCAGGGCCATGACGAAGGACATGTCGACTGGCGTCGAGGCGGCGATGATGGCGACTGAATCGAGCCCGCCCGGGCTCGTCGCCAGATAGGCGGTAAGCGGATCGATCCCCTTCAGCCACCAGAGCAGGAAGGCCAGCCCGCCGCAAAAGCCCATCAGCAGCACGATCGAGCCGACAACTTGGGGCAGGGCGCTTGCCGCATGACGCAGGATGCGCCGGGTGAAGCTGAGCCCGATCTTCCATCCGAGCAGTCCGTAGGCCGCCGCCAGCAGCCATTCGGGCAGGTCGATCGTGATGTAACCCAGCACATGAAGTGCAGTAGTGGCGATCATCGGCAGCAGCATCGTGCCGGCTGGCATCCTGAGTTTTGCCCCGATCAGGGCTGCTACAAGCGCGACAGCCACGGTTTTCGCCAACTCGATCCAGTCGGTTGGCGGAAACCAGACGACGGCCTGGGCTGCGCCGGCTTCGACGTTGAAGACGAAAGCGGCCATGATCGAGGCGCCGGTGGCGACAAACACGACCCGCAGATATTGCATGAAGGCAACGAGGCGGGCGTCGGCGCCATGGGCTTCCGCCATCAGCACCATGGCCGATGCCGCGCCGGCCGACGTGCCCCAGACCGCAGTCGTGCCCGGCAGGATGTCGGCCTTGGCGATCAGGTAACCGAGCAGGCTGCTGGCCGCGATGACGGCGAGCACGATGGCGAGGAAGATCGGCCAGTCATGCGCCACGGCTTTCAGGGTTTCGAGATCCAGCGATCTCGCGATGATACAGCCGATCAGCGAATGAGCCACGATATAGGGCACGCGATGCACGGAAAGCCGCGCACCATTGGTCGCCACCAGGATGGCGCCGGCCATCGGCCCGAGCAGGAGTGCGCCCGGAATATGGCTGAGAAACAGCGCCGCCGAGAGCGCGAAGGAGACCAATGCCAGGATAGCCCAGCGGATTGGTGTCGGCAGCGAGGTCAGCAGTCCGGCGGGCGGTGCTGGTACCGGTGCCACGGCCATCGGGCCTTCATCCGTCGCCATGGCTTCCGGACTGTTTTGACCCTGATCGTCGGACATGCGCTGCTCCGTCTTTCATCTCGGTCGCCCTTTGACGAAAAGGCTGGACGAAACGTCGAAATAGTCAATAAATGAGGCAAGGCTCACAATTGAAATTTATGAAGATGGTCTCGCAAAAGTCAAGTTTGACGACGCTGCCCACTGCCAAGGAACCCAAGCGAAAGCGTGGTATCGCGCGTGTTGCCAAGCTTCTGGACGCCGGTGCCGCAGTCTTTGCCGAACAAGGTTACAAGGCCGCGACAATGACCGAGATAGCCGCAAGGGCAGGGGCACCTATCGGCTCGCTCTACCAGTTTTTCCCCAGCAAGGATCTGCTCGCGGACGCTTTGGTCGCCCGCTACGCGGAACATCTTGCGACGGAGCTTGAGGCGATTCGCCTGGCCGCCCCGCAATTGCAGGCGGAAGGCCTCTCGCAGAGACTGCTGGAAATGTTTCTGGCGCATGCATCGGAGCGGAGCCTGGTTCTCAGCCTGCTCGATGCGCGCTGGGAGCAACCCGGTGTGCGGCCCGGGGTGTTGCGGGCCAGCTTGCGGCAGCAGATCGCGGCGATCCTCGGCGCCTGGCGTCCATCGCTTGGCGACGAGGAGCGGCAGGCCATGGCCGCTGTCGTGCTGGAAGCGATGAAGGCGATGGCCCAGTTCCATCAGGAGGGTGCCTTCCCCGGCAAGTCTCTGACGCTGGCACATTGGCGTCGCTGGGTGGTCACCTATCTTGCCGATATGGCCGGATGAGGCCTCCGCTGCGGTTGTTATTCATGCCGCGACTGGAGTAGAATCCACCGATGCAATGGACAGATGAAGCAATCCTTCTCGGTGTGCGGCGACATGGTGAAACCAGTGTCATCGCCGAAATGATGACGCGTCAGCGCGGCCGTCATCTCGGGATGGTGCGCTCCGGTCGCTCCCGCACGATGCAGCCGGTCCTGCAGCCTGGAAACCGGCTGGAGGTGACATGGCGCGCGCGTCTCGACGAGCATATCGGCGAGTATCGGGTCGAGCCGGTGGAGTTGCGGGCGGGACGGCTGATGGAGAGTGCCACAGCCGTCTACGGCGTTCAGGCGCTCGGCTCGTTGCTCCGGTTGCTGCCCGAACGGGACCCGCATCCGCATCTTTTCGAGGCACTTGATGTGATCCTCGATCACCTGCACGAACCGGCCTCGGCCGGGGAACTCTTCGTGCGCTTCGAACTGGCGCTGCTCGATGATCTGGGATTCGGTCTCGATCTGGAAGAATGTGCAGCCACCGGCGGACGTGAGGATCTGGTCTTTGTCTCGCCAAAAACGGGCCGTGCGGTCAGCCGCGCTGCAGGTCAGCCCTGGGCCGACAAGATGTTGGCATTGCCCGACTTCCTCTCTCCGGGAACGAGGCGGGCCGCAGATCCTGAAAGCCTGGCACGGGCGTTTCAGTTGACCCGCTATTTTCTCGATCGCCATGTCTACGTGCCGCGCGGGCTTGAGGCCGGCACGGCACGCGAAGGGTTTTGTCAGGCAGCATTGAAGACCTTGCGGTCGCTGGCCGAGCCCGCCGAATTGGCTGCGCCGAAGAAAATTTCCTGATCTTCCGGCGCAGACTTCTGCATATGTTGGTGAATGGCCACCTGAAGGTCGCCAATGCTGCGGTAGCTGCCGCCATCCAGATCAATGACTGGATACTTCACGGCAATGAACTTGAACCGATCACCGTCGGGTATGGTGATTCCGACCGGAATCCCGGCATATTCGATGACTTGCTTCTTCATAACAATATTCCCCGCCCGTGCGCTGCACGGAGCAAAACTAGATGTCGATGTATTGGGTTCAGTGCTTGCGCAGTGTCACATTCGACAGGTGCATTTGAGATAGGATTTGCCCATCACAAAGCGCGGGGTAATCTGCCAGGATCGGGCGGTATCATGAAATACAACTGGCATTTCGCTGACCTCCTTCTTTGGCTGCGGTCTCAGTATTGAAGACCATATGCTGGGATCGTAGTCAGTATCGAACCAGCTTCCACAAGGTAGGTGCCTGATGCGAATCCGTCAACGGGGGTGTCGATAAAAATAAAATAATTTTCTGCCAATGTTCGCAGGTGCACAAAATGAGGCAAAATTGATCCGCTCCGGCCGAAAAGCCGAAATATAATCTCATTTGGAGCAAATTTAAGCCGCGACGACAGCCGGGCGGTCGACCGCCTTCTCGCGAATGGGCCAATGCACCACAGCCGCGAACAGGCCGAGGACTACACCCAGCCACCAGACCTGGTCATAGGTGCCGAAGCGGTCGTAGAGATAGCCGCCCATCCACACGCCGAGGAAGGAGCCGATCTGGTGCGACAGGAACACCAGGCCGCCCAGCAGGCCGAGATGGCGCGTGCCGAACATGATCGCCACGAGGCCGTTTGTCGGCGGCACGGTGGACAGCCAAAGCAGGCCCATCACGGCGGCAAAGATCACCACGGATGCCGGCGACTGTGGCAACAGCAGGAAGGCCGTCACCGCGATCGAGCGGCCGATATAGATCAGCGCCAGGAAATAGGGCTTGGAATAACGCTGGCCGATAACCCCGGCGGCAAGCGAGCCGATGATGTTGAAGAAGCCGATCAGCGCCATGGCGATCACGGCATAGCTTGCCTCGATGCCAATATCGCCGAGATAGGCGGGAAAGTGCGCGGTGATGAAAGCCACCTGGAAGCCGCAGACGAAGAAGCCGGTGGTCAGCAGCAGGTAGCTTTTATGCGTCAATGCTTCCTTCAGCGCGGCCGCGACCGTCTGCTCATACTGCGCCTTCGATTGGCTGCCGGAACTGGCGTTGCCGCGCAGCGGATAGGCGAGCAGCGGCACGATCAGCATCATCATCGACATATAGACCAGCCCGTCCGACCAGCCGACGGCTGAAATCAGTCCCTGGCTTAGAGGCGCAAACAGGAACATCCCGGCCGAGCCGGCCGCCGTGCCGATGCCGAACGCCATGGAGCGCTGTTCGGGCGTCACATTGCGGGCGAATGCCGACAGGATCACGCTGAACGAGCCGGCGCCGATGGCCGTACCGACCAGCACGCCGCCACCGATATGCAGCCAGATGGGGGCCGCCGCATGCGCCATCATCAACAGGCCGAGCGCATACAGCACGCCGGACATGACGATAACCCGGCCGGTGCCATATTTGTCAGCGAGTGCGCCGAAGAACGGCTGGCTGAGGCCCCAGCACAGGTTCTGCACCGCCATCGCCAGGCCGAAGGTCGAGCGGTCCCAGCCGCGATCCGCGAGCATGGGCAACTGGAAGAAGCCCATGGCCGAGCGCGGGCCGAAGGTCATCACGGCAACCAGCGACCCGGCAATGATGATCAGCCAGGGCATTGTCGGGCGGCTTGCAGTCGTGGCCATGAGATTCGTCTCCTCTTATGTCGAAACGATAGCCGAGGTCTGCCGGCGGCAGAAACGCCAAATGGTGAAGTGGCCATCAAATGAATTGATCGACGTCAGTCTGTGCGGGGTGGTGACCGACTGGGGGACCGGCCGATCCTGCTGTCAGCGCCGCTTGATTGCCCAGTTTTCCGCACGCTTTTCGACAATGGTCACCTGATCGCCGACGGCGATTGCGCCTTCGCCCCGCGGCACGGCATTCCAGCCGAACAGTGGGCCGGGAACGCGGCGGTCGGCGGACATGCGGATGCGCCCCATGGCCGGGATCGGATTGGCGCCTTCGCGCGATCCCGTCGTCTGGTCCTGGCTGGTCATGATGCAGCGGGCACACGGCTTGACCAGATCGTAGCGAATCCCGCCGATTTCCAGCGCCGTCCAGCCATCTTCGGCCCAGGCCTCGTCGCAATCGACGACGATATTCGGTCGGAATCGTTCCATGCCGACCGTGCCTTCTCCATGTTTGCTCATGTCTTCGTTCAGGGCTCGCAGCGAGCCGGTGGTCGTCACCAGAACCTGATAGCCGTCGGCGAAGCTGACAGGACTGCCGTCGCCGGCCCATTCCTTGCTGGCAAGACGTCGGGCATCCGTGTCGAAGAACACCAGTTTCATCGCCGTGCCGAACCAGGCCGACAGGGTCGCGTTGGTGGCATCGTCTGCCACTGCGGCGCTGACGATCGATTTCCACACGGCAACGTCCATGCGGCTGTCCGGCTGTGGAGGATGGACCAGCGCCTCGCGGCCATAATCCAGCGTCAGGCGCACACCGATCTCGGTCGGAACGACCGCGAGTGTGGCAAGAGCCGGCAACTCGCGCTGGGTGATGAATTGACCCGTCGGATCGACGATCATCATGCGTCGGTCCCCGGCAAGCCCCATGGCCTCGATGCGGGCGGAGGGTACGGTGATGCCGCGGGCACTCTTCAGGGGGAATATATTGAGTTCGGTGACCTGCATGACAGCCTCAGATTTCATCGTGGAACAGGGACAGGAAGTGGGTCAGGCGCTCGTGCCGCTCGGTGGCAAGATCGCGGCCGGCCGCCGTCTGGAACCCGTCGGAGAGCTTCAGCAGCTTGGCCGGGAAATGGTCGATGGCAAAACGCCTGTCGTCAAGTGGCCGGTCTCTGGCCTCGGGGTCGGCCGGATCGTAGAGCCCCGAGCTCATGCGGCCGGCAATATAGAAACAGCGTGCCACGCCGACCATGCCGATCGCGTCAAGCCTGTCAGCATCCTGCAGGATCTTCGCTTCGGTACTTTCCGGGGCGATGTTGGCGGAAAAGCTGTGCGTCAGAACGGCATGGGAGACGGCTGCGATCCGGGTATCGTTCCAGCCGAGGCCGGCAAGGATGCCGGATGCCTTTTCGGCCGCCAGACGGGATGCCTGGGCGCGCAGTGGCGAGTCTTTCTCGACCGCCACGCAATCGTGCAGCAGCACGGCTGCAGCCAGCACCTCGCCAATTCCCCCCTCGCTTGCGTGAATGCGCATCGCGTTGCGGAACACGCGGTGGATATGGGCGATGTCATGCGAGCCGTCATCCGTATCCACAGCGTACGGCAGGAGTTGCGCAGCCAGGGCTTCGAAAGGCGCAAAGGCGGTTGCGGTCAATGTCTCGGGCATGATGATTCCACGCGGTTTCGGCACGCCATTTAGACCGTCCTCATTACCTCTCGCAATTGGGGCGTCAGCCTTTCTCCGCCGCCTCTTCTGTCGGCGCAGGGAGATTTGCCCCGGTTTCAGCTTCAATGCCGGTGCTCGGCGATGACCTTCTGCTGAGGATCTTCTGATAGAACAGCCCTATGCCGATCAGCACCGCGCCAAGCCCGATGAAGGACAGGGCCCTCAGCACGCCTTCGAGATTGCTCATGTCGATCAGAAACGCCTTGCCGACCGACAGCATGACCAGCACCGCAGAGGCGATGCGCAGGCTGCGGGCGTTCAGCCGGGAGCCGAGCACCAGAAGCCCAACGCCGATCATAAGCCAGGCGACCGAATAGCTGTAGGTCTCAGCCTGCAGGAAGCCCTTCCATTCGGCAATGAATTCGCCCTGCCAGAAGCGGCGCACGCTGAGCGTCACCCAGGCAAAGCCGAGGGCCGCGCCACTGACGGCCAGGAGCGTCACATAGGGCAGGGGCCGCTTGTCGCGGGCGTATAGGGCCAGCCCGGCATAGGCGAGGCCAGGCAAAAGGTAGCCGATCAGCAGCAGGTTGATCAGCGGCCAGTTGCCCGTGTTTTCCCCGGTGAAGAACGGGTTCAGCGCGCCGAGATGCGCAGTCAGCACCTGCAGCATGGAAATCACGCCGGCCGCCATCGACCCGTAGCGGAACACCGGGCTTGGCGATTTCAGATCCAGCGTCATCATGATCCCGGAAAGGCCGATGAACAGCAGCGTGTAGATCGATTGCTCACCGAGCGTCGGCACGCTGTCGTCGAGCACGCCGCCGTTCATCGCATGGCGGATGAGGATTGCGACGGCAAGAAGACCGAGCAGGCTGGCGATCGCCTGCAAGGCGTTGCGGACGCGCGCGCCCGGCCATTGACGCAATTCGTAGGCCGCCACTGCGGCCAGAAGTGCCGGGATGCCATAACCGGGCAGAAGCGCGTTGAAAAGCGGCGTCCTTCCCAGCGCGTCCGCACCAACCAGCGTCGGCTCCCAGCCGATGCGCAGCAGCACGCCGACCGAGGCTGCCGCCATCATCCACGGCAATCCACTCCAGGGGCGCAGGCGCGTAGCCATCAGGAAAGCAAAACCGAGCACAGAGAGAAGGATGGTCGTGACGATGCCGTCGGTCAGTGCATGCAGGGCGAACGCCAAAGCTGCGAAACTGCCGGCAACTAACAGGTCGCGGGCGCGCTGCAGGTCATTCTGTCGATCGATCTTGCCGATCACCTCGGCCGCAGCAATCAGCACGAGACCGACTGCAATCCCGTAGATGCCATGGGTCCAGTCGCGGCTGTAGACGCCGTAGAAGACGAAGCTGACCGCGGCGAGCACGGTCGGAACGGCGACCGCAATTCCGGCCCACAGCGTGGCGAAGATCGGATCGCTTGCGCCGCGATGGCGGATGAAGGCAAGGCCGAGCAGCAGGAATATCCCGCCGAGCCCCAGAGACACGACGATCTGCAAACCGCCAAGGCTGGGCAGGGCGGCAGTATTGCCCAGCGCCGAGCCGAGCATCCAGAGAACATTCGTCGTCAACGCGGCTTCGGCCAGGACAAGTAGAACGGCGCCGCTTGTCGCAAGCACGGTCGGCCAGAATGCGCCATGACGGGCAGCACCTGCCGCCGCAAGCGACGCGATCAGTACCGCTGAGGCATAGAGGGGAAAGAGATCCGCCACGCTGCCGACGAGCAGAAATGCCAGCGCCGGCAAGAGCACGGCGAGCGCCATCGTGATGTCGAGGCCAACGGCGCCGCGAATAGCGAGTTTGCCAAGATTTTCCCAGGACACAGCCGTATCGTCCGGCTCCGCGCTGAATGTCGTGCCCGGCCAGATCAGCAGCCAACTGGCGACCATGGCAATCAACGCCAGCGTCGCCGGCGTCAGGTCCACCGGCTCGCTGAAGGCGATATAGACCAGCGCCCAGAGTCCGAGACCGGCATGGGCCATCGAAGGCACGATGTTCCAGCCCCGGAAACGCGAGGCGGCAGCCGTGGCGATCAGAGATACCGTGAGGAAGCCGAACAGTGTCCACGGGCTTGGCGAGGTGCTGGAAACCAGCGCCGGCGTGATCATCGAGCCGGCGAGACCAAGTCCTGCCAGCGCCTGGCCATGCAGCATCGACAGGCTAAGCACGGCAAAGGCCACGAGCGACAGAAGCAGGAAGGCGGTGGTCGCTCCGATGAAGTCGTAGACACCGTGTGCCGCATAGATCGCGCCGAACAGCGTCAGCGCTCCGGCGGCTGTCAGGATGCCCGGGATCATTGCGTTTTCATGCAGAGCCGCCATCTTCGGCAAGGCCTTGCGCCGCACGAGTTCACCGCCGGCAAACAGGAGCAGACCGAACAGGGCGGCAAGCGTCAGCCGGACAGCCGGACCGAGCAGACCGCTTTCGATCGAATAGCGCACGAGGAACAGTCCGCCGAGCGCCAGGGCAAGGCCACCCGCCCAGACCGCCCAGCGTGCACCGAGCAGGTTTTCGAGCGTGTCGGAATTTCCGGCCGACGGCGTGCGCGCTGCAATGGTCTCAGCGTCCGCCGCACTCGCCGGTGTCACGTCAACAGCATGCTCGCTTGTTTCGACGTCCCGGTCCGCGTCCGCTTCGCCTACTTCGATTGCAGCCACAACGGGCGGCTGTTCCGGCGATTGCTGGCCAACGTCCTTCGGCGCAAGGCTCGGTGCGGTTTCGGGCGAGACGGCGGGTGCTGCAAGCGGCATCGCCAGCCGCTCGTTCAGGCTGGCCATATCGTGCTCGAGCTTTGAAATGCGCTTGCTCGCACCGCGCTGGGTGACGAACAGGATGCCGACAAGGATCAGGACCAGGGTTTCGAGCATGCTGCCTCGCGGTAGGTACTTTGGGTTGGGCAACACTAGCGTTTTTCGGCCGAGGTGAAAGAGCGCAAGATCACGTGCCGCTGCAGCCGAACAAGCCTTTATGCAAACGTGCTTGCATTCCGAAGGGAAACTTCCTAAATCGGATTCGCCGGCAGCAGCCGGTTTTCTTTGGATTTTATTATGCTCAAATTGAGCATAATTATGGGAGGAGAGGCCGCCATGGAAGACGCAAATGCACTGAAGGCCGATACGGCCAGGGCATCGTCACGTACCGCCGCCGAGCGTTTCGGCGTGCTGGAGCGTCCTGACCTCAGCTATACCCCGGCCGTCGCCAAGGAAACCGCGCATCTCTATGACAAGGTGCGGGATTTCATTCCGGCAATCGAATGGCCTGTGTTCGCCCCCTATATCCATGCGATCAATCGTATCAAGAAGGAGCGTGGCGCGGTCATCCTCGCCCACAACTACCAGACGCCGGAGATTTTCCACTGCGTCGCCGACATCAAGGGCGATTCGCTGCAGCTCGCCCGCGATGCTACCCGTGTTGATGCGGAGATCATCGTCCAGTGTGGCGTGCATTTCATGGCCGAGACCTCGAAACTGCTCAATCCGGCAAAGACCGTTCTGATCCCGGATGGCCGCGCCGGCTGTTCCCTGTCGGAATCGATCACCGGCGCCGATGTCCGTCTTTTGAGACAGCGGTATCCTGGCGTGCCGGTTGTCACCTATGTCAACACCTCCGCTGATGTGAAGGCCGAGACCGATATCTGCTGTACCTCGGCCAATGCGGTTGACGTGGTCAACAGTTTCGACAGCGACACGGTCCTGTGCATCCCGGACGAGTATCTGGCGATGAACGTCGCCAACCAGACGACCAAGAAGATCCTGACCTGGAAAGGCCATTGCGAGGTGCACGAGCGCTTCACGGCCGACGAACTGCTCGAATACAAGCGCGCCGATCCCCGCATCGAGATCGTCGCGCACCCGGAATGCCATCCGAGCGTGCTTGCGGTCTCCGACTATGCCGGCTCGACCAAGGGCATGATCGACTACGTCAAGACGAATAGGCCGGCTCGCGTGCTGCTGGTCACCGAATGCTCGATGGCCTCGAATATCCAGGTCGAACTGCCCGACGTCGACTTCGTCAAGCCATGCAATCTCTGTCCGCACATGAAGCGGATCACCCTGCCGAAGATCCTCGACAGCCTGCTCTATATGACGGAGGAGGTGACAGTGGATCCGGCGATTGCCGGCCGCGCGCGCTTGGCAGTCGAGCGGATGATCAATTTGAAGAACTAGGAATGCCCGGCCGGCGCTGGGGGAGGCAGACATGGCAATCAATCTAGAATCGATGCGGCCGCAATCCTGGCAGGGGATCGACGACATCGTCATCGTCGGCGGCGGACTGGCGGGGCTGTTCTGCGCCCTGAAGCTGAGCCCGCGTCCGGTGACGATCCTGGCGGCAGCACCCATCGGGCAGGGAGCGTCTTCTGCCTGGGCGCAGGGCGGCATCGCGGCGGCCATGAGCCCCGGCGACAGTTTCGACAAGCATCTCTCCGATACGGTCGCCGCCGGTGCCGGGATAGTCGAAGAAAAGATCGCCCGGCTGATGATCTCGGAAGGCCCGGACCGGATACATGACCTTCTCGCCTACGGCGTGCCGTTCGACCGCGATCTGGAAGGCCATCTGCTGCTGTCGCGCGAGGCCGCCCATTCCGAACGCCGCATCGTGCGTGTGGCCGGAGATCGGGCCGGTGGGGCGATCATGGAGGCCCTGATCGCGGCTGTCCGCCGCACCCCATCGATCCGAGTCATGGAAGGTTATGTCGTCGAGGAACTCATCGCCGAAGGGCGCTTCGTCTCCGGTGTTGTCGCCCGCCCGGACGCCGGACAATCGAAGAGCCGCGTCGCCTTTCCCGCCCGTGCCGTCGTGCTGTGCTCCGGTGGCGTCGGGCATCTCTACAAGGTGACCACCAACCCGCCGGAAGCGCGCGGCACGGGTGTCGGCATGGCGGCGAAGGCCGGCGCGATGATCGCCGATGCCGAATTTGTCCAGTTCCACCCGACGGCCATCGACATCGGCCATTATCCGGCGCCTCTGGCAACCGAAGCCCTGCGCGGCGATGGCGCGATCCTGGTCAACAAGGCCGGCCATCGCTTCATGACCGACCTGCATCCCGAGGCCGAACTTGCGCCACGCGACATCGTTGCGCGCGGCGTCTTCGCCGAGGTTTCAGCCGGGCGTGGTGCGTTCCTCGATTGCACCAGGGCGGTCGGCAGTCATTTTCCCACGCAGTTCCCGACGGTCTATGCCTCCTGCATGGCGGCCGGCATCGATCCCGTCACCCAGCCGATACCGGTTGTGCCGGCGGTGCACTATCACATGGGGGGCGTTGCCGTGGATGCCGATGGTCGCACCTCGCTCGATGGTCTGTGGGCGGCCGGGGAAGTGACCTCGACCGGCGTGCATGGCGCCAATCGGCTGGCGTCGAATTCATTGCTCGAAGCGGTGGTCTTTGCCGGACGCATCGCCGATCATATCAAGGGACTGATGCCCGAGGCGACGCTGTATGAGTGGCCGAAAACGGCCGGTGAGAACGACGATCTGGTGACCGTCGAGGACAGTCCGCAACTGCGGACCCTCCGCCAGTTGATGAGCACCCATGCCGGCGTCATCCGCGACGGTGAAGGCCTGAAGACGCTGATCCGCGAAATCGCCCGCCTGGAACGGGAGAACAGCCGCGTACGCTTCAGCAATATGGCAGCCGTTGCAAAGCTGATTGCCGTCGGTGCCTTGCAGCGGACGGAGAGCCGGGGCGCACACATGCGCGCGGATTTTCCCGAAACAAGCGACGCCCAGCGTCATCGCACCTACATGACACTCAAGGATGCCAATCGCATCGTTGCCGAGATCATCGGCTGAGACAGGAAAAGGACAGCATCATGACCGGCAGCCTTCGTCCCGAACTCTCGCCGCTGATGGTTGACGATCTTGTGCGTGCCGCACTGATTGAAGATCTCGGTCGCGCCGGTGATATCACCACCTATGCGACGATCGGGCCGGAAAAGAGGGCTCTCGCCGCGATGAACAGCCGTGAGCATGGCGTGGTAGCCGGCCTGCCGCTTGCCCGCGCTGCCTTTCGCCTGCTTGATCCAGCGCTCCGCTTCGAGGCGCTTGTCGCCGATGGTGACCGCGTCGTGCCCGGCCAGCCGCTGGCGCGGGTCGAAGGTCCTGCGCGTGCGGTATTGTCTGCGGAGCGCGTCGCGCTGAACTTCCTCATGCATCTCTCCGGCGTTGCAAGCTATACCGCCCGTTTCGCCGATGAGATCGCCCATACCAGCGCCCGTGTGACCTGCACGCGCAAGACCTTGCCGGGACTGCGTTCTGTGGAGAAATATGCGGTGCGGCTCGGCGGCGGTTCGAACCATCGCTACGGCCTGGACGATGCCATCCTGATCAAGGACAACCACATCGCCGTGTCTGGCGGCGTCGCATCGGCGATCCTTGCGGCGCGTGCCTATGCCGGTCATCTGGTCAAGGTCGAGGTGGAGGTCGATGGGCTGGAGCAGATGCGCGAAGCACTGGCGGCCCGGCCCGATGCAATTCTGCTCGACAATATGACCCCGGACATGCTGCGCGAAGCGGTGGAAATCAACCGCAAGCACCACGGCCTGTCCGTGGAAGCCTATGCCGAAATCCCGGCCCGGATTGCCCTGGAAGCGTCCGGCAACGTCAATCTCCAGACCATCAAAGCCATCGCGGAGACGGGTGTCGATTACATCTCGACCTCGAAGATCACCATGGCTGCCCCGACACTCGACATCGGCCTCGATATCGAACTCGAATAATTTTGGTACCTAAAAGGACTATATTTGTCGATGTATCCTGCCGCCAGGTCCCAAACTGTTATTGCTTAATTAATATTTATCAATGTCTTGGCTGAATATTAGCAGTGTGATGCGCTACTTTTCAGGGGTGATTATTGGTTTTTGACGCCTCAGATCGAATCTCCTAGCCCGAAATCGTTCTCAGATTTTGTTTTTGCGTACTGCGGATACAAACATCGAAGCCCTTTTCATAAGGAGGTTTGTATGACGAGTATTACATCTATGTCGGGCAGCGGAACCGCTGGCTCAACTCTCTCTATTTCCAGCCTCGATACGAATGGCGACGGTGTCGTCAGCGCCGAGGAACTCGAAGCGGCCAAGCCTTCCCGAACGCAGGATCCGACGGTCGAGAGCGAAAATGCGGCGACCGGCATGGCCTCCCAACTAACCAGCAGCCTGATCACCATGCTGCTCGAGAGCCGTGCCGGCCAGGCGGAAGGTAATCACCAGCCGAGCGAGCATGCACGCGACCTCTTTGCCACCATTGATGCAGACGCCGATGGCACGGTGACGCAGGAGGAATTCGTCACTGGACGGCCTGCTGACATGAGCGAGGAAGAGGCGATCAGCCTGTTTTCTGCCGCCGACCGCGAGGGCCTGGGCTCTCTGACCGAGGCTCAGTTCGTTGAGGCTTTTGAGGTCAGCGGACCGCCAATGGCTGCGCCGCCGGTAGCAGATGCGCAATCCGGCGATGACGGCTCGACGATCAGTCTTCTCGACGTTCTCGACGAGATGCAGAGGGTGATCGACGCCTACCGAGAGAATGCCGACGTTTCGTCGGAAATCGATCCGGCCTGATAGCCAATGCCGGGCTGTGGCGGCAGTCCGGTATTCAGGCCGTCTTCGCCTCTGCGTCTTTGGATTGCCGAGGGAGGCTGACGGACGGAACGAAGCCGTTATGCGTCAGCTGCGGGAACGGAATGGAGTTTCCGTTCCCGTCGAAGGAGACCCTGAACGTCTTGGTCATCGCGCGCGACCCGGGCCAGGATCGAAAGCATTTGTCCAGTACCATCGGGTGAGATTGGTTGAACTGCCACCCACCTGCTCGACAAGGGCGGCACGTCCACGGTCGGACAGGGCAAGTCCTCCGCCATCACAGGGCGATGAAGGATGTCATCGGCAAACACTGCCGATCTCGACCATCACGTCATATCGTTGCTTTCAGAACGTTAGGTCGAGTGGGGGTGGCCTGCGGTCAGCCTCCAGCGCGACCGCCGAGCTTGAGACCAGGTGCCGGTCTTTCTTCGAGAATCTGGCGCCGGAAGCGAAAGAGCGCAGCGGGCCGTCCACCGGTTGCGGATTGCGTTGAGCCGGTCGGTTCGACCAGTTCGGCGCCCTCGACGAGCCGACGAAAGTTCTGCTTGTGCAGATGTCGGCCCGAAATCGCCTCGACGGTCGCCTGCAGGTCGGTCAGGGTGAATTCCGGCGGCATCAGTTCGAAGACCACCGGCCGATACTTGATCTTGCCGCGCAGCCGCGCCAGCGCCGTGGCCGCGATCCTCCGGTGGTCATGGCGCATCGGTATGCCGAGCGCGCTGGCGATCCGTCGGTCCGCCACGCGACCGTCCAGAACGGTCTCGTCCAGCATGCCTGCCTCGTAGAGCAGTTCATAGCGCTCCAGCACGCGCTCTTCATCGAAGGGGAAGTCATCGAGCCCGAAGGCAAGCTTCAGACGGGCCCGCCGCGCGATCGATGGTCCGCCGGCGGTAGCATGCACGGGGTCTTCAGCCCAGTGCTGGAGGGCCGGCAGAATGACCTGATCCAGAACCACGGGACGGCCCTGGCGCCAGTCCTCCCAGGGCAGATAGCCATACCAGTCGCGCCATTTTGCCCCGGACGCCTCCAGTCGCGCAGCCCGCTCCGTCTCCATGCGGGTCAGGGCCAGATAGCCGACCGAGACGACATGCGGCCCGCGATCGCCCGGCATCTTGTGCCGCCCGCGATCGCCGAAAGTGTAGAGTTGCTCGATATAGCCGAGATCGAGTGCAGTCTGGGCCTCGACCGTGTGGCGCAGCGACATTTCCATGGTCCGGTGCCGGGTCGGATCAAAAGGCCCAAACGGCAGGCCTTCCAGTGCATTGTGGTGTTCGCCGACGACCAGCAGACGCGGGCTGCGCCCTGCCATCGCGACGATAGCCGCATTGAGCCCGATCTCGATCTCGGCCGCAGCGCTCATCGGCTGATGGTTTCGCGCATCGGCAAAGGCAAGACAAAAGGCGTATTGCCGTCCGCATCGGCGCCGCGCCCGATCGCCTTGACTGCGGCGATCAATCGGCCGCCCCGGTCGAGCATCTCGTCGCCGATCTCGATCAGCAGCATGTTCGGCGTGGCAAAGGGCGAGGCCGCGCGCAATCTGTTGGCCAGATTCTCATCATCGTCCTCCGGGGCGACTGCAAGGCTCGCGATCAGGGCTGCGGCCGGCGAGCGCGACACGCCCATCCAGCAATGCACGATCAGCGGTGCCTGACGATCCCAGGACCGGGCAAAGTCGATGATCTGACCGACATGCGCCGCCTGCGGCGCGATCAGGTCGCCGGTGCCGGCAACCGTGATGTCATTGACGCCGAGTTTCAGGTGCCTGTCGGCACGGATCACGGCCGGCCGGTGGAAATCCTGATTGACCGCCAAGAGGCTGATCATTTCGCGCGCCTTGTGGCGAACGGCCGTTTCCGCGATGCGCGAGAGCGGCGAAACGACGATCAGGCTCATTTCGCCACCATGCCGACAGATGCGCGTTGCGCCTCCAGTGCCTCGAAGCGCTCCAGGAATTTCGCCTGGGCCTGGAAAGCGGGCAAGGGGTCGATCGCCAGCATGTCACGGGTAAAGCCGCGCGGCTGCCCGAAATACTTGCGCGCCTCGGCCTCGGAGAAGCCGGCAAGCACGGTCGCCTCGAAATAGGCGCAGACAATGTCGGCCTTCTTGATCTGATCCTTCAGTGCAGTCTTAGGATGCGCCGGAAGACCGAAACGCAGATGGATGGCGCCTTCGAGCCGCTTCTCGACAACCTTGTAGCCGCCGCCGACCACGGCCTTGAACGGCGAGATCATGTCGCCGATGACATATTCCGGCGCGTCATGCAGCAGGGCGACCAGCAGATCGTCCAATGTCGCCTTGGGGTTCGAGCGACGAAAGATATCCTCGACGATCAGGCTGTGCTGGGCGACTGAAAAGGCGTGATCGCCCGAAGTCTGGCCGTTCCAGCGGGCGACGCGGGCGAGGCCATGGGCAATGTCGGAGATTTCCACGTCGAGCGGCGAAGGATCGAGGAGGTCTAGGCGGCGCCCCGAAAGCATCCGCTGCCAGGCACGTCCCGAAACGGTATCGGCAAGCGCCATGCTCAGCTCTCCTCCGCGCTGCTCGGAAATGTCAGCGCGGTCCATGCGGGCAGGGTGACGGTGATCGGTGTCTGCCCGGCAAGAATCGCCACACCCCTGGCCATGGCCTCACCGGCCTTGTCGATGCGCAGGATCGCCAGTCCGCGTTGTCCGGCAACGGTGCCGAGCGTGCCGATCACCTTGCCATCGGCCGTCACGTCGCTGCCCGTTTGCGGCAGGGGACCGTCGCCCGCAACAATCACCGCGCGGCGGCGCGCCGTCGAGCGGTGATGCATGCGCGACACCACTTCCTGGCCAACGTAACAGCCCTTCTTGAACGAGACGCCGCCGGATTTGTCGAGCAGCACGTCATGCGGAAAGGCATCCTGCAGGACATAGTCGCTGCCTGATTCAATGACGCCGCTCAGGATGCGCAGGGCATCATAGGCACCGGCGGGGCCGGTTTCTCCGAGCCGGCCTGCAGTGCGGCGAACCTCTACACCTGCCAGGGCAAAGCGGTGGTCGGAAACGCCGGCTGCATCCACGGTATCCGCGCCCCAGGTCACGGTTGCGCCATTCTCGCCGAAAGCTTCGATCGCGACAGGTGCACGCAGCTTGTACATTGTAAGCCGACGGATCAGCGCATCCTGCTGATCGGCCCGGCTGTCGATCACCAGATTATCGGCGTCACGCCAGATCAGGAAGTCGAAGAGGATCTTTCCCTGCGGCGTCAGGAGCGCGCCGGGCAGCGCGACACCCGGCTCGAGGGCGGCAAGGTCCGTGGTGATCAGGTTTTGAAGAAAGGGCTCGGCATCCGGACCGCTGATCCGGATGAAGGCGCGGTCGGGCAGGAAAGCTGAAGGCATGATATGTCACCGCGATGAGTTCGATGCCGGAAGAGTTAAGAGCTGCAAGTCTAAACGACAAGCAGCCTCCGTCACAGCCCACAGTTTGACCATGGTCAATCAATCGCCTGCGGTGAAGAATTTCCAGCGACCGTCCGGGGTGATGCCGGCCCGGAAGAAGTTGTAGTTGCCGTATTCCTGCATTTCGGCGACATCGCCGGCGGTCACGATTCGCAGCAATTCGACTTTTTCGACCGGTGTCAGCTGCCCCAGTTGCTTGCCGGTGAAGTAGGGCCAGACATAGGCTTCATCCGGCGTGCCCTTGTCGAGATGCACGAAGCCGGTCGACAGGATGTCGAGAAGGATCGCAAGGATCTCCATGCCCTCGGGATCGCCCGACAGCGACTTCAATGTGTCGATGGGGTCCTTGTCGCTCCCTTCGAGCTGCACCTGGGTCTGGTCCGGACCCGGATTCATCAGCGGGCGCAGGCGGGATATATCGCCGGAAGTCGCAGCATCAATGATCAACTGGCGCATGCGGCGCACGGGTTCTGGCGCCTTCTCGATGTCGTAGATGATCTCTACCGGCGCAGCGTCGGGCTCAGGCGCAGCCGTATCCTGCTGGTCTGCCGGTTTGATCAGCGGATCGGGGTCCGGAATGGCGGGCGATGCATCTTCCGGCAGCAGTTCTTCCCCTTCATCGTCGATCTCTGGTTCAGCCGGGTCCGGCGCAGCCTTGTCGGCGGCTGGCGGGGTGATGTCCTTGATGTCGGAGAGCGCGAACGCAGGAAATACAGAGAAAATCGTCGCGCCAGTTGCCGCGAAAACGGTCAAGGCGCTCGTCAGGCAAAGAAGCCGGACCCGCGAAGCGAACGTCATGATGCATCCCTGATTAAGTATCACTGAACCCGGCGTTCGGGGGAAAACTCGCCGGCGAGCAGCCGGTCCTTCAGTGCGTCGAGAATGGCTTCTGCGCCATGTTCCCCGTGAATGCGAATGGTCTCGCGCATGGCCAGCGCAAACGCGGCGTCCGCGATGATTTCCGGCTCGATACCGTCTGCCATGCCATCGGCCCAGGCTTCATTCTGGTATTCCAGCGCGGCCTGCATCTTTTCGTGAACGATCATTTCGTCGATCTCGTTGCGGCGCGGTTCCATGGGCATTCCTCGAAGCACAATCTTACTCAGTCATTAACAACACTATCAGCCTTTTGCCAAAACGACACGGGCCACAGACAAAAGAGGTGAATTAATCGTTAATTTCCATAGCGGGCGGTAATTTCTGTGGCGAGTGTTGCGCCTTCGTTACGGTAGTTCTCCTCTGCCCGAACCGCAGCGGCAGTGCAAGAGGTGTAAACCGAGGCGAAGGAACGGTAGCCTCTGTTATAGGCAGCTGTCAGCCGTGCCCGCCGTTTCGGCTCGTCTTTCGTCTCGACTTCGATCAGCGCCTGGATCGCATCCCGCCATTCCGGCTCGCTCTGCTTGTTGCACAGATTACGCAGGTAATGCACGGCGCCGACGACTTCCGAAAGCCGCCCGAGCCTGCTGTCATAGGGGGTGGGTTTTTCCGGATCCGGCGCGTTTCGAATAATGTCCTCGATCGTGTATTGCGCAAACGCCGGGCTCGATGGCGCAGCGACGACCGCAGTTGCCACAACCGCGGCCATGGCTGGCCAAAGGGCCTTGCTGGCGATGTTGTTCAGCGCCATGGATCAGGCTTCCGACATGTCGCGAAGGGCGACCAGCCGCGCCACGCACTCACGCACGCTCGGCGGAACGGGGAGTTCGAAGATTTCGGCGGGCAGGAACCAGCCGGCCTCGACCGCGTCGCTTTCCGCCTTGGCGACACAGGTGTCGTCAGCCTCGACGCGAAAGACCGAGAGCAGATAGTGACTGCCGGCAACGCCCGGCTCAGGCAGCAGTTCTACTGTTTCGAACAGCTGCGGATTGCGCCCGATCACGCCGGTCTCTTCCTGAAGTTCGCGCAACGCCGTTTCCGCCGGTGTCTCGCCGGGCTCGGCACGGCCACCCGGAAAGGCGAACAGATTGGCTGCCGGCGGATTGCCCCGGCGCACGAGCAGGAAGCGCCCGGACCGTTCGACAATCGCTGAGGAGGCAAGACGAGCTTGGCTCATGGACAGGCATACTCCAGATGTCAGGCAGACGCGGCGGCGATCGAAAAAAGCGAAGCAGTGATGGCGCAAACTATCGCGGCTTTTGCCGGCGGCTGCAAGCTCTGCTGCGCCTTGACCGGTCCAATACAGGGTGCGATGACATGCCGATGTGTGGACGATACGCATTGATGGCGACAGCCGAAGAACTGATCGAACATTTCGGCCTGATGGAGGTCGAGGACTTTCCTGCGCGTTACAACATCGCCCCGACTCAGCCGATATTGATTGTCGAGCCCGCTCCGCCTGGCGAACGCGGCAGCAACGCGCCGGACCGAAAGGCGCTGCTGGTCCGCTGGGGCCTCATTCCTGGCTGGGTCAAGGATCCGGGCGAATTCACCCTTCTGCTCAATGCCCGCTCCGAGACCGCGATCGACAAGCCTTCTTTCAGGGCCGCCATGCGCCATCGACGTGTGCTGATCCCTGCATCCGGCTTCTACGAATGGCATAGGCCATCGAAGGAAAGCGGCGAGAAATCGCAGGCCTACTGGATACGTCCGAAACAGGGCGGCATCGTCGCCTTTGCCGGATTGATGGAAACCTATCTTTCCAAGGATGGTTCGGAAATCGACACCGGCTGCATACTGACGGTTGCCGCGAATCAGACGATCAGTCCGGTCCACGACCGGATGCCGGTGGTGATCGCGCGGCAGGATTTCACCCGTTGGCTCGATTGCCTCAGTCAGGAACCGCGCGAAGTGGCTGACCTGATGAAGCCGGCTGACGAAGATCTGTTCGAAGCGATCGCCGTCTCGGATCTGGTCAACAAGGTCGCCAATCTCGGCCCTGATCTGCAGACGCCGGTAACGCCGCGCTTTGAACTGCAAAAGCCCGCCTCGAAGAAATCCGATGGCGGGCAGATGAGCCTGTTTTGATCAGGAAAACGGGGGCCGCTTAGGCGACTTTTGGGGCCGGCTTGCGCTTCAGCATCAGCGCTGCAGCGATAACGGCCTTGAGGCCGATCGGCTGGTAGTTCGAAACCAGATTCTGGTTCGCCGGCTTTTGCTGCTCGGCTTCGTTCTGGGCTGTCATTGTCATGTTCCTCTGAATGTTTCCTGACCGCAGTGTTTGTTTTTTCGCTCTCTCTGCGGAGATCATGACAAAAGCGTGACCGAAGCGCCGACACAAATCAAATTTAAACAAAAAGGATACAATCAGCGAGCTTTGCTCGGAAAAACGCGCGATTTTAGCCGTGGTTTTCCCCGAAAACGCTGGAAACGGGGCTCAAACGCCCCGATCGATCTCACTCAGACCTTTTTCGGCTGTTTCCTCGCCAATCGTCAGCGTGCCATAGCGGCGGTGCCAGCTGCGTGCGCCGAAGGGCAGCGAGCAGAGATAGAGAATCACCGTGACGACAAGGACTTCCCAGGTGAAGCTCATCAAGAGGGCGACGTACAGCACCACGCCGAGGATCATCGGGAAGACCAGGTCACGGCGGATATGGCCGAAGCCGGATTTGCCCGACCAGACCGGTAGGCGGCTGACCAGCAGGTAGGCGATGATGATCGTATAGGCGGTGCTGGCATAGGCGAAGAGACCAACGGGTGCGACGCCGAGGAAGCCGAGATAGACCGGCAGAAGGACCAAAAGGGCACCGCCCGGTGCCGGCACGCCGACGAAGAACTCCGATTGCCAGGGGGCCTTGGTTTCGCGCTCTGACATGACGTTGAAACGCGCCAGTCGAAGCCCGGCCGCGATCGCGTAGATCAGCGCCGCGATCCAGCCGAGCGAACGGGCCTGGTCGAGCACGAAGACATAAAGCACAAGGGCAGGGGCCACGCCGAAATTGATGATGTCGGCCAGCGAATCCATCTGCGCGCCGAATTTCGACGTCGCCTTCATCATCCGGGCGATGCGCCCGTCGATGCCGTCGAGGAAGGCGGCTGCAAGCACCATCGCGACGGCCAGTTCGTAGCGGTTTTCAAACGCCAGCCGGATGCCGGTCAGTCCGGCGCAGATGGCCAGCACCGTGATCAGGTTCGGCACGACCAATCGCAGGGGGATTTCCCGAAGCCTTGGGCCACGGGCACTGTTGTCCGACTGATGGGACAAGCCCGGAGCGGGCGCCGCTCCCTGGTTGCCGGATGTCTGGTCTGACGTTTCCATCGGCGCGTCCCTTAGCTGCGGCGGCTGACGACCGGACCCTTGGCCGAACCGAATTCGGCAATGACGGTTTCACCGGCAATTGCTGTCTGTCCAAGCGATACCCGCGGCTCGGCGCCGGCAGGCAGGAAGACGTCGAGGCGCGATCCGAAACGAATGAGGCCGAAGCGCTCGCCGGCATCCAGCGGTTCGTTCGGGTTGGTCCAGCAGACGATGCGACGCGCGACGAGGCCGGCGATCTGCACGACGCCGATATTGCCGTGAACCGTCTCGATCACCAGTCCATTGCGTTCGTTCTCGACGCTTGCCTTGTCCAGCTCGGCATTCAGGAAGCTGCCTTCCTTGTATGCAATGTTCGTTACCCGTCCACGCACCGGTGCGCGGTTCACATGGCAGTTGAACACATTCATGAAGATGGTGATCCGCAACAGCGGTTCGGAGCCCAGCTGAAGCTCTTCCGGCGGCACCGACATCTGGACAGACGACACCCGACCATCTGCCGGGCTGATGACCAGATCATCATCCTGTGGCGTCACGCGTTCGGGATCACGGAAGAAGTAGGCGCACCAGAGTGTCAGTACCAGACCGACCCAGAAGAGCGGGTTCCACAGCCAGCCAAGGACCAGCGAGCCGACGAAGAATGCCGCGACGAAGGGATAGCCCTCCTTGTGCACGGGCACGATCGTCTTGCGGATGGTTTCGAGCAAATCCATGGAATCCTCAGTCTCTTGATAAAGTTCGCTCGCTGAGTACCGCGAAAGCGGGGCGCGGGCAATGCTGACGGGCCAATCAGCCCATCAAAAGGCCGCCTGCGGCATTTGGCATCGGCCCAAAATAAATCGGGGTGTTTATGAACTATAGCGACAATCTATCAATAATTGCTCCCTAAAAAAGGGGAGGCGAAGATATGAAATGCATGCGCGTCGTCGCCAGGCGCGTTGAATGACATGGATGAAATTGTTGAATTTAGCCAGAAGACCTGAGCTTTCGGACGCATCAACCGAGACCCTGAGTGGCCTTTACTGGTATGCCGCCGATGGCGAACCCGTACCGCCAGAGCTGGATGTCGCACCGATAATCATACACGATATCCGGACCGTGGAGGCGCATGCGGTTCTGCTTCTGCCGGTCCGTCCCGATACCACGGGACCTGGTCCTGGCCAAATCCGTGCGCTTCACGGGCAGGACATCTATATCATCGCCGTGTCACAGTTGCCGGTGAGCCTCGCCCGCCAGCAGCAGCTTTATGCGGAAGGCGCTGACGACGTCCATGTGCTGGAAGGGTGCGTGGCAATGTTTGCCTGTCTCGCGCGCGCCAAGCGCCATTTTGAGCGATCGCATGGCGCCGAGACGAAGCGTCGCGATCTGAAAGCGCAATTGGACATCCTGCAGGATGCACTCGACCATCTGCCGACGCCGATCTACCTGAAAAACATCAATGGCTGGTATCAGGCCTGCAATACGGCCTTTGCCAACCTTTTGAGCCGCCCGCGCGAAGAGGTCATAGGCCACCGTCTGGAGGAACTCGCCCCGGCGGAAACGGCCGAAAAGCACGAAACGTCCGACGCCCGTCTTCGCGAGCTCGGTGGCTTGATGTGCTATGAGACCGATGTCTGCCTGCATGACGACGATCAACGCTACGTCATGTTGCACAAGGCACTGGTCTCCGATGAACATGGCAAGCCCTGCGGAATTGCCGGCGTCATGATCGATATCACTGAGCGCAAACGTCTCGAGGCACGGCTGATGAACGCCGCAGAGCGTGATCCGCTGACGGATGCCTACAATCGCCGAAAGTTCTTTGAACTTGCCGACCAGGCAATCAGCGACGCGGTCGCCCACGGCGATACGCTGTGTGTCGCGGCTATCGATGTCGATAATTTCAAGTCGATCAACGACGAGTTCGGCCATGCCGAAGGTGACATCACGCTGTGCTCGATCGTTGATATCCTGCGCACGCACGAGACCGAAGGCGTGATCGTGGCGCGTGCTGGTGGCGAGGAATTCTTCGTCTTCTTTTTCGGCGCGGCTGCTGCCCGGGCAGAAGAAATCCTGCAGGCGATGCGCACCGAGATAAGCCAGTATTGCCAGATTCGGACCGCGGTCGGGCTTGCGGGTACGATCAGTGTCGGCATGGCGGCCTTTGATCCGGCGGCCGAAAATATCGACCGAGCCCTGCGCCGCGCCGATGCAGCACTCTATCACGCCAAGCACCATGGTCGAAACCGCCTGAGCCGCGCCAGATAGGGGCGGTCTCGGGCGGTTTCCCGCTTTGCTCAGATGGCCGGCGGGCGCCGTACGACCACACCCAGTTCGTCGCTTTCGCGCACCTGGCGCAGGTGTTCCTCGGCCTGTGTTGCTTCCCTCTGACGGTTCCACATCGAGGCATAGAGACCGTTTTGCGACAAAAGATCGCTGTGGCTTCCGCGTTCGGCAATTTCGCCGCCCTTGAGCACGATGATCTCGTCGGCGCCGACGACCGTCGACAGCCGATGCGCGATGACCAGCGTCGTCCGGTTTTTCGACACGATGTCGAGCGCCGACTGGATCTCATGTTCGGTTGTGGTGTCGAGCGCCGAGGTCGCCTCGTCGAGGATCAGGATCGGTGGGGCCTTCAACACGGTGC
Source organism: Rhizobium sp. SL42 (assembly GCF_021729845.1). Taxonomy (NCBI): domain Bacteria; kingdom Pseudomonadati; phylum Pseudomonadota; class Alphaproteobacteria; order Hyphomicrobiales; family Rhizobiaceae; genus Rhizobium; species Rhizobium sp. SL42. The sequence goes on from NZ_CP063397.1 coordinate 2,010,211, forward strand.
GGGCAATCGCCACGCGCTGCTTTTCGCCACCCGACAGCTTCAGGCCGCGCTCACCCACCATGGTGCCGTATCCATCCGGCAGTTCCTTGATGAAGCGGCCGATCTGGGCGATTTCAGTTGCCTGTTCGATGTCGGCGTCGCTGGCGTCGGGCCGGCCGTAGCGGACATTGTAGGCAATCGTGTCGTTAAACAGCACGGTGTCCTGCGGCACCATGCCGATGGCGCTGCGCAGCGATTTCTGCGTCACGTCGCGCACATCCTGGCCATCGATGGTGATTGAACCCTGCTGCACGTCGTAGAAACGGTAGAGCAGGCGCGAGATCGTGGACTTGCCCGCCCCGGACGGGCCGACCACGGCGACGGTCTTGCCTGCCGGAACCTCGAAGGAAATGCCCTTGAGGATGGGGCGTTCGGGATCGTAGTGGAAATGCACATCGTTGAACGCGATCGCACCCTGGCCGACGGAAAGCGCCGTGGCATCCGGCTTGTCGACGACTTCCGCCTCGACTTCGAGAAGATCGAACATCTGCTCGATATCGGTCAGGCCCTGGCGGATTTCGCGGTAGACGAAGCCGATGAAATTGAGCGGGAAGGACAATTGCATCAAAAGCGCGTTGACGAAGACGAAGTCGCCGATCGTCTGCTGGCCGCTCTGCACCGCCAGTGCTGACATCACCATGATGACGGCAGTGCCGACGCCGAAGATCACACCCTGGCCGAAGTTCAGCCAGCCGAGCGAAGTCCAGACCTGGGTCGCGGACTTTTCGTAACGCTCCATCGACTGGTCGAAGCGCTTGGCTTCCATCTCTTCGTTGCCGAAATATTTGACCGTCTCGAAGTTCAGCAGAGAATCGATCGCCTTGGTATTGGCATCGGTGTCGCTGTCGTTCATCGCCCGGCGGATGCCGATGCGCCAGTCGCTGGCCCGAATAGTGAACCAAATATAGGCCCAGACGGTGAAAGCAGTAATGGCCAGATAGGAGAAGCCGTAGCTCCACCAGAAGATGGCAGCCGTCAGCAGGAATTCGATCAGCGTCGGAATGGAATTCAGGATGGTAAAGCGGACAATGGTTTCGATGCCCTTGGTGCCGCGTTCGATGATCCGCGACAGGCCGCCGGTCTTGCGCTCGAGGTGGAAGCGCAGCGACAGCTGGTGCATATGCACGAAGGTACGGTAGGCAAGCTGGCGCACGGCATACTGGCCAACGCTGGCAAACAGCGCGTCACGCAGCTGGTTGAGCCCGACCTGGGCGATGCGGGTCAGATTGTAGAGGACAACCAGCACGACCGCGCCCAAGAGGAAGGTTGGCAGTAGCCCGACCATGTCGAGCTTGCCGTTCAGTGCATCGGTCGCCCATTTGAAGAAGTAGGGCACCAGGATCAGTACGAATTTCGAGATCACCAGGAAGACGGTGGCCCAGACGACCCGCATCTTCAGGTCCAGTCGGTCCGAAGGCCACATATAGGGCCAGAGGTTGACCAGCGTATCCATCGGATTGCTGGAATCCGCCGAAACGGTCTTCTTCTTCGTTGCCATTGGCCGAGCCCCGCCGTGATCGCGCATGCAGATAAAAAGCGGCGACCCCTTGGGGCCGCCGCTTGGCATCACATAAGTTCTGTAGCTGCCGATTGCAATGATCGGCGAAGGCGAGTGCGCTGAACGCTCAGTTGACCGCCTTGTCGTGAAGCCGCTTGCGGTGGATTTCCTCGGCGTTCGGCAGCGCCTCCGACGGAACCGTGAAGATCTGGCCGGGCTCGATACGATCAGGATTGCTGATCTGCTCCGCATTGGCGAGGTAGATCGTGGTGTAACGCACGCCCTGACCGTAGAGGCGGCGCGAGATCTGCCACAGCGTATCGCCACGGCGGATGATCACGCTCGACTTGCTCTCGGCCAGAGGTGCCTGCTCGATCACCTTCGGTTCGCCGGAAGTGCTTGTGGCGGTCTCGGTGGCCGTTGCCGGCGTGGTGATGACGGGTGCATCCATCGCCAAGGCGGGAGCTGGAAGCGGTACGGCCAACAATTCGCGGATCATGCCGAGGATCTTCGGCAGCGCTGTGCCAAGTCCGCTGATATCGCCGGGCTTTATCGCGCGCAATGCCGCCAGCGCTTCGCGGGCCCTGGTGGCACTCTTTGCGACCTGCTCGGACAGTTCCGCCGGCGCGGCAGCGGTCGGCCGGAAATCGATGATCGACTGCAGGCCAAACTCGGTTGCCGATCGGGCCGCGGCGACCTGTTCCAACACCGGAACCTTGCCATCGGCAAACAGGCCTTCGAGGATGGTGAGCCCCTTGGTCAGAGCCATGCGCAGGCGCTCGAACTCGGCGAGGTCTGGGCCGGCCTTTGCCGCGGCATCATCGGCGCCCGGCGTCTGTGCCACGACGGAGACCTGCTCGCCCTCAGGCCGTTCGAACGGCACGGAAGCACGTACGATCACCTTGCCGGCCGTATCGAGCAGTTCCACCTGGATGATGTGGCTGCCGACGGAAAGCTTCACTTCGCCCTCGATGATAAAGTTGCCGCTGGCATCAGCAGCAATCTGGCCGATCAGCGTCTTGTCGGCAAAACCGCGCACGGTCGAGCCGGCCGGAGCCTTGCCGGCGACGAAAATCCTGTCACCCTCGATTTCGACAGCGCTGACCTGAACTTCTGCAGCACCGGTTACCGGTGAGGCCGCGGTGCTCGGATCGGCAGAAGCAACGTCGGTGGAGGCGACTGCCGGTGTCGCGCCGGACAGGTCTGCCGGTGCTGCAGGTGTTGCCGCGCTGCCCGCCGATGCGGTCGCGGCCGGGAGCCTTCCCTGCGTGGCGGTCTTGCCCGAAGGCGCTGTCTGGCCCGGAAGCGTGATCAGCCTGCTTGCTTCGCCCGGCTTCGAGACCATTGCCAAGAGTTCGCCCTTGCCACCCTCTGGCACTGAGATCGTTGCGACCTCGTCGGAAGTCACGACCTTGCCATTCAGATCGGTCGCCCGCAATTGCAGCGAATGATCACCGGCGGCGAGCGGATTATCCAGCACGGCGGCGAAATCGCCGGTGCCATCGACGGTGAGCGATGAGATCACCGTGTTGCCGTTGACGATTTCGACCTTGGCGCCCGGTGCGGCATTGCCGGCAATGACCGTCGAGCCATCCGGCTCTACGCGCAACACGTCAAAGCGCGGCAATGCGGATCCGGCATCGCTCGGCGCTGCTGCCGTCTCGACAGGCTTGCCGAGCAGCGCATCCTTGATCGAGCCGATCATGCCGGCCGCCTTGGCCGGATCGGCCGGCAGCTGCTGGATGATGGCCAGAGCCTTCGCCGCATCCGCCTGCGCAGTCTTCAGTGTCTCGACGATCTTCGCGTCCAGTCCGTCCGGAATGTCGATCGCGGCAAGCGCCGTAATCGCAGCCTGGGCAAGCGTCTTTGCCGCGCTATAGGCTTCAACGCCTGGTGTCCGGCCGTCGGCAAACAGGGTCGAGATGCCATCCACTGCCTTGACGGCCTCGGCCTTGAGGCGATCCATCTTCTCGCTGGCGACCGCGGCGATGTCGCCGGCGACAGTCTCGGCTGTTGCAGAGGCCTGGTCGGCGATTGCTTTTGCCGCATCGGTAGCCGCCGTGACCGACGGCCCCGATGTATCCGTCGGATTGAGGCGCGGCATCACGACAAACACCATCAGCATGGTTGCGATGGCAAGGACGAACAGGACCAGCCAGAGGGCGCGGTTCTTCATATCAACGGTCTCCTAGCGGTAAATCCGCCATATCCATTGGAATTGCTAGCGTTATCCGATGTCTAGGACAAGCGGCGGCATGTGATTCTGGCCGAATGCACAAGGGTTTTTAGCCAAATTTGTTGACCTGACCGGCGGCAAATAGTCTTTTGTGGGTATGACAGAGCATAACTCCACGATTCGATCCGTTTGCGTTTATTGCGGCTCTCAGCCCGGACGCGATCCCGCCTTTATGGAAGCCGGCCGCCAGTTGGGCCGATCGCTTGCAGAAAACAACATCCGCCTGATCTATGGTGGTGGCACCAAGGGTATCATGGGTGCCGTCGCCGCGGGCGTTCTGTCCGCCGGCGGGCAGGTCACAGGCATCATTCCCGAATTCCTGGTCGACATGGAGGCGACACGCCATTCACTCGGCCAACTCAGCGAACTCATTATCACGCAGGACATGCACGAGCGCAAGCATGCGATGTTCGAGCGATCGGATGCTTTCGTAACGCTTCCGGGCGGCATCGGCACGCTTGAGGAGATCGTCGAGATCATGACCTGGGGCCAGCTCGGCCGGCACGCCAAGCCGATGGTCTTTGCCAATATCAACGATTTCTGGAAGCCGATGCTGGAACTGATAGACCACATGTCGGCGGCCGGCTTCATCCATACGGCGCACCGCGTCCGCCCGCTGGTTATCGATGCGGTGCCGGACATCGTTCCCGCGATCATCGATCGCTGGGCCATGAGCGCCAATCCCGAAGGTGAATCGGCGATCATTTCCAAGCTCTGAGGCTTGGGGTCGCGTGGTATCAGTCGACGATGAAAAGCTTTGCGCCGACCGCAGTCGATGAGCGATGCGGTTCGGCCTTGTCGGCAACCTGATAGCTCATGCCCGGCTTGAGAACGAAGACGCGCCCGTCTTCAAGCTCGGTTGTGAGTTCGCCTTCGAGGCAGAGCAGGATATGGCCTTTCACGCACCAGTGGTCTGCCAGATAGCCGGGCGTATAATTGACGATGCGCACCCGGATGTCGCCGAAGTGGCGCGTCTGCCACGTCGCCGAGCCGGTCTCGCCCTTGTGCTCGGTCTTTTCCACGCTGGCCCAGTCGGTCGTTCCGAACGGTATGTCGGCAATTTTCATTGATTGTTTCCGCAATGAGGCTCAACGCGCGCGGTAGTCGCGCAGCATTGACCAGGAATAGATGAACAGCGCAGCCCAGATGAGCGGGAAGGCGATCATTTTCGCCGTGCCGAAGGGCTCCTTGAAGATGAATACCGCGATCAGGAAGATCATCGTTGGGGCGATATATTGCATGATGCCGATGGTCGATAGCTTCAGCAGCTTTGCACCATTGGCGTAAAGGATAAGCGGGATCGCGGTCACCAGGCCGCTCGAGGCCAGAAGCACGGTATCGCTGGTATTGGTGCCGAAATGCGCTTGTCCGGTCATCGCCAGATAGATGACGTAGCACAGCGCAAACGGCGCCAGCAGCAGCACTTCGAGCAGGAAGCCCTGGTTTGGCCCGATCGGAAGCGTCTTGCGAAAGAAGGCGTAGAGCCCCCAGGACAAGGTCAGGCAAAGTGCCACGATCGGCAGGCGACCGGCATCCACCGTCAGGATGACGACGGCGACAACGACAAGGGCAAGTGCCGCGATCTGCGCGGATTTCAGCTTTTCCTTCAGCAGGACGGCACCGAGAAAGACCGAAAACAGCGGATTGATGAAATAGCCAAGCGCCGTATCCAGCGCATGGCCGGCACCGATTGCCCAGACATAGATGCCCCAGTTGATGCTGATCAGAAAGGCGGTGACGGCGGCCATGCCCAGCATGCGCGGGCTGCGGAAGGCGAGTTTCAGATCGTCCATGCGTCGAAGTGCGAGCAGGATCAGGCCGGCGACGGGAACAGACCACAGAATGCGGTGGGCAATCACTTCTGTCGGAGAAATATGCCCGACTGCCTTCATGTAGAGAGGCAGGAAGCCCCAGAGGAAATAGGCGGAGAGGGCGAAGAGAAAGCCGTTCAGGCTGTCCTTGTTCTCGGCGGGAGCGGTGAGGTCGGCCATGGTATTTCCTGACGTTTTTTATGCTTCGAAACGGAATTACGCCTGCCGGTTGGCGCACGCAAATTCATTTCCGTGAAGCGTTTTTCACGCGAGGTGATATGAGTCATAAATGGGCTATGGAACCACCACGACGGGTGGACCTTTTGGTACAGCCTGTTGGCTTGAATTTGCTCCAGCATCCAAGCCTATGGCGGGCCGTGCAGGTGTCGGTGGGCAGTTGTCATTAGTCAAAATACACCAGTCTATCAAAGTGCTGGCGAAAATAAAAAACGACAAAACGGTGATTAAGAGCGAAATAGAAGTTAGAAGCCGTGCTCTCCGAAATAAGTAACTCATTTTTTTATTTTGTTCTGATATTAATTCTGATGACTTTACAAAGTTTTCCTCAATGTAGGCGGAAAAGTGATCCTGCCATATTTCAGGAAATCCATTTTTTAGTGAAGTTTTATGTTGATAAATTGCCGTTGGATCGCCGGGAACAAAAATTTTATCAGCCTGAAATCCTAAGAACGTCAGGATTGCTGCCGAAAATATTAACGCCAATGACATAAGACAAAGAACTTGAACGAGCTCTGAATCGAATGAGTTGCCAGAATCTGTATTCGTTAGAAGGTATATCGTTCCCGCGATCTGAAGCGCTATTACGTTTATCAGGGTTTGGCCCTTGTCGCTCAAGTGCTTTCGCACTTCAAAATGTAGAATAAAAATTTCCTGCCAAAGCGAACTAGAGCTCATATTGACAACCTCCGGGTCAAATCATCCTCTAATTTTATAAATGTATATGAAGTAGATATCTGTATAAAGCTTTTCTGAAGAAAACATTCAGCGAGGAGATTTGTTTCTGTCGCCGTGAAGCACTCCCAGAGCACTCGCCCTGTTAGAAATAGCGTTGCGGGACAGACGACGAGACGTAGGAACTCCACTATTTTGGTGTCTCAGGAAACGCGCCCATGCTCGGCGAGGAAGTCGAGCATGACCCGGATACGCGCCGGCAGGTGGCCGCCCTGGCCGACATAGACGGCATGGAACGGCTCGCTGCGCCTTGTGCGCGGATCATCGAGTACGGTGACCAGCCGGCCGGCCTTCAGGTCTTCTGTCACGGTGAAGCGGGCAAGCTGCACAAGACCGGCACCGCCGATGGCGAAATGCCGGAGCGCTTCGCCGTCGCTGGCACTGAGACGACCGGCCACGGGCACCTGCACGATCGTATCGCCTTCTGGCGCGGACCAGTCGCGATGCGCCCGTACATAGCCGAACCCCAGCCGGTTGTGTCGCTCCAGTTCTGATGCCGTTTCCGGCACGCCGTGGCTCGCCAGATAGGTGGGCGACGCGACAATGACGAGGGGTGTGTCGCCGAGTTTGCGCGCGACCAGGCTGGAATTGGGCATGACACCGGCGCGGATGGCGATATCGGCCCGCTCGGCCAGGAGGTCGACGACAAGATCGGTCTGGATCACCTCGACCGAGATGCCGGGATAGAGATCGAGGAATTGCGACAGTATCGGTGCCAGCACATGCGTGCCGTAGGCAGCACTGGTATTGATCCGGATGAGGCCTCTTGGATCGTCAAGATCGGCGGCAATGCGTTCGGCCTCCTCGATATCAGCCAGAATGCGCACGGAGCGTTCGTAGAAACTTCGGCCCTCCGCCGTCAGCAGCAACTTGCGCGTTGATCGATTGACAAGGCGCGTGCCGAGCCGGGCCTCGAGCCGTGCAACCAGCTTGCTGACAGCCGATGGTGTCACGCGGAAGAAGCGGGCCGCCGCCGAGAAGCCGCCTTGTTCCACCACCTGGACAAAGACTTCCATTTCGCCGGATCTGTTGATGTCCTGCCGTGCCACGATGTGAATTCAATTCATGAATGTTGTGCTTATCCGAAGACTATTTCACCGATCCTTTGCTGTCTATCTGCAGTGCATCCCATTTCAACAAGGACGCACACCATGCCTCTTGCTCTCTATGCCCTGACCGTTGGTGCCTTTGGCATCGGCGTCACGGAATTTGTCATCATGGGCCTGCTGATCGATGTCAGCGCCGATCTCGGCATTTCGATCGCGGCCGCCGGTCTCTTGATTTCCGGCTATGCTCTCGGTGTCGTCTTCGGCGCGCCGATCCTGACCACCTTGACCGGCCGATGGCCGCGCAAGACCGTGCTGATCGCGCTGATGATCATCTTCACCATCGGCAATATCGCCTGTGCGCTGGCGCCCAATTACGAGACGCTGATGGCCGCCAGACTGCTCGCGGCTCTGGCGCATGGCACCTTTTTCGGTGTCGGTTCCGTCGTTGCAACCGGACTGGTCGCGCCGGAGCGCCGCGCATCGGCCATTGCCGTGATGTTCACCGGCCTCACGGTCGCCAATATCGCCGGCGTTCCTTTCGGCACCTGGCTCGGCCAGGAATATGGCTGGCGCACGACCTTCTGGGCCGTGGCCATCGTTGGCATTGCGGCTCTTGCCGTACTTGCCGTCTTCCTGCCGCGCGACGACAAACAGCCCGAAGCGCAGGACTGGCGCTCGGACTTAGCCACCATGGCCCGCCCGCAGGTCCTCGCCGGCCTCGCGATCACCGTGCTCGGTTATGCCGGCGTCTTCACCGTCTTCACCTATATCGCGCCGGTCCTGACCGAGATCACCGGCTTTTCGGCCGCCGCGGTCTCGCCGATCCTGCTGGTCTTCGGCGGTGGACTGATCGTCGGCAATCTTCTGGGCGGCAAACTCGCCGATCGCAATCTCGACCGTTCGGTCCTGCTGACGCTGGCGGTGTTGACGGTGTCGCTCGGGGTCATGGCCCTGGTTCTTGAACACAGGAACCTGACCATCGCCTTTGTCGGCCTTGTCGGCGCGGCGGGTTTTGCAACGGTTGCGCCCTTGCAGATGCGGGTACTTCAGAAGGCGGAAGGTGCAGGGCAGGCGCTCGCCTCGAGCTTCAACATTGCCGCCTTCAATCTCGGCAATGCCATTGGCGCCTGGGTCGGTGGTCTGGCGATCGAGCATGGCGCTGGCCTGGCCGCGCTGCCGCTGGTGGCCGCGGGATTTCCGCTGGCGGCCCTGGTGCTGGCCATCGCTTCGATGGTCAGTGAACGCCGCAGGCTGGCCACGGCGCTTGCAGAAGTGTGAGGTCAGGCGGACAACCCTGATCGCGCAGGATCGCCGCCGTCATTCGGCGGCGATCTGACCTGCCATCTGCCGGTTCTTCAGCAGCTTGTAGACAACAGAGTCCATCAACGCCTGGAAGGAGGCGTCGATGATATTTTCCGACACTCCGACCGTCCACCAGCGTGCGCCGCTATCATCGGTGGATTCGATCAGGACGCGGGTGATCGCCTCGGTACCGCCGTTCAGGATACGCACCTTGTAGTCCGCCAGTTCCAGATCGCCGATCTCGTGCTGGTACTTGCCGAGATCCTTGCGCAGCGCGATGTCGAGCGCGTTGACGGGGCCGTCGCCCTCGGCCACCGACATCAGCATTTCGCCGTCGATGATCGTCTTGACCACTGCCTCCGATACGGTCTTCAGCCGCCCATGGCTGTCGAAGCGCCGTTCGACCATCACCCGGAAGCTCTCGACCTGGAAAAAGTCCGGAACGCTGGTCAGCGTGCGCTGGGCGAGCAGTTCGAAACTCGCATCCGCTCCCTCGTAGGCATAGCCGGAGGCTTCGCGTTCCTTGACGATGGCGATCAGCGTATCGAGTTTCGGATCGTCTTTCTCGACGCGGATGCCGCGCCGCTTCAGTTCGTTGATGAAATTAGCCTTGCCGCCCTGGTCGGAGACCATGACCTTGCGGAAATTGCCGACGCTTTCAGGCTCGACATGCTCATAGGTCTTCGGATCCTTGAGCAGGGCCGAGGCGTGGATGCCAGCCTTGGTGGCAAACGCCGAGGCGCCGACGTAAGGCGCCTGGTGGTTGGGAGACCGGTTGAGCAACTCGTCGAAGGCGCGCGACAGACGGTTGAGGCCGACCAGCGCCTCGCGGTCGATCGATGTCTCGAAGCGTGTCGCGTAGGTGTCTTTGAGACAGAGCGTGGGGATGATCGTCACGAGATCGGCATTGCCGCAGCGTTCGCCGATACCGTTCAGCGTTCCCTGGATCTGCCGGACACCGGCCTCCACCGCGGCCAGCGAATTGGCAACGGCCTGGCCGGTGTCGTTATGGGCGTGAATGCCGAGCGCGCTGCCCGGAATGCCGGCGGCAACCACCGCCGCGATGATCTCGCGGATTTCCGGCGGCTGCGTCCCGCCATTGGTGTCGCAGAGAACCACCCAGCGCGCACCGGCGTCATGCGCCGTCTTCGCACAGGCGAGCGCATAGGCCGGATTGGCCTTGTAGCCATCGAAGAAATGCTCGCAATCGACCATGGCGAGCTTGCCCGCCGCGACCACGGCCCTGACGCTGTCGCGGATGCTTTCGAGGTTTTCATCGTTGGTGCAGCCGAGCGCGACCTTGACGTGGTAGTCCCAGCTCTTGGCGACCAGACAGACCGCATCGCTCTTCGCCTGGATCAGCTGGGTGAGACCTGGATCGTTGGAGGCGGAAATGCCGGCCCGCTTGGTCATCCCGAAGGCGACGAAACCGGCCCGGCTCGTGCGTTTTTTGGCAAAGAAGGCCGTATCCGTCGGGTTTGCCCCCGGATAGCCGCCTTCGACATAATCGAGGCCGAATTCATCGAGCATGGCGGCGATGGCAATCTTGTCCTCGACCGAAAAATCGATGCCGGGCGTCTGCTGGCCGTCCCGCAGCGTCGTGTCGAAGAGATAGATTTTTTCGCGTGTCATTGCAGTGCCTCCGAGGCATTCCGTGTCGTGGTCCCGTCATCCGGCTGTCGCCACCTTCGCCCCGCAGGCGGGCCGAAGGGCAGGGTGAGGGCATTCTTGTCCTAGGCGCTCTTTCCCGCAAACCGGTCCGTCGCCCGGATCAGCTGATCGAGGATGCCCGGCTCCAGAAGTGCATGCCCAGCGCCCTCGATCAGGTGGAAATCCGCCTTCGGCCAGGCCTTGGCAAGCGCCCAGGCATATCTGGCAGGGCAGGGCATGTCGTATCGGCCATGGATAATGACACCTGGAATGTCCTTGAGTTTGTAGGCGTCGCGCAAGAGCTGGCCTTCCTCGACCCAGCCGCCATGCACGAAGAAATGGTTCTCGATACGGGCAAATGCGATGGCGAAATCGTCCTCGCCGAAATGGGCGGCATAGTCCGGGTTGGGCAGCAGCGTGATCGTTTCGCCTTCCCAGGTGCTCCAGGCCAGCGCACATTCGAGCTGCTTCTTGCGGTCGTTGCCGGTCAGGTACTTGCGATAGGCGCCCATCAGGTCGTGGCGTTCTTCAAGCGGGATCGGTGCGATGAAGCGTTCCCACTTGTCGGGAAACATTTCGGAGACCCCGAACTGATAGTACCAGGATAGCTCCGCCTTGGTCAGCGTGTAGATCCCGCGCAGTACCAGTTCGGAAACCCGCTCCGGATGGGTTTCCGCATAGGCGAGCGCCAGCGTCGATCCCCATGATCCGCCGAAGACCAGCCACTGTTCGACACCGATCATGGCGCGCAGGCGCTCGATATCGGCGACCAGGTGCCAGGTGGTATTGGCGTCGAGGCCGGCATGCGGCGTCGACTTTCCGCAGCCACGCTGGTCGAACAGGATCACGTCATAAAGCGCCGGGTCGAAGACGCGCCGCTGGGTCGGGTTCGATGCGCCGCCCGGGCCGCCATGCAGGAAGACGGCGGGCTTGGCGCCCTTGGTGCCGACGCGTTCCCAGTAGATCGTATGGCCGTCGCCGACATCGAGGAAACCCGTCTCGAAGGGTTCGATCTCCGGATAGAAGCCCCGCAACTCATTGGTCATGTTCAGTCCTTTTCGGCGGCCAGACCACGGTGTCATGATCGGGATGCTGATGATTGCTCGCGCTGATGGCGGCATTGCCGTCCGCCAGGTCGGAGCGGTCTGTCGGGTTCTCCGGCAGGCTGAAAAGCTTGTCGAAATAGGACAGGCGTGATTCCACGCCATCCTGCGAGACGGGTACGACCGCCTCCGGCTTGTCGAGGCTGCCAATCGTCACGCTGATATAGGGCGAGCCGACCGTGCGAAAGAGCAGTGGCGTACCGCAATTGTCGCAAAAGCCGCGGCCGCACGGGTCGGACGAGCGGAACCAGCGCGGTTCGCCCCGCATCATCAGCAGGTTCTCGGCGCGGGTGCCGGCCAGTGCCATGAAAAAGTTGCCGCCCGCCTTCTGGCACATGCGGCAATGACAGATATGCGGATAACCGAGTTCGCCTGCCACTTTGTAGCGGATCGCACCGCACTGGCAGCCACCCGAATGCACCTCTCGGTTCATGCCTCGTCCTCCGGCGGCCAGGCGGATGTGTCATGATCGGGATGCTGGAAGGACACGACCGAAGCGAAATGCTCCTCCATCGCGGGGCTCGTATAGGCAGGTTTCTCGAATAGGTGCTCGATCCACGGCAGGCGATGATGATGGTTGACCTGCACCTGGGGTTCGAATTTCGCCGGGTTGTCGAAGGCGCCGATGGCGATCTCGATGCCCTCGCCATGATGATAGGTCAGCGGCGTGCCACATCTTCCGCAGAAGCCGCGTTTCACCTTCGCCGAGGAGCGAAACAGCATCGGCTGCCCGCGCGTAAAGGTCAGATGGGCATGGTCGGCGGTGACAAAGGCACCGAAGAAACTGCCGAACGCCTTCTGGCACATGCGGCAGTGGCAGATCGACGGTCGTCCGAGCTTTTCCGCCTGGAACCGCACGGCGCCACACTGGCAGCCGCCTGAAAAGATTTCGCTCATGCCGCTCTCCTCACTTGAACATCACGTAAACGACCACGCCGGCGATGATGGCCGTGACGATCACGCCCTTGGCGATCAGTCCGTAGAGCAGCCATTTCGGCATTTGCGTATTCGGATTCGTCATCGCGGCGCCTCCGGCCAATGCTCGGTGTCGCGGTCCGGGTGCTGATAGGATACGACCTCCAGCACGAAGGGCGCCTCGACAGCGTCTTCCTCGGTCGTGTGGCCGGGCAGCAGATGCAAGTGGTCGACGAAGTCGATCTTGCCCTCGATGCCGAACTGCACCACGGGCGGCAAAAGCGACGGATCGTCGAAGGCGCCGGCTGCGATCGCAATCCCGTCCGGCGCCTCATAGGTCATCGGCGTACCGCAATCGCCGCAAAAGCCACGAAGGGCAAAATTCGAGGAGCGGAAGCTCTTGCGCTCGCCGCGGGTCCATTCGAGTACAGCCCCGCGTGTCGAGACCAGCGGCGCATAATAGGCGCCAAAGGCCTTCTGGCACATCCGGCAATGGCAGATGGAACTGTCCTTCAGCACACCGGTCACGCGGAACCGCACCGCGCCGCACTGGCATCCGCCGGAATGGATGGCTTCAGTCATCGTGCATATCCTCCAGCCAGTTTTCGACCTTCAGACCGGGAATACGGGAAAATTCCCGTGTGTTGGCGGTGACCAGCGTCAGGTCGAGCGAACGAGCGTGCGCGGCGATGAAGAGATCCGTTGTGCCTACCGGTTTTCCCTGACGTTCGACGTTCAATCGGATTTCCGCGAAATGATGACTTGCCACGTTCTCGTAAGGCAAAACCGAAATCCGGCCGATAACCGTTTCAATCAGGCTTGTCAGTCGTACAGAACCACGCTTCATCGCGCCAAAGCGCAGTTCCGAGGCGACGATTGCGCTGATCGCGATCATCTCGTCGTCCATCGCTGCCATTCGCTCTGCCGCGCGCCCATACGGATTGCGGATGGCGTCGGACACGATGTTCGTATCAAGCATGTAGAGAGGAGTCATAGATCGACATCCCGGGGCGGTGGTTCCTGAATGTCGAAATCGAAATCCTCATCGATTGGCTGCTGCTGGCGCAGCCACTCGATGAGATTTCCTTTCTTGGCTTTGACCACCGGTTCGAGGATGATCCGGCCGCCTTCCTTGCGCATGATCACTTCGTCACCCGGGAATTCAAATTCCACGGGAATACGAACGGCGCGGTTGCGGCCGTTTTTGAAAACGCGAACCTGTCTTTCGATACCCATCCGAATTCACTCCCGACAATGGCATATGCCTCAGCATATGCCTCCAAGCGATTTTCCGCAAATCAGCGCTTCACCTCCCACGTCGTCACGCGCTCGCCGCTCTCCTTGTCCTTGCCGTCCTTGAGCTGGATGCCCCGGGCGGCCAGATCTTCGCGGATCTTGTCGGCTTCAGCGAAGTTCTTCGCCTTCAGCATTTCCAGGCGCATCTCGACAAGGGCATCGACAGCGGCCGAAAGGTCGTCGCTGACCTCCGCCTTTTTCGGCAATACGCCGAGCAGGGCCGCGCTGGCGGCAAACAGCGGCAGCAGGGCCGGATCGGCGCTTGCGTCGTGGGCGAGCGCATGCAGTGCCTGCACGGCGGCCACCGTGTTCAGGTCGTCATGCAACGCCTCCAATACAGTCTCGCACGGAGCCAGACCGCTTGCCTCGGCGGCGGGCCATTTGGCGAGAAGGCGCTCGGCCTCTTCCAGTCGCTTGACGGAAAAGTCGATCGGTTCGCGGTAATGGGTCATCAGCATCGCCAGCCGCAGCACTTCGCCCGGCCATTTGCGGCCGCCGAAGGTCTCCGTCTCAAGCAGCTCGTTGATGGTAACGAAATTGCCTTCCGACTTCGACATCTTGCGGCCCTCGACCTGCACGAAACCGTTGTGCATCCAGACATTGGCCATGATGTCGGTGTCGTAGGCGCAGCAGGACTGGGCGATCTCGTTTTCATGGTGCGGAAAGATCAGGTCGAGCCCACCGCCATGGATGTCGAACTGGTGCGGCCTTGCCTTGCCCTTGGGCGACAGCCGGTCTCTGATCTCTTCCCACAGGTAGCGGTTGGCCATGGCCGAGCATTCGATATGCCAGCCTGGACGGCCGTGGATGGCGATCTTCTCACCTTCGAAGGTAAAATTGCCCGGCCAGCCCGGTTCGGTATCGGCCGATTGCTTCCACAGCACGAAATCGCCTGGGTTTGTCTTGTGCGCTTCGACGGCAACGCGCGCACCGGCCTGCTGGTCCTCCAGCTTGCGTTTCGACAACTGGCCGTAATCGGCCATCGAAGCCGTGGCAAACAGCACCTCTCGCCCTTCCGAGCCGGTTGCCACATAGGCATGTCCCTGGTCGAGAAGGCGCTGGATGATCGCGATCATCTGGTCGATATTGTCAGTCGCGCGTGGCTCGACGGTCGGCTTGAGGCAGCCGAGCGCTGCGACATCCGCGTGGAACTGGCTTTCCGTCTTGCCGGTCACGGCGCGGATCGCCGCATTCAGCGACAGGCTGCCGTCGGCGATCTGCTGCCCGAAATCACGCAGAGCCCGCGCATTGATCTTGTCGTCGACGTCGGTGATGTTGCGCCCGTAGGTGACCTTGTCTTCACCATGGATATGACGCAGCAGCCGGTAGAGGACGTCGAAGACGATGACCGGGCGCGCATTGCCGATATGGGCGAAATCGTAAACGGTCGGGCCGCACACATACATGCGCACATTGTCCGGGTCGATCGGCTCGAAGTCGACCTTCTCGCGCGCAAGTGTGTTGTAAAGCTTGAGGCCCGTCGGCATTCCTGTCTCCCATAACAAAACCATCCGGCTGGACCGGGTCGTTTGTCATCTGGGACTTTTCAGGAGACGAAAACGGCCGGGCCAGCGTATGCGCTAGCGAATAATGATCCAGCAGATGCAGATGGTCGTTTTCATGGCCGGTGTTATGGCGCGGGGCCGTGATTTGGTCAAGGGGCAGGAGGGGGAGCGCAGACGAACTTTGAGTTGTCTTTGGGCGCGTCGTTTAACGGTTTTTATGGGGGTTTCGCCTATCTTTGCCGAAGCGACCGGCTTTTTGCGGTCCAACGAACCGAGCATCGGATGTCTTGAGACAATGGCCAGTGATCAAGAGAGTGATCGATTGAATGCAGCTGGAAGCCTGTTGACGGCCGATCTGGGCATGAGCCTTGCCGACTGGATGAAGATGACGCCTGCCATGTCGCATTCGATCGACAGCCGGGGCGTTCTTGTTGCGGTCAGCGACTCTTGGTTGCGCAAGCTGGGTTACGAACGTCGCGAGGTTCTGGGCAAGTGCTCGACGGATTTCATGCCGGAAAGGTCCCGGGAAAGGGTCCGCCTGGAAAAGATCCCGCAGCTGTTCCAAACCGGCCGTGTCGAAAACGTCGAATTCCAGATGATCTGCAAGGACGGTTCGCCTATCGATGTCCTCCTCTCCGCGGTGCTGGTCAGGCAGGGCGAGGATCATGTTTCCATATCGAGCTTTACAGACATAACCCAGCTGCGGGCGATCGAGCAAAAGCTTGCCGAAAGCGAAGCCAAGTACCGCTATCTCGTCGAGTATCAGTCGGAAATGGTGTCGCTGGCAAAGGTCGACGGCGAATTGCTCTTCGTCAATCGCGCCTATGCCGAGCATCATGCGACGACCCCGGAGGAGATGATTGGCAGGAGCCTCTATGACTTCGTGCCGACACAGATCCGCGGGGAACTGGCGCAGCACATGCAGCATGTCGCAATCGTCGGCGAGGCCAAGGACATCGAGAACCAGGTCCTGTCGCCGGATGGAAAACCGCGCTGGGTGTCGTGGACCAACAAGGCCTTCAAGGACGAAAATGGTATCGTCACGGCGATCCATTCCGTCGGCAAGCATGTCGATGCGCGGGTGGATGCCGAGACCAAGCTGCGCGAGAGCGAGGAACGATACCGCCTTCTTGCCGAAAACTCGACGGACATGGTGTTTCAGCTGGATGCCGGCCGCGCCTTTACCTATGTGTCGCCGGCAGGTCCGGACATTCTCGGGCATGCGCTGGAGGACCTCGATGGCCGCTGCCTCTACGATCTCGTCCATCCGCAGGATGCGGAAAGCATCCGTGCCATCCTTTGTGCGCTAGCCAGTGGTGAGCTGAAACGTCATGGCGGCGTTCACCGCTTCCTGCATCGCGACGGGCATCCGGTCTGGGTCGAGATGCAGGTAAAGGCACTCGGACTTTCGCAGATCGGATCCGAAACCGGTATTGTCGGCACATTGCGCGATTTCAGCGTTCACAAGCGGCTGGAGGAAAGGTTGCGGGATGCCAACCTGCTGCTGGCGGAAGCCGCCGCCACCGATGGCCTGACCGGCCTGATGAACCGGCGCGCCTTCGACCAAGCGTTCGAAGAGGCCTTTGAGGTGGCGAAAGCCCAGGGGCAGGAGCTCGGCCTGATCCTGACCGATGTCGACTATTTCAAGGCTTACAACGACCACTATGGCCATTCGGCCGGCGATGAATGCCTGAAGACGGTCAGCGCAATTCTGCGCTCGGTGGCCGAGTCCTGTGGCTATCATGCGGCGCGCTACGGCGGCGAGGAGTTCTGCATCATCCTGCCCGGCGCGTCGGAGAACACCACCTTCCTGGCCGCCGAGCGCATGCGGCTCGCCATGCAGGAGATGTCCGAGGCGCATGCCGGCAGCCCTTCTGGCTTCGTATCGATCAGCCTCGGTCTTGCCACGCTGTCGCAATCGGGCGTTCGCGATCGCTCCGATCTGCTCAATGCCGCCGACCGGGCTCTCTACAGGGCCAAGGCATCCGGCCGCAACACGGTTGTGCGGGCATCCTACTGCGAGATCGAGGCCGAGCGAGAGCAGCGGGTCGTTCCGAACAAGCCCCTGAGGTTGAGCAGGGTCGGCTGACGCGACGGCGTGTCAGGCTGTTTTGCGGGCCGAACGACCGAAGGGCAAGAGACCGAGTACCAGCGCGCAACCGGCGATGATCACCGCACCTCCGAGCAATTGCAGAACGGTCAGCGGTTCGTCCAGCACCAGCGCGCCGACCAGGACGGCGACGACGGTGACGGCAAATTCGACGCTGATCGCCGGCGTAGGGCCGATGCTCTTGACCAGATCGAAATAGAGCACATAGGTCAGGGCACTCATCAGGCCGGCCAGGGCCACCAGATAGAGATAGTCGATCGGAGCCGGAATGCCCGGCACCGGCACGAAGGCGAGCAGTGGCAGGGTGAGGATACCGCCGGCGATGAAAGACCCGATCGTCACCTCCCATGCGTCGGTGCCTTTCAGGTGCAGGCTGGCATAGTTGCTGCCGAACGCGGCGGAGAAGGTCGAGAAGACCATCGCCGCACAGCCAAGCACGAAGGTCCTGTCAACCGGGACTGCCGGAAACCCGACCAGCATGATGATACCGATCGTGCCGAGTACCAGGCCGACGACGCGCGCCGGTGTAATCCGCTCCAGACCCCAGATCTGCGCAATGATCATCGAAAACAGCGGGATCGCAGCTACGAAGATGGCCGCCATGGCTGTTCCGATACGTGGCGTCGCATAGGACAGCCCGATCAGCTGGCCGGCGACCGTTGTTGCGCCGACGACCGCAAGCGGCAGCCACCCGGCGCCAAACGACAGCTTGCGCCGGGTCAGGCGCGCCACGGCAAACAATAGGCCGCCTGCAATCAACGAGCGGAGCGTGACGGCACCGATCCAGCCAAAGGCAGCCACGACATGCAGAAGCAGAACGAAGGAAAGGCCCCAGGCAAATGCCAGAAACGTGTAGGCGGCAATATCTCTGGGGCGCATGGCGTCTTCCAAAAAAGGATGCGGAACCGGCGGTGATCAAGTCGAAATCATCGCCAGCCGGGGCGGATCCTGACGTTTACTCCGGCATCCGATAATCGACGATCTTGCCTTCGCGAACGATGTAGAGCTTGCCGGTTTCCGTCTGTGCCGGGCCAACCAGCGGCAAAAGCTTGGCAGCGACTTCCGACGGGTGGGGTAGGGTGGTCGGATCTTCGCCAGGCATGGCCTGCGCGCGCATGGCGGTGCGGGTGGCGCCGGGATCGACCGAGAGAATGCGCAGCGGCAGCCGCTGCGTCTCGCCGGCCCAGGTGCGCGCCAGCGCCTCGACGGCGGCCTTGGAGGCGGAATAGGCGCTCCAGAACGGCTTGCATTTGTGGGCGGCACCCGAAGACAGGATCAGAACACGGCCTTGGTCGGACTTGATCAGCAGCGGTTCCAGCGAGCGGATCAGCCGCCAGGTCGCCGTCACGTTGATCGTCATCACCTTGTCGAAGACATTGGCTTCGATATGGCCGATCGGCGAGATGACCCCGAGCACGCCGGCGTTGAGCACGGCGATGTCCAGCTTGCCCCAGCGATCGAAGATGTGGCCGCCGAGCTGGTCGATCGCTGCCATGTCGGACAGATCGAACGGAACCAGCGTCGCCGAACCACCAACGGCCTTGATCGCGTCATCCAGTTCTTCCAGGCCGCCGACAGTGCGCGCGCAGGCGATCACATGGGCGCCTGCCTTGGCAAGCTCGAGCGCAGTGAAATAGCCGATGCCGCGCGAGGCGCCGGTGACGAGGGCAATCCGGCCCTTGAGGTCAATGGTCATGATCAGTCCTGTTGTCTGCGATCTTAGCCGTTTGCGGCGAGCATGGATTCCTTGCGGCCAACCATTTTTTCGCCTTCCTTGTCCAGGAGACGGGTCGGGTAGTCGCCGGTGAAATAATGGTCGGTAAACTGCGGATTGGCAGGATCGCGGGCCTCGCCGCCAACGGCCTTGTAGAGACCGTCGATTGACAGGAAGGCCAGCGAGTCGGCACCGATATACTTCGCCATCGCGGCTTCGTCGGCATACTGGTTGGCCAAGAGCTTGTCCCGGTCGGGCGTGTCTATGCCGTAGAAGTCCGGATGGAAGATCATCGGGCTGGCAACGCGCACATGCACTTCCTTCGCGCCGGCATCACGGATCATCTGGACGATCTTCAGCGACGTCGTGCCGCGCACGATGGAATCGTCGACGAGAATGACGCGCTTGCCCTCGATCATCGCCCGGTTGGCCGAATGCTTGAGCTTGACCCCGAAGGCGCGGATCTGCTGGGTGGGCTCGATGAAGGTACGGCCGACATAGTGGTTGCGGATGATGCCGTATTCGAACGGAATGCCGCTCTGCTGGGCATAGCCGAGGGCAGCCGGCGTGCCGCCATCGGGAACCGGCACAACCACGTCGCCCTCGAGAGGCGCTTCGATCGCCAGGTTCATGCCGGCATTCTTGCGGGTCGTGTAGACGTTCCGGCCGCCGACGACGGAATCGGGACGGGCGAAATAGACGTATTCGAACAGGCAGAGACGCTCGGGCTGCGGCCGGGCGGGCATGCGTGATTCGATATTGATCGAGCCGTCCGGCTGGATTTCGCAGATCACCACTTCACCATTCTTGACGTCGCGGATGAATTTTGCGCCGATGATGTCGAGGGCGCAGGTCTCGGAAGCGAAGATCGGCTTGCCGTCGAGTTCGCCCATGACCAGCGGACGAATGCCGATCGGGTCGCGGGCGGCGATCAGCTTGGTCCGCGTGAGCGCGATCATAGCATAGCCGCCTTCCATCTGGCGGATCGCGTCGATGAAGCGGTCGGCGGTGGAGGAATGTCGCGAGCGGGCGATCAGGTGCAGGACAACTTCGGTGTCCGAGGTAGACTGACAGATGGCGCCGGTGGCGATGATCTGGCGTCGCAGCGTCAGGCCATTGGTGAAATTGCCGTTGTGGGCAATCGCGATGCCGCCTTCCTCGAGTTCGGCGAACAGCGGCTGGACATTGCGCAGGGCAACTTCACCGGTCGTCGAATAGCGGGTGTGGCCGATCGACATCGAGCCCGGCAGCTTCGCTATCGTCACCGGGTTCGTGTAGTGGTCGCCCACCAGTCCCATGTGCTTTTCGGTGTAGAATTGTCGGCCGTCAAAGGAGACGATGCCGGCTGCCTCCTGGCCGCGATGCTGGAGCGCGTGCAGGCCGAGCGCTGTCAGCGTCGACGCATCGCTGTGTCCCAGGATCCCGAAAACCCCGCATTCTTCATGAAACTTGTCGTCCTCGGCACCGTATACGACGTCGGTAGGGATGAAGTGGTTCATGGCAAGTCGCCTTTGTTCACGGGGACAGATGCAGCAAGCAGCGCCTTTAACAGATAAGCCGCCGGTCTGTCCCGATCCGGCGGCGTCTGGGTCTTATATAGGACGCGGCTGGTCGCCGCGCAAATTTCAATTCTCGGCCGGCGCCTCGCCCGATGGTGCGGTATCGGCAGGCGCGGTTTCCGCCGGAGCCTGCTCGGCCGGTGTGGCCTGTCCGTCCGGCGCCGTTTCCGTTTCCTCGCGACCCAGGATGCGCGCGCGGATCTGCGGCTCGATATCGGTCGGCAGGACCGCTTCCAGCTTCAGCACCAGCGCATCGAGGAAAGGCTTGGACTTGGAATTGTTGACCCAGTCGGGCCGCTGCTTGACGTCGATCAGCCAGTTCCAGAAGGCGACGGCAACGACGAGAAGCAGAATGCCGCGGGCGGCGCCGAACAGGAAGCCGAGCGTCCGGTCCAAGGCGCCGATACGGCTGTCGATGATGAAATCGGCGATGCGCGAGGTGATGAAGGAAATCACGATCAGCGCGATGAGGAAGATGATGCCGGCGGAGCCCGCGATGGCGATACGGTCATCGCTGGTATAGTTCTTCACATAGGGAACCAGCACCGGATAGAGATAGTAGGCGGCCGCAACAGAACCGGCCCAGCTTGCGATGGAAAGCACTTCGCGCGAAAAGCCGCGCACCATCGCCAGCACCGCTGAAAACAGCACGACGCCGATGACGATACCGTCAAAAATCGTAATAGGCATAAATACCAACTCCAAGACTGCCGGCCCAGACCGGCATGATTGTCACCGCGACACCGCCTGAACACGCGATTTTCGCGCGTCGGAGCGGATCAACCATCCTCCTGATCGTTGCGCGCTTTCAACCGGGAACCGGCGATCCGCGCCACAAGATCGGGAAGGCTGTCCACTTCCCTCCATTTGCCCGTCGAACCCTTAGGCAGTTCGGCCGAGGCAGCCGGCAATACCGCAGCGGAGAAACCAAGCTTTTCCGCCTCTTTCAACCGTTGGGCCGTATGCGAAACCGGTCGCACCGCCCCTGACAGGCTGACCTCGCCGAAATAGACGCAATCGGCGGGAAGGGCAAGACCGGCAAGCGAGGAAACCAACGCCGATGCAATTGCCATGTCGGCGGCCGGTTCCGAAATCCGATAGCCGCCGGCGACGTTGAGATAGACATCGTGCTGGCCGAGCCTGACGCCGCAATGGGCCTCAAGCACGGCCAGGATCATCGCCAACCGGCTCGAATCCCATCCGACGACGGCGCGGCGCGGCGTGCCGAGCGAGGTTGCCGCCACCAGCGCCTGGACTTCGACCAGGATCGGGCGCGTGCCCTCCATGCCGGCAAACACCGCTGCCCCCGGAGCTTTTTCATTGCGTTCGCCAAGAAACAGTTCCGACGGATTGGCCACTTCGCGCAGACCCTTGTCCGACATTTCGAACACACCAATCTCGTCTGTCGGCCCGAAACGGTTCTTCACCGTGCGCAGGATGCGGTAGTGGTGGCCGCGGTCGCCTTCGAAATAGAGAACCGCATCGACCATGTGCTCGACGACACGCGGGCCGGCGATCTGGCCCTCCTTGGTGACGTGGCCAACCAGCACCATGGTCGCGCCGGTCTGCTTGGCAAAGCGGATCATTGCCTGAACGCCGGTCCGCACCTGCGTGACGGTGCCGGGTGCGCTGTCGGCCGTGTCGCTCCACAGGGTCTGGATCGAATCGATGATCACCAGGTCCGGGCGCTTGCCCTCCGAGATCGTTGCCAGGATATCCTCGACATTGGTTTCGGCGGCCAGCAGCACATCCGTTTCGGCCGCGCCAAGCCTTTGCGCCCGCAGGCGAACCTGTGCCACGGCTTCTTCGCCCGAAACATAGATCACCCGGTGGCCCTTGCGCGAAAGGGCGGCGGCAGCCTGCATCAGCAGCGTCGACTTGCCGATGCCGGGATCGCCGCCGATCAGGACGGCCGAACCACGGACAAAGCCGCCGCCGGTTGCCCGGTCAAGCTCCGCCATTCCGGTGGGAATTCTGGGGGCTTCCTCGATCTCGCCCGAAAGCGCCGTCAGCGTTACCGCGCGGCCCTTTTTCGGCGTCTTGCCAGGCCCGCCGCCGATCCCGCCCATCGGATCTTCCTCGACGATGGTATTCCATTCGCCGCAACCGTCGCATTTTCCGGCCCAGCGGCTGTGAACGGTGCCGCAGTTCTGGCAGATGAATTGAGTTTTTGCTTTTGCCATAAAGTGAAGGTCAGTCTTTTTCGTTGTCTGTGAAGTCGATTGTCGCCTGATCCTGACGGCCATGGACGACACGGAGAATGGAAATTGCTGTGTCGGTGACACGGATGTAGATACGGCGCTCCCGAAACACAAAAATGCGAATGTCTGATTGGGCATCGCTTTGGCTTCCGGTGAGCCCAAGCAATGCGAGTTTGATCATCTGACTGTGGAGGCTGATCGCGAACTGCTCGGCTGCGGCCGGATTGTACTTGGCTATATAGCGATAGATTTCCCGAAGGTCCTTGCGTGCTTTCGAGGACCACCGAACCTGTCGCTTCCTACTCGCCATCTGCGGTTGGGCGAATATCTGCAAGAAACTGTTCGGCCGTCTCGTAGACGTGGAATCGCCCGGCTTCGATATCGTCGATTCCCTCCTGAATGAGGAGGCGGAGAGTTTCTGTATCCTGTTCGCGAAGCCTGGCGAGACCGGCGCTGATCATCTCATCCGCACTGCCATAGACGCCGGATTTGACCTGTTCGTCGACGAAGACTTCGTCGTTCTTGTTCAATCGAATTGGCGGCACGATCCCTCTCCATGGCACCTGAAAAGCTTCCCGATTGACGGAACAATAGCAGAACAAAAACTGCTGTGCTACTTCTAAATCTCGGTCGGGATATAGTGTCGCTCGTAGCGCAACCCGAGCCCTGTCAGCATTTCATAGCCGATCGTACCGGCTGCCCGCGCCACGTCGTCGAGCAGGATGTTGGAGCCGAATAGTTCGATGTAGTCGCCGGCTGCGATGGCAGCATTCGGCACATCGGTAATATCGAAGATGGTCAGGTCCATGGTGACACGCCCTACAACCGGTACCCTGTGGCCGGCGATGAAGCCGTTGGCGCCAGCGATACCGGTGTCGCGCAGGGCGACACCGTGGCCGGAAAGGTTGCGCAGATAGCCGTCTGCATAGCCGACCGAGGCGATGGCGAGACGGCTGTCGCGCGACAAGCTACAGGTGCCGCCGTAACTGACTGTCTCGCCGGCCTTGGCCTCGCGGATCTGCAGGATGCGCGCTTCGGCCTTGGCGACCGGCCGCATCGGGTTGCTCATCCCGTTTACCACTTCGCCGCCGTAGAGCGCTATCCCCGGTCGGGTCAGATCGAAATGGAAGTCGGACCCAAGGAAGGTTCCAGCGGAGGCTGAAAGGCTTGAATCAATGCCTTCGAAAGCCTCGCTAACCTGCCGGAAAGCCTCAAGCTGTTGGCGGTTCATCGGAGATGCCGGATCATCGCCGCACGCTAGATGGCTCATCACCAGAACCGGCGAGAAGCTCGCCGGGCGGGAAACGTCGTCGGCCATGATCAGCGCATCGGCCAGGGGCAGGCCGAGCCGGTTGAAGCCGGTATCGACATGCAGCGCACACGGATGGTCGCCATGCTCCGAGACGACCGCCATCCAGAAGGCCAGTTGTTCCTCGGATGCGATCACCGGGACGAGATCGTTGTCGAAAAAGAAGTGTTCGACGCCCGGCCAGATGCCGGAGAGCACGTAGATCCGCGCCTCTGGCGCATAGATGCGCAACGTTTCGCCTTCGGAGGGAACGGCGACGAAAAAGTCGCGGGCGCCGGCCATATACAGCGTTTCGCCGACATCCTCGATGCCGAGACCATAGGCATCGGCCTTCAGCACGGCGGCTGTGCGCGCCTTGCCCGAGCGCCTGGCCATTTCCCGCCAGTTGTCTGCAATGGCCTGCAGGTCAACGGTCAGGCGCAGCGGTGCGCTGAGGAATGCTTCGGAGACGTCGGTGAGGTCGGAAAACTGGGGCATCGATAACCGGAAAATGGAGGCATGGATCTTGGCTCGGACCCTAGCACTTTTCTACAAGACTGAAATGCTGAGGCGAGATAGAATTCTGCAATGCACAACGTTTCGCAGAAACAAGCCACCGACGCGATGCCGACCGTTCAGACCGAACGGACGCGGTTCTGGCGCGACCAGCGTTTCCGCAACATGGAATGCATGGCGGCCACCTTCATCACGCACGAATTCTCGCCGCATTCGCACGACACGTTTTCCATCGGGGCTATCGAGGCCGGATGCCAGGTTGCCATGATCCGTGGCGCGCGGGAGCATACCGGACCGGGAGCGCTTTACTTGATCAATCCGGGTGAAACGCATGACGGTCAGCCGGGAACCGACGAGGGTTACCGGTACCGTATGGTCTATCCCGACATTGCTTTGTTCACCGAGATCCTGGAAGAGGCGACCGGACGCGCCTTTCACGGCACGCCGAGCTTTTCCCGGCAATTGCTGGTCGATCCGCAACTGGCCGAAGCCTTCAGTCGCGCCCACCGCAAGCTTGAGGATGGCTCAAGCGAGCTCGAAAGCGAAGAGAGCATGTACACGGCGCTATCCTCGATGTTTTCCCGCTATGGCAGCGCGATCATCGTCCCGCAGGATTTCCGCGAGCCGATCGGCGTGCGCCGCGCCCGTGACTATATTCTCGCACATTTCGACCGGGAGATCGGGCTGGAGGATCTGGCGCGCGAGGCCGGGCTCAGCCGTGCCCATCTGATCCGGGCCTTCCGCCGGCATTATTTCATCACGCCGCACGCCTATCAGACCGACCTGCGCATTCGCCATGCCCGCCATCTCCTGCGCAGTGGGGAGAGCCCCGCCGATACCGCATTGGCTTGCGGTTTTGCCGATCAGGCGCATTTCACCCGCCACTTCAAGGCGCGCACAGGTCTGACGCCGGGCAAGTACCGTCGATAGTCACTTTCGTTCAAGACGGCCATCGGCCGGATCACTAGGACCTCGGACAACGGGAGGTCTCCAATGTATGAAATATCGTTCCGGCGCGAATTCCTCAGTGGGTTGCGCGCCATAGCCCCATTGCTCTTTGCCGCTGTGCCCATTGGTTTCGTTTTCGGGACGGTGGCGGTGGGGCAGGGGCTCTCGCCACTGGAAGTGGGCCTGATGAGTGCCCTGGTATTTGCTGGCGGCTCGCAATTCGTTGCCATGGACCTCTGGACGCATCCGGCCTCCTGGGCAGCACTCGGCTTTGCGGCCCTGCTGGTCAATCTGCGCCACATTCTCATGGGGGCATCGCTGGAGCGCAGCCTTGGGCGTTTTCCCGCGTGGCTCAAATTGCCGTCGCTGCTGCTGATGGCCGACGAGATCTGGGCGGTGGCAGAAGCAAGGGCGCGGACCATGGTGCTGACCCCGGCCTTCTACCTCGGTCTTGCCTTGCCCTTCTACTGCGGCTGGATCTTCTCGAGCCTAGCGGGCGCGCTGCTGGGTGAGGTGATCGGCGACACGGCGGTCTTCGGCCTCGACTTCGCCTTTCCGGCGGTCTTCATCGTCTTGTTGATGGGATTCTGGAAAGGGCGGGAAACAGGGCTGGTGTTGATTGCCAGCGCCGCTGCTTCGCTGACCGTTTATCATCTCGTGCCGGGTGCCTGGTATATTGCAGCCGGTGCCGTGGCCGGTCTCGGTGCGGCCTTTGTGCCGCGTGTGCAAAAGGAGCAGACGGCATGAGCCTTGACCTGGCAACATTGGCCGCCATCGTCGCGATGATGGTCGCCACGGTGTTCACGCGGCTGGCGGGGTCGCAGCTGGTCAGGCGGCTCGATCTTGGCGAGAAGGCGCAAAAGGCGCTTGGGGTCGTGCCGCCGGCCGTCCTGATGGCCGTGGTCACGCCGACCGCGCTGGCAGCCGGATGGGCCGAAACCGTGGGCTGCGCGGTCACGGCCGTGGCTGCACTCCGCTTGCCGCTGCTGCCTGCGGCAGCAGCGGGCGTCTTTACCGTGGCGCTCTTGCGCTGGCTCGGCGCGTAGTCGTTATCGCTTCGAAAGCATGACGGTCCAAACCGTCATGCCTCTTCATATTGGGTGAAGCTCGGCTCGGCGAGGTCGGCAAAGCGGGTGAATTCCGACTGGAAGGCGAGCTTGACGGTGCCGGTCGGTCCGTGGCGCTGCTTGGCGATGATCACGTCGGCCGTACCCTTGACCTTTTCCATCAGCTGTTCCCATTCGGGATATTTCGGATCTCCCATATCGCGCGGTTCGAGGTTCTTGACGTAGTATTCCTCACGGAACACGAACAGCACGACGTCGGCGTCCTGCTCGATCGAACCCGATTCACGAAGGTCGGAAAGCTGCGGACGCTTGTCTTCGCGGCTTTCGACCTGACGCGACAGCTGCGACAGCGCGATGATCGGAACATTGAGTTCCTTGCCGAGCGCCTTCAGGCCGGTGGTGATCTGGGTGATTTCCTGAACGCGGTTTTCCCCGGACTTGCCGGAGCCGGTCATCAGCTGGATATAGTCCACCACTAGGCAATCGAGCCCGCGCTGGCGCTTCAGACGGCGCGCGCGTGCCGACAGCTGGGCGATGGAAATACCACCGGTCTGGTCGATGAACAGCGGCACTTTCTGCATGGTCTGCGAGAAGCCGACCAGCTTTTCGAAATCATGCTCGGTGATGTCGCCGCGGCGGATCTTCGACGAAGAGACTTCCGTCTGCTCCGACATGATACGGGTGGCCAGCTGTTCCGACGACATTTCGAGTGAATAAAAGCCGACGACGCCGCCGTTCTTCGCTTTCATCGAACCGTCAGGCATGACTTCGGGGTCATAGGATGCGGCGATATTCCAGGCGATGTTGGTCGCAAGCGAGGTCTTGCCCATACCCGGACGTCCGGCGAGCACGATCAAGTCGGACCGCTGCAGGCCACCCATCTTGCTGTCGAGCGACATGATGCCTGTCGAGATGCCGGAAAGATTGCCATCACGCTCGAACGCTGCGCCGGCCATGTCGACGGCGAGCGCAACGGCGTCGTTGAACGACTGGAAACCGCCATCGTAGCGGCCGTTTTCCGCGAGTTCGAACAGCCGCCGTTCGGTATCTTCGATCTGCGTCTGCGGCGGCATGTCGAGCGGTGCGTCATAGGCAATGTTGACCACGTCCTCGCCGATCGTGATCAGCGCCCGGCGCAGTGCCAGGTCGTAGATGGCTCGACCATAGTCCTCTGCATTGATGATCGTGACCGCTTCCGACGCCAGGCGGGCGAGATATTGCGCCACCGTCAGGTCGCCGACGCGCTGGTCGGCAGGCAGGAAGGTCTTGATCGTCACAGGGTTTGCGGTCTTGCCCATGCGGATGATTTCCGAGGCAACCTCGAAGATCTTGCGGTGCAGCGGCTCATAGAGATGCGGCGGTTTGAGAAAGTCCGAGACGCGATAATAGGCGTCGTTGTTCACCAGGATGGCACCCAGCAACGCCTGCTCCGCCTCGATATTGTTCGGAGCTTCCCTGTAGAGCGGTTCGCCCTGTTGTGCCGGAGCAATTTTTCGCAATGCATCGCTCATAGCGGTCTACCGTTTCTTCATGTCTGGCTATCGGATTGTGCAATGGGTTTGTCCGCACCCGTCGCTCAAGTCAACAGCAATTCAACCTTTGGACGGCCCTCGGGAGGGGGGCATTGAGCTTTTCGAACTCATCCCAAGTTTCCACAGGCTCTGCTCTTTTCTCAATGTTTTTCTTGACTCGCTTTGGAAGGGAATCGCGCGGGCAGCTTTGCGAAAATGAACGCTCAGCCATGCAGTCTGTTCCTCTTGCGCAGGGTCGTCATGTCTATTAAGTAGGGCAAATATAATTAGTGTGCTATCAATTGGTGATGTGATGGACCGTCCTGCGAGCCAGCGCCTTCTTGTTCAGGAACTTCTCAATTTTTCCCG
Organism: Rhizobium sp. SL42; assembly: GCF_021729845.1. NCBI lineage: Bacteria > Pseudomonadati > Pseudomonadota > Alphaproteobacteria > Hyphomicrobiales > Rhizobiaceae > Rhizobium > Rhizobium sp. SL42. The sequence continues at coordinate 2,038,870 of NZ_CP063397.1, forward strand.
CAAACTGCGGGCGCATTTTGACGCATCGGTCCGCCAGAGGGGCCTGACTTTGCCAAGGGTGCGGGTGCTCTACACCTTGCTCGCCGAAGACGGACAGACCCAACGAGCGCTTGCCGCCGAATTGGAGATCGAGACGCCGACACTCGTACGTCTGCTTGATTCGATGGAGGAGCAGGGGCTGATCGAGCGCCGGGAGCTTAAAACCGATCGCAGGGCCAAGCAGATTTTCATGACGCCGATGGGTGCGGCGATTGCCGCCGAAATGAGTATCTTCGCCGACGATTTTCGCGACCGCCTGCTGATCGACATGACCGATGACGCCATCGACGGTGGTCTCGCCATGGTGCGCCACCTACTCGACAGATTGGTGGACATGGGGGAAGGAGCGCCGGCCGGTGAGTAATGCTGCTTCCATCCCCGCCGCTCCGCAACCGATGCCGCAACCCATGCCGCAACCCATGCCACCGGCGCGCGCCGCGCTCTATATCGGAGCCTCTATCCTGCTGTTCGTCACCCAGGGCCTCGGCATGCAGTTCGCCTCGGCAAACCTCGTGCAGTTGCAGGGTGAATTGCAGGCAACGACCAACGAATCCGCATGGCTGATGGCTGCCTATATGGCGCCTTATGCCAGCATGGCGATTGCCCTGGTCAAGGTCCGCACCCAGGTCGGCCTCAGACGCTTCGCCGAGTGGAGCGTGATCATTTTTCTCGGTGTGTCGATCCTCAATCTCGCGGTCCACGACCTCCAGTCGGGCATGGTTGTACGCTTTATCAGCGGCATGGGGGCGGCTCCACTTTCCACGCTGGGTTTCCTCTACATGCTGGAGGCCTTTCCGCCCGCCAGGAAACTCACCGTCGGCATTGCACTGGCCCTGACCAATACGGCGCTTTCAGCGCCGTTGGCGCGACTGATTTCGCCGATCCTGATCACCTATGGCGGTTGGCACAGCCTTTACATGTTCGAGCTTGGTCTCGCGCTCTTGATTTTCCCGATCATCTACCTGCTGCCCCTGACGCCGATCCCCCATGCCAAGGTGATCGGCAGGCAGGATGTGCTGAGTTATCTTTGCGTTGCCGTCGGCTTTGGAGCGCTGGCGGTCGTATTGTCCGTCGGACGCCTCTATTGGTGGTTCGAGGCTCCTTGGATCGGCGTGCTGCTTGCGGTCTCGATTGCGGCACTGACGCTATTTATCCTGATGGAATTGCCGCGCACTGCGCCGATGGTCGATATCCGCTGGCTGCTGACGCCGCAGAACCTGCATTTCATCGCGGTCCTGCTGGTATTTCGCTTCGTGGCCGCTGAACAGACGAGTACCGCAACCAGCTTCTACCTCAATCTCGGTATCAACGATGCTCAGATCCCCACACTGTACTGGATCATGCTGGCTGGTTCGCTTGCCGGAGGGCTGGCCAGCGCCTGGTTTCTGGATCGCAAGAAGATCGAGACAGCCCATGTGCTCGCGCTGCTGCTGATCGCGACCGGCGCCTACCTGGACGCGCATGCGACCAATCTGACCCGGCCGCAGCAAATGTATCTCAGTCAGGCCATGGTGGCAGCGGGTGCGGCACTTTTCCTGCCGACTGCCATGGCCAAGGGCCTTGTGGCCGCCTTGGCCAAGGGGCCGCAATACATGCTGACCTTCATCGTTATCTTCCTGTTCACCCAGGCGATCGGCGGGCTGATCGCGTCGGCGGCGCTCGGCACGTTCATGGTCCTTCGGCAGCAATTTCATCTGAAGACGCTGCTGGAGCACTTTGTCCTGACCGACCCGATGGTTGCTGACCGCGTCCAGACACTCTCGGCGACCTACGCAAAGGTGGTCGCCGACAAGGCCGCGCTGGCGACAGAAGGCATCACGCTGCTGCAGCAGCAGATTTCGCGGGAAGCCTATGTGCTTGCCTATAACGACACATTTCTCCTGACCTCCATCATCGCCGGGCTCGCGCTCGCAGCCCTTCTTGGCCATCTTGGTTTCGAGTGGCTGCGGCAGCGGACAAAGATGCCCGAACTGCAAGCATCAAATGCGGAATAACACCATGTTCAATACCCTTCGCAATCCAGCATCCCTTTTCGTACTTCTGCTCGGCACAGTCGGCGTGGCGGTCACGCTGTATGCCTGGCATCTGCCGCCGTTCCGTACCTCTATCGAGACAACCGACAACGCCTATGTGAAAGGCTATATCACGGTGATCAGTCCGCAACTGAGCGGCTATATTGCGGAAGTCGCCGTCCAGGACTTCCAGGAAGTAAAGCAGGGCGACCTGATCGCCCGCGTCGACGATCGTATCTTCGCGCAGAAGCTCGCCCAGGCAAAGGCGACGCTTGACGTGCAGAAGGCCACGCTGGCCAACTCGTTTCAGGAGGAAAAATCGGCAGAAGCCGCCGTCGGCTCCGCCGATGCCGAAGTGGCGAGCGCCCGTGCCGCATTGGAAAAGGCCCAATCGGACTGGGACCGCAGCCAGCGGCTGGCAACCACCGGCGTCGTCACCGAAACCGTGATCGAAACCAACCGCTACAATCTGGCTCTCGCACAGGCCGGGGTGACGAAGGCGGAGGCTGCGGTTGAGGTTGCCCGCCAGAAGGTGGCAACCATCCTCGGCACCCGCGCCTCGCTGCAGGCATCGGTGGCAGGCGCAGAATCGGCCGTCCAACTGGCGGAAATCGATCTGCACAACACCCGGATCGTCGCGCCGCGCGACGGTCATGTCGGTGAAGTGGGCGCCCGGCTGGGCCAGTATGTCTCTGCCGGCAGCCAGTTGACCACGCTGGTGCCCGGAGATGTCTGGCTGATTGCAAATTTCAAGGAAACCCAGCTGGATGGGTTGAAACCCGGCCAGCCGGTGGAGTTTACCGTCGATGCCCTGGGCGGTGCCGCACTGAAGGGCCATATCGAGCGTTTCTCGCCAGCGACCGGCTCCGAATTCAGCGTCATCAAGACCGACAATGCCACCGGCAACTTCACCAAGATCGCCCAGCGTGTCGCAACCCGCATCAGCGTCGATCCTGGTCAGGAATTGTTGCAGCGCCTGTCGCCCGGCATGTCGGTGGTCGTCCGGGTGGACAAGCAGTCGGAGCCGGAGATGCGATAGCCGGGAAACGCGTCGGCTCTGCTTGCTTACAAACGAAAAATGCCCGGTTCGAAGTCTCGAACCGGGCATTTTCATGCGGATAAACCGTAAGGCTTATTCGTCGTCGCCGTCGCGGTCAGCGTCCGGATCGAAGAAGTCTTCCGGACGGAGCGCGTCTTCGTCGATGCCGTAGATGGCGTCGGCCGAAGTGAGGCTTTCGCCCTTGGACTGGCGCTCGGCTTCGTCGGCCGTACGGGCAACGTTCAGTTCGATTGCCATTTCGACTTCAGCGTGGAGGTGCAGCACAACGCTGTGCAGGCCGATGGACTTGATCGGCGTGTTCAGCTCGACCTGGTTGCGGCCGATGGTGAAGCCTTCGGCAGCCAGGATCTCGACAACGTCGCGAGCAGCAACAGAACCGTAGAGCTGGCCGGTTTCGCCAGCCGAACGGACGACGATGAAGGACTTGCCTTCGAGAGCGTCGGCAACGGTCTGGGCTTCCGACTTGCGCTCGAGGTTGCGGGCTTCGAGCGTTGCACGCTCGGCTTCGAACCGGGTCTTGTTGGCAGCGTTGGCACGCAGGGCCTTGCCGAGCGGCAGCAGGTAGTTACGGGCAAAGCCGTCGCGAACCTTGACGGTTTCGCCCATCTGGCCAAGCTTGGCGATGCGTTCAAGAAGAATGACGTCCATGATCTTTTCCTTTCAGTGTTGGGTTACGGTTGGTCGTCGTGAGGGATGTCGGCCTTTGGGGCCGGCGTCAGGGCAACGGCACGGCGGGTATCCGCCAGGCCGATGATGAGAGGTATGAGAAGCGGCAGCAGCATGATCGCCGAGAGGTAGGCGAGCACGAGTACGGGCAGGCGCCAGTCTTTGCCGCGCGACCGCAAGTGTAGCGAGGCAAAGCCCGAAATCAGGAAGCCGGCGCCGAACGTGCCGCAGACGGTTGCGCCGATCATGGCCGGCACGCCACCTGCAAAGCAGGCGAGAATGCCGGCGAGGAATACGAAAACCGCATTGCGGTTCATGCGCAGCGCCGACGGGATGTCTTCGCGCGGGCGCTGGGCGCGACCCGAGGCGGAAACGATCCGCATGGCGATGTAGTACATGGTGAACAGCAGGATGACCCATGTGCCGCCCTGGATGATCGGCAGAAGCAGCAGCATCGTGCGCTTCAGCTGTTCCAGCGCCGCGGGATCCGGCAGCATGGCAGGGTCCTGCGCGCTCATCGCGGTCGTCAGGGCATCGACCAGTTGGCCGGTCAGTTCCGGGCCAAAACCGATGATGATGCCGAGAAGGATGACCGCTGCGGCCACGAAGGCGCAGAGTTGCAGCAGAATATCGGACAGCGGATACCAGGCCATCAGGTTGTCGGGGCCGCCGATTTCCGACGCCGGCCGTGCAAGGCTTGCCAGATGTGCGAGCCAGCCGGCGGGCGCTAGCGTGAACAGCGCCATGCCGATGGCGAACATCGGCGACACGCTGACTGCGCCAAGCGCTGCAGCCGTGACGATGGCGGCGATCGAGGCAAGATTGCCCCAGCCGAGACCGACGATCAGCACGGGAAGGGCGGATGCCGCATAAAGGATGGATGCAAGAGACGGCTGTGCGGTCGCGCCCAGCACCAGAAGTGCGGCGGTAATACCGGCGAGTACGCCGGTCATCAGCAATTTTCCGTCCAGTTTTTGCAATGTCGCTGTCCTGCTGGTTCAAGCAGTTAGGGGATAGTCCGGACTCAAGATGTGAAGCCGGTCCCCAACATGGGATTTCACCTGAAGGCGCTCATGTCGTGTATGAAGCATCTTCGGGCATTGGTTCCGATCCGCGCCCAACGCGGAAGGGATGATGGCCCGCCGATCCGAGATCAGCGGGCCGTCAATTCGATTAGGCTACAACGTAAGGCAGCAGGCCGAGGAAGCGGGCGCGCTTGATGGCCTGGGCCAGTTCGCGCTGCTTCTTCTGGGAAACTGCTGTGATACGCGAAGGAACGATCTTGCCGCGCTCGGAAATGTAGCGCTGCAGAAGACGAACGTCCTTGTAGTCGATCTTCGGTGCATTCGCGCCCGAGAAGGGGCAGGTCTTGCGACGACGATGGAACGGGCGGCGTGCCGGAGCAGAGGATGCATCAGCCATTGTGTTTTCTCCTGTTGCTCGAAATTACGCGCGGTCTTCGCGCGGACGACGCTCGAAGCCACCTTCGCGCGGTGCACGGTCCGGACGCGGACCACGATCGCCGAAGCCACCTTCGCGGCGCGGGCCACGGTCGTCGCCTTCGCGGCGCGGACGGTCGTCACGGTCGCGCTTCTGCATCATGGCAGACGGGCCTTCTTCGTGGGCTTCCACTGCGATGGTCATGTAACGAAGAACGTCTTCGTTGATGCGCATCTGGCGCTCCATCTCGTGGATCGCAGCACCCGGTGCTTCGATGTCCATGAGTGCGTAGTGAGCCTTGCGGTTCTTCTTGATGCGGTAGGTCAGGGACTTGAGGCCCCAGTTTTCTACACGCCCGACCTTGCCGCCGTTAGCTTCGATAACACCCTTGTAGAGTTCTACGAGGGCATCAACCTGCTGTGCGGACATATCCTGTCGGGCAAGGAGTACATGTTCGTAAAGAGCCATGATAGCTTTGCCTTTCTTGCGTTTGTCGTCACCCGGATCCGGCGCTAAGCCTCAACGACTGCTCCTGTTTGGCCAAGGCCAAGGCAAGAAAAGCTGTTGTATCGAGACGGTCGAGAGCGGAGACACGGGAGGCCGGAAAACCCTTCGGTTCCTGCGGCTCTCTTGCGAAAGCCGGCCCTCCGTTCAGCCACCAGCCATGAGACCGGGTGTTGTGAACAGCGCGGCTTATACGCGCATTTGCCGGAAAGGCAAGGGCGGCGCACAATTTTGATGGCGCCGCCGTTCGTCGCGTGTGGTCTGATTTCTTCAGCGGCCGAATTCAGATCGTTGCCGGATAGAGGCGATGGATCCTGGCGATCTCCTTGAGGATCTCGTCGGAGAGTTTCAGATCGGCAGCGCCGATGTCGGTCTTTAGCTGCTCTATCGAAGTTGCGCCGATGATGACGGAAGCCATGAACTTGCGCGTCAGGCAGAAGGCGAGTGCCATGGCTGAAGGGTCGATGCCGTGTGTCTTGGCAAGATCGACATAGGCGCGGGTCGCCGGCTCCTGGTGGGAGACGAGCCGTCCGCCGATATCGCCAAGGGTGCCGCGAGAGCCGCTTGGCTTGTGTCCGTCGAGATACTTACCCGAAAGGATGCCGCCGGCCAGCGGCGAATAGGCGAGCAGGCCGACATCCTCGTGATGCGACAACTCTGCAAGGTCGAGGTCATAGTGGCGGTAAAGCAGGTTATATTCGTTCTGTATGGTCGCGACCCGCGGCAGCCCCTGCTGCTCGGCAAGGGTCAGGAATTTCTGGGTGCCCCAGGTCGTCTCGTTCGAAAGGCCGATCGCGCGGATCTTTCCGGACTTCACGCAGGCGCCAAGCGCTTCCAGCTTCTCGCCAATCTCGTCCTCGGTGCGTGCCTTGTCCTGGGCAAAGGGGTCGTAATTCCAGGCGCCGCGAAAATGGAAGTGGCCGCGATTGGGCCAGTGGATCTGGTAGAGATCGATATAGTCCGTCTTCAACCGCGAAAGGCTGGCATCGACGGCATCCAGAATCGATTGCGCGGTGATCGGCGCGCCGCCACGGATATACTCCCGGCCGGCACCCGCCACTTTCGTCGCCAGCACCACATCCTGGCGCTTGCCGGTCTTTTCGAACCAGTTGCCGATCATCCGTTCGGTGTCGGCATAAGTCTTGGGCGATAGCGGTGTGGTGGGATAGAGTTCCGCCGTGTCGAAGAAGTTGACGCCATGTTCCAGCGCGTAATCCATCTGCGCGAAGGCTTCATCCTGGGTGTTCTGCGACCCCCAAGTCATGGTGCCAAGGCAGATCTCGGAAACATGGATATCGGTACGGCCGAGCCGGTTCATTTTCATCAGATATGCCTCGAATATGGAATGTCGCCCGAAAAGGGCCTTGGAAGGTCGCCAACAATTTAGTGGGAAATTGACGCACCGCAAGATGGCTCTTGCCCGCAAAAAGCCTGTAACCTGCTTGTGAGTTGAGCTGTCCGCGACGGGTGTTTGACCGCCGCGAGGCTTGACTCGTCGGTTGAGAATGTGAATTGGAAAGGAAAAACCCAGGGAGAAAAGCCCATGACAGTCGCATTCACCTTTCCCGGCCAGGGCAGCCAGGCCGTTGGAATGGGCAAGGATCTTGCCGATACCTATCCCGAGGCGCGCGCCGTTTTCGCGGAAGTCGACGAGGCGCTTGGCCAGAAGCTGTCCGACATCATGTGGAACGGCCCGGAAGAAACCCTGACACTGACCGCCAATGCGCAGCCGGCGCTGATGGCCGTGTCCATGGCTTTCATCCGCGTGCTCGAAGCCAAAGGCCTCGTGCTGAAGGACAAGGTCTCCTTCGTCGCCGGCCATTCGCTCGGGGAATATTCGGCGCTCTGTGCCGCCGGCACCTTCTCGATCGGCGATACCGCCCGTCTCCTTCGCATCCGCGGCAATGCCATGCAGGCTGCCGTTCCGGTGGGCGAAGGCGCGATGGCCGCGATCATCGGCCTCGAGCATGGCGATGTGCAGGCAATCTGCGTTGAAGCCTCTGCCGTTGGCCCGTGCCAGATCGCCAATGACAATGGCGGCGGCCAGCTGGTCATTTCGGGTGGCAAGGCGGCCGTCGAGAAGGCGGCGGCATTGGCAACCGAAAAGGGTGCCAAGCGCGCCATCATGCTGCCGGTATCCGCCCCTTTCCATTCGGCACTGATGGCCCCGGCCGCCGATGCCATGCGCGAGGCGCTGGCAAAGGTTCAGAAGAATGCGCCCGTCGTGCCGGTCATCGCCAACGTCTTGGCGGCTCCGGTTGCGGATGCCGGCAGGATTGCCGATCTTCTCGTCGAGCAGGTCACCGGCCAGGTCCGCTGGCGCGAGACGGTCGAATGGTTTGCCGCCAATGGCGTCACCACGCTGTATGAAATTGGCTCCGGCAAGGTCCTCTCCGGTCTTGCCCGCCGCATCGACAAGAACATTTCCGGCGTTGCCGTCAATGCGCCGGCCGATATCGATACGGCGCTTGCCGCGCTGAACGGTTGATAGAAAAATCTGGATCCATAAGGAACGTGATCATGTTTGATCTGACCGGCCGCAAGGCCCTCGTTACCGGCGCAACCGGTGGCCTCGGCGAAGAGATCGCCCGCCTGCTGCACAAGCAGGGCGCCATCGTCGGCCTGCACGGCACCCGCGTCGAGAAGCTCGAAGCGCTGGCCGCCGAACTCGGCGACCGCGTTCACATCTTCCCGGCAAACCTTTCGGACCGCGACGAAGTCAAGGCGCTGGGCGAAAAGGCTGAAGAAGTGCTCGGCGGCGTCGACATCCTCGTCAACAATGCCGGCATCACCAAGGACGGCCTCTTCGTGCGCATGTCGGACGCCGACTGGGACGCGGTTCTGGAAGTGAACCTCACCTCCGTCTTCCGCCTGACGCGGGAGCTGACGCATCCGATGATGCGCCGCCGTTATGGCCGCATCATCAACATCACCTCGATCGTCGGCGTGACCGGCAATCCGGGCCAGGCCAACTACTGCGCCTCAAAGGCCGGCATGATTGGTTTCTCCAAGTCGCTCGCCCAGGAAATCGCCACGCGCAACGTGACGGTCAACTGCGTAGCGCCGGGCTTTATCGAGAGCGCCATGACCGGCAAGCTCAACGAGAAGCAGAAAGAAGCGATCATGGGCGCGATCCCGATGAAGCGCATGGGCGCCGGATCGGACATCGCTGCGGCCGTTCTCTATCTTGCCTCCAGCGAGGCGGGCTACATGACCGGCCAGACCTTGCACGTCAACGGCGGCATGGCGATGATCTGACGCCTGAAGGTGCGCAGTTTTCGTTTGCCGAAATTGCATGTTGAGCAAGCGCGGCGGGCGAATTTCTGGCTATGCGGCGCGGGGAAACCGTGTTAAGCGGGCCATGACTGTAAACAGTCGTTCCGCTCCATGGGCCGAAGTTTATGCTTTTGTTTGCATAAACTGCTCTGGGCGGAGCAGATCAGGTTTGCTGGTGGGGTCTGAGACGATCACCGGCTAATGCAGGGCAGGGACGCCATTACGGCACCCTCTGAGATTAAGAAGGTCGAGGAAACCGACATGAGCGATATCGCAGAACGCGTGAAGAAAATTGTAATTGATCATCTCGGCGTAGACGCTGAAAAGGTTGTCGAAGGCGCGAGCTTCATCGACGATCTGGGCGCCGACTCGCTCGACACTGTCGAACTGGTCATGGCCTTCGAAGAAGAATTCGGCGTTGAAATTCCGGACGATGCAGCAGACTCGATCCTGACGGTCGGCGACGCTGTCAAGTTCATCGAGAAGGCACAGGCCTAATCGACAGACATAATGCGGGAGGGTGGTCCAGGCCACCCATCCTGCCGGGGCCCGCGACATGCGGGCCTTGCTGTATTTAAAAGACTGCGGTCAAAAGTGTGGGATGGGCTCGGACGATGAGACGTGTCGTTATCACCGGTACCGGCATGGTATCTCCTCTCGGATGCGGAACGGAACTGACTTGGGCACGCCTTCTGGCCGGCCAGAGCGGTGCGCGCCTCGTCACTGAATTTCAGGTTGATGACCTCCCGGCCAAGATTGCCTGCCGAATTCCAACCGAAGGCGAGGGTGCATACAGCCCTGACGACTGGATGGAACTGAAAGAGCAGCGCAAGGTCGATAATTTCATCATTTATGCGATCGCAGCGGCTGACATGGCGCTGAAGGATGCCGGCTGGGAGCCGAAGACCTATGACGATCAGTGCGCCACGGGCGTTCTTATCGGCTCGGGTATCGGTGGTCTCGAGGGCATCGTCGAAGCCGGTCACATCCTGCGCGACAAGGGGCCGCGTCGCCTTTCGCCGTTTTTCATTCCGGGCCGACTGATCAACCTCGCCTCGGGCCAGGTCTCGATCCGCCACAAACTACGTGGCCCGAACCATTCCGTCGTCACGGCCTGTTCGACCGGCGCGCACGCCATCGGCGATGCTGCCCGTCTGATTGCACTCGGCGATGCCGATGTCATGGTCGCCGGCGGCACGGAATCGCCGATCAGCCGCATCTCGCTGGCCGGCTTTGCCGCCTGCAAGGCGCTGTCGACCGCCCGCAACGACGACCCGACCAAGGCGTCTCGCCCCTATGACAAGGACCGCGATGGTTTCGTCATGGGCGAAGGTGCCGGCATCGTCGTGCTGGAAGACCTCGACCATGCCAAGGCGCGCGGCGCCAAGATCTATGCCGAAGTCGTCGGCTACGGTCTGTCGGGCGATGCATTCCATATCACCGCTCCATCCGAAGACGGCGACGGCGCATTCCGCTGCATGACAATGGCGCTGAAGCGCGCCGGTCTGACGGCTGGCGATATCGACTACATCAATGCCCATGGCACCTCGACCATGGCCGACACGATCGAGCTCGGCGCCGTCGAACGCCTGGTTGGCGAACACGCCTCGAAAATCTCGATGTCCTCGACCAAGTCGGCCATCGGCCATCTTCTCGGTGCCGCAGGCGCCGTCGAGGCGATCTTCTCGGCGCTGGCGATCCGTGACAATGTCGCGCCGCCGACGCTGAACCTCGACAACCCGCAGGTCGAGACTGCGATCGATCTCGTGCCGCACACGGCCCGCAAGCGCGACATCAATGTTGCCCTGTCGAATTCCTTCGGCTTCGGCGGCACGAATGCCTCGCTCGTCCTGCGCCGCTACGACGCCTGAGGCGAAAGAGGCGACGGCTGTCTACAGGCGGCCTTTGCCCATGAATGACGGGGGTGCCGGTCTTGCCCGCACCCCTTTTTTGCGGATAGAAATCTCACGCCCGCTCGACGCACCGCGTTGAGCGCTTACCCGGATTTTGCCGCATTGCTGGCTGAAAGAGCAGCGACAGCGAAACAAAGAAGGATTGCCGGTGACCGACAACAGCCAAAACGGCGGTAGCCAGAACAACGGTGTTTCCTTTGGCCGCGAGGCCGAAGCCAAGGCGACGACAAAGGGACCTATCATTCCCAAGTCGCCAAACGAGGCATTGCGCCCGGAACGCGTGCCGCAGCCGCCGCGCCGTTCGCGCAAGGCCCGCAGTCAGCTGGTGATTTTCCTCAATTTTGTCATGACGATGATCGTTTTCGTCGGCGTGGTTGCTGTTGCCGGCTTCTTCTATGTCATGGACAGCTACCAGAAGCCCGGTCCTCTAGCGACCAACACCAACTTTGTCGTGCGCAGCGGCGCAGGACTGGCTGAGATCGCCAACAATCTCGAACGCAACAACATCGTTTCGGATGCCCGCATCTATCGGTACGTGACCGCGACCTACCTGGAAGAGGGCGACACGCTCAAGGCCGGCGAATACGAGGTCAAGGCGGGCGCGTCGATGAAGGAAGTGACTGAACTGCTGCAGTCGGGCAAGTCGATCCTTTATTCTGTTTCCCTTCCGGAAGGCCTGACCGTCAAGCAGATGTTCCAGCGTCTGGCCGAAGACAATGTCCTTGAAGGCGACCTGCCGACCGAACTGCCAGCCGAAGGCAGCCTGCGGCCGGATACCTACAAATTTTCGCGCGGTACCAATCGTGCCGAGATCGTCAGCCAAATGGCAGCCGCGCAGGAGAAGTTGATCGATCAGATCTGGGAACGGCGCGATCCCGATCTTCCGGTCAAGACCAAGGAAGAGTTCATCACGCTCGCCTCGATCGTCGAGAAAGAAACCGGCAAGGATGACGAACGCGCTCATGTGGCCTCGGTCTTCATCAACCGCCTGGCCAAGGGCATGCGCCTGCAGTCGGACCCGACGATCATCTATGGTCTGTTTGGTGGTGACGGAAAGCCGGCCGATCGGCCTATCTTCCAATCGGATATCAAGAAGGAAACGCCCTACAACACCTATGTGATCAAGGGCTTGCCACCGGCGCCGATCGCCAATCCGGGCCGCGCCGCCCTTGAAGCTGTTGCGCATCCGTGGAAGACCAAGGACCTCTACTTCGTTGCGGACGGCACGGGGGGACACGTGTTTGCCGCCACGCTCGAAGAGCACAATGCCAATGTTCGTCGTTGGCGCAAGCTCGAAGCGGAGCGTGCCGCCAATCCGCCTGCAACGCTGGATGTTGCGCCGGAAGTGGATCCGCAGGCCAAGAAGAACTGACGACCGGGCAAGGGGGCACGGCCAATGATGCTGCAATCGATGACGGGTTTTGCCCGCAATGAAGGAACGACCGGGCGCTACCGCTGGGCCTGGGAGTTTCGCTCGGTCAATGGCAAGGGCCTCGATATCCGTGCGCGATTGCCCCAGGGGCTGGAGCATCTGGAGACAGAGGTCCGTCGCCTGGTCACCGAGCGTCTGACGCGCGGCAATTTGCAGGTCGGTCTGTCGCTGACCGTCAGCGAGAATCGGGTCGAAGCCGTGCTCAATCGCGATGCCCTCGACGCGGTGCTGCGGCTGCGCGACGAACTCGGCCCCGGACTGATCGATCCCGCACCGCTTCGCCTGGACACGCTTCTATCGATCCGCGGTCTTGTCGATTTGCGCGAGGCGACAGATGACGAGGCAGCGATCACCGCGCGCGACGGCGACATTGTCGCCGGGCTTGAGCGTGCCGTCGCGGCTCTCGTCGACATGCGCGCCAGTGAAGGTGACGCCTTGCGCCGCGTGCTGGAAGACCACATCACCCGGATCGAAGAGCTTGCGGTTCAGATCGAGGCCGACCCCTCCCGGCAACCGGATGAGATTGGTCGCCGGCTGGAGAACCAGTTGGCCGCCATTCTCGACAACACATCGGGCCTTGATCGCGACCGTTTGCATTCCGAGATTGCCCTGATTGCAACCAAGGCGGATTTGCGCGAAGAGATCGACCGGTTGAAGGCGCATGTGATTGCCGCGCGCGAATTGTTGGCCGCAGGCGGTCCGATTGGCCGCAAACTCGATTTCCTGGCACAAGAATTTAACCGAGAATCAAATACGATCTGTTCCAAATCAAATGCCGTTGCGGTGACCTCCGCCGGCATAGAACTCAAGGTCGTCATCGACCAGTTCCGGGAACAGGTTCAAAATCTGGAGTAGTTTATGGCCGACATTGCGCCCGCACACGTCAAGATCGCCAGGCGTGGCCTGATGCTGGTCATCTCTTCGCCGTCCGGTGCCGGGAAATCCACAATTGCCCGCACGCTGATGGACAAGGACAAGCAGATCGGCCTGTCGGTCAGTGTCACCACACGCCAGCGTCGCCAGAGTGAAATCGAGGGCGTGCACTACCAGTTCGTTTCCCAGCGGGAATTCGAGCGCTTGCGCGATTCCGACTCGCTGCTCGAATGGGCGCAGGTCCATGGAAATTTCTACGGCACCCCGCGCGAGGCCGTGGAAACGGCGATGGGCGAGGGCCGCGACATGCTTTTCGACATCGACTGGCAGGGTGCGCAGCAATTGCAGGAAAAGATGTCGGCCGATGTCGTGTCGATCTTCATCCTGCCGCCGACCATGGCCGAGCTCCAGTCACGCCTGCATCGCCGCGCAGAAGACACCGAAGAGGTCATCCAGACGCGTCTGGCAAATTCCCGGGCAGAAATCGCCCATTGGCGCGAATACGACTATGTGATCGTCAATGACGATCTGCAGTCTGCTTTCGATGCCGTGCAGTCGATCGTCAAGGCCGAACGCCTCCGCCGCGACCGCCGCCACGGCCTGTTTGATTTTGTCGAAGGCCTGATCGCCTGACAACAGGATTTGCTGCTGGGTTTCTGCCGGCACGCGGATGACATCCGGTGCCGGCCCTTTTTCGACTATTCGCCGCGCGGGAAGCGCTGGCTCTCTTCCAGTATGTTCAGATCCATGTGGTTGCGCATGTAGCGCTCGGATGCCTTTTGCAGGGGCTGGTAGTCCCATGGGAAGTAGGCACCGTTGCGAAGGGCGGCATAGACGATATGGCGCCGCGCCTGGCTTTCCCGGACTGCCGCGTCGAAGCGTGAAAGGTCGCCACGAGCCAACGCCTTTGCCTTCAATTGCGTGAAGACCTCGGCATGAGCCGGATCATCGGCCAGATTGACCAATTCCTGTGGATCGGCTTCCAGATCGACCAGGATCGGCGGATCGACGTCGCAGAGCGTCAGCTTGAATTTTCCATCCCGGATTCCGACGAGTGGGGCGATGGAGCCCTCGGCGGCATATTCCATTGGCACCGGACCACGCCCGCCCGTGGCGGTGGCCAGCGGCATCAGGTCTTCGCCGTCGGTCCACGGCGCAAGCGTCGAGATATCGATGCCGGCAAGTCCGGCAACCGTCGGCGTCACGTCGAGGGTCGAAACGGGTTGCGTCACCAGACGTGGCTCCAGACCCGGAACGCACATCATCAGCGGTACGCGGGCCGAGCCTTCGAAGAAGTTCATCTTGAACCACAACCCGCGTTCGCCGAGCATGTCGCCATGGTCCGAGACGAACAGTATCACCGTGTTGTCGGCCATGCGGGTGCGTTCGAGCACGTCGAGTATCTCGCCGATCTTGTCGTCGACATAGGAAACATTGGCGAAATAGCCCTGGCGGGCGCGTCGAACGTTCTCATCGGTGATGGCAAAGGCGGTATGATCGCATGCATCCATCAGGCGCCTGGAATGAGGATCCTGATCCTCATAGGCAATAGGACCGACCGTCGGCGCCAGTTCCGGGCAATCGTCGTAAAGGTCCCAATATTTGCGACGCGCGACATAGGGGTCGTGCGGATGGGTGAAGCTTACGGTCAAGCACCAGGGGCGATCGTCCTGCCCGCGAGAGAGATCGTAGAGCCGGCGCGTGGCATGATAGGCAACCTCGTCGTCATACTCCATCTGGTTGGTGATTTCCGCGACGCCTGCGCCGGTCACTGAGCCGAGATTGTGATACCACCAGTCGATACGTTCGCCGGGCTTGGTATAATCCGGTGTCCAGCCGAAGTCGGCCGGATAGATGTCTGTGGTCAACCGTTCCTCGAAGCCATGCAACTGGTCCGGCCCGACGAAATGCATCTTGCCGGACAGGCTCGTCTGGTAACCCGCAGCCCGCAGATGATGTGCGAACGTCGGGATGTCTGAGGCGAATTCCGCCGCATTGTCGTAAACCCGCGTGCGGCTCGGCAACTGACCGGACATGAAGGAGGCGCGGGCAGGGGCACAGAGGGGGCTTGCCGTGTAGCTGTTGGCGAAACGCACGGAACGCTTAGCCAGCGCTTTCAGATGTGGTGCGTGGAGAAATTCGGCTGGCCCGTCGGGAAAGAGCGTACCGTTGAACTGGTCCACCATCAGGATCAGGATATTTGGGCGAGATTGCACCACGTCGTTTTCCTCAAAGTCCGAGTTACAGATTGTTTGGGTTCAAGCCGGCGCGGACATCAAGATCCTTGCCGGTACCAAGCCGGAGGCGATATCCAGACCCTCCGTGAACCAGAGTATCGGGGAATATTCCACGCTTTGGGATCCGCGATCTCGCTTATCCGCGTCGTTTTCATGCTGATCTCGAACGCCGGAAGGTGGCGAAAGTTCGGGGCATCACGCTGAAATGCCGCCGTGCCGTAAATCCGGAAAGGATCGGGTACCTCTCCTGTCGAGGCGGTCCTGTTTACACGGATTTATTCCCGCGCAAGACAGCGGCTCACAGCAGATTGGCGAGCCGGCAGAATTCCTCGACGCTCAGCGTTTCAGCACGGCGTTGCGGATCGATGTCCGCTTTGGTGAGCAGCGCCTCACCGCCCACCGGCTTCAGGCTCTGCCGCAGCATCTTACGTCGCTGACCGAATGCCGCCATGGTGACTTTCTCGAGTTTGTCGGGGTCGCACGGCAACGGATTGAGACGTGGCGTCAGGTGGACCACCGTCGAGGTGACCTTGGGTGGTGGCGTGAACGCCTGTGGCGGAACGTCGAAGGCCATGTGCGATTCGGCCCGCCAACCGCAGAGCACCCCAAGTCGACCGTAGTGATTGTCGTCCTCTTTCGCGACGATCCGCTGCCCGACTTCTTTTTGGAACATCAGCGTCAGCGACTGCCAGAATGGCGGCCATTGCCGTGGCAGCAGCCAGTTGACCAGCAGTTGCGTGCCGACGTTATACGGCAGGTTTGCAATGATCTTTACCGGGCCGTCCGCCGCCATCGACTCGAAGTCGGTCTTTACCGCGTCGCCTTCGATCACCTCAAGACGGCCGGGATAGTGATCAGCCACTTCGGCCAGCGCCGGCAGACAACGCGGATCGCGCTCGACGGCGACTACCTTCTTGGCACCAAGGGCAAGGATGGCGCGCGTCAGCCCACCGGGCCCCGGGCCGACTTCGAAGACGGTGACGCCTTCCAGCGATCCGGCAGTTCGCGCTACTTTCTGCGTAAGATTGAGGTCGAGCAGAAAATTCTGGCCAAGTGCCTTGCGCGCATCCAGGCCGTGCCGGGCAATGACATCGCGAAGCGGCGGCAATCCATCGAGTGCAGCCATCAGGATTGCGCTTTCGGCAGACGGCTGATCTGGTCAGCCATCCGGATCGCCGCAACGAGACTGTGCTCGCGGGCAAGGCCAGTGCCGGCGAGGCCGAAGGCGGTGCCGTGATCCGGTGATGTGCGGACAAAGGGCAGGCCAAGCGTTACATTGACGCTGTCGTCGAAACCGAGTGCCTTTGCCGGGATCAGCGCCTGATCGTGGTACATGCAGACCGCGACGTCATAGCGCTGGCGGGCCTCGTCATGAAACATCGTGTCGGCGGGCAGGGGGCCGAAGGCATCGATACCCTCGTCGCGCAATGTCCGTATTGCCGGATGAATGATGTCGTCGTCCTCGTGTCCGATGGCACCGCCTTCACCCGCGTGCGGGTTCAGACCAGCCACCGCGAGCCGTGGCGTGGAAATGCCGAAGCGCTGTTTCAGGTCATGCGCGACAATGCGGCAAGTCTCGACGATTCCTGACTGAGTCAGCGCGTGAGGCACGTCCTTGATCGGAATGTGTATGGTAACGGGCACTGCTCGCAGCTTTGGTCCGGCCAGCATCATCACTGGCGTGACCGGATGGCCAAGATGTCTGGCCGCCAGATCGGCAAGAAATTCCGTATGACCCGGAAAACCGAAGCCTGCTTCGTAGAGCACGGATTTGGCAATCGGATTGGTAACCACGCCACGTGCCTTGCCGTCGAGGCAGAACTGTACCGCGGTCTCGATCGCGCCGATCGTGCCTTTCGCGTTGGCAACATGCGGCGATCCGGCCAGAACATCGGTGCCGATAGGCATGTGAAAGACAGGCAGAGCCGAACCGAATACCGAGGTGGCTTCGGCGACGTGAGTTTCCTGAATGGTCACATCCAGATCCAGCTGCCGCGCCCGTATGCGAAGCACATCGGCGTCGCCGATATAGATGAAAGGCGGCAGATCAAGCGCATCGCGTCGCAGCCATGCTTGCAGCGTTATATCCGGACCGATGCCTGCAGGATCACCTTGGCTCAGAGCGAGCGGAAGAAGGGCATCGGTCATATGTCGGCGTGGCCCTTCTTACTGGATGACGATCTGGGCCTTGGACCGCAGCTCTTCCAGATACTTGTCAGAATCGGGGTTTTCCCCTTCGCTTTCCTTGCCGAGGTCCTCGGCACGGAAAACAACCTCCGCCGCCACGTCGTCGGAAACCTGGCGCTGGTTGCAGATTGCTAGATATTCGACCCCGCGCTCGGTCACCCGAGTGCCGGTAGTGCCGCCGCTGGCCTTCTCGATCAGGGGCTTCCAATCCGGCGGAAGCTCAGGCTCAAGGACGCGACCGAGATCGCGGACGGACACATCCAGATAGTTCTTGGCAAACACCATGGCCTGGTCGCAACCTGGGAAGGAGGCGCGTGACTTTTCCGCTTCGGCCTTGCGCTTGCCGGCAATGCCTTTTTTCGAAGCAGGCACCACGAAGATGATCTGCTTCAGGAAATACTCGGTTGTCACAGGCTTCTGCTTCTTCTCCAGAAGACGGGTAACCAGCTCCTGGTTGGAGAGCTTGTTCTTCGAGCCAGCCGCATAGCGTGCGTTGACCAGCCGCGGCCAGCTCATCGACACCGCGATATATGCTTTGAAATGTGCCGCGCCGACGCCGGCCTGATCGAGCACACCACTGAGCTGCGCGGTGGTCATCTTGTTGGAAGCAGCAAAGCGTTCGAAAGCCGCATCGACGTCGCTCGTGCTGACCGACATGCCGACGCGTGAAATCTCCTGACGTTTCAGGGCTTCATCGACAAGCTGCTCCTTGGCCAGCTTCTGCGTGTTGCCGCCTCTGCGCTGCAGACGCAGGAATGCGGCCCGCCGCGCGACATCGCCGCTGGTGATTGCCGTCTTGTTGACAACGGCGACAACCGAAGTCGCTGCCGCTGCCGGGGCGGCGAAAAATGTGGGGCTGACACTGAGGGACAGCGCGATCACTGCGGCAAGCATGAAGCTTGTCCCTTGTTTCGCGGAAGCCATCTGTAATCCTTTCCCCGACCAGCCAAGAGCGCTGACCGGTTCAATTTCTTCATGTTGACCAAAAGACTGCCGCAGGAATTGCACAATCCATGCGGCAAAACAATGACCTCATAGAAACGATCGCCTACTCGAACGAATTGTCGCTGAGTTTGATCTCGCCGAGTGTGCGGAATACCAGTCGACCGCCGATCGTCCAGTCGCTGGCAGACGAGTCATCCGGATCGTATTTGTCGGTATAGCCGATCGACAGAACGGTGCACTCGTCGGCGTAGGAAATGCCGATGCTGCGACGATTGAACACGTCGGCGTCGATGTCATAATTCACCGAGCCATAGACAGACCAGAACTCGTTGATCTTGACCGAAGCCGACGAACTGATCGCCTGGTTTTCCTCATCGAAGCCGTATTCCGGCTGTGCGTCGAGCTGTGTGAATGTGAGGCTCGTCTGCAGCCGATCCGATGTGTAAGCGGCAGTTGCATCGGTGCGGCGCAGTTCCAGCGTCTTTTCGTCGAGACGCACGCTGGTGCTGAGCGACACGCCGAAGGGAAGATCGACGCCGGCCATGGCCACGTAGTCGGAGGCATCGGTTTCAAGGCCTGAATCCGAGCCGACGGCGACGAGGTCTTCCGTTGCAAACGAGTTTACCCCGCCTAGATGGAAGGATTGGCCCAGGATGCCGCGCAGGCCCACGCCGTTGTCGAAGCTGCCGGTGTAGCGGATGCCGAGGTTGGCACGGGAGCCGCCTTCGACGCGGTCATAGCCGGTAAATTTGTCACGCTCGAACAGGTTGGCCGCATCAAAGACGAAGCTCTGCGCGTCTTCATTGGGCAGTTCGCCAGCCATTTGCTCGTCGTTGCGCACGTAAATCTGCGCGATCGGCTCGAAGATATGACTGCTGTTATTGGTCGTGATCAGCCACGGATAGCGAGCCTCAAGCCCCGCCGTCAGCATGTAGCGTGTCGCGGCATCGTCGGTGGTGTAGTTGCCGGTATAGCCAACCGGCGCATCCATCGACAGGCCGAACGCGTCGCCACGCGCTGCAAGCAATGGCGTCAGCTGCAGGCCGCCCGGCGCACTGAACGTCCGCTCCCATTCCGCTTCGGCCGAAAGCCGGGTGGAGTTGCCCTTCAGGCCACGAAAACGCGTGAAATCACCAATGCCGTCGCCATTCGTATCGATCAGCGCTTCGTCACCATCGAAGCGCGAGAGCGAGGTAAAATTCAACGTGCCGGACAATTGTCCGCCAGCGACAGGCTCAGGCGAGTAATAGTTGTAGTCGATCGTCGGCAGGACGACCGCCTGCTGCTTTTCAGCCGTGTCGTTGACGTCGGCATCCTGCACGTCGAAATAATAGCCACGCATGTCAAAGAAGTTGCGCTCGCCGCGGCCTGTTAGGAATGCGGTGTTCGTGTGCGTGGACTGATTGAGACCGTCAAGAGAATAGGTCCGGGCAAAGTTGTTGTCACTTTGCAGCATCACGTCCCAGCCGAAAGACCAGCGGGGATTAATCCTGAACGCCCCTTTTGACGCCACAAGACCACGCACATCGCGGTTTGCGTCGCTTGTATTGCTGGTAAAGCGGTCCGGGTTCATCTGGTCGATGCCGGCAAGCCGCAGATTGGCCTCGCCCTTTTCAAACCGCTGGCGCAGTTCTACTTCGAGCAATGCGCCCTGTTCGGTGTAACCGGTCGTCGTGATGGTGGCGTCGCGATCCGGCGCGATGGCGATGTAGTAGGGAACCGCGATGCCGAAACCGAGGTTCTCGGAGGTCCGCATTTCGGGGAAAAGGAAGCCGGTCTTGCGCTTGACGGTATTGTCCGGCACTTCGATGAATGGCAGCGTGGCCAGAGAATAGCCAAACAGCTCAAACCGGGCCTTTTCCAGCCGCACGGTATGCTTCTTGCCGTCCTGGACAACGCGTTCGGCCTTGACCTGCCAAAGCGGTGGGCGTTCCGGGTTCTCCGCGCAGGGCAGGCAGGCCGTGTAGACGCCCTTGTGCAGGATCATCTGCGTGCCGCCGACGCGTTCGGCGCTTTCGCCGACCACGCGGGTATTGTCCGACGTCTCGATCCGCAACGCCTTGATGAAGCCGTCGGAGAAGTTGTCGGTGACGTCGAGCGATTCGGCGTAGATCCGGTTGCCGGTGGGTTCGATCAGTTCGATGTTTCCGGAAGCGGTGACGCGTCCGGTCTTCTGGTCATAGTCCACGCGGCGGGCAACCATCTGGTAGCCCGCATAATTGATCTGCACGGCGCCGGTGGCGGAAACCCGCTCGGCATCCTTGTCATAAATGAGTTCGTTGGCGGCAAGCAGGAGCTTGGCGTCTTCGGGAAGATTGGAAGTCAATGCGGAGGTCTGGCTCGCGTCCTGTGCAAAAGCGAATTGCCCTGCAGGCGGAAACGCACACACAGCAACGCTCGTCAGCAGGGCTACGGTGAGCCTTCTGATATTCCCGCGGTCTTTTACCGCCACTAACCATCCTCCTTGTGAAGCAGAATCGTTGCTCCCAATGCCATCGCTACGATAACTGGTACCCAGGTCGCAACATATGGCGGCATCACGCCGCTGCTTCCGAATGCTTTTACGAGCACTGTTGCAACATAAAGCACGAAGCCTGAAACGATTCCACCCAGAATCACGGAGCGGGATTGGTTAAACCGGCTGAACTTTATGGACACGGTTGCGGCGATCAGGGTCATTGCAACGAGAAGAAAGGGCATGGAGAGCAGGGAATGAAACTGCGTTTCCAGTGCCTGTGTGGGGACTCCGAATGAGCGAGCCACTCGGATTTTCTGAAAAAGATCATAAAAAGCAACAGTTTCCGGTTGTGCCAAACGCTCCTGGATGAAATCCTTTTGCAGGTTTGTAGCAACCTGGGCTGTTGCGAGCCTTTTCTGTATCTCGCCGGGACGGGTCTCCAGGACATCGTTAAGAAGCCAGTAACCATCTTTCAAGTTCGCTGTGCGTGCGTCCTGCCGCAGCGCAATTCGCCCCTCGGAATCGAAGTGGATGAGAACCGCATCGACGAGCTGCGTTCCGCCCTCCAGAACCGTGCGGGCACCCATGGCGACGTCGGTATCGCCGCTGATCTGACGCAGCCAGGGCACGGACACAGTTGTGGTGCGATTGGAGCCTTCGCGCCATTCCGCCTCGAGCGACAGAGCCTTGCTCTGGCCATAGGCGGCGAGCGGATTGATCAGCAACGTGGTGGCAAGACCGATCAGGAATGCGCCGAACAGGAACGGCATCATGAACTGCCAGGCAGAGATGCCTGCCGCGCGCGCGACGACAAGTTCCGACTTCCGGTTCAGTGCAATCAGGGTGGTCATGCCGACGAACAGACCGATGAACGGGACCGTCTGCTGGATGATCAGCGGCAGTCGCAAGGCGGTCAACAGAAGCGTGCCGGTCACCGAAGCGCCGGGCAGCGAGCCAAAACGTCCCGACGACTCGGTAAAATCGATGAGAAAGACCAGGGACGTGACGCCGATAAAGAACCAGAAGGCGGTCATCATGTAGCGGCGGAAGAAGTAACGGCCGAGTGTCCGGATCATGCGGCACCCCCGGTGCTCGAGCTTTCATCCTGCGGCGTCAGCTTGCGAAGCCGCATCTGAACGCGGGTCAGCATGTTTGCAACCGGTTTCGGCAAACTCAGGCGTTTGCCACTGTAGAGCGCCCAGCCCGACAGGATAATCGCCGACAGCGGAACAACGTAGATAAGCGGCGTGGTCGCGCTTGCCTGTTCCGCAAGCGAAACGGTGTAGTTGGAAAGCCAGAAGAGGCCGAGCGTCAAAAGCAGCGAGGCAGCCATCGGGTGCAATCGTGCTTCGCGATGTGACCGCGCATCACCGCAAATGACGAGAGAGATCAACGCAAACGCAAGCGGAAACAGCCACACGCTCATGCGTCGATGAAGCTCGGCGTGGTATTTCCCGGGGCGCTCCTTGTACTGCGGATCATTCGGGTCGGGATTGAGGAGGAATGCGAGATTTCTGTCGCCAGAATTCAAACGCGCCTGTCCACGGTTGCTGGAGAGCTCGGAGAGGTCGAAGGAATAGGAATCGAAGCGGATGACCGTGACATTGCCTTCGACGGTCTTTCGCTGGACTTCGCCGTCGCGCATCAGAAGCGCCTGGCCGTTTTCCTCCACCGCGCCTTCGCGCGCATAGTAGATGAATGCCGATGCCGGGTCGCGGGAATCGGCGACCAGAAGCCCCTTCAGGATGCGCCCCTGGCGCTCGGAGATCTGAATGTAGAGCCCTTCATCCAGTCGGCGGAAGGATTTCTCCTCAATCACGGTGGACAACAGGTCGGCATAGGCGGCCGCGATCATTTCGCGCACATTCACCCGCATTTTCGGCTCGACGAAATTGATCATCGCGAAGGAAAAGACGCTGAGGACGACCGCCATGGTGATGATCGGCCGCAGGATGGTTCCCCGCGCGGCACCTGCCGCATCGATAACCGCAAGTTCGGAATCATTGTTCATGGCCGTCAGCGTCTGCGTGATGCCGATCACCAGGGCAAACGGCAGCACGGCGGACACGATCGTCGGCAGGATCAACGTCGCAAGCGTCATGAACGATCCGACCGACTGACCGCTGTCTGTCACCAGATTGATGCGCGCCAGGACCTGAGTCGTCCAAATGATCGCCAGCACCGGCAGCAAGGCGGTGAGGAACATCTGCACGACACGTCGCAGGATATAGAGTTCAAGAAGCTTCATGCGGTTTCCTGAAGACGAACCGGGAGGCCCGTCTGCGATTTAGGAGCTTGTCTCTACGACGCTTGCGGCCATTTGGCGACCGCGAACAGGATTTTTTCCCCCTTCATGTTCCGTTTTTTTTTAACAGCGTGATTTCCACGACGCAGTGCCTGCAAAATCCGCCGGTCTCGAAGCAAGATCAGACGGGGATACAGCCACTTACGGTCCGGCATGGCCTTGCCTTCGCGGCTGAAAAGGCGATGATCGCGACACGTCTAACAGCCCTATCCAGGCCAGGGGAAACACCATGTCTGCAAAGCTCACAATCGTCTTCAACAAGTCTCACGCCGTCAGCGGCGGCGTTGCAATCTTGCTCAAGACTACGGAAGCCGAGATGCCGGCAGGTATCGCGGATGCGGATCCTGCCGGCGTGTATGCGCGCGCCGCCAAGGTCGGGAAGTTTGCCGGAAAGTCCATGGCGACACTCGATATGGTCGCGCCGCACGGTTCTGATGCCGACCGGTTGGTGGTGATCGGTCTCGGCAAGGCCGAGGCGCTGACCGGCCATGACTGGCTTCGCGCCGGCGGTGTCGCAACGGCGGCGATGAAGGGTGCCGAAAAGGTCACGGTCTATCTCGATGTGCCGGGTCTTGCCGTGTCGCCTAAGGCCGCCGCCGATTTCGCCCTTGGCATGCTGCTGCGCGCCTATAAGTTCGACAACTACAAGACCACCAAGAAGTCTGACGACGATGACGGCAAGGCGAATGAAAAGACCATCAAGGTCACCATCGTCACGGCCGATGCCGGTGCAGCAAAGAAGGCATTTGCCGAAGCCGAAGCGGTTGCCGAGGGCGTGAACCTGGCCCGGAACCTGGTCAATGAGCCTGCAAATGTTCTTGGCCCGCTGGAATTTGCAGCAAAGGCAAAGGAACTGGAGAACCTCGGCGTCGAGATCGAGATCCTGACCGAAAAGGAAATGAAGAAGCTCGGCATGGGCGCGCTGCTCGGCGTGGCCCAGGGCTCCGTACGTCCGCCGCGTCTCGTCATCATGAAATGGAATGGCGGCAAGGCCAAGGACAAGCCGATCGCCTTTATTGGCAAGGGCGTTGTCTTCGATACCGGCGGCATCTCGATCAAGCCTGCTGGCGGCATGGAAGACATGAAGGGCGACATGGGCGGCGCCGCCGCCGTGACGGGCCTCATGCACACGCTCGCCGCCCGCAAGGCGAAAGCCAATGTCATCGGCATCATCGGCCTTGTGGAAAACATGCCCGACGGCAATGCGCAGCGTCCGGGCGACATTGTCACCTCGATGTCCGGCCAGACGATTGAGGTGATCAATACCGATGCCGAAGGCCGTCTCGTTCTCTGCGATGCGCTCTGGTATTGCAACGAACGTTTCGCCCCGGAGTTCATGATCAATCTCGCGACGCTGACCGGCGCTATCCTGGTGGCGCTCGGCAATCTCCATGCCGGTCTGTTCTGCAATGACGACGAACTGGCGGAAAACCTTTTGTCTGCCGGTCTCACCACCAAGGAGCGGCTATGGCGCATGCCGCTTGGCAAGGACTATGACAAGCTGATCGATTCGAAATTCGCCGACATGAAGAACACCGGCGGCCGTCATGCAGGTTCGATCACCGCTGCCCAGTTCCTCAAGCGCTTCGTCAAGGATACGCCGTGGGCGCATCTCGACATTGCCGGCACGGCCATGGGCTCGCCATCGGACGAGATCAATCAGTCCTGGGGCTCCGGCTTCGGCGTGCGCCTGCTCGACGAGCTGGTTCGCGCCAACTACGAAGCCTGAGATCGGAAGGGGCAGGGCATTTGGCTGAGATACTTTTCTACCACCTGACGGAATCCAAGCTGGAGGATGCGCTGCCGCCATTGCTGGAGAAGAGCATCGAGCGCGGCTGGAGGGTCACCGTCCAGACCAGCGACGAGGACCTGCGCGATGCACTCGATCAGCATCTGTGGGTTTACCGGGAAGACAGTTTCCTGCCGCATGGCACCGATGACGGAGAGTCCCCGGACAGCCAGCCGATCCTGCTGACCGTGCTTCCTGACAATATCAACAACGCGACTGTACGCTTCATGGTCGACGGCGCAGAGCCGCCGCCGGTCCTCGATTATGATCGTGTCGTGTTTGTCTTCGACGGTTATGATCAGCCGCAGCTGGAGGCGGCGCGCGGCCAGTGGAAGCGCCTCAAGGGCGAAGGGCACGCATTGACCTATTGGCAGCAGACGACGGAAGGTCGCTGGGAAAAGAAGGCTTGAAGCCTTCGGTTTTCGTTCACCTCGATCGTGGTGACGGTGACAGCTGTGAACGTGGGCAAGCCGGCAGTTAGCCGGCCATGCCGTCCTCATATTCGGCGGACAGTTCCAGCCATTGTTCTTCCGCCGCGTTCAGCTTGGCTGCCGCCTCGCCACGCTGTCTGGCCTTCTCGGCAGCCTTGGCCGGAGATTTTTCATAGAGCAGGGGATCCGCAAGCTCTGCGTCAAGCGCCTGAATCAACGTCTCCAGTTTCTTCGTTACCGACTCGATTTCGTTGATCTTTTTCTTCAACGGCGCGAGGCTGGCACGCCTGTCTGCGGCAGCCTTGCGCTGCTCTGCCTTGTTGACCTGCTCGGCACCGACGTCCGTCTTTTCCTTCTCGGCAGACTTCTTGCCCGACAAGACGATCAGGCTGCGGTATTCTTCCATGTCGCCGTCGAAGCTGGTGACGGTTCCGTTGTTGACCAGCCACAAACGGTCGACGGTCGCCTCGATCAGATGGCGATCGTGGCTGATCAGGATGACCGCGCCCTCGTAGTCGTTCAGCGCTTCGATCAGCGCCTTGCGGCTGTCGATGTCGAGATGGTTAGTCGGCTCGTCGAGGATCAGCAGATTGGGCGCATGGAACGCCGCAAGCCCCATCAGCAGGCGCGCCTTTTCACCACCCGACAGGTCCTTGGCGGGCGTCGCCATCTTTTCCGTCAGCAGGCCCATCTGCGCGACGCGGGCACGAACCTTGGCTTCCGGTTCGGTCGGCATCAACCGCCGCACATGCTCGACCGGCGTCTGGTCCGGGATCAGGTCGTCCAGTTGGTGCTGGGCGAAAAAGCCGATCTTCAGGGAAGGTGCGAGCTTCAGTTCGCCTGCCTGGGCCTGCAGACGGCCCGAGATGAACTTGGCGAAGGTCGACTTGCCGTTGCCGTTCGAGCCGAGCAGCGCGATGCGGTCATCATTGTCGATCCTGAGATTGATGTTCTTCAGGATCGGCTTGCCGGGCTCATAGCCGACCACGCCGCCTGCAATGGCGATGATCGGGGAGGCGGGCTGCTTTTCCGGGGCCGGGAAGTTGATCGGCTGGACATGATCCTCGATAACGGCCGCAACCGTGCCCATGCGTTCCAGCGCCTTGACGCGGCTCTGCGCCTGCTTGGCCTTTGTCGCCTTGGCCTTGAAGCGGTCGATGAAGCTCTGCAGATGCTTGCGCGCCGCATCGTTCTTGACCTTGGCCTTGGTCTGCAACTCGTCGTTTTCAGCCTTCTGCCGCTCGAACTGGTCATAGCCGCCGCGATAGAAGGTCAATTTCTTCTGGTCAAGATGCACGATCGCATTGACCGCCGTGTTCAGCAGATCCCTGTCATGGCTGATGATGATGACCGTATGCGGATAGCGCCGCACATAGTCTTCCAGCCACATCGAACCTTCCAGGTCAAGATAGTTGGTCGGCTCGTCGAGCAGCAGCAGGTCGGGTTCGGAAAACAGCACGCCTGCAAGTGCGACGCGCATGCGCCAGCCGCCGGAAAAGGACGAGGCCGGGCGCTGCTGTGCCGCGTGGTCGAAGCCCAGACCCGACAGGATCGTGGCGGCACGCGCTTCCGCCGAATGGGCACCGATATCGGCAAGCCGCGTCTGTATTTCGGCGATCCGGTGCGCATCGGTCGCATGTTCGGCTTCCGCGAGAAGGGCGGCCCGCTCCTTGTCGGCAGACAGCACGATCGAGATCAGCGATTCTTCGGTGCCCGGCGCTTCCTGTGCCACCTGACCGATGCGCGCATTTCTCGGGATCGAGATATTGCCGGTTTCGGCTGACAGGTCGCCTGTGATGATTTTGAACAGCGTCGATTTTCCAGCGCCATTCTTGCCGACGAGACCGGCCTTTGTGCCGGCGGGCAACGAGACGGTGGCATGGTCGATGAGCAGGCGCCCGGCGATGCGGGCAGAGATGTCGTTGATCGTGATCATGGCGGCGTTTTGGCCGATGTTTCGGCCAAAGGCAAGCGGGCCGGCAGATTGGCCGTCAGGCGACCCGTCGCCCTGCGGCACGATGACCGATGATCGGCTGGCGCGGATTGGCGCGTGCCATCTGCACCGCCGTCTCCGCCAGCCCCAGCAACTGCAAGCCGTCCTGGGTATCTGCGCTCAGGGCGTGGCCGATTGCCAGTGCGAGCCCGCCGGGGTCATTGCTGTTCTCCGTGGCGAAAACCAGGTTGTTTTCGGCCGCGCTGTAAAGCCGCTCGGCGATGACATGGGCGTCATCCGCGCTGACATCGGTGAACAGGAAGGCGAAGGTGCCGATCTCGATGCGCGCTGCATAGTCATGTTTCTTGATCGTCTTGCGGAAGATCGTTGCAAGCTTTTTGATCAGTTTGGTTGCGGCTTCTTCGCCATACTGGTGCTGAATTCCGGCAAGATCGGGAACCTCGATAAGGATCAGGGCAGCACCGGTACCCTCGACCCCATAGAGGCTTTCAAGCTGCTGCAGGAAGGCGACCCGGTTCGGCAGGCCGGTCAGACGGTCACGCAGTGCAAGTCCCTTGGCGGCGCGTGCCGCCCGGTCTGCCTGCGCCAGTATGGCGATGCCACTAGCAATCTCGCTTACCAGCAAGGTTTCCGCCTGCACCATTTGGGTTGCGACCGAGGTCAACAGGTCGAGCTCGCTCAACAATTGCTCGACACCCTGGTTCATGTCTTCCTGGATCGCTTGCGTGACGGTTTCTACAGACCGGGCAAAACTGCGCTTCTGCGACAGGCCGAGCGTGATCTGGTCCTTGATCCGCGACAGGGTCGTCAACGCTTCGGCGTGAAGACGTTCCGTCTGCAGGCCGCAGTGGGCGGCAAGCCTGTGCTTGAGGCCCAGTTGATCGAGACTGTTTTGGCTGGGTTGGGCACCGAGCGCTGCAAGCTCGCGTGCGAGCTCGGGGTTTTGTCCGTTAAACGCTTCGTGCACCAAATCGAAATTGCGCGGCAGGCCGGCAATGCCATGACGTGCCATGAAGGATGCGATCTTCGCCAATGGATCACCCGCCGCTCCACTGGAACGCGTATGCCCCTGCTGGTGTGCCGCTTCCATGATCTGCCCGTCCCCCATCAAAAGATCCTCTGCCTGCATGAGGCCTACCGGATTCCCCTTTGTGAAATGGTTAAACGCGGCCAGGACCCGGAAAACGCGGTTAACCCAATCTTTTTACTGCTTACGGTTGCGTCGGTTTGGCTAAATATCAGTCATTCGTGTTATCTTTAAATAAAAATTAGCCAACTGATGGCTAAGCTGATGCTCATAGGAATTTCAACATCCGATGCCCTGGCCGCGCGTTGCCGAAGCACAGTGCCGGAAAGGAAAACGGTCAGACGTGCTTTCGGCCAGACTAGCGATCACCAGCTATTTCACCTTCGCCTCGATCCTTCTCATCGGCGTCATCGCGCGCCCGACGGGACCGTTTGTCGTCGTCGTGACCAATCCGGCAGACAATGCCGTTGGCAATATGGCGGCGGTAACGGGAGCGGGCGGTCGGTTTGTCTGGTCGGGTCGATACTCCTGGATATCGGTAGCGCAATCGGATGCCCCGGATTTCGCCTCGCGCTTGTTCAAGGCGGGCGCAATCTTGGTTCTCAATCATGACTTGGCAGTGGGTTGCCTTGAGGGACAATAGAAATGAAAGAGTTGCAGAAACTTCGTCAGATCGCATCGGTCGGCATATTCGCGCTGCTGTGGGTAAACTTTGCCCTGATCGCGCTTCGCAATCTTTTACGCCCGGAAGGTCCGGACTGGGTTGCGGTGGTCGCCACCCTTTTGGTTCTGGCACCCGCGACGCTCGCCTGGCTGCAAGACCGCACCGGGCCATCGACCCGCATACTGACGTCGATCGCTCACGCGGCAACGGTGGCGATGCTGGTCTATGACTTCTCCGGTTCGCCGCTGCAGGTCGACATCCACATGTACTTCTTCGCAAGCCTTGCGATCTGTGCCGCCTGGATCGATTGGCGCGCGATTGTCGGTTATGCGGCGTTGGTGGCGGTACACCACGTCATGCTGTTCCTCGCCATGCCATTGGCCGTCTTTCCCGGTGAATCGGAATTCTCCCGTGTCGTTCTGCATGCGGTTGTCCTCGTCCTGCAGAGCGGTGTCCTGATCGCGCTGACCTCGGCAGTGGTTCGCGCCTTCGTCGCATCCGACAAGGCTGTCGAGGCCGCCACGGCCGCTCAGAATCAAGCGACCAGCATGGCGGATCATGCACGCCGCGCCGATGCCGCGGCCGAAGCGGAGCGTGTGCAGCGCGAGGCCGACAAAGCACGTGAAGCCGAGGCTGTGCAACTGGTCGTGTCGGAGCTGGCAACTGCACTGGCCCGCCTGTCCGGCGGGGATCTGTCCTGTCGGATCGACACGGCGTTCCCCGGCAAGCTGGACGAGTTGCGCACCTCCTTCAACGGCTCCGTGGAAAACCTCGAATCCGTTGTTGGCCAGGTCGGCCAGGTTGCGCAGGTCATCCGCAATGGCACTAGCCAGATCGGTCAGGCTAACCACGACCTCTCGTCGCGCAGCGAGCGCCAGGCCGCTTCGATCGAGGAAACCGCAAGCGCGCTTTCCGGCGTGTCGACGACGGTCAAGCAGACGGCGCAGGTCGCCGAAGCCGTTGGTCGCATGGTTGAACAGGCGCGCAGCGGCGCCGAGCGTTCCGGCTCGATTGTCACCGATGCGGTGTCCGCGATGAGCCAGATCGAGCAGTCGTCACAGTCGATCTCCAACATCATCGGCGTGATCGACGAGATTGCCTTCCAGACCAACCTGCTGGCGCTCAATGCCGGCGTCGAGGCTGCCCGTGCCGGCGAGGCCGGCAAGGGCTTTGCCGTCGTCGCCCAGGAGGTCCGCGAACTGGCCCAGCGTTCGGCCACGGCAGCAAAGGAGATCAAGACCCTGATCAACGCCTCCGGCGACCAGGTTCGAGCCGGTGTCGCCCTCGTCGATCAGGCCGGTGATGCGTTGAGCAATATCTCCAAGGAGGTCAACGCGATCAGCACCGAGATCGTCAAGATCGTCGCGGCGGCCCGTGACCAGGCCGTTGGCCTGAGCGAAATCGATGCAGCGATCGGCCATATCGACCGCAACACTCAGCAGAATGCGGCCATGGTCGAGGAATCCTCTGCCGCAATCCAGCAACTGGTTCATGAGACGCAAACGCTGGAAGGATTGATGGGGCGCTTCTCCAGCGCCGCCATGCGGCCGCAGACCCGCCGAGCCGCTTGATCCTTTCCCGCCAAAACGTGACGAATAAGAGCCGTGGGGTCTGACCTGATCCCGCGGCTTTTCTATCGTCAGAGGAAGGAAAGCCCGGCGCTACGGACGAAATAGATCATGTCCAGGCTGAGACTTGGCTTGCCAAGAACCGTCAGGCACATATGCGCCTGCCCCCTGTGATGGGTCTGGTGGTTGAAGAAATGCGCAACCGCGGGCCCCAGCTTGTGCGAGACGGGTTCCGGCTTGGTGATCGGGCTGTAGTGAAATGTCGCCGCAAGCGCTTCGGCCGTGAGGCTCTCGGCAAAGGCCGTGATGCGGGCATCTTCCTCGCGTCGCGCCGCCCAAAGATCCGCAAACGTGTCAGCGGCACGGGCGTCGAGCGATGTCGGGTGCGGGCCGTGCCCGGTAAAACGGTGCAGCCAGACCCTGTCGGCGGTCACGAGATGGTTGAGAGTGCCGAAGAGGGAGCGGAAAAAGGCGCCGGTGTCCCTGTGCAACTCTTCCTCGTTCAATCCAGCGGCAGCCTCGTAGAGCAACATATTGGCCCAGGCATTGTAGGCGGCGAACATGCGATAGTGATCCATCTTGTGCCTCGTCAAGTTCTCATGCTTTGCCGCATGGTAGCCGAACATTGCCCTTGTCGGTGTGATCGCACCCATGAAATTTCCTGATTTGATTTTGTCGTCCTGTTCGGTTTGTCTACGCCTGATCTCAATTTGGAGTAGACCATGGTTCGCACCCTCTATTCGCTCTGTGGCGCCGATGCAGCACGGCCATTTTCGCCCCATTGCTGGAAGATTGTCATGGCCCTGCGCCACAAGGGCCTTGATTTCGAGGAGAGGCCGCTGCCGTTCACGGCGATCCCCAAAGTCGAAGACGGCTTTTCGAAGACCGTTCCCGTCCTGCGCGACGGCCAGGAACTGATCTCCGACAGTTTCCGGATCGCACTCTATCTGGAAGAGGCCTATCCCGATCAGCCGAGCCTGTTTGGCGGTGAGGGTGGAAAGGCATCGGCTCGTCTCATTGAGGGGTATTGCCAGACGCTGGTGCATCCAGTGATTACCCGCATTGCCCTGTCGGACATCCATTCCATGCTTGCTCCGGATGATCAGGCGTATTTCCGATCCAGCCGCGAAGCACGATTGGGCAAGACGCTCGAGGAGATCAGGGCCAGCCGCGACGAGGCGATCGCGCTGCTGCCGGAACGCCTGCTGCCCATGCGCCATATGCTCGGTTTCCAGCCTTTCGTCGGCGGCGAGACGCCGCTGTTTGCCGACTACATCCTGTTCGGTGCGTTGCAATGGCTCCGTCTGACCAGCGGATCGCTGCATCTCCCGGCGGATGACCCGG
Source organism: Rhizobium sp. SL42 (assembly GCF_021729845.1). NCBI lineage: Bacteria > Pseudomonadati > Pseudomonadota > Alphaproteobacteria > Hyphomicrobiales > Rhizobiaceae > Rhizobium > Rhizobium sp. SL42. Next base: position 2,070,994 of record NZ_CP063397.1, read on the forward strand.
TGGCGCAATGGTTCGAGCGCTGCCTCGACCTCTACGAGGGCGCCGCCCGCGCGATTGCTTGAAGAGACGGCGTCGCAATGGTCTTATCCGCGCGCTCGCGAATGTGACGGAGCTGTGAAATTCGCAGATCCCCCTTGTTTTCGTGATTCGGGGCGGTTAGATACCGCCCACTTTCCCGATGACACAAACAAGGATGAGACTGATGGCGATTGAACGCACCTTCTCGATGATCAAGCCGGACGCAACCAAGCGCAACCTCACGGGCGCTATCACCAAGATGATCGAGGATGCCGGTCTGCGCGTCATCGCGTCGAAGCGCGTCTGGATGAGCACCCGCGAAGCTGAAGGATTCTACGCAGTTCACAAGGAACGTCCGTTCTTCGGCGAACTGGTTGAAGGCATGACGTCTGGCCCGACCATCGTTCAGGTTCTCGAAGGCGAGAACGCCATCCTGAAGAACCGCGAAATCATGGGCGCCACCAACCCGGCGAACGCTGACGAAGGCACGATCCGCAAGACTCACGCTCTGTCGATCGGCGAAAACTCGGTTCACGGCTCCGACGCTCCGGAAACCGCTGCTCAGGAAATCAAGTACTGGTTCTCCGACACCGAGATCGTCGGCTGAATCATGTCCTGAGGCTCACGCCTTAGAGACCTGATTGCATTGATCAAACCGGAGCGGCAACGCTCCGGTTTTTTGTTGTTCCGCTATCGGAACCTCACCCCTTTGACGCCGTCTCCGGACAGCCGGTTTCTGCTGCATAGTCGGTCGATCCGTCGGCTTTGAATACATCCGGATTCGGCGTGTAGAGCGGCCCGACGACCAGAGGCTTTGCCGGCAATACGCTCTGGTCGAGCGTCGAGGCTATGCTTGTGTCTATCTGCTGGATCAGCCGGTTCTGGCCATCGAGTATGCGGATCGTCACCGCATAGGGCCTGTCCTTGACGACGCAATGCACTGGTGGGCTGTCTAGTGAGATCTTGTCCCAGAAAGGGAAGATCTTTGTCCGGGTGGTGATCGGCGCGCCGCCGGCCGGATTTTCAAAGATTGTCTCGGCAAGGCTGCCTTCCGGCAGAGGCGCATTGCGGGCGAGGGTCACTAGGTAGCTGGCTTGGGCTATGCGGTAGTTGAAGACGAACACCCGGCCGGTCAGGGTCAACGGTTCCGCCTCGGTTTCGCGCTGACAACTCGCAAGCAGGGCGAGACCGCCGAACAGCAGAGCCAGCCACATCGTCCTCGCGCGAGACGTCCTCATGGCGATGCATCCTTCTTGCGGTGATAGTGGCGGTTCGCCTTGGCGCGGTTGCCGCAGACCGCCATGTCGCACCAGTAGCGGCTTCTGTTCTTGCTGCGATCGAGGAAAAGCCAGCCGCAATTGCCGCAGATCTTCATCCGCTCCGCAGCAGGTTCGCCCAGAAGTCTAAGTGCCGACCGGGCCGTAGCGCATTCAAGGCTGTCCTCTGATGGCGCAAGCCGCAAGGCTCTGGCGATCACCTCGAGCAGATCGGCGAGTGCGTCCCGTGTGTCATGGCCGGCCGTGCGGCCACGGAAATAACAGTCGATCGTCTCGCGCAATTGCAGGAAGGTTTCCAGGTTTTCGGCATCGACCGGCTGCAAAGGGTCAAACAGCAACCGTTCCGCCGAGAGTTCCGACGCTGCTTGCGCAAATCCGTCCCGTTGAGCGGCAATCGCGAACCTGTCGCGGCTGCGTTCGGGTTCATGCCGCAGGATTACGCTATTGGCGACATCTAGCGCCAATGCACCCCCGGTAAAACGATGTGCGGTCCATCTGAAATCCATTACGGCATTATAACTGGTAAAACATGAAATGACAGTTATAAATGTCGCGAGGGGATGTCATGGGCTATCTGTTGCAGCAATTGTCGAATGCGGTGCCGGTGGCGGCCCTCTATGCCTGCCTCGCCTTTGGTTATGCGCTTGGCTTCGGCATGACCAGGCGGGCCGACATCACCTTTGGTGCGCTGTTTGCCTTTGCCGGGCAGGTCGGGCTGTTGTTCGTCGAATTCGGCTGGAATCGCTTCAATCTCGTCTTGCCGGCCGCGTTATGTCTCGGCGCCGTGGCTGGTCTTGCCTACGCCGTGTTGGCCGGCTGGACGATTGCCCGTCATGTCATGCGGCCTCTCCACGATCATGCACGCAATGCCGTCTTGGTTGCCGCTTTGGCGGTTGTGATCATCCTGTCCGAAACCGCGCGGCTGGCCGCCGATACGCGCAGCCTCTGGCTGCCGCCGATCGGCAGCCAGCGCGTGATCCTCGCCGAGATCGATGGGTTTTCCGTCAGCCTGACCGTCATGCAACTGGTACATGTTTGCGTGCTGTTGTTGGTGATTGCCGTCGGTCAGTCGCTGCTCACTCGGTCCCGTCTCGGTCGGCAGTGGCACGCCGTCAGCGAGGATCCGTTGGCCGCCAGGCTTTGCGGCGTCGATGCCGGAGCGGTCTTCGTCCTGTCGCTGGTGGCAGCAAGCCTGGTTGCCGCAATCGCGGGCCTCTCGACGACGGCGCTTTACGGCACGATGGATTTCGGCGCCGGCATGATCTTCGGCCTGAAAGTCGTGCTGATCGCTGCGGCCGGCGGCCATTCGGTGCCGCTACGCTCGGCATTGGGTGCAGCGGTCGTCGGTGTCGCCGAAACGCTGTGGGGCGGGTATGGGCCGATGGTATGGCGCGATGCCGTCGTGATCACGGTTCTGGTGGCGATCCTGATTGTCAGTCGCCGCGAGCGCGTTATTCCGTGACGTCCGAAACACCCGAAATGCTGGTCCAGCGGTCGCGGGCCGTGTCGTCGGCATCTCGCGCGGCAACCCAGTCGCCGCTCATTCCGTCCTTGCCATGTTCCTTCTTCCAGAAAGGCGCGGATGTTTTGAGGAAGTCCATGACGAAGTTGGCGCCGTCGAATGCGGCCTGCCGGTGCGTCGCTGCGGCAATCACCAGCACGATCTGTTCGCCCGCCTCGATAAGTCCATGCCGATGGATGGCCGTGAGGCCGAGCAAGGAGAAGCGCTCGATCGCCAATGAGCCGATCCGTAGCATTTCCGCCTCGGCCATGCCGGGATAGTGTTCAAGCTCCAGCGCCTGCAGGCTTCCCGCTTCATCGCGGCAGAGCCCGACAAACGAAACCAGGGCGCCGATATCGTGTCGGCCCTGCGCTAGCTTGCTGCTTTCCACAGCCGCATCGAAATCCTCAAGCTGAACGCGGATGACCGGTTCGACGGGCTCAAGGGCGGTCATCTCAGCCGCCTGTCATCGGCGGAAACAGGCCGATCTCACGCGCGCCGGCAATCCTCTCGTCATGCTCGACATGTTCCTGATTGATCGCGACGCGGATCGCCTTCGGGAACTGCAGGGCGGATTCGTAGCCTTCGCCAAGCGTTGCCAGATGCGCGATCAGGTCACCGGCCGTGACGACGGAGGCGGGAAGGTCGAGCTCTTCCTCACCCTTGCCGATCCGTTCGCGCACCCAGGCGAAATAGACGAGCTTGACCATTTCAATCGACCATATGCTTGGCGCCGGCGCGGAAGTAGTCGTAGCCGGTGTAGATTGTCAGGATCGCCGCGATCCACAGGAGCGTGATGCCGAGTTCTGTCGTGTAGGGCAGGATCTTGTCGCCGGCCGGGCCTGCCAGCAGGAAGGCAAGCGCCACCATCTGCGCGGCCGTCTTCCATTTCGCGATCCGTGTGACCGGAACACTGACCTTGAGCGCGGCCAGATATTCCCGCAGACCCGAAACGAGGATCTCGCGGCAAAGGATGGTGATCGCGGCCCAGAGCGACCAGCCGGCAATCGTGCCGTCAGCCGCCATCAGCAGCAGGATCGAGGCGATCAGCAGCTTGTCGGCAATCGGGTCGAGCATGCGGCCGATATTCGACGTCTGGTTCCAGATGCGGGCGAGATAGCCGTCAAGATAGTCGGTGAAAGACGCGACGACGAAAAGCCCGAGGCTTGTCCAGCGGGCAAAATCGGAGCTTTCCAGCCGTCCCTCGATGAAAAAGCAGACGACGATCAGCGGCACGGCCAGAATGCGGGCGTAGGTGAGGAGATTGGGTATATTGTATGCGCGCGATGCCATGATGCCCTGACTTTTGAAAGAGATGCGACGCCTAGATGACGGGTTTGCGGGTAAACCGTCAACTCAAGAATTCTGATTCCTTTTTACCATTTTCTGCGGCCAAATTGCGCTGTGTCGGTCACTCGACGGCGCTTTCGTGAAAATGATTGTAGATGAGGCGCGCGACGGCCTCGGAAATGCCGTCGACCGCCATGAGGTCGCCGATTGCGGCGCGCGAGACGGCTTTGGCCGTGCCGAAATGCTGCAGCAGCGCGCGCTTGCGTGTCGGACCGATGCCGGAAATCTCATCCAGCGGATTTTTCACCATTTCCTTCTTGCGGCGCGCCCGATGTGTCCCGATCGCAAAACGGTGCGCCTCGTCGCGCATGCGCTGGACGAAATAGAGCACCGGGTCGCGCGGCGGCAGGGTGAAGTCCGGTTTGCCGGCGACGAAGAACCGCTCGCGGCCCGCGTCACGGTCAACGCCCTTGGCGACGCCGATCGCAATCACGCTGTCGGTGATGTCGAGATCTTCAAGAATCTTGCGCACCGCGCTCATCTGCCCCTGGCCACCGTCGATCAGGATGACGTCCGGCCAGGCGGGGAAGGGCGCATCCGCGCTGTCGTCCGGAGCGACAGTGCGGTCCGGCTTTCCCTCTTCCTTCAGCAGGCGGGAGAAACGCCGTGTCATCACCTCGCGCATCATGCCGAAATCGTCCCCGGGCGTGATGTCGGTCGATTTGATGTTGAATTTGCGATACTGGCCCTTCACGAAACCCTCGGCCCCGGCGACCACCATGCCGCCCACGGCATTGGTTCCCATGATGTGCGAGTTGTCGTAGATCTCGATGCGGCGCGGCACATAGGGCAGCGCGAAGGTCTCGGACAGGCCTTGCAGCAGGCGTGATTGTGAGGCTGTCTCGGCAAGCTTGCGACCATGCGCCTCGCGGGCGTTGGCGAGCACGTGATCGACCAGATCCTTCTTTTCGCCGCGTTGCGGGACCAGCACATTGACCTTGTGCCCGGCCTTTTCAGACAGGGCGAGAGCCAGCAAATCCTGTTCGTCAATCCCCTCCGACAGGAGGATCTGCCGGGGACAGGGTTTGTCGTCGTAGAACTGTGCCAGAAAGGCACTCAGCACTTCCGCGCCGGTCAATTGCGGATCGGCCTTGGGGAAGTAGGCACGGTTGCCCCAGTTCTGCCCTGTGCGGAAAAAGAACACCTGGATGCAGGTCAGGCCACCCTCGTGATGAATGGCGAAGATATCGGCTTCCTCGACGCCGGCCGGATTGATGCCCTGATGGCTCTGCACATGCGACAGGCCGGCGAGGCGATCGCGAAACACGGCGGCCCGCTCAAAATCGAGATCTTCAGCTGCCTCGTTCATCGAACGAGCCATGGCTTCCTTGACGTTCTGGCTTTTGCCGGACAGGAAATCCTTGGCCTCCGAGACCAGTTCCGCGTAACCCGCGTCATCAATCTCGTGGGTGCATGGACCCGAACAGCGCTTGATCTGATAGAGCAGGCAGGGCCGCGTCCGGCTTTCGAACACGCTGTCGGTACAGGTGCGCAGCAGAAAGGCGCGCTGCAGCGAATTGATCGTGCGGCCGACTGCTGTGGCCGAGGCAAACGGGCCGAAATAATCGCCTTTGCGGGCGCGGGCGCCGCGGTGCTTGTAGATAGCCGGCGCCCGGCTGTCGCCGGTGATCAGGATATAGGGGAAACTCTTGTCGTCGCGCAGAAGCACGTTGTAGCGCGGCCGAAGCCGCTTGATCAGATTGGCCTCCAGAAGCAGCGCCTCGACCTCGGTCCGGGTCGTGACGAATTCCATATGCGTGGTTTCGCGCACCATGCGCGTCAGGCGGTTTGAATGCAGGCGTCCCTGGGCATAGTTGCTGACCCGTTTCTTCAGGCTGCGCGCCTTGCCGACGTAGAGAACGTCACCCGCGCTGTTCATCATCCGATAGACGCCGGGGCTGTTGGGCAATTGTTTGACAAATTCCGCGATCAGATCGGCGCCGGTAAGGTCGGTCGCGTTGAGGTCGCCTTCGTTCCAGTCGATGCTGAGCGGCAGGCGAGCCGAATCATTCTCGACGATGGCGTCATCGTCGTCGTCTTCGGTTCCGTCATAGAGAACACCGCCATCAGGCAGCTTTCCTCCGGTCATTCAACAATCTCCACGCCCGTCGATCCCGGCCAGATCAGATGCTGTCCCCCATCCAGGGCAATCATTTGGCCGGTGATCGAAGGCGTGTCAAAAAGAAAGCGGATGGTGCGGCCGAATTCCTCAAGAGAGGGGCCGCGCTTCAGCGGCAGGCTGTCGATCTGCGCCTCGAAGTCTTCCTGACGCTGCCGGTCCGAAATCAAAGTCGGCCCCGGGCCGATTGCGTTGACCCGGATTCGCGGCGCGAAGGCCTGCGCCATGGTTTGCGTTGCCGTCCATAGAGTGGATTTCGACAGCGTATAGGAAAAGAAGGTGGGCTTCAGCGCCAGCACGCGCTGGTCGATGATGTTGACGATGAGGCCAGGCAGCGCCGCAGGCAGGGCCTTCGCAAATGCGGCCGCCAGGATGGCTGGCGCCCGGACATGCAGGTCGAAATGCTTTGCGAATCGCTCGGCATCGAATTCATCCGCATTGTCCTCCTCGAACACCGAGGCATTGTTGACCAGCAGCCCGATCGGGCCGATTTCAGCCTCCGCCCGGGAGATCAGCGATGCGGTCTCCGCAATATCGGTAAGGTCCGCCTTCAGCGCCGTAACTCGATGTCCGTCGGCCCGCATCGCTGCCGCCAGTGCCGCGCATTCGTCGATCGATGTGTTTGCATGCAGGGCGATGGCAAAACCATGACGTGCAAGGTCCTCGGCAATCACACGACCAAGTCTTTTGGCGGATCCGGTCACGAGGGCGGCTTTGGGTATGCTCGGCTGCATTCGGTTTAACCTTGGTAATCAATGTGCTGCGCTGCATATATGGCGGCGATTGAAAAATTGAACAGGGGACGAGAAATTGTTCTCTGCGATTTGCAGCAAATTATACTTCGAGAAGCATAAATATAAATTTGGATAAACTTCATTTTCCTGTGTAAAGAGTTTATTAAGGTTAACAAATATCCTGTTGCGCCGAAGCAACATCCAAATTTCGTCATGCGGTTGCCACAAACAATTCACATTTCGGCTCTTTCAATTCCTCATTTGGCGTCCATTTGTTCAGTCGGAACGGGCAGGGAATACCCAAGATATCGTTCAGGCCGCCGTTGGTTATTAGTAAGTGCGGTCGAGAACCGAAAGGAGACTATTTATGCGTACCTTCAAGATGATGCTCATTGCGTCTGCAACCACTCTCGTCGCATTTCAGGCTGTCCAGGCCGCTGACGCGATCGACCAGATCCCGGAAGCACCGGCTGCGACGGAAAGCTACTCTGCTCCTGCCGGCAGCTGGTCTGGCGCATACATCGGTGGCGCAGCCACCTATGACTTCGGCAAGTTCACCGGTTCGAACGACGGTCGTGACGCCAAGGGCCTCGGCGGCTCGGTTTACGGCGGCTACAACATGCAGAACGGCCAGATCGTATACGGCGCTGAAGCCGACCTCGGCTACAGCGGTGAAGACGGCAGCGCCGGCACTGCGGCAAACGGTGCGGCTCTGACCGGCACCCAGGGCGTCAACGGCTCGCTCCGTGGCCGCGTCGGTTACGACATGAACCCCTTCCTGCTCTATGGCACGGCCGGTCTGGCTGTTGCCAACCATGAGATGGAAGACGGTGCTTCTAACGACGAACGCATTGCAGCCGGTTACACGGTTGGTGCCGGTGTTGAAGCCATGGTCACCAACAACATCACCGCTCGCGTCGAATACCGCTACTCGGACTACCAGAAGCGCGATTTCGAACTCAGCTCTGGCACCGTGTCCAAGGGCTTCGACGACCACTCCGTCAAGGTTGGTATGGGCGTCAAGTTCTGATCCACTCGATCAGCAATCTTCGAAAAAGCCGGGGTTTCACCCCGGCTTTTTTGTTGTCTTCTATCTGGTTCACGCTTTCGGACGCAGCGCTGGATAGGCCTCGAACTGCTTGGCAAACCGGGCCGGCCATTCGGTCAGCGCCGTGCGGCCGCCTTCCCATTCTCCCGGGAAGCGCAGCATCAGGTAGCCGAGCAGGGAAGCCAGTGCAAAATGGCCGCCATGCAGTTTCTTGCCGATCTTCGGCAGGTGCGCATCCAGATAGTCCAGACTGCGATTGACCTTTTCCCATTGGCGATCCATTGCCGCCTGGCTCACCAGTTCCGGTGGCCGGAAACGCTTCTCGTAGACGATCGCCAGCAGGCAGTCGTTGATGCCGTCGGCAAGGGCCTCAAGCACTTCCGCCTCCGTGCGCTTCTTGTCCTTCTTCGGGTAGAGCGCCTTGCCGCCGACGCGGTGCAGGTAGTGCATGATGGCGCGGCTATCATATATGGCATCCCCGTCGTCGGTGATCAGCGCCGGAATCTTGCCGAGCGGATTGGTTTCCACCAGTTCCGGCGGGTTTTCGGCAGTATTGACCCGAACCTCCTCGATCGCGATGCCGAGATGGCGGGCCGCCATCCGGACTTTCGACGAATAAGGCGAGGTTGGCGAGAAGAGCAGCTTCATCGGCGTTTCCAGTCTCTGTTGGTTTTCATTGCGGTAAGGGCGGTATTGTCAACTCTGAGCGCCGGCAGGCCCGTGCGTCGACTTCAGGGCAGGCACGAAACTCGAGCGACTTGCTGAAACAGATGCGGACTTCGTCCAGCCTTTGGTTATCACAGGTTACGGCCACTGCCGAGCGCGACAGTCCGGGATTGTCCGCCATGAACGCGTCTTCCAGGGCTTGCGGCGACGTGCGGGTTTGATGGCGCGTGCCGCGAAGCACATCCGGGATCCGGACGTTGTCATAGGCCTGCCGCAGCACCGAAAAATAATCCGCCATGTCCAGCCCGGAGCATGTGCCATGCTTGCGCCATTCATGACCGATCAGCCCCATACCCGGCATGACGTCGATCACCTGGCGTCCAAGGCTTCGGGGCACTTGCTGTGGTTGGTCGGTCGGGCAGCTTTCGGGAAAGCCGCGCTCATATTGTGGCCATAGCCCGTGCACGATCAGGCCGAAGCGCTTGTCCTGCCCGCATTGTTCGCGGTTGCGACTGGCGCCATTGGATTGACAGAAGGTCGGCGACCACGACAATGACAGGACATAGAAGTCGAAGCCGGTGCCTTGCGGCACCTTGGCGTCGGTGCCCACTCGTGGCTTGACCGACTTCGGTTCCGAAGGCGCCGCAACGGGCTTTTGCACACTGACGACGGCGTCCGTTGTGCTGTCGGCCGGGCCGTATTCCCCAGCAAGGCCGTACACCAGGGCCGCGATCGTCATGGCGCCCAGCGCAAGAAATCCGGCATGGAAACGCATGGTGTAAGACCCCTTCGGTCGCGGTCTCAGTCTTCGCCGCGCAGCCAGAAGCAACGATGCGACGCGTATCGATCCTGCGCCATCAGGCGCTTCAGCTCCGGAAGGGCCGCATGCAGCTCGTCCTTCAGCGTGAAGGGCGGGTTGACGATGATCAACCCGGTGCCGGAAAGCCCGGTCTGGTCGCGGTCGCTCTTGATTGCAAGCTCGGCGCAAAGCATTTTCGGGATCTCCAGCGCCTTCAAGGCGTCATGGAAGGCGATGATCGGTGCGCCCTTCTTGATCGGGTACCACAGGCAATAGACGCCGCTGGCGAACCGGCGATGTGCCTTGGCCAGTCCCTCGACCAGCCGCTCGTATTCGCCTTCGATTTCAAACGGCGGATCGATCAGCACGATGCCGCGCTTTTCCTTCGGCGGCAGATGGGCGCCGAGCGTCAGCCAGCCGTCGAGTTCGGTCACGCGAACCTGATAGTCGCCCTCGAACAGGCGGGCCAGCGCGCGCGAATCGTCGGGATGCAGTTCCATCGCCGAAAGCCGGTCCTGTGGACGGAAGAGATCACGTGATAGCTTTGGCGAACCGGGATAAAATGTCAGCGGTCCATTTGGCGCGCGGTCGGGATTGAGCGCCCGCACCACGTCTAGATAGGGCTGCATGATTTCGGCAACCTTGGCCGGCAGCTCCGCATCGATGACCTTTGCGATACCGTCCAGCCATTCGCCGGTCTTCTGCGCCTCTTCCGAGGAAAGGTCGTAGAGCCCGATCCCGGCATGGGTGTCCAGCACCCGGAAAGCCTTGTCCTTTTGCTGCAAATAGACGATCAGCCGAGACAGTACGAGATGCTTCAAGACATCGGCGAAATTGCCCGCGTGATAGATGTGGCGATAATTCATGAACGGTTCCGATGGCTTTGATGATTTGTGCGAATGGGGCTTTTGAGCTCTCACGCCATGCCCTATAAAAATGGCATGAATATCCAGAGCCCCATCCGCAATCGTTCCGTTGGTCATACGGCCTGTCCGCATGACTGTCCATCCACCTGTGCGCTCGATGTCGATCTGACGCCGGACGGCCGGATTGGCCGCGTTCGCGGTGCCGCGGAAAACAGCTACACGGCCGGCGTCATCTGCGCCAAGGTCGCCCGCTATGCCGAGCGCCTCTATCATCCCGACCGTTTGATGAAGCCGGTTCGCCGGGCCGGCGCCAAGGGAGCGGGACAGTGGCAGGACGTGACCTGGGAAACGGCGCTCGACGAGATTGCCGATGCTTTCGTCAAGGCTGAGCAGAAGCACGGCAGCGAGGCCGTCTGGCCGTATTTCTATGCCGGCACGATGGGACTGGTGCAACGCGATTCGATCGAACGGCTGCGTCATGCCAAGCGCTACTCCGGCTTCTTCGGCAGCATCTGCACCAACCTGGCCTGGACCGGCTATGTGATGGGAACGGGAACGCTGCGCGGGCCCGATCCCCGCGAGATGGCCGTGTCGGATTGTGTGGTGATCTGGGGCACCAATGCGGTTGCGACCCAGGTCAACGTGATGACCCATGCGATCAAGGCCCGCAAGGATCGCGGCGCGAAGATCGTCGTTATCGATGTCTACGAAAACCCGACGATGAAGCAGGCCGACATGGCGCTGATCGTCAGGCCGGGCACCGACGCGGCACTTGCCTGCGCCGCCATGCACATCGCCTTCCGCGACGGCTATGCCGACCGGGCCTATATGGCGAAGTTCGCCGATGATCCGGCGGGCCTCGAAGCGCACTTGAAGGACAAGACGCCGGAATGGGCCGCGGCCATCACCGGCCTGACGGTTGCGGAGATCGAAGCCTTCGCCAGCCATGTCGGCCAGACGAGGAAGACCTACTTCCGCCTCGGCTATGGTTTCACCCGCAGCCGCAACGGTGCCGTTTCCATGCATGCGGCGCTTTCGCTCGCCACGGTCCTGGGCTCCTGGCAGCATGAAGGCGGCGGGGCATTCCACTCCAACAGCGATATATTCAAGCTGAACAAGGCGGATCTCATGGGCACGGCCATGGTCGATCCCGATATCCGCATGCTCGACCAGTCGCAGATCGGCCGCGTGCTGACGGGCGACGCCGAGGCGCTACGCCATCGCGGCCCCGTCACCGCCATGATCATCCAGAACACCAACCCGATCAACGTTGCGCCCGAACAGCGCTTGGTGAAGCGGGGCTTCCTGCGCGACGACCTGTTCGTTGCCGTGCACGAGCAATTCATGACCGAGACGGCGGAGCTTGCCGATATCGTGCTGCCGGCGACCATGTTCGTCGAGCATGACGACATCTATCGCGGCGGCGGCCAGAGCCATATCCTGCTCGGACCGAAGCTGGTCGATGCGCCGGATAACGTGCGCACCAATCTCTTCGTCATCGAGGAACTGGCAAGGCGCCTCGGAGTGGCTGACCGCCCAGGCTTCGGTCTGACCGAACGCGAGCATATCGAGCATATGCTGCAAGTCAGTGGCAAGCCCGACTTTGATACGCTGGCCGAGGAAAAATGGCTCGATTGCCAGCCGGCCTTCGAGGACGCGCACTATCTCAAAGGTTTTGCCCACCCGGACGGCAAGTTCCGCTTCAGGCCGGACTGGGAAGGTACGCCGGCGCCGAACAAGCCGCCGGCCGTCCTCGGTTCGTTTGGACCGGTCAAGGCGCTGCCGGTTTTCCCGGACCAGGTCGACCTGATCGAACTTGCCGATGCGGAGCATCCTTTCCGGCTGGCGACATCGCCTGCGCGCAACTTCCTCAACTCCACCTTTGCCGAGACCAAGACCTCGCGCGACAAGGAAGGCCGCCCTGAAGTCATGGTCAGCCCTGCCGATGCCGTGGCTCTGGCGATAAATGACGGTGACGTCGTCCGGATCGGCAACGGCCGCGGTGAGCTGCGCATCCACGCCAAGGTTACCGAGGCGGTCAAGGCCGGCGTTCTGGTCGCCGAAGGCCTGTGGCCGAACAAGTCGCACCTCGACGGCGAGGGCATCAATGTCCTGACCGGTGCCGATGCTGCCGCTCCCCATGGTGGCGCGGCCTTTCACGACAACAAGGTCTGGCTCCGCACCGTTTAGGAATCCGGGCGCCACCGCCGAACATTGATAGGCACGACATCTCATCATGAGCATTTTTGACAAGAGCAGCATTTCCATCGTCGAGGACAAGACGCTGTGGAAGGGCTGGAGCCACCTGCGCCGCGTCACCTTCGATTTCTTCCGCGAAGGTCGAAAGCCGCATCGTCACGAATGGGAAGTCTTCGATCGGTTTGAGGCCGCGGGCATTCTGCTGCACAATATCGAGACGAATACCGTGACGCTTGTGCGGCAGTTGCGGATTCCCGCCCATCTGATGGGTGATCATCCTTTCCTGCTTGAGGTTCCAGCCGGTTTCATCGACGATGGCGAGACGGCGGAGGAAGCGGCCATCCGCGAGGCCTATGAGGAAACCGGCTACAGGGTCGCATCGGTTCGAAAGGCATTCGCGCCTTATATGTCGCCTGGATCGGTGACGGAGAAGCTGCACGGCTTTTACGCCACGGTCGTGGATGCGGATCGCGTTGCAGAGGGTGGTGGACTTGTCGAGGAGAAGGAAGACCTGGAAGTGGTAGAACTGCCGTTCGACAAGGCGCTGGCGATGATCGCTCGCGGCGAGATTGTCGATGCGAAAACGATCATGTTGCTGCAATGGGCGGCCCTGCAATCAGCGAAGGGCGCCAGCTGAAGCAATCGTGCACGTTTTCAGAACCGGCCCTTGAGGCCCATCGATACCGACATCACCTGGTAGTCGGCGCCGGCAGTGTCGGCAAAGATCGCCTGAAGGCTGGTCGGCGTATGAACCACGCGCGTGTCGCCTTTCCCTTCGAACATTTTGTCGAAGCTGCCAGACAGATAGATCGATGCCATCGGCAGGAACCGATAGTCGACTGAGGCGGTTGCCCCGACCATCGGAGCTATCTTGACCTCGTCAAAAAAGCGCAGATCGCGCATCCAGTGGTCATCGACACCGTCAAAGCCAAAGGCAACGCCGCCGCGCATGCTGCCGGAGACGCTGAACGCGCCGACCGTCTGCTCTGCGCTCGCACTCAGATAGGCGACCGGTATCTTCTGGCGATAGCTAATACCCTTTTCATCGGGGTCGAACGTGCCGGTGGTATCGTAGAGCGAACTGGTGCTGGAGCTGTAGATATAGCTGCCACCATAGGCTTTCCATTTGACGTCGGTATAGCCGGCGCCGCCGCCAAGTGCGATGCGGGTTGAGCCGTTGTCGACAAGCGCGCGATCCGCCTCAATCGTCACGTTGACATAGTGGTCGAGCTTTGTGTCCGGATGCAGCGACTGATGGGTCCAGTCGTCGTTCGAATAGTCCATCCAGTCGCGGTCTTCCATCTCGCCATTGCCGCCGAAGCCGACATCGATGCGACCCTTCATACGCCAATTGTAGCCAAGCTCGATCTCGGTGCCGAGAGTGCCGACCTTCACGCCCTTGCTCTCCCAATCGAGCTGGCTAAGCTTGTGGTCGCCATCATAGACGTATTCGCCGGCTTTGATGTTGGCGATGCCAAGACCGGCCTGAAACGAGACCGCGCCGTCAGACGACGTGTAAAGCCGCTCCTGCGCAGCGGCCGCCACCGGCATTGCCAGCAGGAGAGTGGGCAACAGGGCAGTTGTCAAAGTTGGCCGGAAACGGGTCGCATATATCATCACTGAATCCCGAACGAAGAAGACAGTTTCAGGTTGTACGATCTTGGTTAATCTTTGCTTTACGCGTGCATGATGTTGAGGGAAGCCGGAAGCCGATTGACTTGAAGGCGCAACCAATAACAGTATGCATTTTAATATATTGATCATTGGGGATATTTCTATGTTCGCCACACGTATCAATGACCGACTTTGCATTGCCGCCCAGCCTTCTGTTGCAGAGATCGAGCGCTTGGGGGAGGCGGGCTTTTCGGCGCTCGTCAATCTCCGCCCGGAAGGCGAGGAAGGCGCAATCGGCACGCGGGCCGAAAAGGACGCAGCCGCGGAGGCCGGACTATCCTACATTTTCATGCCGCTGACCTTGGCGGGACTGACCGACGCCGATGTCGATGCATTTCGCGCAGAGGCAACCGCGCCGGGCAAGGGACCCGTGGTTGCGCATTGCCGCACCGGCCATCGTGCGCTAGCGCTCTATGCCATCATCGAGGTCCTGGACGGTCGCATGACGCGGGACCAGGTTCTGGCCCTCGGCGACCGCCACGGCATGGACCTGACTGCCGTCATCGCCTTTCTCGATCGGCGTGCCGCCCGCCGCCCGCAGGTCAAGGGCTTCTTTGATCCGCGCACCTGGAGCGTTCAGTATGTCGTCTCCGATCCCGAGACCGGCAAATGCGCCATCATCGATCCGGTGCTGGATTTCGACGAGAAATCTGGACAGACCTCGACCGACAATGCCGACCGTATTCTGGCCTATGTCGAAAGACATGGGCTGTCGGTCGAGTGGATCCTCGATACCCATCCGCATGCCGATCATTTGTCCGCCGCACATTATCTGAAGTCGAAGACAGGTGCGCAGACCTCAATCGGTGATCATGTGGTGGAGGTGCAGGCTCTGTGGAAGGACATCTACAACTGGCCGGAACTGCGCACCGATGGTTCCTATTGGGACCGCCTGTTCAAGCCGGGCGAACATTTCAAGCTTGGTTCGATCGACGCAAAAGTGATGTTTTCGCCGGGGCATACCCTGGCTTCGATCACCTATGTCATTGGTGACGCCGCCTTTGTGCATGATACGATCTTCATGCCCGACAGCGGTACGGCCCGCACCGATTTTCCCGGCGGCAGCGCCCAGGCCCTCTGGAACTCGATCCAGGATATCCTTGCATTGCCGGACGAGACCCGTGTCTTCACCGGTCATGACTACCAGCCGGGCGGCCGCCATCCCCGCTGGGAAAGCACGGTTGGAGAGCAGAAGCTGACAAATACGCATCTCGCCGGGATCAGCGAGCAGGCCTTCATCGATCTCAGGCAGGCGCGCGACCGCACTCTGGCGATGCCGAAGCTGATCCTGCATGCCTTGCAGGTCAATGTGCGCGGTGGCCGGTTGCCTGAACCCGAAAGCAATGGTCGGCGATATCTGAAGATCCCGCTGGATGCATTGACGGGAGCCAAGTGGTGAACGTGCTGGAATTCCGACATCGCACGACGATGAGCCCTGATCTCATGGAAACACGGGCAGCAAACGTCGCAAGCCACCTGAAGACGCTGGCACATCCCGTCCGCCTGATGCTGGTGTGCACGCTGGCGCAGGGCGAATATGCGGTTGGGGAACTGGAGGAGAGGCTTGATGTCCATCAGCCAACCCTGTCCCAGCAACTCACCGTCCTGCGCGATGCGGGAATTGTCGAGACCCGCCGGGAGGGCAAGCAGATCTTCTACCGTCTGGTCGAGGCAAAAACCGCCAAGCTTGTAGCGGCCCTGTACGCCATCTTCTGCGCAGAGGACATGCCCGCCTGAGGCCCACAGATCACGCAATACCTGCAATCGTTGACCGCCGCCGCGCTGATCGGTTTTTCCGCCATCCTGCCGCTCGTCCTGAATGGCCGCATTGCCGGTATCAGTGGCATAGTCGGACGGCTGGCCCAAGGTTATAGCCGCGAGACAAAGGCGGTCGTCGCCTTGGCTGCCATGCTGCTTGTGAAGAGGATGGCGCGTCCGCTCCTGGCAGGATGCTTCCATATTCCGAAGCAGACGAAGATAGATCTGCCGCTTTTGCGTGGCTCGGTGATCTTCGGCTTGGGCTGGGGGCTTGGCGGTCTGTGTCCGGGGCTGGTGGTTGCCGCCCCGCCGATGGGTTGTTGGGCCATCGTCCTTTTTGGCGTCTCCGTGCCGGCCGGCATGATCACGCATGATCGCTGTGCTGCCGGTCAACTCTCGTGACAGGCACGCTTCTCCCCGCCATTGGCTCCGGTAGCGTCGTCGGTTTCTCGCTTGGATTTCTGGGCGGCGGCGATTCGATCCTTGCCACCTATACGATCTACCGCAGTCTCCGCGCGGTATGGACTGTCTGAACGTCAGGCGCTGATCAGTTGTGCCGCCGGGTCGCCGAGATAGGTTTGGCGTTCGACTTTGCCATCGGCGAGCATGCGGATCTTGCCTTCGGCCACCAGGCGCAGGGCCAGCGGATAGCTCGAATGCTCGACGGTGAGTACGCGTGCGGCAAGATCTTCGGCCGTGTCGCCGGGCAGGATCGGTACGACCGACTGGGCAATGACCGGACCTTCGTCCATGCCCTCGGTGACGAAATGCACGGTACACCCGGCGACCATGACACCGGCGTCGAGCGCGCGTTGATGGGTGTGAAGACCGGGAAACAGCGGCAGGAGGGACGGGTGGATGTTGAGGATCCGGCCCTCGTAACGCTGGATGAATTCGCCCGACAGCAGACGCATATAGCCCGCCAGACAGACAAAGTCCGGTGAGGCAGCGTCGAGGGCAGCCAGAATGGCCGCCTCATGCTCAGCCTTGCTTGTATAGTCCTTGCGCTCGAAAACATGTGTGGCGATGCCAAGTGCCTGCGCCTTGGCAATCCCCCCGGCAGTCGGCTTGTCCGAGAACACCGCAACGATCTCGGCCGGAAAACCGGCCGTCTCGCAGGCTCTTGCAAGCGCCAGCATGTTCGATCCGCTGCCGGAGATGAAGACAGCGATGCGCTTGCGGGTTTGGCTCATAGGGCGAGCGTGCCCTTGTAGATCGTGCCATGCGCGCCGTCTTCACGCGCGACCATGCGGCCGAGGCGGGCAACGGTTTCGCCTTCTGCCTGAAGCGCTGATGTCACCGCGTCGGCGTTTTCCGCCGAAACGACGACGATCATGCCGATGCCGCAGTTGAACGTGCGCAGCATTTCGTTCTGCGCAACGCCGCCGGTCTTGGCCAGCCAGGAGAACACGGCCGGAACCTCTATCGACGACAGGTCGATCTCGGCTGCCAGATGCTTCGGCAAGACGCGCGGAATATTTTCCGGGAAGCCACCGCCGGTGATATGGGCGAGCGCCTTCAGAGCCCTTGTTTCCTTGATCGCCTTCAAGAGCGGCTTGACATAGATGCGGGTCGGCGCAAGCAGGGCAGCGCCCAGGGTCTTGTCGGCAGCAAACGGGGCAGGGGCGTCCCAGCCAAGCCCGGACAACTCGACGATCTTGCGCACCAGCGAGAAGCCGTTGGAATGCACGCCCGACGACGACAGGCCGAGGATCACGTCGCCTTCGGCGATATCGCCGGCCGGCAGAAGTTCGCCGCGCTCGGCCGCACCGACGGCAAAGCCTGCCAGATCATAGTCGCCATGCGAATACATGCCCGGCATTTCAGCGGTCTCGCCGCCAATCAGCGCGCAGCCTGCCTCGCGGCAGCCGGCCGCGATGCCCTGAACGATTGCTGCCCCCTGATCCGGGTCGAGCTTGCCGGTGGCGTAGTAGTCGAGGAACAGCAGCGGTTCGGCACCCTGAACCACGAGATCGTTGACGCACATGGCCACCAGGTCGATGCCGACCGTGTCATGAATATTCGCATCGATGGCGATCTTCAGCTTGGTGCCGACGCCGTCGTTGGCGGCCACCAGGATCGGGTCGTTGAAGCCGGCGGCCTTCAGGTCGAACAGGCCGCCGAAGCCGCCGATTTCGCCATCGGCACCCGGACGGCGCGTCGAACGCACGGCCGGCTTGATCTTCTCGACCATCAGGTTTCCAGCGTCGATGTCGACGCCTGCATCGCTGTAGGTCAAACCGTTCTTGCCAGCCTGGCTCATCCGTGCCTCCGATCCTAAGAGAGTTTGGCTGGCCATTGCATGAAGAGCCCCCAGATGCAAGTCGCGAGGAGAATTAGGCCCCGATTTCCTGTCAAATCTGGTGCCGGCGCACAAGATCCGGCCCTCGGGAGGTCACATTTGTGACCGAGGGTTTCGGCCCGCTCTATCTGCTGCTAGAGAATGGTCGGGTGCGTCGCACAACTGGCGCTGGACGGATGAAATTGGGAACCACACATGCCGAAGTATATTAGCGGGATTGGCCTCAGGCGTCAGGTGATGTTCTGGCTTGTCGCTCTTGCCGTCTTCGTCCTTTTCCTTTTGATGTTCAGCTCGATCCTGCTGCCCTTCATTGCCGGCATGGCGCTTGCCTATTTCCTCGATCCGGTGGCCGACCGGCTCGAGCGTCTGGGGCTGAGCCGCCTGATGGCAACCGTGGTCATCCTTGTGACCTTCGTCATCGTCTTTGCCCTGTCGTTGATGATCATCATCCCGATCCTGGCCAGCCAGTTGAATGACTTCATCGAGCGCGTGCCGGGATACATGACCCAGCTGCAGAATTTCATTGCCACTTCGAATGCCTCCTGGCTGCCGGAATGGTTGAATGGCCAGATGGATACGATCAAGAGCAATTTCTCCCGCTACATCAGCGAGGGCGTCGGCTTTCTTGGCACATTGGTCGAGCAGATCTGGAATTCCGGCAAGGCGCTGCTGGATATCGTATCGCTTCTTGTGGTCACGCCGGTTGTCGCCTTCTACCTTCTGCTCGACTGGGACCGCATGATCGCCAAGGTCGATAGCTGGGTGCCGCGCGGCCAGCTTCCGACGGTGCGCAAGCTGGCAACCGAACTTGACAATACCATTGCCGGCTTTGTCCGTGGCCAGGGGTCGCTCTGCCTGATCCTCGGACTGTTCTACGCCATCGCGCTGTCCTTGGCCGGGCTCAATTTCGGCCTGCTGATCGGCTTTTTCACCGGCCTGATCAGTTTCATCCCCTATGTCGGTTCGACGGTGGGGCTGCTGCTGGCGATCGGTGTTGCGCTCGTCCAGTTCTGGCCCGATTACCTCTGGATCGGCTTCATTGCCGGCATCTTCTTCTTCGGCCAGTTTCTCGAGGGCAATATCCTGCAGCCGAAACTGGTCGGCAAGAGCGTCGGCCTGCATCCCGTCTGGCTGATGTTTGCCCTTTTCGCATTTGGCTCGCTGTTCGGCTTTGTCGGCGTCCTGGTCGCCGTACCGGCGGCCGCGGCGGTCGGTGTGCTTGTCCGGTTCGCGCTGTCGCGGTATCTTGAGAGTGATCTCTACTACGGAGCGGTGATTGACATTGCCGGAGAGCCGAAGCCTCCGGTGATCGAAATTCCGGCGCAGACGACTGAGACGTAAATGGCTGACGTCAGGAAGCCCCCCGAGCGGCGCGGTGCCGCAGAACAATTGCCGCTTGTCTTCGACCATGGATCGGCGACCGGTCGCGACGACCTGCTTGTCTCCGAGCGTCTGGCCGCCGCTGTCTCCCTGATCGACAGCTGGCCCGCCTGGCCGGCACCCGTCGTGGTCCTCACCGGGCCTGCCGGGTCTGGCAAGTCGCACCTCGCCGAGATCTTCCGCCAGCAGAGCGGAGCCGTTGACATTGATCCACAGCCGGGGCGCGATGCGCCGGCGGTTGCAGCGCTCGGCCCGGTGGTTTTCGAGGATGCCGACCGCCAGGGTTTCGATGAGGTCGAGCTTTTCCATGTCATCAACAGCGTCAAGCAGCATGGCACCACGCTGCTGATCACCTCGCGCAGCTTTCCGCCTTCGTGGAATGTCACGCTGGCCGATCTTCGGTCTCGGCTCAAGGCCGCAACCGTGGTCGAAATCGGAACCCCCGATGAAGACCTGCTGGGACAGGTCATCATGAAACTGTTCGCCGACCGCCAGCTTTATATCGATGACAAGATCGTCGGCTATATCGTTCAGCGCATGGAGCGGTCATTTTCGGCGGCGCAGGAGATTGTCGACCGACTGGACAAGCTGGCGCTTGCCCGTCGCGTGCGCATCACGCGCAACCTCGCAGCCGAGGTGCTGGAAGCGCTCGAAGCCGCGACCGACGAAGGGTAGATGTCACAGATCTGTCGTCAAACTGTTATATTCGGCCAGGAAAGAAGAACGAAGGGACGGAATCATGGACTCTGTGGTGAACGAGATGGACGGCCACGTCGAAGCTGAGGCGCTTGCCTCGGACGACCTGATGACCAGCCCGCTGCGTTTCATCAACCGTGAATTCTCGTGGCTGCAGTTCAACCGCCGCGTTCTCGAAGAGACCCTCAATACCGCGCATCCGCTGCTGGAACGGGTCCGCTTCCTGTCGATCTCCGCTGCCAATCTCGATGAATTCTTCATGGTGCGTGTCGCGGGCCTCGAGGGACAGGTCCGGCAGAACATCACCATCAGGAGCCCCGACGGCAAGACGCCGGCCGAGCAGCTGAATGACATCTTGAAGGAAATCGACAACCTGCAGATGGAGCAGCAGGCGTCGCTTGCCGTACTTCAGCAATATCTGGCGCAGGAGGAGATCTTGATTGTCCGTCCGGCGGCCCTGTCGGACGAAGATCGCAACTGGCTGGCCAACACGTTCGAGGATTCGATCTTCCCGGTTTTGACGCCGCTTTCGATCGATCCGGCCCATCCGTTCCCGTTCATCCCGAATCTCGGCTTTTCCATGGGGCTTCAGCTGGCCAGCAGCCGCACGAGCGAGCCCATGACCGCTCTGCTGCGCCTGCCGCCGACGCTTGATCGCTTCATTCGCCTGCAGGATCAGGGACAGACGATCCGCTACATCACGCTGGAGGATGTCGTCGGGCTGTTCATCAACCGGCTCTATCCCGGCTACGAGGTCAAGGGCTTCGGCACGTTCCGCATCATTCGCGACAGCGATATCGAAGTCGAGGAAGAGGCGGAAGATCTGGTCCGCTTCTTCGAAACGGCCCTGAAACGCCGTCGCCGTGGTTCGGTCATTCGCATCGAGGTCGACAGCGAAATGCCGGTCGCGCTCCGCCAGTTCGTCGTCCATGAACTGAATGTGCCGGACAACCGTGTCGCCGTCCTGCCGGGCCTTCTTGCCCTGAATACCATTTCGGAGATCTGCAAGGCACCGCGCGACGACCTGCGCTTCGAGCCGTACAATGCCCGTTTTCCGGAACGCGTGCGCGAGCATGCCGGTGATTGCCTGGCGGCGATCCGCGAAAAGGACATGATCGTTCATCATCCCTACGAGAGCTTCGACGTGGTCGTGCAGTTCCTGCTGCAGGCGGCCCGTGATCCGGACGTGCTTGCGATCAAGCAGACCCTCTACCGTACATCCAACGACAGCCCGATTGTCCGCGCCCTTATCGATGCCGCCGATGCCGGAAAGTCGGTCACGGCGCTGGTCGAGCTGAAGGCCCGTTTCGATGAAGAGGCCAACATCCGCTGGGCTCGCGACCTGGAGCGCGCCGGCGTGCAGGTCGTTTTCGGCTTCATCGAATTGAAGACCCACGCCAAGATGTCGATGGTCGTGCGCCGCGAGGACGGCAAGCTGCGCACCTATTGCCATCTCGGTACCGGCAACTACCATCCGGTCACGGCGAAGATCTATACCGACCTGTCCTTCTTCACCTGCAACCCGAAGATTGCCCATGACATGGCGAATATCTTCAACTTCATCACCGGTTATGGCGAGCCGGAAGAAAGCATGAAGCTGGCGGTATCGCCCTACACGCTGCGTCCGCGCATTCTGCGCCATATCGAGGAGGAGACGCAGAACGCCAGTAACGGTCTGCCGGCCGGCATCTGGATGAAGATGAATTCCCTCGTCGATCCCGAGATCATCGATGCGCTCTACCGGGCAAGCAAGGCGGGCGTCGAGGTCGACCTGGTCATTCGCGGCATCTGCTGCCTGCGGCCGCAGGTTCCGGGTTTGTCGGATAATATCCGGGTGAAATCCATCGTCGGTCGGTTCCTCGAGCACAGCCGGATCTTCTGTTTTGGCCATGGCCATCGACTGCCGTCGGAAAAGGCGCTTGTCTATATCGGCTCGGCGGACATGATGCCGCGCAATCTCGACCGGCGCGTTGAAACGCTTGTGCCGCTGATCAACCCGACCGTGCATGAGCAGGTTTTGTCCCAGATCATGCTGGGCAATCTGATTGACAATCAGCAGAGCTACGAGATATTGGCCGATGGAACGTCTCGTCGCATTGAAGTGCGGCAGGGTGAGGAACCTTTCAACGCGCAACAGTATTTCATGACCAACCCAAGCCTGTCGGGTCGGGGTGAAGCGTTGAAATCGAGCGCACCGAAACTGATAGCCGGTCTGATTTCCGGCAGGAAACGATAAAACTGGAACTTCATGACAAGATCTGAAGCACGGGGGCGTCTACCCGGTATCGCCCCTGTTTCCGTTGTCGACATCGGATCCAACTCGATCCGTCTCGTGGTCTATGAGGGATTGGCACGCGCCCCCACGGTTCTTTTCAATGAAAAGGTCCTGTGCGGGCTGGGAAAAGGCTTGGCCACCACCGGTCGCATGGACGAGGAAGGTGTCGAACGGGCCCTTTTGGCGCTGCGGCGCTTCAATGCACTGTCCAAGCAGGCGCAGGCGAGCCGGATGTATGTCCTGGCGACAGCGGCCGCCCGCGATGCGTCCAACGGTGCGGATTTCATCACGCGTGCCGAATCGATCCTCGGCCATGAAATACAGGTCCTGAGCGGCGAGGAGGAAGCGCTTTATTCGGCGCTCGGCATCATCAGCGGTTTCCACTATGCCGACGGCATCGCCGGCGACCTCGGCGGCGGCTCGCTTGAACTGATCGACATCCGCGGCCGCGAATTCGGCAAGGGTATAACGCTTCCGCTCGGCGGCCTGCGCCTCTCCGAGACGGTGGGGGGATCGCTACCGAAGGCGAGAGCTCATGCCAAGAAGCTGGTGGCCGACGCACAGCTCCTCCAGAAAGGCCAGGGGCGAACCTTTTATGCAGTCGGCGGCACGTGGCGCAACATTGCCAAGTTGCATATGGAGATTCGCAAATATCCGCTGCACATGATGCAGGGCTACGAGCTGCCCTATGACGAGGTTGCCTTCTTCCTCGAGGAAATCATCAGCGGTGCCAACAGCCGTGATCCGGCCTGGACGAGTATTTCCAAGAACCGCCGTACGCTCATCCCTTTCGGCGCAGTCGCCTTGCGCGAGGTGATTGAGGTGATGAAGCCGAAAAGCGTCTGCTTCTCGGCGCAGGGCGTGCGTGAAGGATATCTCTATTCGCTGCTTCCGGACGACGAAAAGGCGCTCGACCCTCTGGTCGAAGCAGCCGACGAACTGGCGATCCTGCGTGCCCGTTCCCCGGAACATGCACGGGAACTCGCAGAATGGACCGGGCAGATGATGCCGCATTTCGACGTTGTCGAGACGGAAGAGGATGCGCGTTATCGTCAGGCCGCCTGCCTGCTTGCCGATATCAGCTGGCGTGCTCATCCGGACTATCGCGGACTGCAGGCGCTCAACGTCATCGCGCATTCGTCCTTCGTTGGCATCACGCATCCGGGCCGCGCCTTCATCGCCTTGACCAACTACTATCGTTTCGAAGGTCTGTATGACGACGGCCGTACCGGTCCGCTGGCTGCAATCGCAACCGAACGCCTGCTGGAACGCGCCAAACTGCTGGGCGGCATGCTGCGAGTCGTCTATCTCTTCTCGGCCTCCATGCCGGGCGTCGTGCACAACCTGCGCTTCCAGCGCTCCGAGCGACCGGATGTCGATCTCGAATTCGTCGTTCCGCATGCTTATTTCGATTTTGCCGGCGAACGTCTCGATGGCCGTCTGCAACAGCTTGCGAAGCTGACCGGCAAGCGCCTGAGCTTCAGGTTCGAATAAGGCTGTAGACAAAGGGGAAAATGAAAAGGACCGGGCGAAAACCCGGTCCTTTCACGTTTGAGAACAGATTGCCTGGCTTACTTCGCCGCGAGGAAGTCACCAACTTCGAGCAGCACGAACTCGTTGTCGTCCGCCTTGTCCAGCGTCCGCCCAGCCGAGAAGGGCAGGTTGTTGTCATTGCCGACGACAATGTGCGTCGGATCGACGACATCGACGTCTTCGATTGTCACGAACGGCATGTCGTAAAAGCCGTCGCCACCGCCCTGTAGCTTCTTGTTGTCCGGATCCTCGATCTTCATCAGGTCGATATAGCCGATCTTGCGCACGGCCTTGCCGACGTTTTCTTCCGACATTTCGATCTTGTAGATCCGCTTGTGCTTGGCCGGAACGGCGAAGCAGTCGGCCGCCGGTGCCTTCGGGTCGGCGCAGGCCTTGTCGACCGTCCCGGCGCCGTTGTCGCGTTCGATCACAAGGGCGGTGGTGGCGTCGATCATGTTGAAATCACCGATCGCCTCGCCACCTTCCGACAGCGGATAGAGCCAGCTGCGACCCGTCCATGCCTTGGTCGCGATGTCGAGCTCGATGATGCGCAGGGCCGTCAGACCGTCGGCCTTTTCGACGGTACCGTCTTCGAGATAGAGCGGGCCTTCAAGCAGGCCATAGAGCTTCGAGCCGTCCTTCGACATGGCAAGGCCTTCATAGCCGCCCGAACGCTTGAGGTTGAAGGCCGGCATCTTTGCCGTCGGATTGGCCGGAACGACCAGTGTGACATTGTCGGGAGACTTCACCTCGATCTCGCCGGCCTTGGTGGCGATGACATCGGTCAGCTTGCCGTCCTTGGAGAATTTGAGGATCGAGGGACCGAATTCCTCGCCTACCCAGAAGCCGTCGGCAACCGGTTGGATCGACTCGATGTCGAAATCGGCCCCGGTGAGATAACGCTGGTCCGACCCTTCCATGACGATCGGGAAGGGCGCCTTCCGGTCGGGGTCAGAGAGGAAGACGGTCTCGATCGGCTCGACCTTGCCGCCCTCCCAGTCGAACTTAATGTGATGCAGCATCAGCATCGAATCCGAGGAATTGATCTTCGAGCCGAAACCGTTGTCGGACAGGCTCCAGAACGTGCCGTCCTCCATGGTCTTGATGCCGGAAAAACCCTGCATGGGCTGGCCATCGAATGGCATTTTCAGCCCGGTTTCACGAACGCCGTCCTTGCCCGGAACGGTCCCGAGGCCTTCAGCACGCTTGCGGTCAGCAGTGGTGAACTTGCCGGAGGTCTTCAGATGTTCAGGCGCATCGGCGGGTGCCGCGATGATTGTGTTGGCCGGCAGGATGGCGTGGGAAACGAGCTTGGCGGAATAGGCTTTTTCCTCGGCCATGGCCGAGGCGGAAAACAGAAGGCAAAGGGATACGGAAGTCAGAAGAGCCTTTTTCATGGCGTCACCTTTTTTGGAAGGATGGAACGCCGCATGCTTAGGCAGGCTTGATGTCGCACCGATTGCCGTTCGATGAAGTTTCAGTGACTGTGCACAATCCGGTGGCCCGTCGCCAGTGTCAGCCAGCGGCCGGGCGGCATGCCGAAACATGCCTTGAAATGCCGGGTCAGGTGGCTCTGGTCGGCAAAGCCCGCATCGATTGCCGCTTCCGCGATCGGGATGCCGCCCAGCATCTGGCGCTTGGCCTGTTCGAGCCGGCGCATGACCTGGTAGCGATGCGGACTGGTGCCGGTGACGAGCCGGAACTGCCTTGCCAGAGTGTAGCGGTTGATATCCGTGACGGTCTCCAGCTCTTCCGCGAGCACGGTTCCCGTGGCATTTTCCCTGAGATAGGCGCAGGCCTCGGACACCGCACGTTCGGCAACTGGCGAGAGCCGGGCAGGCGCGCCTGCATGACGCCCCAGGCCGTCGGCAATGCGTGTAAGAAGATCGGCGTAGGCTAGGTCGCCGAGCGGCTGTTCAAGATTCATCAATGCATCCGCAAGCGCCTGCGCCAGGCGATCGTCGGATAGAACGGGATTGGCGACGAACGGGAGAGCGGTGGACCGGCTTGCGCCCGCCTCGCGCAGGTATTCCGGCGGAATATACATCATTCTGTAATGCAATCCCGCCTCGGTGCCGGCACCACCGTCATGCAACTCGTCGGGATGGAGCACGATGACATTGCCGGGCATGCTGAAACGCGAAGCGCCCCGGTAGGCGAATGTCTGGACCCCGCTCAAGGTCAGTCCGAGCGCATAGGTGTCGTGCCGGTGCGGGGAGAAGCCGTTGCCGGAAAACATCGCCTCGATACGCTCGATCCCGCCCGTTTCGATGCCCGTCCGGATTACGTCCGCGTCGCTGCACGAACGTTCAAGACGGTCCGACCCGGCGTTTGCTAGCTCAGCCACATCATCCAACCAGCCTGCTTCGGAGTGCTTCATGTTCGACACAAAATTCGTCATCGTCCTGCGCGAGGATCTTCTCGCGTGGCAAAAGCTGAATGTTACCGCCTTTTTGGTCAGTGGCATAGCGGGCACCAACAAGGAGTTGATCGGAGAGGTCTACAGGGATGCGGACGGCAATGCGTACAATCCGCTGTGTATCCAGCCGATCGTTGTCCTGTCGGCCGAGCAGGAACTGTTGCGGACCATTCATCGCCGCGCGCTGCAACGCGAGGTTCCATGTTCGCTCTATATCGAGGAAATGTTCTCCACCGGTCACGATGCTGCCAATCGCGAGATATTCGCCGCGTTCAACCCCGACGATGCGAAAGTGGTTGGCATCGCCATGCATACCGACAAGAAGATCGCCGACAAGATCAGCAAGGGTGCCAGGATGCACGCATGACAGTCTCCCTCGGGTTTGCTGACTAGGATCTTACGATCCAGTCGGGCAGGTGGCCCGCATCGCGACCCGAGACGGCGGCCTCCACGCAGGCCGCCAGACTGCCGAAGCGCATTGCCCGACCGGAGAGACCGGGACCGTAATGCGCATATTTTCCGGAATTGGTCATGATGGTTCGGGTGTGCGGCGGGATCAGCGGTTCGATGATCATGCACCAGCAGGTGTCCGTGACGAACTGCACGCCGAAGCTTTCCAGTGCCGCCACATGGCCGGCATTCCGCGCTTGCTCAAGGGTCCAGCGGCCGCAGGTCACGATGACCGTGACATCCGCATGTTTCGTTCTTCCACGACAAAGGCCCACAAGTGCGGCAATTTCGGTCGCGGAGAAATGCGGATTGCCGAGCGCGATCAGGTCGATGGCGCCGGCATCGGCACCATTCAATTCGCCCCATGCCCGCAGTAGGTCGGCGTGGCTGACGCGGTGCTGCCGCAAGGGCAGGGCATTGAAGTCGCCAGCGTCGCGGGCTTCCGGCGTCACGCCGGCGATATGGAACATCGGTGCCCCGGAGGTTGTGGCGAAAGCCGCGCCGAAGGCCTTCAGCGCGTCGGTGTCCGGCGCAAGGTGGCCGAGGCCGCCGATGATCGGGATGTCGTCGGAAGCCAGTGTGCCGCCCAGATAGCCGATCAGCGGATAGAAACTGTCGTCTACCGCCCCAAGTGCCGGAAGAATGATGCGAAGCGCCGGTTGTCGCTGGGCATCGAGATGGCAACCGGCTTTCGGTGCCCGCCCGGTCAGCGCGATGCAGATATCCAGATAGTCCGGATATTTCATCGTGCGCGCGCCAAGAACGCTGTTGGCATAAACCACGGCGTTGGACTCAGCCCAGACGACCTGTTCGTCGCGCTTCGGTGCGGTATCGAGCAGATAGGGTGCACAGGTGAAGCTCGGCTGGGCGCCCATGTCGACATAGGCATCCGCCAGCCTACTGGCGGCGTCTGCGAACGCGGGATCTATCCCCTGCCTGCGCCAGCGCCGCTGATCGACGGAGATGGCGTTCAGCGTGGTTGGAACGACAACCCTGCCGCCGAGGTCGCGCAGGCGCTCGGCGAAGGCGAGGCCGCCCGGGCCGGTATAGATGCAGCCGTCGATATGGGCCTGGGTGATGTCGATCAATTCAGTTGCGCCCTCGATCGCCGCCATGCGCAACACGATGCGCATCGCCACCTGTGCGGCTGCGCCGAAGCGACCGTCGAGCAGCGCCTGGTCTTTCTCCGACAGGGCGATGGCCGGAACTGTGTCCGGGGATAGGGGCGGCGTTCCACTGACGCGAACTGGGCCTGTTTTCGCCAGGTTTTGAAAGCTGTCCGGCCCGAGGCAATGAACCGGGATCGAGACCCCGAACACTTCCTGCGCAACAATCACCCCAAGCGTTATGATCGCTTCGGGTCGTTCCAGCAGGATCGCTGCCGGACCGTTTCCGTTGAGGATCAGTTCGAGAACCACACCACTGCCGGAACAGGAGCCACGGCTACCCGGAATGGCGAGCACGCGTCCGGCCAGGATCTCGCCGCTGAGTGGGTGATGCCGGTCGATCACTTCGCCTGTGTCGGATGAGACGCCGCCCCAGAAGCTGAGCGGCACATCGCTGTAGAGAATTTCGCCTTCGGCCTGACCCGCAACGATGACTTGTCCGCTGATCATGCTGGTGTCTCCGTCAAGGCCAGCATCACGTAGCTCGCCAGCCAGTGTTCGCCCATATAGTCGCCCGCGACATGGCCAAGACCGGCGTCAAGGTGTGCTTCGGCGGCGCGCAACAGAATGTCTCGCCGCCGATCGTCTGCCGGCAGGGCGGCGCTGAGCGAGCGCCAGCACCAGGCACGGCTGATGTTAAGCCCGTCGAGATGAGCGATCTTGCCGTCCGAACGATCGGAAACCCTTGCCGGTGAGAACAGCACTTCCGGTTCGCTCGCGCAAAGATCAGGCAGGAAGCCGTCGAACCAGCCGGCAAAATCCCCGGCGGGCATCAGCCGGCGCATGCATTCCGCTTCGATCAGTGTCGAAGACAGGAAGTCGTCGCCGGAGGGTTCGCCCCAGGCGGTGCATTGCCGGTCTGCGCCATACCAGCGCATGGCACTGTCGTGGAGCAGATCGAACAGATCGCTGTCGCCGAAGGTTTCCGCGTAGTCAGCAGTCAGCCGCATGGCGAAGGCCGTGTTGAAATGCGTTCCCACGCGTACCGGATAGGTTGCGATCGGCAGGAAGTCGAAGAAGCGCTGGACGATACGCTCCGTCAGCGGTGACAGCGCGGCACTCCATTGCGCATTTTCATGCCCATGCAGTTCTGTGGCGAGTTTCAGCAACCAGCCCCAGCCGTAGGGACGCTGGTAGCCACGGGCTGACGGTCGGTCGAAATAGGCACATTCGCCGGCAACCTTGTCATTGGTGAGCATCGTCGTGCACAGGTTGCGGATGGCATCGGCATGTTTCATGCCGGGATAGAGCCGCAGCAGGCGCGCCAGCGTCCAGTACCCGTGCACGCAGGAATGCCAGTCATAGCTGCCATGGAAGATCGGATGAAGTTCCGACGGCACCTGTGCATCCTGCGGTCCGTCCAGGCCGTGCGAGATCTGGTTCGGATACTCGCGGCGGACATGGCCAAGTACGATGGCGGCAAGACGTTCGGCGAGCTCAACATCGAGGGCGACCTTCATGGCTCAGGTCTCCAGGTCGATGCGGTCGCCCCAATCGGCGCGGCGGATCTGCTTGAAGGCGTCGCCATCGCGCTTGCTGAGCGTGACCTCGCCCGCAGAGCCATCGGTACGACAGAGTTTGACGCGGCCGACGCCACCCGACACACGCGGCGGTGAAAGCACACGCGCGCCGGACAAGGTGACGGGCAGGCGCGAAGCGGCGATGAAGATGAACTTTTCATCCTCCCAGGGCACCTCCGCCCCCTTGGCCAGCCGATGCACCCGCGATCGGGCGACGCGGCGCGAGAAGTGGCACCAGTCGGGAATGGCGATTGGACAGTCATGCGCATGCGAGCAGGGGGCAACCATGTGGGCGCCAGCGGTTATCAGCGTGTCGCGCACGGCAAGGATACGTTGCCAGCCGGCCGTCGTGCCGGGCTCAATGATGACAAGCATGCCGGTTGTCAGTGCCCAGAGCCTGGCGGTAACACTGGCAATGGCAGAGGGTGCCAGTTCGTCCAGGACATAGGCGAGGGTAACCAGGTCGGACGGCTCCAGTGTCGGAATTTTGCCCGTGACGTCGCCGGCATGCCAGCGGGCCGTGACATTTGCGTGCCGGGACAGCGCATCACCGACACTGCGGATGGCAGCGCTGGCCTCGACCATGTCCGCGGACTGTATCTGCGGCCAGGCATCCTGCGCTGCCCAGAATGCGGTGCCGGGACCGGAGCCGAGATCGATCTGGCTCCGTGGCTCGAAGTTGGGCGCCACATCCTCGACCATCGCCAGTGCCGCGCGCACGGCCGCATAGGTCGCCGGCATGCGCGTCGCCAGATAGGCCTTGGCGGCCAGTGCGTCATCGATGTGAAACCGGCCGTCGCGTACTTCGCGACGATAGCGATCGGACAGCAGGGCGCTGGCCTTGGTCAGACGATCCAGGGGCTCCCCGGCCAGCATCTGGTCGACGGCGGCGCGAAGCGGGGAGGGAAGTTCCATGGATTCAATCGCTTTGTTTTGCGGCCCATTCCGGGCGGAGCATCGACATCATCAGCATATCGGTCCGGCTGCCATCGGGCATGACGGCTGCTTGCCTCATGGTGCCTTCCTCGATGAAGCCCGTCCGGCCGTAGACGGCCCGGGCGCGACCATTTTCCCGCACCACGTCCAGCCACAGCCGATAGGCATGGGTCTCGCGGTAAGCATAGTCAACGGCGGCTGCAAGAAGCTGCGAGCCATAGCCTTTTTCGGGCGTTGCGACCGCGATGCGCTTGATGCAGATATTGCCGTCGCGCCGGTCGAGGTCATTCAGGATGACGAAGCCGATCTCTGCGCCTTTGTCGTCCTGTCCGATCAGATAGCAAAAGGCTGCCGATGCCATGTTGCTGTGATGTTCGTCCTCACTGTATTTGCCGATGAAGCGATCATAGCCCGGCAGACGCTCGGTCGCCATGATGAGCGGAACATCCTTCGCCAGGGCCGGACGCAAGGTAAGCGCCGGCACGGCTCAGAATTCCACGGCTTCGACGCGCTTGTCGACGAAGCGCAGGCCGACTCCACCGGAAATCAGTTTCAGTGCCAGATCGCCGAACAGTTCGCGGCGCCAGCCTTGAAGCGCGGCCACCGGCGCTTTTTCGCCTTCGGCGGCGATCCGCTCGAGGTCTTCGCTATTTGCAATCACCTTCGACGCGACACCGTGTTTTTCCGACGTCAGGCGCAGCAGCACCTTCAGCAGTTCGACGGCGGATTGTGCCCCTTCCGGCGCATGGGTGTGTCGCTGGACATGCGGCATTTCCGATTTCGGCAGCGCCAGCGCGGCATTGACCTGTTCGACGATGACCGCACCGGCGGTCGAGCGTTCCCAGCCCTTGGGGATCGTCCGCAAACGGCCAAGCGCTTCCGTATCCTTCGGCTGCTGCTGGGCGATCTCATAGATCGCATCGTCCTTCAGAACGCGCGACCGCGGGACGTTGCGGGCGCGGGCCTCGCGTTCGCGCCACGCCGTCACATATTGCATGACGGCGAGTTCCTGCGGCTTGCGCAGGCGCATCTTCAGGCGCAGCCAGGCCTGGTCGGGATGCAGGTCATAGGTGTCGCGGGATTCGAGGATGGCCATTTCCTCGGTCAGCCATTCGGCACGGCCCTCGCGTTCAAGATCGGCCTTGAGCTTGATATAAGCATCGCGCAGATGGGTGACGTCGGCCAGCGCGTAGTCGAGCTGCTTTTCCGACAGCGGCCTGCGGCTCCAGTCGGTGAAGCGCGAGCTCTTGTCGATATGGACGTTCTTCACCTTCTGCACGAGCTGGTCATAGGAAACCGAGTCGCCGAAGCCGCACACCATCGCCGCAACCTGCGTGTCGAAGATCGGATGCGGGATCAGATTGCCGAGATGAAAGATGATTTCGATATCCTGCCGGGCGGCATGGAACACCTTGACGACGGCAGGATTGGCCATCAGCTCGAAGAAGGGCGCCAGATCCAGCCCCTTGGCCATCGGATCGACGATGGCTTCGAAATCCGGGCTCGCCATCTGGATCAGGCAGAGCTCAGGCCAGAAGGTCGTTTCGCGGAGGAATTCCGTGTCGATCGTGATGAAATCGGATTTGGCGAGTTGGCGGCAAGCCTCCTCAAGCGCGGCAGTGGTATCGATCATTTCGTCTCGGTCATGGAAAAATACGGATCAACCTTACTTTCCCTTCTTGCCCGAGATGTCAATATGAACGGGCTTCAAACGCGGATGGAGCCGGCTTTGCAGCCGCGAATTCGCCACTATTCATCCGGGGCGGCACCGCGCAGGACTGCGATGTTTTGGCTGTGGACCTCTTCATACGCGGCGAAATAGCCGATGGCGCCAGTCGAGATTTCTGGCTCCGCGAAGACTGCAAGGCTTTCGTCGTCAAGCCGCGGATCGTCGCGGCGGGCCAGCAGTCGCTCGAGATAGGCCCTGTTGGCCTCAATCAGCGAGGGCGGATAGCCGCCGGCGGCGATGATCTCTTCGGCACCGTGATTGGGCAGGATGCGCCGGATCGGCAGTTCGGCCATTCTCTTCAGGTCGAGGATATGTCGGTCGATATGTTCCGGCTCGGAAATATAGGTGATGGTATCTTCCAGTGTGTCGCCCGCAAGCAGCACGCCCAGCGCCGGGATGAACAGAACGGTGCCATCTGCGCTGTGTATGTCGAATTGCAGCAGCCGGACGGTCCAGTTGCCGATGGTCAGGGTCAGTTCCCGGTCGAAACTTTCGGTCGGCATGACGACCGGCTTGATCGGCGGCGTCTTGTTTTCCAGAACCTCGCGCTTGGCTTTCAGTGTCTCGATCGTCAGGCTGTTGGCGAGGATGGGACAATCGGCGAAGCCGCCGTTGCCCGCCACATGATCGGTATGCCAGTGGCTCATCACGACCCGGATCGAGGTGACGCCGAGACTTTCCAGATGGCGGCGAATGGCATTGGCATGATCGAGGGAGATATGGGTGTCGTAGACCAATGCCTGCGAACCCGACACCAGGGCGAAGCTGGCGACACCGAGGCTGTATGCGCCATCGTCAAGCCAGTTCGGTTCGGCTGAATGCAGCCTCTTTCCCGCAATACGTCCGTCGTAATAGGCAAACAGTCCCGGATAGGGCTGGTGGATGCGCATTGTCGCCGAGATGTCCGTGCCGGTGTTCATTGGTTTCAGACCACCCTGATATAGCCGGTCATCCCGGTCTTTTGATGTTCGATGATATGGCAATGGAAGACCCAGTCACCCGGATTGTCGGCCACAAGCGCCAATTGCGCCTTTTCGTCCGGCAGCATCAGGTAGGTGTCGGAGACCAGCGACTGCTGAATGGTACGCTTGTTCGAAGCGATGACCTTGAAGTTCATCCCGTGCAGATGGATCGGATGAGCATGCGGCGTGACGTTTTCGACATTGAAGATGTAGCTCTTGCCCAGCTTCAATTCCGCGATCGGGTCCATGGGGTCGGCGCTGTCGCCGGGCCATGGCTTCTTGTTGATCGCCCAGAAGGAATAGCCAAGGGTGCCGCAGATGCTGTCCTTGGCGGCATTTTCGGCCGTGGCGCTGAGCAGCAGTGGGATTTCCGTTGCCGTGCCCATGTCGATATCGACACCGGCATTGGCCGCAAGCGGACCGAGGTCGGCGAGGTTGCGCTTCAACGAAGGTCCGACGGAGCGCAGTGAGGCCACCACCTTCGGCGTGGAGGGACGAATGTCTTCCAGCGCGGCAATGACCCCTTCGCTGTCGGGCATGCGCACTGCGAGATCAAGCCTCTGCCCCGGCGAAACCACGACCATGTCGAGCGGTATGCGCACCGGGACGGGATGGCCATCGATCGCGATGATCTCTGCATCGGCGCCGTCAAGCTTGAGATTGAAGATGCGTGTGACGTCGGAGGCAAGGACGCGCAGGCGCACAAGTCCGCCTGCGGGCGCATCATAGGTCGGTGAAAGTTGCCAGTTGGCGGTGCGCACCGTGCCGAAAGTGCCGGTCTTCGCCGCATCGCGCGGCCTGAACTGCGCAATGAACTGGCTGTCGCCGCCAAGCCGCCAGTCGCGCAGGTTCAATGCAAACTCTGCGTCGAATACCGGATCGCTCTTGTCCTCGACAATCAGCATGCCCGCCAGTCCCCGGCCCATCTGCGTCAGCGTATTGCAATGCGGATGGTACCAGAACGTCCCGGCATCCGGCGGGGTGAAGGCATAGTCGAACCGATCGCCCGGATAGACATACGGCTGGCTGAGGAATGGAACGCCATCCTGATCGTTCGGCAAACGGATGCCGTGCCAGTGCACGGTGGAAGGCTCGTCGAGCGCGTTGATCAGTGTGGCCGCGAATTTCTCGCCGCGCTGGACGCGCAGGACCGGCGGCGCGGCCTCGGTTGACCGGCCGTCGCTGTAGCTCATCACCTTGCGCGTCAATCCCTTGCCATCCAGCATCGTATCGATGCTGCGGGCTTCGAGCAGGATCGGATCCGGGGCGGCAATTGCATCGTGGACGCGGGGCAGAAGCGCCATGCCCGCGCCATAGGCACCGGCAACGGCCGCAGATTTGAGCAGGGTGCGGCGCGAGAGACGAAACACAAAAGACTCCGAGTGGTTTTCTCTGTTTTAAAGTTGAGCCGTGCTTTCAGCAATAGAGCGGCGGCGACCATGCTGTCGCAGGCCGTCAGTCGTCTCTCTCGGATGGCGGCGCCGCAAGCTTGGTAAAATAGGTCGAGGTGCGCAGCAGATTGCGAAACCGCATGCGCCGTTGTTCGGTCGGCACGCCTTCGCGGGCGGTGATGCGGAAGAAGGTGTAGCCCATGAAGAAGGCGAGCACGACGATCATGTAGGTAAACAGCGCATGCGGTCCGAAGGCATCGATCAGGAAGGATGCAAACAGCGGTCCGATGACGGCGCCGACGGACCAGAAGAACAGGGTGCCGGCCGAGACCAGCGCATGCTGCCCCGGTGCCGCGTGGTCGTTGGCATGGGCCGAACACAACGAATAGAGCGGCATGGCGAATGCGCCGAAAGCAAAAATGCCGATGAAGTTCAAAAGCTCGCTCTCGCCCGCGACGAAGGCGAGGAAGATGCAGGCGGCCAGCGCACCAAACGTGGCAATCAGCATCACGACGCGCCGGTCGAGCTTGTCGGAATAATGCCCGAGCGGATACTGCAGGACGATACCGGCAAAGATGCCGATGCTCATGAAGGTGGCAATGCCGGTGACCGACAGGCCGATCCCGTCGGCATAGATCGGTCCCAGCGACCGGAAGCTGGAATTGGTCAGGCCGACGATGATGCAGCCGACCGTGGCGAGCGGCGAGACCGACCAAAGCACCCGGATATCGAATTTCACATCCTGCGGCGGGGCAGGGCTGGAGCGGTCGGCAAACGAGATCGGCACCAGCGACAGGGTCAGGGCCATCGAGATGATGGCGAAAAGGTCGAAACCGCCGAGGCCAAAGACCGGGATCAGGTATTGCGCCGCCGTGACCGAGCCGAGGTCGACGAAACGATAGATCGACAGCGTGCGCGCCCTCGTGGAATTGGTCACCCGCGCATTCAGCCAGCTTTCGACGACGGCGAAAAGTCCGGCGAAACAGATGCCCTGGATCAGGCGCATGGCAAACCAGGACGCCGGATCGATCACCATGACCATCATGATCGATGCTGCGGAGGCAATCGCGGCAAGGGCGGAGAATGTGCGGATATGGCCGATGGCGCGCATGATCTTGGTGACATAGATGCAGCCGATCACGAAGCCGATGAAATAGCCCGTGCCGATCATGCCGATCACCGAGGGTGAAAACCCCTCTTCGAGCGCTCTCAGGGATATGAAGGTACCCTGAAGGCCATTGCCCCCGATTAGAATGCCAGCCGTGAGAAGAAGCGGGATGAGCGGACGAATGTCATACATGAACTGGTTTTTCTGCGCGAGCGACGGGGGAATCAGACGGTTTATCCCGGATCATTTGGCTGACAATAAGTCGCCTATGCGTCAGACAACAGCAAAAGCATTGAATGGGCGCATCAACGAAACCGATGGGAAGAGGCCGGGCCGGTCCTCCACCCGGCGTCGCGGGCACTATCCCATTTTGCCTTCAGCCTTGACAAATCAGGCGCACCATGCGCTTTTCCGCCCGATTTTCTATCGGCCGTGTGCTGCTCCGTGAAGCGCCTTTCCGGCCGTCATACATCGGGAAACCTGACCATGCATCGTTACCGCAGCCACACCTGTGCCGCACTCCGCAAGTCCGACGTCGGCTCGACCGTTCGTCTCTCCGGCTGGGTCCATCGCGTCCGTGACCATGGCGGCGTCCTGTTCATCGACCTGCGCGACCACTACGGTATTACCCAGGTTGTCGCTGACCCGGACAGCCCGGCATTCAAGCTGGCTGAAACCGTGCGCGGCGAATGGGTCATCCGTATCGACGGCCTGGTCAAGGCCCGCTCGGAAGACACCACCAACAAGACGATGGCAACCGGCGAGATTGAACTCTACGCCCAGGAAATCGAAGTCCTGTCCGCCGCCAAGGAATTGCCGCTGCCGGTCTTCGGCGAGCCGGACTATCCGGAAGATGTCCGCCTCAAGTACCGCTTCCTCGACCTGCGTCGCGATACGCTGCACCGGAACATCGTCAAGCGCACGCAGATCATCTCCGCCATGCGCTCGGGCATGGCCGATGCCGGCTTTGCCGAATATTCGACCCCGATCCTGACCGCCTCCTCGCCGGAAGGCGCGCGCGACTTCCTGGTTCCTTCGCGTATCCACGAGGGCCAGTTCTTCGCGCTGCCACAGGCGCCGCAGCAGTACAAGCAGCTCTTGATGGTCGCCGGTTTCGACCGTTATTTCCAGATCGCTCCCTGCTTCCGCGATGAAGACCCGCGCGCCGACCGTCTGCCGGGCGAGTTCTATCAGCTCGACGTCGAAATGAGCTTCGTCACCCAGGAAGATGTGTGGGAGACGATGGAGCCGATGATGACCCATGTCTTCGAGCAGTTCGCCGAAGGCAAGCCGGTGACGCAGAAGTGGCCGCGCATTCCCTACGATGTCGCGATCCGCAAGTATGGTTCCGACAAGCCGGACCTGCGCAACCCGATCGTCATGGAAGGCGTCACCGACCATTTCCGCGATTCCGGCTTCAAGGTCTTCGCGGGCATGATCGCGTCCAACCCGAAGGTTGAGATCTGGGCGATTCCGGCCAAGACCGGCGGTTCCAGAGCCTTCTGCGACCGCATGAACGCCTGGGCGCAGGGGCAGGGCCAGCCGGGCCTCGGCTACATCTTCTGGAAGGAAGAGGACGGCAAGGTCGTGGGCTCGGGCCCGCTCGCCAAGAACATTGGCGAGGAGCGCACCGAAGCGGTCCGTACCCAGCTCGGTCTCGAAGCCGGCGACGCCTGCTTTTTCGTCGCTGGCGAGCCATCGAAGTTCTACAAGTTTGCCGGCGAAGCCCGCACCCGCGCCGGCGAGGAACTGAACCTCGTCGACCGCGACCGTTTCGAAATGTGCTGGATCGTCGACTTCCCGTTCTACGAATGGAGCGAGGAAGAAAAGAAGATCGACTTTGCCCACAACCCCTTCTCGATGCCGCAGGGTGGTCTGGAGGCCTTCGACAGCCAGGATCCGCTGACGCTCAAGGCCTATCAGTATGACGCCGTCTGCAACGGCTTCGAAATCGCCTCTGGCTCGATCCGTAACCAGTCGCCGGAACTGATGGTCAAGGCATTCGAAAAGGTCGGCCTGAGCCAGCAGGACGTGGAGGATCGCTTCGGTGGCCTCTACCGTGCCTTCCAGTATGGCGCACCGCCGCACGGCGGTTGTGCCTTCGGTGTCGACCGGGTCATCATGCTGCTGGTCGGCGCGAAGAACCTGCGCGAGATCTCGATCTTCCCGATGAACCAGCAGGCCCAGGACCTGCTGATGGGGGCACCGTCGCCGGCAACGCCCACCCAGCTGCGCGAACTCGCGCTGCGCGTCGTGCCGCAGCCGAAGAAGGACTGATCGCCGCGATCGAGC
Source organism: Rhizobium sp. SL42 (assembly GCF_021729845.1). Lineage (NCBI taxonomy): Bacteria > Pseudomonadati > Pseudomonadota > Alphaproteobacteria > Hyphomicrobiales > Rhizobiaceae > Rhizobium > Rhizobium sp. SL42. The sequence continues at coordinate 2,109,162 of NZ_CP063397.1, forward strand.
GATGGAACTGAAGAGGCCCCGGATTGCTCCGGGGCCTCTTTCTTTTGTCGGCGCTCCAATGAAAAAGCCCGGATGTGAACATCCGGGCTTTCGTTTCGAACCTGGCGTTGAACGACTTCAGTCGTTCGCGGTCACCTTGACGCCGATCAGCGCCGGAATGCTCTCGGGCGCGCCCATGGCGGCACCGATGATCATCGGGAAGGCGACAGGATTGGCCGGCTGAGCAAGGATCGTCAGCGCCTTCGGATCGTCGATGTAAGCGTTGACGGCCGTGGAGACCTCGTTCTGCAAGGCGCCGAGCTTGGCCTGCGCCAGCAGGATCGGCAGCATGCCCTTGATCATCTGGCCCATCTGCGCGCCGTCGGTGCCCTGGGTCTTGCCCGCATAGTCGAGGCCGCGCTTGGTAATGCCGGCATCTTCGAAACGAACCTTGGCATTGATCAGTGACAATTGCTGTACCAGGCCGAGCATGGCCATGCCTGCGGCCTGCTGCGCCTGCTCGTTCTTCGGATCGGTCTGCATGGTGCGTGCCTGCTCCTGCATCTGCTTGACGAGATCCAGCGTGTAGCCGGACATGCCGAAGGACAGGCTCAGCTTGCCGATATTGGCGAAATCGATCGAGTAGTCCTCGATGTCGATCGTGCCGCTGTCGATTTCCCAGCTGCCGGACATGCTCAGATTGCCATCCAGCGTCTGCAGGCCGAGTGCATCGATCGTTTCCTTGCTCTTCGGATCTTCGACGACGGTCAAGTCTGCCTTGATGGCGGTTGCGGAACCTTCAAACGAGATCGTCTTTTCGTCTTCGGACAGGCTCATGGTGCCCGTCGCCTCGTTCATCGAGAAGACCTGCTTGCCATCGACGGTGACATTGACCGGGCCGCTATGCGCTTCCTCGTAGAACATCATCGAGTCGATGCCGGTGGCATTGACATCGCCCGGAATGAAGACGCCGGCAAGGTAGAGATCTTCCACCGAAAACGTCGACTTTTCTTCCGTCATGTCGATTTCCGGGAATTCGACGCGGTCGATATAGTAGGCGCCGCCATCTTCCTCGCTGACGCCTTCGAGCGTGAGCTCTTCGAGTTTCAACGGGCTTTCGGTCGAACCATTGACGGTAAATTTCACCCCTTTCAGGATGACGTCCTCACCGCTCACATCGACCGAATCAGCGGAGATGACAGTGCCGCCGGTGGCAAATGCGGCATTGAGCTTTTTCAGCACATCCTGACCGTCAAGAGCCCAGGCCTGGCTGGAAAGAGCGCTGAGGGCGGCTCCGGCGAGCAGGATCCGGGTGGAGCGATAGATCGTCATCGAGTGTTCCTCTGTAAGAATGGCCGGTGTTTCGACACTCGGCATGAATTCCGTGTCATTTATATGAGGGATTGTAAAAAGTTCCATCGCTTTTCCACCGGCAGAGTTAAGCGGCTGTTGTTTGGTGATCGGGATCACACAGCGTTAATCCACAGCCAGAATCCCCGGATTCCTTGCCGTTGCGCCATATCTCGGCTAGGCAGGGGGCATGGGGAAAAATCTAATTCCGCCCGGCGACGGGGGCGATCACATCCAGCCAGTGGACCTTAAGGCAGCGCTCGAAGAGCGTTACCTTGCCTATGCGCTTTCGACCATCATGCACCGGGCGTTGCCCGACGTGCGCGACGGCCTGAAGCCGGTCCATCGTCGCATCATTCATGCGATGAGCGAGATGGGCATTCGTCCGAACTCGGCGTTTAAGAAATGTGCCCGTATCGTCGGTGACGTGATCGGTAAATTCCATCCGCATGGCGACCAGTCGGTCTACGATGCGCTGGTGCGCCTGGCGCAGGATTTCTCCCAGCGCTATCCGATCGTCGATGGTCAGGGCAATTTCGGCAATATCGACGGCGATAGTGCGGCTGCCTATCGATACACCGAAGCACGCATGACCGATGTCGCAGCCTTGCTGCTGGAAGGCATCGATCAGGACGCTGTCGATTTTCGCCCGACTTACAACGAAGAAGACGACGAACCGGTCGTCATGCCGGGTGCGTTTCCCAACCTGCTCGCCAATGGCTCTTCCGGCATCGCGGTTGGCATGGCGACCTCCATCCCGCCGCACAACGCGCATGAACTTTGCGACGCAGCATTGTACCTGATCAAGAACCCCGGCGCGCCCGTCGAGGAACTGCTGGCCGATCCGGCTAATCCCCAGAAGGGCGGTATCGAAGGTCCCGATTTCCCCACCGGCGGCATCATCGTCGAAAGCCGCGAAAGCATGCTGGAGACCTACCGCACCGGTCGCGGCGGTTTCCGCGTCCGTGCCAAGTGGGAGACGGAGGATCTTGGCCGTGGCGGATACCAGATCGTCATCACCCAGATCCCGTTCCAGGTGCAGAAATCGCGCCTGATCGAAAAGATTGCCGAACTGCTGATCGCCCGCCGCCTGCCGCTGCTCGAAGATATTCGCGACGAGTCGGCCGAGGATGTGCGCGTCGTTCTGGTGCCGAAGAGCCGCACTGTCGATCCGACCATCCTGATGGAATCGCTGTTCAAGCTGACCGAACTCGAAAGCCGCATTCCGCTCAACATGAATGTTCTGTCCATGGGCAAGGTGCCCAGGGTCATGGCGCTGAACGAGGTTTTGACCGAGTGGCTCGACCACCGCAAGGACGTACTGGTGCGCCGGTCGAGCTTCCGTCTGGCGGCGATCGACCGGCGTCTGGAAATTCTTGGCGGCCTGCTGATTGCCTACCTCAACCTCGATGAGGTGATCCGCATCATCCGGGAGGAGGACGAACCGAAACCTGTGATGGTCGCGAAGTGGGATCTGACCGACAACCAGGTTGAAGCTATCCTCAACATGCGCCTGCGCAATTTGCGCAAGCTTGAGGAATTCGAGATCCGCAAGGAGCATGAGGAGCTTTCGGCAGAAAAGGCCGAGATCGAATCCCTGCTCGCCTCGGCCGACAAGCAGTGGCAGACCGTTGCCTGGGAGATCGGCGAGGTCAAGAAGAAGTATGCCAAGGCAACCGAGCTCGGTCGCCGCCGCACGCTGTTCGCCAATGCGCCGCAAGCCGACATCGAAGCCATCCAGCAGGCCATGATCGAGAAAGAGCCGATCACGGTTGTGATTTCCGAAAAGGGTTGGATCCGCGCCCTCAAGGGCCACATCTCCGACACGTCATCCCTGACCTTCAAGGAAGGTGATGGACTGCGTGTGGCCTTCCCGGCCCAGACCACCGACAAGATCCTGCTGGTGACAACCGGCGGCAAGGTCTACACGCTCGGCGGAGACAAGCTGCCGGGCGGTCGTGGTCATGGCGAACCGCTCCGCATCATCGTCGACATGGAAAACGACCAGGACGTGCTGACGGCCTTTGTTCACGATCCGAGCCGCAAGCTGATCCTCGCTTCGACCGCAGGCAATGGTTTCATCGTGCCGGAAGGCGAGGTGGTCGCCAATACCCGCAAGGGCAAGCAAGTGATGAATGTCGGCATGCCGGACGAAACCAAGCTGGTTGTCACCGTCACGGGCGATCATGTCGCTGTCGTCGGTGAGAACCGCAAGATGGTCGTGTTCCCGCTCGCCCAGATCCCGGAAATGACCCGTGGCAAGGGTGTGCGGCTGCAGCGCTACAAGGACGGCGGCATTTCCGACGTTAAGTGTTTTGCCATTGCCGACGGGCTGACATGGGAGGATTCGGCAGGCCGGACCTTCACCAAGACCAAGGACGAGCTGGTCGAATGGCTCGCCGATCGTGCGACCGCCGGCCGTATCGTGCCAAAGGGTTTCCCGCGCAGCGGCAAGTTCGCAGGCTGAGCTGCGCAACGGCAGTTAGAAGAAAAGCCGATCGTTTCGCGATCGGCTTTTTTGTTTTCTTGCAATCATTGAAGACGGCGGCATTGTTCAGCGCCCGACGGCTGCCGGCAACTTTGCCAGTTCCCTGAATTCCGTCACCGGCGCCGGCCGGCCGAGATAGAAGCCTTGACCGTGCAGGATGCCGAGTTCGTGCATCAGGGCCACATGCTCGGGCGTCTCAAGGCCTTCGATGAGGATCTTGTGGCCGCGATTGCGCACCAGGCGAATGATGTCCTCGAGCATCGAGCGGCCGTGCGGCTTGTCCGTATCCTGCAGAAACGACCGGTCGATCTTGACGGTGTCGAAGGGAAACAGCCGCAGCCAGGAGAGGCCGGCAAAGCCGGTGCCGAAGTCGTCAAGCCAGATCCGGATTCCCATGGATTCCAGGTCCTTGATGCAACGGATGACGTCCGACTGCCCTTCCATGTCGATGCCTTCGGTGATTTCGAAGGCAAGCCGCTCACCCTTGACGCCGGTCTCCTCGAGGATCGTCGAGACCGCGAGGGCAAAGCCGCGCGACTTGAGCTGGATGGCGGAGACATTGACGCTGGAAAGCGGAACATGCCCCGGCGCCAGCATTTCGGTGCAGACCCTGCGGATCGCCCAGAGGCCGAGTTCCAGGATCGAGCCGGTGCGCTCGGCGATCGGAATGAACTGCCCGGGAGAAATGGGTGTGCCGTCGATCATCTGCAGTCGCATCAGCGCTTCGACGGCCTCAAGCTTGCCGGTTTGCAGGTTCTGGATCGGCTGGTAAACAAGCCTGACGAGGTCCTTCTTCACCGCCATGCGCAGCAGCGAGGCGATATTCTCGTTGTCGTCGCTGCTGAGTGGATCGTCGGGATTGAACAGGCGAATGCAGTTGCGGCCGTTCGCCTTGGCGGAATAGAGCGCGCGGTCAGCCTCGTCGATGATCCGCTCGAGCTTAGGTCCGGAATTCGGTCTGGTATAGGAGGCGCCAACGCTCACCGTGACCACGGCCTGCCCGTCACGGCGCTGGTCATGGACCAGGTTCAGTCTTTCCACCGTGCTGCGGATGATTTCAGCCAGCATCGAGACCTGGTCGCGCTTTGCGATCTGTGCCAGAACGATGAATTCCTCGCCGCCGTAGCGGCCGAGCGAGGCGTTGTATGGCGTCAGTGCTTCCTGAAGCGCATTGGCAACCAGAATAAGACAACGGTCACCCGCCTGGTGACCGTAAAAATCGTTGTATTTCTTGAAGAAGTCGACATCGACCAGGACTGCGGCAAAGCCGGTGCCGTCGTTGTGCCACGCATTCCACAGGTCGCGAAGCCGCTTGTCGATTGCCCGGCGATTTTCGATGCCGGTCAGATAATCCGTGTTCGACAGCCGCTCCAGCGACTTGCCGCGCTGTTCGGCTTCATAATGCTGGTGCTGTGCTTCCAGCGCATTCAGGAAGACGTTGTAGCGCTCGCCATTCAGTTTCCAGTTGATGTAGGACGTGAAGATGAAGCAGGAAATGTAGAATGTGCCGAATGCGACCAGATAGGGAATATCGGTCGGGAAGAGCATCATGATGCTGGTGAAGAAGATCACCAGGACGAAGGCCGAGGTCACGGCCGACAACAGCACGAAGAAGCTGAAAAACAGATTGGCGCCCATCATGAAGATGGTACCGAAGATCATGTAGTAGCGGATACTCTCCGTCGCCGTGGTGGTGGCAGCCGGCATCAGCCAGAACAGATAGCCCGTCACCAGTGCGGCAGCGCAGGTAATGTCCAGCCATTTGGCGCCGGCGCGAAACCAGACCAGCGTTTCGAGCACCGTCAGAACCGATGCCCCGACCATGAAACGCGCTACGATCGTATCGCGGGCAACGTCGGAAATCAGGATGATGTCGGTGATCGCAAACAGCAGATAGACAATGACGGCGACCCATAACCCCTGGCGCGCCGCTCTGGCACGCCTAGGCTCTATATGGCGCCGGTACAGGCTATACAGCTCCGCCGTCGGAGCGTCCTGCGGCCGCTGAGGCCAGCTGGCCTCAATTGCGTTGAGCAAGGTCGTCTGCATAGAGCAATCCATCGATTAACGCTCCGTCCCATACAGAGCCGATGTCGGTCGCACGAACCCCGGTAGGAATAGACAATAAGCACCTGCTTTTCTGTATCACGGGCCGTCCATCCAGTCATTCGTGCATAGCGCAACTTCGAGAAGAAGGCCAACCGGCTTCGAGTTGCATCCCAAAAAGGTTCAGCGCGATCGTTCCGGGCACGGCGTGTGGATGCCAATAGCATTAACCAAACTACTTAAAAGTTACCAAAGTGAGTAGAACCCCTCCTCAATTACAACTATGGTAACTAAATTCTTAACGGTAACTCTTGTGTTTGGTGGGTCGGCGTATGAGACAGATCGAAATTTCATTGGACGGCGAAAGCCTTATTACTCCTGAATCCATTGCCGCGCACATGGTTGCGCCCGGAACCCGCTGGAAGGCGGACGAATTGCAGAATGCCAAGGTAGAGCTTGGCCTGATGCTGAATATTGCGATGCAGCAATTCGAACGCGGCGCCGAGCCGCAGCAGGTCATTCACCGTATCGCCGGTTCTCTTCATGAGGCCCGCATGCGTTACGAACCGAGCGTCTGGCAGCAATTGATCCCGATTGCCCAGCAACACCCGGTTGCAAGCTATTTTCTCCAGGACCCGTTTACCCGCTGGTCCTTTACAAAGCCGCGCGGTTATTCCGGGGATGCCCAGCTTCTCGATTTTATCTACGGCCACCCGAGCGTTGCCGACGAGATCGCCAAGGCGACACCGCTTGGCAAGGCGCTCTATGACTACACCAAGGATGCGTCATCCTCCGTTGCTGTCCGCGAGCGTCGCGACCTGCTGACTCAGCATGTTGATGAAATTGCTACATCTCGTGGTCCTGGAGCGGAAATCCTGACGATCGCCGCCGGTCATCTGCGCGAAGCCAATCGCTCCAGCGCCCTCAAGGAAGGGCGTTTGAAGCGCTGGGTTGCGCTGGACCAGGACCCGATCAGTGTCGGTTCGATCACGCGCGATTTCTCAGGAACCTGCATCGAAGCAATCGATGGTTCGGTCCGTGGTCTCCTCGCTGGTCGCCACCAGCTCGGCACGTTCGACTTCATCTACGCGGCCGGTCTCTACGACTATCTCAACGACAAGGTGTCGATGAAATTGACGCAGCGTTGCCTCAGCATGCTGAAGCCGAACGGTGTCTTCCTGTTTGCCAATTTTGCCACCGACATCGGCGTCGACGGCTATATGGAGAGCTTCATGAACTGGGCTTTGCTGCTACGCAGCGAAGAAGACATGTGGCGCATCATCAACGGCAGCGTCGGTGATCAGAAGTTCGAAGGCAGCGTTCGTTTCGGCCAGAACCGCAATGTCGTTTACGGCATCATTCGCAAGCTGTCCTGAAACGAAACAACAAGGCCCCGGATGGCTTAATAGCATCCGGGGCCTTGTTGTATGAATTTGGTACAACTGCCTGATAGACTTGGCGGTTATTCTTTTGTTTCGGGAATGAAACGTGTCCAGCCCTGATTGAGCAGATGCTCCTGCGGCTGGAATCGGGTCTTGTAGCCCATCTTGTGCGATCCCCGCACCCAATAGCCAAGATAGACATGCGGCAATCCCAGCGTCCTGGCGCGGGATATGTGATCAAGCACCATCATCGTGCCCAGGGAGCGTTTGTCCATCGTGGGGTTGAAGAAGGAATAGACCATCGACAGCCCGTCGCTCATCAGGTCGGTGAGCGCAACGGCGATCAGTTCGCCTTTCGGGTGCGCTGAAAGTCCGTCGCCGGGACTGCGCAGGCGATATTCGATCACTCGCGTCTGCACATGGCTGTCCTCGATCATGATCGCATAGTCCAGTGCCGACATGTCCGACATGCCGCCATGCGGGTGCCGGTCGTCGAGATAGGCGCGAAACAGTGAGAATTGCTCGGTCGAGGGCTGGGCGGGAAAGATCGTCGCAATCACATCGAGATTGCTTGCCTCGACCCGGCGGAAAGCGCGGCTGGGCACGAACTCATTCACGAGGATCCGGACGGAGACGCAGGCGCGGCAGCTTTCGCAGGCCGGGCGGTATGCAATGTTCTGCGACCGGCGGAACCCGCCTTGCGTCAGAAGGTCGTTCATTTCCGTCGCCCGCTGGCCGACCAGATGCGTGAACACCTTCCGTTCCATTTCCCCCGCCAGATAGGGACACGGCGCCGGAGCCGTGAGATAAAACTGCGGGGATGGAGAGGTTTGGGTATTCATCTGCCGCTGACGAGAATCCTCTTGCCTGTCGTGATTGGATAGGATGGCGCAAGATTGCAAAAGGTCAACACTCCGGTGTGGATTGCCGGAGTGTATTCTTGGTCCAGGACTGAAATGCTAGGTTCAGGCCGTGCGTATCGTTGCCGTACCCAGCAACAGATCATGGACCAGACGCGACCGCTCGATGAACAGACCGGCCAGAAGAATGAGTGGCGTCAGGATCGAGTTCAGGATCCAGAACAGCGCAAGATGGGCAATTGCCGTGACGAAATCGAGCTTGCGGCCGTCCAGACGGACCATGGCGATGCCCATGGCGCGCATACCGGGCGTTGCCTGTGCGGCACCGGCCAGCGACATGCCGAAATAAAGCCCTGCGACGATGAAGAACAGGATCGGATAGAGCAACCAGCCAAGGCCCAGTGTCAGGATGCCGAGGAAGAACACGACGACGGCCGCCGGTATCCACAACAGCGCGACCAGCATGTAGTCGATGATGAAAGCGAACACCCGCCGAGACAGCACGCCGCTATAGGCACGCCAGTCTTCGGGGGCGGCGTAGATCGGGTTGCTGTCGAGGCTCATGGTCGGCTCCTTTGATATTGCCCATCAGATATGGTGAGCAACACGGGAAATACAATATTGCCCCGTTAGGTCAGCCTTTCTTGGCCAGGTGCCGTGCAACCTCCATCGCAAAATAGGTCAGTATGCCATCGCAGCCGGCACGCTTGAACGACAGAAGCGTCTCCAGCATCGCCCGTTCGCCATCGATCCAGCCATTGGCCGCCGCAGCCTTGATCTGGCTGTATTCGCCAGACACCTGATAGGCAAATACCGGAAGGCCGAAGGCTTCCTTCATTCGCCAACAGATGTCGAGATAGGGCAGGCCGGGCTTGACCATCAGCATGTCTGCGCCTTCCTCGACGTCGAGTGCCGCATCGCGCAACGCCTCGGTGCCGTTCGCCGGGTCGATATAGTATGTCTTCTTGTCGCCCTTCAGCAGGCCGCTGGTCGAGATCGCTTCGCGGTAGGGACCATAATAGCAGGAAGCGAATTTCGTCGCATAGGACATGATGCCGACATCTTGGTGGCCGGCGGCGTCCAGACCACGGCGGATCGCGCCGATCCGGCCGTCCATCATGTCCGATGGCGCGATGATGTCGGAGCCGGCATCGGCCTGCAGAATGGCTGCCCTGACGAGTTGGTCCACGGTTTCATCATTGACGATCACGCCGTCGCGCAGGATGCCGTCATGGCCGTGACTGGTGAACGGATCAAGCGCGACATCGGTAATCACGCCGATGTTCGGGACGGCCTTCTTGATTGCCGCGGTCACCTGGTTGAGCAGGTTGTTGGCCTCGAGGATTTGAGATCCGGTCTGATCGCGCAGTTCCATGCCGACATTCGGGAACGTCGCCAGCGCGGGGATGCCCAGATCGGCGGCTTCCCTGGCGGCTTCGACGGCCTTGTCGACGCTCATCCGGTTGACCCCCGGCATGGCCGCGATCGGCTCGATGATGCCGGTGCCCGGCACCACGAAGATCGGCCAGATCAGGTCGTCAACCGTCAACCGGTTTTCCAGCACCAGGCGACGGGTCCAGTCCGCCTTGCGGTTGCGACGCATGCGCCGGTGGCCGGTCACGTCATCGACCAGATGTGTCTTGTCCTGCATGGGGTATCCTCGTCTTGTCGTCAGCCGCTGATATCATGTCGGCGCGCACAGCAAAACCGTTGTAGACTGTCGCTGGATCATTTTGAGCCGGGCGAATTGTCCCACTTCGCCCAACCGCTTTGTTGCGGTGTCTGTGTGCCAGGAAGGAACAGCGGATGGAAAGGTCTGGGGAGGGCAGGGCAATCCAGTTGGCGGCTGAAGGCGCCCAGGCCTATTCTGCCACGATGGAATCTGATTCGCCGAATTCGCCCAAGCGCAGCCTGACGGAGACCATCTTCGTAGTCTTCCTGCGCGTCGTTGCCATCGCCTGCCTCTGGTTCGGCCTGCAATACTGGTCGATGCTTGTCGGCTACAGCCATGCCGGACTTGGTCGTTTCGACCTGCTCAGCCTGCCATGGCGCGTGGCCGCTGCCGGACTTGCCGTTGTCTTCCCGGTGGCGGCCCTTGGGCTCTGGTTGGGGGGCTCATGGGGGCCGGTCATCTGGGTGCTGGCTGCCGGCGGGCAGATCCTGATGTTCGGCCTGTGGACCGAGATCTTCGGGCGCAATCCCCTGGCCATCGTCCTGCATAGTGTGGTTGCGCTGGTCTACTTGGCCTTCCGCCTGGCATTGTGGCTTGAAAGCAGACACAAGCAGGAGAGCGTAACGGTTGATTTACTCTGATTGCATCAGCGGCTTTGGTAAGCCTCTGTTAAGCCTGCGTTTTAAATAGAATTTTATGCGCATTGGATATGGTCCTCACCAAGGCGGGAGAAAAAACCAACACCGCCAAACAAAACAGTGAGGCAGACCGACATGAACACCAAGCTCAAGCCACAGCCGGCCACTCTCGATCCGCAGGAAGAAGCAATCCGCTCGCTCTATCTGGAGTCCCTGCATCTGGTGGAACGTCTCCACCGCCGCCTTCTCGATGTCATCAAGGACGAGTTCGACCGCAAGGGTCGCAGCGACATCAACGCTGTCCAGGCGCTCCTCCTCTTCAACATCGGCAATTCCGAACTGACCGCCGGCGAGCTGCGCTCGCGCGGTTACTACCTCGGCTCGAACGTTTCCTACAACGTCAAGAAGCTCGTCGATCTCGGCTTCATCAACCACCAGCGTTCGCGTGTCGACCGTCGCTCGGTTCGCATCAGCCTGACCGACAGCGGCCAGGAAATTGCCGAGACCGTCGCCAAGCTCTATGAGCGTCACATGGGCTCGATCCAGAAGGTCGGCGGCATCGGTGCGGACGAATTCACCGAAATGAACAAGCTGCTGCAGCGCCTCGATCGTTTCTGGAACGACAGCATCGCCTATCGTCTCTGACGCACGGCCAAGCGCACCTCCAGCGACTGCGATCCACCGCCAAACACGGATGCTTCCCGCGAAGCATCCGTTTTGCCGTTTATCGATCACATGGGTTCGGTCATGAACACAGTCTTGTGACAGCCCGCCGACCTGACACGAATTGGCCATATTGATATGTGACCGCCAAGGTGGAAATCGGGCTGGCTCAAAGCCCCCGCCTGACGCTGTGGATCGTCTCGATCTGCGAAAAAAGCGTCTCTTTGTTAACCATGGCGCGGTATGCGTTTCCATGTGGGTCAGAACGAAACGGTAGGAAATATGTCCAAAAAGTCTGGAATTGTTGATCTTTCGCGTCGATCGCTTCTGCGGGGCGCGGGAGCTGTCAGTGTCGCGGCAATCGCGGGACAGGCCTTGGCCCAGACGGCTATTGATGAACTGATCAATGCGCCGCGCCGCGGCAACTGGGATGACCAGTTCGATGCCCAGGCTTCGCGGACAGTCACGGCGGTCGCATCCAACACCCCGATGATCAGCGGCAACAGCGCCACGAATATGCAGCAGGCAATCGCACAGTATCAGGCGATCGTGTCGAATGGTGGCTGGCCTGCGGTCAATCCTCAGGTCAAGTTGCGTCTCGGCGTCACCGATCCGTCGGTTCAGGCCTTGCGCCAGCGCCTGATGATTTCGGGAGACTTGCCGCAGGAAGCTGGCATGTCGAACTCCTTCGACAGCTATGTTGATGGTGCCGTCAAGCGGTTCCAGGCCCGTCACGGCCTGCCGGAAGACGGCGTCCTGGGTGAGTTCACGGTCAAGGCATTGAACGTCAGCGCCGATGTGCGTCTCAACCAGCTGAACACCAACCTGATCCGTCTTCAGTCCATGTCGGGCGATCTTGGTCCGCGTTACCTGATGGTCAACATTCCGGCTGCCTATGTCGAGGCGGTGGAAAACGACAGTGTGGCACTGCGTAACACCGCGGTTGTCGGCCGCATCGACCGCCCGACCCACACGATCAATTCCAAGATCTATGAGGTCATTCTCAATCCTTACTGGACGGCGCCGCGTTCGATCGTCGAAAAGGACATCGTGCCGCTGATGCAGAAGGATCCGACTTATCTCACGCGCAACAACATCCGTCTGATCGATGGCCAGGGTACGGAAGTATCGCCGGAAAGCGTCGACTGGTTCGCGCCCAAGGCACCGAACCTGATGTTCCGTCAGGACCCCGGCAAGATCAACGCCATGTCCTCGACGAAGATCAACTTCCACAATCCGAACAATGAATACATGCACGACACGCCCCAGCAGGGCCTGTTCAACAAGCTGATGCGCTTCGAGTCGTCCGGCTGCATGCGTGTGCAGAACGTGCGCGATCTGGTCACCTGGCTGTTGCGCGACACGTCAGGCTGGTCGCGTCAGGAAATCGAGCGCGTCATCTCCACGCGTCAGAACACCCCGATCAAGCTCGCGCAGGAAGTGCCTGTCTATATCGTCTACATCACCGCGTGGTCTGCCAAGGACCAGGTCGTGCAGTTCCGCGATGATATCTACCAGAAGGATGGTGACGCACAGCTGGCCCTTCAGGCCAATATTGGCGTCGAGCAGGTCTCCGGATCGATCGAAGACGATCTTCTGCCGCAATAAGCCTGGCCGCTTCTGGCTGAAACCATGGCCGCGTCCTTCCCGGACGCGGCTTTTTTCGTTTGGCGTGACCCGCATTCGTACTTGTTCTCCAGGGCCGCGTCATTTGATGCGCAAATGTCGCTGATCGTATTGCCCTCGGCCCTGCGGAACGTTAATACCCCACTGCATCAAACTCTTTGAGGAGCCTGCGATCATGTCGAATACCGATGCCTTCTTCTCTCGCCCCCTGGCTGAGTCCGATCCGGACATTTTTGGCGCGATCGAGAAAGAACTTGGTCGCCAACGTCACGAGATCGAGCTGATCGCCTCCGAGAACATCGTCTCGCGTGCCGTGCTGGAAGCGCAGGGCTCGATCATGACCAATAAATATGCCGAAGGATATCCGGGCAAGCGCTACTACGGTGGCTGCCAATTCGTCGATATCGCCGAGGAGCTCGCCATCGAGCGCGCCAAGAAGCTGTTCGGCGTCAACTTCGCCAACGTCCAGCCGAATTCTGGCAGCCAGATGAACCAGGCCGTGTTCCTGGCACTGCTGCAGCCGGGCGACACCTTCATGGGTCTCGACCTCAACTCGGGCGGGCACCTGACGCATGGTTCGCCGGTCAACATGTCCGGCAAGTGGTTCAATGTCGTGTCCTACGGCGTCCGTGAAGGCGACAACCTTCTCGACATGGATGCCGTTGCCGAAAGCGCCCGCAAGCACAAGCCCAAGCTGATCATCGCCGGCGGCACGGCCTATTCCCGCATCTGGGATTGGAAGCGTTTCCGCGAGATCGCCGATGAAGTCGGCGCCTACCTCATGGTCGACATGGCGCATATCGCCGGTCTCGTTGCCGGCAATCAGCATCCGTCGCCATTCCCGCATTGCCATGTCGCCACCACCACGACCCACAAGTCGTTGCGCGGCCCTCGCGGCGGCATGATCCTCACCAATGACGAGGATCTGGCGAAGAAGTTCAACTCGGCCGTCTTCCCGGGCCTCCAGGGCGGCCCGCTGATGCATGTCATCGCTGCCAAGGCCGTTGCCTTCGGTGAGGCGCTGAAGCCCGAGTTCCAGGACTACGCGGCCCAGATCGTCAAGAACGCCAAGGCGCTGTCTGAAACGCTGGTGGCCGGCGGTCTCGACATCGTCTCGGGCGGTACAGACAACCACCTGATGCTGGTCGATCTGCGCAAGAAGAATGCGACCGGCAAGCGCGCCGAGACCGCGCTCGGCCGCGCCTTTGTTACCTGCAACAAGAACGGTATCCCGTTCGATCCGGAAAAGCCTTTTGTCACCTCGGGTATCCGCCTCGGCACGCCGGCCGGTACGACCCGCGGCTTCAAGGAAGCTGACTTCAAGGAAATCGGCAACCTGATCGTCGAGGTCCTCGATGGCTTGAAGGTCGCCAATTCCGACGAGGGCAATGCGGCCGTCGAAGCAAACGTTCGCGAAAAGGTCGTGGCTCTGACGGGCCGCTTCCCGATGTACCCCTACATGTAAGGCTTAAGGCTGATGCGTTGCCCCTTCTGCGGCTCGGATGAAACACAGGTCAAGGACTCGCGCCCGGCGGAGGACAACACGTCCATCCGTCGGCGTCGCATTTGTCCCGATTGCGGCGGCCGTTTCACCACCTTCGAGCGGGTGCAGTTGCGTGAGCTGATGGTTGCCAAGAAGACCGGTCGCAAGGCGCCGTTCGATCGCGACAAGTTGGTGCGGTCTTTCGAGATCGCGTTGCGCAAGCGTCCCGTGGACCGCGACCGGATCGAACGCGCGGTATCCGGCATCGTGCGCAGGCTGGAAAGTTCCGGAGAGACGGAAATCTCGTCCGAGGCGATTGGCCTGCAGGTGCTGGAGGCTCTGAAGGGCCTCGATGACGTCGGCTTCGTCCGTTATGCCTCCGTCTACCGCGATTTTTCTCATGCCGAAGACTTCGAGAATGTGATCGCCGAGATCAACGCAAAGATCTCGCGCGACAACGGGGTGGACTGATCCCTTGTCGGTCACGGCAAAGGATGAGGCCTTCATGCGCGAGGCGATCAGTCTGTCGCTGACCCATCTTGGCCAGACGGGCTCCAATCCCTCCGTAGGCTGCGTCATTGTCAAGGATGACGAGGTAGTCGGCCGCGGCGTGACCGCCCCTGGCGGCAGGCCGCATGCCGAGCCCCAGGCGATTGCCGATGCAGGCGAAAGGGCGAGGGGGGCGACCGCCTATGTCACCCTGGAGCCCTGTTCACATCATGGTATGACCCCGCCTTGCGCGGGCGTGCTGATCGCGGCCGGCGTGGGACGCGTGGTTGTTGCCGTGGCCGATCCAGATCCGCGGGTATCCGGGCGGGGTCTGCAGATCTTGGCGGATGCCGGTATCGAGGTCACCACCGGCATTCTCCAGCGCGAGGCGCGCGAGGCAATGTCCGGCTATCTCACGCGCCAGACAAAGGGACGGCCGCAAGTGACTCTCAAGCTTGCCGTTTCTGCCGATGGCATGTTGGGAAAGGCTGGTGCCGGACAGGTTGCGATCACCGGGCCGGAAGCGCGTGCCGAAGTTCACCTGCTGCGTTCGAAAAGCGATGCGATCTTGGTGGGCATCGGAACCGCCAATGCCGACGATCCGGAGCTGACGGTCAGGTTGCCGGGGCTGGAGCATACGTCGCCGCTGCGGATCGTGCTGGATCGCAATCTCGAACTTTCGCCTTTGTCCAGGCTTGCGCAGACGGCGCACCGGGTGCCCGTGCTTCTGGCTGCCAGTGCCGGAGCCAACGGAAATCGTCAGGCGCTTGAGGCGCTGGGTGTCGAGATAGTTGAGGTCGATGGTATCGAGGATATGTTGCTGCTGCTGGCTCGCAGGGGAGTGTCTTCGTTGATGGTTGAGGGTGGCGCCCGCGTCGCGGCCAACTTCCTCAGCCACGGCCTTGTCGATTTCATCCATCTGTATCGCGGTGCTGCGACCATCGGAGAAGGAATTCCTTCACCGATTACCGGTGATCGGCCTCCCGCCGGCTTTTCCTTGCAGCGATCGGAGACTTTCGGCTCCGATCAGCTGTTGGTATTCGAACGCCTTCCGGCGTCGGCCTGGCTCTGACGCCTTAGCGCCAGAACAGCATGATCAGAATGATGACCGGGATCGGAACCCCAACCAGCCAGAGAAGAATACTGCGTCCCATGGTGACCTCCTGTTTCCTGTGACTGCATCAGCCGGAGCATTTTTCCGCCTCGGTAGTCTGACAACACGCAGTTGGCCTCATTTGTTCCGCCTGGGGCAAAACGTCCCTCGCGCCGGAAGCGCGAGGGTGTTGGAAACGGGGCGAGGGAGCTGGGTCCGCTAACGGAGATAGAAGGTGACTGTGCCGTCGCTGGCACGCTCGGCGCCGACAATATTGGTCAGTTCCACCTTTTCGGCCTGCAGCCTCCGCGACAGCGACGTGTTGGCGATGACCGATGCCTGGATCATCCTGGCCTCCTGCGAGCCCGGCGCAACCGTCTCGAATTTCTGCAGTACGGGATCTCCCTTGTCCAATTCCTCCAGGCGAACGATGTCGAAATGGTTGGCGGTCAATCCGGTAATCGCCTGCTCGATTTGTTGCGAGCCGGTGTTTCCGACGACCGGCATGGCTGCGTAGCTGTCGCCGCCAAAGGCGAGTGCGGAGATTGCCGATGCACTGAGTGCGGATGCAAAGCGATTCATTGTCCTCATCCTTTCAAGGGAAGTTGCGATGGCGGGGAATTCCGTCGCTCGCTTGCAGGAAAGAAGCTGGGTTCGGATTGCGGCGAAATCCAGCCTGTAAGCTACTGAATTGCATTAAAGATTTGTCATGATCTTCGACACTGTTTTGCCCGCATTAGCGCGTGCAGGAATGCGCAGTCGCACCATTGGCGCAGATCTCGTCTTCAGCGGTGCAGGCGCCGGATCGCTTGGCTGGCCGAAAAACGCTTGCCTTCCGTGAAACAGCGTGGTTTGACCGCGTTTCTGTTTGGCCGTGGGCCACAATCACATTCACAATCAAGATCGGATCAGGTTATGGGAAAGAAGAAGGCTTCGCCGCATTTGCTGATCGTCGAGGCACGTTTCTACGACGATATGTCTGATGCACTTCTGGACGGTGCACGCGTAGCGCTCGATGAAGCCGGAGCTACCTACGACATCATCACGGTGCCTGGTGCACTCGAAATTCCGCCGGCAATCGCCATGGCGCTGGATGCGTCTGACGACGAAGGCACCGTCTATGACGGCTTTGTTGCGCTCGGCATGGTCATTCGGGGCGAGACATATCACTTCGACATCGTGTCCAACGAATCCTCGCGCGCCCTCATGGACCTCGCCGTTTCGGAATCCCTTCCCATTGGCAATGGCATCATGACGGTCGAAAACGAAGAGCAGGCCTGGGCGCGCGTCAAGCGCTCGGAAAAGGACAAGGGTGGCTTTGCCGCCCGCGCGGCGCTGACCATGATCGCGCTGAAGAACAAACTGGGTAGCTGATCAATGACGACCGAAGACAAACAGCCGGCCAAAACGGCAAACCAGCGTGGCGCGGCCCGGCTTGCGGCCGTTCAAGCTCTCTACCAGATGGATATCGGCGGCACGGGTGTGCTTGAAGTTGTCGCGGAATACGAGGCACACCGCCTCGGTCAGGAAGTGGATGGCGACACCTATCTCAAGGCCGATGCATCGTGGTTCCGCTCGATTGTTGCCGGTGTTGTCCGTGACCAGACCAAGATCGATCCGATGATCCGCCAGGCGCTTCAGGACGATTGGGCGCTGTCGCGTATCGACAGCACCGTTCGCGCGATCCTGCGTGCCGGTACGTTCGAATTGATCGAGCGCAAGGACGTGCCTATCGCGGTTATCGTAACGGAATATGTCGAGATCGCGCAGGCCTTCTTCTCTGATGACGAGCCGAAGCTGGTCAATGCGGTGCTCGATCGCATTGCAAAGCAGGTCCGCGTACCGGCGCAAAAATAAGGCAGGACAGGGATGGACGGGACGTCGAACGCGGGGCTGGACGGTCAACTTGCGACGGCCAAGCGAAACGTCTCCCTCCTGGCTGTCGCCCAGGCTATCCTGGGCGCAGCTCCGCCGCTGGCCTTTTCGGTCGGCGGACTTGCCGGCTTCCAGATGCTCGGCGCCGACAAGTCTCTGTCCACCGCGCCTCTGACCGGCTTCAATGTCGGCATCGCACTGGGTGCCGTTGGTGTCGCGGCGGCATCGCGTCTTCTCGGCCGGCGCGAAAGCTTCATGATCGGTGCCCTGCTGGGAGCAACCGGAAGCGCCTTGGCTGCTTTTGCCCTTGTTCAGTCGAATTTCTGGCTCTTCGTCGTCGCGCTGGCGTTGATGGGGCTATCCGCCGGTTTTACCCAGAAGATCCGCTTTGCCGCGGCGGATGCATCGCCGAGTTTCTACAAGGGCAAGGCGATTTCCTGGATTTTGGCGGCTGGCATCGTCTCGGCCATTGTCGGCCCGCAGATCGCGATATGGTTGAAGGATAGTCTCGCACCGGTGACATTTGCCGGGGCCTTCCTCGGCCTTGTTCCGCTCCTGCTGGCCGCGATCGGCGTTCTCTTTTTTCTCAAGCTGCCGAGCCTTGCGGGCAAGGTGTCCGCGGCATCTGAGCCCACGCGGCCGCTGCGGGAAATCGTCATGACACAGCGTTTCATGACCGGCATGGTCTGTGGCATCGGCTCCTATGCCCTGATGACCTTCATGATGACCGGCGCGCCGCTCGCCATGGTCATAGGATGCGGCTTTTCGTCGGACCTCGCGGCACTCGGCATCCAGTGGCATGTCATAGCCATGTTTGCGCCGAGCTTTTTCACCGGCATGCTGATATCCCGTTATGGGCCGGAAAAGATTGTCGCGGCCGGCCTGCTGATCCTGATGTCCTGTGCGGTGGTGGCCCATTGGGGCATCGAGCTGTGGAATTTCTGGGGCGCGCTGGTGCTGCTCGGCATCGGCTGGAATTTCGGCTTCATCGGTGCAACGGCCATTGTCGCCTCGAGCTACCGTCCGGCCGAAGCCGACAAGGTCCAGGGTTTTCACGACATCATCCTGTTCTCGACCGTCGCTCTCTCCTCCTTCTCGTCGGGCAAGGTCTTCACCGCCTTTGGCTGGTCGGTCATGAACCTCGTCATCTGGCCGGTGACAATTCTCTGCCTTGTTCTGGTCCTGCTGCAGATGCGGGTTGCATCCCGAAAGCCCGGCTGAGCCTTCCGTCGCGCCGAATATGCGCACTTGACGCAAAGGAAAGTGCAACGCAATCTCGCCTCGCGTCGACGAGGTCTCGGAGGAGGGGCCTTGAGTCTGCGTGACACCGCCCGCGAAGAGTGAGGCGCGGGCAATACGGGAGGGTATTGCGAATGACGGTTCTTTTAGGCGTAATTTTATGCGGGTTTTTGTCGGTGGTCTACGCTGTCTGGGCGACACGCTCAGTGCTGGCGGCTGACCAGGGCAATGCCCGAATGCAGGAAATCGCAGGCTATATTCGCGAAGGTGCGCAGGCCTATCTCGCTCGCCAATACCTGACCATCGCGATCGTCGGTGCCGTCGTTTTCATCGCCACATGGTTGCTTTTGTCCGCTACCGCAGCCATCGGGTTCCTCGTCGGTGCCGTCCTGTCGGGCGCGGCCGGCTTTATCGGCATGCATGTCTCCGTCCGCGCCAATGTGCGCACTGCACAGGCGTCCTCGCACAGCCTGGCCGCCGGTCTCGACATTGCTTTCAAGTCTGGTGCCATTACCGGCATGCTCGTCGCAGGCCTGGCACTGCTCGGCGTCTCGATCTATTTCTATATTCTGACGACGATGCTCGGCCATGAAAGCGGCTCGCGCGAGGTCATCGACTCGCTCGTGGCGCTTGGCTTCGGTGCCTCGCTGATCTCCATCTTTGCCCGTCTCGGCGGCGGCATCTTCACCAAAGGTGCCGATGTCGGCGGTGACCTTGTCGGCAAGGTCGAGGCCGGCATTCCCGAAGACGATCCGCGCAACCCGGCAACCATTGCCGACAATGTCGGCGACAATGTCGGCGACTGCGCCGGCATGGCCGCCGACCTTTTCGAAACCTATGCGGTGTCCGTGGTGGCAACCATGGTTCTGGCGGCGATCTTCTTTGCCGGGTCCACAGCGCTTGAAGTCGCCATGATCTATCCGCTCGCCATTTGCGGCGCGTGCATCATCACCTCGATCATTGGCACTTTCTTCGTCAAGCTCGGCACCAACGGTTCGATCATGGGCGCTCTCTACAAGGGCCTGATCGTCACCGGCCTGCTGTCGATCGGCGGCCTTGCACTCGCCACGTCTCTGACGATCGGCTGGGGCTCGATCGGTACCGTTGCCGGCATGGATGTCACGGGCCTCAATCTCTTCTTCTGCGGCATCCTCGGTCTGATCGTCACGGCGCTGATCGTGGTGATCACCGAATACTATACCGGCACCAACAAGCGCCCGGTCAACTCTATCGCCCAGGCATCGGTCACCGGTCATGGCACCAATGTCATCCAGGGCCTGGCGGTATCGCTGGAATCCACCGCTCTGCCCGCCATCGTCATCGTTGGCGGCATCATTGCCACCTACCAGCTGGCCGGCCTTTTCGGCACGGCAATCGCAGTCACTACCATGCTTGGCCTTGCCGGCATGATCGTCGCGCTCGATGCCTTCGGTCCGGTCACCGACAATGCCGGCGGCATTGCCGAAATGGCCGGCCTGCCACCGGAGGTCCGCAAGTCGACCGATGCGCTCGATGCCGTGGGGAACACCACCAAGGCGGTGACCAAGGGGTATGCGATCGGCTCGGCCGGCCTCGGCGCTCTGGTCCTCTTTGCCGCCTATTCAAACGACCTGCAGTACTTTGCCGCAAACAGCGCCCAGTACCCGTACTTTGCCGACATGGGTGCGATTTCGTTCGATCTTTCGAACCCTTATGTCGTCGCCGGCCTGATCTTCGGTGGCCTGATCCCCTATCTCTTCGGTGGCATCGCCATGACGGCCGTTGGTCGCGCAGCCGGTTCGATCGTCGAGGAAGTCCGCCGCCAGTTCCGCGAAAAGCCGGGCATCATGCAGGCCACCGAGAAGCCGGATTATGGCCGTGCGGTCGATATCCTGACCCGGGCCGCCATCCGCGAGATGATCATTCCGTCGCTGCTGCCGGTTCTGGCGCCTCTGGTGGTCTATTTCGGTGTTCTGCTGATCTCCGGCTCCAAGGCTTCGGCCTTTGCCGCGCTTGGCGCATCCTTGCTCGGCGTGATCGTCAATGGCCTCTTCGTGGCCATCTCGATGACGTCAGGCGGCGGTGCCTGGGACAATGCCAAGAAGAGCTTCGAGGATGGCTTCATCGACAAGGATGGCGTTCGCCATCTGAAGGGATCGGATGCCCACAAGGCCTCCGTCACCGGCGACACGGTCGGCGATCCCTACAAGGATACGGCAGGTCCGGCCGTCAATCCGGCGATCAAGATCACCAATATCGTGGCGCTGCTGCTTTTGGCTGTTCTGGCGGGCTGATCCGACCACACCGTGCAAAAACAAGAAAACCGCGGAATGCTCTTCCGCGGTTTTCTGTATTGTTGAATGAAATGAGGCTTACATGCCGTCCATGCCGCCGCCGCCAAGCACGTTCTTGATGCTGTTGGCTGCGCTGCCGCCGCCCGAAAGCAGCTGCTGGATGAAGGTGAGGTCCTTGCCGCCTGTCGGGGTGGTACGGGAGATCGAATCGAACACCTTTCCATCCTGAAGCGTGTAGTTGGCGAGCTGCGTGACGATGCCGTCCTTGTCGAAATAGATCGCCAGGATCTGCTGCTCGACCAGCTTCTGCTTCATGAAGGCAACCGAACGGGTGCGCTTCTGCGAGATATAATAGAAGACCTCGCCTTCGAAGGTCGCCGTGGTCGATGGCGTTCCGAGCGACAGCAGAACCTGTTCGCGGCTTGAGCCGACGGGGACGAGGTCAAGGGCTGCCTGATCCACCACATAGCCGTTATGGAAGACTTCGGCGGTTTGGCAACCGGAAAGGCCGCTGATGGCGAGCGCCACGGCGAGGGCCGTCGAGCTCAGAACCTTGCTGTCCGATCTGAAAATCCGAATTTCCACGCACGTCTCCCATGACTGTCGATGGCGCCCTTGAGCGCCGCACCGCTTCTGCGCATAGCATTGTGGCCTTTCCGGGGAAAAGGCGCGGCCAACACCATGGTATTCCGCACTTTTCAGCGCCAGTCTGCCGCAGGATGCGGCAACGGCGCTCTAGAACGGCATTGCAATTCACGTCTGCTTCGGTAAACCAGCTTTCGCAATCATGCAACACGACCACGTGCGGGCCGACCCGTTCGGCAGGCTCTTTTTGGTGGAATTGGATGGTATTCGGCTTCTTCCGGAAGAAAAGAAACAACAGGGCAATTGTCGAGCGCCAATACGCCGCGCTGACATCGGCTGCGCGCGCGCCGGCCTTCTATCGCGACATGCATGTTCCGGACACGGTCATGGGCCGGTTCGAAATGCTGTCGATCATGTTGATTCTCTATTTCCGTCGCACGGCAAAGTCTGATCGCAGTGGTCAGGAGATTGCGCAGGAGATCATCGACGCCTTTTTCGAGGACGTTGATCACTCCATTCGCGAGCTTGGCGTGGGCGACCAGGGGGTGCCGAAACGCATGAAGAAACTGGCCGGCATGTTTTATGGTCGGCTTGAATCCTATGCGGCAGCGCTCGACGGCAATGACGCCACAGCACTGGACGCAGCCCTTCGTCGCAACCTGCATCCGGAGGCCGGCGCTGCTGCGCCTTCCATGCAGTCCCTGGCGGAGTGGATATTCGCCGCGGAGCGTGCATTGTCCGGCATAGAAGAGGCGTCGATAGAAACCGGACAGGCGAGTCTTGCCGTGCCCACGGCCTCGACCGAAGGATTGAATTGACATGAGCACGAACAAGCCCGGTGATGCGGCCGCCTTCAGCTATCTGGTAAAGGTCGGCCATGTGTCGGCAAACCCGGTAAGGGTTCGCCTTTCCGCGGACGAGCGCGAACGGCATGCCCTGGCCGAGATCTGGAACATCGAAGGCGTCAACAGTCTGACGGCCGAACTTCAGATTGCCCGGTGGAAGAGGGACGGGGTGCGTATCAAAGGGCATGTCTCCGGCGAAATCGTCCAGGCCTGCATCGTGACGCTGGAGCCGGTGGTCTCGATGATCGAGCAGGAAATCGACCAGATCTTCGTGCCCGAAGGCTCCAAGCTTGCCCGGATCGTCGCCGATGGCGTCGGCGAAATGGTGCTTGATCCGGATGGCCCGGATCTGCCGGAAACCTTCGTCGGCGATACGATCGATGCTGGTGAACTGGTGGCCGAGTTTGCCGCTCTCGGCATTGATCCTTACCCGAAAAAGCCCGGCGCCGAGTTTACGGCGCATATCGAGAGCGTGGACGAAGAAGACCGCAAGCCTTCGCCTTTCGCGGTGTTGAAAGACTGGAAAAAGGACTGATCAGGCCCCATCTGCTCCCATGGGTGGGTTGTGCATGGACACAAAAGCGGTATTTTGGCCGAAATTTCGCTAGGCAGCGAAGAAGAAGGGTCAGGTTTCAGTGATCAGAATTTCTCTCGACGTCATGGGCGGCGACTTCGGTCCCGAAGTCGTCATACCCGGCGCTGCCAAGGCGCTTGATCGTCACCCGGACGTCACCTTCATCCTTTACGGGCAGCAGGAGCGGTGTCTGCCGATCCTGGCGCAATATCCGAAGCTACAGGCCAAATCGGTCTTCCATCACTGCGAAGTCTCTGTCGGCATGGACGAAAAGCCCAGCCAGGCGCTGCGCCGCGGTCGCTACATTTCCAGCATGTGGCGCTCGATCGAGGCGGTGAAGACCGGACAGGCCGATGTGGTGGTCTCGGCCGGCAATACCGGTGCCCTGATGGCCATGGCCAAGTTCTGCCTGCGCACGATGGCCACCATCGAACGTCCGGCTATCGCCGCGATCTGGCCCACGCTCTCTGGCGAAAGCATCGTTCTCGATGTCGGTGCGACGATTGGCGCCGATGCCCAGCAATTGCTTGATTTCGCCCTTATGGGGGGCGCCATGGCGCGCGCATTGTTCGAAATCGAGCGTCCCCTGGTCGGTCTGCTGAATGTCGGCGTCGAGGAGATCAAGGGACAGGAAGAAGTCAAGGAGGCCGGCCGCCTGATCCGTGAGGCGGGGCTCGACACGATTGACTATTTCGGCTTCGTCGAAGGTGATGATCTCGGCAAGGGTACGGTCGACGTGGTGGTAACGGAAGGGTTCACCGGCAATATAGCCTTGAAGACCGCGGAGGGAACCGCGCGCCAGATCGCCGAGTATCTCCGCGCTGCCATGTCGAGGACGCTGGTCGCCAAGCTGGGCTATCTTCTGGCCAAGGGCGCCTTTGACCGCCTGCGCGACAAGATGGACCCCCGCAAGGTCAATGGCGGTGTTTTCCTCGGCCTGAACGGCATCGTCATCAAGAGCCATGGCGGCACCGATGCGGAAGGCTTTGCAGCGGCCATCGACGTCGGCTATGACATGGCCCGGAACGGTCTGACGCAAAAGATCGAAAACGATTTGAAAAAATATCATGCCCGGCACCCGTCTCCAGCGGGCCCCGAAGCCGCATGAACACTAGGTAGGAAACATAATGATTCGTTCTGTTGTTCGCGGTTTCGGAGCGTCGCTCCCGAAGCGGGTGATGACCAATGGCGAGCTTGAGGGTTTGGTGGAAACGTCTGATGAGTGGATCGTGCAGCGCACGGGCATTCGCCAGCGTTATATTGCCGGTGAAGGCGAAACCACAGCGTCGCTCGGTGCGGCCGCAGCCCAGGCAGCGCTTGATCGCGCTGGCCTGACATCCGCCGATATCGACCTGATCATCTGCGCCACTTCCACGCCGGACAACACGTTCCCGGCAACGGCTGTGAATATCCAGAACCGCCTCGGCATGCATCACGGCTTCGCCTTCGACGTGCAGGCGGTCTGTTCGGGATTTATCTATGCGTTGTCGACGGCCGACCTCTATATCCGCGGTGGCATGGCCAAGCGCATCCTGGTGATCGGCGCCGAAACATTCTCGCGCATCCTTGATTGGCACGACCGGACCACCTGCGTTCTCTTCGGTGACGGCGCCGGCGCAATCGTGCTCGAAGCGGCGGAGGGGAATGGGACGACTGCGGACCGCGGTGTGTTGACCGCCAATCTGCGCTCGGATGGCGTCCATCGTGAAAAGCTCTATGTTGATGGCGGCCCGTCGACAACCGGCACCGTCGGCCATCTGCGCATGGAAGGCCGGGAAGTGTTCAAGCACGCTGTCGGCATGATCACGGACGTGATCGAGGCTGCGTTTCATGCCACGGGCACGACCGCCGGTGATATCGACTGGCTGGTTCCCCACCAGGCCAACAAGCGCATCATCGACGCTTCGGCGAAGAAATTGGGCATCCCGTCCGAGAAAGTCGTGATCACCGTTGATCTTCACGGCAATACCTCGGCAGCCTCCATTCCTCTGGCTCTTGCCACGGCAGCCGGTGACGGTCGCATCAAGCAGGGTGACCTGGTAATGCTCGAAGCGATGGGCGGTGGCTTCACCTGGGGTGCTGTGATGCTCCGCTGGTAGGGCAGAGCCAAAAAATGCGCATCAACAAGCGCTTGACCGTCGCCGTTAAGGACAATAGTCTTTACGGAATTCAACAAGATCATTGATTTAGGCGGGCGAGAACTATGGCCGGGAAGACAGTGACGCGTGCGGATTTGGCTGAATCGGTCTTCCGGAAAGTAGGGCTGTCACGCACGGAATCGGCTGAGCTTGTCGAAACGGTAATCGACGAAATCTGCAACGCCATCGTGCGGGGCGAAATGGTCAAGCTTTCGTCCTTTGCCACCTTTCAGGTGCGCAGCAAGAACGAACGCATCGGTCGCAATCCGAAGACTGGCGAGGAGGTTCCGATCTCCCCGCGCCGCGTCATGACCTTCAAGGCGTCGAACGTCCTGAAACAGCGTATCCTGCGTGCCCATATTTCCCGCAAGGCCAAGCAGAAGCCGGCAAATCCGGCTGCCTGAGCACAAGCGGTGCAACATTTTGCCCGCAGTCACGCATGGCTTGCAGCCATTGCGACAAATTGTTGAAATGCGCAGCGATGTGCGCGGCCGGGAGTGCGGCGCATGAGGAGCGGTGAAATGCAATTGGACAAGAGCCCGGATGCTTTCCGCACCATCAGCGAAGTCGCTGATGATCTCGATCTGCCGCAGCATGTGTTGCGTTTCTGGGAAACCCGCTTTCCCCAGATCAAGCCGCTGAAGCGCGGGGGCGGCCGGCGCTACTATCGCCCAGACGACGTCGAGTTGCTCAAAGGCATCCGCAATCTGCTCTACGATCAGGGATATACGATCAAGGGCGTACAGAAGCTTCTGAAGACCAATGGCAATAAATTTGTCATGGCTGTCGCGACCGGTGACGTGGCCACGATGGAAGCGCTGGTTGCCGCAAGCGCCGCCAAGGGCGATGACCCCAAGCTCGGCGGTGGCCTCGACGAGGATCAGCTGGTCGGGCGTCCGAAGATCCGCGCAAGCGGCCGCTTCTTCGGCTTTGGCAGCGGCAGCGACCATGCGTCGGAAATCACCGTCGGCAAGGGCGCGATCGGCAAGGAGGACCGTGCATTGCTGCAAGAGGCACTGTTCGACCTGCTCGAATGCAAGCGCCTGCTCGATCAGGTCCGATAAGGGGCCAGTGATCGGTCGAAGATCGTTTCATTGCTTCGTGATGGAACATACCCCTGCCTTCCTCGTTTCCGAACTTTATCGGCACATGCGAGGCACCATGAAATCCAATCTTTTCGCTGCAGTTCTCCTGGCTTCTTCGGGGCTTGTCACGCCGGTCCTTGCCCAGTCCCCAGGGGCGGCACCGAAGACGGTTGAAGACGCCTGCATATTTGTAGCGAAGAGCATGCTCATGGTGAAGGATCTGAAAGTCGGCGTGGTCCAGTCCTTTCCCGAATTGAGCCCGCCGGGAGCGCGGTTGACCTATTCTACCAAGCTGGATGCAAAAGATACCGAGATCGACGAGGAGATCGAATGCCAGTTCGATCCGGATGCGCAGCCGCTGAAGGTGACGCGCTTCTGCATGGACACAACATGTTACGCGATCGATAGCGAGGACCAGGAAGATCGCCGCCGTCTGCTCGAGGTTCAGGCCCTGATGGCCAGGTTGAAGTAACTGCCAGGCCAGAACGGAGCGAGGAGCCGGATGTGATTTTTTCTGCTCTTTCCGAGTTTCCCCTTGCACCGTTTCGACTGACTGTCTAAAGGAAACTTGCCTTTATGGCGGGTCGGGGCGTAGCGCAGCCCGGTAGCGCACTTGACTGGGGGTCAAGGGGTCGTCGGTTCAAATCCGGCCGCCCCGACCATTTAATCCTTGATATCCCAGTAGTATTCAAATTCATCGGTAGACAGATGCACGGGCTCTGCCCGTCAAGCTGAACTTTTCTCATCTCTTGTCCTATGTTTGCTGCATTGCAGCATTATATGCGATGATAGAGACTGATAGAGAGTGAGAGCCCGATGCGCTTCAAGATCCCTATGCCGCTATCCTCGATCCTGCGGGAACAGCGCAAGTGGGGCAGGAAACTGACCACTGCGATGCGGGCGCTGCCGACGATCGATGCACCGAAGCCTGCTCGTGCGCGGGCAAACCGATCCGGGCTCGTGGAGGTCCATGCCTTCGGCCACAATCCAGGCCGGCTGCGCATGCTGGAATTCGTACCATCCACAAAAGCAGAGCGCGGCGCCCTTGTGGTCGTGCTGCACGGCTGCCTGCAGACCGCTCAAGGGTTCGATCACGCCAGCGGCTGGAGCCGGATGGCTCGAGAAAAGGGCTTTGTCCTGCTTTACCCGGAGCAGACCAAGCAGAACAACCAGAACCTCTGTTTCAACTGGTTTCGCCCCAGCGCCGTTGCCAGGGATCGTGGCGAGCTGATGTCGATCCGCCAGATGATCGAGCATTCAGCCGCCCGACACGGTGTCGCGCCGGACCGCATTTTCATCCAGGGGCTGTCGGCGGGCGGCGCGATGGCCGCCGCCTTGCTGTCCACCTATCCGGACCTGTTCGCCGCAGGCCAGATCGTCGGCGGATTACCCTTTGGCGCCGCACGCGATGCGATGACTGCCTTGTCGGTGATGAAATCGGGAGCCAACCGCAGTCCCTCTGAATGGGGAGATCTGATCAGGCAGGTTCGGCCGGACACGCAGGCCCAGCCGGCGATATCGATCTGGCACGGCAGCGCCGACCATGTTGTCGCCCCGGTCAATGCGAGGGCCAGTCTTGTCCAGTGGCTGGATCTCTACGGCCTGAACGAGCAGGACGGTGTCGAAGTGGTCACAGCCTCAGGCAAGTCGTTGGTCTGGAAGGATCGACAGGGCAGGGTGCTCATCGAGTTCCGTTTGATTGACGGGCTTGATCACGGACTGCCGATCACCCGGCGCGCCGGCACGACAGAGCGCCAGCCCTACATGCTTGAGGGCGCCATAAGCGCCCCCGTGCAATTCTATCGAAGCTTCATCAAGCCGGTCTAATTCACCGCTCGTCGCTCAGTTCTCTTCCACCGAAACGCCATTCTCGCCGATGCGAAGCTCCACGCCCTGTGGCTTGCTTTCCTCGCGGTATACGTAGGCACCAAGGCCGACCACGGCCACGACGAGTGCACCGATGATGAGGTAGAGACCGTTGCTTCGATTCATGAATTTCTCCTGTCTGTGTCGTTCAGGCAGGTAAGCCATGGAACAAAGTTTTGTTCCATGCACCGCGAAATTAATCGTCGTTGGTCGCGTTGAGGTTTTCCGGGCGGATGCCATCGACCTCATGGGGCCGACGGGCAAGGCGAATGCCTTCGCCGCCTTCACCGCCCTGTCCAGCGTCGAGAAACGCAATGCCCATGTCTTCCAGAGCCTCTTTGAGCCGCGCATAAGCGTCGGGGCCGGCATCATAGGCGCGTTCGGTTTCGATCTGCAGGATCAGGAGCGCGGAAACGCCGCTTGCTGCCGACAGCTTGTCGATTGTCAGGTCGATAAGGGCGCGGGCGGCGCGGATTTGTGCAGCTGAGATCATGAAGAACAATATGGCGCAGATGGTGCAGGAATCAAATCTTCTCTGAGTTTATTGATAACCGCGCGTCGATCAGGCTGCGTTGCGCTTGATCTGCCGCTGATGGCGCCATTCGAGTGCGCCGCATCCCCAGACAATGCCGAGAATGAGATAGAAATGCCGCCAGTGATCGGTGTCGATGACGTTGCCGATCAGCATGTGGCCAACCAGAACGATCCAGGACATCATCAGGTAAGGCTGCCACGGTCGGTCGCGCAGCAGGTATCGAAAGCCCATCGAGAAGGTCCAGAGGATCATCGTCACATAGGACACGAAGCCGAGCCAGCCATAGGTCATCAGCGATTTGAGCCAGATATTGTGTTCGTCTTCCGGAAAGATCTTGCTGAACATCATCGGGCCGATCCCGAATGGTCGCTCCATCGCCATTTCGAAGCCGAGCCTATGGCGGGCGAAGCGGCCGAGATGCCCGCCATCGTAATCTTGCACCAGCTGGGTGCGTGCAAGAAACAGGTCGCGAACCTTTTCGAACTGCAGCGCAATGACCAGAGCAAGCACGATCATCGCGACGGCTGCCAGTGACAACATCAGGATCTTCAGCCGGAATGCATTCGTGCGTTCCTTGAGGAGCATGATGAAGACAAGCGCCAGCGCCGAAAACAGGAAGAGGCCCCAGGCGGCACGCGAAAATGACAGGAAGACGGCAAAGGCGATGATCAGGATGCCGACGACACGCAAGGGAGCGTCGACCAGACGCCCGGTCAGCAGGCCGTACATCAGGTAAAGCGCTGGCGCGACCAGAAACGGGCCGAACACGTTCGGATCCTGAAACGCGCCCATGGCGCGGTCGTAGCGGGTAAAGATCTCGGCGCCCGGAAAGGCGTGGAAATATCCAAGGATGCCGAGCATGCCGGTGATGACGGCAGCTGCCACCCAGGCCTGGAAGATCAGCTTCAGCCTCTGATGCCGGTCTTCGATGATCGCGGCATAGAAGACGGCGGTAATCGCCAGGAATATCGACACAGCGACATAGAGAACCTGGTCAGTTACGATATCGCGCAGCACGGTCAGCGACAGCATGCCGCCGACATTGAAGGTCAGCAGAAGTGCCAGCAGCGGGGCCACGGCGCGCGAGATCTTCAGCCCGAGCAGGAACCACAAGGCCACCTGCACGACCATCAGCATTTCATAGGGGGCAGGTTCGGAGATGACGAAGCCGGACAGAAAGACACCGAAAGCGATCAGCCATGACGCGACCATCTGAACGGCCGCTGCCTGCGGCCTGAAGGGAGCCGGCTGGTGGGCGGCGATCGCGGTCAATAGGCGTTTTCCGTGTTGAGAAGACGGATCGGCGTCAGGAACAGGATCTTGAGATCGAAAAGCAGCGACCAGTTCTCGATATAATAGAGGTCATAGGCCGTGCGAAACTTGATCTTGTCGTCGGTGTCGATCTCGCCGCGCCATCCGTTGATCTGCGCCCAGCCGGTCACGCCCGGCTTGACCCGGTGACGGGCGAAGTAGCCCTCGACCACGTCGCCATAGAGCTTGTCGCGCGTCTGGCCGAGAATGGCATGCGGGCGAGGGCCGACGAGCGACAGGTCACCGCGTAGCACGTTGAAGATCTGCGGCAATTCGTCGATCGAGGTCTTGCGGATGATCCGCCCGACAGAGGTGACACGCGGGTCGTTCTTGGTAACCGCATTGCGCGCCGTCGGATCGCTCATCTCGGTATACATGGAGCGGAACTTGAGGACGTTGATGATCTCGTTGTTGAAGCCATGGCGTTTCTGAACGAAGAAGACCGGGCCTTTAGAGTTGATTTTCACGGCAAATGCTGCGCCGATGAACACCGGCCAAAGCAGGACGAGGGCCAGAAGGCTGAAAAAGATGTCGAAGGCCCGCTTCGCCACCGAGTCCCAGTCGCGGATCGGCTTGTCGAGGATATCGAGCAGCGGCACTGCGCCGACATGCGAATAGGCACGCGGGCGGAAGCGAAGATTGTTGGAATGCGCAGCCAGGCGAATATCGACGGGCAGGACCCAGAGCATTTTGAGCAGCTGCATGATGCGCGCCTCGGCGCTCAGCGGCAGTGAAATGATCAGCATGTCGATATGCGCCAGACGGGCGAACTCGACCAGTTCGGCCACCGTTCCGAGCTTCGGATATCCGGCGATTACATCCGGTGAGCGCTGCGCGTTGCGGTCGTCGAAGATGCCGCATATGCGGATGTCGTTCTCCGGCTGCTGTTCCAGCGCCCGGATCAGGTCTTTTGCCGGCTTGCCGCCGCCGATGATCACGGCCCGACGTTCCATAACGCCGTTGCGCGCCCAGCGACGGATGGCAAAGCCGATCAGGTTGCGTTCAACGAAAAGATAGGCCGCACCCAGCAGGAAACACGCCGCCAGTACCGTCCGGTAGTGGGCATCGTTGGCGAAGAACAGCAAATTGACCAGTGCGATCATGGCAACAGATGCCATCCAGCTGGTCAGCACGCGGCCCATGAACCGCATGGGGGTCCGCAGGATCGAGACGTCATAGCAGTCGGCGGCCTGCATCAGCACCAAAGCCAGTGCCGCGCTGATGAAGCCGTTGGCTGCCGAACCCAGGAGATGGTCGTAGGGCGCCAGCGCGAAGAAGAAATTGGCGCCAAGCGCGATGGCAAACAGGCTGAAGAATTCGAGAAAGCGAAGCTGGCCGATAATGATCGTCGGCGAATAGTTGACGTCACTGTACTGACCGGCGATCTGGCGTGCCAAAGCGCTGATTTCCACCGGCTCCGTTGGTCCGGGGGATGCGTCGGGATCTGTGGTCGCCTGGCTCGCCTTCTGGCGCATGGCACCGAGGTCGAATGCGTCTGGCTTATCAACCTTGTTCATTGCTCGCTCTCGCATGTGTGTGCGCGAAAGCTACCAGCAAGGTCCTAAGAAACGCTTGAGCTTCCGGGGTGCGAACCGAAGAATCTGTGCCGATTTGGCGCAGAACGATCCGCCGCGGTTAAGGGAGGATCAAGTGTCTGCGGTAGAGGCCTTCGAGTTCATGGGCCATCACCGACGCGGAAAAACGCGATTGGAACTGCTCGCGTCTCGGCATCGTGTCGCGACCCCATCCGGGCGTAAGGATTGCCTTTGCCATGATACCGGCCAAGGCTGCCGAATTGCCGGGCTCGACCAGCGCCTCGCTGGCTTGTCCCAGAACCTCCGGTATGCCGCCGACGCGTGATGCGATCACGGTTTTTTCGGCGGCCAGGGCCTCCAGCACGATATAGGGCATCGCCTCTGCCCTCGACGGCACGACGATGATTTCTGATTTCGCAAAGGCCTGTTTGACCGGCATGGCGGGCAGCATGGAGACACGGCCCGAAAGCCCGTTCTGCTCCAGCATGCGCTCGTATTTTGCCTTGTCGGGACCGTCTCCGACGACCAGTCCTTTCAGCGGACGACCGACCAGCTTTTCCGCCTGGGCGAAGGCGTCGATGAAGACGTCCGGACCCTTCAGGTCGCGCAGCATGCCGACATAGAGCAGATCCACCCCGTCGGTACCGGTCGGGATCGGCTCGAAATCGCCATCACTGATGCCATTGTAGATGCGCGCGGAATCACAACGGGGTTTGCCGATCTTCGCCTCGTAAGCATTGCGCTCGTAGTCACAGACGAAGGAGATAGCCTCCGTCATGTGTTCAAGCACTCGTTCGATGGCGAAGACGGCCTTTCCTGAGATCTTCTCGCCGGAAAAGTGCAGGCTGCCCCCGTGGGGCGAATAGAAGCGGGAAACGCGATACTTTTTCACCCGCAGGGCTGAGCCGATGATCCGCGCGAGCACGCCGCCTTTGGCGCCGTGTCCATGCAGGATATCCGGCTGCAATTCCTCGATTTTCTTGTAACTTTTGATCAGTGCTGACAGATCGCCGGGACTGATGGAGCGTCGAATGGGGATCCGTGTCAGGCCAAGCGAGAGATAGGGAGAGATCTGCTCGAACAGCCTGTCTTCATGCTCGCTGCCGGTGGAACTGTCGCAAACGATGCCGACCTGGTGACCGGCGCGACTGTGGTATTCAGCCAGATCGCGGACATGGCGGAAGATTCCGCCGATGGGCGACCTGAAACAATGAATGATGCGAAGTGCTCCCGTCTGCTGCATAAATCAGAACAGCCGCTCGCGTACGTAGACCGTGTCGCCAGCGAGGATGGGATCGGTGATCGGCACGCGACCGGTCAGGATCTGGCCATTGATCTTGCGCGTGACATCGACATCCTGTTGGTTGGCCCGGCTGGAAAAGCCGCCGGAAACCGCGATGGCATTGAGAATGGTCATGCCCGGCACATAGGCATATTGTCCCGCCTGTCCGACTTCACCCATGACGAAGATCGAGCGATACCGGTCGATTTCGATGGTGACGTCCGGATCACGCAGGTAGCCTTGTTTGAGCTTCTGGGCTACTGCACCTTCGAGTTGTGTAAGGGAGGAGCCGCGTGCCGGAACCTGGCCGACCAGCGGGAAGGCGATATAGCCGGCCTGGTCGACGGTATAGGTATTGCTCAGGCTGGGTTGTTCGAAGACTGTGACGCGCAAACGGTCGCCACTGTCCAGCCGGTAAGGCTGGATGGTTGCCTCATGAAAGACCTTGGGTGCAGGCCGATAACCTGCGCAGCCGGCCAGTCCTGCCGACAGAACTGCTGCCGCGAGCAACAATATCCCGTTTGTACCAGCCCTTGCCATGCGCCTACGCGCTCCCGATCTTTCAGAATTCGATGCCTCGTTATCAATCGGTTAGGGTTAACACCGGGTAAAGAAAATTGCCGTTTGCTTGCGCGGTACTGGTCCGCATCCCGGCCGCACGGATATATTAACGGTTGAGTTACCATGTTCCTTTACTTTCGCGCTGAATTTGTACCGGGAGTTGGGCATGTCGAGTTTGGGCAACGGTCATCAGGACGTGGATATCGATCTCGCACAGCTATTCCGTGCCGTCTGGGCACGTAAGGGCAGGATCCTCGCTGCGACGGCACTGACCGGCGCTCTTGCCTTCGTGGGATCAAGCCTGATGGATCCAACCTACGAGGCCGACGCACGCCTTCTGATCGAGCCGCGGCAGCCGACTTTCTTGTCGCCGGGTTCCGCCGCGACAACCAGCGAGCCACTGTCGGATGAACTCAATATCGTCAGCCAGGTCCAGCTTCTGCAGTCGGTAGATCTGATGAAGCAGGTCGCCCGCGATCTGAAACTCTATGAACGCGAAGAGTTCGATCCGGACACCAAGCCATCGGCGATTTCCGACTTTCTCGTCCTCTTCGGGTTGAAGAAAAACCCGCTTGAATTGCCGCCCGAGCAAAGAGTGCTCAGGGCATTCAAAGAAAAGCTGCAGGTCTACCAGGTTGAAAAGTCGCGTGTGATCGGCATCGAATTCACGTCTAAGGATCCGGCGCTGGCGGCAGCCGTGCCCAATGCGATCATTGACGTTTATCGCCAACTACAAAGTGGCGCCAAACTCGACAGCAATTCCGATGCCGCTCGCTGGTTGGAGACCGAGATTGCCAACCTGCGCGAGAAGGTGCGCGATGCCGAGCAGAAGGTTGCCGAATATCGCTCGTCGGCCGGACTGATGCCGCTGGGCGCCGATTCGTCCTCCTTCAGTTCCAAGCAACTGGCGGATATCTCGTCAGAATTGGCCCGTGTCCGCGGCGAGCGTGCCGATGCGGAGGCCAAGGCACAGAACGTCCTGGCGGCCCTGAAAAGCGGAAGGCCGACGGATACTCTCGATGCCATCGCCGGATCGGAATCGGTCCAGCGGCTGAAAACGACGGAATCGCAGATCCGTGGCCAGATCGCCGATCTGTCGACCACCTTGCTGGATGGGCATCCGCAGATGAAGGCGTTGCGCGCGCAGCTTTCCGGCATCCGCGAGCAGATTGCAGCCGAATCGTCCAAGATCGCGGCAAGCCTGGAAAATGACGCAGCGGTTGCGCGTGAGCGTGAAACCCAGTTGATCGCCCAGTTGAACACGGTCAAGGCCGACAGTGCCCGCGCCGGCGAGGACGAAGTGGGCCTGATGGCATTGGAGCGGGAGGCAACGGCCCAGCGCCAGCTTCTGGAAACCTATCTCGCCCGCTACCGCGAAGCCTCCACCCGCCTAGGCAAGGATGCGAGCCCGGCGGATGCGCGTGTCGTCTCCGGCGCCATCGAGCCTTCCGAGCAGAATTTCCCTAAAGTTATTCCGATCACCATCGTCGCGGCCTTGGCGACGCTGATCCTGAGCGCGGTTCTGGTGATGATGCTGGAACTCTTTAGCGGTCGCGCCTTGCGCCCGAGCGGAAGCCAGGCAGACAACCGCGAGCATGACGATGAATTCGAGCCGCAACTGGCCGGCCCGCAGACTGTTCTGTCGCAGATCCCCGCTGAAACGGCCGCAAGCGAGATCGAAGCGCAAGCCGACGATGATCTGGCCTATGAGATGGAGCAGACGCTTGATTTCCAGGCGGAAAGCCCGGATCGGGATGAGCCGGACTTTGCGCACGAACCGGTAGAGCCGGAAGAGGAAGACGAGTTCTCTGTCTCTGCCGTGGCGACTTATCTGATGGAGGAGGGAACCCGGATCGCCTTTGCGATTTCGCCTTCGGGTGACGATGGCTCGGCGGGTACGGTCCTCCTGGCCCGCGAACTTGCCAGCCGCGGCGTCCGGGTGGTTCTGGTCGACATGACCGGTTCGGCCTGCCCGACGATGCTGATGGCAACCGATTCCGACCTGCCGGGCGTGACCGATCTTCTGTGCGGCGACGCAGCCTTTGCCGATACGATCCATCCGGACCGGCTGTCCGGTGCCGATATCATCCCACAGGGCAATTCGGACATCCGCCAAGCGATGCGTGGTGCTGATCGCCTGTCGATGATCGTCGATGCGCTCGCAGATGCCTATGACATGGTTGTGGTCGAATGCGGTCCGGCCAATGCCGAAGGTGTTGCGCGCCTGAGCCGCAGCGGCACGCATGAGATCATTCTGTCGGCCCCGGAGCCCAATCCGGAAGAGCTGGCCGAAATCATGGCTGCCTTCGAAAATGCTGGCTATTCGGATCTGGTATTGATGGCCGCGCGCTTACCGGTACCCGATGATCGCGACCGCAACGCGGCTTGACTAGAGCCTTTTCAGTCGTCGGCGTCCGGAGATTTGCTTGACGCTGTCGTCGCCTGCGCACGCAGACGTTGGAGCAGGCCATAGAGATGCGCATTTCTCTTGATCGCTGCCTTGGTCCGCGTCACGCTTCGCTGGGCCAGGGCAGCCAGCCGGCCAGATGCCGTTAGCGGCATCAGGATGTCGTGATGCACGGTCTCCTGGGTACACCAGCTGCGCTTGTAGTCCTGGTCTCCCACGCCGAAATCAAACAGCGCCGCGCCATTGCGGCAGCTGCGTTCGATGACCAACCAGAACAGCAGTTCGCCCGGGCTCGCCTCCGGAACCAGCGTATCGTCGATGGAGCCGAACTGGCAGATGACGTGATCGCCCTTGCGCGAAAGACCGGCAATGGCGGCAATCTTGCCATCATGTTCACCCTTCAGCCGAATGGCATGCAGTTCGAGCGGAACATCCGAACCGCCGCGGTCGAGGTCGAGAAGCATGTGAAAGAAGGCTTGGGTCTCCGGCGCCTGAAACACATTCGGCAGGCCAAACGCTTTGAACCGGGCAGCCTTCTGGACGAAGAACAGCTCCAGCAGCTGCGCTTTTTCCCGCGCCGATCGCGCCTGGACGTGGTCAAAGCCGCCAGCGCTCTCCAGTTTGCGGATCTGGACGCGATATTTCTTGCGTCGCCGCTTGGCATTGAGCGGTGCGATGGTCTGTTCCATGTCTGCGCCCAGCGGCAGCTGAAAAGCATGGTTCTGGTTTTCGACCGTCGCGAGATCGGCAAGCGGATGGCGTTCGCCGCGCCAATCAAGCGGGATGTTGCAAAGGCTGATCAGGTCCGCCTGGTCGGATAGTGCTTCGCGCAGAGCCGCAGCAATCTCGGTCGCCGGCAACGCGGCGGCTTTCGCGCGGAAATCAGCAGAGAATAGGCCACTGTTGAAATTGGTAAAGCGCGTGGCGATGAATTGGGCGCAGCGGACCATGTGCTGCCGCTGGATTTCCAGCGGCAGCAGAAACGCCATCACGCCATCGATGCGGCCCTCGACAATGGCAAGCGGATGGCCGTGGGTTTTCACCCATGCCGAACACCAGTCGAAACCTTGATGCAGGGAATTGTGCGGATCGGATTCGAGGAGGCGCCAGTCGCGCTCGACGATGGCCATCGAATTGTGCACCTTGAGCGTCAGGCGCAGAGGAGCTGCGTCAGCCGCTGCTACTGCCGTTGTCTCTGGCCGCAATGCTTGCACGCGCTCTCTCCCGTCCCGACCTGTACGCGGGAGAAGGCTAGATGCTGATTGGCAATATTCGGTTATCGAGATGGATTGCGGTGAGCCTGCCGGTGAACGCGGTGAATACCGGGTTAATGCGGCACCCGGTTCACTTCTGGATCGGCCCGGCCATCCAGCGGATGATCAGCATTGCCGGCAGAATCCACAACACGCCGGTGAGGGTGAAATAGAGCACATGTATCCACCATGGCGACGTGGCGAGCGTGGCAGTCGCGATCGTCGTCGCCAGCAGCGCATAGACAAGCACCAGGATGATGATCAGAACAGTGCCGATGAATTTGCGCAGTCTGATGGGCATGTCGTATCCTTTTGCTTGCGTCTGAAACATCGGTCTGGACGCGTGCTGACGCGACCGCTTGCCGCAAACGGCCGGGGTTGTTTTGCACGCCCAAGTGATGCAAATCAACAGGCCAAACGAGGCAACTCTCGAAAAGAGGATTGACGCATGACAGTTGCGATGACCGGAGCCGAGGTGGATATCCGCCGACAAATCAAACGGGTTGAAGCCAATCGGCTGGCGATCCGGATCTGGCTCGGCGTCGTCATCGTCACGTTGTTCTGTCTCGTTCTGGTCGGCGGCGCGACGCGGCTGACCGATTCCGGATTGTCGATCACCGAATGGAAGCCGATCCACGGCGCCATTCCGCCACTTTCCGTCGCCGAATGGGAGGAGGAGTTCCAGCTTTATCAGCGAATTCCCGAATACCAGCAGATCAACCAGGGCATGACGCTGGATGAGTTCAAGAACATCTTCTGGTGGGAATGGGGACACCGTCTGCTGGCGCGCCTGATCGGACTGGTATTTGCCCTGCCGCTGCTCTTCTTTTGGCTCACCGGCCGCATTGAACGACAATTGCGTCTGCCTCTGGTCGGTCTTTTGGCTCTGGGCGGTTTCCAGGGCTTCATCGGCTGGTGGATGGTGTCGTCGGGCTTGAGCGAGCGCGTCGATGTCAGCCAGTATCGGCTGGCGACCCATCTGATCATCGCCTGTCTGATCTTCTCCGGCTGTGTCTGGATCATGCGCAGCCTGACGCCACACAGCAAGGATCCGGCGCCGACCACCGGCTCGCGCCGATTTGCCGGTATCCTCGTTGCCGTGACGATCTTCCAGATCTATCTCGGCGCCCTGGTTGCAGGCCTGGATGCAGGCTTTTCTTACAACACCTGGCCACTGATGGACGGGGCGGTGATACCGGGCGACCTGTTCGTCCAGCAGCCATGGTGGATCAACCTATTCGAAAACCCGAAGACCGTTCAGTTCGTCCACCGTCTCGGTGCCTACCTGCTATTTGCCGCCGCCTTGCTGCACATGCTGCTGTCGCTGAAGGCCGACGCGAACACGACCCACGCCCGCCGCAGCGTGGTTCTGTTTGCCCTCGTGGCCATTCAGGCCGTTATCGGTATTGTCACCCTGATCACGCAGGTGCCCTTGCATGCCGGCCTGGCACACCAGGGGGGCGCATTAGTGGTGCTTGCCTTCGCGGTCGCCCACTGGCGCGGCTTCTACGGCGAGCTGGTCAAGCCACTGGTTCTGGAATTCAGGGATTGATGCTCAGTAGGGGCGGTGGGTCAACATTACTTGCCTGAGAAAAAAACGCCCGCCGGACTTTCGATCCGGCGGGCTTCATTCATTTTCCGAGGTTATTTAAACGTGAGACGCAGAGACCATTGCTCTCACTAAACATCTCAGGCGGATAGCATCAGGTCCATGTTTTGCACGGCAGCGCCCGAGGCGCCCTTGCCGAGATTGTCGAGCACGGCCACGAGGTTGACATGCGCGCCGCCCGGCGTGCCGAAGACATAGAGCTTCATCGTGTCCTGGCCGACCAGTTCCTCCGCATCGACGCGGGCAAGCTTTGCGCTGTCGGAAAGCGGCACGACAGAGACGATATCCTGACCGGCATAGTGCGATACCAGCGCGGCGTGGATGCTCTCGATCGAGGTGCCGGCGGCAAGGTCGTCGATGAACAGCGGCACCTGGACGATCATGCCTTGTGCGAAGCGACCGACCGATGGGGCAAACAGCGGTGCACGGTCGAGCTGGCCGTGAATGGTCATCTCCGGCACATGCTTGTGCTTGAGAGGCAGGCCGTAGAGGAAATTGTTGGCCGCCAGATGCTCGGGATGGTTCACATCCTCCATCTGGGCAATCATCTGCTTGCCGCCGCCGGTATAGCCGGAAACGGCGTTGACCGAGACCGGATAGCCGTCCGGCAGGATGCCGGCAGCGCGAAGCGGCCGGATCAGGCCGATGGCGCCGGTCGGGTAGCAGCCCGGATTGGCGACGCAGCGCGCCGACCTGATCTTGTCGCCCTGCGCCTTGTCCATTTCGGCAAAGCCATAGGCCCAGTCCGGAGCAACCCGGTGGGCGGTCGACGTATCGATGATCCGAACCTTGTTGTTGCCCGACAGCATGGCGACAGCCTCCCTGGAGGCATCGTCCGGCAGGCAGAGGATGGCGATGTCGGCGCCGTTCAACAGGTCTTCGCGCATCGCGGCATTGCGCCGTTCGGCCTCGGGGATCGACAGCAGCGTGACATCGCGGCGGCCGGCCATGCGGGTGCGGATCTGCAGTCCCGTGGTTCCGTGTTCGCCGTCGATGAAGATTTTCGCGCTCATGTCTTTATCCATAAATTCAGAAGGTTACAAAGCCTGGCGGAATCACTTTATCCGCCGCATGATTCAGTTTCTTAACGGCTGCCAGCCAGTCGTTCTGCCCTGAGCCCCAGCATATACATTGCGACTGTCGCACCGGCAATGGCGGTGATATCGGCATGGTCATACGCTGGCGCCACCTCGACGATGTCGGAGCCGCGAATGTCGAGGCTGCCGAGTTTGCGCAGCACCGACAGCATCTTGGCTGAGGAGGGGCCGCCCGCCACCGGCGTTCCTGTGCCCGGCGCATAGGCGGGATCCAGGCAATCGATGTCGAAGGTCAGGTAGCAGGGTTGGTTGCCGACATGGGCAAGGATTTGGTCGGCAATCTGCTGGGCGCTGAGATCCTCCACGGTATAGCCATGCAGGATCTTGAAACCGAAATCTTCCGGCGCCTCCGTGCGGATGCCGATCTGGATGGAATGGGCCGGATCGATCACGCCCTCGCGCACGGCGCGGCAGACGAACGAGCCGTGGTCGATCCGCTTTCCGTCATCGTCCCAGGTGTCCTGATGCGCATCGAAATGCACCAGCGCCAGCGGCCCATGCTTGTCGGCATGGGCTTTGAGCAGCGGCCAGGTGACGAAGTGATCGCCGCCGAGACCGAGCAGATAGGCGCCGGAGGCGAGGATCTTGGCGGCTTCCTGCTCGATCAGGCCCGGCGTCTCCTGGTGATTGCCGTAGTCGAGAAGCACGTCGCCGTAGTCGATCACCGCCATCTGTTCGAACAGGTCACGGGCAAACGGATATTGCGGATCATTGTCGAAGATCGCCGAAGCGCGGCGGATCGCCTGCGGCCCGAAGCGCGCACCGGGCCGATTGGAAACAGCGGCGTCGAAGGGGATGCCAAGGACCGCGGCATCGATATCCTCCAGCACCTTGGAATACGGGCGGCGCATGAAGGACAGCGCACCGGCATAGGTCGGGTCGGTGGCGGCTCCGCGCAGGGCTTTGGCGGTAAAGGCATTGTCTATCGATTTGCTTGCCATGCGAAATGCTCTCCGACTGCTGATTGTTTGGGCCGAGACTAGATCGGCGCGCTTTGGCGTTCAACGTCGGGTACCGGTCTTTCGTCGCGGCCAGGTGCCGCCAAACAAAAAAAGGCGGAGCCGAAGCCCCGCCTTGATTTCCGTTTCCGGTGATCCAGCGATTAACGCTTGGAGAACTGGAACGAACGACGGGCCTTGGCCTTGCCGTACTTCTTACGCTCGACGACGCGGCTGTCGCGGGTCAGGAAGCCACCCTTCTTCAGAACCGGGCGCAGGCCTGGTTCGAAGTAGGTGAGGGCCTTCGAAAGACCGTGACGAACTGCACCGGCCTGGCCGGACAGACCGCCGCCGTGAACGGTGGCGATGATGTCGAACTGGCCATCACGGGCAGCTGCGACGATCGGCTGCTGCAGAACCATCTGCAGAACCGGACGGGCGAAGTACGTGCGGAACTCGCGACCGTTGATCGTGATCTTGCCGGTGCCCGGCTTGACCCAGACGCGGGCGACGGCGTTCTTGCGCTTGCCGGTGGCGTAGGAGCGACCCAGCGAGTCGACCTTGCGGACGTGCGCCGGAGCTGCGTCCTGTGCCGGGGCAAGGTCCTTCAGGGAAGAAAGATCGGCCATTATCAGGCGCTCCTTGTGTTCTTGCTGTTCAGCGAAGCGACGTCGAGTGCGACGGGCTGCTGAGCTTCATGCGGATGGTTGGAGCCGGCGTAAACGCGCAGGTTCTTCATCTGGCGACGGCCGAGCGGGCCGCGCGGGATCATACGCTCGACAGCCTTCTCGAGAACGCGCTCCGGGAAGCGGCCTTCGATGATCTGACGGGCAGTACGTTCCTTGATGCCACCCGGGTAACCGGTGTGCCAGTAGTAGGTCTTGTCCGAATACTTCTTGCCAGTGAGGACAACCTTCTCGGCGTTGATAACGATGACATTGTCGCCATCATCAACGTGAGGTGTATAGGTGGCCTTGTGCTTGCCGCGCAGGTACGTGGCGATAACGGTGGCGAGGCGGCCAACAACGAGCCCTTCGGCGTCGATGATGATCCACTTCTTCTCCACCTCTGCAGGCTTCTGAACGAAGGTAGACATTGCGGTCTCTTTCAGTTTTGATCCCTGGTCATCGTTGAAGCGAACGACCGGGCGTTTCTTGTTGCTTGGTTCGCATTCCGCAGAATGCAAAAAGAAAGCGGGCCCGAAGGCTCGCGTTCTGCGGCGGTGTATAATCCGCATGGAATACTCGGTCAAGCAGTCGGGCAAGATCGCATTTGTTTTCAACTAAACAAAATCAATGGGTTAACTATGTGGTATTATTTTACCCCATGCGAGGTGCTGATTTTTGCCCTAGCTTTTGCCGTTGCACGGTCGAAATTGTCTCTTAATGCGGATATTTCTGCGCCGCAAAGTCCGTCGTCGTGTGCCTTTGCGCTCAGCGGACGGCCGTCGGCCTCCG
Source organism: Rhizobium sp. SL42 (assembly GCF_021729845.1). NCBI lineage: Bacteria > Pseudomonadati > Pseudomonadota > Alphaproteobacteria > Hyphomicrobiales > Rhizobiaceae > Rhizobium > Rhizobium sp. SL42. The sequence continues at coordinate 2,151,396 of NZ_CP063397.1, forward strand.
GGAATTCGAGCGAAAATCATCCATTTGTGGTGCGTGTGCACAAAATTTGACCCAAAATGGAAAGATTGTATTACATACAATTTCGCAACCTATGATCATGCTAATATGAGCATGAACATAATGAAAACATAAAACGAACGTATCGGCAGGCGACCTTTCATGGAGATGCGCATGTCGCTTGAACGTCGAATTTCCCTCATCACACTCGGCGTTGCCGACGTCGCTCTCAGCACCGAATTCTATCAACGGCTCGGTTGGTCGAAGTCGTCGGCGTCCAATGACGATGTCACGTTTATCCAGCTCAAAGGCATCGTCCTCGGGCTGTTTTTGCGCCAGTCGCTGGCCGAAGACGCCCGCATCGAAAACACGCCAAGGGGCTTCTCCGGCGTAACGCTCGCCTACAACGTCGCGAGCGAGATTGGCGTCGATGCGGTTGTGAAGTTTGCGGTGTCTTGCGGAGCGACCGTGGTCAAGGCGCCCGAAAAGGTGTTCTGGGGTGGCTATTCGGCCTATGTCGCCGACCCTGATGGCCATCTCTGGGAGATTGCCCACAATCCATTCTTTCCGTTCGACGAGCATGGCCATCTCGTTTTGCCGGAATGATCGCCGAAATGATCGTAGGCATTTTAATGATCGTGGCGAGGCCTGCTTAACGAAGCAGGACTATAACGGTATTGGGAGCAGGGGACGGTAAATTGGCAGGCCCGGCAACGGGCCGGGAGGAGCAAGCCATGAACCACGACGCCTATGTGAACAGCTATCTGTCGGAGATCCTCGCCTCGTCCCGCAATGTCGCGGTGGTCGGCGCCTCGACCAACGACCACCGCCCCAGCCATTGGATCTGCGGCTTCCTGCTCGGCAAGGGATACCGTGTTTTCCCGGTCAATCCCGGACATGCGGGAGAAACCCTCCTTGGGCAGAAGGTTTACGCAACGCTTGCCGATATTGCCGATCCGATTGATCTTGTCGACGTGTTTCGCCGCTCGCAGCATCTTGGTGATGTCGTTGATCAGGTCCTCGCGCTGAAGCCACGACCGAAGGCGATCTGGGGACAGCTTGGCGTACGCGATGATGCAGCGGCCGCCAGGGCTGAATCAGCTGGCATCAAGATGGTCATGAACCGCTCGCTCGTCAGCGAATATCCGCTGGTCTACGAGCTCACCCATCACCTTGAAGCCTCCGGCGACCGATCGGCCCATGCGGCATGAACGGCAATGCCGTTGCCGGTCAGAACCGGATGCGCGGCTTGCCGAAAATACCGTTGCCGGTCACAGGATCATAGGTCTGGCAATTGAGGACAGGGCAACGCGGATTGTCGCGCGTCGGCACATAGGATCGTTCGGCATATTCGTGGGCGTCGCATTGCTCGTTGCGCGTGACGTAGCGATCGTAGAGGGTCATGCCTTTCACGCGGGTCGACGGATAACGAAGGATGGCAGCGCCTTCGTTGATCACCTTTTGTCGCGCGGCCTCGCAGGTCAGCGACAGGGAGTTGTAGCGCGAAATGGCCATCACAGGCGAAGCCGCACTGAGCACCAGCAAAGCCACCGCAATTCGTTTCATGATCATGCCTATCACCTCGTCAAACAGAGATTTCCCAGAGATTTCCGTAACGCTCGTGCCGGTGGGGTCGCCGGTTCACATGGCTTTCGCATCTTGTTGTTGCGTCCAGCAACCCCATGTAGTGCTGAATGGAAACGGAACCAGTTCAGGAATGCGCGATGACGGACCACGACCACTACAATGATGATGATATTGCGGAAATTTTGCAGGAGACCCGCACCATTGCTCTGGTTGGCGCGTCTCCCAAGGCGGATCGTCCGAGCTTTGGCGTCATGCAGTATCTGCTGTCGAGGGGCTATGCGGTCATCCCGGTCAATCCGGGCCAGGCCGGCAAGGAGATCCTGGGTCAGAAAGTATATGCCAGACTGGCCGACATTCCCGATGAGATCGACATGATCGACGTGTTCCGGGCGCCGGAATTCCTGGGCGAAGTGGTTGCGGAAGCGCTGGCGTTGAAGACGCGGCCACAGGTGATCTGGGGGCAGCTTTCCGTGCGCGACGACGTTGCGGTGCAACCCGCCGAGGCGGTGGGTATCAAGGTTGTCATGGACCGGTGCCCGGCGATTGAAATTCCGCGCCTCGGCCTCTGAGGTCTCAGCCTTCCGCGAGCAGGTCGGGATCGGCGCGAAGTGCGTTCAGCGTTTCCGCATTGCCGCAATATTCCATGAAGGATTGATCCGCCACGGCATGGACGAGGTCTCGCCGGCATCGGTCCTTGGCGCCGCAGGCCGCGCAGGCGGTCTGCATGTGGCGAAAGAGTTTCCTCATCCTGAACTCGACTTCCGCCGGGTCGATGTTGAGCGCCCGCATCATCTGCGGCATTTCATCGGCGCCGTGCGGGCCAGCCTTGACCAGCGCCAGAAGCTGGTCGGTCGATATGCCGCAATCCTCGGCCAGGGCGATAACGTCCTTTTCGTCCATTGCCGCAAGAATGTCGGCTTCGGAAGAAGCCTCGAAACTCTTGGCAAACCACGACAGGATCTGGGTCAGCGACTGGCGGATTGGTTCTGCGATGGCAAGTGTCATGGATATCTCCGTTGGCTGCAACACTGATCCCATCGGCCGCCGTGGTCCGCCTTGACCTTGATCAAGGAGGAATTTTCTCCACCGGACGTTGAGATTGAAATTTTGCTGGCTGACAAGCCATGACGACGCTCTATGATCCGCGTCATCAACAAGGGAGGGTAAAACAATGTCCGACAGCAATCCGGGATTTGCCACGCTTGCCGTTCACGCCGGCGCCCAGCCTGATCCGACGACAGGTGCGCGGATCACGCCGATCTACCAGACCACGGCCTATGTCTTCAACGATTCGGACCATGCCGCAGCCCTCTTCGGCCTCAAGCAGTTCGGCAATATTTACACCCGGATCATGAACCCGACCCAGGCGGTTCTCGAGGAGCGGGTCGCCGCGCTCGAAGGCGGCACTGCGGCACTTGCCGTGGCATCCGGCCACGCCGCCCAGTTGTTGATCTTCCACAGCCTGATGCAGCCCGGTGAGAATTTCATCGCCGCGCGCAAGCTCTATGGTGGGTCGATCAACCAGTTTGGCCACGCATTCCAGAATTTCGACTGGCGGGTGCGTTGGGCCGATCCAGCCGATCCGGAAAGCTTTGCGGCCCATATCGATGAGAAAACCAAGGCGATCTTCATCGAAAGCCTTGCCAATCCCGGCGGTACATTCGTCGATATTGCTGCGATTGCCGAAGTGGCACATCGCCATGGCTTGCCGCTGATCGTCGACAACACGATGGCGAGCCCCTATCTGGTCCGCCCGCTGGAGCATGGTGCAGATATCATCGTGCATTCGGCAACCAAGTTCCTCGGTGGCCATGGCAATTCCATGGGCGGCGTCATCGTCGACGGCGGCACGTTTGACTGGTCTGCGGTACCGGGCAAGTATCCTATGCTGTCCACGCCGCGTCCGGAATATTCCGGCCTCGTCCTGCATCAGGCCTTCGGCAATTTTGCCTTCGCCATTGCCTGCCGCGTTCTTGGTCTGCGCGATCTGGGGCCAGCAATCGCGCCGATGAATTCGTTCCTTCTCCTGACCGGCATCGAGACGCTTCCGCTTAGGATGCAGCGCCATTGCGACAATGCCCTGAAGGTTGCAACCTGGCTCAAGGGTCATCCCAAGATCGCCTGGGTCAATTACGCCGGACTGCCCGACGATCCGAACAACGCGCTGCAGAAGCGCTATTCGCCGAAGGGCGCGGGAGCCGTCTTCACTTTCGGCATCAAGGGCGGACTGGAAGCCGGCAAGGCGCTGGTCGGGGGACTGCAGCTCTTCTCGCATCTGGCCAATATCGGTGACACCCGTTCACTGATCATCCATCCTGCTTCCACCACGCATGCACAGCTGACGGAACAACAGCAGGTCGCTGCGGGTGCTGGCCCTGACGTCGTTCGGCTCTCCATCGGTATCGAGGATGCCGAGGATATCATTGCCGACCTCGAACAGGCTCTTGCTAACGCCTGACCTGTCCAGGGGCGGCGGTGCGTTGACACCGCCGCTTCCCCCCATCCGGAGACCATCATGACCCTGTCGCTGCCGTTCGATCCCTCAACCGTCACGCCGGAAGAGGGCGCCCCCGCACCGGATCGCCTGATTTCAGGCGATCCGCGCTTCACCACCTGGAACATCGAGGAGGCTGACGGCGGCATTTATGCGGGTGTCTGGCAGTCGACCCCAGGCAAATGGCGGATCGTCTACGATGAATGGGAGTATTTCCACATTCTCGAAGGCCACTCGGTCGTCACCGAGGAGGGCGGTGCGCCGATCCATCTGAAGGCTGGCGACCGCCTGATCCTCAGACCCGGCTTCAAGGGGACCTGGGAAGTCCTTGAAACGACTCGCAAGGACTATGTGATCCGGCTCTAGCTCGCGGCCTTCAGCATCTCTGCCGAAGCCTTGTGCCGTGCGGCCACTTCAGCGTCCTCGGCGTGGACCTTTCGGAAGCTCGAGCGAGCCGCGATCCGATCGGAATAGGCCCGGAAGACCGGCCGCTCCTCGACAAGGCCGAACATCATCGTCCAGTTCAGGGCGACACCCCAGAGCAGGTCGAGGGCGGTGAAGCGCTCGCCGAGCAGATAGGGCCCGGCCTGAAGTGCCCCCTCCAGTGTATCGATCAGCGCGTCGTAGCTCGCATAGGGCGTTTCGTTCGGCGAAGCCGGTTCCCGCTTCAAATAGCGGTCGATCACGGCGGGCTCGAAGCAGCTTCCATAGATGAACAGCCAGCGGACATAGGCGCCACGATCGGGATCGGTTGGTGCCGGCGCCAGGCCAGCCTCGGGAAACAGGTCAGCGAGATAGAGGTAGATGGCACCCTGTTCCGTGACGAGCGTATCCCCGACGCGAACGGCCGGGACCTTGCCCAGTGGATTGATGGCGAGATAGTTGGGCTGCCGTTGCTCGCCGGCCAGCATGTTGAGGACATGCATCGTGTAGGGCACACTCAACTCTTCCAGCAGGATGCGCGCGCCCGTGGCGCGGGTCTGGGGCGAGTAGAAGAGCGTGATCTGCTGGTCTTTGGTCATCGGAAGTCTCCCTTTGGTATTGGATTTCGCCGTGAGGCAACGAAGGGAGATTGCGCCACCATACCTGTCAGATTGTGTCAGGTTGGTTTAGTATATTCATCGAGACGAGGTTTTTTCGATGCGTGCCAGCCGACTGATCAACATTCTGACGACCCTGCAGGCGAGGGGGCTGGTAACAGCTGAGGCACTCGCCGAGGAAAACGACGTCTCTGTGCGTACCATCTATCGTGACATCGATGCCCTCTCGCTCTCTGGTATCCCTGTCTACAGCGAACGCGGCTCCGAGGGCGGCTACAGACTGCTCGACGGATACCGCGTCCGCCTCAATGGTCTGACCTCTGCCGAGGCGGAGGCCATGTTCCTCTCCGGCATCCCCGGTGCCGCTGCCGATCTCGGCCTGGGTTCGCTGATGGCGGGCGCCCAGAAGAAATTGACGGCCGCCTTGCCCGAAGATTTGCGTGAAAGCGCCCGGCGCATGCAGTCGAAGTTCCATCTCGATGCGCCCGCCTGGCTCGCCGAGGGAGAGCAGCCCGTCTACCTCCAGGCCGTTGCCGATGCGGTCTGGAATTCCAAACGCATCCGCATGCGCTACCGTTCGTGGAAGGCCGAGAAGAACCGGGTCGCCGAGCCGCTCGGCATCGTCATGAAGGGCGGCGCCTGGTACCTCGTCGCAGGCGTCGATGGGAGCGTCCGCACCTATCGCATATCCCGCGTGCTCGACCTCATCGTCACCGACGAGCGCTTCGACTGGCCGAAGGACTTCGATCTGGCGACCTATTGGGGCGAGAGCACGAAACGGTTGGAACTGGAGCTTTATCCGAACTGGGCAACCGTCCGGCTTTCCCCCTGGGCTCTGAAGGAGATCGAACACATGGCGCCACCATACGTCCGTGCCAATCTCCAGCTGTCCGCAGACACCGACGAGCGCGGCTGGCGGATCGCCCGATTGCCCGTCGCGCACGAGCGCATGGCCGTATCCGAGATGCTGAAGCTGGGGCCGGAGGTCGAGGTCATCGACCCGCCGGAGCTGCGCCTCGCGATGCAGCGGGCCATCGAGACCTTGATGGCACGCTACACGCCAGCGCCCGCCGATATCACCACGTAAGTTCGAGCTTCTCCAGGCCGTGGAAGTGGTAGACATCCTTGACCACGGGCGGGGCGGCAATCTTCAGGCCCGGCAGCCGCTTGAAGAGCAGCGGCAGCACGATGTTCAGTTCAAGCCGCGCCAGCGGCGCGCCGATGCAGAAATGGATGCCGGCGCCGAAGGACAGGTTGGCGCCTTCGTCGCGCATCGGCTTGAAGGTGAGGGGATCGCTGAACTTGTTCGGATCGAGGTTGGCCGCCGCCAACAGCAGGCTGACCTTGTCGCCGCGCTTGAGTGCGACGCCGTCTATCTCGCAGGGCTCCAGACAGTAACGCTGGAAGATATGCACCGGCGCGCCGATCCGCAACGTTTCCTCGACGGTGCGTTCCGTCGCCTTGGCGTCCGAAAACAGTTGCGCCGGGTCCAGCCCGCTCTCGAGGATCAGCCGCACCGAATTGCCGATCTGGTGTACCGTCGCTTCATGCCCGGCATTCAGCAGAACGATCGTGGTCGAGACCAATTCGTCCTCGCTCAGATACTGGCCTTTATGCTCCGTGTGGATCATGTGGCTCAGCAGGTCGTCGCGTGGATGGGCGCGTCGCTCGGCGATGACGCTGCGCACGTAGTCGGCAAACGCCTTTGATGAACGGTCGGCGGCATCTTCGTCGGCGCGCGTGCGCTTGAACATGTACATGCCGACATAGTCGTGGCTCCACTTGAGCAGTTGCGGCCCCATCTCCTCGGGAATGCCGATCATCCGGGCGATCATCGTCACCGGAATGATGTCGGCAAATGTCGTCAGCAACTCCGTCTTGCCGTCATTTTCGAAGCGATCGATCAGGCCATTGGCAAGCTCGGCGATTTCCGGCGTCATCTTCTCGACATGGCGCGAGACGAAGGCGCGATTGACCAGGGTTCGCAGCCGGGTGTGCTCGGGCGGTTCGATCTCGAGCAGCGAATGCTCTTCGGCCTTGTCGAAATGTCGGGTATGCGCCGCGGGTTCCGGCATGCCGAGTTCTTCGCGCGTCGCAACGTGTAGGATCTGTCGGCCGAAGCGACGGTCGCGCAGCAGGGCGTTCACGTGGTCATAGCCTGTGAAGAACCACGCCTTCTGCTCTTCCCAGTAAAACGTCGGACAGGCGGCATGCAGGGCTGCATATGTGGTGTTCGGATCGCCGTAGAACGCTGGATCGCGGGCATCGAGGGACACACGACGGGTTGCGGGATCTATCGAAAGGAAGGGAAGGTCGGTCATTGGGCCTGTTTAACTGAGCTGAGAGTGGGGCAAGGAGAACGGATGCGTATGAACTAGGACTTATCCGAGCCAGCCGCGGAAGCAAGGCGCTTGAGGATCGCGACCTGACGGTCGGCCTGGTCGTCGAGTGGATCCGTGCGGTTCAGGGGCATGGTCACGACGCGCTTGCCGTTCGTCACCGCAGTCCGGTTGCGGCCCTGAGCTTTCGCCCTGTAGAGTGCTTTGTCGGCGTTTTTAATCAATTGGTCCAGGGTGGCTTCCGCCATCGTCGCCACGGCAATCCCGATGCTCACGGTCACGGATGTCGCAACGGCCCCGGCGGGAATTTTCCGTTCGGCCATGGCCAGACGGGCCGTTTCGGCGATGAGTGCCGCATCCCGCGCCTCGGCGACGGTAAGTACGGCGGCGAATTCCTCGCCACCTGTCCGCCCGAAGGCAGTGCCTTGCGGCAGGAGTGATTTGCACAGGCGCGCAAACTCGCACAGCACCAGATCGCCGGTTTGATGACCATATCGGTCGTTGACCTGCTTGAAATGATCGAGATCGAACAGCAGCAGCGCGATGGCCGGTTTTTCGCCCGCGCGCATCATGTCCTCGAAAGCATCGCTCAATCCGCGTCGATTGAGCGCGCCGGTGAGCGGGTCCGTGCAGGCCAGTTCGCGCAATCTTGCCTCGGACTGATCCATCAGCATCTTGGCCAGGATGACGACAGCCGTCACGAAGCCGACAATTGCCACCAGGCCGATATGGGCTTTGATCGTCAGCTCAGGGAAGCCGCCTGGCATCAGCATGATGACCAGCCCGGCAAACACGATCCCGCTGATGGCCTGCAGGATCCAGACCGTCGCGAGCATCTGGCGATAGCGAATGGTGCTGAAGGCCGATTTGCCGACCGTGAACGCCATGATGACAAAGCCGACGCTGGTGGCGATTTCGTAGGTGGCGAAGCGGTAGGCAAACTCGGCGCGAACAAAGGGCAGAAGGTTGGCGGCCGTCCATAGCAATGCCGGCAGCAGGAACAGCCGTGGCGGCTGTCGTCCGTCGAATCTCGCAAGGCCGACGACCCAGAAGCTGAAGGAAGAGAGCGAAATGAAATTGGCAACCTGAATCGAGATGAAATCCGGAATCTCGTTGCGGGTTGCAATGAGACCGAGGCCAAGCGCGTGACCGGCAAAGCCCAGGCCAAACCACAGATAGTGCCTCTGGTTTGGGGCGTGGAGCCAGATCGCTAACAGGAGAATCGAAAACGTCCCGGTCTGGGTGATCCGGAGCAGAAACGCCGTCTTCACATCGAGCACGACGAACAATCCTAAAATTAGTCGAAGCAGTATCGACGCTAAAATGATCCACAGGGGTTAAGCAGTCGCTACGAAAGGCCGCTGACTTGGGGCTGCGTCGCTGATTTGCGTCAAACCGAGAATTACCGAAGATTCACCATGTTAGGCCTTTCTTGTGAAGCGTCGAATATGCTGTGCCTTGCCGTTGGCCAAAGCCTGAGAAACCCGCTAGTCGAATGGCCGTGGTCTGCATGGCACCATTAAGGATATCCCTCTCTCGCGTCTTGAATGTCAGGGTGCGGACACTCTATGTAGGGGTTGACAGATTTTATGTGATTCCCTTCGCCGACCGGTGTCGGGGAGAAGCTGATAAAGGACCGACATGAGAAATCCCGTTGATACCGCCCTGGCTCTGGTGCCGATGGTCGTGGAGCAGACCAATCGCGGCGAGCGCTCCTACGATATCTTCTCCCGACTGCTGAAGGAGCGGATCATCTTTTTGACCGGTCCGGTCGAGGACAACATGGCATCGCTGGTTTGCGCGCAGCTGCTTTTCCTTGAAGCCGAAAACCCCAAGAAGGAAATCGCCATCTACATCAATTCGCCGGGTGGCGTCGTCACCGCCGGCATGGCGATCTACGACACGATGCAGTTCATCCGTCCGGCGGTTTCGACGCTGTGCGTCGGCCAGGCCGCGTCGATGGGCTCGCTGCTTCTGGCGGCCGGCGAAAAGGGCATGCGCTTTGCGACCCCGAACGCCCGCATCATGGTTCACCAGCCTTCGGGCGGCTTCCAGGGCCAGGCATCCGACATCGAACGTCATGCTCGTGACATCATTAAGATGAAGCGTCGCCTGAATGAAGTTTACGTGAAGCACACCGGTCGCACGCTTGAAGAAGTGGAAAACACGCTGGATCGTGACCATTTCATGGAAGCAAGCGAAGCGCAGGAATGGGGTCTGATCGACCGCATCCTGACCTCGCGTGTGGAAATTGAAGGCGCGGCTCCGTCGGCCTGATGACACTCGGCTTATCCTTCGGCGCCACGGGTGCCGGAGGATGTGAACAGCCAAGGGGTTTAAAGTCGTCGCGAAAGCGCTATTAGTAGAATTAAGGCTATGTTGAATTTTTATGACATAGTCTGCCGCGTTAAGGGGTTTTCGTTGCCGCCGTTCCGGGTCTATTTCGGATCGGCTAGTAGCTCCTGATCGGAAAGGGTTTCGGCCGGTACATGCGGTCGGAACCGGACGGTTGAGTGATCGCCCTGCCGCAACAACGCGGTGGCGCGGCGTGCTGGAAGGATAAAGACATGAGCAAAGTCAGCGGAAGCAACGGCGGTGACTCCAAGAATACCCTTTATTGTTCCTTCTGCGGCAAGAGCCAGCACGAGGTCCGGAAGCTGATTGCCGGACCGACGGTGTTCATCTGCGATGAATGCGTCGAACTCTGCATGGATATCATCCGCGAAGAGAACAAGTCTTCGATGGTCAAGTCCCGCGAGGGCGTCCCCACGCCGCAGGACATCATCAAGATCCTCGACGAATACGTGATCGGCCAGAAGCAGGCCAAGAAGATCCTGTCGGTCGCGGTCCACAACCATTACAAGCGCCTGTCGCATGCCTCCAAGGGCGGTGACGTGGAGCTGGCGAAGTCCAACATCCTGCTTGTCGGCCCGACCGGCTGCGGCAAGACCTATCTCGCCCAGACGCTGGCCCGCATCATCGACGTGCCGTTCACCATGGCAGACGCCACGACCCTGACCGAAGCCGGTTACGTCGGTGAGGACGTCGAGAACATCATCCTGAAGCTTCTCCAGGCTGCGGATTACAACGTCGAGCGCGCCCAGCGCGGCATCGTCTATATCGACGAAGTCGACAAGATCTCCCGCAAGTCTGACAACCCTTCGATCACCCGCGACGTGTCGGGCGAGGGCGTACAGCAGGCGCTTCTGAAGATCATGGAAGGCACGGTTGCTTCCGTTCCGCCGCAGGGTGGCCGCAAGCATCCGCAGCAGGAATTCCTCCAGGTCGACACGACGAACATCCTGTTCATCTGCGGCGGTGCATTCGCCGGTCTCGACAAGATCATCTCGGCCCGCGGCGAAAAGACCTCGATCGGCTTCGGCGCGACAGTGACCTCGCCGGAAGATCGCCGCGTCGGCGAAGTTCTGCGCGAACTGGAACCGGAAGATCTGGTCAAGTTCGGCCTCATCCCGGAATTCATCGGTCGTCTGCCGGTCCTGGCGACGCTTGAAGATCTGGATGCCGATGCCCTGATCCAGATCCTGTCCGAGCCGAAGAACGCTCTGGTCAAGCAGTATCAGCGCCTGTTCGAGATGGAAGATGTGGAGCTGACATTCCATGAGGACGCCCTGCGCGAGATTGCGCTGAAGGCGATCACCCGCAAGACCGGTGCGCGCGGCCTGCGTTCGATCATGGAGAAGATCCTGCTGGATACCATGTTCGAACTGCCGGAACTGGAAGGCGTTCGCGAAGTCGTCATCTCCGACGATGTGGTCAAGGGTTCGTCCCGTCCGCTGTATATCTACGCGGATCGTCAGGAAGAAAAGGCCAACGCTTCGGCGTGAGCTTTCGGCTCCGATAGACGGCGCCGACGAGATTGAGATTGCCCGCCGTTCTGGCGGGCTTTTTCGTTCATGGCCGCGCCATCCGCATGCCGATCCGCTCGGTCTCACTACCGATATCGCCGGCAATCGATGGGGCAGGGGGTGGCGCGGAAGGATGGCGGCTCTGTCGTCCGCAGCCTGCGCATTGAGCCTTGCCCTTTTCAGCGCAATCCACAGTGCATTCAGACAGGTACGCATGGTTCGGACCAGCCTAAGGGACTAGTGTAAAAGTTCGACGTACTCTGTCATGCTGTCGTCACAGATTCGCGACCGCCATGCTGGTCAGGCTTGAATTACGCACACCGCCACTCCACTTGTTGGGGGAGCAAGAAATATGCCCGTCGCCTTCGGGGACGGACATCTAGTCCCGGGTAAAACCGGGATCTCGGAAAGGAAGTGAAATGTCGAAAACGTCTGCTGCACACGAGAGCAATACCTATCCGGTACTGCCCCTGCGCGACATCGTGGTCTTCCCGCATATGATCGTTCCGTTGTTCGTCGGTCGCGAAAAATCCATCCGCGCTCTTGAAGAGGTGATGGGCTCCGACAAGCAGATCATGTTGGCCACACAGATCAATGCCAGTGATGACGATCCGGCCCCCTCGGCGATTTACGAGGTCGGCACGGTCGCCAACGTCCTGCAACTGCTGAAGCTGCCTGACGGTACCGTGAAGGTGCTGATCGAGGGGCGCGCCCGTGCCAAGATCGAGACCTATACCGGTCGCGAAGACTACTATGAGGCAACGGCCCACATTCTGGCTGAACCGGAAGAAGATGCCGTAGAGATCGAGGCGCTGTCGCGCTCGGTGGTTTCCGAGTTCGAGAACTACGTCAAGCTGAACAAGAAGATTTCGCCGGAAGTCGTCGGTGCCGCCAGCCAGATCGAGGACTACTCGAAGCTGGCCGACACTGTCGCCTCGCATCTGTCGATCAAGATCACCGAAAAGCAGGAAATGCTGGAGACGGTGAGCGTAAAGACGCGTCTTGAGAAGGCGCTCGGCTTCATGGAAGGCGAGATCTCGGTCCTCCAGGTCGAGAAGCGCATCCGCTCGCGCGTCAAGCGCCAGATGGAGAAGACCCAGCGCGAATATTACCTGAACGAACAGATGAAGGCGATCCAGAAGGAGCTCGGCGACGGCGAGGACGGCCGTGACGAGATGGCCGAACTGGAAGAGCGCATCGCCAAGACCAAGCTGTCCAAGGAAGCCAAGGAAAAGGCCGATGCGGAGCTGAAGAAGCTGCGCCACATGAGCCCGATGTCGGCGGAAGCGACCGTTGTCCGCAACTATCTCGACTGGTTGCTTGGGCTGCCTTGGAGCAAGAAGTCCAAGGTCAAGGTCGATCTCAATCTCGCGGAGAAGATCCTCGACGAAGACCATTTCGGTCTCGACAAGGTCAAGGAGCGCATCGTCGAGTATCTCGCAGTGCAGGCCCGCGCGACCAAGCTCAAGGGCCCGATCCTGTGCCTCGTCGGACCTCCGGGCGTCGGCAAGACGTCGCTCGCCAAGTCGATCGCCAAGGCGACCGGACGCGAATATGTGCGCATGGCGCTCGGCGGCGTTCGTGACGAAGCGGAAATCCGCGGTCACCGTCGAACCTATATCGGTTCGATGCCGGGCAAGATCGTGCAGTCGATGAAGAAGGCGAAGAAATCCAACCCGCTCTTCCTGCTCGACGAGATCGACAAGATGGGCATGGATTTCCGTGGCGACCCGTCCTCGGCTCTGCTCGAGGTGCTGGACCCGGAACAGAACGCGACCTTCATGGACCACTATCTGGAGGTCGAATACGACCTGTCCAGCGTGATGTTCGTCACGACCGCGAATACGCTGAATATTCCGGGCCCTCTGATGGACCGCATGGAGATCATCCGGATCGCCGGTTACACCGAGGATGAAAAGCTGGAAATTGCCAAGCGTCACCTTCTGCCGAAGGCGATCAAGGAACACGCCCTGCGTCCGGAAGAGTTTTCCGTCGCAGACAGCGCGATCATGGCGATCATCCAGCAATACACCCGCGAAGCCGGCGTACGTTCGTTCGAACGCGAACTGATGAAGCTCGCCCGCAAGGCGGTCACCGAGATCATCAAGGGCAAGGTGACGTCTGTTGCCGTGACCGGCGAAAACATCAACGACTATCTGGGCGTTCCGCGCTATCGCCATGGCGAAGCCGAAGGCGAAGATCAGGTCGGTGTTGTCACGGGTCTGGCCTGGACGGAAGTTGGCGGCGAGCTGCTGACGATCGAAGGCGTGATGATGCCGGGCAAGGGTCGCATGACCGTGACCGGCAATCTGAAGGAAGTCATGAAGGAATCGATCTCGGCGGCGGCATCCTATGTCCGCTCGCGCGCCGTCGATTTCGGCATCGAACCGCCGCGCTTCGACAAGTCGGATATCCACGTGCACGTGCCGGAAGGCGCCACCCCGAAGGATGGCCCGTCGGCCGGCGTCGCCATGGCGACCGCGATCGTCTCGATCATGACCGGCATCCCGGTCAACAAGGATGTGGCGATGACGGGTGAAATCACCCTGCGTGGTCGCGTGCTTCCGATCGGCGGCCTGAAGGAAAAGCTGCTTGCAGCACTTCGCGGCGGCATCAAGAAGGTTCTGATCCCGGAAGAGAACGCCAAGGATCTGGCGGACATTCCGGACAACGTGAAGAACAATCTTGAGATCGTTCCGGTGTCGCGCATGGGCGAGGTTATTCGCCATGCGCTACTGCGAGTTCCGGACCCGATCGAGTGGGATGGCACCGTTGAAACGCCTGCCATCGGCACAGTCGAAGGTGTCGATGAAACCGGCGCGGCGATCGCCCACTGAGGCATTTCTGCCATGCTTGCGCCATAAAGGCGAAAAACATCAAAAAAGGCTGGCAGTTTTGCCAGCCTTTTTTGTGAAAAGTCTTCGGAAAGGCTTGTTTTCCGGGGTGTTCGGGTGCTTTTGGGTTGCGCAGGGCAGAAGCATTCGTATTCTCCGCCCGACTTATCAATTGAGTCGTTTCATACCAATCAGAAAGGGTGGAAACATGAACAAGAACGAACTCGTATCCGCGGTAGCCGAGAAGGCTGGCTTGACTAAGGCCGATGCGGCCTCTGCCGTCGATGCCGTTTTTGAAACGGTCCAGGCTGAACTGAAGAGCGGTGGTGACATCCGTCTCGCCGGTTTCGGTGCGTTCACCGTAGCGCGTCGCGAAGCCTCCAAGGGCCGCAACCCGTCCACCGGCGCAGAAGTCGATATTCCGGCTCGCAACGTTCCGAAGTTCACGGCCGGCAAGGGCCTGAAGGACGCCGTCAACTCCTAAGGGAGAACGGCAGGCCACGCCGCATTTCGCGGCGGTGGCCAAAGAGACTTAAGCCCGGCCCTCGTGCCGGGCTTTCTTTTTGGACGCCTTGCGTTAACGCAACGGGTATCCTAACTCTGCTTTCGCCGGCTTGCCGGCATTCGTTCTCAGGGCGGGGTGCAATTCCCCACCGGCGGTAAGGAGATCCCTCCAAGCCCGCGAGCGCCTGTTTCTCAGACGGCAACGTCGCCGGGGCAGGGTCAGCAGATCCGGTGCGATCCCGGAGCCGACGGTATAGTCCGGATGAAAGAGAATGAGGTCCTTGATTGCTGCTTTGTCCGGCGTGTCGGATGAACGCGATTTGTCGTCTTGACGCCCCGGTCGCGACCTCGGTCCCCGGAGAGTCTGTCGCCGCCTCATCTGTCCTGATTTGTGTTGCTCCTTTTGAGAAGGAAAATGGACATGAATCAGAGCTCCTTGTCGCTCTTCCGCTCACGCGCCTTTATCGGTGCAGCTTTCATGGTACTGGCGGGCATCGCCTTTGCCCTGCTCAATGTTGTCACGCAATGGCTCGCCATGACGCTGGGCTTCCCGGCCGCATCCACAGCCTTCTGGCAATATGGCTTTGCCCTTGTCCTTTCGCTGCCGCTGCTGTTCCGTCTCGGGCTCAAGGCGATGCGCACCGATTATCCGCTACGCCACGCGTTCCGGGTCCTGCTTGCAGCCTTCGGTGTTCAGGCCTGGGTCATGGGCCTTGCCACGGTACCGATCTGGCAGGCGATCGCGTTGGTGATGACGTCGCCTTTCTTCATCATTATCGGTGCCCGTCTGTTCCTGGGTGAAACCGTCGGTACGGATCGCTGGCTTGCCACTTTCACTGGCTTCCTTGGTGCGATGATCATTCTCCAGCCCTGGTCGGACAGCTTTTCGCTTTCAGCGCTGCTGCCTGTTCTCTCAGCCCTTCTTTGGGGCGGATCGTCATTGCTGATGAAGAACCTGACGAAGTTTGAAGCGCCGGAGACCATCACGGTCTGGCTCCTGGTCCTGTTGACGCCAATCAATGCAGGCCTTGCAATGGCCTCCGGTTTCGTCATGCCGGAAGGGGTGGCGCTCTGGCTGCTATTGGCGGCGGGTCTATTGACCGCGATCGGCCAGTATCTGCTCACGCTTGCCTACAATGCGGCCGATGCCGCCTATGTGCAGCCGTTCGATGACCTGAAGCTGCCTTTGAATGTCTTCGCCGGCTGGCTGGTCTTCGGTTATGCGCCCAGCGGTTATCTGTGGATCGGAGCACTGCTGATTCTCTCGGCTTCGCTCTTCCTGATGCTGCGCGAAGCCGGCCGCGAGGCTCGGTCGAACTAAACTCAGCGTTGGTGTCCGCCGCGATGGCAATTGTCATCTCCCTGTCATTCGCATGACGCAAAAGCCTCCTGTTCCCTTTTCCGGAAACAGGAGGTTTCCCCATGACGTTTGGTCTTTCCCGTGTCGCCCTGACGGCGGCTCTTCTCGCATCCGTGGCGCTGCCCGCAGCGGCTGAACAGGTCTTCAACCGTATTTCCGCCTTCCCGGTCGCCACCAACCTGCCGGCCGACAAGGACAAGCTCTCGACCACCTCGGCCGAGATCGTCACCGCCTCGGAAGATGGCATGACGCTGATCTATTCCGACAGCCCGCTCGGTGGCATCGGTTTTATCGATATCTCCGACGCCAAGGCTCCGAAGGCCGGTGGCGCCCTGTTGATGGATGGCGAACCGACATCGGTTGCGGCTCTTGGCAACAAGGTGCTCGTGGCCGTCAACACTTCCGAGAGCAAAGTCAATCCGTCTGGTCGCCTGGCCGTCGTCGATATCGCGTCCAAGGCGATCGATGCGACCTGCGATCTCGGCGGCCAGCCGGATTCGGTTGCGATCTCGCCGGACAAGACCTTTGCCGTCATCGCTATCGAAAACGAGCGTGACGAGGAGCTGAACGAAGGCAAGCTGCCGCAGATGCCTGCTGGTGATCTCGTCATCGTCGGACTGAAGGACGGCACTGTGGATTGCGCTTCGTTGAAGCATGTTGCCATGACCGGCCTCGCCGGTGTGGCCGGCGACGATCCGGAGCCGGAATTCGTCTCGATCAACGGTCTCGGCGAAATCGCCGTCACGCTGCAGGAAAACAACGAGATCGTCATCGTCGACGGCAAGAACGGTGAAGTGAAGACCCATTTCACCGCCGGCACTGTCGACCTCGAGGGCATCGACACCAAGTCGGATGGCGCCCTGAAGTTTACGGCTAAGAAGGAAGGCGTCATTCGCGAACCCGACGCCCTGAAATGGCTCGACGACAACCGTTTCGTCGTCGCCAACGAAGGCGACTATGAAGGCGGCTCGCGCAGTTTCACCATCTTCGACAAGACCGGCAAGGTTGCCTACGAATCAGGTCCGTCGCTGGAACTCGCCATCGCCCAGATCGGCCACTTCCCCGACAAGCGGGCAAAGTCCAAGGGTGTTGAACTCGAAGGCCTGGAAGCTGCGACCTTCGGCGATCAGAAGTATTTCTTCGTGCTCTCCGAGCGCGCGTCCATCGTCGGCGTCTACAAGGACACCGGCGCCGAACCGGAGCTGGTGCAGCTGCTGCCGTCTGGCGTCTCGCCGGAAGGGGCTGTCGCCATCCCGGGTCGCAACCTGCTTGCCACCGCCAACGAAGTGGACCTCGGTGAAGACGGCGGTCCGCGCTCGCATGTAATGCTTTATGAACTGGCGGAAGGCACGCCGGCCTATCCGATGATCCGTTCCGACATCGTCGACGGCGCGCCGATTGGCTGGGGTGCTCTTTCCGGCCTGGTTGGCGATGCCGAAAAGGCGGGCCAGCTTTACGCCGTTAACGACAGCTTCTTCAGCATGCAGCCGACCATCTTCACCATCGATGCGACGCAGAAGCCTGCTGTCATCACCGCAGCGCTCCCAGTCACCCGTGGCGGCGCTGCAGCGCAGAAGCTTGACATCGAAGGCATCACGCTGGACGGCAAGGGCGGTTTCTGGCTCGCCTCCGAAGGCGATCCGGCCAAGCTGGTCGGCCATGGCATCTACAATGTCGACGCCAAGGGCGAGATCAAGTCGGAAATCGGCTTCCCGGTCGAGCTCCTCGCCGGTCAGACACGCTTCGGCCTCGAAGGCATCACCTCCGTTGGCGAAGGCGACGACCAGACGCTCTGGATGGCCGTGCAGCGCGAATGGAAGGACGGCGAGAAGGGCACCGTCAAGCTGGTATCCTACAACATAAAGTCCAAGGAATGGGGCGCAGTCAGCTATCCGCTCGACAAGACCGAAGCCGGCTGGGTCGGCCTGTCTGAGATCACCGCGCATGACGGCAATCTCTACATCGTTGAACGTGACAACCAGGTCGGTGACAATGCCAAGCTGAAGAAGCTTTATATGGTCGCGATTGCCGACCTGAAGCCTGCCAAGCTCGGCGAAAAGCTCCCGGTCGTTGCCAAGCAGGAAGCGCATGACTTTCTGCCGGATCTGAAGGCCGCCACCAACGGCTATGTCGTCGACAAGCTGGAAGGTTTCACCTTCGATGCTGCCGGCAATGCCTTTGCCGTAACGGACAATGACGGCGTGGACGACAGCTCCGGCGAAACCCTGTTCTGGCAGGTCAACCTCAAGGGCACCAACTGATCCCGCGTCGGATCTTGGTTTTCTGAAACAGACGAGGCCGGGTGATCGCTCACCCGGCCTCTCTTTGTTTCATCTCGACAAGAGATGACTACCAGCGCTGGTGCACATGCGGCGCGATCAGCCGGTCATAGGTGTCCTTCGCTGCGGCCATGACGTCTGTGGACAGGGCACCAAGATCCGATGCAGCCGCATTGGCCTTGGCCTGCTCGCCATTGCGGGCGCCGGGGATGACGACCGTGACCGCCTCATGCATCAGTATCCAGCGGAGTGCGAAGGCCGCCATGCTTCCGCCGGCCGGCACCAGCTTGCGGATCTCTTCAACGGCGGCAAGCCCCGTTTCGAACGGCACGCCGGCAAAGGTCTCGCCGACATCGAATGCCTCGCCGTTCCGGTTGAAGTTGCGATGGTCTTCAGCCGCGAACTGGGTCTGCGCCGTGATCTTGCCTGACAGCAGGCCGCTTGCCAGCGGCACGCGCGCGATCACCGCGACATTGCGGCGCTTCGCTTCCTGGAAGAACAGGCCGGCCGGGCGCTGGCGGAACATGTTGAAAATGATCTGCACGCTGGCGACGCCCGGATATTCGATCGCCTTCAACGCTTCCTCGACCTTTTCGACGCTGACGCCGTAATGCTTGATCTTGCCGGCCTTGCGGATCTCTTCCAGTCCTTCGAACATTTCCGGACGGTAGTAGACCTCGGTCGGCGGGCAGTGCAACTGCACGAGGTCGAGGCTGTCCACCTCTAGGTTCTTCAGCGAGCGATCGATGAAAGCCTCGATATTGGCCTTGGTATAGCCCTTGGCGACATGCGGATTGAGCCGGCGGCCGGCCTTGGACGCGACCATCGGCCGCTGGCCTCCGCGTGCCTTCAGGACATCGGCGATGATCCGCTCGGACCGGCCGTCACCATAGACGTCGGCCGTGTCGACAAAGGTCATGCCGGCATCAAGTGCGGCATTGAGCGCCTCACGGCCATCCGCCTCGGAGACTTCGCCCCAGGAACCACCGATCTGCCAGGCGCCGAAGCCGATATCGCTGACCTTGAACTCCGTCCGGCCGAAAGCATGTTGTCTCATCGTGTTTCTCTCCCTCGATTGAATGTCGCGGCTATCAAGTGGAGCAGGGGCGAACGGGGGTCAACGGCCAATCATCCGTCATGTCGCAAAAACACCGTGAACCGCCCTTAGACGTTGCCCTGGCCGGATGGTCCGGCCGGATCGGGATGATGACGCTCGTTTATCGATTTCTGCGCTTGTTACGGCTGGTATCTCTGTGTGTTGCCGGACTTGCCGTATGGGAAGTGGCCTTGCCCTTATATCGCAGCGGCGTCGCGCTCGGCCTTGTCGATCCGGTCTCCCTTGCGCAGTATCGGCTGGCCTTAGCGTCAACGGATCAGGTTCGCGACGAGATCGAGACTGCCATTGCTGCGGACGACTATGCCTATGCCGGTAGCCTCTACCAATTGGCCATCCACGAAGGTCATCATCTGCCCATGGACCTTGGCGAACGGGCTGAGGGAACGCTTTTGCGCCGGGCATTTGTCACCGGCAGTGGCGTGGCAAACGGTTTTGTTTTCGGTTCGATCGACAACGGCGCGGAGATTGCCGGCTCGGTTTCCAGCGATCTTGTCGGTTTCGGCGATCTTCGCGATTTTTCGGTGCAGGGCATCAGGCTGGCCGCCGGCGGTGATTATGATCCTGTCCTGCTCACGCTGTCCGTTATCGGTCTTGGCCTCACGGCTGCAACCTACGGAACGGCGGGGGCGGCCGGTCTTGCCGACGCGGGATTTGCGGTCGTCAAGAATGTCCGTCGTGCCGGCAAAATGAGCCGCCCCTTCGCGGCCTATCTCGCGAAAACCGCCGGTCAGGTCATTGATACGAAACGCCTGCGTCGGGAAATTGCTTCGGCTGTGGATGAGGGAGCGTTGGGACTGTCGCGCGCCCGTGCGATCGCGGCTCGCGTTGTTGACCGCAAGGCGGCAGGTGCTCTGGTCGATGATGCGCGGGTGCTGGGTGAAATCGGCACGGCTGGTGGCCCGCGTGCCGCAGTCCAGGCGTTGTCGCTGGCCGAAGGCCCGTCAGACCTGCGGCGGCTCCAGCGTATCGGCCTTCATTTTGGCGACCGCAGCACGGCGGTGATGAAATTTCTCGGTCGCAGCCTGATGACGATCGGCTGGGACCTCTATCTGCTCGTCGCCGCGTTGGCTGGATTGGCCGCAAGCCTTGCGCTCTTTTGCCTGCGGCAGGCCGCCAGACTTTTGCTTTTTCCGTGTCGCCGACAGCTCAAGCCGGTTTTCAAGCTTGTATCGGTGATCTGAAGCCGTGCGTCGCGCCCAAGCGGCCGAATATGCACGCGTAGAGGCCCCCGTGGGAAAACCGCCGCACCGCTGAATGCGTATTGCCTTGGACGCAGCAGTCAGGCGACTGCGCCGACAAGGACCACCATGCGCCCGCCCGCACCTGAGACAATGACCTTCAACCGCCTATTTGCGCTGTATGCCCTGCCGGCCCTGCCGCTCGCCGCCATCGCGCTGCCGTTCTATATCGTCGTTCCGACGTTCTACGCAGGCAATTTCGGTATCCCGCTTGCCGCCATTGGCGCCACGCTGCTGGCGATCCGCCTGATCGACGCGGTGACCGATCCGTTTTTCGGCTGGCTGTCCGACCGCTTCGCCCATCGCCGTGGTCGCCGTCGCGTCTTTTTCGCGCTATCACTGCCGCTCACCTCGCTTGCCGCATTCATGCTGTTCTGGCCGCCGCAGAATGCGGGTCTTGCCTATCTCGGGCTCTGGGGAACCGCGCTTTCGGTCGGCGCCACCTGGACGCTTCTGCCGTACACAGCCTGGGGCGCCGAACTGGCGACGGGATATCAGGCGCGTGTCCGACTGTCGGCATTCCGCGAGGGGGCGACCCTGATCGGCTCGCTGCTGGCCATTTCGCTGCCTTTCGTTGGTGGTCTGGGAACCTCTGCCGGCTTCCATGGCCTCGCCTGGATCGCCGTCTTCATAGCCATCGTCCTGCCGCTGGCCGGCCTGGTGACGGTGATTGCGGTCCCCGAGCCTCAGGATGTCTCGCGTCGTCGCCTGTCGCTACGCGAAAGCCTTGCACATCTGAGCGGCAATCGTCCGTTTTTGAGGTTGGCGGCAGCCTTCCTGCTCAACAGCTTTGCCAATGCCGTACCCGCGTCGCTGTTCATCTACTTCGTCGGTGAGCGGCTTGGCGTGCCGGCATTGCAGGGCCCTTTGCTATTTGCCTATTTCCTCAGCGCGATTGCCGGGATTCCGCTTGCCGTCTGGTGCGCGAGCTGGATCGGCAAGCATCGCGCCTGGTGTCTCGCCATGCTAGCCGCCTGCCTGATCTTCTCCGGCGCGGGTTTCCTGCGCGAAGGAGATGTGACGCTCTTCGCCGTGGTCTGCGTCACGACAGGTCTGTTGCTTGGCTTCGACCTGACCTTGCCGCCCGCCATTCAGGCCGATGTGATCGACAATGACACGGTGGTGTCCGGCGAACAGCGGTCCGGCCTCTATTTCGCCGCCTGGAGCTTTATCACCAAGCTGGCGGTTGCCCTGTCGGCCGGTGTGGTTTTCCCGCTTCTCGATCTTGCGGGGTTTGTCGGCGAGCAGGACGTGGTCCAGACGGAAACGTCGCTGACTGTCCTCGGCGGCCTTTATGCCTGGCTGCCGATCCTGCCGAAGCTTGCCGCCATTGCCATCATGTGGCGATTCTCGCTGGATGAGAGCGCGCACAGGCGGCTGCGCGACGCCCTCGATATTCCATCGTCCTGACGTCTGCCGGTCTGCTTCCGATAGGCCCGACCTTGACTTTCTCGCGGGATGCCGGATGAGCTTCATTCTTATCCGGCGGACCTCTGGCCCCCGGCAAGATGGGTGAAAGCGGATGGCGGCGATGGACGAGACGAAGGATGGCAATGTGGTCGAAGGTGCCCGGGCCCGCGGCTCCGGCAGTCAGATCGTTTACAGCACATTGCGCCAGGATATTCTGTCGATGGCCCGGGCACCGGGAAGTCCGCTGGACGAGGTGACGCTGGCCGAACATTTCGGCATGTCGAGGACGCCGGTGCGCGAAGCCCTGCTGCGGTTGGCCTCCGAAGGACTTGTCACGACGCTGCCCAATCGCAGCACCATTGTCGCGGTCATCGATTTTTCCACGCTTCCGACCTATTTCGAGGCTCTGACGCTGATGTACCGGGTGACGACCCGCGGTGCGGCCAAAAGGAGCGGCAACAGCGGCATGCAGATGATTCTCCAGCGCCAGCGCGAATTCACCGCAGCCGTTGCCGCACAGGATGCCTTTGCCATGATCGAGGCCAATCGCGAGTTCCATGTCGCCATCGCCGAGCGTGCCGGCAATCCCTACTACGCGAACTTCTTCGCCCGCCTGCTCGACGAGGGACGGCGTATCCTGCGTCTCTACTATTCGACCTTCGACGATCGCCTGCCACGTCAGTATGTCGACGAGCACGAAGACATGATCAGGGCGATCGTCGACGGCGATGTCGAGCGCGCCGATGGATTGGCGAGCGCGCATGCGGCGCAGATCGTCCACCAGATCCAGGAATATGTCTCGCGTGCCTATGGCAGTGCCCTGTCGATGCCGCGTCTCTGATACTCTCTCAAGGAATTGTCATGTCGTCTTCCTTTCGTCCCGCCCCGATCTCCAATGCCGAGCGGCAGCAGCGGCTCGCGCGTTTGCGCACCGCCATGCAGGCAGCTGGCATCGACGCCCTTCTGCTCGGCTCGACCGAGAGCCTGCGCTATTTCACCGGCATGGTCTGGCACGCAAGCGAACGCCTTGTCGGCGCATTGGTGACGGAGACCGGCCTGACCTACATCGTGCCGGGCTTCGAGCAGAGCAAGGTCGAGACTCTGGCCAAGCTCGATGGAGACATCGCTCTCTGGCAGGAAGACGAAAGCAGCGCTGAATGCGTGGCACGGTTGCTCGGGCAGGGCGCACGGCTCGCCCTCGATGATGCCCTGCCGCTCTTTGTCTACCACGCGCTGGCCGCGACCCTTGGCCCAGACCGGCTGATCGATGGCGGTCGATTGATTCGCGATATCCGTCTGTGCAAGTCCGATGCTGAGATCGCTATCATCCAGTACGCGATGAACCTGACGCTGGAGGTGCATCGCCGTGCCCACGATTTCATTCGCCCGGGCATTCTAGCCTCGGAAGTCGTTCGCTATATCGATGAGCAGCACCGCGAATTGGGCGCTGCCTCTGGCTCCAGCTTCTGCATCGTCTCATTCGGGGTGGCGACCTCGCTCCCGCATGGCGCCGACGGCGAGCAGACCTACCAGTCCGGCGATGTCATCCTCGTCGACACCGGCTGCCGGCTGGACGGCTACCACTCCGACCTGACCCGCACCTATGTGCTCGACACGCCCGATGCCGATTTTGCCCGTAACTGGGCGATCGAGCGCGCGGCGCAGCAGGCCGTGTTC
The DNA here is from genome assembly GCF_021729845.1 of Rhizobium sp. SL42. Taxonomy (NCBI): domain Bacteria; kingdom Pseudomonadati; phylum Pseudomonadota; class Alphaproteobacteria; order Hyphomicrobiales; family Rhizobiaceae; genus Rhizobium; species Rhizobium sp. SL42. Next base: position 2,175,138 of record NZ_CP063397.1, read on the forward strand.
GACGCGGCAAAGCTCGGTGCCGCCTGCGGCAGCCTGGACGATGCTGCCCGCGCCCTGATCGCCAGCCATGGCCTCGGGCCGGACTATGCGCTTCCCGGCCTGCCGCATCGCGCCGGCCACGGCCTCGGCCTCGAGATCCATGAGGAACCGTATATCGTCCGCGGCAACCAGACCCAGCTCGCGCCCGGCATGTGTTTCTCCAACGAGCCGATGATCGTCTTCCCGGAACGCTACGGCATTCGGCTGGAGGATCACATCTACATGGGCGCAACCGGTGCCCACTGGTTCACTGAACCGTCCAAGGGGCCGGCTGAGCCGTTTGCGTGAGGTTTGAGGCATATACAGGTTGAAAGCCCGCCGGATCGCTCCGGTGGGTTTTTTTCTGATTGCGCGTTTGATGACCAGTTGTTTACCGAGAAAAACAACTCTGCTTTGCATGAGGCGCCACTAAATGCACCATAGGCTGATTGGCTGATAGTCTGAGCCGAGGCTCAGAGGCAAAGGGAGCGTATAGTGTTGGCCGTCAATAATCGTCTGCCGCGCCTGGCTGTCCTGATCGACGCCGACAATACGTCTTCCAAGATCGTCGACCGACTGTTTGAAGAGATAGCGCGAATCGGCGAGGCGAGCGTCCGCCGAATCTATGGTGACTTCACCAGCCCATGTTCGAAAGGCTGGTCCGAAGCGCTTACGCGCCACGCTATTGTTCCACAGCAGCAGTTCGCCCACACGGCCGGAAAGAATGCGTCGGACATCACATTGGTCATTGATGCCATGGACCTGCTTCTCAGTGGCCGCTTCGATGGCTTTTGCATCGTTTCGTCGGACAGTGACTTCACCCGACTCGCGTCGAGAATCCGCGAGCAGGGCTTGGACGTGTTCGGTTTCGGTAGGCTGAAGACGCCGGAAAGTTTCAGGCAAGCATGTCGGCGATTCATCAATACCGAAAATCTTCTAGTTCAGCCTGCCGTGGACGTCGGCTCCAAGCCCACGTCGCCGCACAAACCGCCGAGCGCAGCAACGCCGATCATCAAGCGAGTGCTGGCAAAAATCCACAGCGAGGACGGGTGGGTGCCGCTTTCTGCACTCGGCAAGCAGCTTTCGAACATGAAGGCCGAATTCGATCCGAGAACTTACGGCCACACCAAGCTGAGCCAATTGGTGCTAAAGGCTGGAGCGTTTGAAATTGAACAGCATGAAGGAGGACACATGCGTATGCGCCTGCGCAGAGAGCACGCGTAGCCGCTGTTTGACTGTTCAAAAATGCAGAGAAGAAGAAATGGTGGGCGATGACGGACTCGAACCGCCGACATCCTCGGTGTAAACGAGGCGCTCTACCAACTGAGCTAATCGCCCGCCCGCTGACCGGATCATGTCCGCCGCGTCGGTGGCCGTGATCTATGCGGATCGGGGAAAATCCGCAAGGGTGTTTGTGAAGTTTTTTTGTTTTTTTTGATCGCAATTGATGAGGGCATTGTGAAAAAGCCCGGAAATTCGGGACCTTCGTCCTGCGTCCCGTTGTCGCGAGGCTTGACGCTTCGAGAGGGTGGGGAAGGGGGCATTGGATAAAAATGACTTGGTCGCAGTTTTGTCTTGAAAGCTGCTTGACACTCCCAGACGAACGCCTTAGTTAGCCGCTCATCGAACGGGTTAGCCCGCTCGGCGAGGAGCGCTTTACTCCTCATCTGGAAATACGCGGGTGTAGCTCAGTTGGTTAGAGTGCCGGCCTGTCACGCCGGAGGTCGCGGGTTCGAGCCCCGTCACTCGCGCCATTCCCAGAAAAAGCAAAAGCAGGGCAGTCACTTGATTGCCGAGGAGATCGGATATCATTGGTATCCAAAATGCGCGGGTGTAGCTCAGTTGGTTAGAGTGCCGGCCTGTCACGCCGGAGGTCGCGGGTTCGAGCCCCGTCACTCGCGCCACTCCTCCTCTTTCCAGAATTAAATTTGTTTTCAAACATATCTAAAGCGGATTTCGCGCGACACCCATTTTACCCGCTGGTAAGGTGTGGTCGGGTATCGGGTGAAAAGGCTTTGGTTGGACTTGCGCTGACCGACAGGCTGCGCTAACCACGGCTCGTTACAACTCTCTTTCGGCTTGTCGGCTCCGCCCCAGATGCTTCCCGGCATTAGAGACAAGCAGGGTGATATGATGACTGAACTTCTCAGTTCCTACCTTCCGATCGCCATCTTCATCGGTATAGCCCTCGTCATCGGCCTGGCGCTCTTGATTGCGCCTTTTGCCGTTGCCTACAAGGCGCCTGATTCGGAGAAGCTCTCGGCCTATGAATGTGGCTTCAACGCCTTCGACGATGCGCGCATGAAGTTCGACATCCGCTTCTATCTGGTGTCGATCCTCTTCATCATCTTCGATCTCGAAGTGGCCTTCCTGTTTCCCTGGGCTGTTTCGTTCAGCGAGATCGGTTGGTTCGGCCTGTGGTCGATGATGGCCTTCCTCTTTGTTCTCACCATCGGCTTTATCTATGAATGGAAGAAGGGGGCGCTCGAATGGGAGTGATCCAGTCCAACACGCTGGTCGCCCAGCAGCCCAAGGGCATTATTGACCCCAACACCGGCAAGCCTATCGGCAGCGATGATGCCTTCTTCGGCGAGATCAACAACGAGCTCGCCGACAAGGGTTTTCTGGTCACTTCGACCGACGAGCTGATCAACTGGGCCCGCACCGGGTCGCTGATGTGGATGACCTTCGGTCTCGCCTGCTGCGCCGTGGAGATGATGCAGCTGTCGATGCCGCGTTACGACGTCGAGCGCTTCGGTTTCGCACCGCGCGCCTCGCCGCGACAGTCCGACGTGATGATCGTCGCCGGCACGCTGACCAACAAGATGGCGCCTGCGCTCCGCAAGGTCTATGACCAGATGCCGGAGCCGCGTTACGTCATCTCCATGGGCTCGTGTGCCAATGGCGGCGGCTATTATCACTATTCCTATTCCGTCGTTCGCGGCTGCGACCGTGTCGTGCCGGTCGATATCTATGTGCCGGGCTGTCCCCCCACGGCAGAAGCGCTTCTTTACGGGGTGCTGCTGCTGCAGAAGAAGATCCGGCGCACCGGAACGATCGAGCGGTAAGGCGAAGGGACGAGACAATGACTGAAGCCTTGAACGAGCTGGCATCCTATCTCAAGGAAATGCGCGGCGCGCTGATCGCGACGAGCGAAATCACCTATGGTGAACTGACATTGACCGCCAAGGCGGAGGATATCATTCCGCTGCTGACCTTCCTGCGGGATGACGTCCAGTGCGGTTTCGTCAATCTGATCGATATCTGCGGCGTTGACTATCCGAAGCGCGAAGACCGTTTCGACGTGGTCTATCACCTGCTGTCGCCGCGCCAGAACCTGCGCATCCGCATCAAGGTTGCCACCGGTGAATTCAAGCCGGTTCCTTCGGCCTGTCCCGTGTTTCCCGGCGCTGACTGGTTCGAGCGCGAGACCTGGGACATGTACGGTATCCTGTTTACCGACCATCCGGACCTGCGCCGCATCCTCACCGACTACGGTTTCGAGGGGCACCCGCTGCGCAAGGACTTCCCGACAACGGGCTTCGTCGAGGTTCGCTACGACGACAACGCCAAGCGCGTCGTCTATGAGCCGGTCGAGCTCAAGCAGGAATTCCGGAATTTCGACTTTCTCTCGCCCTGGGAGGGCACGGATTACGTGCTGCCCGGCGATGAGAAGGCAGCCAAGTAAGCGGAAGGTTTGGGGCTATGACAGAACACAACGTCCGCAACTTCAACATCAACTTCGGTCCGCAGCATCCGGCGGCGCACGGGGTCTTGCGTCTCGTGCTCGAGCTCGACGGTGAAATCGTCGAGCGCGTCGATCCGCATATCGGCCTGCTGCACCGCGGCACCGAAAAACTGATCGAGACCAAGACCTATCTCCAGGCGCTGCCTTATTTCGATCGTCTCGACTATGTCGCGCCGATGAACCAGGAGCACGCCTATTCGATGGCGGTCGAGAAGTTGCTCGGTCTGCAGATCCCGATCCGTGGTCAGCTGATCCGCGTTCTCTATTCGGAAATCGGCCGTATCCTGTCGCATCTCCTGAACGTCACCACGCAGGCGATGGACGTTGGTGCGCTGACGCCGCCGCTCTGGGGCTTCGAGGAGCGCGAAAAGCTGATGGTGTTCTACGAGCGCGCCTGTGGCGCCCGTATGCATTCGGCCTACATCCGTCCGGGCGGCGTGCACCAGGACCTGCCGCATGAACTGGTCGAGGATATCGGCAAGTGGTGCGATCCCTTCCTGAAGACTGTCGATGATATCGACGACCTTTTGACCGGCAACCGTATCTTCAAGCAGCGTAACGTCGATATCGGTGTCGTTACGCTGGATGATTGCTGGGCCTGGGGCTTCTCGGGCGTCATGGTCCGCGGTTCCGGCGCGGCCTGGGACCTGCGCAAGTCGCAACCCTACGAATGTTACGCCGATCTCGACTTCGACCTGATGGTCGGCAAGAATGGCGACTGCTACGATCGATATCTCATCCGCATGTTCGAGATGCGTGAGTCGGTGAAGATCATGAAGCAATGCGTCAATCGTCTGCTTGGCGACGCCAGGACCGGGCCGATCTCGGCGCTGGATGGTAAGGTCGTTCCGCCGAAGCGTGGCGAGATGAAGAGGTCGATGGAAGCGCTGATCCATCACTTCAAGCTCTATACCGAAGGCTACCATGTGCCTGAGGGTGAGGTTTATGCTGCCGTTGAAGCGCCCAAGGGCGAATTTGGCGTCTATCTCGTCTCCGATGGCACCAACAAGCCCTACCGCTGCAAGATCCGCGCCCCGGGCTATGCCCATCTACAGGCGATGGATTTCATTTGCCGCGGCCACCAGCTGGCGGACGTGTCCGCCATTCTGGGTTCGCTGGACATCGTGTTCGGGGAAGTTGACCGCTGATGCTGAAAATCCTCGTCGCGATCGCTGCTTTTGTCTGTGCCACCGTTGCGGTGGCGCAGGAAAGCGACGTGACGGCGAGCAGGTCATCGCTATCGATGGCCAATCTCATCAAGCAGGGATATGAGATCAAGAGCTCGTCCTGGACCGGCTCGAAGCTGTTCGTATTTCTGCAGAAAGATAAGTCGGCCTATGCCTGCGAATTTGCCAATGTGGCGAATACGCGGTGTGGTTCCATAAACTGATACAAGGCGTGAGGAAGTATGTCCGTTCGTCGACTAGCCGAAGAGCAATTTCAGCCGGCAGGCTTTTCCTTCAATGCGGAAAATGCCGTTTGGGCTGAAGCCACCATCCGCAAATATCCGGAAGGCCGCCAGCAATCGGCGGTGATCCCGCTGTTGATGCGGGCGCAGGAGCAGGATGGCTGGGTGACGAAGGCGGCGATCGAATTCGTCGCCCAGAAGCTCGACATGCCGTATATCCGGGTGCTGGAGGTCGCGACCTTCTACACCCAGTTCCAGCTGCGCCCGATCGGCACCCGCGCCCATATACAGGTCTGTGGCACCACGCCGTGCATGCTGCGCGGCGCCGAGGACCTGATCAAGGTCTGCAAGTCGAAGATCCATCACGATCCTCTCGAAGTGAATGAATCGGGAACGCTGTCGTGGGAAGAAGTCGAGTGTCAGGGCGCCTGCGTCAACGCACCGATGATCATGATCTTCAAGGATAGCTACGAAGACCTGACGCCGACCCAGCTCGAGCACATCATCGACCGTTTTGAGGCAGGCAAGGGTTCCGACATCAAGCCGGGCCCGCAGATCGACCGTATTTTCTCCGCCGCCGCAGGTGGTCCGACCGCGCTGATCGAGCCGATCGAACCGATCCGCTTCCAGGATACGCCCGCCGCTGCTGCGCCGGCCCCGGCTGCTGCTGCCCCGGTAACGCCTTCGAATGCCGCAAAGCCGGTCACCGATGCGCCGGAGACCGACCAGAAGCTCAAGACACCGGCGACCGACAAAAAGGCCGCCGCTGAAAACATCAAGGTCAAGGGCGACAACGCCGATACGGCGCGGTCCGAAAAGCCTTCGCTGGAGGACAAGAACCGTCCGGCCGGTATCGAGAAGCCGGACGCCGTTGATGATCTCAAGATGATCTCCGGCGTTGGCCCGAAGATCGAGGCCACTCTGAATGGTCTTGGCATCTACAAGTTCGAGCAGATTTCCAAGTGGAAGAAGGCCGAGCGCGAATGGGTCGATACCTACCTGAAGTTCTCCGGTCGCATCGAGCGTGACGACTGGGTCAAGCAGGCCAAGGCCCTCGCCAAAGGTGGCGAAGCCGAATACATCAAAGTCTTCGGCAAGAAGCCGCGCTGAGAGGTAAAGAGATATGTTGAAGGATCAGGATCGCATCTTTACCAATATCTATGGCCTCAAGGACAAGTCCCTGAAGGGTGCCATGGCGCGTGGCCACTGGGATGGCACCAAGCAGATCCTCGAAAAGGGTCGTGACTGGATCATCAACGAGGTCAAGAATTCGGGTCTGCGCGGCCGTGGCGGCGCGGGCTTCCCGACGGGTCTCAAGTGGTCCTTCATGCCGAAGGAATCCGACGGCCGCCCGCATTACCTCGTCGTCAATGCCGACGAATCCGAGCCCGGCACTTGCAAGGACCGCGACATCCTGCGTCACGATCCGCATACGCTGATCGAAGGCTGCGTGATTGCGTCCTTCGCCATGGGCGCCAACGCCGCCTACATCTATGTGCGTGGCGAGTTCATGCGCGAGCGTGAGGCTCTGCAGGCCGCGATCGACGAGTGCTACGACGCAGGCCTCCTCGGCAAGAACAACAAGCTCGGCTACGACATCGACATCTATGTCCATCACGGCGCCGGCGCCTATATCTGCGGCGAGGAAACAGCCCTTCTCGAAAGCCTCGAAGGCAAGAAGGGCCAGCCGCGCCTGAAGCCCCCGTTCCCGGCGAACATGGGTCTCTATGGCTGCCCGACCACGGTCAACAACGTCGAGTCGATCGCGGTCACCCCGACAATCCTGCGCCGTGGCGCCGGCTGGTTCTCGTCCTTCGGCCGTCCGAACAATGTCGGCACCAAACTGTTCATGATCTCCGGCCACGTCAACCGTCCTTGCACGGTTGAGGAAAGCATGGGCATCACCTTCCGCGAAATGATCGAGAAGCATGCCGGCGGCATCCGTGGCGGCTGGGACAATCTGCTCGCGGTCATCCCGGGCGGCGCATCCTGCCCGGTCGTCAAGGCTGAGGACATGATGGATGTTGTTCTGGACTTCGACGGTCTGCGCGAGGTGAAGTCCTCCTTCGGCACCGGCGGCATGATCGTCATGGACAAGTCCACCGACATCATCAAGGCCATCTGGCGCATCTCGGCTTTCTTCAAGCACGAGAGCTGCGGCCAGTGCACGCCGTGCCGTGAAGGCACCGGCTGGATGATGCGCGTCATGGAGCGCATGGTGAAGGGCAATGCCCAGAAGCGCGAAATCGACATGCTGTTCCAGGTGACCAAGCAGATCGAGGGCCACACCATCTGTGCGCTCGGCGATGCGGCTGCCTGGCCGATCCAGGGCCTGATCCGGAACTTCCGTCCCGAGATCGAAGCCCGTATCGATCAGTATACCCGCAACGCGATCGCACATGGCGTCGTCATGGAAGCGGCCGAGTAAGGCAAACGAAGGGTCTTGGGCTATGGTCAGCGGTTCTGACAAGACGGGAGAAGGCAAACCGGTTGATCCGGTCGATGCCGCTCGTCTGGCAGAAGCGCTGAACCCGCTGATGAGCAATCCGGCAGCCGCCATGGCGGCAGCCACTGCGATCGGTTTCGGACTTGCAACGCATATGACCAGTCTTTTCCTCGGCTCCCTTCAAGGGGTGATGGATGCGTCCGGCAAGCTTGCGCGCAAGATCGAGGACGACCGCAAGCTGTCGGAAGTCTCGGGGCGAGACGCCTCGACAGAGGTGACCAAGGCTGCGTCGGCTCAGGCGGAGGTCAACGCCAAGGCAAAGGCGGACGCGGCTCCGGTCAAGGCTGCGAAGCGCGTTGTGGCCAAGCCGGCGCCATCCAGGTCCGTTGCGGTGAAGACGCCGGTCGCCAAGGTTTCGGCTGGCGAAAAGCCGGCTCAAGCACCGGTTGCAAAGCCTCGCGCAAAGGCCTCGGGCAAGGCCGACGATCTGAAAAAGATCGAGGGTATTGGTCCGAAGCTCGAGCAGGTGCTGAACGGCAGAGGCATCAGCCGTTTTGCGCAGATCGCGGAACTCGGTGACGAGGCGCTTGTGACCTTGGACAAGGATATTGGTCTCGATGGCCGCGTGCTACGGGACGACTGGGCGGGGCAGGCCCGCCGTCTGACGGGCGGCAAGGTCCGCTCAGGCAAGTAAGTTTACGGTCGGACCGCGCAGCGGCGCTGTGTCTGGCTGCAGGAAATGAACGGGCGAGGGCGCTGCATCTGCGGATCGGCGCCGAGCCAGTCGGAGCGAAAACTCCGGCAAAGTGCGCGGTGCGCGTGAGGCAGGAAGGCGAATATGGCAAAGCTGAAGATCGACGGCAAAGAGATCGAGGTTCCGGATCATTTCACGCTGTTGCAGGCGTGTGAGGAAGCCGGCGCTGAAGTCCCGCGCTTTTGTTTCCATGAACGGCTGTCGGTCGCCGGCAATTGCCGGATGTGCCTTGTCGAGGTGAAGGGTGGACCGCCGAAGCCGGCAGCCTCCTGCGCCATGGGCGTACGCGACATCCGCGGTGGCCCGAACGGCGAACTGGCGGAAGTCTTCACCAACACGCCGATGGTCAAGAAGGCCCGCGAAGGCGTGATGGAATTCCTGCTGATCAACCATCCGCTGGATTGCCCGATCTGCGACCAGGGTGGCGAATGCGACCTGCAGGACCAGGCCATGGCCTTTGGTATCGATAGCTCGCGCTACACCGAAAACAAGCGCGCCGTCGAAGACAAGTATATCGGCCCGCTGGTCAAGACGGTGATGAACCGCTGCATTCACTGCACCCGTTGCGTCCGCTTCACCACCGAAGTCGCCGGCATTGCCGAGCTCGGCCTGATCGGCCGAGGCGAAGACGCTGAAATCACCACCTATCTCGAGCAGGCGATGACGTCGGAGCTGCAGGGCAACGTCGTTGACCTCTGCCCGGTCGGCGCGCTGACCTCGAAGCCCTTCGCCTTCACCGCCCGTCCGTGGGAACTTGGCAAGACTGAATCCATCGACGTGATGGATGCACTCGGTTCGGCTATTCGCGTCGATACCCGTGGCCGTGAAGTCATGCGCGTGATGCCGCGCGTCAACGAGCAGGTCAACGAAGAGTGGATCTCCGACAAGAGCCGCTTCATCTGGGACGGCCTTAAGACCCAGCGTCTCGACCGTCCTTATGTGAAGAAGGACGGCCGTCTTCAGCCGGCAAGCTGGGCGGAAGCCTTTGCTGCGGTCAAGTCGGCTGTAGCTGCAACGACTGCCGACAAGATCGGTGCTGTTGCCGGCGACCTGGCTTCCGTTGAAGAAATGTTTGCACTGAAGTCGCTGCTTGCCTCGCTCGGTTCGGCCAATACCGACTGTCGCCAGGATGGGACGGCACTCGATCCGTCGCGCGGCCGCTCCAGCTATATCTTCAATTCCGGCATCGAAGGCATCGAGGCTGCAGACGCGATCCTCATCGTTGGCGCCAATCCGCGCTACGAAGCCTCCGTTCTCAATGCGCGCATCCGCAAGCGCTGGCGCCGTGGTGGCCTGCCAATCGCCGTGATCGGCGAAGCCGGCGATCTGCGCTATCCGTATGAATATCTGGGTGCAGGCACAGAGACGCTGTCCGATCTGGTTTCCGGCAAGAACAGCTTTGTCGAAAAGCTGACCGCGGCCAAGAACCCGCTGATCATCATCGGCCAGGGCGCATTGATCGGTGCCGAAGGGGCCGCCGTTCTTGCCAATGCCGCAAAACTGGCAAATGCCGTTGGTGCACTGACCGAAGAGTGGAACGGTTTTTCCGTCCTGCACACGGCAGCGGCCCGTGTCGGCGGCCTCGATCTCGGCTTCGTGCCCGGTGAGGGCGGTGTTGCCGCAGGCGCCATGCTGTCCTCGCTCGATGTTGTCTTCCTGCTCGGCGCCGACGAACTCGACTTCTCGGCCAAGACCGCCAAATGCGTCGTCTATATCGGCAGCCACGGCGACAATGGCGCGCATCATGCAGACATCATCCTGCCGGGCGCGACCTATACCGAAAAGTCTGGAACCTGGGTGAATACCGAAGGCCGTGTCCAGATCGGCAATCGCGCTGGCTTCGCGCCGGGCGAGGCACGCGAGGACTGGGCCGTCCTGCGTGCGCTTTCCGATGTGCTCGGCAAGAAGCTGCCGTTCGATTCGCTGTCGCAACTGCGCGTGAAGCTCTATGAGGCCTACCCGCATTTCGCTGCGATCGACGAAGTCGCGCCGGGCTCTACGGCTGATATTGCTGCGCTGGCGAAAAAAGCCGGGAAGATGGGCAAGTCTGTGTTTGCGTCGCCGATCAAAGACTTCTATTTGACGAACCCGATCGCGCGCGCTTCGGCCGTCATGGCCGAGTGCTCGGCATTGGCCCGCAACAATTTCAAGGCTGCGGCAGAGTAAGGGCAGGGGACCATGGATAATTTCGTTTCCACATATGTGTGGCCCGCGGCCATCATGATCGGTCAGTCGCTTCTGCTTCTGGTCTGCCTTCTCGTCTTCATCGCCTATATCCTTCTCGCAGACCGCAAGATCTGGGCAGCCGTCCAGTTGCGTCGCGGCCCGAACGTCGTTGGTCCCTGGGGTCTCTTCCAGTCCTTCGCCGACCTTCTGAAGTTCGTCTTCAAGGAGCCGGTCATTCCGGCCGGTGCCAACAAGGGCGTCTTCCTTCTGGCACCTCTCGTTGCCGTGACGCTGGCGCTCGCTACCTGGGCCGTGGTGCCGGTTGCCGATGGCTGGGTGATCGCCAACATCAATGTCGGCATTCTCTATGTCTTCGCCATCTCGTCACTGGAAGTCTATGGTATCATCATGGGCGGCTGGGCTTCGAACTCGAAGTACCCGTTCCTCGGCGCGCTTCGCTCGGCCGCGCAGATGGTTTCCTATGAAGTTTCGATCGGCTTCGTCATCGTCACCGTTCTTCTGTGCGTCGGTTCGCTGAACCTGACCGATATCGTCACCGCGCAAAATACCGGTCTCGGCACGATGATGGGCTTGCCGGCATCCTTCCTCGACTGGCACTGGCTGTCGCTTTTCCCGATGTTCGTGGTTTTCTTCATCTCGGCATTGGCTGAAACCAACCGCCCGCCCTTCGACCTTCCGGAAGCCGAATCCGAACTGGTCGCCGGCTTCATGGTCGAATACGGCTCGACCCCCTACATGATGTTCATGCTTGGCGAATACGCTGCCATCGTGCTGATGTGCTCGCTGACCACGATCCTCTTCCTTGGAGGCTGGCTGCCGCCGGCAGACGTCTGGTTCCTGAATTGGGTTCCCGGCATCATCTGGTTCGTGCTGAAGGCATCCATGGTCTTCTTCATGTTCGCCATGGTGAAAGCCTTCGTTCCGCGTTACCGCTACGACCAGCTGATGCGTCTGGGCTGGAAGGTATTCCTGCCGCTCTCGCTCGCCATGGTCGTCATCGTTGCATTCGTGCTGAAGCTGATGGGTTGGGCATGATCATGTCCACCCGGAAACTCGGCTGATTAGGAGATTAGGATGGCTGCTCTTACACAGGCTATCAACGCACTTTTCCTGAAGGAATTTGTCGGGGCGTTTTTCCTCTCGATGCGTTACTTCTTCCGTCAGAAGGCGACGATTAACTACCCCTTCGAAAAGGGGCCGATCTCCCCGCGCTTCCGTGGTGAGCATGCGCTGCGCCGTTATCCCAACGGCGAAGAACGCTGCATTGCCTGCAAGCTGTGCGAGGCGATCTGTCCTGCCCAGGCCATCACCATCGAGGCTGGCCCGCGCCGCAACGACGGCACCCGCCGCACGGTGCGTTACGATATCGACATGGTGAAGTGCATCTATTGTGGTTTCTGCCAGGAAGCCTGCCCGGTTGACGCGATCGTCGAAGGTCCGAACTTCGAGTTCGCCACCGAGACCCGCGAAGAACTCTATTTCGACAAGGCGCGGCTTCTGGATAACGGCGACCGCTGGGAACGCGAAATCGCGCGCAACCTGGCGCTCGACGCTCCGTATCGCTGATCCCAAGGGATCAAGTCGCTCGGGCGAGGCACGCGGCCCCGCCAGAGCATTGATGTTTGTAACGGGCATGCCGGTGGGGATATCGGTCATGTCTTATCGGGCGGCGGGGCAGGGCCCTCGTCCGGGGGAAGATGAAAAGGCACCAACATGGGTCTTCAGGCTCTCTTTTTCTATCTCTTCGCCATTGTCGCCGTGGTTTCGGCCTTCATGGTGATATCGGCTCGGAATCCGGTCCATTCGGTCCTGTTCCTCATTCTCACCTTCGTCAATGCAGCGGGTCTGTTCCTGCTGACCGGCGCTGAATTCCTGGCGATGATCCTCCTTGTCGTTTATGTCGGCGCCGTGGCGGTTCTCTTCCTGTTTGTCGTCATGATGCTCGATATCGATTTCACCGAGCTGCGTGCGGGTGCCGCGAAATATGCGCCGATGGCGTCGCTGATCGGTCTGATCGTTGCAGCCCAGCTGGTCTTCGTGATCGGTGGCAGCGTCATCAGCCCGGCGGCAAAGGATGCTATTGCATTGCCGATCCCGGCTTTGTCGGAACGCCAGAACACCCAGGCGCTAGGTGACGTGCTCTACACAAATTACATCTTCTATTTCCAGATCGCCGGCCTGGTGCTGCTGGTGGCGATGATCGGGGCAATCGTCCTGACCCTGCGTCACCGCGAAAACATCAAGCGGCAGGATATTTCTCGCCAGGTTGCCCGCTCGCCCGAGACCGCCGTCAAGGTGGTCAAGGTCAAGCCGGGCCAGGGCGTCTGAGCCGAGCACGAGGTCAAGGAACGTAAATCATGGAAATCGGTCTTTCCCACTACCTGACGGTCAGTGCCATTCTCTTTACCCTCGGGGTCTTCGGCATCTTCCTGAACCGCAAGAACGTCATCATCATCCTGATGTCGGTCGAACTCATCCTTCTGGCCGTCAACCTCAACATGGTGGCCTTCTCTGCCTTCCTCGGCGACATCGTCGGCCAGGTCTTCGCGCTGTTCATCCTGACGGTTGCAGCGGCCGAAGCCGCGATCGGCCTCGCGATCCTCGTGGTCTTCTATCGTAATCGCGGCTCGATCGCCGTCGAAGACGTCAACGTGATGAAGGGCTGATACGGCTATGCTCATCTACAAGGCTATCGTCTTTCTTCCATTGATCGGTGCGCTCATCGCCGGCCTGTTCGGTCGCCAGATTGGCGCCAAGGCATCGGAATACGTCACCACCGGATTGATGATCATTGTCGCGATCCTGTCCTGGATCGTCTTCTTCAACGTGGCGATGAGCCACGAGGCACACGAAGTCATCAAGGTTCCGGTCCTGCGCTGGATCCAGTCCGGCGGCATCGACGTCGAATGGGCGCTGCGCGTCGACACATTGACGGCTGTCATGCTGATCGTCGTGAACTCGGTCTCGACGCTGGTTCATGTCTATTCGATCGGCTACATGCATCACGATCCGCATCGTCCGCGTTTCTTTGCCTATCTGTCGCTGTTCACCTTCGCGATGTTGATGCTGGTGACCTCCGACAACCTGCTGCAGATGTTCTTCGGCTGGGAAGGCGTGGGTCTGGCGTCCTATCTGCTGATCGGCTTCTGGTTCAAGAAGCCGTCCGCTTCGGCCGCTGCCATGAAGGCCTTCATCGTCAACCGCGTCGGCGACTTCGGCTTCATCCTCGGTATCGGCTGCGTCTTCGTCATGTTCGGCTCGATCAATTTCGAAACGATCTTTGCCGCAGCCCAGACTTATCTGCCGGCTGAAGGTGCTGGTTCGCCGGAAGTGGTGATGAACCTCTTCGGCATGCAGCTCGACCGCAGTCACGCCCTGACCGGTGCCTGCCTGCTGCTGTTCATGGGCGCGATGGGCAAGTCGGCACAGTTCCTGCTGCACACCTGGCTGCCAGACGCGATGGAAGGCCCGACCCCGGTTTCGGCGCTGATCCATGCCGCGACCATGGTGACCGCCGGCGTCTTCCTCGTTGCCCGCATGTCGCCACTGTTCGAACTGTCGCCGGATGCGCTGACCGTTGTCACGCTGGTCGGCGCGATCACCGCCTTCTTTGCTGCGACCGTCGGTCTGGTGCAGAATGACATCAAGCGCGTCATCGCCTATTCGACCTGCTCGCAGCTCGGCTACATGTTCGTTGCACTCGGCGTTGGTGCCTATGGCGCTGCCATCTTCCACCTGTTCACTCACGCCTTCTTCAAGGCGCTGTTGTTCCTATGCGCCGGCTCGGTTATCCATGCCGTCGATGGTGAGCAGGACATGCGCTACATGGGCGGCCTGCGTCCGCATATCAAAGTCACCTTTGCCATGATGCTGCTGGGCACGCTTGCCATTACCGGCGTCGGCATTCCGTTCACGCCAATCGGCTTTGCCGGCTTCTTCTCCAAGGACGTGATCATCGAAGCGACATACGCATCGCATTCGCCGATCGCGGGCTTTGCCTTCGCCATGCTGGTGATTGCGGCTCTGTTCACCAGCTTCTACTCGTGGCGGCTGATGTTCATGACCTTCTTCGGCAAGCCCCGCGCCTCCGCCGACGTCATGCATCATGTGCATGAATCGCCGATGGTGATGCTTCTGCCGCTGATCCTTCTCGCAGTCGGCGCGATCTTCGCCGGTGTCGTGTTCGAAGGCTATTTCTTCGGTCACCACTATGCCGATTTCTGGAAGGGCGCCCTGTTCACCCTGCCGGAAAACGAGCTGGTGGACGAGTTCCATCACGTTCCGGCCTGGGTTGCGCTCAGCCCGTTCGTCGCGATGCTGCTCGGCTTCGTCATCGCCTGGTACATGTACATCAAGAACCCATCGGCACCGAAGAAGCTCGCCGAACAGCAATGGATGCTCTACCAGTTCCTGCTCAACAAGTGGTACTTCGACGAGCTCTACGACTTCCTGTTCGTGCGCTCGGCCAAGGCACTCGGCCGCTTCCTGTGGAAGAAGGGTGACGTTGCTACCATCGACGCGTACGGCCCGAACGGCGTTGCCGCTTCTGTTGCCGGCCTGACCCAGAAGGTCGTCCGCCTGCAGTCCGGCTACCTCTACCACTATGCCTTCGCGATGCTGATCGGCGTCGCGGCCCTTATTACCTGGATGATGCTCGGGAGCTCCTTCTGATGACCGATTGGCCCATTCTCTCGACGGTCACCTTTCTGCCGCTGGTTGGCGTGGCGCTGCTGCTGCTCACCCGCGGGGATACCTCCCTTGGTCGCCGCAACATTCTCAACGTCTCGCTGCTGACGACGGTCTTCACCTTTGTCGTCTCGCTGTTCATCTGGATCGGTTTCGACAATGCGAACACCGGCTTCCAGATGGTCGAGAAGCATGACTGGCTCGGCACCGGCATAGCCTACCATGTCGGCGTCGACGGCATCTCGATGCTGTTCGTCGTCCTGACGACGCTTTTGATGCCGTTCTGCATCCTGGCCAGCTGGAATTCAGTCCAGAAGCGCCTCAAGGAATACATGATTGCCTTCCTGCTGCTCGAAACGCTGATGATCGGCGTCTTCGTGTCGCTCGACATCGTGCTCTTCTACGTCTTCTTCGAAGCCGGCCTCATTCCGATGTTCATCATTATCGGTGTCTGGGGCGGCAAGGACCGCGTCTACGCGTCCTACAAGTTCTTCCTCTACACGCTGCTCGGCTCGGTCCTCATGCTGCTCGCCATCATGGCGATGTACTGGGATGCCGGCACGACCGACATTGCGCAGCTTCTCGCTCACGATTTCCCGCCGCAGATGCAGACGTGGCTATGGCTCGCCTTCTTCGCCTCGTTCGCGGTGAAGATGCCGATGTGGCCGGTCCACACCTGGCTGCCGGATGCCCACGTTCAGGCGCCGACGGCCGGCTCGATGATCCTGGCCGGTATTCTTCTGAAGCTTGGCGGCTACGGCCTGCTGCGCTTCTCGGTGCCGATGTTCCCGCTGGCATCTGACTATTTTGCGCCGCTCGTTTTCACCCTGTCGGTCATCGCCATCATCTACACCTCGCTGGTCGCGATGATGCAGGACGACATGAAGAAGGTGATCGCCTATTCGTCCGTCGCCCACATGGGTTACGTGACCATGGGCACGTTTGCCGCCAATGCTCAGGGCATCCAGGGTGCGATCTTCCAGATGATCAGCCACGGCTTCGTCTCGGCCGCACTCTTCTTCTGTGTCGGTGTCATTTATGACCGCCTGCACACCCGCGAGATCACCGCCTATGGTGGCCTGGCCAACAACATGCCGAAATATGCGGTTGCCTTCATGGTCTTCACCATGGCCAATGTCGGCCTGCCTGGCACGTCGGGCTTCGTTGGCGAATTCCTGACCCTGATTGGCGTCTTCCGTGCCAATACTTGGGTCGCCCTGTTTGCCGCTACCGGTGTTATTCTCTCGGCGGGTTATTCGCTCTGGCTCTATCGCCGGGTCGTTTTCGGTGCGCTGGAGAAGGAAAGCGTCAAGGCGATGCTCGATCTGTCTGGTCGTGAGAAGCTCATTCTCTACCCGCTGATCGCGCTGACCATCTTCTTCGGTGTCTATCCGGCCCCGATCATGGATGTGACCGCCGCCTCCGTTGACCATCTGGTGAACAACTATTCCGCAGCCTTGCAAGCAGCCCAGTCCCTGGCGCTGACTGCGAACTGACGACAGGATCCTTTGGATATGACCGTTGAAACTCTCATCGCAAGCCTGCATCTGGTCACGCCGGAACTGATCCTCGCCGTCGGCGCGCTTGCGTTGCTCATGATTGGCGTGTTTTCGGGCGATCGGGCGACCGGTACCGTCACGGGTCTCGCCGTTGCGCTGCTGCTTGCAGCCGGCGTCTGTGTCATCTGGATTTCCGGCGAAGGCGAAGCCTTCAACGGCGCCTATATCGCCGATGGCTTTGCCCGCTTCATGAAGATCCTGGCCCTGATCGGTTCGATCACCGCGATGATCATGGCTGTCGGCCATGCCAAGAACGACCATCTCGACAAGTTCGAATTCCCGGTCCTGCTGGTTCTGGCGACGCTCGGCATCATGCTGATGATTTCTGCCAACGACCTGATCTCGGTCTATCTGGCGCTCGAACTGCAGTCGCTCGCGCTTTATGTGGTCGCTGCGATCAATCGCGACAGCCTCCGCTCCACGGAAGCCGGCCTGAAATATTTCGTTCTCGGTGCATTGTCGTCCGGCATGCTGCTCTACGGCATGTCGCTGGTCTATGGCTTCACCGGCAATACCGGCTTTGACGAAATTGCCGCAGTCCTGTCGGTCGGCGAGCCGCAGATCGGCCTGATCTTCGGTCTGGTCTTCATCATGGCCGGTCTCGCATTCAAGATCTCTGCCGTTCCCTTCCATATGTGGACGCCTGACGTCTACGAAGGTGCGCCGACCCCGGTCACCGCCTTCCTGGCTGCCGCACCGAAGATCGGTGCCATGGCAATCTTCGTGCGTGTCGTCATCGATGCCTTCCTGCCGATCTTCGCGGAATGGCAACAGATCGTCGTCTTCATCTCGATTGCCTCGATGGTTCTGGGTTCGGTCGCGGCTATCGGTCAGCGCAACATCAAGCGCCTGATGGCCTATTCCTCGATCGGCCACATGGGC
Organism: Rhizobium sp. SL42; assembly: GCF_021729845.1. Lineage (NCBI taxonomy): Bacteria > Pseudomonadati > Pseudomonadota > Alphaproteobacteria > Hyphomicrobiales > Rhizobiaceae > Rhizobium > Rhizobium sp. SL42. The sequence continues at coordinate 2,192,826 of NZ_CP063397.1, forward strand.
TATGCGCTAGTTGGTCTGGCCTCCGGCACCGCCGGCGGCGTGTCCGGCGTCCTGCTTTACATGGCGATCTACCTCGTCATGACCCTCGGCACCTTCGCTTGCATCATGGCGATGCGCCAGAAGGAAGGCGGCAATGTCGAGAACATTGACGATCTCGCCGGCCTGTCGACCACGCGTCCGTTCATGGCCTTCGTTCTGACCGCGCTGATGTTCTCGCTGGCGGGTATTCCGCCGCTGGCCGGCTTCTTCGCCAAGTACTTCGTCTTTGTCGCGGCGATCGAAGCAAAGCTTTATGCGCTGGCGATCATCGGTGTTCTGGCGTCCGTCATCGGCGCCTTCTACTACCTGCGCATCGTCAAGGTCATGTGGTTCGATGAAGCCAAGGGCGAGTTTGCCCGCACGGCCGGCGAATTGCGTTTGGTCTTCGGCCTCTCCGGCCTGTTTGTCGTCGGCTACGTCGTCTTCGGCGGCCCGCTCGGTGCAGCCGCCGAGGCCGCTGCAAAGACGCTGTTTAATTGACAGGCGTCCGCAGATCCCGCCGGTTGTCCATTGACGACTTCCGGCACGTGTCTCTGGACGAAGTGGCGTCCACCAACAGTGAATGTCTCGCCCGCGCTCGCGCGGGCGATTCTGGTTTTTTGTGGGTCACGGCAAAATGCCAGAGCGGCGGTCGCGGTCGACGCGGTCGCACCTGGGTCTCGGAACGGGGCAATCTTTATGCGTCCTTGCTGCTGATCGATCCGGCGCCGATGGAAGAATTGGCATCCCTGCCGCTTGCGGTGGCGACAGCTGTGCACGCATCCATTCGTGCCGTCATGCCGCTCGGCGCCGCTCCCGTCGAAATCAAGTGGCCCAACGATGTGCTGATCGGCCGCCGCAAGACGTCCGGCATCCTGATTGAAGCGGAGAAGCTTGCCGATGGACGCACCGCCTTGGTGATCGGTATCGGTATCAATATCGTCGTGCGTCCTGACCACGGGTTCTATCCGGTGACCTCGCTTGCCGATGAAGGCGTGTCGATCTCCCCTGAAGAGGTCTTTGCTCATCTGTATGCCGAGATGGCCGATGCGATCTCGATCTGGGATGAGGGCAGGGGCATTGCCGCAATCGTCAAGCGGTGGCGGCATGCGGCATGCGGGCTTGGCGAGAAAATAACTGTCAATCTGCCGGATCGCTCGATTCCCGGGATCTTTGCCGGAATCGATGATAAGGGAGTTCTATTGCTCGACCGCGGTGCCGATGGAACGATGACCATCGCCGCAGGTGATGTGTTTTTCGGGTAAAACTGGATCAGGAAAAAGAATGGCTAACAACGACGAACTGGTTTTCCTGCCGCTTGGCGGCGTGGGTGAAATCGGCATGAATCTCGCGCTCTATGGCTACGGCCCGGCCGCAAATCGCCAATGGATTATGGTCGATTGCGGCGTGACCTTCGCCGGTCCCGACCTTCCCGGCGTCGATCTGGTTTTCCCCGATATTAGCTTCATCGAAAAGCAGAAGAAGAACCTCAAGGGCATCATCATCACCCATGCGCACGAGGATCACTACGGCGCCCTGAACGACCTGTGGCCGGGCCTGAACGTGCCGGTCTATGCCTCGGGCTTCACCGCCGGCATGCTAGAAGCCAAGCGCGCCTACGAAGGCAGTCGGGCCGAGATCCCGATCACGCCCTTCAAGGCCGGTGACACGATCAATGTCGGTCCGTTCTCGATCGAGGCGATCGGTGTCAATCATTCGATCCCCGAGCCGATGTCGCTGATCATCCGCACGCCGCTTGGCAATCTGGTCCATACCGGCGACTGGAAGATCGACCACAACCCCTCGCTCGGTCCGATGACGGACGAGCAGCGCTTCCGTGCAATCGGCGACGAAGGCGTGCTTGCGGTGATGTGCGATTCGACCAATGCCATGCGCGATGGTGTCTCGCCGTCCGAGGAAGAAGTCTCCGAGGGCCTGCGCAAGATCATCGCGGCCGCCGAAGGTCGCGTTGCCATCACCACCTTCTCATCGAATGTCGGTCGTATTCGTTCGATCGCACAGGCAGCGGAAGCCTCCGGTCGCGAAGTGCTGCTTCTCGGCAGTTCACTGAAGCGGGTGACCGCCGTCGCCCATGATATCGGCATCATGGAAGGACTGCGCCCGTTCATCGCCGAAGACGAATTCGGCTTCATCCCGCGCGACAAGGTCGTCGTCATCCTCACCGGCAGCCAGGGCGAGTCGCGCGCAGCACTTGCCAAGCTGTCGCGCGATGAGATGCGCAATGTCGCCCTTGCCGCCGGCGATACGGTCGTCTTTTCCTCCCGCGCGATCCCAGGCAACGAAAAGGCAATTCAGGACATCAAGAATGGTCTCGTCGAGCAGGGCGTGCATATCGTCACCGACAGCGAGGCGCTGGTGCATGTGTCGGGTCATCCCCGCCGCAATGAACTGCTGAAGATGTATGAATGGACCAGGCCGAAGGTCCTTGTCCCGGTTCATGGCGAGGCCGCACATCTGGTTGCCCAGGGCGAACTTGCGGTTCAGGCCGGCATCGAAACCGTTCCGAAGGTCCGCAACGGCGACATCCTGCGTCTTGCACCCGGGGCTGTAGAAGTGATCGGCAAGGCCCAGGTCGGACGGGTCTACAAGGACGGCAAGCTGGTTGGCAATCTCGAGGACATGGGCATCGCCGATCGCAAGCGGCTGTCCTATGCCGGACATGTGTCGGTCAACGTTCTTCTCGATAGCCGTTACGATTTCCTCGGTGATCCGGATGTGGTTGCTTACGGTCTGCCGGAACTCGACATCGAGGGTGAGGACATGGAAGACACGCTGTATGACGCCGTCCTCGGCGCTGTCGAGAGCATTCCACGCACCCGTCGTAAGGAACTCGAAGTGGTGCGCGAAGCCGTTCGGCGCGCTGTCCGCTCGGCTGCCAATGAGGCCTGGGGCAAGAAGCCGATCGTCACGGTTTTCCTGACCAAAGTCTGAGAGACGAGGCGGGGACCGACGCTTTAGGGTCCCCGCACCGATTTTCGAGGAGAAGCAGTATGCTGGGTCGCGTCAATCACATCGCCATCGCCGTTCCGGATCTCGCCAGCGCAACGGCCGGTTATCGCGATACTCTGGGTGCGAAAGTATCCCAGGCGCAGGCTCTCCCGGAGCATGGCGTGACCGTGGTTTTCGTCGAATTGCCCAATACCAAGGTGGAGCTGTTGGCCCCGCTCGGCGAAGAGTCACCTCTCGGGGCATTTTTGGCCAAGAATCCCGGCGGCGGCATGCACCATATCTGCTATGAAGTGGATGACATCCTTGTTGCGCGCGACCAGTTGACCGAGGCTGGCGCACGCGTTTTGGGTTCGGGCGAACCGAAGATCGGCGCGCATGGGAAGCCGGTTCTTTTTCTGCACCCCAAGGACTTCTTCGGCACATTGATCGAACTTGAACAGGTCTGATGCGTCGCTTTGTCCTTTGTGGCAGAGCCGGCAAGGGACTATAGCAACCAACGGTGCGAGCACGGGCGTCCCGGGCGCATCATGCAACAGCAGGGGCCGCAGGCGCGGCAAGCGGAGAGCAGACCCATGGCCATCATTTCAGCGCTGGCGGTTTATTTCGTCATTTGGTGGCTGACACTGTTCGTCGTCCTGCCGATTGGTCTGCGAACCCAGGATGACGATAACGATGTGGTGCTTGGCACCGTCGCCAGCGCACCCACAAGGTTTCGCGCTTTCCGGGTGATGATGACGACGACAGTCGTCTCCGCGCTGATCTATGGCGGATGGTACGTGGCGAGCGCCTATTTCGGTATCAGCGTCAATGACTTGCCCCGCATTCTTCCGGACTTCCAGAAGTAAGAGACGGCGCGCTCGGGAGTATCGTCTAACGGGCGACCTCGGTCGTTCTTTTCGTTGTTTTGACAGGCCAAAAAAAAACAAGGTCTGTGAAGACCTTGTTCTAATAATCGCGTGATCCTTCACCAATTAAGGGGCTGCGACAAGCGCGCCTAAGATCTGATCCTCCCAAGACTTTACCGCGATAATGGCAAGAATTTGAACTCCTTGCCTCTTTTATGGGCTGAAACTAGCCCAATCCGTGGACGTTGTCACCCCTAAAATTTGCATAAATGCTACAGTCACCGAAAAAAATCGCCTAAGCCCTAAATGTCGCACGGCTGCCACAAAACGCCAGCATTTGCAGCATGTTCGAAGGGGACGCAACGACTGGCGCAACCGCTTGTGGGCGATTTCGCGGGATCTCGCTTGCGGGTTTTCATCGGATGCCGAAACGGCTATGAACGCATCCGGATATCCCATTTCAATCGCTGATTCCGCCCCTTGGCCGGATCATCAACCAGCTGGAATTCGTTATGCGTCTGTCGCGCTATTTCATGCCGATCCTGAAGGAAAACCCGAAGGAAGCCGAAATCGTTTCTCATCGCCTGATGCTGCGCGCGGGCATGATCCGCCAGCAGAGCCAGGGGATCTATTCCTGGCTGCCGCTCGGCAAGCGCGTGCTCGACAAGGTCAACAAGATCATCCGCGAGGAGCAGAACCGCGCCGGTGCCATCGAATTGTCCATGCCGACCCTGCAGTCCGCCGAACTCTGGCAGGAAAGCGGTCGCTACGAGGACTACGGCAAGGAAATGCTGCGCATCAAGGACCGTCAGGACCGCCCGATGCTCTATGGCCCGACCAACGAGGAAATGATCACGGACATCTTCCGCTCTTCGGTCAAGTCGTACAAGAGCCTGCCGCTCAACCTCTATCATATTCAGCTGAAGTTCCGCGACGAGATCCGTCCGCGTTTCGGCACCATGCGCTCGCGCGAGTTCCTGATGAAGGATGCCTATTCCTTCGACCTGACCCAGGCAGAGGCGATCCATTCCTACAACAAGATGTTTGCAGCCTACTTGCGCACCTTTGCCCGTCTCGGTGTAAGGGCGATCCCGATGCGCGCCGATACCGGCCCGATTGGCGGCAACCACAGCCACGAATTCATCATTCTGGCAGATACCGGCGAATCGGAAGTCTTTTCGCACAAGGCCTTCATCGATTTCGAGATTCCGGCAGAAGACACGAACTTCGACGATGTGGCCGGCCTGCAGGCGATCTTCGACAAATGGACCTCGGTCTATGCCGCGACGTCGGAAATGCATGACGAGACGGCCTTCAACGCCATTGCGGAAGGCGATCGCCTGTCTGCCCGCGGCATCGAAGTCGGCCATATCTTCTATTTCGGCACGAAATACTCCGAGCCGATGGGCGCCAAGGTCCAGGGTCCGGACGGCAAGGAACACCTTGTCCACATGGGTTCCTATGGCATTGGACCGTCACGCCTTGTTCCCGCCATCATCGAAGCCTCGCATGACGACAACGGAATCATCTGGCCGGCATCCGTCGCGCCGTTTGATGCAGCCGTGATCAACATGAAAGCGGGCGACGAGGCTTGCGACGCTGCGTGTGAAACGCTCTACGCGGCCCTGCTCAAGGCCGGCAAGGACGTTCTGCTCGACGATACGGATGATCGCGCGGGCACCAAGTTCGCCACGGCTGACCTCATCGGCGTGCCGGTGCAGATCATTGTCGGCCCTCGCTCGGTCGCCGCTGGCGAAATCGAGCTCAAGGACCGCAAGACCGGTGCGCGCGAGACGATGACGATCGAAGCGGCGATCAACAAGCTGACTGCCTAAGGGCGAAAGCAGGGAGGCACCATGGCGAGCAAAGCCGCTGGCAACGAGACGGGCACAGCCCAAAAGGGCACCGCCGCACGGGCTTTTTCCGCCTTTGAACGCATGGTCGCCTGGCGCTACCTGAGGGCGCGGCGCAAGGAGGCGTTCATTTCGGTGATCGCCGGTTTCTCCTTCGTCGGCATCATGCTTGGCGTGGCGACGCTGATCATCGTCATGGCGGTGATGAACGGCTTCCGGACGGAACTGGTCTCGCGCATTCTGGGCATCAACGGCCATATGATCGTGCAACCGATCGATCAGCCATTGAACGACTATGCCGATCTCGCAACCCGCTTTTCGTCCGTTGCGGGTGTCACGATGGCTTTGCCACTGGTCGAGGGCCAGACGCTGGCATCGGGTCGGGAAGGGGCAGGCACCGGCGCGCTGGTGCGCGGCATCCGTCCGGATGACCTCGCCAAGCTCACGGTCGTCTCCAGCAATATCCGCTCCGGCGACATGGTCGGCTTCACCGCCGGGCAGGGCGTGCTGATCGGTTCGCGCATGGCCGCCCAGTTGGGCTTGAGCGCCGGCGACACGATCACGCTCGTCTCGCCTGAAGGCGATGTGACGCCGATGGGAGTCAATCCGCGGGTCAAGTCCTACCCGGTTTCGGGCATTTTCGAGATCGGCATGTCGGAATATGATGCCTCGATCATCTATATGCCGCTGGAGGAGGCGCAGCTTTATTTCAATGTCGAGGGCATCGTCCAGTCGATCGAGCTTTTCATTTCGGATCCCGACGCAGTGGACGACCTGAGGCCGTTGATCGAGCAGGCCGCCGGTCGCCAGATCTTCATCACCGACTGGCGCCAGCGCAACCAGACCTTCTTCTCGGCCCTTCAGGTCGAGCGCAACGTCATGTTCATGATCCTGACGCTGATCGTGCTTGTTGCGGCACTCAACATCATTTCCGGCCTGATCATGCTGGTCAAGGACAAGGCGAGCGACATCGCTATCCTGCGCACCATGGGTGCGACATCGGGCGCCATCATGCGCATCTTCTTCATGACGGGTGCGGCCATCGGCACGACTGGCACATTCGCCGGCGTTCTGCTCGGTGTTGTCGTCTGTCTGAACATCGAATCGATCCGCCAGTTCTTCTCCTGGGTGTCGGGCACGGTGCTGTTTGATCCGGAACTCTATTTCCTCAGCCAGTTGCCGGCGGACATGAATGTCGGCGAGACGATTTCCGTGGTGGTGATGGCGCTCAGCCTGTCCTTCATGGCGACCATTTTCCCTGCCTGGCGGGCCTCGCGCCTCGATCCGGTGCAGGCATTGCGCTACGAATAAGGATGCCGACCCCGATGGCCAACGACGTTGTTCTTTCGCTTGCCGGCATCGACCGCCACTACGGTCAGGGCGAAACCGTGCTTTCCATCCTGAAAGGTGCCGATTTCACCCTGCGCACCGGTGAGACTGTCGCGCTTGTGGCGCCGTCAGGCACCGGCAAATCGACGCTTCTGCATATCGCCGGTCTGCTTGAGCATCCGGACGCCGGCGAAGTCACGGTCGGCGGCATTGCCTGCCAGGAGCTCGGCGATGAACAGCGCACGACGATCCGGCGCAATTCCGTCGGTTTCGTCTACCAGTTTCATCATCTCCTGCCGGAATTCACCGCACTGGAAAACGTGATGATGCCACAGTTGATCGCGGGCCTCAGCCAGGCCGAGGCGAAGGAACGGGGCAAGCAGCTTCTCGACTATATGCGCATCGGTCCGCGGGCAGAACATCGCCCGGCGGAATTGTCCGGTGGTGAGCAGCAGCGCGTCGCGATTGCGCGCGCGGTCGCGAACGCGCCGCTGGTGTTGCTCGCCGACGAACCGACCGGCAACCTCGATCCGGAAACCGCCTCTTACGTCTTCTCGGCGCTCGAAGCGCTGGTGCGCCAATCGGGACTGTCCGCGATGATCGCGACGCACAATCACGAGATCGCGCGACGCATGGATCGTTGTGTAACCCTGGTTGACGGCAAGATCGTCGAATTCCAGCCCTGATATAAATTCGAACAGGCAGCGGCCCGCGGTTGGATGGAATTCTGTTCCGTTCGACGGCGGGCTTTTTTTTGGTTGACAACGGAACGTAATGAGAACAAAATAAAAACATAAAGAGACAGGAGACAGACATGACCGAGATACTTCGTGACGTTGCTGCATTCGCCTCCCTTGCTATGTTTGTTGGTAGTATGTCGCTGATCATGCTGGCACTCTGAAGCACTCTTCCGGCAAAGCTGTAGAGAGAGGCTTTGCCGGATCAAACTCCGCTGGACTTCACATCTTCGAACGTTGAAAACTGCGCTGATTCAAGATGCGTGAGGATGAAACCGATGGGCGAGGCAAACGGCGGCAAGGAAACTTCCGATCGGTTGGGTGGAAGCCCGGGTTTTGTCCATCTGCGCGTGCACTCGGCCTTCTCGCTTTTGGAAGGTGCGCTGCCGCTGAAAAAGATTCTGGGCAAGGCGGTTGCCGATAGCCAGCCCGCAATCGCGATCACCGACACCAACAATCTCTTCGTTGCACTCGAATTTTCCCAGAAGGCACTTGGTGACGGCGTCCAGCCGATCATCGGCTGTCAACTGTCGATCGAAATGGAGGATTCGTCCGGCGAAAAGCGCAATGGCCATGTGGCGAAATTGCCATCGATCGTCGTTCTGGCAGCCAATCCGGCCGGATACGAACGTCTGGTTGACATCGTCAGTCGCGCCTATCTCGGTGGCGATGCCGGTCACGCCGTGCACGTGAAGATGTCGTGGCTCGAGGAAGCCGGAACCGATGGGCTGATTGCGCTGACCGGAGCATCCGACGGGCCCGTCGACCTCATGCTGAAGGACGGCCACAAGGCGCAGGCCGAGAGCCGGCTGCTGGCGCTGAAGGCACTGTTTGGCGACCGGCTGTATGTCGAACTGCAGCGCCATGGCAATTATGATCGTGGCCACGAGCGTCGCATGGTTCAGCTCGCCTATGATCACGACCTGCCCTTGGTGGCGACCAATGAAGCCTTCTTCCCGTCGCGAGCCGACTATGATGCCCATGACGCGCTGATGGCCGTTGCCCACAACGCGATCGTCTCGGATGACAACCGGTTTCGCTTGACCCCGGACCATTATCTGAAGAGCCGTGCCGAGATGGTCGAACTGTTTTCGGATCTGCCGGAAGCGCTCGACAATACGATCGAGATCGCCCGGCGCTGCTCCTTCGTGCTCGACACACGCAAGCCGATCCTGCCGCGCTTCACCGGCGGCAGTGACGATCCGGAAGAGGCCGAGCGCGAGGAGTCGCGCGAATTGCGCCGTCAGGCGGTCGAGGGCCTCGACATGCGTCTGGCAACGCTCGGTATGGCGAAGGGCTACGAGGAAAACGAGTATCGCGAACGGCTCGATTTCGAACTCTCGGTCATCGAGCGGATGAAGTTCCCCGGTTACTTCCTGATCGTTGCCGACTTCATCAAATGGGCAAAGCAGCACGACATTCCGGTTGGTCCCGGACGTGGTTCCGGTGCGGGTTCGCTTGTCGCCTATGCGCTGACCATCACCGACGTTGATCCGCTGCGCTTCTCCTTGCTGTTCGAACGTTTCCTCAACCCCGACCGTGTCTCGATGCCGGACTTCGATATCGACTTCTGCCAGGACCGCCGCGAAGAGGTCATTCGCTACGTCCAGCAGAAATACGGCCGCGAGCAGGTGGCGCAGATCATCACCTTCGGGTCGTTGCAGGCGCGTGCGGCCCTTCGCGACGTCGGCCGTGTTCTGGAAATGCCCTATGGTCAGGTCGACCGGATCTGTAAGCTCGTTCCGAACAACCCCGCCAATCCGACGCCTCTGTCGAAGGCGATCGAGGAAGAGCCGAAATTCCAGGAAGAGATCGACAAGGAGCCGGTCGTCGGGCGTTTGCTCGATATCGCCCAGAAGATCGAGGGTCTCTATCGTCACGCCTCGACCCACGCCGCCGGCATCGTCATTGGTGACCGCCCGCTGTCGAAGCTCGTGCCGATGTACCGCGATCCACGCTCGGACATGCCGGTTACCCAGTTCAACATGAAATGGGTGGAGCAGGCGGGTCTGGTCAAATTCGACTTTCTCGGCCTGAAGACGCTGACCGTGTTGAAGACGGCGGTAGACTTCGTCGTTGAGCAGCGTGGCCACAAGGTCGATCTGGCGGCCATCCCGCTCGACGACATGCCGACCTATGACATGCTGTCGCGCGGCGAGACGGTCGGCGTGTTCCAGGTGGAAAGTGCCGGCATGCGCAAGGCGCTGATCGGCATGCGGCCCGACTGCATCGAGGATATCATCGCGCTTGTGGCCCTCTATCGCCCGGGTCCGATGGAGAACATCCCGACGTACAACGCCCGCAAACACGGCGAAGAGGAAATCGAGTCCGTCCATCCGTCGATCGATTATCTCCTGAAGGAAACTCAAGGGGTTATCGTCTACCAGGAGCAGGTCATGCAGATCGCCCAGGTCCTGTCGGGCTATTCGCTCGGCGAGGCCGATCTGCTGCGCCGCGCCATGGGTAAGAAGATCAAGGCCGAGATGGACCAGCAAAGCGCCCGTTTCGTCGACGGCGCGGTCAAGAACGGCGTCTCGAAACCGCAGGCCGTCAACATCTTCGAACTTCTGGCGAAGTTCGCCAACTACGGCTTCAACAAGTCGCATGCCGCGGCCTACGCCATCGTCTCCTACCAGACCGCCTATATGAAGGCGCATTATCCGGTTGAATTCCTCGCAGCGTCGATGACGCTCGATATGTCGAACACGGAAAAGCTGGTGGATTTTCGCCAGGATGCCGGTCGCCTGGGTATCCAGGTCGTGCCGCCCTCGGTGCAGACCTCTTTCCGCCATTTCCAGACTGGCCCGAACAGGATCTTCTATGCGCTAGCCGCAATCAAGGGCGTCGGCGAAGCGGCAGTCGATCACATCGTGCAGGTAAGGGGAGACACGCCCTTTGCCGATATCGAGGATTTCTGCCTGCGCATCGATCCCAAGCAGGTCAACCGCCGCGTCTTTGAAAGCCTGATTTCCGCTGGCGCCTTCGATTGTTTCGGCCATGACCGCGCCGAGATGAGCGGCAGCCTCGACCGGATCATGGGCTATGCCCAGCGCGCCCAGGAAAATGCCGTCAGCGGCCAGTCCGATATGTTCGGCTCCGGCGGAGCGAGCGGCCCGGAACGCATCGTCTTTGCGCCGTACACGCCGTATCTCTCCTCCGAGAAGCTGATGCGCGAGTTCCAGGTGCTGGGCTTTTATCTCTCGGCTCACCCGCTCGATGCCTATCGCTCCTTGCTTGAAAAGCTGCGCGTCCAGAACTTTGCCGATTTTTCCGTTGCAGTGAAGCAGGGAGCCACCGCGGGTCGTCTGGCAGGCACCGTGATTTCCCGTCAGGAACGCAAGACCCGCACCGGCAACAAGATGGGCATCGTCACCTTCTCCGATGCCTCGGGCCAATATGAAGCGGTACTGTTTTCCGAAGGCCTCAATCAGTATCGCGATCTGCTGGAATCGGGCAAGTCGCTGGTCATTACCGTCGCGGCCGAGGAACGTCCGGAAGGCATCGGCCTTCGCATCCAGACGGCACAGTCGCTGGAGGAACAGTCGATCCGCATGCAGAAGGCGATGCGCGTCTATGTCCGCGATTCAGGGCCGTTGCGCGCCGTGGCCGCACATTTGAATGCGCGCGGCGACGGGCTTGTCTCGTTTATCGTCATCAAGGATGACGGCAAACGCGAGATCGAGGTCGAACTGACGGAGAAATTCCGCATTTCGCCGGAAATCGCCGCTGCCATGCGCTCGACGCCCGGCGTGCTCGATGTCGAACTGGTGAGCTGACGATCAGCCTCGGGGCGGCGGCCGTGTCACTGTGATGAAGTCCGTTCCGTCGCCGGTCTCCGTACCGAGGCCGATGTCCGAAATCGTGATCGAGGTGCCCTCGCTGAGCATGGTCTCGATCTTGGCGCGGATGTCGCCCGGGATCTCGATCCGTGCCAGTGCGGCTTCGGCGCTGAACACGGCCTGATCGTCTGCCGGTGTGACAATGCCGAGACGCTTCATGGCCGGCTTCGTCAGGTGGTTTTCCAACGTGACCGAACGCCATTCGGCCTTGCCCTTGTAGCGGTCGACGGAGGTTGCCTCGATGAAATGCGTGCCGAGCGCCAGTTCCGGCCTGGCAATCGAGATAGGTGCCTCGAACAGCGGCTTGAATTGCTGCCGGATCATGATCTGGCCGGCTGGCGGCGGTCCCTTGCCTGCAGACTGGTAAAGCGCGGCGAGGAAGCTCTTCGACAGGATGGTGTCACTCTTTTCGATGGATTTCCAGCGCTTGTAGCCCTTGATCGCGGCAATGGTCTTGGAGCCCAGCAGTCCGTCGGCAACGCCCACGTCAAAGCCGAGATCGGCCAGCAGATGCTGTACGTCGAGGATCTGTTCGCGCTCGCTGCGCCGGGTAATGAGAATTCGCAGTGCCGGTTCTTCGTCCTCGAGAACCAGCGAGGCCGACGCGCCGGCTTTGGGAGGCAGTTGGTTCATTGCCACTTCGACCGGCTTCAGCGATGCGTCAATCGTTGTCGGACGCAGTTGAACATCCGAGAGCAACTGGCCGTCCTCAACCGGAATGCGTGGCACGAAGAGCGTCGCATGCGACAGCGTGCGCGGCGTCACAGGATCATCGGTGATGATCACATGCGCGCCACGTTCGGTCATGGAAAACAGTGATTTGGCAAATCCGTTCGGCAGGCGCACGCAGCCATGCGAGGCCGGATAATTCGGCACCTTGCCTTCGTGCAGCGCGATGCCGGACCATGTCAGTCGCTGCATGAAGGGCATCGGTGCGTTCGAATAGAGATTGGACTCGTGATACTTGCGCTTTTCCAGGATCGAGAACACGCCCGATGGCGTGGTGTGCCCGGCCTTGCCGGTCGAGACCCTGGACGTCGCCACGATCTGGTCACCGTCATAGACGGTCAGCGTCTGGTCTGTCTTCGAAACATAGATCTGCAGCGGTGCCGACCCATTGGCATGACTTGGCGAGACAAGTGCCGTGCTGGCGGCAAGACAGAGACCGAAGGCGAGGGCAAAACGCTGGAACATGGACCGACCGTTGATACGCAATACTGGGTTGGCGGCGATCCTAGGACGCGAAGTTTAAGAAAGCTTTTGTCTGAGCTGTGTGATCGGCGCGAACACGTGACTGTGAACTGTGCCAAGGCGATATCCACAGGGCGGATTTGACACGTCTCGTCTCAGGCCGAACGCGCGCCCCTTGGCCGAAGCTGCGGCGAGGCAAGCGCCAGTAGCAGCGCGGCAAGCGGAAGGGAAAAGCCATAACCCAGATGCTTGAAACCCAATGCACCGACGAGACCGCCGAGAAAAAACATCGTGACGATGGGCACCAGCACCCCGAGTTTCTTTCCGTCGGCCGTCACGGGCGCATGTTGCGCCAGCCGCGCAGCCCTCCTGTAGCCGAGCTTACCGAGTTCGATGCCGATATCGGTGACCATGCCGGTCAGGTGGGTCGTGCGGATGCGGGCACCGGAAATCTTGGTGATGGTGGCGTTCTGCAGGCCCATGATGAAGCACAGCAGCGGCCCGGTCGAAATCGCCATGATCGGCGCATGTGGCAGAAAGGCGCCGATTGCACCGAAGACAATCAGCAGGCCGGATTCCAGCGCCAGCGGATAGGCATATTGCTGGTGTCGTCGATGACGCCTTGCCCAGTTGATCAGGATCGCCGAACAGGCAGCGCCGGTCGTGAAAAATACCAGTGCCGCAAGACCGACGCCCACGAGCCCGACAAGCCCAAGCGCAAGATTGTCTGCGATCGACGAAACGATGCCGGTCATATGCGAGGTGTATTGGCCGATCGCCAGAAAGCCGCCTGCATTGATCGCGCCGGCAACGAAGGACAGAACCATGCCGAGCATGATGTCATTCGGCGCGTTGCGCCGATGCGAAGCCGCCATGCGAAAGATCCTCAGCGACTTGCGTCGTGCGAATGTGCGGCGTTGCACCTTTGTCTTCTGGCTTTCCGATAGGGTATGCATTGCCTTGTCCTGAGAACCAATTTGCCGCTTCAATCCGCGAAACGGACCGCTGCAGCTATCTCGCCTTCACCGCAAGCGCGCTAGGAGCGTTTGGCGGGAAAGGTATAGCCGGTCTGCACGGTACCCTTGCCGAACTTGTCGCGCAATTTGTCCATTGCGGCCTCCGCGGCTGCCCGTCTCGATGCCTGTTCGTCGACCAGGTCAGGCGGATCGGCGACTGAAGGATCCTTGAGATCGGAGACGCCGATACCGATCAGGCGAAAGCGTGTGCCATCGGTCTCCTTCTCGAGCAGGGACAAGCCCGTGCGGAAAATCCGGTCCGCCAGTTGCGTCGGATCGTCCAGCTTGCGGTTGCGCGTTCGTGTCTTGAAATCCGCGGTTTTCAGTTTGAGGACGACGGTTTGTCCGGCGATGCCGTGGCGTTTCAGTCGCCATGCCACCTTTTCCGACATCTCCCTCAGATGTTTGGTCAGCTCATCCGCCCGGCTGGTATCCTCGAAAAACGTCGTTTCCGCCGAAACGCTCTTGGCAGCCTCATTGGCATGCACCTCGCGATCGTCGATCCCGCGCGACAACCGCGAGAGCCGCTGTCCCATGACGCCGTAGCGCCGCATCAGATCGGTTTCATCCATGGTCTGCAATTGGCCGATACTGCGAATGCCGTCCTGCGCCAAGGTGGCCGCCAGGGCCTTGCCGACCCCCCAGATCATCGTCACCGGCTTGTCCGCCAGAAACCGCAAGGCCTCTTCCTCGCCGATAACCGAAAAACCACGCGGTTTCTGCAGGTCGGACGCTACCTTTGCCAGAAACTTGCAGTAGGACAGCCCGACCGAGATCGTGATGCCGATTTCATGCTCCACCCGCCGCGCAAACCGTGCCAGCACCATGGCCGGTGGCTCGTGATGCAGCAGCTCGGTCCCCTTGAGCTCGAGAAAAGCCTCGTCGATCGAGATCGGCTGCACCAGCGGCGTCAGTTCCTCCATCAGAGCCCGCACCTCGCGGCCGACACGCACATATTTTTCCATGTCCGGCCGAATCACCACGGCCTGCGGACAGGCTTCCAGCGCCTTGAACATCGGCATCGCGGAACGCACGCCATGAATACGCGCGACATAACATGCCGTCGAGACCACGCCACGTTTGCCGCCGCCGATGATCACCGGCTTGTCGATCAGGTCCGGATTGTCACGTTTCTCGATCGACGCATAAAAGGCATCGCAGTCGACATGGGCAAGGGTCAGGCGGCGAAGTTCCGAGTGATAGACCAGCCTCGGACTTCCGCAGGCATGGCATCGCTTGCGGCCATCAGGCTGCCCCTTGAGGCAGTCACGGCAAAAGCCTGGAAACTGTGGTTCGGTGCGCGTCATGACAGGAACAAAAATTGAACATCGCCACATTAGCGGATGTATTCTGCCTTACAAGCCATGATCAGAGCCGAATCCAGGCCGCCCACTCTTTTCGTTCGGATTGCAGGTGCCGACCCGCCTCAGGTGCCGAAATGCGTGGTGATCATGGTCTTCGCCTCGATCCAGTCGGCCGCCTTTCGCACAGGGGCCGGGGGCAGAGGAGCATAGGTGTGTATCTCGACCGGCGGCGGCATATAGACGAGCAGGCAGGCGGGGACATGTTCGCCGACCGAATGCAGGTTATGCGCCATGTCATCGACAAAGGCGACCGGCAGAGACCTGTCCGCATGTAGTGCCGCCACCAATGGCCCCTTGGCTTCGTCGGCGGCGATCAGCGGATAGCGCAGTGTCAGCTGGTCGAGCAGCCGGCGACGCGCGTCCACGTGCCGTGGCGGCATCGCTGTGAGGAAAACCAGGTCCGCCGCGCCGGCCAGGCTATGCAGGACCTCGACCGCCTCGGCAAACGGCGTCTGCCAGCTTTCCTGGGCCATGAAGAACTCATCGATCAGCGACTGGACGGCCGGCGCGTCCAGAACGGTTTCGTCGAGGCTTGAGACGATGTTCCCGGTGAGTTTGAATGACCGGGGGATGAGGCGATGGCCACAGCTTTCGAGAAAGGCGGCGAATGGCGTCGCAAATTGTAGCACCACGTCATCGACATCGCAGACGATCAGTGGTTTATCGGTGAGGCGGATAGTGCCGATGCCGGCTGCCATCAGATTTCGCCGGAATCAAGGGTTGGTTGCGAATAGCGCTGCGCAGCGGCCATGACTGTTTCTGGCTTCGTCCCGGTCGCCGTGCAAAACGCCATCAGCGTCGGTTCATGCGCCATCAGGAAATCCAGCATGCCGGCGAGGAAGCCGGGATCATTGACCGCCTGGCGCATCTGGTCCGGCCGCACGCCGGAAAGCGCCAGAAAACGAGAGAGCATGTCGGGCTCGCTTGCGAGCCAGCCGAGAACAGCCACCGCTGTTGCTTCGGCTTCCTGGTGTATATGCCTGTTTTCCATCAAGTCTTTTCCTGTCTGCCTGTCGAATTACCGATTTCGAAACCAAATAGCACTACCTTGCGTGATGACGGAAGATGCAACCCGCCGCCGGATCTCGCGTTTAGATCTGTTAGGTGCGGGATAAGGGACCGGGTGAATGCCGAAAAAGGTAATGATTGTTGAAGACAATGAGCTGAATATGAAGCTCTTCCGCGATCTTATCGAGGCCTCCGGCTACGAGACGGTGCAGACCCGCAATGGCATGGAAGCGATGGATCTGGCGCGCCGCCACAAGCCCGATCTGATTCTCATGGACATTCAGTTGCCGGAAGTCTCCGGTCTTGAAGTGACGAAGTGGCTGAAGGAAGATCCTGATCTGCATGTGATCCCGGTCATTGCGGTCACGGCCTTTGCCATGAAAGGTGACGAGGAGCGCATCCGCCAGGGAGGATGCGAGGCCTATGTCTCCAAGCCGATCTCGGTGCCGAAGTTCATCGAAACCATCAAGACCTATCTCGGGGACGCGTAAGGAAACCAGCCATGACCGCGCGCATCCTCGTTGTCGATGATATCCCCGCGAATGTGAAGTTGCTCGAAGCGCGGCTGATGGCCGAATATTTCGAAGTGCTGACCGCCGACAATGGTCGTGATGCGCTCAATATCTGCGACAGCACCCAGGTGGACGTCATCCTGCTCGACATCATGATGCCGGAGATGGATGGCTTCGAAGTCTGCGAGCGGCTCAAATCCAGTCCGCGCACGGCCCATATCCCCGTCGTCATGGTGACCGCGCTCGACCAGCCATCCGATCGGGTCCGCGGACTGAAGGCGGGTGCCGACGATTTTCTGACCAAGCCGGTCAACGACCTGCAACTGATCTCGCGGGTGAAAAGCCTTGTGCGGCTGAAGACGCTCAGCGACGAATTGCGCATCCGCTCCGACGACGCGCGGCACGCCGGCATCGAGGACGCGCTGCGCCTGCATGACGGGCGCCTGGACGAACCGGCGCAGATCCTGCTGGTCGACAGCCGCGGCGCCTCGCAGGAGCGCATCATCAAGTCGCTGAAGCCGATCGCCATGGTCAGCGCCATGTCCGACCCGCAGGCGGCGGTGTTTGAGGCTGCGGAAAACCCATTCGATCTGGTCATCGTCAACTGCAATCTCGAGGACTATGATCCGCTTCGCCTGTGCTCGCAGCTGCGCACTTTGGAGCGGACGCGTTTCATCCCCATCCTGCTGATCACCGAGCAGGGCGATGAGCAGATGATCATTCGTGCGCTCGATCTTGGCGTCAATGACTATATCGTCCGACCGCTCGACCCCAACGAACTGGTGGCCCGTACGCTGACCCAGGTGCGTCGCAAGCGTTTCAACGACCAGCTGCGCAACAGCGTGCGCCAGACCGTCGAACTCGCTGTCACGGATGGCCTCACGGGCCTCCACAATCGACGCTATCTCGACAACCACCTGCGCACCCTGTTTGCCCGCGCCATGGCACGTGGCCGGCCTCTGACGCTCTGCATCACCGATATCGACCGCTTCAAGCAGGTCAACGATGTGCATGGCCACGATGCGGGCGACGAAGTGCTGAAGGAGTTCGCTGGACGCATCCGCGGGACCGTGCGGGGGGCAGATCTCGCCTGCCGCTACGGTGGCGAAGAATTTGTTGTCGTGATGCCGGATACGTCCGCCGAAGTTGCAACGGTGGTGGCCGAGCGCCTGCGCGGCATGATCGAGGCACGGCCCTTCCAGCTACGGTCCGGCGAGAAGTCGTTGATGCTGACTGCTTCCATGGGCATTGCCACGATGGGGCCGGGTATCGTTACACCCGAGCAGTTGCTGAAACAGGCCGACCGCGCGCTTTACGAAGCGAAGAATTCCGGTCGCAACCGGGTCGTTGCTGCCGCTGCGTGAGCCGGCGGCCTCGGCTCTAAAATTCCACCACTAAAATCAGGGTGTTGCGTTGGCCTTGTCGGTTGATAACAATGCGATTGTTCACAGCTTTGTGGTCTGCATTCCAAGTGAGCATACATTCCTAATGCTGATGTGATTTTGAGCAGTTACAAAACCGACCTTCTGACGGCCGGCAACTATTAATTTCCTCATAGTGTCCTTCACGACACACTCTGGCGCGTGCTGCGCAATGATCCAGTTCGGCAATATTTCAAATTTTTGCGCGTATACGGCCGCCCGGGATTGGGTCGGTGCTACCTGTCGTGATTTTTGAGGGATTTGACTGAGATGTACTTGGAGAAATCTTGGTCAAGTCCAAGTAGAAAAATCGCCTTCATTGTCTCTCGAGGCGTTTATGCACAATCATTGATAGTTAATTTAACCATAATTGAATCGCTGACTGTCTCGCAGTTAATAAAGTGTTGATTTTTTTCTCCAGTTGAGTGATTTTCACTGTGTGGAACAAAACCTCTCAAAGAGGTTCTTGATACCCCATGATGCTCAGGTCCGCCGCATCTCCTGGGTCGTGGGGTCGGTCGGTTGGTATGCAACGTCCAAAACGGTTCCTCGTGCCGTGTTTGCGTACCGACCGACCCCCTAATTGAAAAACACCGGTCTCCGAAAGGAGGCCGGTGTTTTTCGTTTCACGGGATCGCGTTGAACCGATGTACGCCCTTGAGCAGCAGCACAAAATGAAAAAGGCGCGTCACTCGCGTGACACGCCTTTTTGATAGGAAGAGATCAGGGATTACTTGATCTTGGTTTCCTTGAACTCGACGTGCTTGCGCGCGATCGGGTCATACTTCGTCTTGTTCATCTTATCCGTCATCGTACGGCTGTTCTTCGTGGTAACGTAGAAGAAACCCGTGTCGGCCGTCGACAGAAGCTTGATCTTGATGGTTGTAGCCTTGGCCATGGTCGTCCTGCCTCTAATAAACTAAGCCGTGGACGACTGAACGAGGCCCCCGGCAAATCTGGCGCGAAACTACAAATCGCGCCCGAAAAGTCAAGTCTATTTCGGGCTAAAAAGCCAACGCCCCAGGGAAACAACCACATAGAGGGCAAAGAAACCCGCTATTGCCCAGGCAAAACCGTCATTGCCGGAGATATCGATCGCCGCGCCGATTGCCTGTGGACCGGCGACTGTCCCGACCGCATAGCAGAAAACGAAGGCGGCATTGGCCGCCGCAAGGTCGGCACCGGTGAGTCGCGATCCGAGATGGCTGAGGCCGATCGTGTAGAGCCCGGAGACACTGCCACCCCAAAACAGCAGCACCACGGCCATCAATTGCCAGTTCGACGACAGCCAGGGCAGCGCGAGCGACCCGGCAAGGCCGATCATGGCCAGCGCTGACAGCAGCAGCCGACGGTCCTTCATCCGGTCGGACAGAAGACCGAGCGGGATCTGGAACACCATGTTGCCGATACCCATGACGGTCAGCAGCAGTGCTGCCTGTGTCTCACTGAAGCCGGTGCGGGTGGCGTAGATCGGAAAGAGGGACAGGCCGCCTGCCTCGACCGCGCCAAAGACGAACACGGCGACGGTCGCGCTTGGGACCAGGAAGACATAGCGCAGGAAATGCCGTTCCGGTTTTTCGTCCAGCACCGGGCTTTCATTGCGGGCGATATATATCGGTATCGCCGCAGCCAGGATGGCAATCGCGCCGATCAGGAACGGCAGCAGACCTTCGCTGCCGATGACGGAGAAGAGCAGGGGGCCGGATGCAAAGCCCACCGCAAGGACTGTGGCATAAATTCCGAGCACGAGCCCACGGCGCCTCTGTGGGGCGGCGGCATTGATCCAGAATTCTGACAGGATGAACAGTGTCGTGGTCGTGCCGTGAAAGACCAGTCGCAGTGGGAACCACATCCAGAACTGTTCGGCATAATAGAAGCCGACTGCGCTGATCGCAGCCAGCACGACGGCCCAGAGCATGGTGCGCGCGACGCCGAAGGCATGCGCCATCTTGGTGGAAATCGGCGCGGCAATCATCGCGGCGATGCCGGCCATCGCCGAATTGAAGCCGATCAGCGTCGACGAGATGCCGCGTTTTTCCAGGATGATGCTGAGCAACGGAAGGCCGAGGCCGATGGCAATGCCGACAGCCGAAATCGCCGAGATGGCCGCAACCAGCGACGGCCAGTGGATATCGTCGCGGTGGCCGTTGAGGCCGTTGCTCGGCTCAGACATGCAATGCCCCCAGGCCACAGCAAAACACTGCGCCGCAGGTGCAAGAAGGAATGTCGAGCCTGCGCAACAGGAAAACGGGCATGTCGAATGGCATTGGTGCTTATCTATCTCCGAGGATGTCCATAAGGACTGCGGCATGTTCAGATCGCAAATAGTGCGCAAGTCAAGTGGCCGTGTCGCCAACCGGCAAGACGAATCGGCTTGAGATCGCGGCCAGTTCTGTTTCTATCGATAAACACGGGCATAAGGTTGAAGCTATTGTGACGATACCGGCGCTTTGGCCATCATTCGTCGGGTGCCGGAAGGGGAGTCTCGACCTCGTCCTCGCGGCCGCTGAATCCGTGCATCCTCAGCGCCCATTGCAGGCCGACGACACCGCCCTTGATCGGCTGCAGGCTGAGCAGCGAGGCAATCACCCCGATCGGGGCCCAGATGGCAAAATGCACCCAGCCGGGCGCAGGGAAGGCAAGGTCGGTCAGCATGAACCCGCCGACGAGCACATGGCCGAGCACCAGGATTACCAGATAGGCCGGCAGGTCGTCGGCACGATGGTGATGATAGGCTTCGCCACATGACGCGCAATTGTCGACGACTTTGAGATAGTTGCGAAACAGCTTCCCCGAGCCGCAGGCGGGGCAACTGTTCAGCATGCCGCGCTTGATCGAGCGCCCGAGCGGACGCTCGACCTGGGCGCCACCGCCGAATGTGGCCACGCCATCCCCGCGGTTCGTATCCATATGGTTCCCACCCATCCGGTTTGCAGTCATGTCCGTCATCTCCGTGGTGACAGTTCTCACCGTCTTGGGCGGTTGGGCCGCGTTCCAGGCGTCTTTGCGCCGCGTCGACCAGACTTGTGGAACGAGCGGGTGCCGACCGGCAGCTTTCGGCCTTCGCTCAGCATCTCGAACCGCAAGGCACCGGCAAGCGGTGCTGCTTCCGCCAGGCGAACCTCGACGCTGTCACCCAACTGATAGCCGAGCCCGGTTCGTTCGCCGACCAGTGCCTGATGCGCTTCGTCATAGATATAGTAGTCGCGGCCCAGGGTGGACACCGGCACGAAGCCATCGGCGCCAAACTGCGGCAGGCTGATGAACAGGCCCGCCTTGGTCACGCCCGACACCCGGCCATCGAACGCTTCACCGATGCGACCGGCGAGATGATGCGCGATCAGTCGGTTGATCGTGTCGCGCTCGGCGGCCATGGCGCGGCGTTCGAAGGTCGAAATTTCGGCGGCGATATCGTCGAGGCTTGCCTCTTCCTCCGGCGTGATCCCGCCTTCGCCAAGACCCAGCGAACCGACTAGCGCCCGATGTACGATCAGGTCGGCATAGCGGCGGATCGGCGAGGTGAAGTGCGCATATTTCAACAGGTTGAGGCCGAAATGTCCGATGTTTTCGGGACTGTAGATTGCCTGGCTCTGGCTGCGCAGCACCATCTCGTTGACCATGATCTGGTGCGGCGTATCGACAGCCTTGGCCAGGATGCCGTTGAATGAGTTCGAGCGCAGGTTGCCGCCCTTGACCAGCGAGAAGCCGATCGTCGCCAGGAATTCGCGCAGCACCTCCTGCTTGGACAGCGTCGGCGCGTCATGGATGCGGTAGACCAGCGGCTGGCGCTTCTTTTCCAGCGTCTCGGCGGCTGCGACATTGGCCTGGATCATCATCTCCTCGATCAGCTTGTGTGCGTCGAGGCGTTCGGGAATATGCACACGATCGACGGTGCCGTCTTCTTTCAGGATGATCTTGCGCTCCGGCATGTCGAGCTCGAGCGGCTGGCGTCGGTCGCGGCCGCGCTTGAGTGTCGCGTAGGCGGCCCATAGCGGCTTCAGGATGGGCTCGAGCAGCGGGCTGGCCTTGTCGTCCGGTTTCCCGTCGATCGCTGCCTGCGCCTGCTGGTAGGAGAGCTTGGCCGCACTTTTCATCATGATGCGATGAAAGGTGTGTCCGGCCTTGCGGCCTTCGTGGGAGAAGACCATACGCACGGCAAGGGCCGGACGATCGACGCCTTCGCGTAGCGAGCAGAGATCGTTGGAGATGCGCTCCGGCAGCATTGGCACGACGCGGTCGGGGAAATAGACCGAATTGCCGCGCTTCAGCGCCTCACGGTCCAGCGCGGATTTCGGCCGCACGTAATAGGAGACGTCGGCAATCGCCACCGTGACGATCACGCCGCCCGGATTGTCCGGCGAAGGGTCCGGTTCGGCATAGACCGCGTCGTCGTGATCCTTGGCGTCGGCCGGATCGATGGTGATCAGCGGCACGTCGCGCCAGTCCTCGCGATGCGACATCGAGGCCGGTTTTGCCTCTTCGGCTTCAGCGATGACCGATTGCGGGAAGATATAGGGAATGCCATGTGCATGGATGGCGATCATCGAGATCGCCTTTTCCGTGGCGACCGAACCGACCACGTTCAAGACGCGCGCGCGGGTCAGGCCGAAGCGGCTGGAGCGCGCGACCTCGACTTCGACCAGGTCGCCGTCCTTGGCCTCGCCGAGATCCGTCGCATCGATCTGCAATTCCTCGCCGCGCCGCTCGATCGGCATCAGGCGCGCACTGCCGTCTGCCATGGCGCGAACGACGCCAAGCAGGGCGCCGCGCTGCTTGTCGATGATCTTGATGACGCGTGCCGTATAGGCGGGGCCTGCCCTGTCCTTGGACGGGAAGATCTTCGCCAGCACCCGGTCGCCCAGTCCGCCGACCGGCGTCTTGCCCTTGGTGCGGTCACTGCTCGACTGGCGGATGGATACGGCAGGTGCAGCGCCAAGTTCTTCCGGCCATTCCGCCGGACGGCCGATCAGTTCGCCATCCTTGTCGCGGGTGGTGATGTCGAGAACAGTCACAGGTGGCAGGGCACCGGGACGCGCCAGCGTCTTGCGGTTCTTGGTCAGCATGCCGTCGTTTTCGAGATCTTTCAGCGCCTGCTTCAACTCGACGCGCTGCTCGCCCTTCAGGCCGAATGCCTTGGCAATCTCGCGCTTGGAGGCCCGGTCCGGATTGTCGGTGATGAACTGCATCAGAACATCGCGCGGCGGAACCTCGCCGTGGATGATCACCGGCTTATCGGGCACGGCACCGGCTGCCGCGTTCGCCGCCCGCCGAGCCTTGCGATTGGCGGGGCCGGTCGAGTGGCCATGTTCACGCGGCAGTTTGGTCAATGTCAGCTCTTCTTCGCTTTGCTGGCCGCCTTGGCCTTCGGCTTGGCGGCGGATGTTTTTGCCGGCTTGGCTTCGGCGCCATCGGCAACCTTGGCTTTCGCCGTTTTTGTGGCTTTTGCCCCGGTCTTGGTCGGCGTCTTGGCTGCTGCCTTGGTTCCCGCTTTGGCTGCGGTCTTTGCTGGCGCCTTCTTGGCCTTGGCCTTGCCGCCGCCGTCCTTGGCGATGCGCTCGGCGATCAGAAGCAGCGCCTCTTCCACCGTGACCGCCTGCGGTTCTTTGCCCTTCGGCAAGGTAGCATTGACCTTGCCCCAGTTCACATAGGGGCCATAACGCCCTTCGCGAACGGTCATCGCGCCACCATCGGGATGGTCGCCCAATTCCTTCAGGGCAACGGCAGCAGTCCGTCCGCCTGGTCCCTTACTCTGCTTTTCAGCCAGAACTGTGACCGCACGGTTGAGACCGATGGTGAACACGTCCTCGATGCTCTCGACATTGGCATAGGTGCCTTCATGCAGGACGAAGGGACCATAGCGGCCGAGGCCTGCCGAAATCATCTTGCCGGTTTCCGGATGCAATCCGACTTCACGCGGCAGGGCAAGCAGCGACTGCGCCTTGTCGAAATCGATGTCCCCCGGAGACCAGCCCTTCGGCAGCGAGGAGCGCTTGGCTTCCTTCCCGTCGCCGCGCTGGACATAGGGGCCAAACCGGCCGGACCGCAGCGAAATCTCTTCCTCGGTCACGGGATCCTTGCCGAGAGCCTTCGGCTCGTTGCCGCCGGCTTCCGCCTCGGCGCCGCCTTCGGAGGACAACTGGCGGGTGAAGTTGCATTCCGGATAGTTCGAGCAGCCGACAAAGGCGCCGTACTTGCCCAGCTTCAGCGACAGGTTGCCGGTTCCGCAGACCTGGCAGATCCGCGGATCCGAACCGTCCTCGCGTTTGGGGAAGACCAGCGGCGCCAGCGCTTCGTTCAGCGCATCCAGCACATTGGTGACACGCAGTTCCTTGGTGTCCTCGATCTGGCCGAAGAAATTCGTCCAGAAGTCGCGCAACACGTCCTTCCAGTTCAGCTCACCGGCCGAAATCCTGTCGAGCTTTTCTTCCAGATCCGCGGTGAAATCATATTCCACATAGCGGGTGAAGAAGCTTTCGAGGAAGGCCGTCACCAGCCGGCCCTTGGAATGCGGGATCAGCTTGCGTTTGTCGGTGATGACATATTCGCGGTCGGAAAGCGTCTTCAGCGTCGCAGCGTAAGTGGACGGGCGGCCGATGCCGAGTTCTTCCATCTTCTTGATCAGCGAGGCTTCCGAATAGCGCGGCGGCGGCTCGGTGAAGTGCTGGCTGGCATTGACCTTCTGCTTGGCCAGCGCCTCGCGGGCATTGATCTCCGGCAGGCGGCCATCCTCGTCGTCGCCATCGTCAGACTGTTCGCCGTCTTCCTTCTGGTCGGTATAGGCGGCAATGAAGCCGTCGAAGCGGATGACCGATCCAACAGCGCGCAGGCCGGCCTTTTCGCCATTGTTGTCGGCAAGGATCTCGACGGTCGTGCGCTCGATCTCGGCGGATGCCATCTGGCTGGCAATACCGCGCTTCCAGATCAGGTCGTAGAGCTTCAACTGGTCGGCATCGAGGTAACGGCGAACCTTGTCCGGCGAACGGGTGAATTCCGTCGGGCGAATGGCTTCGTGCGCTTCCTGCGCATTCTTCGCCTTGGTCGAGTAGATGCGCGCCTTTTCCGGAACGTAACGCGGGCCGAACTGGTCGGCGACGGCGGCACGCGCGGCATCGATCGCTTCGGGCGCCATCTGCACGCCATCTGTACGCATATAGGTGATCAGACCGACGGTCTCGCCGCCGATGTCGATCCCTTCATAAAGCTTCTGCGCGATCTGCATCGTCCGCGAGGCCGAGTAGCCGAGCTTCGACGACGCGGCCTGTTGCAACGTGGAGGTGGTGAACGGAGGCCCCGGATTGCGCTTGACCGGCTTGGCTTCGACGCTGTCCACGGCATAACGCGCGCCTTCGAGAAGCGCCTTGATGGTGGCTGCCTGGTCGCCGGTGGTCACCGAGTTACGCTGGATGCGCTTGCCCAGATGCGACACGAGCTTCGCTTCGAATTCGTCGCCGCGCGGCGTCTTCAAAAGGGCGGAGATGTTCCAGTATTCCTCGGCGACGAAACGTTCGATTTCGTTTTCGCGGTCGCAGACGAGGCGAAGCGCCACCGACTGCACGCGGCCGGCCGAGCGGGCACCGGGCAGCTTGCGCCACAGAACCGGCGACAGGTTGAAGCCGACAAGATAGTCGAGCGCGCGGCGGGCCAGATAGGCGTCGACCAGCGGCGTATCGATGTCGCGCGGATTTGCCATGGCGTCGAGCACGGCTTTCTTGGTGATCGCATTAAAGACGACGCGCTTGACCGGCTTGTCGCCGATCACCTTCTTCTTTTTCAGAAGATCGAGCACATGCCAGGAAATCGCCTCGCCCTCGCGATCCGGGTCGGTCGCGAGAAACAGTCCGTCGGCGGACTTCAACGCGTCGGCGATGTCCTTCATGCGCTTGGCCGATGCCGTATCGACCTCCCAAAGCATTTCGAAATCGCTGTCGGGAAGCACGGATCCGTCCTTGGCCGGCAAATCGCGCACATGGCCGAAAGAAGCGAGCACTTTATACCCCGGTCCAAGGTATTTATTGATCGTCTTGGCTTTGGCCGGGGATTCTACAACTACGACGTTCATTGCTTCTTTGCGCCTTCATCAGTGCTCTCAATCGGCTGCACAGTGCCGCGGCATTGGAATACCGGATTTCCGACATGGAGGGCGAAAGCGCTGCGGTCAAGGGGGGAGGGTGATTTTCCGCGTTTGCAACGTGATGCAACCAATGAGAGCTTTTATGAAATTTGCAATTTTTAAGAATTGCGCTATCGTGGGCATATTGGAACTTTGACGGCATGTTGGCGACACCGTCTGCAACTGTGAGCAATGTAGGATGGCAAGAGACCCGATCGGTTTGAATGGTCGAGAATCCAGCACTATGGCGAACATTGCCTACATCCGGCAGATGTTGGGCGAGTTGCGCGGCGTGGCCGAGAGCGAGGGTGCCGAAATGCTATGCTACCTGATTGAAATGGCTTACGTCGAAGCCGGTGACGTCCAGTCTGGACGCCGCGCGCTGTCACTCGGTCATGGTCAGCGAAACAAATCCCCCGGCGTGCCGATCTAGGCGCCCGGCGATATCCAGCTCCAGCAGGACAAGATAGACGGATGATGCTGGCAGACCGGTATGCCGGATGATGTCGTCAATTTCGACGGGCGTCGGCCCAAGCGCATCAACGATGATCGAACGTTCGTCATCATTCGGCGGCGGTGCCATGGCCCGAGGGCCATTCTCCTGATCGCCCGGTTCATCTGCCTCCGGCTGCTGAAACAAATCGATCCGTGACAAAGGCGCCAGCGCCTGAAGAACATCCGAAGATCGTGTCGTGACCGTGGCGCCGTCCTTCAGCAGGCCATTGGTGCCCTCGCAGCGCGGATCGAGTGGCGAGCCGGGAACGGCAAACACCAGCCGACCGAATTCGCCGGCCAGCCGCGCGGTGATCAGCGATCCCGATCGTGCGGCCGCTTCGATGACGACAACGCCGAGACCGACGCCGGCAATCAACCGGTTGCGCCGCGGAAAATCGCGGGCGCGGGGTTCCCAGCCGAACGGCATTTCCGAAATCGCCAGTCCGCGACCGTCGCAGATGGCGCGCAGTAGATCGATGTTTTCCGGTGGATAGGGCTGATCGAGCCCTCCGGCCATGGCGGCAATCGTGCCGGTATCGAGGCTTGCCCGATGGGCTGCCGCGTCGATGCCGCGTGCAAGGCCGGAGACGATCGCATAACCGGCCTGGCCGATGTCGCGGGCCATCATCGCGGCGAACTTGGCGCCGCTGATCGAAGCATTGCGGGAGCCGACGATGCCGACGGCGGGACGTTCTGCGGTGGCAAGGTCGCCCTTTGCCGCGATCAGGGGAGGGGCGCCTTCGATCTGGCGCAATGCCGGCGGATAGTCCGGCTCGCCGATCCCGACGAACCGGGCGCCGAACCGGTAGGCGGTCTCCAGTTCGCGCTCCGCATCGGTGACACTGGCGATCCGGATGGTCCTGGACGATCCGCCCCGCCGCGACAGTTCCGGCAGGGCTTCGAGCGCAGCTTCCGCCGAGCCGAAATGGTTGATCAGGTCGCGGAAGGTGGCAGGCCCGACATTGTCGCTGCGGATCAATCGCAGCCAGGAAATCCTCTGCCGGTCCGTCAGCGCAATCCCTTTTCGTCTTGCGCTGTCGTCCGGCATGGCTCTCCTAGCCTTTTTGTCCGATCTTGCTTTCGGTTCCGGCGATCAGCCGTTCGATATTGGGTCTGTGGCGCCAAAACGTTATGGCGGTCATGGCCGCCGTCACAAGTGCCGCCTCTTCAACTCCAAGTATCCACAACACAACCGGAATGACAAGTGTGGCGATCAGAGCGGACAACGAAGAGTAGCGAGTGATGAAGGCGACGGAGAGCCAGGCCACGGCAAAGACCAGAACCATCAGCGGCGCCACGCCGAGCAACGTGCCGATATAGGTTGCCACGCCCTTGCCGCCCTTGAAGCCGAGCCATATCGGGAAGAGATGACCGATGAAGGCGGCAAAGCCGGCCAGCAGTCCGGCATTCTGTCCGAATATCGCTTGTGCGATCACCGCTGCCGCCGTGGCTTTCAGTGCGTCCAGCAACAGCGTCACCGCGGCCAGCTTCTTGTTGCCGGTGCGCAGGACATTGGTTGCGCCGATATTGCCGGAGCCGATCGAGCGCAGGTCGCCCAGACCGGCCATCCGGGTCAGAAGAAGGCCGAACGGGATTGAGCCGAGCAGATAGCCCAGAGCAAGGACAGCGACGAGCGCCGGCCAACCGATGGCGAGATAGTTGACGCTTGGCACCGTGTTTCCCCCTGCTTGTCTTTATCTTATGCGAGCGCGTGTACGCAGCGACCGGCAACATAGGTCGCGACCGCCCGTCCCGAGAAGCGCGCATCCTCGAACGGCGTGTTCTTGGAGCGGCCGAGCAATTGATCCTTCGACACCAACCATGGCTCGTCGAGATCGACCAGTGCGATATCGGCACTCGCACCCGGCTTCAGCGTGCCACCCGGCAGGCCGAAGATTTCGGCCGGCCGCGTCGACATCGCATCGATCAGCCGCATCAGCGGAACATGGCCGGCGTGATGCAGGCGAAGGGCTGCAGACAGCATGGTCTCCAGTCCGCTTGCCCCGTCCGCCGCCTCGCCGAACGGCAGGCGCTTGGTGTCGACATCCTGCGGATCATGCGACGAGACGATGATGTCGATGCTGCCATCGGCAATCGCCTGCACCATGCCCATGCGATCGTCCTCCGAGCGCAGCGGCGGATAGAGCTTGAAGAAGCTGCGATATTCGCCGATGTCATTCTCGTTCAGCGCCAGATGGTTGATCGAGATGCCGCAGGTGACCTTGGCGCCGCGCTTGCGCGCCACCTGGATCGCCTCGACCGATTCAGGCACCGAGATCTGGGCGGCGTGATACTTGGCCTTGGTCAGGGCGGCGATCCTGAGATCGCGCTCCAACGGAATGATTTCCGTTTCCTTCGGCACGCCCGACAGCCCGAGCCAACTGGCCAGCAGCCCCTCGTTCATCACGCCATTGGCGCCGAGATATTTTTCCCGCGTCTCAAGCGAGATGACCGCACCGAATTCGCGGGCATAGGTCATCGCCCGACGCAGGACCTGTGTGTCGTTGAGTCCATGGCGGCCATTGGTGAATGCGACGGCGCCGGCGAGTTGCAGCAGGCCCATTTCGGTCATTTCCGAACTGGTCATGCCCTTGGTCAGGGCCGCTGCCGGATAGACATTGACGATGGCCGTGTCGCGCGCCGTCTTCTTCACAAATTCGACCAGCGCGATGTCATCGATGACGGGATCGGTTTCCGGCATCATGATGAAGGACGTGATACCGCCGGCGGCCGCGGCACGGCTGGCGGATGCGATCGTCTCGCGGTGTTCGTGGCCGGGTTCGCCGACAAATACGCGGGCATCGACGAGCCCCGGAATGGCGGTGAGGCCGCGGCAATCGCGGATCTCGGCGCCCTCGGGCACACCCTGGTTCTGCGCATCGGTACCGGCCGCCAGGATCTTGCCATCGGCTCCGATGATGATCGTGCCGACCTCGTCCAGCTTGCGTGAAGGATCGAGGATGCGAGCGTTTTTCAGGACGAGCGGTTTCATCATGCGCCCATTCCCTCGCTGCGCGGACCGTTGTTTTGCGAGGTCAGCAATGTTTCCATCACCGCCATGCGCACGGCGACCCCCATTTCCACCTGCTGTTCGATCACGCTCTGCGGACCGTCTGCGACTTCCGAGGCGATTTCGACGCCGCGGTTCATCGGACCGGGATGCATCACCAGCGCGTCTTCCTTGGCATATTTCAGCTTCTCGGCGTCGAGGCCGTAGAAGTGGAAATATTCCCGCACCGACGGCACGAAGGCGCCGGACATGCGCTCGCGCTGCAGCCGCAGCATCATCACCACATCGGCGTCCTTCAGCCCTTCCTTCATGTCGTGGAAGACTTCCACGCTCATGTCGGCAATACCGGATGGCAGCAGTGTTGCAGGCGCAACCACCCGGACGCGCGCACCCATGGCGTTGAGCAGAAGGATGTTGGAACGCGCAACGCGCGAATGCAGCACGTCGCCGCAGATCGCGACTATGATGCGCGACAGCTTGCCCTTGGCGCGACGGATGGTCAGCGCGTCAAGCAAGGCCTGCGTCGGATGCTCGTGCTGACCGTCGCCGGCATTGACCACCGAGCAGGCGACTTTCTGGGCGAGAAGGGCTGCCGCCCCAGCCGAGGAGTGGCGCACGACAAGCACGTCCGGCCGCATCGCGTTCAGTGTCATGGCCGTGTCGATCAGCGTTTCGCCCTTTTTTACCGACGAATTGCCGACTGACATGTTCATCACGTCGGCGCCAAGCCGCTTGCCGGCAAGCTCGAACGAGGATTGCGTCCGCGTCGAGGCTTCAAAAAACAGATTGATCTGGGTAAGACCGCGCAAGGTGGAGGTCTTCTTCTCCCGCTGGCGGCTGATTTTCACGGCTTCGTCCGCCTTGTCGAGCAGGTACGTGATGTCCTGTTCGGTAAGGCCTTTGATGCCGATGAGATGGCGGTGGGGAAAGAAGACCATGGACGCCCTCCGTAGATGTCACGCGGTCTATAATGACTGGCAGGCGGCCGGGCAAGCATATGCTATGTGGATTGCGGCGCGTTCCCCATGTTAAACGAAATTCTTTGCGCTAGTAGAACGGCATGACAATAATGAACCGGACTGAAGAAAAACTCGCCGCCCTGAACCAGCCCAAGCCATGGTCCGGTGTCAATGCCTATCGATCCGACCCGCTTCTCGTCGATCTGACCTCCACGCTCGCACGCTCGCTTCGCGACGAATATGATGTGGTCGGCAAGTATGTCACTTCGCCCGAGGCGCAGGAACTGGCCCGCATGGCCAATGCCAGCCCGCCGCAATTGCGCACCCATGGCGTGCGCGGCGAGCGGCTGGACGTCACCGAATTTCATCCGGCCTATCACGCCCTGATGCGGCGCTCCATGTCGTCCGGTCTGCATTGCTCAGTCTGGGAAAACCAGACGGACGCCCGTGGCCATGAACACAAGGCGCGCGCCGTCCGCTTCTTTTTGACCGCTCAGCTCGAAAGCGGTCATCTCTGCCCGCTGACCATGACCAG
Organism: Rhizobium sp. SL42; assembly: GCF_021729845.1. Taxonomy (NCBI): domain Bacteria; kingdom Pseudomonadati; phylum Pseudomonadota; class Alphaproteobacteria; order Hyphomicrobiales; family Rhizobiaceae; genus Rhizobium; species Rhizobium sp. SL42. Next base: position 2,224,038 of record NZ_CP063397.1, read on the forward strand.
TGCCTCCGTGGCGGCTCTTGTTGCGTCTCCGGCGGTGCAGAAGGAATGGACGCCGAAGATCCTCTCGCGGAAATATGATTCCGCCAACAAGCCGCCGATGCAAAAGAGTGCCGTCACGATCGGCATGGGCATGACGGAAAAGCAGGGCGGCACAGATGTGCGCGCCAATACCACCAGCGGCGAGCGGGTGGGCGAGGGCATCTACCGCCTGTCCGGTCACAAGTGGTTCATGTCCGCGCCGATGAGCGATGCCTTCGTCATGCTCGCCCAGACCAAGGACGGCATGGGCTGCTTCCTGGTGCCGCGCCTGCTGGAGGACGGATCCGCCAACGGGCTGGAGTTCCAGCGCTTGAAGGACAAGATCGGCAACCGCTCGAACGCCTCGTCCGAGGTCGAGTTCGACGAGGCCTTCGGCTTTTTGCTCGGCACGCCCGGCGACGGCGTGCGCACCATTCTCGACATGGTGACCCTGACCCGGCTCGATTGCGCGCTCGCCTCGGCCGGCATGATGCGGGCCTCCATGGCAGAAGCGGTGCATCATGTGCGTGGCCGTGTCGTCTTCGGCAAGAAGCTGATCGACCAGCCGCTGATGACACGAGTCCTTGCCGATATGGCGCTCGATGTGGCGGCCGCCACCGCGCTCGCCTTCCGCCTTGCCGACAGCTTCGACCGCGCCCGTGAGAACCCGGTGGATGCGGCCTATGCCCGCGTCATGACGCCGGTGGTCAAATACTGGATCTGCAAGATCGCCCCCGGTCTGATCTATGAAGCGATGGAATCGATCGGCGGCAGCGGATATGTCGAGGAGCGTCCGATTGCCCGCCATTATCGCGAGGCCCCGGTCAACGCGATCTGGGAAGGCTCTGGCAATGTCATGGCGCTGGATGTGCTGCGTGTGCTCAATCGCGGCAAGGATCTCTTCGAGACCCTGTTTGCCGGGCTTGAACGCGATCTCGGCGCGTCCGGCAAGAAGACCGTCGAGGTCCTGCGTGCGGCGACCGCTCTGGCTGAACGCGACGAGGGCGCCGGTCGCCTTCTGATCGAACAGCTGGCGCTGGCCGCCGGTGCGGCCGAGCTGTATCGCCTCGGAGCCGGCAAGATCGCCGATGCCTTCCTGGAGACCCGCCTGGCTGGCGGCTGGCGCCACACCTACGGCGTTCTCGATGCGCGTTTCGACGCCCGCTACGTCCTGGACCTGCTTTATCCCGCCGCCACCTGAGCGACGAGATAGAGTACGGCCGGAATGGTGAAGAAGGCGGCGACCGTCTGCACGGTGGCCGCTGCCGCGTAGAGTTCCGCGTCGCCGCCCATCTGTCTCGCCAGCGTGTAGCCGTTCATGGCGGTGGGTACGGCGGCACCGAGAGCGATCATGACCACGGTCTCGCCGCTGAGGCCGAAGAGCAGCGCGAGACTGACCGAGACGACCGGAAACAGGACGAGCTTGAGAAAGACCGACAGAAGCACGCTCGGCTGCGGCTTCAATGCGTCCTGGATGCGCAGTCCGGCCCCGACATTGATCAGCCCGAGGCTGAGCGATGAGGCCGCGACTAGCCCGATCGTGGTCATCAACGGGTCGTAGATCCGAACGCCGAGAACGTTGACGATGACGCCAAGGGCCGAGCCGACAATGATCGGATTGGTGATGATTCGAAGCGCGAAAGCCTTGAAGCTGCGTCCCCGGCCGGAAAACCAGACCATGACACCGACATTGATCAGGTTCAGCGGCACGATGATCGCCGCCATGATCACGGCGATCACCGCCAGCCCGTCCGGGCCGGCAAGCTTTTCGCCGATCGCAAGCGCCATGAAGCCGTTCCAGCGGGTCGCCGTCTGGAAGATTGAGGTATAGGCGGGCGCCCCCATGCCCTTCCGATGCAGAATCGGCCACAGCGCCAGACAAACGCCAGACATGACCCCGACGGCCAGAAGCGAGACAAGGCTGACGCTGCCGCTGTTCATCGCGGAAAAGTTTGTCGTCGCCAGCGTCTTGAACAGCAGAGAGGGGAAGAGAACATAGTAGCCGAACTGCTCCAGCCCGCCCCAGAAGCTTTCATTGATAAGTGGTGTCCGCTTCAGCACCACACCGATCAGGACCAGCAGGAAGATCGGCAGGATGCTTTCGAAGATGATCAGCATGAAAAAGCCCGGCTGCGCTGAAAGGGTTCGCAACCGTTAACGGGCGGGGTGACGGCTTGCAACCGCTGAAACCGCCAATGCCGGCTCCTGCGCTATCCCGTTATGCCGACTTATCCCCAATCGCCGTTAACCTTAACAAAGGGTTTACATTGCGCCGCGCGACCGAACGCTGCAACTTTGCCATGGGACAGACGTTAAAGGGCAGGGCAGTGACGGGCGACGTGTCGGTACGACTGATCATGACCATCATGATGATGGTCTTCTTTTCGGGATTGGCACTCGATATCGCCGTTCCCGCGGTCGCGCTGACGTCGATGGCGACATTGAAGTGGCTGGTGGAAAACTGGCCGGCGGCGAATGATTCGTCGTCTATGCGAAAGGCAGAAACGGCATGAAGACATTCCTGCTTTTGTGGGCGATGCCCATAGTGCTTCTGGGCACCTGGTACAGTCTGTCCTACTACGACATCAGCTTCGGCATCTTCATGCTCACGCGCCAGGCGCATGAACTGGTCTTCCAGATTTATGGCAATGTGCTGGGCATTCCGCCGGAAACCATTCCGCCGCTGGTGATGCGCGCGATCGTGGTCGACAGTGCGGTTCTGTTTGCCATCATCGGCTTTCGCCGCCGCAAGAAGATCATTGCCTGGTGGAAAGCCCGTCAGGAAAAATCGGTGCCGCTTTCGTCCGAGGCGCGCGCCAGCATGGACAGCCTGTCCAGCGCTCCCTGAAGTATGAAACTGGCGGCCGCGGAATCGATCCGCTCCTTGCGCTTGGCGCGCGAGACATCCATTTCCAGGAGCGCACGCTGCGCGGCAACCGTCGACAGGCGCTCGTCCCAGAAGACAAAAGGTATGTCGGTCTTTGGTGCCATTGTCCGCACAAAGGCCCGGGTCGCCTGAACGCGCGGCCCTGCTGAGCCGTCCATGTTCGTCGGCAGGCCGATGACGAACGCCGCGATTTTTTCCTTCTCGGCAAACGCCAGAAGAACGCCCGCATCCTGGGTGAATTTCGTCCGGTGAATGACCGGGCGCGGCGTGGCGAAGCGCCTGCCGAGATCCGATGCCGAAAGACCGATTGTCTTTGTCCCGAGATCGAGACCGGCGATGGCCTGGTTCGGCTGCAGGCGTTCGGCGAGCTCCTCGAGGGTCAGCACAAACATTTTGTTTTCCGTGTTTCGGGGGGTCAACTACTTTCCGTCAAGCGCTTATGCCATATCTGCTGGCTGGGAAACCCCTTATCCATTTCAGCCTTTTGCGAGGAGACATCCATGAAAATCACCTGGCTCGGCCATTCGGCCTTTCGCCTCGACACGTCCAGCGCGAGCATCCTGATTGATCCGTTCTTGACCGGCAATCCGGGTTTTGCCGGCATCGACGCCAAGGATACCGCATCCGGCATCACCCACATACTTTTGACCCATGGCCATGGGGACCATGTCGGCGACACCATTCGTCTAGCCAAGGACACGGGCGCCACCGTGCTCGCCAATGCCGATCTTGCCGCCTGGCTGGGGTCCAAGGGCGTCGAGAAGCTGGAGATGGGCAATACCGGCGGGACGGTGCATTTCGAAGGCTTTTCCGCAACTTTCACCAATGCCCTGCACTCGTCGGCGCAATTGACCGAGGACGGTGTCTCCCATTCGCTCGGCAGTGCCAATGGTCTCATGCTGCATTTCGACGGCGACGCCTCGCTGCTGCATATGGGCGATACCGATATCTTCTCGGACATGAAGCTGATCAACGAACTGCACCAGCCGGATATCGGGCTCGTTCCGATCGGTGATCGTTTCACCATGGGCGGTGCGGTCGCCGCACTTGCATGCCAGCGCTTCTTCGACTTCAAGACGGCCATTCCCTGCCACTACGGCAGCTTTCCGATCATCGATCCGACTCCGGAGAAATTCGTTGCCGGCATGGAAGGCACGCGGACCAAGGTTGTCACGCCTTCGGCCGGTATTGCCGTCCAGCTCTGACAAATCCCCGTTGCGCCCGCGCTTGACGGCCATTATAGCGGAGAAAACCGCTACCCTGGAGAATGCCGATGTCTGTTGATCTCGCCACCGTCAAGCGCGTCGCGCGCCTTGCCCGCATCGCTGTCAGCGAGGAGGAAGCCGAACGGATGACCGGCGAACTGAATGGCATTCTCGGTTTCGTCGAGCAGCTTTCGGAAGTCGATGTCACTGGTGTCGAGCCGATGACGTCGGTGACGCCGATGGCCATGAAGAAGCGCGAAGACGTGGTTACCGATGGCAACAAGTCCGACGCCATCGTTGCCAATGCACCCGCAAGCGACCGCAATTTCTTCATGGTGCCCAAAGTCGTTGAATAAGCGCTGGCCTCGTCTGCCGCGTATCCGATGCCGCATCCTCTCCCTTTTGCGCCCGCCCGGGGCGCTGACAGTCTGAAGTGAACCGATCATGACCGAACTGACCAGCCTGACCATCGCCGAAGCCCGCGCCAAACTGGCCGCGAAGGAGATCAAGGCCGTCGAACTGACGCAGGCCTATCTCCAGGCGATCGAGGCCGCCAACCCTGAAATCAACGCCTATGTCGCCGTGACGCCCGATATCGCGCTCGACATGGCCAAGGCCTCGGATGCCCGCATTGCCGATGGCAAGGGCGGCAGCCTCGAAGGCATTCCGCTCGGCGTCAAGGATCTGTTTGCCACCAGGGGCGTGCACACCCAGGCCTGCAGCCATATCCTCGACGGCTTCAAGCCGGAATACGAATCGACCGTCACGCAGAACCTTTGGGACGCGGGCGCCGTCATGCTTGGCAAGCTCAACATGGACGAATTCGCCATGGGTTCGTCGAACGAGAGTTCTTACTACGGCCCGGTCGTCAACCCTTGGAAGGCCAAGGGCTCGGATGAAAAGCTGGTGCCGGGCGGTTCGTCCGGTGGTTCGGCTGCAGCCGTTGCCGCCCATCTGTGCGCCGGCGCCACGGCCACCGACACCGGTGGCTCGATCCGCCAGCCGGCCGCCTTCACCGGCACGGTCGGCATCAAGCCGACCTATGGCCGCGTGTCGCGCTGGGGCGTCGTCGCCTATGCATCGTCGCTCGACCAGGCCGGCCCGATTGCCCGTGACGTTCGCGATGCCGCGATCCTATTGAAGTCGATGGCGAGCGTCGATGCCAAGGACACGACATCCGTCGACCTGCCGGTTCCGGACTACGAGGCAGCCCTCGGCCAGTCGTTGAAGGGCATGAAGATCGGCATTCCGAAGGAATACCGCGTCGAAGGCATGTCGGACGAGATCGAAAAGCTCTGGGCCCAGGGCATCGCGTGGCTGAAGGATGCGGGTGCCGAGATCGTCGATATCTCGCTGCCGCACACCAAATATGCCTTGCCGGCCTATTATATCGTTGCGCCTGCCGAAGCCTCGTCGAACCTCGCCCGTTACGATGGCGTTCGCTACGGCCTGCGTGTCGATGGCAAGGATATTGCCGACATGTATGAAAAGACCCGCGCCGAGGGCTTCGGCAAGGAAGTCAAGCGCCGCATCATGGTCGGCACCTATGTTCTGTCGGCCGGTTATTACGACGCCTATTACCTCAAGGCGCAGAAGGTCCGCACGCTGATCAAGCGCGATTTCGAGACCGTGTTCAACGCCGGCGTCGATGCAATCCTCGCGCCGATCACTCCGTCTTCGGCCTTTGCCATCGGCGACAAGGAACTGGCAGCCGACCCGGTCAAGATGTACCTGCAGGACGTCTTCACCATCACGCTGAACATGGCCGGCCTGCCGGGCATTTCCGTCCCCGCCGGCCTCGATGCCAAGGGGCTGCCGCTCGGTCTCCAGGTCATCGGCAAGCCGTTCGATGAAGAAACCCTGTTCAAGACCGCCCATGTCATCGAACAGGCTGCCGGCACGTTCACACCGGCGAAGTGGTGGTAAGCCAGTTTAACATTCGACCGATGACCTTCGCCGACGCCCAAAGCGTCGGCGAAGTTGGTTTTGCCGCATGGTCTGGCAATCTGGTTCTGAACAGCTTCGGCGTGGAGATGTCGGAGCGCGTTCGCCAGGCCTTCCATGATTTCCCGGCAGACAATGTCACGGCAATCGTTGTGGCTGAAACGGACGGAAAGATCGTCGGTTGGACGGCGCGCGACGGCGAACCCGACTATATTTCGGATCTGTGGGTTGCGCCTGACCACCAAGGGCGGGGCGTCGGAAGGGCCCTGCTCGAACACGCCTTCCTCCTGATGAAGCGCGAGGGCATCAAGATGGCACGCATCGCCACCCATGCCGGCAACAGCGGCGCGATCCGCCTCTATGAACGCTGCGGCTTCAATCTTGTCTGGCAAGGTTTGGAGCACTCGCAGGCGATGCAGATGGATGTCGAGAAGGTTCGGCTGGAGCGACCGCTCTGACCTATCCTCGCCGCTGGCTCTGCATGTAAGCCTTCAATACGGCATTCATCCGTGTTTGGTAGCCTTTGCCCTGAGAGCGAAACCATTCCAGCACATCGCTGTCCAGGCGCACGGTGATCTGCGTCTTGTCAGAGGGTGACTTGAGCTTGGCCGCTTCAAAAAAGGCATCGTCGAGTTCTGGAATATCGCTGTAGTCGATATTGCTGTCTTGCCGGGATTGCAGTTCCTTAAGCCGGGCGTCCGAGATGCTCATTGTATTTCTGCCTTTCTCTGCGGTTCGCAAGCCGTGCGGATATGATGCGGGTCGCACCCATGCGGTCGGTGTGCACGACGACGACGACGATGCGATCTATGGCGCCGATGCTCAAGATTCGTGGCTCGCCATAGTCTCGGCGGTTGTCGACGCCACTCAAGACCTCGCCGCGAAAGATCAAACAGGCTTCCTCGAAGGAAATGCCATGCTTGATTTTGTTGATCTCATTCTTGGCGGCATCCCACTCGAATGGCATAGGAAAGTGTAACTACATTCGTAGTTACACTCAAGCTGATATATGTGCGTTTGGTCATTTCTGCCCGACTCGGTGCGCAGGAATGAAACTCAGCTCCATTCATTTAAGCGGGCCTGTTGCCTTTCCGCTGCCTGCGGTCATCTGAATCAATTCATGAGAGAGCACAGATAAGTCTTTGTTTTAATGAATTATGTAAGGCGAATCAGATAGATAGATAGCGCCACTGGAAAAACCTCACACGTGATGGTCTACTATTGTCAACAAGTGGAGCGTCGATGATCACCATTCGGAGCGCAAGGCTGGAAGAAGCGGATCTGCTGGCCGAGATCGGTGTCCGCGCCTGGGAAAAGGCGATGATCCCGGTTGGCGATACACGGTCGATGGTCGACAATGCCCGCGCCTCCTTCCGGCATTTCACCCATCAGGGACGGGTGACGATCATGGTGGCCGACAGGGGTGGCTTTGCCGCCGGATGGGCTGCCCGCGAGGATCTCGACGAGAACATCACGGACTTCTGGATCGATCCGGACCAGCAGCGCCTGGGGCTCGGATCTGCGCTGCTGGAAGCGATCGAGGCCGAGATCGTGCGGCAGGGCTTCGACAAGGCCAGCCTGCAGACCCATGCCATGAACAGCGAGGCGATCGGCTTCTTCGAGAAACACGGCTATGCGGTGAACTGGCTGACGATTGCCTACAACCCGAAACTCGATCGCGACGTCCAGTCCGTCGGCCTGTCGAAGCAGTTGGTGGCGGTCGAGCCACTGGGCTACGGCCAGGAATTCTAGTGCAGGGGCGCGAGCGCGACCAGGTGTCCTGCGGCAGCAATCACCTGGTCCGGCACCAGCAGCAGGATCAGTCCGAGTGTGGATTGCAGGACGAACAGGATCGGCAACAACAGGCGAAAGGGCGGCTTGCGCGTCTTGTGCCGTAACAGGCGCTGGCAGACAAAGGCCCCGGTTCCGCCGCCGGCCACGGCAAGCAGGATCAGCGTGCTCTCCCTGACCCGCCAACCGCCCTCGCGCGCGGCAAGCTTGTCGAAGGCGTAGATGCCAAACACCACGATATTGTAGAGCGCCGCAAGCGCGGCCACGGTGAGGATTGTTTCGCTTGCCATGGCCGGCAGCTTATTCCACCCGGGTTAAGCGATTTCCTCTGCAGGCATTGCCATCATCCTGAGACACGCCGGGCGTCACAAGCCTTGCACCGCCGGCCCATATGCTCTACCTCACGAGCTTATAGACCCACGCATGACACGAGCATCCGATGACCCTGGTAGACACGCGCACACCCGATCCCAAACGCTTCATCCCCGGCGCCACAGGCGACTGGGAAATCGTCATCGGCATGGAAGTCCATGCCCAGGTGATGAGCAATTCCAAGCTGTTTTCGGGTGCGTCGACGGTGTTCGGTAATGCGCCGAATTCCAACGTCTCGCTGGTCGATGCCGCCATGCCCGGCATGCTGCCCGTGATCAACGAGGAATGCGTGGCGCAGGCCGTGCGCACCGGTCTCGGTCTGAAGGCACAGATCAACAAGCGCTCGATCTTCGACCGCAAGAATTATTTCTACCCCGACCTGCCGCAGGGCTATCAGATCTCGCAGTTCAAGGACCCGATCGTCGGCGAGGGCAAGATCATCATCTCGCTCGGCCCCGACCGTCAGGGCAATTTCGAGGACATCGAGATCGGCATCGAGCGCCTGCATCTGGAGCAGGATGCCGGCAAGTCGATGCACGACCAGCATCCGACCATGTCCTATGTGGATCTCAACCGCTCGGGCGTCGCGCTGATGGAAATCGTCTCGAAGCCTGACATGCGCTCGTCTGACGAAGCCAAGGCCTACATGACCAAGCTGCGCTCGATCGTGCGTTATCTCGGCACCTGCGACGGCAACATGGACGAAGGCTCGATGCGCGCCGACGTCAACGTCTCCGTGCGCAAGCCCGGCGGCGAATTCGGCACGCGCTGCGAAATCAAGAACGTCAACTCGATCCGCTTCATCGGCCAGGCCATCGAATACGAGGCCCGTCGCCAGATCGCGATCATTGAGGATGGCGGTACGATCGACCAGGAAACCCGCCTCTTCGATCCGGGCAAGGGCGAGACACGCTCGATGCGCTCGAAGGAAGATGCGCATGACTATCGCTACTTCCCCGATCCGGACCTGCTGCCACTCGAATTCGACGATGCCTTCATCGAGAACCTGAAGAAGGATCTGCCGGAACTGCCGGACGACAAGAAGGCCCGCTTCGTCGCCGAACTCGGCCTCTCCGTCTACGATGCCTCGGTTCTGGTCTCGGAAAAGGCGATCGCCGATTATTTCGAGGCCGTGGCCGAAGGCCGCGATGGCAAGATCGCCGCCAACTGGGTCATCAACGACTTGCTTGGCGCCTTGAACAAAGCCGGCAAAGGCATTGAAGAGACTCCGGTTTCCCCGGCTCAGCTCGGCGGCATCATCGACCTGATCAAGGCCGAGACCATTTCCGGCAAGATTGCCAAGGACCTGTTCGAGATCATCTTCAACGAAGGTGGCGACCCGGCCGAAATCGTCGAAGCCCGCGGCATGAAGCAGGTGACCGACACCGGCGCCATCGAAAAGGCCGTCGACGAGATCATCGCCGCCAACCCGGACCAGGTCGCCAAGGTGCTGGCCAAGCCGACGCTCGCCGGCTGGTTTGTCGGCCAGGTGATGAAGTCCACCGGTGGCAAGGCCAACCCGCAAGCCGTCCAGGCGCTGGTCAAGGCCAAGCTCGGCATCGTCGAGGAGTAGGCCCTTGTATTTCGTCCGCACCGCAGGTGAAGGCGATATCCAGCAGCTCCGGTCGCTGCTCGCAACGACTTTTCACGCGACCTATGATGCGGTCTACGGGCCGACCAAGGTCAAGGAACTGATCGACAGCTGGCATTCGCCGGTCGCGCTCAAGGCGCGGGTGAACCAGAAGGGCGGCGAGTTCCTCGTCGCCGACAACGGCAAGCGCATCGGCGGCATGGCCTTTGCTGCCATGTCGGACAGGCTGGCAAAGACGGCCATGCTTTACCAGCTTTACGTTCATCCCGATTGCCAGCGCCAGGGCATCGGCCGCGATCTGTTCGCCGAGATCGAAAGCTGCTTTCCCGATGCCGAGATCATGCGGCTCGAGGTCGAGCCGAAGAATCTGGGCGCGGTTGCCTTCTATGAGGCCCATGGCTTTGTCGAAGTCGACAGGACGAAGAATTGCGGCGGGCCGACCAGTGGCATCGAAGCGATCATCATGGAAAAGCCGCTCCTGTAACCGCCCTTTGGCCCGTGTCCGTCATCAATCTGTCGCGAACCGCACTGTAGCTCTGCGCGTCTTGAAGAGAGCAGGAGAGGCATTGCATGCAGGACACTGATGTGCGGATACGCGCGGCCCGGCCGGAGGATGTACCGGAGATCGCGGCGCTGTTTGCCGATGACGCATTGGGCGGCCATGGCGATACGACCGACCCGGAGGTTTTGCCGGATTATCTTGCGGCCTTTCAGCGCATTGCCGCCTCGCCGAACGAAACCCTCTACGTGGCCGACAGGCATGGCGAAATCGTCGGCACGTTCCAGACCCTCGTCACCACAACGATGACCGCGCGCGGATCGTCGGCGATGATCATCGAGGCGGTCCAGACGCGGGCGGATTGTCGCGGGCAGGGGATTGGCGCGGCAATGATCGCATTTGCGATCGAGCGCGCCCGCGCCGAGGACGTGCGCCTCGTTCAGTTGACCTCGAATGCCGCGCGCACGGATGCCCACCGCTTCTATGCGCGGCTCGGATTTGCGCCGAGTCATCTGGGCTTCAAGTTAAAGCTGAAATGACCGACTGCGACCGCGAATCACTGGACAAGCGAAAGGCAAGGCGGCATAAGCAAGAAGATATTATACGGTGCAGCCTATGTTTAAAGCGCCCGTATGTTGGGCTTCGGCTGAAATCCAAGGACACGACATGAAGCAGTTTCTGTTGCAAGTTTTCACCTGGTGGAATGGTCAGACCATGGGGACCCGCTTTTTCACCTGGCGCAACGGCAAGCGCGTCGGTGAAGACGAAGCGGGCAATGTCTATTATGAAGGCGGCACCACCTCTTTTGGTCTTCCGCGCCGCTGGGTCATCTACAAGGGTTATGCCGACGCGTCGAAAATTCCGGCGGGCTGGCACGGCTGGATGCACTACCGCACCGACGTCGCCCCGCCGAAGGACAATTACAAGCCCGCCGATTGGCAGCTCCCGCATCGCGAGAACCTGACCGGCACCTCTGCCGCCTATCGTCCGCCGGGTTCGATCGCCGTTGCTGGCGAGCGTCCGCGTGTGACGGGCGACTACGACGCCTGGACGCCCGGCAACTGATCAGCCGGCCACGATTACCCGATTTGGCCATAATTCGCCGTTAGGGCCTCTCTCGTGAGGCCCTTGTCGTATCTGGGCCTGAGATGAATTGACTGTGAAAGAGCGGCAGATGAAGCGTCCGGAACGAAACAGCGGTTTGCCTGCCATGGCGCTTTCGGCTCTCGGTGCTGCAATCCTGACCGCCGTCTTCATCCAGACACCGGCCCATGCCGCGCGCCTCGAAAATCCCGTTGCCGAATTCGCCGGTATCGACAAGATCACCGGCCGGATCACCAGCTTCGACGTCTATGTCAACGAGACCGTGCAGTTCGGCGCGCTGCAGGTCACGCCGAAGGTCTGCTATTCCCGCGACGAGACCGAAGCCCAGAAGGTCGATGCCTTTGTCGAGGTCGACGAAATCACCCTCGACCGCAAGATCCGCCGCATCTTTTCCGGCTGGATGTTTGCCGACAGCCCGGCGCTGAATGCCGTCGAGCACGCGATCTATGACGTCTGGCTGACCGGCTGCAAGGCGAGTTCCGAGGTTCCGGCCCCCCTCGGCGTCAAGGCTGTGCAAGCGGCACCCGAACCCGTCAAGGCTGCCGAAACGCCGGCGACCGGCGCAACCACCGCTCAGCCCGCCGGCAATGCAGGCGCCGCCACATCGCCAGCAGCTGTAGCGCCAGACCCCACAACGTCACAGCCCACACCGCCACAGCCGACACCGGCACAGCCCGCACTGGCAGAGCCCGCGCCGGGCACTGTCCCGCCGCTCGAGGCACCGCAGGAAATTCCCGACGAGACCTTCGGCGAAGCCCTGCCGCCGGCCGATGTCCCGCAGGACGCCAATCCCGAGTTTCAGGGGCAGCAGCCGCAGCCTCCCGTCCTGACAGCGCCCGCAGGCGCCGGCCTCTACTAAAGGCCGCAGTCTTCTCTCCCGCCACCGACACCCCTTGTCGGGCCGAGATGGCCGGCAGGCCGGAGGCGCTGTTTCATCCGCCGCCGCGATCTGCGCCAGATGTCCTCCAGCCGGAATGCGCAGGCAAGGGGTAGTCGCTCTGTCAACGCTTAGCGATTGACATAACCGGCAATAGAGAACAGGAAGAGAACGAACAGGAGTTCTCCACCATGTCCCTCTCCGAAAAATTCATCGTCCTTCCCTTCAAGAAGAACCGCGGCAATGTCGTGCCCGGCGAGATGCGCCAGGCCTCCAGCGCCGCCTCCGCCGAAAAGATCGCCACCGCCATGTCCGCCCGCCACCTCGGCGTCGCCGCCTATTCGATCCAGGTCGACGAGGAAAGCGGCGACATGACCAGCCCCAAGCTGATCATCGCCTTCGGCGAGACTGCGGATTTGACGACGAACTGAGGCGTTCCGCATTCCGATCTCCCCCCATGTGGGGGAGATGCCCGGCAGGGCAGAGGGGGGCACGCCCCGCGCTTTGAAGCTATGGACACTAGGTGCTGTTCATCCTCAGGTTTGATAGGCGCAAGTGTTGGGATACACTGTCGTCAAAGGTGGATGTCCATGGAGCAATTGTCGTGCAGATCGATCATGCCGTCACCGCTGACGAAATCGTCCTGTTGAAGGAGGCGACGCCGCAGAGCTATCGCGCGTGGCACATGGACTTGATAGGCGGTTTTATTGACAATGATTTACGGCTCCGCTGGCCCAGTCCGGAAGAAGAATTGAAGACCCTGCTGGATCGTATGCAGCCAGGTGATCGGCTCTGGCTGGCTCGGTCGAAACGCTATGAGCCGCATGTTCTGATTGGCAATGTGGGCGTCGCCGTCGTGCGGGACGGGGTCCCGCTTTGGTACCGCATCGCCTGGCAACATTAGAAGTCCCGTTGGGAGGAGAAACCATGCCAAGCCCCAAGAACACAATCTGCATCTGGTACGACAAGGACGCCGAAGCCGCCGCCCGCTTCTATGCCGAGGTCTTCCCCGACTCGGAAGTATTGGCCGTCCACCACGCGCCAAGCGACTATCCCTCCGGCAAGGCGGGCGACGTGCTGACCGTCGATTTCACCGTCGCCGGCATCCCCTGCATGGGCCTGAACGGCGGCCCCGCCTTCCAGCACTCGGAAGCCTTCTCCTTCCAGATCGCGACCGACGACCAGGAAGAGACCGACCGCTACTGGAACGCCATCGTCGGCAATGGCGGACGGACCAGCGCCTGCGGCTGGTGCAAGGACAAATGGGGCATCAACTGGCAGATCACGCCCCGCACCCTGACCGAAGCCATGGCGGCGGGCGGCGCGGAGGCCAAGCGGGCGTTCGAGGCGATGATGGAGATGGGCAAGATTGACGTGGCGAAGATTGATGCGGCGCGGCGGGGGTGAGGGAGAAGGATGGCTAATTTATAGAACGCTGAGGTGAAAGATGGAATTTGGGGCTTTGATCGGCCCGGCGGTAGTTGCCGCTGGTGTTTCCGGGGTAATCACGGTCATTGGTATGCTCGTAGCGCGATCGACCACAATTGGCCTTCACCGTGAAAAAATAGAGTCAGACCAAGTGCTGGCACGCCAAAAATTCGAGTACGATAAACAGCAGGCGGTTTTCAAACGTCGGTTCGATATCGCGGAACAATTTCTAGCCGATGCTTACCGGTTTAGGTCGCTCCTGAAGTATGTCCGGAATGGTGCGGCCTTCGGAGACGAGGGGAGTACTCGCGTTCAACAAGGAGGTGAAGAAGAGCAGATAAAGCGACTTCGTGATACCTACTATGTTCCGACAGAGCGATTGAATACCGAGAACGAGTTTATAAGCGCATTCTTTGCGAGACGAACTACATGTCACGCTCATTTTGGGCCGAAAGCTGAAGAAGCTTTTTTACTTTTGCAAGAAGCCCTTCACAGGGTGAGGGTATCGTCCTCACTCTTGGTAAAATGGGCTACTGATCATGACCAAATTGATAGAGCGCTGACTGAGGAACTGATAGCGGATATCTGGGAAGGAGTTGGTGAGCTTGAAAAGAAAAATAGAATCGGAACTGACGTGGATAGAGCCGTAGCGCTGATTGAAGAAATCTGTAGGCCGGTATTGAACTGGGTAGGTTGATAGTGTCGTCGGGTACGAGTTTTCCGACACCCTCTGCAGCCTCTATTCGTGAAGTCTTGTCTTGATCTGACCCCTCAAAACCCAACCGTCCCACCCTCCATCGCCCGCTCCAGCAACGCCCCATATTCCGCCTTCGGAATATCCACCGCCCCGAACGTCTTCAGATGCTCCGTCGTGAACTGCGTATCGAGCAGCGTGAACCCGCGTTCTCTCAGCCGCTCCACCAGTGCCACGAGACAAATCTTCGACGCATTGGTGCGCCTGGAAAACATGCTCTCGCCGAAAAAGGCCGATCCCAGCGAAACCCCGTAAAGCCCGCCGACCAGTTCGTCGTCCTCGAAGGCTTCGACGCTGTGCGCATGGCCGAGCCTGTGCAGGGCGCCATAGAGTTCGCGAATTTGCTGGTTGATCCAGGTGCTTGGGCGGTCGTCCGCCTCTTCGGCACATTTTTCCACCACCGTATCGAACACCGTGTCGAAGCGGATGTCGAACGGCTTTCGGCGGATCGCCTTGGCGAGACTTTTGGAAACGTGGAAATCATCGAGGGGAATGATCCCCCGGATCTCGGGTTCGACCCAGAACAGTTCGGGATCGTCGGCCGAGTCCGACATCGGGAAGAGCCCGATCGAATAGGCGCGCAGCAGGAGCTCCGGTGTTATCCCTTGGTCCCTGCTGCGCCGCCCAGCCATATGTCTATCAGGCCGATGTTTCGGCCAGATATTTCTCCAGCCAGTGGATGTCGTAGTCGCCATTGGCGATGTCCTGATTGGACACGAGGTCCTGGAACAGCGGCAATGTCGTCTTGATGCCGTCGACGACGAACTCGTCGAGCACGCGGCGCAGGCGCATCATGCATTCGACGCGCGTGCGCCCATGCACGATCAGCTTGCCGATCAGGCTGTCGTAGTACGGCGGGATCTTGTAGCCGGCATAGGCGCCACTGTCGACGCGAACGCCAAGACCGCCCGGCGCGTGGAAATGCGTGATCGTGCCGGGCGACGGCACGAAGGTGCGCGGATCCTCGGCATTGATGCGGCATTCGATCGCATGGCCCGAAAAGACGATCTCGTCCTGCGTGACCGAGAGGCCGGCGCCGGAGGCAACCCGGATCTGCTCATGCACCAGGTCGATGCCGGTAATGGCTTCGGTGATCGGATGTTCCACCTGCAGGCGGGTGTTCATTTCGATGAAATAGAACTCGCCGTTCTCGTAGAGGAACTCGATCGTGCCGGCGCCCCGGTACTTCATCTTCTTCATCGCATCGGCGCAGATCTGGCCGATATTCATGCGCTGTTCGACGTTGAGGGCCGGGGAATTTGCTTCTTCCCAGACCTTCTGGTGGCGGCGCTGAAGCGAGCAGTCACGTTCACCCAGATGGATCGCATTGCCGGCGCCGTCGCCGACGATCTGCACTTCGATATGGCGTGGCTTGCCGAGATACTTTTCCATGTAGACGGCGTCGTTGCCGAAAGCGGCGAGCGCCTCGGAACGGGCCGTCGAGACGGCTTCTTCCAGGTCTTCCTCGGATTTCGCCACCTTCATGCCGCGGCCACCGCCGCCGGCGGTCGCCTTGATCAGCACCGGGAAGCCAATTTCGCGGGCGATTTCCAGCGCGTTTTCCGGCAGGACCTCGCCGGCGGAGCCGGGAACGACCGGAATGCCGAGTTCGACTGCGGTCTTCTTCGCCGTGATCTTGTCGCCCATCAGGCGGATATGCTCCGCCGTCGGTCCGATGAAGGTGATGCCATGCGCGTCGAGGATATCGGCGAACTTGGCGTTTTCCGACAGGAAGCCATAGCCCGGATGCACGGCGTCGGCGCCGGTGATTTCGCAGGCCGCGACGATCTGGTGGATGTTGAGATAGCTGTCGCGCGATGGCGGCGGCCCGATGCACACGCTTTCATCTGCCAGGCGCACATGCATGGCATTCGCGTCAGCGGTGGAATGCACGGCAACGGTGGCGATGCCGAGTTCCTTGCAGGCGCGCAGCACGCGCAGCGCGATTTCGCCGCGATTGGCGATGAGGATCTTTGAAATAGCGGTCATCGGCTTACTCGATGACGACGAGCGGCTCGCCGTACTCTACCGGGCTGCCGTCTTCGATCAGGATTTCGACGACCTTGCCCGAGCGCGGGGCCGGGATCTGGTTCATCGTCTTCATCGCTTCGATGATCAGGAGGGTCTGGCCTTCCTTGACGGTCGCGCCAACTTCAACGAAAGCGCGGGCGCCCGGAGCCGGCGAAAGGTAGACGGTTCCGACCATCGGTGCGGTCAGGGCCTTGGACAGGTCCCGTGCGGCGGCAATCGGTGCTGCAGCGATTGCAGGAGCGGCGGCAACCGGCGCGGCCGGTGCGTAGGACTGTATCTGCGGCATCATGACCTGCGTGCCGTTGCGCGAAACGCGGATGCGCAGGTCGTCCTGCTCGACTTCAATCTCGGTCAGATCCGTTTCGTTGAGGATGTTCGCCAGATCACGGATCAGCGCCTGATCGATACCCGATTTCTTCTCAGCCATGGATGATGTCCTGTATTCTTGTTATTGCGTGATGTTTTTCAGCGCCTGCAGCGCCAGGATGTAACTTAAGGGGCCAAAACCGCAGATAACCCCTTTGACGGCGGGCGCTATCATCGATTTGTGGCGGAATTCCTCGCGTGCATGCACGTTCGAGATATGCACTTCGATCACCGGCACCGGGATGGCGCGGATCGCGTCATGCAGGCCGACGGACGTATGCGTATAAGCACCTGCATTGAAGGCCACGCCGGCGGCCTTTTCGCCGGCTTCGTGCAGCCAGTCGATCAAGACGCCTTCATGGTTCGACTGGCGGAAATCCACCTCAAGCCCGAGTTCCAGGCCGGCTGCCTTGCAGTCCGCCTCAATGTCGGCGAGCGTCTTGCCGCCATAGATCCCCGGTTCCCGCTTGCCGAGGGCATTCAGGTTGGGGCCATTCAGAACAAAAATGGTCTTTGTCATCTACAGTTCCGTCGGTTTTCAACCGCCTCCTATAGACCGCGCGGCCCTGCAGGGAAAGCCCTTTGCCACAATAGCGAAGGACCTTCCCCGGAAAATGCCACTAGGGTTAAGGCAGGAACGGTTGTCCCCGGGCCGAGGGCTTGCGGCCTCAGCAGGTCGCCTTGCCGCAGGCGCGCACGTTGGCGACCTTCGCTTCCAGCGCCTCGGAGCCGACGGCGCCGAAAACGGCCTCGTTTCCAAGGATATAGGACGGCGTTCCGGTAATGCCGAGACTGGTTGCCAGCTGATAGGCCTCCTGCACCGAAGCATCGTTCGGGCTGTCCTTCATCTTCGCGCGCAGGGCCTCTTCTGTCAGGCCGAGACCGACGGCGATCGCAATGGCGCTCTCTTCCGAAGCGCGGCCGTCCGATGTCATCATCGCGTGGAAGAAGTCCGGATATTTTTCCGGCGAAAGCTTGCGCACCGCGTCGGAAACCTTGTGCGCCGCAATCGATTCAGGGCCGAGGATCGGGAACTCCTTCAAAACGAAGCGGATGTTCTTGTCCTTCTCCAGCAGTGCGCTCATGTCGTCATGCGCCCGGCGGCAATAGCCGCAATTGTAGTCGAAGAACTCGACCAGCGTCACGTCGCCCTTCGGATTGCCGATGGCGATGTCATGTTCCGAAGAGAAGAGCGCATCCTTGTGGTCGGCAACGGCTGAGGAAGCCTTTTTCAGCCGCGCCTCTTCCTGCTTCTTCTGCAGTGCATCCTGCACGTCCAGCATGATCTCCGGATTTTCGATCAGATACTCGCGGACGAACGCGCCGATTTCCTTTTTCTGCGTGTCGTCGAGCGCGCTCGCGGGGTTTGGCAGGATGGCCGGAAGGAGAACCAGTGCCGTGGCGGCGATCGTCTTGAAATTCAGAGCCATGTCTTTCCTCGTCTTGCATTCTGCCAGCCGGCAATCGGCCAGGGCGATATCGAGCGGTGGGCATCGGTAACCTAACCTTTGCCTCAGGCAAGCGAAATCGCAAAATCGCCGCCGCTTTCTCCCTCTCGCCATTGTGAAGGCCGCAGCTTTGCGGCAAATGTCAGGCGCATTCGATGACAGGAGCGTCCATTCCGTGCTTTCCATTTCCAAACGCAGCGCAGTCGAGCCTTTTCACGCCATGGATATCCTCGCGGAGGCGACAAGGCGTCGCCAGGCGGGCCAGCCGGTCATCTCGATGGCGGTCGGCCAGCCCGGCCATCCTGCGCCCAAGGCCGCGCTGGCGGCGGCCCAGACAGCCCTGGTCGCGGGTCGAATTGGCTACACGGATGCCCTGGGGCTTGCCGCACTGCGCCAGGGTCTGGCCGATGACTATCGCGATCGCCACGGTATTGATGTCGATGCCGGCCGCATCATGATCACCACGGGGTCTTCCGCCGGCTTCAACCTTGCCTTCCTGTCGCTCTTCGATGTCGGCGATGCGGTCGCCATTGCCCGTCCCGGCTATCCCGCCTATCGCAGCATCCTGTCGGCCCTGGGGCTGATTGTCATCGAAGTGCCGGTCAGCGCCGAGACCGGCTATACCTTGACGCCCGAAAGTCTGGAGCAGGCCCAGTCTGCCGCCGGTGTCCGCCTGAAAGGCGTGCTGCTGGCAAGCCCCGCCAATCCGACCGGAACGGTGACGTCCGCGGCCCAACTCAAGGCGGTCTACGACTATTGCGAGGGACACGACATCGCGCTGATTTCAGACGAGATCTATCATGGCCTGACCTATGACGCCGAAGAGGCATCAGCCCTCACCATCGGCAAGCAGGCCGTGGTGATCAATTCCTTCTCCAAATACTATTGCATGACCGGCTGGCGCATCGGCTGGATGGTGCTGCCGGAGGAACTCGTCCGGCCGATCGAATGTGTTGCCCAGAGCCTCTACATTTCCGCGCCCGAGCTGTCGCAGATTGCCGCGATCGCCGCCTTGGGCGCCACCGAAGAGCTGGAGCACTACAAGCAAAGCTGCCGCGCCAACCGTGACTTCCTCATGCGACGCCTGCCGGAACTCGGCCTGCCGCTGCTTTCACCCATGGACGGCGCCTTCTATGCCTATGTCGATGCGACCCGCTACACCAATGACAGCATGGCCTTTGCAAAACGCATGCTGGCCGAGATCGATGTCGCCGCGACGCCGGGCATGGATTTCGATCCGGTCGATGGGCATCTGGCGCTGCGGCTGTCTTATGCGGGCACCATGGCGGAGATGGTCGAGGCGACCGACCGCCTCGCCGCATGGCTGCGTTGATCATTAAGGTAATGAGCGAAAAAGATTCCGCATCAGGGACTTCGGTCCGTTTGCGGAATCAGTTTACCAATGTGTTGAATCGATACCTGAGGGCGACTTGCAGTAAGCCATCCTCGCGGAAAGGAGCAGACTGTTGTTTCAGAATCTAGTCGCTCGGCCCTTGCAGTCGCCACCGGAAATTCTGACCGAACGGACGCGCATGCGCGCACATCGGGTCGAGGACTTCCCGGCGATGGCAGCCATGTGGGCGGAGGAGGCCGTTGTACGCTTCATTCTCGGCCGGCCATTCGCACCGTCTGAAACCTGGTCAAGACTGCTGCGCTACATCGGTCATTGGCAAGCGGTCGGCTTTGGCTATTGGGCAGTCGAGGATCGCCAGACCGGCGAATATCTGGGCGACACCGGTTTTGCCGATTATCAGCGGGAAATCACCCCGCCGCTGGGCCATGTCCCGGAAGCCGGCTGGGCGCTGGTGTCAAGCGCCCATGGCAAGGGGCTGGCGACCGAAGTCGTCAAGGCGGCGCATGGCTGGGCCGATGCCAACTTTCTGACCGAACGCACCGTTGCCATCTTCGATCCGTCGCATGAGGGATCGGTCCGCGTTGCCGAAAAATGCGGCTATGTCCGCAGCCACGATGCGAGTTTCATGGAAAAGCCGACGCTGGTCATGCAGCGCTTCCGTCCGGCCTGAGGCACGCACACAACCTGCCACCCAGACAAGAAAAAAGGCCCCGTTTGGGGCCTTTTTCAGTCTCGATTTCAGCTGCGGCTCAGAAGAAGCCGCGCTTCTGCCACCAGCCGCCCTTCTTGGGCTTGGTGGCTTCTCCGGTCTCGTCGGAAGAGTTTACCGACGTGACGACCGGCTCGGAAGACGTGACATTCGATTCACGGTTGGCGCGGGTCGGCTTGCTGTCCTCGACCACGGCTTCCTCGACGGTCACCTCGGCAACCGGGGTCTCAGCCGGCGCTACGATCGGTGCAGCGGCGGGTTCAACGACCTCGGCAACAGCCGGCGCCACGACTTCGGCAGCAACCGGCTCGGCAACCACAGCCGCCGGAACGGCTTCAGCGATAGCCGGTTCGACCGTCTCGGCAGCCACCTTCGCCTTGCGGGTCCGGCGCGCTTTCGGGGCAGGGGCCGCAGGGGTCACTTCCGTCGCATCGACGGCTGCCATCGACGGAGAGATTTCGACGACGCGTTCGTCAGCCGCTTCCTCAGCGGTTACGCTCACACCGTCGGTCTCTTCGGCGTCGTCACCGTCTTCGCCATTGTCATCACCAGCCTCGAGCGAGCCTTCTTCGCCCGGACGGTTGCGACGGCCACCGCGCTTGCCGCGACGGCGGCGCTTGCGCTTCTGGGCGTCGTCGCCATTGGCGTCGACATCGCCGGCTACGGCTTCGTTGGTGCCTTCGACGGCATCGTCGTCACCCTCGTCACCTTCGTCCTCGTCACCATCGTCTTCCATGCCGGAAGCCTGGGTGCCTGTGGTCTCGCCATTCTGGCCATTCTTGCCGCGACGGCGACGACGGCGCTTGCGCTTGCGATTGCCCTGTTCGTCGCCATTGGCCGAAGCGTCGGCCTGTGGAGCGGCTGCGGCGGCAACCGGTGCTGCCACCAGCTCTTCGTCATCCTCGTCCTCGGGCTCCGGAACGTATTCGTCTTCTTCCGGTTCCGGCAGGAGCGACATCAGGCTTTCGATCTTGACCGGGTTCGGCACGGCTTCGCCACGTTCGATGGTGAAGTGCTGCGAACCGCTGTGGTCGGCATGATCGGCTTCGACGACGATCGAGACGCCGAAGCGCTGTTCGTAATCGACGATCGTGCCACGCTTCTGGTTCAGCAGGTAAAGCGCTGTTTCCGGCGTCGAATGCACGATGATGTCGTGGGTCGTGCTCTTCAGCAGGAATTCCTCGATGCCGCGCAGGACGTGCAGGGCAACCGACGACTGCGAGCGGATCAGGCCGGTGCCCTGGCAGTGCGGGCAGACCTGGGTCGTCGATTCCAGCACCGAAGCACGAATACGCTGGCGCGACATTTCAAGCAGGCCGAAATGCGAGATCCGGCCGACCTGAATACGGGCGCGGTCGTTTTTCAGGCAATCCTTCAGCTTCTTTTCGACGGAGCGGTTGTTCCGCTTTTCTTCCATGTCGATGAAGTCGATGACGATCAGGCCGGCAAGGTCGCGCAGGCGCAGCTGGCGTGCGACTTCTTCTGCCGCTTCCAGATTGGTCTGCAGCGCGGTGTCTTCGATCGAATATTCGCGGGTCGAGCGACCCGAGTTGACGTCGATCGAGACCAGCGCTTCGGTCTGGTTGATGATGATGTAGCCGCCGGACTTCAGCGTCACCTGCGGCTGCAGCATGCGGTCGAGCTGGGCTTCGATGCCCGAGCGCGCAAAGATCGGATGCAGGTCGCGGTAAGGCTGAACCACCTTGGCGTGGCTCGGCATCAGCATCTTCATGAAGTCTTTCGCTTCGCGATAGCCTTCCTCGCCGGACACGACGATTTCGCTGATGTCCTTGTTATAAAGGTCGCGGATCGAGCGCTTGATCAGCGAACCTTCCTCGTAGACCAGGCAAGGTGCGGTCGAGGCGAGCGTCAGCGTACGAACGTTTTCCCACAGGCGCATCAGATATTCGAAATCGCGCTTGATCTCGACCTTGGTGCGGTTGGCGCCGGCGGTGCGCAGGATCACGCCCATGCCCTGCGGCACTTCGAGACCGCGTGCGATTTCCTTCAGGCGCTTGCGGTCAGCAGGGTTGGTGATCTTGCGCGAAATGCCGCCACCGCGTGCGGTGTTCGGCATCAGGACCGAGTAGCGGCCGGCGAGCGACAGATAGGTGGTCAGCGCCGCGCCTTTGTTGCCGCGTTCTTCCTTGGCAACCTGCACCAGCAGGATCTGCCGGCGCTTGATCACTTCCTGGATGCGATACAGCTTGCGCGGCTTGCGTTGGACGCGGTCCGGAACTTCTTCCATCGCGTCTTCGGCGCCGACGGATTCGATCTCTTCCTTTTCCTCGATGTGATCGTCGTCATCATCATCGTCGTCATCGCGGCCGCGACGACGACCGGCGTCTTCGGAGATTTCATCCATTTCGACCATGGCGGCGATCGTGCCGCCCGAGGCGTCGTCATCTCCGGTTGCCTCGTCCGATGTCGCGGTCTCTTCGCCGGCAGCGGCCTTCTTGGCGCGTGGCTTGCGCGCACGCTTCGGCTTGGCCTTCGGTGCCTCTTCCGCAACCTCGGCGTCCGTGGTTTCAACGGCGACTTCGGCAACCTGTTCGACTGTCTCGACAGCCACTTCGGTCGCGGCAAGCTCTTCGTTGGAGGGGATGCCGATGTCGGGCTGGTCCTGATACGCCGGGTCGGCGCTCACAGGCTCGTCGCCCTCGACATCGTTTTCCTTGCGATGCTCTTCGGCTTCGGCACGAAGCAGAGCCTGGCGATCAGCAAGCGGGATCTGGTAGTAGTCGGGATGGATTTCGGCAAAGGCGAGGAAGCCATGGCGGTTGCCGCCGTAATCGACAAAGGCGGCCTGCAGCGAAGGCTCGACCCTGGTTACTTTTGCCAGATAGATGTTGCCGCGAATTTGTTTCTTGTGCTGGGATTCGAAATCGAATTCTTCAATGCGGTTACCGCGTACGACGACAACCCGCGTCTCTTCTTCGTGAGACGCGTCGATAAGCATTTTGTCTGCCATTTAAGCTGTGCTCCTCGGCGCCCTCGGTCGGTGGTCCATCCGCGCGCTGAACTGGGAAGCGGCTGGAACCAAGCGGACTGTGCGCCGGATATGAATGTGTACGCACGGAGGACCGGGTCTGCAACATCCGAACGGGCATCGGGTAATCTGTCGATCCCGGTCCGTTCGTGGTTATGTCAACCTGTTGCAAAAACATCAAAAACCGTACGTCAACGACAATGATATGGACCCCTCGGGATCCGATGGATGCTCATTCAAGAGCCTTTGGTGGGGAGCCACCGATGTTTGCCGGCCGTGCCGGCGTTGTTAAACCAGTTTCAGGAACAAATGCGGAGACGGCAGATGAACGTCCGGCTAAACAGGCGCCAATTCCATTGTCAGAGGTTGGCAGCCGTGGCGGAATTTCTATCCCGTTTGCACTTTTTCCCTCACGTGACTTGTATGTTTTCTGTGTCACAATAGCAAGAGCAAACGGATTTATGCCATAATGGCAGTCAATTAGATCAATTCGCTCGCGTACTGCGATTCCCGTTCGAAAGTGGCCTTTTATTCGTATTTTGTGTCGTGAATTCATCATGAATGGAGGGTTGCGGGTTGTGGTCAGCGTAAAAAGAAGCGATCGCGCCTCTGTGACGGACGTCACTCCCGGCGGCCGCCAACCTGGGGAGCAGGCTTGATTTCAGCATTTGTGCATTTAGCTGCGGAGAGTGCCGCGCGTTTCGGACGAATCGCGGGCTTCGTTTTGATGTTCGGCGCCGCATTCGGGGCAGGGGTGCAACCGGCAGCCGCCGTTTCCGCGCAGGCGCCGTCCGCGCTGATGGTCGCCTATGCCGCGCGTGTTGCCGGAGACGATGCCCGCACCCGTGTCGTGCTCGATTTCGATACCCGCCCCACGTTCGAAGCCCGCTACATCGCCAATCCCGATCGCATTGTTGTTGACTTGCCGGCAACGGCCTTTGCGTTTGACGAAAGTGACCTGAAGGCCACCGGCCTGTTTCGCGACATCCGCTACGGCTCCATGGATGCAAGTTCCGCGCGCCTTGTTCTCACGGCCCAGCGTCCTGCCAAGCTGGTGTCTGCCGAGGTCCTCGCCAATGAGGACGGCAAGGGGTTTCGCCTCGTGCTTGATGCCGAGTTGATCCCGCAGCAGGATTTTGACCGCCTGGTCAAGGAGCAGGCCTGGGATTCTCAGACGCAGCCGACCGCGATCGTTGCGGACGAGGTTGCAGCCATAGGGTCGGTTGCGGACGAATATGTCATCGCCATCGATGCCGGCCATGGCGGGATCGATGCCGGCGCGGCGGGTGCGACTACCAAGACGCCGGAAAAGGACATCACGCTCGCCTTTGCCCGGATCTTGCTGGAGAAGCTGCAGAAAGAGCCGGGCATCCATCCCGTGATGACGCGTGACGGCGATCAGTTTCTGTCTTTGTCCCAGCGTGTCGTGCTGGCCCGTCAGAAAGGCGCGGATCTGTTGATCTCGCTGCATGCGGACACCCTGCGCCAGGGCGATATCCGTGGTGCGACCGTATACACGATCTCCGACAAGGCATCCGACCACATGGCGGCACAGCTGGCCGAGCGCGAGAACTTCTCCGATGCCATTGGTGGTGTCGCCCATTCGGACGAACCGTCCGAAGTCACCGACATCCTGCTCGATCTTACCCGCCGCGAGACGCAGGCCTTTTCGATTTCCATGGCTCAGGCGGTTGTCGGCTCCTTTGAAGGTCAGATCGGCCTGATCAACAATCCGCACCGTTATGCCGGCTTCCGCGTGCTTCAGGCCCATGATGTGCCTTCGATCCTGTTGGAACTCGGTTTCCTGTCCAACAAGGAAGACGAGAAACTGTTGCTCGATCCGGCCTGGCGCGACAAGGTCGCCGGGCTGATGGTCGAGGCGATCCGGCGCTATCGGGCGCCTGTTCTGGCCAACGGCGGGTGAGGAGCTGGCTGTGGACGGCGGTGCAGGCCATGACAAAGTCTCGCTAACGGCCCTATTTTCCTCACATTCCCGCCGTTACTCGAAATCGAATACGCGCGCCTGGACCGATCTGCGAATCGTCCGGCCCGCGCAGGAGCCTCGCATGTCTTGCCAAGCATCGCTCGACGTGCAAAACGCCACGGGGTGTGCGAAGCTTTTCGCGGCGCGCTGAACCCGAAGCAAAAGCCGGTAGCGAAAACATGATCAGACTGATTGGATATCTCTTCGGATTGGCATCCGTGCTGGCCCTTATTGTGGCCGGCGGCGTTGCCATCTATCTGAACGGGATGACCAAGGACCTTCCAAACTATGAGGTTCTGGCAAGCTACGCACCGCCTGTGACGACACGCATTCATGCCGGCAACGGCGCGCTGATGGCGGAATACGCCCGCGAACGGCGCCTCTTCCTGCCGATCCAGGCAATCCCGGACCGGGTCAAGGCGGCTTTTCTGTCGGCGGAAGACAAGAATTTCTACAATCATCCGGGCGTCGATATCTATGGTCTCGGCCGCGCCATTCTGGTCAATCTGCAGAACTTCGGCTCCGGGCGCCGTCCGGTGGGCGCGTCGACGATCACCCAGCAGGTCGCCAAGAACTTCCTTCTCTCGTCCGACCAGACGATGGACCGCAAGATCAAGGAAGCCATTCTGTCGTTCCGCATCGAGCAGGCCTATTCCAAGGACAAGATCCTTGAGCTCTATCTCAACGAGATCTTCTTCGGCCTCAATGCCTATGGCATTGCCGGCGCCGCGCTTACCTATTTCGACAAGTCGGTCACCGAACTGACCATCGCCGAGACGGCTTATCTCGCAGCGCTGCCCAAGGGACCGAACAACTATCATCCCTTCCGCCGTGCGGATGCGGCCATCGAGCGCCGCAACTGGGTGATCGACCGCATGGTCGAAAATGGTTTCGTGACCCGCGAGGAAGGCGACGAGGCGAAGAAGCAGCCGCTCGGCGTCAATCTGCGCCGCTCCGGTTCGTCGCTGTTCGCATCCGACTATTTCTCCGAGGAAGTGCGCCGCCAGATCATCGAGCGGTTCGGCGACAAGTCGCTCTACGAAGGCGGCCTGTCGATCCGTACATCGCTTGATCCGGAAATGCAGATCCAGGCGCGCAAGGCCCTGCAGTCGGCGCTTCTGACCTACGACCAGCGTCGCGGTTTCCGCGGTCCGATCAAGCAGATCCCGGTCGAAGGTGATTGGGGCGTGCCTCTGGCGGATGTCCCAGGGCTTGCGGACGTTCCCGAGTGGAAAATCGCGATTGTGCTCGATTCATCTACAGATGGCGTCGACATCGGCCTGCAGCCCGCCAAGGAAGGCGGCGGCAAGGTCGTTGCGGAGCGGACCCGCGGCCGCATCGAACCGGACGATATGGAATGGGCCTACCGCTCGGCCTCGGCGGACCGCAAGTCGGCAAAGTCGCCGCAGGGTGTGCTGTCGGTTGGCGATGTCGTTTACGTCGAGCCGGTCGCAGGTGAAAGCAATCGCTATCGCCTGCGCCAGCCACCCAAGGTGCAGGGTGGCTTGGTCGCCATGGATCCGCATACCGGCCGTGTCCTGGCTCTGGTTGGCGGCTTCTCCTATGCGCAGTCCGAATTCAACCGCGCCACCCAGGCGATGCGCCAGCCCGGTTCGTCCTTCAAGCCGTTCGTCTACGCTGCAGCCCTTGATACCGGTTACACGCCGGCCTCGGTCATCCTCGATGCGCCGATCGAATTCGTCTCGGGCGGCCAGGTCTGGCGCCCGCAGAACTACGGCGGTGGCTCCGCCGGCCCGCAGACCCTGCGCATGGGCATCGAAAAGTCGCGTAACCTGATGACCGTTCGTCTTGCCAATGACATGGGCATGAACCTAGTCGCCGAATATGCCGAGCGTTTCGGTGTCTACGACAAGATGAACCCGGTTCTGGCCATGTCTCTCGGTTCGGGGGAGACGACCGTGCTGCGTATGGTCTCGGCCTATGCCGTGTTTGCCAATGGCGGCAAGCAGATCAAGCCGACCCTCATCGACCGTATTCAGGACCGCCACGGCAAGACGATTTTCCGGCACGAGGATCGCATTTGCGAGGGCTGCAACGCCGATAGCTTCGGCGGCCAGCAAGAGCCCAATATCGTCGACAACCGCGAGCAGGTTCTCGATCCGATGACCGCCTATCAGATCACCTCGATGCTTGAGGGCGTCGTCACCCGTGGCACGGCTGCCGGCAAGATCAAGCTCGACCGTCCGGTTGCCGGCAAGACCGGCACATCGAACGATGAAAAGGACGCCTGGTTCGTCGGCTATACGCCTGACCTCGTTGCCGGCGTGTTCATCGGCTTCGATACGCCGGCACCGCTCGGACGCGGCTCGACCGGCGGATCGCTGGCAGCGCCGATCTTCAATGATTTCATGCAGGCCGCCGTTGCCGGCAAGCCGGCGGGCAAGTTCCTCGTTCCCGAGGGCATGAGCATCATCGCCGTCAACCGCACGACTGGCATGTTTGCGATGGAAGGCGAGCCGGACACGATCATGGAAGCCTTCAAGCCCGGCACCGGCCCGGCCGACACCCTGTCCGTCATCGGTATGGACGGTTACGCGCCGCCGGAAGAAATCCTCAAGGCTTCGCCGCAGGCAAACCAGGCCGTGACGTCCGGATCCGGCGGCCTGTTCTGACCCATTGTCCCTGGATGCTTGCGCCCGGCTCTTTACAGGAAGGCCGGGCGCAACTATTCGAGGGCCACGTTTTTCCACCCGTTCCCCATCGGAGCCGTTTCTTTCGAGGTTGAGAACCACATCTATGCGTAATGAAATCGAGAATGTAGTCGACGAAATCAAGCAGGCCATAAGCCTGCTGAGGAGGCATCTTTGACTGGGATCAGGCGGTAAGACGACTGGACTGGTTGAACAACAAGTCGGAGGATCCAAACCTCTGGAACGATGCCCAGGAAGCCCAGAAGCTGATGCGCGAGCGCCAGCAGCTGGAGGACAGCATCAATGGCGTCCGACGTTTCGAACAGCAGATGAAAGACAATATCGAGCTGATCGAAATGGGCGAGGAAGAGGGCGACGAAAGCATCGTCAAGGATGCCGAGGACCAGCTGAAGCTGCTCAAGACCGAAGCCGCGCGCCGTCAGGTCGAGGCCATGCTGTCTGGCGAAGCCGACAGCAACGACACCTATATCGAAGTGCATTCCGGCGCCGGCGGCACCGAGTCGCAGGACTGGGCCAACATGCTGTTGCGCATGTATATCCGCTGGGCCGAAAAGCAGGGCTTCAAGGTCGAGGTTCTCGAAGTGCATGACGGCGAAGAAGCCGGCATCAAGTCGGCGACGGTACATATCAAGGGCCACAACGCCTATGGCTGGATGAAGACCGAATCGGGTGTGCATCGCCTGGTGCGCATCTCGCCCTACGATTCGAATGCCCGCCGCCACACCTCGTTCTCGAGCGTTTGGGTCTATCCGGTTGTCGATGATTCGATCCAGATCGACATCAATGAAAGCGACTGCCGTATCGACACCTATCGTTCGTCCGGCGCCGGCGGCCAGCACGTCAACACCACCGACTCGGCCGTGCGCATCACGCATATCCCGACCGGTATCGTCGTGCAGTGCCAGCAGGAACGCTCTCAGCACAAGAACAAGGCCAAGGCCTGGGACATGCTGCGTGCCCGCATGTACGAAGCCGAGTTGAAGAAGCGCGAAGATGCGGCCAATGTCGAAGCCGCTTCGAAGACGGATATCGGCTGGGGTCACCAGATTCGGTCCTACGTCCTGCAGCCCTACCAGCTGGTCAAGGACCTGCGCACCGGCGTTGAAAGCACGGATCCGGACTATGTCCTGAATGGTGGCCTGAACGAATTCATGGAAGCAGCGCTCGCCCACCGCATCAGCGGCAAGGCGGATGCGGTCTCCGATATCGACTGATCGGCTTGACTGGAAGGTCACCGGGTCAAACAAAAAGAGCGGCGGGGTCTTCACCCCGCCGCTCTTTTTTTTGGCTTGCAGCAAATCGCTAAGGATATTCGCTAATTGCCTCAGGCGCTGGCGCTGGCGCCGGCTTTTCCCGCAGCGTAAATGTTGCAAGCAGAAGCACCGCCACGGCGCAAGCGGCGACCGTGGTGACCATCGGCAGCGCCGTGCCGTCGGCGAAGACGGTGGCAATCCCGATCACGCTTGATGCCGTGACGAATTGCAGCGTGCCCATCAGGGCAGAGGCCGTGCCGGCGATCTTGCCGTGACCGTCGAGTGCCAGGACGGCGGAGGTTGGGATGACCATGCCGAGGAAGCCATAGGCGACGAACAGCAGGACGCACATCAGTGGCAGGCTGCCGAGGCCCAGCTGGAACAGCGCAAACAAGGTCAGCGAGGCCAGCGCGAAGCCGGCAACCGCCGTCCGGATCAAGCGTTTGAGCCCAAACCGCCGCGACAGCCGGCCGTTCATCTGCGAGGCGCCGATGAACGAGATCGCGTTCATCGAGAAGACCACGCTGTAGAGCCTGGGCGACAGGCCGTAGTGGTCGATCAGCACGAAGGACGAGTTGGCGACATAGATCATGTAGCTCGACATGCCGAAGGAGGCGATGAATACCAGCCCGAGATAGTGCGGGTCGCGCAAAAGCGTCCCGTAGCTGGCAATCGCGCTTTTGAAGCTGCTCTGGCTACGTGCCTCCGCTGAGCGTGTTTCGGGCAGGAGCGTCGCCACCAGCACGATGCCGAGACCGGCCGCTGCGACCATCACCCAGAAGATCGCCCGCCAGCTTCCGACCGTCGTCACCAGGCTGCCGGCAAGCGGGGCGAGGATCGGCGAGACGCTGAACACCAGCATAAGCCGCGACATCAGATGTGCGGCGGCGACCCCGGTCAGCAGGTCGCGCACGATGGCCCGACACAGCACGGCACCGGCGCAGGCGCCGACGCCCTGCAGGGCGCGGAAGGCAATCAGCCATTCGATGCTCGGCGCAAGCGCGCAGCCGACACCGGCGAGAGCAAACAGTGCCAGCCCGAAATAGAGTGGCTTCTTGCGGCCGATCATGTCGGACACGGGTCCGTAGATCAGCTGCGACAGGCCCATGGCGACGAAGAAGGAAATCAGGCTGGCCTGCACGGCGCTGTCGTCGGCATTTAGCGCTTTGCCGATTTCCGGCAGCGAGGGCAGGTACATGTCGATGGCAAAGAGGCCGACTGCGGTCAGGAGACCGAGCACGATCGGCAGCGAAGCAGTTGTTTTTTCAGACATCAGGAAATAGCCTTTGCGTCACCCGGTCAGGGAGCGTCGGGGGAGGATCATAAACGGAAAGGGGTATGGTGTTGAGCAGGACGTAGCGCCGTCCGCGAATATGTCGGAACGCTATGTAAAAAATATTGGACACAATTGTCCAATCTGTCAAGCGCCTCTATGCTAAGCCATGGATACAAGAACGCATGCCCCGAACCTGTCCGCACCGGAAAGCGGCCCACGCACCAAGCGCGATGCCATCATCGATGCGGCCGCGGCGATTTTTTCCGAAAGCGGATATCAGAGCGCCAGCATCGACGCGATTGCGGTGCGGGCCGATGTGTCTCGCCAGACGGTCTACAACCAGATCGGCGACAAGGAAAAAGTCTTCAAGGCTGTGGTCGCCGAGGTGACGCAGCGGTCCAGTGCCGGCTTCTTCTCGGTGCTGGAGACCTTTCCCGACCAGCCGACCCATCTGGAGGATGATCTGGTCGGGTTCGCCGCGCGCCTGCTGCGCGTTGCAGTCTGCGAGCCCAATGGTCGCTGGCTTCTGCGCCTGCTGTCGCTGGAGGGCGGGCGTCATCCCGAACTGTTCACCTCATGGCGCGAATACGGGCCGGGCCGCAAGCACCCCGCGATGGCGGCCCGTTTTGCCCAGCTGGCCCATGCCGGATATCTGGATGTGGAGGACCCGTCGCTTGCTGCCCGCCAGTTCATGGCGCTGATCATGTCTGATGTGCGCTCAGACCTGCAATTGGGCATTCCGATCCCGGAGACCGAGCTGGATGGCCTGGCGCGCAATGCCGTCAGGACCTTCCTGCGCGCCTTCGCCAGGCGCCGATAGCCCAAGGCTATCGCACAGGCTGATTGCTATCCGTTGATTGCTGCCCATTGATTGTCGGGCGCGGTCTTTTGCCGTGGAAGGAGCCGGATCAGTTGCTGGCGCGTTCGACGCGGATATCGCCCAGGTCATCGATCAGGACAGTCCATTCTTCGGCCCTGTCGGCCTGCGGGCTGGTCTTCAGGTAGACGGTAGCCATAAAGCCCGGTTCCTCGCCGACGCCGGTCATGCTCTCTGGCATGATGCCGGTTACATAGGGACGAAGGGCGGTGAATTCTTCCAGTTCGACGCTCTGTACCAGCCGCGGGCCGGCCTCTTCCGCAGCAATCGTCTGCAGATAAATCTTTGCAGTGCGATCGGGTTGGCGGATCGCCACAAGCTTGTAATAGCCGCGCGCGCCCTCAGCGCTGGACGCATTGTCCGCGTCTGCTTCTGCAACCGCTGCCCCTTGAGGTCCGGTAATCCAGAAGCCACCGCTGACCACGAATGTCGCCGTTACCGGCAACTGGCCGATGTCGTCTGCCTGCGCGGGTGCCGTAAGCGATGCGGACAGCAACAGCGCAAGCACGCAGCTTTGGGCGAACACAGAGACTTTCATACGACCACCATAAATCGGCACCATCAATTGGCAAACTGTTCGGCGAGAATTCTGTCCGACCAGGAGCGATCGGGATCCGACAGGATGTGAGCCGTGGTGTCCTCCGACTGTTCCACTTCCACCCTGAGCACGGACTTGACCTCGGTGTGATCGGCAACCGCATTCACCGGCCGCTTTTCCGGCTCCAGCACTTCCAGCACCACCTTTGCCTTGTTTGGCAAAAGCGCGCCGCGCCAGCGCCTGGGCCGGAAGGCGCTGACCGGCGTCAGCGCAAGGAGCGGCGCCTCCAGCGGCAGGATCGGCCCATGGGCCGAGAGATTGTAGGCCGTCGACCCGACCGGGGTCGCCACCATCAGTCCATCGCAGATCAGTTCCTCAAGTCGAACCTGGCCATCGATCACGACGCGAAGCTTGGCCGCCTGGTAGGATTGTCTGAACAGCGAGACCTCGTTGATGGCCAATGCATAGGAAATCGAGCCGTCGGCATTGCTGGTGGTCATCTGCAGCGGGTGGAAATCATTCTCCACCGCCTGCGCGATGCGCTCATGCAGCCGTTCTGTGGAAAAGTCATTCATCAGGAAACCGACCGAGCCGCGGTTCATCCCGTAGATCATCTTGCCGCTGTTCATCGTGTCATGCAGCGTCTGCAGCATGAAGCCGTCTCCGCCGAGCGCCACGATGACATCAGCTTCGGTTGGTGCGACATGGCCATAGATGCGAATCAGTTCGTCGCGCGAAGCCTGCGCTTCATCCGTATTGGAGGCGATGAACGACAGTGACCGGAACGATCGAGACATGGCAGACCCTTTTAATCAGGCGCCAGTGGTACATGACAAAGCATTGGAACGACAAGCCATTTGCGCTGTCAAACGGTTCTCCCGACTGGCTTTTGACGTTGGCCCGGCAATCCCGCCCGCTAACCAATTCTTCTAACCATCCTGCAATTTTTTGCTTTACGGCAAATCATTTTGCCCTTATTGACGGCCTCACTGCCCTTGTAGCTCAGTTGGTAGAGCACCTGATTTGTAATCAGGGGGTCACGAGTTCGAACCTTGTCGGGGGCACCACTTTTTCACTTCAGCGTGGCTGGATGTTTGGTTCCATGTGCTTTTGCAAGCATGGACGAATTCATTCGCGCACGCTGAGAGCCGCATATGCGGCGTTTTCCTGGCCGCATCTTCTTCCCAGAGCCCGCATGTCAACCGCAATCGCGTTGACGGCTCGGCTGAGATCTGCCGGCTGTCGATCTAGCCGATCGTGTTCTTGTGGATCCTGCCATCCTTGACGATGATGACGAAGTTTTGCGCCGGATCCTCGATCAAGCTGATATTGTCGAGTGGGTCGCCATCGACCAGCAGCAGGTCGGCGAGCGCACCTTCCTGAACGACGCCGAGTTTACCCTCGTACGGGCTGCGCAGCCCTGACAGGGCCAGCAGTTCGCCATTGTCGGCGGTCGCCATTTTGAGGACCTCGGCGGGCTTGTACCAGCGGGTCAGCTTGGCCAGCTGCGCGCCCTGGCGACTTGCCACCTTGGCGTCGAAAAGCGTATCGCTGCCCCATCCCGTCTTGATCTTGTATTTCTTCGCAAGTTCATAGGCATTGTCCGTGCCGCTGAACATTTCGATCTGCTTTTTCCTGTTGGCGGACCCTTCCGGAAACGGCGTCGCATCCTGATCGTCGAGGAAAGGTTGCAGGCACCACCATAGGCCTTTTTCCGCCATCAGTGCGACGGTCGCATCATCCAACAGGTTGCCGTGTTCGATACAGCGCACACCGGCATTGATGGCCTGCTGCACCGCTTTCGGCGTGTAGGCATGCACCGTTGCATAGGTGCCCCAGTTTTCCGCCGCGATGACGCCTGCCTGCATCTCCTCCAGCGTGAATTGGGTCACGTCGAGCGGGTCATAGGAAGATGAGACGCCGCCGCCGGCCATCAGCTTGATCTGCGATGCACCGAGCGCCAGTTGTTCGCGTGCGCGCTTCCGGACGACGGAAGGGTCGTCGGCAATGGCCGCAGCCCCGGTCCTTTCGCTGAACGAAAAGTCGCCGGGCGGCGCGGGCAATTCGTTCGGCAGGCGGAAATCGCCGTGCCCGCCGGTCTGGGATATGAAGGCGCCTGACGGCCAGATGCGTGGTCCCGTGGCCAGTCCGGCGTCAATGCCGCGTTTGAGGCCGAACGACGGTCCGCCCATATCGCGGATCGACGTGAAGCCGCGCATCAGTGTGTCATTGGCTTCCTTGACCGCCGCGACGTTGATGAAGCCGATATCGGATGTCAGGATCGCAATCTGCGGAACCGAGGCGAACATGATGTGGGTATGGGCATCGATCAGTCCGGGCATCAGGGTTCGACCGCCACCGGCAATCCGGGTGATCGCGATATCGGCAGGCACCGGTATGTCGGCGCTTGCGATCGTCTTGATCGTATTGCCGACGACAAGCACGCTGGATGGCGCCGACAAGCTCGCCGATACCCCGTCGAAGATGCGCACATTCTCGAACAGAATGCCCGGGGATTGAGCCGTCTGGCTTGTCTGGGCCTTGGCAGGGCCGGAAATGCTCGACAGCCCGGCCGCGGCAAAGACCGCGCCGGCGCCCACGAAGAAGCCGCGTCGTGACAGATCAGCGTTCATCCGGTTTGTAAGGGCCTGCAGACTTGGGTCGCAGCATTTGCAGGTATCGGGTTCGATCAGCTTTCTGTATTTGCGCCCAAAGCGTACAGGCATGTCGATACCTCTATGGAAAATGAACAAATCCGATATTGCGGCATGATATCAAGTTTCAATTCGCCTTCAATGAAATAAATGACCGAATATATTTGTCGCTCTATTCTGAACATTGTCAAAAATGGATGGTTATTCGCATCTGTATTCTGTTGTCCGTGCGATTGATTTTTTCGAGTTATCAATCAGGATCGTGGCTAATATCAACCAGATCGGCTGCGCATCCGTGCGGGCCCTGATGTCGGCGGGAGATGGGGTTCGTGTTCAAGTGTCGCGTGCTTGGGTCCGGTGGCAACTTATCCCGTGTGCTCGTCTTCGGTGCGGCCCTGCTTGTATTCGGGCAGCAGGCTGGAGCGCAGGAGAATACTGCCGGTACCGCCGGCGAAGCGGACAAAGCCTCGGTTCTGCCCGGAGACTGGAAACTGATCGTCAGTCCCTATGTCTGGGCTTTGTCGCTGGATGGCGATGCCTCGCTGGCCGGTTTCGATACGCATGTCGATGTACCGTTCTCCGAGACGCTGAAACACCTCGATCTGGCGATCATGGGCAATGTCGAAGTCACCAATGGGCGATTCGGTTTCTACTTCGACGGCCAGTATGCCGAGACGAGCCAGGAGGAGGAACTGCTCTCGAACGAGCTGGCAATCGGCATAACCACGACGACGCTGGCGGTTGGCGCATTCTATCGCGCCTACGAACTCGACCTTGGCGGCCGGACGGTGTTCAACGCGCCCCGCGTTCTTGCCATCGAGCCGACGGTTGGTCTGCGCTGGACGAAGCTGGAGGCAAGCGTCCAGGCCCTCGGCCTGACGACGACCAAGCAGGCGAACTGGACCGATCCCTTTGTCGGCGTCAGATTGAACGCGGATCTCGACGAGCGCTGGAACGTCTGGACGGAGGCCGACATCGGCGGTTTCGATATCGGGTCGAAGATCGCCTACAGCGCCCAGGCCTTCTTGGGCTACCGTACCTATGTCCTCGACCATCCGACAGTATTGCGCCTCGGCTACCGGGTCACCTCGCAGGATTTCGAGACGGACGATTTCACCGGCAGCAACAAGTTCAAGTGGGATGTGACCCAGCACGGTCCGCTGATCGGCTTCTCAATGCAGTTTTAAGCCCCCACGCTGTCACCACGTGGCGGCTGTCATGGGTCGACGGATCAGGCGTAGCCGATGAATTCTGGGGCAATCTGGCGATTGGCGCCATAGTCGCGGGCAAACGCTTTCTGGCTGCGCCCCTGGGCCTGCAACTCGATCACCGCCGGCCGCGCCGCACCATCGGCATAGGTTCCGGTGTCCGGGCCGGTCGTGGCGACGGCGCGTTCGACGATGCGCAATGAGGTGAGCAATGCCAGCATGATGTATCCTCCAGGGTCTTGCAGAAACGACGACATGCCGCACCCGGTTCCCTGTCTACGCCGCATTCGGTTGACCAAATGTTAACCATAAATCTTTGAATGAAATTTGACAGGGCGTGGCGACCGCAATCGCGCCGGCACGAGTACAGCCTGCGCTTCAGATCGTCACCGGCCAATCCCTTGACGATTGTCATATACGTCGCGCAAACCGGCATGCTAGAGCCCGGCTTTCTCGTACAGGAGCAAGGCTGATGGAAGTCCGCGATTCAAATGGAACGGTTCTCAATGAGGGTGATAACGTCACGCTGATCAAGGATCTCAAGGTCAAGGGCACGTCCGATACGCTGAAGCGCGGCACGATGATCAAGGGCATTCACCTGACCGACAATGAAGACGAAGTCGAATGCCGCCATGCCAAGATCAGGGGCCTGGTGCTGCGCACCGAGTTTCTCAAGAAGGCCTGATCTTTAGGAAGGCCCGATCTTCAGGGAGGTATGACCTTCAGCAAGGCCTGAACGCAGCCGTGAAGCGTGTACGATGCCGCTGCGCGGATGAAGGTGAAGTCCTGCAATAGACAATCGTCAAGATTGCGTGCGTAATGCAGCAGCGGCAATCTTGCGATGGAGCTTGATGATGGTCTTCGGTATGGCGCCTTTTACGTTCTTTCACGTTTTTCTCAGTTTGATCGGCATCGCGGCGGGCTTCGTCGCGCTGCAGGGCTGGCTCAGGTCGGAACTGCGTCCCGGCTGGACGGCGTTGTTCCTCGGCACCACGATTGCGACGGTGGTGACCGGATTTCTCTTTCCCTACACTGTGTTCACGCCGGCCATCGGCGTTGGCATCATCACCTCGGTATTTCTGATCGTCGCCGTCTATGCGCTCTATCGCGGGCGCCTGTCCGGTTACTGGCGGCCGGCCTTCGTCATCTGTTCGGTGGTCTCGCTCTATCTCAACACCTTCGTTCTCGTCGTGCAGGCCTTCCTCAAGGTGCCGACGCTGAACGCCCTGGCGCCCAACGGCTCGGAGCCGCCCTTTGCCATTGCGCAAGGGCTGGTGCTGGTCGCATTTCTCGGTCTTGGTTATCTGGCGACGATCCGCTTTCGCCCAGGATTGGCGGCAGGGTTGCGGTCGCGGTTCTGAGCGTCGCTTCGTCGCGCGGCCAAGGATGGCCGGGGCCGGGCGCTTGCGCCCGCTTCCGGCGCGTCACGATAGTCGTGTGAAAAATGACCCGCGCTGAAATGGGAAGAATACCGCGCCCGCCGGCGAACGTGATTGCGTCTTTGCCGGCTCGAGGGAACGGCTGTCACGATTGCGCAGCGTTCCGTCGATACCGGCAAAGGTGACGGTTATTTTGCCAGATGCTGGCGCGTGGCATAGAGCGCGATCGCCGCCGCATTGGAGACGTTGAGCGACTTGATTTCTCCCGGCATGTCGAGACGGGCCAGTGCCGAAACCGTATCGCGCGTCTTCTGCCTGAGGCCCTTGCCTTCGGAGCCCAGGACCAGGGCGATCTTGTCACCGGTCAGGCTACTCTCCATCGGTTGCGGGCCGTCCGAATCAAGGCCGATGGAAAAGAAGCCGAGCTTGTGCAGTTCAGCCAGTGCATCCGATAGATTGGTGATCTGGATATAGGGGATCATTTCGAGCGCCCCCGATGCCGATTTTGCCAGCACGCCGGATTCGGTCGGGCTGTGCCGCATGGTGGTGATCACGGCGCCGGCGCCGAACGCGACCGCCGAACGCATGATCGCGCCGACATTGTGCGGATCGGTAACCTGGTCGAGCACCAGAAGCAGCGGGCTTTCCTTAAGCGCTTCCAGCCGGCGCACGGGCAGGGGACGGGTTTCGAGCATGACGCCCTGATGAATGGCTTCCGGCCCGAGGATCTTGTCCAGATCCTGCGGCGTGACCATCTCGACCGGGAAGCCGAGGGCCGCCACCGATTCGATTTCGAGCCGAACCAGCGCGTTCTGCGTTGCCGACAGCTTGATCAGCTTGCGCTCGGGATTGTCGAGGGCGGCACGCACGGTATGCAGGCCGTAGAGATGCACCTGGTCGGGCGCTATCGGCGGCGGCGTCCAGTCGGCATTGCTCTTGCGTCGCTTCTGCGGCTGCGGGGTTGGAATTTCGCCACGCTCGCGCTTTGCATCGCGCACCTGGCGGCGCAGCGTAGCATAGTGGGTGTCGCGGGAGGATTTGTCGTCGGGAGTGTCTTTAGCCATGCAGCCTTATAACGCTCCGATGCATCTGGGGATAGACCCGACGCGAAAACCGCGCATTTCTGGGGCTCCGAAATTTTTCGAAATTTTTCCTATGTCATTGTGTTGACATCAGGGAATTGGGCAGTCATATACCCGCCGCAGACCGAGGGGGCGCCGCTCCACCGGTCTGGAATGAAAAGCTTGGTCGCTTTGATCCGGACGAAAAACTGGAGAGATGCCCGAGTGGTTAAAGGGGACGGACTGTAAATCCGTTGGCTCAGCCTACGTTGGTTCAAATCCAACTCTCTCCACCATTCGTCCTCGGATCACATACTGCGGGTATAGCTCAATGGTAGAGCAGCAGCCTTCCAAGCTGAATACACGGGTTCGATTCCCGTTACCCGCTCCAAGTTTTTTACGCAGCAGCTTGAAATAAAACGATTTTAACCAACAGCTTTCCGTTACGGGATCTTTGGTGCCTTGTTTCTCTGGGCGCGTCTGCGGGCCGCATTTTTGCCCCCGTTCCCGGCCAGCATTTAACGCTTGCGCAATCCTCTCGAAACCCTTAAACGGCGGGACCAAACCGGTTCGCCCGGGGCAACCTCTTTTCGTTCATAGGAAGCATTCAAATGGCAAAGAGTAAGTTTGAGCGCAACAAGCCGCACGTCAACATCGGCACGATCGGCCACGTCGACCACGGCAAGACGTCTCTGACGGCTGCGATCACCAAGTATTTCGGTGAATTCAAGGCCTACGATCAGATCGACGCCGCTCCGGAAGAAAAGGCACGTGGCATCACCATTTCGACGGCACACGTCGAGTATGAGACGCCGAACCGCCACTACGCCCACGTTGACTGCCCCGGCCACGCCGACTACGTCAAGAACATGATCACCGGTGCAGCCCAGATGGACGGCGCGATCCTGGTTTGCTCGGCTGCCGACGGCCCGATGCCGCAGACCCGCGAGCACATCCTGCTCGCCCGTCAGGTTGGCGTTCCGGCGATCGTTGTCTTCCTCAACAAGGTTGACCAGGTCGACGACGAAGAACTGCTGGAACTGGTCGAACTGGAAGTTCGCGAACTTCTGTCGTCCTACGACTTCCCGGGCGACGACATTCCGTTCGTCAAGGGTTCGGCTCTTGCCGCCCTGAACGACAGCAACAAGACGATCGGCGAAGACGCCGTGCGCGCGCTGATGGCGGCTGTTGACGAATACATCCCGACGCCTGAGCGTCCGATCGACCAGCCGTTCCTGATGCCGATCGAAGACGTGTTCTCGATCTCGGGTCGTGGTACGGTTGTGACCGGCCGCGTCGAGCGTGGCATCGTCAAGGTTGGTGAAGAAGTCGAGTTCGTCGGCATCCGCGCCACCAAGAAGACGACGGTTACGGGCGTTGAAATGTTCCGCAAGCTGCTCGATCAGGGCCAGGCTGGCGACAACATCGGTGCGCTGGTTCGTGGTATTCAGCGTGACGACGTCGAGCGTGGTCAGATCCTGTGCAAGCCGGGTTCGGTCAAGCCGCACAAGAAGTTCATGGCAGAAGCCTACATCCTGACGAAGGAAGAAGGCGGCCGTCATACGCCGTTCTTCACGAACTACCGTCCGCAGTTCTACTTCCGCACGACGGACGTGACCGGCATCGTGTCGCTTCCGGAAGGCACGGAAATGGTTATGCCTGGCGACAACGTCACGGTTCAGGTTGAGCTGATCGTTCCGATCGCGATGGAAGAAAAGCTGCGCTTCGCAATCCGCGAAGGCGGCCGTACCGTCGGCGCCGGCATCGTTGCCTCGATCATCGAGTAATCGATTGAGTCTATGAATGAAGAGCCTCGCCGGAAACGGCGGGGCTTTTTTGCGTATTGCGGTGAGCAGCTTTGCTGTGCCGCTGGACGCGCGCTGTCCTAGGGTTATGGCTGATGTTCCATAGCCTTCTGGTCAAGCCCGGATGTCGTTCAGCAGCATTTATTCCTCCATCTCCTCGTTGGAGTGCGGCATCTCCACCAGCTTCAGCAGATCCGTCACGAGATAGCCGTTGATGCTCATGCCCCGCAGGTCACATTCGGCGATCGACAGATTGACCAGGCTGGCGAAGCGGATGGAAGCACCGTCGAGGTCGACATGCCGCAGCGCCACCGAGCGCATGTCTATATTCTCGAATGTGGCGCTTTCCATCGAAGTC
The DNA here is from genome assembly GCF_021729845.1 of Rhizobium sp. SL42. Lineage (NCBI taxonomy): Bacteria > Pseudomonadati > Pseudomonadota > Alphaproteobacteria > Hyphomicrobiales > Rhizobiaceae > Rhizobium > Rhizobium sp. SL42. The sequence continues at coordinate 2,264,470 of NZ_CP063397.1, forward strand.
TTGCGGAATGTCGCATGATAGGCTCGCGCATCGCTGATCAGCACATTGTCGAGGTTGACGTCGCTGAACACGGCTTCTTCCAGATTGACGTCGATGAACCGCGACCCGCTGAGGTTGGCGTCTTCGAATTCAGAGGCGGGCAGGGCGGCATTGTGGATACGAATCATGAAGTCTCCCAACGAAGGCAACTGGACGTCTGATGGCTTCACTATTCGCCAATTGCGCCGTGCAGGCAAGCGAGCCTCATGTTTGCCCTTCCGACAGGCGCGGAAGTTGGAGAGGCGAGGACCCTGCTCGCTGAAATAATTAGTAACTTAGGAAATTAGTGAATAAGTGAATGCATGAAACAGCTATCCGCTAGCCCCTTGGTGGCATGGGTTTTGGGGTGGCGCGGGAGTGGCGTCGAAGGTGCGCGATGTGGCGATCGAGCGCGAATTCAGGCGCCGTGAGGCTCCCTTTCCATCATGGGCGACCTTCAGTATCAGGGTCGAATCAAGAAGGGGCTGCCCGATGCGTGAACTGGCGAAAGTCGCAGGCCTGCCGGGTGATCTGTAGTGGCCCCAGTCACGCCATGGATGTGGATGTTGGGTGTGCGTTTGGCTGTCGCGCCTTGCAGACTGGATTCTTTGAGGTGGATCGTGCGCGAAGTTGGCGGCTTTGGCAAAAAGGAATAAAAAGGCTCTTGCCAATCCGGGTTTGCCGCCTTAAAGGGTGCGCCATGCCTCGGACAGAACGGTTATGTTCAATCCGCAGGACGGCTTAGGGGTATAGCTCAGTTGGTAGAGCGGCGGTCTCCAAAACCGCAGGTCGTCGGTTCAAGCCCGGCTGCCCCTGCCATTTTCAGTACGGCGCGCTTTGCTTCGCGACGTTCGATGATTGATGGCATAAGCCAAAAAGTTGCTGAAGGTCTGTTTCCCTCTTGTGAAAAAGGGAATCGGCCTTTATGTAGGGTTCAAACAGACACGCGGTGCGTGGGGCTGAGATATTCAGCTTTACGCGCCGTAAATGCGTGGGCATTAAATGGCATCCAAGTCTAATCCATTCGCGTTTCTGCAGCAGGTGCGCTCCGAGACGTCCAAAGTCACGTGGCCCTCGCGTCGCGAGACGGTGATTTCGACGCTCATGGTTCTGGCGATGGTCGTTTTCGCCGCGCTGTTTTTCTTCGGCGCTGACCAGCTCATCGGCTGGCTTCTCAGCCTTGTGCTGAGCCTCGGCAACTAAAAAACGGACGGAGACGGACATGGCGGCACGTTGGTATATCGTCCACGCATACTCGAATTTTGAAAAGAAGGTCGCTGAGGACATTGAGAACAAGGCCCGTCAGAAGGGTCTCACTCACTTGTTCGAAAAGATCCTCGTCCCGACCGAAAAGGTCGTCGAGGTTCGTCGCGGCCGCAAGGTTGATAGCGAACGCAAGTTCTTCCCGGGCTATGTCATGGTCCGGGCGAATCTGACGGACGAAGCCTATCACCTGATCAAGAATACCCCGAAGGTTACGGGTTTCCTCGGATCCGACAACAAGCCGGTTCCGATCCCTGATTTCGAAGCCGAGCGCATCCTGGGCCAGGTCCAGGAGGGTGTTGAGCGTCCGAAGTCTTCCGTTACCTTCGAGATCGGCGAACAGGTTCGCGTCTCCGATGGTCCGTTCGCGTCGTTCAACGGCGTTGTTCAGGATGTCGATGAAGAGCGTTCGCGTCTCAAGGTGGAGGTCTCCATCTTCGGTCGCGCGACCCCTGTCGAACTGGAATACGCTCAGGTCGAAAAGGTCTGAGTGGAGCAGGGGAGGAAACTCCCCGAACCGCGTGGGAGGATGGCAGTCTCTAAGCCGGACTGACCAGACGCACCACGCAACCGCAGCCGCCGGATAACACCGGCACACCGGAGCCGCGCAATCGGTTCCTTATGAAAGGCAGAGAGATATGGCTAAGAAAGTTGCAGGCCAGCTCAAGCTTCAGGTCAAGGCAGGATCGGCTAACCCGTCCCCGCCAATTGGCCCGGCGCTTGGTCAGCGTGGCGTTAACATCATGGAATTCTGCAAGGCGTTCAATGCCGCCACGCAGGAAATGGAAAAGGGTATGCCGATCCCGGTCGTCATCACCTATTACCAGGACAAGTCCTTCACCTTCGTCATGAAGCAGCCGCCGGTTACCTACTGGCTGAAGAAGGAAGCAAAGATCACCTCCGGTTCCAAGACGCCGGGCAAGGGTGCGAAGGTCGGTACCATCACCAAGGCTCAGGTCCGTGCGATCGCCGAAGGTAAGATGAAGGATCTGAACGCAGCCGACGTCGACGGCGCAATGGCAATGGTCGAGGGCTCTGCCCGCTCCATGGGCCTGGAAGTGGTGGCTTAACATGGCAAAGCTTGCAAAGCGTATTCAGAAGATCCGCGAAGGCGTAGATCCGACCAAACTCGTTGCTCTTTCCGAAGCCATCTCGATGGTCAAGGAACGTGCGGTTGCCAAGTTCGACGAAACCGTCGAAATCGCAATGAACCTCGGTGTTGACCCGCGTCATGCCGACCAGATGGTTCGTGGCGTTGTCAACCTGCCGAACGGCACCGGCCGTGACGTTCGCGTTGCTGTTTTCGCACGTGGCGCCAAGGCTGACGAAGCCAAGGCCGCAGGCGCAGACATCGTCGGCGCCGAAGACCTCGTCGAAATCGTCCAGGGCGGCAAGATCGACTTCGATCGTTGCATCGCGACCCCGGACATGATGCCGCTCGTCGGTCGTCTCGGTAAGGTTCTCGGCCCGCGTGGCATGATGCCGAACCCGAAGGTCGGTACCGTGACCATGGACGTCGCTGGCGCCGTCAAGGCATCCAAGGGCGGTGCTGTCGAGTTCCGCGTCGAGAAGGCTGGTATCATCCATGCCGGTATCGGCAAGGCTTCCTTCGACGCCAAGGCGCTCGAAGAAAACATCAAGGCCTTTGCTGACGCCGTCGTCAAGGCAAAGCCGGCTGGCGCCAAGGGTAACTACGTCAAGCGCGTAGCGATCTCCTCGACCATGGGGCCGGGCGTCAAGATCGATCCGTCGACGGTTACGGTTTAATCCATTTCGGCCGGGGCTTCGCGCTCCGGCCAACCAAGTTTCCGGCCTTTCGGGGCCGGAAATGTCTGGCCTCAAAACCAGACACTCCTGTCCGAGATTGTGGGTGGCCCCAGGGCCTTAATATTCACCTGCATGAGACGGGGTAAGACCCGATTTTAAACGTCTGTAGACGTCTTGAAGTTCGGTTCGAGCCTTATTCGCCTTGGCATTGAAGCAAAGCTTCGGTGCGAGGGGGCAGGATCCTCAAGCGTCGCTCGGGATCTGATTGATTTGGATCCCTTGAGGCAAAAGGCAAACCCGGTGAGGCCTGCAGGATTGCGGTCTCATCAACTGGAGACAGACAGTGGAAAGAGCGGAAAAACGCGAATTCGTCACAGAACTGAACGAAGTCTTCAAGGCTTCCGGTTCGGTTGTTGTGGCCCACTATGCTGGTGTCACGGTTGCGCAGATGAACGATTTTCGTTCGAAGATGCGCGCTGCTGGCGGCACCGTCAAAGTCGCGAAGAACCGCCTGGCCAAGATCGCTCTTCAGGGCACGGAAGCCGAAGGGATCACCGATCTCTTCAAGGGTCAGACGCTGATTGCATTCAGCAATGATCCGATCACGGCTCCGAAGGTCGTCATGGATTTCGCCAAGACCAACGACAAGATCGTTGTTCTCGGTGGCGCCATGGGAACAACCACGCTCACCGCCGATGCAGTCAAGTCGCTTGCGACCCTGCCTTCGCTGGACGAGCTGCGTGCGAAGCTGCTGGGCATGATCCAGACACCGGCTACCCGTATCGCAGGTGTGGTACAGGCACCGGCAGCTCAGCTTGCCCGCGTGTTTGCGGCCTATGCAAAGAAGGACGAAGCCGCGTAAGGCGGTTTTTCGCTGTTCATACCCTAACTCGTTCGTTTCGAACCGAACATCTATAAGGAAATAGTAAAATGGCTGATCTCGCAAAGATCGTAGACGACCTCTCGGCTCTGACCGTTCTGGAAGCTGCTGAGCTTTCCAAGCTTCTCGAAGAAAAGTGGGGCGTTTCTGCAGCTGCTCCTGTAGCTGTAGCTGCTGCTGGCGGCGGCGCTGCTGCTGCTGTTGAAGAAGAAAAGACCGAGTTTGACGTCGTCCTCACGGATGCCGGCGCAAACAAGATCAACGTCATCAAGGAAGTCCGCGCTATCACAGGTCTCGGCCTGAAGGAAGCCAAGGACCTCGTCGAAGGCGCTCCGAAGGCTGTCAAGGAAGGCGTTTCGAAGGCTGAAGCTGCCGACCTCAAGAAGAAGCTTGAAGACGCCGGCGCTAAGGTCGACGTTAAGTAATATCGGAATGCGGCGAGGGAAGGTTTCCTTCTCTCGCCGGTTTCCTCCGAACATATTACCCAGGAACCGTATGAAAACGGTCCCTGGGTAATGGGTTCTCAAGAGGATGGTCTCGACCCGCGCACCCGGCAAACCGGCCGGCCGCCCGGATCTCGAGACGAGATTGAGTGATCCATTTTTTGACGGAGCCGCCTGGCCAGCGGTCACCGTCTGTTGCAGGCCCGGGTGCAAACTGACAAGGAGCGACGATGGCTCAGACCCTTACCTTTAACGGTCGCAGGCGCGTACGCAAGTTTTTCGGAAAAATTCCAGAAGTCGCAGAAATGCCGAACCTTATTGAGGTTCAGAAGGCATCTTATGACCAGTTCCTCATGGTTGACGAGCCGGAAGGTGGCCGTCCCGACGAGGGGCTGAATGCCGTTTTCAGGTCCGTATTCCCGATCACCGATTTTTCCGGTGCATCGATGCTGGAATTCGTGTCCTACGAATTCGAACAACCGAAGTTCGACGTTGACGAATGCCGTCAGCGCGACCTGACCTATGCTGCACCGCTCAAGGTCACGCTGCGCCTGATCGTGTTCGATATTGATGAGGATACGGGCGCTCGCTCGATCAAGGACATCAAGGAACAGTCCGTCTACATGGGCGACATGCCGCTCATGACCAACAACGGCACGTTCATCGTCAACGGTACCGAGCGCGTCATCGTGTCTCAGATGCACCGTTCGCCGGGCGTGTTCTTCGACCACGACAAGGGCAAGAGCCATTCGTCGGGCAAGCTCTTGTTTGCTGCCCGCGTGATCCCCTATCGCGGTTCCTGGCTCGACATCGAATTCGACGCCAAGGACATCGTCCACGCCCGTATCGACCGTCGCCGCAAGATCCCTGTGACCTCGCTGCTGATGGCGCTCGGCATGGATGGCGAAGAAATCCTGTCGACGTTCTACACCAAGTCGAACTACGTTCGCGACGGCAAGGGCTGGCGCATTCCGTTCACCCCGGAAACGCTGAAGGGCGCGAAGACCATCACCGACATGATCGACGCCGACACCGGCGAAGTCGTGGTCGAAGGTGGCAAGAAGCTGACCCCGCGCCTTCTCCGCCAGCTGACCGAAAAGGGCCTGAAGGCTCTGCGCGCGGCCGACGAAGACCTGTACGGCAACTTCCTCGCTGAAGACCTGGTCAATATGGCGACCGGCGAAATCTACATGGAAGCCGGCGCGGAAATCGACGAGAAGACGCTGCCGCAGATCCTGGAAACCGGTTTCGACGAAATCCCGGTTCTCGGCATCGACCACATCAACGTGGGTGCCTACATCCGCAACACGCTGGCCGCAGACAAGAACGAGAACCGTCAGGACGCTCTGTTCGACATCTACCGCGTCATGCGCCCGGGCGAGCCGCCGACGATGGATTCGGCCGAAGCCATGTTCAACTCGCTGTTCTTCGACAGCGAGCGTTATGACCTGTCCGCCGTTGGCCGCGTCAAGATGAACATGCGCCTCGACCTCGACGTCGAAGACACCGTTCGTGTCCTGCGCAAGGACGACATCCTGGCCGTGGTCAAGATGCTGGTCGAGCTGCGCGACGGCAAGGGCGAAATCGACGACATCGACAACCTCGGCAACCGCCGCGTTCGCTCGGTCGGTGAATTGATGGAGAACCAGTATCGTCTGGGTCTGCTGCGCATGGAACGCGCCATCAAGGAACGCATGTCGTCGATCGAAATCGACACCGTCATGCCGCAGGACCTGATCAATGCCAAGCCGGCGGCAGCTGCCGTTCGCGAATTCTTCGGCTCGTCGCAGCTGTCGCAGTTCATGGACCAGGTGAACCCGCTTTCGGAAATCACCCACAAGCGCCGTCTCTCGGCTCTTGGACCGGGTGGTCTGACCCGCGAGCGCGCAGGCTTCGAAGTCCGCGACGTTCATCCGACCCATTACGGCCGTATTTGCCCGATCGAGACGCCGGAAGGCCCGAACATCGGTCTGATCAACTCGCTGGCCACCTTTGCCCGCGTCAACAAGTACGGCTTCATCGAAAGCCCGTACCGTAAGATCATCGACGGCAAGGTCACCAAGGACGTGGTCTACCTGTCGGCAATGGAAGAAGCGAAGTACTACGTCGCCCAGGCCAATTCCGAGCTGACCTCGGACGGCGTGTTCGTCGAAGAGTTCGTCGTTTGCCGTCATGCCGGCGAAGTTATGCTGTCGCCGCGCGACACCATCAACCTGATGGACGTTTCGCCGAAGCAGCTCGTGTCTGTTGCGGCAGCGCTCATCCCGTTCCTGGAAAACGACGACGCCAACCGCGCTCTCATGGGCTCGAACATGCAGCGTCAGGCCGTGCCGCTCCTGCGTGCCGAAGCCCCGTTCGTCGGCACCGGCATGGAGCCGATCGTGGCCCGTGACTCCGGCGCCGCCATCGGTGCCCGTCGCGGCGGCGTGGTCGACCAGGTCGATGCGACGCGTATCGTTATCCGCGCCACCGAAGACCTCGATCCGTCGAAGTCTGGCGTTGATATCTATCGCCTGCAGAAGTTCCAGCGTTCCAACCAGAACACCTGCGTCAACCAGCGTCCGCTGGTCACCGTCGGTGACGTTCTGAACAAGGGCGACATCATCGCGGACGGTCCGTCGACCGACCTCGGCGATCTGGCTCTCGGCCGCAACGCGCTCGTCGCGTTCATGCCGTGGAACGGCTACAACTATGAGGACTCGATCCTCATGTCGGAGCGCATCGTCTCGGAAGACGTCTTCACCTCGATCCATATCGAGGAATTCGAAGTCATGGCCCGTGACACCAAGCTTGGTCCGGAAGAAATCACCCGCGACATTCCGAACGTTTCGGAAGAAGCGCTGCGCAATCTCGACGAAGCCGGTATCGTGTATATCGGTGCCGAGGTTCAGCCGGGTGACATCCTCGTCGGCAAGATCACGCCGAAGGGCGAAAGCCCGATGACGCCGGAAGAAAAGCTTCTGCGCGCCATCTTCGGCGAAAAGGCTTCCGACGTCCGCGACACGTCCATGCGCATGCCTCCGGGCACGTTCGGCACCGTCGTCGAAGTTCGCGTCTTCAATCGCCACGGCGTTGAGAAGGACGAACGTGCGATGGCGATCGAGCGCGAGGAAATCGAACGCCTCGCCAAGGACCGTGACGACGAACAGGCGATCCTCGACCGTAACGTCTACGGCCGTCTGCTCGACATGCTGCGTGGCCACGTCTCGATTGCTGGCCCGAAGGGGTACAAGAAGGGTGGCGAACTTTCGAACGCAGTCATCTCCGAATATCCCCGCTCGCAGTGGTGGATGTTCGCCGTCGAGGACGAGAAGGCCCAGGCCGAACTCGAAGCGCTTCGCGGTCAGTATGACGAATCCAAGTCGCGCCTTGAACAGCGCTTCATGGACAAGGTCGAAAAGGTTCAGCGCGGCGACGAAATGCCTCCGGGCGTCATGAAGATGGTCAAGGTCTTTGTCGCTGTGAAGCGCAAGATCCAGCCAGGCGACAAGATGGCCGGCCGTCACGGCAACAAGGGTGTTGTCTCGCGTATCGTGCCTGTCGAAGACATGCCGTTCCTCGAAGACGGCACGCATGTCGACATCGTCTTGAACCCGCTCGGCGTGCCTTCGCGCATGAACGTCGGTCAGATTCTCGAAACCCACCTTGCCTGGGCTTGCGCCGGCATGGGCAAGAAGATCGGCCAGATGCTTGAAGACTATCGCAAGCACATGGACATCAGCGATCTGCGCAACGAGCTGACCGAACTCTATGCGAGTGAATCGCATGACGAAGTCGCTCACTTCAACGACGAGTCGCTGGTGCGTCTTGCCGAGGAAGCCAAGCGCGGCGTTTCGATCGCGACCCCGGTTTTCGACGGTGCGCACGAGAGTGACGTCTCCGAGATGCTGACGCGTGCGGGTCTCGATCCGTCGGGCCAGTCGGTTCTGTATGATGGTCGTACCGGTGAAGCCTTCGACCGCAAGGTCACCGTCGGCTACATGTACATGATCAAGCTGAACCACTTGGTCGACGACAAGATCCACGCCCGTTCGATCGGTCCTTACTCGCTCGTCACCCAGCAGCCGCTCGGTGGTAAGGCGCAGTTCGGCGGTCAGCGCTTCGGGGAAATGGAAGTCTGGGCGCTGGAAGCCTACGGCGCCGCCTACACCCTGCAGGAAATGCTGACGGTGAAGTCGGACGACGTGGCCGGCCGTACCAAGGTCTACGAAGCGATCGTCCGTGGCGACGATACCTTCGAAGCGGGCATTCCCGAGAGCTTCAACGTTCTCGTCAAGGAAATGCGCTCGCTGGGCCTCAGCGTCGAACTGGAGAATTCCAAGCTCGACGACGCGGCAGCCGGCCAGCTGCCCGACGCGGCAGAGTAAAAGTTGACAAAGGCGTGCGGGCTCGTCTCGCACGCCATTCCCTCCCTGGCCGGGTCCGGACAGGGACGGGAAGTTTTGCCGCATTTGGCGGTTATTGTCATTTAAGGGTTCGGTCCAGCATCCCGGGAATTTGCTGAAACCGATACCCAATTGAGGGCTCTTTTGCCCCGTGAAGGAGACAGGCATGAACCAAGAGGTCATGAACCTTTTCAACCCGTCGGTACCGGCGCAGCACTTCGATTCCATCCGGATTTCGATTGCCAGCCCGGAAAAGATTCTTTCGTGGTCCTACGGCGAAATCAAGAAGCCGGAAACCATCAACTATCGTACGTTCAAGCCTGAGCGTGACGGTCTTTTCTGCGCGCGTATCTTCGGACCGATCAAGGACTACGAATGCTTGTGCGGCAAGTACAAGCGCATGAAGTACAAGGGCATCATCTGCGAAAAGTGCGGCGTCGAAGTAACGTTGTCGCGCGTTCGCCGTGAGCGCATGGGCCATATCGAGCTCGCCGCTCCGGTTGCCCATATCTGGTTCCTGAAGTCGCTTCCGTCGCGCATCTCGACCCTTCTCGACATGACGTTGAAGGATGTAGAGCGCGTTCTCTACTTCGAAAACTACATCGTCACCGAGCCGGGCCTGACGTCGCTCAAGGAAAATCAGCTTCTTTCCGAAGAAGAATACATGATTGCCGTCGACGAGTTCGGCGAGGATCAGTTCACCGCCATGATCGGCGCTGAAGCCATCTACGAGATGCTGGCCTCGATGAACCTCGAGAAGATCGCCGGCGACCTGCGTGCTGATCTGGCTGAGACCACTTCGGATCTCAAGCAGAAGAAGTTGATGAAGCGCCTGAAGATCGTCGAGAACTTCATGGAATCCGGCAACCGTCCGGAATGGATGATCATGAAGGTCGTTCCGGTGATCCCGCCGGATCTGCGCCCGCTCGTTCCTCTGGACGGCGGCCGTTTCGCGACGTCTGACCTCAACGATCTGTACCGCCGCGTCATCAACCGTAACAACCGTCTGAAGCGCCTGATCGAACTGCGCGCGCCGGGCATCATCATCCGCAACGAAAAGCGCATGCTGCAGGAATCTGTAGACGCGCTCTTCGACAACGGCCGTCGTGGCCGCGTCATCACCGGCGCCAACAAGCGCCCGCTGAAGTCGCTGTCCGACATGCTGAAGGGCAAGCAGGGCCGCTTCCGCCAGAACCTTCTCGGCAAGCGCGTCGACTATTCCGGCCGTTCGGTTATCGTGACCGGTCCGGAACTGAAGCTGCATCAGTGCGGCCTGCCGAAGAAGATGGCGCTCGAGCTGTTCAAGCCGTTCATCTACGCCCGTCTCGACGCCAAGGGTTACTCCTCGACCGTCAAGCAGGCCAAGAAGCTGGTTGAAAAGGAAAAGCCGGAAGTCTGGGATATCCTCGACGAGGTCATCCGCGAGCATCCGGTTCTGCTCAACCGCGCACCGACGCTGCACCGCCTGGGCATCCAGGCCTTCGAACCCACGCTGGTCGAAGGCAAGGCTATCCAGCTGCATCCGCTCGTCTGCACGGCCTTCAACGCCGACTTCGACGGCGACCAGATGGCCGTTCACGTGCCGCTGTCGCTCGAAGCCCAGCTTGAAGCCCGCGTTCTGATGATGTCGACGAACAACATCCTGCACCCGGCCAACGGTGCACCGATCATCGTTCCGTCGCAGGACATGGTTCTGGGTCTCTACTACCTGTCGATCATGAACCAGAACGAGCCGGGCGAAGGCATGGCCTTCTCCGACATCGGCGAACTGCATCACGCGCTGGAAAACAAGGTCGTCACCCTGCATGCCAAGATCCGCGGCCGTTTCAAGACGGTTGACGAAGCTGGCAACCCGGTGTCGCAGATTTTCGAAACGACGCCTGGTCGTATGCTCATCGGCGAACTTCTGCCGAAGAACTTCAAGGTGCCTTTCGACACCTGCAACCAGGAAATGACCAAGAAGAACATCTCCAAGATGATCGACACGGTCTACCGTCACTGCGGCCAGAAAGACACGGTCATCTTCTGCGACCGGATCATGCAGCTCGGCTTCAGCCATGCGTGCAAGGCCGGCATCTCGTTCGGCAAGGACGACATGGTCATTCCGGAAACCAAGGCCAAGATCGTCGGCGACACCGAAAATCTGGTGAAGGAATACGAGCAGCAGTACAATGACGGCCTGATCACCCAGGGCGAAAAGTACAACAAGGTCGTTGATGCTTGGGGCAAGGCAACCGAAAAGGTCGCCGAGGACATGATGGCCCGCATTAAGGCTGTCGAGTTCGATCCGAAGACGGGTCGCCAGAAGCAGATGAACGCGATCTACATGATGTCACACTCGGGTGCACGTGGTTCTCCGAACCAGATGCGTCAGCTGGGCGGCATGCGCGGCTTGATGGCCAAGCCGTCGGGTGAAATCATCGAGACGCCGATCATCTCGAACTTCAAGGAAGGTCTGACCGTTAACGAGTACTTCAACTCGACCCACGGTGCCCGTAAGGGTCTCGCAGACACGGCTCTGAAGACCGCGAACTCCGGTTACCTGACCCGTCGTCTCGTTGACGTCGCGCAGGATTGCATCGTCAACCTCGTGGATTGCGGCACCGACAAGGGCCTGACCATGACGGCGATCATCGATGCCGGTCAGGTCGTGGCTTCCATCGGCGTTCGCGTCCTCGGACGTACGGCGCTTGACGACATCGATCATCCGCTCACGGGTGAACGTATCGTCGATGCCGGCAAGATGATCCTCGAGCCCGATGTCATCGAGATCGAAAAGGCTGGCATCCAGTCGATCCGTATCCGTTCGGCCCTGACCTGCGAAGTTCAGACCGGCGTTTGCTCGATCTGCTACGGCCGAGATCTGGCCCGCGGTACGCCCGTCAACATGGGCGAAGCCGTCGGCGTCATCGCGGCGCAGTCGATCGGTGAACCGGGAACCCAGCTCACCATGCGTACGTTCCACCTTGGTGGCACTGCGACCGTGGTCGACCAGTCGTTCCTCGAAGCCTCGTATGAAGGCACCGTGCAGATCAAGAACCGCAACATGCTGCGCAATTCCGATGGCAATCTGATTGCCATGGGCCGCAGCCTGGCTGTCACCATTCTTGACGAACGCGGTGTCGAGCGGTCCTCGCAGCGCGTGGCCTACGGTTCGAAGGTCTTCGTCGATGACGGCGACAAGGTGAAGCGCGGCCAGCGTCTGGCCGAGTGGGATCCGTACACACGCCCGATGATGACGGAAGTCGAAGGTATCGTGCATTTCGAGGACGTCATCGACGGTCTCTCGGTTCTCGAAGCAACCGACGAATCCACCGGCATCACCAAGCGTCAGGTTATCGACTGGCGTTCGACCCCGCGCGGTGCGGATCTGAAGCCGGCCATCGTCATCAAGGACGCTGCAGGCAATGTCCTGAAGATGTCCCGCGGCAGCGAAGCTCGCTTCTTCCTCTCGGTGGATGCGATCCTGTCGGTTGAACCTGGTACCAAGGTCTCCCAGGGTGACGTGCTTGCACGTTCGCCGCTGGAAAGCGCCAAGACCAAGGACATCACCGGTGGTCTGCCGCGTGTTGCCGAACTGTTCGAAGCCCGTCGTCCGAAGGACCATGCCATCATCGCAGAGATCGATGGTACGATCCGCCTCGGCCGCGACTACAAGAACAAGCGTCGCGTCATCATCGAGCCGGCGGAAGACGGTGTCGAGCCGGTCGAGTACCTGATCCCGAAGGGCAAGCCCTTCCACCTTCAGGACGGCGACTATATCGAAAAGGGTGACTACATCCTCGACGGTAACCCGGCACCGCACGACATCCTGGCGATCAAGGGCGTGGAAGCACTCGCTTCCTACCTGGTCAACGAAATCCAGGAAGTCTACCGTCTGCAGGGCGTTGTCATCAACGACAAGCACATCGAGGTGATCGTTCGCCAGATGCTGCAGAAGGTCGAGATCACCGATGCTGGCGACAGCCATTACATCGTCGGCGACAATGTCGACCGGATCGAAATGGATGACAACAACGAGCGCCTGATCCAGGAAGGCAAGAAGCCGGCTTACGGCGATCCGGTCCTTCTCGGTATCACCAAGGCATCGCTGCAGACGCCGTCGTTCATCTCGGCCGCATCCTTCCAGGAAACCACCAAGGTTCTCACGGAAGCTGCGATCGCCGGCAAGACCGACACGCTGCAGGGTCTGAAGGAAAACGTCATCGTCGGCCGCCTGATCCCGGCCGGTACCGGCGGCACCATGACGCAGATCCGCCGCATCGCCACCTCGCGCGACGACCTCATCATCGAGGAACGCAAGAAGGGCACAGGCGCAGACATCGCAACACCGATGCTGCAGAACCTGGCTGGCGAAGCAGCACCTGCTGCCGAGTAAGCTGCAAATGGCCGGGTGCGACCATGTCGCATCCGCCAGATTGACAAATCAAAGGCGCCCGGGTCTCCCGGGCGCCTTTTTCCATTCTTCTGGCCCGTAGCGCCGGCATCATATGTCCATTCCGTCAAGGTATGGAATCGGCTCCAGGCGGACATGGTCATGACAAAGCTTGGGGAGGTGGGGATTGCAGGGGGCGACGTCACCCTGACCGTGGCATTCCGGTACACGCCCGCCGGCCATTTGCAAGAAGGCGCCGATCCCGTCCTGCCGCCGGAAAGGGATGCAATTTCACGTCGAAGCGATGAGTTTCTCTCGCTGTGATCCGCTGCGCTTGGTGATCAATGTAAAAAGGCCACCCGGAAGCAACCGGATGGCCTTGTCGACGTCAGCAAAGCACGGCTCGGTCAGTTGAAGCGGATGATCGCCACTTCGCCTTCGAGCGCACCCTGGTATGCGGATGCATGCGGCTCTTCATCGGGTTCGCCGGTGATCATGCCGATCTGGTCGAGGTCGGCTTCGAGGAAACCTTCCTCCGACAGGGCATTGAGTGCCAGCCGCACGGCCGAATCGTCATCCGGCGCCGTCAACAGCACATGCAGATCGATCGGCTCGCCGCCTTCGGTTTCGTATGCCTTTGCGATGATGATGAACACCATCGGCTCGTCGCGATTGTTGTCGTTGTCGGGACTGGTGATCATGGCGTCTGGTCTTCTTGTTCGAGTGTCACGATTCTCTGAGGATCGAATCGTCCGGGGGCAGGGTAGGGTGAATTGACCTTGCCCAACCCCTTATCTAGAAGTTTCCCGGATCAAGCCAAGCCAATTCGACATGCGCCGCCGTTTTTCCCGTGCGGATGACCGCCAATGGCCTGCTCTGCAGGCGCTTCGGCCATTAATTTTCGATTGAGACTTGACGCAAGAGGGGGAAAACAGTATTCCCCCGGCCATCAGAGCCCATGTGAGGCCGGGTTTTTTGGGACGCCGCGTCCTGAAGTTCGTCTCAAACAAGGTTCTTTACGCACGTTGACGACACGAATGCTGCACGCAAGACGCGTTTCTCGAAATGCGTCCTCTGTCTTTTGTGGTCCATCCGCTTGAAACGGATCGGGCCACATTTTGCGCATGAAGAAAATGTGCGGCCGCCGCCGGAAACGGCAAAACCGTGGGCTCGCAAGGGCTTGAGAGACTAAATTTGCAAGGGATGGTTATATGCCTACCGTAAACCAGCTGATCCGCAAGCCGCGTCAGGCACAGGTAAAGCGCAACAAGGTGCCTGCTCTGCAGGAAAACCCACAGAAGCGCGGCGTTTGCACCCGCGTTTATACGACGACCCCGAAGAAGCCGAACTCGGCTCTGCGTAAGGTCGCCAAGATCCGTCTGACCAATGGCTTTGAAGTCATCGGCTACATTCCGGGTGAAGGTCACAACCTGCAGGAACACTCCGTCGTCATGATCCGTGGCGGTCGTGTAAAGGACTTGCCGGGCGTTCGTTACCACATCATCCGCGGCGTTCTCGATACCCAGGGTGTCAAGAACCGTAAGCAGCGTCGTTCCAAGTACGGTGCGAAGCGTCCGAAGTAATTCGGCCTTATAGATTTAACGGCGCTGCGCGAGGTTCTCCGCGTGGTAAAGCGTCCTAACCGTTGAGAGACAAACTAGTATGTCCCGTCGCCATAGTGCAGAAAAGCGCGAAATCAATCCGGACCCGAAGTTCGGCGATCTCGTCGTCACCAAGTTCATGAACGCCATCATGCTTCACGGCAAGAAGTCGGTCGCTGAAAACATCGTTTACGGTGCTTTTGATGCGGTCCAGGCCAAGGCCAAGGCAGAGCCGATCGCTATCTTCCATCAGGCGCTCGACAACGTCGCGCCGCATGTTGAAGTGCGTTCGCGCCGCGTTGGTGGTGCAACCTACCAGGTTCCCGTTGACGTTCGTCCGGAGCGCCGTCAGGCCCTCGCCATCCGTTGGCTGATCGCTGCCGCTCGCAAGCGCAACGAGACCACCATGATCGACCGCCTGTCGGGCGAACTGATGGACGCGTCCAACAACCGTGGCTCCGCTGTCAAGAAGCGCGAAGACACCCACAAGATGGCCGACGCAAACCGCGCCTTCTCGCATTACCGTTGGTAATCTGAACCGATCGAATATTGAAAGGCAGTCCATTATGGCTCGCGAATATAAAATCGAAGACTACCGCAACTTCGGTATCATGGCGCATATCGACGCCGGTAAGACCACGACCACCGAACGCATCCTCTACTACACCGGTAAGTCTCACAAGATCGGCGAAGTCCATGACGGCGCTGCTACGATGGACTGGATGGAGCAGGAGCAGGAACGCGGTATCACCATCACGTCTGCTGCCACGACGACCTTCTGGAAGGGTCGCGACGGCAAGATGCGTCGCTTCAACATCATCGACACCCCCGGCCACGTTGACTTCACCATCGAAGTCGAACGCTCGCTGCGCGTGCTCGACGGTGCGGTTGCTCTTCTCGATGCCAACGCCGGCGTAGAGCCGCAGACGGAAACCGTCTGGCGTCAGGCTGAGAAGTACAACGTTCCGCGGATGATCTTCTGCAACAAGATGGACAAGACCGGCGCGGACTTCTACCGCTCGGTAGAGATGATCAAGACCCGTCTCGGCGCCACCGCAGTTGTCATGCAGCTCCCGATCGGCGCAGAAACCGAGTTCAAGGGCGTTGTCGATCTGATCGAGATGAACGCTCTCGTCTGGCGCGATGAATCCCTCGGCGCTGCCTGGGATGTTGTCGAGATCCCGGACGACCTGAAGGACAAGGCTGCCGAATATCGCGAAAAGCTGATCGAGACGGTTGTCGAAATCGACGAACAGGCGATGGAAGACTACCTGAACGGCGTCATGCCGGACAACGACAAGATCCGTGCGCTCGTTCGCCGCGGCACCATCGACGTCAAGTTCCATCCGATGTTCTGCGGCACCGCGTTCAAGAACAAGGGCGTTCAGCCTTTGCTCGACGCCGTCGTTGAATACCTGCCTTCGCCGCTGGACATTCCGGCGATCAAGGGCATCGACTTCAAGACCGAAGCCGAAATCGAGCGTCATGCCGATGACAGCGAGCCGCTTGCTATGCTCGCCTTCAAGATCATGAACGACCCCTTCGTCGGTTCGCTGACCTTCGCCCGTATCTATTCCGGCAAGCTCGAAAAGGGCGTCTCGGTCATGAACACGGTCAAGGACAAGCGCGAGCGCGTCGGCCGCATGCTGCAGATGCACTCGAACTCCCGTGAAGACATCGAAGAAGCCTTCGCAGGCGACATCGTTGCTCTGGCAGGTCTCAAGGAAACCACCACTGGCGACACGCTCTGCGATCCGCTGAAGCCGGTTATCCTCGAGCGCATGGAATTCCCGGAACCGGTCATCCAGATCGCGATCGAGCCGAAGTCCAAGGGCGACCAGGAAAAGATGGGCCTCGCGCTCAACCGCCTGGCTGCTGAAGACCCGTCCTTCCGCGTCAAGACCGATCAGGAATCCGGCCAGACGATCATCGCCGGCATGGGCGAACTTCACCTCGACATTCTCGTTGACCGTATGCGTCGCGAGTTCAAGGTTGAAGCCAACGTCGGTGCTCCGCAGGTTGCCTACCGTGAAACCATCACGCGTCAGCACGAAGAAGACTACACGCACAAGAAGCAGTCCGGTGGTACCGGTCAGTTCGCGCGCGTCAAGCTCGTGTTCGAACCGAACCCGGAAGGCGACGAATTCAAGTTCGAATCCAAGATCGTCGGCGGTGCTGTTCCGAAGGAATACATCCCGGGCGTTCAGAAGGGTATCGAAAGCGTTCTGTCTTCGGGTCCGCTCGCTGGCTTCCCGATGCTCGGCGTCAAGGCAACCCTGATCGACGGCGCTTATCACGACGTTGACTCCTCGGTTCTCGCCTTCGAAATCGCCTCGCGTGCCTGCTTCCGTGAAGCAGCCAAGAAGGCTGGCGCTCAGCTCCTCGAGCCGATGATGAAGGTCGAAGTTGTAACGCCGGAAGATTACGTCGGTGACGTCATCGGTGACCTGAACTCCCGTCGTGGCCAGATCCAGGGCCAGGAACAGCGCGGCATTGCGATCGTGATCAACGCTCACGTACCGCTCGCCAACATGTTCAAGTACGTCGACAACCTGCGCTCCATGTCGCAGGGCCGTGCACAGTACTCGATGGTGTTCGACCACTATTCGCCGGTCCCGAGCAACGTTGCTGCAGAAATCCAGGCAAAGTATTCCGGTCAGAAGTGACCGGAACACACCAAAGCCTTTAAGAAATAGACAGAATTCCCCTTAACGGGATCAAGAATGGAGAGCCGAAAATGGCAAAGAGTAAGTTTGAACGCAACAAGCCGCACGTCAACATCGGCACGATCGGCCACGTCGACCACGGCAAGACGTCTCTGACGGCTGCGATCACCAAGTATTTCGGTGAATTCAAGGCCTACGATCAGATCGACGCCGCTCCGGAAGAAAAGGCACGTGGCATCACCATCTCGACGGCACACGTCGAGTATGAGACGCCGAACCGCCACTACGCGCACGTTGACTGCCCCGGCCACGCCGACTACGTCAAGAACATGATCACCGGTGCTGCCCAGATGGACGGCGCGATCCTGGTTTGCTCGGCTGCCGACGGCCCGATGCCGCAGACCCGCGAGCACATCCTGCTCGCCCGTCAGGTTGGCGTTCCGGCGATCGTTGTCTTCCTCAACAAGGTTGACCAGGTCGACGACGAAGAACTGCTGGAACTGGTCGAACTGGAAGTTCGCGAACTTCTGTCGTCCTACGACTTCCCGGGCGACGACATTCCGTTCGTCAAGGGTTCGGCTCTTGCCGCCCTGAACGACAGCAACAAGACGATCGGCGAAGACGCCGTGCGCGCGCTGATGGCGGCTGTTGACGAATACATCCCGACGCCTGAGCGTCCGATCGACCAGCCGTTCCTGATGCCGATCGAAGACGTGTTCTCGATCTCGGGTCGTGGTACGGTTGTGACCGGCCGCGTCGAGCGTGGCATCGTCAAGGTTGGTGAAGAAGTCGAGTTCGTCGGCATCCGCGCCACCAAGAAGACGACGGTTACGGGCGTTGAAATGTTCCGCAAGCTGCTCGATCAGGGCCAGGCTGGCGACAACATCGGTGCGCTGGTTCGTGGTATTCAGCGTGACGACGTCGAGCGTGGTCAGATCCTGTGCAAGCCGGGTTCGGTCAAGCCGCACAAGAAGTTCATGGCAGAAGCCTACATCCTGACGAAGGAAGAAGGCGGCCGTCATACGCCGTTCTTCACGAACTACCGTCCGCAGTTCTACTTCCGCACGACGGACGTGACCGGCATCGTGTCGCTTCCGGAAGGCACGGAAATGGTTATGCCTGGCGACAACGTCACGGTTCAGGTTGAGCTGATCGTTCCGATCGCGATGGAAGAAAAGCTGCGCTTCGCAATCCGCGAAGGCGGCCGTACCGTCGGCGCCGGCATCGTTGCCTCGATCATCGAGTAATCGATTGACGAATAGTCGGCGACGGTGTATGTCGCCGACCACAATCAGAATCGTACGGTGATTGCATCGTGCGATTCTAGCGCTGTATTCACGAAACCTGAAAATGGTTTTGGGCGGCAGGGCACCTCAGTAGATAAGTGACAGGGACACCCTCACGGTGTCCCTGTGATTTTTGAAAATTAGGGGCCGGCCGTAATTGGTAATTCACTGTCTCTGCGCATGCGGGACGCAAGTAAAAACAAGGACAAGTCGAATGAACGGCCAGAATATCCGCATCCGCCTTAAAGCGTTTGATCACCGGGTTCTCGATGCCTCCACGCGCGAAATCGTGCAGACGGCAAAGCGCACAGGTGCAAGCGTCCGCGGTCCGGTACCGCTCCCGACCCGAATTGAAAAATTCACTGTTAACCGTTCGCCGCACGTCGATAAGAAGAGCCGCGAACAGTTTGAGATGCGCACTCACAAGCGCCTGCTTGATATCGTTGATCCTACCCCGCAGACCGTTGACGCTTTGATGAAGCTCGACCTGGCTGCCGGCGTCGACGTAGAGATCAAGCTCTAAGATGAAATTCCGGCGAGAGCCGAAATAACAAGGAAGGTACGTGGCAAGACCTGCCAACGACTTCTCGAAACGGGAAACCCGATGGCTCGGAAGGGCTTGAGTGGAATCCTTAAACAAAGAGGCGGGCGAGGGATCTCTCAAAGGATCCTGAAGCGACTCTCAAGAGGAATGAACCAATGCGTTCAGGTGTGATTGCACAGAAAGTGGGAATGACGCGCGTCTACAACGACGCCGGCGAGCATATCCCGGTAACAGTTCTGCGTATGGACAACGTACAAGTCGTTGCTCAGCGCACTGTTGAAAAGAACGGCTACGTAGCGCTTCAGCTCGGTGCCGGTAACTCCAAGGTCAAGAATACGTCGAAGGGCCTGCGCGGCCATTTCGCCGCAGCAAGCGTCGAGCCGAAGGCTAAGCTCGTTGAATTCCGCGTGTCGGAAGACAACATGATCGACGTTGGCGCACAGCTCACGGCAGGCCATTTTGAAGCCGGCCAGCTGGTCGACGTCACGGGCACGACCATCGGTAAGGGTTTTGCTGGTGCCATGAAGCGCCACAACTTCGGTGGTCTGCGTGCGACGCACGGCGTGTCCGTATCGCACCGTTCGCACGGTTCGACCGGTTCCAACCAGGATCCAGGCCGCGTCTGGAAGGGCAAGCGCATGGCTGGTCACATGGGTCAGACCCGCGTCACCACCCAGAATCTCGAAGTCGTTTCGACCGATGAAGATCGCGGTCTTATCCTTGTGAAGGGCGCCGTTCCCGGTTCCAAGGGTTCCTGGATCATCGTGCGCGACGCCGTCAAGTCGGCGAAGTAAGGGAGCCAAACCAATGGAATTGAACGTCAAGACCCTCGAGGGCAAAGACGCCGGCAAGGTTTCTCTGTCGGACGACATTTTCGGCCTCGACCCGCGCGAGGATATCATTGCTCGCATGATCCGTTGGCAGCTTGCCAACAAGCGTCAGGGCACACACAAGGCAAAGACCCGTGCGGAAGTTTCCCGTACCGGCGCCAAGATGTACAAGCAGAAGGGCACCGGTCGTGCTCGTCACCATTCGGCTCGCGCCCCGCAGTTCCGCGGCGGTGGCAAGGCTCATGGCCCGGTTGTTCGCAGCCACGCCCATGACCTGCCGAAGAAGGTTCGTGCTCTTGCTCTGCGTCACGCCCTCTCGGCCAAGCTGAAGTCGGAAGATCTGATCATCGTCGATCAGCTGATCTCTGCTGAAGCAAAGACCAAGACGCTCGTCGGCACTTTCGAGCTGCTCGGCCTCACCAATGCTCTCGTCATCGGCGGCGCCGAAATCGACAGCAACTTCAAGCTCGCTGCCGCAAACATCCCGAACATCGATGTTCTGCCGGTTCAAGGCATCAACGTTTATGACATCCTGCGTCGTGGCAAGCTCGTGCTGTCCAAGGCTGCGGTTGAAGCTCTGGAGGAGCGGTTCAAATGACTGATCTTCGCCACTACGATGTGATCGTGTCTCCGTCGATCACCGAAAAGTCGACCACGGTTTCCGAATTCAACCAGGTCGTCTTCAACGTCGCCAAGGGTGCCAGCAAGCCGGAAATCAAGGCTGCTGTCGAAGCGCTCTTTGGTGTCAAGGTTACCGCCGTCAATACGCTGCTCCGCAAGGGCAAGACCAAGCGTTTCCGCGGCTTCGCCGGCAAGCAGAAGGACGTCAAGAAGGCGATCATCACGCTTGCCGAAGGTCAGTCCATCGACGTGTCGACGGGCGTCTGAGCTAGGGAACAAGAACAATGGCATTGAAAAGCTTTAACCCGACCACGCCGAGCCAGCGCCAGCTGGTCATCGTCGACCGCTCGGGCCTCCACAAGGGCAAGCCGGTAAAGGCTCTGACCGAAGGTCTCTCCAAGAGCGGCGGTCGTAACAACCTCGGCCGTATCACTGCCCGCTTCATCGGCGGCGGTCACAAGCGCACCTACCGTCTGATCGACTTCAAGCGTCGCAAGTTTGAAGTTGAAGGCACGGTCGAGCGTCTGGAATACGACCCGAACCGCACCGCCTTCATCGCCCTGGTGACCTACACCGACGGCGAACAGGCTTACATCCTGGCTCCGCAGCGCCTTGCTGCCGGCGACAAGGTCATAGCGTCTGAAAAGGCCGTTGACGTCAAGCCTGGCAACGCCATGCCGCTGCAGTCGATCCCGGTTGGTTCGATCGTGCACAACGTCGAAATGAAGCCCGGCAAGGGCGGTCAGATCGCCCGCTCTGCAGGCACCTATGTTCAGCTGGTCGGCCGCGATGCCGGCATGGCAATCCTTCGCCTGAATTCCGGCGAACAGCGTCTGGTGCCTGGCTCGTGCCTGGCAACCATCGGCGCCGTTTCCAACCCGGACCACGGCAACATCAACGATGGCAAGGCGGGTCGCACCCGCTGGCGCGGCAAGACCCCGCATAACCGCGGCGTCGTCATGAACCCGGTCGACCACCCGCACGGCGGTGGTGAAGGCCGCACGTCCGGTGGTCGTCACCCGGTATCCCCATGGGGCAAGCCGACCAAGGGCAAGCGGACTCGTTCGAACAAGTCGACCGACAAGTTCATCATGCGCTCGCGCCACCTGAAGAAGAAGTAAGAGAGGTTAGTCAGAAATGGCTCGTTCAGTATGGAAAGGCCCGTTTGTAGACGGCTATCTTCTCAAGAAGGCTGAGAAGGTTCGCGAAGGCGGCCGCAGTGAAGTTATCAAGATGTGGAGCCGTCGCTCCACCATCTTGCCGCAGTTCGTGGGCCTCACTTTCGGTGTTTACAACGGCAGCAAGCATATTCCGGTCAACGTCAACGAAGACATGGTCGGCCACAAGTTCGGTGAATTCGCTCCGACCCGTACCTACTATGGTCACGGCGCGGACAAGAAGGCGAAGAGGAAGTAATCATGGGCAAGGCAAAAGCCGAACGCCGGCTCAAGGACAATGAGGCGCAGGCCGTAGCACGTACGCTGCGCGTCAGCCCTCAGAAGCTCAACCTGGTTGCCGCGCTGATCCGCGGCAAGAAGGTAGAGCGCGCTCTCGCTGACCTGGAATTCTCCCGCAAGCGTATCGCAGCGACCGTCAAGAAGACGCTCGAATCTGCGATTGCAAACGCCGAGAACAACCATGACCTCGACGTCGACCAGCTGGTTGTCGCCGAAGCCTACGTTGGCAAGTCGATCGTCATGAAGCGTTTCCACGCTCGTGGCCGCGGCCGCGCATCGCGCATCGAAAAGCCGTTCTCGCACCTCACCATCGTGGTGCGCGAAGTCGAAGCCAAAGTGGAGGCCGCATAATGGGTCAGAAAATCAATCCAATCGGTTTCCGCCTCGGCATTAACCGCACTTGGGACAGCCGTTGGTTCGCCGACAATGCCGAATACGGCAAGCTGCTCCACGAAGACCTGAAGATCCGCGCTTACCTGATGGAAGAGCTGAAGCAGGCTGGTATCGCCAAGGTCGTCATCGAGCGTCCGCACAAGAAGTGCCGCGTCACGATCCACTCGGCTCGCCCGGGTCTGATCATCGGCAAGAAGGGTGCAGACATCGAGAAGCTTCGCAAGAAGATCTCGTCGATGACGAACTCCGAGACGCATCTCAACATCGTTGAAGTGCGCAAGCCGGAAGTCGACGCAACGCTCGTTGCCCAGTCGATCACCCAGCAGCTCGAGCGCCGTATTGCATTCCGTCGCGCTATGAAGCGCGCCGTTCAGTCGGCAATGCGTCTCGGTGCCGAAGGCATCAAGATCACTTGCGCCGGCCGTCTTGGTGGTGCGGAAATCGCGCGTACCGAATGGTACCGCGAAGGCCGCGTGCCACTTCATACCCTGCGTGCAGACATCGATTACGGTACGGCTGAAGCCGAAACCGCATACGGCATCTGCGGCGTCAAGGTCTGGATCTTCAAGGGCGAAATCCTTGAGCACGATCCGATGGCCTCCGAGCGCCGTGCGATGGAAGGCGATGCGCAGGGTCCGGCAAGCCGTGAACGTGGCGACCGTCGCCGCGAGAACGCTTGATTAGCGCTGGCGAAAGATAAGTTCGGAGAATAAGAAAATGTTGCAGCCAAAGCGTACTAAGTACCGCAAGCAGTTCAAGGGCCGCATCAAGGGTGTTGCCAAGGGCGGTTTCGACCTGGCATTCGGCGAGTTCGGTCTCAAGTCTCTTGAGCCGAACCGCGTCAACGCCCGCGAGATTGAAGCTGCTCGTCGTGCGATCACCCGCTACATGAAGCGCGCAGGTCGTGTATGGATCCGGGTATTCCCCGACGTTCCGGTCACTGCCAAGCCGACCGAAGTGCGTATGGGTAAGGGTAAGGGTTCGGTTGAATACTGGGCCTGCAAGGTCAAGCCCGGCCGTATGATGTTCGAGATCGACGGTGTATCCGAGGAAATCGCGCGCGAAGCGCTTCGTCTCGGCTCTGCCAAGCTCTCGGTCAAGACGCGCTTCGTTCAGCGCATTGCAGAGTAAGGATCAGGTTCATGAAAGCCGCAGACGTCCGCGCCATGAGCGCCGATCAATTGAATGACGAGCTTGCCAAGCTGAAGAAGGAGCAGTTCAACCTGCGCTTCCAGAAGGCGACCGGCCAGCTTGAAAAGTCCTCCCGCGTCAACGAAGTCCGGAAGGACATCGCCCGCGTGAAAACCATTGCCCGCCAGAAGGCGGCAGAAGCCAAGGCCTAAAGGACCAGAATAATATGCCTAAACGCATTCTGCAGGGCGTCGTCGTCAGCGACAAGAACGACAAGACCATCGTGGTCCGCGTCGAGCGTCGTTTTGCCCATCCGCTGCTTCAGAAGACCGTTCGCCGGTCGAAGAAGTACAAGGCGCATGACGAGAACAATCAGTACAAGACCGGTGACGTCGTTTCCATCGAGGAATGCGCACCGATCTCCAAGGACAAGACCTGGACGGTTATCGCCGCCCAGGCTTAATTTGCGGAGTTTCTGCGCAGGGGCTTGCACCTTGCGCAGAATTCTGTATGAAGCAGGCCATTGGCGCAGGAACGCTCGGAATCGGGCGTTCTTTTGCTTTGAGCGCACGGAAGGTCCCGTATGGGAAACCACCCTGTATTTATCTTCCCGCGCACAGTCGAAATTTACCATAAGCCGGAATAGGGGGCTCGCGCCCAACCGTCTCGGTTACAACAAGAAGGCGACCTGACATGATTCAGATGCAGACTAACCTCGACGTCGCGGATAATTCCGGCGCACGTCGTGTCATGTGCATCAAGGTGCTGGGCGGCTCCAAGCGCAAGTACGCTTCGGTCGGCGATATTATCGTCGTCTCGATCAAGGAAGCCATCCCGCGCGGCCGCGTGAAAAAGGGTGACGTGATGAAGGCGGTTGTTGTTCGTACCGCCAAGGACATCCGTCGCGCTGACGGCAGCGTCATTCGATTCGATAACAACGCTGCTGTTCTTATCGACAACAAGAAAGAGCCGATCGGCACCCGTATCTTCGGACCGGTTCCGCGCGAACTTCGCGCCAAGAACCACATGAAGATCATCTCGCTGGCTCCAGAAGTACTGTAAGGAGCGGGAAGCGATGAATAAGATCCGCAAAGGCGACAGCGTTGTCGTACTCTCCGGCAAGGACAAGGGCCGCACTGGCGAAGTCCTGCAGGTTCTGCCGAAAGAAGATCGCGCATTTGTGCGTGGTATCAACATGGTGAAGCGCCACCAGCGTCAGTCTCAGACGCAGGAAGCTGGCATCATCAACAAGGAAGCCTCCATTCACCTGTCCAACATTGCCATCGTCGGCAAGGACGGCAAGCCGACCCGCGTTGGTTTCTCCGTCGTCGACGGCAAGAAGGTGCGTGTGGCCAAGCGTTCGGGGGATGTGATCGATGGCTGAGTCCAAGTACGAGCCGCGGCTCAAGGCTGAATACGTTTCCCGCATTCGCGCAGCGATGCAGGAGCAGTTCTCCTACGGCAACGAGATGATGATCCCCAAGCTGGACAAGATCGTCATCAACATGGGCGTTGGTGAAGCAACCGCCGATTCGAAGAAGCCATCAGTGGCAGCTGCGGACCTGGCAGCGATCGCCGGCCAGAAGCCGGTCATCACCAAGGCGCGCAACTCCATCGCAGGCTTCAAGGTTCGCGAATTCATGCCGATCGGCGCGAAGGTCACTCTTCGTGGCGCCCGCATGTACGAATTCCTGGACCGCCTGATCAATATCGCGCTTCCGCGCGTTCGCGACTTCCGGGGCTTGAACCCGAAGAGCTTTGACGGCCGTGGCAACTTCGCCATGGGCATCAAGGAGCACATTGTGTTCCCTGAGATCAACTACGATAAGGTTGATCAGATGTGGGGCATGGACATCATCGTTTGCACGACGGCGCCGACGGACGACGAAGCACGGGCTCTTTTGAAAGAGTTCAACTTCCCGTTCCGTACATAACCGTAACGACGAGCGTAGAAGAGGAACTTCCATATGGCGAAGACAAGCGCAGTTGAAAAGAACAAGCGCCGCCGCAAGTTGGTCGGTCAGCATGCCGCTAAGCGGGCCGTGCTGAAGGCGATCATCATGAACCAGTCGCTCTCGATTGAAGATCGGTTCAAGGCAACACTGAAGCTCGCGGATCTGCCGCGCGATGGCTCCAAGACCCGCGTTCGCAACCGTTGCGAAGTGACTGGCCGCCCGCGTGCGTTCTATCGCAAGCTTGGTATGTCGCGTATCGCACTTCGCGAACTGGGCAATTCCGGCAAGGTGCCGGGCATTGTCAAGTCGAGCTGGTAAGGAGACGGGCAAATGACGATGACTGATCCGTTGGGCGATATGCTCACCCGAATCCGCAATGGCGCCGCACGCCGCAAGAGCTCGGTGAACACACCGGCCTCGAACCTGCGCGCACGCGTTCTCGATGTCCTGCAGGCCGAAGGTTACATCCGCGGCTATTCCCAGGTCGATTACGGTAATGGCAAGTCCGAGCTGCAGATTGAACTGAAGTACTACGAAGGTGCTTCGGTCATCCGCGAAATCGGCCGTGTCTCCAAGCCGGGCCGCCGAGTTTATGTCTCGGTTAAGTCCATCCCGCAGGTCGCGAACGGCCTCGGCATTACGATCCTTTCGACTCCGAAGGGTGTAATGGCCGATCACCAGGCTCGCGAACAGAATGTTGGTGGCGAGGTTCTTTGCTCGGTCTTCTAAGGCTGAGCAAGGATCTCCCTAGCGAACAGACAGGATTTTAAAATGTCTCGTATCGGTAAAAAGCCCGTTCAGGTTCCTGCAGGGATCACGGCCTCGGTTGAAGGCCAGAAAGTAACTGCAAAGGGCCCCAAGGGCGAACTCTTCTTCGTCGCCAATGACGAAGTCTCCGTGACGCTCGAGGACAACGCTGTTGTCGTCCAGCCGATCAACCAGTCCAAGGATGCTCGTTCGAAGTGGGGCATGTCCCGCACGATGATCGAAAACATCTTCAAGGGCGTCAAGGACGGTTACGAGCGCAAGCTCGAGATCAACGGCGTTGGTTACCGCGCATCTCTGCAGGGCAAGAACCTGCAGCTGGCGCTCGGCTTCAGCCACGACGTTGTCTACGAACCGCCGGTCGGTATCTCGATCGCTGTTCCGAAGCCGACTGAAATCGTCATCTCCGGCATCAACAAGCAGCAGGTCGGCCAGGTCGCCGCTGAAATCCGCGAATATCGCGGACCCGAGCCTTACAAGGGCAAGGGTGTTAAGTATGCCGAAGAGCGGATTGTCCGCAAAGAAGGCAAGAAGAAGTAAGGAACGCGCGAAATGGCAAGCAGAAAAGAAGCACTTGTTCGTCGTGCCAACCGCGTACGGCGTCAGATCAAGGCGGTGGCCAATGGCCGTCCGCGTCTGTCGGTACATCGCTCGTCGAAGAACATCTACGCTCAGATCATCGACGATGTCGCTGGCAAGACCCTCGCGGCTGCCTCGACGCTCGACGGCGGCCTGAAGACCGGCCTGAAGACCGGCGCCGATGTTGCAGCAGCTGCCGCCGTTGGCAAGCTCGTTGCAGAACGCGCTGTCAAGGCTGGCGTCAAGGATGTCGTATTCGACCGCGGCGCCTTCATCTATCACGGCCGCATCAAGGCTTTGGCCGAGGCAGCCCGCGAAGGTGGTCTGAACTTCTAATGAAATCTCCGCCCGGGCTTGTGCTCGGGCGGATTTCCGGCTTTAAGCCGGTCACTCCCGGATTCGCACCCATGCCCGAACAGGGCAGGGTGGAATTTTAGTAATCTGCCGATTGCACCCGGAAAAGAAAAAGGAAAAGGACAATGGCACAAGAAAAGCGTGGTTCGCGCGATGATCGCCAGAACCGTGAAGAGCGCGATAGCGAGTTTGTTGACAAGCTGGTCGCAATCAACCGCGTCGCCAAGGTAGTGAAGGGCGGCCGTCGTTTCGGTTTTGCAGCCCTCGTCGTCGTTGGTGACCAGAAGGGTCGCGTTGGTTTCGGCCACGGCAAGGCACGCGAAGTGCCGGAAGCGATCCGCAAGGCAACGGAAGCCGCCAAGCGCGAACTGATCTTCGTTCCGCTGCGTGACGGCCGTACGCTGCATCACGACGTCAACGGCCGTCATGGCGCCGGCAAGGTTTTGCTGCGCTCTGCCAAGGCTGGTACCGGCATCATCGCAGGCGGCCCGATGCGCGCTGTCTTCGAAACGCTCGGCATGCATGACGTCGTCGCCAAGTCGACCGGCTCTTCGAACCCGTACAACATGGTTCGCGCCACATTCGACGCCCTGAAGCACCAGGTGCATCCGAAGGACATTGCAGCTCAGCGCGGCCTGAAATTCGCCACGCTCCAGGCTCGCCGTGCCGCTTCCGGCAATGCGTCTGAAGAATAAGAGGAGTCTGATCCATGGCCAAGGCTACGAAGAAGACTGAAGCAAAGACGGTTACGGTCGAACAGATCGGCAGCCCAATTCGCCGTCCGGCAGTCCAGCGCGCGACGCTGGTCGGTCTGGGCCTCAACAAGATGCACCGGGTTCGCACGCTGGAGGATACTCCTTCGGTTCGCGGTATGATCCGTGCTGTCCAGCATCTCGTTCGCGTCGTCGACGAGAAGTGAGACGGAGGATACCATCATGAAACTGAATGAAATCAAAGACAACGAAGGCGCAACCAAGGACCGTATCCGCGTAGGTCGCGGTATCGGCTCTGGCAAGGGCAAGACCGGTGGTCGCGGCGTCAAGGGTCAGAAGGCCCGTTCTGGCGTTGCCGTCAACGGCTTCGAAGGCGGTCAGATGCCTATCTACCGTCGCCTGCCGAAGCGTGGCTTCAACAACATCTTCGCATCTGAATATGTGACCGTATCGCTCGGCCGCGTTCAGCAGGCGATTGATGCCGGCAAGCTCGATGCGAAGGCAACGGTTGACGCAGCATCCCTCAAAGCAGCCGGTGTTATCCGTCGCCTGAAGGACGGCGTTCGTATCCTGTCTGGTGGCGAACTGACGACGAAGGTAACTTTCGAAGTTGCCGGCGCGTCCAAGGTCGCTGTCGAGAAGATCGAAAAGGCCGGCGGTTCTATCAAGCTGCTCGAAGCAGCTGCAAAAGCCGCTGAATAAGTGACGAAACAATCGCCCGGGGTGCTTCACACCGGGCGATTTTGCTCCCATATGTGAGCCTCACGATCCCAGGACGGAATGACGTTGTTTCGTCTTCCGGGAAGTACTGGAAGGCAAGAGTGTGAGGCATGCAGTTGCTCGGCAACTTCTCCCACGCGCCTGTTTTCTTAAAAGCAGTTTGAACGAACAGCCTGCGGTCGGTGCATGAGCATTGCCGATCATGGTTTGCGGAGAATTTTATGGCTTCTGCAGCGGAACAACTGGCCTCGAACCTCAACTTCTCGACTTTCGCCAAGGCGGAAGATCTGAAGAAGCGCCTCTGGTTCACTCTGGCCGCCTTGCTGGTCTATCGCCTTGGCACGCATATTCCGCTGCCTGGCCTCAATCCGGAGGCCTATGCCGCGGCCTTCCAGGGCCAGTCGGGTGGTATCCTCGGCCTCTTCAACATGTTTTCCGGTGGCGCCGTTGAGCGCATGGCGATCTTCGCCCTCGGGATCATGCCCTACATCTCGGCCTCGATCATCGTCCAGCTCATGACCTCGGTCGTGCCGGCGCTGGAAAACCTCAAGAAAGAGGGTGAACAGGGCCGCAAGATCATCAACCAGTACACCCGTTACGGTACGGTGCTGCTCGGCGCTCTGCAGGCCTACGGCATTGCCGTCGGCCTCGAGAGCGGGCAGGGGCTTGTTGCCGATGCGGGCTGGTTCTTCCGCGTTTCGACGGTCCTGACGCTGCTCGGCGGCACGATGTTCCTGATGTGGCTCGGTGAACAGATCACCTCGCGCGGTATCGGCAACGGCATTTCGCTGATCATTTTCGCCGGCATTGCCGCCGGTCTGCCGACGGCTCTCGCCCACACGCTCGATCTTGGCCGCACCGGCGCCCTGTCGACCGCGCTGATCCTGACCGTCATCGTTGTCGCGATCGCGGCGATCGCCCTGATCGTCTTCGTCGAGCGCGCCCAGCGTCGCCTTCTGATCCAGTATCCGAAGCGCCAGGTCGGCAACCGCATGTTCCAGGGCGATACCTCGCACCTGCCGCTCAAGCTGAACACTGCAGGCGTCATCCCGGCGATCTTCGCATCCTCGCTGCTGCTCCTGCCGGCAACGGCTGCTGGCTTTGCCGGCAATGCCCAGCTTCCGGGTTGGGCAACGACCATCGTTGCTGCCCTGACCCATGGTCATCCGATCTACATGATGATGTATGCCGGCCTGATCGCCTTCTTCGCCTTCTTCTACACGGCCATCGTCTTCAATCCGAAGGACACGGCCGACAACCTGAAGAAGCATGGCGGCTTCATTCCGGGCATTCGCCCTGGCGACCGTACGGCTGAGTACATCGACTACGTTCTGACCCGGATCACCGTGGTCGGTGCGCTTTACCTCGTCGTGGTTTGTATTCTTCCCGAAATCCTCGTCGCGCAGACCGGCGTGCCATTAGCCCTTGGTGGTACATCGCTTTTGATTGTTGTCAGCGTCACCCTTGATACTGTAGCACAGATTCAGGGACATCTGATCGCGCAGCAATATGAAGGCCTGATCAAGAAGTCGAAGTTGCGTGGAGGAAAGAGGGGACGATGAGACTGATTCTATTAGGACCGCCGGGCGCAGGTAAGGGGACCCAAGCCCAGCGGATCGTGGAGAAGCATGGCATTCCGCAGCTCTCCACGGGCGATATGCTGCGGGCGGCGGTGTCCGCAGGCACGGAAGTCGGAAAGCGCGCCAAGGCCGTCATGGATGCCGGCAAGCTGGTCTCCGACGATATCGTGATCGCGATCGTCTCTGAGCGCATCGACGCCCCGGATTGTTCGAAGGGTTTCATCCTCGATGGCTTTCCCCGCACTCTGGTGCAGGCCGATGCCACCGAATCGATGCTGAGCGCCAAGGGCCTCGACCTGTCGGCGGTCATCGAGATCAAGGTGGATGACGTCGTTCTGGCCGATCGCGTTGCCGGTCGTTATACCTGTGCCAATTGTGGCGCCGGTTACCACGACACCAATCTGAAGCCGAAGGTTGAGGGGGTCTGCGACAAGTGCGGCTCCACCCACTTCAAGCGTCGTCCGGACGATAACGCCGAAACCGTGCGCACGCGCATGTCGGCCTATTACAAGGAAACGGCACCGCTGCTTGGTTACTATTATGCCAAGGGCAAGCTGCATTCGGTGGACGGCATGGCTGAGATCGATACCGTGACTGCGGAAATCGACGCCATTCTCGCGGGCCTGTAAGGCCTGAGAGATTAAGAATCTTCGCGGGGCCGGTTGCTTTTGTCGACCGATTCCGCTAAAGACCGCGCCAACTCGCGACATTGAAGCGATCGGCGCGTTCTTCCAGAAGACGGAAGACCGGGTTCGATCGTTTTGACTGTTGAGAACCGGATTTGTAATTGCGGCTCCGTGGGGGCCGTGTAACGAGACACCACTTGCCGGATGGCAACTGGAACGCAAGGAGAATAGGCGTGGCACGTATCGCTGGCGTCAACATCCCGACCGCGAAGCGCGTAGTTATTGCGCTGACGTATATTCACGGGATCGGCACGAAATTCGCACAGGAGATCGTCGAGAAGGTCGGTATTCCGGCTGAACGTCGCGTTCACCAGCTCACGGATGCTGAAGTTTTGGCAATCCGCGAAACCATCGACCGCGATTACCAGGTCGAAGGTGACCTGCGTCGCGAAAACTCGATGAACATCAAGCGTCTGATGGACCTGGGCTGCTACCGCGGTCTGCGTCATCGCCGCGGCCTTCCGGTCCGCGGTCAGCGTACGCACACCAACGCCCGCACCCGCAAGGGTCCGGCGAAGGCGATCGCTGGTAAGAAGAAGTAATTTTCGAGCCGATCGGTTTGAAGGCCTTGGGCGATAGATCTCTATTGCCGAAGGCCTTTGGCCTATTGGCTCGATTGGTGGAGCCGCTGGAATTACGGCGGTGCTAAGATCAACGAAAGGAATACCATGGCCAAGGAAGTCGCACGCATTCGCCGTCGCGAACGCAAGAATATCTCGTCGGGTGTCGCACACGTCAACTCGACCTTCAACAACACCATGATCACCATCACCGACGCGCAGGGCAATGCAATTGCCTGGTCGTCTGCTGGTGCGAAGGGCTTCAAGGGTTCGCGCAAGTCGACCCCGTTTGCTGCTCAGATCGCTGCTGAAGACTGCGCCAAGAAGGCTCAGGAACACGGCATGAAGTCTCTCGAAGTGGAAGTTTGCGGCCCGGGTTCCGGTCGTGAATCCGCTCTGCGCGCCCTCCAGGCTGCCGGCTTCATGATCACGTCCATCCGCGACGTGACGCCGATCCCGCACAATGGTTGCCGTCCGCGCAAGAAGCGTCGCGTCTGATCATTATTCGTTTGCCGGGAACGCGTTTCATCCGCGTTCCCGGTGCTTCTCATGCTCGGTCGTCACGATTGGATGGTGACGACGAACGGAAGGTAAAATCATGATCCAGAAGAATTGGCAGGAACTGATCAAGCCGAACAAGGTGGAGTTCACCTCGTCTGGCCGCACCAAGGCAACGCTGGTTGCAGAACCGCTCGAGCGTGGCTTCGGCCTGACGCTCGGCAACGCTCTGCGTCGCGTTCTCTTGTCGTCGCTGCGCGGTGCTGCTGTTACGGCTGTTCAGATCGACGGCGTTCTGCATGAGTTCTCTTCGATCCCGGGCGTCCGCGAAGACGTGACCGATATCGTTTTGAACATCAAGGAAATCGCCATCAAGATGGACGGCGACGATGCCAAGCGCATGGTCGTTCGCAAGCAGGGTCCGGGCGTCGTTACCGCCGGTGACATTCAGACTGTTGGCGACATCGAGATCCTGAACCCGAACCACGTGATCTGCACGCTCGACGAGGGCGCCGAGATCCGTATGGAGTTCACGGTCAACAACGGCAAGGGTTATGTCCCGGCTGATCGTAACCGCGCAGAAGATGCACCGATCGGCCTTATCCCGGTCGACAGCCTCTACTCGCCGGTCAAGAAAGTGTCCTACAAGGTGGAAAACACCCGTGAAGGCCAGGTTCTCGACTACGACAAGCTGTCCATGACCATCGAGACCGACGGTTCGGTTACCGGTGAAGACGCAGTCGCCTTCGCCGCCCGTATCCTTCAGGACCAGCTCGGCGTCTTCGTCAACTTCGACGAACCGCAGAAGGAAGTCGAAGAGGAATCGGTTACCGAACTGGCATTCAACCCGGCTCTTCTCAAGAAGGTCGATGAACTCGAACTGTCTGTCCGCTCGGCAAACTGCCTGAAGAACGACAACATCGTGTACATCGGCGATCTGATCCAGAAGACCGAGGCTGAAATGCTGCGCACGCCGAACTTTGGCCGCAAGTCGCTGAACGAAATCAAGGAAGTTCTCGCTTCCATGGGCCTGCACCTCGGTATGGAAGTACCGGCCTGGCCGCCAGAGAACATCGAAGATCTCGCAAAGCGTTACGAAGACCAATATTAATAACAGTGAAGGCAGCCTCTAAATCTGCCTTTCCCCGTCAAACTGCAGGCGCATGCCTGTATGTGTCAGGAAACGGCAGCCTCTGAGACAGAGCCTGCACTTAAAGGAGAATAGCAATGCGCCACCAGAAAGCCGGCCGCAAGCTGAACCGTACCGCCAGCCACCGTAAGGCGATGTTCGCCAACATGGCTGCTTCGCTCATCCTGCATGAGCAGATCGTCACCACTCTGCCGAAGGCGAAGGAAATTCGCCCGATCGTAGAAAAGCTCGTGACCCTCGGCAAGAAGGGCGACCTGCACGCTCGCCGCCAGGCAATCTCGCAGATCCGTGACGTGGCCGTTGTTGCCAAGCTGTTCGACGCGATCGCAACCCGCTACGCTACCCGCAACGGCGGCTACCTGCGCATCATGAAGGCCGGCTACCGTCTCGGCGACAACGCCGCCATGGCCGTTGTCGAGTTCGTTGAGCGCGACGTCGATGCCAAGGGCGCAGCCGACAAGGCCCGCGTCGCCGCCGAAGCTGCTGCTGAAGCCGCATAATATTTATCTCCCGCAAGGGATGGATGACAAAAGAGCCGGGTGAGCGATCACCCGGCTCTTTTGCGTTGGACCGTCAAATTCTCGCCCTGTTCCGTCTCACACAAAAAGTTGAACGAAACGATCCTGAAATCAGCGACTGCAGGCTGGCTCGCTTGACCTGCGTCAAGCAGTTTCACCGCGCTGACACTAGCCTCCGATCCATCGCAATATCGATGAATACGAGGCATCACATGTTTTACGCAGCCATTTTCAGCAACGATAAAGATCGTCTCATCATTCCACCGCTCAGCGGCTTTTACGACCGGCTCGCCCAGCCCATGGCCTGGAGCCTCTTCCGTCTGGCTGTCGGCGGGATGCTGCTCGTCGAGGGGTGGCCAAAGATCATGGCGCCGATGGCCCAGGTCGGATTTGTCGAGAATCTCGGTTTCTATCCCGGCTGGCTCTGGTCGCCGATGCTCGCCGTCCTGCAGGTCTTTGGTGGCCTGTTGATCGCGCTTGGCCTTTTCACGCGGCCGGCCGCACTCGCCAATGGCGTTATGCTGGCGATTACCCTCTGGTATCACTTCAGCAACCCCTATCCGGATGCTTTCTTGACCCAGGCCGGTATCGATGCGCTGAAGGCAGGAGGCGAGTTGTTCACGCCGGAAGCGCTGGCGAGGCTTGGCGACGGCGGTACCAAGTTCCTGCATCAGGTTCAGGGAAAGGCAGAGCTCGCTTCGCTCTTCTGGACCGGCGGTGCCTTCCTGTTTGCTGCTTTCGGCGGCGGCTGCGTATCGCTTGATCGACTGCTGTTCAAGAAGCAGTTCTAGATAGGTTCACGATGCAAAAGCCCGGGTGAGCGATCATCCGGGCTTTTGCTTGGCTGAGCTTCACTGCGGAATATGGATCTTTTCGCGAATGTGTTTGAGCGACGCAACGATGGTGAAGGTCATGATCACCAGAAGCGTCCAGGAGCTCCATTTCCCCAGATGCACGGTCGACCAGGCGCCGAGCTGGTTGGGATAGTGCCAGATGGCAAAGAAGGTGCTGATGTTCTCGGCAATCCAGATGAAGAAGCCGATCAGGATGAAGGCGAGTAGCATCGGCATCTGCCGGTCGCGGTCGTAGGGACGGAAGATTACCGTGGTGCGGGCGTAGAGGCCGACGGCGAGTGCCGCCACATACCAGCGATAGTCGCCGATATAGTGATGCGTGAAGAAATTGACATAGATGGCGAGCGCAACCGCCGTCGCCATCCAGTAGGGCGGATGGTGGCGGATCCTGAGATCGAAGAGACGCCATGCCTGGATGATATAGCTGCCGACGGCCGCGTACATGAAGCCGGAAAACAGGGGTACGCCGAGAAGTTTGGTATAGGCGAAATCCGGGTAGGACCATGACTGTATGCTACCCGAGGTCTTGAACACCTCGAGCGCGAAACCGACCAGATGGAAGAGGCAGATCGCCTTCAATTCGTCCAGGGTCTCCAGCCTGGTCCAGACCATGGCCGTCTGAATGATGATGGCGATCACCAGCAGCATGTCGTAGCGTGGTAGGCCGAAAAGGCC
Organism: Rhizobium sp. SL42; assembly: GCF_021729845.1. Classification (NCBI taxonomy): domain Bacteria; kingdom Pseudomonadati; phylum Pseudomonadota; class Alphaproteobacteria; order Hyphomicrobiales; family Rhizobiaceae; genus Rhizobium; species Rhizobium sp. SL42. Next base: position 2,299,737 of record NZ_CP063397.1, read on the forward strand.
TTCGCGCGGAACCACGAAGATCGAGATGAAGAACAGGCCTGCAAATAGGCAGGCCCGCGCCTCCTTGATACCGAAGAACAGGAATTCGACAAGGAAACGCCGGATGCCGGTCAGGGCGGGTGAGGCCGCATTGTCCATCAGTCGTCGGTCGAGAGCTTCGAGAAAGCCGGCCTGTCCGTCGAAAGCTGTCGTCATGATTGCGCCGCCTGATTCCGGTTGCCTTCTGGTCCGGCTTAACTACAGAGACGGCATGGACAAAATCAAGGCAAGCACAACCATACGCTGGCGCCGATTGGCGATCTCGGCTTTCGTCATCGTCTGTGGCCTGGTGCTGCGGCTTGCCGGCTACGAGATCGGCCTGCCGTTCCTGCTGGTCAAATACGGCGGTTCGCTGCTCTGGGGCATGATGGTCTTCTGGCTCCTCGCGGTGCTGTTCGTCGGTCAGCCGCTCGGTCGGGTTGCCATGATTGCCTCTGTGATTGCCGCAGCCACTGAATTCAGCCGCCTCTATCATGCGCCATGGCTCGACGAATTCCGCCTGACATTGGCGGGTGCGCTGCTGCTTGGCCGGATTTTTTCGGTCTGGAATATCCTGGCCTATCTGATCGGCATTGCCGCCGCCGCGCTGATCGAACGGCAACTGCTGACACTTAGGCAACGCGCTGAGTGATGCTTGCGCGCCGATGCGCGGTGCCGGGGGGGGGCTTGCAGGGTCCGTTACCGGCTGCCCTCAACTGCCTCAGCCATCCGCTTCGCCCGCCTGCGCTCCATCAGCTTCGGCCGCACCAACCTATAACCCAACAAGATCGTCACCACCGCAATATAAAACGCCGGCTCGCCGGTGATTGCCTTCAGCGATAGCGCATAGTGCAGCACTGCCACGAACAGGATCGCATAGGCAAGCTTATGCAGCTGGTTCCAGCGTGGCCCGAGCCGCTTGATCGACCATTTGTTCGAGGTCGCTGCCAGCGGGATCAGCATGATCAGTCCGGCCATGCCCAGCATGATATACGGCCGCTTGAGGATGTCGCCGGCGATCGACGAGAGGATCAGGCCGCGGTCCAGCGTCAGGTAGACGGTGAAATGCGCCAGCACATAGTAGAAGGCGAGAAGTCCGAGCGCGCGCCTGTAGCTAATAAGGTTATAGCCTAACAGGTCGCGGATCGGCGTGACCGCCAGTCCGAGACAGAGGAACCTGAGCGCCCAGAGCCCAAGCAGGTGCTCGAAGCTGCGCACCGGGTCGGCGCCAAGGCCGCCGAAAATGCCGAGATAGAAGGCGTAGAGACCGGGCATCAGCCCGAGCGCATAGAGCGCCCAGAGCGAAGCCGGCTTGTAACGGGCCGGAAGTGCAAGGCTTGCCATGGTCAGTAGAACTTCGTTAGGTCCATGCCGGCATAGAGGCTGGCGACCTCGTCGGCATAGCCGTTGAAGGGCAGGGTATCGACGCGCGCGCCGCCGAACAGGCCATCGGCCTCGCCGATCCGCCGCTCGGTCGCCTGGCTCCAGCGCGGATGGTCGACCGCCGGATTGACGTTGGCATAAAACCCGTATTCCGAAGCCTGCAACTGGTTCCAGGTCGACGGTGGCTCTTGCTCGGTCAGAGTGATCTTGACGATCGACTTGATCCCCTTGAAGCCGTATTTCCACGGCACCACCAGCCGGATCGGCGCGCCGTTCTGGTTCGGCAGGGTTTCGCCATAGAGGCCGGTCGCCATGAGCGTCAGCGGATGCCGGGCCTCGTCAAGACGAAGCCCCTCGACATAGGGCCAGTTGAGCGCCTGGAAAATGCCGGCCTGGCCCTGCATTTCCTCCGGCCGGACCAGCGTTTCGAAGGCGACATATTTCGCCGAGCCGAGCGGCTCGACCTTGTCGAGAAGGGCAGACAGCGGAAAACCGGCCCATGGGATCACCATCGACCAGGCCTCGACGCAGCGCATCCGGTAGACCCGCTCTTCCATCGTGTAGTCGCGCATGATCGTTTCGATGTCGATCACCTGCGGCTTGGCCACCAGCCCGCCGACCTCGATCGTCCAGGGACGGGTGTTCAGCGAGCCGGCATTTCTCGACGGATCTTCCTTGCCGGTCCCGAATTCGTAGAAATTGTTGTAGGTCGTCACATCGGTCTTCGACGTCAGCTTTGCGTCGACCTTGTAGGCGCTGGGCGCAACCTTCAGCGCCTCGGCAAAGGCGCCGGGCGCGGCAGCCGCTGCAATCCCGCCGGCCGCCAGTCCCATCAGGCTGCGGCGGTTGAGATAGAGCCCCTTGGGGGTGATGTCGCTCGAGGCGATCTTCGGCGGACGGTAGCGCGACATGGTAACCTCTTTTCGCTCCTGATCGGCATATCCGATGACAGATGACATAGGAGACGCAGAATAGGAAAACAGAGTTTCACCCTTTGGAAAAGCACACGGCCAAAAACAATTTTGTGTACGGAATTGTTTGCCTCGACTGTAAGAAAACGCTCGCGCGCATATCGTCGGTATCCATCTGTCTTTGGACGCCTCGTGCCTGCCGGTTACTGCCCTGTTGCCGCACATGCCGCCTTCGCTACAGGGTGTCGCTGGATGTGATCGACACGCCAGGCGCGGAGCGGCGGTGCGCGGCAATGTCTGCGGTTGCATTCCCCGGCACAATCGATCCTCAAACCTCGCGCCCATGCATTTGCCGTTTGTCGGCCCGGGGCGATGGGCGTAAAATCCCGCCGTCCGCCCGGTCGGTCTGCCAATCGGTTTGCCAATCTGTTCGACGGACTTGCTAGGGAGGCAAAGATGACACGCAAATTTATCGATTGCCGTGAATTTCCAAGCGAAATGAAATGCACCATCGCCATATCCGCGGACGACACGGATGAGCTGATCAATGCGGCGGTCGCCCATGCGGTATCGGTTCACGGCGAACACGACAGTCCGGCTTTCCGGGCCGAACTCAGAAAGGCCGTCCACGAGATGGACGCGCGCCGCAAGGTCGCCTGACTGGAAGCGAAATGCCAGGCGCAAAGAGACTGGCGCAAAGAGACAGGCGTTTAGGGACAGGCAGCAAAGAGGATCCGTTCGGCAGGGCGGGTAGGCTGGTGGCCACATTTTCCGCCAGGGAAGACCGTGCCATGCGGCTGCAGAACCATCGGCTGGTCGCAGGGCAGCCGCCCGAGCGGCAGCAGCCGTTGGCGAAATCGCAGGCGCAGCCGGGGCTGGTTCCTTGTGGCCCGCGCCGGTTCGGCTGGTGCAGGCGCCGTCGAGCTGTTATCCTCGACCGTACCGAATTGCCGGTAGCCGATAGTGACAGTCCGTGCCCGATCCGTTACCTACGGTGTCAAAAGCGGGCGTGTTGCGGCCTTTTTCCCGGACGCGTTCAACGACATGCCCGCGCGAAAGAAGAAATCCGAGGTAACACCGATGCCAGTCTATCGTTCGAGAACCACGACCCACGGCCGCAACATGGCGGGCGCGCGCGGCCTTTGGCGCGCCACCGGTATGAAGGACAGCGATTTCGGCAAGCCGATCATCGCCGTCGTCAATTCCTTCACCCAGTTCGTTCCGGGCCATGTACACCTGAAGGATCTCGGCCAACTCGTTGCCCGTGAAATCGAAGCGGCCGGCGGCGTTGCCAAGGAATTCAACACCATCGCCGTCGATGACGGCATCGCCATGGGCCATGACGGCATGCTCTATTCGCTGCCGTCGCGCGAGATCATCGCCGACTCGGTGGAATACATGGTCAATGCCCACTGTGCCGACGCCATGGTCTGCATCTCCAACTGCGACAAGATCACCCCCGGCATGCTGAACGCCGCCATGCGCCTCAACATCCCGGCCGTCTTCGTCTCCGGCGGTCCGATGGAAGCCGGCAAGGTCGTCATGCATGGCAAGACCGTCGCGCTTGATCTGGTCGATGCGATGGTGGCAGCCGCCGACGACAAGATCTCCGACGAGGATGTCGCGGTCATCGAACGGTCGGCCTGTCCGACCTGCGGTTCCTGCTCCGGCATGTTTACCGCAAACTCGATGAATTGCCTGACCGAGGCGCTCGGCCTGTCGCTGCCCGGCAACGGCTCGACGCTCGCCACCCATTCCGACCGCCGCCGCCTGTTCGTCGAGGCCGGCCACCTGATCGTCGATCTCGCCCGCCGCTATTACGAGCAGGATGACACGAGCGTCCTGCCGCGCAACATCGCGACGAAGGAAGCCTTCGAGAACGCCATGGCGCTCGATATCGCCATGGGCGGCTCGACCAATACCGTCCTGCACATCCTCGCGGCGGCTTACGAAGGCGGCGTCGATTTCACCATGGACGACATCGACAAGCTGTCGCGTCGCGTTCCATGCCTGTCCAAGGTGGCACCCGCCAAGCAGGACGTGCACATGGAAGACGTACACCGCGCCGGCGGCATCATGCGCATCCTCGGCGAACTCGAGCGCGGCGGCCTGCTCAACACCGACTGCAAGACGGTACATGAGCCGACGCTCGGCGATGCCATCAACCGCTGGGACATCACCCGCACCAATTCCGAGACCGTGCGCACCTTCTTCAAGGCAGCCCCCGGCGGCGTGCCGACCCAGGTCGCCTTCTCCCAGTCCTCGCGCTGGGACGAACTCGACACCGACAGCGAAAAGGGCGTCATCCGCTCGGTCGAAAAGCCATTCTCCAAGGATGGCGGCCTGGCGGTGCTCTACGGCAACATCGCGCTCGATGGCTGCATCGTGAAGACGGCGGGCGTTGATGAATCGATCCTGAAGTTTGCCGGCCCGGCCCGCGTTTTCGAAAGCCAGGATGCTTCGGTCAAGGCGATCCTTGCCAACGAGGTCAAGGCCGGCGACGTCGTCGTCATCCGCTACGAGGGCCCGAAGGGCGGCCCGGGCATGCAGGAAATGCTCTACCCGACCAGCTATCTGAAGTCGAAGGGCCTCGGCAAGGCCTGCGCCCTGATCACTGACGGCCGTTTCTCCGGCGGCACGTCCGGTCTCTCCATCGGCCATGCCTCGCCGGAAGCGGCACAAGGTGGTGCCATCGGCCTGGTGCGCGAAGGCGACCGGATCGAGATCGACATCCCGAACCGCACGATCAATCTCGCTGTCGATCCGGCCGAACTCGAGCGTCGTCGTCTCGAGCAGGATGCCAAGGGCTGGAAGCCGGAAGCGCCACGCAAGCGCAATGTCACCACGGCGCTGAAGGCCTATGCCGCCTTTGCCGCCTCCGCCGACAAGGGCGCCGTGCGCATCCTGCCGGAATAAGGCGTCGCAGATCACGCGGGTGGCGGTTTGCCGCCTCCCGCCACGTATCTCTCACCTTTTTATCTCCCGCCTTCGCCAGCCCGCGTGCACTTCGCTCGTCCCCGAAAGATCGCGCTGGCTGAAGCCGCTGAATGCCCAGTCCAGTCCCTCGATCAGCCGGACCCGCCATGACCGTTCCCTTCAGTCTCGTCGGCATCGACCACGTCGTCTTTATCGTCAACGACATGGAGAGCGCGCTCAGCTTCTATCATGACGTGCTCGGCTGCCGGCCCGGCTATTCCTATCCGGCCCTTGGCATGGAGCAGGTCTGGTGCGGCAATGCGCTGATCGTTCTGTGGGACATCACCCATCCCGGAGGTCAAAAGGCCGCGCCACCAGTCGCCGGCGGTCGCAATGTCGATCACGTCTGCATCGCCACCGGCCCCTTCGACCACGATGAGTTGCGCGCCCATCTCGCCCGCCACGGCGTTGCCATCGACCGCGAGGCCATGCATGGCGGCGCCCGCGGCATGGGCCATTCCTTCTACGTCAAGGACCCCTTCGGCAACACGATCGAGATCAAGGGCCCAGCCGAATATCCCGACGGCCGAGGCTGACGACTACCCTCAATCCCGCCAGGACATATCTTCCCGGTCGAGGCAGGACTTCAGATAGTCGAAATGCCGTCCGGCCATGCCGCGATAGGGGATCCAGCCATCCGACGTCGCCTGGGCGATCTCGTCGGACAGGATAGCCAGCGGTTTTCCGGTCGATAACGCCAGGATCATCGTCTGCGCTGCCTTCTCGAAGAAATAGAGATCCTCGAACGCATCCGCCACGGTTTCGCCGGCAATCGTCACGCCGTGATTGCCCATGACCAGCACAGACTTGCCCTTGATCATCCGGGCCAGCCTTTCGCCTTCCTCTTGCGCATCGGCAATGCCGCCGAATGCGAGGTCGTAGCCGATCCGGCCGAAGAACCGCGCGGTATTATTGTCGAGCGGCAGCAGGGTAGGGTCCTTGAGGCAGGACAGCGCCACAGCATGCGGCGAATGGCAATGCAGGATGACGCGCGCCTCCGGCAGCATTCGGTGCAGCGTGCCATGCACGGTCCATGCCGAAGGGTCCGGGGCGTTCGCGCCCGTCATCACATCCGGATCATCGGCATCGAGCAACAAGAGGTCGCTGGCCTTGATCGTTGCGAAATGCTGCCAGCGCGGATTGAGCAGGAACTGTTTCCCGCTTGCAGAAACAGCCGCGCTGAAATGGTTGCCGACAGACTCGCTCCAGCCGAAGCGATGGCAGATGCGGAAGGCTGCGGCGAGATCCTGCCTGAGTGCCATCAGCGCCGTGGCCTCCATCATGTCTGGAATGGATGGCGTGATGTTCATGCCTTGAACCTCCCTTCGCTGACCAGCGCCCGATAGGTCGAGCGCATTTCTTCGCGGTCGGCGTAGCAGCCGCGCAGATAGCGGTCGCCGCTGGTCGCCGAATAGGCCATCCGCCCATGCACGATGCGGTGGTTGTCGAACACCATGCAGTCTCCGGCCTTCATCAGGAAGCGCATCATGAAACGGTCGTCCTGCAGCATCTTCCCGAACCGGCAGAAGGCTGGGTAATAGCTATCGAGCACGGCCTGCGGCAGGTCGAAGATATCGGCCATGTGCTGGCTGATGGTGAGGCCCGAGACTTCCCCATGCCTGTCGAGCTCGATCACCCGCTGGCGCGAACGCATGTCGTAGTCGTCATGCTCGCAGTAGAACGGAATGTCGATCTCCGACAGCAGTCGGAAACCCTCCGGATCGATCTCCCGGAACGCATTGGCTACAGCCACGCCATCGGAATAGATGCTCATGCCGCCCTCGACCGAATTGGCCCGGCAGTGAAGAAACTGGATGCCCGGGGCATGTTCTTCCGCCGGCGTGTCGGTATGCAGCTCCAGTGCCTTGGCCGTATAGGCCGTATTGGTCGGGTTGATATGGGTGCGCACATTGAAGAACTCGCCGAAAAAGGTTGGCCGCACATGGCCCATCAGCTTCACTGTTTCGGTCAGTCCCTCGTCGCTGTCCGGCATGTCTGTGACAATCGTCAGGCCATCGACGATCATCGCCCTGATCCAGTCCGCAACCTTTGCCGGATCGGCCTTCAGCTCCGCCTGCGAGAAGCGGGCGATGCTCGGATAGTGATCGCTGAACCAGGCCTTGCGCGGCAGGTCGGCCGGATCGGCACGATGCCGGCCGTCGGCATAGAGCGCCAGCATCGCCGTTGGGTAGCGCGACACATGATCCTCGCTCGCCCATCGGATCACCAGAGTGTCACCTTCGATGTTGGCACTTTCGGCGCGTGGCGGCTGGTCGAGATGGAAGATGTCGAAACTGCGCTCGCGCGTCGTGCTGTCGAAGGACGAGGGGCAATTGTCGCGCAGCCAGTAATAGTTGAAGTAACCCGTTCTGCCCTCGGCCAGCGGCACATGAAGCCCATTTTCGGCAAGCGTGACGGCTTCGGTCGCAACATGCATGTTCATCGTGGTTTCCTTAATCTGGCTCGACGGAAGTGTGGTCGGATTTGACAATCATCATCCGTCTTTTCATCAGAAACCAGAGGGATTATGCTTATTGTAAATTAAGCTGGAGATTAACTTGATCCGCCTGCCTCCCTTGCGTCTTCTGACCACGTTCGAGACCGTGTCGCGCCTCGGCTCGATGCGTGAGGCGGCGATCCGCCTGAATGTCACCCAGCCGGCCGTGACCCAGGCTTTGAAGGCGCTGGAGGAGCATGTCGGTGCTGCACTGATCGATCGCACGACGCGGCCGGCACGCCTGACCGATGCCGGTCAGCAGCTCGCCCGGGCCACCCGTGATGGGCTGGATCTGATTGCGGACACGATCGAGGAGATCCGCATCAGTGCCGGCCTCGAGGAACAGCGCCTGACTGTCGCCTGCACAATCGGCATGGCGACCTACTGGCTGATGCCGCGGCTCACCGATTTCTACGCCCGCTATCCGGATGTCATGGTCAATGTCCAGGTCCCGCCCACCGACCTGCCGGCAATTTCGCCCGGCACCGACCTTGTCTTGCGCTACGGAGCGGGACAGTGGAGCGATGGCGCGACAACCAAGCTGTTCGACGAGACGGTCTGCCCGGTCGGGCGCCCGGCTCTGGTCGAGCGGCTGCTGGCCGCAGGCGAGGGGCTGGAACAGGCGCCGCTCATTCATGTCCGGTCGGCCGAGACGCGCCACTGGGCCGGCTGGAGCGACTATCTCGCTCTGCGCGGCCTCGGCAAGCCCGCCAGTCCCGGCCAGATCTTCGACAACTACGTCCAAGCCGTTCAGGCGACCCTCGATACACGCGGCCTGATGCTCGGCTGGCACTCGATCACCGACGGCCTCGTCGCCGACGGCTCGCTGGTTCATTGGCCGGAAGGGTCGTTGGATCTTGGCACCGGCTACTATGCGACGGTGGCGCCCGCAGGGTCGAAAAGGGCCGTGGTGCAGGCATTTGTCGAATGGTTGGGCGGCCGTGCGATTGATCTGGTAGCCCAACGTTAAATCACGACTACGAGGTTGGAGAAGAGATGCATCCCATTGCGCAATGCTGGCAGGGCGTATCGTGGTTGCAAGGCTTGCAAGCGCGCACGGGTTTGTCCTGATTGCGCGCTGTGCTATCCTTGCTTACAGGACACTCAGGATGCTCTCATGTCAGAACTTCACAGGATCAGCGTCGACCCGGAAATTTGCTCAGGCCGCCCGACGATTCGTGGGCTGCGGGTTCGCGTGAAGGATATCCTCGAGCTTCTGGCCGCAGGGGCGAGTCATGAGGAAATCCTCGAAGATTATCCATACCTGGAGCCGTTGGACATTGTAGCCGTGCTGGAGTTTGCCGCGCGCCAGGCTGATCACACAATACTTCGTGTCGCTTGATGCGGTTTCTCGATGATGCGCAACTGCCTCCCGCGCTCGCGCGCTGGCTCGTTGCATGTGGCCATGAGGCGCAACATCTTGTCGACCTTGGTATGCAAGGTGCATCGGACAAGATGATATGGGATGTGGCTCTACAGACCAACGCGATCATCATTTCCAAAGACGAGGACTTTGCGCTTCGCAAGACATTTGACCGATCCGGTCCACCTATTGTCTGGGTGCGGCTACCCAATTCAAGGCGTCGCGAATTGCTGCAATGGTTTGAGATCATGCTGCCGCAGATGATCAGCGCCCTTGAGCGGGGAGATCATCTTTTCGAGCTCGCGTAACCGGATCGGCTGACCTGTTTCATTCCGCAAGCACCGAATTCGCAAATAAATACGACAGGTGATTAGGTTGTTGGGTAACTAGTGAACGGTATTTCACTTCGGCCTTTCGATCCCCTCGTACACGCTTGTCAGTTGTGCCATGCGCGCCGCATAAGCCGCGGTCAGGCAATCGACGTCAGCCTTGCATTCGCCGCGCTTGCTCAGCCAGGCGATCTGCTGGTCCTGCAATTCGCCCCGGCTGCCCATTGCCAGAAGGCCGGACAGAAGCTCGAATGTCGTGACCATTTTCACGTCCATGTCGTTCAGCGAAAGGGTCTGGCAGATGGTCGCCTCGTCGGCAGCCAGATCCGGTTTGCCGCAATCGAAGCTCGCAGCCCTGGCTGGCAGTGCGCCTGCCAGCAACGGCGCGGCAAGAAGCGCGAAGACGACGGCGCGTGCGGCTGCATTGGGATCGGACATGGTCACCTCGCTTGTTTTAACGATGGCTGATGAACGTCGTCCGGCAAGAGATCGTTCCATGCATCTTGCGCATGACAGGTTCTCACGATCAGGTGAGATCCTTGCCGCCGGCCTTTGTTCGGCGGGTGCGTTTCCTAAATGGTAGCTCATGAACAGAAGATCACTCATTGCCCTCATCACAGCCCTTCCGGTAGTGGCCGCGACCCGCAGCTTTGCCCAGTCGCCAGGGCCTGCTGAATTGTCGAAGCAGCGCATTGCCGGCTTACTGGAGGCGGCGCGCCGGCTCGACGGCCTGGAAACCGCGATCGTCACCCGCAATGGTGACGTGCTCGCCGAGCGCGCTTTTGGCGACAATGCGCTGGCCGGCTCGACCAATATCAAGTCGGCGTCGAAATCGATCGTCTCGGCGCTTGTCGGCATCGCGATCGACAAGGGGTTGCTCGACGGCGTCGATCAGCCGATCGAGACGGTGCTGCGCGCCGAATTTCCGGCCAATCCCGATCCGAGACTGTCGAAGATCACGATCGGTCATCTGCTCTCGATGCGTGCCGGGCTCGACCGCATGTCCGGTCCCAACTACGGCCGCTGGGTTGCCAGCAGAAACTGGGTCCGGGCGGCATTGGCTGCCGATTTCATCGACGAGCCGGGCGGCGGCATGCTCTATTCCACTGCATCCAGCCACTTGCTCTCTGTCATTCTCACCAAGGTTTCCGGCAAACCGACTTTGGCCCTTGCGCGGGACTGGCTCGGTCCGCTTGATGGCTTCCGCATCGGGGCGTGGGACCGCGATCCACAAGGCTACTATCTCGGCGGCAACCAGATGGCCATGACGCCGCGCTCGCTGCATGCCTTCGGTGAACTTTATCGCCGCGGCGGCGTCACCTCCGACGGAACCCGGCTGATTTCCGAGGCATGGATCCGCGAAAGCTGGGTCCAGCGCACCAATTCGGTCTTCAATGGCGATGGCTACGGTTACGCGTGGTTCCTGAAGGACATGGCCGGCGAGCGGGTAAACTACGCTTGGGGCTATGGCGGGCAGATGCTCTATATCGTGCCAAGCCTCGACCTCACCGTCACCATCACGTCGAACGAGGCAGCCCCGTCTGCCCGCACCGGCTATCGCGACGAGTTGCACGCTCTGGTAACGCGGATGATCGAAGCGGTAAAGGCTTGAGCATCAGGGCTTTTATCCCCATTTGCACAGACGCTTCCTTGCTTCCGCCTATTTCGGTTTGCAGGAACGAGGTCTAGAACTTCTGCCAATGCCTTGAAGGGGATTCGCATGCTTCGTCTGAAACACTGCCTGCCTGTCGTGCTAAATGTTGCTCTGATCGCCGCACTTGCGATGCCGGTGACCGCGGTCGCACAGGAAAAGGTCGTTCCGCAATCAAAGCTCGATGTCCAGCTCTCCTATGCGCCGCTGGTCAAGCAGACCCGTGGTGCGGTGGTCAACGTCTATGCCGAGCGTATGGTCCAGCGCCGTGCCAGCCCGTTTGCCGGTGATCCCTTCTTCGAACAGTTCTTCGGTCAGCGCATGCCGAACCGGACCGAAAAACAGTCCTCGCTGGGGTCCGGCGTCATCGTCGAATCGAACGGCACGGTGATCACCAACAACCACGTCATCGACGGTGCGGACGACATCAAGGTGGCGCTGGCTGACGGGAGGGAATTCCCGGTCAAGGTCGTGCTGAAGGACGACCGGCTCGATCTCGCTGTATTGCGCTTCGAGACCAAGGAGAAACTGCCTTTCCTGCCGATCGCCGATTCCGACAAGACCGAGGTCGGTGATCTGGTTCTCGCCATCGGCAACCCCTTCGGCGTCGGCCAGACAGTCACCAGCGGCATCGTCTCGGCTTTGGCCCGCAACCAGGTGACGGAAGGCGATTTCGGCTTCTTCATCCAGACCGATGCCGCGATCAATCCGGGCAATTCCGGCGGCGCGCTCGTCGACATGAAGGGCGAACTGATCGGCATCAACACGGCCATCTTCTCCAAGGGCGGCGGCTCGAACGGTGTCGGCTTTGCCATTCCGGCCAATCTTGTCCGCGTCTTCCTCGAGGCTGCCGATCAGGGGGAGGCAAGTTTCGAGCGGCCCTATATCGGCGCCATTTTCGAGCCGGTGACCTCGGAAGTCGCAGAAGCGCTGGGTCTTCAGACCGTGCGTGGCGCGCTGGTGGTTCGCGTGGTGGAAGACGGCCCGGCCGCGAAGGCGGGCCTGAAGCCGGGCGAAGTCATCACGGCCGTCAACGGCATTCCCGTCGAGCATCCTGATGCGCTGGGCTACCGCCTGACCACCGCCGGGCTCGGCAAGACGGTCAAACTCTCGGTCAGCGACAATGGCAAGAGCGGCGAAATCGACCTTGAACTGGCATCCGCGCCGGAAACCCGGCCGCGCGACATCAAGCTGATCGAGGGCCGCAGCCCGTTTGCCGGCATGCGCGCCGCCAATTTGTCGCCGCGTCTTGCCTATGAGCTGCGCATGGCGTCCGAAGTGACAGGCGTCGTCGTCACCGAAGTGGTGAAGGGCTCGCCGGCAGCCCGCCTCGGCTTTGCCCCCCGTGATATCGTCGTCGCGATCAATGGCGCCAACGTCAATTCGGTCGACGATCTGGTCGCAGCCGCCGGCAGCGATGCCAGCTTCTGGCGGGTCGAGATCGAGCGCGACGGACAGCGCATTCGGCAGATCTTCCGATGAGCGACCTGTTCGCCTCGCATGTTCCGAAAGATATCGCCGAGCGGCGGCCGCTGGCCGACCGCTTGCGGCCGAAAAACCTGTCGGAAGTGACGGGGCAGGAGCATCTGACCGGGGAAGATGGCGTGCTGGCCCGGATGATCGCGTCCGGTTCGCTCGGTTCGATGATCTTCTGGGGTCCGCCCGGCACCGGCAAGACCACGGTCGCCCGGCTTCTGTCGGGCGAGGCGGGGCTGGCGTTTGAACAGATCTCGGCGATCTTTTCCGGCGTCGCCGATCTGAAGAAGGTCTTCGAGGGCGCGCGCATGCGCCGCATGGAAGGCCGCCAGACATTGCTTTTCGTCGATGAGATCCACCGCTTCAACCGTGCCCAGCAGGACAGTTTCCTGCCGGTGATGGAAGACGGAACCGTGATCCTGGTCGGTGCCACGACGGAAAATCCGAGCTTCGAGCTCAATGCAGCGCTTCTGTCGCGTGCCCGGGTGCTGACCTTCAAGAGCCATGACGAGACCAGCATCGAGACGCTGCTGAAGCGCGCCGAAGACACCGAAGCCAAGCCGTTGCCGCTGGATGAAAACGCCCGCGCCGCACTGATCCGCATGGCCGACGGCGATGGCCGCGCCTCGCTGACCCTGGCCGAGGAAGTCTGGCGGGCGGCAAGGGCCGGCGAGATTTTCGACACGGAAGGCCTTGCCCGCATCGTCCAGCGCCGGGCACCTGTCTATGACAAGGGCCAGGACGGCCATTACAACCTGATCTCGGCGCTGCACAAGTCGGTGCGCGGCTCCGATCCGGATGCGGCCCTCTATTACCTTTGCCGGATGTTCGATGCCGGCGAGGATCCGCTTTATCTCGGCCGGCGGCTGGTGCGCATGGCGGTGGAGGATATCGGGCTTGCCGATCCGCAGGCATTGGTGATCTGCAATGCCGCCAAGGATGCCTATGACTATCTCGGCTCGCCGGAGGGTGAACTGGCGCTGGCGCAGGCCTGCGTCTATCTCGCCACCGCGCCGAAATCGAACGGCGTCTATGTTGCCTACAAGGCCGCCATGCGCGCGGCCAAGGAACATGGCTCGCTGCTGCCGCCCAAGCATATTCTCAATGCGCCGACCAAGCTGATGAAGGCGGAGGGCTATAACGAAGGCTACCGCTACGACCACGACGAGCCGGACGCCTTTTCCGGGCAGAATTATTTTCCCGAGAAGATGGGCCGCCAGCAGTATTACGATCCGCCCGAACGCGGCTTCGAACGCGACATCAAGAAGCGCCTCGACTGGTGGTCGAAGCTGCGTCGCGAGCGCGGCGAGCCGTAGGGCAGGTGGGGTGCGTCGAGCGGAAAGCCCCGCTCAGGAGGCCTTCTGCTTCGGCGCGGACGCCGGTGCCGCGAGCATCTTGACCTTGGATTCGGCCAGGCCGTGATGGCCTTCCATGTCGACGATCAGGTGCCAATGGGCGCTTTCCGGGATCACCAGCTTGAGCGGCGATTTCTTCGCCACGCCGCCGATATATTTGAAGTCCAGCGTCTCCTTGAAGCGCTGGAAATTCGCCGGCGTCATCAGGCGCACATTGTTGACGGCCGACAGCGTCACCTCGATGATGGTTCCGGCGCGCTGCTCCTTCAGGTCGTAGTGGGTAAAGCGGAAACTCGGCTTGGACACGCTGCTGCTCGCCTCGGTGGTGTTTTGACTGGTGCTAAATTACAGGCGACCGGTTAACGAAAAGTTTGCCAAGCGGTGCACGGTTTTACGCCGGTAGGGTTGGCTACTCACGTTTTCCCGTAGCCCCCCTCTGGCCTGCCGGCCATCTCCCCCACAGGTGGGGAGATCGACCTGGGGTTGGCCGCTCGTTCAACCGGAAATCTATCTGCAGTCGAATGACCGGTGCAATGGGGCGATTGCTGACCGTCCGTTGATTTTGCCTTTGCACTGCGGTCACCATCCTCGCCCTTGTGCCGAGATCTCGGCTGATCTCCCCCCGTGTGGGGGAGATGTCGGCGGAGCCGACAGAGGGGGGCGAACTGGCGCTGGCTGCTGCGGGTAAGGGAAGGCGACCTACACGGTTCGATCCTCGATCATCCACCCTTCATCCTCATCCCAAAACTTCAAAAATCCCACGCCAATTGACCGGTCGGATTGTCCTCCTCCGGGGGTGATGGCAGTCTCGGACAGGGCGCCGGAAGCAGCCTCTGTAAGTTTAGTATGTGGCTCCTTCCGGCGCCCCGTTCGGCGATTTTTGCCGGTTGCATGCGTCTCTCTGGCAAGGCGGCGCTGGCTTTGAGACCGAAGTCTCGTCGTCAATCGGGCTCGGGTCCAAAACGTCTCGTAAAAACGTCCTGGCCGGGTGCCCGGGAGGTTTCAGGTTCTCGGCGGATGTGCGCACATACCGACCTGACCCTCGCCCGGGGAGCGGGTCATTTACGACCGCAGCTCCCGCCGTCTTTGTCACCGGACCCGATCAATCACTCGATCAATCAGCCAGGTCCGGCGCCTTGTTTGCGTGCCGCTGAGGCACGTCCGATGGCCGTTGGGATCGAGGTTGGCTCAAACCATCCGAGGTCTTTGCCATCCACCATCCCTCCACCGGAGGGAGACCGTTGCATCCGGCCCGGAGGGTCTGGCCAGCGACAGCCGCGCCCTCCGGCGCCGGTTCCGCTTCGCCGGGCTCGCAACACCCGGTGTATCCGAAAGCGGAACGGGGTGAGTATGGCACGGGTGGAAACAAGGGGGATGAACTGGGGTGTGTTTTGTTGAAAAGGTTGGGGGATTTGGAAAAGTCATCCCCGCGCAAAGGGCGATTCTGGCGGCGGGGCGGGGGCGGGCGCCCGCAGGTTATGCGGCAGGTTTCATGCTGGACGCGCGATGGACGTCAAGTCGAAGCAGGCCTATGCTGGAGATGCGGCCGTTTGCCCGGTTGCGGCGCGACGGAGATGGCCGTTCTGCGGAACGGATCGCTGCGTCAGGCATTGATCCCATGCATTGATCCCACGCATGGATGGCAGTCATCGATGACAGGCATGCATGACAGCATCTACATCCAACACTCACCCCCACAGAAGGAGAAGACCCCATGGCCATTCAGAAATATGGTTCGGCCCACTGGACAGGTGGCCTGAAGGACGGTCTCGGCAAGGTATCGACCGAAAGCGGCGCGCTGAAGGACCAGCCCTACGGCTTCAGGACCCGTTTCGAGGGCGTGGCCGGCAGCAATCCGGAAGAACTGATCGGGGCCGCCCATGCCGCCTGCTTCACCATGGCGCTGTCGCTGCAGCTCGAACAGGAGGGCCTGAAGGCCGACAGCCTCGAAACGAAGGCGACAGTGTCGCTCGACAAGGTCGGCGACGGTTTCGAGATCACCGGCATCGCGCTTGCCCTGCATGGCAAGGTTTCTGGCACCGACCAGGCGACATTTGCCGCGATCGCCGAAAAGGCCAAGGTCGGCTGCCCGGTGTCGAAGGCGCTGAAGGCGGTGCCGATCACGCTAAGCGTGACGTTCGGCTGATTGGCAGCGGGCTGACTTTCGCCGGCAGGACAAACACACTGCCTGCGGCGTCCGCCGATTTCGGCCGGACGCCGTTTTTCTGTCAGAACGTCACCTTGACGGAGGCGGCACTGCGGGTTGACGGGCCGTGAAAGACGGCCTCGATATTGTTGCCGTCCGGATCGAGCAGGAAGGCGGCATAGTAGCCCGGATGATAGGGTCGCTCTCCGGGCGCGCCATTGTCCATTCCGCCGGCACGGAGCCCGGCCGCGTGCGCGGCATCGACCATGGCGGCATCGGCGGCCTGAAAGGCGAGATGATGGCGGCCGGTCAGCTTGCCAAGTGCGGCATCGCTGTCGGCAGTCGAGACGAACAACTCGTCGGCCTAGAAATAATCCGCCGTCTCGCCGCCGATCGGAACGCCCAGCACCTCGAAGATCGCCGCATAAAACCGCCGGCTGGCCGGCAGGTCGCGAACCACCAGCTGGATATGATCGATCAACCGGCCGCGATGCAATTCCTGCGTTTCCATGGCTTCCTCCTCCTGGCGCTTGCTCCTGGCGCTTGCATGAATCTAGGTGCGTATGGCGGGGGCTTCAATGGGGGCAGCGCTGGACGGTTAGGCATTGTCGATGGCGCGAGACGCGGCTTTTTTCCTGTCACCACAGCTCATAGTACAGGTCCCGCCACTCCGGATTGATGCTCTCGATCAGTGTGATCTTCCATTTGCGGTACCATCGCTTCAGGGATTTCTCCCGCTGGATGGCGGTGCCGATGCGTTGATGTTCTTCATACCAGACGAGCCGGTTACAGCCATATTTCGTCGCAAATCCGGGCGTCAGGCCTTCCCGGTGCTCGTAGATGCGCCGCTCCAGATCGGACGTGACGCCGATATAGAGCGTGCCGTTCTTGTGATTGGTAACGATGTAGACGTAGCCGGCCATGGTCAAATGTTCGGCGTCGCGGGCAGGGCCGTCAATCCTGGCTTTTTAGGGGGATTGCGTGTGGATCCTCGCCTCAAGGGCGAGGATGACGGAGTGAGGGGAGATGCGAGGCCGAGGGGCGGGGCCGATGGGCGATCGAGGATGGGGAGGGCGCAGGTGGGAGATGGATGGGCGCGAAGGTTGGCTTGGACCAATGTCGCTCCCAAGACCACTGTCATCCTCGCCCTTGAGGCGAGGATCCATGCGCAAGGTGGACGGGGTCTGGCAAGGTGGGTACGCATGACGGGACGGCGTGCGATGTCCAAGCGGGACGTAGCGCCTGAGCTGCTGCTTGCGACTGGATCCTCGCCTCAAGGGCGAGGATGACTGGAGTGTGGGGGATGCGGGCGGCAGACGAAACGTCGAAGGTGAGGAGAGCGCAGGTGGGAGATGGATGGGCGCGAAGGTTGGCTTGGGACAATGTTGCTCCCAAGACCACTGTCATCCTCGCCCTTGAGGCGAGGATCCATACGCAAGGCGGGTGATTGGCGATACGGATGCCGGAGAAGGAATGGGTTCACCTGAACGGACCCTTCCCGGGGCTGGCGCTTGAGACTGGATCCTCGGGTCAGGCCCGAGGATGACTGGAGTGTGGGGTGATGTGGGTGGCAGACGAGATGCCAAGGGTGGGGAGGACTTAGGTGCGATCCGTGGACGTGGCGTTGGCTTGGGGCAATGGCGCTCCCAAGACCACTGTCATCCTCGCCCTTGAGGCGAGGATCCATACGCAAGGTGGACGGGTTTTGACAGAGTGGTGCGGATGACGGGGCAGCGTGCGATTTCCAAGCGGGACGTAGCGCCTGAGGGGCTGCTTGCGACTGGATCCTCGCCTCAAGGGCGAGGATGACTGGAGTGTGGGGAGAGGCTGGTGGCAGACGAGAGGTCGAGGTTGCTTGGCGGTGGTGATGTCATCGCGCGAAGGTCGGCTTGAGGTTTGGTGCCAACGGAACCGTGCCCCTCTCCAGGAAAATCTGAAGTTTAGGCGGCTTGCGCTCGCCTAAGCCTTCGATTTTCCGTCCTCCCCCGCATGGGGGGAGGTGGCCGTCGGCCATGTGTTGCTCTTCACGCCCCACAATCAAGCGCAAGCGTAAGTCGGCACGTCTGTCAATTGAACCTGATCCTTGTTGGCGATTTCGAGAGCTTGGCGGTACGCGGTACGCTTGCTTTCGCTGAAGATATCGTCTCCAATTTCACAAACGACGGCCTCTATAAGCTTCACGAGATTGCGAAACTCCGGGGCTTGAGCCTTAGGAGCGTACTTCCGTATATAGAAATTTCTGAAACCCTTGAGAGTGAAGCCAATCGGCTCACGCTCCTCCATGGAAACGATGAGAGTCAAAAATTCATCGATCCTTCGGTAAATATTTGGAACATCTGATCGTACGTATTCGAGGCAGTCGGATTCTTCAAAGTAGATAGCCGATGGCTTATACGATCCGACGCCATCAATATTGTCGAAGTCGTTCATCACCAAATTCTCTGTCGGTACCTGTCTCTAAAATCGATGGGTAACAACGCATCCGTTGGGTCAGCCTCTACAAAATGCCAATGGGTTACCACCCCGACATTTGGCACTGAATCTGTAGCCAACCCGCGTCGCGTTCGTGCTGCCGGTACGTCACAGCGAACGTAGGTAATATGCACCAAATCGTCGGGCACGTCTACGAGCTTAAGGCTGCATGCCATATCGGGAGCGTATGTAAATCGCTTCGTTGGCTTACTTACTAACGCATAGCAGTCAAATCCACGATCATCATCGGCGAGTGGTCGCTTCAAACCACGGAAACATGCCGTGGCATCTGCCATCGAGACAAGCTTGGGGTTTTCTAGGTGTTTGGCCCATTTGGCCCGGGCGTTTGGGAAAGGTGGAATCTCACCTACGACGCACGTCCACAAATCTAGAAGGGGTTGGCGCCGATTTACTGAAAGCGCCTTCTGCACATCGTTCTGAGCCACTCGATAGAATGCGGCGAGATTTCGGTCTTGAACGGATCTGGCCAAAACAGTTGATGGCACATCCCGCCAAAGTGGAGGGGGATTGCCCCCTCCATCAATGACTTGAAACTTTCGGGAAGGTCGACGCAGTTCCATGCTGATTTCTCCTTCCCGAAGATCCTCAGCTGCACCCACTCGTGCTTCCGCACGTATCGCACTTCTCGCAAGTCCCATTCCGCACCATCGTAAAATTCTGGCACTCCGAGCACATGTTGCCCGTGTAGCCTTGCGCGATCGAGCGCATGCGGCGGGCGGCTTCGAGTTTCTTGGCTTCGGCCTTGGCGGCTTCGGCTTCGTCGGCAGCGGCATCCGAGAACAGGCCTTCCTCGGCGATCTCTTCGGCCAGTTCGACGGCGCGCTCTTCATAGTCGCGCTTGAACGAGACCACTTCCGAGGTGGCGATCGCGGTCGTCACTTCCAGCTTGCGGGCGGCGCTGCCCGAAGAGGAGAAGGCGGTGACGGACGAGACCGAGGCCTTGGCGGGGGACGCGCTGGCGGCTCCCTTCGGCTCGGCCGACATCGGCTGGTTGGAGACGAGCGTCGGCTTGTATCCGCGGGTCAGACCCTTGGAAACGACGTCGGCCTTGCCTTCCTTGACGCCGCGGCCAAGCGCCGTGGTCGAGAAGTCGGACGTGTCGACATGGGCGAGGTCGCTGCGGCCGATATAGGAGATCGCCAGTTCCCGGAAGACATAGTCGAGGATCGAGGTGGCGTTCTTGATCGCGTCGTTGCCGGTGACCATGCCGGCCGGCTCGAACTTGGTGAAGGTGAAGGCGTCGACATATTCCTCGAGCGGCACGCCATATTGCAGGCCGAGCGAGACGGAGATGGCGAAGTTGTTGATGAAGGCGCGCAGAGCCGAGCCTTCCTTGTTCATGTCAAGGAAGATTTCGCCGAGGCGGCCGTCGTCATATTCGCCGGTGCGCAGGAAGATGGTGTGGCCACCGATCTTCGCCTTCTGGGTATAACCCTTGCGGCGGGCCGGCAGCTTTTCCTGCTCGCGCACGACACGCTCGACGATCCGCTCGACGATGCGTTCCGTGATGGTCACGGCCTGGGCGGCCTGCGGCTGGGCCAGCAGTTCCTCGACACCGTCCTCGTCATCCTCGTCCTCGATCAGCGAGGCGTTGAGCGGCTGGGAGAGCTTCGAGCCGTCGCGGTAGAGCGCGTTGGCCTTCAGCGCCAGCTTCCAGGACAGCATGTAGGCGGCGCCGCAATCTTCGACGGTCGCTTCGTTCGGCATGTTGATCGTCTTGGAGATCGCGCCCGAGATGAACGGCTGGGCGGCCGCCATCATGCGGATATGGCTTTCGACCGAGAGATAACGCTTGCCGATCTTGCCGCACGGATTGGCACAATCGAAGACGGCCAGATGCTCGGCCTTCAGGAAGGGCGCGCCTTCGAGCGTCATCGCACCGCAGACATGGATGTTTGCTGCCTCGATGTCCTTCTTCGAGAAGCCCATGTGGTCGAGCAGGTTGAAGCTCATGTCGGCGAGCTGCTCGTCGGAGACCTTCAGCGTGTCTTTCAGGAAGTCGACGCCGAGCGTCCACTGGTTGAAGACGAACTTGATGTCGAAGGCGGCCTTCAGCGCGCCGTTGACGGCTTCGATCTTCTCATCGGTGAAACCGCGGGCCTTGAGCGTCGAGGGATTGATGCCCGGTGCCTGGTTCAGGTTGCCATGGCCGACGGCATAGGCGTCGATCTCGGCGATCTGGCTTTCCGAGTAGCCGAGCGTGCGCAGCGCTTCCGGAACGGCAGCGTTGATGATCTTGAAGTAGCCGCCACCGGCGAGCTTCTTGAACTTGACCAGCGCGAAGTCGGGCTCGATGCCGGTCGTGTCGCAGTCCATGACGAGACCGATCGTGCCGGTCGGCGCGATGACGGAAACCTGGGCATTGCGGTAGCCGTGCTTCTCGCCGAGGGCCAAAGCCTTGTCCCAGGCCGCCGTTGCATGGGCGATCAGGGCCGGATCGGTGCATTCGGCGTGGATCAGCGCGACCGGATCGACCGACAGGCCTTCATAACCGGTGGTCTCGCCGTAAGCGGCGCGGCGATGGTTGCGGATGACGCGCAGCATGTTCTCGCGGTTCGGCTTGTAGCCCGGGAAGGGGCCGAGTTCCGAGGCGATTTCGGCAGACGTCGCATAGGAGACGCCGGTCATGATCGCGGTCAGAGCACCGCAGATGGCGCGGCCTTCGTCGCTGTCATAAGGAATGCCGGAGGACATCAGGAAGCCGCCGATATTGGCGTAGCCGAGGCCGAGCGTGCGGTATTCGTAGGAGCGCTCGGCAATCTGGCGCGACGGGAACTGCGCCATCATCACCGAGACTTCAAGCACGACGGTCCACAGGCGCACGGCATGTTCGTAGTCGCCGATGTCGATATTCTTGGTCTTGGCGTCCTTGAACTGCAACAGGTTCAGCGAGGCGAGGTTGCAGGCCGTGTCGTCGAGGAACATGTATTCCGAGCACGGGTTGGATGCGCGGATCGGGCCGGCAGCCGGGCAGGTGTGCCAGTCGTTCATCGTCGTGTTGAAATGCAGGCCCGGATCGGCCGATGCCCAGGCGGCGTAGGAGATCTTTTCCCACAGGTCGCGCGCCTTCAGCGTCTTCATCACGCGGCCGTCCTTGCGGGCGGTCAGGTTCCAGTCGCCGTCGCTTTCGACGGAGCGCAGGAAGTCGTCCTTCAGCGAGACGGAATTGTTCGAGTTCTGGCCGGAGACGGTCAGGTAGGCTTCCGAATCCCAGTCGGTGTCATAGGTCTTGAACTCGAGATCCTTGTAGCCCTGCTGGGCGAACTGGATGACGCGCTTGACGTAGTTTTCCGGAACCTGGTCCTTCTTGGCAGCCTTGATTTCGCGCTTCAGGGCCGGGTTCTTGTTCGGGTCGAAGCAGTCGCCGTTGTCGGCTTCGCAATTGACGCAGGCCTTCATGATCGCCTTGAGGTGACGGGCGACGATCTTCGAGCCGGTGACGAGGGCTGCAACCTTCTGCTCTTCCTTCACCTTCCAGTCGATATAGGCTTCGATATCCGGATGGTCGATGTCGACCACGACCATCTTCGCCGCACGACGCGTCGTGCCGCCCGACTTGATCGCGCCGGCAGCCCGGTCGCCGATCTTCAGGAAGGACATGAGGCCGGACGAGCGGCCACCGCCGGACAGCTTTTCGCCTTCGCCGCGCAGATAGGAGAAGTTCGAGCCGGTGCCGGAACCATACTTGAAGAGACGGGCTTCGCGGACCCACAGGTCCATGATGCCGCCTTCGTTGACGAGGTCGTCCTCGACGGACTGGATGAAGCAGGCGTGCGGCTGCGGATGCTCGTAGGACGACTTCGACTTGGTGAGCTTAGCCGTGAACGGGTCGACGTAGAAATGGCCCTGGCCCGGGCCGTCGATGCCATAGGCCCAGTGCAGGCCGGTGTTGAACCACTGCGGCGAATTCGGTGCGACGCGCTGGGTGGCGAGCATATAGGCGAGCTCGTCCTTGAAGGTCAGGGCATCGTCTTCCGAGGTGAAATACTTGCCCTTCCAGCCCCAATAGGCCCAGGTGCCGGCCAGGCGATCGAAGACCTGGCGGGCATCGGTTTCCGAGCCGTAGCGTTCGTTTTCGGGAAGCGAGGCGAGCGCCTTCTCGTCGGCGACGGAACGCCAGAGGAAAGACGGAACGTCGTTTTCCTCGACCTTTTTCAGGAACTTCGGCACGCCGGCCTTGCGGAAATACTTCTGCGCCAGGATGTCGGCAGCCACCTGGCTGAACTGGTTCGGGACGTCGATATCGGCAAGACGAAATACGATTGAGCCGTCGGGATTCTTGATTTCGCTGATGGCCTTGCGAAACTCGATCTCCGCATAAGGAGATTGGCCCGGTTTGGTAAAGCGGCGTTCAATGCGCATCTGCCTGTGTCCCTCGATCTGGAAGCGCCGTTTGGCGCGAAAAAGCCCGCCCGGCTTCGCGTCCAAAGCGCGCAGCCGGTTGTTTGTTCATCTCGTCAGGTGAGTCATCCGGAGATGGTCAGTCCTGTATATAGTGTTGATGGTGGCTGCAAACACTAAATATAGTATTAACAGTTTCTTTCCGCCAGCCCCAATCCCCTGTTGCGCGGAGAAAGATCGCACAATTTTCCCACCGGGGAG
Source organism: Rhizobium sp. SL42 (assembly GCF_021729845.1). Taxonomy (NCBI): domain Bacteria; kingdom Pseudomonadati; phylum Pseudomonadota; class Alphaproteobacteria; order Hyphomicrobiales; family Rhizobiaceae; genus Rhizobium; species Rhizobium sp. SL42. The sequence goes on from NZ_CP063397.1 coordinate 2,322,937, forward strand.
GACGTCGTTAAAACGCCATTCCACCGTGCCGAAAACGCGTGACAATGTGTGATGAAACCCGGCCTCGTTCATGCCCGGTTCGTCGCCGCCGCAACAGGGGTCATTAACATCGAGAGCACTGATTCCGTCAAGGGGTGGGCTATGAACGAAATATTAACGCTAGATATTGTGGTGGAGGGTGTGGATAACGGGGGAAATTACGAAGTCACGGGAATATCAAGGCTTTCTGGAGCGCCGGAATCGGCGCGATCCCATGGCCTGCCGTGTCAAGCAGCCGAACCTATATTTTTTAGGTGTCATTTTGGCACTGTGGATGGTGGATGCCGGCAGTGCCGCGCCGGCCCGTTTCCTGTGACATGGCGGCGGCTGCGATCACGCTGCGGCGTGTGCATCGCAACAAGATTCCCACAGTTTTCTGCCAATCAACGAAATTGAAAGGTCTCAATCATACAAATTGCCGCATGTGTGTGGAATGACGTCCATGCGTTGGCCCGTGTATGGCCGCTCTCCAGGATGGAGGGTTTGGAACGGAGTCGTCTCACCCATGAATATTAGCAATCTCTCCATTTTGAAAAAGGTCACCTTGGTCGTCGTCCTGATGGGCGTCGCCGCGGCTGCGATTGCCGCTGTGGGTGCGCAGGGTCTCGGTTCGCTTGGCGCGTCGCTGAAGGATACCGGCGCCCGCGAGGAAGTGGCGCGTGAAGCCATGGACCTGCGCGTCGATATCATCGCCATCAGCCGCATGACCTACCAGCTGGCGCTGGCGCCGGAGAAGGCCGCCGATTTCCAGGCTGAAACCGAAAAGCGTTCGGGCGAAATGCTCGCCCGCCTGCCGAAGATCGCCTCGACCGCCGATGCCAACGAGGCCAAACTGCTGGACGGCATCCGCACCACGCTCGACAGCTACTTCAACCAGATCCGCGCCATGGTTGCCGTTGCCGCTTCCGAAGCCGGCAAGGACCCGGCCGTGATGAAGGCCGAGCTCGGCAAGGCGCTGGACGCCCAGAAGATCGTCACCGCCGCGGTCAAGGAATACTCGACCTATTCGGCCACCACGCTTGCGACATCGCGCGCCGATGCGCTGGCCGCCTCGACCCAGACCATGCTGGTCCTGATGGCGACCGCCGCTATCTGTATCGTGGCCGGCGTTGCCGTCTCGTTCCTGCTTGCCCGCCGCGGCATCGTCAACCCGATCCGCAGCCTGACCGGCATCATGTCCGACATGGCCGGTGGCAAGCTCGGTGAAACCATTCCCGGTACCGACCGCAAGGACGAAATCGGCGAAATGGCCCGCGCACTGGAAGTCTTCCGTGCCAACGAGCAGCAGATGCGCGCCATGGAAGCCCAGGAAGCCGCCCTTCATGCCCAGAGCAAGGACCTGCAGTCCTCGATCAGCGGCATTGTCGCGGCTGCCGCCGCCGGTGACTTCTCCAAGCGTATCGCCAAGTCCTATGACGATGCCGACCTGAAGCGTTTCGCCGACAGCGTCAACGAACTGGTGGAAAGCGTCGATCTCGGCGTGACCGAAGTCCGCCGCGTCATCGCGGCCCTGTCGGATGCCGACCTGACCCACGACATGCAGGGCAATTTCCAGGGCGCCTTTGCCGAACTGCAGACCAACGTCAACCAGACGATGGCAACGCTGCGCGGCACGATGCAGAACATCCGCCAGGCAGCCGGAACGATCACCGACAATTCCGGTGAACTGTCGTCCGCCGCAAACCAGCTTGCTCGCCGCACCGAGCAGCAGGCCGCCTCGCTGGAAGAAACCGCAGCCGCGCTTGAGGAAATCACCACCACGGTCAAGACCTCGACCGAGCGTGCCCACGAAGCGACCCAGATGGTGCGCGAAACCAAGGACAGCGCCGGCAAGTCTGGGGATATCGTTCGCAACGCCATCGACGCCATGGGCCGCATCGAGCAGTCTTCTCAGAAGATCAGCCAGATCATCTCGGTCATCGACGAGATTGCCTTCCAGACCAACCTGCTGGCGCTCAACGCCGGCGTCGAGGCCGCCCGTGCCGGTGAAGCCGGTCGTGGTTTCGCCGTCGTCGCCCAGGAAGTCCGCGAGCTGGCCCAGCGCTCGGCAAACGCCGCCAAGGAGATCAAGACTCTGATCAATACCTCGGCCGTGGAAGTGAAGGGCGGCGTGTCGCTCGTTCTGTCCACCGGCGAGGCGCTGAAGGAGATCGAAGGACTGGTCAACCGCGTCAACGACCACGTCACCTCGATTGCCCGTGCAGCCCAGGAACAGTCGCTGGCCCTCGGCGAGATCAACACCTCGGTCAACCACATGGACCAGATGACCCAGCAGAACGCAGCCATGGTCGAAGAAACCACGGCCGCCAGCCAGGTTCTCGCCGGCGAAGCCCGCCAGTTGCAGGCGCAGCTGCAGCGCTTCCAGCTGGAAGCCGGCGCATCGGTTGGCGCGCAGTACCGTTCGGCGGCCTGATTACCGAAGACGCTTCAGAAAGACAAAGGCGCCGCAGCGATGCGGCGCCTTTTGCGTTTGTGCGACAGGACGGGCTATGTTGCACACACAGTGCTGGCGTCCTTGCCCCATGGCGAGGCGAAGTCCGCGCGAGGCGGCACAGAGTTCCGGTGAAGGAGTGGCAGGACCATGCATCTGTTGTTGTTGGGCGCGACCGGCCTTGTCGGCAGCCATGTTCTGACGCTGGCGCTTGCCGATCCGCGCGTCACCTCAGTGACGGCCCCGACGCGCCGACCGCTGCCGCAACGCCCGCGTCTTTCCGCGCCGCTCCTCGATTTCGAGGATCTGCCTCAGGATCCAGCCGTCTGGGCGGCGGACGCCGTCATCTGTGCCCTCGGCACGACCTTGAAAGTGGCGGGGTCGCGCGAGCAGTTTCACCGCATTGACCACGACTATACGGTCGAGATCGCCAAGCTGGCAAAGGCAGGCGGCGCAAAAGGCTTTGTCCTTAATTCGGCGAAAGGCGCCGACGTGAAGTCGGCAATCTTCTATAGCCGCGTCAAGGGCGAAACGGAGAAGGATGTCGTGGCGCTTGGTTTCGAACGCACGGTGCTGGTCCGCCCGGGCCTGATCGACGGACCTCGGCCGGATCCGCGTCCGGGCGAACAGTTTTTCGGCTCGCTGCTGCGGCTGCTGAAACCGGTCCTGCCTCGGTCGCTGCAGGCAAACCGGCCGGAGACGATCGCACGCGCTATGCTGGATCAGGCGTTTTCGGCGGTGCCGGGCGTGACCGTCGTATCGTCCGACGCGTTGGTGTAACGCACGTAGACCGGATTTGTCATCGAATGAGGGCCCACCTGTCAGAGTTCCCCGCCGACATCGTAAGGCGTGGCGATCGCAACCCTCGATGGGGCGATCCTGAAATCGGCGGGCAGCATGCGGTGATAGGCGAGAACCATCTGGCAGGCGCTGCGGGCGTCCTGGCGCAAATCGTGATGGATGACGAAGGTCAGGTCGCCGTTCAAGAGCAGTTGGCGATTGTCGCTGTCGAGATCATGACCGGCAAATATGTCGCAATCGCGCTTCTGCTCGGCAAAGGCCTGTCGTATGGCGCGGTTGCCGCCACCTATGGAATAGACCGCCCGGATGTCGGGATGGCTCTCCAGCGCATAGCGGACGATCGTCCGTGTCGTGCGATCGACGCCGAAACCCTCCGAGACCGTCACCGCCGACAGCCAGGGAAACCGCTCCTTCAGGGCGCGGCGAAAGCCGCGCTCACGTTCTTCCTCGCCGGCGAAATGCGCGCTCGACAGGGCGACCAGGACCTTGCCCGGTAGCGGACCCGCCATGCGCCCGAGCAGATAGGCGGCGGTTGCGCCGGCGACATGGTTGTCCATGCCGACATAGCCGGTGCGCATTCCGGCCGGCAGGTCGGTGACCAGCGTCACCACCGGTATGCCAGCCTCGAGCAGCGATCCTGCCATGTCCGACATCGCCGGCGTTGCCGGCACTTTCAGCACCACGCCATGGCTGCCGCGTCGACGGATGGATTTGAGGATGGCGATCAGATCGCGCTCGTTCATAGTTTCGGCGACATGGAAGCGGGCTGAAAACGCGGCCGGCCGCATACCGGGAAGCTCCGCCTCGAAAGCGGCGCGCACGGCATTGGAAAAGCGCTGCGGCGTTTCCATCACGATATCGAGGACGAAGCGTCGGCCGGCCAGACCCGACTGCGCATATTGCCGGTCGAGTTCGGCAATGGCTGCGTCGATCCTCAGCCGGGTGGTCTGGCGTACGCCGGGCCGCTGATGCACGGCCCGATCGACGGTCGCCAGGCTGAGTCCCGCCTGGAAGGCAATGTCCTTCAACGGGTAGGGCGGTTTCATCCTGCCTCCTGAGGTGTTTTTGAGGTGATCTGCGGCTATTCATGCGCGCGCCCTTGCCTAGGATCAAGTCCGGAAACACCAATGGGAGGAAATACAATGGATGCGCAAACCCTTTCGAGCCGGCGCCGCGACAAGGTCTGGCTGAACGCTGACAGCGGCCGGCTGGATCATTTCAGGGCGGATGTCGAAAAGACCACCGACCCGGCCGACTGGCCCTTTGCCGTCGGCGTCGAGAAAAATGTCCTGATCTATGACGGGATCAAACTCCGCCAGATCAGTCGCGACCCGCAACTGCGCCGTGAACTGATGGCCGAATGGGTGGAGGCTTTTGCCACGGGACCGGGGGTGATCGTGATCAAGGGCGCGATGCCGGATCTGACCGTCGTCGATCGGGCCACCGAGGTCTTCGACGCGATCGTTCGCGACGAACGGGAAAAGGGCAAGGTTGCGGCCGACCATTTCGCCAAGGCCGGCGCCAATGACCGGATCTGGAATTCCCTGCAGAAGCACTGCCTGGCGGATCCCGAGAATTTTGCCAGCTACTATGCCTCCGAAGCCATTGCCATGGTGTCGCAGGCCTGGCTGGGCGCAGGCTATCAGATGACGGCACAGATGAACCGCGTCAATCCGGGCGGCGCGGCGCAGAAGGCGCACCGCGACTATCATCTCGGCTTCATGTCGCCGGCGCAGATGCAGGCCTATCCCGGACATATCCATGCGATCTCGCCGGTTCTCACGCTGCAGGGCGCCGTTGCCCATTGCGACATGCCGATCGAAAGCGGCCCGACGCTGTTCCTTCCCTATTCGCAGACCTTCTTCGAGGGATATCTTGCCTTCGGTCGGCCGGAGTTCCAGCACTATTTCGCCGAGCATCATGTGCAATTGCCGCTCGCCAAGGGCGACGCCGTCTTCTTCAACCCGGCCCTGATGCATGGCGCCGGCACCAATGTCTCGACCGACATCTATCGCATGGCAAATCTCCTGCAGGTTTCGTCCGCCTTCGGCCGGGCAATGGAGACGGTCGATCGGGAGCGCATGTCGACGGCCGTCTATCCGGCCTTGCTGGAGGCGAAGAGGTCCGGGACGATGACGGCGCAGGATGTGGCCAATGCCATTGCCGCGACCGCCGAGGGTTATGCCTTCCCCACCAATCTCGACAGTGATCCACCGGTCGGGGGGCTTGCGCCGAAGACCCAGGCTGCCATCATGGCCGAGGCGCTGGAGGCCGGGATGGATGCTGCAAGCTTCGCCGACGTGATCGAACGTCACGCCGACAAGCGCAGGGCATGAGGAGCATCATGGGTAGAATGGATGGAAAATATGCGGTCGTCACCGGCGGCACGCAGGGACTGGGCGCGGAAGTCGCCCGGCTGTTTGCCGAACGCGGCGCAAGAGGCCTGACGATCTGCGGCCGCAGTGCCGACAAGGGGCAGGCCAAGGCGGCCGAAATCACCGATCGTTACGGGGTGCCGGTCGCCTTCATCGAAGCCGATCTCGGCCGGGTCGAGGATTGCCGCAAGGTGATCGCGGCGGCACATGCGCGTTTCGGGACGATCGATGCGTTGGTCAATGTCGCGGCGATCACCGATCGCGGCACGATCCTCGATACCGACCCGGACCTGTTCGACCGCATGTTCGCGATCAACACACGGGCGCCCTTCTTCCTGATGCAGGATACGATCAAGGTGATGCGCGAGCATGGCACCGAAGGCACGATCGTCAACATCTCGTCGATGTCGGCGATGGCCGGCCAGCCCTTCATCGCCGCCTATTGCGCATCGAAGGGCGCACTCGACACGCTGACGCGCAATACCGCCTTTGCGCTGCTGAAGAACCGCATCAGGGTCAATGCACTCAATATTGGCTGGATGTCGAGCGACGGCGAGGATCGTATCCAGCGCGAATATCATGGCGCCGCCGAGGACTGGCTGGACAAGGCCGCGGCTGCGCAGCCGTTTGGACGCCTGGTCGATCCGGCCGAGGTGGCACGGGCCGTCGCCTATCTGTCATCGGCCGAATCCGGCCTGATGACCGGATCGACGATCAATTTCGACCAGTCGATCTGGGGCGCCTATGAGGACAGCCCGCATCCCAGGCAGGCGCTTTAGACACACCCTTGGCAAAAGAAAAAGCCCGCGGCAACGCGGGCTTTTTCAGGATAGCACGATCAGCGGTTTTCAGCCCTTCGAGCCCTTGGCGATCGGCTCCTGGTAGGTGAAGCCCATGTCCCAGGGGAAATAGATCCAGGTGTCCTGCGAGACTTCGGTGACGAAGGTATCGATGGTCGGCACGCCCTTCGGCTTGGCATAGACGCAGGCGAAATGTGCCTTGGGCATCATCGCGCGCACTTCAAGCGCCGTCTTGCCGGTGTCGGTCAGGTCGTCGACGACGAGCACGCCTGCGCCGCCATCGGTCATCAGTTCGGGCGTGATGCCCTTCAGGAGGTTCATTTCGCCCTGGTTGACATAGTCATGATAGGAGGCGACGCAGACCGTCTCGATCAGGCGGATATTGAGTTCGCGCGAGATGATCGCCGCCGGCACCAGGCCGCCGCGGGTGATGCAGACGATGGCACGGAACTCCTGGCCGAGACCGGCAAGGCGCCAGGCAAGCGCACGGGCATCGCGGTGGAACTGGTCCCAGGATACGGGAAAGGCTTTATCGGGAAGAGACATGTCGCAAGGCTCCGCAGACGAGGTTTTCGGGCGCCGGCATATACGGCGTTCAAAACCGGAGCCGGGGAGGCGTCGCATGTCGGGACAATACCCGAAATGCGTTTCGCGCGGCTTCGGTATCCGAAAACGGGAGCGGATCCGTTGCGGATGCCGCAGACATTTTCGGGATCCCGCGATACCGCGCGAATGCCGCCCTGATCGGGCACTGGTCTTTGGCCGCTGCTATTAGCCGGAATCCCTGCCGCATGGCAAGGCCCGGCCATGGTCCGCCGCCGTTGCGGTCAGCGCGACAGCAGCGTCAGTGCGGTCATCGAATCGAGCACCGTGCGGGTAACGCCGCCGAACAGCACTTCCCACCAGCGCTTGTTGCCGTAGGCGCCCATGACCAGCAGGTCGATTGAACTGTCCGACAGCCGGTTTTCAATCGCCATGGCTGGCGACAGTCCGCTTTGTTCGGACGTGGCAACGGTCACCTTGACGCCGTGGCGGGCAAGGGTGGAGGCGATCTCGGCACCGGCGACGGCGGCCGTCTGGATGCTGTTTTCCGGTGGATCGACGCTGAACACCTCGACCTCGTCGGCCGCCTTGAGGAAAGGCAGGGCATCGAAGGTGGCGCGCGCCGCTTCGCGCGAGCCGTTCCAGGCGACCATAACCCGCTTTATCGGCTTGGGAGCCTTGAGGATATGCGGCACCAGCAGCACCGGGCGGCCGCTCTCGAACAGGAAGCTTTCGAGCTCGGCGCGCGATTCCGACAGGAGCCCGTGTTCGCCCTGCGGCGCGACGACCAGATCGGTGGAGCGGGCGCTGTCGATCAGGGCGGCGGAATTGAGGCCCGCCGACGTGACGAAGCTGCGCCATTCATGCGACAGGCCCTCGCGCACCGCGATCGAGCGGAACAGCGCCTCGACGCTTTCTGTTTCCTGATGCGCCATGTCCTGCAGCGCCTGGATGGTGGCCGGATCGGGAATTTCCATCGGCGCCACCAGCGGCACCATGGCAATCGCTTCGGCATGCGCGCCGATCACGTGTGACTGAAACTGGTTGGCGAGCGCCACCGCAAAATCGGTGACCTGCTTCGTCGTGTTCGGCGTGTCCAATATGGCAAGAAGTGTACGATAACCCATGGTCGTCTCCTCACGCGGTCCTTATTCGATGTCCGCATGAAAAAACTATGCTCGTCAAGGTGAAGTTCCGCTTTGACTTCGGTCAAGTGACAAGACGGAACCCGGTTTTTGTCCGCCCGCGGCGCCCGGTTCGGGTTCGGTCAGGCGACCTCGCCGGTTCCGAGATCGCGCTTTGCCAATGCATCCTTCTCCGCCGCGATTTGCGCCACCATGATCGCGACATCGGCGGCGGCGGCATCCAGCGCCGTCGCGTCGCGGGCGCGCACCAGAAGCTCGGTCGAAAAGCGCTTGCCGTCGAATTGCGGATAGGAACCGATCGAGGTCAGCGGATGCGCTTTCTGGATCTGGCCGAGCAGCGTGCCGATATCGCCTTCGCCGAACGGGCAGACGATGGCGCGGGTCAGCACCTTGGTGCCGGTCGGCAGGCTGTCGACCACATGCGCGATCATCGCCTGGAAGACCTGAGGCACGCCGGCCATGACATGGACATTGCCGATGATGAAACCGGGAGCGGTCGACACCGGATTGGGAATATGGCGGGCGCCCTGCGGCATGCGGGCCATGCGTTGCCGCGCTTCGGTGAAATCCATGTTGCGCGCCGCATACATGTTGCCGAGCAGCATCATCGCATCCGGATCATGCACGCACGGCACGCCGAAGGCCCGGGAGACGCTGTCGGCGGTGATGTCGTCATGGGTCGGGCCGATACCGCCGGAGGTGAAGACATAGTCATAGCGCTGGCGCAGCGCATTGACCGCCTCGACGATGGCGTCTTCCTCGTCGGCGACGATCCGGACCTCTTTCAGGTCGATGCCGGCAACGGTCAGCAGATCGGCGAGATGGCCGATATTCTTGTCCTTGGTCCGGCCGGACAAAAGTTCGTCGCCGATGGCGAGCATGCCGGCGGTCTTGATCGTGGGGCTCATGCTAATCCTGTCAGTCTGGTGGGCGAAGATCCGGGACATGCCACCCGGGACGGGATGCGCTGTCTCGGGCAAGATTGTGCAAATCTAGCGCCATGTGAACGTTCTGAGAAGGGTCGGTGCAATTTGAGTGAACACTGCGTTCCTATCGGCATGGCTGGTCAGCGTGGCGGATTGCGTTACATCAAGACCATCGAAACACCACGCGGCCTAAACGCCTTTCGGCATGGCCGCCAATGCACCCACAGTCCAACAACAGTCCAACAGGAGATACGTCATGGCTAAGGTTCTGGTTCTCTACTATTCGTCCTACGGTCACATTGAAACCATGGCTTATGCCGTTGCCGAAGGCGCCAAGTCGGCCGGCGCCGACGTCACCGTCAAGCGCGTTCCGGAACTGGTTCCGGAAGAGGTCGCCAAATCCTCGCATTTCAAGATGGACCAGAAGGCCGAAATTGCAACGGTGGACGAACTGGCAAGCTACGACGCGATCATCGTGGGCGCGGGCACCCGCTTCGGCACCGTCGCCTCGCAGATGCGCAATTTCTGGGACCAGACCGGTGGCCTGTGGTTCAACGGCAAGCTGGTCGGCAAGCTCGGCTCGACCTTCACCTCGTCGGCGACCCAGCATGGCGGCCAGGAATCAACCATTCTCGGCTTCATCCCGACCTTCCTCCATCACGGCATGGTCGTCGCGGGCCTGCCTTACGCCTTCCAGGGCCAGATGGGCGTTGAAGCGGTCAAGGGTGGCTCGCCTTATGGCGCGTCGACGATCACCGATGGTGACGGCTCGCGCCAGCCTTCGGACATCGAACTCGAGGCCGCCAGGTACCAGGGGGCGCATGTTGCCAAGCTGGCCGCGAAGCTGGCCTGATCATTGCCAACTCGATGCAGCAAGGGCGGGATTTTCCCGCCCTTTTTCGTCGGCAGCGTCCCGATCGCTAAAATCCGACCGATTGGCTTCAGCACCGGTTAAACCCGATCTGCGATGGATGGCGGGCACAACATCGATATGAGGTGTCTTTGCCATGGAACAGGAACGAAGAGACGTACCCCGCACCCGCGCGCTCAAGGCCGGTCGCGCCATACTGGATGGCGGCAATTCGACCTTTGACTGCATGGTGCGCAACCTGTCGCAAGCCGGCGCCAAGGTGCAGTTCGAATCGACGGCCGATATTCCCGCCGATTTCCGCCTGCGCTTTGAAGACGGCACCACCCATGACTGCCATGTACGCTGGCGAACGCCACGCGAACTGGGCGTCGAATTCACCGATCGCAAGATCAACTGACAAACACCGGGCCAGCGTACCGCGACGTGACCAACGACCCTTGACGACAATCGTCAAGTGGATGAAACAGAGCGCAGTTGCGGGCGTGGCGAAACTGGTAGACGCAAGGGACTTAAAATCCCTCGGCCTCGGCTGTGCGGGTTCGACCCCCGCCGCCCGCACCAATGGCCGTATGCCTTGGCCTGACAAATTTCTGTTCCATCACCGCGTTCCCCCATTGCCGGCCCTGATATTCGTTCGCCAGCGCAAAGCCGTGTGCCTCATAGAGCTTGCGGGCCGCGTCGAGGCCGCGGAAGGTCCAGAGGTGCGTTTCCGTGAAATCGTGGTGGTCGACAAAGGCGAGGGCGGTCGAGAGTAGCCGGCGTCCAAGGCCGCTGCCGCGCAGGTCGTCATCGACGATGAACCAGCGCAGATGGGCGATGCGGCCGGCCATGCCCGTGCCATCGCCCATATTTTTAGCGGTTCCAGTGCCTGCGCCGGCGCGGTCATCCCCATCCGAATCTGTTTGGCCGTGCCTGTTCAGGTCTTCGCCGTCGATTGCTATCGTGCCGACGATCTCGTCATGCGCGATGGCGGTCCAGACCTGGTTGCCGGGGCGGTCGAGGCGGGTGCAGAAGTCCGCCAAGCCAGTGGCCACGATGGCTTCGAACGCCCGCCCGAAGCCGACGGTGCGGGCATAATAGCGCGCGTGCAGGTCGCAGCAGCGGCCGATCAGGCCCGGACGGTAGCCGGTGGCGATGCCGGCCTGTGGAAGGGAAGGCAGCGGCAATATTCCCGAATCGGGCGCCCGCAATGCGGTGGAATGGGGCGCGGCCAAGGGGACTGGCAAGGGCAGCGCCTCGGACACACGATCCAGCGGCACCTTCGACAGGGCGTCTGCATAGAGTTGCAGCCCCTGCAGGATCGTCCGGTCCTGTCCGGGCGCCAGTCGCGCTAGCGCGCCGCCGACCTGGCTGCGGGCAAAGGAATCGATCTGCGACAGTTTTGCCTTGCCAGCAGTGGTCAGCGAAATCCGCTTGGCGCGGGCGTCAGCCTCGTCAGTCTGTTCCGCGAGCAGGCCGGCCTGCACCAGCTTGCGCAACATCCGGCTGACACTGGACTTTTCCAGATCCAGCAGGCCGCGCAGGTCCTTCGCCGTCATATGCCCGGCATCGCCGATCTCGATCAGCGCATGAACGGCGGAAGGCGGCAGACCGCTTTCGGCGAGATCGTCACCGAGGAAACCGAGCTTGCGCACCAGGTCCCTTGAGGCGGCGCGGATAGCCTTTACGGTCGCGGGCGTCGTGTCGGTCATGCTTGTCGTCCATTTGGTTGAGTAATACAACCATATTGCCCGCCGCACTGCGTCCCTGCAAGTGGCCGAGGTGGAAAATCGACATTTGTCGGAACGGGTTCAGGGTCGTGGAGCCAGGGCACGCTTGACCGGCAAAGGCGACTGGCGAGAGAATTCTGGCAGGGGTGTGCTGGCAAGAGTGACCCGATGGGCGGCAGAGGGGGCGGAAGCTACAGACAGGGATTTCCAAAGGCCGCTTGACGGGCCGCAGCCCTCCTGCCTGGGTATGACCCGACCTTACCGCGCTGGGGCACGACGCGGCGTATGGCAGAAGGGGTGGCTCTATTGCCCCACAACGACCACGCCCTGCCATGGGACGGCACCAATGGTTGGCCGTGTTACTTCTTGTCGCTGACGGTGAAATGCTGCTCGAAGGGCGTCGAACGCTCGGCGACGATGTCGTTGACCGTGTAGCGCAGGATATAGGCGCCGGGGGCGGCACCCGCGACGTCGAGCGTCAGGTGTGTATAGATCTCCTGCGCCTCGACATGGCCGGTAAAGGTGAAGCTGCCAAAGTCCTTCTTCAGCGCCAGTGTCTTGCCCTTGTCGTTGCTCAGCTCCAGGTCGACGCTGAAATTCGACTGTTTACGGCCATCCTCCAGCGTGCGCCATTTCAGGCCGGCCACTTCGAGATAGGTGATCAGCGGTTCGCCGCTGTCAAAGATCGGCTCCTTCTTCGCTGTGTAGGCGCCGTAGCCGGTCGGCTTCTCGGTGACGAACAGCGCGCGCGGAACGATCAGCGGCAGGTTCGCGGAAAAGGTCGCCACGCTCTGGTGCAGGCCGATAATGGCGCCGCGCGCATCGCCCGCAGCAGCCTTGCGTTCGGCCTCGCTGGCGCCGTCGAGCAGTGCACCGGCCCCGGCAGGGACGGCCAGCATCAGGGCGGTGATCTGGGCGGCCGTGACTTTGGCAAGGCGAGCGAGTTTTACGGCTGTCATGTGATTCTCCTGCATCCGGCACACCGGCCGAGTTTGGAAAGATCCGGACTCGGCAGTCAAGATTGATGGCAAGTTCGATGCCAAGTTTGGTGGCAAGTTAACTACAAGCTTGCCGCCGTCGGACGGGCCAATGTAGCGGCAAGTTGGCCGACACCAAGGCGGCGGGTCAGGAACGCCAGAAGATCGGCACGAGCAGCACGAGCACCGTCAGCACCTCCAGACGGCCGAGCAGCATGGCGAGCGACAGGATGTAGAGTTCCGGGTCGTTCATCATCGCGAAGTTGCCGACCGGTCCGATCAGCGGGCCGATGCCGGGGCCGACATTGGACAATGCGGTGATCACCGCCGAGGTCGATGTGGCAAAGTCATAGCCGGCCAGCGACATGCCCATGCTGCCGATTACCCAGATGAAGATGTAGGCGGCAAAAAACAGGAAGACCGCACGCTGCGTATCGGCATCGACGGTCTGGTTGCCGTAGCGCACCGAATAGACGGCATTGGGATAGATCAGCTTTTTCAGCCCGGTGACAATCAGGTTGAACAGGATGACGAAGCGATAGGCCTTGATGCCGCCGGCGGTCGAGCCCGAGCAGCCGCCCATGAAGGTGGCGAAAAAGGCGGCGGTGACGGCAAACGGACCCCAGAGTGTGTAGTCTTCGCTGGCAAAGCCTGTGGTCGACAGGATCGAGGCGAAGTTGAAGAAGGAATGGGTGAGCGCGTTCGGCAGGTCGATACCGTTTCGAAGGTGGTTGTAGATACCGCCGGCAAGCGCAAAGCCGCATAGATAGGCGATGAAGACCAGGATCTGCGGATCGCGCAGGGCGTCCAGCCGCCCGCGCAACACGAAAACGATCAGGATCGAGAAAGGCAGGCTGCAAACCGTCATGAAGAAGGTCGAGATCCACAAGATGGAATGGCTATCGAAGAAGGCGAACGACATGTCGTGGGTCGAAAAGCCCGCCGTCGCCACGGTCGAAAAGGCATGATTGATTGCATCGAAATGGCTCATGCCTGCGAAATCATAGGCGATGATGCAGGCGAGCGTGATCCCGACATAGACCGCCATGAACGCGCGGGTGAAGGTGGCCAATCGCGCGAAAGGCTTGTCGCCAGTATCCGACGATTCCATCTTGAAGAAGGACATGCCGCCGACACGCAGGAAGGGCAGCACGAAAAGGCCAAGCGCCACGATGCCGATACCGCCGAGCCAGGCGAGCAGCGATCGCCACATCAAGATGCCCGGCGCGGTGTTGTCTAGACCGCCCAATACGGTGGAACCGGTCGTGGTGATGCCGGAAATCGATTCGAACAGCGCCTGGGCGAAGGTCAGGTCGAGGTCGGCAAAATAGAGCGGGATCGCGCCGACAATAGAGAAGACGGCCCAGAGCACGTTGACCAGCAGGAAGCCCATGCGCTTGGTAAAGGTCGGCGGTGGCCCGCGCGTCGCCATTGCCGCCGTCAGCGAAATGCCGCCGACCATCGCCGCCGAGACGGTGAATACCGACCAGTTGTCGTCGCGATAATAGAGGTCGACCATCGCCGGCACCAGCATTGCGGTCGACAGATAGAGGCCGCAGAGCGCGGCGATGTAGACCAGGGTGCGCAGGAGATTGGTGTTCAAGGAATTTCTTCCGTTTGGTTGCACTGCAAAGAAGCTTTGTCAGTGCCTGATGTCTATGCCATAGCGGGAGGCAGATCAAAATTCAACGGATGGACGTCGTGACGCCACAGGAAGTCGAGACCGCGCTGGAAGCCATGCGTGGCCTTTTCCCCGAAACACCCCTGCAGCTCAATGATCATTTGAGTGCCCGCTATGGGGCCAATATCTATCTCAAGCGCGAAGACCTGACGCCGGTCCGCTCCTACAAGATCCGCGGTGCGTTCAATTTCCTCCGCAAGATCGTCGGCGACAGCCCGGCCAACACCACCTTCGTCTGCGCTTCGGCCGGCAATCATGCGCAGGGATTCGCCTTTGTCTGCCGCCATTTCGGCGTGCAGGGTGTGGTTTTCATGCCGGTGACGACGCCGCAGCAGAAGATCGACAAGACCCGCACCTTCGGCGGCGAATTCATCACCATCCGGCTGTTCGGCGACATTTTCGACCAGTGCTATGCGGCCGCCCGCGAGCATGTCGAGGCGATCGGCGGCTACATGGTGCCGCCTTTCGACCACGCCGACATCATCGAGGGACAGGCGACGGTTGCGGCCGAGGTGATCCAGCAATTGCCGGAAGGCGTGACGCCGGATCTGGTTGTCATGCCGGTGGGCGGCGGCGGGCTTTCGTCCGGCATGACCGGCTATCTGGCAGGCCGCGTCGCTCAAGACAGCATGGTCTTTTGCGAACCGGCCGGCGCGCCCAGCCTGCGCCGCAGCCTTGAGGCCGGAGCCGTGGTGACCTTGCCCAAGGTCGACAATTTCGTCGATGGCGCGGCGGTCGCGCGCATCGGTGACCAGAATTTCGCAGCCCTCAGGCATTTTGCCGCCGAGCAGGTGGTGATCGTCCCGGAAAACGCCATCTGCGTCACCATGACCGAAATGCTCAATGTTGAAGGCGTCGTGCTCGAACCGGCCGGCGCGCTGTCGATTGCAGCGCTTGACCTCCTGCCGCCGGAACGACTTGCCGGCAAGACCGTTGTCGCCGTCGTCTCGGGCGGAAATTTCGACTTCGATCGCCTGCCGGACGTCAAGGAACGCGCCATGCGCCATGCCGGGCTGAAGAAATACTTCATCCTGCGCCTGCCGCAGCGGCCCGGCGCCCTGCGCGATTTCCTCAATCTTCTCGGCCCCGAGGACGATATCGCCCGCTTCGAATATCTGAAGAAGTCGGCCCGCAATTTCGGCTCGATCCTGATCGGCATCGAAACCGGCAAGCGCGAGAATTTCGCCGAACTCTTTGCCCGCTTCGATCAGGCCGGTCTCGGCTTCGAGGATATTACCGAAAACGAGATCCTGGCCAACCTGATCATCTGAGACCCGGCAGGGCTGTCAGCCAGGCGAGGATGTGGTCGGCGACCGGCTGTGTGGTTTGCGGCGAATAGGTATCGCCGGCGATCACATGGCTGTTTGCGTCGCCGTTGGGGCCCGGATCGAACGTGGCATGCGCGCCGCCCCAGCGCGCGGCAACGGCATCCGTCGCTTGGGCGCTGACCACCTTGTCCATTGGCGAATAGACGAACAGCGCCGGCACCGTGATTGCCTCCACCCTGGTATGCTGTGCCAGCCGCACCGCCTGCGCCATCGGGATCAGCGCCTCGACCGGATAGTCGGTCGTCCAGTTAAAGGCGTTCATCTCGCTGATCGGCTGAAAACCGCGCCGTGCGCCGATCAGCAGATGCGCAAGCGGACCGGCAAATGGCCCTGTGAGCAGGAAGCTGCCGAAGGCATGCAGGCCGTAATTGGGCGAGATGAACACCGTGGCCGCGATGTCGCGAGCAAGGGCAGGGCGAGCTAGAGCCCAGGTCACCAGCGAACTGCCGGTCGAAGTCGAGATCACCACCACCTTGTCGCCCAACACGCGGCCGATCGCCAGGGCCTCGGCCATGTCGGCGGTCCAGTCGATCAGGGTCGCCTGCCCCAGGGCGTCGGCGTCGTCGAGCCCGTGGCCGGCAAGGCGTGCGTAGTAGAGATTGGCGCCGAGCGCCCGGGCGACGAGATCCGGCAGAGGGCGGAGCTCGCCCGAAGAGGCGGAAAAGCCGTGGATGTAGATCACTGAAACCGCGGTCTTCGCCCTGAGCTGAGGGTCGGCCCAGATCACCTGCCTGCCGAGGCCCTTGCGCAGCCCGGAAAAACGGAATTCGCTCGCGCTCAGATAGGCGTCGATATCATCGAGGCCCAGTTTATCAAGACTGGTATCATTCGGGCCATGGCCTGCGGCATGCGCTGCCTCGCGTTCGAGATCGAGCCGCGGCGGCATCCGATAGACGATGAAAAGGATGGCGACGATGACAAGGATGCCAGCCAGAAAACCCATGAACAGTCTCATCGATTGTGTCCTTTGCATCAGCCTCTCCCATGCCGGGGCGGAAGTCCAGCGCGGTTCAACGCGGATGGAAAGGCAGACGGTGAGCATCATCGCCTACGCCTTGCCCAATTCACCGGATCGGCTTTCTCATCGGCGCGAGCTGTGCTATCGAGCGGACATGACATCGATTATCGCGCGCATCCTTTCGATCTTCACCGGCGGCTCCACATCCGACACGGCCAAGGCACCCGTTGCCGAACCGCAGGTCTACAAGGACTGCCTCATCCACGCCGAGCCGATCCGCGAGGGTGGCCAGTATCGTCTGGCCGGCCGCATCGTGAAGGAGGTCTCGGGTCGCACGCTCGAGCGCACGTTCATTCGCGCCGACATTTTCTCCTCCCTCGATGATGCGCTCGAATGCACCTTCCGCAAGGCGCAGCAGATCGTCGACCAGAACGGCCCGTCGCTTTTCTCCGACGGCGCGGAAAAGCGTAGCGCCTGAGGAAAAAATCCTTCTTTTGGTGAAAAAAGGCTTACCCGCACTCACGCATTGTTAAAGCCTCTGTCATCAAATGAACCCGGCTCAATTTTCCGGGTTCTTTGCGTGTTTTCCAAATTTTCGATTGCCAGATTCGCCATTCTTGCGACATGCCTCGGAGCGTTTGCCGCTGTTCTCGTGGCAACGCCGTCGCTGGCGACCGACGACCAGGTTGCCACCGTCTACAATCCGGCGGATCTTGCCTGGCTGATGGCGGCCTCCGGCATGGTCATGATGATGCAGGTCGGGTTCCTCTTGCTGGAAGCCGGCATGGTGCGGTCGAAGAACTCGATCAACGTCGCCCAGAAGAACCTTCTCGACTTCGTTTTCGGCGTGGTGGCCTTTGCGGCCGTCGGCTTCATGCTCGCCTTCGGCAAGACCGGCTGGCTGCCGTTTGGCGTCGATGGCGACCTGTTCTTCCTGCAGCAGACCGGCAGCTGGGTTTCCGGCTTCTTCGTCTTCCAGGTGATGTTCTGCGGCACTGCCGCAACGATCGTATCCGGAGCCGTGGCCGAGCGCATGAAGCTGGTCGCCTATGTGTTCGGCTCGATCTTCCTCTCGGCGCTGATCTATCCGGTCTTTGTCCACTGGGCCTGGGGCACGGCGCTGGGGCCGAATTCCGGCGCATTTCTCGCCAATATCGGCTTCGTCGATTTTGCCGGCTCGACCGTGGTCCATGCGACCGGCGGCTGGATCTCTCTTGCCGCCTGCATGGTGCTCGGGCCGCGGATCGGCCGTTTCGATGCCAATGGCCGGCCGGTGCGTATTGCCGGCCACAATCCCGTCCTGTCCACGACCGGGGCGCTGATCCTCTTCTTCGGCTGGATAGGCTTCAATGGCGGCTCGACGCTGAAGGCCTCGCTCGACGTGGCGCCGATCATAATGAATACCGTTCTTGCCGGCGGCATGGGAACCTGTGTCGGGTATCTTCTGGGGTTCAAGCAGGATGGCGTCGTACTGCCCGAAAAATCGCTCGCCGGCATGCTCGGCGCGCTGGTTGCGGTGACGGCCGGATGCCATGTGCTGGAGCCGGGCGGGGCGCTGCTGGTCGGTGCGCTGGGCGCGGCGGTCGCTGTCTACGGCAACCAGTTCGTCGAAGAATACCTGAAGGTCGACGATGCCGTCGGCGCCATCGGCGTGCATGCCTTTGCCGGTGTCGCTGGCACCTTGGCGCTGGCGCTCCTGGCACCGGTGGAGCATCTGCCGGCAGGTAGCCGTTTCGGCCAGCTTTACGTGCAGGTCTTCGGCTCGGCGCTGAATTTCTACTGGTCCTTCGGTCTGGGCTATCTGTTCTTCTTTGCGCTCGACCGGCTGATCCAGATCCGCGTTTCGGCACCCGTCGAGGAGATTGGCCTCAACATCGCGGAGCATGGAACGCGGCTCGGAGTCGGTCATGTCGAGGACGCCTTGTCCGAACTGGTCGGTGGCACGGCCGATCTCAGCCACCGCCTGACAGTCGATCCCGGCGACGAGGCAGAAAAGCTGACACGGCTGTTCAACAGCCTGATGGATACGATCGAGCAGGAGGAACGCGGGCGCAGCGAACTGCAGTCGATGATCCGCGACCAGGAGGAGTCCGACCGTGTCGCGGCGTTGGCCAATGCGACGTTCGAGGCCATTGTCATGCATGAGAGTGGCCTGATCATCGATGGAAACGAGCAGCTCGAGCTTCTGATCGGCCTGCCGCTGGATCAGCTGATTGGCCGACCGATCGCCGACCTGGTCGATGAGGAGGGGCGGCGGCGCCTGACGGAGGATCCTGAGCCTGCCCATGATGTGCTGCGGGAATTCACCGTCTTGCGTCAGGATGGTCAGCAGATCCCGATCGAGGCGCGGGGTCGCAACATCGAGTATCGCGGCCGCAAGATCCGCATCAGCTGCCTCGTCGACCTGAGGGAACGCAAGGCGGTGGAACAGCGCATGCGGCATCTGGCCCAGCACGATCCGCTCACGGGGCTGGCCAATCGTACCTTGTTCACCGAGACGCTGACCATGCATGTCGAGCGCGCTGCGATCAACTGGGGATGCGCCGTGATCCTCGTCGATCTCGACCACTTCAAGGATGTCAACGATCTCCATGGACATCCGGCCGGCGACGAAGTCATCCGCGAGACGGCGCGGCGTCTGAGCCGTGCCTTGGGGCCACGCGACCTGGCGGCGCGCCTGGGCGGAGACGAATTTGCCATCATCCTCGCCAATACGCATTTCAAGACGCAGGTCGAGGATTTCGGCCGACGGCTGATAGAGGCGTTCCGGCAGCCTTTCGACACCGGCCACGGCGAGGTCATCAAATGCAGCGTCAGCGTTGGCGGTGCGCTGTGCCCCGAGCATGCCTCGACACTGGACGAACTGATCGGTCGCGCCGACGTTGCGTTGTATCACGCGAAGAAATCGGGCCGCAGCACATTCCGGATCTTCCGCGACGGCATGGACGAGCTGATTGAGAAGCGCCGGGCGCTGGAGGCGGATATCGAGCGGGGGCTCGCCGATGGCGAATTCGAGCTTTTTCTGCAGCCACGGGTCAAGGCGGCCACTGCCGAAGTCTCCGGATATGAGGCGCTGGTGCGCTGGAACCATCCGGAGCGCGGCATGGTGCAGCCGAACGATTTCATTCCGGTGGCCGAAGTGTCGGGCAAGATCGTTGCCCTTGGGGCCTGGGTTCTGGCAGATGCCTGCCGCCTGCTGGCCACAATGCCGCGGGACGTGCATCTGAGTGTCAATGTCTCGCCGGTGCAGTTCCGCCATCCGGATTTCCTCGCCGAACTCAGCCATTGCGTGGCGCACACCGGCGTCAGGCCGCAGATGCTGGAACTCGAGATTACCGAAAGTGTGCTGATCGATGACGATGACCGCGCACTCAACATCCTGACGCATCTGAAACATCTCGGTTTCCGCATTGCGCTGGATGATTTCGGCACGGGCTATTCCTCGCTCAGCTATCTGAGCCGCTATCCGTTCGACGTGATCAAGATCGACCGCAGTTTCGTCGCCGCCCTCGGTACCGAAGAAACCGCCAATGCCATCGTCCGTTCGATCATCGACCTGGGTCGCGGCCTGGGCATGAATGTGGTGGCGGAGGGGGTGGAGACCCTGGATCAGGCGCTCTATCTCGCCGCAGCCGGCTGTGAGGAATTGCAGGGATACCTGCTCGGACGACCGGTGCCGGTGGCCGACGCACCAAAAATAGTGTCGCCGATGATCGCGAACGAACTACAAAAAGTCGCAAGCTTCGTTATGCGTACGGGCAAGGAGCGGGACTTCGGCATTGGACGCACAGCGGCTGATCTGCCGCGACCTCTGTCTCTCGGGGCATGAAAGACGGGATCGCTGGCTCTTCCGAAACAGCGATCCCGGAAATGACATGGAAGCCGGTTACGGCTTCAACGCGTGACGCAGGGCATTGCCATGGAAGTTTGGAATCTGGTTCTTTTTGTCTCCGAGGCGGTGCTGTATTTCGCCCTGATGACGACGCTGCTGCACCTGCGGACCTATATTGGGCTTGGTGTCTTCCTGACCGCGCTCGGCGTCATGCACTTCGTCGAAACCTATCTGGCGGCGGTCTTCTACGTCGCGCTGCCATTCGGCATCGTGTCGCCGGGCTCATCGATCTTCTTTGCCGGCAAGCTTATGATGATCCTGATGCTGTACATGAAGGAAGACGCATCGACCGTCCGCCAGCCGATCTATGGTCTCTTCCTCGGCAATCTGGTGACCTTGGCGATCGCGCAATTGCTGCTTTTGCACTACAGCGTCGAGCCCACCGCAAACCAGAGAGCCGATTTCACCTTCCTGCAGGACATGGGCGCGCTGATGCTTTGGGGCACGACCCTGCTCTATCTGGATTCGGTCGGCATCATCCTGCTGTATGAGCGGCTCGGTCGCTGGTTGCCGCGCCGCACCGTGCTGCGCTTTGCAATCTGCGGTGCTGTGGTGCTGATTTTCGACCAGATCGGCTTCTTTGTCATGCTCAACCTGCTCTATGGCGCACCCGCCGACGTGTTCTGGGGTGGCCTGAAAGCGAAGATGGTTGCCGTGCTGATCTATACGGCGCTGTTTGCACTCTACCAGTTCTATCTGAGCGAGGGCCGTATGGGCGGGCGCCAGCGCAAGGTTCGCGACGTCTTCCACGACCTGACCTTCCGCGAACGCTACGAGGATCTGCTGGCGCGCACGGGCCGGGATGGCCTGACCGGCCTTTTGGACCGCAGCCGCATGGAGATCGATGCGCCGCGGCTCCTCGCCCTGGCCCTGAGCCAGGATAAACCCGCCAGCATCGTGATCATCGATATCGATCACTTCAAGCAGATCAACGACCGCTTCGGTCATCTTGTTGGCGACGAATTGCTGAAGGAGATTGCCGAGACCATGACCAAGGCGGTCCGGCCACAGGACTTCGTGTTCCGCTATGGCGGCGAGGAATTCGTTCTGCTCCTGCCGGATCTGGCGCATCAGGACGCCATGCGCATTGCTGCGCGACTGCGCGAGCGCGTCGCCAGTGACATCCGCAATCCCGACGGCGAGCCGGTCACGATCAGCCTGGGTGTCGCAAGCGCACCGATCGACGGCACCAGCCTGCATGCGGTGCTGTCCGTTGCCGATGTCAGGCTGTACCGCGCCAAGAGCGACGGCCGCAATCGTGTCATCGGCCGCCAGATGGCATAAAAAATCCGGCGAACCTGTCGCCGGATTTGAAATTCTGGAGCAAAAGAAGCCGGCTATCAGGCAGCCAAAGCCAGCTCGGCAGCCTTGGCATGGGCCGCGGCAACAGCCTTCTCGGCGGCTTCCGGTCCATAGGCGAGGCCTTCGACATAGATCGTTTCGACCAGTTCGATGCCCATGAAGCCGAGTACGGTCTTCAGGTAAGGCTCGGCATGGTTCATCGGTGCGCCGGGACCCGACGAATAGACGCCGCCGGCAGCGAGAACGAGGTAGGCCTTCTTGCCGGTGGCAAGGCCGACCGGGCCTTTTTCTGTGTAGGTAAATGTCAGGCCGGCGCGTGCGACATGGTCGATCCAGGTCTTCAGCGACGAATAGATGTTGAAGTTGATCAGGCCGGTGCCGATGACGATCGTGTCGGCTGCGAGCAGTTCCTGGACCAGTGCGTCGGATACGGCTGCGGCCTCTGCCTCGGCCGCATTGCGGTCCGCGGCGGGCTTGCGGATCGCGGCGGTGAAGGTGCCGTCGACATGGTCAAGCGCGTCGGCTGCCAGGTCACGCGTGACGACGGCGGCACCGGTCTGGGCGCTCAGCTTTGCCGCAAGGTCGGTGGCAACCGAGTTCGAAAGCGATTCCGCACCGCGCGGGCTGGATGTGACGAGAAGAATGGAAGACATGGGAATTTCCTTGATCGTTGCGTGGCAGCGACTGGAGGTAACGCCGCCGTAGCCCCGGAGATAGGATGATTGGGCCATCGATAAAACTGTGATAATGTAGATCGATAGTATCGAATAATTGGATGCCTCCCATGGACGCGAACCCCACCCTCGACCAGTTGCAGGTCTTTCTCGCGGTTGCCGACGCCGGCAGCTTTTCCGCGGCCGCCCGCCAGCTCAACCGCGCACAGTCAGTGATCAGCTACACGATCGGCAATCTCGAAATGCAGCTCGGCGTCAGCCTGTTTGAGCGCAATGGCGCCCGCCAGCCGAGGCTGACGGAGGCTGGCACGGCAATGCTGGCCGATGCTCGCCGCATCGTCAGCGACCTGCAGGTCATGCGGGCCCGCGCAACCAGCATGAAGCAGGGCCTCGAGGCGGAGGTCTCCGTGGCGATCAGCGTGATGGTCCCGACCGAGGTCATGGTCGGCGTGCTGAAGGAGTTTCGCGATACGTTTCCATCGGTGTCGCTGCGGCTGGAGGTTGGCGAACTCGGCCGGATCATGGAACTGGTGATGAATGGCCGGTCGACGATCGGCATCGGCGGCGCGCTGCTCAGGCAGGATGATTCGCTTCTGGTCGAACGCATCGGACACAATTATCTGTTGCCGGTTGCCGCAGCCGACCATCCGCTGGCCTTGTTGAACCGGCCGCTGACCCTGGTCGATGTGCGCGAGGAAGTGCAACTGGTGGTCAGCGACGCTTCCGAACTGACCGTCGGTCGTGATTTTAATGTGCTGTCCTACAAGACCTGGCGGGTGAGCGACATCGCGACCAAGTACCAGCTGCTTCGCCGGGGGCTCGGCTGGGGTGGATTGCCGGCCTCGGTGATCAGGGAGGACCTTGTCAGCGGTCGGCTGGTACAGCTCGATCTGGAAGCCTATGAACAAGGCTCCTACAATCTGTACGCGATCCGCAAAACGGCCAATCCGCCGGGCCCGGCCGCAAGCTGGATGGTCAATGCGTTTCGCGAACGCCTGTCCAACTGCCCGTCCGACCTGACCGGGATCCTGCCTCAGATGCGACATGAGCAATTGGCGATACCGGCCTGAATCGACTCGGTAACGACCCGCTGACACATGACAAGAATAGGCCCGCGGTCTCAGGCAACGCGGGCCTTAGTCGTTTGTTGATCGACGCTGTCAGAGCGTCAGGCGGAACCGGGCGAAGCCATCCGCGCCTTCGCCGGCATCCTCGATCTTTATACCCTTGATCGCGGCAAGATAGTCGCGGGCCTTGGGGCCGGTCTCGAAGGTGACGGTTGTGTCGGCGAGCGGCGCGAAGGACCAGTTTCCGTCGGCCTGCGGGTCGATCGTGCCCTGTTCGACGATGTGGCGCACGATGATATCGCGATTGGTGTCGGGGCCGACAAAGACGACCTTGTCGCCGGCGATTTCCGGGAACTTGCCACCACCGCCGGCGCGGTAGTTGTTGGTCGCGACCACGAAGCGCTGGCCGGGATCGATGGGATGGCCGGAAAACTGCAGGTTGACGATACGGCTTGATTCGGGATGGATGATCTTGCCATCCTTGTCGTAGCGCGGCGGCTTGCTGAGGTCGATCTGATAGGTGACGCCGTCGATCACATCGTAGTTGTAGGACGGAAAGTCCGGATTGATCAGGGCTGCGTCCTTGGAGCCGGGGGTGATCTGGTTGAAGATCCCGGCCGACATTTCCAGCCAGTTCTTCACCTGCTCGCCGGTGATGGCGACGGCCTGGACGGTGTTTGGATAGAGGTAGAGATCCGCGACATTGCGGATTGCGATGTCGCCCGCCGGAACGTCGGTGAAATAGTCTGCGCCGCCGCGACCGCCGACCTTGAACGGCGCCGCGGCCGACAGGACCGGCAGGTCCTTCAGTTCGCCGTCCTTCAGCATGTCCTTGATATAGGCAGTCTGCGCGATCGAGACGATCTGCACCGAAGGATCGTCGGCGACCAGGGCAAAATAGGAATAGAGCGGTGCGGACGTCTTGCCGACCGGTGTGCGGACATAGTCGAGCGTTGCCTGATGTTCACCGGCGACCGCTGCGACCACCTCCGGCTTGTCCTTGACGTCAGCGACAACCTTCTTGTTTTCGTCGCGATGCGAGATCGGCCGGGCCTCACAGGTGAAGTCGACGATCTTCCAGCTCTTGCCGTCCTTTTCCAGCAACAGGTCGATCAGGCCCATATGCGAGCCCCAGAAGCCGGCCATGACGGCGGGCTTGCCAAGCAGCGTGCCCTTGACCGGATCGGCACCCGGCACGTCGACGAAATCCTTCGGGCCGGGAAAGACCAGATGCTGGTGGCCGGTGAAGATCGCATCGATGCCTTCGACGCCGGCGAGATAGAGCGAGGCATTTTCCATGCGCTCGCTCTGGCCATGGCCGTCGATTCCCGAATGCGAGAGCGCAATCACGATATCGGCGCCGTCTTCCTTCATCTGCGGCACCCAGGCTCGCGCCGTCTCGACGATATCACGCGTCTGCGCCTTGCCCTCGAGGTTCTTTGCGTCCCAGACCATGACCTGCGGCGGCACGAAGCCGATGAAGCCGACCTTGATCGGGCTTTCGGCGCCCGAGCCGTCGCGGATCATTTTTTCGAGGATGACATAGGGCTTGAAATACAGGTGATCCAACTTCGGGTTCGCCGCCAGTTCACCCTTGGACAGGTTGGCGCAGACGATCGGGAAATTGGCTCCCCCGAGCGTATTGAACATGAAGTCGAGACCGTAGTTGAACTCGTGATTTCCGAGCGTGCCGCAATCATAGCCGAGCACGTTCATCGCCTTGATCACCGGATGCAGGTCGCCGGCCTTCATGCCCTTCTTGTAGGCCATGTAGTCGCCCATCGGATTGCCCTGCAGAAGGTCGCCATTGTCGATCAGCAGCGAATTGCCGGCCTCGGCACGAATCGAATCGATGATCGAGGCGGTGCGCGCCAGGCCCATCGTGTCGTTCGGCTTGTCGGCGTAGTAGTCGTAGGGCATCACATTGACATGGATATCGGTGGTTTCCATCAGTCGCAGATGCGCTTGGCTGCCGTTTGCCCGCGCGGCAAAGGGATGAAGCGTGACGAGGGCGGCCGTGGCGGCAAGCCCGCCGAGCAAAGAGCGGCGCGAAATCGGATGCAGGTCGATTGACAATGGCATAGCGGGCATGAGGGCTCCTTCAGAAAATACCGTCTTTAAAGTTGAGGAGTTTAGGTCGCTTTCAAGACAGTTGCACCCCGAAAATGACAAGGGTGTGATGTGCGATCGCCGCATTCTCGCGCTGTTAGCGGCCGGACAAGTGTCCCGGGTCGCGATGGAAATGCCGGAAATAGGCGGAAATCTGCGCCAGGGTATTGCTGGTCTTTTCGAATTCCAGCCCCATCTTGCCGGCGCGGTACCAGCGCACCGTGCCTTCGATCAGGCCGAGTTCGGTTGTCCTGACGGTGACTGTGCTGCCGCGCTTGGCCTCGATCCAGCCCTCCAGTTGCAGCGCCATGCCTGTGCGGGAAATGTCGATGACGCGGATGTCGATCTGGTGGCCGAGATAGTCGAGCGTGCCCTTGAAGCGACAGCGGAGGCGCTGGGTCTGACGTCCGTCCTGGCCGGTGTTGAAGCTTTCCTGGCGGGTGGCAGCAAGCATGACTAATCGCTCCATGAAAAGGAATGAAAGAAATGCCGCCAAGTTTCGCCATGGGAATGAACAGGACCTCGCCGATCTCGTTAAAATGCTGGCGTTTCACCTAGAAGAAATAAGGTATTCGCCCCAAAGGAGGCGCGTTTTACCGTAAATTGATAGGGGTATTGTCCTGCCGCCAACAAAAATGGACGCCGAAGCGTCCATTCTTTTCGGTACGGTCGGGGCGTGGGTCACGGACGCCTGCAACAGGCAGCGCAAGACAGTGCAGCGGTTTTGCGCGAGCGACCTGCGCAAAACAGACGGCCGGAGGCTACCGGGCGATCTGGCAGATCGCGATATGCTTCAGCGCGTCAGTACCGGCCGGACTTCCTTGTGGAAGTTGCGGAAATAGGCGGCCAGTTTGGCCAGCGAATTGCTGTTCTGCTTGATCTGGATGCCCAGACGACCGCTGCGGTTCCAGCGCACTGTGCCCTCGATCAGGCCGATGTCATCGTTCTCGATGACGACCGAACTGCCGGCGGCGGCATGAAGCTGGCTGTACAGTTCGAGGGCGAGGCCGGTGCGTGAAATGTTGATCACGCGGGCATCGGCCTCCTGCTTGAGGTGGCGCACACGACTGTCGACACGGCAACGGCTTCTCGGCGATGTGCGCCCATCCATATTGAGGTTATTGCTCATTTGATTGTTCCAGCCATTGAGACAGGACCACGGTAGCGATGAAACGTAAGAACCGGTTGAACTCAATCGTTAGGATTGTCCGCAATCGGCGGTTTTAAAGCCCCACATTGGGACGATCGATGATTTCGCGCAGGGCAAAGCTCGAATTGATCTTCACGACATGGGGAAGGGCGGACAGCCAGTCCCTGTGGATGTGTTCGTAGTCTTCGAGATCCTTGGCCGCGACGCGCAGGATATAGTCGTATTCGCCCGACATCAGGTAGCAGACCAGAACATTCGGGCAGCGCTTCACCGCCGCCTCGAATTCCGTCAGCGTCTTGGCGAACTGGCCCGACAGCGAGATATGCACGATGACCATCATCTTGTACTCGATCGCCTTGTGCGACAGGCGCGCGTGATAGCCGCTGATCACGCCGGATTTCTCCAGCATGTCGTGGCGCCGCGAACAGGCGGATGCAGACAGGCCGACTTTTTCGGCAAGGTCGGCATTGGTCATTCTCCCGTTTTCCTGCAAAGCCTTCAGGATGGCAAGATCGATGCTGTCGAGCGCAGTCATCCGAAACATTCCTCAAAATTGGAGCAATTGACGCAATTATCTTCGAATGTCTCGCCTGTGGCAAACCGTATTTGCAAGGACATTCGCCGGGAAGAGTGTTTCAATTCGCTCCTTGTTGGAGGTGCGGCTTTGCCGCCGAAATGGAGAGGAACGCTGAATGCGTGTCGGTTGCCCGAAGGAAATCAAAAACCATGAATATCGTGTTGGGCTGACGCCGGGCGCGGTACGGGAATATGTGGCGCACGGCCACGACGTTCTGATTGAAACGGGTGCAGGCGCCGGCATTGGCGCAGACGATCATGCCTATATCGCCGCTGGCGCAAGGATTGCCGCCTCGGCGAAGGACGTGTTCGAAAAGTCCGACATGATCGTCAAGGTCAAGGAACCGCAGCCGTCCGAATGGGTACAGCTGCGCGACGGACAGATTCTCTACACCTACCTGCATCTGGCGCCGGATCCGGAGCAGACCAAGGGCCTGCTCGAATCGGGTGTCACCGCGATTGCCTATGAGACAGTGACCGACGAGCGTGGCGGCCTGCCTTTGCTGGCGCCGATGTCCGAAGTCGCCGGACGTCTGGCGATCCAGGCGGGCGCCACCGCCCTGCAAAAGGCCAATGGCGGCCGTGGTATTCTGCTTGGCGGCGTGCCGGGCGTTCTACCGGCCAAGGTCACCGTCATCGGCGGCGGCGTCGTCGGTCTGCACGCGGCCCGCATGGCTGTCGGGCTTGGCGCCGATGTCACCATCCTTGACCGCTCGCTGCCGCGGCTGCGCCAGCTTGACGATCTTTTCTCCGGCCGGATCCATACCGTCTATTCGACGATCGATGCGCTAGAGCAGGAAGTCTTTTCCGCCGATCTCGTCATCGGTGCCGTGTTGATCCCGGGCGCTGCGGCCCCCAAGCTGGTCACCCGGGAAATGCTCACAGGCATGAAGAAGGGTGCCGTCATCGTCGATGTCGCCATCGATCAGGGTGGCTGCTTCGAGACCTCGCATGCCACGACCCATTCCGACCCGACCTATGAAGTCGACGGGATCGTGCATTACTGCGTGGCCAACATGCCGGGCGCTGTCCCGGTTACGTCCGCCCACGCGCTGAACAATGCGACGCTGGTTCACGGTCTGGCGCTGGCCGATCGCGGTATGCGGGCCATTGCCGAGGACCGCCATCTCCGCAACGGCCTCAATGTGCACAAGGGTCGCATTACCAACAAGCCGGTAGCCGATGCCCTCGGTTATCCGGCATTCGCCGCCGAATCGCTGCTCAACGTTGCGTAAGGAATAGGATCTCCAGTCACCTTACCATGCGTGACGTCCGCAGCGCTTCACTGAGCGCGGCCAATTGGGCCGGCCGTATCCTTCGGCCGGCCTTTTCTTGTTGGACCGGTTTTTTACTGGGCCAGTGCCGCCGGTCCCGTCAGCCGCGTTCGATCCGGCACTGGTAGCAATTGTTGCGCGCCGAGCGCACATGCACATAGGCAATCGCCGGATCGGCAAGCAGTGCCGCGGCGCGGGCGGCGATTGCCGCTGTCGGAGTGACGGCGCCCGTTCCATAGACAATGCGATCGTCGGCACCATAGCCGCGCACGATATAGTCCGGGCTATCCAGCATCGGCGGCAGGATTTCGCTTGCGGCATACCGTGCGCAGGGTTTTGCGTGGAGGAAGATCGGTCCTGTTTCGGCATAGGGCTGCAGGCTCGGAAACGGTCGATAGGCGAGCGTCAGATAGGGCGCGCCTTCTTCGATGAAATCGAGGCAGTGCCGGCAGGGATAGCCGCCGCCCGGCGACAACCGCGTTTCGGGGGCAAGACCGTAGGCATCCGCCGCGCCGGCCTGATAGGCGACAAGCTCGTCGGTCAAAATGGCGGTGAAGTGCAGGCTCATGATCGTGTCTCGCAGATTATCTGAAGGATGTTTCCGGCGATCATGGGAAATTCTGCCGGCACGCTCCACCCGTTTCCTGCGGGCCGATGCGACATTCACCAAAAATGGAGGTTCTCTCGCCTATGCTGTTTCGATTAGCGTCATGCTAGCTGAACGGGATCGGGGCATTCCATGAGATATATGACCACTGCGCTGATCGCGCTCGGCGGCGCCTGCGCTGCATTCTTCGCCATGCCGGCGGGGTCGGCGAAAGCCGACCTGACGCAGGAGGAAATCACCGAAGGCCGCAGATATGTGGTCAACAACGCGATCTTCGTCCTCTTCCACGAGGGTGGCCATATGCTGGTCTCCGAACTCGGCTTGCCGGTGCTCGGCCGTGAAGAAGATGCGGTCGACGGCTTGTCCTCCGTGATGCTGCTGGAGAGCGAAGACGAGGAGTTGCGGGCGGCAATGCAGGATGCGGCCGATGGCTGGTTCCTGATCGATGCGGCGAATGCGCAAGGGCTCGAAGAGGCGGATTTCCAGGGCACCCACGGTCTCAACAAACAGCGTGCCTATGCGCTGGTCTGCATGATGTCCGGCAAGGATCCCGAATATTTCAAGGAGTTCATCGATTCCCTGGAATTTCCCGAGGACCGCCGTGCGGAGTGCGTGGATGAATACGCGCAGACGCGCGACAGCTGGTGGGGCGTGCTCGATCCTTATATCGATGACAATAAGACCTCGAATTTTACCGTTACCTACGAGCCGGCCGGCGACGATCTGAAATATGTCGAGGATATGCTGAAGGAGGGCGAGGTTCTCGAAGCGATTTCGGCAACCTTCGGCGAGGGATATAACATTCCCGATGGGATCAAGGTGACGGCCAAGACCTGCGGCGTCATCAATGCATTCTGGGATCCCGGGGCCCGAGAGATCACCTTCTGCTACGAGTTCGCGGCGCACCACGCCGATCTGGTCAGCCAGTATTACGAGGAAAATCGCGCGCAGCCATCATCGGAAGACCAGCCGCAGGCACAGGCTCCCGCCGACGGAAAAAGTGGACTGGTGTCCGCGCTCAAGGCCGCGGCCGCCGATCCGTGACGGCAGATCCCGCTTCGCCGCAGGCGAAGCGGGACTCACGGCCTTTGTCAGAATGTCGCGCCGTCGCGCTTCATCAACTGCAGCAGCTCCTGCTCGGTCATCGGCTCGACCAGCGCGTTGAAGGTCTCGACCGGGGAGAAGCCGAACTGCTGGTAGAGCTGCAGTGCGCGCGGATGGTCAAGCGAATTGGTCGTCACCGTCACCTTGTCCGGATTGCTCGTCCAGGCGGCATAAAGCGCCTGCAGCAGGAACCATTTGCCGATTCCAAGACCCAGGCCATATTCGAACAGGCCGAAGTAGGAGAGCTCGACTAGCTTTTCGTTTTCCTGCGATAATTCGTAGAAACCGGCCGGCGCGCCGTTCACATACAGGACCGAAATGGAGACCTTCGGATTGTGGATGATCGCCTTCAGCGCGTCGTCAGTCATGCGCAGGCGCTCGTACCAATGCCAGCGCGCACCGACCTGGCGATGCAGGAAGCGATAGAAGGCGAGCGGAATTTCCTGGGTGCGCATGATGGCGGTCTGGATGTTGACCGGTACCGGCAGGCTGGATTTCGGCGGCGCCGTCATTTCGAGCCGGGTGACGTGGGCCGTCAACGGTCCGTCCGTCCTTGACGTCAAAGGTTCGGCCGCACCCGTCGTCACCGGCGTGTCAGTCTTGGAGCCCCATTCCGACCACGAGCCATCATAGAGCGAATTGTCGGTATGGCCGAGCGATTCCAGCGCAAGTGTCACGACCGCTGCCGTCACGCCGGATCCACAGCTGGTCACCACCGGCTGCGACAGATCGATCCCGGCATTGGTGAAGATCGAGCGCAGGGTGGCCAGGTCCTTCAGGCGGCCGTTTTCAGCCAGAATCGATGCCGGCACGCTGCGCGCGCCTGGGATGTGGCCGGAGCGCATTCCCTCGCGCGGTTCCGGCTCCTCGCCGGTGAAGCGGCCGGCCGGGCGTGCATCGGCAATCTGGCGGTCACCGTTGTCGGCAATGGCCGACATCTGGTCGAAGGAGGTGATCCGGTTGCGGTCGAAATGCGCTTCGAACGTCACGGGCTCCGGCTCGGGCAGGTCGGTTTCCAGCTTGCGGCCATCGGCTTTCCAGCCATCCAGCCCGCGGTCGAGCACATAGACGCGCTGCGCGCCCATGACGCGGAACATCCACCAGACGCGCGGCGCCGAAAAGAAGCCCGGACCGTCATAGACCACGATCGTGTCCGTCGCGGAAATCCCGAGCTGGCCGACGGCATCGGCAAAGAAGGCGGGCGAGGGCAGGGAATGCGGAAGATTGGTGCTTTTGTCGGCGATCACGTCCTGATCGAAGAAGACGGCACCGGGAATATGGCCGGCGGCATATTCGGCAGCACCATTGCGATTATGAGCCGGCAGGTACCATGACGCGTCGACAAGCCTGAATTCGGGAGCCCCGAGGTGCTTTTCGACCCAGTCTGCTGAGACGACGAAACGGCTTCTTTCCCCGGACATGCTGTTCTCCCGTACCTTGTTTCAGGCGGAGACCTCCGGAGCACCAAAGCGGATGCGGAACCGGCGGTTCTCCTTGCCCTTTTTCTCGATTTTGGCGATATGAATCGCGCCGACCTCCTGGGTCTCTGAAACATGTGTGCCGCCGCAGGGCTGGCTGTCAACGGCGGAGTTCTCGCCGATGGCGACAAGGCTGACCCGACCGAGACCGACGGGCGGGCGGACATTCTTCGACTTGACGATTCCCGGATTGGCGATGAGCTCGGCGTCGGTGATCCATTGCAGATAAACCGGGTGGTTTTCCGCGACCAGCTTCATCAGGTCGGTGGTGACCTGTTCCTTGTCGATCGTCTCCGACATGTCGAAATCGACGCGGCTTTCCTCCTCGCCGACGGCAGCACCAGTGATCGGAAACGGACAGACGACGGACAGCAGATGGCAGGCGGTGTGCATGCGCATCAGCTTGTAGCGCCGCGGCCAGTCGATATGCAGGACCAGCGTTTCGCCGACCGCCGGTGACGGCTGGCCCTCGGCCGGCTGATGTAGGATGATGTCCTTGGTCTCGCCATGACGCGTCAGCGCGATGGCGATGCGGCTGCCGTCCGCACGTTCCAGAAAACCGAGGTCTCCGGGCTGGCCGCCCGAAGCAGCGTAGAAACAGGTCTGGTCGAGTTCGATGCCGCCATCTTGATGGATGGCCGTCACCACCGCTTCGCATGTCGAGAGATAGAAGTCGTCGCGATAAAGAGCGGTGGTGGGCATGCTATTCCTCAGGCAGTTTCGAACGGCAGGTCATAGTCGGTGCGCTTTTCCATCCACCCCGGTACCGGCAGTTCCTTGGAGCGTAGGAATTCCGGATTGAACAGCTTCGACTGGTAACGGTTGCCGTAGTCGCACAGGATCGTCACGATCGTATGGCCGGGGCCGAGATCTTTCGCAAGCCGGATCGCGCCGGCAATGTTGATGCCTGACGAGCCGCCCAGGCACAGGCCTTCGTTTTCGACCAGGTCGAAGACGATGTCGAGCGCTTCGGAATCCGGGATCTGGTAAGCGTGGTCAGGGGTGAAGCCTTCGAGATTGGCGGTGATCCGACCTTGGCCGATACCCTCGGTGATCGAAGAGCCGGACGACTTCAGCTCGCCGTTCTTGTAGAATTCGTAGAGTGCTGCGCCAAGCGGATCGGCAAGACCGATCTTGACCTCGGGCTTAAGGTTGCGAAGGCCGATCCCCGTACCGGCCAGCGTGCCGCCGGAGCCGACGGCGCAGATGAAGCCATCGACTTCCCCACCGGTCTGCTCGAAGATTTCCCGGGCCGTCGTTGCGATATGGGCATCGCGATTGACCGTGTTGTCGAACTGGTTAGCCCAGATCGCCCCATTCGGCTCGCTCTTGGCAAGTTGGGCGGCCAGTCGGCCGGAAATCTTCACGTAATTGTTCGGGTTCTTGTAGGGAACCGCCGGGACCTCGACCAATTCGGCGCCGAGCAGCTTCAGCGCGTCCTTCTTTTCCTGGCTCTGGGTTTCGGGAATGACGATCACCGTGCGGTAGCCAAGCGCCTTGGCAACCAGGGTCAGGCCGATGCCGGTATTGCCGGCCGTGCCCTCGACGATCACGCCGCCGGGCCGCAGCAGGCCACGCTTTTCGGCGTCGCGGATGATGAACAGGGCAGCGCGATCCTTGACCGACTGGCCGGGGTTCAGGAACTCGGCCTTGCCGAGAATGGTGCAGCCGGTCGCCTGCGAGGCGCCCTTCAGCCGGATGAGGGGCGTATTGCCGATCGCTTCGAGCACGGAGGGATGAAATGCCATGAATATCTGCCTTCTCTTTGTCCGGACACTAGAACCAATCGCGGCGAAATGAAAAGCGCGCGCCCATGCGATTTTGTCCTTCTGGATATGATTATGTGGGCGAAGCGGTCTGCGCGGGATTTAACCGGTGTTTTCCGCTTGGGGGCCGGCAAAGGCAAGGAATGGCATTTCGCGCCGAGGTGGGGGGAGGAAAAATGCGTTCGGATTGGGCTACATTTGGAAGGCTGTCGAACCGGCTGCTTTCATTCGTCGCAAAATCGATCAGTAGTGATGGCGGCATTGCGCGATCAGTACGCCATCTTCCGTCGGGCGATAGACGAGCCGATGCTCCTGGTCGATCCGCCGCGACCACCAGCCACGCAGATCACCCCGCAGCGGCTCCGGTTTGCCGATACCCTGAAACGGTGACCGGCTGGTTTCCCTGATCAGGTGATTGACGCGCGCCAGCATTTTCTGATCGGTGGACTGCCAATATAGGTAATCCTCCCAGGCACGCGCATGAAAGATGATCTTCACTCAGAAAGCTCGCGCACGTCGCCCTTACCTTCATCGAGTTCACGCACCGCTTCGAGCAGGCGTTCCGCATTGCGGGGGCTCTTCAACAGATGCTGCGTCTCCTCATAGGAAGCAAAATCCTCCACCGACATGAGAACGGCGGCAGGCTTGCCGCGATCACGGGTGATCAGGACAGGAGTGCGGTCCTCCGTCACGCTGTCGAGCAGGGAGGCGAGGTTCTTGCGCAGGTCGCTGTAGGATGTGGTTCTCATGGGTGAATTGTACGCAATTGCGTACAGGAATCAAGTGCTATCATGGTCGGCGTGAGCGCACGTCAACGCCGGTTTCCATTGCTGATCGTTAGAAATTGACCGATCGCCTTCACCGGATCTTCATACCTAGCGGGGAAGTCTGCGGATAATGCGGCTCAAGGTTGTGCGAAGGGTGAAGATGCTGAGGGTTCTTGCGGCTTTGGCCCTGTGTTTGACGCTTGCCGGCTGCGATCTGCTCTTCGATTTCCCGGAATGGCGATGGCATCAGAAACTGACGGTGTCCGTCATGACGACGGGGGGGATGAAGTCCGGCAGTTCGGTTACGTCCGCGCGTATCGAGTTTCCGCCCAAATGGACGGGCGTGGGCGATACGGCCGGCATGCAGCGCGGTGGCGTCTCCGGCGAGGCGGTCGTGGTCGATCTCGGCGAGGGCCGTTATCTGTTCGCCCTGCTCCAGGGCTACACCGAATGGACAGCCTATACCGCCTTTTTCCCGGAACTGGAAGGAAAGGCACTGCTGAAGGAGGAGATGTTTCCCTATCTCGACCGACTGGTTGCAAGCACCGGCCAGTCCCGTGACGTGCCGCGCAAGCACTATCCGCTGCTCGTCACCTTTGGCGACATCGGTGACCCTGCCACCGTTCGCCGGGTCGATCCCGGAAACCTTGCGGCCAGCCTTGGCCCCGGCTATCTGCTCAATGCTATCACGTTGTCGGTTACGGACGAGCCGATGACCGAGGGGCGAGTGGAGAAGGTGCTGGGATGGCTCACTGCAATTGGACGCGAGCGTCCAACTTTAATTCCAAATCCTCCCAGACTTCGCGAGAATGCGACTGATCCTGACATTCAATATTTGACTCCCCGTCCTTTTTCGACGGAGCTTTACAAATGACTATGTCTTTGAAACTCACTCCCCCTTCAACCCCTGCAGAGCCGCAAGCGCCTCGTCGCGCGCCTGTTTGTGATCGACGATCGGTTTTGCGTAGGTTTCGCCCAGGATTACGCCGGCTTCCTTCAGCACCGTAAGCGGCGCCTCGAACGGCCGGTGGATATAGGCGTCCGGCATAGCCTTCAGCTCCGGCACGAAGGTGCGGATATAGTGGCCTTCGACGTCGAATTTTTCGCCCTGGGTGATCGGGTTGAAGATGCGGAAGAACGGCGACGCGTCGGCGCCGGAGCCGGCGACCCATTGCCAGCTGGCGGCGTTAGACGCCGGATCGGCATCGACCAGCGTGTCGCGGAACCAGCGCTCGCCCTCGCGCCAGTCGATCATCAGGTCCTTGATCAGGAACGAGGCGGCGATCATCCGCACCCGGTTGTGCATGTAACCGTGGCGCCAGAGCTGGCGCATGCCGGCATCGACGATCGGGTAACCGGTCTGGCCGCGCTGCCACTTTTCCAGGAGATCCGGCGCCGACCGCCACGGAAAGGCGTCGAATTTGGCATTCCAGTTCTTCGACTTGAGGTCGGGAAAATGAAACAGAAGATGGTAAGAGAAGTCACGCCAGACCACTTCCTTGCGGAAATGGATGATGTCTTCGGAGGCGAAGCGCCCGGCAAGGCCGCGCGTCGCATGCCAGATCCGGGCCGGGGAAATCTCGCCCATCGCCAGATGTGGCGACAGCATCGACGTATTTGGCCGGGCAGGGAAATCGCGCAAGGTTCGATAGCCGGCAAGGCCGTTTTCGATAAAGGCATCGAGCCGCGCCAGGGCGCCGGCTTCGCCGGGCTGCCATATCTCGGAAAATCCGCTCGCCCAGTTCGGCTTTGTCGGAAGCAGGGCCCAACTGTCGAGCGGTTCACTGTTTGGCCAGAACGGCGGCTTGTTGAGGGAGGTCGGTGCAGGCGCCGGTTCGCGCGGTTCGCCGGAGCTTTCAAGCGCCTTCCAGAAAGGCGTGTAGACCCTGAAATTGCCGCCGGCGCCGGTGGTCAACCGCGTCGGCTCATGCAGGATCTGACCGGCAAAGGTGCGCACGATCAGGCCGTCTTCGGTCAATCGCGCCTTGATCGCCCTGTCGATGGCAATGCCCGGTGGATCGTAGCGGCGATTCCAGTAGACGCTGGCGGCCCCCGTCTCGTCGATCAACTGGTCCAGCACCTGTCCGGCCGGACCGCTGCGCAAGGTCAGTCGGCTGCCGATCGCCTCAAGCGAGCGGGCAAGGGCTGCGAGGGAGTGATGCAGCCACCAGGCCTGCGCCGCTCCGAGCGGTCCGGTGCCGGCCTCGGCCGGCTCGCGGATATAAACCGGAATAACAAGCCGCCCCTCGTCGGCCGCCGTTGCCAGTGCCGCATTGTCATCGAGACGCAGGTCCTTGCGGAACCACAAAATCAGGGGTTTGGTCGAGGGCATTCCGGATACTCATCTGCTGTTTAACCTCCTGATACGAAGGATCAGCGCGGAAGGATCATGCCGGAGTGGGAATTAGCCGGGAAAGGAGCAAAAGCGCCTTCAGGCAGCCGTCAGCACGGCGGGGGAACGGTGACGTTGCTCGGCATGAATCAATGCCATGATTTCCGTCGCATTTTCGCGAACATAGAGGCGATGGAGCTTTTCCGCGACCGGTGCGTTTGTCAGCAGGCAGGTGTATTTCTCCCGATCGAACCAGCGGAAGTCCACCACATTGTCCATGTTCACGAAGAGGGGGAAGCCGTCCCCGTCATGAAGCTGGATCCACATCTGCGACTCTCCTAAATGCCATTTGTCAATGTTCGACGGATAGCAAGCAAAGATGAAGACGGAGTTGCCGCACTGACAAAAGACGAGTGATGAAGGTTGAAAGAGAGTTGATGCGGAAGCCCGCGAACGCAGGATCCTGAAAGAGAAAAGGCCCGCGCTTGTACAGCGCAGGCCTTTTGAATGAGATGGCTCCCCGGGCCGGATTCGAACCGGCGACCTGTCGATTAACAGTCGAATGCTCTACCGCTGAGCTACCAGGGAACAGCCGCTTGCCGCGGTGTGAGTGGGCTAATACAAATGCTGGTTCGATTTGCCAAGCGGTTTTTCAAAAAAAATGCATTCGGCTTGTTTTATTCTGTGGGCTACCCATCTGTTGAGGGCAGAAAAAGCAGCAGAAAATGCCGGAAATGCAGGGAGTTTGACGATTGGCAGAGCGTAGATACCGGATAGATGCCGCGCGCGGGCGACTTGTTCTTCCAGGCTTCGAAATCCCCTTTCCACGGTCTCGCGTTGGTCGGATCGCGACAGGATCGGCTCTGATCGGCGGCGGCTTTCTCGGATTTCTGCCGATCCTCGGCTTCTGGATGGTGCCGCTTGGCGTCCTCGTGCTCTCGCATGACCTGTCCTTCGTCCGCCGTCGGCGTCGCCGCATCGCCATCTGGTGGCGCAAGCGACATCCGGAGGTCAAGCGCGCCGGGACCAAGTGAGCCCTCGCGTGCGGGAGCTCGACCGCTCCGAGGTGTAAACTCTGATGCCGTGACGCAGGACCGGATGATGGTCCGTCTGGTTTCGGTTCGCGTGGTTGCGCATTGTCGAGGCCCGTCCGTGTTGAGGCGGGGCTTTGTCCGGCGACTATGTCAAATGCAAATGCGCGTCCGCCGCCGTGCTGCTAGAATCAACGACGTCATCACGACGCAAGCCTGGCGATAAACGGACGACCAGTCCGATGGCAGGGCAGGAGGGGCGATGAACGATTCAGCTCAACAGTTTCTGCCGGAGATGGTGTCTGGGATCATGTCGCCGGTCGATCTTCGTGTGATGCGGGATGCCGTGCATGATGCACTGCTTATGGCGCACGATGCCGGTGATCCTCTTCGTACTGTCGGCGATATCGAGACCCTGGGCAGGGTCGTCCTGAAGCTCTACGCAGCCGGTCTCGTCGATCCGGCAAAGCTCGCCGACGCCGCTGGCACGATGACCGGGGTCGGGCTGATCCACAGTTTGCGCTGAGCAATCTGAGATTTGCGATGCCGCGCCGGGGTTTTCAAAAATTCCCCTTGCGCTCACTCTCGATCCGTTCTAAACGCCGCCCACCACTCGCTTTTAAGCAAAACGGACGGCCTCGTGGCGGAGTGGTTACGCAGAGGACTGCAAATCCTTGCACCCCGGTTCGATTCCGGGCGAGGCCTCCAACTCTTCTTTCTTTTTCATCTTTGGGCTCTGGCATTTATGCCTTGAGAGCTGCCGACTGTCCGCGGCTTGCGGCCAAGTTTGTGCCAATCGCCGGGTCTGGCGGGATGCGCCCGATTTTGGCCGGGCGTGGCCATTGCCGGACGTCAGTGCGTGGCGCAATCCACAGCGATCGATCTCAATCCGATAGTGCTGAGGAGCCAGCCATGCGTCAGGTCACCGCTTTCGTTCTTGCGTCCGTGTTCGTTTTTGCACCCGTTGCGGCATCAGCCGAAGACCTTACCTTCACGCTCGACAACAGATCGGGCGCCATGATCGTAAAGTTCTTCGCAACGCCCGCTGACGGCTCGGGCAAACGCATCGAACTGCTCAACAAGCACGGTCTCTGGGCGGGTAAGTCGCGCATGTTGACCATTGCCGACGATTCCGATGCCTGTGTCTACTCCACACGCGCAGTGTTCGAAGACAACTCTTATGAGGACATCAGCGACAAGACCGATTTCTGCGAGGTTGGCAACTATACGATCGGCGAGTGACGATCGGGCTGCCAGCTGCCAGTCTGTCGATGCCATATGCAGCCTTTGCCGCAGCTGCGATATTCTGCAGCTATCCGCCCTGTGTGTCTTGAAAGCCGGACGGCCTGCAATTAAGACACTGGGTCATGACACCGGCCGATATGGGGCGACAGGAAATGATGGACTACACAGCAGCACGCACCAAGATGGTGGACAATCAGATTCGCACGACCGACGTCACGTCGCATTCCGTGCTGGCCGCATGTCTGACCGTGCCACGCGAAGCGTTCGTGCCGCAGCATCTGAAGGCGCTTGCCTATATCGACCAGGACATGCAGGTGGCTCCGGCCGTCGCCGGCAGTACCGGCCGCTATATCATGGAGGCGTCGCCGCTGGCCAAGCTGCTGCAGCTTGCCGCCATCACCCGCGACGATCTCGTTCTCGAGATTGGCTGTGCAACGGGTTACGTATCGGCGCTCCTGTCGTCTCTGGCCGGCTCGGTCGTTGCGGTCGAACAGGACGAGGCGCTGGCCAATACGGCAACTCAGACCCTTTCCAGCCTTGGCTATGACAATGTGGCCGTCGTCACCGGTCCGCTGGAGCAGGGCTATCCCGCTGAGGCGCCCTATGACGTGATCTTCGTCAATGGTGCGATCGAGGTTCTGCCCGAGGCGCTGCTTTCGCAGTTGCGCGAAGGTGGCCGTCTGGTGGCGGTCGTCGGTTACGGCAATGCCGCGCGCGCCCGTCTTTATGTCAAGGCCGACGGCATCACCTCTTACACCGAATATTTCAATGCGTCGGTCAAGCCGCTGCCGGGTTTCCGCAAGGTTGCCGAATTCGTTTTCTGATCCCGGCAAACGGCGATCATGGACAGGGCCTGCCTCGTGCGGGCCCTTTTTGTTTTCAGCAGGGCAACAAAGCTGTGCATCAAGCCAGTTCGTTGCACCGCCGTGATTTTTTTCTGCGAAAGCGTATCCTAGGGTGAACCGAATCGGCCGAGATGCGACTTGATGGCCGAACATTCTAGGGACAACGGGGATTAGTATGGCTCAGCCAAGCGTGGCACGTGAACCGTCCATGGAAGAGATCCTGGCATCGATCCGCCGGATCATTGAAAGCAATGATCCCGGCAGCGCCAAGGATGTGTCCGACGACATGCCGTCCATGTATGACGAGGAACATGGCGATATCGAAGCCGGCATGCACGGGGCTAACGACGGTCGTGGTTATGAGGCCGTCGAATTCACGCCTGCCAACGATCCGGGCCCGGCACTTGCAGGCCCAACCCTTGCCGATCTCAACCGGGTCGAGCAGGGCGTGAGCGGCAGCCTCCGCGGCACCGTGCAGCCCGAGCCCCGCCACGAACAGCCGGAAGCGCCGAAGAGCATGTCGCTGGCCGATCTGGCCGCGCGCGTGCGCTCGGCCTCGGAACGTGCCGATCGCTACATGGTGCAGCCCGCCCCCGCCGAGCCGGCACCGCGCGGAGAAAGCCCGCTGATGACCAGCCGTCTTGCAGAATTGCGCGCGCCGCAGGTCCGGCAGCCGGAACCGGTCGTTCACGCTGTCGAAGAGCGCGGCCATCAGACCATCGATTCAGTCGAAGTCCAGATGCGCCGGGAGCCGCACCTGTCCTTCGATCAGCCGGCCGAATTGCCGATGCAGGAGGTCGAGATGATCGAAGAGGACGTTTCGGTCGTCGAACTGGAGATCCCGGTGGATCAGGGCGTTCAGAACACCGCTCAAACTGCCGGCCAGAGCCTCAATGCACTGGTCTCGGCCGCGACCGTCGAACACGTTTCCCGCTCGTTTGATGAACTGGCCGCCGCCATCGATGGCCAGCAGCGCCGCTCGCTCGACGAAATGGCCGAGGACATGCTGCGTCCGATGCTGCGCGACTGGCTCGACGACAACCTGCCGACGCTGGTTGAACGCCTTGTGCGCGAAGAGATCGAACGCGTCGCACGCGGTCCGCGCCGCTAAACACGACAGGATCCGGGTTGAGAGCCGCTCCGGTGTCCGGAGCGGCTTTTTTATTGACTTGGATTTGCCAGTCCTGTTTACCAATCCCACAACAAGAACTCCAAAATCTGGTCGGAAAATGCTCGAGAAGACATACGATTCAGCCGCCGTCGAACCGAAGATCGCCAAGGCCTGGGAAGATGCGGATGCCTTCCGCGCCGGCGCCAATGCGAAGCCGGGCGAGGACACGTTCACCATCGTCATCCCGCCGCCGAACGTGACGGGCTCGCTGCATATGGGCCATGCGCTGAACAACACGCTGCAGGACATCATGATCCGCTTCGAGCGCATGCGCGGTAAGGACGTGTTGTGGCAGCCCGGCATGGACCATGCCGGTATCGCGACCCAGATGGTTGTCGAGCGCAAGCTGATGGAACAGCAATTGCCGGGTCGTCGCGCCATGGGCCGTGACGCCTTCATCGACAAGGTCTGGGAATGGAAAGACGAATCCGGCGGGCTTATCTTCAACCAGCTCAAGCGCCTCGGCGCATCCTGTGACTGGTCGCGCGAGCGCTTCACCATGGACGAGGGCCTGTCGGCCGCCGTCCTGGAAGTCTTCGTTTCGCTCTACAAGGAAGGCCTGATCTACCGCGGCAAGCGGCTGGTCAACTGGGATCCGAAGTTCGAAACGGCAATCTCCGACATCGAGGTCGAAAACCGCGAAGTCGAAGGCCATATGTGGCATTTCAAGTATCCGCTCGCCGGCGGCGAGACTTATACCTATGTCGAGAAAGATGCTGACGGAAACGTCATCCTCTCGGAAGAGCGCAACTACATCTCGATCGCCACCACCCGTCCCGAGACGATGCTGGGCGATGGTGCCGTTGCCGTTCATCCGTCCGACGAGCGTTATGCCTCGATTGTCGGCAAGCTCTGCGAAATCCCGGTCGGACCGAAGGCGCATCGCCGCCTGATCCCGATCATCACGGACGAATATCCCGACCCGACATTCGGTTCCGGCGCGGTCAAGATCACCGGCGCCCATGATTTCAACGACTACCAGGTCGCCCGCCGCAACAATATTCCGCTCTATCGCCTGATGGACACCACCGCCTCGATGCGAAGCGATGGCGAGGTTTACGCCGACTACGCCGCCCAGGCGCTGGAAATCGCCAAGTCCGGCCATGTTCCGAGCGAAGAGGAAGTCGATGGCATCAATCTTGTTCCCGACGAGTATCGCGGTCTCGACCGGTATGCGGCCCGCAAGCTGATCGTCGATGCTATCAATGCCGAAGGCCTTGCGGTCACCGTCAAGGATGCCGAAGGCAACGACATTCCCTATGTCGAATCGAAGAAGATCATGCAGCCCTTCGGCGACCGCTCCAACGTGGTCATCGAGCCGATGCTGACCGACCAGTGGTTTGTCGACGCCAAGACACTGGCTGAGCCTGCCATCGCTTCCGTCCGCGAGGGCCGCACGCAGTTCGTTCCGAAGAACTGGGACAAGACCTACTATGAGTGGATGGAGAACATCCAGCCCTGGTGCATCTCGCGCCAGCTGTGGTGGGGCCACCAGATCCCGGCATGGTATGGTCCGGACGGCCAGGTTTTCGTCGAAAAGACCGAGGAAGAGGCGCTGCATGCCGCCATCCAGCATTACATCGCCCATGAAGGTCCATGGAAGGCCTGGGTTGAGGAGAAGCTCGAGAACTTCCAGCCCGGCGAGATCCTGACCCGCGACGAAGATGTGCTCGACACCTGGTTCTCTTCTGCGCTCTGGCCCTTCTCGACGCTCGGCTGGCCGGACGAGACCCCGGAACTCGACAAGTATTACCAGACCGACGTCCTGGTCACCGGCTTCGACATCATCTTCTTCTGGGTCGCCCGCATGATGATGATGGGC
Organism: Rhizobium sp. SL42; assembly: GCF_021729845.1. Classification (NCBI taxonomy): domain Bacteria; kingdom Pseudomonadati; phylum Pseudomonadota; class Alphaproteobacteria; order Hyphomicrobiales; family Rhizobiaceae; genus Rhizobium; species Rhizobium sp. SL42. The sequence continues at coordinate 2,365,733 of NZ_CP063397.1, forward strand.
CTGCACTTCATGAAGGACGAGGACGGCAATCCGGTCGAGCCCTTCCACACCGTCTATGTTCACGCGCTGGTTCGCGACAAGAACGGCCAGAAGATGTCGAAGTCCAAGGGCAACGTCATCGACCCGCTGGAACTGATCGATGAATACGGTGCGGACGCGCTGCGCTTCACGCTGGCGATCATGGCTGCCCAGGGGCGCGACGTGAAGCTCGATCCGGCCCGTATCGCCGGTTACCGCAACTTCGGCACCAAGCTGTGGAACGCCACGCGTTTCGCCGAGATGAACGGCGTGAAGGCGGATCCGAAATTCCTGCCCGAAACGACGACGCTTGCCATCAATCGCTGGATCCTGACGGAACTGGCGCGCACCGAGAACGAAGTGACTGAGGCGATTGCAAGCTTCCGCTTCAACGATGCGGCAGGCTCTCTCTACCGCTTCGTCTGGAACAACTTCTGTGACTGGTATCTCGAGCTGTTGAAGCCGGTCTTTGCCGGCGAGGACGCGATTGCCAAGGCCGAAGCCCAGGCCTGCGCCGCATACGTTCTGGAGCAGACCTACAAGCTGCTGCATCCTTTCATGCCCTTCATGACGGAAGATCTCTGGGCGCACACGGCAGGCGAGGGCAAGTCGCGGGACACGCTGCTCTGCCACGCCGACTGGCCGGCACCGGAATTCGCCGACGAGGCCGCCGCTGCCGACATCAACTGGCTGATCGACCTGGTCACCGGCATCCGCTCGGTTCGCGCCGAGATGAATGTGCCGCCGGGCGCGATCGCGCCGCTGGTCGCGGTGGGCGCCAATGGCGTCACGCAGGAGCGCTTTGCTCGCCACGAGGCATCGATCAAGCGTCTGGCCCGCGTCGAGGCCATTACCTTTGCCAGCGTCGCCCCCAAGGGCGCCGCCCAGATTGTCGTCGGCGAGGCAACGGTCTGCCTGCCGCTCGGCACGCTGGTCGACCTGTCAGCTGAAAAGACACGGCTGGAAAAGGCGATCGCCAAGGTTGATCAGGAAATGGCCCGCATTTCCGGCAAGCTGAACAACGAGAAGTTCGTAGCCAATGCCAATCCGGAGGTCGTGGCCGCCGAGCGGGAGCGGTTCCAGGAACTCGAGGTGCAAAAGGCGAGCCTGGAAACGGCATTGAAGCGGGTTCTCGAGGCCGGCTGATATTTGTTGTAAAAGAGAATCGTTTTCCAAACGCCGGGCCGGAAGGTCCGGCGTTTGCGATTCCGGGCTGCGGCGGGTTCGCTGCTCGTTTTTGCTGCATCGCATGCAGAATCGCTCTCTATGCGGGGATTTTATGCTGCAATACAGCAACGGAGCCCAAAAACGCGCCGTTTTCCCCCGTCGTTTAGGTATGACGCTGCTGTGACGCTTGCGACACAGCGTGCCGCACATTTGGGAAAAAAATCTAACTTTTTGTATCTGTGTGCAGGTTTGAGCAATATTTGTCCAAATTGGCTTCTGATTTACGTGCACGTCAAATTAATTACGTAAAAATTTCTCGGTCGGAACAATTTCTCCACCTTTTGCGTGCGATTGTTATTCACACCGACGTGACTAAGATCCCAACTCACAGTTTTGCCAAAATTGGGGAGAGATATGGCGATACATTTGACAAAGAAACTGACCCTCAGCCTGCTCAGCGCCTGTGCGTTTGCCGGTGCTGCGCATGCTGGCGGATTTGCCCGCGGCGAAGCTGACACGGACATTCTCTACGAGGATGGCACGGCAGTTTTCCGCGGCGGCTATACCTATGTCATGCCGGATCGCGACTATGATACGGTCAGAGGCGCTGCCGGTACCGATGACGCTTTCACGGATAGTTACGGCATTCCGTCTTTTGCTGCGAAATTCCAGATTTCTGAGAGCTTTTCCTGTGCTCTGACTTACACGCAGCCTTTTGGCGCGTCCTCCACCTATGGCACGCAGGCGCAGGCCGCAGACCGCGCCGCGGATATCGCTGCAGGTGGCACGACCGGCGCCCTCGGCGGCAATGCCGTGAAGGAAGCCAGTTTCGATACCAATGAATATGGCGGCACATGCGCCGTCAATTTTGCCGCAGGTCCGGGCAATATCCATTTCATCGGCGGCGTGTTCTCTCAGTCTTTCGACTACACCGAAAGCAAGACATTCGGCACGTTGGAAATGGACGATTCCAGCGCGTTTGGGTACCGCATCGGCGCTGCCTACGAGATTACCGAATACGCTCTTCGCGCCGAGTTGATGTATCGCTCGCAGGTGGATCATGAGGCGGATGGTACGTTCACATCCAATTCTCCGCTTTCGTTCGCCGGCATTCCGACGGGCTCGAAATTGTCCGCAACCGGCTACGGCTCCCTGCCGCAGTCGCTGGAACTGAACCTGCAGAGCGGTGTCGCACCGGGTTGGCTGGTATTCGGTTCCGTCAAGTGGACGGACTGGAGCGTGCTCCAGACCCTGAACTACAACATTACCCGCCTCGGCGATCAGCAGAAGAACTTCTTCTGGAAGGACGGCTGGACCATCTCCGGTGGTGTTGGTCACACGTTCACCGATACCGTATCCGGCGCGCTGAGCCTGACCTGGGATAGCGGAGTCGGCACTGGCGCCGATATCGTCAGCGATACCTGGACGCTGGGTGCGGGCACGCAGATCAAGGCAGGTCCCGGCCTTCTGCGCCTCGGCGGTGCGGTGTCGTACCTGACTTCCGGCGAACAGTCGGTAGCCGACAAAGCCGACTTCAACGCCACCGCCGACGGTGACTGGGCTTATGCGCTCACGGCGTCCTACAAGATCGCCTTCTGATCCTGAAGCAATCGAGTGAGAAAGAAGCCCGGCTTGTCCGGGCTTCTTTTATGCAAACTGGCAGCGCGACCTGCGTCAAAATGTGACGTTTATGCAACATATCGTTTATCCTTCAATCGCGGCCACCGAACGGCCAAATTTGTCCACATCCCGCCACAAACGGGGAGCACCGATGCTGTTCAGAAACGTGCAGGGGCCGTTTCGAGTGTATGGTGCGTGAGTTTCTATATGGGCCTTTCGGTCGCAGATCACTTTCGAATTCAAGACTTTTTGGCCAGGGGTGGTCGGCGCAACGCCAGACGTTTTGGCCAGCAAGGATCCCAGTTGATCTCTGTCCCAGTCTTGCCGGAAAGCTGTCCTAACCTTCGGCTCATGAGAACAAGTGCAAGCGTCCGGCGCAACAATGGCGCCGTTGCAGTATCGGGCCGTGAACCAGATGTTCATCGGTCATTGTGTATCAAAAGATCAGACGCAGCTGGACTCGTCATGGTGACGGGATGGGTGCGCTGATGTCTGTTTTGTCCTGGAAGAATTACGCAGCCATGCAAGTTCGCGATTGGAAATCTTCGGCTATACTGCTGTTGTCTACGGCGCTGCTGTTCTCTTCGAGTCCAGCGGCCTATGCCTTTGACATCAATGGCAGCGTCAGCAAGGAATCCGGTCCGTTCGATCTCTTCAAATTCGGCTTCAATGCCTACAAGAAGGGCCAGAAAGAAGAAGCCGTCGAAGCCTATCGATATGCCGCCGAAAAGGGCCATACCGGGTCTCGCTGGGCGCTGGCCAATATGTATGCCGCCGGAGACGGTGTCGTGCGCAATGATTTCGAGGCGTTCAAGATCTATTCCGAGATCGCGAGCCAAGGCGTCGAGCCGGGCTCCGACGACACCGGGTTCTTCGTCAACGCGCTGTTGTCGCTGGCCCGCTACTATCGCCAAGGCATTCCGGGCAGCCCGGTGAATTCCGACCTCTCGCAGGCCCGCCAGCTCTATTTCCAGGCGGCCTCGACGTTCGGCATTCCCGAAGCGCAGTTCCGCCTGGCCCAGATGATCCTGGCCGGGGAGGGCGGCAGCGCCAATACCCAGCAGGCGAAGAAGTGGCTCAACCTTGCCCGCAAGAGCGGCCATGCGGGCGCCATGTCGGTCTTCGGCAATGTCCTGTTCGAGGAAGGCCAGACTGTTCGCGGGCTGGCGTTCATGACGGCGGCTCTCGACCGCTGCAACGCCAAGGATTGTCCGTGGATGCAGGACTTGCAGGAGCGCGCATTCTCCATGGCCAGCGAAGACGACCGGCGCGTTGCCGTGGCGCTTGCCCCGGAAGTCTACCAAGAACAGTGAGAGCGCCACGGCGCGCAGTCCGTGACGATCACCGGGTCTAGCTTGCGGCGGTCCATGTCAGGTAGACATAGGTGTCTTCGACAAGCACGAAGCTGGCACTGTTGCCTGTCGTCTTGTCGACATGGGCACCGCTTTCGGTCAATTCGTAGCCGCCCGTGCTCTCCCGTTTCAGCTCCGACCGGAGGAAGCTCGACCAGTCGCGCGCAGTGACGTCGGTCGCGGTCTTGTCGCCATCGACGGTGCTGCTATCCCAAGCCGTTGTCTGCTTGCCTTTTTCAGCATCCGTGACCGTCAGCGTCCCGGCATCCAGCGCGGCCAGCATTTCTTTTGCTTTCAGCGCGCCGTCTCCGGACTGTGACAGTTCCGTCAGCTTTGCTTTCAGGTTGTCCATGAACGTGGCGGTCTGGATGTCATCCGACGTTTTTGTCAGCGCGGAGAGCCCGTCGTCCTCGCTTTCGGTGGCATTGAGTGCCTGCAAAAGCCCGGTGCTGTAGGTATCGTCCGTGCTGTCCTCGTCCTGACCGTAAGTCCGCATCAGGTTGGCAAGCGACGAACTGTAGTAGCCGTCGTTGCTGCCGCTTTCGCTTTCGCTGGCCTGCTGGGTTTCTTTCTGCACTTTCAGAAAGATCTGCGTGATCGTTTGGTTTGCGGAACTGATTGATGAAACCATTTTGAATATAACGCTCCCGTTCTATTGCCCGGCAAAGCCTGCGCAGGGAAAAGATCGGCGCGGCCGAAAACGGCAGCCGATACCCCGTCTGGAAAGCCTGGCCCCAAGACTAGGGCGCAGGGCTTGTCCGGGGCTGTCGGGCAAGGAGGCCAGAGGCGGCAGGAGCGGAGGGAGAGGTCAACGGAGGGAAAGCCCGACCTCAGCTGTCAAAAGCCGAATATGCCCGTCACCGGAACGTGGTCGGATGGTTTTTCCCAGGCGCGGACATGTTTCTCGATCGATGTCGAGCGCAACCGGTCGGAGGCTTCCGGCGACAGCATCAGGTGATCGATGCGGATCCCGTTGTTCTTCTGCCAGGCACCGGCCTGATAGTCCCAGAAGGAATAAAGCATGGCATCGTCGGTGGTCGCGCGAACTGCATCGATGAACCCGAGATTTTCCAGACGGCGGAACGCCGCGCGGGTCTGCGGCAGGAAGAGGGCATCATTTTCCCATTGCTTCGGATCGCGGCAGTCGAACGGTTCCGGAATGACATTGTAGTCGCCGGCCAGGATCAACGGTTCTTCAAGCGCCATGCGGTCGTGGGCAAACGCCTCCAGCCGGGCCATCCAACGCAGCTTGTAGGGATATTTGACCGGGTCATCGGACGGGTTGCCGTTCGGCAGATAGAGCGAGCAGATACGCAGTACGCCGCCTGCGACCGAAAACACGCCTTCGATGAAACGGGCCTGTTCATCCGTGTCGTCGCCCGGCAGGCCGCGATTGACCTCGTCCGGCTTCATCTTTGACAGGAGCGCCACGCCGTTGAAGCCCTTCTGGCCATGCGTCTCGACATGGTAGCCGAGCGCTTCGATCTCAAGCCGCGGAAAACCCTCGTCCACCGACTTTATCTCCTGCAGGCAGACGATGTCGGGTTGCGAGTCCTGAAGCCACTGGCACAGGCTTTCGATGCGTGCCTTGACGCCGTTGATGTTCCAGGTCGCTATTTTCATCATTCACTCACACGGAGAAGCTGGTGCCGCAGCCGCAGCTGGCAACCGCATTCGGGTTCTTGATCTGGAAGGACTGGCCGAGAAGATTGTCGACGAAGTCGATCTCGGAGCCGGCCATGTAGATCAGCGAGACCGGATCGATCAGCACGGTCGCGCCATCGCGGGTAATCACGATGTCATCGTCCTGCTGGTGGTTGTCGAGGTCGAATTTGTAGGAGAAGCCGGAACAGCCGCCGCCCTCGACGGCGACGCGCAAGGCGTTCTTGTCGGTATCGGCGGCCACAATCGCAGCGATTCGTTTCGCGGCGGCTTGGGAAAGTGTCACGTTCTGCGTCGTCATGTTGCCTCCTGACGGGTTCAAGGCCCGTGGAAAACCTGGAATATCGGCAAGGATCAGCCCCTTGTCGGGAAATGTCACGAAATGCCGCAAGCTTCGCATCGGCTAGAGCTGCATGATAGACCTTGATCGAGGCCAACAGCCTTGCGGCTTCGTCCGCTATAGGTATGAAGGCTGAGGTAGCGCGTCAATGGGGAGCGGACAGCAGGCGAATGACGATTGACAAATCTGCACTGGGTTTCGGGTCTGGCGACCGGGCGGTTTACGCGAGCAATCCGTGGAAAAGCCGTGGACGTCTCTTTCCCGAAGACGGCAGCCTGACGCGCTCGGATTTCCAGCGCGACCGCGACCGCATCGTGCACACGACGGCGTTTCGCCGCCTGAAGCACAAGACCCAGGTTTTCATCGGACCCGATGGCGATCACTACCGAACCCGGCTGACCCATACGATCGAGGTGGCGCAGATCGGCCGAGCGCTGGCGCGTGCGCTCAAGCTCGACGAAGATCTTGCCGAAGGCGTGGCGCTCGTCCACGATTTTGGCCACACGCCGTTCGGCCATACGGGCGAGGATGCCCTGCACGAGGTGCTGAAGCCCTATGGTGGTTTCGACCACAATGCGCAGTCGCTGCGCATTGTCACCAAGCTGGAACGTCGTTACGCCGATTTCGACGGCTTGAACCTCACCTGGGAAGCGCTGGAAGGTCTCGTCAAGCACAACGGCCCTCTGTTGACCAGAAGCGGCGAGGGCACGCGTGGACCGGTTCCGCAGCCGATCCTCGACTATTGCGAGATCCACGATCTGGAACTGGCAAGCTATGCCGGTCTTGAGGCGCAGGTGTCGGCGATTGCCGACGATATTGCTTACAATACCCATGATATCGACGACGGCCTGCGTTCCGGCTACCTCACCTTCGCCATGCTGGAGGAGGTGCCCTTCCTGGCCGGCCTGATGAAGGAGGTGCGCGATCGCTATCCGCATCTCGACGATGACCGTTTTACCCACGAAATCATGCGGCGCCAGATCACCCGCATGGTCGAGGACGTGATCGGGGTGGCGCAGGACCGACTGGGCAAGGTGCAGCCGCAAAGCGTCGAGGATGTGCGGGCAGCGTCGATGACCATCGCTACCTTCTCCGATGCCATGGCCGAGACCGACAAGCAGATCAAGAAGCTGCTGTTCAGCCGTATCTACCGGCATCCGGACATCATGCGCATTCGTGCAGCGGCCGCCGAGATCGTCACCGATCTGTTCAATGCGTACATGGCCGATCCGACGCTGATGAAGAGCCACTACTGGGTCAATCATATTTCCGGCCTCAACGACGGCGCCAAGGCCCGCCATGTCGGCGACTATCTGGCCGGCATGACCGATACCTATGCGGTGCGCGTTCACCGTGAGCTGTTTGACCAGACTCCCGAATTGCGATAGGCAGCGCTCAAATTTCATTGAGAGACACAGCCGCAACGGGCGTGTGTGCAGGTAGAAGTCATGAACCTATTCGCCGATTTCGAAACCAGAATTAAGGCCGCGCTGGAGCAGATTGACAGCATTCGCGAGAAGCGCGAAAGCCTCGATTTCAGCCGAATCGTCGTCGAGCCGCCGCGTGATCCCAGCCATGGCGATGCGGCGACCAACGCCGCGATGGTGCTCGCCAAGGGCCTTGGAACGAACCCGCGTGCGCTGGCTGACATCATCGGTGAAAAGCTGAAGCAGGATCCGGATATCGCAGAGGTTGGCGTCGCGGGGCCGGGCTTCATCAATATTCGCCTGTCGACCGAGTACTGGCAGCGCCTGCTGGCGACCATTATCGCCGAGGGCACCGATTTCGGCCGCTCGACACTTGGTCAGGACCGCAAGGTCAATGTTGAGTATGTGTCGGCCAATCCGACCGGCCCGATGCATGTCGGCCATTGCCGTGGCGCCGTGGTCGGTGACGCGTTGGCCAACCTGCTCGCCTTTGCCGGCTATGACGTGACCAAGGAATATTACATCAACGATGCCGGGGCGCAGATCGATGTGCTGGCACGGTCGGTATTCCTGCGCTACCGCGAAGCGCTGGGTGAAAAGATCGGCGAGATCCCGGCGGGTCTCTATCCGGGCGACTATCTCGTGCCCGTCGGCCAGGCGCTGGCCGCGGAGTTTGGCGTCAAGCTGCACCAGATGCCGGAAGAGGACTGGATGGCGATCGTCAAGGAGCGCGCCATCGATGCGATGATGGCGATGATCCGTGCCGATCTTGCCCAGCTCAACGTGCATCACGACGTGTTCTTCTCCGAGCGCTCGCTGCATGCCAATGGTGCAGCCCGGATCCGTACCGCGATCAATGACCTGACCTTCAAGGGCCACGTCTATCGCGGCGCCCTGCCGCCGCCGAAGGGCCAGTTGCCGGAAGACTGGGAAGACCGTGAGCAGACGCTTTTCCGCTCCACCGAGGTCGGTGACGATATCGACCGTCCGCTGGTCAAGTCGGACGGCTCTTATACTTATTTTGCCGCCGACGTTGCCTATTTGAAGGACAAGTTCGACCGCGGTTTCTCCGAGATGATCTATGTGCTCGGCGCCGACCACGGCGGTTACGTCAAGCGGCTGGAGGCGGTCAACCGTGCGGTCTCGGAAGGCAAGAGCAAGCTGACCGTGTTGTTGTGCCAGCTGGTCAAGCTGTTCCGCGACGGCGAGCCGGTGAAGATGTCCAAGCGTTCGGGCGATTTTGTCACGCTACGCGAAGTGGTCGAGGAAGTCGGACGCGATTCCGTGCGTTTCATGATGCTCTACAGAAAGAGCTCCGAGCCGCTCGATTTCGACTTTGCCAAGGTGACGGAACAGTCGAAGGACAATCCGGTATTCTACGTGCAATACGCTCACGCGCGTTGCATGTCGGTCTTCCGTCAGGCGAAGGAAGCCTTCCCGGATCTGGATATTGCCAGCCTCGATCTGCCTGCCGCCGTCTCTGGACGTATCGCTGATCCGACCGAGCTGCAATTGATTGGAAAAATGGCCGAATACCCGAGAATTGTGGAGGCAGCGGCACAGTCGCAGGAACCGCATCGGCTTGCATTTTACCTATATGATCTGGCAAGCTCCTTCCATGCTCATTGGAATAAGGGCAAGGATTCTCCCGAATTACGCTTTGTTAACGATAAACATAGAGAATTAACCATCGCCAGGCTTGGGCTGGTGCATGCTGTCGCCTCCGTGTTGAAGTCGGGACTGGCCATTACTGGCACCGAAGCTCCGCTAGAAATGCGATAGTATTGTCACCATTTCCCCGCATTGCACTGGCAAGCGTATTGTCGCGTGAATGAGTGGAAATAGGTAATGGTACAGAAGCAGGCCGCAAACAGCATACGATCGCAGAGCGACAGCTTCGCGGATGATGATCCGTTGGCGGAGCTTGCCCGCATTGTCGGTTTCGACCAGCCGTTGAAGCGGGAGCCGGTTATGTCGCTTCCGCAGGTGCCGGTGTCGGCGGAGTCCGATTTCAATCTCGAAGATGAACTGCTCCGCGAGTTCTCGGTCTATGGGGCGCCTGCGTCGCATCAGGTCGAGGATGACCGGTTCTACGAGGCGCCGGAGCCTGTTGCGCCACGTTTCGAGCCTGCGCCGCAGTCCTATGAGGCGCCACGCGCCGAGCCGGATTTCGCCAATGACGGCGCGTTCGAGAGTGTCTCGCTTGATGTCGAGCCGGAGGTGTCCTTCGGTGTGGCCGGTGATGCCTCCCGTGACGAGCCATCGTTTGCCCTGGATCTGGCTGACGAGCTTGAGATGGCGGTGGCCGAGGTCGAGGCGCCGCCCGCGCCGCAGCGTGTCGAGAAAGTGCCGCGCCTGCGTCTTCCATTGGCCAATTTTGCGCCGGCGCCACGCGTGGAGCCGGTCTTGCAGCCCGCCGCGGCTCCGCAGGCTGTCTCGGTTCCGGTTTCCTCCGTTGTTGCCCCGGATGTCGTCGAGCCTGCATCCGTGCGCCAGGCGACCGTTCAGGTTTCCTTTGATAAACCGGCTTTCGATTGGTCTGCCGTGGCGGTCGAGCCTGCGGTGGAGGCCGAAGACGTTGTCGTGCCTGAGCTCGGCGATTTTTCCTTCGATTTCTCCGAGCAGTCTGATGATGCCGTGCCGGTTTCCGGTGCTGCGGGCCGTAGCCTTGGTCAGGGCGAGCCGGATTTCGGCTTCAGTTTTTCCGATGACATGATTCGCGGCCCGGTCGACAAGATTGAACCGGTCGCGCCTCCGGTAGTGGCGCCGGCTGCTGCCGCGCCGGCAGAAATTGCGCCGGTTGCAGCGTCTCAGGCATTGCAGCGTCCGCCGCTGGGCGCTGACGAGGAGTTCGATCCCTTCGCTGATCATGACTTCGACCTGCAGTTGGACGAGCTCGACCTGGATCTGTCGGAAATCGAGCCGGTTGCCGAGGGGCCTGTCGCAGCGGCCCAGGTCGCACCGATCGCATCCGCCCAGGCTTTCGTGTCGGCGGTGAATGTCACGTCGGCCAGGGTCGAGCCATCGGCGCCTGCGGTCACAGTGAGTGCGCCAGTTGTGCGCAGCGTGCCGCAGCCTGATGTGAGTTTCGCGCCGGCTGTACCGTCGCAACCGCAATACCAGCCGCAGCCGGCCATGTCCGATGCCGTCCGGCCCGAGCCTGTTCGATTTGAACCTGTGCGATTTGAACCGGTCCGGTCTGAGCCTGTCCCGGCCAAGCCGTTGCCTGCTGAACCGGCTGCCCGCGCAGTGCCGGAATACGAGGACAGCGTTGGCTTCGATCCAGCCGAGATAGCCGAGCAGGACGAGCAGATCGAAAGCTTCTCCGGCATGGACGTGCCGGAAGTGCCGATGGCTGAAGCGCGCCCACAGGCAGCACCTCAGGCCGACTACGATTTCGATATCGATTCCGAACTGGCCACGTTGTTCAACGAACCGGTGGCCAGCCCGCCGCCCGCGACCCCGCTGCCCAGTGCCGGTCGCGTCGCCGTGGAAACACCGGTCAAGCCAGCGGCTGCACAGCCGCCGCTGGATGAGTTCGAGGCCTTCGAACGTGCTCTCGAGGAAGACTTCCGCACCTCGCTGAATTCGACGCAGACCTTTGAACGTGAAACGCGCGGCCATATCACCATTGCCGGAGAGGCCCAGGGGTTCCGCCGGATCAAGCCCTATCTGATGGCGGGAACCGCCGCGGTAGTCCTGCTGCTCGGTGCCGGCGGCCTCTATGCATGGCTCGGCACCGGCTCCGTCGGCACATTGACGAGCGGCGAGCCGCAGGTGATTGCAGCCGACAAGGATCCGGTGAAGATCGTGCCGGAAAATCCGGGTGGCAAATCCGTGCCCAACCAGGATAAGGCTGTCTATGACCGCGTTGCCGGCAATGGGGTTGAAGATCCCAAGCAGACCAGCCTGATTTCGTCTGAAGAAGAGCCGATGGACGTGGTTCAGCGGACCCTTATTCCGGAAAACCTGCCGATGGAAAACGAGGGCCAGGATGGCGCGATTGCCACCCCGGTCGGCGAGACGGAAGATCCGCGTCTGCTGCCGGATGGCCAGCCTGCGGAAACCGCTGCTGCGGCCGAGGATCCCGGTACCATCACGCCGCGCAAGGTCCGCACGATGATCGTTCGTCCGGACGGCACGCTGGTTGCCCAGGACGTTCCGGAAGTGGCGACCCAGGCCCAGAGTGCCGCCGCACCGCAGGCCGGCCAGCAGCCGGCAACCCCGGTTCTGGCCGCACCAAGCCAGCCGTCCACCAACACGACGGATGTCGTCAAGCCGATCGAGACCAGCGTCGTTCCGCCGGTCGCAACGTCGACTGCCTCTGCGCCGGTTGAGACGGCGGCTGTCGCGCCTGTCGAGACGCCGGCAGCCGAAATGACCGGTACGCCCGATCCCAAGGCACCGATTCCGACAAGCCGCCCGGCCCAGCAGCCCGTCAATGTCGTCAGCACCGTGACGGATCAGGGCAATGTGCGCCCGGCACCTGCTCCCGCCGCAACCGAGACGCAGACCGCGCCGACGGAAACCGCAGCCGTTGCACCTGCCACGCCGACGCCACCGGCTGCAACGGCACCGGCGGCTCCGGCAGCGTCCGGAAGCTATGCCATCCAGATCGCTTCGCTGCCGTCTGAAGCCGATGCGCAGAAGAGCTACCGCAACCTGTCCGGCAAGTTTGCCAGCGTGCTCGGTGGTCAGCCGTTCGAGATCCGCAAGGCCGACATTCCTGGCAAGGGCACGTTCTACCGGGTTCGCGTCGGCGCAGGCAGCAAGGCCGAAGCCGTGGCGCTGTGCGAAAAATATCGCGCGGCCGGCGGCAGTTGCCTGGTCTCGAAATGATCATGACAGCTTCGATTGGATAATTCAGGGGGCGGGACCGAAGGTTCCGCCTCTTTTTCTGTGTATGAGGCCCGTCCTCGCACGATCCCCCGCTTCGGCTTTCCTCCCTCCAGAACTATGATTCAGCCATGAACCAGACACGCACCCCATCAAAATCCATGATCCTCGGATGCCTCGGCCAACGCCTGACGGCGGATGAAAAGGCATTCTATCGCGACGAGCAACCCTGGGGCTTCATCCTGTTCGGCCGCAATATTGGCGAGGCGGGACAGATCCGGGACCTTGTCGCGGAAATGCGCGAGACGGTTGGCGGGCGCAACGCGCCGGTTCTGATCGACCAGGAAGGCGGCCGTGTGCAGCGCATTCGCGATCCGATCGCGCCACGCTACCCGTCCGGCGCCATGATCGGCGAATTGTACCGTGTCGATGCGGAAAAGGGCCTTCGCGCCGCCTGGCTGCTGTCGCGTCTTCACGCTTTCGACCTTTACCGTCTCGGCATCAATGTCGATTGCCTGCCGGTTCTTGATGTACCGGTCGAGGGTGCCAGCAACGTGATCGGCGACCGCGCCTATGCGACTGATCCGCAGATCGTTGCCGCCATCGGGCAAGCGGCGGCCGATGGCCTGAAGGCCGGTGGCGTTCTGCCGGTGATGAAACATATTCCGGGCCATGGCCGCGGCATGGCCGACAGCCATCATGATCTACCGGTGGTCACGGTCCCGCGTGCCGACCTGGAAGCGCATGATTTCCTGCCATTCAAGGCGTTGCGCAACGAGTTGATGGCCATGAGCTGCCATGTGGTATATTCCGATATCGATCCGGAGCATCCGGCATCGACGTCGCGGATCGTCACCGACGAGATCATTCGCGGGTCTATCGGGTTTGAAGGGCTGCTGATGTCGGACGATATTTCGATGAACGCCCTGAAGGGTACGATCGGCGAGCGGGCTGAACGCATTGCTGGCGTGCTCGACGTCATCCTGCATTGCCATGGCCATATGGACGAAATGCAGGCGGTTGCCGCTGCAGCGTCCGAGCTGTCGGGTGCCGCGCGGGCAAGAGCCGATGCCGTCGAGGCGGCCTTCACACTGCCGGATGACAGCGACGAGCAGGCCTTGCGCGACGAGTTCGCATCGCTTTTGGCGGTTGCTTGATGGTGCGCGGCCCGGTCCTCCCGACGATCGTCAATCGTCCGTCGAACGCCGAGACCCCGGCGCCGATGCCGATGGACAGTCTATGGCAGGACAATGCCGAGGACCGTGCTGTTACCGATCCTGCCCTTCTGATCGATGTTGCGGGCTTCGAAGGACCGCTCGACCTGCTGCTGTTTCTGGCGCGTAATCAGAAGGTCGACCTGTCGCGGATTTCCGTGCTGGCGCTGGCCGAGCAATATCTGCAGTTTGTCGAAAGCGCCCGACGTATCCGCCTTGAACTGGCGGCCGACTACCTCGTTATGGCGGCCTGGCTCGCCTATCTGAAGTCACGGCTGCTGATCCCGCAGCAGGCCAAGGACGACGGACCCTCGGGCGAAGAAATGGCCGCGACTCTGGCCTTCCGGCTGAAGCGGCTGGAGGCGATGCGTGATGCAGCCACGCGCCTGATCAACCGCAATCGGCTGGGACGTGACGTGTTCGCCCGCGGCGCGCCGGAACATGTGCCGCGCCGGACGGAGAGTGCCTATGAGGCCACGCTGTATGACCTTCTGACAGCCTACGCATCCCTGCGCCAGCGTCAGGCCGTTACGCAGGTGACGATCGAGCGCCGCAAGGTGTGGTCGCTCGTCGATGCGCGCGGCATGCTGACACGCATGATCGGCGAGATCGACGACTGGACGGCCCTGGAACACTATCTGCTGCGCTATCTGCCAAGCGAGGAAGAGCGCGTGACGGCTATAGCCAGTTCGTTTGCCGCCTCGCTGGAGCTGGTGCGCGAAGGACGGCTGGAGATCCGCCAGGAAGGCGCATTTCAGCCGATCTTCATGCGCAGTGGACCCAAGGCCCAAGCCCTGAAATCGGTGGAATGAGGCGTGCATGAGCGGCAGTGACCAGAGCGATTTCATCGATGACCAGGATTCGGAGAGTAGCAGGCAGACCGCCGATCCGCAGCGGGCTTTCGACGAGCGCGAGGCGCTGCGTATCGCCGAAGCGCTGGTGTTTGCCTCCGCCGAACCGGTATCGACCCATTTCATCGCCGAGCGACTGCCGCGCGATATCGACGCAGGCAAGATCCTCCATCGCCTGAAGGACGACTATGCCAGCCGCGGCGTCAATCTGGTTCAGGTGGACGACTATTGGGCGTTCCGCACGGCAGCCGACCTGTCCTTTGCCATTCGCAACGAAGAGACAGAGGTCAAGAAGCTGTCGCGCGCGGCCTTGGAAGTGCTGTCGATCATCGCCTATCATCAGCCGGTGACGCGGGCGGAAATCGAGGATATCCGCGGCGTCCAGACCTCCAGGGGGACGCTGGACGTTCTGATGGAGGCGGGCTGGGTGCGGTTTCGCGGCCGTCGCCGATCGCCGGGTCGGCCGGTGACGCTCGGCACCACGCGTGATTTTCTCGATCATTTCGGTCTGGAGGAGCTGCGAGACCTGCCGGGGCTCGAGGAACTCAAGGGTGCCGGTCTCCTGTCCGGGCGCATCCCGTCGAATTTCAATATTCCGCTTCCGTTCGGTGGTGATGACCTCACCGAAGAGGAGGATCCGATCACACAGCTTGATCTCGAGGAACTCGGCCTCTTGACTCCGGGCGGTGAAGCAGAGGAATAGGGTCAGCTTTTGAATGGTAACCGGCAGGTCCCCCGGATGCCCGGTGGGAACTCAGTCCTGGCGGCGCACCCTGCGGGCCGCAGGCCGCGCGGACGACGGAATGACCCCAGCGAGAAGCCAGCATGGAGACGGACAGCGCACGGCCGGTGTAACCTTTGCCGCGCGCCTGACCTTTGAGGACATCCACCACCGCTATCACGGCAAGGACACGATCCGCGGCGTCACGCTGACGGCGGAGCCGGGCGAGGTCCTGTGTCTGCTCGGACCATCCGGATCGGGCAAGACGACGCTGCTGCGCATCGCCGCCGGCATCGAGGCGCAGACCAGCGGCCGGCTGTTGATCAATGACAGCGAAGTGGCTGGTCCGTCGGGCTTCCTGCCGCCGGAAAAGCGTGGCATCGGTTTGATGTTTCAGGATTTCGCCCTGTTTCCCCATATGAGCGTTCTGGACAATGTCCGCTTTGGCCTGACGGCCATGCCGTCGAAGGATGCCGTGTCCGAGGCGATGCTGGCACTCGAGCGGGTAGGGCTGTCGCACTATGCCGACAAATATCCGCATGCGCTGTCGGGCGGCGAGCAGCAGCGTGTGGCGCTGGCCCGCGCTCTGGCGCCGCGTCCGAGCGTTCTGTTGATGGACGAGCCTTTTTCCGGTCTCGACTCGCGTCTGAAGGACACAATTCGGGCCGATACATTGGATATCCTGCGCGAGAGCAGGGCGACCGCCGTGGTGGTGACCCATGACGCCGAGGAAGCCATGCGCATGGCGGACCGGATCGCGCTATTGCGCGACGGTCAACTGGTCCAGGTCGGATCCTCCGACGATCTCTATCGGCGACCGCGTGATCTGTTTGCCGCAGCCTTCTTTTCGGAAATCAATGAATTTACCGGAACGGTTGCGGGCGGCAGGGTGGAGACGCCGCTGGGTGCTGCTTCTGCCGCCGGGTTCGTGGAGGGCAGCGACGTGTCGATCGCCGTCAGGTTGTCCGGTCTTTCGGTACGTGAAAGCGGCGGCTCGATCCCGGCCCGTATCCTTGCCCGTCGCTTCCTCGGCGTGGTTGAACTTCTCGACCTCGCCATACCGGGCACGGAGCGTCCGGTAAGGGCACGCATCCGCGCCGATCTGTTATCCCCAGCTATCAGGGATGTGAGTATCGCAGTCGATCCCCGAGACATTTTGGTGTTTGAAAAATCGATAGAAACCCCCTACATCGGGGAAACGCAAATCTAAGGAGTGGCAGGTAATGGGTTCTTTCAGCTTGTGGCACTGGATCATCGTCCTGGCGATTGTCCTTCTGCTGTTCGGTCGTGGCAAGATTCCGGAACTCATGGGCGACGTTGCGAAGGGCATCAAGAGCTTCAAGAAGGGCATCAGCGACGAGGACGAGCAGGATACGGCATCCTCGACTTCGACCACGCCCGGTGCGACCACCGCGAAGACTGTCGACCACAAGGCCGACGAGACCAAGTAACACCCCTTATCCCGTATCCGGTTCCGGCGGCCCATGCCGCCGGGACCTCATGTCGCATGGATGCGGGATTGAATGGCGCTATATCGTCGCGTCGCCGGACTATGGCATCAGGAGCCGTTGAATGCTGGATATTGGCTGGACCGAGCTGCTCGTCATCGCGGTAGTCCTGATCGTGGTGGTCGGTCCGAAGGACCTGCCGCCGATGATCCGCGCATTCGGCAAGATGACGAAGCGTCTTCGCCAGACGGCGGGCGAATTCCGCTCCCAGTTCGACGAAGCCCTGCGAGAGGCGGAACTCGACGATCTGAAGAAATCGGTCGATGATCTCCGCTCGCTCAATCCGACCAATTCCTTGCGCGACGCGATCAATCCGCTGCGCCAGATGGGCCAGGACATCAAGTCCGACCTGCAGAAGGCGAGCCGGGTGGATACGCCTTCTGTCTCCGAGAAGCCGGCAGCCGTAAGCCACCCTGCAGCCGCCAGCGACGTGGCCAGCGCGCCGGTCGTCGAACATTCGATCCTGCCGGACCTGATCGCGCCGACCGCGCCGCCTGCCGATCTTGCCGCGTCGACGCCACCGGCCGCCGCAGCGCCTGCCACCTCATCCCCGGCGGGCATTGATCAGCCGGTCAAGAAGACGGCGAGCCGCAAGACCGCATCAACGACGACGGCACCTGCAACTTCCGCAACGGCAGTCAAGTCTCCCAAGGCAAAGCCGGCGGCGAAGACCGCGGGCAAGGTGGCTGAACCCAAGGTCGCCGCCCCGAAGAGTGGCGGTTCGGAGTTGGCCGGACCGAAGACGGCGGAACCCGTCGCTGCCGTTACGCAAGCCGGAACGGTTGCAGCGCCTGCCGCCCCGCGCAAGCCCCGCAAGACCAAGAGTGAGGACCGTGCATGAGCGGCGAAATCGAAGACAAGCCGCAGCCGTTGATCGAACACCTGATCGAGTTGCGCTCAAGGCTCATCTGGGCGATCGGTGCGTTCTTCCTGGCCTTCATCGTCTGTTTCTTCTTCGCAAAGCAGCTCTTCAACCTGCTGGTCATTCCCTATAAATGGGCTGTTCTCTGGGCGGGCCTCGATCTTTCCAAGGCAGAGCTGATCTACACGGCGCCGCAGGAATTCTTCTTCACCCAGGTCAAGGTCGCGGCCTTTGGCGCCATGGTCATCGCTTTCCCGGTGATCGCATCGCAGGTCTACAAGTTTGTCGCCCCCGGCCTCTACAAGAACGAACGCCAGGCGTTCCTGCCGTTCCTCGTTGCCTCTCCCTTGCTGTTTCTTCTGGGAGCCTCGCTGGTCTATTTCTTCTTCACCCCGATGGTGATGTGGTTCTTCCTCGCCATGCAGCAGGCACCGGGCGAGGGCGAAGTGGCCATTTCGCTGATGCCGAAGGTTTCCGAATATCTCAGCCTGATCATGACGCTGGTCTTTTCCTTCGGCCTGGTTTTCCAGTTACCGGTGGTAACCACGCTCCTGGCGCGGGTCGGCATCATCGAAAGCCAGTGGCTTGCGGAGAAGCGCAAGTATTTCATCGTGATTGCCTTCGTGGTCGCTGCGGTTCTGACGCCGCCGGACCCGCTTTCCCAGATCGGTCTTGCGCTGCCAACGATCCTTCTCTACGAGATTTCCATCTATGCGGCGCGAATCGTCGAGCGCAATCGGGCCAAGACCACCGCTGTCGAGGCTGCCTTGAACGAGACGGAATAGGCGGGTCTCCGCCATTCCCGCCGCCGGTTTAACCCATGCCGACATGGGGCCGGACCAGGCCGCCGGCCAGATCCGATCCCGGTCCAAATCAAGACCTGGAACGACAATGCTCGATATCAAGTGGATCCGTGACAATCCCGAGGCTCTCGATGCTGCGCTGGCCAAGCGCGGCGCCGAGCCGCTGTCCGCCAGCCTGATCGCCCTGGATGAAAAGCGCCGCTCCGTCGTGCAGTCGCTGCAGGACATGCAGTCGCGCCGCAACGCCGCCTCCAAGGAGATCGGGGCCGCGATGGGCCAGAAGGACATGGCGCTGGCCGACAGGCTGAAGGCCGAGGTGGCGCATCTGAAGGATACGATGCCGGCAGCCGAAGAGGATGAGCGCCGGTTGAACGCCGAGCTTTCGGACGCCCTGTCGCGCATTCCCAACATTCCGCACGATGACGTGCCAGTCGGCAAGGACGAAAACGACAACGTCGTTACCCGCATGACCGGCCAGAAGCCGGGTTGGAACCATCCGGCGAAGGAGCACTACGAGATCGGCGAAGCGCTCGGCTTTATGGATTTTGAACGTGCCACCAAGCTGTCGGGCTCGCGCTTCACCGTGCTGACCGGGCCTTTGGCCAGGCTGGAACGGGCTCTCGGCCAGTTCATGATCGACCTGCACACCAGCGAACATGGCTATACGGAGGTGTCGTCGCCGCTGATGGTGCGCGCCGAAACGCTCTACGGTACCGGCAATCTGCCGAAATTCGAGGAAGACCTGTTCAAGACCACCGATGGTCGCTACCTGATTCCGACAGCCGAAGTGACGCTGACCAATCTCGTCGCCGGGGAAATTCTCGATCAGGAAAAGCTGCCGCTGCGTTTCACGGCACTCACGCCGTCCTTCCGCTCGGAAGCAGGCTCGGCCGGTCGCGACACGCGCGGCATGCTGCGCCAGCACCAGTTCTGGAAATGCGAACTCGTCTCGATCACCGATGCGGAGAGTTCGATTGCCGAGCACGAGCGCATGACGGCCTGCGCCGAAGAGGTGTTGAAGCGCCTCGGTCTGCATTTCCGCACGCTGACGCTGTGCACCGGCGACATGGGCTTTGGTTCGCGCAAGACCTATGACCTCGAAGTCTGGCTGCCGGGGCAGAACACCTATCGCGAAATCTCGTCCTGCTCGGTCTGCGGTGATTTCCAGGCGCGGCGCATGAATGCACGCTATCGCGGCAAGGACGGCAAGGGTACCACCTTCGTGCACACGCTGAACGGCTCGGGCACGGCAGTCGGTCGCTGCCTGATCGCGGTCATGGAGAACTATCTCAACGAGGATGGCTCGATCACTATTCCCGACGTGCTGCTGCCCTACATGGGCGGTCTGACGAAAATCGAAAAGGCCAACTGAGCCGGCCAGTTGAGCCGAAAGAGGGAACGGGCGATGCGTATTCTGCTGACCAACGACGATGGGATCCATGCCGAGGGTCTGGCCGTTCTCGAGCGGATCGCCCGCACGCTCTCCGACGACGTCTGGATCGTAGCGCCCGAGACGGATCAGAGTGGCCTTGCCCATTCGCTGACCCTGTCGGAGCCGCTGCGCTTGCGCGAAGTTGGCGAAAAGCGCTTTGCCCTGCGCGGCACGCCGACCGACTGCGTGATCATGGCGATCCGCAAGGTACTCGATCGCAAGCCGGATCTCGTGTTGTCGGGTGTCAATGCCGGCGGTAATATCGCCGATGACGTGACCTATTCGGGTACGGTGGCCGGCGCGATCGAGGGTACGGTGCATGGCGTACGATCTTTCGCGCTCTCCCAGGTTTATGACTACGTCGCCCGCACGCCAGTTCCGTGGGATGTGGCCGAAACCCATGCGCCTGATCTGATCCGCAAGCTGTCCACCGTCGATCTGCCGCCTGGGACCTTTCTCAACCTGAACTTCCCGTGCGCCTTGCCGCAGGAGGTTGCCGGTGTCGAGGTGACGGGGCAGGGCAAGCTTGATTTCGGCCTCAGCGTCGAAGAGCGAAACGACAATCGCGGCGTTCCCTATTTCTGGCTGCAGTTCGGCGATCGCAAGGGTGATTTCCGCGCCGGCACGGATCTGCAGGCGATGCGGGAAAAAAAGATTTCCGTGACGCCGCTCAAACTCGATATGACCGACTACGCGGTTCAGGACCGCGTGGCGGCAGCCCTCGGCTTCGGGAGCGGCGTGTGAAGTCAGCTCTGCTCGAGAAGGAAGGTTTTGCCGCGCTGGTTCTGCGTTTGCGGGCCGAAGGCTTGAGCAATATCGACCTGCTGACCGCCGTCGAGCAGACGCCACGCTCGCAATTCGTCGCTCCGGAATATACCGAGAATGCCTATTCCAGCCGATCGATCCCGATCGAATGTGGGCAGTTCATGGAAGGGGCGGATCTGGCCGTGCGCCTGCTGTCGCTGCTGCAGGTCAAGCCGGGCCAGCGGGTGCTGGAAATCGGAACCGGCAGCGGATTTGTCACCGCCGTGCTGGCGCGTCTGGCCGAACGCGTCATTTCGATCGAACGCTACCGCACCCTGGTCGGCAATGCGCAGCGCCGGCTCGACAGCCTCGGTTTGCGCAATGTCATCCTGCGTCAGGTGGACGGCAGCAACGGTCTGCCCGGCGAGGGCACGTTCGACCGCATCTTCGCAACCTCCGCCTATCCTTCCATGCCGCGTTTTTTTGCCGAACAGCTGGTCTCGGGCGGCATGTTGCTGGTGCCGATCATGGTCGATGCAGAGCGCTGCATCATGGTTCGGCTGACCAAGACCGGCAGTCGTTTCGAGCGGGAAGACCTCTTCGAAGTGCCTTTCCTGCCGATGCAGCCGAAAATCGCCCTGCATATCTGACGCAAGCCGGAAGTCTGCTGCCTGGCCGCATCGCTTGTCTGGCAGAGGGTTTCGGATGGCGGCACGGTGTTGCCGGCCTGCCGATGGTCAAGTGATTACATGCGTAATGTCGAAATAGTTCACAACGATTCCGAGCGGTTAACCGGCCGGTAACACTAACGCGCTTTAATAAACCCCATAGTTCGTTGCGTCATATGTGGGTCGAGTCATGCGTAAAAGTGTATCGCCGAAAGCCGGATTGCCCTTCGCCCGTCTCTGCGGTGCCATTCTTCTGGCCAGTACCGCGGCCGGGTGCAGTTCCGATGCGACCCGTTTCAGCTCGCTGTTTTCCACGGACAATATCACCACGGCATCGATCCCGCGTCAGCAGGCCGGAATGAACGGTCAGGCTCCCATGCCGGCCGAGAATATTGGCAGCGGCTCTGTCGCCTCGCAGCCCAATTACAACTACAATACCCAGCAGCAGGCGATGGCGCAGCCCATGCCCGCCGCCAGCACCTATCAGCCCGCCTCGGCACGCGCCGCCAGCACGCCGGTCGCCGTCCAGCGCACCGAACTTGCGGCACCGATCGGCGCCGCATCGTCTGGCGGAACCGATCGCAACACCGCCCGTGCCGAAGCTCTGGCCCAGCCCTTCCCGAGCGCACCGGCGCAGAACGGCAATGAGACCGTGGCGCTGGCTGCTCCCGCAAGGAACCTGGCTGAACCGGCGACGACCGGCACCACGCCAAGGACCGCTGGCTGGAGCGCGACCAACGGTGCGCGTGTGACCTTGAAGCCGGGTGAAACCATCGCCACGCTTTCGGATCGCTACGGCGTGCCGCAGAAGGAAATCCTCCGGGTCAACGGCCTGTCGAAGTCCAGCGATGTCGCAAGCGGCCAGATGGTCATCATTCCGACCTTCGGCGGCGGTGCGAATGCAGCCCGCGCGGCCTCGGATTCGTCGGCTGTTCCGCTCGACGGCAAGAAGCCGATCCTGCCCGACCAGCAGCAGAACGTGGCGGTTCTGCCGACCTCGCTCAATTCGCGCGAAAAGCAGCAGACGGCGTCCGCCAGCGCCAATGGCAAGGCACTCTCCGGCGCGGGCGAGGGCGATGCACCCGGCAGCTATGTGGTGAAGCCGGGCGATTCACTGGCCCGTATTGCCAAGGCGACAGGCACGCCGGTTGAACAGTTGAAAAAGGCGAACGGCCTGACCACCGCCAATATTCGTATCGGCCAGACACTGAGGATTCCGGCAAACGGCGCTGGCGTCGCCAAGGCGGCTCCGGCAAGCGACCTGGTCAAGACGGCATCCGTGCCTGCGGCATCAACCGCCGGCAACCAGCCTGCCGGTTACAAGGCGCCGACCGCGACCAAGTCGGTCAGCGAAGTCGCCTCCGTCGATACCGAATCGGCAGCACCGGAAGCAACCGGCATCGGCAAGTATCGCTGGCCGGCACGCGGTGCGGTGATTGCCGGTTTCGGCGCCAATGTCGATGGCAAGCGCAGCGACGGCATCTCGATCTCGGTTCCCACGGGTACCCCGGTCAAGGCGGCTGAAAATGGCGTGGTCATCTATGCCGGCAACGGGCTGAAGGAACTCGGCAACACTGTCCTCGTCCGTCACGACGACGGTACCGTCACCGTCTACGGTCATGCCGATGCTCTGGACGTTCAGCGCGGCCAGAAGGTGCAGCGCGGTCAGACGATCGCCACGTCCGGCATGAGCGGCAACGTCAAGCGGCCGATGCTGCATTTCGAAGTGCGCAAGAACGCATCGCCGGTCAATCCAATGACTTTCCTGGAATAGGTTTTGCGTACCAGGTAGTGAGAAAGGCCCGGGGGAACCCGGGCCTTTTTCGTTCAGGCTTGTGGACGGTCGACTGAAATGCGCATCCGTCCGGCGAGATCCTGGATATATTGCCAGGCAACGCGGCCGGATCGGCCGCCGCGCGTTGTCGCCCATTCCAGCGCCTCGTGATGCAGTTGCGTCTTGTCGAGCGGCAGTTTGAAATGATCGGCATAGCCATCAATCATCGTCAGATAATCGTCCTGGCTGCATTTGTGGAAGCCGAGCCAAAGGCCGAAGCGATCAGACAGAGAGACTTTTTCCTCGACGGCTTCGGAAGGATTGATCGCCGTCGACTGCTCGTTTTCCATCATATGGCGCGGCAAGAGATGGCGACGGTTCGAGGTTGCGTAAAACAACACATTGTCCGGCCGTCCCTCGATGCCGCCGTCGAGGGCCGCCTTCAGCGACTTGTAGGCGGTATCGTCATGGTCGAACGACAGGTCGTCGCAGAAAACGATGATCCGGTGCTCGGCGATCTTGAGAATATCCAGAAGGCCCGGCAGGCTGGAAATATCCTCGCGATGGACCTCGACCAGCTTCAGCGAAACGCCGGTCGTCTTGCGGATATCGGCATGCACGGCCTTGACCAGCGATGACTTGCCCATGCCGCGGGCTCCCCAGAGCAGGACATTGTTGGCCGGAAATCCTTCGGCAAAGCGCAACGTGTTGTCCTGCAGGATGTCGCGCACATGATCGACGCCGCGGATCAACTGCAGTTCGACGCGGTTGGGCCGCACGACAGGCTGAAGATGATGACGCGCCGCGTTCCAGACAAAACAGTCGGCGGCGCTCCAATCGTTGACCACCGGGGGTGGTCCGGCCAGCCGCTCGATGGCGTCGGCCAGCCGTTTGACTTCACCCAGCAGAGCCAGCGTCGTGTCATCACTCATGGCAACCTCCTTGCGATCTGCATTCATCGGGCCTCGAAGGCCCCTTGTCCGCCGGGTATCATGGCGAATTTTCCACTGAAAGGGTAAGAGCCGGGAAAATGGTACGCAGGCACGCTGTTTTTGTTGCATTCGCAGGCTTGGTCACTATATTCCGGCGACCTGAACGCGGGGGCCGTGAAGCCTGCCGCTTGTCTTCATAGGAGTTTTTCATGTTTATCACGCAGGCCTTTGCCCAGGGAACGACCGCAGCTCCGAGCGCGATGGGTTCCGGGTTCGAAATGCTGCTGCTGTTCGCACCGTTGATGGTGGTCTGGTATTTCTTCCTGATTCGCCCGCAGCGCGCCCAGTTGAAGAAGCGCCAGGAATCGCTGTCCGCAATTCGTCGCGGCGACCAGGTTGTTCTCGGCGGCGGCCTCGTCGGTAAGGTCACCAAGGTGGTCGACGACAACGAACTCGAAGTTGAAATCGCCGACGGCGTCAAGGTTCGTGCCATGCGCACCTATATTGCCGAAGTCCGCGTCAAGGGCGAGCCCGTCAAGACGGACGCTGCCTCCTAATCATCGCCAGGCCGGCCTCGCGCCGGCCTTTGCGTTTTGTTCGACGCCTCATTTCTGAGAGTGCCATGTTATACGTTTCTCGCTGGAAGACAGTGTTTATCTGGTTGACCGTCCTGGTCAGCGTCCTGTTGGCTTTGCCCAACGCCTTCAGCGATGAAGAATTGTCGGCTTTCCCATCCTGGTTCCCGACCAACAAGGTAACGCTTGGCCTCGATCTTCAGGGCGGATCGCACATCATGCTCAAGCTTGAGCGTGCGGATATCGTCAAGGAGCGGCTGGAAACCGTTGTTGGCGATATCCGCGCGCAATTGCGCGATGCAAGCATTCGCTACACCGGCCTGTCCGGCGTCGGCCAGCAGGTCCAGGTCCGCATCACCGATGCTGACAAGGTCGAGGCAGCCGTCGAGGCGCTGCGCACATTGACCGATCCGGTGAGCGCCGGCGGCCTGACGGGCGGATCGATTGCGGAAGTCACGCTTGAACAACAGGAAGGCGGCCTTCTGCGGTTGAACCTCACGGATGCCGGCATCGACTACCGTGTGTCGTCGGCGTTGACCCAGTCGATGGAGGTGGTTCGCCGCCGCGTCGATGAACTTGGCACGACCGAACCCCTTATCCAGCGCCAGGGCGCCGATCGAATCATCGTCCAGGTTCCGGGTCTGACCGATCCACAGCGCCTGAAATCACTGCTCAACCAGACGGCCAAGCTGTCCTTCCACATGGTCGACACCTCGATGCCGGTGACCGAGGCGATGAACAATCGTCCGCCTCCGTCGTCTGAAATCCTCTATTCGACCGACGATCCGGCCGTTCCCTACCTGATCGAGAAGCGTGCGCTGGTCTCCGGCGAAAATCTCGTCGATTCCCAGGCGTCCTTCGACCAGCGCAGCAACGAACCCGTTGTCAGCTTCCGGTTCGACAGCCGCGGCGCCCAGCGTTTTGCTCAGGCAACGCAGCAGAACGTCGGTCGGCCCTTCGCCATCGTGCTTGACCAGCAGGTGATTTCGGCTCCGGTCATTCGCGAGCCGATCCTCGGCGGATCCGGCCAGATCTCAGGCAATTTTACCGTTGAAGGCGCAAACGATCTCGCCGTGCTGCTGCGCGCCGGCGCGCTTCCGGCGACCCTCACGGTGGTCGAAGAGCGTACCGTCGGTCCGGGCCTTGGCGCGGATTCGATCAACGCCGGTGTCGTCGCCAGTGGCATCGGTGCACTCTTCGTCGTGTTCTTTATGATCGCCTTTTACGGTTCCTGGGGCGTCATGGCGAACATCGCGCTTGCCGCCAACGTTGCCATGATCCTGGCGGTGTTGAGCCTGATCGGTTCGACGCTGACCCTGCCAGGTATTGCTGGTATCGTGCTCACCATGGGCATGGCGGTCGATTCCAACGTTCTGGTCTATGAACGTATCCGCGAAGAGGCGAAGGCCGGCCGGCCCTTGCACCAGGCGATCGACACCGGTTTCACCAAGGCCTTTGCCACCATCGTCGATGCCAACCTGACGACGTTGATTGCGGCCGTCGTTCTGTTCTTCCTCGGATCCGGTCCGGTGCGCGGCTTTGCCGTGACGCTTGCGGTCGGTATCGTGACCACCGTCTTTACCGCCTTCACCATGACCCAGTGGCTGATGGCCATGTGGTTCCGCTGGAAGCGTCCGAAGCATATCCCGAAGGGCGTACGCACCGGTATCTTCGACGCCCAGAACATTCGCTTCATGGCTGTTCGCAACTACACGTTTGCGTTGGCCGGGACGCTGGCCTTCATATCGCTCGCTGGCTTTGCAACGCTTGGCATGAACCTTGGCATCGACTTCAAGGGCGGCTCGATCATCGAGGCGCAGGCCCGCAACGGCAATGCCGATATCTCCGATATCCGCGAGCGACTGAGCCAGCTCAATCTGGGCGAAATCCAGGCGCAGGGCTTCGGCGGCGATGCGAGCGTGCTGATCCGCCTGCAGGCGCAGGAAGGTGGCGAAAACGCGGAGCAGTCCGCCATAGCCAAGGTGCGCGGCGAACTCGAGGAACAGTATGAATTCCGCCGTGTGGAAGTTGTCGGTCCATCTGTTTCGAGTGACTTGACCTTCACTGCGACGCTCGGCGTGGCCGTGTCGCTGCTCTTCATCCTGATCTACATCTGGTTCCGCTTCGAATGGCAGTTTGCCGTCGGCGCGATCATCGCGACCATGCATGACGTGATCCTGACGATCGGCCTGTTTGTCTTCCTCGGACTGGAATTCAACCTGACCAGTATCGCCGCGATCCTGACGATCATCGGCTACTCGCTCAATGACACGGTCGTCGTTTATGACCGAATGCGCGAGAACCTGCGGCGCTACAAGAAGATGCCGCTCAATGTGTTGATCGATATCTCGATCAATCAGACGCTGTCGCGTACCGTTTTGACCGGTTCGACAACGCTGCTTGCCCTGCTTGCGCTTTACATGTTCGGCGGCGAGGTCATCTCGTCCTTCACCCTGGCCATGCTGTTCGGCGTATTGATCGGCACCTTCTCGTCGATCTACATCGCTGCACCGGTGTTGATCGCATTCCGGCTTCGCCCCGAAAGCTTCCAGCAGGACGACGACAAGGGCGACAAGGCTACGAAGACAGCCGCCAAGGCAGGAGCCTGATCGAATGGCGTTCGGCTTCGGAGACAAGGGCATCGTCATCCGCGAGGCTCATTTCCCCGGCCGGGCGCCGATTGATGCCTATGGCAATGGCGGGTTTCGATTTGCCGACATGTCGCATCGCGGCTCGCTTCTGTTGCTGCCGTCCGGCGTCTATGGCTGGGATGTCAATGAAGGCGACGAACTGACGCTTGCCGTTTTCGAGCGCGTGTTGGCAGAGAGCGGCATCGAGTTTCTCTTGCTGGGCACCGGCAAGCAGATGCGCCTGGTGGATCCGGATGTCCGGGCCGCCCTCAAGCAGCGCGGCATTGCCACGGATCCGATGGGAACCGGAGCCGCGGTCCGCACATACAATATCATGCTGGCCGAGCAGCGTCCGGTTGCCGCCGCGCTGGTTGCGGTCTGAACCGAAATAGGTGCGCCTTGAGCGAGACGAAACCGGCCAACGAGGCGCTGTGCCTTGCAGCATTGCGCGACTACGATCGAGACCGTTATCTTGCCGCTATTCTGACGCCAGTCGACCGCCGTGCCGGCGTTGCGGCGCTTTATGCCTACAATGCCGAACTGGCGCGGGTCCGTGATCTCGTTCGCGAACCGCTTCCCGGCGAGGTGCGGCTGCAATACTGGCGCGATCTGCTGCAGGGTATTGCCCATGGTGCTTCGGATGCCAATCCGGTGGCAGCCGAACTGCTGCAGGCCATGCAGACCTACCACCTGCCGTTCGGGCCGCTGGCTGCCATGGCCGATGCCCGTATCTTCGACCTCTATGACGACCCGATGGAAACGGTCAGCATGTTCGAGGGCTATGCCGGTGAGACGGCTGCCGCCCTGATCCAGCTGGCAAGCCTGGTTCTCGATCCCGCTGCTGCGGCATCCTCCGCGGAAACCGCCGGCCATGCGGGTGTCGCCCAGGCGGTTGCCGGTTGCCTCTTGCTGCTGCCGATCCATCGGTCGCGCGGACAGATCTATCTGCCGCTGGAAATTTTGCGCGCCGTTGGCCTGGACGGTCCAGACCTGCTCAAGGGTTCTGACAGGGTGCGGCTGTCGGCGGCGATCGAAGCCTTTGCCGGTCTGGGTCTCGATCATCTGGAAAAGGCCCGGCGTTCCGGCCGCCCGGCTCGCTCCATTCTGCCGGCCTATCTGCCGATGACACTGGCGCAGAAGGTCTTGTTGTCCGCGCGCGGCAAGGGGGCTGCAATCCTCGACCACGACATCCGTCCGCCGCAATGGCGCCGACAGTTGCGCATGATGGCGACGCTGGTCTCCGGGCGGATCTGACCTGACCTTCCGGTGAACTGTCTCGTGGACGGATGCGGCCGGCCGGCGTCACGCTCACGCAAGGCTCGGCTGCTAGATCACTGATGATGATGCAATTGCCTCGGCGGGAGATTTAAGGTGAGCGTGGTAACTTGGGCGGTCCTGTTGGGAATAGTCGTTGCTCTCGCATTCTATTCCACCCGCATGGCAAGACATAAGGAAGAGGATGGATTGCAGGACACCGGTCTGGCGATCCTCGAATTTGGCCGCGCCTTCCCGCAGGAAGCCATTCGCAGCCTTCACGCAACGGCAGATGCCAAGGCCGTCTTTGTCCGCCTGCACGACAACAAGGCCGGTATCATGCGCACCTTGCGCAACCACTATGCCTGCCATCTGATCGAGCCGGGTACCGTGCGGGTCCGCAACCTGGCCAATGGCAAGGGCTTTGCGGTCGAGTTTCTCGATTCGCCATCCCACAATGGCGAGTTCACCTTCGCTTCGGCGGCCGACGCGGCAGAAGTGTCACTCTGGCTTCTTGGCAACTATGTCGGGCCGGCTGATCTCGATCCGGCTCCAAAGGGGCTGCCGACCACTTGATCGGCAGCAGCGCGATTCGGACTTTTGCGACTAAGCGAGGCCGAGCCATGCCTTGCAGTCGGCAAGCGCGCGTTGGGCCACAAGCTGCCGCTTCATCACTGTCTTGTCCTTGCCACGGAAGCGCTTGACGCCTTCCGGCTTGACGATTGAGCCGGGTTCCAGCTCGGGAAACAGGCCGAAATTGATGTTCATCGGCTGAAATGACCGTTTGCCCGGCTCATCATGCGAGACGAGATGACCGCCGGTGATGTGGTTAAGCAGGGAACCGAGCGCAGTGGTTGCTGGCGGCAGGCTGATCTCTTCGCCCTTGCGTTCCGCCGCAGCGAAACGTCCGGCCAGCAGGCCGATCGATGCACTCTCGACATAGCCTTCGCAGCCGGTGATCTGACCGGCAAAGCGCAGGCCCGTGCGACCCTTCAGCTGCAGCGTCGGGTCGAGCAATGTCGGGGAGTGGATATAGGTATTGCGATGCAGGCCGCCGAGGCGTGCAAATTCCGCATTTTCCAGACCCGGAATCATCCGGAAGATTTCAGCCTGGGCGCCGTATTTCAATTTCGTCTGGAAGCCGACCATGTTGTAGAGCGTGCCGAGCGCGTTGTCCTGGCGCAACTGCACGACGGCATAGGCCTTGACGGTCGGATTATGCGCGTTTGTCAGGCCCATCGGCTTCATCGGACCGTGCCTAAGGGTTTCACGACCGCGCTCGGCCATGACCTCGATCGGCAGGCAACCGTCGAAATAGGGTGTGCCTTCCCATTCCTTGAAGCCGACCGCGTCGCCGGCGATCAGCGCGTCGAGAAAGGCGTTGTACTGGGCTTCGTCCATCGGGCAGTTGATATAGTCCTTGCCCGTGCCGCCTGGTCCCACCTTGTCGTAGCGTGACTGGTACCAGCAGATGTCCATGTTGATGCTGTCGCGATGCACGATCGGTGCAATGGCGTCAAAGAAGGCAAGTGCATCCTCGCCGGTCTTGGCGCGGATGGCCTCGGCGAGATCGGGAGAGGTGAGCGGACCGGTGGCGATGATGGCCTGGTCCCAGTCTTCCGGCGGCAGGCCGGCGACTTCCTCGCGCACCACGGTAATCAGCGGATGTTTGTCGATCTCTGCGGTCACCGCTTCGGCAAAACCGTCGCGGTCGACGGCGAGCGCGCCGCCTGCCGGCACCTGATGGCGATCGGCGCAGGCCATGATCAGCGATCCGGCAAGCCGCATCTCCGCATGGATGACGCCGACAGCATTGGCCGTCGCATCGTCGGAGCGGAACGAATTGGAGCAGACCAGTTCGGCCAGGCTGTCGGTCTTGTGGGCATCGGTGCCGCGCACGCCGCGCATTTCGTGCAGAATGACCGGAACGCCGGCCTGTGCAACCTGCCAAGCGGCTTCCGACCCGGCAAGGCCGCCGCCGATGATGTGAATGGGGGAAAGGGTGATGTGTGTCATGAGCGGCTCCATATCATGGCGCGGCTCGGCAGGTCCATGCTTTGCGCTACATCCGGGACGCAAAACGCGCACGAATCAGGATGGGTCAAATGCGGTATGCAGAGCAGAGGCCAGCACAGGGCCTGGAATCAAAAACGGCACCCAAGGTGCCGTCTGACAGTCGTCGCCTGATGCCGTCGCCGCAAGGGCGGGCTTCCGATTAACGGAAGGAGCGCGAAGCGATGTTGCGGATTTCGTAGCGGGTGATGCCGATGTCGCTGAGGGTCTGGTTCGACAGGTTGCCGAGTTCAGCGAGAGTGCGGCGATAGCTCATCCAGTTTTTTGCAATGCGAAGCGGGTTCATGGTCGTTTTCCTTGTGGGATCTTGGTTGCTGATCTGGCGGTTCGTTTCCGCCTCAGCGATTGAGCTTCTTATACGCCCGTAGAATAAGATTGTGCAGTGCAAATTCTAGGCGACTGCTATGCGTTTGTGCATGATGATGACGATATTAGCAGCAGAGCGCAGAAATTAGGCATCTGCGTTCCGGCCATCTTGCCGCATGATTTCATTGTGAAAATTGCGCGAGGCAGAAACGCAAAAGGCCTCCCGCAAGCGGGAGGCCTTGAGATCGATCAAATTGTCCGACGCCTGGGCGCCGAGACGGAATTAGCTGTTGACTGCGTGGCGGGCGACGCGACGGATGTCTTCGCGGCCAATGCCGAGGTCACGCAGTTCGCGGTCCGACATGCGGCCGAGTTCGGTGATGGTCTGACGATACTTGCGCCAGTTGTTGAGCGAGCGAGCGATGTTCATGGCCTTGCCTCATGGGTTGGGCGCAACTGTCGGCGCCGTGTTCAAATTCGATGACTGGAATATATGCTGCATTGCGAAACGATTGAAGACATAAAGCCTCACACCACCCATGCGTAAATCGCATAACAACACGGTTAATCGACTGTAAACTGATGCTTTTTGAGGCTATTGCCTCTCAGTTTGCATTGCCGCATTAGCGGGCATGGCTGCGCGGGCGCAGATGCGCATTGGGGCAGCACCGGCTGGTGCGGAAATGTCTGGCGGCATGCTGGGGAAACGGCTTGGCCAAAACGAATAACGCTCACCGGGGGAGGATCCGGTGAGCGTCATTTTGACAGACCAACGACTGGGAGGAGGAGTGTCGCTGGTCATTCGATCCCGCATCGGGAGGAGGATAATGCGGGGCCGAAGCAGGTATGACCGTTTCCGGTCACTCGGGGCTGGTGAAACGTGATTTCAACTGCCCTTTGTTGGCTATGAATATACGCCTGAGTCGGCATCTTGTGCAGTGCAATATCGTCATGGAAGCCATGCGCAATTCGCATGGATTATGTGCTGCGCATAAACCGCCGGATGCCCCTAACTATTTGAGGGGATTTTGCCTTTTTATCGTGGGCCGCCGATCTTCGATTGAGTTTCTCTTCCGACCGTTCCAGACTTCGGGCAAATCCTGTAATTTTGCCTTTGGCGAGGCAATGGGATCGGCAATGGGATCGATTGCGGGGGACGCATGTATCGCGGTCATTTGAAACGGGACTTGCAGGAATGGACCCGCAAGGGGCTGATCGACGAGACGACCGCCGGGCGCCTGCTCGCCGATGTCGATTCGAGGCGCTCGGCCTTCAGCGTCGGCACCGTGCTGGTCATGCTGGCGGCGGTGTTGGTTGCCGCCTCGGTGCTGTTGCTGGTCGCGTCGAATTGGCAGGCGATCCCGCGCCTGACCAAGGTCATCGGCATTGTCGCGCTGATCTGGGTCTTCCATCTGGCGGCGCTGTTTGCCCGGTCGCGGGATGCGGACCGGCTGGCGGCTGCGTGCCTTGTGCTGGGAGCCGCCAGTTTCGGCGGCGCGATTTCCCTGATCGGCCAACTCTATCATCTGTCGGGTGACACATTCTCCGCCATGCTGTTGTGGTTCGTCGTCACCGCCGTCTCTGCGGCATTTTTCCGCTCAGGCGCGCTGACCGTGATGGCCGGCATTCTGTCCTTCGTCGTGTTCTGGACGATCATCGATCGATTCGACTATGATTTCCGCTGGCATGAACTGGCCTCCTACTGGCCACCGGCAGCAGCGGTCGTTCTGGCCGCGCTCACCGTCTGGACCAAGACCGATCCGGCCAAGCATTTTGCCTATCTGCTGCTGCTGAGCTGGTGCGTCTGGTTCTATGTGCTCGGCGATGACGTGCTCTGGGCGACCCTGATGACCGGCGTAGGCACCGCGATCTTCTTCGCGTTTGCGCTTCCGGCATCACCTTTGTCGCAACTGCGCGGCAGGCTCGGCGCCTCGATCACCTTCTATCCGCTGCTGCTCGCCTTCATCGGTCTCGGCTATTGGCATGGCAACGCCGTCGATGGCCAGACGAACGCAATCCTGGCCGTCCTGGTGATCGCGCTGTGCCTGGCGGCGCTGGCGCTTGAGGGGCGAGACAATGGCGCGGTGCGCTTCCTCGCCTATATCGTCTTTGCGCTGGAGGTCCTCTACCTGTCCTATGAGACCATCGACAGCATTCTCGGAACCTCGGCTTTCTTCCTGCTCGCCGGTCTTGTGGTCGCCGTGCTGGCCTTTCTCGTCATCCGCCTTGAGAAACATTTCGGCCGACGTCCGACGGAGGTGCAACCATGATCGCAACCAGACGCTTCGCTCTGGCAGCACTCGCCGTCTGCCTCGGCCAGACGGCGATCCTCGGTTACATGGTCGAAAGCCGGGCCAGCATTCTGCGTCATGGCACAGAGATCCTGTTGAAGACGGCGCCCGTCGATCCGCGCGATCTGCTGCGTGGCGACTACGTCATTCTCAGCTACGACATCTCGACGATTTCCACGGCGCTTGTCACCGGCGACAGGCCCGTCGGCGATGAGAAGATGCCGCTGCAGGTGCGGCTGAAGCCCGGCCTGGACGGATTCTGGACCGTGGCGGAAGCCTCCTTCCAGCCATTGCCTGCATTGGATGGCAGCGTGGTCCTGCATACCTTGCCCTTGCGCTCCTATGATGTGCCGACCGGCGCCGATGGCACGGTCTGGGTCACCTACGGCATCGAGAGCTACTATGTACCGGAAGGCGAGGGGCGCCCGATCGAGGATGGACGCAACACTGGTCGGGTCTCCGTCGCCGTGCGTGTCTCCGAAAGCGGCCAGGCACAGATTCGCGCGCTGATGCTGGATGGCGCTCCGCTTTATCAGGAACCGCTCTACTGATTGTCATCAAGCTTTGCGCCAAACCCGGTGCCAACGCCGGGAATGCCTGCATGGTTTGGCCGGGGACGGGTGTCATTTTTCCTTTGCGCGGCGGAAAACGGGTGATATAGAGACGCGCGCTCCGGAGGGGCCATGCGCTCACGCAGCATGCGCTTTTGGACGCGGGTATGGTGAAATTGGTAGACACGCCAGATTTAGGTTCTGGTGCCGCAAGGCGTGGGAGTTCAAGTCTCTCTACCCGCACCAGCTTAGCCGCGCGGGATTGATGTGAGAGGCAGCCTTTGCTGATCCCGTCTGTCCGGCGCCGTTTTGCTTGGCATATGTTTGACGATAGCGACGCAGCCACGTCCGGGAAAAGAAATTCCGGCGTCGTGCTCAGTGAAACCACCGGCTGTCCGAGCACGGCCGCCACGACATGAAGGTAAGAACATGCAGATTATCGAAACGCTCGCTGAAGGGCTGAAGCGCGAAATCAAGGTCATCATCCCGGCCAAGGATATGGAACAGCAGATGAACGAACGCCTGGCGGATGCCAAGGACAAGGTTCGCATCAACGGCTTCCGTCCGGGCAAGGTTCCGACCGCGCATCTGAAGAAGATGTATGGCAAGTCGATCATGGCTGAACTCGTCAACGAGATCATCCGCGACCGTCCGAGCGCGATCCTGTCGGAGCGCGGCGAAAAGTCGGCGACCCAGCCTGAAATCGCCATGACAGAGGACGAAGCCGAAGCTGAAAAGATCCTGTCCGCCCAGGCCGATCTCGAATTCACGCTGTCCTACGAAATCATCCCGCCGATCGAGCTGAAGTCGGTCGACGGCATCAAGATCGTTCGCGAAGTGGTCGAAGTCTCGGACGACGAGATCAAGGAGCAGATCCTGAAGATTGCTGAAAACGCCCGCACGTTCGAGACCAAGAAGGGCAAGGCCGCCGACGGCGACCGCGTCACCATGGACTATCTCGGCAAGGTTGATGGCGTTGCCTTCGACGGCGGCAAGGACGAAGACGCAGAACTGGTTATCGGTTCGAACCGCTTCATCCCGGGCTTTGAAGCCCAGCTCGTCGGCCTCAAGGCTGGCGATGAAAAGGTCATCACCGTAACCTTCCCGGCGGAATATCCGGCTGCCGAACTGGCTGGCAAGGAAGCGACCTTCGACATCACCGTCAAGGAAGTCGCCGCTCCGGCCGCTCTCGAGATCAACGACGAACTGGCAACCAAGCTCGGCGTCGAATCGGTCGACAAGCTGAAGGAAGTCGTTCGCGGCCAGATCGAAAGCCAGTACGGCAACGTCACCCGCCAGAAGGTCAAGCGTCAGATCCTCGACCAGCTCGATGCGCTCTACAAGTTCGACGCTCCGTCGAAGCTGATCGACGCCGAGTTCGACAACATCTGGCGCCAGATCAACACCGATCTCGCACAGTCCGGCAAGACCTTTGCTGACGAAGACACGACCGAAGAAGCAGCCCGCGACGAATACCGCGCGCTGGCCGAGCGTCGCGTCCGTCTCGGCCTCGTTCTGTCCGAAATCGGCGAAAAGGCCGGTATCGAAGTCACCGACGAGGAAATGCAGCGTTCGCTGTTTGCCCAGCTGCAGCAGTTCCCGGGTCAGGAAAAGCAGATCCTCGACTTCTTCCGCAACACGCCGGGCGCATCGGCTTCGCTGCGCGCGCCGATCTTCGAAGAGAAGGTCATCGACAAGTTGCTCGCCGAAGTGAGCGTCACGGACAAGTCCGTGTCGAAGGAAGAGCTGATGGCTGACGACGAGTCTGAAGACGGCGACAAGCCCGCCAAGAAGACCGCTGCCAAGAAGAAGGCTGCTGCCAAGGCTGACGACGCCGCCGAAGGCGAAGAAGCCGCTCCGAAGAAGAAGGCAGCCCCGAAGAAGAAGGCCGCTGAAGGCGACGCCGAATAATCTTCGGTAGGCACCGACTGAAATTGCAAAAGGCCGCCCTTTCGGGCGGCCTTTCTGCTTTTGTATTCTTCGTAAGCGTGCGGCCTATGGCGGCTTGCAAGCTTTTGTTTTCGTCCGGAAGACAGCGTCACCCTATGTGGTGACGCTATTTAGCGAATTGCCGATTTATCTCATCGCCAGCCAAGGCTTGGTGCGACATGGGTCAGGATCGACTGGAGGACGTGGGCGTTGTAGTCGACGCCGAGCTGGTTCGGGACGGTCAGCAGCAGGGTATCGGCCTCGGCGATCGCCTCGTCTCGCTTCAGTTCCTCGATCAGCTTGTCGGGTTCCGCCGCATAGGACCGGCCGAAGATCGCCCTTGTGCTTTCGTCGATATAGCCGATCGAATCCTGGTCCTTGTTCTGGCCGAAATAGGCGCGGTCCATGTCGTTGACGATGGCGAAGATCGAGCGGCTGACGGAAACGCGCGGCGCGCGCGTGTGGCCCGCTTCCTTCCAGGCCGCGCGATAGGCGCGGATCTGCTTGGCCTGCTGGATATGGAACGGCTCACCTGTCTCGTCGTCCTTCAGGGTCGAACTTTGCAGGTTCATGCCGAGCTTTGCGGCCCAGACGGCAGTGGCATTCGAACCGGCGCCCCACCAGATGCGTTCGCGCAAGCCCTCCGAATGCGGCTCCAGCCTGAGCAGACCGGGCGGATTGGGGAACATCGGCCGTGGATTGGGCTTGGCAAAACCTTCCCCCTTCAGCACGTCCAGAAAGACCTCGGCATGGCGGCGGCCCATATCGGCATCGCTCAGGCCTTCCTCCGGCTGGTAGCCGAAATAGCGCCAGCCTTCGATCACCTGCTCCGGCGAGCCGCGGCTGATGCCGAGCTGCAGGCGTCCGCGCGAGATCAGGTCGGCGGAACCGGCATCTTCTGCCATGTAGAGCGGGTTCTCGTAGCGCATGTCGATGACGCCCGTACCGATCTCGATTTTCGATGTCCGGGCACCGACGGCGGCAAGCAGCGGGAAGGGCGACGCGAGCTGACGGGCGAAGTGATGGACGCGGAAATAGGCGCCGTCGACTCCCAGTTCTTCGGCCGCGACCGCAAGGTCGATGGATTGCAGCAGGGTGTCTGACGCCGAGCGTGTTCCTGAATGCGGCGAGGGCGACCAGTGGCCGAAGGAGAGAAAACCGATTTTCTTCATGATGATGCGCTTTCGTGATGGCGATTGCAGCCTAGATGGCATCAAGGCGCAGTGTCTCATAGAGGGGATGCGGTGACAGACTGTCTCCGATCCCGAAACAGGAGCCTGTCACGGCGTGTCTCAGCCGATATCCAGCAGGAGTGCCCGATGATCCGAAACCTCCGGTTCTGCGACCACCGTGAATGCCGTCACGACGACATCCGCCGTGACCAGCATATAATCCGCGAACCGTCCGTCTTTTGTGTAATGGGAGGTGCGCGTATCGGAGAAGCCGCGGCCGGCCACCAGGTCGGTGAGCCCGAGCCGGCCGAGCGCTGCAAACACATGGCTGTCTGGCAGCACGTTGAAATCGCCGCAGACCACAAGCCGCTGGCCGGGTCGCCATAGCCGCGTGATCAGGCTTGTCAGCGCTTCGGTCTGGCGCTCGCGCGCTGGCGTATCCTGCTTGCCGGCGGGATCGCGCAGGCCGTGTAGATGGACGACGGTGATCGGCGCCGCGGTCGCGTGGTCGAAAAGTGTGACCCCATGCGCGTTGCGCGAACGCGGATGGTCACCGAAACCGTTTGGCGAGAATCTGCCGTGAATGAAATCCAGCGCCTGGCCGATGATAGGAATATCCTTGCGCACGAAGGTTGCAATGCCGAATTCCTGCCAGCAGGTGTGTTGGCCATCCTGAAGCTCGCCCCTGGCGGTCGGGCAGAAAAATCCGTCGTGGCCCGGCAGGACGGCTGCGATTTCGTCAAACAGATGCGCACGCTGCTGCAGCGCGACCGCCCCGTCGCGATAGGTCAGCCACTCATGCCGCGCATTGGGCGCGCGTGCGACCTCCTGCAGGCAAAGCACGTCGGCGTTGATACTTGGTAGATAGCGCATCAGCTGCGCATGCAGCATCCCGCCCCAGATATTGAGAGAAACGATCTTCATGATGTCCATTGATGTGGCGAGGTGGTCGAACCGAAAGGATAATTCGACCGTTCTTGCCCTTCAAGCTGACCGCGGGCTTTGATCATCGAAGAACACGCTCTACGGTGATCAGGATCGAGATACCGGCCAGCGCCAGTGCGACACCGAGCTGAATCGTCCCGGAATAACCGAGATAGTGCGAGCCGGCGGCGAAGGTGACGGCGGTGATCGCATTGCCAAGAAAGGAGTTGATCGGGTTGAAGGCGGTGCCTAGTCCTGGGCGGCCCGGGAACAGCTCCTGGAAATAGTTGAGCGGCATGGCGAGCAATGCGGCCGCTGCGGCGGCACCCGGGACCGACAACGCATAGATGTGCCAAGGTGCCGCGGCGAAGGACAGTGCGGTCATGTAGCAGCCATAGAGCAGGGCTGCCGCGACAATGATGGAGAGGATGCTGAAACGCTTCAGGAGTCCCGCCCAGATCAGCATGAAGGGAATTTCGATCAGTGCGGTCATCCCGGCAATAAGGCCGACATCTGAGGTCTTTCCGCCGAGCTCCAGTGTCAGGATCAGCGGCCATACGGTAGCCGAAAGGCGGATGGTTGCGGTGATCGAAGCCATCGAGATCATGCGCGCAAGCATGATCGGCGCCCCGAGTTCCTTCAGTGCGGCGAAGAACCCTGAGCTGGCTCTGTTCTGGGCCGGACGCGGCGGCTGTCCTTTCAGCAGGAAGGCGGAGCAGAGGAAAATGAACAGGGCGCAAAGTCCGGCAACACCCCAGGCGCCGAGCATGCTGGCGGAACCGGCAAGCGCCAGTCCGAGCGCCGCCGGCATGATCACCCATGCGGCGGATATGAAGGCGCGCAGTGTCGCATTGATCGAAGCGGCTTCCGTCGGCGGGAAGTCTGCTGTCTCCGCCCTGGCGCTGACGAAGATCAGCGAGGCAACGGCATTGAAGAACGGGATGACCAGCGCCGTAGCGCCGATGAAAACCGGGATCGACGGAAAGAGGAAAATCGCGCCGTAGCCGGCGATGCCCATGAGGGACAGGGCGATGATCATCTGCCGCCGATCGCCGACCGTGTCGGACAGGATGCCGAGCGAGACGCTGATCGTCACGGCAGCAAGCGATGAGACGAATACCAGCAGCGAATAGGCCTTTTCGCTCATGCCGAGTTCCCCGATTGCCGTGACCGACAG
Source organism: Rhizobium sp. SL42 (assembly GCF_021729845.1). Taxonomy (NCBI): domain Bacteria; kingdom Pseudomonadati; phylum Pseudomonadota; class Alphaproteobacteria; order Hyphomicrobiales; family Rhizobiaceae; genus Rhizobium; species Rhizobium sp. SL42. Next base: position 2,404,546 of record NZ_CP063397.1, read on the forward strand.
ATAGGGGAGGGTCGAGCCATAGGCGGAACCCTGGACGAAGATCATCAGGGCGAGGACGAGAAGCTGAGGCCGGCCGGCAATATGGCCGAGGGATGAAAACATGAATGTGTCTCTGGATGCCGAAGTGACCCTCGCTGCTCAATTGCGCGCTGGCCGGGAGGCGACAGCTTTGCATGAGTCGCCTCGGACGCGCGCCCGTTTTTGTCCGATAACCGGGCGGGCGCGCGCAGAAACCGCCGGTTGCTTATTCGGCAGCCTTGCGTTCGATTTTCTCGACCTTCAGTTCGCCCATGCGGTTCCAGGCGTCGAGACCGGCGATCTTGTAGGCTTCGGCAAGCGTCGGGTAGTTGAACGTGTTCTCGACGAAATATTCGACCGTGCCTTTGAGGTTGAGCACGGCCTGGCCGATATGCACCAGTTCGGTAGCGCCTTCGCCGACGATATGAACGCCGAGCAGCCGGCGCGTCTTCAGCGAGAAGATCATCTTCAGCATGCCGCTGTCGAGGCCCATGATATGGCCGCGCGAGGTCTCGCGGAAATGGGCGATGCCGCATTCGTAGGGAATGTTCCGCTGGATCACTTCCTCTTCGGTCAGGCCGCAGGTGGAAATTTCCGGCACGGCGTAGATGCCGTAGGGAAAGAACTGTGGCGGCTCCTGCGAAGGGGCGCCGACGGCATGGCGCGCCGCAATGCGGCCCTGTTCCATGGATGTCGAGGCAAGGCTCGGGAAACCGACAACGTCACCAGCAGCATAGATGGTTGGCACGGCGGTCTGGAATGTTTCGGGATTGACCTTCAGGCGCCCGCGATTGTCGGCCTCGAGACCGCAGGCAGCAAGGTTCAGCGTATCGGTGGCCCCGACACGACCGGCGGCAAACAACACCATTTCGGCCATCAGCACCCGGCCGTTCTTCAACGTGACGCGGCACTTGCCGTCGAGCTTTTCGACCGTCTCGACCGTCTGGCCGAAGATCAGCTTCATGTTGCGGTCGCGCAGCTGGTAGGTGAAGTCCTCGACGATTTCCTTGTCGATGAAGTCAAGCATGGTGTCGCGCGGCTCGACCACGGTGACGGCGGTATCGAGCGCAGAGAAGATCGTTGCATATTCGATGCCGATGACGCCGGCGCCGATGACTACCATCGAGCGCGGCAACTCCTTGATCTCCAGGATTTCGTCGCTGTCGATGATGTTGACGCCATCAAACGGGACATGCGACGGGCGGAACGGGCGTGTGCCGACGGCAAGCAGAACCGCCTTGGTCTGCACGCGCAGAACTTCACCGTCTTCCTTGGTGATTTCGATCGTATTGGCATCGACGAAGGTCGCCGTGCCGCGCATCTGCTGCACGCGGTTGCGCGCGAACTGGTGCTCGAGCACTTCGACTTCGTGGTCGAGGGTGATCAACAGGCGGCGGCGAAGATCGTCGGCATTGATCTCCTGCTTGACGCGGTAGCTTCGGCCATAGAAGCCGCGCTCGCGCCAGCCGGTGAGGTTCAGCGCGGTTTCGCGCAGTGTCTTGGAAGGAATGGTACCGGTATGCACGGAAACACCGCCGACGCGCGTTCCCTTCTCGATCACCAGAACCTTCTTTTCCAGCTTGGCAGCCTGGATGGCGGCGCGGCGCCCGGCCGGGCCGCTGCCGATGACGACAAAGTCGTATTGGTTCATGATATTCGTCCCTGATTCGTGTGCCGGATGCTGCACTGCAATGTGTCCCATGGCGAAACTATCAGGGCAATCTAACCGTTTCGTTATCGACGAAAATTTGCGCCTGTCTGCGACGGAAATTTGCCCTCACGCGGCAATTCTGCACCACCCCTTATCGGGCGGGTCAGATCAGCCGCAGGCCCTTGAGGCTCGCATGGCCGTCCTTGCCGATGATGATGTGGTCATGGACAGTAATACCCAGAGGCTTTGCCGTGTCGATGATCGTGCGCGTCATATCAATGTCGGCGCGCGACGGTGTCGGGTCGCCGCTCGGATGGTTGTGAACCACAGCAGCCGAAGGAAATAGCTATTGTCTGCCAATGCACTATCGATGTTTCTTGCGAAACGGGGGTATGGGATTGGTGGCTGGAACTAATGAATTTCTTTAGATGTCCCGCAACATTCCGGTCGATCCTTCCCACTTCCAGATACGCACGTAAGGTAACATGATTCTGTGGGGCACGATCCTGGGAGTACACCTGTCGCGATATACGTGCGACACGCAACTGGAGTCACGAGTGAACAAACGTTGTGCCTCAACACCTCCCCAAGTCAACTACAATGCTTGAGGGCGATGGTGTCAAGCCAGTCCATAACACAACAAGATTGTTTTCCGTTCGAGGGTGGCGATGATTCTTAAGCCCGTAGGAGAGTGCCGCTCCGATTGACGTGTTTAAATATCGGAAGTGCAAATGACGTTGATCAGCGCCCACCGCCTCCCACCGGACCTTGCGCGTCGACTCCTCTGACGAATGCCAGACTCAAGTGCGTTCTTCTCGAACCATTGTGTCGCATTGAAGCGATAGTCGCTGTCCGCCAAGCGATCAAAGCGGTAGCGTCCTGGGCAAACGCTTTCCGGAACCCAGCTTGGGGCACCACCCGCAATGATCAAGCACGATCATCTCCCAGCGTCTTTTAGGCCTATCCGATCACGGCACTTGACCTTGTTCTTCAAGTCCCACGCGTCAAGCTCATCTGCTGGGTATAAAACGGCCTTGCCGATCTTGACGAAACTGGGGCCGATGCGCATCGCCCTCCAGTTTCTCAATGTTCCGACGGAGATGCTACCGCGATAGCGGTCGGCCACTTCATCAGCAGTGAAAAATTTGTTGTCTTCCATGTGACACTCCTTCTCCAAATCCGGTTTATCGGCCTGATGGTTGAGCGTAAAAGCTAAAACCCAAATGCGAAAGTTCGAAAGATATCGATTTGAAGCAGAGAACACAGGGTTTTAGGACTAGCAAATTTGTGAGTCGGTGTTGGCTGCGCGACACAGCTAGCATTCAGTTGACAACAACACGGGGGCTTTCGGGCCATGTCATTCCATATAGCGTTGCGATTTCACTGCTGGGTCAGCCCTTTGCGAGAGGTCCACGTGTTTGGCTAAGCCAGACCTGCTGAGGTGCGTGTGTTGCCCGCCGAACATCTGCGGCCGTATCTCGCCACATACGACGAGGAGGGCAGCCGCTTGCGTGCGGTTCAGGTCGAATACAACAGCCTAACCGCGGAGGCGGAGATTGTGTTTTTGGCATTATTTTACGTAGCATTCGAGAGGTTTTGGAAGGGTTTCGCGCCTACAGGAACCCTCTGGATACCGATCCATTTTCCAGAGGTGGCGCAGTTTCCGGGGAAAACCCGATCCCCAAAAGTGGGGGCGGAAAACAGATTTCGTTAAAAATCCCTAGCCAGATGCAGAACTAGGTTCTGCGCAATGGGACAGTATGGCAAAGTGTTGGTTTCCGCGCGGAACTGAGCCGGTTATGGAGTGAACCCCTCGGGCTGGACCACGAGGCGCTTCAAACTAAGCCGCCTGCTGGGCGAGTTGGGTTTCAAATTCTGCTGGCGACATGTAGCCAAGGGCCGAGTGCAACCGTTTGGCATTGTAGACTTCTTCGATGAACCTGGGCAATCGCTCGGCGACGTCCGCGAAGGTTTCGTAGCCGGCAGGATAGATGTCTTCTACTTTCAGGGTCTTCATAAAGCTCTCTGCCTGCGCATTATGGTACGGGTTACCGACGGCGCTCATGGAACCCTGCAGGCCGGCGGCATCGAGCGCTCGTCGAAAGGTCTCACTTGCGTATTGGCATCCGCGGTCCGTGTGGTGAATGCAGCCAGGCGGAGGCTTTCTGTTCTCGATGGCCGAATGTAGTGCGGCCAGCGCCAGCGGCGTATCCAGTCGTTTCGACAGGCCATAGCCGACGACTTTCCGGCTGCAAGCGTCGAGAATGACGGCAAGATAGCAGAAGCCGACGGCGATGCGGATGTTAAGTGAAGTCTGCCACCCAGACCATATCGGGTCGCGCCGGGATCACGTTGCGATAGAGGTTTGGGTAGATCGGCGAACCGTGGTTGCTATCCGTCGTGCGAACATACCGCTTGCGAGGCTTGATCCCGAGGCCATTGGCACGCATGACGCGGGCGACCCGCTTGTGATTGACGAGGTGGCCTCTTCGCTGAAGCTCATGCGTGACGCGTCGGTATCCATAGCAAGGCAGCTCGTCCTGGATGTCCTCGATGATTGCAACGAGCTCGCTGTCGCCGAGATTCAAAGCCTTTGTCGTCGATCGGTAATAGTAAGTGCTCCTCGGGAGATCGGTCACTTTACACCCCCGTCGGATAGAACAGGCCGGGGACCGGTGATGATGGAGGACTTCCCGCTGTCGCCGGCGATCGGCTGACGCGGAGTTTTTTTAACCAGGTCCAGCTCCATTGTGAGCTGGCCGACCTTACGTTCCAGCGCCGCAATGTGGGCCTCGTATTCAGCAATAACGCTGGCCTCAGCCTCCTCGTCGTTCAGTTCGCCGCGATCGAACTGCGTCAGCCATAGCTGGATGAGGTTAGCCGAAACGCCGTACGTGCGCTGTGCGTCCCGCCGTCCGATGACGCCGTTCCGAATATCCTGGCAAAGCTGCAATTTGAACGGCGTCGAATGCCGTCGATATGGACCTCGGGACTTCATGAGCCTTCTCCGATTGAGGCCCGCAGAGTGTATCAGTTTTTCCAGGTCTCGTGGTCCAGCCCGAGGGGTTCACTCCAAAACCGGCTCAGTTCCGCGCGGAAACCAACAGCAAAGGTTGCTGAGACTTCGACGTTTGTCTTCGGACCGCATTCTGACTGTTAGGTTGGCTTTCTGAAGGTGTTGATCCGTATGCCGCCGAACAACGCGGGGGCAAAGGATGATATCAGGCTCCGTTCCTTTAGCCATGAAGCGAGCTGCTGATTAGCCTCGCTATCGTCGATCCGCGGAAATTTCCCGAAACTGGCTATATCGCAGTACGGCTCTGGAAGGACGCGGAGCAGATCGCGCACTTCCGCCACAGACAGCGCACCATGGAGCTTGTTCAGCAGCGATATTTGCAGCGCTTCCGGCCGAGCATTCATGATGACGGCTTGCACTACTTGTGGCCCGAAATCGTCTGGCCGGATGCTCGAGCGATCCAGTATTGGACCGATCACTGACGCAACGGGCGCGTTCCTGGCGACGAAGCCGGGATCAATATCTGCGATCACGTGCAGTTTCTGGGCGTCGGTGATTGCCGAAATCAAGAGTTTGTGCCGAAACGGATCGTCAATCGCATACTTGTTTGGATCAGCCAGATATGCACCGAAATTCAGGGCAACAAACAGGACTTTGAGATCCTCACTCTCCAGGTGTTCGACATTTTCGGCGGAAAATTCGATCTTGTCCTCCTCGATCAAGACCTTCATCTTGCTCGGGCTGACGTCAGGAAACCCTGGAAAGCGCTTGGGAAGCATTCGGACATAAACTCTATAGACATCACGCGAAAACGTCTCATTGCCCACCAGGAAATGGCAGAGTACGCGTGCGCTATCATCGCCAGGCATTGGCTGTAGAGTGAGGGCAGTTCTGGTATCGTCCCTCTGCAGATACGCGGTCAGCAGATCCGAGCTGTAAGCTTCACTGACCATGAAGGAGACGCAATTGGCCCAGGTCGGCTCAATCTTCCCGTTCGTCAGCAAAGTGCCGTGGAAACCGGGGGGAACACTCTCGAACGACGGAAAGACAGCCGCTTGCATCTCGAGAAACGCCCGGCGTAGATCCTGATCTACCTCTTGGCGAGCAATCACATTCACTATACATGGCAAATCCTCAGCCGTATTGTGATCAAGCTTTAGCAAAACCTCCCGCAGATAGACGTCAAAGCCTCGGTCGATATGCGCCAGAACCGCGATACTGTTTGCCTCCAGGAGCGTTGAATAGTGTCGTGTCTCCAGATCGGCCAGACTTCGCCAACGGACCACATGCTCCATGATGTATCGAAGGTTGGCGATAGAGATCCGATAAAGTCCTTCAGATGCTGCAAGCGAGACCAGATCTTCGTGACCGCCAATATCGGCGAGATTTTCGACTTGCGCGCCAAGATCGACCAGCCGGCGCGGATCGAATTCGACGCGCTGGTTGAGGAGTTGGAGAGTGTTGACGGAGACATAGTCGATCAAGGCCTCACGGCCGGGATACGAGGCATCCTCGAAGATTTGCGCAGGTGCGTAGGCAAGAATACGAGCCGCGTGCGCCGCGCTCTGCGGACCATCGAGGGCGACGCCCGCGAAGGCCTGCCATCTAACGGCAAGCGTCGAAACCAAGCGATCAACTTGCACTCCTCTTTCGTAATAGCTCGAAAAGAAGTCTGCACACTTCTCGAAATGATTGGCAATAAACTGAATAGCGGCCGCAATTTGCAGCGTGTATTTCTGAGAATCAGCCAACAGCTGATCAATGACAAATCTGTTTAAGACGTAGTGGTGGCCAAAATCTTCCTCCCGCATGGAAGCCACGACTTCCTGAGCGTTGTCGATCTGAAAGTCCGGGCTGGGATTGTTGTAGCTACGGATTTGGATCAGGAATTTGTTGTCGTTTGGCGACAGGCGCCCGCTGTGGAATAGTGAGATGTACTGGTAGTAGGTGTCGTCGAGATATCCTTCCAGGATCAGGAATTTTAGAAGATCGCTGTTCTCGCCGACCTCTGCGAAGACCTCCTCGATCACGCTCGCGCTCTCCCTGACGACTTCATTGAATTTTCGCGTTCGAAGCGAGGCGAGTTGGGTTTTTAGCTCTTGGGTCCTTTTCTCTAGCCCTGCTAGATATTTTATGGACTTGCGCTCGACCTCGATCTTGCGCTCTGCAAATGTCTTTGTCGGATCGACGTCCGCCTCAACTCCTTTGATATCGATTGCCAGTCGCTGCCCATTTACATGCAGGGCCGTGATTGTGTCGCGCGCCAGAATTCTTTGCAGATCGGGATAACGAGCAAGCTGTGTGAACGGCACGTTTGAGTTGGCAACCGAGACTGCCGTTGTGTACGGCTGCGCACGCTCGATAATCGCCATCGCATAAACTTGGCAGAGTTCCTTTTGATCACGGAGCGAATGTTTCTCGACTTCTTCGCGCTCCGCTTGGGTCGAGGTAAGTTCGGACCGAATTCCGGTTTCGATCTTTGAAATATATTCTTCGTATCGGCTCAGGACCTTCGACAGCGCGCCTTCTTGGCGGTGCAGCGCTGCGAAATCCTTCGGAATGACATTCTTGTAGATCAGCACGGCCAGCAGCTTGTTGGGATCAAGCACATTGTCTTGGTCCGCCTTAAGATTGGACGAGTAGATGACATACTCGTTGAAGATATTGGCGATCAATCTGAGATCGCTGAGATAGCGCGACACGTCACGGATGAAACGCCGGTCGATCCGGGCGTCGAGGCTGACCCGCTGGCCGTGTTCGAGGACCTTGTCGATGGAGTTTGAATGGTTGATAATCGGGATTACCGGCACGATGAATTCGAAGAACTTCGTTCGATCGGTATTGACGAAGATGTCGTCCCGAAGAGCATACAGGAACCTGACTCGTCGGTGGATCCCCGCATTCGCGTTGATGAGGCCATTGATTTCGCGAAGGGTGACGAAGATGTCGGGATTTTCGAACCGATCAAGATCCTCGATGACCACCAGATCGTATTTTGTCGATTGGAAGAAATAGAGGATTTCATCCAGGTGCCTGTTGAGAATAGACTCTTCGTCCGCGGCATGGGGGGCGATCTGGATATCTTTCAGCGAGATGCTTTTCAGTGAAAAGCCGAAACTCTTTATGTAAACGCTGTGGATCATCCGCCAGACGAAGATTGAGCCAATCGCAAAGCAGAAGAAGTTGAACCAATTGGACGCTTGAAACGGCTTGAAGTAGTTGCCCGAGAGCAAATCAGCCTGCTTGCTGAACAGGTACCAGAGGCAGAAAACTGCGATCGATACAAACAGCGAATTAAGGGGCGACCATTTTTTTGGGGTCTGTATTCGCTTGAAACGGGATAGTGGCAGTCGGTTCGCATCTGCCCCGTAGAGGATTTGCTGCAGAATACTGCGTTCAATCTCCTGCTTGCTGACGCGCATACCCGGAACTTCACCATCGTGCAAAAATGATGCCAGCGACAGCTGCAACGCCGTTCCGGTGTAACGGGAAAGAAACGATTTGATCACGCTGCTTTTTCCCGAGCCGTAAGGGCCCGTGAGCGCGATGTTGAGCACTTCCGGATTGCTGGTCGCGTATTCGAGCGCCCTAAAATATATTCCCGTTTGGTCAGCATCGCCGGTGGGCGCTAGATCAACAAAACGGCTCGCTGACCCTCTCGGCGACGACGTAATCGCAAGGCTCTGCCAAATTCTTCGCAAAGGGTTCACTGACGAAAATTCCGTAAGTCGATTCATATCGTTCGAGTCTTGAATGCCGGTCCGCGTTTCGCGAAGAACGAGACTCCCACACCGGTGAGATTAGTATGGAAAGCGGCCGAGGTCGCAACGTCCGTCGAAACAGAAATTCAACTATCCCGGGATTTTTTCTCTGCGGACCATCCGCTGCCGGCTTCTGAACGGCCCCGCCTATCGGGGCGCCAACACAGGAAGATAGGGGAGAACAAAAATGAACAGACGCACAAGCGAAGAGATCAAGGCTAAGATATCCGAGCCGGTCCGACCTGGGGCCTCGACTTGCCCGGCGAGAGTGGTGCAATCTTTGCCCACTGCCGTCGCCCAACCCATATCGCTTTGCAGCCTTCCAGGCTCTCCGTCTGAAACATGATAGCCTCTGGCCAAGCGTCCGTATCGCTTTGATCGATGCATCTCTTCGCCAAAGATACCGGCTATGTTGGCCAGGAGCAATGCGGTTCCACATCGGCCCTGAGACGTAGTGTCCAATTTCAGCTGTGTTCACGCTACCTGCAGACATCCCCGAGTTGTGCCTGGAGCTGTTCGATATGACCCTCGCATACTTGCTTCACAATGCTCAACAGCACGGCCGTCTGCGCGCCTAGCCAAGCCAGCGCTTCTGCGCTGATTTCAAAATGCTCGGAATAGCGTGCTTTCACATAGGCTTCGTTCAGCGTGTTGAACCACGCCCGTTCTCGATGCTGGTCGCGTGGAAATGCTTCCGCCAGTCGGCGATCTTGTTCCTCCGCGAGCGAGCGGAGGAATTTGATGTTGTGCGATGGTGGCCCGTAGTTCGTGAGCGTCAGAAGAATGCACGCGTAGGCCTGCTCGATCGCTTGGTGAAGCTCAAAAGCAGCGTGACTGTAGCGCTTCTTGCTCAGATGAAACTGGAAGCCGTCAAGCAAGCCATCCGCAAAAGACAGCTTCGCTTGAAAATGCTCTACCGCCAACCTCAACCGTTCCTCGGGCGTCATCTTCTGCGGCTCCGCCAACGGCTCATCATCGAGCTCGTACAGGATGACGCCTTCCTTGCGGATGTCGGAGAAGAAATACTGCCCCTCCTTGAGGTAGGTGTTCACCTCGCGACGGGAATGCACGATGAAGCTGACCGGCGTTTCGATGGCTGGATCGCGCATCAGCCGATCGGCGGCCTTGTGCCAGTATTCGGCGTAGTCGCAGAGCTTGCGATTGTTGACGATGATCAGCAGGTCGAAATCCGAGCGGTAGCCCTTCATGGTGAAGGGCTCGTCGACCCAGCCACCCTTGGCGTAGGAGCCGAAGAGGATGATCTTCAGGATGCGGCCGCGCTTCTTGAAGTCGGCGGTTCCCTCCTTCAGCGCGTCCTCGAACTCCTCGTGCAGGACCTCGACAACGCGTGCGAGTTCGCGCTGTTTGCGTGGCGGCATATGATCGAGAGATGATTTCATCATGGCGGTAATATCATCCGCGAGTCAGGTGGAAACGATCGACAAATCAGACGTATGGTATGGGCCGGTGTTACACCAGAGGCAAGCAAAACACAAAGCGGCACGGTTGGGCTGCTCGGCGGTCAACGTCATTCTGGGCTCCTCTCGCTGATTTCTCTGGGCATAGGTGCTGGGGCCAGAATGTCGTCGAACAGTTCTCTGTCGCCGTCACGGATGAGGAAGCCCGGCAGTTCAGCCCTCAGCCATTCGCCCAGATGCTGCGAGAATTCCGCCTTGCTGTTGGTGTGCAGCCGTTGCAGCACCAGCGCGCCGAGCAGGATCTTGCGCCTGGTGTCGCGAGCCCGTTCCTGTTTTGCGAGCCGCGCGACTAGCACCTGTCTGCGCGCTTCAAGCTGCTCCAGTCTTTCCCTGATCGCTCTGCGTGCCATGCCCATCCCTCTTGAGAATGCCGGATTGGAACCCAAGCAATCCGTTGAGGCAACTAGCAGAAGTGTTAGCCGCGAAGCGGAATCCCGCATGTTACCGTAGCGAAGCGAAGGAAGTGCAAGGGCGCACTTACGAGTAGCAAGGCTACTCAGCGCTCAGGACGGGCCTTCGTCCGATTGGAGGCTGGCATGGCGATCTATCATTGCAGCATGAAGCCGGTGGCGCGCAGCGGCGGTCGCAGTGCGGTGGCTGCTGTCGCCTACCGTACGGCATCGCGGCTTTTGAATGAACGCGATGGCCTCGTGCATGATTTCACAGCCAAGCGCGGCGTTGAGCATTGCGAGATCGTGCTGCCGCAAGGCGTGAAGGCGGATTGGGCTCTGGATCGCTCGGCGCTTTGGAATGCGGTGGAGCAGGCGGAGAAACGGAAGGACGCCCGGGTGGCCCGTGAGTTCGAGATTGCGCTTCCGCATGAGCTGAGTGCGGCGGAACGATTGTCGCTGACACGGGACTTCGCCCAGGAACTCGCCAACCGTTATGGCGCTGCCGTCGACTTCGCCATTCACCGGCCACACACGGAAGGTGATGTACGCAACGACCATGCCCATGTGGTGATGACGACGCGCATGATCACGCCCGATGGGCTGGGTGAGAAGACGCTGATCGAGCGGGAGAACAAGTGGCTGCTGAACCACGACCAGCCGACCTCGCATATGCAGCTTCGCGATATCAGGCAAAGTTGGGAAAACCACGTCAACCGCCATCTGGTGCGGGCCGGTCTTGATATCCGGGTTGATCACCGGTCGCACCTGGAGCGTGGCCTTGCGATCGAGCCGACGGAACATATGGGTGTCTTTGCCTCGCAGATGGATCGGCGCGGGCTGGAGGTGTCAAGATCGAGGATCGATGCGGAGACGGCACGTCGCAACGCCGATCTGGTTCGCGCCAAACCCGAGCAGGTGCTGACAATCATCACAGCAGAAAAGAGCGTGTTCGATCGCTATGACGTGGCGCGCGCGCTGCATCGCTATATCGACGATATCAATGGTTTCTTGAATGCCTTTGTCGCCGTCATGGCATCACCGGCATTGGTGGAATTGCAGCCTGAGCAGAATGGCGCGCTTGCGCGGTACTCGACACGAGAAATGGTGGAGATCGAGCACGCCATGGCGGCGAGCGCTGAAGCTTTGGGGCAGCGCCGCAGCCATGGCGTTAATCGACATCATGTCGATCAGTCACTGAACCTACAGGACGATGCGATCAGGGCAAGGACGGCTGCCTCCCTATCAGGAAAAGTTGAACGCGGCGAAAATCGCCTAGATGATCGGGAGCGGGTGATTGAGCGTTCCGGCCTGAGCGAAGAACAGCGCGCAGCGATCCGCCACATTAGCGGGCCTGAGCAGATTACTGCTGTGATCGGCTTTGCCGGCGCTGGTAAGTCAACCATGTTGGCTGCCGCACGCGATGCCTGGGAACGGCAGGGCTACCGGGTTCATGGCGCGGCACTCGCCGGCAAGGCGGCCGAGGGACTTGAGGAGTCCTCCGGCATTGCATCGCGCACCTTGGCGTCTTGGGAATATGGCTGGCAGGCGGGCAAGGGGGAGCTTGGCAAAGGGGACGTGTTCGTTATTGACGAAGCAGGCATGATCGGAAGCCGGCAGTTGGCGAAGTTCGTGGCGGAGGCCGAGCTGCGCGGCGCCAAGCTGGTACTGGTCGGCGATCATGAACAGCTGCAGGCGATTGGGGCGGGGTCTCCGTTCCGGGCGATTGCCGAGCGCATCGGCGCCGTCGAGCTTTCCGAAATCCGCCGGCAGAACGAAGGCTGGCAGCGCGAGGCTTCGATCGCCTTTGCCACCCATCGCACGAGCGAGGGGCTGGCGAGCTATGCCGATCATGGTGCCGTGAACTTCTGCGACGACAGGGTCCAGGCGCGGGCGGCACTCGTCAGTGATTATCTCGCCGACCTGGAGGCGCATCCAAGCGGATCCCGGATCGCGCTGACCCATCGCCGCGTCGATGTTCGCGCGATCAACGCCGATATCCGAGCAGGCCTCCAGGAGCTGGGGAAACTGGCGCGGGGTGATGAGGAGCAGGTCGGTCTGGGGCGGGAAGTGGTCTACCAGACCAATGGCGGCAAGCGGTCGTTTGCATCGGGTGACCGGATCGTCCTGCTGGAGAACAATCGAGACCTCGGCGTCAAGAACGGCATGCTGGGAACGGTTTGGGCCGTCGAGCCGGACGCAATACAGATACGGCTCGACGGCGCCGGGCAGAAGACCACCCGTTCCGTATCCATACCTGTGAATAGTTACCAAGCCTTTGATCATGGCTACGCGACGACGATCCACAAGTCGCAAGGGGCGACGGTCGATCGTACCTTGGTCATGGCGTCGGGCACGATGGACCGCCATCTGACCTATGTGGCGATGACACGCCACCGCGACAGCGTGCGGCTTTATGCCGGTCGGGATGAGATGAAGGACATGAAGGTGCTCACCGCCAGCATGAGTAGGTCGGGGGCGAAGGAGACCACGCTGGACTACACGCGGGCCTTTGCGGAACGGCGCGGGCTTGCGGACGAATTCGGTATCGGCAGCGAGATTGCCGTCGATCTCTCGCCAGGACGGGCCGGCGAACATCCGCCGGCTTACGCCAGCGTGGTGGCGGCGCGCGTTCGCCCGACGGGTGTTCTCCAGCCTTCGGCAAGCGCTGAAGCACCGGGGACCGGGCAGGAGGCCAAACGAAAGAGTGAGGCGGAGATCGAGAAGGTGGAGCCGCTGGTGGCGGCCGTTTCCAGCTATGCCCGCAGTGTCGAGGATATTGCACGGGAGAAGGCGAGGCCGGACTTCGAGCGGGACATGGAGGCCGTGCGTTCGGTTGGTGGCTATGTCTATGTGGATCCGAAAGCGGTTGCGGCAAGGTTGAGCATCGCCATCGTGGACGAGGGTGTCAGCGCTTCGACCCTGGCGAAAACGATGGCGGAGCTGCCGGAGCTGTTTGGTGATCTGCGGGGCAACGCCGGGCTGCTGGGAGAAAACAGGGAGCGGAAGTTGGCGCGGCACTATGCCAAGGCGCTCAGTAACCACGTGGCATCTGCCGGGCAGACCTGGGAGCGGCGGGTGGAGGCGGAGCGCGCGTCGGAGACATGGAAGCGCGAGAAGCAGGACATAATCGCGGTGCCGGGGTTGAGTGCGCGCAGCGAGGCGATCTTGAGGCAGTTGGATAGTTTGCCGCAGGCCGACAGGCTAAATTTCCTTACGGAAATATCAGGTACATCGGAGGGAAGACGAGCGTTCAATGAGGCGAAGACGATTGCGAGAGCGCTGGGGCGGCGATTTGGTAGTGCCGATCTGCGCAGTCTGAAACAGGCGGATGTACGCTTGGGGTCGGAGCTTGCGACTAGGCTGGATCGCATCAAGGAAGTCGCGCGCATCGCAGAGCGTGCGGAACGGGCCGAAATGTCTCGTCACTATGGGCTCAGGCAGAGTTTCACCAAGGGGCTGGGGATGTAGGAATGCCTCTGGTGAGCTGCAGGTTCAAATCCTGCCCCCGCAACCAGTTCCAGCATAACAGTCTCTCCGCTCCCATCTAGGGGGCGGTTTTTGCGTTTGGGGGTTTCAACAAACCGGCACTCCGCGAGCCGGTAGGTGGTGCACGAAGCCTAGAATATCTTGTGACCTTGCCCCGCTGAACTAATCCATTTTGAAGGAAGCTCTGGCCTATTGAGAGGACCAGAGAATGAAGCGCAACCGTTTCACAGACGAACAGATTATCGGGATACTGAAGGAGCACGAGGCCGGCACGTCAGTCTCCGAGCTTTGGCACTACGTCGCGCCGGGTAAGCCGATCCAGAATGCCTTCATCGAAAGCTTCAATGGCCGACACACCAGCCGAGTTTGCTCAGATCATCAACCCGCGACGTGATGCGGTGCTGCGCAGCCGGAATACCGACATGAAGCTCAAGGGTCTTTCGGGGGATCATTCTACATGGGAATGTCTGCCTTTGCTGGCGGGGAGGGTGGAATATGTTCCTATTACGTTCTCTTGTGCCGCGAGGTCAATATGCACATCCGCCACAGTCGCCGCCGGGAACGCGTGCCGCCCGCTTGCTAAGGGGGAGCTGCGGGGGCACGGCCGCTTCAGCCAGCGATCGCTGGGGTTCTGAGTCCGCGTCTTTCCCGATGCACCCGCTGGCCTCCGACGTCACCGACATGCGCCGACAAACGCAGTGGGTCACGTGTCCCGCTAGCCTTGTAGGATTCACTGTATTGCGCAACCTAGAGGCGGTGCTATTTTCCCGTTCTTCGTGAAAGGAGCACCCGAACATGCGTAAAGACCAGATTCCGGACTTCATTGAGGAGATAATCGCCACTGGCTGCCCCATCACTGCCGTGGGCCACGATACGTATGTTTTCGCGGAGATTGATGCACCTGCAGAGGACATCGACCGAATTGCCGAGGAGATCCAGGTCATCTGCGACCGGTATGGTCAGCGGGGCCACCTTCTTCTTGAGACCGTCTCCCATCTACGCAGCCTGGGCCGTTTCATTGATCTCCAAGGTGAAACGGCACATTGACGACTTTGTCGGCAAATCCAAAAGTTGTTTGATGTCTATTATTTGCCACCCTTAATATATGCGCTAGAATCCGAGTTGGGAAATGGAGGGCTACGACGTGAAGATCACAGGGTTAGACAAACTGCAGAAGAACCTTGCTGAAGCTCAGCGAGCCCTTGCGGCTATTGATGGCGAAATCGGGAAGGTTTCCTTTACGCCCGACGACCCTTCGAGCATCCAGGCCGCGATTCAGCAGATGGAAAACATGATCGACGAGAAGGTTGGGCAATATGCGTCCAATCCGATTGTGGTGCCGTTGATCGCTGCCTCCAAAGAGGCCTACCGCGAGGCCATACTCAAGAAAGCGGCTGCTGCCCGCCTTAAGAACGATACGGAAGAGTAAAGTGCCTGACCTTTTTCACGAGATTAACAATGCCGTGCTCGATCTGCAGTCGGCGAGCTATCAGACATTTCAAAGACCCATCAAAGTGTTGGGCCGCTTGCTGCGGCACGAGGATCTGGAATCGACAAATGCCGGGCTTACAGCCGAGTTGGATCTTCAGGCCTATCTTGCCGGTCATGACTATCATGCCGGTATGGGGGGCGATGCCCTAGAATGGCCGGACGATCCGGAGCAAACGCTTGGATTGATGCTGTTGCTCGTGCTGAAGTTCGCAGATAACCCTGACTTCATGCTGGAGTTCGGGCATAACTTCACATCGAGCCCCAAGCTCAATGCCGCCCTGGAAGTCATGACGGGACAGGTGGTCATTCCTTTCGTGCGAGACTACAAGACCTTCGTCCTCTCCCGTGGGCAGAAGAAGCCGCAGCTGATCGTGCCAAACTCCAACAAGATATTCATTGTCCACGGTCACGATGAGGGTGCCCTTCAGAGCCTGGCGCGCTTCCTTGAAAAATTGGACCTGCAGATCATCATTCTCCGCGAGCAGCCCAACCAGGGGCGCACTATCATCGAGAAGTATGAGCAGAGCGCGGAGGAAGTCGGCTTCGCGGTAGTTCTCATGACCCCTGATGACGTGGGAGCGGCCATCTCTTCCGATGGGCAGAACCAACGCGCGAGACAGAACGTGATTTTTGAGTTGGGGTATTTTGCTGGAAAGCTCGGTCGCGGCCGAGTGTGTCTTCTTCGTAAGGGAAACGTGGAAATCCCGTCCGACCTCTTCGGCGTCGTCTATACGGATATGGACCCTGCAGAAGGTTGGAAGCAATCGCTGGTCAAAGAGTTGAAAGCCGCTGGTATCCAATTCGACGCCAACCGCATGTGGAACTAGGCTTGGCTTCAGCCTGCGGGTAGGCCATTCACACGGAACGCCCGGCCGGAGGCAGTCGGTCCCGCCTCTCCCTGTGGGTCGCTATGCTGAGGCTCCTGCGGCTACCTGTTTAACCGGTCCTTGGCGTGTCGAGAATTCCCGCTTTCCCGCCCTGCGGTCGGCACGATGCTGAAAGCTCCGATGTTCTTCATTGCCTGCCCCGGATCTCGCACGGGTGCGGCTCTGATCCGAAAGGATGGCTATCGCAATCGGCCCACTCACCGACATTGCTGAGTTGATTGTTCTCTGAGACGTCCCTGCCCTAGCCAAAGTGTTTGTCAGACGACCGGAAACCTTGTCATCGAATCCTCTAAGGAAATCGTGTCAGGTTAGACCGCCTTAAATGTCAGATTATCTGTAACGATTTGCATGCGTTGAGATGCACGGGTGAGGGCGACGTACACGTCTTCCTTTTTCATCGATCCTGCTAGGAAGACGACGGAATTCTCATATTCGAGCCCTTTGACCAACAGCGTGCTGGTAACGATCTTATGCCCGTGTCGCCTGCCGGCGTGCCTCCGGCGTTCCTGGACGTCGCGCGCGGCGTCGACCAGTGTGCCTGGATGTCCCTGCAGCTGAAGCTTCAGGCTTTCGCGTAAGGCAAACAGGAGCTCGTTGCGGAATGGCCGGCAATCTCTGCGGAATTCCTCGATCAGCAGGAGGACAGGCTCCAAAGTCTCTTCCGCCATGCAGCGCAATGCGGCCATTTCCGATGGCTTCAGCGCTTTAGGTTTTTTCGAGCCACTATGGATCTCGCCCATGCGCCTGAGGAACGCGGTCGGGCGCACGCCAACCATGCAGCGGTGCAACAGCTGGATGACGTGCGCAAGCCGGGCAGGCCCTGACGAGCCTTCAATATCGGCACAGGCTTTGAACAGGGATTTGCAGCTGATGGCCTCGACATTCTGGGCATAGGTGCGTTTGGCCAAAGCCGCTCTCTGTTCCTCACTGCCTTTGGCGCCGATGATGGCGACACGGTTCGTATCGCTTGACGTGTAGGCGCCGCACGCCGTGCGCTCAGCCTTCTGGGCGGTTTCCGCATCGGTGACATGATGCACGCGGATACAAGCGGGGACCCTTGTAAGGTCAATTGCGGCGCCACTGGCGAGAGACTGGCGCAGCCCGACCAGCCATTGCGACAGTCCGTCGTTGGTTTTCCACCGCCATGGCGTCTGCAACTCATCGATCAGGGGGAACACCGGGGTCACGTCCGCGCCCCAGTTTACAATTGTCTCACTGCCGAAATCGAATATTCCCTGCAGTGGGTCACCGAACACATAAACGGGTAGGAGGCGTGCGAGGCCCTTGATGATCTCGTGTTGGGCTTTGGTGCAGTCTTGATATTCATCGACGAGCACGCCCGCGTAGGAAGACGTGATAACCGTATCAAGCGCCCGCGACGTGACGAGTTTGCCCGCCGCTTTGTAGACGACCTCCCACTCGGTGCCTTGCGGTGTGGCGATCGGGGCCAAACCGGATGTCTTGGGAAAGGACGACGCGTAACGGAGACTCCACGCGGCGATGGTATCGAGCAGAAACCGATCCAGACGCACACCCTTCTTTTTCAGCCGAGCCTTGAGGGCATCGACCCCAACCAAGGTATGTGTCAACAGCAGGAAGCGTCCCGTGGATCCAGCAACGATATCCGCAATCGTTTCAGTCTTGCCGTATCCGGCAGGAGCGACCACGGATCCGGAGACACCTTCCGCTACGGCTTTGGCAATGCGCTCAGGGACGCCCATCTATCCACGTCCGGAGATTGGAGAGGGCGGTTTTCAGCGCAGCATCACCATTCGTGAGGTTCGGGCCGACAATGTGATGACCGATGTAATCAGCTCGATCGATGTCCTTGTACCAGGCGTCGGTGCGTTTGCGGGTATTGCTATCGATTTTCCCTTTTGCTCGCTCCGCCAAAGCCGAGCGGATTTCGGGCTCCGTCAGTCTCTGCCGGAGCTCGTCGATCGTGGTGAGTTTTTGTTCTGGAGCGCGGCCGACATTGGCGGCGTGAAGGACGGAGTCTTCCGAGCGCAGGGTCAAGGTATAGTCCAGCAGAGCTTCAAGCCCTGCGGCCGGCAATCGCTGAAAGATGAGGTCTTCCGTGGCATAAGGTGGATCCCAGCGGAATACGCTTACACCCTTATCCCCGAGCTTCTTGATAATGGTAGCGTCGTCAGGATCCCGATCGGAATCGATTAGGACCGCCACGTCATAACCCAGCGAGTAAAAGTGACCGGCCAATGCCGGCGCGTGATCGATCCCGCCCCCGTCGACCAGCGCGATACCCTTCACCGCCATGCTATCCCTGCCTTCGTTGAACCAGAAGTCATCCAGCCCCTTGATCAGGCCGACCTCGGTCTTGCCCTCGCAGATGAGCAATGACGGCGCCAGGTAAGCTTCCGGCATCGATCTGGGAGGCGCCTGGGGGTTAAGCGATGCAAATTTTTTGCTCGCAGGGCAGACGATGACTTTGCCATCCGCTTTGCGGCGAACGACGGCAAGATCATCCACCTTAAGCTCGCGGATCACAGTGGGGGAGTGTGAGGTGACAAAGACCTGGGGGCTTTTGCGATCGGCCGATTTCAGATGCTTGAGCAGCCGCACGATCCGATGTGGCTCGAGCCCATACTCGACCTCATCGATGATGGTGAGCGAAGCGGTCTCATTTGCCGCGTCCTGCAAAGCGGCTACGAGCAGGCGGGAGGACCCCGTCCCCAGCACCCTTAGAGGGATTTCGCCGTCGTGGATGGATATGCTGCCATTGGTGATGGACAAGTTCTCAGTATCGAGCCCAACTGATAATTTCGGAGGAAGGGCCATCCCGACCAGCCGCGCGATCTTGGTGACATTTTCCAGACTGGTCTTGAACAGATCTCCGGCTTCCGCCTTGAAATGGGATCGTGCGAGGCGGCCCGCCTTCGCTAGGATGTCCTTCGTACCCCCGACACGTTCGGTCATCCGTGTGAGGATCGAATTGTGGCCCCAGCTGAGATGCCGGTCAGCATAGACCCCAAGCCGGGCGGGAGCGACACGAAGCCGGTGCTTGTAGCTGAGGCTGCGCTCAGGCTCACTTCCCGATGCTACCCGATCATTGTAGAGGATCCACTTGCCCTCGAGCGACGCGTCGATCGTGAGGCGGATGGAGAGCGCGGGGACGCCATTCTCCTCCACCGGTGGCTCGTCAGTCACCTTCTTGTCTTTCGAGAATCCTCGCAAATAATGCGCGTAACCGGCGCCGTCCGACGTGAATTCCGCGGGAAGATCAATGAGGGTGACTGTGATCAACGCCGGTTTATCCGGATCGCCATTGTAGAAATCGAGGTCGTCGAATGTGAGCGTATGGCGCGGGGAAAGCGCAAGCTCGACCGCGTCGAGAATGGTCGTCTTACAAGAGTCACTGGGCCCGATAAGGCAGTTCAGGCCCGCTTCGGGAGCCCATTCGAGTGAGCTGATCCCACGAAAATTCTGAATCTCAACGTAGCCGACGCGCATGAATACCCCCTCGGTGAACAGGTTAGGTTGCACGAGGGTCAACGTCAACTTTTGCGACAGGCTTCGCCCGAAACAGCTCTGGCTCACCAAGGGAATTCCTCCCCACTGACGGCAATGAAGAGCCCTAAGTTCGTTGGCGTAGATCGAATGCCTCGACGTTCAATGTAGGATAGAGGTTGTTTCGGTCTCTTGGCTGTGGTGGTGGCTCAGCCTCTCTACAGCGCTATTTGGCCAGCGCATTGTGCTCCGCCCCTCACTTTTGACTGGGGACCGGTTCCCGAGCAATACCAGAATGTACAGAAACCGATCGGAAACTTGACATCGAATCCTGTAGAGAAGTCATGTCAGGTTAGCTTGAGCGATTACATGGGAAAGTGGTGGCAAACCGCATGGTTTATCTGCCTCGGCAAGCGACCAATAATCGCAAGTTTCGGCTGATCTGCGAAAGAGGCTTCATGGCCGAGTTCAGCTACCACCTACGGCGGCGATGAAAAACGGCCGCGAAACGCGGCCGTTCTTTACTTAATAGGGTGAGGACTTTAAAGTCTTCCTTGGCTCTGAAGTTGCACCTTCGTTGCCGAGCCTTGTTTTATCCGCCGTAAGCAATGGCGATGGCTACGTAGACCATCGCCATTGCCACGTGCATTCCAGCTACCGTCAAATACAAACTTACCATGTTGGGCCCTTTCCCATAGAAAATCGCTTTTTGCGACGGGTCCAAGGTAGGCTTTTCCAAGCGAATTTTCACGTTTCTCAGGCCGACATGCATGTCGGTTCAGCTATGATTTGACCCGACATATGTGTCACCATAAAGCAAAATGCTATAACGTGAAGCCATACCAACAGTAAGAGCTCAAAAGGGGAGCGTGGCCCCCCTTAGCCGCCCTTACCAACCGTCCTTACCCCCCTTCGCCTCCGCTTCGCCGAGGCAGTGAACTCAACGTAGTGTATCCGCGAGGCGCAAGAATCATGCCAAGAAGTTTGAAGCGCATCATTCGAAAGCGAAAGCCAGCCCCTGGTGGTAAAATTGCGGTAAAGTGGGGGACGGATGCTCTGGAGCAGGGGTTCACGGTCGTGCCAAATAAATTGATCTATTCGCAGGGGAGACTTGGTATTGATGCAATCGAGATGAATGTTCTCCTTCACATGATGTCCTATTGGTGGGACCCGGGTCGTTTCCCGTATCCTTCAAACTTGGCCCTCTCGACACGGATGAGCGTCCATGAGCGCACCATACAAAGAGCCACCAAGTCTCTCCGGGAAAAAGGACTGATCAAGGTCGTTGCCCGCTACCGCCATCAACGGAATAACGGCTACGACCTTAATCCGCTGATTGCCAAGATAAAGGCAATCGAACTGACATACGGCGATCACCGTGAATGACGGCTTGAGCCTGGAGCTTCCATTCTGAATGCTAAGTCGATGTTGCTTTGGCACCATGCGATCTCCAATTTATTACCCGGGAGACTGTTATGTCAGCAAAACGACCGTTTCTCTTACACACTGGTCTGCGCTGTCTGCAGCCCGCCAATTCGGCGGGCTTTTTGTAAGGAAAACATGTTAGGAAATCATTTGGCAGGAAACGCTTTAAGAGGGCTAGATAAAGCGAGCCGCTGTTCGCCCGAGCTGCACTCGTAAGTGATTGTCTGCACATTGTTTTCCGGTCGGAAAACGGGAAAGCGTCGCATACCGCGATGTGTGATGAATTTTAGATCCAACTGAATTTATTGGTGCGCCGAGAGGATAGCGGCCACCCGCCGCGAGGTGCGCTACGCCAATCTACGCGGGATCAAGTCTTTTTACGCCCGCCTGCGTTGACGGCAAAATGCTGCTTGTCAGGCCGGAAATAGGCGCCGAACCTGCCGCTATGGCCGACCGTGACGACGACAGTTTCCGCATCAAACCGGGCCGACCGAAGAGCCGGGGCGCCCGCGCCAGCTTGTACTCCAAACCGTTCATCACCCAGGTGAAGATCGCCGTGCGCAAGGCCGGCGGAAACCCGGACCGCATTGGGGGTGCGTCGGGCAACGGGAGCGGACGCTTCAATGCCCGAGGCCGTGGTGCAAAACTTGCGCCGTCGTTTGTGAGGAAGGACGGTACCGGCTGGACGCCCGATAGCAGCGGCACCCGCTTCCGCTCGCGGCGTGTCGTGGTCAAGGCACGGGTGGTCAAGCTTGTCCCGCAACGTGGGCAATCGCGCGGCTCGAAATTTCGTTCGACTTCGGCAAAGACGGTCGATGCGCACCTGCGCTATCTGGAGCGGGATGGCGTGACGAAAGATGGGGAGAAGGGCAGGGTCTATTCCGCATTCGAGGATGAGGCCGACGGCAAGGCGTTTGTCGAGCGCGGCCGCGATGATCGCCATCAGTTCCGGTTCATCGTCGCACCCGAAGATGCTGCAGACATGGCTGACATGCGATCCTTCACTCGCGATCTCATGAAGCAGATGGAAAGCGATCTGGATACCCGACTGGATTGGATCGCTGTCGATCACCACAATACCGGTCATCCCCACACCCATGTCATTGTCCGGGGGGTGCTGGAAGATGGCCGCATCCTCAACATTGCCGGCGACTATATCGCCCATGGGGTCCGCCACCGGGCCGAGGCACTGGTGACGCTGGAACTGGGCCGGCAGAGCGAGTTGGAGGTCGCGGCAAAACTGCGCCATGAGGTCGGGGTCGAACGCCTGACGCGGCTCGACAGGATGCTGATCGCCGAGAGACAGAAACAGGGGATCATCGACCTTCGTCCCGATGCCTCCGACAGCTACACTGTCCGGGCCAACCGATCGCTCCTGATCGACCGGGCGAAGCACCTGGAGCGATATGGCTTGGCGGATGAGACCGACACCGGACGATGGACGATCCGCGACGATGCGGAACAGACGCTACGCGCGCTTGGCGAGCGCGGAGATATCATCAAGACCATGCACCGGGCGCTGGAGGATCAAGGCCTTAGCGATGAGCGTGGTGCCCGCGATTACATCACCCATGGCAAAGGCATCACCGAACCGGTGGTCGGCAGGGTCCTGGCCAAGGGGCTGGCAGGCGATGAGATGAGCGACCGGCTGCATCTGGTCATCGACGGCGTGGACGGACATACCCATTATGTCGAGACATCAGACATCCACCGGCTCGAAAATCTCCAGCGCGGCCACATCGTGTCCCTCGATCCGATCCCGCAAAAGGCCGAGCCCAGGGCATCCGATATCAACATTCGTGATCTGGCCGCCCACAATGATGGCATCTACCGACCAAGCGATCATCTGGAGCAGGCGAGGGCAAAGATCGAAAAGATTGGCGGCGATCCCGACGCCTTCATCCGTTCCCATGTCCGTCGCCTCGAAGCACTGCGTCGTGCCGGTCATGTCGAGCGGATCGACGGCGACCACTGGAAGATACCCGGTGATCTCCCTGAACGCGGCATGGCTTATGACGCCAGAGACAGGGCGAAGGACTTTGCCGTCCGAACACTCTCCACGCTCGACCTCAACAGACAGGTCGGCAGCGATGGTGCAACATGGCTGGACCGAGAGCTTGCCTCACGCGAACGCACACCGCTCACGCAAGCAGGTTTTGGCCTGGAGGTCAGCGAGGCGCTGGACCGTCGTCGCCAAAGCCTTGTCGACCAGGGTCAGGCCGTGCGTCTCGATAATGGCAGCATCCGAGCGCCGAAGGATGTGCTGGAACGACTGGAGCGAACCGAGATCGACCGTGTTGGCCGGTAGTTGGCGGCGGAACGCGGTCTGCCCTACACGCCTAGCCAGCCGGGGGAATATGTCAGCGGATCACTGAGGGGTGGCGTCAACCTCGCCAGCGGACGGTTCGCCATGCTCGATGATGGCATCGGCTTCCAGCTTGTGCCGTGGCAACCTGCGCTCGACCAGCGGATCGGCCAGCATATCAGTGGCGTGGTGAGAGACGGCGGTGGAGTTGACTGGAGTTTCGCGAGGAAGCGCGGGCTGGGGTTGTGACACGGATCGGCTACAGGGTGGCTTGCCTACTTAGCCTTTTTGAAAAGAACGCCCACAGCCCCGCCTTCTGCATGAATGAGGGTTATGCCAGCCTGTTCAAACGCAGCGGTTATGCTGGCGAGATTGTTCGCAATGGGCATGTGTGCGCCACGTTCGAAATCAGCAATGGTTTGCCGCGAGACATTCGCCGCCTCTGCAAGCGTCGTTTGACTCCACCCCAACATTGCTCGCGCGGCGCGGCACTGTTCCATCGTCAATACACTGCTATCCAAGGCAAACTTTCTGATTGATCTCTATCATTTTGTATGTGATGCTTTGTCGTATGCGATCAGGCAGATGCTGTAACATCCACCTGATCTGACCATAACCAAGTTATCGGGAACTCGGATCATGGCTGATTCCGACAATAGCAGAACTTTGCCTGTCGTCACGCGACGCAGATTGCTTTCCACGTCTGCGGCGTGGCTGGCGGCACAGGTTGGGGATGTGGATGCGGAACTTTATTCCGAAGACGACCAGCCTGACGGTGGCGATCCAGCATTGTTGTTGTGGCAGGAGTGGTGGGCGGCCCATGAGCAGTTCGAAAGGTTCTGCCGAAAGCAGCAGCGGCTTGAAACCGCTCTGATCGCGGCGGTGGGATTTCCCCATGTTGACATCGCCTTGCCGGATCAGGAATGCGTGGTGGCGGCTTTCACCATGGAGGAAATTGACCGCCGATTTGGCGATGCGTCGGAAAACGCCGAAGCAAAGATGCAGGCGAAGGCAACGCTCGCTGAGCAGCAAGCCGCTTGGGACGAACTGGACGACCGGATGGGATACAGCCGCGCCAAGCAGGCGGAGGAGAAAGCGTCTGTGTTGCGGGGCGAACGATTGAATGACCTGTTCGCGCTACCCGCCAGATCTGTCGCCGGAGCTGCGGCAAAACTCAATGCCGTCCTTGCGATGGCAGAGGAAGACGGTCCTTGCGATGAACTCCCGTGGCCGCAGTTTCGGGCTGTCTTGTCGGACTGTTGATTTCCACTGAGAGCTGACCCGGCGTTTCCACCGAGAAGTGACCCGCCTTTAGGTATCGTTTGTGCTGGTCGTAGTGGTCAAGGCCCTGCGTTTCTCCTTCGTTGTTTTGGGCTCATGCGCCGAGCTGTTCTTGAAGCGGAAGCTGTCGTTTCCGGTTTCAAGGATGTGGCAATGATGGGTAAGCCGATCGAGCAATGCCGTGGTCATCTTGGCATCACCGAAGACGCTGGCCCATTCGCTGAAGCTGAGGTTCGTCGTGATGATGACGCTGGTTCGCTCGTAGAGCTTGCTCAGCAGATGGAACAGCATCGCACCGCCTGACGCGCTGAACGGCAAGTACCCAAGCTCATCAAGGATGACGAGATCGGAGTGGACGAGGCGGTTGGCGATCTGGCCGGAGCGTCCTTGCGCCTTTTCCTGTTCCAGCGCGTTGACCAGCTCGACCGTCGAGAAGAACCGGACCCGCTTATGGTGGTGCTCGATGGCTTGGACACCGATCGCCGTAGCAATGTGCGTCTTGCCCGTGCCGGGACCGCCGACCAGGACGATGTTGTTGGCGTCGTCGAGGAAGTCGCAGCCATGGAGTTGCTGCACGAGCGCCTCGTTGATCTCGCTGCTGGTGAAGTCGAAGCCGTTCAGATCACGATAGGCCGGGAAGCGTGCCGTCTTGAGTTGATATGCGGTCGATCGGACCTCTCGTTCGGCTGTTTCCGCCTTGAGAAGCTGGGACAAAATTGGAATGGCAGCCTCGAACGCCGACGATCCCTGTTCGGTCAGATCACCGACGGCTTGGGCCATTCCGTGCATCTTCAGTTGCCGCAGCATGATGACAATCGCGCCGCTTGCCGGGTTATGACGCATGGCGAGCCTCCGTCTTTCTCAAGGTATCGTATCGTTCGACATTGGCCTTGGGCTCGTTGGTGAGCGTCAGGGCCTGAGGTGCGTCGAGGGTCGGCGGCGTGAAGGTTTTGCCGTCGACGAGGCGATGCAGCAGGTTCAGGACATGCGTCTTCGTCGGAACACCGGACTTTAGCGCCATGTCGACGGCCGAGAGCACTGCCTGTTCGTCGTGCTGGAGAACAAGCGCCAGAATATCGACCATCTCGCGGTCGCCACCTGGCTTCTTGAGCAGATATTGTTGCAAGGTCCGGAATGCTTCGGGAAGCTCGACGAATGGAGCACCGTTGCGAAGAGCACCTGGCTTTCGCTGCACCACCGCCAGATAATGCCGCCAGTCGTAGATGGTCTGACCCGGCCGATCATGGGACCGATCGATGACGCGGCGGTGCTCGCAGACGATCTGGCCTTCCGCCGCGACCACGACACGATCCGGGTAGACGCGAAGGCTTACCGGTCGATTGGCAAAGGATGCCGGAACGCTGTAGCGGTTGCGCTCCAGATGCACGAGGCAGGTTGGTGTGACCCGCTTCGTGTATTCAACAAACCCGTCGAACGGCCTGGAAACGGGCATGAGAGCTGGAGCCTCCTCGGCCCAGATGTCGGCGATGGTGCCACGCATCTGACCATGTGGTGTCTTGGCCCAGAACTCCTTGCAACGCTGCTCGAGCCAGTCGTTCAGAGCGTCCAGCGATGGAAAGCGCGGGATCGGTTGGAAGAAGCGATGACGCGCATCCTGAACATTCTTCTCGACCTGCCCCTTCTCCCAGCCGGACGCCGGATTGCAGAACTCGGGTTCGAACAGGTAATGACTGGCCATCGCCTGGAAGCGGACGTTGACGTCACGCTCTTTGCCACGGCCGACCTTGTCGATCGCGGTGCGCATGTTGTCGTAGATGCCACGGCCGGGGATGCCTCCGAACACGCGGAATGCATGATTGTGGGCATCAAACAGCATCTCGTGCGTCTGCAGGAGATAGGCCCGGACGATGAAGGCGCGGCTGTAGCTCAGCTTCGTATGCGCCACCTGCAGTTTTGTGCGCTCATTGCCGATGATCGCCCAATCTTCCGACCAATCGAACTGGAAGGCTTCGCCGGGGTCGAACGCTAGGGGCACATATGTCCCGCGGCCCGTCGTCTGCAGTTCTCTCTGCCGGTCATCACGCCATTCTCGAGCAAATGCTGCCACCCGGTTGTAGGAGCCCTCGTAGCCGAGGCTCATCAAGTCAGCATGTAGCTGCTTTATCGTCCGCTTCTGCTTGCGGCCCTTCTTCGATTCCGTCTTCAGCCAGGCCGACAACCGATCCGCAAACGGATCAAGCTTGCTCGGTCTCTCCGGCACCTTGAACGTTGGCTCCACGCCGCCGGCACGCAGGTATTTGCGGATGGTATTCCGGGATAGGCCGGTCCTGCGGCAAATCTCCCGGATCGATAGATGCTCTCGAAAATGCCAGCGTCGGATCACGCTCAGAAACGCCATGTCGATCACTCCAGAGCCCCCGCTGAAAAAATGCGAGGGACGGTTGAAACATGGGTCAATTCTCAACGGAAATATGGGGCTGCGCCGGGTCAGCTCTCAGTGGAAATCAACAGGACAGCCATCGTCGGTAGACGATGCGGCGTTGCGTGACAACGTGCTTATGATCAGTCGGATCACCGGCGATGTTCTGGCGGAAAAAGGATTTTCGCTGAAGATACCAACGGACACGCTCGCCAGCGCACTTTTCCCCCAAAACGGAGAGCACGAAGATCCACTATTTTCGATCGACTGCGATACGAGTTCGCTGATCTTGCTAACGGTTGCAGAGAACATCGGTCTCAATGCAGCGCTTGTAGAAATGAGGCTTGGAAGTGGCGCCGGGCACAATTTTGTGCGTTGGAACCTATCTGATGGCGAATCTGTCGATTGGGATACGAATGGCCGAACGCAGTGCTCTGCTCCGACCGATACCCCGACTTATCAGGGACGCTCAATGAGCCGGGATGAAACGCTTGCTTACCTTACCACCATCCGTGCTCAGGATTGGGACCGGCGGAATGAGACCTTGCGAGCTCTATCGGATTATCGCCTTGCCATCCAACTCGCTCAGGCTCATCCGGTTGCCTTCAACAACTTCGTATGGATCGTCGCCACACGAGATTTTCCCGGTCGCGAAAAATTGAAAATCGAAGCGCTTGGCTACGGAGACACCCTCATTTTGATCGAGCGTAGTGCAGGCAATCTCGACACGGCAGCTTGTATCGCAGCCTATGCAGGAGATTTCACGAAAGCGGCGTCCCTCGAACGAGAGGCCATAAGGTTGGCGCCAGACGAGAACGTCTTTGAGGAGCGTCTGAAATATTTCACGGCAAATCAACCGCGTGATTGCACTGGAGTGAGGTAAGTTTGGTCCAAGAATGACGGACTCGATGCTGCCAGAGGGCATGAAAGAAAGTCCGACTTTTGCGTTTTGTTCTGTAGCGCCGGGGTTCAAGTTCGGACCCTATTGTGAAAACACCACGCCTACGAACATCGTCTTTAAAGGACGAGGCATTCGATGCCACGGATTCCGCCACCATCTGCGCCTTCACCACGGACGTTACCGACGCGCCGCTGTTCCGCCTGCCTGTTGAGCCGAACGAGCGCAATGGCCTGCACTCGCCGTGCCGGTTGATGGTGGATAAGATCACGACCGTTCCGAAATCCAAGGTTGGGACAAGGGTCGGGTGGCTGGGCGACGAGGATATCGTGCGTCTCAATCAGGCGATTCTTGTTTTTCTCGGGCGCTTCTGGCTTAGCGGCAAGCGGCTTGGGACGCAATTGACGATCGGACGGGATACAGCCGCGCTAAGCAGGCTGAGGAAGAAGCATTGGCAGCGATGGCGGAACGATTGAATGACCTGTTTTCCCAACCGGCTCACTCGGTTGCCGGTGCTGCCGCGAAGCTGCATGCTGTTCTTGCTATGGGAGAAGACGGTCCAGGCGATGAATTTCCATGACCGCAAATTCGCGCTGCGATGATGGACTTAGTCAGTCTGGGCAGCAGACCTTCGGGGTATTTGATGGGCACAGGCTTTCGGTCACACTGCAAATGACCGCTTTTCCGCCTTCACCACTTGGGTCGCGGAGCCTGCATTACCGCGCTCTGAAAGCAGCCGTTAGCTTCGGCCATAACTGTGGTGTAGAAGGGGTGGATTCTGGAATAGGGGCTGTTGGCGCCAGATCCGCAGAATCGGACGGCGCCGGATATAGGTGATGCGATAACCGCAGGCGGAAGACACGCGCCAAAGCTGTGCTCGGTGACAGATTGGGTGTTTTCTGATCAGGGTTCAGGCCCGTGCCCATTTTCGGGGACCTGTTTCGCAGGTTGCTATCGCACAATGTCGTGCCGAACTGGTGGGCGTGCATGTCTTTTCCGCCTAGGGATATCTCTTCCCAGAGTGGAACTTAAAATAGCGGTAAAGTTGTGTTTCCTATTGACTTGGCGTCATAAAAGACCTTCAGAATAATTGCGTTCAGGGTTTTTGGAGGGGTGGTCATGGGAGTTCAGGACTTCGACGCTGCTTTCACTTTCCGTGGTGAAGACTTATATGCTGCGGTCGCTAGAAAATTTGCTTCTGATTTCAAATATTTCTCCAAATCTTTAGTGTTCTTGGAGTCAACGGACGACGACAGATATTTGCTATTTGCTGATATGTCTGGCGTGCAGCTTACTGCTGAAGATCCTGCAATTCACAATTGGGACGAATATAGGATATCGCCTTTTGAATTTCAGGTGCCGGTCTTCGTCTTGACACGGCAGGAGATGGAAGATGGAGAAGATCCTTCTTCGGGCATGCGGATTTTATTCCGTCTGACTTCAAATGGGAGATCGGTCGACTACGGAATAGGCGTATTTGAAGATGAGCTTGGTCAGCTCGAAATCACCCCTGATGAACTCGAAAATCCTGGGGATACCACTCCAGAGGAAAAAGAGGCACAGCTACAGGACGCGAAGAGCTTTTTTATAGGGGCCCGCCGGGGAACGCACTCGGTTGACGTAGTACCCGAAACGGTCGCTCCCGAAATCCTCGATTGGATCACTCACTCCTTTCCTGAGTATAAAGCGGCAATCGTCGGGACGGTGTTCTCAGACGTCAAAATCGTCGGAGATGCGCGCAAGGGTGTTGTGCCAAACGTACAACTGATCGGTGAAGTTCGCGGCGTTTGGGAAGTCAGCGATGCATATCTTGGTAGTTCCGTCTACGTGCTGATCGTCGGCAGTGAGCAAGCCAGATTGTTGGCGCCCGACTGCCCGTTGCCATATTCGTCGGCGTACATTCCAAAAGGCGACTTGCAAGCCCTAGAAAATTCGGTGCAGGTCGTTGATGGCAAGGTTGAACTGGATAACATCAAGGTGGTCGGCAAAAACTTGCTCCCGACGCATTTCAAGCCCGCCGCTGCGAAGGAGTACGTGCAGGGAAATTCACCGTTCTTCGCTCTTTGGCTTTCTAGACCGCTGCTCTCTAAGACCTTCGACTACCGCATTGGGAAAAATCTCGGCGCCATGCTGGGGGTTCACTACTCGGACCGGGCGGGCCCCATTAAGTGGTACATGTCGGGAGCTTGGATCCTCGAAGGAGTTTCTGGTTCGGCGGGAATCGATACAACAGAGGCGTCGGTCAATATCAGGTTTGAAGGGCGGACGAAATTCGACGCGCTCGCCTATATAGATATTGGCTGTTTCAGCTACAAACTCGGCGACATGGACGCCTTTCACGAAGATTTCGATTTTACGCTGACTGCAAGAGTCTACGTTTCGCCGGAAGGAAAGCTTGTCTTCGTGGGCGGTCTCGGCGACCTTTCATTCGGCGGTTGGCAATGCTTCATAGACACGTTTATCGATCGCTATATCTCCAGTTGGGAGGGACTGGTGGCGGAGATGGTCGTCAAATACATCGTAGGTCAAATGATCAAGGACATAGTCGAAGGTGAAATCACCAAAGCAATGGGGGTTCTTTCCTTGGATATTTTTGACTTCAAGAGGCTACCGATCGTGGGTAATTTTCTCGATGCTACTGCCGCGACATCGCCCCAGATGATCGCTGCTCAAACGCTAGCATACGGCGATGCTGGCCTAGAGATCGCGGTGGGATTGAACAATTGGTGATGCAAAACTGGCTGGCTATCCGTCTTGACATGGCCGAATACGGGGATCGTTACCAGCTTTCGGAAGATAGCGTAGCGGCTAAAGTTCTTCTGAATTGGGTCGAAGCTTCCTACCTATGTTCTGTTGATCGAGGCCGCGAACGCGGTATGGAGGACTTTAATGTGGACAGCTAACTCCGACCCCAAGTCGGGCATTTCCAATAGCTGTTCGTAGCGACATTTGTCTCGCATAGCGCAGAAGATCGCTCGTAGCCGACGTGACTGGCGACATTGCGGTCGAGAAGATCACTACCGTTCCTAAAACCAAGTCGGCATAAGGTTGGGCGGCTGGACGAAGAGGATATGGTTCGGCTCAATCAGGCGGTTCTCGTGTTTCTCGGTCTGGCAGGTTCACCGAAGTCGAAGACGTAGCAGGCGAAGATTTTCGCGGTTCCTTCGACGCTTTCCGACAGCCTACGATAGGCGGTAAATTCCTGCTTTTCCTCGTACTGTCTCTGGTTCTTACATGGTCTTTCCATCCGGGAAAGGCAGGTCGAACATGGACGGAGAAGAGAGAGGGCAGGGGGCCGCAAACGATAATGCGCGCCCTGCCGCAGCGCGGACGGTGGTGCCGAAGAACCGCGCCGCGCCGCAGGTGAACACCTCGAGCGGGTCGTCATCGACATCGCCCGGCTGATCGGACGACAGATGGCGCGGGCAGACCATGCGGCACGGGTGGCCGCCAACGACAATGGCGAAAACCGTGCGGGCAGAGATGAACCCGAGGCGGAATAGTGTCGATTTCGTTGTCGGTAACAGGCCTGAAACGACTTGCGCCACGGCGCTACTTCCGCATACGATTCCGGTCGACGCGAGACCCTCCTTTGCTTGTCTGCGGGGAGTGGGCCAGGTCGAAGCCACTCCCTCAAGGCCAAAGCCGCTTTGCGGTGGCGCGTGCCGCGCCAGCCTTGACCGAGCGTCTTCGCCCCGGCGGTTGGCCGCGAAGCAGGAAAGGCGGGGTGCGGGCGCTGAAGGCAGCACCCGCAATGTCCACCAGGGACCATGCGGCCGCCGTATGCATGAACCGATCTTAGAGAAGGAAACATGCCGATGACCCGTGTTGCCCTTTATGCCAGATACTCATCCGACAATCAGCGGGAAGCCTCGATTGTCGACCAGTTCCGCCTTTGCGACGAACATGCACGACGCGAAGGCTGGGAAGTGGTAGGCAGCTATCAGGATGCGGCGATATCCGGTTCCAGCACCATACTTCGCCATGGCATCCAGCAGGTTGTCAGAGATGCACAGCGCGGCCTGTTCACGGTGGTCATTGCCGAGGCACTGGATCGCATCAGCCGCGATCAGGCCGATGTCGCCACGCTCTACAAGCACCTGAAGTTCGCAGGCGTTACCATTGTCACCCTGGCCGAGGGAGAAATCTCCGAACTTCATGTCGGCCTCAAGGGCACGATGAATGCGCTGTTCCTCAAAGACCTTGCGATGAAGACCCATCGTGGCCTGCGGGGCAGGGTGGAGAAGGGAAAGGCAGGCGGCGGGCTTTGCTACGGCTATCGTGTCCTCAAACAGTTCGATCGCAACGGCGAGCCGATCCGGGGCGACAGAGAGATTGTTGCCGAAGAAGCCGAGATCATCCGCCGCATCTTCCGGGAGTTCGCCAGCGGCAAGAGCCCCAAGGCGATTGCAACGGATCTGAACAGCGAAGGCATTCCCGGCCCGCTCGGACGGGCATGGGGTGACACCAGCATTCGCGGCCATGTCACGCGCGGCACCGGCATTCTCAACAACGAGCTTTATACCGGCGTTCTCGTCTGGAACCGCCAGCGGTTCATCAAGGACCCATCGACCGGCAAGCGTGTCTCGCGTCCCAACCCGGAAAGCTAGTGGATCAGGACGGAAGTGCCGCATCTGAGACTGATCGAAGACGATCTCTGGCAGGCAGTCCGAAACCGCCAAAAGCAGATCTCGGCAATCTTCGGCCCGAACCCGGCCAACACGCTCGAAGGGCGGATGAAGCGGCTGCATCTGACCGTTAGGCCCGTGTCTCTCCTGACCGGCCTTCTCACCTGCGGATGCTGCGGCGGCAAGTTCGGGATCATCACGCCCGGCCGCTATGCCTGCCTCAATCACCACAGGCGCGGCACTTGCGACAATGGCCGGTCTATCATCCGTGAGAAGATCGAGAGGCGGGTTCTTTCCGGCATCAAGGACAAGCTGGTATCGTCGCAAGCGGTGGCCGAGGCGGTGAAGGCCTATGCCGAGGAAATGAACCGGCTGAACCATGATAGGCGTGCGCAGGCGGCAATCGACCGGAAAAGCCTCGCGAAGATCGAAAAGGCAATTGCCGGGATTATCTCCGCCATCGAAGACGGCATGTACCAGCCGTCGATGAAGGCGCGCATGGATGATCTTGAACGGCAGAAGGCGGATATCACCGCCCGCCTTTCACAGGCTCCCGACGACATTCCCGACATTCACCCGAACGTCGCCAATCTCTACAAACTGCGCGTCGAGCGTTTGACCGAAGCGCTGAACGATCCAGACGGCGGACGGCAGGCGGCGGAGGCGCTGCGCTCGCTGATCGGCGAGATCGTACTCACCTCCGGCACCAAGCGCGGTGAGGTTCATGCCGAGCTACGCGGCGAGCGGTTTGGCATTCTCGGGCTTGCCAATGCAGAAGCCGGAGGGCCGCAGAACAGCCCTTTTATGCCAGTCGTTGAAGCGAGCCCCCGCAACCAACCATTCCTGCGATCCCAATAAAGCCCCATCACGGGGCTTTTTGCGTTTTTGAGCAACGGATTGATCCGCGCGGCCCATCAAATCTTCCAGGATTGCCCGCTCGTTGAGAAACTCGGGCTTCTTCTTGCCCGAGGCGAAGGTGAGTATGGCGGCAAAGTCGCCGCGCAGCACGATCACCAGCTCCGCACCATTGGACACGAGATCGATACGGCTGACCAGCGTGCGGAGTGTGTCGGCGGCCTGTGCCCGCGTCTTCTCGTTGCCAAGCTGTTCGTGGAGTGCCGCGATCTCCTCATGATAATATTTTGCCAGATTGGGATGGAGCAGGGGAGGCGGTTCTTTCGCGCCGTCCAGGAAGCCAGCCAGATCCTTCTTGCGGGCTTCGAGCGCCACCATCTTTGCGTTGATCCTGTCGGCAGCGCCACCCTTCAGAATAAGGTCGAGAAGCGTGTCAAGTTCGCGATCGATCCGCTTGATCTCTGCGGCTGATGAATCAAGGGAGGCACGCGCCTCCATCCGCGCCTTGTTCACTTCGCGCGTGAACTCCTCGCAGAATTCCTTGTAGAGGTCCGGCTCCATCAGATGCTTGTCGAGCCCGTTCAGAACGGATTGTTCAAGTGTATCGCGGCGGATGTTCAGCCGATTGTCGCAAGTCCCCTTGGTCCGGGCGTTGGTGCAGCCGAGCATGTCCTTCGAGATCATCGAGTAACCGCCACCGCAGCAGCCGCATTTGATGAGACCTGTGAACAGGTGTTTTGGCCGGCGGCGCTCGTTCAGAATGCGGTTGTCGCCCAGCTTTGTTCCGGGCTCCAGCGTCATCTGGTCCTGCCGCGTCTTCACAGCATCCCACAGGTTCTGATCGACGATGCGCAGATCCGGCACGTCTGAATAACCCAATCCGCTTCCGGATTGGGACGGGAAACACGCTTGCCCGTATCTGGGTCCTTCAGGTAACGCAGGCGGTTCCAGACCAGTTTCCCGATATAGAGCTCATTGTTCAGAATGCCGGTTCCGCGCTTCGGATTGCCGTGGATGGTCGACGGCCCCCATTCGCTGCCTTGCGGCCCTGGTACACCTTCGCTGTTCAGCACCATGGCGATCGTGCGGGAGGATTTTCCCGCCAGATATTCCGTGAATATGCGCCTGATGATATTGGCTTCCGCTTCGTTGATGGTGCGCTCGCCGCGGCTGGTTTCCCCGGATGCGTCGACGTTCCGCACGACGTCGTATCCATAGCAGAGGCCTCCGCCGGATTTGCCTTCTTCGACACGGCCGCGCAGTCCACGCCGCGTCTTGTCGGCAAGGTCTTTGAGATAAAGCGCGCCCATCGTGCCCTTGAGACCGATATGCAATTCGCTGACTTCACCTTCGGAGAGCGTAACGATGCTGACGCCGGCAAAGCGCATACGCTTGTAGAGACCGGCAATATCCTCTTGGTCGCGCGAAAGGCGATCGAGGGATTCCGTCAGGATGACGTCGAAGCGTCGCTTTAACCCATCCGCTATCAGTTCCTGAATACCGGGCCGGATCAGAGAGGCGCCTGAGATGGCGCGATCCGTATAACTGTCGACGACTGTCCAGCCTTCACGCTCAGCCCGTGTGCGGCAAATGCGAAGCTGGTCCTCGATCGAGGCATCACGCTGATTGTCGGAGGAATAGCGGGCGTAAAGAGCAACCTTCATGAGATGGCCTCCCTATTTGAGGAGGCGTTCGCGGGTGGCACGCTCCTGTTCGGCTTCGACGAATTTATGGGCTGCCTGTCGCGCCAGCAAGCGGACAAGTTCTCTGATGCGAGGATCGGGCTTTGACGGGTCGTAGACCGGCATGTCGTCATCGGGTGCGAGAACGACCCGCACGCTGTTTGCCGCTGTCCCTTTCCGCTTTGCCACAACACGATCCTCGCCCATGAGCGGACCATTCCGCTCCGGGCAAAGACTGGGCCGGCGACCGGCGGATTTGAATGCGAATTCGCGGGCATGTCAGCGACCTCCAGCGTAGTCCATCGTGCCATGTCGGTCCGTCGCGCATTTGATCGCAGATCGTGCGGCGGAAACAGGGGGCAACGGCGTAAGAATACTTGAACTTTGCGGCGGGCGAATCCCCGTGGGTGTAGAATTATTTTGCGTTCTTCTCTACACGACTGGCTCAGAGTTCTTCCCAGGTCATGATCCCGCACTCTCCAATGAACACAAGGAGAGCTTCGCTCGCTTTGCCCTGGTCGGCTGCGGCTAAGCCTTGCCAATCGTGGGGGACGCCAAGGGGTCTTTCCCCTTGCTCCCTGAGACGCCACCTGCGCATGGCAGAACCGCGCGCTCGCAGGCCGGGGCATAGGCACGCATGCACTGTCCAATAAATCTCAACCGTCCCGCTCGCCGCGCAGCTGGCAGCCGGAGAGAATAGCGGCTGTAGCTACGGCTAAGGCCAAGCGCCTGAAAGTCATTGCAATCCCCCTCCCTGCTTCACCTCGGAGAAGGAGAATTTTTCCTTCAGATCAACCAGAGGTAGCGGCTTACTTTAACGTTGGGAATGCCAGGGGCGACACATATGAAGAGAGGCAGAGTGCTTGCCGCCCTGCCCAGTCGACAGTTCTTGCTTGAAGATGGTTGCGTTCAATCTACTCGAAGGGAAGGACGGCAGGCATGACGACGGATACAATGATGGGGATTGATCCGGCCGAGAGTGTTTTCCAGATGCACGGAGCCTCGATGGTAGGACAGCTATATCTGGATGCACCCGATCTTCGTGAATTTGGGAGCGCTGGAGTTTATGAGGACCGACTGATTGGGAATGAGCTGTCCCGCACCCGGAGCTCCGCGGCCGATGCCCTGGCGGCGATGCAGGCTTTCAGGATGGTCTTGGTCACCATGTCAGCCTTTGGAGGTAGAGGCGGAAGGCTGTTGTATTGCAGATTAGGGCGAAGTCTCGTGTCGATCAATCCTCGTTTGGACGACATGTCCCGAGGATATATCGATGGTGACGACATATTGTGGTGATGAACCGAAGTACTATCGACACGTTGCGCTCCGGCGCACTTTAGCCCTCCCATAGAGGCGAGGCGGGCATGCGCTTGCACCGTCCAAAGCCTCAGCCCACTCCTCCACCCAGGGCGCGTCTGTCGCAGCAGCGGCACTCCTCTTCCCAACCCGTTCTTCGGTTCTTTTCGGTAAGACTGCCGCACCTCCTCCTCCCGCGGCAGGCTTTTCGTTTTGGGGACGGCTTGATTAAAACGCGGGGATTGCGGCTCTTGGCCGATCTATTTGGTGTTGAGCGATGAACGGGTGATCGCACTCGCACTGGCCGTCTGAACCGGACCGCTTATGGTAGGTCATTATTGACGTCGCGGTCCTAGTGTTCGCAATGGCCCAGCGCGGGGAAAGGATCCAACACGCCTACTGCCATGGCGGATGTCACAGTTCGTTCGGCCGAGGATTGGCGATAGCTTGACAGCGGAAGCCCCCTTGATCATCCTCGTTGTGGTTGCACTGGCGGCTTTGTTCGCGCCAGCCTTTTATCTGCGATTTTTCAGGGAGTGATTATGTCCGACGTACCTGGCGAGCCGGTCGCAAAGACGGAGATTTCATCTGAAGCGTTGGAAAAGATCGCCGGGATCAAGACTGCGATCCATTCCTCTTTTGGTCAGGTTGTGCTCGCCATGAGTTCGGTGCCTCGCTACCGACATCAGTCCCTTGCTGATCTGGCCCATCTGGTCATTGATCCGCTAGCCCGTGACTGCATTGCCATCGCATCCCCTAAGCCTTCCAGTGATTCGGATCCCAAGTCGGCCCTGGCGCCTGCAGCGATTGCGATCTGGGCCAGTGTCTCGGAAGAGGTTGAAGCCAAACTCAAGGAGCAGATCAAGGCGGGAGTCTTCCCGGTCCGCCTGAAGCCGTCGGAGTGGAAGAGCGGTGAGAAGGTCTGGCTGCTTGATGTGATCGCGCCGACGCGGGAAATGGCAACGATGGTGCTGAAGAGTTTCAATCATGTCGCGAAGAGTGAGCAGGTCAGCATTCATCCGCTAGTTGCGCAGCTGGTGGATCGTGAGGTGCTGAAGCAGCTTGTCTCTGCGGGTGCACAAAGCTCTGAAGTGAATTCGTCTCCGACCATTAACTGACCTGGCGCTTTGGGTGACCCGATGCGAATTCTAATTATGGCGGTGCTGGCCATGGGCCTTTCCGGTTGCGATCTGCTCTTCGATTTGCCGGAATGGCAATGGCATCAGAAGCTGACGGTGTCGGTCATGACGCCCGAGGGGCTTAAGTCCGGCAGTTCGGTCACATCGGCGCGGATCGAGTTTCCGCCGAAATGGACGGGTGTTGGCGATGCTGCCGGCATGCAGCGCGGCGGCGTCTCTGGCGAGGCTGTAGCCGTCGACCTTGGCGAGGGCCGCTATCTCTTCGCGCTGCTGCAGGGCTATACCGAATGGACGGCCTATACCGCCTTTTTCCCAGAACTGGAGGGAAAGGCAATGCTGAAGAAAGAGATGTTTCCCTATCTCGACCAGATGGTGGCGAGCACCGGCCAGTCCCGCGACGTGCCGCGTAAGCACTATCCGCTGCTGGTTACCTTTGAAGACATCAACGACCCGGCTTCAGTGCGCCGCGTTAATCCCAGCGATCTCTCGGCCGCATTCGGCGCCGGCTACCTGCTCCATTCCATCACTATGTGGATCACCGATGAGCCGGTGACTGAGGGGAGGGTAAAGTCACTTTTGCCTTGGCTACACGCCTACTACAGCAAACGTTTCGATGGACAGCGTTTCGGCACGATCAAAACAAACAATCCTTTTGCCAACTCATTGGCCTCGGGGGCCTTCGACACGGAGAAGAGCAGATGACTATGACTCAAGATCTCTTCATGGCCATCCTTGCCATGGACTCGTACAACCGAGGGTATAATGAAGGCATAGCCGGTTTGGGGGGTGAAGGGGAGCGTATCGGGTTTGCTACGCTGTCTAGTCAAAGCGATTTACAGGCGGGCTCCGAGGGCGTTGCCGCCGGCTTCTATGCTGTCGCCTATGACTGGAATGGTGTAACGGTCATCTCCTATCGGGGCACGGACGTCTTGTTGAATACGCCTTGGGACGACAACCCAAGTATCGGAGGAGAAATTTGGAATGCCTATCTTACCGGTCTAGGTGATCCACTTACGACTCAAGCCGTTTTGGCGGCAGAGTTTTTCCAGTCTGTTAGTGGAACTCAGCAGTCCGATCCTTCGGCAGCCAATGTGATCGTTACCGGCCATTCTTCTGGTGGCGGATTGGCTGGCTTTATTGCGTCGATCTATGGCCAGCAGGGTTACATTTTTGATAACATGGCGTTCGAGTTGTCCGCCTATCATGCTTATCTTGGCTCTCTTGGGGGAGGCCTCCTCGGCAGCATTTTTTACAACGGGCTGGCTCCAACTGCGCCCGAGATCGGGGAAAAGCTTCACGCCTACGCTGTTTTTGGAGAGTTTCTCGCAGCAAATCGAGTGCTGCAAAGCACTGACGTAGAGTACATCTCAAGCTCTGCCGGCTTCTTTAGGGATCCAGTGAACATCCTTCACAGCCAATCCATGTTGGCCATCCTTATGTATGCGGACGGTAAGGGTACAGACGCTCCTCCTCCACATGCTGAATGGCGAACTGTCGGGACATTGGTATGGGACGCAATTCTTAGCAACGACGTAGCGGCCGCTGGCGGTTTTCTGGGGGCTGGGCCAACAGGCCGATATGATGCATACGCGAAGTTGATGTCCGCAATTGCCTACTCGGCTCTCGATAGTGGCTCGCATGAAGCAGACGCGGATTACGGTTATGTATTCGGGAATACAGCCATCCGAGCTTTGTTCGGTGATGCAGATGAACTCGGCAGCCTCGTATCGGCCGACAAGGTTTCGGAAGCGCTTGAGGATTCGATGGCAGGCCTCTTGCAAGCCGTCGTGCAATTCGCCGGCTTGATGGCGAGCAGGGGGATCAACTATCGCGCCTATCAGGGCGAGGATCAGCCCTTCGATCCACTGGAAGGGGTGATCGCCCTCAGCGACGTCGACGGCAAGTTGACCCACACCGCGTCTTCTGCGGTCGTCCTGAAGCTTTCCGTCAACCAGGATCTGTGGAAGTTGGGAGTTGCAGCCGGCGCCCCTGACATCGAGATCCTCGGGCTCGGGACGCTCGTGGAAGACCTGCTTGATCAGGCCAGCTCCGATCTCAATGCGAACACGATTCGAGAAGCGATGGAGATACTGTACGGTGTCGAGGGTGCCACGTTCTCTGTGACGAAGGCCATCGGCTCGGTTGAGTTCAATCTGGCGCAGGGCCCGATTAATCTGACCCTGCCGGAAGGTGCTTCCGGTTATGACGCAACTCATACCGGCCTCTATGTCGCCGGTGATGCTGCAGACATCATCCATGGCAGCAGTCAGAATAACATGATTGCGGGGTCTGACGGCGGCGACGTGATCTACGGGCGGCTGGGGCGCGACCTTCTCCTGGGAGGAGACGGTTCGGACCTGTTTGTCGACTCCGTTACGGAACGCAGCGAAACGGACGGGCGTCAGAACGAGGACGACGTCTATATCGGTAGCAGCCAATACACCGGCCTTCTTACCAATTTCCTTCAGTGGCTTCTAAATGGCAATGAGACGGATGTCGTCCGCTATACCGTGGATAATCTTGCGGTAGACGATCCCGAAACGCCTCAAGACGAGAACCATCTACAGCAGCAAGGCCTGCGCGTAACCAACGTTGAAACGACAACTCTCGGGGGCTCCGAAGCCATCAAGTTGACCGTTGCCGACCTCGGAAGCGGCAAGGCAGGTACGGACCATCTGATCGGAATCGAGAAGGTTGAGCTCTCGGATCGGCCAGATGAAATCCTTGTCACTGATGCAGCGCTTAAAGCAGCCATTCTGATCGATATGGGGAAGTCGAGTCGTATCGAAAGCGAATTGCCTGATGGCGAGGTGCTTGCGCCCGATGCATTTACCACCAAGGTCGATGTAGCCGATTACTCCGGCCTGACGCATGGCATCAATTATCTCAACGGTGTCACATCCGATCGGCAGCAGGTCAGTTCACTTGAAGGTGTGTTCCAGTGGGCCGGCTGGGGCGACGAACTGTTGACCGTCGCGGACTATGCGGCCAAGGGCGCGCTTGGTCACAATGATGCACTTCAGATCGTTGGGGCAGACAGGATCAAGCTCACGGATCACGACGACGTACTGATCAACGCAGAGTTCGGGTCGATCATCGAAACGGGTGCGGGTGACGACAAGATCTGGTTGTCAGACGGCGTAGCGATCACCGACCTCAGCGATGATGACCGGATCACGCTGGCTGGCGTCATCACGCTTTACGGCGGCATGCGGAACTCAGTGTCCGAGGATGCCCGAGCATGGGGCGCTTACGGAACTTCCTACGGTCTGAACGATTCCGGGGAACTGGTCATTTCCAATGCCTTCTGGCGGGTCACCTATATCGATGAGAATGGCGTGCCGCAGAGTAAGGCCGCCGAAATGTACGTGCTGAACTGGGCTGCGACTTATGGCGCGGGAACCAGCTGGGCTACGGGTGCGGGTAATATCAGCCTCATCGAATACACGATCACGTCTTCGAGGTTACTCGACCTGACAGGTGACGAGAAGGGCACCGTGTCGTTTGTCGGTGCCGGGCTGTTCGAGCTTCTTGGCTACTACATGAAGACCATTACGGGTGAAGCCAGTTTCGGCAATACCGATCCGCTGGTTCTGGACCTGGATGGCGATGGGGTCGAGCTCACTTCGCTCGATCACTCCAAGGCGCGCTTCGACACCGATAATGATCTTTATGCGGAGGCGACCGGCTTCGTCGGCAAGGACGACGGTATCCTTGTCCGCGACATCAATGGTGATGGAAAGATCAACAGTGCCGCCGAAATGTTCGGCGGTGGTGGCGTGACTGGATTTGGAGCTCTATCGGCTCTCGATGGAAACGCGGACGGCGTGATCGACGCAAGCGATAACGGGCTCGCGGATTTCGACGGTGACGGTGATGTCGATGCGAATGACCGTTTCGACAGGCTGATGGTCTGGCAGGATCGCAACGAGAACCATGCTACCGATCTCGGAGAACTCAAGTCGGTGAGCGAATGGGGGATCGCGTCTATCGCCATCCCTGGGCAAGGCCAGGGCGCCAGCGGTCAGGTAGTGGCAGGCAATACGATCGATCGCGTCTCAAGCTACACACTTTCCGACGGGACCGTGAGGACTGTGGCGGATGTCTCGTTCAAGGTTGAAAACCAGAATACGACCTATGTCGGTCAACCGATTGCGATCTCGAGTTCAGTTCTCGATCTGGCGAACCTCAAGGGCTATGGAACGCTCGTCTCTCTGCATGAAGCCATGAGCCTGCGACCTGCGAGCGAGACCACGGTCCGCACGACACTGGACAGTCTGTCTTCGAACGACCTTGCGACCCTGCGTGACGAGATCAAGCCGATCCTGCGCGCCTGGGCGGAAGGATCCCCCGTTAAGGTCAATGGGCAGGTGACAACGGGGGTCGTATCCCAGAATGCCTATGAAGACCTGGTTGTCGTCAAGGACGCATCCGGCAAGGTCGTAGATTACGTCTGGGGTTTCTCCCGGTCCGGCCAAGCTTTTGGGACCTTTGCGAACGAAACTAGCCCAGCCGCTCGGTTTGCCTTCGCTTCGGGGGTGATTGTTTCCTTAGGCGGGTCATATGGCGCAGGGATCGACGAGCGGACGGATCTTTCTGCATTGATCGGCTCGCTGGCTGAAGATGGTGCGGTCAGTGTGACAACCGGGTCGACAGTCGACGCGAGCGGAAAGACGGTTGGATATCTGCAGTATGCGTCACAGGACGGCTATGTCCGGATCTATTATCAGGGCAGTTCATCCTGGTCGAGTGCGCTCAATAGCGCGGCGGACCACAGCCTGCCTACTGGTTTCGGCTTCAGTGGTATCGCGGCTGAGGACTTCGCCTTCTATGAGCGTCTAATCGGAGAGTCTCTCCAGCCCTTCTTTGTGAAGCCGGATTCGGCCAGCGGTGGTTACAGCGCGGTCAATGAGTTTCTGTCCAAAATGGAAGGGACGCTCAATCTCTTTGCGGTCAGGCTTGCCGTTCAAAGCGGCCCGCTGTCGCATCACTTTGACAGCATCGTCTATGACGCCGCGAAAGACCAGTTCCGGAGCGCAGATGGACATCAGCTGTCGGACGTATTCGATAGCGTATTGAATGACGCTGAAACTGGGGGCAATGCGTTTGCTCAATTGCAGGGATGGAAGCCCTTCTTCGATGTGTTCCTGGCCGACTATTCAAGAGGCAGTTCTGCCAAGCAGGTGAGCTATTCGTTCCTGGTCCAGAATATGCTGCATTCGGTGGAGCAGGCTGCTGGTGGCGTTACCATTGAGCAGTTCGCGCAGGCTTTCGGTGTGCCACAGGACATTATCGTGTCCGGCGCGGGCGAGCTGACTGGGACCTCTGACATTGACCTCTTCATCATCGATGGAGGCGAGACCTTGGCATCGGGCGGGGCGGGCGCCGACAGTTACGTGATCGGTCGCAACTTCGGCGCCGTCACGATCTATGACAATGATGGCGCACTTGGTTCCGATGTCGATACGATCCGCTTTTCTGGCCACAATGTGGAAGATGTTGAAGCCACGAGAGATGGCATTGATCTCATCCTGACTGACAAAGTTACCGGCTCCTCGATCCGCATTACGAATCAATTTGAAGGGCGCTGGCCGGGCGCGACCATCTCCGACGCCTCTTTTGACTACGGAGTGAACCAGATCATCTTCGCTGACGGTACCTTGTGGAACAAGGTCGACATCGCGGAGCAGGTTTCGAAGATCGATGATGCATCGACCACCATCGTTGGCACAGCCGATGTGGATGTTCTACAGGGCGGTGGCGGAGACGATGTTCTGCAGGGCGCCGGTGACACAGACATTTACCGCATAGGACGCGGAGATGGAAAAGACGTCATCGATGACCTTGAGAACAATGCATTTCGCAACGATCAGGACATGTTGCAGTTTCTCGATGGCATCCGGCTTGACGACCTGATCTTTGTCCGTGATGGCGCGTCGAATGATCTTTCGATCCGTTTCAAAGATTCGCCCGCGGATGAAGTGAAGATTCTCGGACAGTTCAGCGCGACATACACTGGTATCTACGGCACTTGGTATCAAAACCGCATCGAACTGATCACTTTCGATAACGGCTCCAGCCTATCGCATGACCAACTGGCGAACTTGGTACTCCGGGCCTACTCCACAGACGGAGACGACCAGCTCTACGGCATGAATCGCGAGGACGTTCTGGATGCCGGCAAGGGAAATGACTTCCTTTCGGGTGGAAACGAGTCCGACACCTACGTGTTCGGACGTGGTTACGGGCACGACGTTATAGAAGATAATATGACGAATTTCCTTTCCGGAACCTCGGACAAGGTGTTCTTCAGGTCCGACATCTCCCTCGCCGATCTCGACTTTTCTAAGGTCGAAGGAAGCGATTCCGTCCTTATCACTGTGCGCGGAGCCGAGGACAGCCTGATCCTAAAGGACCAGTACGCGTATGTCGAAACGGGTGTATTTGGCGCAATTTTCTTCGACCGTATCGAGGAGTTTGTGTTCTCTGATGGCTCTGGAAGGATCCTAACGCATCAGGACGTCGCTGAGATCGTGTTGGCTGCTCAGGCTACAGAAGGCGATGATCACATCTACGGCTTCTCGATCGCCGACACTCTCGATGGTGGAGCAGGCAACGATATTCTTGAAGGTGGGGGAGACAGCGATACGTATCTATTCGGACGTGGATACGGGCATGATAGGATCATCGAAGCCTTGGGCGTGAGCGTCCTCGCCCCAAATCAAGACAGGTTGATCTTCAAAGACCTGGTGCTTTCCGATCTTACAGTATCCCGAACATCGTATGATCTGATCTTCACGATCAACGATACCCAGGAGACGATCACCCTGCAGAACCAATTTGACCGGCCACCGATCGGTACAGATCCCTGGGTGGCGGTCGACTTGTTCGAATTCTCTGATGGGACCGTTCTCACTTTTGAAGACTTTGCGCCAATCACTCTCCCGCTGATTGGAACTTCCGGCTCAGATGAGATCACCGGTTCCCAATATGGTGAGATACTGGACGGGCGTGAAGGCGACGATGTTCTGATCGGTTCTCAGGGTAGCGACACTTACATATTCGACATTGGGTATGGGAAA
Organism: Rhizobium sp. SL42; assembly: GCF_021729845.1. Lineage (NCBI taxonomy): Bacteria > Pseudomonadati > Pseudomonadota > Alphaproteobacteria > Hyphomicrobiales > Rhizobiaceae > Rhizobium > Rhizobium sp. SL42. Next base: position 2,449,159 of record NZ_CP063397.1, read on the forward strand.
GATACCATCATCGATGGAAAGGGGTATGTCGGGCATGACCAGTTTGACGTAGTCCAGTTCGGCTCCGGAATTGCGCTCTCTGACCTGAGTTTCAGCAACGATGACAATGTCCTTGTCATTAGCCATTCCAATGGCATTGATGAGCTTAGGATCGTTGATCAGTTTTCGTACACCTGGTTCAGGATCGAGGAATTCAGATTTGCGGACGGCACAGTGCTGACGCAGGATGATGTGTTTGCTGCAATCACCACGCACGCAAGTTCGGCCGCAAATGAAACTCTCGTATCGACCAAATTTAACGACACGTATGAGTATGAGCGCGGTGACGGTCACGATATCATCGCTGATACAGGCATTCTGTGGGGAACGTCCGACCGCCTGCTGCTCAAGGGTATCGATCCACACGCAGTTTCTGTCATTCGCGATGGAAACGATGTGACACTGGTGATTGCAGAATCAGCGACCGGCGCAGGTGACCACGGATCAGTGAAGATTGTTAGTGGGCTGCACAATCACAACGATGCCGGAGTCGAACAGATCCTTTTCGACGATGGCACAGTTTGGACACCCGAAACTCTGCGAGATCGGATACTCACAAGCACATCGGCAAACGAAACATTCGTCGGTTTTGCGGGCAGTGACACCTACAGATACGCCCGTGGTGGCGGACACGATGTTATTGACGAAACCGGCATCTTGCGAGGCAATAATGACACATTGATAATGGTCGACGTTGCTTCGACCGCGGTCAGCCTGTCTCGGAATGGTAGCGATGTAACGCTGAATATCGCGGAAAGTGCCTCCGGTGCGGGAGATGCGGGATCCATTCTGATTCGAAGTGCGATCAACAATGCTCATGACGCAGGTATAGAGAAGATCCTGTTCTCGGACGGCGTTGTTTGGACACCTGCTTCCCTGTTAGCACAATTGATCGACGGCGCGGGCACCGAGCAGGATGATACAATTAATGGAACGGGGGTCTCCAACCTGCTTAGAGGCTTGGGGGGCAACGATCGTCTCGTCGGCGGTGGCGGCAATGACACCTATGTCTACGATCGTGGCGATGGTCACGACGTGGTGGAAGAAACGGGGATACTCTGGGGCAACGCTGACGTGATCCGCGTTTCCGGAGTTGCTGTTGAGGCTGTGACTCTTCTCCGCAATGGCAATGACGTTACCTTGGAGTTTGCGGACAGCGTCGTCGGCGCAGGGGACGGGGGCTCGATCAAGATCATCAGTGGCCTCCACAATAACAACGACGTTGGCGTTGAGCAGATTGTGTTTGACGATGGGACGGTTTGGACACCTCAGGACTTGCGTGAACGGTTGCTGACGAGCACGGCTGCCAATGAAACCTTCCTCGGGTTTGCTGGGAACGATACCTATCGCTACAGTCGCGGAGGTGGCCATGACGTCATTGACGAAACTGGTATACTTTGGGGAAGTAATGACAAATTGTTGCTGACAGACATCAATTCAGACGAGCTTGTGCTTAGCCGAAACGGCGATGACGTAAGACTCATCTTCTCTGCAGACGTTCCTAACGAGGCTGGGTCCATAGTAATCAGCCAGGGTTTGTCGGGCTCTAACGCCGTTGGAGTTGAGCAGATCGTCTTCGCGGACGGAACCATCTGGACACGTGCAGATTTGATTGCGAACATTGCATTTGTCGGCGGCTCTGACGGCAACGATGTCATCAATGGCACGTCTGTGTCCGATGCGGAAATTCGAGCTGGCCTTGGAAACGATAGCCTCAACGGGCTGGCTGGCAGTGATACTTACGTATATCGACTGGGAGACGGCAATGACGTCATCACGGAGGTGACGTCGGGCACCGACGTTGACACACTGGCGCTCGCGGACTTGAACCTCTCGGATATCAGGTTTGAGCGTCCGAGCAGCAACATGAACGACGTTGTTATCCGCATCTTGCAGAACAGCGAGACGATTACTCTAAAGAACCAGTTCAACCAGGCTGGCGGGATCGAGCGCATTACCTTTGCTGATGGCACGGTTCTGGGTGGAAACGACTGGAGTCTTGACATATACCTGCAGGGCAAGGCCGTCGTCTACGGCACCAGTGGCAATGACACCATCGCGGGAACCAGCGGCGACGATGTGTTCGTCGGCGGCCTCGGTGATGATCGGTTCAATAGCGGCGCGGGCAGCGACACCTACGTCTACGCTTCCGGGGATGGCAGCGATTTTATCGATGACGAGTCCGGTTCCACCACTGACATTGATGTTGTGAAGCTGATCGATCTCAATGTGGGAGATGTCACCTTCAGTCGTTCCGGAACCCACGTAAAGATCATGGTCATCAGCACAGGCCACGTCATAACTCTTGATGAACAGCTCTATTCGACCACCGCGAATTGGGGGATCGAGCAGATACACTTCTCTGACGGAACTATCTGGAGCCGTGCTCAGATCGCCGAAGCTTCAGTGCCGGTGTCCGTCGGTACGGCAGGTCACGATACATTGATGGGAACGAGTTCTGCCGACATCATTGACGGCGGAGCCGGCGACGATGTGATGAATGGCGGTGAAGGCAACGACACCTTCGTCTATGCGCGTGGTGACGGCAATGACACGATCACGGAACAGAGCTGGAATGGCGATAACGACAGGCTGGTGTTCAGCGACATCAACCCGTCTGAGGTCAGCCTTTCCTATACCGGTACGGATCTGACGATTTCGATCGCTGAAAGCAGCCCGGGTGCTGGTGACGGTGGGTCGATCAAGTTGGTCGGCACGCTCGCCGACAACCGTGGTCAGGGTGTGGATGGTATCGTCTTTGCGGATGGCACCACCTGGAACGCCGCGACGATCCGCGCGAAAGCGATCGAAACGCGCCAGACTGCGGGCAGTGACACGATCGTTGGTTTCAACGCCAATGAGACCATCACCGGCGGAGCCGGCGACGATGTGATGAATGGCGGTGAAGGCAACGACACCTTCGTCTATGCGCGTGGTGACGGCAATGACACGATCACGGAACAGAGCTGGAATGGCGATAACGACAGGCTGGTGTTCAGCGACATCAACCCGTCTGAGGTCAGCCTTTCCTATACCGGTACGGATCTGACGATTTCGATCGCTGAAAGCAGCCCGGGTGCTGGTGACGGTGGGTCGATCAAGTTGGTCGGCACGCTCGCCGACAACCGTGGTCAGGGTGTGGATGGTATCGTCTTTGCGGATGGCACCACCTGGAACGCCGCGACGATCCGCGCGAAAGCGATCGAAACGCGCCAGACTGCGGGCAGTGACACGATCGTTGGTTTCAACGCCAATGAGACCATCACCGGCGGAGCCGGCGACGATGTGATGAATGGCGGTGAAGGCAACGACACCTTCGTCTATGCGCGTGGTGACGGCAATGACACGATCACGGAACAGAGCTGGAATGGCGATAACGACAGGCTGGTGTTCAGCGACATCAACCCGTCTGAGGTCAGCCTTTCCTATACCGGTACGGATCTGACGATTTCGATCGCTGAAAGTAGCCCGGGTGCTGGTGACGGTGGGTCGATCAAGTTGGTCGGCACGCTCGCCGACAACCGTGGTCAGGGTGTGGATGGTATCGTCTTTGCGGATGGCACCACCTGGAACGCCGCGACGATCCGCGCGAAAGCGATCGAAACGCGCCAGACTGCGGGCAGTGACACGATCGTTGGTTTCAACGCCAATGAGACCATCACCGGCGGAGCCGGCGACGATGTGATGAATGGCGGTGAAGGCAACGACACCTTCGTCTATGCGCGTGGTGACGGCAATGACACGATCACGGAACAGAGCTGGAATGGCGATAACGACAGGCTGGTGTTCAGCGACATCAACCCGTCTGAGGTCAGCCTTTCCTATACCGGTACGGATCTGACGATTTCGATCGCTGAAAGTAGCCCGGGTGCTGGTGACGGTGGGTCGATCAAGTTGGTCGGCACGCTCGCCGACAACCGTGGTCAGGGTGTGGATGGTATCGTCTTTGCGGATGGCACCACCTGGAACGCCGCGACGATCCGCGCGAAAGCGATCGAAACGCGCCAGACTGCGGGCAGTGACACGATCGTTGGTTTCAACGCCAATGAGACCATCACCGGCGGAGCCGGCGACGATGTGATGAATGGCGGTGAAGGCAACGACACCTTCGTCTATGCGCGTGGTGACGGCAATGACACGATCACGGAACAGAGCTGGAATGGCGATAACGACAGGCTGGTGTTCAGCGACATCAACCCGTCTGAGGTCAGCCTTTCCTATACCGGTACGGATCTGACGATTTCGATCGCTGAAAGTAGCCCGGGTGCTGGTGACGGTGGGTCGATCAAGTTGGTCGGCACGCTCGCCGACAACCGTGGTCAGGGTGTGGATGGTATCGTCTTTGCGGATGGCACCACCTGGAACGCCGCGACGATCCGCGCGAAAGCGATCGAAACGCGCCAGACTGCGGGCAGTGACACGATCGTTGGTTTCAACGCCAATGAGACCATCACTGGCGGAGCCGGCGACGATGTGATGAATGGCGGTGAAGGCAACGACACCTTCGTCTATGCGCGTGGCGATGGCAATGACACGATCACGGAACAGAGCTGGAATGGCGATAACGACAGGCTGGTGTTCAGCGACATCAATCCGTCTGGTGTGACCCTGTTTCGTAACGGTAACGATGTGACGATAGTCGTTGCCGAAAGTAGCCCTGGAGCTGGCGATGCGGGGTCCGTGCTCCTGAAGTCTAGCCTCATCGACAATCGCGGGGAGGGTGTCGACAAGGTCGTATTCTCGGATGGAACCACTTGGGATCGAAACACCATGATTTCGAATGTTGATTTCATTGCTGGCACCGATGGAAACGATACAATCATCGGCACATCTGGGGCTGACACCATATTGGCTGGCCTTGGCAATGACACAATTACGACGGGGGCCGGCAATGACATCATCGTTTTCAAGCCCAACTTCGGGATAGACACGATCACCGACTTCCAAGTGGGAGCGGGATCGGTGGATGTCTTCGAATTCGACAATAGCCTCTTTGCCGATTTCGAAGCGGTTCTGGCTGCCGCTGCTCAGGTCGGCAGTGACACACTGATTACCTATGATGCCGCGAACACCATCACCCTGAAAAATGTGGCCCTGACATCGCTACACCAGGACGACTTCCGGTTTGTGGCTTGATGTGAATGGCGATAAATTCTGTGAACACTGAGCAGCGGCGTCCTCTCGTCGCCGCTGCTCTTCGGCAAGTGCGATCGACTTTCATGACGATCGCGGCCATCAGCGCAGTGACCAATGTGCTCATGCTAACTGGTCCACTGTTCATGATGCAGGTCTATGATCGGGTGCTAGCGAGCCGGAGCGTGCCAACATTGGTGGCACTTTCGCTGCTGGCGGTCGGTCTATACCTGTTTCTTGGCGTGCTGGAGCTCCTGCGCTCCCGGATCCTGACGCGCGTTGGGCAGCGGATCGAGGAGGATCTCGGTGACGCGACGTTCCGAGCGGTGATGGTTCTGCCGCTCAGGATGTCGCGTAAGGAGGCCGTCTCGCAGCCGATCCGGGACCTGGAACAGATCCGGCAATTCATGGGCGGGCCGGGGCCGGTTGCCATCTGCGACATGCCCTGGTTGCCGCTTTACGTTGGGATACTCTTCCTCTTCCATCCGCTTCTGGGCTGGCTCGCCATTGCCGGAGCGGTGTTCCTGATCACGCTTACAACTGCAAGTGAGATCCTTTTGCGCGATCCGATGCGGCGTATCGCTCAGTTTTCGGCAGCTCGGGCGGAATTCCTGGAAGCAGGACGGCGCAATGCCGAGGCGCTGCAGGCGATGGGCATGCGGGGGGCCTACACCGCCCGCTGGCGTGAAGCGAATGCGGAGTATCTGACCGAACAGCAACGGACAGGCGATGCGACCAGTAGCTTCTCGACTACGTCGAAGATCTTCCGGCTGGCGCTTCAATCCGCCGTTCTTGCGCTCGGCGCTTGGCTCGCGATCAACCAGATGGCCTCTCCGGGCGCGATGATCGCATCCTCAATACTGACCGCACGGGCTTTGGCCCCGATCGAACAAGCCATCGGCCAGTGGCGTGGTTTCGTGAATGCGAGGCAGGCGCGCGACCGTCTGTACAAGCTGTTGGAGCAGTTCCGGGAAGATGTTCCGCGCATGGCGCTACCCAAACCGGAGACGTCCTTCAGTGTCGCCGGACTGACCGTGGTGTCACCTGGCGCAAATACGCCAATCATCCGCGACATCAGCTTCAGTGTGAGCGCGGGGCAGGGTGTCGGTATCATCGGGCCGAGCGGCTCGGGCAAATCCTCGCTTGCGCGGGCGCTGGTCGGCATCTGGTCGCCTGCAAGAGGCAGCGTGCGTCTGGACGGAGCCGAACTCGATCAATGGGATCCAGAGGCCCTCGGGCCCTGCATTGGATACTTGCCACAGGGCGTCGAGCTGTTCGACGGGACGATTGCCGAAAATATATCCCGTTTCTCCTCAAATGCGCGGCCAGACCAAATTATCGAGGCAGCCAAGCTTGCCGGAGTTCACGAGTTGATCCTGTCAATGCCGGACGGCTATGACACTCGGATTGGCGTGAGTGGCGCGATCCTTTCGGCTGGCCAGCGGCAGAGGGTTGGTCTTGCGCGAGCGCTCTTCGGCAAACCGTTCCTCATCGTGCTGGACGAGCCCAATGCCAGCCTCGATGCGGAGGGCGAGACAGCGCTGACAAATGCCATGCTGGCACTCAGGGAGGCTGGCTCGATCGTGATTGTGATCGCGCATCGACCGAGTGCGCTGGCAGCGGTCGATCAGGTTCTGGTCGTGGCGCAAGGCGCGATGGTCACATTCGGGCCGCGGGACGAGGTCTTGCGGAAAACAACGATGCGGGCGGTGGCGGAGAAATGACCAGCAGAGAAACTGTGACACCGATTGCAAGGTCGATCCGCAACTACTCAGTCCTGGCCTTCGGCACGATTTTGATCCTCGTCATTGGCTTCGGCGGCTGGGCAGCAACAGCAAAGCTCTCCGGCGCCGTAATCGGTCACGGCGTCTTGGTGGTGGATGGCAACGTGAAAAAGATCCAGCATCAGGCCGGCGGCATCGTCGGTGAGATTTTCGTCCGCAACGGAAAGCGCGTCGAGGTCGGTGACCTGCTGGTCCGAATGGATGACACGATCACGCGCGCCAATCTTGCCATCGTCACCAAGCAAATTGACCAACTGACGGCGCGGCGGTTCAGGCTGGTGGCGGAGCGAGACGGGCTCGACGCGATGGCCCCGAATGAGGCCTGGACCAATTCGGGCGATGACGCAGTGATTAATGTTCGTGCCGAGGAAGCCCTCTTTGCAGCGAGGCGCGAAACGCTCAAAAGCCAGCAAAGTCAGCTGAGGCAGCGCATCAACCAAATCGGCCAGGAGACGGAAGGGTTGCAGGTACGGCTTGCGGCCAAAAAGCAGGAACTTTCGTGGGTCGAGCAAGAGCTCGTGCGTGTGCGAAGCCTGAGCGGCCAGCAGCTGATTCAGTTTAACCGGCTCGCGGAACTGGAGCGGTTAAAGGCACAACTCGACGGCGAGCGAGGACAGGTGATCGCCGAGATTGCCCGTGCTGGCATGCGCATCACAGAGACGGAATTGCAGATCCTCCAACTGGATCAGGATCGCCAGACGGAGATCGTCACCGAGCTGAGGGATGTCGACAACAAGCTGGCGGAACTCGAAGAGCAGCAGATTACGGCCAAAGACGAGCTTAAACGGGTGGAGATCCGCTCTCCTCAAGCCGGGGTGGTGCATGAGTTGGCGCTGCATACCATCGGTGGGGTTGTCGGCCCCGGAGAGACGGTCATGATGATCGTGCCGGTCAATGACACTCTTGTCGTAGAAGCTCGTATCCAGCCGGCCGATATTGATCAGGTATATCCCGGACAAAATGCAGTTTTACGTTTTTCGTCGTTCAACCAGCGGACAACCCCCGAACTCGTTGCCGAGGTGGAAACGGTGGCGGCGGATCTGGTCAGCAATCCGCAGACAGGTGAAGCTTGGTATTCGATCCGGGCTAGGATCCCGACCAAGGAGATGGCCAAGCTTGGAAACCTAACCCTGCTGTCGGGCATGCCGGTCGAGGTCTTCGTCAAGACAGGCGATCGGACCGCTATGTCTTTTCTGTTGAAGCCACTATCGGACCAGCTTGCACGGGCGATGACTGAAGAGTGAGCGCTGCGCGCAAAAAGCATAGCTGCAGCAAGAGCTTATGCTCTCGATGAAGCTCGCCTCTGGTTCGAATCGTTTCAAAGGTAGAGATGAGTTGCGTCGGGTCTACCATGACATAAGGTGGGATAAACTGCCCAGAATGGTGTGCTTCCGGTAACGAAACGCATCCGGCGGACCGGGCTGTCGTGAACCGAGCCCATAGTCTCGGCCATTCGGCTTCCATCCCTTGCGTTTCACGGGCCGCTTTTGCGGCTCGTTTGCTGAGCACGGCTCATTCTGAGCCCTGCCATCTTTCTGCTGTCTGTTTGGGGGCTTGCAGCCCCGTCCTCCGTCAAGACCAAGCCCTTCGGGCAAAAGCATCCGGGCCGTGGCTCGGCATTCGCCTGCGCCCGCACCACCCCGGACACTTTTGGTCTGGACGGTTTCCCCCCTCTCTTCGCCAGAGGGGCAGATCGGTGTAAGCGCTGTTGTCTCCTCACCTTGGTAACCGATGTTCTGCCACCACATTGGCAGCCCCTGCCTGATCTGTGATCGACATTCCATGGAAGAGCGACAAGGAGTTTCTCCATGGAGAGTACGTTGGAGGTTCTCACAACGCGACGAAGCAGGCGTGAGGCGCATCGCCAATGGCCTGATGAGGTCGAGGCACGGATCGTGTCGGAGAGCTTGCGACCAGGCGCAACTGTGAATGAAGTGGCCGAACGCTACGGGCTGAAGGCCAACCACCTGTCATCGTGGCGGACGTTGGCTCGGCAGGGCAAGCTGGTGCTGCCAGAGCCGGAAGACGCGGTCGAGTTTGCGGCCATCGTTGTCGATACTCCAGCGCCGGAGCCGCTGGCCGTCAAGGTCGCTTCTCGCGCCGAGATTGTCGTAGGTCCTGTCACCATTCGTCTGGAGGAAGGCGCATCTGCAAGCCGGATCGCTGCCATCGCTCGCGCCTTGGCGGCAGCGACATGATCTTTCCGTCGAACCGCGTACGGATCATGGTGGCGACCAAGCCCGTGGATTTCCGCAAGGGCCATGACGGGTTGGCGGCGCTGGTGAAGAACGAGTTGCACAAGGACCCGTTTGTTGATTTCCACTGAGAGCTGACCCGGCGCAGCCAGATATTTCCATTGAGAATTGACCCATGTTTCAACCGTCCCTCGCATGTTTTCAGCGGGGGCTCTGGAGTGATCGACATGGCGTTACTAAGCGTAATCCGACGCTGGCATTTTCGAGAGCATCTATCGATCCGGGAGATTTGCCGCAGGACCGGCTTATCCCGGAACACCATCCGCAAATATCTGCGAGCCGGCGGCGTGGAGCCGAAGTTCAACGTGCCGGAGAGGCCGAGCAAACTTGATCCGTTCGCAGATCGGCTATCGGCCTGGCTGAAGACGGAGTCGAAGAAGAGCCGCAAGCAGAAGCGGACGATGAAGCAGCTCCACGCTGATCTTGTCAGCCTCGGCTATGAGGGGTCCTACAATCGTGTGGCGGCATTTGCGCGGGAATGGCGCGATGATCGTCAGAGGGAATTGCAGACGACGGGCCGCGGGACATTTGTGCCCCTGGCGTTCGAACCAGGCGAGGCCTTCCAGTTCGACTGGTCGGAAGATTGGGCGATCATCGGCAATGAGCGCACCAAGCTGCAGATCGCCCACACGAAGCTGAGTTACTCCAGGGCCTTCATTGTCCGGGCATACCTCCTGCAGACGCATGAGATGCTGTTCGATGCTCATAACCATGCCTTCCGTGTCTTCGGTGGCATTCCTGGTCGCGGCATCTACGACAACATGCGCACGGCGATCGACAAGGTCGGTCGTGGCAAGGAGCGCGACGTCAACGTCCGCTTCATGGCGATGGCCAGCCATTATGTGTTCGAGCCCGAGTTCTGCAATCCGGCTTCCGGGTGGGAGAAGGGACAGGTCGAGAAGAACGTGCAGGATGCGCGTCATCGCTTCTTTCAACCGATCCCGCGCTTTCCATCACTGGAGGCCCTAAACGATTGGCTTGAGGAGCGTTGCAAGGAGTTCTGGGCTAAGACACCCCACGGTCAGTTGCGTGGCACTATTGCCGATATCTGGGCCGAGGAAGTCCCAGCTCTCATGGCGCTCTCGAGGCCGTTCGACGGGTTCGTCGAATATACGAAGCGGGTCACGCCCACCTGCCTCGTGCATCTGGAGCGCAATCGCTACAGCGTTCCGGCATCCTTCGCCAATCGACCGGTGAGCCTCCGGGTCTATCCGGATCGTGTCGTGGTCGCCGCAGAAGGCCAGATCGTCTGCGAGCACCGCCGCGTCATCGATCGGTCCCATGATCGGCCGGGTCAGACCATCTACGACTGGCGTCACTATCTGGCGGTGGTGCAGCGTAAGCCCGGTGCTCTTCGTAACGGCGCACCGTTCATCGAGCTTCCCGATGCATTCCGGACCTTACAGCAATACCTGCTCAAGAAGCCCGGTGGTGATCGAGAGATGGTCGATATCCTGGCCCTCGTGCTTCAGCACGACGAACGGGCAGTGCTGTCTGCCGTCGACATGGCGCTGAAGTCTGGCGTTCCGACCAAGACGCATGTGCTGAACCTGCTGCATCGGCTCGTTGACGGCAAATCCTTCACGCCGCCGACCCTCGATGCCCCTCAGGCACTGACGCTCACCAATGAACCCAAGGCCAATGTTGAACGATACGACACCTTGAGAAAGACGGAGGCTCGCCATGCGTCATAATCCAGCAAGCGGCGCGATCGTCATCATGCTGCGGCAGTTGAAGATGCATGGCATGGCTCAGGCAGTCGGAGAGCTTACCGAGCAGGGATCACCCGCATTCGAGGCTGCCCTTCCGATCCTGTCGCAGCTTCTCAAGGCAGAGACGGCGGAGCGCGAGGTTCGATCAACGGCCTATCAGCTCAAGACAGCACGCTTTCCAGCCTACCGTGACCTGAACGGCTTCGACTTTACCAGCAGCGAGATCAACGAGGCGCTCGTGCAGCAACTCCATCGCTGCGACTTCCTCGATGATGCCAACAACATCGTCCTGGTCGGCGGACCTGGCACGGGCAAGACGCACATTGCCACCGCGCTCGGCGTTCAGGCCATTGAGCATCACCACAAGCGAGTGAGGTTCTTCTCGACGGTCGAACTGGTCAACGCGCTCGAGCAAGAGAAGGCGCAAGGCAAGTCGGGACAGATTGCCAATCGGCTCGTTCACTCCGATCTCGTCATTCTCGACGAGCTGGGATACCTGCCATTCAGCGCTTCAGGCGGGGCGCTACTCTTCCATCTGCTCAGCAGACTTTATGAGCGCACCAGCGTCATCATCACCACCAACCTCAGCTTCAGTGAATGGGCAAGCGTCTTCGGCGACGCAAAGATGACCACCGCGCTGCTCGACAGGCTCACCCACCACTGCCACATCCTCGAAACCGGAAACGACAGCTTCCGCTTCAAGAACAGCTCGGCTCATCATCCCAAAACAGCAAAGGAGAAACGCAGGAACTTGACCCCGACCAACAACACGAACGATACCTAAAGGCGGGTCAATTCTCGGTGGAAACGTGGAGTGAACCCCTCGGGCTGGACCACGAGACCTGGAAAAACTGATACACTCTGCGGGCCTCAATCGGAGAAGGCTCATGAAGTCCCGAGGTCCATATCGACGGCATTCGACGCCGTTCAAATTGCAGCTTTGCCAGGATATTCGGAACGGCGTCATCGGACGGCGGGACGCACAGCGCACGTACGGCGTTTCGGCTAACCTCATCCAGCTATGGCTGACGCAGTTCGATCGCGGCGAACTGAACGACGAGGAGGCTGAGGCCAGCGTTATTGCTGAATACGAGGCCCACATTGCGGCGCTGGAACGTAAGGTCGGCCAGCTCACAATGGAGCTGGACCTGGTTAAAAAAACTCCGCGTCAGCCGATCGCCGGCGACAGCGGGAAGTCCTCCATCATCACCGGTCCCCGGCCTGTTCTATCCGACGGGGGTGTAAAGTGACCGATCTCCCGAGGAGCACTTACTATTACCGATCGACGACAAAGGCTTTGAATCTCGGCGACAGCGAGCTCGTTGCAATCATCGAGGACATCCAGGACGAGCTGCCTTGCTATGGATACCGACGCGTCACGCATGAGCTTCAGCGAAGAGGCCACCTCGTCAATCACAAGCGGGTCGCCCGCGTCATGCGTGCCAATGGCCTCGGGATCAAGCCTCGCAAGCGGTATGTTCGCACGACGGATAGCAACCACGGTTCGCCGATCTACCCAAACCTCTATCGCAACGTGATCCCGGCGCGACCCGATATGGTCTGGGTGGCAGACTTCACTTAACATCCGCATCGCCGTCGGCTTCTGCTATCTTGCCGTCATTCTCGACGCTTGCAGCCGGAAAGTCGTCGGCTATGGCCTGTCGAAACGACTGGATACGCCGCTGGCGCTGGCCGCACTACATTCGGCCATCGAGAACAGAAAGCCTCCGCCTGGCTGCATTCACCACACGGACCGCGGATGCCAATACGCAAGTGAGACCTTTCGACGAGCGCTCGATGCCGCCGGCCTGCAGGGTTCCATGAGCGCCGTCGGTAACCCGTACCATAATGCGCAGGCAGAGAGCTTTATGAAGACCCTGAAAGTAGAAGACATCTATCCTGCCGGCTACGAAACCTTCGCGGACGTCGCCGAGCGATTGCCCAGGTTCATCGAAGAAGTCTACAATGCCAAACGGTTGCACTCGGCCCTTGGCTACATGTCGCCAGCAGAATTTGAAACCCAACTCGCCCAGCAGGCGGCTTAGTTTGAAGCGCCTCGTGGTCCAGCCCGAGGGGTTCACTCCAACGCCGGGTCAGCTCTCAGTGGAAATCAACAAGACAACAGATCAAACCGGGGCATTTTTGTCTTGGTTCAAAGGGGCAAGCAGGCAAATTGGGACCTTCCCGGCGGGCTTGGCCGCGTAGACTTCGACGGTTTGATCGCGGCTCTTCAACAGAAATGGGTTGACCTGTCGCCGCACTATCCGGGAATCGACGACATTACCGTGATCGGAATCGACCTAACCAAACGTGACAAGAAGGTTTAGATGGCATCGCCGCCAACCAAAACACGACTCGCCTTTTGGGACAGCTGATAGTCAGAGGCCAGCTCTACGAAATCCCTCGACGAACAGTTCGCGGTGCCATCGCTCTTTATGCTCCACCGCAGAAGGCCAATAATTAACATCAACGCCGGGCTCGGTCCTTCGGGCTCGATTGACAAAAATGTCCGCGCGATCACGGCGATCCAAAAAGGCCCAGCTTGCAGCGGCGAGCCTATCTGCTCGCGCCGGGTAGGACATCCCGTCGATGCAAGCTAGCGCGCTGTCAAATCGTCTTAAGGCAAAATTGGCCTCGGCTGCGGTCAGCATGTAAGAGTCCGGGCTCAGAGGATTTAAATTGAATGCTTTTTCCATCTTTTCGAGCGCGATCGTCGGCTGCGACAATTGGACCAACGCCGCTGCATGATCGGCGATAACGTCAGCGTAGTGGGGACCATTGTCCTCTGCGAGTTCAAATGCATGTAGACCGTCGTCAAAGGCGCCGCGAAGCATTTGCGCGATTCCAAGCTCCCTATACCCACCTGACAGATTGTTTCCCAGTGCGAGCGCCTTCGATGCGGTGGACTCGGCTAACTTCAGGAGTTCGATGTCACCACCTGCGGTTAGCAACCACTCCTTGTGAAATGTCCGAGCCAGCAAACACAACGCTGGAGCAAAATGAGGATCTGTCGACAAAGCCGCTCTTGCCGCCTTTCGAGCCCTCCTTACATCAGGCAACGAGGAACCATTAAGCCAGCGCTTAGCAAGGAGGTAATGGTTATAGGCGTCAGCACTGATGTCCAAATTGGGACTTATGGACTGACTGTGTTCGATTCCTTTCGCAATCGACTGCACTATTCGCCGCGAAATCAACCGCTTACGATCGGGAAGATCGTGCTGATTAAGGCTGTAAGTTGCGGCCCAAAGAATTTCGCTTTTCTCTCTGAAGATCAACTGCGTGAACAGCGCCAAATCGCCGTCCGTTTGAACAATCCTCGAATCCAAAACATATGCGATGGAGTGGTTCTCCAGGAAAGTGGCACGAACCTCGGGTTTGGTGGCAATCATCTTGGCGGTGTACGGTGCGACGACGACAACGCCTGTTAAGGCGCATAGTTCAATCGTAATATCCTCAATCAAGGAAGTGATCATCAAATTCGTCTTGGCGAGACCAGAACGAATGGCCGGAGGCAATATGACTAGTCGTGGAGCTGCACTGCCAGATGATGTCTGAGGACCGAGAGGACGGCTTTCCTCAAATCCCTCGGATTGGCGAACAACAGTCGCTGTACCGAACGACGCAGAATGGCTCAATCCACCCTCTATCAGCTGGAAATGCCGATCACTGCCAGCGTCCGGCGTGGAATGGGTTGACACGTCTGTTTTGAAAACCTCATCGCAGAGCGCTCGCCACATTTGCGCGTCTGGCAGCCGCCCCTCGGAGAAAAGAGACGGGAAAATGTCGGCGTCGTAGTGGTCATCACTAGAGTACGCAATCAGTTTTCTGTGATAAAATCTACGCGTTCTCTTGATCGTCATTTTGCTGCCTCCCTCAGAGGGGTGCGACGCTCGCTCGCGACGGATTCGATGAGCCGAACATTTTCGATATGAACTTTCATCATCACGTCATGCAGGCGTGAGGTGCCGGAAAGCGGTCGCCGGTTTCCATTCTTGTTGCTGAATGCGATCAGACCAAAAAGCGCGGCGGAATCACAAATGCGGTTAATATTGGTTTGCATCGCCTTCACCTCGTCTGGATCGGACAGGCCAGCCTGACGGCAGTAAAGCGTTCCCAAGCCATTCTTCGTCAGGGGAGATTTGGTGAAATGTTTCGTGAGGCCCATGGAGTCAAGCACGTCTCTAGGAACGAATTCCGATTCCTTCCAGATAACCGTCAAGCAATCTTGCGACGTTCGAGTGCGTAATCTGTTGTAAGCACCTTTGAATTTGATATCCGATCTCATTTCGTTGGCGAAAACGGGACGGACGACTTCCTCGAACACCACGCGGTAAGTTCTCGCTATCTCGGCGGTGAGTTGAGCGGACGCGATGGCAAGAGCAATGGACGAACGCTCTGTCTCGCGATGCTCTTGCTCGGAAGGCCCGAGTCCATTCATGTCTCACCTTTACGTTGCGGTGGCGGCATTTGAAGAACTTACACGCACCGGGTTCGACAATCTATTATGCAATTTGTTGAATCAGGAACTTGATACATTCTGTACGAACTTCCCGTTCGAAGCCGCGGCTCTAGTATTCTGTCCCTCCAAAATATCCAATTTCTCGTTCAAAATTAATCAGTTACCTTGGCAGCGTTCAAACCAGCCGAAAGGATTTGACATGTCTCGCCCGGTATTCATCTGTATTCCGGTTCCGTGGTCGACAAAACCGGCGACCATCACGATTTCCAACCTTGTCGCCGGCATGATCGTGGCTGCGGTATCATTCATTGTCATCGCGGCATACATTGCGCACGAAATCTACATTCATTAAGGATTTCCCAGAGCGGTGCTCGGTGTAACGGCGGGATGGGCGGCTATCCCTGATGGTTAACAGTTAATGCTGCCCGCGTCCGGTGGCTGCGCCGGGCTCTATTCCGCCCGTGCTGGGGGCGCGGCCTCCACCGAACCCGTTTGCGGTTTCGGCCCATGCGGGTGACGATCCCTGGCAGGAGTGCGGCGGCGTCTGATGCTCAGCCGCCATTTTTTCTGCGCACGGAGCCCGCGCGCGGAACCCTTTTTATCCAGCTTACACCGACGACCGGGGCTTGTCCCAATAGCCTCAGTTCCTCCGGCCCACTCCATTCGGCGAGCCGCTACGCTGGTCTCGCCTCCCGTGTTGTCGGAACGCCCCGCCCTTGGGCGGTGAGGCTTTGGAGCCCCGTTCTTACGGTCGATCATCCAATCCGCCCGCGCACGCGGGCTTTTTATTGGACGCTCGGCGCTGGCCAAGGGTTCAGGCGCGGCTTTTAGAAAGAAAGAGCTTCGCAGGTTCAACCCTTCAAAAGGCGCGGCTTTGCCATGAAACAGGATATTTACGAGAGGATCAAGCAGGCCGAAGCCACGATCAAGGCGATGACGAAGACCAACGGCAATGTAAAGCTGTTGAAGACCATCCCTGGCATCGGGGAATTCTTCGCCCGGCTGATCGATGCCGAGATTGACGACATCGACCGCTTCCGGAATCCGAAGAAGCTAGCCGCCTATGCCGGGCTTGTTCCCTCGACCTATTCGAGCGGTGGCAAGACCTTTCATGGGAAGATTATCAAGCAGGGCAACAAGTGGCTGCGCTGGGCCTTCGTTGAGGCCGTTGCACCGGCAGTCGCTTCCGAGTTGCAGCTTCGTGCGACAAATGAACATCTGAAGTTGAATGGAACCAACAAGGCGCGCGTCGCGATCGCGCGCAAGCTTTTGACGATCACCTTCCAGATCCTGCGTGACCAGCGCCCTTACGAGCGGCGCGGCGTCAATAGTGATGAGGGTGCGTCGGCAACGATATCCCGGCTGTCCCGATGATTTCTTAGCTAGCCCGGCAGGTCTGGGCTGAGCTCTTATCGGAGAATGGGAAACCGGGAACCGAACGCCACTATGTGACCGAAGCCGGAAAGGAAACGGCATCAGGGGCACGGATTGGAGAATGGTTCAAGACCGAAGGACGGTACACGCTGTCCTTCGAACGGGGAAGATTTTGCCGACCGGCCGAAACGCCGCTCAAAGTAGAACCGAACCCAGGGAAAGCTACGAAAACAAGCCGTTTTTTCCTTGTGTTCTTTCATTGGAGAAATCAGCATAGCGCCGGCCGAAGACCGGGATTTCGGGAGTTCTCGTCGCGAAAGGCGCGGACGAAGGGCAGCCGCAGGAGCTTCAACATCGTGGCCCGAAGGAGAAGCGGGACCGACTGCGCCCGCGCATTGCGCAGCCGCTGCCGGAGGAGGGAAGGGGAGTGCCAAGGGAATGGTGCCAGGGCAACCCCTTGCGCCTGTTTTTCGCCGTTCGACACGGCGCGAGACAGGCAGTCTTCCGCAGCCTTTTCGATTACCATCGCCATCGATGACATGGGAGCGCGCCGCCAGACACGGCGACGCTCTTGCGATCCTGCTCAGGATTTCAGGGCAGCCATTCGCTCGCCGAGTAGCCATAGCGCCTTGTTGAGCTTGATATCCTGATCGAAGCCATTCACGGCGCGCGACTTGACGCGGCGCGGCCTGCCGAGACCGTCGCGGCCGGCGCCACGTAATCCACCCTTGATCGCGTTTTCCTGCACCACGTTCCAGACCGTCCAAAGGTCGTCGGCACGGTCGTCGTGACGGCGGGGAATGAGAAACTGCTCCGACTTGATCGGCGTTTTAGTCTCTCCCTCGTTGTCGCAAAATCTGAGAACATGAGCAGCGTCGGCCAGAATGTCCTGTTCGTCGCGCTTGAGCCGCAGTGTTGACCATTCCTGTGGCGCCGCAAGCGTGCGTTCGGCTTGCCACCGCGCTTCGCAGACATGGTGACGCAGTCGTTTCGGCTGCTCTGACCTGCATGGCTGAGGCATGTAAGGGTGAACCACTCACACACGGTGCTTCGATCTTCGGTGCGCTCGTGCGTATCTATGCCAATCCCCCCGAGGGCTTCGATCCCGACGAACTCGTACCAACACTGAGGCGATTCGCGCTCCGCTTCGAAGTATTTACAGCGGGAATGAAAACAGATGTAGTTTTAGGGCAATCTAAAGTTGCTAAATACTCAATGGTTACTTTTATAGTTGAGATTTGCGCATCCAAAGGGCAAGCTGATATTCAGCAAAATCGATCGTTAGCGGAGGCGAGCGGTGTCTGCGGACGCAAGTGCGATAAACCCAGCATAGCACCTGGGGGCTTTGCACTCGTCAAACGAAATCACTGCCCGGGTAAGTCACCCGAACTACAAGTTACAGTCATTTTGTAATTCACCAGCGCATCTCAAAAAAAGGAATAGGGCCTATGGCCGTTTTCACTGGCACCTCGGGCAATGACAACCTCACCGGAACCTCCGACCTGGACGAACTCTACGGCCTTGCCGGCAACGATACGCTCAACGGGGGAGGTGGCGACGACCATCTTATTGCCGGCGCGGGTGACGACATTCTGATCGGCGGAAACGGTGCTGATATTCTCGACGGAGGCGAGGGGGCCGACCGAGTAAACTATGACGGTGCTTATGCCATTACCATAAATTTAAAGAGCGGCGTTCATACCGGTGCAGCTCTCGGTGACACCCTGATTTCAATTGAAGGCATCATCGGCTCGTTTCGCGCAGACACCTTAGTCAGCGGCGATGAGGCCATGTTCTTCGATGGTGGCCAGGGAGTGGATACAGTCGACTACTCCAGTTCCGTTTCTGCCGTCGCTGTTACGCTCGACTTCGAGGGCCATACTACAACCGGCGCTGGCGGTGATGCCGAGGGCGATCAGTATCTTGATGTAGAGCGCGTTATTGGTTCCGATTTCGATGATACGCTATCGTCTTCAGTCACTGGGCATACATTAGAGGGGGGACGCGGTGACGATACTTACATCGTCAACGGCTCAACGAATGTTGCAATCGTCGAGGGAGAGGATGCCGGTATGGACGAGGTTCGGGTGCTTGCATCTTATACGCTCGGCGCCAACCTCGAAAACCTCACCCATGTCGGCACGGGAAATGTTACCCTGACAGGGAACAGCGGAAACAACGTCATCGTGAGTGGGGTCGGAAACCAGAACCTTCTTGGAGGGGCTGGGGATGATGAGCTGCGCGCAGGTGTCGGCGATGACGTACTTACGGGCGGCGCAGGGGCCGATCTTCTTGATGGCGGTGCCGGCCTCGATTACGCAGGCTACAACGGTTCTGCCGCAGTTACGATCAACCTGAAGACCGGGGTTCATACCGGCGACGCCGTCAATGATACCTTCATTTCAATTGAAGGTTTCATCGGATCTAACCAAGCCGATACCTTCGTCAGCGGTGCTGAAGTGGTCTTGTTCGACGGTGATAGCGGTGTCGACACTGTCGACTACTCGACGTCTACGGCGGCCGTGACAGTCAGCCTCGGTGCTGCCGGGGTGACGACCACGGGGACCGGCGGCGATGCTCAAGGCGATCGTTTCATCGATCTCGAACGGATCATTGGCTCCTCATTTGATGACACGCTTTCCACGTCGGTTTCGGGACACACGCTTGCTGGTGGCCTCGGAGACGACATCTATGTCATCGGTGGTGCCGGCGTGACCATAACGGAGGCGCTTAGCGCTGGAACGGATGAGGTCAGGACGACACTCACGACTTACACGCTCGGCGCCAACCTTGAGAACCTGTCCTATACCGGGGGGACGACAGCCAGCCTCACCGGCAATGGTGCCAACAACGTGATCAATGGCGGCGGCGGGAACCAGACCATGTCTGGGGGAGCGGGCGACGATCAATTGATCGGCGGAGCGGGGGACGACATCCTCATCGGCGGCATCGGAGCCGATGCCCTTGATGGCGGGGCGGGCTTCGACTACGCAAGCTATGCCGGTTCTGCCGCAGTCACGGTCAACCTCAAGACCGGTGTGCATACGGGCGAGGCGGTCAACGATACCTTTGTGTCGATAGAAGGCTACATCGGATCAACGGCGGCGGATACCTTCGTCAGCGGTGCTGAAGTGGTCTTGTTCGACGGTGATAGCGGTGTCGACACTGTCGACTACTCGACGTCTACGGCGGCCGTGACAGTCAGCCTCGGTGCTGCCGGGGTGACGACCACGGGGACCGGCGGCGATGCTCAAGGCGATCGTTTCATCGATCTCGAACGGATCATTGGCTCCTCATTTGATGACACGCTTTCCACGTCGGTTTCGGGACACACGCTTGCTGGTGGCCTCGGAGACGACATCTATGTCATCGGTGGTGCCGGCGTGACCATAACGGAGGCGCTTAGCGCTGGAACGGATGAGGTCAGGACGACACTCACGACTTACACGCTCGGCGCCAACCTTGAGAACCTGTCCTATACCGGGGGGACGACAGCCAGCCTCACCGGCAATGGTGCCAACAACGTGATCAATGGCGGCGGCGGGAACCAGACCATGTCTGGGGGAGCGGGCGACGATCAATTGATCGGCGGAGCGGGGGACGACATCCTCATCGGCGGCATCGGAGCCGATGCCCTTGATGGCGGGGCGGGCTTCGACTACGCAAGCTATGCCGGTTCTGCCGCAGTCACGGTCAACCTCAAGACCGGTGTGCATACGGGCGAGGCGGTCAACGATACCTTTGTGTCGATAGAAGGCTACATCGGATCAACGGCGGCGGATACCTTCGTCAGCGGTGCTGAAGTGGTCTTGTTCGACGGTGATAGCGGTGTCGACACTGTCGACTACTCGACGTCTACGGCGGCCGTGACAGTCAGCCTCGGTGCTGCCGGGGTGACGACCACGGGGACCGGCGGCGATGCTCAAGGCGATCGTTTCATCGATCTCGAACGGATCATTGGCTCCTCATTTGATGACACGCTTTCCACGTCGGTTTCGGGACACACGCTTGCTGGTGGCCTCGGAGACGACATCTATGTCATCGGTGGTGCCGGCGTGACCATAACGGAGGCGCTTAGCGCTGGAACGGATGAGGTCAGGACGACACTCACGACTTACACGCTCGGCGCCAACCTTGAGAACCTGTCCTATACCGGGGGGACGACAGCCAGCCTCACCGGCAATGGTGCCAACAACGTGATCAATGGCGGCGGCGGGAACCAGACCATGTCTGGGGGAGCGGGCGACGATCAATTGATCGGCGGAGCGGGGGACGACATCCTCATCGGCGGCATCGGAGCCGATGCCCTTGATGGCGGGGCGGGCTTCGACTACGCAAGCTATGCCGGTTCTGCCGCAGTCACGGTCAACCTCAAGACCGGTGTGCATACGGGCGAGGCGGTCAACGATACCTTTGTGTCGATAGAAGGCTACATCGGATCAACGGCGGCGGATACCTTCGTCAGCGGTGCTGAAGTGGTCTTGTTCGACGGTGATAGCGGTGTCGACACTGTCGACTACTCGACGTCTACGGCGGCCGTGACAGTCAGCCTCGGTGCTGCCGGGGTGACGACCACGGGGACCGGCGGCGATGCTCAAGGCGATCGTTTCATCGATCTCGAACGGATCATTGGCTCCTCATTTGATGACACGCTTTCCACGTCGGTTTCGGGACACACGCTTGCTGGTGGCCTCGGAGACGACATCTATGTCATCGGTGGTGCCGGCGTGACCATAACGGAGGCGCTTAGCGCTGGAACGGATGAGGTCAGGACGACACTCACGACTTACACGCTCGGCGCCAACCTTGAGAACCTGACCTATACCGGGGGGACGAATTTTCAGGGCAACGGAAACAGTTTGTCCAATGTGATCACCTCACAGAACGGTGCCGACACGCTTTATGGATACCAAGGCAACGATACCTTTATCGGCGGCGGCGGTGCCGACATGATCTATGGTGGCGACGGATCGGACACATCGAGCTATTTCAATTCGAACGCGGCTGTAAATGTGGATCTTTTGGCAGCCACGGCCATCGGGGGACATGCCCAGGGCGATATCCTCAACAGTATCGAGAACCTCGTCGGTTCCTCGTTCAACGACAGCTTGAGCGGAGACGCAGGTTCAAACCGGATTTCCGGCCTGGTGGGTGCCGATATCATCAACGGGAATGCAGGCGACGACTGGATCGATGGAGGAGTCGGCGCTGACGTCATCGCTGGTGGCACAGGTATCGACACGCTTTCCTATGGCACGTCCGCAGCAGGCGTGAACATCAACCTCATCTCGAACGTGCATTCGGGCGGCGACGCTGAAGGCGACAGCTTCAATGGAATCGAGATCATCGAGGGCTCCAGCTTCGCGGACAGTTTTATCGCGGCTACAGGCATGGTTCTTCGCGGCGGTACAGGCGACGATATCTACGTGGTGGACGTTGAAAACGTGGTCATCGATGAGGAACTCGACGAGGGTGTCGACACCGTTCGAGTGTCGCTCTCTGCCTACACGCTGCAAGACCATATCGAGAACGTGGTATTCACGGGGGCCGGTTCGTTCGCGATTACCGGAAATTCCGGGAACAACCTGCTTGCGGGTGGCGCTTTCCAGGACAGCCTGATGGGCGGCGCTGGCAACGACGTTCTTGTGGGAGGAGCCGGAGCGGACAGCCTAGACGGCGGCGACGGTTTTGATACGGCAGATTATTCCGGGTCTTCGGCGGCGATTTCAATTTATCTCAGCGGCGGGCTGGGTTCGGGTGGAGATGCAGAGGGCGACACCATCATCAGCGTGGAGAAGGTGATCGGCACGGCGCTGGACGATTCCTTTGTCAG
Source organism: Rhizobium sp. SL42 (assembly GCF_021729845.1). NCBI lineage: Bacteria > Pseudomonadati > Pseudomonadota > Alphaproteobacteria > Hyphomicrobiales > Rhizobiaceae > Rhizobium > Rhizobium sp. SL42. Next base: position 2,471,748 of record NZ_CP063397.1, read on the forward strand.
CGGCGCCGCCGGCAATCACCTGAAAGGCGGGGCGGGGAATGACACCTATCTGATCAATCATGCCGACGTGGTTGTGGAAGAACTTGCTGGACAAGGCGACGACGAGATCCGGACAACGCTCTCGACATATTCGATTGGGAGCAATACCGCCATAGAACGCCTGCAGTATACGGGGACCGCGGACGCGAGCCTGACAGGCAATATCGGAGCCAACTTCCTGACTGGCAGCAGCGGCAACGACGTGTTGATCGGTGGAGCAGGCGCCGACCAACTCGTCGGCGGAGCCGGTTCCGACGCCGCGAGCTACACGACTGCCGCAGCAGCCGTGACAATCAATCTGGTTACCGGCATCCACACCGGTGATGCGGCGGGTGATGTGTTCGACGGCATCGAGGCGTTCATCGGCTCCAACCACAATGATACGTTTTTGCTTTCGGCAGGGGCAGATCTGATCAATGGCACTGCCGGCAGCGACACAGCGAATTATTCCCTGTCGTCGTCGTCCGTCGCAATCGATCTCACCACCAACATCCACTCAGGCGGCTTTGCCGAAGGTGACAATCTCATCAGTGTTGAGCGGGTGATCGGCACTTCCTTTGGCGACACGTTGGCGTCCTCAACCTCCGGTCATGTTCTGACGGGTGGAGCAGGTGACGACATCTATGTGATCGGCGGCAGCGGGGTGTCGATTGTCGAATCTGCCGGCGGCGGGACTGACGAAATTCGCACCTCAGTTGCGAATTACTCCATGGCGGGCTTCAGCAATGTTGAGAAACTGACTTATAACGGCACGGCCAATGCCGTGTTGACTGGCAATGTGGGCAACAACACAATCATCGGCGGTGGAGGGAACGACCGACTGGTTGGCGGCGCGGGCGCCGACATTCTGATTGGTGGAAGCGGTCTCGATACGGCAAGCTATGCCAACGCCACTAGCGCCGTGACCGTCAACCTGCACTCGGGCACCCACCTTGGGGATGCAGCCGGAGACGTCTTCGACAGCATCGAGGGTTATCTCGGTTCCGCCTTCGACGACACGTTCGTCGGCAATTCGAGCGGTAACACTTTTAACGGTGGTTCTGGCCTCGATACAATTGACTATTCAAACTCGACAGAGGGTGTGAGCGTCAACCTAACGGAGAACAGCCACTCGGGAGGTCATGCTTTTGGCGACAGCCTGACCAGTATCGAGCGGGTGGTCGGGACCGCGTTCGATGATATTCTCGCTTCGGCAACTGCTGGTCACATGCTGGTCGGCGGAGCGGGAGATGACACATACCTGATCGGAGATCAGGGTGTGATCGTCAACGAGGCTGAATCATACGGGCTTGACACTATACTTACATCGGTCGCCAGTTACTCTATCGCCGGGATGACCGGAATTGAGCGGTTGACGTACAATGGTTCCGCTGCTGCTATTCTAACCGGCAACACAGTGAATAATGTGCTGACCAGTGGTGATGGAAACGACATCATTGAGGGTGGGGGTGGCGACGATGAGCTCAGGGGCTCCGTCGGTGACGACACCTATGTCTACCTGAGAGGGGACGGAAACGACCGAATCATCGAGGATTCTGCAGCAGGGGCGGCCGATCAATTGATCCTCCAAGATGTCAACTCTACCGAGGTAGGTGTGGAGCGTCTTGGTGCGGATCTCCGGCTTCAGATTCCAGAAAGCGACATCAGCGTGAATGACGGTGGATCCATCGTTATTGTGGGGGCTTTTGCAGAGGGCGACCAAGCTGGTATCGACACCATCTTGTTTGCTGATGGCGTGATCTGGTCGACGAGCGACATTAAGGCGCATGTTCTCAACGCAATCTCTACAGAAGGCGACGACGTGATCGAAGGCTTCAGCAGTGCCGATGTCATTGACGGAGAGACCGGTGCGGATGTCATCTTCGGTGCCGACGGCGATGATGTGATCGATGGTGGCCTGGGCAACGATATCATAGGCACTGGTTCCGGCAATGACACGATCGTTTTCCGACCGGATTTCGGCGTTGATGCTGTAACTGATTTCCAGGCCGGAGTTTCGTCGGACGACGTGATCGAGTTCGCTGACGGGCTATTCACCGACTTTGAGGCAGTTCTTGCTTCTGCCTCACAAGTCGGCAGCGATACGGTGATCAGCTTTGATCCTCACAACAGCATCACTCTGAAGTATGTCGAGGTTACATCGCTGCATCAGGACGATTTCCGGTTCGTGGCATGATCTGAATGACGAGCAGCAATTCCAACATCTTACAGCGGCGGCCGTTGGTCGCCGCTGCTCTCAAGCAAGTGCAGTCGACGTTGCTTACGGTCGCGGCGGTGAGCGCTGTAACAAATGTGCTGATGCTGACCGGACCCTTGTTCATGATGCAGGTCTATGACCGGGTGCTGACGAGCCGGAGCGTGCCAACTCTGGTGGCGCTTTCACTGCTGGCGGTGGGGCTTTACCTGTCCTCGGCATTCTTGAACTTCTGCGATCCCGGATCCTGACGCGCGTCGGGCAGCGGATCGAGGAGGATCTCGGCGACGCGACCTTCCGCTCCGTGATGGTTCTGCCGCTCAGGATGTCGCGCAAGGAGGCCGTCTCGCAGCCGATCCGGGATCTTGAACAGATCCGGCAGTTCATGGGCGGGCCGGGTCCTATTGCCATCTGCGACATACCCTGGCTGCCGCTTTATGTCGGCATCCTCTTCCTCTTCCATCCGCTTCTGGGCTGGCTCGCGATTGCCGGCGCGGCGGTCCTGATTGTGCTCACGATCACCAGCGAGTTTCTCTTGCGTGATCCAATGCGGCGCATTGCGCAGTTTTCAGCGGCCCGGGCAGAGTTTCTCGAGGCTGGGCGGCGCAATGCCGAGGCCTTGCAGTCCATGGGTATGCGCGGCGCCTATACCGCCCGCTGGCGAAAGGCGAATGCGGAGTATCTGATGCAACAGCAGCGCACGGGCGATGCGACCAGCAGCTTTTCCACTACGTCGAAGATCTTCCGGTTGGCGCTTCAGTCCGCGGTGCTTGCCCTCGGTGCCTGGCTCGCGATCAACCAGATGGCCTCTCCTGGCGCCATGATCGCAGCCTCAATCCTGACCGCGCGAGCCTTTGCGCCCATCGAGCAAGTGACCGGCCAGTGGCGGGGCTTCGTCAATGCAAGGCAGGCGCGGGATCGACTGTACAAGCTTCTGGAGCAGTTCCGCGAAGATGTCCCGCGCATGGCGCTACCAAGACCGAGGGCATCATTCACTGTTGCGGCCCTGACTGTCGTGGCGCCTGGCGCCAACACGCCCGTTATCCGCGACATCAGCTTCAGCGTCAGTGCGGGGCAGGGTGTCGGCATCATCGGGCCGAGTGGTTCTGGCAAATCTTCGCTCGCTCGGGCGCTGGTCGGCATCTGGCCGCCGGCGAGGGGCAGCGTGCGGCTTGATGGTGCGGAGCTTGACCAGTGGGATCCGGAGGCGCTTGGGCCTTCGATCGGCTATTTGCCCCAGGGCGTCGAACTGTTCGACGGGACCATTGCCGAAAACATCTGCCGCTTTTCCACGGACGCACACCCAGACCAGATCATTGAGGCGGCAAGGCTCGCGGGCGTGCATGACCTTGTCCTGTCGATGCCGGAGGGTTACGACGCACGGATCGGCGCAAGCGGTGCAATCCTCTCGGCCGGCCAACGGCAACGGATCGGGCTTGCGCGCGCGCTGTTCGGCAGTCCGTTCCTGCTTGTATTCGACGAGCCAAATGCCAGTCTTGATGCGGAGGGCGAGACAGCGCTGACAAATGCCATGTTGGCTCTCCGAGAAGCGGGCTCGATCGTCATCGTGATCGCGCACCGGCCGAGTGCGCTGGCGGCGGTCGATCAGGTTCTGGTAGTAGCGCAGGGCGCGATGGTCACCTTTGGACCGCGCGACGAAGTGCTGCGTAAGACGACCATGCGGGCGGTGGCCGAGAAATGACGGGCAAGCCGAGCATGACGCCAATTGCACGATCCATCCGAAACTATTCGCTCCTGGCTTTCTGCACCATGCTGGTTCTGGTGATCGGCTTTGGTGGCTGGGCCGCAACGGCGAAGCTCTCAGGCGCCGTTATCGGCCGAGGCGTTGTGGTGGTAGATGGCAATGTCAAGCAGATCCAGCACCGCGCCGGCGGGATCGTCGGCGAGATCCTCGTGCGCAACGGAGTGCGCGTCCAGGTCGGTGAGCTGCTGATCCGGATAGATGACACGATTACGCGCGCCAACTTCGCGATCATCACCAAACAGATCGATCAGTTGACTGCGCGGAGGCTGCGACTTGTGGCGGAGCGTGACGCGCTTGCCGCTATGGCAACTTCCGAGGTGGCCAGCGGCAGCAAGACCGTGGATGGGCGGAGCTATCTTCGGGCCGAGGAGGCGCTGTTTGCGGCGCGACGGGAAACGCTTCGGAGTCAGCGGAGCCAGCTGCGGCAGCGGATTGACCAGATTGGGCAGGAAGCGGATGGTCTAACCTTGCGGCGAAAGGCGAAGGAGCTGGAACTGTCCTGGGTCGAGCAGGAACTGACACGGGTGAGGAGCTTAAGCGGCCAACAGCTCATTCAGTTCAACCGGCTCGCCGAACTGGAGCGGCTGAAGGCACAGCTCGACGGAGAGAGGGGCCAGCTCATCGCCGAGATCGCCCGTGCCGGCACACGCGTGACGGAGACGGAACTGCAGATCCTCCAGCTAGACCAGGATCGACGGACTGAGATCGTCACCGAGCTTAGGGATGTCGACAACAAGCTGGCGGAAATCGAGGAACAACAGATCGCGGCAGAGGACGAGCTGAGACGCGTGGAGATCCGCTCACCGCAGGCGGGGATCGTGCATGAACTTGTGGTGCACACGATCGGTGGCGTAATCGCGCCGGGTGAAACGGTAATGCAGATCGTTCCGGTCAACGATAGCCTCGTCGTGGAGGCACGCATCCAGCCGTCCGACATTGACCAGATGCACACGGGACAAGATGTAATTCTGCGCTTCTCTGCTTTTAGCCAGCGCACAACCCCGGAAATCCTCGCAAAGGTGGAAACAATAGCTCCAGATCTAGCAACCAATCCGCAAACGGGCGAGGCATGGTATTCGGTTCGCATTCCTATCACGGCGGAGGTGCTCACGAAACTTGGACCTCTGACCCTGTTGCCTGGAATGCCGGTCGAGGCGTTCATTAAAACGGGAGAGCGGACTGCCGTATCATACTTGACAAAGCCGATGGCTGACCAGCTGGCGCGGGCGATGAGTGAGGAGTGAGGAGTGGGTTAACTGTGTTTCGGCGTGGAGTATTGGCTCTGACGCGATTTTGTTGGTCGGGGGCCTATTCTTCGTCGATGACGCGGGCGCCAAGAAGCTCGATCCTTCCTCGGCCGTACATTTGGTGCTTTAAGAGCTTGAGTTTGGAAATCTGCCCCTCTGTCTGAACATTTGACCACCGCGAACTGATCGCGGCGCTGACGGCTGCCAGGTCTCTAGCGACACCATTGGCGAAGCAGGCAAGCAGGCTTGATCGGGCGCGTTCCAACCATAGCCCCAGATCAGCGAGAGATGTCTTGCGGATCATGGCTTGGAAGGCGGCAATGATTTCCCTCGGTGCGACGAGTTGCGACACTCCGCCCTCAATTGCGGCAACCGTAAAGGTCTGAGACTTGGAGAGATCGTCGCGACCGATGGTCATATGAGGTGCAATAGTGCGTCCCGACAGCGCAGCGTTATCTAAGCGCCTTTTCCATGCGCCTTTGGGGCTGCGGCATCACTGAACCGGGTTCGTGGTCCTGAATCAGATCCGGCGGTCGTTCGGTGATTGCATCACAAACGCGACGTGATTGTCGCCACCACATGTTGTCAGTCCATAAGCTGTAGATGCACCGAATGCGGCACGACCTCCTGTCGCGTTCATTGATGGTGATATTTCAAACGTGGTAGTCACGCGGTCATAACCAATTCCGTCCAAAACTATCCCATCCAGAACTCTCGACAAGCATAAAGAAAATGATTTGCTTCACGCTGCCGATTTCAGGCTCTTTTTGGCCAGAATCTCCCGCACGAACTTGTCCCACTTCTTCATGCCCGCGCGCTTCTCCGGCATGTAGTTCCAGCGGTCGTAGTTCTTAGAGCTGACGTCATGCAAGGCGTGGTTCTGAAGCCGATCGCGGATCTCTTTGGTGACGCCGGCTTTGCCAGCGAGTGTCTTGAACGTTCGACGCAGATCCCGGTTCGTAGCGTACGGGATTACCCCGCGGTCCCGCTGGCGCCAGACGAAGCTGTAGAGCGTTGCGTGGCTGACTGGGATTGATGGATCCTTTGCAGATGGAAAGTACCAGCCGTATATGTTCGGCGTGATCGACTCGATGAGTTCAGCGGCGAGTGCCGGCACCGGGACAGCATGAGGCTGCAGGTTTTTTGTCGTTGACCAGTCGATGATGCGTTCCTTGGCATCCCACTGGTCAACATGAAGCCGGGCGATTTCCTCGACCCGCTGGCCAGTCAGCATGATGAGCTGCACCGCGCGAGGGTAGGAGGGGTGAACGGGCACGTCTGGGCATTCGAGCCAAGTGTAGAGCTGCACGAATTCCTCTTCGCTCAGCCAGCGGGTGCCCTGGACTTTCGGTTCTGTCGGAATGCCCGTGGCGGGATTGAAAGGAATACGGAAGCGGCGAGGGGAGTGGCTGCGATAATCGTTGTCGGACTTCATCCCCCAGCTATACGCTGCATGGATATACGATCGCACATGGTCGGCCATCGCCCGGGCGCCTCGTTCGTAGATCGGCCGAATCAGTTCGATGATCTCCTCCGACTCGATCTCGCGAGCCTGACGGCTGCGCCCAAGCGTATCGGCGATCTTGTTGAGGCCCTTCTCTGTTTCCTTCCAGGATGGCTTGCTGGCTGCCTTCAGGGCGGCGACATAGCCCTCGAACAGATCGGCGACAGTGCCGGGACGGGTATCGGTCGCGATCTTGATGCTGCGGCCCTTCTGGATGACGTCAGCGAAGTCGCGCTTGAAGATCTCACGCGCCTGGGCGAGGGACATCGACGGGTAGGCTCCCAGCTTCTTCTTGGTCCGTTTACCGTCACGCCACTGCTGCGCCATCCAGTCGGCTGTCACCCGTTTTGGCATCGGTTTGAGCACCAGTAAAAGGCGGCCAGTCCCGCGGCCTTCGCCATCGGCCAGGTTCTCTTGCTTCTGGTTGCTCGCCACTCGCTTCAGCGCTTGTCGAATGACGGTATCGGTCAAGCTGGGCATGGCATTCTCCCCTGTCGGCAACTGGGACCAGTGCAGGAAATAGGGAGCAGTGACTGGGATCTAAAAGATGCCCGCTACCCCTAAAACCGCACCCAGTTTGCCAAGGCCACCGATCATACACAAGAGATAAAAACTATGATGTTTCAATATGCTTGAGCGTGATCGAGCGTGACTGCACCAAGGTAAGTGGGATGGTTGTGAACCAGGATAATCGCTGTTGCCGAAAGCTCAAGCGCGCGTTTGACCACCTCGCGCGGATAGACCGGTGTGTGGTCGACGGTGCCACGTCCCTGGATCTCGTCGGCGATCAGCACATTGCGCTTGTCGAGGAAGAGGATACGGAACTGCTCGGTGGTTTCATAGGCCATGGCCGCGTGGCAATAGTCGATGACGGCCGACCACGACGACAGGACCTGTTTGCCGCGTAGCTCGCTTTTAAGGATGCGCTGGCCGATATTGGCGATCAGCTTGAGATCCTGCGCCACAGTTTCGCCCACGCCCTTGACCTCCTGCAGCAGGGCGGGTGGCGCGCCGAATACACCGGCCAGCGTGCCGAAGCGAGCCAGCAGTGCCTTGGCGATCGGTTTGGTGTCGCGGCGCGGGATCAGCCTGAACAGCATGAGTTCGAGGATCTCGTAGTCGGCGAGGGCGCCTTCGCCGCCCTCGCGAAAACGCGCGCGCAACCTGTCCCGGTGTCCGTGGTAATGGGCACCGGCATCCGGCAGGCTGCCCTCGTCGGTCCGGGACGGCTTCAGCCGGTCGCCGCGCGGGCTTTGCTCGGCAAAGAAGTGTCGTTCGTCATGGCTTTCGGAAGCGTCGGCCTCCGTATTGATCTCGATGATCGCGTCATCGAACAGGGTGCCGTTCTCGGAACGGGGAAGCTTCGCCATCGTCAAACCCTTGCATGGACCATCATAGTCACGCGGCGAGGGCGCACGTCCGGCCTATGTCCGCCTTCGCAAGGCCATAGTGACATCCCTGCTGTAACGCGCAAGATGTTGCAGCAGGGATCTGCGTCGTTTGGTTGCAGTCGTGAGGCTTGGGACTACGCCAATCCCGGCCGATCGAGGCCGGCCGGTGAAAGCGTGAAGATTTCGCAGCCGGTTGCCGTCACGCCGACGGCATGTTCGTACTGCGCGGTCAGCGAGCGGTCCCGCGTCACGGCCGTCCAGCCGTCCGACAATACCTTCACATGCGGCTTGCCGAGATTGATCATCGGCTCGATGGTGAAGATCATGCCTTCGCGCAATTCCGGACCTTCGTCGGCGCGGCCGTAGTGCAGGATGTTCGGGCTGTCGTGGAACAGTTTGCCGACGCCATGTCCGCAGAAATCGCGCACCACCGTACAGCGTTCGGATTCCGCATAGGTCTGGATCGCTTCGCCGATCGCACCAGTGCGCGCACCCGGACGCACGGCGGCAATGCCGCGCATCAGGCATTCATAGGTCACTTCCATCAGCCGTTCAGCCGCTCGCTTGATCTGGCCGACGGGGTACATCCGGCTGGAATCGCCGTGCCAGCCGTCAAGGATATAGGTGACGTCGATGTTGACGATGTCACCTTCGCGCAGCGGCTTGTCGTCCGGCATGCCGTGACAGACGACATGGTTGATCGAGGTGCAGACGGAATATTTGTAGCCGCGGTAGTTCAGCGTCGCGGGCAGGGCGCCATTGTCCATCCCGAATTCGAAGACGAAGCGATCGATCGCATTGGTCGTCACACCCGGCTTGATCATCGGCACGAGTGCATCAAGGCAGCGTGCGGTCAACTGGCTGGCGCGGCGCATGCCGTCGAAGTCTTCCGCGCTGTAGAGGCGGATTGCACCGGTATTCTTGAGCGGTGCCGATGCCGCGTCGATATAGGTTACCATTGAGCCGCTTCCGGATCCCTGTGAATGACAGTCTTTTCCCGTTCATAAAGCAGCACGACCCGACAAGTCTATCGGGATCATCCGCACTGGGGCGATTTTGCCGGGTGTGATGTCGCAGGCGACCGCATAGGCCTCCACGCCGCGGGCGGTGGCCCGCTGAAATGTGCGGCCATACCCCGGGTCGAGATCGGCGCAGATGCGGAAGCGGCTGCAATCGGTTCGCTGGATCAGGAACAGCATGGCAGCTCGTCCGCCAGCCTCCACCACGTCCCCCAGTTCGTCGAGGTGTTTGGCGCCGCGCGTCGTGATACTGTCGGGAAATTCGGCGAGACCCTCCTCGCGGATGAAATGCACGTTCTTCACTTCGACATGCACGCGGCCCTTTGCCCGATCCTCCAGCAGAATATCGACGCGGGAATTGCGACCATAGCGCTGCTCGCGCTTGAGTGTTTCGAAGCCGTCAAGGGAAGGCACGAGGCCCGCAAGGATTGCCTCTTCCGCCAGACGGTTGGGCAGCGCGGTATTGACGCCGACCATCGTTCCGTCTGCTTCCACCAGTTCCATCGCATGGCGATATTTGCGCTTCGGCGCGTCGTGGACCGAGAGCCAGATCTGTGAGCCGGGGTCCGTCAATCCGCGCATTGAACCGGTATTCGGGCAAAATCCGGTGATCTCCTCGCCGCTGTCGAGCAAGGCATCAAAGAGGAAGCGCTTGTAGCGGCGGATCAACCGGGCAGGGATCAATGGAGGATTGAAGATCAACGGCAGGTTCTGCGCGTACTGTGGTCTGTCATACGCGTTCCAGCACGTTTCTGCCTGGCGCATCGGCGATCGCGTTCAGCGCGTCGCCACCCGGTTTGCGGGCCGGAACCTGCTTGTGGTCGAGCGTCTCGATCCAGGCCTGCCAATGTGGCCACCAGGAACCTGCAGTCTCCTCCGCACTGGCAAGCCATTCCTCATAGCTGCCGTCGGCCTTTCCATGCGTCCAGTACTGATATTTCTTCTTGTCGGGTGGATTGACCACGCCGGCGATATGACCTGAGCCGGTGACGACAAATTCGACAGGCCCGCCAAACAGCGCACTGCCGATGTAGACCGATTTTGCCGGTGCGATGTGGTCTTCGCGCGTGGCGAGATTGTAGATCGGGATCTTCACCTTCTTCAGTGAAAGCGTCTTGCCGGCGAGCTGCATCTTGCCCTGGCTCAGCGTGTTGTTGAGATAGCAGTTGCGCAGGTAGAAGGAATGGTTGGCCGCTGCCATCCGGGTCGAATCGGAATTCCAGTAGAGCAGGTCGAAGGGCATCGGATCCTGGCCCTTCAGATAGTTGTTGACGAAATAGGGCCAGATCAGTTCGGAGGCGCGCAACATGCTGAACGCAGTCGCCATTTTCGAACCATCGAGGTAGCCGGTTTCCCGCATCCGGTCCTCCACCCCCTGCAGTTGCTCCTCATCGACGAAGACCTTGAGGTCGCCGGCATAGGTGAAATCCACCTGCGTCGTGAACAAGGTGGCGCTGGCGATCCGGCTATCCTTTTCCTGCGCATGCAGGGCCAGCGCCGCGGCAAGCAGCGTGCCGCCGACGCAATAGCCGATGGCGTTGACCTTTTTCTCGCCGGTCGCCTTCTCGATCGTGTCGAGCGCAAAGTCGATACCCTCGCGGATATAGGCCTCCCAGTCCTTGTTCGCATGGCGCTCGTCGGGATTGACCCAGGAGATGACGAAGACGGTGTGTCCCTGCTCGACGCACCACTTGATGAAGCTTTTCTGCGGATTGAGGTCGAGTATGTAGAACTTGTTGATCCATGGCGGGCAGATCAAGAGCGGTCGCTTCAACACGGTATCTGTCGCCGGCGCATACTGGATGACTTCGCAGATATCGCTCTGCGCAATCACCTTGCCCGGCGTGATGGCCATGTTTTCACCGACAGCGAATTTGCTGGTGTCCGTCTGGCGAATTCGCAATTCGCCTTTGCCGGCGGCGATATCTTCGGCCAGCATCTGCATGCCCTTGACCAGATTGGCACCGCTGGTGGCGACCGTTTCCCGGTAGAGCTGTGGATTGGTGGCGACGAAATTTGCCGGCGAAAGCGCTGCCGTGATCTGGCGAACATAAAACGCCGCCTTGTGGCGCGTATGCTCGTCGAGCCCCTCGGCGTCATTGACCATCTTGTCGGCCCAATCGGACAGGACGAGGTAGGTCTGGCGCAGGAAATCGAAGAACGGATTGCGCTGCCAGTCTTCGTCGGCGAATCGCTTGTCCTTCGGCAGCGGATCGTCAACCGGCGTGTCCGGCGGCGCGGAAAGACGGGTCAGCGAGCGCGCCCAGATGCCGAAGACCGCGTTCAGCAGGTGGGTCTGCGCTTCCATCGTCCGCTTCGGGTCCGACATCCAGTATTCGGCCAGCTTGGACATCGTCTTGATGAGCTCGGACATCGGCTCGGAGACCGGATCGACAATCTCGCCCCGTTCGCGCGGCGCAAGCCAGCTGGATGCGGCTTTTCCGAGGTTTTCGAGCGCCTTTGCCGCATTGATGGCCAATGCCTGCGGGTCCTTGACGATATAGGGCTCGATCAGCTTTGCATCGAATGCCGGACCGGACTGTGCCGTCTCTTCCCGTTTGTTGTCCAAGGCATCCTCCCCAGGATTGTATCTGGCGTCTTTTGTATTTGCGCATCCTGCATGAAAATGACTACAAGTTCCAGCGATTGGCGCATAGTCTTTCGCAGGTAGCGGGAAAATGCACCCTTTGAATTTGCTGGATTTCCAGCAGGCATGCGGATTGTTGAGACCATGGCACAGACGACCTTTAGCCTTAAAAGCCTCACCCGGCCGGCACACCTGGCCGCCATCATCGGCATGCTCGCCGCAAGCGGCTGCCAGTCATCCGCGGAAACGCCAACGGTCACGCCGACGCCCTCGGCACTGCAGGTGACCGTTGATGATGTGGATGCGCCCGAACAGGCGGCACCGCGTCCGACATCGAAGGACGGCTTCCCGAATTTCGGCGGATCGTTGAACGCCGCCAATGTGCAGATGAACAATGAGGAAGCCGCGGCACTTCAGCAGCAGCTCACTGCGCTGTCCAGCGCGCGCCAGTCCGGAAGCATCACCGAAGCCGAATATCAGCGCAAACTTGCCGAGCTGCGTACGCTTGCGGCCCAGCATGGCCCCGAGACGCAGGCGCAAATCGCCAAATAGCACTTGCCTTTCGGCGGGATTTTCCGCAAATCAACGAGAGGCTTTTGGCAGGTTTTTCAGCGTGACTCGTCGCGCGGGTCGGATTTGCGACAAAATTTGCTGCCAGCGCTTCTGTTGAGATACTATCGTCCAGCGCCGGTTTTGCGGTTCGTTGCGGGGCTGGCGATCACTGGGACAAACGAACCCGCCTGCCGCGGACAAGGCCCGCGCGGTTTCAGGGGTTGAAGATGGAAGAATTTCACAAAGTCCGGCGCTTGCCGCCCTACGTTTTCGAACAGGTCAATCGTTTGAAGGCGAGCGCGCGAGCCGGTGGCGCCGACATCATCGACCTTGGCATGGGCAACCCCGATCTTCCGACCCCGCAGGCGATTGTCGACAAGCTCTGCGAAGTGGTCCAGGACCCGCGCACGCATCGCTATTCATCGTCCAAGGGCATCCCCGGCCTTCGCCGTGCCCAGGCCGCCTACTATGCGCGCCGTTTCGGCGTGAAGCTCAACCCCGACACGCAGGTTGTCGCGACGCTCGGCTCCAAGGAAGGCTTTGCCAACATGGCCCAGGCGATTACCGCGCCCGGCGATGTCATCCTTTGCCCGAACCCAACGTATCCTATCCATGCCTTCGGCTTCCTGATGACCGGCGGCGTTATCCGCTCGATCTCGGTCGAGCCGGACGAAACCTTCTTTCAGCCGCTCGAGCGCGCCGTGCGCCATTCGATTCCAAAGCCGATCGCGCTGATCCTCAACTACCCGTCGAATCCGACGGCGAAGATCGCATCGCTTGACTTCTACAAGGATGTCATCGCGTTTGCGAAGAAGCACGACATCATCGTGCTGTCCGATCTGGCCTATTCGGAAATCTATTTCGATGGCCCGCCGCCACCGTCGGTACTCGAAGTGCCGGGCGCGATGGACTGCACGGTCGAGTTCACCTCGATGTCAAAGACATTCTCCATGCCCGGCTGGCGCATGGGCTTTGCCGTCGGCAATGAACGGCTGATTTCCGCGTTGACCCGGGTCAAGTCCTATCTCGACTACGGCGCGTTCACGCCGATCCAGGTTGCGGCCACCCATGCCCTGAACGGCGATGGTTCCGACATTGCAGAAGTGCGCAACGTCTACAAGCGTCGCCGTGACGTCATGGTCGAAAGCTTCGGCAAGGCCGGTTTCGAAGTGCCGCCGCCGGCAGCGACCATGTTTGCCTGGGCCAAGATCCCGGAAAAGTTCCGTCATCTCGGTTCGCTGGAATTCTCCAAGTTGCTGGTCGAAAAGGCCGATGTGGCCGTGGCGCCTGGCATCGGATTTGGCGAGATGGGCGACGAATATGTGCGCCTCGCGCTGGTCGAGAACGAACACCGCATTCGTCAGGCGGCCCGCAGCATCAAGAAGTTCCTGTCGACCGCCGACGAGACGATGCACAATGTCATTTCGCTCAACGCCCATCGTTGATCGCTGGCATTGAGCTTTTGGGCGGCCCGCTCGCGGCCGCCGATTTCCATAAACTGATTAGGTCAGGACTGATCCATGGCTGATGCCCTTAAAATTGGCGTGGCGGGTCTTGGTACCGTTGGTGCCTCGCTCGTCCGTATCCTCCAGCAGCGCTCGAACGCGCTGACCGTAGCCTGCGGTCGTCCGATAATCGTCACGGCGGTATCGGCACGCGACAAGGCGAAGGATCGCGGCATAGATATTTCCGGCATGCAATGGTTCTCCGATCCAGTCGACATGGCCCAGAATGCCGATATCGACGTTTTCGTCGAACTCGTCGGCGGTTCCGAGGGGGCTGCAGACCTTTCGGTGCGTGCGGCACTTGGTCGTGGCCTGCATGTGGTGACCGCCAACAAGGCGCTGCTGGCTCGTTGCGGTGTCGAGCTGGCGAGACTGGCCGAGGAAAAGGGCCTTCTGCTGAACTATGAGGCGGCTGTTGCCGGCGGTATCCCGGTCATCAAGACCTTGCGTGAATCCCTGACCGGAAACAATTTCTCCCGCATCTACGGGATCATGAATGGCACCTGCAATTACATCCTGACCAAGATGGAGAAGGAAGGTCTTTCCTTCGCGGATTGCCTGAAGGAAGCCCAGAGGCTCGGTTATGCAGAGGCTGATCCTGCTTTCGACATCGAGGGCAATGACACCGCCCACAAGCTGTCGATCCTGACCACGCTCGCCTTCGGTTCTGAAATCGCGGCCGACAAGATCTATCTCGAGGGCATCACCAATATCTCGATCGAGGATATTCATGCGGCCGCCGATCTCGGCTATCGCATCAAGCTGCTAGGTGTCGCCCAGAAGACGGAGAGCGGCATCGAGCAGCGCGTGCACCCGACCATGGTGCCGCTCGATTCGGTGATTGCACAGGTCGATGGCGTGACCAATGCGGTGGCGCTCGAATCCGATATTCTCGGCGAGCTTTTGATGGTTGGCCCCGGTGCCGGTGGCAATGCGACCGCCTCGGCCGTGCTCGGTGATATCACCGACATTGCCAAGAGCCGTCCGGGTGCCCAGGAAGTGCCGGTGCTCGGTCGTCCCGCCCATCTGCTCGAGCCTTATCGCCAGGCTGAGATGCAGAGCCACGAAGGTGGCTACTTCATCCGCCTGACCGTCCAGGATCGCACCGGCGTATTCGCCAGCATCGCGACCAAGATGGCGGAAAACAACATTTCGCTCGAATCCATCGTCCAGCATTCCAAGCAGCCGATGATCGCCGGAAAACCCCAGACGATTATCCTGGTCACCCATGCCACGATGGAAATCGCAGTGCGTAAAGCCGTCGATGCGATCAAGCACGAGGGCTATCTCGTCGGCGAGCCGCAGATGATTCGCATCGAGCGGCCGAAGTCCTAAGTCTTTTGCAGCGCAGCGTTTTCGGGGAATTCACCCGATTTCGCTGCTGCATCTGCGAAGTAATTGGGCTTTTTGGCGGAAAAATACGCGCCGCTTACAAAAAATCACTGTCCCGCTCTCGCCATGCTTGTGCCTGCGCGGTAGTTTGTCGCTATCTGTCAGGTTCTTGGGGAGGAGCCTCAGCGATGAGTGTGGGAAAGACATGGGTTTCTCCGGCCGATTTCGCCGGATGCGACACATTATTCGAGCACAAGCAGACTGATGTCCAACAGCGGACAACCTGTGCGTCAGATGCTGACGGATGGGAGGCCTCGGCTGACGGCATGTCGGACTGGGCAATGATCCTGGCCTTCTTGTCTGCCATGGCCGTGCCATTTGCTTTGGTGGCCTGGCTGATGGCGTGAACCATCGCAGGACGGCAGTGCCGTGTGCAGGTCGCAGCGGCGGTGTTGAAGCCCCGGTTTTCTCTGTTCATTTTTGTCAGGGCCGCTAGAACAGCGGAAGGACGTTGATGACGGCTCTTTGTCGGCATTGCGTCCATCCCAATGTCGCGGCATGGCGGTGACCCTCCGGTTGTCGTGCGGCCGCGTTTCAAAGCGAGTCCCATGTCCGAACCGGTAGATCCCGTCCAGCGTGCTTTTCTTGGTGTCGAGCAGTCCGTCAGCGGCCAGCGCTGGATGACACGTGCCGATCAGGCGGCGCAGAACAGGGCACTGGCAATGAGCCAGGTCCATGGCATCCCGGAACTGGTTGCACGTGTGCTTGCGGGCAGGGGCGTTGGCGTCGACGAGGCTCCCGCATTTCTCGATCCCAGCATCCGCAACCTGATGCCGGACCCGTCGCGGCTGACCGATTGCGATATTGCTGCCGAGCGCATCTGTGCCGCCATCAATCGTGGCGAGCGCGTCGCCATCTTCGGCGACTACGACGTCGATGGCGCGGCTTCCTCAGCCTTGATGTTCCGCTTCCTGCATCATTTCGGCATTGATGCGGAGATCTACATCCCAGACAGGATTTTCGAGGGCTACGGGCCTAACGCTGCCGCCATCGACCAGTTGATCGATCGCGGCGCCCAGTTGATCATCACGGTCGACTGCGGGTCCACCAGCATCGAGGCCCTGGCTGCCGCCGAGCGACGCAAGATCGATGTCGTGGTCATCGACCACCACCAGATGGGCCATGAGATGCCCACCTGTCATGCTCTGGTCAATCCCAATCGCGAGGATGATCTGTCGGGGCAGGGGCATCTCTGCGCCGCAGGGGTTGTCTTCATGGTCCTAGTGGCCAGCCTGCGGCGTTTGCGCGAGCAAGGGCATGCCTATGCCCGCTCGCTTGATCTGCTCGCCTGGCTCGATCTGGTCGCGCTGGCAACGGTGTGCGATGTCGTGCCGTTGAAGGGCCTGAACCGTGCCTATGTCACCAAAGGCCTGATTGCTGCCCGCCACCAGCAAAATGCCGGCCTTGCCGCATTGCTGCGCATTGCCGGCATCGGTGGCCCGGTGACGCCGTATCATTTCGGATTCCTTGTCGGGCCGCGAATCAATGCTGGGGGACGCATCGGCGATGCCGCGCTGGGAAGTCGGTTGCTGACCATCGACGAGCCTGCGGAAGCCGACAAGATTGCCACCCATCTGGATGAACTCAATCGCGAACGTCAGGCCATGGAAGCGGTCATGCTGGCCGAGGCCGAAGCGGAAGCCATGGCGGAATACGGCACCGGCGAGACGGCGGGGGTAATCGTCACGGCACGCGAGAACTGGCATCCGGGTATTGTCGGATTGCTGGCTGCCCGGCTGAAGGAGCGGTTCAAGCGCCCGGCCTTCGCCATTGCCTTCGATCCGTCGGGCAAGGGGGCGGGCTCCGGCCGGTCGATCAATGGCTTCGATATCGGCAAGATGGTGCGGGCCGCCGTCGACAATGGCCTGCTGGTCAAGGGGGGAGGCCACGCGATGGCCGCCGGCTTGACGGTCGAGCGCGGCAATCTCGGTCGCCTCAGGGCGTTCTTCGATGAGCAGGCATCCACACAGGTCGCCTCACTTGCGGCCAACCAGACGCTGAAGATAGACGGCGCCATCGGCGCATCGGGTGCAACGCTTTCGCTGATCGACCAGCTCGAGGCCGCCGGCCCTTACGGCTCTGGTCATGCGCAGCCGATATTCGCCGTGCCGATGCACCGGCTGCGCGACGTGCGCCCGGTCGGCACCACCCATGTGAAGATCACGCTGGAGGCGCTGGATGGCAGCAAGCTCGAAGGTATCGCCTTCCGCGCGGCGGAAACCGAACTCGGCCATTTCCTGATGAACAATCGCGGCAATCAGGTTCACGTGGCCGGGACGCTGGGCGCCGATCATTGGCAGGGCAACCGCCGCATTCAACTGCGCGTTCTCGATGCCGCGAAGGCACTTTAACTTACGTAACGTGATAAAAGTAGCTTAAGGTGAAGTGGCACGCCCTAGGGGAGTCGAACCCCTCTTCCCAGAATGAAAATCTGGTGTCCTAACCGATAGACGAAGGGCGCGTGCGCTTCGTGGCGCCCTTATGACGGTGCAACGTGATTCATGCAAGCCAATTTTTCGCGTGACGGCGGCTTTTTTCCACAGCCTCCACGGAAAATGCTAAACTGGAAAAAACAATGCACTGTGAATGGTTTAGCAGAATGCTTTCCCATGGTTATGCACAGCTTGTGGGGGAGGATGAAGTGGCACGCCCTAGGGGAGTCGAACCCCTCTTCCCAGAATGAAAATCTGGTGTCCTAACCGATAGACGAAGGGCGCCTGCGCTTCGTGGCGCCCTTATAGTCAGGGCGATTTGATCCGGCAAGCGGAAACTTGACGTTGTTCATGAGAAAATTCGATCGCTGGTCAATGGCGCAAATGCAAGAAAGCACGCAGCGCCTGTGCGTTCGAATTCATCGGGAAAATACAAAATAAGGAGGATATGGAGTGGCACGCCCTAGGGGAGTCGAACCCCTCTTCCCAGAATGAAAATCTGGTGTCCTAACCGATAGACGAAGGGCGCGTGCGCTCCGTGGCGCCCTTATAGTCAGGGGCATTCAAAGCCGCAAGCGCCATTTTTCGATTTTTTCAAAAAAATGACAGTCATGTCCGGCATGTGGAAAACATTGAAAGCTGAATGATTCAGCAGTCTTGACCGAAGCGATTTCCGCTTCCTGGCAGGCATGGCCTTCAATGGCTCAGAGCTTTGGCGCCTCGGTCTTTTTTCCGCCGGTCAGCATTCGGCGAAGCGACGACATGAATTTGTTCTTTTTCTGCTGCTCGGCCGGAGTGGCTTCGGTGGCGTCGGCGCCGACCGGGATTGCGGCCTCGCCGGGATCGACACCGGCCGTGGATGCGCCGGCCTGGCCTTGGATCGCCGGCGCTGGCGCCGTCGCTGAGGCGGGGGCATAGGAGAGCATCTTGCGCTTCGGGCGAGGATCGGACAGGCGCTTGAGCACTGGCGGGCCGTCTTCCTCGGCGACGGGCGCGACCGCAACGGTTCCTGCAGTGGCCTCAGCCTCGGTCAGCGGCAGCGCATCGGCGGGAATGTCGACGATTCCCTGCTGTTGCTGTGCCGATGGGCTGAACAGGCTCTTGCTCATCGCGTTGATCTTCATGGTCGGCATGTCGCTTGGCACTATGCTGGAAGACGCGGCAATGTCTGTCGGCTGAGATCCGGCCGTTGCGCCAGTATCGGTTGGCATGACGGCCGGAGCGCTGGCAGAAGCGGAGAACAGGCTGTTATTGCCGGCATCGACACGGGCTGGCTGCATGATCACCTGGCCAAGATCCGCCGCTTGCGGCTGTTGTGTAACCGCCATGACTTCGGGCGGCGGCTCGGCGATATCGGCATAGGCTGCCGCCATGGTTGAGGTTTTCGAAGCGGTGACGCCCGGGGACGGTTCATACAGCGGCAGTTCGCCATTGGCGGATGGAGCGGCAGCCTTCGTGCCCGCGCTTCCGGCAGCGACCACAATCGGGTCGACATAGCCTTCGGTCTTGGCGGCGGCCTTGCCGCCTGCGGTAGCCAGTTGCGCTGCGTCACCCAGAGACATCACTTCATCGGCGCTGGTCTGGCAGGAGGCCAGCATAAGTGCGGACAGCATCGCGGCAGTGCGCAAGCGGGGCGTCAAGGGGGCCGTGCGGGAAAGAAGGAATTTGCTCATCTTGGCCTCTGTCCTGTCGGATCGTCCCGGTAAGGGGCTGGAGGCGCCGCGAACGGCGCACTCTCTCGAGAACCCAGATAAGCGTGCAAACTTGCGCGAGGCGGGCTTACCAGGCGCCTGTGTTCGGCATGGACAGCCAGGGTTCGGCCGGTGCCAGGCTTTCGCCCTTCTGCAGGATCTCGATGGAGATGCCGTCAGGCGAGCGAACAAAGGCCATGTGGCCGCAGCGGGGTGGCCGGTTGATCGTGACG
Organism: Rhizobium sp. SL42; assembly: GCF_021729845.1. Lineage (NCBI taxonomy): Bacteria > Pseudomonadati > Pseudomonadota > Alphaproteobacteria > Hyphomicrobiales > Rhizobiaceae > Rhizobium > Rhizobium sp. SL42. The sequence goes on from NZ_CP063397.1 coordinate 2,491,299, forward strand.
CCTGCATCCATCAGCTTCTGGCAGATCGCATAAATATCATCGACCTCATAGGCGAGGTGACCGAAATTGCGACCGCCGGCATAGTCCTCTGTGTCCCAATTGTAGGTCAGTTCTAGGCACGGTGCGGAATTGGCTTTTGCCTGATCGACGTCTTCGTCGGCAACGAGAAAGACCAACGTGAACCGCCCCTTTTCATTTTCGTAACGACGGATCTCTTTCAGGCCAAAAATGTTACTATAAAAGTCGAGTGAGGCGTCCAGGTCTTTGACCCGGACCATTGTGTGCAAATAGCGCATGAGCGTTCTCCCTGATAACTGACGTGATATGGAACAGTGGACAGGTTCGAGCAAGGCTAAGTCTGCAAAAGCTTCTGGGTAAATATGAAACTAGGGCTTGCGCTGGTCCGTTAACGGAATGTTAATCTGGTCGGCAAGAATCGGTTAACCCTACAATGTGACGCGTTTTCGAGGGGCTTGGGGAATGGCGGACAAGATATCATCGAAAGGGCTCGCTGGTTTCGAGGAGCTGTCTGGCGATGCTGTAGACCTTATTGAGATCACCGGCGTCGTGAAATGGTTCGACGTTGCCAAGGGGTTCGGTTTTATCATCCCGGACAACGGCATGCAGGATGTGCTCTTGCATGTGACCTGCCTTCGCCGGGATGGATATCAGACCATACTGGAAGGGACGCGCATCGTCGCGCTCATCCAGAAGCGTGACCGCGGTTACCAGGCCTTCCGCATTCTCTCCATGGACCAGTCGACGGCGGTGCATCCGTCGCAGCTGCCGCCAGTGCGCACGCATGTGCAGGTCACGGCGACAAGCGGGCTGGAACGCGCACTGGTCAAATGGTTCAACCGCACCAAGGGCTTCGGCTTCCTCACGCGCGGCGAAGGCACGGAAGACATCTTCGTCCACATGGAAACGCTGCGTCGCTTCGGCCTGACTGAGCTTAGGCCCGGCCAGACGGTTCTGGTGCGGTTCGGCCCCGGCGACAAGGGTCTGATGGCGGCGGAAATCCACCCCGACAATCCGTCACCCGCAACCATGGCGCATTGATCCGATGGCCGCGTCTGTGCAGAAATTGAAAAGCGCCGTCCTGGCGCTTTTTTTATTGGTCGGCCTTGTCCTTCCATCCCTTGCCGAAGTCACGTTTGATACCGGCAAGCTGACCATTGAGACAACGACCGGAGAAGTTCGGGAGTTCGACGTCGAATGGGCGATCAGCATGGAGCAAAGGGCGAGGGGGCTGATGCAGCGCGAACATCTGGCGGAGGACGCCGGGATGCTGTTCGATTTCGGTGAAAGCCGCATGGTGACGATGTGGATGGCCAACACGCCGCTGTCGCTCGACATGCTGTTCATCAACGAAACAGGCCGAATCGTGCGTGTCGCCGAGCGCACCACGCCGTTTTCCGAGGCCATTGTCGGCTCGGGTGAGCCGGTGCGTTATGTTCTGGAGATTCGCGGCGGACGGGCAGGCCAACTCGGGATCGCCGCCGGCAGCCGTATGCGCCTGCCGCTTGCGGTTCCGCAGCGGTCGCAGCCCTGAGGTTTTTCATTTTGTGCAAATACCTGCTGGGAAACCGCTTTTTTACTGTTGCGGCCTACAGGTGAACCGTGTATTCCGGCAAACATTGCTGGAACGGAGTGTAGCGCAGCCTGGTAGCGCATCTGGTTTGGGACCAGAGGGTCGGGAGTTCGAATCTCTCCACTCCGACCAAGCAATAACAGGCCGATCAGCGATGGTCGGCTGGATCGAGGCGGCGGGACGGCTCGCCGTATATGTCCTGGAGATGGATGCGACCATGTCTGCGAAGATCTACCGCCCCGCAAAGACGGCCATGCAGTCCGGCAAGGCAAAAACCCAGTTCTGGGTGCTTGAATTCGACCAGGCCAGCCCCCGCAAGATCGATCCGGTCATGGGCTACACAACATCCGCAGACACCCGCCAGCAGGTCAAGCTGACCTTCGAGACGCTCGATCAGGCAGAGGCCTATGCGCAGCGCGAAGGCATCGAATACCGCGTGATCCTGCCGAAGGAAGCCAAGCGGCAGGTCGTTTCCTATACCGATAATTTCCGTTTCAGCCGCCTTCAGCCCTGGACTCACTGAGTTCGGCAAGGCTGCAAGCGGTTTGCCTGGCCTGTGTGCCGGCTGACGGCCCCTTAGCTCAGCTGGATAGAGCACCTGCCTTCTAAGCAGGTTGTCGTAGGTTCGATTCCTACAGGGGTCGCCAAATATTTGAAGTTACTCAGTAAATTGCGACCAGTAGCGTTTTGAGCAAAAAGTGTGGATGGGGCATTTCTGCCGCCGCCGCCAACCTTTCGGAAACCCTTGACCGCCATAATGCGTGCACGAGAGGTTAACCATGTCGACATCCGCTGCCAATCGCCGCGCGCCGCGCAAGCGCCGCAAATCCACCCGCGCTTCGTCCGGCCAGGGCCTGACGTCGTGGCTCGTTCTGCTGGCTGTGGTTGCCGGCGGGATTGCCACCTACGACAATCGCGTCACGATCATGAAAGAAGTCTCGCCCTACCTTGTCGATCGTCCCTCGGAGCGGCAGGCATCCGGCGCCGGCAATGCACGAGCGGAAAAGCCGGAGAAGAAGAGCACCAGTGTCGCGCGCGGGGATCAGCAGCCCGCCAGGTCTTCAGGATCGCCGGTGCCACCGGTTGCAGTCGGCCAGGTCGCCAAGCTGCCGGTGCCGGATGCAAAGCCGACGGAGATTGCCGCCAACCTGCCCCTTGCCGGCCAGAGTTTCACCGGCAAGTTCTACTATTGCGGTACGTCCGGCCTGGATAATTGCATCGCCAGTGGCGATACCTTCTGGTACCGCAAGACCAAGATCGTGCTTTCGGACATCGTTGCGCCTGGCACAGAGGATGCAGCCTGCCGGCAGGAGCGCGACCGGGGCTTCGCCGCCAAGGTTCGGCTGCGCGATCTGCTCAACGACGGCAAGTTCGATCTGGAGATCCTGAAGGCGCAAGGCTCGCAGGATCGCGGGCCGGTCAGCCGCGTGGTCACCCGCAATGGACGCTCGCTGGGCTCCATTCTCGTGTCCGAGGGCCTTGCACAACCACGCATGGGGCGCCGGCAGTCCTGGTGCCCCTGACAACGGAAACGGCGAACCCAAGCTGACAAACAAAACATTGTTGCCTGCATGAAAAAGCCCGCTCCGGATCATCTCCAGAGCGGGCTTTTCTGTCGATCGAATGGTTCAGCCGATCAGTGAAGGATCTGGCTGAGGAAGAGCTTCGTGCGCTCGTGCTGCGGATTGTCGAAGAATTCGGCCGGAGAATTCTGTTCGACGATCTGGCCCTGGTCCATGAAGATCACCCGGTTGGCCACCTGGCGGGCAAAGCCCATTTCGTGGGTGACGCAGAGCATGGTCATGCCCTCTTCGGCAAGGCCGACCATGGTGTCGAGCACTTCCTTGACCATTTCCGGATCAAGCGCCGAGGTCGGTTCGTCAAACAGCATGATCTTCGGCTTCATGCACAGCGCGCGGGCAATCGCCACGCGCTGCTGCTGGCCGCCTGACAGCTGGCCGGGATACTTGTGCGCCTGTTCCGGGATCTTCACGCGCTTCAGGAAGTGCATCGCCACCTCTTCCGCTTCCTTCTTCGGCATCTTGCGCACCCAGATCGGCGCAAGCGTGCAGTTTTCCAGGATCGTCAGGTGCGGGAAGAGATTGAAGTGCTGGAATACCATGCCGACTTCGCGGCGCACTTCGTCGATCTTCTTCAGGTCATTGGTCAGTTCGATATTGTCGACGATGATATTGCCCGACTGATGTTCCTCCAGTCGGTTGATGCAACGGATCATCGTCGACTTGCCAGAGCCCGACGGGCCGGCGATGACGATGCGTTCGCCCTTCATCACCTTGAGGTTGATATCGCGCAGAACGTGAAAATCGCCATACCACTTGTTCATGTTGACCAGTTCGACGGCGACGTCGGTATCGGAAACCGTGGCGGTCTTGAGTTGAGCTTCAGCCATGAGAGTGTTCCTGTTTAGCGTTTATGTCCGGTGTCGAGATGCCGTTCGATGAAGGCGGAATAACGCGACATGCCGAAGCAGAAGATCCAGAAGATGAAGCCTGCAAAGATGAGGCCCGTCAACGGTGTTACGGGTGTGATCCACCGGGCGTCACCGAAGCTTGCCTTCACGATGCCGAGCAGGTCGTACATGTTGATGATCGAGACCAGCGACGTATCCTTGAACATGCCGATGAAGGTGTTCACGATACCCGGAACGACGAGCTTGATCGCTTGCGGCATGATGATGAAGAACATCTTCTGACCGTAGTTCAGGCCAAGCGAATCCGCACCTTCGTACTGTCCCTTCGGAATGGCCTGCAGGCCACCGCGAATGACTTCCGCCATATAGGCCGATGCGAAGATCGAAACACCGACCAGCGCACGCACGAACTTGTCGATATTGTCGCCCGGCGGCAGGAACAGCGGCAGAAGCACACTGGCCATGAACAGCACGGTAATCAGCGGCACGCCGCGTACCAGTTCGATGAAGCCGACCGAGGCCGCCTTGACGATCGGCATTTGCGACCGCCGGCCCATGGCCAGCAGAATGCCGAAGGGCAGGGAGACGACGATGCCGATGAACGACAGGATCAGCGTCACCATCAGGCCGCCCCATTGCGATGTCTCGACATGGGTCAGGCCGAATGAACCGCCGAGCAGCAGAACATAGGCGACGATCGGCAGGACGATCAGCAGAAGCAGGGCGTTGAGGCCCTTGCGCGGTGCCTTCGGGATGAGGAAGGGGATCAAGATTGCAACGAACAGCACGGCAATCAGGATCGGCCGCCACAACTGATCGCGCGGATAGGAGCCGACCATGAACTGGGTGAACCAGTCGCCGACATAGGCCCAGCAGGCGCCGCTCCAGCCGTCGGGCTGTGTGCCGCCCTGCACGAGGGTTGCGCAGGCTGCGCGGCCGTCACCCGACCAGACGGCTGAAATGAACAGCCAGTCGAAGACAGAGGTGACGAACCAGATGATCACCGCGCCGAAGACGACGGTCATCACCGTGTCCAGTGGCGTGGCGAACAGATTCTTGCGCATCCAGCCACTGGCCGAGTTCCCGGACATCGGTGCCGGCAGGCCGGGCAGGAAGTCCTGGCGGAGATAGGAAATATCTTTGCTCATCTCAGCGCTCCACCAGTGCCATCTTGGCGTTGAACCAGTTCATGAACAGCGATGTCATCAGGCTGATCGAGACATAGATCATCATCCAGATGGCGATGATCTCGATCGAGTGACCGGACTGGTTGAGAATGGTCCCGCCGACCGCGACCAGGTCGGCATAGCCGATCGCTACCGCAAGCGACGAGTTCTTTGTCAAATTGAGGAACTGCGACGTCAGCGGCGGGATGATGATGCGCAGGGCCTGCGGCAGGATCACCAGACGCGTTGCAAGCCCCGAACGGATGCCGAGCGCATTTGCCGCTTCCGACTGGCCCTTCGGCACGCCGCGGATGCCGGCGCGGACGATTTCCGCGATGAAGGCAGCCGTGTAGAAGGAAAGCGCCATGTAGAGCGACAGGAATTCCGGACCGATGACCGTCCCGCCGCGCATGTTGAACTTGCCAAGCTCGGGAATGTCGAAGGTAACCGGCGCCCCGATCAGCAGGAAGACGAGAAGCGGCAATCCGATGATCAGCGCCAGGTTGATGTAAAGCACCGGCGGGCGCTTGCCCGTCGCCAGCTGCATTTTTGTGGCCCAGCGACTGTAGAGGATTGCGCCGATGACGGCCGCGACGAAGGCGACCACGACAGCCGATATGCCTTCGCCGAATATCGGGGCCGGCATGTAGATCCCGCGATTGCTGACGAAGACCGACAGCGGCAGGTTCAGCGACTGCTTGACGTCCGGCAGCAGCGACAGAACGCCTTTGTACCAGAAGAAAATGACCAGCAGCGGCGGGATGTTGCGGAAGACCTCGACATAGACGGTCGAGAGGCGCGCGATCAGCCAGTTGTTGGAAAGACGGCCTATACCGACCAAAAGGCCGATGATGGTGGCCGTGATAATGCCGGTGAACGCGACGATCAGCGTGTTGACCAGACCAAGGGTCAGCGCACGCATATAGCTGGAATCGCTGGTATAGGCGATCGGCGTCTGGGCGATGTCGAAGCCCGCGCGACTGCCGAGGAAGTCGAAGCCGGCGGTCATGTTAGCCCGGGCAAGGTTGTCTGCGGCATTGGTCCCGGCAAACCAGAACAGCCAGACCACGAAGACCACTGTCAGCGCCTGATAGACGAACTGACGCAAGGCCGGATTGTAAAGCAAAGAGGTTCCAGAGCGCATAGCTCCGCCCCTGTCTGCAGCTGCAACTGCCATATATTTGTCCCCTGTACCGCACCCTGTTTTTGGTCGGGCGCCTTTTTTTATAGGTATTGGGTGGGAAGGCGCATCGCGCCTTCCCGTATGCAGCAATCCGGCTTAGCGGATCGGCGGTGCGTACTGCAGGCCGCCCTTGGACCACAGAGCGTTCAGGCCGCGTTCGATCTTCAGGGCGCTGCCCTGGCCGACGTTACGCTCGAAAGATTCGCCGTAATTGCCGACCTGCTTGATGATGTTGTAGGCCCACTTTTCGTCAAGACCGAAGTCCTTGCCGATGGTCTGGTCCTTTTCTTCGCCGAGGAAGCGCTTGATGTCCGGGTTTTCAGACTTGGTCATCTCTTCCAGGTTCGCCTGAGTGATGCCGAAATCTTCGCCGGTGATCATGGCATAGTGCGCGAAGGAAACAACGTCGAACCACTTCGAATCGTTCTGGCGAACGGCCGGGCCAAGCGGCTCCTTCGAGATGATTTCCGGCAGGATGACATGGTCAGCCGGGTTGGCGAGCGACAGGCGGATGGAATACAGGCCCGACTGGTCGGTCGTGTAGACGTCGCAACGGCCGGACTGGTAGGCGGCGTCGACTTCTTCCTGCTTTTCGAAGACGACCGGCTTGTATTCCATGCCATTGGCCTTGAAATAGTCGGCGAGGTTGAGTTCGGTCGTGGTGCCGGCCTGTACGCAGACGGCAGCGCCAGACAGTTCGAGAGCCGACTTTACGTTCAGGGCCTTGGTGACCATGAAGCCCTGACCGTCATAATAGTTGACGGCGCGGAAGTCGAAGCCGAGCTGCGAATCGCGGCTGGCGCTCCAGGTGGTGTTACGGGCAAGCATGTCGACTTCACCCGACTGAAGGGCCGGGAAACGGTCCTTGGCGGACAGAGGCGTGAACTTCACCTTGGTTGCATCGCCGAAGACGGCGGCAGCGACAGCGCGGCAAAGGTCAACGTCGAGACCGGTCCAGTTGCCGGACGAATCCTGGGCGCCGAAGCCGGCCAGATTGGAGCCGTTAACGCCGCACTGGACGAAGCCCTTGGCCTTGACATCATCGAGTGTGCCAGCCTGAGCGGCGACCGCGCCAAAGCCAACGGCTGCGACGCCAATCGCTGCTGACAGAAGTGTCTTTTTCATTTTTCCCAACCTTTATTCTCTTGTTTTTTGCCAACGACGGCATCCGGCCAAACGAGTTCGGCGGCGCTCATCGGCTTGCGGCCTCCCGGAGCAAGCAAGACTATCTCAGTCGGAAATGGCTGCAGGGTCAAGTCTTTAAGCCGTGATTTGCGGACAAAAGCGGCATTTCGCTGGATTCGCTTGATAAAGAGGCAAAAAACCACGTTTTGAGCGCTTTGGTGATGAAATTTGTCTCTTTTGCGTAACTGTTCCCTGCGTCTGCTGCATGGCGGAGGCCCATCACGGATCCTCCAAACACGGCTTGACCTTCATTCTTTTGACGGCAAGAACTAGCGCTTTCATGCATGCAGGAAGGGCTTTTGATGAGTGGTAAGAAAGAGTGGTTGGCGACAGCCGGCACGGATACGCGTTTGGCCCATATCGGCTATGACCCCAGTTCCTATCATGGGTTCGTCAACCCTCCGGTGGTGCATGCATCGACCGTGCTGTTTCCCAACGCCCGTGCCATGGAAACGCGCAGCCAGCCCTACACCTATGGGACACGAGGCACGCCGACGACGGATGCACTGTGCCTGGCGATCGATGAGCTCGAGGGCTCTGCCGGAACCATTCTGGTGCCATCCGGCCTTGCGGCGATCACCGTTCCTTTCCTGGCGTTCCTTTCGGCGGGCGACCATGCGCTGATCGTTGATTCGGTCTATTCGCCCTGCCGCCATTTCTGTGACACCATGCTCACGAGACTGGGCGTGACGGTCGAGTATTATGATCCGGAGATCGGTGCCGGGATCGAAGCCCTGATCAGGCCCAATACCAAACTCGTTCATACCGAGGCGCCGGGCTCCAATACGTTCGAGATGCAGGACATCCGGGTCATTTCCGAGGTAGCCCATCGTCATGGCTGCGTGGTGACCATGGACAATACCTGGGCGACACCGCTCTATTTCAAGCCGCTGGACTTCGGCGTCGATATTTCCATTCATGCCGCGACCAAATATCCGTCCGGTCACTCAGACATCCTGATGGGCACGGTATCGGCCAATGCCAAGTACTGGCCGCAGCTGCATGAGGCCAATATCACGCTCGGCATTTGCGGTGCACCGGACGATAGCTACCAGATCCTGCGCGGTCTGCGCACCATGGGCATTCGTCTGGAGCATCACGCCCGAAGCGCGCTGCGGATCGCAGAGTGGCTGGAGGGCAGGGAGGACGTTGCCCGCGTGCTGCATCCGGCTCTGCCGAGTTTCCCCGGCCACGCCATCTGGAAGCGTGATTTCAAGGGCGCAAGCGGCATCTTCTCCTTCGTCCTCACCGCGAGTTCGGCAGACAAGGTCAAGCCAAAGGCACGTGCCTTCCTCGACAGCCTGAACATTTTCGGGCTGGGATGGTCCTGGGGCGGCTACGAAAGCCTGGCGATCATGGTCAATCTTGATGACCGCACGATCCGCAAGGCGCCGGAAGAGGGCGCTTTGATTCGCCTGCAGATCGGCCTGGAAAATGTCGAAGACCTGATGACCGATCTCGAAGCCGGGTTCAGGGCCGCGTCTGAAATCTGACCAGCAGCGCGCCTGTCTCAGCCGCCGGCGCGATGGCCATAGAGCCAGTCGAGGTCGGCGGCGAGGCTTTGCGGTGATCGAAGTGACAGGACGATATCCCGCGCAACGCGCACCGGTCCGCGCGCATGATAGGCAAAGCGGTTGAAATCGCCGCGCGCCTTCACCTTGGCCGCCCTGGCCTTGCGCTCCGTTTCAAAGGCGGCAAGCGCCTCGGCCAGCGGTGCCGACGACACATGCTGGGCGAGCGCGAAGCCGTCCTCGATCGCCATGGCAGCCCCCTGTGCGGCAAACGGCATCATGGCATGGGCTGCATCACCGATCAGCACAGTGTCTCGATCATTATGCCAGCGGCCTTCGGAGGCCTGGTAGAGTGGCCAGAAATTGGCTTGTTTTGCGCCAGCCAGCAGCGACCGGATCGACAGGTGCCAACCGGTAAACTGTTCCAGCAGCATCGCGCATCGGGCGGCATCGGCTGCGATCGCCCAGTGCTCGTCGGCAGCCGCGCCACTGGCTATGGCGACGAGATTGTAGCCGTTCGTTTCTTTCAGCGGATAGGAAATCAGATGGCTGCGGCTGCCGAGATGCGCGACGACGCCATCTCTGGAAAGGAAGTCTGGGGCAGCGTCGCCGTCCACTGTGAAACGCCAGGCGATATTGCCGGAAAAGCTGACGCTCGGGCTGTCCTGTATCGCCTCCCGCGCCACGGACCAGACGCCATCTGCGCCGACCACGAGATCCGGCTTTTTGCCGGTGACATAGGCAAGGCTGTCGACGCCGACGCCTGCAACCCGTCGTCCGAGATGAAGCTTGCACAACGGTTCGGACAGCACGGCATGCAGCAGTGCCTGTTGCAGGGTGGAGCGATGCAAGACGCCGTAAGGCTGTCCCCAGCGCTGGCGCGCAAAGTCGCCGGCGGGAACTTCGGCCAGCGTCTTCAGGCTCTTGCCCGAGGCGAGCCGAATCGACTTCGGTTCAAGCCAGTGCCGCTCGATCTCGGCAAGCACGCCCAGCGCCGCCAGCACCGATGTCGCATTGGGCGACAGCTGCAGGCCGGCGCCAACCTCGCCTAGCTGCGGCGCCTGTTCGATGATGTCGGACGAGATGCCTTTTTGCGCCAGCGAAAGCGCAGCGGTAAGACCGGCTATGCCGGCGCCGACAATGGCGGCGTGCGTGATGGACATGATGAACGCCGATCGCGACGCTGTGCCTTACGCTGCCTTGATGTGGTAAACGCAGCCGGGCGGGTTGGTCTGTTCTGCCTTCAGGCTCGGATTGTAGCGATAGAGTGTGGAGCAATAGGAGCAGACCTTCTCGGTATCGTGGCCGAGATCGATGAAGATATGCGGATGATCGAACGGCGAGGACGCGCCGGTGCACATGAATTCCTTCACGCCGATTTCAATCACGCGATGACCGCCGTCGTTCTGGAAATGGGGAATCGTGTGGCCGGCCATGTCAGTCTCCGAAAATGCTGTTTGTTTGGCGCGGACCTTAGCGCCGTCCGGCTGAAAAGTGTAGAGCCAAAGCACGCGCAAACCCACAGAAAATCGGCCTGCGGCAATTGATGTCAGGTCACCAATCAATATGGTGGCGGGCCTGACGACCTGCCCCAATCCCCCGAAGGACTGTCCATGAATCTCGACGCCCCCGCTTTTTCCCGCTTTCGCCATGGCGGTCTCGAATTCGCCTATTTCGATGAGGGGGACCCGAGCGGTGCGCCGGTTCTGATGATCCACGGCTTTGCGTCTTCGGCGAACGTCAACTGGGTTTATCCCGGCTGGCTGAAAACACTGGGTGACGCCGGCTACCGGGTGATTGCGCTGGATAATCGGGGCCATGGAGCGACCGACAAGCCGCACGATCCGGAAGCCTATCGTCCACGCCTGATGGCGGGTGACGCCACGGCCCTGCTGACCCATCTCGGCATCGATACCGCGCATGTCTTCGGTTATTCCATGGGAGCCCGCATATCGGCATTCCTGGCGGTGGAGCATCCGGACCGCGTCCGTTCGCTGGTCTTCGGCGGCCTCGGCATCGGCATGTGTGATGGCGTCGGCGATTGGGATCCGATTGCCGACGCGCTGCTTGCGCCATCGCTGGATGATGTGACGCACGAGCGCGGCCGCATGTTTCGCGCCTTTGCCGACCAGACCCGATCCGACCGGCTCGCGCTGGCGGCCTGCATCATGACCTCGCGTGATCTGGTCGAGCGCCGTGACATTGCCAAGGTCGATGTGCCGACCCTAATTGGCGTCGGCACCAAGGACGATATTGCGGGCTCAGCCCGGGAGCTGGCAGAGTTGATGCCGCATGCGACTGCGCTGGATATCCCGGGTCGCGACCACATGCTGGCGGTTGGCGACCGTGTGTTCAAGAAAGCCGTCCTCGAATTCTATGCGGCGCTTGCCTGATCTAATCTGATCCCGGTCGGGGGGTTCTCCCGGTTGGTCCCCTGTGCCGGGTTTTCAGCCCGAGATTTCGCCTATCGCCCCTGGAACCGTGGCCGGCGTCGTTCGACGAATGCACTGCGCCCTTCCGCATAGTCCGCACTTTCGAAAGTCTGGGCACCGATGATCTCGGCCTCGCGCAGCAAATCCTCGTCGGCCTGTTCGACGGCGCGCAGCGCAAGCTTGGAAGCGCGCACCGACAGCGGTGCATTTGCGGCGATCGTCTGGGCCAGTGCCAGGACCCGGTCGTCGAGCGTGTCAGCTTCTGTAACCTCCTGCAGGAAGCCGCATTGCTTGAGATCCAAGGCCCCGAAGCTCGCTCCGGTAAACAGCGCCTTGCGGGCCAGCTGCGATCCAAGGCCCCGGACAAAGTCCTGGATTGCGTCGGCGGGGTAGGCGAGGCCAAGGCGGGCGGCCGGCACGGCAAAGCTCGTATCGGACGATGCAAGCCTGAGGTCGGCGGCGGCCGCAAGCCCGAAGCCGCCGCCGTAGCAGATCCCCCGGATCGCTGCGATCACCGGAACCGGTGCTTCGCGGACCGCCGAAAAGGCGCGGCTGTTGGCCGCTTCGTAGATCTGCGCCGTCTTGCTGTCTTTGCGAACCACGGCGAATTCCGAGATATCCGCGCCGGCGCTGAAGTCCTGTCTGCCGCCGCCCTGCATCACGATCACGCGCGCGTCCGCCTTGCCGTGCAGCCAGCGCAGGGCATCCGGGATTGCCTGCCACATTGCACCGGAAATCGCATTCTTGCGGATGGGGTTGTCGATGAGCAGGAAACCGGTTCCGTCCTCGCAGGACGCCTTGATTTGACCATTGGCAAACTCACTGATGCGTTTCATTTTTAGAAGTCCATTTGAGTTCGGGGCGGGTTGGATTATATACTGCGCACTGAGACAAACGAGGAGACCGGAAATGGTCGCACAGAACGACGCCCTCAAGGTGGATGTGGTCAAGTCGATGGACCCGATCTGGGACAGCCTTCGGCATGAAGCCCGCACGGCCGCCGATCGCGATTCCATGCTCGCGGCATTTTTCCATTCGACCGTGCTCAGCCACCGTTCGCTCGAAGACTGCGTCGTCTACCGTATCTGTGAACGCCTCGATCATACCGATCTGCCCGCCATCGTTCTGCGCCAGGCCTTTGACGAGATGCTGGCGGACTGGCCGGAATGGGGGTCGATCCTGCGCGTCGATATCCAGGCCGTCTACGACCGCGATCCCGCCTGCACCCGCTTTATCGAGCCGGTCCTTTACTTCAAGGGTTTCCATTCGATCCAGACCCATCGTCTGGCCCATTGGCTGTGGAACCGAGGCCGCCGCGATTTCGCGCTTTATCTGCAGAGCCGGTCTTCGAATATCTTCCAGACGGACATCAATCCAGCTGCCCGGATCGGCAAGGGCATCTTTCTTGATCATGCCACCGGCCTTGTCGTTGGTGAAACCGCACGGATCGGCGACAACGTTTCGATCCTTCACGGTGTCACGCTTGGCGGCACGGGCAAGGAGGGCGCCGACCGTCATCCGAAGATCGGCGACGGCGTGATGATCGGTGCCGGCGCCAAGGTGCTCGGCAATATCGAGATCGGTTGCTGCTCGCGCATTGCGGCCGGATCGGTTGTCTTGAAGCCGGTGCCCTCCGCCGTCACCGTCGCCGGTGTGCCCGCCCGCATCGTTGGTGAAGCGGGCTGTGCCGAACCGTCGCGTTCGATGGACCAGATGATTATATCTGACGACTGAGCGGAGATCGTATCATCGGTGCATGATCGCGCATTGATGGGACAAACTTGCCTTTGCGTCTTTACATCGGCGGAAAGGCCATGCCACAAGCGGCGCAAATCAAAGACAGCCGATGGAGAGACAGCGTGAAACCTGACGAAATCAAGAAGCTCGACGCCTATTTCAAGCGCACTTTCAACCCTTCCATGGTCGTCAAGGCCCGCCCGCGCAAGGATGACTCGGCCGAGGTCTATGTCGGCGACGAGTTTCTCGGCGTTGTCTTCAAGGACGAGGAAGATGGCGATCTGTCCTATAATTTCTCGATGGCGATCCTTGACGTCGATCTGTGATTTTCGGCTGAAGCCTTAGGTTGAAGGCGAGCTAATATATATCTTGCCATTCAATGATGTGGGGCCGCCTCGGGAGAGGTCGGCCCTTTTCTTTGCGAGGAAATACAACCAAGGATATTTGTGCGATGCACAATTCTACTTGACGGCATTTGTGCGGCTGCTATGTTTTAAACCTCTGAAATAAAGCGCTGACGGAGGACGCAAATGATCAATTTTGATGAAGCCAACAAGAAGGGCAAGGAAGCCATGGAAGGCATGCTGAAGAACTATTCGGAAGTGACGAAGGGTTTCCAGGCAATTGCAGCCGAGGCGACCGACTATTCGAAGAAGTCATTTCAGGACGTCGCGTCTTTCATGGAATCTCTCACCAGCGTGAAGAGCATGGAAGCGGCCTTCGAATTGCAGACCAGCTTCATGAAATCCTCCTATGAGGGCTTCATCGCCGAGGCGACCAAGATGGGCGAGATGTATTCCGAACTCGCAAAGACGGTCTACAAGCCCTATGAGGCGCCGCTGGGTAAATCGATCGTGCCTTTCTCCACCGCCGCTTGATCGAACCTTGCGCGTACCATGTGAGACCGGTCGTGCCATGCACGGCCGGTCTTGCCATTTGTGGCCTCTGGTATAACCTATAATTTCATTTTGTTGGGCTTTCCGACCCGCGTGACAAATTGTCATCGACATCGATCGGGGGGCTTAAAATCACCGAATTAAGAACTACCTTACTGTGCTGAATGTTCGTCCGCCTTGCTGCGTAACGGCAAACAGGCCGGACAACGGAGAATGAACTGAAATGATCGCTAAGCCGGTCTTCATGCAAAGCCAGCGCGACGGGGACAATGCCAACCGCGGCACCTCGGTCATCACGCGCACCAAGCCGAAGACAAAGAAGCCGAATTTGTATCGCGTCCTGCTTCTCAACGACGACTACACCCCGATGGAATTTGTCATCCACATCCTGGAGCGCTTTTTTCAGAAGGATAGGGAGGCCGCCACACGCATCATGTTGCAGGTCCACAATCACGGTGTGGGCGAGTGTGGTGTCTTTACCTACGAAGTTGCCGAGACCAAGGTGAGTCAGGTGATGGATTTCGCAAGGCAGCATGAGCATCCGCTTCAGTGTGTCATGGAAAAAAAGTGAGGACCAGACGTGCCAACATTTTCTCCCAGCCTCGAAAAAGCGCTGCATCAGGCACTGACCTACGCCAACGAGCGCCATCATGAATATGCGACGCTCGAACATCTGCTTCTGGCGTTGATCGACGATGCCGATGCAGCGGCGGTGATGGGGGCGTGCAACGTCAACCTCGATGCGTTGCGCAAGAATGTCTCCGAATATGTCGACAACGATCTTTCCAACCTGATCACCGGTTATGACGAAGACTCCAAGCCCACGTCCGGCTTCCAGCGCGTCATCCAGCGGGCTGTGATCCATGTCCAATCTTCCGGTCGCGAAGAAGTGACCGGCGCAAACGTGCTGGTGGCGATCTTTGCCGAGCGCGAGAGCCATGCTGCCTATTTCCTGCAGGAACAGGAAATGACCCGGTATGACGCCGTCAACTACATCTCTCACGGCATAGGCAAGCGCCCCGGGGCCTCCCAAGTTCGCAGCCCACGCGGCGCTGAGGAAGGCGAGGCCGAGGCCAAGCCCGGTCGCGAGCAGGAAGAGGGCGCCGCCAAGGGCAAGCAGGAAGCACTCAAGGCCTATTGCGTCAACCTGAATGAGAAGGCCAAGACCGGCAAGATCGATCCGCTGATCGGTCGTCATTCGGAAGTCAACCGCACGATCCAGGTCCTGTGCCGCCGTTCCAAGAACAATCCGCTCTATGTCGGTGATCCCGGCGTCGGCAAGACGGCGATCGCCGAAGGCCTTGCCAAGCGCATCGTCGAAGGCAAGGTGCCGGAAGCACTGGCGGATGCCACCATCTTCTCGCTCGATATGGGCACGCTGCTCGCCGGTACCCGCTATCGCGGTGACTTCGAGGAACGCCTGAAGCAGGTCGTCAAGGAACTTGAAGACTATCCGGGTGCCGTTCTCTTCATTGATGAGATCCACACCGTTATCGGTGCCGGCGCCACCTCGGGCGGCGCTATGGATGCATCGAACCTGCTGAAGCCGGCGCTGTCTTCGGGGGCGATCCGTTGCATCGGCTCGACCACCTACAAGGAATACCGCCAGTTCTTCGAAAAGGACCGGGCGCTGGTTCGCCGCTTCCAGAAGATCGACGTCAACGAGCCGTCGATCGACGACGCGATCGAGATCATGAAGGGCCTCAAGCCCTATTTCGAAGACTATCACAAGCTGCGTTACACCAACGAGGCGATCAAGTCGGCCGTCGAGCTCTCGGCCCGCTACATCTCCGACCGCAAGCTGCCGGACAAGGCGATCGACGTGATCGACGAGACCGGTGCGGCCCAGATGCTGCTGCCGGCCTCCAAGCGCCGCAAGCTGATCACCGAGAAGGAGATCGAGGTCACCATCGCAACGATGGCGCGCATCCCGCCCAAGACGGTTTCCAAGGATGACGAGATGGTTCTCGCCAACCTCGAAAAGGAACTGCGTTCCGTCGTCTATGGCCAGGACAATGCGATCGAGGCGCTGTCGACCGCGATCAAGCTGGCCCGTGCCGGCCTGCGCGAACCGAACAAACCGATCGGCTCCTACGTCTTCTCCGGCCCGACCGGCGTCGGCAAGACGGAAGTGGCAAAGCAGCTTGCCGCCTCGCTCGGTGTCGAGATGCTGCGCTTCGACATGTCGGAATACATGGAGCGGCACACGGTTTCGCGCCTGCTCGGTGCGCCTCCCGGCTATGTCGGCTTCGACCAGGGCGGCCTGCTGACCGACGGTGTCGATCAGCATCCGCATTCCGTGGTCCTGCTTGACGAAATCGAGAAGGCGCATCCGGATATCTACAATATCCTGCTGCAGGTCATGGACCACGGTTCGCTGACCGACCACAACGGCAAGAAGATCGACTTCCGCAACGTCATCCTGATCATGACGACCAATGCGGGTGCATCGGAAATGGCGAAGTCGGCGATCGGCTTCGGCTCGTCGAAGCGCACCGGCGAGGATGAGGAGGCGATCAACCGCCTGTTCACGCCGGAGTTCCGCAACCGTCTCGACGCGATCATCCCGTTCGCGCCGCTGCCGAGCGAGGTCATCCACAAGGTCGTGCAGAAGTTCGTCATGCAGCTGGAAGCACAGCTTTCGGAACGCGGCGTGACCTTCGATCTGTCCGAACCGGCCATCGCCTGGCTCGCAACCCGTGGCTACGACGAGAAGATGGGTGCGCGTCCGCTGGGTCGTGTCATCCAGGAGCACATCAAGAAGCCGCTCGCCAATGAGATCCTGTTTGGCAAGCTGAAGAAGGGTGGTCTGGTCAAGGTCGGCGTGAAGAAGGATGCCGCCGGCGAAGAGGTTCTCGATCTGGCAGCCATTGCCGAACTGGCGCCCGTCAAGCCGAAGCCGGAAGCCGAGGTCGTGGCCGAAAAGCCGGTGAAGGCCAAGAGGAAGCCTGCAGCCAAGGCTGTTGTCGCTGAGGATGATGGCGATACTGCCGTGATCGAAGCGCCGAAGCCGGCCAAGCGCAGCGCCGTGCCCAAGGTGCCGAAGAAGAAATAAGCGTTACGTTACGCTCAGACAAACCGGTGCCGGGCAATGCCCGGCACTTCTTTTTGCCGCATCGGAAAAGTGCATGTCTTCGGTTTCTTCTGACCTGTCCCAGGCCCGCTGGTTTCTTGCCGGCATGCGCGGTCTTTTCAGTCTCCCTGCCATCATCCTGATGGTTTCCTTCGTCGGCTTTTCGGCCTTTGCCCTGGAATCCGGTATCAGCCGTTCCGAGGCGATGTTCATGACGGCGATGGTCTGGGCGCTGCCGGCCAAGATGATCCTGATCGGTACGATGACCAGCGGCGCCAATCTTCTGGCTGTGTTTCTAGCTGTCTCGCTGTCCTCCATTCGGCTGATGCCGATGGTGGCCTCGCTGGTGCCCGAAATGCGCACGTCGCGCACGCCCACATGGCTTTTGTTGGTGCTGTCGCATTTCGTCGCGATCACCGCATGGGTCTTTGCCATGGGCCGTTTCAAGGATGTGCCGCGTGAGGGTCGGGTTGCCTTCTTTGCCGGTTTCGGCATCACGCTGGTGACCGTCAACACAGCTCTGGTTGGCGTCTGCTATGGTCTGGTTGCAGCCTTTCCGCCCGTTGTCGCGGCCGTGCTGTTTTTCCTCACGCCCGTGTATTTCATCGCCTCGATCTGGGCGACCGGACGCCAGTCCGTCGTCAAGATCGCCTTTGTCATTGGCGTTGTCTCCGGCCCGTTACTGGCGTTGCTGGTGCCGGGTTTCGATATCCTGATCGCCGGGCTGGGCGGTGGCACGCTGGCCTATCTGGTCGACCGTCATCTGGTGCGCGGCAAGAAGCCCCTGCAGATGCCACAGGTTTCGGCGGAGGAGGTGCTGTGATGGCGGACTACGGTTTGTATCTTGTGATCATCGTGGCCGGTTGGCTTGCGACCGACATGTGGCGCTGGCTCGGGGTGATCGCCGGCAATCGGTTGCAGGAAGGTTCGGAAGCGTTGGCCTGGGTGAGGGCGGTCGCAACCGCGCTGGTGATGGCGGTCACGGCCAAGCTGATCGTCTTCCCGGCCGGGACGCTTGAAAGTTCACCACTTTGGCTGCGGCTGACCGCAGCCGGCGTCGGGTTTGGCGCATTTCTGCTGTTCGGCCAGCGTGTCATCGTCGGCGTGATCGTGCCGCTGGCGATCCTGGCGGCCGGCCTGCTCTGGCTTTAGGTTTGGTGCATTCCTGGCCTTTCGTCAGAAGCGGGAATGCCCTTGCCACATTGTCACGCCAGCCGTGACGCAGGCTTCAAGTGAGGTTCAAAGCGCTGCCTTGATCTTCTCGGCATTGGCCTTCAGCACTTCGATATCCTCCATGCCGCCGGAATGCGGCTTCAACGGCAGGCCCTCATGGCGCGGGATGACGTGGAAATGCAGGTGGAAGACGGTCTGACCGGCCGCCGGTTCGTTGAACTGCGCGACATAGACGCCGTCTGCGTCAAACGCTTCCTTGGCTGCGCTGGCAAGTTTCTGCACCACGGGCATCAGCTTGACCAGAACGGCCGGGTCGGCATCGAGCAGATTGCGCGAACCCCGTTTCGGGATGACCAGAAGATGCCCCGGCGCCTGCGGCATGACGTCCATGAAGGCAAGCGTGTCGGCGTCTTCATAGAGCTTTACCGAGGGAATTTCGCCCTTCAGGATCTTGGCGAAGATGTTGTTCGGATCGTAGGCGGAAATGCTCATTGTCTGTCTCCTCGATTGTGAAGGCCATTAAAGGCAAGCCGTGCACCGGATCAAGCCGGCCGGTAGTGACCTAGTCGTCGAATTCTTCGCCGTCGCTTGGCTGTCGCTCCCCCTTGCGAAAGGGAGTGTGGTCGCCCAGGTAGTCGCCGATCTGCGCCACTTCGCGCCGTTCGTGCTCGAGATAATCGGCCACGGCACGCCGCAGACCGGCATGGGCGATGAAATGCGCCGAATGCGTGACGACCGGTTGGTAGCCACGCGCCAGCTTGTGTTCCCCTTGCGCGCCGGCCTCGACGCGCGCAAGCCCCTTGGCGAGGGCAAAATCGATCGCCTGATGATAGCAGACCTCGAAATGCAGATAGGGATGGTCTTCGATACAGCCCCAGTGACGGCCGTAGAGCGCGTCCGCGCCGATGAAATTGATCGCACCGGCGATATAGCGGCCTTCGCGCCTGGCCATCACCAGCAAGACGTCGTCGGCCATGCGTTCGCCGATCAGCGAATAGAAGTCACGGGTCAGGTAGGGACGACCCCATTTGCGGCTGCCGGTATCCATGTAGAAGGTGAAGAACTGATCCCAGATCTCCTCGGTCAGATCCTTGCCGGTCAACCAGTCGATCGTGATGCCGTTTGCGAGCGCATTGCGGCGCTCCTTGCGCAGGTTCTTGCGCTTGGAAGACGACAGCTCTGCCAGAAAGGCCTCGTGGTCCCGGTAGCCCTTGTTGAGGAAGTGGAACTGCTGGTCCATGCGATGCAGAAATCCAGCTTGCGTAAGGGAAGAAAGCTCGTCATGGGGAAGGAATGTCACATGCGCCGAGGACAGGCCGAGCTCCGATGTTACCTGCCTGAGGCCCTGCGCCAGCGGTGCTGAAACACGGCCCCTGTCTTGTCCCTCGCGCACCAGAAGTCGCGGGCCTGTGGCAGGCGTGAAAGGGGTGCATGCCTGGAGCTTGGGGTAGTAATTTCCCCCGGCGCGCCGGAAGGCATCGGCCCAGCTGTGGTCGAAGACATACTCCCCCTGGCTGTGGCTTTTCAGATAACAGGGAATTGCCCCGACAAGCTCGTCGTCTTCCTCGAGCAACAGGTGGTGACCGAGCCAGCCGGTTTCGGCGACTGCCGAGCCGGACTCCTCCAGCGACGACAGGAAGGCATGCGAGCTGAAGGGATTGTAGTTTGGTCCGGAGCGCGAGGCCCCGGACAGTTTTGCCCATTTCGCCGGATCAATCTCCGAGAAGGAACGGACTATGCGGATCGTCACCTCGTCTGCCATGGATCTCCCGTCAGGCAATCGCCGGCGAGGTCCGCGGGTCGAAGCCTTCGAATGTCATCTGATCAGCATATGTATAGGTCTGCGTCCGCATGATTTCATCCCTGACGGTCCAGGTAATCACCGGTGTGCCTTTTTCACGCAGGCCCGAAATGAAGCTGTTGGGCAGATGCGCGACCGCATAGGAGACAAAGTCGAGCCCGAGCGCCATGGCCTCTTCATGTGCTTCGAACTGCTCCGGTCGTGCCCCTTCGGCAGTCAGGCCAACCGGGTAAGGGCATTCGACGGCCTTCAGGGCGCGCAGCAGGTGATAGTCGAAGCTCATCAGCGCCACCTTGCCCTGATAACCCTCCAGAACCTCCAGCACGCTTTCGACGAAGCCATCGTCCTGCTCCGCATCGATGCCCTTCAGTTCGATCACCAGCGGTACGCGACCCTTCACCAGTTCCAGCATCTTTTTTAATGTCGGGATCCGGTCGGCCGTGCCACCGATCGACATCATGCCCAGTTCGCCGGCTGTACGCTCGCGAACCTCGCCCGCAAGGCTGCACAGCCGCTGCAGGTCATGGTCGTGAAAAACCATCGGCACGCTGTCGGACGATAGCTGGATGTCGCATTCGATGGCAAACCCGGCCTCGATCGCCCGTGAAAACGCCGAAAGCGTATTTTCCCAGACGGCCTTGTTCATGTCGTGAAAGCCGCGATGAGCGACGGGAACATCCTTGATCCAGTCTGCACTCACAGCTTGATCTCCAGGATGGCATCGATCTCGACGGCAGCATTGAGCGGCAGCGAGGCCATGCCAACGGCAGCGCGCGCATGTTTGCCGGCTTCGCCCAGAACCTTGGCGATCAGGTTGGATGCGCCGTTGATCACCAGATGCTGTTCGACAAAGCCCGGAGCCGAAGCCACGAAGCCATTCAGCTTGATCACGCGGGTGATCCGCGACAGGTCCCCGGCGAGGGCAGCGCTCGCCTGGGCCAGGATGTTGATGGCGCAAAGTTCGGCCGCACGCTGCGCATCGGCCAGCATGACATCGGAACCGACCAGGCCCGTCACCGCAATTTTGCCGCCTTCAATGGGTAGTTGGCCCGACAGATAAAGCAGATTGCCGCTGATCACATAAGGCACATAGTTGGCCGCTGGAGCGGCTGCCTCGGGTAGGGTGATTCCCAATGCCTGGAGGCGGCTGTCGATGGTGTCGGACATGTGAATTTCCCGGTCTTGTTGATAAACAGTGAGAAAGAGAACGCGGACAAAAGCATGTCTCGCTTTTGCCGAATGTGTTCTTATAACATCGATGGCGAGTCCAACAGGAGGTGATCGATGTTTCGTTCGCGCATGGCCCTTGTCGCCACAGCTGCCCTTGCTTCCGGCATTGGGCTTGGCCCCGCGCAAGCTGCGGGCGTGATCGGTCTGGCACCCCACCGTGCGATTTACGACGTCGTGCTCAAGGAAGCATCCGACCGCTCCGGCATTGAAAGCGTGCGCGGCCGCATGGTCTATGAGTTCAACGGCTCGACCTGCAAGGGCTACAACACCCAATTCCGTTTCGTCACGCGCATTGATGTGGGCGACGGCGTGCGTGTGACCGATCAGCGAAGCTCGACCTTCGAGGATGTGGCCGGCGGCAAGTTCCGTTTTGACAACAAGTCCTTCACCGATGACCAGCTCGACAAGGATGTGGCTGGTGCGGCCTCCGATACCGACGGCAAGGTCAAGATCGAACTGACCGGCCCGGACAAGCGTGCCGTCGAACTGGCCGACAGCCGTTTTCCCGCCGAACACATGCTGGAAGTGATCGCTCTTGCGCGCAAAGGCCAGCGTGTTTTCGAATCGCGGATCTTCGACGGTTCGGAAGACGGTGACCAGACGTTTCTGACGACCACGGTCGTCGGCGCGGCACAGAAGGCGACCGGCACGGATCCCGAGGTCAAGGCCGTTGCGCCTTTGGCCGGTGCCGAATACTGGCCGGTGTCGATTGCCTATTTCGACGAAAAGGCGAAGGGCGACCAATTGCCGATCTACAGCCAGTCCTTCAAGCTCTACGACAATGGCGTCACTCGAGATCTGACCCTGGACTACGGCGACTTCATCCTGTCGGGAAAGCTGACCAAGCTTGAAC
Source organism: Rhizobium sp. SL42 (assembly GCF_021729845.1). Taxonomy (NCBI): domain Bacteria; kingdom Pseudomonadati; phylum Pseudomonadota; class Alphaproteobacteria; order Hyphomicrobiales; family Rhizobiaceae; genus Rhizobium; species Rhizobium sp. SL42. The sequence continues at coordinate 2,513,561 of NZ_CP063397.1, forward strand.
TTCTCGGCAAGACGGACGGTGATTGCAAATAGAGTGCTAAACGGGTCTGCAATGGCACTTTCCCTGCGATAGGGCTTGATTTTCATCGCCTGCCCCTGTATGGGCGGCTTCATTCCACACGTAAGGCTTGGGATTGTCCGGGAGAAATCCGGATGGTTCCGCCCGGTGGCATCTTCGAAGAAGTTGCTGTTCGCCTTGCGGAGGTTCAACCGGAAAAGGATAACTAGGCATGGCATTGCCCGATTTCTCTATGCGTCAGCTTCTCGAAGCTGGCATCCACTTCGGCCACCAGACTCACCGCTGGAACCCGAAGATGAAGCCGTACATCTTCGGCGATCGTAACAACATCCACATCATCGACCTGGCTCAGACCGTACCGATGCTGTCGCGCGCCCTGCAGGTCGTGTCCGACACCGTTGCTCGCGGCGGTCGCGTTCTGTTCGTCGGCACCAAGCGCCAGGCTTCGGAAATCATCGCTGATTCCGCCAAGCGTTCGGCCCAGTACTACGTCAACTCCCGCTGGCTCGGCGGCATGATGACCAACTGGAAGACCATCTCGAACTCGATCCAGCGCCTGCGCAAGCTCGACGAAATTCTCGCTTCGGACGCTTCCGGCTATTCCAAGAAGGAACGCCTGAACCTTGAGCGCGAACGCGAAAAGCTCGATAAGGCCCTCGGCGGTATCAAGGACATGGGCGGCACGCCGGACCTGATGTTCATCATTGACACCAACAAGGAAAAGATCGCGATCGACGAAGCCAAGCGCCTCGGCATCCCGGTCGTTGCCGTCATCGACTCGAACTGCGATCCGGACCTGATCGACTACGCGATCCCGGGCAACGACGACGCGTCGCGCGCTATCGCACTGTACTGCGACCTGATCGCGCGCGCTGCCATCGATGGCATCGCTCGTCAGCAGGGCGCTTCCGGTCGTGATATCGGTGCATCTGCCGAGACGCCGATCGAGCCGGCTCTGGAAGCTGAATCCGAAGCTTGATGCTTCACGCGGCGGATTTGCGTCCGCCGCGACTTCCCGAACAGGGAACTGCCGCCCGTCAGCTCTTTTGAGCAGCGGGCGGCTTCCGTTCTTCCGCCGATCTGCTCTCTGCGTGAGGGCGGGGCATGGAAGACGGCTGATTGTTTCCGTGGTGACCCGCTTCATCACGTTGTCACACTTCCGGGTACATTTCGTCCCCCAAACAGGGTGCAGTCCATGAGTCCCGCGGATGATTGGTGCACCGCCTGAACAGACAAGAGGCACATAATGGCTGAAATCACTGCAGCACTGGTAAAGGAACTGCGCGAAAAGTCCGGCGCAGGCATGATGGATTGCAAGAAGGCTCTGATCGAGAACAACGGCGACGTCGAAGCCTCGATCGACTGGCTGCGCGCCAAGGGCATCTCCAAGGCTGACAAGAAGTCCGGCCGTACCGCCGCTGAAGGTCTGGTCGCCATTGCCGGCGCCGGTCACAAGGCCGTTATCGTCGAGTTGAACTCGGAAACCGACTTCGTTGCCCGCAACGATGCCTTCCAGGATCTCGTTCGCGGTATCGCCGACGTCGCCCTGTCGACCGACGGTTCGGTTGAGGCCATTTCGGCTGCAACCTACCCGGCTTCCGGCAAGCCGGTTGCCGATACCATCAAGGACGCGATCGCCACCATCGGCGAAAACATGACGCTGCGTCGCGCAGCCAAGCTGGAAGTTGCCCACGGCGTTGTTGCGACCTACATCCACAACGCTGCCGGCGACGGCATCGGCAAGCTCGGTGTTCTGGTTGCCCTGAAGTCGGAAGGCGACAAGGCTGTCCTGACCTCGATCGGCCGCCAGGTTGCCATGCATATCGCAGCAACCAACCCGCTCGCGCTTCGCGCCGAGGAAGTTGATGCGACCGTCGCCGAGCGCGAACGCAACGTCTTCATCGAGCAGGCCCGCGAATCCGGCAAGCCGGAAGCAATCATCGAAAAGATGGTCGAAGGCCGCATGCGCAAGTTCTTCGAAGAAGTCGCGCTTCTGTCTCAGGCTTTCGTGATCAACCCTGACCTAACGGTTGGCGATGCGATCAAGGCAGCCGAAAAAGAAGCCGGCGCGGCGATCGAAGTGACCGGCATGGCACGTCTTCTCCTCGGCGAAGGCGTCGAGAAGGAAGAAAGCGACTTCGCTGCCGAAGTTGCTGCCGTCGCCAAGGGCTGATTGCAAACACGCTCCTTCTTTAGGGAAAACATCGGGCATCGCGTGACAACGCGGTGCCCTTCGTGTATCCGGCTCAGAGTTGAATTCGGGAGCTTCCATGACTGCCAAACCACTGTTCAAACGCGTTCTCCTGAAGTGCTCCGGCGAAGCCCTTATGGGCAGCCAGGGATTCGGGATCGATGTTGCGGTCGCCGACCGCATCGCGAGTGATATTGCAGAAGCCCGAAGCATGGGCGTCGAAGTGGGTATCGTTGTTGGCGGTGGCAACATTTTCCGTGGTGTGGCCGTGGCCTCCAAGGGCGGCGACCGCGTCACCGGCGACCACATGGGCATGCTGGCGACGGTCATCAACGCGCTGGCGCTGGCGACGTCGCTGCGCAAGCTCGATATCGATACCGTCGTGCTGTCGGCGATTGCCATGCCGGAGATCTGCGAGAGCTTCTCCCAGCGCGTCGCGATCCACCATTTGTCGCAAGGCCGGGTTGTGATCTTCGCCGGCGGTACCGGCAACCCGTTCTTCACCACCGATTCCGCCGCCGCCTTGCGTGCCGCCGAAATGGGTGCACAGGCCATATTCAAGGGTACACAGGTCGACGGTATCTATTCCGCCGATCCGAAGAAGGAACCCGCGGCCACCCGCTTCGATCGTCTGACCCATGATGAAGTCCTGCAAAAGGGGCTTGCGGTCATGGACGTGGCGGCAGTGGCGCTTGCCCGCGAAAATCATATTCCGATTATCGTCTTTTCCATCCATGAAAAGGGCGGTTTCGGCGAGATCCTTTCGGGCCGAGGTCTGATGACCATCGTTACCGACAATTGAAATGGCCAGGGCGGGCTCTGAGGAGCCGCCGGCCGCAAGACCAATGGGAGAACCATTATGACTGCAGGGGTTGATCTCAACGATCTGAAGCGCCGCATGGACGGCGCCATCAATGCCTTCAAGCACGATATCGCATCGCTGCGCACCGGCCGCGCCTCGGCCAATATTCTCGATCCGGTCACCGTCGATGCCTACGGTTCGCGCGTACCGTTGAACCAGGTGGCGAACGTGACCGTTCCGGAACCGCGCATGCTCGGCATCTCGGTCTGGGACAAGTCGATGGTCAGCGCCGTCGACCGCGCGATCCGCGAAGCCAATCTCGGGTTGAACCCGATCATGGACGGCCAGAACCTGCGCATTCCCTTGCCGGAGCTGAACGAAGAGCGCCGCAAGTCGCTGGTCAAGGTGGCGCATGACTACGCCGAAAAGGCCAAGGTTGCGGTCCGCCATGTTCGCCGCGACGGCATGGAAGGTCTGAAGAAGGCCGAAAAGGATGGGACGATCGGCCAGGACGAAAGCCGTTCCAAGTCCGAGAAGGTGCAAAAGATGACTGACGACACGATTGTTGACGTCGACCGCTTGCTCGCCGAGAAGGAAAAGGAAATCATGCAGGTATAGGATGCGTTCGCGCATCTGTACCTGTATTGCCGCTTGGACTTGAACCACATGTCGACAGCACAAAATCGCGCCGCTCCGGAGCATGTTGCGATCATCATGGATGGCAACGGCCGCTGGGCCAATGCGCGTGGCCTGCCGAGAGCGCTTGGCCATCGCAAAGGCGTTGAAGCGGTGCGCGAGACCGTGCGCGCGGCACGCGAGGCGGGCATCGGCTTCCTGACCTTATTCGCCTTTTCTTCCGAGAACTGGCGTCGGCCGGAGGCGGAGGTCAACGAGCTTTTTGGTCTGCTGAAGACATTTATCCGTCGCGACCTTGCGGATTTGAACCGCGGCAATGTGCGTATCCGCATCATCGGGGATCGCGTGCGTCTTCGCGATGACATTCGCGAATTGCTGCTGGAGGCGGAAGACGCAACCGTCGCCAACACGGGCCTCACCCTGGTCATCGCCTTCAACTATGGCGCGCGTGACGAGATAGCGCGCGCAGCGGCCCATCTTGCCGCGGAAGTGCAGGCAGGCCGGCTGAAGGCCGATGAAATAGATGCGCAGAAGCTGAACGACAGTCTCGATACGGCCGGCATTCCCGATCCCGACCTGATCATCCGCACCAGTGGCGAGGAAAGGCTGTCGAATTTCCTCCTCTGGCAGGCAGCCTATGCCGAACTGATGTTCGTGCCGGAATTCTGGCCGGATTTCACGCCCGAAATCTTCTACGCGGCTCTGGATCGGTATGCGGCTCGCGACCGGCGTTTCGGCGGGATCGCACCGTCCGCCTTGGCGATCGGCTCGTGATGGCCAGGATGTCCCGAGAACTGACGCTCCGCATCTATTCCGCCATCGTTATGATCCTTGTTGTGCTGGTTGCAACGTGGTTCGGTGGCGTCGCCTTTCGCATTCTCGCTGCCGTCATAGGCCTGCTCGTCTATTACGAGTGGTCCAAAATGACACGCCTTGCCGAACACAACATGCGCGGCCATGCGTTCGGCTGGTTTTCGATGGTGCTGATTGCGCTGAACCTCGTTTTCGGTGCGGCAGATTTGAACGTGCCGTTGTTTGCCGGTCTTGTGGTCACCGCAGCGCTGCCTTCCCTGTTTGGACGCTGGAGCTGGTGGCAGGCCGGCGGCATTTTCTATTCCGGCTTGAGCGCGATTTCTCTGTCCGCGATCCGCGGCGAGGATACGCTTGGCCTGGTCGCTATGCTCTTCGTGTTCATCATCGTCTGGTCGACCGACATTCTCGCCTATTTTGTCGGGCGCGCGATCGGCGGTCCCAAGCTTGCGCCGCGCATCTCGCCCGGCAAGACCTGGTCCGGTGCAATTGGCGGAACTGTTGCTGGCGTCATTGGCGGCATCGGCGTCGCACTGATGCATTTTCAGGATGTGGGTGTCTGGATACCGGTGGTCGCGCTGGCCTTGTCTGTTTCGAGCCAGATCGGCGACCTGTTCGAATCCTTTATCAAGCGTCGATTCGGCGTCAAAGACTCCAGCAAGCTCATTCCCGGGCATGGCGGTGTCATGGATCGCGTCGATGGCCTTGTATTTGCCTGCTTTGCGGCATTCTTTCTTGCAATAGGTTTCTCCGCAGGCGGCGGCGGTTCGGTTGTCTCTCTGGGAGCCTTCCTGTTCGGTCTCTGATTATGGCTGATCGGGGCAGGGCTGACGTTTAACCTTTCGCGGCCATGTGCCGTTTGGAAACGGAACATGGATCACATCACCACAGTCTTCGGCTTTCTCGGCGGGTACATCCTTCCCTATATCGTCATCCTGTCCCTGCTCGTCTTCATCCATGAGCTTGGGCATTATCTGGCTGGCCGCTGGTCGGGCATTCGTGTTCTGGCGTTTTCGGTCGGCTTCGGTCCGGAACTGGTCGGCTTTACCGATAAACACGGAACGCGTTGGAAAATTTCAGCTATTCCGCTTGGCGGCTATGTCCGATTCTTCGGCGATGCGGATGCGGCGAGCCGGCCGGACAGCGACGAACTGGCACAGCTGACTGATGAGGAGAAGGCGCAGACGCTCGGTGGTGCGGCGCTTTGGAAGCGGGCGGTCACGGTTGCCGCCGGTCCGATCGCAAACTTCATCCTCGCGATCTTCATCTTCGCCGTCATGTTCGCCACGCTCGGCAAATCGGTTTCGGATCCAGTCGTTGCTGAATTGAAGCCCGGAAGCGTGGCGGAAGCGGCTGGCGTCAAGCCCGGCGACATTCTGGTCGCCCTGGATGGCCGACGCATAGAAACCTTCGATGAAGTCGTTCGCTATATCAGCATGCGCCCCGAGCTTCCGGTCAAGGTCACCGTCCGCCGCGCTGAAAGCGAGGTCGATTTCGACATGGTGCCGCGGCGTGCGGTGATTGCCGACAGCTTCGGCAACGAGATGGAAGTCGGCCAGATCGGCATTATCACCAATCAAAGTTCCGGCAATTTCCGCATCGTCGAACTGTCGCCACTCGAGGCCGTCTGGGAAGGCGTTCGCCAGACGGGTCACATCATCACGGGCACGTTCGACTACATCGGCAACATGATTGCCGGTCGTATGAATGCTGACCAGTTGGGTGGTCCGGTGCGCGTCGTGCAGGCCTCCGGAGAAATGGCCACGCTGGGCATTATCGCTCTGTTAAATCTAGCCGCTGTTCTTTCGGTTTCCCTGGGGCTTTTGAATTTGATGCCAGTTCCGGTCCTTGACGGCGGGCATCTGGTTCTCTACGCGATTGAAGCCGTGCGAGGCAGACCAGTCGGTCCCGGTGCGCAGGAAATCGCCTTTCGTATCGGATTGGCAATGATCCTGTCGCTGATGGTTTTTGCGACGTGGAATGACATTAGCCGGTTGATCGGATAAGGCCTGACTTGTATTGCGCGAAAGGATTTGTTTACGCTGTTTCAAACTCGTAGTGGCGATTAGGCCACTGATTGAAATGAAGTAAACAGAAATTAACGTCCGCACTTGCTTGTAGGGTAAAACCCGTTAAAACCACACACGGGCCGGAGTCGGGGTACGGCTGCGGGACAATTGAAGAAGGTAAAGTATACACATGAAGGCTGGTTCAAGATTTTTGAACGCAGTATCGGCGGTCGCGCTGTCTGCTGGTATCGTGTCTTCGGGAGCGGGTGTTGCCGTACTTGTATCGGCTGTAGCAGCCGAGGCCGCAGTGGTTCGCAGTATCGATGTGCGTGGCGCCCAGCGAGTTGGCGCCGAGGCTGTTCGCTCCAACCTGTCGATCAAGACGGGTCAGAGCTTCTCGAACGCCGACATCGATGAATCGGTAAAGCAGCTTTACGCCACCGGCTTTTTCTCCGATGTCCGGATTTCAGTCTCGGGCGGCACGCTTGTCGTGACCGTGGTGGAAAACCAGCTGATCAACCAGGTTGTCTTCAATGGCAACCGCAAGATCAAGGACGACAAGCTGGTCGGTCTGGTTCAGACGCAGCCAATGGGTCCGTATAGCGACAGCCTGATCGCGTCTGATATCCAGCGCATCAAGGAAGCTTATGCCGCGATCGGTCGCAGCGACGTCGATGTGACCACCCAGGTCGTTCCGGTCGCCGAAGGTCGCGTCAACCTCGCTTTCGTGATCAATGAAGGTGAGCGCACCAAGATCAGCCAGATCAATTTCGTTGGCAACAACGCCTATTCCGATGGTCGCCTGGCCTCCGTCCTGCAGACCAAGGAATCGGGCATGCTGTCCTTCCTGACCCGCAAGGATGTTTATAACGAGGACAAGCTGCGCGCTGACGAAGAAGTCCTGCGCCAGTTCTATTACAACCACGGTTACGCCGACTTCCGGGTCATCTCGTCCGAGGCGACCCTGAATGAAGCCGGCAACGAATACGTCATCAACATCACGGTCGATGAGGGTGCTCGCTACAAGTTCGGCAATGTCGCGGTGGAGTCCACCGTTGATGGCATCGATGGCAAGGAGCTTGAAGGCCTGCTGGAAACCAATCCGGGCAGCACCTACAGCGCTCGCGACGTTCAGAAGTCGATGGAAGCCATCTCGCGCCGTGTCTCGGCCGCCGGGTATCCATTCGCCCGCGTCGTTCCGCGTGGTGACCGCAACTTTGAAACCAACACCATTGGTGTCACCTATCTGGTCGATCAGGGCGAGCGCGCCTATGTCGAGCGTATCGAGGTCCGTGGCAACACCCGTACGCGTGACTTCGTCATTCGCCGCGAGTTCGATATTTCCGAAGGCGATGCCTTTAACCAGGAAACGATTTCGCGCGCCAAGCGTCGCCTGGAAGCCCTCGGTTTCTTCTCGTCTGTCAATATCTCAACGCAGGCCGGCAGTGCATCTGACCGAGTCATCGTGATTGTCGACGTACAGGATCAGCCGACCGGTTCGTTCGGTGTCGGTGCCGGTTACTCCGTGGGCGATGGCGGTCTGGTTCTGGAAGCATCGGTGGAAGAAAAGAACTTCCTCGGTCGTGGTCAGTTCATCCGCGTGGCTGCCGGTGGTGGCTTCGACGATACGCAGACCTATAACTTCTCGTTCACCGAGCCTTATTTCCTCGGTTACCGTCTGGCCGCCGGCTTCGATCTCTTCAAGAGCTCGACCAGCAGCAATTCTTACTACGACTACGAAGAGCAGGGTGGCACGATCCGCGTCACCGCGCCGATCACCGAAGATCTGGCGACCACCATCCGCTACACCTACAAGGAACTTGAGTACATCAATGATGGTGCTTACGGTGCCGATGGTGTCTCCGGTGGTGGTGATGACCAGCTTGCTGCGCCTTACATCGACCTCATCGACGGTAGCCCGTGGAAGCAGTCGATCCTCGGCAACACGTTCGTCTACAACACTGTGGACGACCGGCAGAACCCGCATGATGGCCTGTTTGTCAGCGTCACGCAGGAATATGCAGGCCTGGGCGGCGATTCCGACTTCTACAAGCTCTATGGCCGCGCCCGTTTGTTCCACACGCTGTCGGATGAATACGACCTGGTCGGTTCGATCGCGGCGTCTGCTGGTCACGTCATGCCGACCAACGGCGACCTGAACGTCTTCGATCAGTTCAAGATCGGCGGCAAGGAAATCCGTGGCTTCGAAAATGATGGTATCGGCCCGCGCATCGGTGGCGATTCCATCGGCGGCACGACATACTTCGCGGCCTCTGCCGAAGCGACCTTCCCGATGCCGCTTATCCCGCAGGATCTCAACTTCCGCGGCGCGGTCTTCGCTGACGCAGGTACCTTGTATGGCAACGATGTTGCCAACAGCGCAGGCGTTGTCGGTACGGATGTTGCGATCCGTGCATCGGTCGGTGCGGGTATCCTGTGGAATTCGCCCTTCGGTGCCCTGCGCCTCGATTACGCGGTTCCTGTTGCCAAGGAAGACTTCGACGAAGTGCAGGAATTCCGCTTCAGCATGGCGAACCAGTTCTAATACTGGCGGTCCAGAACTGCTGACAGGTTGACGTTCTGGAGCGTTTTCTGATGGAGCATAATCATTTCTTTCCGCCCCATGCCGGGGTGACGCTTGCAATGCTTGCGGCACACACGGGGGCGGAATTGCAGAATGCAGAGGCTGGCGAACGGATCGTTGGATCCGTGTCGCCGGTATCGCGCGCCAAGGCAGGCGATGTATGTTACATCCTGTCGCGCCGTAGCAAGGAAGAGCTGAAGACCTGTGAGGCTTCTGCGATCTTCTGCGACAAGGCTCTGCTGTCACTGATCCCCGATCATATTCCCGTTCTTCTGACCAAAGCCCCGGCCATGGCATTTGCGATGGCGGGCGCGCTGTTCCATCCGCCGGCGATGCGGCCGTCGCGCATGACCAGCGAAGCTATGGCAGTTTCGCCGGCCGCTTTTGTTGACCCCACGGCGCGCCTCGAAGCCAATGTCGAAGTTGAACCGATGGCGGTCATCGGCGCGGATGTCGAGATCGGCGAGGGTACGCGCATCGGACCTGGCGCCGTGATTGGCCCCGGCGTCCGCATCGGTCGCGACTGCACGATTGCCGCTGGCGCCACCGTTCAGGTTGCCCTGATCGGCAACAATGTCATCATCCACAACGGTGCCCGGATCGGCCAGGACGGTTTCGGTTATGCGCCGGGACCGCGCGGCATGATCAAGATCGTCCAGGTGGGGCGCGTGATCATTCAGGACCATGTCGAGATCGGTGCCAATACGACGATCGACCGTGGTACGATGGATGATACGGTGATTGGCGAAGGCACGAAGATCGACAATCTGGTCCAGATCGGTCACAACGTCCGCATCGGCCGTCATTGCGGCATTGTCAGCCAGGTCGGCATTGCCGGCAGCACGCGCCTTGGCGATGGTGTGATGATCGGCGGTGCCTGCGGTATAAACGGCCACATCACGATTGGGGACGGGGCGCAGATCGCGGCGATGAGCGGCGTGCTGTCGGATGTCCCCCCGGGTGAGCGTTACGGCGGTGTTCCGGCCCGCCCGATGAAGGATTATCTGCGCGAGGTGGCCGATACATTGAGCCGTTATGATGCCCGCGCCAAGGAAAAAGGACCCAGCAATGACTGACATCGCGACGAGCGAATTGGGATCGGCTGATATCCTCGAGATCATGAAGCTTCTGCCCCACCGCTATCCATTCCTGCTGGTGGACAAGATCATCGAGATCAACGGTGACGATTCCGCCATTGGCATCAAGAACGTGACCGCGAACGAGCCGCATTTCACCGGTCATTTTCCGGATTCCCCGATCATGCCTGGCGTGCTGCTGGTTGAAGGCATGGCCCAGACCGCTGGCGCGATCTGTGCGCGCAAGCAGGGTGAGGGCGGCAACCTCGTCTATTTCATGACCATCGATAACGCCCGTTTCCGCAAGCCTGTCGTTCCCGGTGACCGCGTCGAATACCATGTCGTCAAGCAGAAGCAGCGCGGCAATATCTGGAAGTTCCATTGCGAGGCCAAGGTTGATGGCGCTCTTGCGGCAGAAGCCGATATCGGCGCGATGATCATGCGCAAGGACGCAAAATGAGCCAAATTGCCGCTAGTGCCGTAATCCACCCGATGGCCGTCATCGAAGACGGTGCTGTCATCGGCGAGAATGTGCGTATCGGGCCTTTTTGCCATGTCGGTCCGCGCGTGACGCTGGGCGCCAATGTCGAACTCGTCTCGAATGCTGTCGTCACCGGTTTGACCGAGATCGGTCAGGGCAGCCGGATCTACCCCATGGCGGTCATCGGCGGCGTGTCCCAGAGCCTCCATGAGGCAGGGGAGGACTCGCGTCTCGTTGTCGGCGAAAACTGCACCATGCGCGAAGGCGTGACGATGAATTCCGGCACGACCGGCGGTGGCGGTATCACCAGCGTCGGCAACAATTGCCATTTTCTGACGAATTCCCATGTCGCGCATGACTGCATCCTGGGCAATGACATCATCCTTTCAAACAATGTCATGCTCGCGGGCCATGTGCGCGTCGAGGATCGCGCCATTCTCAGCGGCGGTTGCGCCGTGCACCAGTTTACCCGAATTGGCCGTCAGGCCTTCATCGGCGGACTGTCGGCGGTTGCCTATGACGTCATTCCCTACGGCATACTGAACGGCAACCCGGGCGTTCTCGGCGGCTTGAACGTGGTCGGCATGACCCGCGCCGGCATCGAGCGTTCGGTCATCCATATCGTGCGCCGTGCATACAAGCAGATCTTCGAAGGTGAGGGGTCTGCCCGGAAGAATGCCGAGGCGATCCGGGGTGAGTATCTCGAATGCCCACAGGTGATCGAGATTCTCGATTTCATCGCGGCAGAGAGCGACCGCGCATTGTCTTCGCCGTTTCGCGGCAAGAGTTGAGGCATGGCACTGGCCGGGGCAACCGAAGGCCGTCTGGCGATCATCGCGGGCAGCGGCAAGCTGCCGCTCTTTCTTGCCGAAGCTGCGCGAGAGGCCGGTGAGAGCCCGTTTATCCTGCGTTTGAAGAACGAAGCGGATCCCATCTGGGATGGTTTCGATTCTGCCGTCGTCGGTGTCGGCGACATGTCCGGACTTTCGGCGCTTTTCCAGAAGCACAAGATCAGTCGCGTCGTGATGTCCGGCGCTGTGAAAAAACGCCCGTCGCTCAGTGAAATTCACGTCAACTGGAAATCGATCCTGAAATTGCCCATGGCACTCAGGACCCTTCTGGCCGGCGGCGATGATGCCGTGCTGAAAATGGTCATCTCGCTGATCGAGGCGCAAGGCTGCCACGTTATCGGTGCGCATGAGATATTGCCCGCGCTGCTGGCGACGACAGGTCCGATCGGCAATGTGGAGCCATCCGCGGACGACTGGCGCGATATAGAGCGTGCCGCGGACGCAGCTGAGACACTGGGGCGACTGGATGTAGGCCAGGGTGCTGTCTGTGTCGGTGGACGGATCGTTGCGCTCGAAGGCGTAGAAGGCACGGATGCCATGTTGGCCCGCGTCGCGCGTTTGCGCAGCGAGGGGCGGATTTCTCAGCGCCGAAAGGGTGTTTTGGTCAAGCTTTGCAAGCCGCAACAGGATGTGCGGGCGGATCTGCCCGCCGTCGGTATCTCGACGGTCGAGAATGCGCGAGCTGCGGGCCTTGCCGGCATTGCGGTCGAGGCTGGGAGGGCGCTGGTCATCGAGCGCGAGGCCATGGTGGCTGCCGCCAACGCGGCGGGCATGTTTGTCATCGGTATCGATCGTGGTCTCAAGGGAGCAGGAGAATGACGTCCACGCCCTTGAAGATCGCGGTGATTGCCGGGGAGGTTTCCGGGGATCTGCTCGGCGGTGATCTGATTGCGGCGCTCAAGGCGCGCTACGGCGGACCGATCGAGTTGATCGGCGTCGCCGGTGAGGCGCTGGAGGCCGAGGGTCTGAAATCGCTGTTTGATTTCTCCGAATTGTCGATCATGGGTATCACGCAGGTGCTGGCCAAGCTGCCGCGATTGATTGGCCTGATTTCCAGCACCGCGGATGCCATCGTGGCCGCACGGCCCGATATGCTGCTGATCATCGATAGTCCTGACTTCACCCATCGGGTGGCCAGGAAGGTGCGCCAAAAGCTGCCGGGATTGCCGGTCGTCAACTATGTCTGCCCGAGCGTCTGGGCTTGGAAGGAATACCGCGCCGCGGCGATGCTGTCTTATGTCGACGCAGTGCTAGCGGTGCTTCCGTTTGAGCCTGAGGTCATGCGTCGCCTGGGGGGGCCGCCCACGCATTTCGTCGGCCATCGGCTGAGCAGCCATCCGGACATCGTCAAGGTGCGCAATGGCCGCATGCTCAAGCAGCCAAAAACCAGAGGCGATACGCACACGATCCTGCTGCTGCCCGGATCCCGCGGCAGCGAGATTGCCAGCATGCTGCCGGTCTTCGGCGAGGCGATGCAGGAATTCACCCGTCGCAACGGTCCAACCCGATTTCTCCTGCCAACCGTTGGCCGTCAGGAATTGAGGGTGCGCGAGATGGTGGCTGGCTGGAGCATCAAGCCGGAGATCCTGATCGGCGATACCGCAAAATGGCAGGCCTTTGCCGAGGCGGATGCCGCAATTGCGACGTCGGGCACGGTGATCCTTGAACTGGCGCTTGCCTATGTGCCCGTCATGTCGACCTACAAGACCGACTGGATCATCAAGATGATCAGCCATCGGATCAAGACATGGACGGGTGCGCTTCCCAATCTGATCGCCGACTACGCCATCGTGCCGGAATATCTGAATGAGGTCGTGCGACCGGCCAGCATGGTCCGCTGGGCGGAGCGCCTGTCCGCAGATACCCCTCAACGCACAGCGATGCTTGCAGGCTATGACGAGGTTTGGGCTCGCCTCAACACTGAAACACCGGCCGGTGAGGCCGGTGCTGAAATCCTGATGCAACTGTTGCAGCAGAAAGGCCGGGCGTAGCCGGCCGATCTCGCTCAGGTCCAGGCGGCAAAAGGGTCGGCCAGGTTTTCCCAGGCGGTTGGTTCAAAGCGGCTCGCGGACACAAGACACGCGTCCAGTTCGGCGCGCAGACTCGCCTCATCCATGGGGTCGGCGCCGATGAAGACGATCTCCTGGCGGCGATCGCCCCATTCCTTGTCGAGATAAGGGGCCATCGCCTTGTGGAAAGCCGGATCATCGGGCCAGTTCTGTTTCGGCACCGACGCCCACCAACGGCCCATGCGGCTGGTCCGCACCAGCGGCCCTGCCTGGCTCAGTTCGCCGACATGGTGCGGCCGAGTGGCCAGCCAGAAAAAGCCCTTTGCGCGAATGACGCCCGGCCAGGACTGGTTGATGAATGCCTGAAACCGCTGCGGATCAAAGGGTGCGCGAGCGTGATAAACGAAGGAGCGGATGCCGTATTCCTCCGTTTCCGGCACGTGGTCGCGAAAACCGTGCAACTCCTTGAACCATAGCGGATGCGTCTCGGCCTTTGCCAGGTCGAACAGTCCGGTCCCGAGAATGTCCTTTGGCAAGACTTCGGCGAAATCGGTCTCGATGAAACGCGCATCCGCGTTCAGTCCGGCAATGATCTTGCGCGCGGCGTCGAGTTGATCCGGCGTCGCCGTCCCGACCTTGTTGAGGATGATGACATCGGCAAACTCTATCTGCTCGACGAGCAGATCGACCAGTGTCCTGTTGTCGCCGTCGCCTGCGGTCTCGCCCCTATCGGCAAGGAAATCGGCGGACGAGTAGTCACGCACGAGATTGGCGGCATCGACCACAGTGACCATCGTATCGAGCTGGGCGATATCCGATAGGCTACGGTCGTTTTCGTCGCGGAAGTCGAATGTGGTGGCAATCGGCAAAGGTTCGGCGATCCCTGTCGCTTCAATAAGCAGATAATCGAAGCGATCCTGTTCGGCCAGCGCCCGCACTTCGTTCAAGAGGTCGTCACGAAGCGTGCAACAGATGCAACCATTGCTCATCTCGACGAGTTGCTCCTCGGTGCGTGACAGCGCCGCGTTGCCGCCGCGCACCAATGCCGCATCGATATTCACTTCGCTCATGTCATTGACGATAACCGCAACGCGCAGGCCATCGCGATTGGCCAGCACATGGTTGAGCAGGGTTGTCTTGCCGGCGCCGAGAAAGCCGGACAGGACTGTGACGGGAAGCTTTTGCATCGGTCGCTCCAATATATGTAATAACATTACATTTGATGATGTGAAAAAAAGGCGGAACCTTGGCCCCGCCTTTGCCGGTCTGGGAGGATCGGGTTATTTCGACAGGCACTCGGCCATTGAAGACGCGAGGTTGCGCATCAGTTGCGGATAGAGTTCCGGCCCTTCGGTCAGCGCGCCGCCCTCGGGATCCAGCGTGCCGCTCTTGGCATCGGTGCCTTCGGTAACCACAGCGATCAGCTTGGATTCGAACTGCGGTTCGGCGAACACGCAGCCGGCATTGAGCTCGGCAATCTTGGCATGGATCTGAGACAGGCGCTCGGCGCCCGGCATCGTCTCCGGGCTAACCGTGACAGAACCGGCGACCCGCACCTTGTAGCGCTTTTCGAAATACTGGTAGGCATCGTGGAAAACGACGAAGGGCTTGTCGGCGACTGGGGCCAATGTTGCGACAATCTGCGCATCCAGCGCGTCGATTTCGCTGTCCAGCGCCTTGGCATTGGCCGCATAGAGCGCCTTGTTGTCGGGATCGGCCTCAATCAGCGTGCTGGCGATGTCCGCAGCCATCGCCTTGGCATTGGCCGGGTCAAGCCACAGATGCATGTCGGTCCCGCCATGCTCGTGATCATGGTCCTCGGCGGAATGCTCTTCCTCGCTGTGTCCGGCTTCGGCTGAATGGTCATGACCTTCTTCGGCGTGACCTTCCTCGGAATGCGCATGATGCTCCTCGGATCCGTGCTCGCCGTGATCATGTGCCTCGAAAGCGCCACCCTCGCGGAAGGGCAGTTTAATCAGTCCTGGCGCATCGTCCAGTTCGACGATCTTGGCCTTGGCGGGAAGCGCCTCCAGCGGCTTTTCGAGGAATGCCTCCAGCCCATGTCCGACCCAGAAGACCACATCGGCATTCTCCAGCGCACGCGCGTTCGATGGCTTGAGACTGTAGGTGTGGGGCGATGCCGCCCCTTCGACGATCAGTGCCGGCTCGCCGACGCCCTTCATGATCGAGGCGACGAGTGAATGGATTGGCTTGATCGACACCACGACCTCTGGCGCTGCCATGGCCAGCGCCGGCGAAAGCAGGAGAGTTGCCGTCGTGGCGGCAAGGGCAAGGCGGGTGCGTTTCATGCGGGATGCTCCGATTGAACTCGTTATGTAATAATATTACATTGATTGCGTAATGCTATAACGTGTGGCATAGCTTCACGCAACAGCAAATTTCCGGGAATGTGATGTCTGCATTGAAAAATAATCAGGCCGCGCCGCTCGTGTCGCTCCGCGGTGCCGGGGTCTATCGCAATGGCCGGTGGCTGGTCAGAGGCGTGGATTTTTGCGTCCGGCCGGGTGAGATCGTCACCTTGATCGGGCCAAACGGATCCGGCAAGTCGACCAGTGCCAAACTCGCCATCGGCGTGTTGCGTGCCGACGAGGGCAGGGTGGAACGCAAGCCCGGCCTGCGTGTCGGTTATGTTCCCCAGAAGCTGGCGGTCGACTGGACCATGCCGCTGACCGTGCGCCGGTTGATGACGCTGACAGGGTCCTTGTCACCGGCAGATATCGACGCCGCACTGAATGCCGTCGGTATCGCTCATCTGTCCGGGGCCGAAGTCCAGCATCTGTCCGGCGGTGAGTTCCAGCGCGCGCTGCTTGCCCGTGCGATTGCCCGCAAACCCGATATTCTGGTCCTGGACGAACCGGTGCAGGGTGTCGATTTCTCCGGCGAGATCGCGCTCTATGACCTGATCACCTCGATCCGCAATTCGACCGGTTGCGGCATCCTACTGATTTCTCACGACCTGCACGTGGTGATGGCCGAGACCGATACGGTTATCTGCCTGAACGGCCATGTCTGCTGCCGCGGCACCCCGGCCGCCGTCAGCAGCAGCCCGGAATACATGCGGCTCTTCGGTAGCAAGGCCGGCAGCACGCTTGCGGTCTACAGCCATGATCACGACCACACCCATCTGCCCGATGGTCGTGTCCTGCATGGCGATGGTTCCGTGACGGATCATTGCCATCCAGACGACGGTCATCATCATGGCGACGGTGAAGCCCATGACCACGGGCACCACGACCACGACCACGGGCATCATGATCATGACCACGGCCATCATCATTCTGAGCCTGAGGATGAAAAGTCCGGGCATGAGGAGCACGTCCATGTTCGATGATTTCTTCATCCGGGCCATGCTCGCCGGCATCGGTTTGGCACTCACCACCGGTCCGCTCGGTTGTTTCGTCATTTGGCGCCGCATGGCCTATTTCGGCGACACCATGGCACATTCCGCCTTGCTCGGCGTTGCGCTGTCACTTTTCTTTTCGCTCAACCTTATGGTCAGCGTCTTCGTCGTCGCGGCTGTCGTGTCGCTGATCCTGATTGTGCTGCAGAAACGCCACGGGCTTTCCGCCGACGCGCTGCTCGGCATTCTCAGCCACGCAACATTGGCGATCGGTCTGGTCATGGTCGCGTTCATGACCTGGGTCCGCTTCGATCTGATCGCCTTCCTGTTCGGCGACATCCTGGCCGTGACCCAGGCGGATGTTGCCTTTGTCTGGATTGGCGGCGTGGTCGTGGTCGCCGTCATCGCCTATCTCTGGCGTCCGCTGCTTGCCGCGACCGTAAATGCCGAACTTGCTGAGGCCGAGGGGCTGCAGCCCGAGCGGGCGCGGGTCATCTTCATGCTGCTGATGGCGCTGGTGATCGCGATCGCCATGAAGATCGTCGGCATCATGCTGATCACGTCTTTGCTGATCATACCGGCTGCGGCCGCCCGACGCTTTGCCACAACGCCTGAATGGATGGCCGTTATGGCCTCGGTGATCGGTGCCTTTGCCGTGATCATCGGCCTGTTCGGCTCGCTTACCTATGACACGCCGTCCGGCCCGTCGATCGTCGTCGCCGCTTTGCTGCTTTTTCTTGTCAGCCTTCTGCCCCGTCCGGGTTCGAAGGCTGTTGATGCCAATTCACGAGGATGACGATGGCCAAGACCGATCTGACCAAGAACCAGTCTCTGGTGTTTGACGCCCTGTCGGCGTCCGACGGCCCATTGTCTGCCTATACGCTGCTCGACCGTTTGCGCGATCATGGTTTCCGGGCGCCCTTGCAGGTCTATCGGGCACTCGAGAAGCTGGTGGAGTTTGGCATGGTGCACCGTCTGGAAAGCATCAATGCCTTCGTCGCCTGTGCCCATCCGCATGACGGCTGCTCCGGTCATGGCACCGTGGCATTCGTGATCTGCCACAAATGCAGTCGCGTCACAGAATTCCACGATCACGCCATCGATCACCGCCTCGATGACATTACCAGGGGCATGAAGTTCAAGGCGGAAAAGACAACGATCGAAATTCGAGGATTATGCGCCGAATGCGCCTGATCAGTCGAGCCGTCGCAGGTCACGCGCAAAGCGTTGCCAGTTGCGCACATAGTTTGCAGCCGAGCGTCTGAGCCCGGCAATGGCGTCATCGTCCAGCGTCCGGATAACCCGGGCCGGCGAACCGACGATCAGGGAATTGTCCGGAAAGTGTTTTCCCTCGGTGACCAGCGCATTGGCGCCAACAAGGCAATTGTCGCCGATCCGGGCACCGTTCAGCACTGTCGCGCCCATGCCGATCAGGGAGTTGTTGCCGATCGTGCAGCCATGGATGATGGCGTGGTGGCCGATGGTGCAGCCTTCGCCGATGGTGGCGGGAAAGCCGATATCCGTGTGCACCATGGTGCCTTCCTGGATATTGCTGCCAGGGCCGATCACGATAGGATCATTGTCGCCGCGCAGCACGACCCCGAACCAGATCCCGACATCTTCACCCAGCGTCACGTCGCCGATGACATGGGCATCCGGCGCGATCCAGAAACGCTCCTGCGCGGGCAGGCGAGGCATACGGTCCCCGAGGGCATAGATGGGCATCGTTAGGCCTTTCGCTAATTAACGCAGGCGCAGGATAATCGGGAACCGTCCGCTTTGCGATGACACATGCAAATGGATCTTCGCCTCCGGCTGGGAGTAGCGCCAGGCACGGGCGCCGTGACACAACAACAGTCCGATCAGGTCCTTGGTCTTCGAGCGCTTCGGCTTCAACCCGAGCTCGGCAAGGCCGAAGGCTGCCTGATGCAGCGGATGAAGCCCGTGGCTCGCTGCCAGGGTGCCGTGGTTATCCTGGTCGCCCGTGCGACCGAAGTGGTTCTCGTTCAACGCCATATTGACTACCTCGTACGCAATACAAATCGAGGGCTACCGGCAGGATTGTTTACTGGGCGGCGGCCCAGCAACCGATCCCTTTTTTCTTCAGTGCCTTGCATGCATTGACCGCTGTCTTCTGGTCGTCGAAGCCGCCGAACCGAGCCCGGTAAAGCTGCTGAGAACCCGCATCATAGGCGATCGTGAAGGGGGTGGCGGAACGCAATACCTTTCCGCCTTTTTCCTGCGCATCGCGCAGAAGGGTCATTGCCATGTCCTTGTCCGGTGAGGTGCCAATCTGGACGACCCAGCCGGCAGACGGCGCGGTGGAGGCAGTGGTTGTGGTGTCTATGCCCTGCGGTGTAGCTGCAGATTCGGCAATTGATTGTGTCGGCGTAGCCGGCGCGATCGACGCGCCGCTATCGGGCATATAGGCTGGAGCCGGCTGCGGCACTGGTACGGCGACCGCTGATGAGCTTGCCTGGGAGTTTGCCTGTGCTGTCGTCGCTTTGGTGAGCGCCGCGCTGGCGGCATTGCCGAGCTGCGGAGCCGCAAATGCCGTCTCGGGCACGGTATCATAACGGGTTTCCGGCATCGGGCCAGTGGCCGGCAGGCTGTGGGCCGACGGTGCGAGCGACGCGGTTGCCGCTGCGCTCGGCGCAACGGACGTATTGGTCTCGGCAATCAGATTGCTGCCGCCACGCGAACCCGAGGCCTTGGGCAGATAGGCTGCGACAAGCTTGCGCATCGTCGCATCGCGGCTGGCGCCGGACTTGCCACCAAGGACGACGGCAACGATCGAGCGACCGTCAGCTTCGGCGGAGGTTGCCAGATTGAAACCCGCAGCGCGGGTATAGCCGGTCTTGATGCCATCGACACCGCGGACATTGCCGAGCAGACGGTTGTGATTGCCGATCACCTGCTTGCCGAACTTGAAGCTGCGGGTCGAAAAGTATCCGTAATATTGCGGGAAGTGCTGACGCAAAGCGATGCCAAGACGAGCCTGATCACGAGCCGTTGTCATCTGCGCTGTATTCGGCAACCCATGGGCATTGCGATAGGTCGTCTTCGTCATGCCGAGGTTGCGGGCCTTGGCC
Organism: Rhizobium sp. SL42; assembly: GCF_021729845.1. NCBI lineage: Bacteria > Pseudomonadati > Pseudomonadota > Alphaproteobacteria > Hyphomicrobiales > Rhizobiaceae > Rhizobium > Rhizobium sp. SL42. Next base: position 2,533,481 of record NZ_CP063397.1, read on the forward strand.
GTCATCATCTGGCCGAAACGCTGCTCCGAGCCACCGAGAAATTCGCCAAGCGCGGTTGCCACGTCATTGGCGGAGCGGGTGACCAGCGCCTGGATGGCCTGCTCGACCGTCAGGCTGCGTCCGGCGCCGACGCCGAGCTTCGATGGAGGTTCGGCGGCAGCATTCTTGGAGACAGGCACCTTCGTGCTCAGCGAGATCCGCCCGGCTTCAAGCGCCTCGAAAACCATGTAAAGGGTCATCATCTTGGTCAGGGACGCAGGATAGCGCAGACTGTCCGCATCCTCGCTGTAAAGCACCTTGCCCGTCTTGGCGTCGATGACCACGCCCGCATATTTAGGCGCCGCTTGCGCGACGGAGACACTGAAGCTCGTCATCATCACAAGCGTCAGGGTAGCAACAGCCAGCCTGCGGATACGAGAGGCGAAATAGAGGTTTCCGTAAAATTTATGCACCACGAGACTCTTCAAGCTATGACCATTGCGGACCGGACGCTCCCCCATCGCGACCACTTCCGTACAGGGTAGGGTCTTAGCCTTACCAAGAGGTTTATGATGAACTTTTAGTTGACGGGATCGGACGCATTTTATGCGAGGTTTCGCTGGGTGCGGGCGCAGCGCGCTTGCCAACATAGTCGCGTACCGCCTGATCGATTTCTGCCCAGTCGCCGAGCCTGCGGCTTGAGAACCGGTACAGGACGGTCAGGTCTTCGCCGACATGGATGTCACGCTGGCAGTCACCATCAGTGGCTTGCGAGGCTTTCGCCGGCAGCAGGCAGCGGACCGCATAGTCGTCTTCTCCGATCCGGCTGGCGGTGAGCAATGTCTCGCCGTCGTAACCCGTACCCGGCTCAAATCGCCTGAGTGTGAGACCGGCCGGCCCACTTTCTGATCTGGGTTGCAGAAGATGCGCGTATATTGCGCTCACGCGCCCCGACATGTCCCGAGACATTGTGCTCTGGGAAATCTGAAGGAAAATCAGTGATTGTTCCTGGGTCAGGTCGTCGAAACGTCGGCGCAGACCTTTTTCGTATCCGGTCATTTCCGGCCAGAGCAGATAAAGGTCGATCTGTTCGGCGGGGCCGCTGACACGCTGCTGTTCAAACCTGATCGTATTTGTGGGAAGTCTCAACAAGTCGCGGCCGATCGTTATTGAGAGGATTTCGCGGCTTTCGCTATGGCCGGCGAGGGAAAGCCGTTCGCCGTAGATGCGTCCTGCATAGCTGATGGCGCTTGAGGCGATGGCGAGAAAAAGCACCAGGCATGTAGCTGCGACCAGAAACCGTGTCGATATCAGCGGCGCGTGATCGTGGGGAGCGGTTTCGGCTGTATCGCTTCGCATGCCAGACCTCCCCTTCGATGGACGACACCAAGATACGCAGTCGTCGATTCCATATCGTGAGGCTCGACGTTCTGCGATTGTGGTTAATGTTGCGTAAAGGATCGTCGTCGGAGAGGGTGGGTTAGAAAAGAAGAGCCGGTCCCGGTTGGACGGGACCGGCTCAGTGGCTCCGGTCGGGGACGGGTATGCGGGGGACAGACCGGGCCAAATGGTTGAGGCTGCCGTCGGCAGGCGCGCTAGTTGGAGGAGACGCTACCGACAACGCTCGCGCGTCCGTCCTGGAGCTTGACCCAGCGCGCGGGATCTTCCGACGACTGGCGCTTCAGGTAGGTATATTCCGTGTCGGACCAGAGCAGCACTTTGTTGCGCATGTTATCCAGCACGAAGTCGCCGTGATCGGTTCGGATCGTTAGTACGGCATGGCCTTCGCCATTCGGCTGAAGAACGACGGTGAGCAGAAGGTCGGCCGGATCGACTCCCTTGTCCATCAGCATCCTGCGCTTCAAAAGCGCGTAGTCTTCGCAATCGCCGACGGTGCGCGGATAGGCCCAGCGCTCTTCTACCCCGTAGATCTCCATATCGGTCAGCGGCGTGATCTGGCTGTTGACCGTGTAGTTGATCTCAAGGATCTCCTTCCAGAGCGGTTCCGTCAGCTCCATTGGACCGCTGTCGCGACCGGTGCCCGAACATTCGCCGCTATAGGTTTTGCAGAATTCGTAGTGGCCGATCGGCGGATTGGCTTTGCCGATGACGCGCATGTTCGCAGATGTGGCGGCGGCCGGTATAGCCAGGCTGCCGACGATTGCGGCGGTCAGAAGTCCAATACCCAGATTTTTCTTTGTTGTCATTGGTTGTCTCCCCGTGATGGAGCCAACATGACATCTAGTTTTTGATCTCTCGCGAAAATGCGGAGTAAAAATCGAAGTAAAGATGAGGCAAATGCAGTTTTATATTTATATGTATTTGATTATTGTTTGAGTATTGTTTGACGAAAATAAGAATAAAAATTCACTCAAATTGCAGCCAATTTCTCATTCTGCATGCGGTTTGTTCGCGATGTGCTCCGGCTATCACATTGAGATCATGTAATTTATTTCGCGGTGTCCAGCTCTGGCATTAAGGATGGACCGTCCCTGGCGCTGCAGATTCGCACATCAGATGGTGGTGCACACTTCGAAGCGTCGGTGCTTCGGCGCTGATTTGACCCGGTTGGCGAGACGATGTTCTATTTTGAAGCAGAAATTTATTTTTGACGCTTCAAAAAAATATTTGCCGAAGCATCGAGCCCCAGGATCGTGCTGAAACGGCAAAAGGCGCCGGCGGACGGACCGCTGGCGCCAAAATCAGAGATGGCCAGATGAAATCAGAGAAACTCGGTGAGCGCTTCGCGTGATTGCAGCGAAAGAAATTCCACCGCCACACCTTCCGCAAAATGGCGAACGACGCGGCCGCGCATATTGCCAAGTCGAACGGCAGTTCCCAGCGGCGGGCGAATGTCGATATCGACGGCGGCACCCGACAGGGAAAGGTCCATGAGACGGCAGGGATAGCGCTTGCCATCTTCCAGCGTCAACTCCGTCCGCGTATTGCGCGGCGTCAGACGATCGTGGCGACGATCTTCCGGAAGGCCGAGTTCATGTTTGTTGGCGATCCAGGTCAGCTGCGCCGCAAGCTTCTCGCGCTTTCGCACGGTCGCGTTGATCGAGATGACAAAACCGTCCTCGGTCAGCTTGACGACTGTACCCTCGATACGGCCGAGATGATCGATATAAGCGATGATACGCTCACTTGGCCGCGGCCGACCGGCGCAGGCGAAGCGCACATCGCCCGGCGACATGTCGATCACCTTGCATACATATTCCTCGTAGTCGGCCATCATCAGTCGACCCTGCAGGCTGACGGCGACACGCTGAAAGGCGCGCTGCTGTCCCGGCGAGGCGATCGTGGTGCTCTGGCTGGTCTGCGAGGAATACATCATGGGCGATCTGTCTATTTCGCGGTTACGAAATGATTATCGGCAAGCTGTTAACATAACGTTTGCTGTGACCCTTGGTTTTGTTCCGTCTTTTCCAGTTTGTGTCCGGCGGTTAAGGTTAAGAGAGGGTTGACGTTGCGGATGCCGTGAGGCTGTGGCAAAAAACAGTCATCAGTTCCCGAAGGTTCTTCGCTTTCGGCACCAACTCGAGGCCGCGCGAACATTCCGCAGCTTGCCTCCACAGCCACTCGGATATCCCGGGTGGCTTTTTTTTGGCGCTCGTCTGGGCTAACAGGTTGGTTAGCAATGCGGCAAGGAGCCAGAGATGCAGGAAAATTCAGGGCCGCCCGAAGAGCCTCAAGCGGGCCCGACCGACGCCGCGCATCAAAAGGAAAATGTGCCGATCTTCAATCTGCCGGGTGGCGTCCTTCTGTCGCTCGCATTGATCGGTATCATCTATACGCTGCAGGCGCTGGTCTTCAGCGACGATACGAATGCCTGGATCACGTTTGAATTCGGGTTCTCGCCGCTGCGCTATGTCTATCCGTTGGCGGACCAGACATTGGCCTGGATCTGGACGCCGGTGAGCTATTCGCTGCTGCATGGCAGTTTTGAGCATCTGGCTTTCAATGGCCTCTGGCTTGCAGCGTTCGGTACCCCGGTCTACCGCCGGATCGGCGCGGTTCGTTTTGTCATCTTCTGGGTGATTTCATCCGTGGCGGGCGCCGGCCTGCACGCTATCGTCAACTGGGGCTCGCCGTCATTGATGGTTGGCGCCTCAGGTGTGATCTCGGCCCTGATGGGGGCAGCTTGCCGCTTCGCCTTCGGTGGACGCCAGCGTGGTTACCTGCAGGCGTTCGGCATCGAACCGCCGTTGTTTTCTGTGCCGGCGGCGCTCGCCGATCGCACGGTGCGGGTCTTCATCATTGTCTGGTTTCTGGGCAATGTCGCCGTGGCCGTTGGCTTGCCCCTTTTCGGGGAATATGCGGGCATGATTGCCTGGGACGCGCATATCGGTGGTTTCCTGTTCGGATTCCTTTGCTTCCGCCCCTTCGATCCCTATAGCAGATCGGTGCGAGCCACTAGAAACATCTAAATATTGCATTCCTCTTGAATAACATGCACCATTTGTAGGTCGCCGCTTTGGGACGGGTAAGCGGTGAGTTCAGACGTGATGAATGTGAGGAGGAAAGCATGACAGCATCTGCCAGAAGCATACTCGAACAGAAGGGCCGTGACGTCGTAACTGTCGGTCCGAGCGTCACACTGGGTGAAGCCGCCCATATCCTGGAAGAAAACAAGATCGGTGCGGTCGTGGTTGTCGGCATGGAGAACCGGATCGTCGGGATTTTCACGGAACGTGATGTCGTGCGTGCAATCGGACAGAATGGTCGTGATGCCTTTGATCAGCCGATCTCCACCTTGATGACCGCCAACGTCTATCGTTGTCACGAGGACACCAGCGTCAATGAACTGATGGAAATGATGTCAGCCAGACGTTTTCGCCACGTTCCGGTGGAAGACAATGGCAAACTGTCTGGGATCATCTCGATCGGCGACGTGGTGAAGTCTCGTATCCGCGAAATTGAGACCGAGGCGGAGCAGATCAAGGCTTATATCGCGGGATAAATAGGCCTGGCACGTTACCGCAGCTTTTGCCGGCCTAGCGTAACTGCCTGACGCAACGACACCCCGCTTACCCGATCGGTCGGGTCAGCGGGAGACTGCTTCCTGCATGCGTCGAATTTCGGTGATGCGCGACTTGGCTTCCGCATATCCGCGCTCGATAGCTTCACCAGCCCGGTGGAATTCCGACAGTCCGATATCATTGACACGTGGATGAAGCGCCAGATCCGGTGGATCTCCGGCAAGTCGCGCCCGCGAGATGCGGTCCTGGATGATATTGAAAGCTTGGACCATGACGCCAGTCAGCCCCATGCGATTCGGGTCCCGGACCGGTTCGCTGGTGGTTTCCACCAGTTCGCCGGCGCGGTGTTTGACGACAGCGGATCGGCCGAACAGGTCGTAGTTGAGGTTGACGGCCATGACGATCGGCTGCTCGAGCGCCCTGCACACGGAAACAGGAACGGGATTGACCAGCGCGCCATCGATCAGCGTCCGGTTGTTGCAGCGTACCGGCTCGAAGATACCGGGCAGGGCGTAGGACGCCCGCAATGCGGTGATCAGGTGCCCGCCATCGATCCATACTTCATGGCCGCTGTTGAGCTCCGATGCGACGGCCACGAACGGCTTTGGCAAGTCCTCGATCATCAGCCCTTGCAGATGCTCCTGCATCCGCTTTGTCAGGCGCATGCCGCCAAGCAGGCCGCCGCCGCCGATCGTCAGGTCGAGCAGGGAGGCAATGCGGCGCATGGTCAGCGAGCGGGCGAAAACCTCGAGCTCGTCCAATTTGCCGGCAAGATAGCAGCCGCCGACAAGCGCCCCGATCGACGTGCCGGCAATCATACCGACCTCGATGCCCTCTTCGTCAAGGGCACGCAGCACACCGATATGGGCCCATCCTCGGGCAGCTCCGCCGCCAAGCGCAAGGGCAACCTTTGGTTTCTTGGGCGGTTGAATTTGGGCCGGCAGACCGGATCCCATGCCGCTCGCTTCCCCGACCGAAGGCGCTTCACGCCCGGCTCCGCTGGATCTCAAACTCCAGTTCAGCATCTCCGTATTCCTCACAAGCTGAACACTCCGGCTCGTATTAGGACACTCTATGCTTACGATTTCGTTTAGTTCAAGGTGACCGGACTAAGCCTTGTAGACAGAATCCGGGTCAAAGTGCCGGTGATCGTCGGCGATCGTCAGCGCTGGTGCGCCATCGACGATCAGAGCCTGCCGATAGAAGCAGGAACGCCTGCCGGTGTGGCAGGTGGCATCATGCCCTGCCACTTCGACCTTCAGCCACAGCGCATCCTGGTCGCAGTCGACACGGATTTCCTTGACCGATTGCAGGTTTCCTGAGCTTTCGCCCTTCTTCCAGATCTTGCCCCGCGAACGGCTGTAGTAGTGACCAATGCCGGTTTCGAGCGTTAGCGCGATCGCTTCGGCGTTCATGTGTGCCACCATCAGCAGCGTGCCGTCGCGCGCGTCTGTGACGACTGCAGTCACCAATCCATGAGCGTCAAATTTTGGAGTGAAGGCCAGCCCCTCCTCGAGAACCGTTTTGTCGGAGGAGGGCGCGTCGAAGTCGATGCTGGTCATTAGCAGGGGTAACCCTTAGAGGCTCACCGGCTGCGCACCATGGACATGAAGCGTGCCTGATCGGCAGCATTGTCCTTGAAAGCGCCGGTGAAGGTTGTGGTCAGTGTCGTGGAGCCTGATTTCTGGACTCCCCGCATGGCCATGCACATATGCTCGGCCTCGATGAAAACCGCAACCCCGCGTGGCTTCAGCGTATCCTCGATCGCATGGGCGATCTGCGCGGTCATGTTTTCCTGCGTCTGCAGGCGCCGTCCGAAGACGTCGACGACACGGGCAATCTTGGAGAGGCCGAGAACACGGCCCTTGGGCAGATAGGCCACATGAGCCTTGCCGATCACCGGCAGCATATGGTGCTCGCAATGCGAGAAGAACGGAATGTCGCGCACGAGAACCATGTCGTCATAGCCGCCGACCTCTTCGAACGTCCGTCCAAGAACCTCTTCGATATCCGCGCCATAGCCCGAAAACAGCTCGCCATAGGCTTTGGCGACGCGCGCCGGCGTATCCTGCAGGCCTTCGCGCTCCGGATCGTCGCCGGCCCACAGCAGCAGGGTGCGAACGGCCTGTTCGGCTTCCTCGCGCGTCGGACGGGGCGCTTCCGCGGTCAACTTCTTGACGATGGCATCCATGCCTTTGATCTCCCGGTCCTGACTGTCGCGGACCGCCTGTTTCGCTTTTTCAGACTGTAAATGCGCAATGCGGTTCATATTGCAAGTCCGTTCTGCCAATTAACATCTGCGACACATCATCTGCGGCCAGCACTCTTGTAACATTTGGCGCCGGGACACACATGCAATATAGTTTCACCAAAGGCCCTGAAAAGGGAATGGATTGCGACAGGCTGTAGCAAAAGAGCGGACAGTCTGGCGGCATCCATACCGCGCAATATAAAATATCTATGGGCTGCACGGATCGACAATGGACGACATCTACAACACCAAAATCCTCGAATTTGCCGGCAATATCAGCCATGTCGGTATCCTGCCCAATGCGCAGGCAACGGCGGAGAAGCACTCCAAGCTTTGCGGATCACGGGTACGCGTTCATCTGTCGGTCGATAACGACGTGGTCAGCGAATTCTCCCATGAAGTGAAAGCCTGTGCGCTCGGCCAGGCCTCGTCCGGTATCATGGCACTGCATGTCATCGGTGCAACACCGGCAGAAATACGCCAGGCCCGTGCCGATATGCTGGCGATGCTCAAGGAGGGCGGCGAGGGGCCGACCGGACGTTTTGAAGACATGCGTTTCCTCAAGCCCGTGCGCGACTACAAGGCCCGTCATGCTTCGACCATGCTGACCTTTGATGCCGTGGTCGACTGTCTCGATCAGATCGAGCATTCGGCCATGCCGGCCCAGGCCAGCTGATCATGTGCGACGGCCCCGATTGCGGGCATCGGCCGGCAGGTGGGGCGCCCAAAAGCCGAAACTGGCAGGGCCCTTTTCGCAAGACACCGGGCAGACTGCTCGGCATGGGGCTGATCCGCATTTATCAACTGACCTTGTCCAGCATCGTCGGCAGTTCGTGCCGCCACATGCCGACCTGTTCGGAATATGGTTATGAGGCGGTCGCGCGCCATGGCATCTGGTCGGGCGGCTGGCTGACACTGTTTCGCGTCGGTCGCTGCGGGCCTGGAGGGACGTGGGGCCTAGATCCCGTGCCGCAAGTGCTTGGGGACCGTTTTACGTGGTATGCCCCTTGGCGGCTCTGGACCTTTGGCCGCAAGCCGAGCACCTGAGTGTCGTTTGAGCGGGGCAGGGCTCCGGCATAACATGATCGGACCGAATCGGATCGAGAGATGAAACGCATGCCAATGCCGCTTGAATACCGCCAGGCTTCAGCCGATTTCGATAGATTTATGAAAGACCTTGTGACGACGTCGATGCTGACCTCCTCGCATCAGGCCTACACTATGCTTCAGGCGGTGCTGCAGGTCTTTCGCCACCGCTTGACGGTGGCTCAGGCCATCACCTTTGCCAATGTCCTGCCGCCCGTCCTGCGCGCGATCTTCGTCAGTGACTGGGATGTCGAAGCACCACTGAAGCCGTTTTTCGGCCGAGATGAGCTGATGAAGGAAGTCCGCGCCTTCCGCCACGACCACAATCTCTCGACGGATACGGCGATCGAGGAGGTCACGGCCACGATCCGCCGTCATGTCGATCCGGCCACTTTCGAGCGGGTGTTGTGCGCGCTGCCTGAGAAGGCCCGGGACTTCTGGTCGATGGGGTCGACGTCCTAGCAAGATCCTTTACTCACTAGCGCTTTCGTCCTATGCAGCGCCGGTAAATCGCGGGCAAATCACCCGGCAACTTTCACCACCCGCATTCGTTGGCGGGACTGGATAAGGAGACTACCATGTCTGATACCATTTCCCTGAAATTCCCCGATGGTTCCGTCCGTGAGTATGCCGCAGGCACAACCGGTCGCGAAGTAGCCGAAGCCATTTCCAAGTCGCTTGCAAAGAAGGCTGTCGCGATTGCGCTGGACGGCACCTTGCGCGACCTGTCCGATCCGGTCGTCGACGGCCTGATCGAAATCGTCACCCGCACCGATCCACGCGCGCTGGAACTGATCCGCCACGATGCGGCCCATGTCATGGCCGAGGCCGTGCAGGAACTCTGGCCCGGCACCCAGGTTACCATCGGCCCGGTGATCGAGAACGGCTTCTATTACGACTTTGCCAAGAACGAGCCCTTCACGCCCGAAGATCTGCCGAAGATCGAAAAGCGGATGAAGGAGATCATCCAGCGCAACAAGCCGTTCACCAAGGAAATCTGGCCGCGCAACAAGGCGCGCGAAGTCTTCGCGGCCAAAGGCGAGGCCTACAAGGTCGAACTGGTTGACGCGATCCCGGAAGATCAAGACCTGAAGATCTATTATCAGGGCGACTGGTTCGATCTCTGCCGCGGTCCGCACATGGCCTCGACCGGCCAGATCGGCATGGCCTTCAAGCTGATGAAGGTGGCTGGTGCCTATTGGCGTGGTGACAGCAACAACGCCATGCTGAGCCGTATATACGGCACCGCCTTCGCCGAGCAGGAAGACCTTGATCGTTACCTCCATATCCTGGCGGAAGCCGAAAAGCGCGATCACCGCAAACTCGGCCGTGAAATGGATCTCTTCCATTTCCAAGAAGAAGGCCCGGGCGTTGTCTTCTGGCACGGCAAGGGCTGGCGCATGTTCCAGACCCTGACCTCTTACATGCGCCGTCGTCTCGAGGGCACCTATCAGGAAGTCAACGCGCCGCAGGTGCTCGACAAGTCGCTCTGGGAAACCTCCGGTCACTGGGGCTGGTATCAGGAGAACATGTTCGCGGTGAAATCCGCCCATGCCTTCACCCATCCCGACGATGAAGAGGCCGACCAGAAGATCTTCGCGCTGAAGCCGATGAACTGCCCGGGTCACGTGCAGATCTTCAAGCACGGCCTGAAATCCTACCGTGAACTTCCGGTGCGCCTTGCCGAGTTCGGCAATGTCCATCGCTACGAGGCCTCCGGCGCCCTGCATGGCCTGATGCGCGTGCGCGGCTTCACCCAGGACGATGCGCACGTCTTCTGCACGGAAGAGCAGATGGCGGCAGAATGCCTGCGCATCAACGACCTGATCCTGTCGGTCTACGAGGACTTCGGCTTCAGCGAAATCGTGGTGAAGCTCTCGACCCGTCCTGAAAAGCGCGTCGGCTCGGACGATCTCTGGGATCGCGCCGAAAGCGTCATGCTGGATGTTTTGAAGACCATCGAGGAGCAGTCGGGTGGGCGCATCAAGACCGGCATCATGCCGGGCGAGGGCGCCTTCTACGGCCCGAAGTTCGAATATACCCTGCGTGATGCCATCGGCCGCGAATGGCAGTGCGGCACGACCCAGGTCGACTTCAACCTGCCGGAACGCTTCGGCGCCTTCTATATCGACGACAAGTCGGAAAAGAAGCAGCCGGTGATGATCCACCGCGCCATCTGCGGCTCGATGGAGCGATTCCTCGGCATCCTGATCGAGAACTTTGCCGGCCATATGCCGCTCTGGTTCGCACCGCTGCAGGTCGTGGTTGCAACCATCACCTCGGATGCCGACGACTATGGTCGCGAGGTTGCCGAACAGCTGCGCGATGCCGGTCTGCAGGTCGAGACCGACTTCCGCAACGAGAAGATCAACTACAAGGTCCGCGAGCATTCCGTGACCAAGGTTCCGGTCATTATCGTCTGCGGCAAGCGGGAGGCAGAGGAGAAGACGGTCAACATCCGTCGTCTCGGCTCGCAGGAGCAGGTGTCGATGAGCCTGGCTGAAGCTGTTGCCGTGCTCGCCGGCGAGGCAACCCCGCCGGACATCAAGCGCAAGCTTGCGGCCCGGGCTGCGCGCTGACGCTAGGTCGCTGGTAAAACAACCACTGACAGGGCCGGGGAGATACCGGTCCTGTCAGAAATATGTCATCGAATTGCGATAAGCCAGATGACAAGACAGTCCGATGGTCGATTGAGGTGGCCAGTGCAGTTCAAAGAACTCTCCTATGCCAACGAACGCGATCCGCGCCTGAAGCGATGGTTCATCCGTTCCATCGAAGGCCTTTCCGGACGCGATCGATACACCCGCCTTTATGATATCTGGCGCCACGACATTGTCGGCAAGACCGACCGTGTCTTTGGCAAGATGCTCGATCTGATCGATGTCGAGATGAAGGTTCAGGGCGAATGGCCTCCGGCCAGCATACCGGATGGCCCGATCGTGATCGTTGCCAACCACCCGTTCGGCATCGGTGACGGCATTGCTGTTCTGGCGCTTGCCGAGCAGCTCGGCCGTCCGTTTCGCGTGCTGATCAACAACGAGCTCCTCAAGGTCCCGGAACTGGCGCCGTACTCGTTGCCGGTCTCTTTCGAGGAGACCAAGGAAGCCCTGGCGATCAACATGCAGACCCGTCACGAAGCCGTGCGGCTGTTGAAGGACGGTGTCACCGTGGTGATTTTCCCCGCTGGCGGCGTCGCGACCGCAAAAAAGGGTTTTGGCCGAGCGGAAGATCTGCCTTGGAAGATCTTTCCGGCCAAGCTCATCCAGGCAGCCAAGGCCAATGTCGTTCCTGTGTTTTTCGAAGGCCAGAACGGCCGACTTTTTCACCTGGCCAGCAAGCTCTCGTTGACCCTGCGTGTCTCGTTGCTCATTCGGGAGTTTCGCCGCCTGTCCGGCTCGACCATTCGTGCGCGTGTCGGCCAGATGATCACGTGGGACGAATTGAGCGCGCTGCCGGATCGCAAGGATCTTCTGTCGAAGCTCTTTGGGGCCGTGTTCAGCATGGCGCCGCCGCCGCGCCGGGCGTTCCGCAAGGCTGGCTGAGGCCTATTTGGTCAGTTGCAGTTCGACGTCGGTATTGCGCCCCGCCACGACCTTGAAGTCACGTTGGTAGATCTTGTCCTTGTTCCGGGCGATGGCGGTATAGTCGCCTTCCGACAGGACCATGAGCGGAAATGCGCTGACGCTTTCCGCAACCACGTCGCCGCCCGATGTCAGGACGGACCATGCGGTGTCGGCAATCGCTTCGCCGCCTTCGTCCGAGACGAGCTTGAAACCGATCTGGGAGGCGCGGTGCTGGATCGTCGCTTCTGTCAATTTTCCGGCTTCGACCTTGATATCGGCGCGCACAGCAGCATTGATCGTGCCGTATTCCGAAACCACGTGGTAGGTCCCGGCGTTGAGCCTGATGATCGTGTTCGGCTTTACGTCCGCCAGAACCAGACCGCGCTCGCCATCTGCCTTCACTTCGGTAGAGTAGATGTCAAAGCTGAGATCCTTGTCCGGGATCTGCGTATCCGGCCCGGAAATTGCGCTGAGCAGGAGACCGCCTGCATCCAGAACCATCACCTGGTCTTCGACATTTCCCTGATTCGGTATCGAGAGTTTTTTGGTCGCACCTGCGCGCCCGAAGGAGACATTGACGAAATAATCCCCAGGCGCGAGCTGGAAATCCGCGGAGCCGCCTTCGGCGCTTGCCAGAAGCGGCAACTTACCGTCGGGGCCGGGGATCGGGCTGAAGACGCGCCAGGACAGACCGTGCTGCATCGGATCGGCATCATTGGTGAGCTTGGCTTCAAGCTTGACATTGCGGCTCTGGATCGCCGGAGCGAGCGCGTTGGCATCGGGCGCCGTGAACGCCTTGAGCTTCGGCATCTTGGTCGAGCCGTTCAGCTGTTTGAAAGTCTCGAAAGCCTCCTGACCATAACTCGAACCCGCGACCACAAGGGTCACGCAAAACCCGAGAGCGAGCCGGGTCACAATTCGATGGCCTGTCATGCGATGCACTGTTGGTTGACTTCCTGTCCAATGCCAGCAAGTTCAATCCGAACGTGGTGGCAATTTCAAGACAAGTCTGCCACCCGAAGGCTTTCTAAGGTGTTTCAAGATGAAAAATGATATCAAATTAGTGGATTATTTGAGCGTCCGGCGCTCTGTCCCTGCATTTCAGATGTGCGAACCCGGCCCGAGTCGCGAGGAAATCGAAGCGATTCTGACTTTGGCCGTGCGCGTGCCTGACCATGGCAAGATCGCGCCCTGGCGCTTCGTGGTCTATCGCGGCGCGGAGCGGGCTCGCATTGGCGAGGAGCTTCTGGCCATGGCCCTGGCGAAAAATCCCGAGCTGTCGGCTGAAATGATCGAAGTCGAGCGCAACCGGTTTACCCGCGCACCGGTCGTCATCTCGGTGATCTCGACCGCGGCGCCGCATTTCAAGATCCCGGAATGGGAACAGATCATGTCGGCCGGCGCAGTCTGCCTCAACCTGTTAATGGCTGCCAATGCCCATGGATATGTCGCCAATTGGCTGAGTGAATGGTTCGCCTTCGATCAGCAGGCCTATCCGCTTTTGGGCGTAAAGCAGGGCGAAAAGGTCGCCGGCTTCATTCACATCGGCTCCACGACATTTCCGATCATCGAACGTCCGCGTCCAGCACTTGCCGATGTTGTGACCTGGCAGGGCGGCGACTGATGTTCTACGACACGCAAAGCAACGCCCACGGCATGGCCCACGATCCGTTCAAGGCTATCGTGGCGCCGCGCCCGATCGGCTGGATCGGCTCCAAGGGGAGGGACGGCAGCAGGAACCTGTCGCCCTACTCGTTCTTCAATGCCGTCAGCGACCGGCCGAAGATCGTCATGTTCTCGTCGAGCGGTCGCAAGGATTCGCTGCGAAATGTCGAGGAGACCGGCGTATTCACGGCAAACTTCGTCTCTCGCCCTTTGATCAATGCGATGAATGCCTCTTCGGTGGCGGTATCCTACGGCGTTGACGAATTCGCAATTGCCGGTTTGACGCCGGTCGATGGTCGTCTCGTCAACGCGCCTTACGTTGCCGAAGCTGTCGCCGTGCTCGAATGCCGGGTGACGACAATCACGACTTTGAAGGACATGGGCGGCGCCGACACCGACAGTCATGCTGTGTTTGGTCAGGTCGTCGGCATTCACATCGATGAAAGCGTGATCCGTGAGGGCCGTTTCGACCTGGCGCTCGCACAGCCGATCATGCGTCTTGGCTATATGGACTATGCCGGGATTGGTCCCATCTTTGAACTTGGTCGGCCGAAACCTCCCACGACGGAGTGATCGGCAGCCTGAAGCCGAATCGAAAAATGCTCGCTGGCGGCCGTGCCTTTGCATGTGCCGTCGGTCGGAAATGGGTCCGAGCCTGCCGTCGGAACGCAATTTTCGACAGATGCCGCCGGTTAATGAACGTGGTGAACAATTCATAAAGACTTTGTCGTTAGCGTCGAAATCCAGGTCTTCGGGCCGCGTGGCATTTCTCGTAGCGAGTGGGTTTGACAGTGATCGTGGCAACTTTTCTGCGTTGGGTTGAAACGGCAAGGACTCAGGATCGAGCCCGCGCAGCCAATACGCTGGCGAGAGCTTACCTGCGTGCAGCAATCACGCCCGGCGAGCGGCAGGCAGCCCAGGCGGCCATGACTTACCTTCTTGACGACCCGTCTCCGCAGGTTCGCCTGGCGCTGGCAGAGGTTCTGGCTTGCGAGCCCAATGCACCCCGCGCGATCATGATGTCCTTGGCCGAGGATCAGCCGGAAATCGCCTCTGCCGTTATTCTCCTTTCGCCGGTTCTGGCCGATGCCGATCTTGTCGATATCGCCGGGCGCGGCACGGTGGAGACCCGCGCACTGGTGGCCGCGCGCCGGACCGTCAGTGTCGGCGTGGCGGCAGCGCTTGCTGAGATCGGCGATGCGGCCGAGCTTGAAGTTCTGCTGGAGAATCCCGGCGCCTGCTTTACCCGTTTCACGTTGCGCCGCATTGCCGAGCGTCACGGCCGCAACGAACATATCCGTGCGCTTCTTCTGGAGCGTGAAGACCTTCCTGCCGGTGTGCGACAGCTGCTGGTCCAGTTTGTCGCTGAAGCCCTGGCGGGCTCCGATCTTGTCCGTGGCGCAGTTGGAATGCGCCGCATCGAGCGCGTGGCGCGTGAAGCCAGCGATACGGCGACCATGGCGATCGTCGGCACGGTACTCGGTGATGAACTTGGGCCGCTTGTCGAGCAGTTGCGCGAGGCAGGTCGCCTGACGCCGGCCTTTCTCATGCACGCGCTCTGCGCCGGTCGTACCGACTTCTTCGCATCGGCGATTGTCTCGATTTCAGGTCTGGAAGAGCGCCGGGTTCGATCCATTCTGGCGACCGGCCGTTTTCATGCGGTTCGTGCCCTTCTGGAAGCAGCAGGGCTCGGCCGCGACCTGAGCACGCTGTTCGTCGATGCCATCATGCAATGGCGCGACCTCATCCAATCGACGCATGGGCTGGACCTCGACCACATCGCCGACCGCCTGATCCGCCGCTATCGCAATGAAACAAATCTCAGCGATGCGGCAAGAGCCCTTCTCGATGTCGTCGAGCGGCTGGCAATTGCCGAAGAACGCCGCCTTGCCCGTGATTATGCGTCCGGAATAGCGCTTGCGGCTGCCTGAGCCGCTAGCGGACAATCTTCTTCGCGACCCATGAATAGCTGTCGGAAACGACATGAATGGGTGTCTCGAAAATCATCTTTATTTGTGCCGTGCCGGGCAGCACTTCGCGGATCGTCTCCATTGCGCGCGCAGCAAGCGTCTTCTTTTCGGCCTCTGGCGGCTCGGCTTCCGGTGTCCCTGTTTCGACAGCGGGTGCCGGCACGGCAGCAGCTATGCCGTCCGGATGCGGTTCCTGGCACACGGCAACCGCTGTCGGGTAGCTGATATTGGAATAGCGTTCCAGCACGGTTTCGGCCGCCGCATCGCAGAGCGCGATCGAAACGAACCGTTCCGGCGCTGTTTCCACATATTCGCACTCGTTGACACTGTCGTCGCAGCCCAGGATCGTCATCAGGATCAAAGCTGTCTTCATTGCGGCATGGCTCCTTGCGCGGCGGCGTGTATTCGAATGTCGGCTTGACGAAACAAGACGATTGCAGCCAAAGCAAGACAGAAAATCGGAACTCGCCTAAGGAGCATCGTATGCCTGTGACAATCGCATGTGAGCCTGTTCGCCAGCCGGGCATTGTCCGGTTGCTGGAACTGTCCGATGCTTACATGGCAATGCTTTATCCTGCAGACAGCAACCATGCGCCCGACCTCGATAGTCTCGACAAACCGGAAATATCATTCTTCGTCGCGCGCAGGGACAGTGAAATTGCAGGATGCTGCGCCCTGGTTCGCAAGCGCGATGGCACAGGTGAGATCAAACGGCTGTTTGTTGCGCCGCAGGCGCGTGGTCTATCGCTCGGCAAGTGCTTGATGCAGGCGGTCGAGCAAGCGGCACGATATGCGAACCTTTCGGCGATTCGGCTGGAAACCGGCATTCATCAACCCGAAGCGATCGCGCTTCGCAGCCTTGGCTATGTGGATATTGCACCCTTTGACGGTTACCGGGAGGATCCGCTCAGCCTGTTCATGGAAAAGCGGCTCTGAATTCGACCGACCCGTCGGTAGGGTGCGGTAGGGGACCTTTACTGCTATTCTGGTGCAAATCTGGCGCCTTCAAGTCCGTTCCTCGGTAAAATCCCGGTGTTTGCATGCAAGCGGACTTGGCCATGTCATGAAAATATGAGATCAGCGCGCAGGTTTTGGCCGCGTGCGGTCCCTTATGTCTTTATCCTTGCAGTGGACGACCATGCTCCAGAAATTCTTCGCCTTTTACCGCCCGTATCGGGGCCTGTTCCTGATTGACTTCGGCTGCGCGATCATCTCCGGCCTGCTGGAGCTTGGTTTCCCGATGGCGGTGAAGCTGTTCGTCGATATCCTGCTGCCCAGTGCGCAATGGGGTGTCATTCTGGCGGCGTCGATCGGCCTGCTTGTGATCTACCTCATCAATACCGGCCTGATGGCGGTCGTCACCTATTGGGGCCATATGCTTGGCATCAATATCGAGACCGATATGCGCCGGCTCGCCTTCAGCCATATTCAGAAGCTGTCGTTCCGCTATTTCGACAACCAGAAGACCGGTCATCTGGTGGGACGCCTGACCAAGGACCTGGAAGAGATCGGTGAGGTCGCCCATCACGGGCCGGAAGATCTGTTCATCGCAGTCATGACATTCCTGGGCGCCTTTGCGCTGATGCTGTCGATCAATGTGCAACTGGCTTTGCTGACCGCTGTTGTCGTCCCGCTGACCGCCTTTGTCACCAGCCGATTCGGCCGCCGCATGACCGATAACTTCCGTTCGTTGTTCGGCCGTGTCGGTGATTTCAACGCCCGCATCGAGGAGAATGTCGGCGGCATCCGTGTTGTCCAGGCCTTTGCCAACGAGGCCCATGAGCGCGCCCTGTTCGAGCGCGACAACCAGAACTACCGCACCACCAAGCTCGAAGCCTATCGCATCATGGCGGCCAGCACCTCGATGTCCTACATGAGCATGCGGCTGATCCAGATGATCGTGATGATCGTCGGCGCCTATCTGGTCCTACGCGGCGAACTGACCAATGGCGGTTTTGTCAGTTTCCTGCTTTTGGTCGGCGTCTTCTTCCGTCCGGTCGAGAAGATCAATTCGGTGATTGAAACCTATCCCAAGGGCATTGCCGGCTTTCGCAGGTTCACGGAACTGATGGAAACCGAGCCGGATATCGAGGATGCCCCGGACGCGATCGAGGCACCGGCACTGAAGGGGGATATCGTCTTCGACAAGGTGTCCTTCGGTTATTCTGCCGACAAGTCCGTGCTGCATGACATTGATCTCACGATCCGTGCCGGCGAGACTGTCGCCTTCGTCGGGCCGTCGGGAGCCGGAAAGACCACACTGTGTTCGCTTCTGCCGCGTTTCTACGAGGTATCCGGCGGTGCGATCACTGTGGACGGTATCGACATCCGCAGGCTCTCCCTGGCCTCCCTGCGTGGCCAGATCGGTATCGTCCAGCAGGACGTCTTCCTGTTCGGCGGTACCGTGCGTGAGAACATTGCCTATGGCCGGCTGGACGCTTCCGATTTCGACATTCTGGAAGCGGCCCGTCGGGCAAGACTGGATGGCGTGATCGCCGCGATGCCGGATGGTCTTGATACGGTGATCGGGGAACGCGGCGTCAAGCTGTCAGGCGGCCAGAAGCAGCGCCTTGCCATCGCACGCATGTTCCTCAAGAACCCGCCGATCCTGATCCTTGACGAGGCGACTTCAGCACTCGACACGGAAACCGAACGGGCGATCCAGCAATCGCTGTCGGAACTGGCCGAAGGCCGCACGACACTGGTGATCGCCCACCGGCTGGCCACGATCCGCGACGCTGCGCGCATCGTCGTCGTCGATCAGAACGGAATTGCCGAAACCGGGACGCACGACGAGCTTCTTGGTCGCCGTGGGGCTTATGCGCGCCTCTACCAGGCACAGTTCGGCGCAGAGGCTGCTGAATAGGCAAACATGCACAAGGCCCGGACGAGCATTGCGGGACATGAAGGCAAAGGCAGGCCGATTTGGTATTTGCCCGCTCGGCGGAGCCGGATCAGACGGATGTGGTCTGTTTCGCCACGATCACGTCCGGCGCCTTTTGTATAGGCTGCGTCTCAAGCGTCATCGGATCCGGCACGTCCGATAGCTCCACTTCCCGCATCCATTCCCGCCAGATAGAGACGATCAGCGCCATCAGCACCGGGCCGATGAACAGGCCGAGAAAGCCCATCGTCTTCACGCCGCCGATCAGACCGAAAAATGTCGGCAGGAAGGGCAGTTTGATCGGGCCGCCGACCAGTTTCGGCCGCACCGTCTTGTCGACGATGAAGAGTTCGACCGTTCCCCAGATGAACAGGGCGATACCGGCGAAAACCGATCCGCTTGCCACCAGATAGACGCTGACCAGGGTGAAGGACAGCGGTGCCCCGCCGGGAATCAGAGCCATCACACCGGTGAGCACGCCAAGTGTCACGGGCGAGGGCACGCCTGCCAGCCAGTAGGCGATGCCGAGCACGATGCCTTCGCCGATCGCGATCAGCGTCATGCCGGTGACTGTCGAGCTGATCGTCGCCGGGACAACGCGCGAGATGCGCTCCCAACGTGCCGGTAGAATGCGCTCGCCGAGCAGGTCCAGCTGGCGCGTGAAGGACGCTCCATCGCGGAACACGAAGAACAGCGCGATCAGCATGAACAGCATGGTGAGCAGCAGGTGGAACGCGCCGTCGCCGAGCGCAATCAGTGCCCGGTAGATATTGCCGATATTGGCGCCGCTGACGATCTGGACCAGTTCGCCGATCGCGCCGGGCGAACCGATGCGATGGATCCACTGGTCGGCGAGCCATTCGCCGACACCCGGCAATGCGAGGATCCATTCCGGCGGCGGAGCACCATGCTTGTTGACCTCGAGGGCCCAGCCGATCCAGTCCCGCAACTCGCCCACAGCATAGGTGGCGGCAATGCCGATCGGAACGATCAGGAAAGCGAGGATGAGAATGATCGCGATGGTCGCGCCGATCGTTGTGTTGCCGCCGACGCGATTGAGGATCTTGCGATAGACCGGCCAACTGGCAAAGGCGATGACCAGCGAGGCGAGTACCGGCACGATGAAACCGTGGAAGAAATAGATGGCCGCGATCGCAATCAGCACAAGAAGCCAGCGCGCGGCCGAAATCGGCGTAACGAGTGCCGTTCTGCTTGGGGCCACGGGTCCAAGCCAGCGTGGCGCATCCTGCAGCTTGCGATCCTCTTTCTTACGCACGTTCACACTTTCCGGTTGTTTCAGTCTCACACTATGGGCGATTGGGGCAACGCCATGCAAGCCCGACCATGGTTGCTCTCACATAGTGTGCATCGTACACCAGCGCAAATCCACCATAGTGTTCGATAATGTCGCAGCTGTGTCACCGCATGCGAAAACCGGCCAGACGCGGGACTATGCCCGCTCGGCTGGCCTGGGGCGCTCGCAAGGAGGCTTGATCGTCAGATATCCAGATTCTCCGCAAACGCGGCACGATCCTGGATGAACCTGAAACGGGCTTCCGGCTTGGTTCCCATCAGGGCATCGACCGCATCACGTGTGCCTTCGAAATCCACATCGTCGATCTCGACCTTGAGCAGGGTGCGCTTGGCCGGATCCATGGTGGTTTCTTTCAACTGCGCCGGCATCATTTCGCCGAGGCCTTTGAAGCGGCCGATTTCCACCTTCTTGCCCTTGAAGGTGGTCTCCATCAGTTCGGCGCGATGTGCGTCGTCGCGCGCATAGACGGTCTTGGCACCCTGGCGGATGACATAGAGCGGCGGAACGGCCAGATACAGGTGGTTGCCACGGATGAGTTCCGGCATTTCCTGATAGAAGAATGTGATCAGCAGGGATGCGATATGCGCGCCGTCGACGTCCGCATCGGTCATCACGACAATGCGCTCGTAGCGCAGGTCTTCCTCGCGATACTTCGTCCGCGTCCCGCAACCCAGCGCCTGGATCAGGTCGGCGATCTGCTGGTTGGCCATCAGCTTTTCACGGCTGGCGGAGCCGACGTTGAGGATTTTGCCGCGCAGCGGCAGGATCGCCTGGTTGGCACGGTTGCGCGCCTGCTTGGCCGAGCCGCCGGCCGAATCCCCTTCGACGATGAACAGTTCCGCGCCTTCGGCCGTGTTCTGTGCGCAGTCCGCCAGCTTGCCCGGCAGGCGCAGCTTGCGCACGGCAGTCTTGCGGTTGACTTCCTTTTCCTTGCGGCGGCGCAGACGTTCCTCGCAGCGCTCGATCACCCAGTCCAGCAGCTTTGCCGCCTCGTTGGGATTGTCCGCAAGATAGTGGTCGAACGGATCGCGCAGCGCGTTTTCGACAAGCCGCTGAGCTTCGACCGTTGCCAGCTTGTCTTTTGTTTGGCCGACGAATTCTGGCTCGCGAATGAAAACCGAGAGCATGCCGACGGCCGAGATCATCACGTCGTCGGTGGTGATTTCACGGGCCCGCTTGTTCTGCGTGAGCTCCGCGTAGTTCTTCAGGCCCTTGGTCAGCGCGATGCGCAGGCCGGCCTCGTGCGTGCCGCCCTCGGGCGTCGGGATCGTGTTGCAATAGGAATGCAGGGCAGGGTCGCCACCATACCAGGTGACTGCCCATTCCATCGCGCCATGGCCGCCCGTCTTCTCCGTCTTGCCGGAAAAGATTTCACGCGTGACGGTGAATTCCTTGCCGAGCGTCGCCGCCAGATAGTCCTTCAGGCCGCCCGGGAAGTGGAAGACCGCCTTTTCCGGAATGTCGCCGCCTTCCGCCACCATGCCGGGATCGCAGGACCAGCGGATCTCGACGCCGCCGAACAGATAGGCCTTGGAGCGGGCCATGCGGAAGATCCGGCCCGGATCGAATTTCGCATGGTCGCCGAAGATCTGCGGATCGGGATGGAAACGCACGCGCGTTCCGCGACGATTGTGGACTTCACCCAGTTCTTCCAGACCGCCGATCGGCACGCCGCGGGAAAAGCGCTGGCGGTAGAGCTTGCGATTGCGGGCAACTTCGACTTCGAGCAGGTCCGAGAGCGCGTTGACAACCGAAACGCCGACGCCGTGCAGACCACCCGAGGTCTCATAGGCCTTGCCGTCGAATTTGCCGCCGGCATGCAGCTTGGTCATGATCACTTCGAGCGTCGACTTGCCGGGAACCTGCGGATGCAGCTCGACCGGGATGCCGCGTCCGTTGTCGGTCACGGTAAGAAAGCCTTCGGCGTCGAGATGTACGTCGATGAAGTTGGCATGTCCCGCAACGGCTTCGTCCATCGAGTTGTCGATGACTTCGGCAAACAGGTGGTGCAGCGCCTTTTCGTCGGTGCCGCCGATATACATGCCCGGGCGCATGCGCACCGGCTCCAGCCCTTCGAGCACGCGAATGGAGGACGCGCCGTATTCGTCGCCACCACTGGTCGACGGTGGTGCGGATGGTGTGGCGGCCGGGGCCCGCACCGTTGTCTTGCGCGGTTGGGCCGCAGCAGTGGTGGCAGGGGCCGGATCGGCCTCAACCTTCTGCGCCGCGGGCAGGGCGGAAAAGAGATCGTTGTCGTCCATGGCGTCGTTCGATACTTTGTCTTTGCTGTGCCGGATCAGCCTGCTCGCTTCGAACTGCCGCATCTGCTTGCCCGGTCGCTCTTGCGAATCACCGGGAATGTGCCAGAAAAGCAGCGCATGCGCGAAGGGCTTGGCGGCCGGTACATGGTGAAATCGGTCAAGCTTTGCGTGCCTGACTTGCCGATGGCAAGGCGCGAGCCAAAGGGAAGCTCCTCTTCGATGCAGATGTCCACAACTCATTTCCGCACCGCGGCGATTTCGTGCGTTCTCTTTCCGTTTCTCTTGGTTCAAGCCTTTGCAACAGAGCCGCTGAAGCCGTTCAAGGACGATCTGTTCTCAAGCCAGACTGTGCTGGATAGCCGTGATGGTGGCGATTTTACCATCGTTGACTATCAAGAGCTACGTGACATCAACGGTCGCGACAGCATTCCCGAACGCCGGGTCAAGGATCGTTATGTGTCGTTGGCCGTCCGTCGGGTACAGGAAAATCAGACGCTTCAATTGGCGAGTGGACCTCTGGAGGTTGCCCGTGTCGGCAAGGATACGGGCCAGGCCTTTACCGTCATCTTCATTCACGGGCGGGGTGGCGACAGGAGACTGGGTGTCAACGACATCACCTTTGGCGGCAATTTCAATCGGCTGAAAAACCTCGTCGTCGCCAGCGGCGGCACATATTATGCGCCCTCCGTCCAGAGTTTTGCGGATGATGGCGTGTCCACCGTCGCGGCGTTGATCGATCATGCCTATGTAGCTTCCGGCGGCCGCCCGGTCGTGCTTGCCTGTGCTTCGATGGGCAGCTTCATCTGCTGGGGGATCACCCGCGATCCGAAGGCCGCAGCGCAATTGTCCGGCATGGCCATCCTTGGGGGCGCGACGGATGCGAATTTCACCAAGAGCATTGCCGCCAAGCGCAAGCTGCCACTCTGGTTCACACATGGCAGTCGCGATAGCGTTTATGCTGCAACGGATCAGATTGCGCTCTACGACCGCTTGCACACGTCAGGCTATCCGGCCCGTTTCACACTGTTTGAGACCGGTGCTCATGGCACGCCGGTGCGCATGAGCGACTGGCGCGCAATCCTGTCCTGGCTGATCCGATAGGCCACAGACCGGTGTCAGGCCGTCTGCTGCAACGCGTCACCCAACCAGGCAACCCGGTTGCGCCCCAGGCGTTTGGCCTCGTAGAGCGCCGTATCGGCATGTTTGAGCAGATCCTCCAGCCCGATATCGAGGGTCGGGCCGCCAGCAATCCCCAGGCTTGCCGTTACGATACCTGAAGTGCCCCGATGCAGAATGTTCTGCGCCTCGATCGCGCTTCTGATCGTCTCCGCCATTGCCAATGCCTGGGCTGGTTGAACGTTTGGCAAGAGAACAAGAACCTCTTCTCCACCAAAGCGGAAGGTCACCCCTTGGTCGCCTACAGCGTCGGATATGCAACGACTGACCGAACGAATGCAGGTGTCACCCTCGATATGGCCATGCACATCGTTGAACAGCTTGAAATTGTCGATATCGAGCATGATTGCGGAGACAGACGCATTCTTGCCGGGGTTCTTCCAAATATCGTCGGCGATACGGGTGAGGGAGCGCCGGTTGAGAAGCCCGGTCAGTTCGTCTTGCTCAGATTGTGCGGTGACCACGCGATGAAGGAGGGTGCCGCGAAGCTGATTGAGGAAGTTGAGCCGCTCGGAATGTTCCTGGAAGTAGGCGCCGAGTGCCAGGAACACCGAGACGGTGCCATAGAACGAGACCAGCGCCTCATAGGTGACGTCATCCAGCGAACCGTTGAGCTTGGTGGTGGTCAATTGAATGCAGGTCAGCAGGAGCAGACCGAGCAGCGTTGCGCGGAAGCGGGGACGCAGCCCGATGACAAGGAAGAGAAACACCAGAACATTGGCATTCTGGTAGATGAAGAGGTGCGGGCTGGTGGTGAATACGGCAACGGACATTGGCAAGAACGCACCAAGTACGACGACGCAAATGGAAAGGATGTCGTAGTTTCGTGGTGACGGCCATTTGCGGATTGCCAGTGTGGCGAACAGGGCGAATGGTGTGAATATGGCAAGACGCACGAATATGAGTTGAGGCAACATATCCGGAATCATTGTTGCATCGCCGACCCAAACCATGTCGTAGATCAATGTACCGACAATTGCCCATACATGGACAATACGGATCCTTGACGCAGCAAATTCCTTGAGAAACTCGGCTTCGACCGCCGGCGAAAAGCGCAACCAGCGGAACCCCGACTTCAGTTGCCGGTTCACCTGGTCAAGCACAGCATCATGCATTCTTGCTCTCCGCTTCTACGATACATCCACAACTTTAAGGCATGATTCTGAAAGGAAGTAAAAAGTCGAGTTCTCGCGTCTGGTGTAAAACCTAAAGTTGAAATTACTAATACTCGGACTTCTGCCGTGAATTCTTGCATTTCTGGTTCACATTTTCACCATACAGCCCGAAAATCGGGCCAAAAGCGAAGGCCAATCTTTCTTTTGAAGCAGCAATTTGCTAGTTCCGCTTGATTGGATAGAGGTGGGTGAAGATATGACGCCAGATGTTCGACCGCTGGTCGCAGGCAATTGGAAAATGAACGGGACGAGGGATTCGCTCGACCAGATCAAGGCGATTGCACAAGGTGTAGAAGGCCCGCTGTCGCAAAAGGTCGAAACGCTCATTTGCCCTCCGGCCACACTGCTTTATGTCGCCACCGCGCTGTGCACCGACAGCCCCCTGCAGATCGGTGCGCAGGACTGCCATCAGAATGCCTCTGGCGCCCATACGGGCGATATCGCAGCCGAGATGATTGCCGATTGTTTCGGCACCCATGTGATCGTTGGGCACTCGGAACGCCGTACCGATCACGCCGAGACGGATCATCTCGTGCGTGCCAAGGCGGAAGCCGCCTATGCGGCTGACCTGACAGCCGTCATCTGCATCGGTGAAACAGCCAATGAGCGCCAGGCCGGCCAGACGCTCGACATTCTCAAGCGCCAGCTGGCGGCCTCGGTTCCCGATGGCGCCAAGGCTGATCGCACGGTGATCGCCTACGAGCCGGTCTGGGCTATCGGCACGGGCGTGACGCCGACAACGGCGGATGTCGCCGAGGCGCATGCCTTCCTGCGCGCCGAACTGGTCAAGCGCTTCGGCGCAGAAGGAAAGATCATGCGGTTGCTCTATGGCGGCTCGGTCAAGCCATCGAACGCCAAGGAGCTGATGGGCGTCGCCAATGTCGATGGCGCTCTGATTGGTGGTGCGAGCTTGAAGGCGAGCGACTTCCTCGCCATATACCGCGTCTATGAAGAGCTGACCGCCTGAAAGCGGGCCGGAAAAGCAGGCAAGGGGCTTTCTTTGCCTGCATCTCTCATGTAAAGAGCCGCCAACCCTATTGATTTTGCCTTTTCGGGCAGGATGGACATTCCATGCAGACCGTATTGCTTGTTATCTACCTCATGGTCGTCGTCGCATTGATCGGCGTCGTGTTGATTCAGCGTTCTGAAGGCGGTGGTCTCGGCATCGGCGGCGGCTCGGGCTTCATGTCCGCTCGCGGCACGGCCAATGCTTTGACCCGTACCACCGCGATCCTGGCGACGCTGTTCTTCGTCATCTCCCTGGCGCTTGGCATTCTTGCCCGCTACGAGGCAAAGCCGACCGATATTCTCGACCGGATCCCGGCGGGCAATGGCACGACTCAGGGCGGCGGCAGCGTTCTTGACCAGCTTCCGGGTGCTGCTCCGGCAACCCAGGCACCGGCCACCACGCCGGCTGCTCCGGCGCCTGTCGACCCTAACGCTGTTCCGAATAACTGATCGGAACGCATCCCATCGCTCCGGCGGGCTCTAGGGTCCGCCGGTTTTATTTTGTCTGAATTCCGCCGATCTCATAAAAATATGTGGGACAGAGTCATTAAGGACTGGCGGAATCGAATTCGAAACGGTATCCGGTGAAGCCCATGGCGCGATATGTATTCATCACTGGCGGCGTGGTTTCCTCTCTTGGTAAAGGAATTGCGGCCGCGGCTCTCGGGGCATTGTTGCAGGCACGTGGTTACCGTGTGCGTCTGCGCAAGCTGGACCCTTATCTCAACGTTGACCCGGGCACCATGAGCCCGACTCAGCACGGCGAAGTCTTCGTCACCGATGACGGTGCCGAAACCGACCTCGACCTTGGCCACTACGAGCGGTTTACCGGTCGCTCGGCCACCAAGACCGACAACATCACCACTGGACGCATCTACAAGAACATCATCGACAAAGAAC
The DNA here is from genome assembly GCF_021729845.1 of Rhizobium sp. SL42. Taxonomy (NCBI): domain Bacteria; kingdom Pseudomonadati; phylum Pseudomonadota; class Alphaproteobacteria; order Hyphomicrobiales; family Rhizobiaceae; genus Rhizobium; species Rhizobium sp. SL42. The sequence continues at coordinate 2,559,696 of NZ_CP063397.1, forward strand.
GTCGCGGTGACTATCTCGGCGCGACCGTGCAGGTCATTCCGCACGTGACCAACGAGATCAAGGATTTCGTCATCGAAGGCAATGACGATTATGATTTCGTCATCTGCGAGATCGGCGGCACCGTCGGCGACATCGAGGCCATGCCGTTCATGGAGGCGATCCGCCAGCTCGGTAACGATCTGCCGCGCGGCACCGCCGTCTACGTGCACCTAACCCTGATGCCCTATATCCCGGCGGCCGGCGAGCTGAAGACCAAGCCGACCCAGCATTCCGTCAAGGAACTGCAGGCGCTCGGCATCCATCCAGACATCCTGCTGGTGCGTGCCGACCGGGAAATCCCCCAGGCCGAACGCCGCAAGCTGTCGCTGTTTTGCAATGTGCGCGAAACCGCCGTCATTCAGGCACTCGACGTCGCCAATATCTACGACGTTCCGATGGCCTATCACAAGGAAGGCCTCGACAACGAGGTTCTGGCCGCCTTCGGTATCGAGCCTGCGCCCAAGCCGCGTCTCGACCAGTGGGAAGAGGTCTGCAATCGCATCCATACACCGGAAGGCGAAGTCACGATCGCGATCGTCGGCAAGTATACCGGCCTGAAGGATGCCTACAAATCCCTGATCGAGGCGCTTTACCATGGGGGCTTTGCCAACCGTGTGAAGGTCAAGCTCGAGTGGATCGAGTCGGAGATCTTCGAAAAAGAAGATCCGGCGCCGTGGCTGGAAAAGGTCAACGGCATTCTCGTGCCCGGCGGTTTCGGCGAACGTGGCTCCGAAGGCAAGATCCTGGCGGCCCAGTTTGCCCGCGAACGCAAGGTCCCGTATTTCGGTATCTGCTTCGGCATGCAGATGGCGGTCGTCGAGGCAGCGCGTCATCTGGCGGGCATCGAAAAAGCCTCGTCGACCGAGTTCGGCAAGACCGATGAGCCGGTCGTGGGCCTGATGACGGAATGGATGAAGGGCAATCAGCTCGAGAAGCGTGCCTCATCCGGCGATCTCGGCGGGACGATGCGTCTCGGCGCCTACAAGGCGGCTTTGAAGAAGGGCACCAAGATTGCCGAGATTTACGGCTCGACCGATATCTCCGAGCGTCATCGTCACCGCTACGAAGTCAATGTTGACTACAAGGACCGGCTGGAGAGCTGCGGCCTGGTCTTCTCCGGCATGTCGCCGGACGGACTTCTGCCGGAAACGGTGGAATATCCGGATCACCCGTGGTTCATCGGCGTTCAGTACCACCCGGAACTGAAGTCGCGGCCGCTTGACCCGCATCCGCTGTTCGCAAGCTTCATTGGTGCGGCGGTCGACCAGAGCCGCCTCGTCTGAGGCGCAACCGACAGAATTCGACAAACCCGGCCTTTGTGCCGGGTTTTTTGTTGCTCGGTCCAAGCTCCGCACAAGTTCTGCGCCGCAATCTCCGCCGATATTCAAGGAGATTGCCATGCGAATCGGTGAAAATTCGATCTATTCCAGTTCATACGCCGTACAGACGAAGAAGAGTTCCGCCGATGCGGCACTTCCCACGGCAGCGCCAGCGGCGACAGCGCCTACGGTGGGGGTTGAGACGGATGCCTCGGCAAAAAGCCTGAGCAGCAACCTCTGGCTGCTTCAAACAGATATCTATTATTCGAAGGATGCCGAAAAGGCAGCTGCAGGCAAAGACGATCTTGCGAACGAGTTTCGCGAACTTTCGGATATGACCGTGGCCGAAAAAATACGACAGGACTATCTTGAGAGCCACGGCATGACGGAAGAGGATCTTGCGGCACTGCCGGAGGAAGAGCGCAAGGCGATCGAGGCGGAGATCGAACAGGCGATCAAGCGCCAGCTGGGATTCGATGAGAATGCCGATGCTGAGGATGGCTCGGCGCGTGCCTGAGGATCCTGAGACGCTGGAGTTTTACTCGCGGGAGGCGACAACCTACGTCCAATGGTCCGGTACGGAGCCAAGCCGTCGCCTTGATCTGTTCCTGTCGCGTCTCAAGCCGAATGCGCGCATTCTCGAACTCGGCTGTGGTGCCGGCAACGATAGCGCCGCCATGATTGCACGCGGTTTCGACGTGACCCCGACCGACGCTTCTCCTGAAATAGCAGCACGCGCTGCAAGCCGCCTTGCTCGTACGGTTACGGTCCTGGCGGCCGGAGACCTGTCCGCAGTTTCGGAGTTTGACGCGATATGGGCAAGCGCCTGCCTGCTGCATGTCCCGCTGCCGGATCTTGCCGATGTCATCGCCCGCATCAACACCGCTCTGAAACCGCAGGGTCGCTTCTATGCCAGTTTTAAATCGGGTGAGGCTGAGGGCAGGGATCGTTTCGGTCGCTACTACAATAATCCTTCTGCGATGGAACTCGGAGGCATCTACCGCAGGTCGCCGTGGAGCAATCTTGATCTAACCTCGAACTCTGGTAGCGGCTATGATGGAGAAAGCACCACATGGCTCCATGTGACGGCCATCAAATCATGAGCGGGCCTAGCCGGAAAACGGCCGGAGCGTCAGGATAGGGCAGAGTTCGCCGGAGGCCAATTCCGGTGCATGCGGCGGGCGCACGATCAGGCAGTCCGACTGCGCGAAGATATTCATCATCGACGAATCCTGCTTGCCGAAGCTCTTTACCTGCAATTCACCTGCGGGGCCGCGGCAGAGACTTGCACGAAGATAGTCCTGTCTCTGGTCGTTTGCGGCGAGCGGAGCGGCAAGACGGGCCATCGTCATGCGATTGTGCGCTGGTCGATGGCCGAGCTTGGCCAGAAGCGGCTCGAGAAAAAGCAATCCGCAGACCATGCTCGACACTGGGTTTCCAGGCAGTCCGAGTACGTGTGTCTCCCCCAGACTGCCGACCATCAATGGCTTGCCCGGTCGCATGGCGATCTTCCAGAAATCGAGCGTCATACCGGCCGCCAGAAAGGTCGACTGGACGAGATCGTGATCACCGACCGATGCACCACCCAGCGTAACCACGACATCGGCCTTAGCCGTCTGTGCCTTTACAATGGCATCGGTGATCATGTCGCGATCATCGGCGACAATGCCAAGATCAATTATGTCTGCACCGATCGCCCTCGCCAGTGCGGCAATGCCGAAGGTGTTGGAGCCGATAATCTGGCTCGGGCCCGGTTGGTTGCCCGGCGAGACAAGTTCGTCGCCCGTCGCAATGATCGCCACGCGTGGCCTGCGGTAGACAGGCAGCGATGCGTGGTTCATTGCAGCGGCGAGCGTGATGCGGGTGAAATCGACAGCAGTATTCGCGGTCAGAGCGATATCGCCTTGCCGGAAGTCCTGACCACGTGGCCGGATATGACGTCCAACGGTAACCGGAAAGGTGGTCCGGATCAGACCCCCATCCAGCTTTTCAGCATCTTCCTGTAGCAGAACGGCATCCGTCCCTTCGGGTACGGGGGCGCCGGTGAAGATCCGCACCGCTTCCCCATCACTCACCACGCCGGCAAAGGCATGACCGGCAGCGGAGCCGCCGACAACGCGCAAAACAGCGCCGGGGTCAGCCGCATTCGCTGCCTTGAGCGCATAGCCATCCATGGCGGACGCATCGAAGGGAGGCTGTGTCAGCCGCGCTTCCAGATCGCTCGCGAGCACACGGCCATCACAGGCATGCAGAGGGAGATGTTCGACATCGATGATCGGTCTGGCCGTGGACAGCAGTCGAGCCTGCGCCTGCTCGACCGGGAGAAGTGACATCTATTCAGCCTCCGGGTGGCGGAATGGGCCTGATTTTCCGCCTGTCTTTTCCAGCACGCGGATGCTGCCGATTTCCATTGTCTTGTCGACGGCCTTTGCCATGTCATAGATCGTCAGGCATGCCACGGAAACGGCCGTGAGCGCTTCCATCTCGACACCGGTCTTGCCGGTCAACTTGACGGTTGCAACGACCCGCAGGCCCGGCAGCAGTGGCAGTTCGCTGATGTCGAGGGTGATCTTCGACAGCATCAGCGGGTGACACAGCGGAATGAGGTTTGAGGTCTGTTTTGCCGCCATGATACCGGCAATGCGCGCCGTGGCGATCACGTCGCCTTTCTTGGCATTGCCGTCCCGGATGATTTGCAGCGTCTCGGCTGCCATGCGTATCTGGCCCTCGGCCATCGCCACGCGAACCGTCTCGGCCTTGTCTCCGACATCGACCATATGCGCTTCGCCGGATGCGCCGATATGGGTGAGGCCCGGCCGGTCGCTGCTCATTCGGCGGCCAGCGCTCCGGACGTGCCGGTCAGCAGGGCCCGTGTCGCTGCCGCGACGTCATCCTGGCGCATCAGGCTTTCGCCGACAAGGAACGTCGTGATGCCGACCGCCTGCATGCGCTTGCAGTCTGCATGGGTGAATATGCCACTTTCGCCGACCAGCAGCCTTTCGGCCGGAACCATTGGCGCGAGCTCTTCGCTGACCGTCAGGCTGACGTCGAACGTGCGAAGATTGCGATTGTTGATGCCGATCAGCGGTGAGGCGAGCTTCAGGGCCCGTTCCATTTCCTCGGCGTCGTGCACTTCGACCAGCACGTCCATGCCCAGTGCCACAGCTTCAGCCTCGAGCTCGGCGGCTTGGTCATCCGACAGCGATGCCATGATCAGCAGGATGCAGTCAGCGCCCCAGGCGCGAGCTTCCAGGACCTGGTATGGCTCGAACATGAAATCCTTGCGCAGCGCCGGCAACGAGCAGGCATCGCGGGCCGCACCAAGAAATTCCGGCGCGCCTTGAAAGCTCGGCGTATCGGTCAGCACCGACAGGCAGGCGGCACCGCCGGCCTCGTAGGCCGCGGCCAGGGATGGCGGATCGAAATCGGGGCGGATCAGACCCTTTGAGGGGCTTGCCTTCTTGATTTCGGCAATCAGGCCAAAACGCCCTTCGGCCTGTGCCTTCACCAGAGATCGGTAGAAGCCGCGGGGTGCGCTCTGTGTCTCGATGGCCGCCCTGAGAGTGTCGATTGGGCGAACAGCCTTGGCCGCTGCAATTTCTTCGCGCTTGTAGATTTCGATGCGTTTGAGAATGTCGGTCATGATTGAAGCTTAGCTCGACACGGCGGAATTGGAAATGGCAATCAGCTTGTCAAGCGCTGCGCGAGCGCTACCGGTGTCGAGCGACTGGCTGGCGAGATGCATGCCCTCGGTGATGTCGGCGGCCTTGCCGGCCACGATCAGCGAGGCTGCAGCATTGCACAAAGCCACGTCGCGATAGGCGGTCTTTGCACCGTTCAGCACATCGAGCAGCGCTGCCGCATTGACGGCACCATCACCGCCGCGAATGGCGTCCAGCCCCACTGTGGGCACGCCGAAGTCCGCAGGCGTCAGTTCGAACGTGGTGATCTCGCCATCTTTCAGCGCTGCCACTTGCGACGGGCCGGTGGTGGTGATTTCATCGAGGCCACTGCCATGGACGACCCACGCGCTCGTCAGTCCGAGATCGCGCAACGCTTCCGCCCCCGGTATCAGCCATTCCGGCGAATAGACGCCGAACAGCTGCCGCTTGACATTGGCCGGGCTGGAAAGCGGTCCGATGATGTTGAAAATCGTCCGAGTTCCAAGCTCAACCCGTGTCGGGCTGACATGGCGCATGGCCGGATGGTGCAGTTGTGCGAACATGAACCCGATGCCCGCTTCCCGGATGCAGCGAGCGATCGTGTCGGGATCGATGTCCAGCTTGACGCCAAGTTGCGAAAGGGCGTCGGCCGTTCCTGATTTCGAGCTCAGGGCCCTGTTTCCATGTTTGGCAACGGGGACGCCCGCACCGGCAACGATCAGGGCTGCAAGCGTCGAGATATTGTAGGTATTGGTGCCGTCGCCACCGGTCCCGACAATGTCGATTGCGTCCGCCGGCGCTTCCACTGTCACCATCTTCTGGCGCATGATGGAGATGGCGCCGGCGATTTCGTCGACGGTTTCTCCACGCACGCGAAGCCCCATCAGGAAGCCGCCGATCTGAGCCGCGCTGGCTTCGCCGGACATCAGGATCTCGAAGGCATCACTCGCTTCCTGGCGTGTCAGCGACTGACGGGTGGCGATCTTCGCGATGAAGGGCTTCAAGCCGGACATTTTTGCTCCCCCCGGGCTGCTGTTAGCGGACCATGGCCTGCTGGGCCAGCGCCTGATTGAAGGTCACGCCGTAGTCGGACTGCAACTGGGTCACCATCTGGTCGAGAATGTCGTCGCCAGCGGCATTGGCCATGGACACGATCTGTTCGTCCTCATTGTTCAGCACGCTACCGCTCGGTTGATCGCGTACGGCGGTAACCGTAAGCAGGATCTGCGTCGTCGGGTCGGCGCCCGCAGCGCTTGCAACGGTGCCAACCGGGCCGCCAAAGGCGGCAACGATGGCGGCTGAACCGAGAACGGCGTCTTCGCTGCGGCGTGTCAGGCCGGCCTTGCTTTCAACCGCAAGGCCAAGTTCAGCGGCGACATCTTCCAGCTTTCCACCATCGGCGACCCGCTTGCGCAGGCTCTCGGCCTTGGCGCCAAGTGCAATCTTCTGCTGTTCCGCGGTCCAGTCGGCAACGGCCTTTTCACGCACTTCGGCCAGCTCGCGATCGCGTTCCGTCTTGATGTCTGTCACGTCGAACCAGATGTAGCCGCTATTGCCGACATTGACCGGCAAAGCCTCGACCCCGATATCGGTCCGGAAGACTTCGGCAAGCAGCGCATCCCGTTCCGGAATGCCTGCAACTTCCGTATCACGAGCGTCCAGACCGCGACGGTCGATCATATCGACCGTGATCGGCTTGAGCTTCAGCTGTTCGGCCGCTTCCTTGAGCGTCGTGCCGCCGGCGCGCAGGTCTTCGAACTGATCGTGAACCGTGGTGATATCGGCGATCGCGGCAGATTCCGCCAGCGCCTCGCGGATTTCTTCCTTCACTTCGTCCAGCGTCCGGGTACGGCCTTCCTTGATATTGGTAACGCGCAGGATCACCGGACCCAGTGCCCCCTCGACCACAGGCGTCGTGCCGCCTTCCTTGGCGACAGCGAAGGCGGCGTTGGCCAGCGTGACATCCGGCAGCTTGTCGCGCGAGAAGTCGCCGAGCAGGACATCGCCTGCGGTCTTGCCCTGGTCGGACACAAGCTGGTCGAACGGAGTGCCGGACGCGAGTTCAGCGGCAGCGGCGTCTGCAAGCTCGCGCGTCTCGAACGTGAGTTGCTCGATCGTGCGCGTGCCAGCAATCTCATAGCTGGCCTTGCGCTTTTCGTAGTCGGCGCGGATCGCGTCGTCAGTGATTGCAGCCTTGTCGGCAATGTCGGCAGGCTCCAGCTTCACGTACGTGAAGCTGCGATATTCGGGCGCGCGGTATCCTGCTTTGGCCGTCTGGAACCATGCCGAAAGTGTTGCATCGTCTGGTGCCTTGACAGGATCGATATTGGCATTGGTCAGGAGGACGTAATTGATGTCGCGGTTTTCGTAGCGGTAGGCCTTCAGCGCGTCGACCAGGACCTTCGGTGCGGTGAAGCCATCTGCCGTCGCGTCGACGATCTGGCTGCGGATCGCCACTTTCGAGCGCTCCTCGATATAGTCGTCCTGCCGAAGGCCGGCATTGGCGAGACGCGAGGCAAACAGCTGGCGATCGAAAGCACCGGCAGCGTTCTTGAATGCCGGATCTTCGGCAATCAGCTGCGCCAGGCGATCCTGTGACAGTCCGAGATTCATGTCGGATGCCAGTTGGTCAAGTGCTGCGCCGGCTGCAAGCTGCGAGAATACCTGGCTTTCGATGCCGAGCGCGCGTGCCTGTTCCGTGGTCAGCTGTGTGCCGAAGCGTCGGCTGAGTTCGGTGACCTGCCGTTGATAGGCAAATGCGAAGTCGCTTGCCGATACTGTCTGGTCGCCAACGGTAACCACGGAATTCGAGGTTGTGCTGAACAGGGAGGCGGAAACGCCCCAGACTGCGAATGAGATGACAAGCATCGACATAAGCACTTTGGCGACCAGGGTTTGGGAAGCTTTTCTCAAAATGACGAGCATCGGAACGCAATTACCTCATGACAAATCTTCGCATCGGGCGAAGCGGGTGGACTTCCTTAAATCAAACCGTCGAGGAAATGAAGGCTCGTTTGGCGAAAAGCCTGCAACCTCTGGCGAAGGGCCAGCGGCGCGGCCGGCCCGTCTCCGACACCGGCAAGTTCCAACCGCTTGACATCGCGCAAAGCGGCCGGCGCGTGGCGCATTTATACTGCGAGGATAGATGGTCGAAACCGGGGTTGGAATGCCGTGACGGACACACGAATGCGTGAGGTCGCCCCGCATGTCTCCCGCGGCCTGAATGACGCTCAGGTGGCCGATGCGCGAGCAAGGTGGGGCGTAAACAGTCTTCCCGTTGCGCCGCCGCCAGTATTTTTCACCGTCTTGTTGCGTCAGTTCTTAAGTCCGCTGATCTATATCCTGCTTGCCGCCGCAGGTCTTTCTCTTGTGCTTGGCAAGGCGACAGACGCCGGCTTCATTGCGATCGTGCTTGTGATAAACGGCATGATCGGCGCCTTTCAGGAGTATTCTGCAGGAAAATCGGCGGATGCGTTGAGAGCCTTGGAGCAACCACAGGCGACCGTTATGCGGGATGGCGTGCGCCAAAGGCTGGATGCCGTTGAACTGGTGCCGGGAGACATCGCGCTCGTGGAGAGCGGCGAGAGGACGCCGGCCGACATCGAACTGCTTGCGGCGGAAGGGCTGCAATGTGACGAGGCCTCGCTAACGGGCGAATCAAGACCGGTGTCCAAATCTGTCGGCGAATTCGCCTATGCCGGGACCATGATAACACGCGGGCGGGCGACGGGCTGTGTTCGGTCGACAGGCAGCCGCACCGAACTTGGCCGCATTGCCGGGGCCGTTCAGGCTCCCGCCAGTGTCAGGCCGCCTCTGATGATCAGGATGGAGCAGTTTACCCGCCATATCGCCTATGCGGTCGGTGTGGCGATCGTCGTTCTGGTCTTGGGCGGCCTTTGGCGGGGGATGCCCCTGGTGGACCTGTTGACCATGTCCGTCGGCCTGGCCGTCAGTGCCATACCCGAGGGGCTACCGATCGCGATCACCGTGGCGCTGGCCATCAGCATGCGTCGCATGGCGAAAGCCCATGTCATAGTCCGTCATTTGCCGGCCGTGGAGGCACTCGGTTCCTGCACGATGATCGCGACCGACAAGACGGGAACGTTGACGCTGAACGAACTCACCGTCACCGACATCCGACTGCCCGATGAAACCCATTGGGTGATCGATGCCGGTGCTCATGCTCCCGATGGCGCGATCCGCAGCCGGGATGGCAACCATGTCAAGGCAAGCGAAGCCGTATCGCTGTTGTTGCGGGCTGCAAGTCTGCCCAATGAAGCCGAGCTCGCGGGCCGTGACGGCTTGTGGGGTCCGAGCGGTGACACGGTCGATATCGCCCTGCTGACCGCCGCCCACAAGGCCGGCATGTCGAAAGCCAGTCTGTTAGAAGAATTTCCGTTGCATCGGCGCCTGCCTTACGAGCCGGAGCAGAAATATGCAGCTTCCTTTCATCATTCAGAAGACCGGCTTCGCATCTTTGCCAAGGGGGCGCCGGAGCGGTTGATCGCCATGTGTTCCAGCATGCAACTCGGCGATGAGGTGGTCGCACTCGATCCGCATCTGCTGGAGCGTCAGATCGCCGAAATGGCCTGCGATGGTCTGCGCGTGCTCGCCTTTGCCGAAGGCGAGATGGAGCATGTCGGTCGCGATGGTCTCGGCGGCCATCTGCTGGTGGATCTGACTTTCCTCGGACTGGCCGGCATGCAGGACCCGATCCGGCCCGAGGTTCCAACCGCTATCGCCGCCTGCGAGACCGCCGGAATTGGTGTCGTCGTGGTGACCGGTGACGATCCGCGCACGGCAAGGGTGATCGCCGGCAGGGCAGGTATCCCGGTCGATGATCGTTCCGTGGCAACGGGCGACGAGGTGGCGGATGCTTTGGCAGAGGCGGAAAGTGTGCTGGATCAGCTGACACGCCGCATCCGTGTCTTCGCCCGTGTGAAGCCCGAGCAGAAGCTTTCCATCGTTCGCTCGCTGGCCCGCAACGGTCACTTTGTTGCGGTCACCGGGGATGGGGTCAACGATGCCCCGGCGCTCAAGCATGCGCATGTGGGTGTGGCAATGGGCATGAAGGGTACGGATGTCGCCAAGGAGAGTGCCGACATCATCCTGACGGATGACAATTTTGCCTCCATCGTTGCCGGCATTGTCGAGGGCAGGGTAGCCTATGGCAATATCCGCAAGGTCGTCTTCATGCTCGTTGCGACCGGTGCAGCAGAGGTCCTGCTATTCCTGCTTGCCATGGTGCTCGGTCTGCCCATGCCGCTCAGTGCGGTACAACTTCTGTGGTTGAACCTTGTCACCAATGGCGTCCAGGACGTGGCACTGGTGACAGAGCCCGCGGAAGGCGATGAGCTTACCCGCCCGGCTCGCCGGCCGGATGAGGCACTCTTCGACCGTCTGATGCTGCGCCGTCTGGTCGTGGCGACCTTGGTCATGGGCCTCGGCGGCTTTGCCGTGTTTTATACCCTTCTGAATACCGGCATGGCACCGATCCAGGCAAGCAATCTCCTGCTCGTCCTGTTTATCCTCTTCGAGAATGTCCAGTGCTTAGCCAGCCGCTCCGAACGGCGCTCTGTCTTCGGCCAGTCGCCCTTTACCAATCCGTATTTGCTGCTCGGCATCATTGGCTCACAGGCGCTGCACCTTGCGGCCATGTATCTGCCCGGATTGAGCGATGTGCTCGGCATAGCCCCGATCGCGGCAACCGACTGGCTTCTACTTTTCGGCATCTCCCTGCTTGTTCTCGCCGTCAGCGAAATGGACAAGGCCTTCGAATGCCGCCGCTCCAACCACTGACTGGAAAATGGAAAAGGCCGGCGGATCATCTCCGCCGGCCTTCGTGCATTGAAGTCCAGAATTGCTGACGATCAGCGCTTGGGCACCGGCAGGTAGTCGCGCTGCGGCGAGCCGGTATAGAGCTGGCGCGGGCGGCCGATGCGCTGCTGCGGATCCTCGATCATTTCGTTCCACTGGGCGATCCAGCCGACGGTGCGGGCGAGCGCGAACAGAACGGTGAACATGGTCGTGGGGAAGCCAAGCGCGCGAAGCGTGATGCCGGAATAGAAGTCGACATTCGGGTAGAGCTTCTTTTCCTTGAAATACGGGTCGCTGAGCGCGATCTTTTCGAGCTCCAGAGCGACCTGCATCAGCGGATCGTCGCCATGACCGGTCGCTTCCAGCACTTCGTACATGGTCTTCTGCATGATCTTGGCGCGCGGATCGTAGTTCTTGTAGACGCGGTGGCCAAAGCCCATCAGGCGGAACGGGTCGTTCTTGTCCTTGGCGCGGGCGATGTATTCCGGAATGCGATCAACGGTGCCGATTTCCATCAGCATGTTGAGTGCCGCTTCGTTGGCTCCGCCATGTGCAGGGCCCCAGAGGCAGGCGATTCCGGCCGCGATGCAGGCGAACGGGTTGGCACCCGAGGAGCCTGCCAGGCGAACGGTCGAGGTCGATGCGTTCTGCTCATGGTCGGCGTGCAGGATGAAGATGCGGTCCATGGCGCGGGCGAGAACCGGGTTCACCTGGTATTCCTCGCAAGGAACGGCAAAGCACATGCGCAGGAAGTTCGACGCATAGTCCAGGTCGTTCTTCGGGTAAACAAAGGGCTGGCCGATATGGTACTTGTAGGCCATGGCGGCGATCGTCGGCATCTTGGCGATCATGCGCAGCGAAGCGACCATGCGCTGGTGCGGATCGGTGATGTCGGTCGAGTCGTGGTAGAAGGCCGAGAGCGCGCCGACCGTGCCGACCATGACCGCCATCGGATGGGCGTCGCGACGAAAGCCGGTAAAGAAACGGCTCATCTGTTCATGCACCATGGTGTGATGCGTGACACGATGGTCGAAGTCCTTCTTCTGGGCGGCTGTCGGCAGTTCGCCATAGAGAAGCAGGTAGCAGACTTCCAGGAAGTCGCCCTTCTCGGCCAGTTGCTCGATTGGATAGCCGCGATGCAGGAGAACGCCTTCGTCGCCGTCGATATAGGTGATCTTGGATTCGCACGACGCCGTCGAGGTGAAGCCCGGGTCGTAGGTGAAGGCGCCGGTGTGCTTGTACAGGGCAGCGATATCGATCACGTCAGGGCCGATGGTTCCACCCTTGACGGTCAGGTCAACCGTCTGTTCGCCGAGTTTCAAAGAAGCGCTCTTGTCCGTCATGCTAATCCTCCGGAATTGGCGGGACGGCGTCTCGATAAAAGGCGCCATCGGTTAAGCGTATGGATGTAGCTATATGATACGGAAGTTAATGCCAAGCTATCCAAAGGGCAAATTGTGCATCGCGAAATCGGCAACAATCGAACCGATCGGTTCTAATCGTTTGAAGTTGCAAAGGCTTTCCGACCTGGCCTTTATGCACGCATTGATTGTTGATGAAAAACCTTTAGTCTCTGGGCTTTAACGGGGCTTTTTCCCGGCAGTGGCGAGGGACGGGTTGCACGTGTCTGACTTGGCGCAGAGCGAGACCGCAATGGCCGACGCAGTCGCGCAAGGCGGTGCGGCGCTGCCCGATAGGTCGCCTGCGGTCGAACGGCAGGCAGTCGCTGCAAGACGGACCAACTCGCCTCTGATCTACTGGCGCGCACGCTGTGAAAGGCTTCCCGCGGTATGCACGGCCGCCCTCGCGCTTGAAGCGCGCCACGGCCATTTTTTTCACTTCGTACCGGTATGCCTCGGGACGGGGGCCGCGCTCTGGTTCGTCCTCCCTGCGCCACCACCGGCAGCCGTTACAGTCTGCATTTTTGCAGTGCTGTTGTCCGGCATCGGGGTGAAGAATGCGCCTGCATCGGCAGCACATGCCATGTTTTGCGCTGCAGCATTGTTCTGTGCCGGCATGCTGCTTGCGGAATGGCAGACGCGGAGCGTCGCAACCACTGTGCTCGACCAGCCGGTGGTGACGATCGTTACCGGGGTGGTCGAACGTCGGGAGGCGGGAGCCGCCGGGGAATGGCGCTATGTCATGCGGCTAACGGGTACACTTGAGCCGCAACTGCGCCGCCCGCCCGAGCGCATCTCCATCCTTGCCCGCAGCCGCCATGAGCCGCTGCCGATTGGTGCTACGGCAACCGGACGTGCCCGCCTGTCGCCGCCGTCAGGCCCCGCGCTGCCCGGAATGAACGATTTCGCATTTGCCAGCTATTTTTCCGGTATCGGTGCCGTTGGCTTCTTTCTCGGCCCACCCGCGGCGGTCACTCCGCCGCGGCTCACGCCCTCGCTTTCGGGGCCGCCATGGACTGAATCGGGACCGCAAACCGGCTACGAATACTGGGGTGAATTCTGGCAGGTGTTGGATCGGCAGTTGTTTGCGCTGCGCGACCAGATCTCCACCCGCATTCGAACCGTTGTGCCAGGCGATCCCGGCGCATTTGCCGCATCGATCATCACCGGTGAGAGGCGGTCGATGTCCAAGGGTGCAACTGAAGCGCTGCGTCTGTCCGGCCTTGCCCATATCACGGCGATCTCCGGCCTCAATATGGCGCTCGCTGCCGGGATCTTCTTTGTCGGCCTGCGCGCCAGCCTCAGCCTGTTTCCGGTCTTGGCCCAGGCCTATCCGGTGAAGAAGATCGCTGCGGCTGGCGCACTTCTGGCGGTAACCGGCTATGTGCTGATTTCCGGTTATCAGGTCTCGGCAGTGAGGGCCTATCTGATGACTTCGATCATGCTGGTGGCTGTGCTTGTTGACCGTCCCGCGATCAGCCTGCGCAACCTTGCTCTGGCCGCGACCATCATCCTGATCGTCCAGCCCTCTGCCGTGCTGGGCCCCAGTTTCCAGATGTCGTTTGCGGCCACCGCGGCGCTGATCGCCGGTTACGCTGGCTGGCGATCGAGACCCAGACACCTGCTTCCACGCTTTCGCGCGCGCAAATACGTCGTGCTTGCGACCTTGGGGCGCTTTTTCGGCGGGACGTTGGCGACCTCCCTGATCGGCGGACTGGCGACGGCGATATTTGCAATCAACCATTTTCATCGGCTTTCGACCCACAGCCTCGAGGCCAATCTGATTGCCATGCCGTTGATATCTCTGATTGTGATGCCGGCAGGCTTTGTTGCGATGATTCTCATGCCGCTCGGGCTCGACGCCCCATTCCTAATTGTCATGGGCTACGGCCTCGAATGGGTCCTGCTTGTCGCCCGGGAGATTGCAGGATGGGGTGACGGTTACGCGTTCACGCGTCAACCGGACTGGCTCCTGCCGCTGACCGTTGCCGGTTTTCTGCTGTTGACGCTTTTGCGCAGTCCTTTGCGTCATGCGGGGACCGTCGTGATGGCCGTCACCTTGCTGGCGGCGGCCCTTTCGAACCAGAAGCCGAGGGCCGATCTGGTCGTCAGTGAAGACGGGCGGTTGGTAGGATTCTGGCCGGGCACGACAGCAACGCCGACGGAGGGTGATCGGATCGCCACCAACCGCATCCGCCCGCCCGCTTTCATCTTCGATCAATGGCAGCCCGCGCTCGGCGTTACCGCCGCGATTGCGCCACAGACAATGTCCGGTCCTGCAGTCGACGCTGTTTCGCCGGACAGGCCAAGGCGCACGCCTCTGTCGGAAATGGAAATCTCTGTGGCCCGTCAACGGCTCGAAGATCTTCTCGCCTCAGCCGGCAACCGGTATTTCACCTGCACCAAGAGCGCCTGCGCCGCCGTGCTTGACGGTTGGCGCATCATCACGCTCGACCGCCACGAGGTGACGGGCATCGCCTGTGATCTAGCCGATCTTGTCATCGTTTCCCAGCGCCCGGGTTTTGACGACTGCCGGTCCGGCGCGCGGCTGATTTCGGCTGACAGTCTGCGCAGTAGCGGAACCCTCGAAATCTTCCTTCGTGATCGCTCCAGCCGCACGCTGACGATCGTCCCTTCCTTTGCCGGTCCGTCGCGTCCCTGGACGCGTCACCGCCTGTATGATTGGCAAAACGGTTCGCAAGCCGAAAGCCATTCGGCCGACCTGCTTTCCCAGCAGTAGTCTGGCAACATGGAGCGGAACCGGGGGAGAGCAGGCCAAATGGCGCGACCGAAAAGACGAGCAGACGCCGGCACGACCCGTCAGTGATAGCGGCGGATGAGGCCGACGAGCTTGCCCTGGATCTTCACCCGGTCTGGCCCGAAAATGCGCGTCTCGTAGGCCGGATTGGCCGCCTCCAGCGCGATCGATGCCCCACGCCGGCGAAAGCGCTTCAGCGTAGCCTCTTCGTCGTCAACCAGGGCCACGACGATGTCGCCGGGATTGGCGTTGGATGCATTGCGGATGATCACGGTGTCGCCGTCGAGAATGCCGGCATCGATCATCGAATCGCCCTTGACCTCCAGCGCATAGTGCTCGCCCGAGCCGATCATCTCGGCCGGTACGGTGATGTCATGGGTATTGTTCTGGATGGCAGAGATTGGAACACCTGCGGCGATCCGGCCCATGACCGGAACGCTCACCGATGCGGATCCGCCGTCAGGGGACGACTTGCTCGGCGCAGCTGGTGCCGGCGGTGTCTTGCCAAGGCTGCCTTCTATCACGCTGGGCGCAAAGCCGCGCCGTGGCTGCAGGCTCGGCGTATAGGCTTCCGGCAGCTTGATGACTTCAAGCGCTCGAGCCCTGTTCGGCAGGCGGCGGATGAAGCCGCGCTCCTCCAGTGCCGTGATCAACCGGTGAATCCCGGATTTCGACGCCAGATCGAGTGCGTCCTTCATTTCGTCGAAAGAGGGAGGCACGCCGGATTCCTTCATCCGTTCATGGATGAATAGAAGCAGTTCCTGTTGCTTGCGCGTCAGCATATGCGATGCCCCAATTGGTGAAACAAATACAGAACAGACACTATATGTTCCATATGTGTTCCGCAAGGGGATAAATTTCCGTGAACTTTGCATGTGATTTGCTGACCGACTGCGAAAAAAATCGCCAATGCCAATTTACTCGGGTGGCCGCGGCGCACCAAAGCCGTCGGCATAGACACCGTCTTCAATCGTAGCGACGGTGCGGTGTTCCGGGTCGATGGCATCGTGCGTTGATAAGTCCGTGCGGACAGGGCTCACGGCAGCGGTCTGTCCTGTGGCGCAAGTATTGGACCGGGGTTGGTGTAGCCCCCGGTCGCTGATGGGTCACTGTTCGGAAAAGGCGCGCGACATGCTGTCGGTAATCGGTCTGGCGATATAGTTGAAGAAGGTGCGCTCGTTGGTCTGGATCATCACTTCGGCCGGCATGCCGGGTGTCGGCGTGAAGCCATGAACCCGTGCCAGTTCCGTTGGTGGAATGTTGATCCGGGCGAGATAGACGTCATGCGGGGCGGTCGACGTATTGCCGGATTGCTGCAGCGCGTCCGCCGACAGGTAGAAGACATCGCCCTTGAGCACGGGCGTCGTTCTCTGGTTCAGGGCAACCAGCCGAATGGTGGCCGACTGGCCCAGCTTGACGCTGTCGATGTCGTTGCGCGGGATCTGAGCTTCGATGATCAGCGGCACGCCGGCGGGCAGGATTTCGAGGATTGCCTTGCCGCTTTCGATGACACCGCCGTTGGTGTGATAGTGGATCCGGACGACGGTGCCGGAAACCGGCGCATTGATTGTCGCGCGCTCGAGGATATTGGCCGCTTCCCGCAACTGCTCCCGCACCATGTCGCGCTCGCTCTGAATGGCCTGCAGCCGCTCGAGTGCATCTTCGCGATAGGCACTTTCCGCGCGCAACACTTCCTGCTCGCCCTTCGTCCGTTGTGCCTGGGTCTCGGCGATTTCCGCCTCAAGCCGTCCGATCTGGCCGTCCGCCTCGGCGATGGCCCGCAGCAGAGCCTTGACCTCGTTGGCCCGGGCCACGCCCTTTTCCAGCAGGATCTGCTTTGCGGCATATTCATCCTTCAGCAGTTCGAGCTGGCGGATGGACGCATCGCGTTGCCTTGTATAGCCAATTTCGCGGAATTCGAGTGCCCGGATGTTTTGTTGCAGCAAGGCGCTCTCGCTGGAGAGCTTTTGCCGCTGCGCCCTGAAATTCAGCTGCTGGCTGACCAGGATCGCCCAGACGTCGGGATCGCCGCGGTGTTCTTTCAGCAACGAGGAAAGATCCAGTTTCTCGACGGTCTCGAACTGCGCGGTCAGCCGCGCCGCCGTCACATCCAGTCGCATGCGGCGTAGGAACAGTTCACGTTTTTTCGCCTGGGCCGCAGTCTCGTCCAGTTGCACGAGAGCCTGTCCTTCGACCACCTGATCGCCTTCGCTGACGAGGATTTGCTCGATAATGCCACCCTCCAGATGCTGGAGGATCTTGTTCTGGCCGGTCGCGACGAAGCTGCCTTGGGCAATGACCGCAGCGGCAAGCGGCGCGGTCGATGCCCAAGTGCCGAACCCGCCGAAGGCGATGGCCATCAGAACGAGGCCGATAATCGTCTGCTTGCTGATCGACCGTGGCACGTCGGAATACCACTCGATATCGTGGACTTTGGCGATGTCTACCATGCACGTCGCCTCCTATTGCAGTTGATGGCCGAATGAACCGCCTTCGATGTCGATGCCGCGGGCTTGCAATGCCTTCAGCACATCCATGCGCATGCCGAACAAGGCGACGGTGCCGTTGACCAAGAGCAGGATCTTGTCGACGCTGTTGAGCAGGGCAGGGCGCTGGGTCACGGTGATCATGGTGATCTTTTGCTCCTTGGCATGCTGAAGCGCGCGCATCAGGGCCACGTCGCCGGCGCTGTCGAGGTTGGAATTGGGCTCGTCGAGAACCACCAGATGCGGGTCGCCGAAAAAGGCCCGGGCCAGTGCAATGCGCTGCTTCTGGCCGCCCGACAGGGGTGAGCCGTCGGCAGCCACCATCGTTTCATAGCCATGCGGCAGGCCCGCGATCATTTCGTGCACATCGGCCAGCATGGCGGCGCGGTAGATCTGCTCGTCATCGGCATCGGAGCGCATCCGGGCAATATTGGCCTTGATGGTTCCGGGGAAGAGCTGCACGTCCTGCGGCAGGTAGCCGATGTTTTCGCCGAACTGCCGCTGGTCCCAGTTGCGAAGGTCCATCAGGTCCAGCCGTACATTTCCGGATGTCGGCAGGATCGAGCCGACCAGCATCTTGCCGAGCGTGGTCTTTCCCGCACCGGAATTGCCGATGACGGCAAGCGAATCGCCTGGCTGGAGAGCAAACGAAATCCCGTTCAGCACGACCCGCTTGGTGCCCTGAGGCACATAGAGCAGCCGCTCCACGTCCAGCCGCCCCTCGGGCTTCGGCAGGTTGAGGCGCTCGAAATTGAGCGGTGAGGCTTTCAGCAGCGCAGCGATCCGCCCATAGGCGGCGCGCGACTGGCTGAACTGGTTCCATCCTTCGATCGCACCTTCGATCGGCGCCAGCGCACGCCCGGCAATGATCGAGGACGCGATGACCATGCCACCGGTGAGTTCACCTTGGATCGAAAGGTAGGCACCCCAGCCGAGCATCGTGACCTGCGTCAGAAGACGGATTCCTTTGGAGACCGCAGCGATTGCGATGTTCCTGTCCTGCGCAATCACCTGCGCCTTCAGCGATGCGGCCGTATCCTTGCCCCAGATGTGCACCGCCTCCGGTATCATCGCCAGTGCATTGATGATCTGCGAATTGCGGGTCATCGAATCAAGATGCAGGTTGGCCTTGATCTGTGCGGTGTTGGCGTCCGCAAATGGCACGGCCGTGATGCGCTGGTTTATCTGGGTGAAGATCAGCAGCAGGATCGCCGTGACCACGACGATGTAGCCGAGATGCGGGTGAATCAGGAAAACCGCGAGCAGGAAAAGCGGTGCGATCGGGGCATCGAGAAAGGCGAGCAGCGTCCGCGAGACGAGGAACGAGCGGACCTGCTGCAGGTCTCCGAGCGTCTGGTATTCACGACCATTGCCCTGCAGGGACGCCCGCGCTGCCGCGCTCAGGATCGGCGCCCCGAGCTGGGCTGCAACCTCCACGGCGGTTCGCATCAGTATGAAACGGCGCAATGCATCGAAGGCCGACTGGAGAATGATGGCACCGACGATCACGATCGTCAGCATGATCAGCGTATCGGTCGAGCGGCTGGTCAGCACCCGGTCCGAAATCTGGAACAGATAGATCGGTATGGCCAGCACCAGCACATTGCTCGCAACAGTGAATACCATGACGATCAACAGGTTGCGCTTGACCGCATGGATGCCGGCCTTCAGGCTGGCATTGAAATCGACCTGGCCGAGCCGCTTGTGGAACGCACCGCCACCGCCACCCGATCCCTTGCCGCCCCGGGGGGATGCCGGATTGTCCGTGGTGGTTGTTTCGGCCTTCACCGGGCCGCAATCTCCATCGATCACCTTCATGCCGTCCGGGGCTCTCGATTCGAGCGGGCGGCTCTGCGGTGCATCAGGTTCGGGCTGCGGTTCCTGCCTGATCTCGGTGGTCGGCTCGGGCGAGGGAGTTTCTGGCGAGGGCGTTTCTGGCGTATCTGTCTGGCTGTAGGCGACCCGCAGGTTTTGCGGGGGGCGGATCGGCTGGGCCGACGTCGCCGATTGCGGCTTGGGATTGCCGACCTCTGCTTTCAGATAATCTTCGACGGCCCGTTCGAGCCTTGCATAGGTTCCATCCGTATCATTCGATGCTTCCAGCCGTGGCGATCTCGGTCCCGCCCTGTTTTCTGTTGGTTCAATCGGTGGCTCCAGGCGTTTGCGGATTTCCGACATTTATGTCCCCTTTAATGTCCAATCATGCCGTTCACGCCATCACCCGTGTGGCCGTCATAGTCGGACGGCATGCAGGAGGCATCGGATGCCGTCGAGTGATCGTCTGGAGCGAGCATGGAATCGTCGAGAAAAAGTATGGCTTCGTTGACCAGCGCATCGGGATCCGGGTTGCCGAAGTCCGGTTGCCCGGAGATCAACTCGGCTTGGAAGAGCGTTTCCTGCGAATATTGCTCACCGCCGACATAGGTCTTCCCCACGGAATCCAGGTCGATGATCGTGGCGTTGTTCAGCAGTGCATTGGATCCGGTTTCGATTGTCCAGTTCGCATCGAGATTGGGTGCAATGGCATCCATCGCCAGCGCGATCTGGTCGCTGTCGCCAAGGATGTTCGTCTGGCGAATATATTGAAGGTTGATCAGGTCGCCGCTGATATAGAGGACCCGCAACCCCTGCAGTCCCGCAAAGGCCTCATCGGACATTAGATCCGGCGAGATGCTGCCATCGCCATTTGCAAACGAGGCCAATGTGCCGAGTTGGTCCTGCGACAGGCTGTCGAACCGGTCGGCATCGCCGATCGTGCCGATGCGAGCCTGGTTCCAGAGCAGGTTGCCGGATGAGGAAACGGAGCCTTCGCCTGATGTCTGGAAATCAGCCGTCGCGCCGACATAGTCATTGTCGAACAGCACGTTCATCTGGTGGATGATGTTCGCGTCGAAGATCGAACCGCCAATGATGATCAGATCGTAGGAAAAACCCAGTTCGAAGACTGAAGCGTGGTTGACGCCGAAATTGTCGCCGGCGATCACGCTTGTTGTGACGCCCGACGAGGAGAGAATGCCGACATCGTCGTCGCTCATGAAGATGATCTGCTCGAGCCAGTTGACGATCATCAGATCGCCATGGATCTCGGTAACCGCCCAAAAAGCCGGATAGTCGTCGTTGCCGCTCGCGCCAGGCTCGGATCCGTTCGACGTGTCGAGATGATCGAACGTTGCGATATTGAACATCTCGTTCGTGGCGGCGTCATGGGTCCAGTCGCTGACCGCTGACGTGATCGCGTCGGTGTCCCACAGCGCGTTGATTTGAACGATCGCGTTCACTTCGACATGATCTTCGGCAACGATGGTAATGGTCGCACCGGTCCAGAAATTCTGTAGCACGACATTGTTGATTAGGGTGTTGCCGCCGGTATGGACTTCCACCGACACCTCGATGGCGACCGTGCCATCGTCCTGGGTCCAGGTATTGGTGCTTTCGCCGTCTGCGCCCTCTTCTCCCTCGCTGTCATCCTCTGCGCTATCGTCTCCGTCGCTCTCATCCTTGTCGAAGGAATGATAGTCGTCGAGATTCGGAGCCTCCTCGACAAGTTCGCCGTTGACATAGATGCCGTCGATCGACGTCGCGCTGAGGTTAATCTGAACCGCGTCACTGTCTGCGGGCACGTCTTCCAGCTGGTCAATGACTGTCTGGATAACGCCGATCATGTCCGCGCTTGATCCGGGCCGTTCGAGGTCGCCCAGAGGCGATAGCGCAGCCGCCTCTTCGAAGCCTTCGAGCACGGCAGCGTCACCGACGGGTTCCGGATTGAACGCCAGTCCGTGCCCGCCAACGCTGAAGTAATCGTCGTCGGACAGCGAGATGGCCTGGTTGAAATGGTTGACGACCGAGCCGGGCGCTAGAATTTCCGGGGTTGGATAGAGATAGTGCACCGAGTCGATCGGTGTATTGAAACCGTAGTTTGGCGTATCCGGCAGGACCCGGCCGTCAATGTGATGGCCGAAGGTTCTGGCATCGGAAAACGACTGTGATTGGACCGGTTTGGTCAGGACATACCAGTGGTCTGGTGCCGGGGCACGATAGCCGAAATCAGGCTCAAACCCCAGAAGATCGAAGGGCGCCGCAAAATCGCTCGTATGGACCGGCAGCTTCTCCACATCGACATCGGCCTTGGTAAAGGCGAATTCGTTATAAGCCTCCCGAGCCCGAGCATTCTCGACGCTGATATGGAAGAAGCCGATAAAGTGGCTGATCTCTTCGGTGAATTTGTCCATCATCGTCAAGGCCGTAACTCCTTGTTCCTGAGGTGCCTCAATGACCGCCTGTCATGAGGCACAAGCGAGCTGCGCAGGAAGCCTGCGCAGCCCCGTGACGTTTTGCTATAATTGGCTAAATGCGATCCCGGCCCTTACACCCCGTCGTCGCCGTCCTCGCCAACAACCGTACTGGTCAGGCTGCCGCCGACGATTGTCATGTCGATTGCATTCTGCTGCAGGTTGGCACCCATCACGATTTCCTGGTTGAAGGCACTGGTGTCGATGCCAGCGTCAGCACTTGCCGAACTGGTTCCGGTGACATAGCCGTCATCGGAATTGCCCGATCCCCAAGAACCGCCGTCGCCTGCGCCGCCATAACCGGTAGTCGCAGTGCCACCGTCGCCGCCAAGAGCGCCGTTGCCGCCGAGAGCCCAGCCACCGACTGCTCCGCCACCGGTGCCGGCTGTCCAGGCGCCGCTCAGAGCGCTGCCGCCGTCACCACCTTCTGCCCAGGCATCCCCGCCCCAAGCATCTCCGCTGGTCGCACTGCCAGAAGTCCCGCCGCCGCCGGTACCAGCTGCACCGGCACCGCCGTCACCACCGACGCCAAGGCCAGCGCCTGTACCGGCACCGAGGCCAAGGCCCAGTCCACCGGCATCGCCGCCACCGCCACCATTACCGGAATCGGTTGCTGCACCAGAGCCGCCACCGGCACCGCCGGCACCGCCGCCGCCACCTGCGCCACCGGTATTGCTGCCACCGGCTCCGCTACCGGCACCACCACCTTCGTTGTCGATGAGGATCGGATTGATCAGGCCAAGCGACAGACCGAGGCCGTTGCCGCCTTCGCCGCCCGTTGCTTCGCTGTCGCCGGCATCGTCCGCGTCGCCGCCATCGGCGTCACCGCCGTTGCCGCCTTCACCGCCGTCACCCGTGGTGTTGCTACCGCTGGCGCCGTCGCCAGCCAATGCCAGGCCGGCACCCAGACCAAGACCGAGGCCCAGACCGACACCAACGCCTTCAGCGCCGTTGCCGCCCTTGCCGCCGACACCGATGCCGCCAAGTGCGGCCCCTGAGTCCGCGCTGCCGGAATCGCCTTCGCCGCCGTCTGCATCGCCGCCGTCGCCTTCGCCGCCTTCAGCGCCACTGAGCGCCAGACCGCCGAGACCGATGCCGCCGAGAGCAGTGCCGCCGAGAGCGTTGCCGCCGTCGCCGCCGTTGCCGCCGTCCGCGTCTGCATTGCCTCCGCCGTTTCCGCCTTCACCGCCGCCATTGATGCCGTCTTCGGCCTTGGCAATCCCGCCATTGGCTTTGGCGTTCACCGTGAAGGCGGCATCATTCTTGACTTCGGCTTCCTCCAGCTTGTCATTGTCCTGGAGATTGGCGATCTGGTTCATGACATTGCCGACGTCATTGCCGGCGCCGTCAAGGGCATCGTTCATGATGTCCTTGAACTGGACGTTGAACAGGCCCTCCACCGAGGAGCCTTTGGAAACGTCGATATCGGCGAAGTCATCGTCGCTGGGCACATAGCCTTCAAGCCCGGCATCGACGGTCACGCCGACAGTAACGGTCGTGGTGCTGACGTTTTCGTTGAGGTTGAGATTGGCGTTCAGGTTACCGTTGAGGTTCCCATTGCCATTGCCATTCAGGTTGCCATTGCCGTTGCCATTGAGGTTTTCGGACTCACTGGACTGGTACTGACCTTGCCCCTGTCCCTGACCTTGGCCCTGTCCTTGCGCTTGAGCCTCAAACTGAGCTTGCGCTTCAAGTTGGGCCTGTGCCTGCGCTTCGGACTGTTCCTGATCCTGACTGTCGTCGTCATGATCGTAGTAGTTATTCTTCGGCTTACCCATAGTCGTATCCTCCGTCATCGGATTCCGCGACTGTTTGACCGTTATTCATCTTCTATACGGTCTTCACATGCGAATTCCGGATTGATCTGCGGTTGAAAGACGATTTGCCTCACGAGGCCATTTTCACTGTCGCCTGTGCGACGATTGTCGATGTTGGTGAAGTTCTCCTCCTGCCTGTGGTTGTGAGGTGCCGATCTCTGTTCGGGCCGTCTCTTGGAAAGGCATGCCCAACGCGAACAACCAAGTCGCCGCCTCAACTCAAGTCTGTGCCTGTTGGCGCCAGAAGATAAGCTGATACATGGAGCTAGTAATGTGCAGTGCAGCAATTGTTTGCGGAGGTCTAGACAATCCGTGCAATCGATCGTTGCTGACATGCTTTGCGCGATTGTCAGTCTAATCTTGTCTGTGGTTCACAATGAAACAGACTTGATCGATACTCTTCTCAGAGTTGAGCAATTTTGTTGATACCCGCGGGAAAAACCTGACATACCTAGAAAGCGCGCTGTGCGGATTGTGTCGCGCGACTCTGGCATTTGGTCGTGGATCAGGATCAAAAGAGGTAGGCTGCGGTCCGAATCCCCCTCGTTTTGTGTAGATGATCTAGACTTGTACTTGTCGACGCGCGCTGGAATCCGCTTCGTTTGCAATATGCTGCGCCAATGTTGTCGCTCATGATGTCTAGTGGCGCGCCCAGTAGATCGTTCGGACTATTCCCAACCGTTGCCGTTTGGTTTACCGTTTTCTAAAGGAACGGAGGTGGCACCGGCTTGTGCACTCTGTGATTGTATTTTCGGGGAGGCATGCTGCATGAAACAACTTGCGCCTCACGTCGGAAGCGGTGGCGCGGATTTGGCGGCTTCTCTGGAGGCGATGCCAAATCTTCGAACACTTCTGTATGTTGGTCCGCCGGATGTTATTTCGGGGGCAATGGCTGCGGCCATTCAACGAGAATTTCCCTTCATCAGGGTTTCGCACAGCGTCAGCCTGTTATCGGCTTTGGGGGAGTTCGATATTCCGCTACGGCTCGTGCTTGTCGATCTGCTGCATGCACACGAACTGAGTGATTGTGCCGGCGAACTGCTTGCACAGCATCCCAACGCCGCTATCGCCATCGTCACGGACAGTGATCTGCGTGGCAGCGTGGAGCGCTTTCACCTCGTCGATACCAGCCACGTCAAAGGCGTTTTGCCTCTCAATGTCAGCCTCGATGTTCTGCTTTCAATGCTGCGGATCATCCTGAGGGGAGGAACGTACTTCCCGTCGATCGCCTATCGAAATCAAGAAAGCTTCAGCTGGCGAAACGAGGAGCAAGGCTCATACGACGAGGCGAAACCGCACCCTGTGCAAGAAATCCAAGGCAAGATCATGCACCAGTTGACCAAACGTGAAAACGAGATCCTGGCCAGGATAGCCTTGGGCAACCAGAACAAGATCATCGCCGCGGCACTCGGCTTGTCCGAACACACGGTCAAGATCCATATCCACAACATCATCACCAAGCTTGGCGTCCACAATCGAACCGAAGCGGTCGCGCTCTATTTCGAACACAGGGACAGGGAGGGAGGCGGATCAGGCTCCGGCGAGTTCCAACGGCCGGGCAGCAATCCCGTCTCAGGCGGAGATGCGTAGATTCCAGGATGTGCTGCTGCTGATCGGGCAGCTGAACTACACGTGGACCAACACCGAAAGCCTCTTGATCCATATGATTGCCGGCCTTGCCCAATCGGACAAGGAGACGGCGATCGTCATCTTTCTGACGCTGAATACGCCACGGGCGCGCATTGATCTCGTAGAGCGTCTGGCCAAGATGCAAAAGACACCGGCCGATTGTCGCGCCGATGTGCTGGATTCAACGAGACGCTTGTCGGAAGAGGCAAAGCTTCGCAACAAATACAACCATTGTATCTATTCGTTTGATCCCGACAGCGGTCGCGGCTTGACCCAGTCCATGCGAATCTTCGAAGGCCGGGACGACATCAAATACGGCAAGATCGAAGAACTCGACGATCAGGAAATCGAGCGGATCCGTGAGAGCATCCGGTCACTGATCAGGATCAACCAGTCTTTCTGGAGCATCACCGAGAAGTATGGATTTCCCAAATAGACATCTCTTGATCTGAACGGCTGCAGGTCACCGGCCGACAGAGTTCGGCCGAATCGCTCCGAAATCCTGTGACTGGCTGTATGTGACGGCGTCGCCCATTGTTTTTGCCGATTATTGGCGCAAGAACTGACCGCGAATCGCAATGGAGATCGTGATTGATGTCGGTGGACACGGAAAAGACGCTGTTCGGCAAGGCTGTGCATGAACTGAATCCGGCGGAAAAGAAGGTGCTGCGCCACGCGCGTGAACAACGCACCCTTTCGACCGATGCCGGGCAGGACTTCCTGGCTGTGTCCACAACGGGCCAGCGTCTGGCCGATGCGATCGCCCGTATCGGCGGCTCGTGGAACTTCATCATCGGGTTTCTGCTGTTCCTGGCGGTCTGGGTCGTCCTCAATACCGTCGTCCTGGCAACGGAAGCGCTGGATCCCTATCCATTCATCTTTCTCAACCTGATTCTCTCCATGCTCGCCGCCATCCAGGCGCCGATCATCATGATGAGCCAGAACCGCCAGGCAGAGCGCGACCGGTTCATGGCCGCCAAGGATTATGAGATCAATCTGAAGGCGGAGATCGAGGTGCTCGGTCTGCACCGCAAGATCGATCTGCATGTTCTGAAGGAGTTGCAGGAGACCCGGCAGGAGATCGCCGAGCTGAAGGCAAGCATCGACGCCCTTTCGCAAGGGCGTCACAAGCACTAGGTAGGGCGGATGCTGATAACGGGAGAGATCGATATGGAGACGCAACATCAGGCGCCGAGGGCGATCGATCATCTTGTCCTGCCGGTAGGGTCGCTGGACGTGGCAAGAGCGCGGTTGTCGGCGCTCGGCTTCACTGTCTCCGCTGATGCGGTCCATCCGTTCGGAACCGAAAACGCCTGCGTGTTTTTCGCGGATGACACCTATTTGGAGCCTCTGGCTGTCGCCGGTCGCGAGGACTGCGAGGCCGCGGCCAAGGCAGGCAATGTCTTTGTGGCGCGAGATCAGGCCTTCCGGTTCCGAAAGGGTGAGGGGCTGTCTGCCATTGTCGTGAAATCAGATGATGCTTCGGCAGATGATCGTCGCTTTCGGCGCGACGGTTTCGGCGCAGGTGACATTCTGGAATTTGCCAGGCCCATGCGCTTTCCCGATGGTCGCGAGATCAATGCGGCCTTCACGCTTGCCTTCGCCGCAGATTTGCGCGGTCCCGATTTCTTCCTGTTCGCCTGCCAGAGGATCAATGCCCTGCCAACCGATCGGGGCGCATTGCTGGTGCATGACAATGGTGTTGTCGGCATTTCGCGCATCGTGCTGGTCGAGGACAATCCCAGCGATTTCCAGTACCTTCTCGAAATCGGCCTTTGCCAGAGAGATGTCATGGCCCATTCGTTTGGCATCTCGCTTGTCGCCGCAAATGCCACCGTTGATGCGCTGACGCCGGAAGGGTTCACTGCGCATTTCGGTGGTGTCTCGAGCCGCAAGGGGCGGGGCCTTGAAGGTGCAGCCGTCGTGTTTCACTGCCGCGATATCGGCGTGACAGAAGCCTGTCTCGCTGGTAATGCCATCGCCTATCAAAAACTGGGCGCGCGCCTGATCGTGGCGCCGGCCCCGGGGCAGGGCGTCCTATTCGTCTTCGAGGAGCAAGCATGAGCAATCCGACCAATTCCGAAGTCATCGTCGGCGAAGGCGCCGGAAAGGCTGTTTTCTCGCAAAAGGGTCGCTTCGCCCTGATTGCCGGCCCCTGCCAGATGGAAAGCCGCGACCATGCCTTCATGATCGCCGGAAAGCTTGTCGAGCTTTGCCGCGAGCTTGGCCTCGGTCTTGTGTACAAATCCTCCTTCGACAAGGCGAACCGTACTTCGCTTTCGGCCGAACGCGGCATCGGCCTGGAAAAGGCCATGGAGGTTTTTGCCGACATCAAGAAGGAATACGGCATTCCGGTGCTGACCGATATCCACACAGAGGAACAGTGCGCCGCCGTGGCTCCGACGGTCGATGTGCTGCAGATCCCGGCCTTTCTCTGCCGCCAGACCGACCTTCTTGTCGCTGCCGCAAAGACCGGCCGCGTGGTCAACGTGAAGAAAGGCCAGTTCCTGGCGCCGTGGGACATGAAAAACGTCCTCAACAAGCTCAACGCCAGCGGCAACCCGAATGTGCTGCTCTGCGAACGTGGCGCATCCTTTGGCTACAACACGCTGGTCTCCGACATGCGTTCGTTGCCGATCATGGCTGCCATGGGTGCGCCGGTCGTGTTCGATGCCACGCATTCCGTACAGCAACCCGGCGGGCAGGGCGGTTCCTCCGGCGGGCAGCGGGAGTTTGTCGAAACGCTGGCGCGCGCGGCTGTTGCGGTTGGCGTCGGCGGACTTTTCATCGAGACTCACGAGGATCCTGACAATGCGCCGTCCGACGGGCCGAATATGGTTCGCATCGGAGATATGCGCCGTCTGCTGGAAAAGCTGATCGCCTTTGATGATATCGCCAAGGCGGCTTGAGTTCCATTCAATCGATTGCTGGGCTTCGGCTATCGATTCAATTCTTTTAAATCGATTAGGTTTTCGGAATTCTAGGCCGGAGCCTGTCATTGTAATTTCTGGATCATAGGCTAAGAGAGGAAGACTCACAGGCTGGGCCGGGCGCGACTGACGCCCGAGCATCTGCCCCGGAGCCTTGTCCTTTCATTCTACAGGGAGCGAACATGACTGCCATTACCGACATCATCGGCCGCGAGATTCTCGACAGCCGTGGCAACCCGACCGTTGAGGTCGACGTCTATCTCGAAGACGGCAGCATGGGTCGTGCGGCCGTTCCATCGGGCGCTTCGACCGGCGCGCACGAAGCCGTCGAACTGCGTGACGGTGGCAAGCGTTATCTCGGCAAGGGCGTCGAGAAGGCTGTCGAAGCCGTCAACGGCGAAATCTACGATGCGATCGGCGGCCATGATGCCGAGAACCAGATCCAGATCGACAATCTGATGATCGAACTTGACGGCACGGCCAACAAGTCGCGCCTCGGTGCCAACGCTATCCTCGGCGTTTCGCTCGCCGTCGCCAAGGCTGCCGCCCAGGCATCCGGCCTGCCGCTCTACCGCTATGTCGGCGGCCCGAACGCCCATGTTCTGCCGGTTCCGATGATGAACATCATCAACGGCGGCGCTCATGCTGATAACCCGATCGACTTCCAGGAATTCATGATCGTGCCGGTTGGTGCGGAAACCATCCGCGACGCCGTTCGCATGGGTTCGGAAGTCTTCCACACGCTGAAGAAGCAGCTCGCAGCCGATGGTCACAACACCAACGTTGGCGATGAAGGCGGCTTCGCTCCGGGTCTGGCCTCCGCGCCGGCTGCCCTCGACTTCATCATGAAGTCGATCGAAAAGGCCGGCTATCGTCCGGGCGAAGACATGCATATCGCTCTCGACTGCGCCTCGACCGAGTTCTTCAAGGACGGCAAATATGTTCTCGAAGGCGAAGGCCGCACGCTCGAGCCGGAGGCGATGGCCGACTACCTGGCCGAACTCGCCGGCAAATACCCGATCTTCTCGATCGAAGACGGTATGGCGGAAGACGACTGGGAAGGCTGGAAGTCCCTGACCGACAAGATCGGTGCCAAGGTCCAGCTCGTCGGCGACGATCTCTTCGTCACCAATTCCTCGCGCCTGCGCGACGGCATCAAGATGGGCGTTGCCAACTCCATCCTCGTCAAGGTCAACCAGATCGGCTCGCTCTCGGAGACGCTCGATGCTGTTTCGACCGCAAACCGCGCTGCCTACACGGCCGTCATGTCGCACCGTTCGGGTGAGACTGAGGACTCCACGATCGCCGATCTCGCGGTTGCCACCAACTGCGGTCAGATCAAGACCGGCTCGCTTGCCCGTTCGGATCGTACCGCAAAGTACAACCAGCTGATCCGCATCGAGGAAGCGCTTGGCCCGCAGGCCCGTTACGCAGGCACGTCCATCCTGCGCGGCTGATACCGCTTTCGATACCCATCGGTGAACCTGCGCCATACCCGTGGCGCAGGTTTTTTATTGCTTGCCAATCGCGGTCAATGATCGGTTAAGACATCAGCGCTAACTTGGCGAAAAGTTTTGCGTATCAGGGCGTTGTCGGCATGTGGACCAGGCATCATAAAAAGAAGAAATTCGGTCGTCTCATTCTTCCTGCCGTGACCATCGCATTCCTCTCCTACTTCGGTTATCATTCCCTCCATGGCGATTACGGCCTGCGCGCAGCGCAGGAGTTCGAGCGACAGCGCCTGGCGCGCAGCGCTGAGCTTGCTGTGTTGGTTGCCCAGCGTACGAGCCTTGAAAAAGAGGTCGGATTGTTGAGCGACGGCTCGCTGGATGAGGATATCATTGACGAGAAGGCGCGCTATCAGTTGAACATGTCTCGGCCGGACGAAATCGTCATCTTCAATACCTATTTCTAATTAACTGAAATCAGGTTAATTGTAATTCTGCAAGAAATTACAAATACTTGTGTGGAATGCAAGCTATGCATTTCTAGCATTGCCGCCGCGCCTTTTCTTGCATATCCTGCATTCAACGATAGAGCATGCATAACCCATGGGAGGGATGAATGGCGCCGCGAAAATCCGCGACTGCTTCCAGCCGGAAAACGACTGCAAAAGTTGCCGGCAAGGAATTCACCGGAAAGAATATGCCCGAGTTTGGTGCCGATGAAGAGCTTCACGCCTATCGCGAGATGCTTCTGATCCGCCGTTTCGAAGAGAAGGCCGGCCAGCTTTACGGCATGGGTTTCATCGGCGGTTTCTGTCACCTCTATATCGGTCAGGAAGCTGTCGTTGTCGGCATGCAGATGGCGCAGAAGGAAGGTGACCAGGTCATCACCGCCTATCGCGACCACGGTCACATGCTGGCTGCCGGCCTTAGCGCTCGCGGCGTCATGGCCGAGTTGACTGGTCGCCGCAGCGGCCTGTCCAAGGGCAAGGGCGGCTCCATGCACATGTTCTCGAAAGAGAAGCATTTCTATGGTGGTCACGGCATCGTCGGCGCGCAGGTCTCGCTCGGCACCGGCCTCGCCTTCGCCAACAAGTATCGTGGCAATGACAACGTAGCGGTTGCGTATTTCGGCGACGGCGCTGCCAACCAGGGCCAGGTCTACGAGAGCTTCAACATGGCCGCTCTCTGGAAGCTGCCCATCATTTATATCGTCGAGAACAACCGTTACGCCATGGGCACCTCGACCGCCCGCGCGACGGCGCAATCGAACTACTCCCTGCGCGGCTCCGGCTTCGGTATTCCGGGCGTCCAGGTCGACGGCATGGACGTGCGCGCGGTCAAGGCTGCGGCCGACGATGCGCTTGAACATTGCCGTTCCGGCAAGGGTCCGATCATCCTCGAAATGCTGACCTATCGCTATCGTGGTCACTCGATGTCGGACCCGGCCAAGTATCGTTCCAAGGAAGAAGTGCAGAAGATGCGCTCGGAGCAGGATCCGATCGAGCAGGTGAAGGCTCGCCTTCTCGAAAAGGGCTGGGCCAACGAAGATCAGCTGAAGGCGATCGACAAGGACGTTCGCGACATCGTCGCCGACAGTGCCGATTTCGCCCAGGCCGATCCGGAGCCGGATGTATCCGAGCTCTACACCGACATTCTTCTGTAATCGGGGAGGGAACCCATGCCGATCGAAATTTTGATGCCCGCCCTTTCTCCGACGATGGAAGAAGGCACGCTTTCCAAGTGGATCAAGCAGGAAGGCGACACCGTCAAGTCCGGCGACGTGATCGCCGAGATCGAGACAGACAAGGCGACCATGGAAGTGGAAGCCGTCGATGAAGGCGTGCTCGGCAAGCTGCTGATTGCTGCCGGCACCGAGAACGTCAAGGTCAATACGCCGATCGCGGTCCTGTTACAGGATGGTGAAAGCGCCGACGCTGCCCCGGCCCCGAAGGCTGCCGCACCGGCTGAGGCTGCACCAGTTGCCGCTCCGGCAGCAAGTGCCGCATCGGCGCCCGTGCCGGCCGCTCCGGTCACGCAGATTGCCGCCGATCCGGATATTCCGGCCGGCACCGAAATGGTGACGATGACGGTGCGTGAAGCGCTGCGCGAAGCCATGGCGGAAGAAATGCGCGCCAACCCCGATGTCTTCATCATGGGTGAGGAAGTCGCCGAGTATCAGGGCGCCTACAAGATCACGCAAGGGTTGCTCGCCGAATTCGGCGCCAAGCGCGTCGTCGATACCCCGATCACCGAGCATGGCTTTGCCGGCGTCGGCGTCGGTGCGGCGATGACCGGCCTGCGTCCGATCGTTGAGTTCATGACCTTCAACTTCGCCATGCAGGCGATCGACCAGATCATCAATTCGGCCGCCAAGACGCTTTACATGTCCGGTGGCCAGATGGGCGCGCCGATCGTGTTCCGCGGTCCCAATGGTGCGGCTGCCCGCGTCGGCGCCCAGCACAGCCAGGACTATGCGGCCTGGTACAGTCAGATCCCGGGTCTGAAAGTCATCATGCCGTACACGGCTGCTGATGCGAAGGGCCTGCTGAAGGCAGCCATCCGCGACCCGAACCCGATCATCTTCCTCGAGAACGAAATCCTCTACGGTCATTCGTTCGAAGTGCCGAAGATGGATGACTTCGTCCTGCCGATCGGCAAGGCGCGCATCCACAAGACCGGCAAGGACGCGACGATTGTCTCCTTCGGTATCGGCATGACCTATGCCGTCAAGGCGGTCGAGGAACTGGCCAAGGAAGGCATCGACGTAGAGCTGATCGACTTGCGCACCATCCGTCCGATGGATCTTCCGACCGTGATTGAATCGGTGAAGAAGACGGGCCGTCTGGTTACCGTCGAGGAAGGTTACCCGCAGGGTTCCGTCGGCACCGAAATCGCCACCCGCGTCATGCAGCAGGCCTTCGACTATCTCGATGCGCCGATCCTGACGATCGCCGGCAAGGACGTTCCGATGCCTTACGCGGCCAATCTCGAAAAGCTCGCTCTGCCGAATGTCGGCGAAGTGGTTCAGGCCGTCAAAACCGTCTGCTACAAGTAAGGGGAGGCTAGGGTCATGCCGATCAATATCACCATGCCGGCGCTCTCTCCGACAATGGAAGAGGGCAATCTGGCCAAGTGGCTGGTCAAGGAAGGCGACACCGTCAAGTCCGGCGATGTCATCGCCGAGATCGAGACCGACAAGGCGACCATGGAAGTGGAAGCCGTGGATGAAGGCGTCGTCGCCAAGCTGGTCGTTCCGGCCGGCACCGAAGCCGTGAAGGTCAATGCCGTGATCGCCATCCTCGCCGCCGACGGCGAGGATGTTGCTGCCGCCGCAGCCGGC
Source organism: Rhizobium sp. SL42 (assembly GCF_021729845.1). Classification (NCBI taxonomy): domain Bacteria; kingdom Pseudomonadati; phylum Pseudomonadota; class Alphaproteobacteria; order Hyphomicrobiales; family Rhizobiaceae; genus Rhizobium; species Rhizobium sp. SL42. Next base: position 2,592,630 of record NZ_CP063397.1, read on the forward strand.
GGCGGTTCTGCCGCGCCGGCCAAGGCTGAAGCACCTCCTGCCGCTCCTGCACCGGCCGCCACTCCGGCTCCGGCTGCTGCCGCGGCACCGGCACCCGTTGCTGCTGCTGCACCCGCTGTTGCACAGTCGGGCGACCGCATCTTCGCATCGCCGCTGGCGCGTCGCCTCGCCAGGGAGGCAGGCCTCGACCTGTCGGCTGTTGCCGGTTCCGGCCCGAAGGGCCGCGTCGTCAAGAGCGATGTCGAGAAGGCTGTCACCACCGGTAGCGCCAAGGCTGCTCCGGCTGCTGCCGCGCCGGCACCCGTTCTGGCAAAGGGTGCATCGGACGAGGCTGTTCTCAAGAACTTCGCCGAAGGCTCCTACGAGCTGGTGCCGCATGACGGCATGCGCAAGACGATCGCCAAGCGCCTGGTCGAATCCAAGCAGACGATCCCGCATTTCTACGTCTCCGTGGATTGCGAGCTCGACACCCTGCTTGCCTTGCGTGCCCAGCTGAACGATGCCGCACCTCGCAAGGATAGCGCGCCGGCCTACAAGCTCTCGGTCAATGACATGGTCATCAAGGCCTTGGCGCTTGCCCTGCGCGACGTGCCGGATGCCAACGTGTCCTGGACGGAAAGCGCCATGGTCAAGCACAAGCACGCCGATGTCGGCGTTGCCGTGTCGATCCCGGGTGGCCTGATCACGCCGATCATCCGCAGCGCCGAGCTGAAGACGCTTTCGGCCATCTCGACCGAGATGAAGGACCTCGGCAAGCGCGCCAAGGACCGCAAGCTGAAGCCCGAAGAATACCAGGGTGGCACGACAGCCGTGTCCAACATGGGCATGATGGGCGTGAAAAGCTTCTCCGCTGTCGTCAACCCGCCGCATGCCACCATTCTGGCAGTCGGTGCCGGCGAGGAGCGCGTCGTGGTCAAGAACGGCGAGATGAAGATCGCCAACGTCATGACCGTGACACTGTCGACCGACCATCGCTGCGTCGATGGAGCGCTCGGTGCCGAACTGCTCGGTGCCTTCAAGCGCTACATCGAAAATCCTATGGGCATGCTGGTCTGACAAAGGAGCGGGTGCATGAAATCCGTTCTTTGCTTTGGCGATAGCCTGACCTGGGGATACGATCCGGTCAATCCGGGTCGTCATGCCTACGAGGACCGTTGGACGAGCGTCTTGCAAAAGGCGCTCGGACACGGTGTCAGGGTGATTGCCGAGGGCCTGAACGGCCGCACCACCGCCTATGACGACCATCTCGCCGATTGCGAGCGCAATGGCGTCAAGCTGCTGCCGAGCATCCTCGAAACCCACAAGCCGCTGGATCTCGTCATCCTGCTGCTCGGCACCAACGACATGAAGCGTGGCATCGGTGGTTCAGCGATTGCGGCCACCAAGGGCATCGATCGCCTGGTCAAGCAGATCCGCCATCATGACTGGGGTTTCGGCTATGACGGGCCTGACATCCTGCTCGTCTCGCCGCCGCCGATTTGCCATACGGCCAATGTGCATTTTGCTGCCATGTTCAAGGGTGGACTGGAGGAATCGCAGATGCTTGCGAGCCTCTACCGCGATCTCGCGGACGAGGCGGGTTGCGGTTTCTTCGATGCCGGTTCTGTGGCGAAAACATCGCCGTTGGATGGCATTCATCTCGATGCGGAAAATACCTGTGCGATCGGTCGCGGGCTTGAACCGATCGCTCGTATGATGCTCGGGATATAGACTGGACTATGCCAAAGGGTGCCGGAGCGACAAAGGCCGGCACCGTTGATCAAAATCAAGGAGTGATTGTGCGCCGTGCTTAGGGTGTTGCCGTAGACCTTAGAAGAGGAGACGGGCACATGTCGAACACACCGCACGAACTGGCGGCGGAATTTCCGGAACACGTCGGGCTGATGCGTCATCTGAAGGAAACGGATGGACATTTTGCCAGGCTGTTCGAGACCTATCATCAGGTCAACGGGACCATCCATCGCGCCGAGACCAATATCGAGCCTGCTGACGACTTCCACATTGTCGAACTTCGCAAGAAGCGGATGCAGCTCAAGGATGAAATCTACGGGATGCTGGTTCGTCATGAACCGGAAGCCGAGAAACCCGCCACATAAGACGGGATGTGCTTCCAGTCCCGCTTGAACCTTCGGTGCCAATGTAACCGGAGGCTCTGATAACCAAGGAGTGGAAGCACCCATGTCGAATGCTTATGACGTCATCATTATCGGTTCCGGCCCCGGTGGCTATATCGCGGCGATCCGTGCCGCACAGCTCGGCATGAAGGTCGCAGTGGTCGAGCGCGAGCACCTGGCCGGCATCTGCTCGAACTGGGGCTGTATCCCGACCAAGGCTTTGCTGCGGTCGGCCGACGTCCTGCATGCCGCCCAGCACGCCAAGAGCTTCGGCCTGACGCTGGAGGGCTCGATCAAGCCGGACCTGAAGGCGATCGTTGCCCGTTCGCGCGGCATTGCCGAGCGCATGAATGCCGGCGTTGGGTTCCTGTTCAAGAAGAACAAGGTCGATATCATCTGGGGCGAGGCCAAGCTGACCAAGCCGGGTGAGGTGGTCGTATCCAAGACCGCAAAGCCGATCGTCCAGCCGCAGGCGCCGCTCCCGAAGAACACGTTGGCCGAGGGTACCTACACGGCCAAGCACATCGTCATTGCCACTGGCGCGCGTCCGCGCGCGCTGCCTGGCATCGAGCCGGACGGCAAGCTGATCTGGACCTATTTCGACGCGATGAAGCCGGAAGCCATGCCGAAGTCGCTGCTGGTCATGGGCTCGGGCGCGATCGGTATCGAATTCGCCTCCTTCTACCGCACCATGGGCGTGGATGTGACCGTCGTCGAACTGATGAGCCAGGTCATGCCGGTGGAAGACATCGAGATCTCGAATTTCGCCAAGAAACAGTTCGACAAGCAGGGCATGAAGATCATTCTCGACGCCAAGGTTTCCAAGGTCGAGAAGGGTGCCGACAGCATCACCGCGCATGTCGAGAAGAAGGACGGCTCTGTCGAGAAGATCACCGCTGACCGGATGATTTCGGCTGTCGGCGTTCAGGGCAATATCGAAAACCTCGGCCTTGAAACCTTGGGCATCAAGACCGATCGTGGTTGCATCGTCATCGATGGCTACGGCAAGACCAACGTGCCTGGCGTCTACGCGATCGGCGACGTTGCCGGCCCGCCGATGCTGGCCCACAAGGCCGAGCATGAAGCCGTCATCTGCATCGAGAAGATTGCCGGCCTGCCGAACGTGCATCCGATGGACAAGTTGAAGATCCCGGGCTGCACCTACTGCAATCCGCAGGTCGCCTCTGTCGGCATGACGGAAGCCAAGGCCAAGGCCGAGGGCCGTGACATCCGCGTCGGTCGCTTCCCGTTTGCCGGCAACGGCAAGGCGATCGCGCTCGGCGAGGACCAGGGTCTGGTCAAGACGATCTTCGACAAGAAGACCGGCGAACTGCTCGGAGCGCACATGGTCGGCGCTGAAGTGACCGAACTGATCCAGGGCTTCGTCGTCGCCATGAACCTCGAAACCACCGAGGAAGAACTGATGCACACGATCTTCCCGCATCCGACCATTTCGGAAACGATGAAGGAAAGTGTGCTCGACGCTTACGGCAGGGTTCTCAACGCCTGAGGCCCGCAACCGCGCGACTGTTGTGACGAAGGGTCTCGCCGCCTATATAGACGGCGAATTGGAGACAGAGGAGTGGACGATGGGTTTTGAAATTGGCTGGTTCCTGACCATTGTCGTCGGCGGTTTGGCCGGCTGGCTCGCCGGCAAGCTCATGGACATGCGTTTCGGCATATTCATGAACATCATCATCGGCATTGTCGGTGCAGCGGTTGCCGCCGCCATCTTCCGCCGCCTCGGCATCTTCGTCGAAGGCGACTGGCTCGGCTACCTGATCACCAGCTTTGTCGGCGCAAGCCTTCTTCTCTTCGTCGCCAAGCTTGTGCGGCGCTAATTTCTCTACTGCCGCCACGCTGAGCGGCCAGGACAGGTTACCATAATGGTCACGATCCTCGACAGGACCAATCTCGCCGACGAAAAGCGCGTGCGCCATCCGGAAAAGGCCCACCGGCCGGATACGGAAGTGATGCGCAAGCCGGAATGGATCCGCGTCAAGGCCCCGACATCGAAGGGCTACCATGAGACGCGTGAGCTGGTGCGCAGCCACAAGCTCGTCACCGTCTGCGAGGAAGCCGGTTGCCCGAATATCGGCGAGTGCTGGGACAAGAAGCACGCGACCTTCATGATCATGGGCGAGATCTGTACGCGTGCCTGCGCCTTCTGCAATGTCGCGACCGGCAAGCCGAATGCCCTCGATATGGCCGAGCCCGAAAATGTCGCCAAGGCCGTCAAGCAGATGGGTCTGTCACATGTGGTCATTACTTCGGTTGACCGCGACGATCTGGAAGACGGCGGCGCCGAGCATTTCGAAAAGGTGATCTGGGCGATCCGCGAAGCATCGCCGGAAACGACGATCGAGATCCTGACGCCGGACTTCCTGAAGAAGCCGGGTGCCCTGGAGCGTGTCGTCGCCGCAAAGCCGGACGTCTTCAATCACAACATGGAAACCGTTCCGGGCAACTATCTGACCGTTCGACCGGGCGCCCGCTATTTCCATTCGGTGCGTCTGCTGCAGCGGGTCAAGGAACTCGACCCGACCATGTTCACCAAGTCCGGCATCATGGTCGGCCTAGGCGAGGAGCGCAACGAAGTGCTGCAGCTTATGGACGACCTGCGCACCGCCGATGTCGACTTCCTCACCATCGGCCAGTATCTGCAGCCGACCCGCAAGCACCACAAGGTGATGAGCTTCGTCACGCCGGACGAATTCAAGTCCTACGAGACCGTGGCCTATGCCAAGGGCTTCCTGATGGTGTCGTCGAGCCCACTCACCCGATCCTCGCACCACGCTGGCGACGACTTCGCTCGGCTGAAGGCCAATCGCGAGAAGGCGCAAGCGGCGCGGGGCTGATCTGTCGCGTATTGCCTGCCAATCTTCGTGGCCATGGCATATGCGGATCACGAGAATGTCGTGATCCGTCAAGTCTTGCTAAGCGATCAAATGCGCACGAACGGGGTAAACGCGGATTGGCGGCGTGATTTCCAACCGCTGTCCGGCGAGTTTTGGATTGCCTGCCAGCAGATGCAGTGTCCGCTCCAGATTAAGACGGTAAGCCTAGGCTCGCCGCTCTCCGAAAGCGTGTCACCTCATCGATAGATCCGCCCCGCGCATCGCTGGCGAACTGGACCTGCACGGTCCCAACATAGGTGTACTGCTGCTGAAATCCCGCAAAGACATGCGCCGCCTGCTTGATCTTGTCGGCGCGCCTGCTTAAGTCGGCTCCATGCCACAGTTTGAAACCCGCCGCCTTGTCACGCATTCTCCCGATCGGATGTACGATCTCGTCGCCGATGTGGAGCGTTATCCGGAATTTCTGCCGCTCTGCGAAGCGCTTGTCATCCGTTCGCGCCGTGAACGCGATGGCAAGGAATTGCTGATCGCCGACATGACCGTGGGCTACAAGGCGATCCGCGAAACCTTCACCACCCAGGTTCTGCTCAATCCAGCCGAGCATGTCATCGACGTCAAATATATCGAGGGGCCGTTCAAGTATCTCGACAATCGCTGGCGGTTCGAAGAGACGGGTGAGGGCGGTTGTGCGGTCAATTTCTTCATCGACTACGAGTTCAAGAACCGCATCCTCGGCGCCCTGATGGGATCGATGTTCGATCGCGCCTTCCGCATGTTCGCCGAAGCCTTCGAGACACGTGCCGACAAGATCTATGCCGCCGTCTGAGCGGCTTTCATCAACAGTTCCAGCGCTGTCTGCACGGTCGCCAGCCTTACTCCGTCGCGACCGATGTCGCCATAGTGCATTTCCCGATGCAGCATGAGACCCGACCGGCTCTTTAACGCCAGATGAACCAGCCCGACCGGCTTGTCTGTCGTTCCGCCACCGGGTCCGGCAATACCGGTCACGGCGACGGCGACATCTGCCCGTGAACGGTAAAGCGCGCCATGCGCCATCTGCAGCGCGGTTTCGCGCGACACTGCGCCAAACATTTCAAGTGTTGCCGGCGTCACGCCGATCAGGTCCATCTTGGCGTCATTCGTATAGGTGACAAAGCCACGATCTACCACCGCGGAGGAACCGGACACATCGGTCAGGGCTCCGGCAATCAGTCCGCCGGTACAGGATTCAGCGGTTGCCACCATCCAGCCACGCGTCCGGTAAAGTGCAATGATCTCTTCGGCAAGCCTGGCCGTTCCGGCTGGAAACAGGCTCATGCGGACGTGCTTTGAAACACGACGGTCGCCGTTGCAATGGCGGCAATCCCTTCGCGCCGACCGACAAAGCCGATTGTCTCGTTGGTTGTTGCCTTGACCGAGCAGCGATCGAGCGAGATCCCGAGCATGTCAGCCAGCTTTTCGCGCATCTCTTGCCGGCGAGGCCCGATCTTAGGCGCTTCGGCAATAAGCGAAATATCTGCGTTCATGATGGTGCCGCCGGCCTGGCGGATGATCTTGACGGCATGCTCGACAAAAATACGCGAGGCCGCACCGCGCCACTGAGGATCCGATGGCGGAAAATGGTCGCCAATATCGCCCGCTCCGCATGTCGCAAGCAAGGCGTCGGTCAGGGCGTGCAGGGCGACGTCGGCGTCGGAATGCCCCTTCAAGCTCTGGTCATGCGGCAGGAAGATGCCGCACAGCGTCACGCCATCGCCGGCCTCGAGTTGGTGCACATCATAGCCATTGCCGGTGCGCACGTCGGGAAGCGCGCTGCCCGCAAGTTTCTCATCCGCCATGGTGATGTCCTTCTGTAAGGTAAGCTTGACGTTGTCGACAGAGCCCTCGATCAGCGTCACCGGCAGTCCGGCCCATTCCGCAATCGAGGCGTCGTCGGTGAATTCGGTGCTGGCCATTTCGGCGGCGCGGTCGTGCGCGTTCAGGATGGCTGAAAATTCGAACGCCTGCGGCGTCTGGGCCGTGAAAAGGCCGGCCCTGGGAATGGTGTCTGTCACTAGGCCGCTTGCGCCACGCTTTACCGTGTCGGCAATCGCCAGCGCTGGGAGCATCGCAGCCAAGCCCTGATTGAAGCCAGCCTCGATTCTCTCCAGCAGAGCAAGATCGACAAAAGGACGGACGCCGTCATGGATGAGCACATGGCTGATGCCGTGCGGCTCAATCGCTTTCAGGCCCTTCTGCACCGAGATTTGTCGCGTTGCGCCACCCGTTACGCAATATAGCGGCGCTTCGGCTGGAAACTGGCTGCGAACGGCATCGAACAGCGATTGGTCGTCCGGATGGATGACCGCCACGATCGGGCCAGTTTTGGGCCAATCAAGCAGGCGTCGTATCGTGTGCCA